>OY970185.1:0-3116973 GCA_963708015.1 uncultured Chloroflexia bacterium
TACCTCGCCGCTCACCCGGACGTGCTCAAGGCGCTCCTGTCCGGCGAACTGGCCGCGAATGCCCTGGTCAACAACAGCGATCCGGCTCGGGCCCAGTCCCTGACCAACGAGGGGATCAAGGCGATCACCGGGACGACCCTCAGTGATGCCGTGATCCAGGCTGCCTGGAAGAACCTGGCCTTCACGCCGGACCCGATTGCGTCGTCGATCAAGACATCAGCCGACAATGCGGTCAAGATCGGCTTGCTCAAAGCCGCCGACCTTACCGGGATCACCGACTTGACGATTCTCAATGGCCTGCTCACGAGCGCCGGTCAACCAGCGGTCGGCGGCCTGTGACGAGCTCCCAGGCGGCTGAGGCCCCGGCCGTCTCAGCGGCCGGGGGATTGCCGGCCATCGAGCTGGCCGGCGTCACCAAGGTATATGGGCGGGGGCCGGAGGCGGTCGTGGCCCTCGACAGCCTCGATCTCGTTATCACGGACGGCTCGTTCGTCTCGATCGTCGGCGCCTCAGGCTGCGGCAAGTCGACCCTGCTCAGCCTGATCGCCGGGCTGGACCAGCCGACCGTGGGCGCCGTCAAGGTCTGGGGCGGGCGGCCGGCCCTGATCTTCCAGGAGGCGGCCCTGTTCCCGTGGCTCACGGCCGCTCAGAACATCGAGCTCCCGCTGCGGCTTCGGCGCGTGCCCCAGAAGCAGCGACGGGAGCGCGTCGCGGACCTGCTCGAGCGGGTCCACTTGACGGACTTCGGCCAGAAGCGCCCGCACGAGCTGTCGGGCGGGATGCGCCAACGCGTCGCGATCGCCCGGGCCCTCGCCCAGGACGTCCGGACGCTGCTCATGGACGAGCCGTTCGGGGCGCTCGATGCGATCACCCGTGACCTCCTCCACGAGGAGGTCACGGCGCTCTGGACCGAGACCGGGATGACGATCCTGTTCGTGACCCACAACGTCCGCGAAGCCGTCCGCCTGAGCCAGCGGGTGGTCCTCCTGTCGAGCCGGCCGGGTCACGTCGTGGGCGACTTCCCGATCCGGATCGACGGCGAGCGCCGGATCGAGGCGCCCGAGGTATCCGAGCTGGCGATCAGCATCGGCCGCCAGCTGGCCGACGAGGTCCGGCGGCATGGCGCTCTCTAGCGCACCTGGCCCGCTGCCGCGGGACACCCTGGCACCGGACTTTCGCGGCCTCGACGCGCTCGAGCTGCCGGCGATGCGCCGGCAGCCGTTGGGCCGGCGGCTGGCCCGCGCCGTGTGGCCGAAGCTGCTCGCGATCGGGATCGTGCTGGCGATCTGGGAAGCGGTCGTCCTCGCCGGGATCTGGCCCGAATACCTCCTGCCTGGGCCGGCCACAGTCCTGGCCGAGCTGGCGGCAGGCTTCGCCGACGGAACGCTGCCGCTGGCGATCGCCGTCACCCTGCGCCGGGCAATCATCGGCTACTCGCTCGCAGCGGTGATCGGGATCCTCGTCGGCCTGGCCGTGTCGAGATCGCGCCTGTTGCGGGATGCGGTCGGGTCCCTCATCACCGGGCTCCAGACGATGCCCTCGATCGCCTGGTTCCCGCTGGCCATCCTGCTGTTCCAGCTGAGCGAGACGGCGATCCTCTTCGTGGTCGTCCTTGGGGCGGCGCCCTCGATCGCCAACGGCGTGATCAGCGGGATCGACGGTGTGCCGCCGCTCCTGCTCCGGGCCGGCCGGGTCCTCGGGGCCCGGGGCGTGGCGGCCTACCGCTACGTCATCGTGCCGGCCGCCCTGCCGACCTTCGTGGCGGGCCTCAAGCAAGGCTGGGCCTTCGCCTGGCGGAGCCTGATGGCCGGCGAGCTGCTCGTGATCGTTGCCGGCCAGCCGTCGATCGGGGTGCGCCTCCAGCTCGCTCGGGACCTGCTCGATGCCCCCCAGCTGCTGGCGACGATGATCGTGATCCTGGTGATCGGGATCCTGGTCGATGCGCTCGTGTTCAGCAGCCTCGAGCGCTCGATCCGCGCCCGGCGGGGCCTCGTCGACTCGTAGTCCTTCAGCGAAGGCGAGCCAATACCTCGCCGGGCCCAATCACGACGAGGTGCTGCCGCGCTCTTGAGCCGCCGACATAGAGCAGCTTGTCGAGGATCCTGGCGTCCTTCGGACTGACCTCAACGAGGATGATCACCGGCCGCTCGAGGCCCTTGAAGCGGCGGATCGTGTCGCACAGGATCACGTCCGACGGCAGCTCGGGGACGTCCTGGGCGGTGAGCCCGAGGCTCCGGCCTCCGTCGTCGACGGCGGGGTTGCCGAGGACCTCGTTGCCGAACCGGCGGCCGGCCACGTGCCAGACGGGCGAGTCCTCCAGCCGGGCGCCCGTCAGCACGGCGATGTCCCAGGGCTTGACCCCCTCGTCGACGCGTAGTCGGTGGAGCACCGAGCGGAGCGCCCTGGCCGTCGCCTCGGGTCCGTCCGCCTCGATCATCTCGGGTCGGCGGCCGTCCTGGCGGAGTGCCTCGGCCGACAGCCCCTCCCCCGCGAAGCGCTGGATCAGGGCGTGGATCGGCTGGGCATTCCGGCAGTTCATCGCGAGGGCGAACTCCGGCATCCCAAGTCCGTCGACGACGTCCTCGCGAAAGAGCGCCTGGGCCGGGTCGTGGAAGACGTACAGGACGTCCTCGCGGCCGTCGAACAGGAGGCTCTCGAGCGAGAGCAGCCAGCCGGCCTCGAAGTCCTGGCCCTCGTCGACCACGATCGCGTGGTAGCGCGGGCCGAGCCTGGCGATCGCGTCGTCGAGCGCCCGCGGCAGGGTCACGTCGAACCAGGGCTGGCCGACCGGCGACGGTCGTGGGCCGAGCACGACGGCCTCGCGGCCGAGGTCCTCGCACAGCTGGTGGAACGTCTTGACCTCGAGGAGCCCGGTCTCGTCGGCCGTCCTGGCGACCTCTTCGGCGAGCATCCCGGCCAGGGGCGAGTTGAAGCAGACAAGCAGGGTTCGGAAGCCTTCGCGGGCGAGCCGGCGAGCCTTCTCGGCCGCGATCATCGTCTTGCCGGTGCCGGCCCCGCCGACGATCGACGCCCGGCGGATGCTCCGGAGCGTCGTCAGAAGGCCGTATTGCTCGGCCGTCAGCTTGACCACGTTCGATTCGCCGGCGGCGATCTCGTTGCGGAGCATCGGCGAGATCTCGAACGGCTCGCTCAGCGTGGCCACGAGGAGATCGATCGCCGCCTTGCCCGGCGGCTGCGTCTTGGAGCCGCCGCTCCAGGATTCGAAGGCCCGCTCGACGAAACTCGCGAGCTCCCGCCGGCCCTCCTCGGTGTCGATGAACATCGACTGGTCGGCGATCAGCTCGGGATCGACGTCGGGCCCGAGAAGGCCGAGCCGGCCGCGCATCGTGTCCATCTCGACATGCGGAAACGCGACCGCGTGGCCCGAGATCGGGGTCAACCGGGCCGGCCAGCCGGGCAGCTGAAGCAGCTTGTCGATGAGCGAATGGCGGCTGTCCGCCGCCTGCTCGAACGGGCTGCGCGGCAGAGAGTGCGGCCCGGCCCACCAGCGGCCCTCGGCATCGCGGCCGATCTCGCCGGCCTTGACCTCGATCACGAGGATCCCGCGCTCCGGATCACCGATCACGATGTCGGCCTCGCCCTCGCGAACGCGGCCGTTTTCGCGGAGGAGCCAGCGGACGTGCGGAAGCAGGGCGACGTTCGGTGGCAGGACGGCGCGAAGGCGCTCGTACGCGAGGCGTTCGGCGATCGCGCCTTTCGTCTCGGCTGGCTCCCCCGCGTTCATTGAATGGATCGTATCCGCGCCGAGCCTGCTAAATGCAGCGGAGAACTGCGCAGATCTTCGCGCCCTCGAGGTCGACGTCGAGCCCGTCCGACGACCTTGTCCTCGCGGATATCCCTCGGATATCCTCAACCGCCACCCAGGCGAACAACGTCGCACCGGGACCCAGGGTCTCCGAGAGAACGGGCCAGATGACCCTTGTGGAGACCCAGCTCGCGGTCGACGATCCGACGTCGGATGAACGCCGATACCGGACTAGTGGACAATCCGGAACTGGTACCGCTTCGGGTCCACCGCACTGGGATGGAGGGTCAACGGCGATGACGAGCGAAGCCCCGAGGCTGCGCACCCACGGCAACGCGTACAACATCTTCATTCTCGTCCTGACGATCTTTTCGCTGGCGCTCATGGTCCTGCTGCTCCTGCCGGTCTCGCCGGCCGAGCGCGACCTGCTGACCCTCTACGACAACGTCGTCTGCCTGATCTTCCTGGGCGACTTCGCGATGAACCTCCTCGGGGCGAAGCCAAGGCGGGCCTACTTCATCGGCCAGAAGGGCTGGCTCGACCTGCTCGGCTCGATCCCGAGCTTTGGCTTCATCCCGTTCACCGCCCTGTTCCGCCTGGCCCGGATCAGCCGGCTGACCCGGATCACGAGGCTCCTGCGGGGCCAGGCCGGCAAGGACCTCGTCCTCGACGTGCCTCAAGAACCGCGGCCAGTACGCCGTGTTCATCACGATCCTCCTGGCCGGAATGACCCTTTCGATCGCGAGCATCCTCGTCCTCCAGTTCGAGAGCACCTCGCCCAACGGCAACATCACGACCGGCGGCGATGCGATCTGGTGGGGCATCGTCACGATCACGACGGTCGGCTATGGCGACTTCTACCCGGTGACGATGCTCGGCCGGCTCACGGCGATCTTCGTCATGTTCGCCGGGATCGGGATCATCGGCGCCCTCGCCAGCATCCTCGCCAGCCTCCTCGTCTCGCCGGGCACACCCGAGGAGCCAGCGGCGCAGGAGGCACGACCGGCGGAACCAGGGGAGCCGGTCGACACCGCTGCACCGCCCGAGGCGACACCGCCCGAGGCGGCCACGATGAGTGCCGTCGTGGCCGAGCTCGCGGCACTGCGGGCCGAGGTCATGTCGCTTCGGGAGACCCTCGCCGCCGACGGTTGAGAGACACCCGGGCCCCACGCGGCACGATTGGTCGGGGTCCTCGGAGCGCATCGTCCTCGTCGTTCTGCGGCTGGTCACCGGCGCTCATTTGTCGCCCTCGGTGCTGCCGAGCCCTGGACGACGCTTGGTGAGCGCTCCCAGGAGGGTTACCCGGGCTGCGCGAGCAGCTCTCGTAGCACCTGCTCGGAGCCGGCGTAGTCACCCTCCCCGAAGTGGGTATGACGGATCTGGCCACTCCGGTCGACGAAGTAGAACGCCGGCCAATAGCTGTTGCGATAGGCGTTCCAGGTCGCGAAGGTCGGGTCGAACGCGACCGGGAACTTCAGGCCATCCTGGGTGACCGCGGCTCGAACGTTGGCGATGTCGCGTTCGAACGAGAGCTCTGGGGTATGGACCCCGATGATCACCAACCCGGCTGAGGCGTAGCGCTCGTTCCAGGCCTTGACGTACGGCTGGACATGGATGCAGTTGATGCATTCAAAGGTCCAGAACTCGACGAGCACGACCTTGCCCCGCAAGGATGCGATCGTCAGCGGATGCGAGTTGATCCAGGCCGTGATTCCAGTGAAGTCCGGCGCCGGACCGAGGTTCTCGAGGGCGACGTTGGCGGGTAGCGAGCTCGCAATCGGTGCCGGGAGCGGACCGGCCTCAGCCGCGGAACCCGACGCCGGCGACGAGGCCGCTGCGCCATCTGGTCGGGGATCCATCCCGGTTGCCTCCATCGCTGCGAGCTCGTCCTGGACCGAAGGCTGCTCCTCGACGCTTACGAGCGCGCCGCTCCAGCCCGCCGGGAGGACACTGGCTACTCCATTCTCGATCGAGAGGTCGAGGCCGCTCACGATCAGGGCCGCGCTCAGGATCATCGCCAGTCCAAATGAGCGCTGGAGCCGGGCCGCCGGGACCCTCCGCAGGGAGCCCGCGGCCCGACGACCCCAGCCAGCGATCAGGGCCATCGGAATCGCCGCGCCAGCGACGTAGGCCGAGGCGATCGCGATCGCCTCGGGCGTCGGGCCGCGGCTCGCGGCGACTGCGATCATCGCCGCCATGATCGGTCCGACACATGGCGCCCAGACGAGCCCGATCGCCCCGCCGAGAATCAATCCCCCGCCGAAACCCGGGCCCGTCCCATTCGCTGCGACGCGATTTCCCGCGCGACCGAGCGGCCCGAAGGCGAGGTCGAGCCGTGCCCCGAGCTGAGGCAGCACCAGGCTCATTCCGACCGCCCCGAGGAGGACCGCGCTCATGAGACGCAGGGTCGATGTCGTGAGACCGAGTGCCGCGAGGAGCGATGCGAACAGGACCGTGACCGCGACGAAGGTGAGGCCGAAGCCGATCAGCAGACCAAGGGCCCGCCGGCGCCCTGTCATCGATCCGACCCCCAAGACGAGCGGGACGACCGGCAGCGTGCAGGGCGCCAGGATCGTCAGGACGCCGGCGACGACGGCAAAGGCGAGGACCGCGAGCATCTACGGTGTCGAGGGCGATGGGCTCGCTTCCATCATCCCGCTGCCCGCGGGGCTCGGGCTCTCCTCCATCATCCCGCTCGCGGCGGGACTCGGGCTGGCTTCCATCATCTCGCTGGCCCCGGGACTCGCTTCCATCATCCCGCTCCCGGCCGGGCTCGGGCTCGGCTCCATCATCTCGCTGGCCCCGGGAGTCGGAGTCGTTGGGACGGTGGTCGCGCCCGCTGGAGCTGTGCAGGCGGCGGCGCCGATGGCGGTTGCAATCGCTAGCGGAGCGATCCACCAGAGACGGGTCGGGGAACGTCGCATCTGCTTGTCACCTAGCGAGTTGTGGCCCAAGCCACCACCTTCGCCCCTGAAGATGACGGGGCGATGACGCTTTGATGACAGGGACGTCGCTATGCGCTACCAGTCGTGGATCGTGCCATCGATCAGTCGATTCACGGGCAGGTAGGCGGCTTCGTACGGGTACGCGGCGGCGGCCGCCGAATCGATCTCGACGCCCAGGCCCGGTTCGTCGCCGGGATGGAGGAGCCCGTCCTCGAATCGGTAGCTCGTCTGGAAGACCTCGAGGGTCGCCGGGCTGTGCTGCATGTACTCCTGGATCCCGAAGTTGTGGATCGCGAGACCCAGGTGTAGCGCTGCCGCCATCCCAACCGGCGAGACGTCGGTCGGTCCGTGCATCCCCGACTTGATCTGGTACAGCCCGGCGAAGTCGAGGAGCCGCTTCATCGGCGAGATGCCTCCGGTGTGGGTAACCGAGGATCGGACGTAGTCGATGAGCTGCTCGGTGATCAGGTTCTGGTAGTCCCAGACCGTGTTGAACACCTCGCCGATCGCCAAGGGCGTCGTCGTGTGCCGGCGGACCAGGCGCAGCGCCTCCTGGTTCTCGGCGGGCGTGCAGTCCTCGAGCCAGAACAGGTCGAACCCCTCGAGCGACTTGCCCAGCCGAGCCGCCTCGATCGGGGTGAGGCGATGGTGGACGTCGTGGAGGAGGGGCAGCTCCGGACCGAACTTCGAGCGGACCGCCTCGAAGACCATCGGGACGTGGCGCAGGTAGGCTCGGGTATCCCAGGATTCCTCGGTCGGCAGGCCGGACCGCCGGGCTGGTTCGTAGTCGTAGCGCTGCCCCTTGGCAGCGGATTCCGCGACGCCGTACACGGCCCCGAGGCCGGGCACCGCGGTCTGGACGCGCACCGCGCGATAGCCGAGGGCAAGATGCTCGTCGATCGATTCGAACAACCTGGGAATGTTCGTCCCGCTGGCATGGCCATACGCGAGCAGCCCGGCCCGGTTCGCCCCACCGAGCAACTGGTAGAGAGGCATCCCGGCGAGCTTTGCCTTCATGTCCCACAGGGCGACATCGACGGCGGCGATGGCGGCCATCGTCACCGGCCCGCGCCGCCAGTAGCCACCCCGATAGAGGTACTGCCAGGTGTCCTCGATCTGGGCCGCGTCACGGCCGATCAGCAGCGGGCAGACGTGATCACGCAGGTACGAGGCGACCGCGAGCTCGCGGCCATTGAGCGTGGCGTCACCGATTCCATGAGCCCCGTCGGAGGTGGTCAGGCGCAGGGTCACGAAATTCCGTCCCGGGCTTGTGACAATGACGTCCGCGCGCTCGATCGGCATCTCGTTCCGCACTGCCTCGTCTAGATCGTCATCGCGCTGAAGCCGCCGTCGACCCGCAGGATCGCCCCGGTGACGAAGCTCGAGGCGGCGGACGAAGCCAGGAAGAGCGTCGCCCCGATCAGCTCATCGGGCTCACCGAGCCGGCCGGCCGGAGTGTGGCCGAGGATCGCGGCAACCCGCTCCCCGGAGAGGAGCGCTCGGTTCTGCTCGGCCGGGAAGAAGCCCGGCGCGAGCGCATTGACCCGGATCGCATGGGGCGCCAGCTCGCGGGCCAGGTATTGGGTGAGGTTGTTGACCCCAGCCTTGGCGACCGAGTAGGCCAGGACCTTCGAGAGGGGCGGTCCCGACGAGGCGGAGGAGATGTTGATGATCGAGCCGCCCTGGCCATTCGCGACCATCGACCGGCCGAAGACCTGGCAGGCCAGGAAGACCGCCGTCAGATCCGCGTCGAGGACTCGGTGCCATTCCTCAGGGTTGATCTCGAAGAACGCGGTCGACGAATTGACGCCCGCCGCATTGACCAGCACGGTCACCGGGCCGAGACGCGCTTCTGATTCGCGGCGCGCCGATTCGAGCGAGGCCGGGTCGGTGGCGTCCACCTCGACGAAGATCGCGGTGCCACCCGCGGCCGCGACCGCCGCGACCCGCTCCTCGCCCCGGACCTGGGAGCGGCCCATGACCGCCACTGAGGCTCCGGCCGCCGCGAGCCCCTCGCACAGTGCGCCGCCGAGGACCCCGCTGCCGCCGATGACGGCCGCGACCGTTCCGCTGAGATCAAACCGGTCGCTCACGCTCTGCATCCCCGAAATCTTGCGCCGAACGGCGCCAACCTGCGGTGATCTGGCGATCGGGCCAGACAGCCCACGACCAGGTGACTTCCGCCACTCGGCCGGCTACCCGCAGCCGCCCAGACTTCTGCGAATCGCCGCACTCGGCGATCCCAGATCCAGCGCACCGCTGGAGGTGTGAGATGACTCGCGTCCTCGTCGTCCATCACGACCTCGACCTTGCCGGCCAGGAAGTCGATTCACTGCGTCGGTTTGGCTACGAGGTGACCGAATGCGGGGGGCCGACTCGCAACCAGTGCCCGGTACTTGCCGGGCACGCCTGCGTCCTGGCCGAGCAGGCGGACGTCCTCGTCTACGACGTCTGGGCGAGCGGCGACGCGGAGGGATCCCGGGAGCTGATCGAGAACATCCGGGAGATTCACCCCGATACCCCGGTGGTCCTGACCTCGCCCGGACTCAACCTCGGCTGGGAGGAGAGCGTCGGACCTCATTCGGTCACGATGCTCCAGGGCCAGCCGACCGGCGCGCGGCTCCACGAGGCGATCCAAAGCGCTCTCGAGCCGTTGGCGGATGCGAAACCCGGAGCCAGCCCGCCTCCTCAAGACTAGTTTCGGACCTGCGACGGGCATCGCTCCGGGCGTTGCCTCTGCGTTGCTCAGGTCGACCAATTCAGCTCCACCCCGACACCCCTGCCGGACGGTGGCGGTGGGTCGTTCCCCAATCGTCGCGGCGCCATTCGGAGATCGTGGTTGAACTCAGGCAAGGGCCCCGATGGAACCGTCGTCCGGGCGAACCAGCTCGATCCGCTGGGTGAGTCGAAGCTTCCAGGGCCACTTCCACGGCGTTGCGCTCGCGAGCTGCAACGGCGTGCCATGCGTCCGTTCGAGCGGATCGGACATGTGCCGGTGCAAGGGAACGGCGCCGGGCCGGAGATCCCAGATGAGGGCTCGGCCAGCAGGACGCAGCACCCGGTGGATCTCGGTCAAGCCTGCGCTCGGATCGGCCCAATGATGCATCGACAACGTGCTGACGACCAGGTCGAATGACCGGTCGGGGAACGGCAGCGAGGCCACGTCCCCGACGACGAACGAAGGCCTGCCTTCGGCCCGCACGACGTCTCGCTCGGCGTTGGCGCGGGCTCGCTCGATCATCGCCGGATCGAGATCGAGTCCCGTCAGGTCAAGGGCATGATCGCGGGCCAGCCGGATCGAGAGATGACCCGGCCCACAACCGATCTCGAGTATTCGTCGATCACCAGGTGCGACGGCCGCGATATCGGCCGCGATCGGGCCGAAGAGCGAGCCGAGGACGAATCGGTGGCTCAACGCGTCGTAGGCGGCGACATCTCCGATCAGGATCCCGCCGGGCACGCTCCGCCCCATCGCGCCACCCCGGTGCCGCACGGCGGCGATTGCTGCACCTGCCAGCCCAACGGTTCCAAGCACAATCGCGACTGTGCGAGCTCGACTCATCACGACGCCTCCCATGGCCCACGACCCCCTCGTAGAGCTTCCTTCCTCTGACACGTCTCGGTGCGGCAATTCCGAACCCCGAGCCGAGTGCCACCGCACGTGTAGCATCGCCGCATGGAACAGGCTTCAGCGCTGATCGAGATGATCCGAGATTCGGTGATCGGTGACGACGAGGCCGTCGCCGGGCCGTTCGGGATCCGCCGCGTGACGTACGCCGACTACACCGCCTCGGGTCGCTCGCTGACGTTCCTCGAAGACTACCTCCGTGATGCGGTCCTGCCGCTGTACGCCAACACGCACACGGAGTCGAGCGGGACCGGGCTCCAGACGACGAGATTCCGAGCCGAAGCGCGCGAGCTGATCCGGTCGGCCGTCGGGGCAACCGACGAGCACGCCGTGGTCTTCGTTGGCTCGGGTTCGACCGGCGCGATCAACCGACTGGTCGACGTCCTCCAGATCCGCCTGCCGGCAGATCTCGCCGATCGCTACGGCCTCCGCTCGATGATCCCCCCGAACGAACGGCCGCTCGTCCTGGTTGGCCCGTACGAGCACCATTCGAATGAGCTGCCCTGGCGCGAGTCGCTCGCCGATGTCGTCGTGATCCACGAGGACCACGATGGTCGGATCGACGCCGCCCACCTGGCCGCGGAGCTGGCCCGGAATGCCGAACGCCCACTCAAGATCGGCTCCTTCTCGGCGGCCTCGAACGTGACCGGGATCCTGTCCGACGTGGCCGGCATCAGCGCGCTCCTGCATGCGCACGGGGCGCTCGCCTGCTGGGACTACGCGGCCGCGGCGCCGTATGTCGCGATCGACATGACCGGCGACGACCTCGACGCGATCTTCATCTCGCCCCACAAGTTCATCGGCGGACCGGGCACCCCGGGGCTGCTCGTCGCGAAGAAGTCGCTCTTCCGCAATCGCGTCCCGTCGATCCCCGGCGGCGGGACGGTCGCGTATGTGAACCCATCCGAGCACCTGTACATCGAGGACATCGAGCATCGCGAGGAAGGCGGCACGCCGGCGATCGTCGAATCGATCCGGGCGGGCCTCGTCTTCGGACTCAAGCAGGAGGTCGGGGTCGAGGCGATCCGGGCCCGCGAGGACTCCTTCATCCGGCGGGCAATCGGCCGCTGGTCGGCCAACCCGGACCTCGAGATCCTGGGCAACCATGATGCCGAGCGACTCTCGATCGTCTCGTTCATCGTCCGGCATCGTGACGGCGAGACGAGCCGGTACCTCCACCACAACTTCGTGGTCGCCCTGCTCAACGACCTGTTCGGGATCCAGTCTCGGGGCGGCTGCTCGTGCGCCGGCCCGTACGGCCACCGGTTGCTCGGCATCGATCTCGCCCATTCCCACGCGTTCGAGCGGGAGATCGCCCGAGGGTGCGAGGGAATCAAGCCCGGCTGGGTCCGGGTGAACTTCAACTACTTCATCAGCGAGGCCGTCTTCGAGTACATCCTGGAGGCGGTCGATCTCGTCGCATCGGAGGGCTGGCGGATGCTGCCGGCCTATCGGTTCGATCCCGCCACCGGCATGTGGGCCCACCGGGGCGGGGTCGTCGAGCCGCCCCTCTCGCTCGGGGCGATTCGCTACGAGAACGGCACGATGCGGTATGCGGCGCATCGCCATCGCGAGCCCGAAACACGCCTCGCTGACTACCTCGCGGAGGCGCGCGTTCTCCTGGCTGATGCGTCGTCCGTGGATCGGGCCGGCGAGGGGACCCTCGACGTCGGCGCGGATTTCGAGGAGCTCCGCTGGTTCTGGCTTCCCTCTGAAGTCTCTAGGGAACTCGCGTCGGCGGCACGTTGATGGCCGGCGCAGTCGGCACGGCAACCGGCTCCGGCCGAGCTGTTTCCCTCGCCTGCGCCCGGGCCAACGCGATGACCGCGCCGACAACAACGCCGACGCCGAGCCATTGGGCGAGATCGAACCGTTCGCCCAGGAGGATGACGCTTCCCGCCACCCCGAACACGGGGATGAGGTAGAAGGACGCCGCCGCAACAAAGGCCGGCGCCGCTCGAAGACCGGTCAGGTAGAACCAGTAGGCCGCCGCGTAGTAGACGACGCCCGAACCGATCGCGCTGGCCCAGCCCAGGGGCGAAGAGGGCAGCACGGCCCGCCCGCCGATCAACCCAACAAGACCAAAGAGGACGATCGCGAAGACCAACGCGTACGCCTGCTGGACGGCCACGACCCGGAGGGTCGAGTCGGCGGTTCCAATCCAGCGTCGGGCAATGACGGTGTATACGGCGCAGCACGCCACGCCCGTGAATGCCACGACGATTCCGATCATCTGCCCCGAGCTCGTCGGGTCATAGACCACGACCAAGGTCCCAGCGAGAGCAACGCCCGACAGCGCGACCATCGTCGGGGTGACCCGCTCACGCAGGAAGGCCGTCGCCAGGACAAGGATCAAGACCGGCTCGATCGCCCCAATCAGGACGACGAGGCTGGCCGAGATCGACGCGAGACCGAGCAGGGTGAAGGTGTAGGCAAGCCCCGGATTCAGGATGCCCAGTCGACCGAGGATCGGCGACGTGGAACCGGGCTGTTCGGGGACGCCGTGGCGGTAAACAAGCAGGGTCAGGACCAGGACGCTGGCCGCGAGCTGGATCGGCAACAGGGTCAGTGGCGCGACTTCGTCCAGGGCGTACTTGCTCAACACGGTCCCAAGACCCCACGAGGCCGCAGCGAGGACGAGAACGAGAGCAGTCTTACGTTGGCCCGCAATCGAGAACACGGACGCCCGCAGCTCGTCTAGCAGCAGCCCGAAGACGCGGTCGATCCAACCGACCCACTCGCCGTCGGGACGGCCTCGCTCGACTTCCTGGCGCGAATGATCGCCGAGGTCATGCCCACGGTCTCCGCGTGGGTCGGGGTGATCGAGATGTCCTCGAGACCCGCCTCCCGCAGGCCGTTCTCGTACTCGCTGAACGAGAGGGCGCCGGCGATGCATCCCACGTACGAGCCCCGCTCGGCCCGCTCGACGGGACTCAGTCCGTCGTCGGCGACGATGTCCGAGACACCCATCCGGCCACCGGGCCGAAGGACCCGGGCAATCTCCCGAAAGACCGCCGGCTTGTCGGCGGCGAGGTTGATGACGCAGTTGCTGATCACCACATCGACGGAATTGGCCGGAAGCGGAATCGCCTCGATCTGACCCTTGAGGAACTCGACATTCGTGGCCCCAGCTTCCGCCGCATTGCGCTGGGCCAGGGCCAGCATCTCGTCGGTCATGTCCAGGCCGAACGCTCGACCGGTTGAGCCGACGCGCTGGGCCGAGAGCAGCACGTCGATCCCGCCGCCCGAGCCCAGGTCGAGGACCCGCTCGCCCGCGTGGAGGTCGGCCACCATCAGCGGGTTGCCGCAACCGAGGCTTGCCAGGGTGGCCGCCTCGGGCAGGCTCGCGAGCTCCTCGGCCGAGTAGTTGGGCGTTCCGCAGCAGTCGGCGTTGTCGCCGCAGGCGTCGCCGGCGACGACGGTCAGTGCGGCCCGGGCGTAGTGATCTCGGACGATGTCATGGATTGGAGTGGTCATCGGGTTCTCCAGCGACGTCTTGGCGTGTCCATGTATTGATACTTGTCTAAGTAGGCATTTGTCAATACACTGGTTGAGATGAAGCGTCCGACCGAACCCGATGTCGTCCTGCTGGCAGCCGCGGCCGACCCGATCCGCCTCGCGATCCTGCGCCAGCTGTCGCTTACGGGCCCGGTGTGCGCGTGTGACATCGGCGCGGGCTACTCGGTCGCCCAGCCAACGGTTTCGCACCACCTGCGGGTGCTCCGCGAGGCCGGCTGGATCACGGGCGAGCGGCGCGGCACCTGGATCTGGTACTCGATCCAACCCGAGGCGATGGCCCGCTTCCAGGCGATCGGAGCGGCCTTCGGGGCGGGTAGCTCCCTGCCGGGCCGCCGGCTCTCGGTCGTCCAGCCGACGACGTAGCACCGGCTCGCACTGCCGACGGAGCGGCCCAGCTCACGGCTCCCCGGCGGCCTCTCCGATCAGTCGCTCGACGATCACGACATCTCGCCAGGCACCGTCGAGTCGGGAGTGCCGGCGGTAGATCCCGACCTCGCGGAAGCCGACCGCGGCCATGAGTCGACGGCTGGCCAGGTTCTCGACGAATACGCGCGATACGAGCTTCCAGAAGCCCGCGTCCTCCACCGCGCGGAGCAATGCCCCCATCGCCTCTCGGCCGACCCCGGTTCCTCGGTGGCTGCGCGCCACATAGACGCTGAACTCGGCGATCCCTGCATACCAGTCCTTGGCCTTGTACATCGAGGTCCCCGCGTATCCCACGACCTTGTCGTCTCGTTCGACGACGACGACTGGATGGACGCCATCGAACCAGGCTGCTACGTCTTCTGCACTCCGAAGCCTGGTTTCGAAGGTCGCGACCCGATCTTCAATCCCCTCGTTGTAGATCAGGACGATCGCCGGCGCATCGATGGTCGTGGCGAGTCGGCTGCTCATTCGCGAACCGTACCAGCCGCCGCTCCCCCAGGGCGGCTGAGGGTGACTTTCGGGCCAACCCTCCGCGGCAGATCTGAAACTTTTGGCGGCCCTTCTGCCTCGTATGTGCAGGAGCCATCCGAGTGTGCGATGCGCTCTCCCAAGCGTTGAGGGCCGCCGATGTGCACTCCCCGGATCGTGCCAAGCGCATCGCGAACCGGCGCCCGCGCCGCCTCGAGCGCCATCGGCCCCGGGCTCGGGATCGTGCCCGACGACCGGGGGACGGATTAGCCCCGGGCGGCGGTCCGATCGTCCAATTTACGGCCCGACCAGGACACCACTACATTGGCACGCCACGCCCCAACGGAGAATCGATCATCGCCTTCGACGGCGAACCACGAGGATCGACGCCTGCCGACGCGCCCCTCGATGAGGAGGCGCTCCGGATCGTCGCCGCTGTCCTGGCCGGCGATCGGGAAGCGTTCCGCTTCCTCGTGGAGCGCGAGGCGGCTGCCACCGTGCGAGCTTGCTACCGAGTCCTGGGCGACGCCAGTGATGCCGAGGACGCGGCCCAGGAGGCGTTCGTGACCGCCTTCCGGTCGCTCGACACGTGGCGGGCCACGGGTCCGTTCGGGGCCTGGCTGCGCCGGATCGCGATCCGGGTCGCGGTCCGCCGCGCGGCCGGTCGCCGCCCGACCGTCCAACTCGACCCGATCGCCCTCGGTGGCGAGGGAGCGGGACCGACCTGGCAGCTCGACCAGCTCGGTGACGACTCTGACGATCCGGCCCAGGCGTCGCTCGCTGCCGAGCGAGCCGGCGAGCTCCGCTCGGCCGTTGGCTCGTTGCCCGAACCGTATCGGGAGGTCGTCCTGCTCCGCTTCTTTGGCGACCTCAGCCTGGCCGAGATCGCCGTTCAGACCGGTCGGCCCCTTGCCACGGTCAAGACCCACCTCCGCCGGGGCCTGGTTCGACTTCGAGCGGCCGCTGCCGAGCACGGTTTCGATCAATGAGCCGTCCATTCCACGCCAGCGAGCTCCACGGCAGCGACGTTCCGGGCGTCCCCGGTGAGCTCGAGCAAGCCCTCGAGTCCGCGGCCCTGATCGAGAGCGCGGCGACAGCCGACGAGGTTCTCGTGAGCCCCGGGTTCACGAGCCGGGTCATGGCCGCCGTGGCGAGCGCGCCTGCACCACGTCGTGGGCCGGCGGCGGCCCTGATCGCTGGGCTCCGGGCGACGTGGCAGACCGCGCTGAGCGCGGGTCAACCGCCCCGGGTGCGCGCTCGGGCCATGGTGATCGTGCTGGCCGCGCTCCTCATCCTCGGCTCCATGGGCGGGGCGGTCACGCTCGCAGCGGCCGGCGCCCTGAGGCTGATCGCGCCGCCCCCGCCCACATCAGTCCCGACGCTCGTTCCGGAGCGGAGTCCGAGCCCCGGGCCGACCGATCGGGCGACGCCCGGAGAGAGGCCCGAGCCGTCCGAGGGTGTCGAACCGCGCGAGACACCGGAGCGATCCGAGGCGCCCGAGCCCGAAGCGAGCGACAACGGTGGCAGCGGCGACGACGGGGGCGGCGGCGACGACGGCGGCGGGGCTGGTGGTCGGTCCGGGTCGCCGCGACCGTCGCATCTGCCCGAGCCGGGCGAAACACCCGGATCGTCGTCATCGCCGGAGCCGGACGACTGACCGGCGAAGTCCTCCCCGATCGTCGTCCATCGGCTGCGGCAGGAGCGGTCGACGATCCGCGCTGAAACCTTTTTGCGATCGAGCGCCTCAGGAAACGTAACGGCAGGTCATCCGGAGGTCCCCCGTGCGGCTCAAGGGTCAAGTGCTCATCGTCCTCGCGGCGATCATCATCCTGGCTGTCCTCTATGCGACCGACCAGGTCGCCCCGGCCGGATCCGCTCGCGAAGCGCAGCTCCGGATCTGGCTGGCGGCCCGGGCGACCGGGCTGACCGCCCTGCTGCTGTTGACCTGCCAGGTGATCCTCGGGCTCATCCTGAGCCATCCAACGAACCAGTCCACCTGGAAGCTGTCAAAGCGGCTCTTTCCCTGGCACGAGAACCTGTTCGTCTTCATCGTTTCGTTCCTGGCCGTGCATATCGTCTTCCTGGTCCTCGACCCCTACGCCGGCGTCGGCATCGGCGGTGCCCTGATCCCTGGCCTCTCGAGCTATCGGAGCGTGCCGGTCGCGGTCGGCGTCGTCGCCCTGTACGCCCTCGTCGTGACGGGCCTGACCGCCCGCTACCCCAAGCGGTTGCCGACCGGCTGGTGGCTCAAGCTCCACCGGTTCTCGATCGTCGTGTTCGTCGCGGCCTGGCTTCATGGGGTCCTGTCCGGGACCGACAGCCAGTCCTTCCTGCCCGCGTATGTCGCGATGGGCGGGGCCGTCCTGGCCGCCGCCGCCTATCGCTACTGGGTCGTTCGCCGCGCCCGGATCGCCGTCGAACGGCCGCCCAGGAGCCCGGCCCTCGCACCCGGCACCGCCCTTGAACCGGTGCCCAGCGCCGCCGGCGGATCAACGATCGGAGGCACGCACCGATGAAGCTCGAGGTCCGACGCAGCATGGTCGTCACCGCTGCCGGGGCCAGCCTGGTGATGGGCGGGGTCGCGGTCCACACGGCCGCCGCCTGGGTCCAGGCGAGCGTCCCGACCAGCGCCTCACCGCTGACCGCGGCCCAGCTCCAGGAGCAGCTGGCGGCCGAGGAGGCGCATTCCGCGGCGCTCCAGGCCCAGGTTGATGCCCTGCTGGGCCAGGCCGGCCAGTTCGACTCGGCGCTCACCGCTGCGAACGCCCGGGTCGCGGGTGATCTCCAGCTGGCAGCCCAGCTCCGGGCCCAGCTGGCCACCGAGCAGCGACAGCTCGCGGCGCTGAAGGCAGCGGCCGCTGCCGCCGCTCGCAAGGCGGCCTCGACGCCACCGCCGACGCACACGACGACCGGCGCATCGGGTGGCTCAGGTGGCGGTGACGATGGTGGCGACTGAGCGTCGGCGGCCCCTGCACATCGCCTGGATGGTCAGCCTGAGTGCGTCCATCTACGTCGTGAACCTGGCCGCCGTCTCGGCGATGCAGGCGTCCAGCGACAGCCTGGTCGCGGACCAGCAAGCCTCGACCCAGAGCGCCATCGATCAGCTTCGAGCCAACGACGCGCGGATTGCGCAGGAGATTGCGCAGGCGGCGGCCAACCTCCAGGCGGGGACCGCGATCTACTCCAGCGCGGGCAAGACCCTGGCGGACCTCGAGCACAACCTGGCCGGCCTGGGCAAGTCGGCGGGCGACCTGCGGGCGCTGCCGGCGGTGCCGAAGGTCGGCGGCGGGTCGGTCGCCGCCCCGGTGGTCCACACGACAACGGGTGCATCCGGCGCCAAGCCGTGATCGAGATCAGCTCGTTCGCGGCGCGCGCGATGGGATCGCCGTTGCGGTTCCAGGTGGCGGGCGGGCCTGACTCGGGATCGGCTGACCGACTCTGGGACGAGGTCCGCGCGGAGTTCTCGGCGGCCGAGGCAGAGCTCTCGTGCTACCAGTCCGACAGCGCCCTAAGCCGGCTCAATGCGACGGCGGGCAGCGGTCAGTGGTGGCCGGCTTCGACGCGCCTCTATCGCTTCCTGGCGATGGCCGCACGAGCCACCCGCACGACCCAGGGCCGATTCGATCCTCGGGTCCTGGGCGACCTTGCCCGACTCGGCCACCCGGGCCTCAGCTCGGCTGCGGCGCACGTGGTCAGTCATGGCCGGCCCACCAGCGACCGCCCCGGCCGAGGGCCCTGGCTCAGGCGCGAGGCTCGAACCCAGCGGGTCCAGATCGATGCGGCGATCGATTCTGGTGGCCTGGGCAAGGGCCTGACCCTGCGCTGGGCCGCCCGTCGGATCGAGACCGGGCTCGCCGGGCGAGGGACCTTGCTCGAGGCCGGTGGCGACATCATCGGCTGGGGTACGGCCCCGGGCGGGCAGCCCTGGCAGGTCGGCATCGAGGACCCGGCAGGTGGCGCGAGCGTCCTGGCAGTCGTGAGTCTGGGCGATGGTGCGATCTGCACCTCGTCGATCGCTCGAGCGCGCTGGGTGGGACCGAGCGGCGCGACGGTGCATCACCTGCTCGACCCGCTGACTGGCGAACCGGGCGGTGACGGCCTGAGCGCCGTCACCGTGGCCTGTCCGGACCCCGCCTGGGCCGAGGTGTGGACGAAGGCATTGTTCCTGGCGGGATCGGCGCGAATCGGCGATGAAGCCCGGGCACGCGGCCTGGCAGCATGGTGGGTCGAGTCCGACAACACCCTGCGGATGACGCCGGCGGCTCGGCAGCGGACGACCTGGGTGGCCTCGGACCGGCTGTCCTAGCCGTGGCTGAACGTGGGCGATCCTAGGGCGAGGCTGACGGAGCTGGACTCCCCGGTGGCGGTGAAGGGCTGGGCGGAGGCCCGCCGATCGGGCACACCTTCGAGGGCGGGAAGGGTGCCCCCCAGGTCGCGCCGAATGGATAGATGCTGCCGAAGTGGAAGTAGTCAGTCGGAGTGTGCCTCGGGCCGCCTCGCACGCCACGCCCGCGCTGGGCCCGGGCGACCCAGCCCTGGGTGTACGTCGCCCAGCTCGGTTCGGTCGGCTCGACGTTCGAGAAGTTGAGAAAGCCCTTGGTGACCTCGGGCCCGAGACAGCCGTCCTGCCATCGAAGTCCGGTCGCAGAGTCGATCTGGACCCCGATCTTCGTGTTATCGACCTGTTTCGGGACCGTCCCGTCGATGAAGTACTCCTTGACCGTCCGGGTCGTGAACGGCCCGGGCAGCAGCCCGCTGTAGGCATCAACTGACGCCTGGACGACGCCGGCGGGCGGCTTGGCAAAGGCGGCCACTGGGGTGCCCTTGGCGGCGTCCTCGAGGAATGCCTGCCAGAGGCTGGCGGCCGTCTCGAGGGCGACCGTGCCGTGGGGCGGGGCGCTGTTGTCCGAGTTGCCCATCCAGGCGCCGACCGCGAGGGCCTCGGCCTTGGGATCCTTGGGCGGGGCCAGGAAGCCCATCGCCGCGAGGTCGATCTCATCGGTCGAGGTACCGGTCTTGAGGGCGGCTGGGCGGCGGACCTTGCCGCTATAGATGGCCCGGATCGACCAGAACGGGTTCGCCTTGGGGTCGGTGTTCGAGGCCAGGATGTCCTGCATGATGAAGGCCGCCTGGGGGCTGACCGCCTGGCGTCCGGGCGGCAGGCCGCTGGCCGGCGGCCAGATCACCGCGCCCGGGATCGTCCCCGAGGGAGTGCTCGTGACCGACAGGATCGTCGTCCGGGGCATCAGCTTGCCGGAGTTGGCGATCGCGCCGTAGGCCCCGATCAGGTCGATGAAGTGGACCTCGACCGTGCCGATCGCGATCGAGGCCCCACCGGGATTGGACTTCGACTGCCAGACGATGCCCATCTGCTTGGCGAAGTTGAAGACCTTGTCGGGGCCCTCGATGATCGCGGCCTTGATCGCCGGGATGTTGAGTGAGAGTTCGATCGCTTCGCGCATCCTGACCGGGCCGCGCTCGGTGAGGTCGGCATCGGCCGGCGCATAGCCGCCCCCGAAGTTCGTCACCACGTCCATGAACATCGTGGCCGCCGTCGTCACGTGGTCCTCGATCCCGGCCAGGTAGCCGACTCCCTTGAACGACGATCCCGGCTGGCGCCAGCCGTTGGCGAGGACGTCGAACTGGGGCTGGAACTTTGCCCCGCGCGGGGCCGCGTAGTAGTCGGCCGAGCCGACGTAGGCCACGACATCACCGGTCCGGTAGTCGATCGCGCCGAGGGCGGCGTTGTAAATGCCTCGTCCTTTCAGGTTCCGGATCCACTGCTGATAGGGCACGTTAATCGACTTCAGATACGCCGCGGTGTCCTTCTGGTTCGGGGCGATCCCGGCCGCCTTGACCCACTTCTCGGCTTTTGCCTGGAGCCCGAAATCGAGGGTCGAGATCACCTTGTAGCCGCCGGTGTCGACCAGCTCGCAGGCATCCGGGGTGGCCGGGCAGAGGATCGTCCCGAGCTGGTGGCGAACTTGCCAGACAAATTGCGGTGCCAGCCAGTTCTGGGCGGGCGGTGGGGTCAGGATGACCTTCTCGTTCTCGGCAGCGGTGTAGTCGGCCTCGGTGTACTGGCCGGCGGTCAGGACGCTGTTCGTCTTCATCAGCTCGAGAGTGTGGTTCCGGCGCTGGACGATCAAGGTGCTCTGGGGCACCTCGAGGACTGTCTTGCCGGCCGGGCAGGCCGCCTTCGCCGCGATCGTGACGGTGCACGTCTCGACCGCGTTCTGAACGAGATCGTAGTTCGAGGGCGACTGGGGGATCGCGGCCAGGATCGCGGCCTCGGCGAGGTCGAGCTTGGACAGGTCGGTGATCCCGAAGTAGCTCTCGGCCGCGGCCGCGATGCCGTAGCTCTGATTGCCGTAGAAGTTCTGGTTGAGGTAGGCGGCCATGATCTGCTGCTTGCCGGCCACCCCGGGCGGGAGCTCCTGGGTCAACCTGATGGACTGGATGATCTCGCGGATCTTGCGCTCGTAGGTGGTCTCATTCAGGACACTCGCCGGCAGGAGCCGGGCCCGGACGAGCTGCTGAGTGATCGTCGAGGCGCCGCGGGGCTGTCCGGTGACGGTCGCCACCGCGGCCGAGAGGATCCCGATCGGGTCGAACCCCGCGTTCTGCCAGAACGTCTTGTCCTCGGTGCTCGTCGTTGCATCGATGACAACCGGCGGGATCTGGTCGTACGGCGTGATCGTCCGCTTGATCGCCCCAAAGCGGGCCAGCTCGATCGTACCCGTTCGGTCGTAGACAACGGTCTCCTGGCTGAACGTGATGTTCGTCAGGAGGGGCAGGGGATCGGGCAGGCCCTGGTTGTAGTAGGAGTAGGCAGCAACTGCGGAACCGAAGCCCACGATCGCGAGGAGGGCGAGGGTTCCAAACAGGAAGAGTGGCAGGGCGAGGGCAGCCCCTGAAGCGACGTGGCCACCACCGGAGCCTTGAGCGCCGCGGTTACGACGGCGTCGCTGACGGCGAGCGAGACTGCTTCGCATGCTGCGGAACCAACGTTGTGATGCGAGTCCGTCCGACGGACCTGGGCCGATTATCCGCGTTGGCAGTGAGAAGCGCCTGAGAGCCTGAGGCGACCGATCATTCATCCACGAGGCAGACTCGTCGTGTCGGCATTTCAGCCATGGCCACGACGGGCGACGTGCCATCGGAGGCCCGTTCCGAGTCGGGGATCCGGCTGGGCAATTAACCTTCTCGCGGCTACTGGGAGGGCTCAGCTGCCCGGGCGGCCGACGCCCGAGTTCGAGGCATCCAGCGGATGCGTGCCGGACCGCGAACCAGGAGACAACCGATGCGATTTCTGTACCTGGCGATCCACTATCCGAAGGAGGACCACCTGGCCGATCTGTTGGGCGCAATGGGCCACCTGCGCCAAGCCCTCGAACCGGTGCCGGGCATGGTCGAGGCGACCGCCTGGAGCGACGGCGAGCGGGTCGTCGCGACCTCGATCTGGGTCTCGAACGAGGCCTTTGTCGCCGCTCGGCCACTGATCGCCTCGGCGATCGCGGGCGTCCCGTTCGGGGAGTGGGAGGCGCGCGAGCGCCAGCTGTTTGCGGTCAATGAGCTCTGACATGGCCAGCATCGAGTATCCTGCGCGACGAGCTCCTCGCGTTGATCGACGGGCGAGGTGCCCACATGCCGTTCGACGCCGCCGTGGCGGACTTCCCCGACGAGGCGATCAATCAGTTGCCACCCAACGTGTCCTACACGCCGTGGCACCTCGTCGAGCACCTCCGACTCACCCAAGCGGATCTTCTCGCCTACATCCGCCAGGTGGCGTACGTCGCACCCGCCTGGCCGAGCGCCTACTGGCCGGCCCGTGACGCGCGGGCGACGCCCGATCAGTTCGCCCGCAGCGTTGCCGGCTTCAGGTCCGACCGAGCGGCCCTCCGCGAGCTCGTGGCCGACCCCGCCACCGATCTGCTGGCGACGATCCCGAACACGCCAGGGCACACGATCCTGCGCGAGGTGCGCCTTGTTGGCGACCACAACGCCTACCACCTCGGTGAGTTTGCGGTCCTGCGCCAGGTCATGGGAACCTGGCCGCCCGACCGGGAGAGCTAGCCTCGAACCTGGTGCCCAGATCGGATGGCAGGCAGGCGCCGCGGACGCCGGCCAACCAGGAGTGCTAGCGAGGCTGCGTCAGCACGGGCAGCCTGGGACGGGTGGACAGGGGCAGTTCGGTCCGCAGTCGCAGTCGCAGTCGCAGTTGAGCAGGGCCGCCGGCCGTCACACCATGCCATCAAGCCCACGTAATCGGGTCGAATGCCCCATGCGGTATCTCACGCGATCGTGTGACATTCATCGGGTGATGAGACGTTCCCGAAGGTGTCGACATGATCTGCCATGAATGCGCCCGTGAGGGACTGACGACCGCCGCGATCGGCCACTGCCGGTTCTGCCTGGTCGGCCTGTGCAAGGACCATCTGGTCGCGTCCTTCCACGCCGCCACGATCCCGCAATACGGATGCGAGCACCACCCGGAGCGCGCGTTCGACCCAAGGGCTCAGGAGAGGACGGGACCGGCTCCCGTCCGCGCGGCGGCCTGATCGATGACCGCCCGCCTGCTCGCCAAGCTCGAGGACTTCCGCCTCCTACCATTCTTCGTCCTGCTCAGCATGGTGATCGGCATCGCGATCGGGAACGCGCTGTCGGTGTCCGACTTCGCGCTGACGCCACCGATCGACTCGGTGAAGGCGATCGCGGCCGGGACCTTTCAGCCGAGTGTCGCGAACCTGATCTCGCTCGGAGTCCCGATCGGCCTGTTCGCGATGATGTACCCGGCGATGACAAACATCCGCCTCGACGATGTGGGGCAGGCCGCGCGGTCGCCGCGCCAGCTGGTCGTCCTCCTGGGCTTCAATTACCTCGTCGCGCCGTTCGTCATGCTCGCCCTGGCCAACGACTTCGTCAGCGACCCCGAACTGCACACGGGATTGGTTCTGTACGGGCTCGCGCCGTGCATCGCGATGGTCATCATCTTCACCTACTTGGCCCGCGGGAACGCCGCGATGGCGCTGGTGTTCGTGGCGCTCAACTCGGTCATCCAGATGATCCTCATCCCGGTCTACGCGCGGCTGCTGATCGGGAACGTCGCGTTCGACGTGTGGGTGGTCGCCGAAAGCGTCGTCCTGTACCTCGGCCTGCCGCTCGTGCTCGGCGTGCTGACGCGATACCTCGTGACCCGGCGCGGCGGCGAGGCGGCCATGGATCGGCTCAAGCCCGGGCTCACGGCGATGTCGATCCTGGGTCTGCTGTTCACGCTCATCGTCATGTTTGCGCTCAAGGGTGACCTGATCCTCCAGCGCCCGGGCGTGGTCATCGCGATGGCCATCCCGATGGTCCTGTTCTTTCTGACGATGTTCTTCGTGGTCCTGTTCGTCGGCTGGCGACTGCACTTCAGCTACCCCGATGCCGTGGCCGTCGCGTTCAGCGCGACCGGTCGCGACTTTGAGATCGCGATCGCCATCGCGATCACCGCGTTCTCGCCGACCGTCGCCCTCGCGACCGTGGTCGGCCCGCTCATCGAGGTCCCGGTCATGTTGTTCCTGGTCTGGTCGGCGATGCGGCTCGCGTCACGCTGGTTCGGAGTCAAGCCGGGCGAGGCGATGCCGCCGCCCCTGCCTGCTGTCGGGGAGGCGGCGTGATGGCCATCCGCACGGAGCTTCCCGTCCTGCCGGAGCTGCGCCTCCAGGTGGCGCCGCCCGAGGTCGCCAACGTGGCGGAGACGGCCGCGCTCCTCGGCGATCCCGTCCGGGCCGGCATCATCGCCATCCTGGGTTCCGGCCCCCACTGCGTATGCGAGATGGCGGCGGCGATGGGCGAGCGCCAGAACAATGTGAGCAACCACCTCGCCAGGCTGCGCAGAGCAGGCCTGGTCCGTGCCAGTCGTCACATGGTCGACGCTCGCTGGGTCTACTACGAGCGCGACGAGACCGCCTGCGCGACGGCGCTCAGGACATTCGAGCAACTCCTGCGATGACGACCATCGCGGTCCGTCGGACCCGCCCGTCGTTCTGGCCAACTGTTGGCCTCGCGGTCGTGGGCTGGCTCGTCGCGTGGTTCATCACCCTCCCGCTCGCGACCTGGATCGCCTACGACGTCCTGCGCCTGGAGCAGGGCACGCAGCTCGGCGATGCGATCGCCTTCTTCCTCTACGACGTGCCCAAGGTCCTGCTGCTCCTCACCGGGATCGTCACCCTTGTCTCGTTCCTCCGTTCGTACGTGTCGCCGGAGCGCGTCCGATCCGCCCTCGCCGGTCGAGGTGTGCTGCCGGGGACGATGGCGGCCGCAGGTTTCGGGGTCGTCACCCCCTTCTGCTCCTGCTCGGCGGTGCCGCTGTTCATTGGGTTCGTCGAGGTCGGCGTCCCGCTTGGTGTCACGTTCGCCTTTCTCATCGCCTCACCCATGGTCAATGAGATCGCGATCGTGCTGTTGTGGGGCCTGTTCGGTCCGGCCGTCACCGCCATCTACATCGGGGCCGGGCTCGTCGTGGCCATCGTTGCGGGCCTCGTCATCGGTCGACTCCACCTCGAGCGCTACATTGAGCCGTACGTCTGGGAGATCAAGTCGGGCGCCGGAGCCATCGAGATGAAGCTGACCCTCGAGGACCGGATGCGCGACGCCTGGGCATCGACGCGAAGCCTCGTGTGGAAGGTCCTGCCGTTCGTTCTCGTGGGGATCGGCATCGGCGCGGTCATTCACGGCTTCGTCCCGACCGACCTCGTCGTTTCGATCGGCGGGAGCGGCAACCCACTCGCCGTGCCGGCCCTCGTCCTGCTGGGCGTCCCGCTGTACAGCAACGCCGCCGGCACCATCCCGATCATCGAGGTCCTCATCGCCAAGGGCCTGCCGATGGGCTCGGCCCTCGCGTTCATGATGGCCATCACCGCCCTGTCGTTTCCGGAGATGGTCATCCTCCGGCGGGTCATGAAGCCGCCGCTCATCGCGGTCTTCGCCGGCGTCGTCGCGGTCGGGATCCTGTTCGTGGGTTACCTGTTCAACGCCTTGTACACCTGAGTCCCGCAGCTGAATGGAGTTCGCGCCATGACAAAGATCGAAGTTCTAGGGCCCGGCTGCACCAACTGCGCCCGCCTGGAAAAGAACACCCGCGAGGCCATTGCGATGGCTGGGATCGATGCGGAGATCACCAAGGTGACCGACTACGCCGAGATCATGGCGTACGGGATCATGAGCACGCCTGGGCTGGTCATCGACGGGACGGTCGTCAGCTACGGTCGGGTGCCCTCCGTGGGTGACATCGAGGCCTGGCTCGGCGGACTTGCCGCCATGCCTGATCCGTAGGTCGGTGCGCATCGCCGCCCAACCCAGGGCGCCCGTCGACGCCTGTGGCCCGGTCGGCACGCTTTGGGCTGGCCGCCGTCCAGAGCATCGGCTACGCTCAAGGTCCAGTCGACCCGCCGGACGAGAGGGGTCCGTTGAACTGCTCGAATTGCGGTACCGAGAACGAAGTCGGCCAGAAGTTCTGCGATGCGTGCGGAGCCGCGCTGCTTCTCGCCTGCCCCACCTGCGGTGCGAGCAATCGGCCCGGCGCTCGCTTTTGCCGCGAGTGCGCCACTCCGTTTGCGCCAGCGGCCGCGCCCTCAGGAATCGCCCAGCGTTCCCCTGCGGCTTCGGCCTGGGCTCCGGTCGCAGAGCGCCGGGTCGTCTCGATCCTCTTTGCCGACCTGGTCGGCTTCACGACCCTCGCCGAGGGCCGAGACGCAGAGGAAACGAGAGAGCTCCTCAGCCGGTACTTCGACCTCGCGACCGAGGTGATCGGGCGATACGGCGGGAGCGTCGAGAAGTTCATCGGCGACGCGGTCATGGCCGTCTGGGGAGCGCCGGCGGCCCACGAAGATGACGCTGAACGGGCGGTCCGCGCGGGACTCGAGCTCGTCGACGCCGTCCGTTCGCTGGGCCCCTCGATCTCCGCCCGGGCCGGGGTCCTGACCGGAGAAGCTGCCGTCACGATTGGTGCCAGCAACCAGGGCATGGTCGCCGGCGACCTGGTGAACACCGCCAGCCGGCTGCAGTCAGTCGCCCAGCCGGGCACGGTCCTCGTCGGCGAAGCGACCCAGCGGGCCGCCAGCAAGGCAGTCGCGTTTGAACAAGCCGGCGAGCAGATCCTCAAGGGCAAGACGGCGCCGGTCATGGCCTGGCGAGCGCTCCGGATCATCGCCGAGCTCGGTGGCCGGGGCCGCAGCGAGACCCTCGAGGCCCCCTTCGTCGGTCGCGACGACGAGCTGCGGATGCTCAAGGACCTCTTCCACGCGACGACCCGTGAGCACCGGGCCCGGCTCGTATCGGTCATCGGCCCGGCCGGCATCGGCAAGAGCCGGCTCGCCTGGGAGTTCAGCAAGTACACCGACGGCGTCGTCGAGACGACCTACTGGCACACCGGCCGCAGCCCGGCCTACGGCGAGGGAATCAGCTTCTGGGCTCTGGGCGAGATGGTCCGACGTCGAGCGGGCCTGCTCGAGACCGACGGCGAAGCGACGACTCGGGCGAAGATCGCTGAGTCCGTAGGCCGCTGGGTGCCCGATCCCGAGGAGCGCCGCTGGGTCGAGGCCTCGCTGCTCGCCCTCCTCGGGATCGAGAGCATGACCGGCGGCAGCGAGCAGCTCTTCGGGGCCTGGCGGACGTTCTTCGAGCGGATCGCGGCCGAAGGCACCGTGACGATGGTGTTCGAGGACTTCCACTACGCCGACTCGGGGTTGATCGACTTCGTCGACCATGTCATGGAGTGGAGCCGGACGAGCCCGATCTACGTCGTCACCCTGGCCCGTCCAGAGCTGCTCGAGAAGCGGCCCGACTGGGGCGCCGGCAAGCGCAATTTCGTCTCGCTCTATCTCGAACCACTCTCTTCGGTGGCGATGGGCGAGCTCCTCGCCGGGCTCGTGCCGGGCCTTCCCGAGTCGGCGGTCCGGGCGATCGTCGCGCGGGCGGACGGGGTGCCGCTGTATGCCGTCGAGACGGTCCGGATGCTGCTTGCCGAGGGCAAGCTCGCGCTCGAGGAGGGGGTCTATCGACCAGTCGGGGACCTGACGAACCTTGCCGTTCCCGAGACGCTCACCGCCCTGATCGCGTCCCGGCTCGATGGCCTCGATCCTGCCGACCGTGCCCTGGTTGCGGATGCCGCGGTCCTCGGCCAGAGCTTCACCCTGGCCGGCCTCTCGGCCGTGTCCGGGATTCCCGAGTCCGAGCTGGAGCCTCGCCTGCGGGCCCTGGTCCGGCGCGAGCTCCTCACCCGCGAGTCCGACCCTCGGTCCCCGGAGCACGGCCAGTACGCCTTCGTCCAGGCCCTGATCCGCGAGGTTGCCTACAACACCCTGGCGAAGAGGGACCGCAAGGCACGCCATCTGGCAGCAGCCCGCTTCTTCGAGAGCCTCGACACGGACGAGGTCGCCGGCGGCCTCGCCGGCCACTATCTCGCAGCTCAAGCGAACGCGGCCGAAGGGCCCGAGGCCGATGCCCTCGCGACCCAGGCTCGGATCGCCCTGCGGGCAGCCGCAGAGCGGGCCGCTGAACTCGGCTCCCAGCGGCAGGCCCAGGGTTTCTACGAACAGGCCCTGACGGTGACCACCGAGCCGGTCGAGATCGCTGAGCTCCTCGGACATGCCGGCGAGGCCGCGTCCGCGGGCGGTCGCTACGAAGCCGCCGAGGCCCACCTGCGCGGAGCGATCAGCGCGCGGCGCGACCTCGCCGACCGTCGCGCAATTGCGAGCGCCACGGGCGCCCTGGGCCGATCACTCATCGAGGCCTATCAAACGCCGGATGCGATCGCGGTGCTCGAGCCCGCGGCGGAGGAATTCGCCGACCTCTCGAGCGACCCCGAGCAGGTCGCGCTCCTTGGCCAGCTCGCCCGAGCTTATCTCCTGCTCGACGACAACCGCAAGGCGATCGAGCTCGCAGACCGGGTCCTCGAAGCGGCGGAGCACGGCGACTACCAGGCCGTCCTGGCCGATACGCTCGTGACCAGGGGCACGGCCCTCGGCTCAATCGGGCGGCCGATCGAAGGTCTCGCCGCGATTCGGGCCGGCAAGGACATCGCCGAGAGCCTCGGCAGCGGCAACGTGATCCTCCGGGCGATCAACAACCTCGCCTACCTGGAGGGAGCGCGAGACCCGCGGGCCGCGCTTGAGCACTCTCGAGCCGGCCTGGCCCTCGCCCGTCGGCTCGGGGCCAGGGTATGGCTTTCAGGATTCCTCCCGAACTTCGGGGAGTTCGGACTGAGGACCGGCGACTGGAGCGCTGCGGAGGAAGAGCTCCTGGCTTCGCTCACGGAGGATTGGGAACCGGTGGATCGGAACTGGCTTCTGATCGCCCTGCTCCCGATCACCGCGGCGCGCGGGGAGACGATCGATGCGCCCATGGCCGAGGCGCGCTCGCTGCTGACCCAAAGCGGTGACGTCCAACAACCGTCCAGCCTGCTGATGACCGAGGGACTGGTGGGCCTGGCGGTCGGCGACCTGGCGGACGCCCGCGACGCGTTCCACCGAGCAACGTCCCTCTATTCACCACTGCTCCCGACGTCGGCTCCACGGGCGGCCCGATGCGCGCTCTGGCTGGGTGATGGAGCGGCCGCAGCGGCCGACCTCGAAGAGCTGGAGGGCTCAGGGTTTCACGGCCCCGCGATCGAAGCCGATCGGCGGACGATCCAGGCCGGACTGGCGGCGCTCAGTGGCCGCCCGGCCGAGGCGCTCCCCCTTTATCGCGAAGCCCTGCGGGCCTGGCGCGATCTCGGACTCGCCTGGGACGAGGCACTCTGCGGCATCGATATGGCGACCCTGCTCGATCCGACCGATCCCGAGGTTCGCAGCGCGGCCGATTCGTGCCGCGAGATCCTCATCCGGCTAGGGGCCAAGCCGCTTCTCGCCCGGCTCGAAGCGGCGATTGGACGACAGCGGTCGGCGCCGAGTCCGGAGCCGGCCCGATCACGGGATCCGTCGACCGTCTGATCAGGGTGAGGGCGACACCGCCGTTGGAAAGGTGGTCGAAGTGAGGATCGCCGAGAATGCGACCTCGTTGCCCGCCCGAGCCACCGGACCGGCGGCTGTCCGCTGTCTAGTCGATCGGGGTCAGGCGAATCATCGGGATCACCCGACCGCCCGTCTTCGCCGGATAGCTCGCGAACTCGGGATGCGCCGCGACGTGGCGCTCCCAGAGCTGATCCCGATCGGCGCCTTCGGCGACCACGGCCGTCGCCTCGGTTGTCTTGCCTTCGGCTTCGAGGGTGACCGTCGGATGCGCGACCAGGTTCGCGAACCACGACGGATTGGTCGGCATCCCGCTCTTGGATGCCGCGATCACGTACGCATCGCCATCGCGCGTGTACGTCACGATTGCCACCCGGGGTTGGCCGGTCTTCGCACCGGTCGTCGTGAGGATGGCCAGGGTTCGGCCGGCCATCGGTCCGCTGCTGACTTCGCCCCCATGCTCGCGCATATTAGCGATCAGCGCCCTCGTGAACGCGGCTGGATCCCAGTTGGCCATCCTGGACCTCCTCTTCGCCCGTGCGACTTGTGAGGCGATTGCGTGTGCAACGATCCCACGAATCGGGAATCCTCGGGCTTAAAGGGGCCTGGGTGATCCGACGAGCGCGGCGCGAGCGCCGGCCGCGAACCCTTCTGGGCGGGACAGTCGATGAGCTGCCCAAGTCGAACGGACGGGAGCCGAAGCGGACGTCGGTTAGCCGAACAGGAAATAGGATGGCGCAATGGGCTACGCCAAGGATCCGCGGGTCGACCTCTACCTGGCTCGCTTGCCTGAGTGGCAGCGCGAGATCTGCGGCGAGGTCCGGGACCTCGTTCATCAGGCGGATCCCGAAGTCGAGGAAACGATCAAACGAACGGTCCAGCCGTACTTCGTCCTGAACGGCAACATCTGCGCGCTGTTGGCGACGAAGGACCACGTCAATGTCTTCCTCTACGACGGCGCGATCGTGCCCGATCCGGCGGGAATCATCACGGCTGGTCACACCAATCAGACGGCCCGAACCGTTGCGTTCCGGGAGACGGACACGATCAACAAGCCGGCCCTCCTCGCGATGTTCAGGCAGATCGTGATGAACAATCGGGCGGGCGGTTGGCGCAAGCTCAAGGCCCAGCATCTCGGCCAACCCCTGCTCCCCGGTGGCCCCGCGCGATGTAGACGCTGAACTCCGCGATCCCGTCCGCGCTCCTGGCCTCGTGTCGAAGGTCGCGGCCCGATCCTCGATCCCCTCGTTGAAGGTCTCAATGATCGCCGGCGCATCGAGGGTCGTGGCGAGTCCACTGCTCACCCCTACCCGCCGCATCACTTCCCAACGCGGGCACGGAGAACCTTCGGGCCAGCCTTCCACTCGAACGCAGAAAGGTTCAAGCCCCGGGCTCCGGTCGGATCGTCCAACTTACGGCCCGGGCGTATCGGTCATTCGACCGATGACGCCCCTTCGTCGCGGATCGATCGTACGTGGCAGATGACCTGACCAGTTGGTCGAGGCACTACGGGCTACAGGTGGAGGTCTGACGTGTTGTCACTTCGAACGCGTGCTCTTGCCAGCCTTGCCCTGGCGATGATGGTCGTCCTGATGCTGAGTGTCCCTGTGGGCGCGGTGAGCCAGCCGAGCTTGGGACGCGCCTCGGGCCAAGCCTCGGTCACCCAGGCAGCACCGAGTTCCTGCGCCGATCCCGTGACGAGTGCCCCGACCGGGCCCGCGACGGTCTCGGCTGCATCAACGCCATATGGCCGGGTGCTGGTCGTCGGTTCGGGCGCCTACGCCGGATGTTCCCTGTACGTCCTGACGTCAGACGAGCTCCATGCGCTCTCTGGCGCGCCATTCGCCTGTAGCGACAAGGCGAACGTCATCGGCCAGCCGTGCGATACGGTCCTCTGGCCAGCACTGCTGACCGATGGCGCACCCATCGCCGGTCCGGGGGTCAACCGGACGCTACTCGGGACGGTCACCCGCAGCGACCTGCCGGGCATGTCCTCGGTGCGCCAGGTGACCTACGCCGGACTGCCGTTGTACCGGTTCTTCCTGGACGAAGTGCCGGGGGAAGCGGAGGGTGTCAATCTCTTTGACCCGGTGACCAGTCCCGGAGGCACCTGGTATCTGGTCGATCCGAGTCACGGCCTCCCTGCGGTCGGTCAGGCGCGATTGGGGCTCGAGACCGCTCCTGTCGGCGGCACGGGGCCGGACCGGACGGTGCTCGCCGCAACGATGAACGAAAGCTTCAGCCTCTTACCGAACGCGAACTTTCCCGTCTATACCTTGAGCACCGACAGGCGAGATCGGGAATCTCCCGCCGACCCAATGCACCAGGACCGTGGCCGCGCGAGTGCCTGCCTGGGGCGGTGCGCCATCTTCTGGACGCCCGTCCTCACCTCCAAGCGGCCACAAGCCGGGCCGGGCGTCGACCAGCAGGCTCTCGGGATCGTGGTCAGGTCCGACGGCAGCCACCAGGTGACCTACCACGGCCGGCCCCTGTACCTCTTCATCGGGGACGCCTACATCCCAGGTCTCATCGGGACCCAGAGCATCAACGGAGCAGGCCTGAACACTCCGTGGGGAGAGTTCAACCCCATTCCGTAGCGCTCGGGGGTGGTGCTGGTCTTTTAAGCCTCATACGTCGCGGGCCAGTCGGACTCTCTGCCCACGTACCCATCGGCAGCGCGGCACCGACCCAAGGTTGATCACCGACCATTCGTGACGACCCCGGAATCGCCCGGGGTCGTCACGCTGCGCTCCGGGTCGATGCCGGACGATCCCCGGAGAACGGGCCAATTGACCCTTGTGGCGACCCACCGTGCCGCCTACGGTCCGACGTCACATGAACGCCGATGCCGGACCAGTCGACGAACCGGAGACGGTGCCGCTGCGGGTCCGCCGCTCCGGCCGGATTGATCTCAATCGGGCGGTGAGCGCCATCGGCGAGCTGTCCTGGCTCGGCCTGCGGACGGACGGGCCTGTGGGGCATCCAGAATTACGCCAGGTCGTCACCGACCTCGAGCTGCCGATCCTCGATGGCAGTTCTCGTGGGCCCCTCCGGAAGGCGACCCTGATCGACGTTGGCCTGGCACGCCGAGTCGGCGACCGGGTGCTGGTCGGGATCGCCTGGCAGTCGGCGACGTTGGCTCCGCTCTTCCCGGTCTTTGCGGGCGAACTCTCAGCTTCTGAGGATGAGATCGTCCTCGATGGTCGCTATGCTCCACCGCTCGGAGCCCTTGGGCTGCTCATGGACCGGGCCCTCCTGCATTTCGTCGCGCGCAGGACCGCGAGCGTGCTCGTCGAGCGCTTCGCCAGTGAGTTCGCAGGGTAGCGTCGCAGAAGAGGTCAGCCCCGGGTTGCTTTCCGCCGCTCGGGGACCCTGGAACTCGTCCGTCCGCGGCTGAGGCAGGGCGACGATCACCTCGATGGACGTGCTGGTGCACGGACGCACCGGAGGATTGCTGACCGAATCCTGACGGTTATAGACGCGCCAGGAGAACCGTGCTAAACCACACCCAACCGCACCGACCGGCTGTGCTGTGCCTGGCACCGGCCTCGGCGCGTAGCGGAGGGTCTCCGATGCGACTTCGCCTGATTGGATCGGTCGTCGGAGCGGGAGCCCTCCTCGTCGGCCAGGCCGCAATGGTCGTGGCGCCTGTGGCCGCCTCGTCGCCGTTGACGATCACGGCTGACATGCCGGCGGCGGTCCCGGTCGGCCACAACTGGGCGTTCAACGATTTCTTCCCCCGCTCGCTCAAGGTCGCGACCGGCTCCACGGTCCAGTTCGCCGTCGAGGGCTTCCATACGGCAACCCTGCTTCCGGCCGGCGTCACGGCAGCGACCGACCAGAGGGTCAACGGCGTGGCCAAGACCGACGGCGATCCCGGGCACAACGCGAACGGTACGACCCACACCCAGCTGAACCTGCCGGGTCTCAGCCCGTCCAATCCTGCCTGTGGCACGAATGCCACGCCGTGCACGTTTGACGGCAAGTCGGTCGTCAGCAGCGGGGCCCCGTTTGGGCCACCGACCGGACCGTTCGTCGTCCACATCACGGCGGCCCCCGGCACGTACGCATTCGACTGCCGGATCCATCCGGGGATGAAGGGCCAGATCACCGTTCTCCCCAGTGGGGGCACGAGCACAACCCCGACCGAGTTGGCGAAGGCCGTCCACGACCAGGTCAAGTCCGACGTCAAGGCCGGCTTTGCGGCCGAGGAGAAGGTCGAGCACTCCTCCCACGTGAAGAACGCGAACGGCACGACGACCTGGTACATGACCGCCGGCACGGGCAGCCCCGATGGCCACGTCGCGGTCCTCGAGTTCTTGCCGCTCGTCCTCGGCGTGCACCCTGGCGACACAGTCGTCTGGCGGCCCCAGTCGGTCAATGAGCCCCACACGGTCACGTTCCCCGGCGAGCAGAACTCCGACATGCTGCCGCTGTGCGAAGGCAAGGGCGGAGACACGCCCGCGGTCCCGAAGGAGATCCCGCCGAACGGGCCGTTTGACTTCAGTTGCGGCAGCCAGCCATTCCCCGATGAGGTCGAGTTCGGTGGCGGAAATGGCGTTCGCAACCTGACCAGTCCAGGCCAGATCTCGGACTCAGGAGTCTTCGCCACCCGGTCAGAGCGGCACGCCCTTGGCCTACCCCAGGGCTCGTTCTTCTCGCGCTGGTCGGTCAGCTTCGTCGGCGCCAAGCCTGGGACGTACACGTACATCTGCCAGATCCACGCCGGGATGCAGGCCACGATCACCGTTCATTGAGGGTCGGTGCGCCCGAGCCTGACGGCTCGACGATCAGGCTCGGATCTCGACGATCCCCAACAGGTTGCCTTCGCTGTCCTTGAACCAGGCCGACCGAACCGATGGCAAGGTGGCGATCATCGTCTCGTGGTCGAAGGCCGGCATGTCGTAGGCCTCGAAGGCAACGCCGCGGGCGCGAAGCCCCGCGACTTCAGTCTCGATGTCGTCGACCTGGAACCCGATCTGGGTGTGGCTTCCGGACGGCCGGCTCGCAGTTGGGAAGACCAGGAAGCGCGAGCCTCCGGCGGTGTCGTAGAAGACGCCACCTGGCTGGACCTCGGCTGGCGTGAAGCCGAGCGTCTCCTCGTAGAAGTGGCGGGCGCGGTCGAGATCGGCCGCGGGCAGGGTCGTGTGGGCGCGAGCTGAAGCGAGCACTTGGGACACCTCCATCGGTGTGGGGCTCGCCCTGGATCGCCTGAGCGAGCCGAACTCGCTGACGGTACTGCGTCGCCGGACGATGGGAAAGGGCCTGCTCCGTTCCAGCAACCGTCCGTACTGGCATCGGACCCGAGACGCCGAGGCAGGTCGTCAACCCGACAGCCATGACCAGGCGGGAGCGACCCCCAGGTCGGTCGATGAGCGGGGCGCCCGACAGCCGGTCGAGGCCCTAAATCGCGCATTCCTCGAGGAACGCCGATCGGTTGCCGCGCCGTCATCGAGCCGGATACGGCGAGACCACTGGCAAGCTGGCAAGTCGATCGGAGATTCCGCTGATGCAGCGCATCGGTATCATTTACAGACGCTCGGATCGTCGGATTTGACCTGGCCGCGCCAGCACGGGCGTCGGAGTCCGTGAAGCTTTGATCGATTCGCCCGGGTCCCGGGCACCACCCGAGGAGGAGGGCCGGCCGTGTTGATCACAGGGGTCCGTACGGTCGCATACGAATACGAGACTCGACGACCCATCGGCGATGTCCAGCTGCCCCAGGGAGCCAGTCGGATCGCCGAGTTGGCGGTTGTTCTGACCACGACTGAAGAACCGGTTGGCGTCGCGATCGCTGGCGCTGGAGCGGCTCCGATCGTGCACGCCCTCGCAGCGGAGCTCGTCGGTAGAGACCCGCGCGAGGTCCGCGGTATCCACGAGCTGTTACTCCGTCTCACGTTCAAGTCCGGGCGGGGCAGCGTCACCGGCAACGCCGTGGCGGCACTCGACTGTGCCGTCTGGGACCTAAGGGCCAAGCACAACGGAGTTCCCCTCTGGCGCGAACTCGGCGGCAGCTCGAATCGGGTTGCGGCCTACGCCAGTGCCCTTGACATGCCGCTCTCGGATGAGGCGCTTCGGGGGTACTACCTCGAGATGGCCCACAACTACGGGATTGCGGCGGGCAAGCTCAAGGTTGGCCGAAACCCAGATCGTGACCTGGAACGGCTGGCCATTGTGCGCGACGCCCTCACCGAGGGCTCAGGCATCGATCGCCCGTCCCTGATGATCGATGCGAACGAGTTCTGGACGCCCAAGCAGGCCGTGCGGCGGATCTCGGAGATCGAGCGAGACTTCGACTTGGTTTGGGTGGAGGAACCGGTCCGGCGGGACGATCACCGCGGCCTGTCCCGCGTCTCGCACGGCATTCGGGCGGCCGTGGCCACGGGCGAGAACCTGACCTCGATCGGCGAATTCGTGCCTCTATTCCTGAACGAGTCGGCCGACGTCGTCCAGTTCTCCGTCCAGGCGACAGGTATCACGACCGCGCTGCGAATCGCTGAGATGAGCGACGCCCTGAACCTCCCGGTCGCACTGGTCAATTGTCCGGGCCGATACTCCGCTCACGTTGCCGCCGTGCTGCCCAACCACCTGATGATGGAAGTGATCGATGCCGGACGGGATGCCGTCTTCCGTTCGGATCACCACCTCGAGGGCGGCTCTATCGTGCTGGGCGACGCCCCTGGACTGGGCATCACGTTCGACTCGGACAGGCTGGATCAGCACGCGGTCGATCGCCCGTCATCGCAGACGCTCGGTGCCCTCTACATTCGGGCGAGCGACTCCGGGATCTCCGAACCTGGTCTTCCCCTGCCTGAGGACCTCAGCGGCAACGAAGCTCATCCGGCGATCCCGCCGGAACGCTCAGGCCAGGCTCGTCACCAGGATCTATGAGGCTCGGCCGGCGGTGCTGCCCCGAACCGTCAAGGTCGGTTCCACGTAGACCTGCTCCGGCTGACCCGACCCGGCGTCGATCCTCTTGAGCAGGATCCGAGCCGCGATCTCTCCCATCTCCTCCGCCGGGAAGCTGATTGTCGTCAGTGGCGGTGTCGCGACCTCGGCCAGCAATTCTCCGGCGATGCCGATCACAGCGAGCTGCTCCGGAATCCGAATCCCGCGCGATTGGGCGGCCTTGATGACCCCGATGACCGACAGCTCCTGGGGAGCAATCAGGGCAGTGACACCGGGGTTCTCATCGAGGAGTCGCCCGGCCGCCTCGGCGAGCTCGTGCGTCGTGGGCCCGCCGACCCGCGCCAGCGCAGCCAGGCCGCTCCGAGCGCACGCCCGCTCGTACGCGGCCAGCGTCCAGGAGGCGAACCCATAGGTCTTGCCACTCACGAGGGGATCGACCATGAGGAGCCCGGTGTGGCGATGACCTAGAGCGACCAGATGCTCGACGGCAAGGTCAATCCCGCGAGCGACATCGATATCGACGAAGCTCAGGCCGGCGTTGTCAATCCGGTGCCCGATCATGACAAAGGGATAGCCCTGATCTCGCAGGAGCTCCGGACGGCGGTCGTCAGCGAGGATTTCGAGCAGGATGATCCCATCCGCCTGACGGCTTCGAAAGATCGTCAGGAGCTCGTTGTCGTTCAGGGTCCTGGTGATGATGTTGATCGAATAGCCGGCTTCCTCGACCCCAAGAGCGGCGGCCATGATCAGGCCCAGATGAGGCGGGTTGAACTCCTGCGGGACATGCATGGCGATGAGACGTGTCCGGCCAGATCGGATCTGCTGCCAGGCGTTTTGTGGGGCGAAACCCCGTTCTTCCATGACCCTCAAGACGCGCCTGCGGGTCTCCTGAGCCACGTCTGGCTTGCCGTTCAAGATGCGCGAGACCGTGGCGACGGAGACGCCGCTCGCCGCGGCCACGTCCACGATCGTCGTCTTCGATCCCCTCGGTCCGGCTACCACCTCGGCGGCATCCTCCGTCCTTCCAGCAGTGTCACGTCGCGGCCGGAAATTGCGACCCCGTCGCGGCCGATGGGCAAGAAAGCCGCCCCAGTATGAGCCTGTGACCCCCGGCCAAGTCGGGAGGCTGCGATCTCCCCGCCCACTTCCCGGCCCAGCGTGATGACTGCGGCCCCAGGACCCTCGGTCCGGACCAGCGCAGGTTGAACCCCCGGTGCCAGAAGCTTTCCGGTATCATTTCCGGGCCGAGCGACAGGCTCGGCCGCGATCTCGCCCTTCGCATCGCAAGTTGAGCGTCTAGTAGAGGCGGCACGGTGCATCACGCTCCTGGCGATCAAGCCTCGCACACGCGCGCTGCCATGGCTCAGCAACGAAATGTTCAGCAGCGGAGGAGTGTCGCATCCATCGCCTGCCTGCCTCCGATTAGCCTCCTCGATCGGAGTCAGGCAGGCCTCCTGCTGTTGGGCGACCGGGCCCGCTCGGATGGTGGTGCCAGGCCGGCACAGCGGTCGGCCAACCCAACCCGGGCGTGACTGCGCTCGAGCGGATCGAGACCAGCGGGCTCGTCCCCGTCGTCCGGATCGAGGACGCCCGCGATGCGCCAGAGCTTGCCCGAACGCTCGCCGGCGCCGGGCTCCCGTGCATCGAGATCACATTCCGCTCGGACGCCGCCGAGGCGGCCATCCGGGCTGTCCTCGACGAGGTCCCCGAAGTGTTGGTCGGGGCGGGCACTGTGCTCTCGCTGACCCAGCTGGAGCGGGCCTTGGCCGCCGGGGCGATGTTCATCGTGAGCCCGGGCCTGCAAGTCGAGGTGGTTCAGGCTTGTCTGGACCGCGGTGTCCCGGTCCTGCCCGGGATCTTGACCCCGACCGAGCTGATCCGGGCGATGGACCTGGGCCTGACGGTGGTGAAGCTCTTTCCGGTGGCGTCGGCGGGTGGCCCGGCCTATCTGCGGACGCTCGGGGGCCCGTTCCCGACCGTCCGGTTCGTACCGACCGGCGGGATCGATGAGGACGAATTGGAGTCGTACTTGCGGGTGCCCTCGGTCCTGGCTGTCGGTGGCAGCTGGATGGTTCGCGCGGACCTCCTCGCAGCACGGGACTGGGCGTCGGTAGGACGGCTTGCTGCGGCGGCAACGGCGATCGTTCGGACGGTCCGAGGTTCGGTTCCCCGATGACCCTGACCGTGCGCTCCGGTTCGGACTCGCGCTGGGATCTTGTCGCCCTCGGTGAGGTCATGTTGCGACTCGATCCAGGCGATGCGCGGATCCACACGGTCCGCCAGTTCAGCGCCTGGGAAGGTGGCGGGGAGTACAACGTTGCCCGTGGCCTCAGCCGCTGTTTCGGTGCCGAGACGACGATCGTGACGGCCTTCGCCGACAACCCGGTCGGCCGGCTGATCGAGGACCTGATCCGACAGGGAGGCGTGGATCACTCACACGTGAGCTGGGTCCCCTACGACGGGATCGGCCGGACGGTTCGCAACGGGATCAACTTCACCGAGCGCGGCTTTGGCGTGCGGGCCGCCCTGGGCAGCTCGGACCGGGCGAACACGGCGGCATCGCAGCTCAAGGTCGGTGACGTGGACTGGGCGGCGATCTTCGGTGAGGAAGGGGCTCGCTGGTTGCACACCGGTGGGATCTTCGCCGCGCTGTCCGACACCACACCGGGCGTCGTGGCCGAAGCGGTGGCGGCCGCTCACCGCCACGGGACAATCGTCTCGTTCGACCTGAACTACCGCGATTCGCTGTGGCGTGGCCGGGGTGGAGGCGCGGCCGCCCAGGCGATTCTTGGCGCGATTGTGGCAACCGTCGACGTCCTCATCGGCAACGAGGAAGACTTCGGGGCGGCGCTCGGCCTGGGCGTGACCAACGTCAGTCCTGCGTTTGACCGACTCGAGCCCGAAGCCTACGGGGCGATGCTCGCGGCCACGGCCGAGCGCTTCCCGAACCTCCGGGCCATCGCCGTCACCCTGCGCGTCGCGCGGACGGCCAGTCGCAATGACTGGGGGGCGTTGCTCTGGGCGGACGGGACGGTCTACCCGGCGACGACTCGGCGCGACCTCGAGATCCTCGACCGGATCGGCGGCGGCAATTCGTTCGCGTCCGGTCTGATCTATGGCTACCTGGCCGGCCTCGCGCCCGGCACTGCGGTCGAGTACGGGGCGGCCCACGGCGCCTTGGCGATGACTACCCCGGGTGACACCTCCATGGCGAACCTGGCCGAAGTCGAGGCCCTGATCGCCGGGGCCGGCGCGCGGATCCGCCGATGAGCCGGCCTGCCCTGGTCCTGACCGGGATCAACGAGTTCGCGATCGAGTCGCGCGAGCCAGCCGAGGCGGGTCCCGGCCAGGTCGGGGTCGACGTGGGCTGGGTGGGTCTGTGCGGAACCGACCTGCATATCGTCGAAGGCGATCATCCCCGGGCGCAGTTTCCGCTCGTCCTGGGCCACGAGCTCGTCGGCCACGCGCTGGGCGGCGCCTTGGCCGGAAGCGCCGTCGTGGTCGACCCCTTGATTGCCTGCGGTGCATGCTCCGCCTGCCAGTTGGGCGAGCGCCACGTGTGCGCCAACTTGCGCCTGCTCGGGATCGACCGCGACGGCGGCTTGAGCGGGCGGGTGGTCGTCGACCCGGACCGACTGCATGCCCTGCCCGACGGCCTTGACCCGGCGGTCGCATCCCTGGCCGAGCCTCTGGCGGTGGCGGTCCATGCGACCCGCCGGGCTCGGGTTGCGGCCGGCGACAAGGTCGTGATCATGGGCGCCGGCCCGATCGGCCTGCTTCTCGCCTTCGCGGCCCGTCAGGCCGGAGCCACGATGATCCTGATCGGAGAACCAGCCCCGGCGCGACGCGCCTTTGCCCAGACCGCCGGGTTCGACACGCTCGACGCCTTGGACCCACTCGATGACCTCGAGCGGCGGACATCAGGCTGGCTGGCCGATGTCGTCTTCGACGCCGCGGCGGCGCCTGCCGTGGCCGCCCTTCTGCCCCGACTCGTCCGGCCGGCGGGACGGATCGGCCTGGTTGGGACGTATGGCCGGCCCGTGGAGCTCGACCTCCAGGCCGTCCTGTTTCGGGAGCTGAACCTCATCGGCAATCGGGTCTACCAGCCTGGCGACATCGACGCCGCGCTGACGATGCTGGCCGATGATCCGGCCAGCTTCCGTCCAATGATCAGCGACGTGGTGTCGCTCGACGAGGCCCCGGCGGCCTTCGCCCGGCTCCGCACCGGCCAGGGCGTCAAGTACCTGGTCAGGACCGGACGGGCCTGATGCTCGCGCTGATGAAGACGGCCCGGGGGGTCGGCAACCTCACCCTCGGCGATCGACCCGAGCCAGTGCCCGCGCCTGGCTGGGTGACCATCGGCGTCCGCTATGCCGGCATCTGTGGCACGGACCTCCACATCGTCGCGGACGAGTTTCCGTACTGGCCACCCGTGACACTCGGCCACGAATTCGTTGGCTCCGTCGTTGGGCTTGGCGATGGCGTCGATCCAGCCTGGCTCGGGGCACGCGTGGTCAGCGAGCCGCATTCCCATGCGTGCGGCATATGCCACCTGTGCCGCCGCGGATTTGCCGAGCTGTGCGCCGACAAGCGCTCACCCGGGTGGGGCATCGACGGAGCGTTCGCCGCCCGTCTGACGATGCCAGTCCATCTCCTGCACCGGGTGCCCGGCGGGCTCTCCGATCGGGTCGCGGCCCTGGCCGAGCCGATGGCGGTGTCGGTCACGTCGCTGGCTCGTGCCCGGGTCGAGCCGGGCGACACGGTCCTCGTCGTGGGACCCGGCCCGGTCGGCCTCCTGATCGCGGTCGCTGCCGCGGCGATGGGCGCCGCGGCCGTTGTCCTGGCCGGTCGCCATGACTCGGATCGGCTGGCCTTCGGCCGCTCGATTGGCCTGCGGACCGCCGTCGCCGATGAGGCCCTGGCGATCGTGACCGGCCTGACCGCGGGGCGAGGAGCCGACCTCGTCGTTGATGCAACCGGCTCGTCCGAGGCAATCGGGCTGGCCCTGGGCGCGGTGCGCCGACGCGGCCGGATGGTAGCCGTCGGGATGAGCGGCCGGCCGGCGGTGATGGTTCCCTGGGACCTGGCCGTCACGCGGGCCGTCGATGCCTCCTTTTCGATGAGCTCGAACGGGACGGCCTGGGACCCGGCGCTCAGGATTCTTGAACGAACGCCTCGCCTCGAGGAAATGACGACCGTCTTTCCGATCGGCGAGTGGGCGGCTGCGTTCACCGCCGTCAGCGAGCGGACCGTGATCAAGGCCCTCCTGGATCCCGGGGGCGAGAGCGCCCGGTGAAGGTCGCCGGCACGATCCTGATCACCGATTGCGACCACCCTTCGACCGAGATCGAGCGGTCCGCGATTGAGTCCGCCGGGTTCCGCCTCGAGGTGGCCAGCTGCCGGACCGCCGAAGACGTGGTCGCCGCCGCGTCCGCCATTGCCGCGATCGCGCTGATCGTCCAGTACGCCCCGATCACCGGCGACGTACTGCGGGCCCTGCCGGCCTGCCGAGTCGTTGGCCGCTACGGCGTCGGCCTCGATACGATCGACCTGGTCACGGCCGCCGAGCTGGGCATTCGAGTCGTGAACGTCCCCGACTATTGCACCGACGAGGTGGCTGATCACGCGCTCGGCCTGATCCTCGCCCTGACCCGCGGGATCGTGTCGCTCGATCGCGGCGTTCAACGCGGCACCTGGGACTTCCGCCTGGCCGGTCGGGTTCGCCGGCCCTCGAGCCAGCGGCTCGGCCTGATCGGCCTCGGTCGGATCGGCTCGGCCCTCGCCCACCGGGCGCGGGCGCTCGGCTTCGATCTCGTCGGCTCGGACCCGGCGGGAGCCCGTACGTCTGGCGTCCGGGTTGTCGATCTCGAAGAGCTTCTGACGACGAGCGACGTCATCAGCATCCATGCCCCGCTCGATGATCGGACCCGCCACCTGATTGACGCCCGGGCGTTGGCCTTGATGCGGCCGAGTGCCGTCCTCGTCAATACCAGCCGGGGTGGCCTGGTGGACCATGACGCCCTCGTCGATGCCCTCCGGGCCGGACGGCTGGCGGGGGCCGGCCTGGACGTGCTCGAGCGCGAGCCAATCCCGGCCGATGACCCCCTGATCGGCTTGCCCAACGTCGTCCTGACGCCCCACGCCGCCTTCTACAGTGAGGAGTCCCTGGTCGAGATGAAGGTGAAGGTCAGCGAGCGAGTGCTGACCGCCCTTCGCGTCCAGGGCGCCTGAGGGTGATCCGCTCGAGCCGGTCGAGCCCGCGCCCTTCACCGGGCGATGCTCGGAAGCGCGCGGGCTCGGCGTGACGATCCCGCCGATCGTTGACACGCACGTGCACCTCTGGGACCCCGCCTTGATGGAGATCGACTGGCTGCGGGGGAATGAGCTGCTCGATCGTCCGTATTCGCTCGCGGACTTCCATGACGCCGCCGGAGGACTGACCGTCGAGGCGCTTGTCTTCGTCCAGGCGGAGGTCGCCCGACCGTACGCCTTCATCGAGGCAGGCTGGGCCGCGGCGCTCGCGGCAGGCGATCCCCGCCTTCAAGCCATCGTTGCCTGGGCGCCCCTCGAATACGGCGAGCGGGCCCGGTTCTTCGTCTGCCAGCTCCGACGTCTCCTGCCTGTCCTCAAGGGCATCCGCCGAATCCTCCAGGACGAGCCGGATCCGGACTTCTGCCTGCGGAAGGAGTTCGTTCGGGGCGTGCAGCTCCTGGCGGACTACGACCTCTCCTTCGACATCTGCGTCCGGGCCGATCAGCTTGCGGCCGTCCGTGGGCTCGTCCGCCAATGCCCGACCACCCGCTTCGTCCTCGATCATCTCGGGAAGCCGGACGTTGCCCGCGGCCGCTTCGAGCCTTGGCGAAACGACCTCAGCCGCCTCTCGGAGTCCGCCAATGTCTGGTGCAAGGTCTCGGGGCTCGCGACCGAGGCCGCTCCGGGCTGGACGATCGAGGACCTGCGACCGTTCGTGGACCACGCGATCCGGGCGTTCGGAGCCGATCGGATCATGTTCGGCAGTGACTGGCCGGTTGCGTCGCAGGCAACGAGCTACGGGCGCTGGGTCGCGACCCTCGATGAGCTGACGATGACCATGTCGACCCCGGACCGTCGGCGCTTCTGGGGCGACAACGCCCGGGCGTTCTATCGGCTGGGCTCCCCTTCATGAGCTTTGAGCCGTTCGATCGGGTGCCGCTCGGGAGAACGTCGCTTTCCGTGACTCGGCTCGCCTTTGGCGGAGCATCGATCGGCGGGTTGTACCAGGCGGTCGAGCCGGCGGACGCCGTGGCGATGGTGAATTACGCCTGGTCGCTCGGCGTGCGCTATTTCGACGTCGCCCCGCTCTACGGCTACGGCGCCGCCGAACGGACCGTGGGATCGGCGTTGTCGACGCGCCCCCGCGATCAGTTCGTGCTCTCGACCAAGGTCGGCCGGCTGGTCCGGGCGGCCGGCGACGTGCGCGAGGCAGACGAGGTCGACCGTCAGGCGCTGGGCGAGCGGTCAGACGCCTATTACCCCGACACCGGCGGGCGTCGGGTGGTCTTCGACTACTCGGCGGACGGGGTCCGTCGATCGATTGAGGCGAGCCTCGAGCGCCTCGGTCTCGCCCGAATCGACATCGTCTACATCCACGACCCAGACGAGCACTGGCAATCTGCCCTCGAGGAGGCGTATCCAGCGCTCGAAGGCCTCCGGGCAGGCGGCGTGGTTGGGGCGATCGGGGTGGGCATGAACCAGTCGGCGATGCTGGCACGGTTCGCCCGGGAGACCGACATCGAGGTCATCCTGCTCGCCAACCGCTATACCCTCCTGGACCAGGACGGGTTGGCCGAGCTGTTGCCGCTCTGTCTCGAGCGAGGGATCGCGGTCGTGGTTGGTGGGGTGATGAATTCGGGCATTCTCGCCGATCCGCGGCCCGGCAGCCGCTTCGACTACGGGCCGGCGCCCGCCGCGATGATCGAGCGAGCCCGGCGCATCGGGGCCGTGTGTGACCGCCATGGCGTCTCGCGGAAGGCCGCGGCGATCCAGTTTCCCCTGGCTCACCCGGCAGTGACCGGGCTGATCGCGGGGGTCCGAACGCCCGAACATCTCGACGACTATCCGGCCGGCATGCGCCAGGAGATTCCGCAGGTCCTTTGGACGGAGCTCAAGGCCGAAGGGCTGATCGCAGCGGGGGCCTCGACACCGGCGTGAGCCGCCGATCGAGAGGCTCGGAAGGGACCTGATGAAGCGCTTCGGGCAGGTGATCCGCGTCCGACCCGGATCAATCGCCGAGTACGAACGCCTCCACGCCAATCCCCGGCCGCAGGTCAACGCGGCAATTCGCCGGGCAAACATCCGGAACTATTCGATCTACCGCTTCGGCGAGCTGCTCTTTGCGTACCTGGAGTACGTCGGCGACGACTTCGCCTCTGACATGGCCATGATGGCCTCGGATCCCGACGTGCAGCGCTGGCTGGCCATCACCGACACCCTCCAGGAGCCGTTTCCGGAGCGTGCGGCGGGCGACTGGTGGCTCAGCCTGCCGGAGATCTTCCACACCGAGTAACGGTCGTGAGCGCGTGAGCGCCCATTGGATGTCGGCCTGTGGGATGTCCAGTCAGCGTCTCCGGGTCGAGCTGGCCTTGGGTGCCGCCGTGGTGCCGCGAATCGTCAGCTTCGGCCGGACGAGCGTGTGGTCGCGGCCCGACCGACCGTGCGTCAGCCGTTCCAGCAACATCCCGGCGGCAGCCGCCCCCAACTCGTCGGCGGGAAAGGCGATCGTCGTCAAGGGCGGAGTGGCGAGCTCGCTCGCCGCGTCACCGGCGATTGCGACGAGCGAGATGTCATCGGGGATCCGCAAGCCACGCGCCTGGACTGCCCGCAGGACCCCGGCGACCGACGCCTCCTGGGGCGCCACGAAGGCCGTCACCTCCGGGTGGCGATCGAGCATCCCGGTGGCCGCCGCGGACATCGCCTCCCTGGTCAGGCCCCCGAGACAGGCGAGGGGGGTCAGCCCGCGCCGCTCGCAGGCCCGCTCGTATGCCCGCAAGGCCCAGGTGGCGTAGGCGTACCGCTTGCCATGAGCGACAGGATCGAGGGTGAGAAAGGCGATTGCCCGGTGGCCGAGATCCACCAGGTGCTCGATCGCGACGTCGATCCCGAGGTCAATATCGACGTCAACGAAGCTGAGCCCGGTGTTGTCCTCCCGATGGCCGACCATCACGAACGGGTAGCCGTGATCCCGCAGGAGCTCGGGCCGCGGGTCATCTGCCAGGATCTCCAGGAGGATGATCCCGTCCACCTCACGGCTTCGGAACAGCCCGAGAAGCTCGCTGTCGCTGAGGCTCCGGGTGATGATGTTGATCGAATAGCCGGCGTCCTCGACACCCAGGGCGGCCGACATGACAACGTGCAGGTTGGGCGGGTTGAAGTCCTGGGGCACGTGCACGCCGATCAGTCCGCTGCGGCCGGAGCGGATCTGCCGCCAGGCACTCTGCGGGGCGAACCCGATCTCGTCCATGACCCGCAGCACGCGCAGGCGGGTCGCCTCGGCGACGTCCGGTTTGTCGTTGAGGATCCGGGACACGGTCGTCACCGAGACCCCGCTGGCCGCGGCGATGTCAACGATCGTTGTGGTACCGGCTTTCGAGCGAGAAGCCAAGTCCGGAACTCCGTTCGCTACCCTTTGACCGCACCGGCCGACACGCCGGACAGGATCCAGCGCTGGGCGACCAGATAGACCAGGATCATTGGCAGGATCGTCAGGACGACGTCAGCCGAGACGAGATTCCAGCTCGACTGGAACTGGCCAAAGAAGTTGTAGACCGCGAGCGTCATCGGCCAGTTGCTGGTGCTGTTGAGGAAATAGAGCGGCATCAGGAACTCGTTCCAGAGGTTGAGCATGTTGAGAACTGCGCACGTCACGACGACCGGTGCAAGCAACGGCAGGATGATCGACCTGAATGTGCGAACCGGCCCGCAGCCGTCGATGAAGGCCGCTTCGTCCAGCTCCCGCGGTACCGTGTTGATGAAGGCATACATCAAGAACACGCTGAACGGGATTTGCGTGGCTGAGTAGAGCAGGATGATCCCGATCTGGGTGTCGATCAGGCCCGTCAGCTGCATCACCTTGGTCAGGGTCACGAAGTTGGTGGGGATCGCGATGCCCATGATCAACAGGAGGTAGAAGAGCCGGTGCGTCCTGGTCTGACGACGAGCCAGCACGTACGCGGCCATCGCAGATGCAAGCACGGCCAGCACGGTCCCCCCGACGGCGTAGAGGACGCTGTTGAAGAACGCCGAGACGAGCTTGCCTTCGTCGATGACCGTGCCGAAGTTGGCCCATTGCGGGCTGAGCGGCAACGAGACCCCCATTGAGCTCGCCTCGTAGGGTGTCTTGAGGGCGTTCACGAAGACGAGGTAGACCGGGGCCAGGACGATCACCGCGACGCCGCTCGCGAGAAAGTTGTCGAGCGAGGCACGGACCGTACGGATGGTCTGCACGCTCAGGCCTCCGGTGCCCAATTCATGACCCGGATCGTCACGAAGCTGAGCGCCAGCATCACGACGAAGAACACCGTCGACATCGCGGTTGCGACGCCGTATCGACCGCGCCCGAAGTCGTCGAAGATCGTGAGGTACGTCGTCTGGGTAACATAGCCCGGCCCGCCGTTGGTCATCACGAAGATGATGTCGAAGACCCTCAGGCCGTAGACCAGGTTGAGCACGGTCGTCACCGCCAGGACCGGCATCAGGAGCGGCAGCGTGATGTGGCGGAAGGACTGCCAGCCGGACGCACCGTCGATGGAGGCAGCCTCGTAGTACTCGCGCGAGATGGCGTTCAGCCCGGCGATCAGGATGACCATGATGAATCCGACGCCGCGCCACGTATCAACGCCGATGACACTCCAGATCGCGAGCGAGGTGTCGGTCAGCCACTGCTGTGCCAGGCCGCCAAGGCCGACCAGCCGGAGCGCGGAGTTCAGCATCCCGGTCTGGGGTTCGAGCACCGACTGGAAGATGATCCCGACGACGAGCACCGGCAGAACGGCGGGCAGGAAGAAGATCGCCCGGTACAGGTACGAAAGCCGGCGGACGCCCTTGGTCAGGAGCAATGCAAGGCCCAGGGCGATGATCGTCTTGAGGACGATCGTGGCCACCGTGAAGATCACGGTGTTCTCCATCGCCGCTACGTAGTTCGAGGCCGGGTCCAGGATTGTCGCGAAGTTGGCGAGGCCCACCCAGTGGACCGCCGTCGAGTAGCTGTTCCAATCGGTGAAGGCATAGCCGATACCGATCAGGCTCGGCAGCAGGACGAACGCTCCGTACAGGACCAGGGCGCCTCCCGCGAACCACATTGGATAGGCTCGGCTCTTCATGTTGGCGGGCTCCTGGCCTCCCTGTTTGAGCCGTAATGATGCCCGGCCCGGTCGAGCCGACGGGGCTCGCCCGGGCCGGGCGATGGGACTATTAGATGGCGGGGGCTTACGGCCAGGAAGGATCCTTCGCCTGCTGCGCCTCCTGGGTGCGACGGGTGTCGATGCCCGTCAACACGGCAGTGGGCGTCATCTTGCCCGTGAACATGGCGACTTCATCCTTGCCGATGTCGCTCCACTGCGGGTTGAAGTAGGTGACCGCATCCTGGGTAACAACCGTGGTCGGCAGTGCGTACGTCGCGAAGAACGCCGACTGATTTGGATCCCACTTCGACTTCAGGCTGAGGCTCGCGAAGGGCAGCGTCGAGAAGTCAGGGGTGTTGTCGATCAGCCACTGGAGATTGTCCGGCTGCATCATGTAATTCAGCCAGGCCTTCGCCTCCGCGACGTGCGGGCTCTTCGTGTCGATCATCCAGACGGGGCTGGCCGGATGGGCCGGCTGGAGCTGGGTGTCGAGGATCGGGTCGGGGAAGTAGCCGATGTTGCTGGCCTTCATTGCTCCACCGGAGTCCGCCTCGATCTGGGTCCCCCGGGTGATCTCCGAGAGCGTCATCGCGAACTGGCCGCTGACCATGGCCTTGGAGGTGTCCGCCTCCTTCGCCGATAGCGCGTTCGATCCGAAGTAGCCCTTCTGATACAGGTCGTTGAGCTGGGTCATCGCCGTGTTGAAGGCGGGATCAGCCGCGAACGTGGCCTTGTTCGCGTTGAGGTTTGCGTCGAGGCCGGGATCCAGGACATTGGCCTGGGCGCCCACGGTCGGGACCCACAGGACCTGGTGCCAGCCGTCCGAAATCGGTTCATAGATCGGCGTAACGCCGTTCTGCTTGAGCGCGGCACACAGCGTTTCGAAGTCAGCGAACGTCTTGGGAACGGTCAGGTTGTACTTCGCGAAGATGTCCTTGTTGTAGGAGATGACCCAGTAGTTGGCCCCGACCACGTCCCACACGGCGGCGCCGTAGAGCTTGCCGTCCAGGCTCGACTGGTCGGCAACGACGGGGTCGATCGACTTTGCCCACGACTCGTTCGTGAGGTCGACGGCATTCTGGGGCGCGTTGTACGTCAGCTGCATGCCCGACTTGCCGGCCTGGCCCAGGAAGAGGTCGATCCCCTGGCCCGAGTTCAACTTGGTCTGGAGCACATTGATGTAGTTCGTGTCCGGGACGATCTGGAAGTCGAGGTGGATCCCCGTCGCGGCCTCGAACTTGCCAGCCAGGACCTGCTGGGACGGCTTGATCCAGTTCTGGTCGGCCAGGACCTCGAGGGTGACGTTGTCCATGCTGGGCGCGGGGCTGGCCGCGGCCGCGGCTGAGGGCTGGGTCGTGCTCGGGGCTTGGGTGGCGCTCGGCGGCGCGGTTGCGGCTGTGCTGCTACAGCCGACTAACAGCGCGCCGACGGCCACCGTCGCGAGCACTCCCCTGATCGACTTGTCCAACGCTCCTACCGCCTTTCGCTCCTCGACGCAATTGCCGGTGCTCGCGAGCGTGACGGTCACGCTGCGGCAGACGGTTTGGCCAGCCTCCACTGCCCACGGTATCTCGACCTCAACGGTTGCGGTCGAGGGGGCCGTAAACATTCCCGGCAACATTACCGGACGGCCGAATCTTATTCGCCGCGCCGGGGAAGTCAATACCTGGATGTGGGTGTCGACAAGCCACTCGTAGCGATCCTGTTACGTCGACAGAATATGGCGAGCCCCCTCCTCGAGACCAAGCTCCACGTCCCCAAGGTGCGACGCGGCCTCGTCCCACGTCCGAGATTGACCGAACGCCTGGGCGTCGGGGTCGAGACAAAGCTGACCCTGGTCTCCGCCCCGGCCGGGTTCGGCAAGACGACGCTGCTCGCCGAGTGGTTGGCTGGCGCTCCGGCCCATCGCCGGTCGATCGCCTGGCTGTCACTTGACGAAGCCGACACTGAGCCCGGTGTCCTCTGGACGTACCTGATCTGCGCCCTGCGCACGGTGGCGCCTGGCGTTGGCGCCACTGCGCTCGCGAGTCTGGAAGGTCCCCAGCCGTCGCCGACCGATCTGGTCCTGGCGACCCTCCTCAATGAGCTCGACACGCTGCCAGATGAGATCGTGCTGGTGCTCGACGACTACCACCTGGTCGATTCGCTCGACGTCCAGGAAGGGATGACCTTCCTGCTCGAGCATCTGCCGTCGCAGATCCATCTCGTGATCACGACCCGAGCCGATCCGGCGCTCCCGCTGGGTCGCTTTACGAGTATCGACCTCGGCCGGCGCGCAGGCTAGAGGCGAGGCGGCAGCCGACTGCGAGGGCTACTACCGATCTCGCCGGTCGCCTCGGCGGCGCGTCGGTTGCGTGGACCTCGAGCGGATCTGAGCAACTGGGCGTTCGCGCCGGTCAGTTCGCTGGCTCCAGGAGCGCGTACGCGGGCCACCACATCGCGCGATCAACCGCCGGGGCAATATCCCCATCAGCGATGTCGCGCCCGAGGCCGCGATCCCGAGCTTCGCGGACGACCGCGATGGCGAGCGTGCGCGCGACGGCTCGGAGGTCGTCGATCCGCGGATACAGCGCGCCCATTCCCAGCCTCTCGTCGGACGTCAAGCCGGCCAGTTCGTGGGCCGCCACGAGGAACATGTCATCGGTCACCTCGCGAGCCTCGGCAACGATCGTGCCGAGCCCGATCCCCGGGAAGATGAAGACGTTGTTCGCCTGGCCGATCACCCGCGTCCCCCCAGGGCCGTTGACCTCGCGGCTCGGTCCGCCTGCGGCGACCAGGGCTCGTCCGTCTGTCCAGGTGAGGACATCTTCCGGCCGCGCCTCGGCACAGGCGCCGGGGTTCGACAGGGGAAGCACGATCGGGACCGGGTCGTGGAGGGCCACCTCTCGGATCAGGGCCTCGGAGAACGCGCCCGAGGAGGCCGTCGCACCGATGAGGACGGTTGAGCGCGAAATGCGCGCGATGGCGACTGGGTCGACGAGCTGAGACGGCGACAGCCCGGCCCCAACGAAGCGGGCCGGATCGACCGCGAATGGCCGCTGATCGTCGGGCAGGCTGGGCAGGCCCGTGTGGATCAGGCCGTGGCTGTCGAGCATGACGATGGCCGCGGACGCGGCGCCGGGATCCATGCCCTCCGCGACGAGTTCGCGCCGCAGCATGGCAGCAATGCCGATGGCCGCCCCGCCTGCGCCGATGAACATGAACCGGTCCGACGTCAGACCCCCGCGCTTTCGGCGAGCAGCGAGCAGGCCGGCGAGGACGACCGCCCCAGTCCCCTGGACGTCGTCGTTGAAGCTGGGCAGGCGGTGTCGATAGGCGTCGAGCACGCGCACCGCGTTGTGCTGCTTGAAGTCTTCCCACTGGACGACGGCCGCCGGAAAGACCCGCGCGACCGCCTCCACGAAGGCCTCGACGACCGCGGCGTACGCCGCGCCACGCGATCGAGGCGCCCGGTGACCCAGGTAGAGCGGATCGTCCAGAAGCTCCTGGCGGTCGGTCCCAACGTCGAGCGAGACGGGCAGGGTCTGTGCCGGATAGATGCCGGCGGCCGCCGTATAGAGGGCCAGCTTCCCCACCGGGATCGCAATCCCGCCGGCCCCCTGGTCGCCCAGGCCCAGGATGCGTTCGTTGTCGGTGACGACGATCAGGCGGATGTCGTCGCCGGCCGAGCGAAGGATGGCGTCGATCCGGCCTACGTCATTCGGGGTGATCCACACGCCACGAGGACGCCGAAAGGTGTGGCTGTACTGCTGGCAGGCGAGGCCGACCGTCGGGGTGTAGACGATCGGGAGGAATTCCTCGAGGTTCTCGACAAGGAGTCGGTAGAACAGGGTTTCGTTGCGATCCTGGAGTGCGGCGAGGCCGATGTACCGCTCCAGGTCATCGGCCTTGCGCCGGACGTGCTCCAGTTCAAGCGCGACTTGCTCGTCGATCGTCGCCACGCCCGCCGGCAGCAGGCCGTGGAGGCCAAAGGCATCCCGCTCCCGTGATGTGAAGGCTGCACCCTTGTTGAGGAGTGGTTGCCCGATCAGGTCGTGCCCGCGAGTCCGGACCACGACGCGGCGGGGCGTCCCGTCAGCGACTGCTACGGTGGCCCCGGGGTGCATCGTTCGTCGCCTCGTTTCGCACCGTCATTTCGTCCGGAAGTTGCGGGTGGGCGAATCGGTACGCGGCGAGGTCTGCGTCACTGATGACCCCGACGAATGCTCCATCGCTGTCGACAACCGGGATGACCTTGCTGTTGTACGTGCCGCGGAAGACGATGTCGACCTCCTCGAGCGAGGCATTGACCTGGATGACGAACGGGTCGACGACCATGACCTCCGCGACGGACGGCTGCTTCGCCTGCATATGCGCTCCCTTCAATCCCTTGGACATCCTGCTCCGAGACAGGCGGCAGCGACAGGGCCAAGTGGACCGAATCGGGCGGATATTCGCGGCCCGCCCAGGCCGGCTCTGGAAGGGTCCCCCTAGCCGAGGGCCACCCGAGATCAAGATCGCGTCGTCGGACGCTAGGTGAGCTGTGGTACTGGCTTCCGGATCAGCTCCGCGAGCCGATCCCCATCGGGCCGGACCAGCTCGCTGGCGCGCTCCCGGTCGACGTCTGCAACGATGATCTGCCCGATCTCGGTCCTGACGACCGTGAAGATGCCGAGGTCCTGCATCCGCTTCGTCTGCAATCGGTTGTCCTCGGTCGGGGTGAGGTAGTGCAGCGAACTGGCCCGGTAGCGATGGATCAGGAAGAGCTGGACGAGCGTCATCAGGCGCCGCCTGCGGATCGACGGGGCCGTGTTCTGGTCACGGATCGAGAGGATGCTGCGGCCGCGGCGATCAACGATGTTGGCGAAGATCACGTTGGCGAGCGTGTCACCCGTGTGATCGAGCACCCGAAGCTCGAGAAGGTCAGATCCGGCCGTATGGGGCCGCAACTGGACCCGGATCTTGCCCGGCCGATCCCACTCGTTCCCCCACAGGGCAAGCCACTCCTCGAGCAGCCTGGTCGGGATCTCGGTCTGGACGAGATGCTGGTGTTGGGTTGACCCCTTGCCCATCGCCTTCGTTGCAGCAGTCCGCCCAGAGACGGCCATCAACGCCGCATCCAGTCGATCGCCGCCTACGAGCGACTGTGGCGTGCGGTACGGAGATTCCACCAACCGGAACTTCCGCTGCAGGCGGGCGAGGGCGAGCATTCCGTCCTCCCGCAACGCGGTGGCGAATTCCTCGGCGGCGAGGCCGTCGATCTGGTGACCGGCATAGGTGATGAAATTGAAGACGAAGCCAAGCTTCCCGAGCTCCTCGGGAAACCGCCGCATCTCATCATCGGTCAGCCCGGTCGTATCCCAGTTGAACGATGGCGACAGGTTGTACGCCAGCATCTTGTCGGGATAGCTGGCATGGATCTGGTCCGCGAATCGGCGGGCATCCTCGAGGTCCGCTGTCTTCGTCTCCATCCACAACAAGTCGGCGAAGGGCGCGGCAGCCAACGACTTGGCGATCGCGTAGTCGATCCCGCCCTGGACCTGGTAGTAGCCGTCCGGGGTCTTGGGCAGCTCGGGATCCCAGGTGACCCGGATGCCGAGTGAGTCCACCTTCTCGCGGACCTCGAAGAAGGACGCCTGGCTGGCGAAGGTGCGCCACTCCTCGGCCGTCGTGTCGAATGTCTCGCCGTCGGCGGTCCGAAGCTCGAGGATGCCGGCGACCGCCTCGCCATAGGTCTTGAGACCCGCCTCCGCTTGCCAGGTTTCCGCGTACTGGGTGTCGATCGCCTCGAGGAGGCCCTCGAGCACAGCCTCGCCGCGCGCATCGCGAGCGATCTGGGCGCTCTTCTTGATGAGCGACATCAGGCCGACTTCCTCGAGCCAGGCACTGCCTTTGCGTAACTCCTGGGTCGACACCGCGAAGAGAAGGTGACCTCGGATCTCGTCCAGCCCGAGGTCGTGGAGGGTCTTCAGGATCGCGAGGTACCCGACGCGGTAGCTCGGCAGCTCCAGATTCGTGGCCCCGAGGATGAACGGCTGGTCTCGCTCGTCGCTGCGGTTGTCGAGGAACGTTGCGGCCTCGGCGTCGGTTCGCGCGACGATGATGCCCGGCACCCGCATGATGTCGAGCTGGAGGCGCGCGGCATTGAGGCGCTTGTTCTGCTCATCCTGGGCGACGAGCACCTTGCCGCTCTGATGGCCGCACTTCTTGGCCCCGGGCTTCTGATCCTCGATGTGATAGCCCGGCACCCCTACCTCGACGAAGCGACGAACGAGGTTCCGAACGTGCGCGTCACCGCCGTGGCCGGTGTCCGCGTCGGCAATGATGAATGGGCGGAAGTCAATTTCCGGCCTTGTCTGACGTTGCTCGTCGTCCATCTGACTGCGTGCGAAATGCTGGTTCTTGTCGGCGGTGAGGAGCGCCCGAACCAAGCCGGCAGCTTCGTCAGGGACCTGGCTCAAGGGATAGCTCGCCAAGTCCGGACCGGGGTCCTCCGTCGACGACCCCTTCGCCGAGGTTGCCCAGCCGCCGAGGTAGATCGCCTCGATCCCCATCCGTTTCATCACAACCGCCTGGCCGGGCGAGTAGGGGCCAAACGTCGTGATCTGGCGGCCCTGGCCGAACAGCTCGCGAAGTCGAGCGTAGAACGCCTCGGCAGCGGTTCGGGCGACCGTGTAGTCGGGCTGGATCGTGCCCTGCTGGGCGGCGATCTCGGCGGCCGTGTGGAGTCGCACGAGCCCGTCGAACCTGGACTGAGCGCACCACTCGCGGGCGCACGCAATCTGAGTCTCGTAGGTCCCCATCTGCATGGCCGTCATTCGTTCTCGTGATCCCTGGGGCAGTCGTCGGGGCACTCGCACTCGGCCCACGAGCTGGGCTCGGAGCTGCCTGGCTCGACGGGCGTGCCGTCATGGTGGAGGGGCCGATCGAGGGACGGCAGGAGCGAGCCGACGATCTTCTGGAGCGGTTGGAATAGATCCATCTGGAGGTTCATGGGGATCCTTCCTGGCGAGGGCTGGAGGCAACCCTACGATGACTTGTGTGATCCGTCCAATCGAATGTATTGTTGCCAGTGATCAGTAATACTGATCACCAAACAAAGGTGACACCGTGCTCCTCGCGCAGATCGAAGGGTTCGTCGAGATTGCCCGGCAGGGGAACATGCGACGCGCGGCCGACGCCCTCTCGATCAGTCAGCCGGCGCTCAGCGCCCGGCTCCAGGCGCTCGAGGAGGAGCTCGCCACGGCGCTCTTCCGGCGGTCGCACTCGGGCATGGTCCTGACGTCCGCGGGGCGAGCCTTCCTGCCGCATGCCGACCGGGCGATCGAGGCGATCGAGAGCGGCAGCTCGCTCGTCCGGGCGATCGAACATGGCGTCATCGGCGAGCTCGCGCTCGCGGTTGCTCCCGCAGTCAGCGCCTACGTGCTGCCTGAGATCCTGGTCCGCTTCACCGAGCGACACCCGGCCGTTCGCCTGCTCGTGCGGACCGGGCATTCGGAGGAGATCGTGGATCTCGTGGTGCGGGGTGAGGTCGATCTCGGAATCGTCAGACAGCTCCGCGACGCCCGCGTGCGCAGCCGAGCGCTCTACGCGGACGAGCTCGTCCTGGTCGCCCGACCCGACCATCCGCTCGCCGCCGAGGGAAGGATCGAGGTGGCGGAAATCAGCCACGCCCAGCTCATCCTGTTCGACCGGACATCGAGCTATTACGACGTGACGAACGCCCTCTTCCGTGTCGCCGGCGTCGTCCCTCGTGGGGTCACCGAGGTCGACAATATCGAGGCCGCCAAGCGGATGGTCGAGCGCGGGCTTGGCGTCGCGCTGTTGCCCGGAACGGCAGTCGCCGACGCACTCTCCGGCGGCTCACTCCGCGAGATCGAACTCGCTGGCACGACGACGATCCGGCGACAAATCGTGGCGGTCGAGAGGCTCGGCTCCCGCCCCGCGTCGCCATTCCTGGACACCCTGTGGGGACTCCTCGACCGAATCCCTGAGCTGATCCCGCGGGCGCTCCCGATCATGACGGCCGACTGAGCGGGCGAACTTCGATCAGTCGTGGGTGCTGAGCCAGGCGCCGACTCGTGGCCACAGGTTCTGGCTCGCCGTGCGGCCAACCACGATCCCGACGTGGCCGCCCTCGATGACGATCTCTGACGCGTCGTCACTGCTGACGCGATGGGTGATGACATTCGTCGTCGGTCGGGGCGCGATCGGATCCCGGCTGGCGGCAATGTTGAGGACCGGGCAACGGATATCCGCCAATCGGACCGGCCGGCCGTCCATCTCGAGGGTGTCCGTTGCGAGGCGGTTCTCCTGGTAGAACTCGACGATCCACTGGCGGAACGCTGCCCCCGCAAAGGGGACGCTGTCGTTCACCCAGCGGTACATCGCCTGCCAGCCGCGGACGTCGAACTTCGGATCGGCCAGCTTGTCCCAGAGCTGGCGATAGGTGCCGACGTAGCTGGCCCTGGGATCGAGCAGCTTCGTGCCGACATCGGGCATCTGGCCCGGCACGATCGGAAACGTGTCGATCACGCTGTCGACCGGGAAGGTGTCTCTGGCCGTCATCCGACCGAATTGGCCGGCATCCGAGAAATCGATCGGCGCGGTCAGCAGGATCAGGTTGCGGGTCATCTCCGGATGGAGAGCGGCGAAACAGGCGGCCAGGGCGCCGCCGATGCAGTAGCCAAGGACCGTCATCTCGTCTTCGCCCGTGGCCTTCTGGATCGCCCTCGCCGCGCGCGGCAGATAGCGGGTGACCAGCGTCGACACGTCAAGGGCCCGGTCCTCGTCGCCTGGCGTGCCCCAGTCGATGAGGAACACGTCGTGGCCCTCGCCCAGCAGGAACTCGACGAAGCTCGCACCGGGGCGAAGGTCGAGGATGTAGGCCCGGTTGATCAGTGGTAGGACGAGGAAGATCGGCGTCCGGTGGGTCGCTGGCTCAGAACGCCGATACCGGTACAGGCGCGCCTTGTTCTTGCGCCAGATGAGCTCCTTCGGCGTCTGACCGACCGGAGCGTCGGTCGAGCCGAGCACGGCCCGAGCCATCTCCAGGGCACGGTCGGTGGAGGACCACATGGTCGCAGCGTCCGGCAGCATCGACCACGCCGGGGCCGTCACCGGACGGCCCTTTCAGACTTGGCCCCCGTCGCGTCCTTCGACCGCATCGCGCCGGCCGCCGGCTTCGCACCAGCCGCGGGTGCCCTGGTGCCGACCGATCCCTTGGGTCCAGCGGGTCCCCTGGCGCCGACCGGTCCCTTGGCGCCGACCGGTCCCTTGGGGCCGGTGGCGCCGGTCGGGCCCGCCGGCCCTGCCGGTCCCGGCGTCCGAACGACCGCCTCGATCGCATCGAATCGATCCGTCAGCTGGTCGATCTTCTCCTCGAGGCCGATGACGAGCTCGCCGAGCCGGGCGATGTCTTCGCGGGTCGGGACATTCATCGTCTCGAGGTAGGTCCGCATGTTGTTGCGGATGGCCTTCTGGGCGGCGAGCATCGTCTCGAGCAGCTTGCCACTGCTCTCGTCGTACTCGGGGCTGCTCATCGCGTCCTCGAGTGCGCTGGTCCATGCCCGCTCGTTGGCGTCGTACATCTCGCGCCAGACCTCGAACGGATCGGTGGTCGGGCCCGCTTGTTCGGTCTTCGTCATTCCGCTGCCTCCTTCTGGTCGGTCGGTGCGTCGGGCCGCCGGTGTCTTGCGCCGGGGCCAGCGTCGTACAAACCAAAGAACCGGTTGATCGTTTCGCGATAGGCATCGAGCATCGCCGCCGAGGTCGCCAACCAGGCGTCGCCGCTGCCGGTGATCGAGTAGACACGACGGGCGGGACCGGTCGGGCCGGGCTCCCAGGTCGACTCGAGGAAGCCCTCCTTCTCCATCTGGCGGAGCGTCCGGTAGAGCGTGCTCATCGTGATCCCAAACACCCCGAACCCGCGCAGGTAATCCTCGATGGCGTAGCCGTGCGCCCGTTGGAGCGAGACCGCCAGGAGGACGAACGGCTGCAGGAAGTCACGGGGCGGCCAACCCGGGAACGCGTCTCGCTCGTCGATCGGCTCGGCGGGGCGATCACCTTCGGGGGCCGGATCAGCGGCCGCGCGTGCGGCACGATCAGGCTTGGAGTCAGGCGGGGTGGTTTCGATTCGGTCCGTCATGGGTCGTCGGTGAGGCTCTCGGATCTGGGTTTGACTTGACAAGCAGCGCAGCTATGTGCACAATGCACTTAGAGACGTTGCCAGTAGATGCAACACGATCATAGGCGAAGGAGCCGGCCATGTCCACTACCACGACGAACGAACTACCGGAGTCGGCGGCCGCCGCCGTCGCCGAAGCCACCCGCATCGCCGCCCAGGCGGCCCGCACCAGCACCGAGACGGCGAAGGCCTCATTCGAGGCCACCCGCTCATACGTCGGTGAGAGCGCGGTCATGGGCCGTGAAATGCTCGAGGGCTGGACCACCGAGGGTGAGGTGGTCCTCAAGACAGCATTCGAGGCACAGAATGCGGCAGTCGACGCTGGACTGCACCTGTTCGACCTGGGCCTCAAGGGCAATCGGAAGGCCGTCGAGCAGTTCTCGACGATCATCAAGCGAACGCAGCAGGCGACGCTCGAGAGCTGGCAGTCCGCCGCCAAGGCGGCCTGGATGGCGACCGAACCCACCAAGCGCTGACAAGAGGCTCACCCACCCCACCAAGGTGGCCGGCGATCCGCTGGCCACCTTCGTTCGGTCTGGGCCCGATCCAGGAAGGTTTGGCATGGCTGATCTGACAGGCAGGTCCTGTTTCGTCACCGGTGGATCACGCGGCATCGGAAAGGAGATCGCTCTCGAACTGGGGCGACACGGCGGGACCGTCGCGGTTGGCTATCACACCGACGACATCGGACACGATCACGAGGCCCATGCGAACGAGGTGGCCGCCGAGATCGTGGCTGCCGGGGGCCAGGCGTACGCCATCGGTTGCGACGTTCGCAATCCGGTGTCGATCAATTCGGCGGTCGCCAGCGTTGTCGAGCGTTGCGGCAATGTCGACGTCCTCGTCAACAACGCCGGGATCACCCGCGATCGCTCGCTGGCCAAGATGTCGCGGGAGGAATGGGATTCCGTGCTCGAGACGAACCTCTCGAGCGTCTTCCACGTGACCGCCCGCGTGCTGCCGCACATGGTCGAGGCACGCTACGGCCGGATCGTCAGCGTCAGCTCCGTGGTCGGCCTGCACGGCAACTTCGGCCAGGCCAACTACGCCGCGGCGAAAGCAGGGATCGTCGGCTTCACGAAGACCGCGGCGCTCGAGCTCGCCAGCAAGGGCGTGACCGTCAACGCGATCGCGCCCGGCTTTATCGCGACGCAGATGATCGCCGGCATGCCAGACGATGTCCGGGCGCGGATCCTGGAGAAGATCCCGATGGGCCGCTTCGGACGCCCGGAGGAGATCGCCCAGCTGGTCGCCTTCCTCGTGACGAAGGGCGAATACATCACCGGCCAGGTGATCGCCATCGACGGCGGGCTGTACACATGATCCACGGTCCAGCGTTGGCAACGCTCGGATCAGAGACCCGAGCGACAAGAGCAAACGAGGAGCTTTCATGCGCGACGTGACACAAGACGGCCGCAACGGCGGCGTCTATCTCGTGAGCGCGGCCCGCACGCCGATCGGCAAGTTCGGCGGGGCGATGTCCGGGGTGCCGGCAGTCGAGCTCGGCGGCGTCGCCATCCGGGCGGCCATCGAACGGAGCGGGCTGCCGGCCGACGCCCCGGTCGATGAAGTCATCATGGGCCAGGTGATCCAGGCCGGCGCCGGCCAGGCCCCTGCCCGCCAGGCCGCCCTCCTCGGCGGGCTCCCGGTCACGACAAGCGCGACGACGATCAACAAGGTCTGCGGCTCGGGCCTGAAGGCGATCATGTTCGGGGCGGCCGAGATCCGGGCCGGGGACGCCGAGGTGATCGTCGCCGGCGGGATGGAGAGCATGAACGGCGGGCCATACCTGCTGCCCCGGGCCCGCTTCGGCTATCGCCTGGGCGACGGGACGATCGTCGACTCGACCGTGCATGACGCGTTGTGGTGTGCCATCGAGGAGTGCCATGTCGGCACGCACGCCGAGCGGACCGCGATCGCCAAGCAGATCAGCCGCGAGGACCAGGACGAATTCGCCCTGCGCAGCCACATGAACGCGATCGCGGCGATGGACGCCGGTCGCTTCGACGCGGAGCTCGCCCCGGTGACCGTCCGCGACGCCAAGGGCCACGAGACCGTCGTCAGCGTCGACGAGGGCCCTCGTCGGGACACGACGATCGAAGCGCTGGCCCGACTCAAGCCCGCCTTCGACCTGCCCCAGGGTGAGGATCGCGGCAACGCGGCCAGCGGGACCGCCACCGCCGGCAACGTGCCGGGCATCACGGACGGCGGCGCTGCGACGGTCGTGGTCAGCGAGCGGACGGTCGAGCGCTACGGCCTCAAGCCGCTGGCCAGGATCGTCGGCTATGCCCAGGCGGACATCGAGCCGAAGTGGCTCTTCCTCGCGCCCGTCATCGGTGTCCGCCGGCTGCTCGATCGGATCGAGATGCCGATCGACGCCTTCGATCTCATCGAGATCAACGAGGCATTCGCCGCCCAGGTCCTGGCCGACGGCCGGGAGCTCGGCCTCGACTGGAGCAAGGTGAACGTCAACGGTGGCGCGATCGCCCTCGGTCACCCGGTCGGCGCGTCCGGAGCCCGGGTCGTGGCGACGCTCCTCCACGAGCTTGCCCGACGAGAGGGCCGCTATGGCCTCGCGACCCTGTGCCTTGGCGGCGGCGGGTCCGTGGCGATGGCGTTCGAGAGGGTCTAAGCGGTCTCGGCTTGCCCGCGGCAGGGGCACCGTGGCGGCGTGAGGAATGCCGATCGGTTGCCGCGCCGTCAGCGAGCCGGGGCCCGCGGGCGCTCGTGATCCATGGGAATCGCAGGGACGGACGAGTCAAGTCGTCTTCAGACCTGGCTATTCGGTGTCTTGCGCGCCTTGCCGTCGGGGGCCCGCGACTGAAGCACGTAGGCACTCGAGGCGTAGGCCTGCTTGAGATTCGGCTCGCTCATCGCCCTGCGGAAGGCCGGCTGTTCGATCTCGAGTTGACCGACGATCGCCTGAAGCTCCTTGTCGCGGCCGGCGTACTTGCGGATCCGCCGGGCGGTGGCTTCGAGGGCGTCGCGGGCTGCGTCAAAGTCGCCGGCCCGGTTCCGGACGACCGCTTCCTGGCGAGCGCGCGAGGCAAAGGTCCGGGCAACGACCCGATCGACCTCGCGATCGCGCTCCTGCTCGTCGTTGGCCTGGTCCGAGGCGTAGTCCCACGACAGCTTCACACTGGCCTCGGTCAAGGACGTCGTCGCGATCTGACAGGCTGATCACGGCCCCCGTCGAGTGGCCGACCTGGCCGTACGGGAACTTCAGCCGGAGGACGACCGAGACCTGCTCGCCCGACGTCAGGTCGCCGACGACGATCCCGGTCCGACCATGGGCGTCGCGGGTCGGATACGGGCTGAGCGATTCGACCTCGATCCCCGCCGGCGCGGCGACTTCGACGACCACGTCGCGGGCCACGATGTCGAGCGTCTCGCCGACCTCGCTCGTGACGAGGTCGGTGATCGAGGCGGCGCTCGCGATGTAGTAGAAGTGCCCACCGCCCGCGGAGGCCATCGCCTGGAGGAGGACCTCGTCGAAGTCGTCACCGACTCCGAAGGTGGTGGTCGACACGCCCCGTGCCCGGAGCTCGCCGGCATGACGGGCGAGCTCATCGTGGTCGGTGATCCCGACGTTGGCGAGGCCGTCGGTCAGGAGCAGGCAGCGGTCGATCCCGTCGTCCGAGAGCTCCTGGGCGACCTGCTCGCAGCCGCGCAGCCAGCCCTCGCCGAGGTTCGTGCTGCCACGAGGCTCGATCTCGCGAAGCCGAGCCGTGGCCGTCCGGCGCGCCTCTGCTGTCGCGCGCATGCCGGGGACAACGACATCGATCTGCTCGTCGTAGACGACAACGGCGAACCGATCGTCGTCATGGAGGCGGGCGATCGATTCCTCGACGGCCTGCTTCGCGAGGCGGATCTTCTCGCCGTTCATCGAGCCTGATCGGTCGAGGACGAAGGCAAGATTCACCGGCCTTCGAACGGGCTCACGGTGCGATGGCGGGGCGACGATCTCGGCCAGGACGAACCGCTGGCTCTTGGAGGTGGTTCGGATCAGGCGGCGGTCGGTGCGGGCATGGAAGGTCATGACGGGTTCTCCTCGAGGAGCTCTCGGGCGATCGCGATCAAGCGGTCGACCTGCTTGTTGAGATGGCGGGTCAGTGGTCGGCGAACGTGGAGCTCGACGTCCGGGACGAGGACGATCCGATCCCATTGGGATCGTTCGGGTGGTGGGGCCTCGACGACTCCGCGCGGATGCGGAGCAGCAGGCAGGACTTGGGCCGCATCGGGGCCGGCATTGATCTCCCGCAGCTGAGCTGGGACGGCCATGAGGGCCGGTGCTTCCACCAGCCGCCGTTGCGACGGCCCGAGGACCGATCGGATGTAGTCGCTCGCCGTGTTCGTTGGCTGCGGAGGGGCCGGAGCCTCAACCAGCGCGATCACGGCATCGTCGGGCAGGGCTGCCAGGCGAGCCCGGATCTCGGCGAGTGGCAGGTGCTCGCGCTGGAGCCGGCGGATCAGGCGCAGCCGGGCGAGATGGGACGGGCCGTACGTCGTGCCGGGGCCCGTGCGACCAGGCGACGGCAAGACCCCCTGGGCGACATAGAAGCGGATCGTCCGCGGGGTCACCCCGGCCAGGTCGGCGAGGTCCTGAAGCGTGTACTCGGGTTCAAGGGGCATGCCGTAACAATACAGTACAACGCGTCACTGTCAAGTTACCCGAACCGCACTGCACGCTACTTCGTGGACGACAGGGGAAGCCGACTCCGACCGTCAACGACCCATCGCCGGGTCCGGATGAACCTTTCGAGGGACATCGACGCCATACCCTATTGAGTACGACCACTCTGGTCGTGCCACAGGCGAGGCGATCGTGGATCAGCGAGAGCTTATCGACCGGGCGAAGCGAGGCGATCATGACGCCTTTGCCAAGCTCGTCGATGGCGCCCTGCGGCGACTGGACGCAGCCGCCCGGCTGATCCTTCGAGACTCGGACCTGGCCCAGGATGCGGTCCAGGAGGGCCTCATCCGGGCCTGGCGCGACCTGCCCGGCTTACGTGATCCGGCACGCTTCGACGCCTGGCTGTACCGACTGACCGTCAATGCCTGTCTCGATCTCGCTCGGCGTCGTCGACGGCGCGTCATCGAGGTCGAGCTGTCTCCAATCGACTCCCTCAACGCGCCGGACTCCTCCGCTGCGTTGGCGGAGCGCGAGCTCCTGGACGAGGCGCTTCGGCGCCTTGATCCGGGGCATCGAGCCGTTGTTGCCTTGCATTACCTCCTGGGGATGCCGCTGACCGAGGTCGCTGTGTCTCTGGGCATCCCCTACGGAACAGCGAAATCGCGATTGCACTACGCACTGACCGCGATGCGGATGGGTGCGGAGGTCGGGGCCCACGAGGCGACGGCCACGATTCCGGGAGGACAACCGGCATGAGTTCCGAACAACGCTTTGAGCGGGAACTGCCGAACCTCCTGGACAGCCTCTACATGGGCGCGATGCCCACGTACCGCGACCAGATCCTTCAGCAGACCGCCCGCACTCGCCAGCGGCCGGCCTGGTCATTTGTTGGAAGGTGGCTCCCAATGGTTGATCTCGCTCGCTCCCCCGTCTCCGTGCCGCGACTGCCGTGGCGCACGATCGGGCTGGGCCTTGCACTCCTGGCCTTGCTACTCGCCCTGCTCGCGACACTCGTCGTTGGCAGCCGTCCGAGCCTTCCGACGCCGTTCGGGCCTGCCCGGACCGGGCTCGTCGCGTACGCCAGTGGCGGCGAGATCTTCACCGTCGATGCCGGGACAGGCAAGACGACCGAAATCGACACGGGTCCCGGTGACACCAATCCTCGCTATTCGCGGGACGGGACGCGGCTCGCCTTCAAACGACAAGCGGTCGGCTCAGGCACGGGTCTCCTGTACGTCATGAATGCCAACGGGTCCGGTCTGATCCAGGTCACGCCCAAACCCCTGCCTGACGTCGAGAGCTATACGTTCTCGCCCGACGGCAAGCAGATCCTGATCTCGGCGAGCCCCAATGAGTTCACCCACATCCTGATCGCGGCGACCGACGGCAGCAGGATTCGCCAAATCGAGCTGCCCGGACTCGCCACGAACGTCGCCTGGCGTCCGCCGGACGGCTCCGAGATCCTGTTCATGGACAACGCCGACTCCCCGAACGCCACGGACAGCGGGATCTACGCGCTGAACTCGCAGAGCGGCAAGGTCCGCACGATCCTGGCCAGCGCGGACGCGGCGGGTCTCTTCCGCGGGAATCCGGCGTGGTCGCCGGACGGTTCTCAGATCTCATATGGTGAATGGCCGGGCCTGAGCGGCATCAACGTTCAGACCCACATCGTCGCGGCGGACGGGACCGGGGATCGCCCCCTCCCAATCCCAACGGGCGCTGTCTGGCAGGCGCCGGAGAACTGGTCGAATGACGGCACCCGTCTCCTCGTCGTTCGAGGCTACACGGCCGACACCGCCCAGGCTCGCCCGGTTGCCGTCCCCGTCACTGGAAGCGGCTTTGGCGTCGAAGTCCCGTACCCGGGCGGCATTGCCGTCGGCAGTGTTTCTAGCTGGGAGTGGGCCCCGGATGATGCGTCGATCCTGGGAACGCCAACGAATGCCTCGGGCACAACCCTCAACCAGGTGCTCCTGGATCCGGTGGCCGGCACGTCCCGGACGCCGTCCTGGGCGAGTGCCAGCCAACCATCCTGGCAACGCCTCGGGCGCTGAGCGGTCGACGTCCAGGCGCCTGTTGCTTCGACGATCAGGCGGTCGAAAACCACTCCAGGCTTGAGCGGCGGCTTGCCTTCACCGGCGGCCGCCGCGTCCTATTGCGGCGCACGCGGTCTGGATCGACGTTCCGCTGAAGCTCCGTCGCGGTCGGCTCCAAACTCAGTAACGGGGCCAGACGGGTCTCCCGATCCAGAGCACGCGATGCAGGCCGAGCTCGTCGAGCGGGCCAGCCAGGGTGATCGGGCGCTCGTCCTCGGGCTGGTTGTCGTTCATCTGCGTACGCACACTGATGAGAGCCCGAATTGCACGGCTTTCACGGCGTGTCCGGTGACGCGAGTGCGATCAGACGGTCGATGGATCCGATGCGCGGGCCGGTTCGGAGAGTGCCGTCGAAGGCCGCCGGCCGGCCGCCGCGTCGAGCTGATCCAGGTATGCCGTGGCTCCGACCCGCGTCAGGATCTCGCGCGCGCTCGCCACGGCCTCAACCACCTCCGGCAGAGCCGGGTCAAGGACGGTCGCCATCTCGATCGCGGTGAGGACTTGTGCCAACTGGATCCCGAGCGCCCGGAGTGCCTGCAGCGCCTCCTGGTAAAGACGCAGCGCATCGCCGGGTCGCCCATCGAGCGCCGCCAGGCCGGCCCGGACGTCAAGTCGCTCGGCCTCCTCGCGAGGCGTGTGCCGACCGCGGCTGTCGAGCTCGGCCAGGTCTGCCGCCGCACTCTCCGCGTCACCCAGCCGGATCGAGTGGCGGGCGGTGTCCCATCGCCATCCAACGCTGACCGTTGGGTTATCGGGCATCCCCGCCCGCCAGATCGCGACGGCCTCGCTGATTCGGCCCTCCGCCGACGCGATCATGGCCGGCCCGACGACCCCGCTCCAGGTGACCTGGGGGTCGCTGACCTGGCCCACCAGGCGCTTGATCTCTTCGAGGCCAGCCGCTGTGGGCTCGCCTCGGGCAGCAGCTGCGAACGTCAGGGAGAAGACGGGCAGGAGCCGATCTGCAGGTTCTGGATCCTCGGCGAGCACGCTTCGCCACAATCCGATCGCCTCGTCCCACTCGCCGAGGTCGAAGGCGCCCCAGCCAGACCCGACCATGAATTGGATCATCCACTGCCGGTCCCCGATCCGACGGGCCACGGCGAGCGCGTCCAGCGACGCGTCCTGGGCGGCTCGAGGATCGAAGTCAGAGAGCGAGATCAGGCGATTGTTCAGACCCCGCAGGACCGTCCGGCCCAGACCATCGGTGCGGGCAATTCGTTCGCCGATCTCGATGACCCCCATTCCCTCGCGCGTCCGGCCGACGTTGGTGAGGGCGGTCCCCTTGGTGATCAGGACGTCGGCCAGGATCGCCGTCAGGTTTGCCCGCTCGGCTGCGGCGAGCACCCCCTCGGCGATCTCGAGCGCTCGCTCGTTCTTGTCGTTGAGGAAATACGCCCGCGCAAGCTGGGCCTCGAGCCCGACCGCGGCCGGATCGGGCGCCAGGTCGGCAAACTCGGCGGCGGCCTGCTCGAGCCCGGTCAGCGCTTGGTCCGCTTGTCGGCCGGTGAGGAGCGCCCGCCCGAGCTCGGTGGCGGTCGAGGCGATCGCAGGGCGATCTCCGACCTCGCGCCGATGGGCGAGGGCCTGCTCAAGGAAGGACTGGGCCGCGGCGTAGTGCCCGGCCGCCGTCGCCGAGACCCCCGCGAGCTCGAGCAGATCGGCCCGTTCGGCCGGGTCGGTCGCGACCGTCAGGGCCTGCTCGAGGAACGTGATCGCCTGCTCGTGGCCCCCGAGGGCGATCGCCCGGCCGGCAGCCGCCCGAAGCGCAATCCGCGCCTGCCCGGCCAGGGCATCTGCCTCCGGACCGGCGCTGGCGCTCGCGTGGGCCGCGAGGTAGTGGCCGGCCAGCGCTCCGGCCAGCTCCTCCGAGCCGAGCGCCTCGAAGAAGCGGGCCGCGGCGAGATGGCGGCTCTTCCGATCGTTCTTCGCCAGGGTGTTGTAGGCGACCTCGCGGATCAACGCCTGGACGAACGCGTACTGGCCACGTTCGGGCGAGCGCGGGTCGACATCGAGGACCAGGAGCTCGCGCTTGACGAGCGCCCGGAGCCGTGGCTCGATCTCGGCCGAGGGCAGGGATGAGACGGCCGAGAGGCCCGCGACGGTGAAGCTCTGGCCCAGCACCGCGGCATCGGAGACGAGCGTTCGATCGATCGGGTCGAGCCCGTCGAGCCGCGAGGCGATGAGCGCGGTGAGGGTCTCTGGGACGGCCAATGTCGAGAGGTCGCCGACCGGCCGGTAGGCGTTGTCCTCGAGCACGAGCCGGCCCTCGGCGACGAGCATCCGGACCGTCTCCACCGCATAGAGGGGGATGCCGTCGGCCCGGGCGACGATCGCCGTGACCGCCCGCGATGGCAGGCCGGGCACCAATCCGGCGAGCAGCTCGCGCATCGCTCGTTCGGCCAATGGCTCGAGGTAGAGCGAGACGAAGTTGCGCTTGCCAACCCCCCAGTCGGTCCGCCGCTCGAGGAGCTGCGGTCGGGACAGGGTCAGGACATAGATCGGGAGGTTCTTGCTCCACTCGAGGAGATGGTCGACGAAGTCGATCAGCCCACCGTCGGCAAAGTGGAAGTCCTCGAAGACGAGGACGACGGGCGCCTTTTCGGCAAGCCGCTCGAAGAACGTCCGCCAGGCGCCGAAGAGCTGTTCGGAGGCGACACCCGAGCCAACCCCGAGCAGCGCCAGCAGGGCCGGTTCGATCCAGCGTCGCTCCTCCTCGTCCGGGACGTGCTCCGCGAGGGTAGCGGCGACCTTGACTCGGGTCGTCCGCTCGTCGTCGAGCTCGAGCAGCCCGCACCGGGCCCGGACCATCTCGCCCAGGGCCCAGAAGCTGATCCCCTCCCCGTAGGCCGGGCTCCGCCCGTCGTGCCACCAGACGAGGTCAGACAGCCCATCGACGTACTTCAGGAACTCCCAGGCCAGCCGGCTCTTGCCGATCCCGGCCGGGCCGATGACCGAGACGAGTCGCGCCCGGCGCTCCCGGATCGTCGCGTGGAAGAGGTCCTTGAGCAGGCGCAGCTCATCATCGCGGCCCACGAACGGCGCCTCGAGCGCCTCCGAGCGGTTCCGACCACCGCGCTCGGCGACCACCCGCAGGGCGCGCCAGGCGGGAACCGGGCTCGTTTTGCCCTTGAGGTGCTGCTCCCCGGCTTGCTCGAAGGCAATCGCCGCGGCGGCCGCGCGCTTGGTCGCTTCCCCAACGAGGACGGTCCCGGGCTGGGCCACGCTCTGGAGGCGGCTCGCCGTGTTGACGAGGTCGCCGGCGACCATCCCCTCGTTCGTCGCCCCGATCGTGACCGCGGCTTCGCCCGTAAGCACGCCGGCCCGGGCCTGGATCTGCGGACCGAGCGCGCGGACCGCATCGACGAGCTCGAGGGCCGCCCGGACGCACCGCTCGGCGTCGTCCTCGTGGGCGATCGGCGCACCCCAGACCGCCATCACCGCGTCGCCGATGAACTTCTCGACCGTTCCGCCGTAGCGGGCGATCACGTCGCGCGAGAGCTCGAAGTAGCGCGACAGCAGCTCGCGGGTGTCCTCGGCATCCCGACCCTCGGCCAGGGTCGTGAAGCCGACGAGATCGGCGAACAGGATCGAGACGACCCGACGTTCGGCGACCGGGGCGGCCGGAGTGGCCACGGTGCTTGGCCCGGATTGGACCTGGGACGCTGGACCACCCGGGGCCAGGGGCGTCGCGCATTCGCGACAGAATCGCGCGGATGGAACGTTGGATGTCCCGCAGGCAGGGCACGCCAACGCAAGACGCTCGGCACACTGGACGCAGAACTTCGCGCCCGCCTCGTTCTCCGTACCGCAATTCGAGCAGATCACGCCGTCCTCGCCACCCTGACCACCAAGGATGGAGCGTAGCGGATGCGCCCACCAGGGGCCAGCCCGGAAGGCGTCAACTGCCGGGCGACATCGTGCGCAGTCCGGCCAGGCGCGCGGCCGCGGCCTGCCGTTCGTCGTAGGTGACGAAGGCGTCGATTGGCCGAAGATCGAGCGCCGCGGCGATGTGAATCGCATCGAGGGCCCGGAGCGCCGGCTCGGACAGCGCGCCTGCGGCCATGAGCAGAGCCCGCTCGATCGGCAGCAGCCCGAGCGCATCGACGACCTCGCCGGTGCGGGCTAATAGGCGGTCACGATCAAGTCGAGGATCGTCGGCGGCCGCGCGCCGGATCGCCCGCGGGATCTCGGTCAGAACGAGCTCGCACGATACAAGGTCGGCGTCGGCCAGGAACGTCCGAAGCGTGGGGCTTTCTGGTTCATCACGCACGAGCTTCACGAGCGCCGAGGCATCCGCGTAGAAGAGCGGCACGCCTCAGCGCTCGCCGCGGATCTCGTCGAGGGCTCGAGTCAGGGCGAGTGGGTCGGCCTCCATCGAGAGCGGTGCCGGCAGCCCACGACGGATTGGCCGGATGATCCGTCCCTCCGCGATCAGTCGATCGAGGGCCGCGCCGACAGTGGGCGGAGGACCGAGCTCCGCGACCGGTCGATTACGGTCGGTCACGAGCAAGCGCTCCCCCTTTGCCACGCGCTCCAGATAGCGACTCAGGTTCTGACGAAGCTCAGCAATGCCGACGGTTCGATCCATGTACACGAATGTAGCACATCGTCGCTGACGATCCTTCGCGAGCAATCCAACTAGCCGCCTGCTCGTCCTCGATCAGGATGATCGGGCCGTCTCTTCTCGACTCCCAATCACACCCGGCTGGGGCACTCGAGGCCCGGGACGGGATCGACTAACTGCTACGCGTCGACTCGCGATCGTGCCCGGGAGGACTAGGATGTCCGTGGCCCTCGCTTTGCACGTCGACAGCGAACCCGCTTGGGGTTCGGCTAGATCGCGCCGAGCGGGGGCTTTGCGAGGTCGCCGCTCCGGGTCCCTACGACTCGTCCGTCCGCGCCTCGGGCAGGGCGACGATCACCTCGATCACCTCATTCGGCCCGATCTTCTCGAGACCGCGGGTGGTTTCGTCACTTTGGCGGCGATACACCTCTGGACCCGAACGCATTTCGGTGACTCCCTTGAACAGAAGCTCGCCGATCGCGCCCGAGGCAGGCATGAAACGGCCGGTCCGACGCACTTCCAGGTAGACCTTGTCGCCATGACCCAGTCCGAGCTCCGCACGAGCCGATACCGGGATTCCAAAGTGCGATCCGCCGGCTTGCGCCATCACGGTGAAGCGGATGCCCGTCCGGCCGTCGGCCAAGCTCTCGTGCCCGTGGATCACTGTCGCCTCGCGCTCCTCGAACGGCAGGACATCCTCACCGCGGTTCACCCGCCGCGGCGATGTTGCGGTTGGCCTCGGCATCCTCGTGATGTTCATCTCGCTCAGCACGATCTCGAGATCGCGACGGTTTTCCCCAGGGATGTCCGTGCGTCCGATCGCCAGAAGCGTCGCCACCGCCTGCTCGCGCGTCGCCCCGCCGGAGTCGGCGACCTTCTTGATCACCCGGTTCGCGAATCGGAACAGGTCCTGATCCGGATCGCCGACCCAAGGCCCGACTGCGTCAACAGCTTCCAGGCCGAAGGCCGCCACGCGGTCGCGCCAGACCGGGATCCGATCGCTTCGGTCGTTTGCAGCCGCCGCAGCCAGCACGCTTTCAAGATCGGCCGTCGCTGATGTCGCCATCGGTTTGCCCACTAGGTGAGTCGGGTCCAAGTCTGTGACGCCAACCACCATAGCCCTGTGGACAGCCTCGTCGAGGAAATCTGCCCCGCTGGCGCCCGGTGAACGTGTAGTCGGCGGGCAACGATGCAGCCGGATCGGAGCTCGTGAAGTGGATCGTTCCGCGGGATAACCGGCCGGTCCCACTCGACCGACCCTCGCTGGGCCCACACGGAAGTGACCGATCCGACCGTCGGTCGGTTCGTCTTCGAGTTACATGCAACGAAGGTCGGCGCAGCCGAGCGGGCCGGGCTGGCCCCAGATCGCGGTGAACATCGCGATCGCCTCGTAGGCGGTCACCGGCAAGCCGTAGTAGTGGCCGCAGACCGGGGCTCCAAGGACCTCCTCACAGTGCTCGTGGACGAGGACACCAAAGTGCCGGGCGTAGAACTCGCGCTGGGTCGAGTGGAAGGCTCGCCGGCGGTTCCTCGGGATGCTCGATGAAGTCGTACTCATACGCGGTCCGGTCGAACTCGCCAGGGCTGCCGGCCGGTTCCCAGACCTCGGACAGCTTGATCGACGCGGATGCGGGCAGGTTCGGCCCTGGCAGCTGAGCCGAGAACGAGAACCCGAGGTTGCCGGTGTCGGCGTACTGGTCGAGCGTCGGAACCGGAAATGAGGCGCCGAAGTTCCAGAGGATGACGGCGAGTGTGCCGAGATGGCCCTGAAGGCCCTCGACGTCCACTAGCGAGCGGTGCCGGCCGTTCGGATCGGGCTCGGCAGGTCTTCGCCCTCACCGAGTCGGGGTTGTTCCGCCACACGACGAAGCCGAATTGTCGGTTGGTCACGAAGCCCGCCCGTCTTGTACATCTCGAAGCTCGCGACCGGAATCCGGTAGATCCGCTCGGATACGCGGATTGCGGGCAGGGCTCCCGCGTGAATCAGGCGGAGAACCGTCGCGGTGCTGACCTCAAGCTCACCGGCAACCTCCGCTGGCGAGACGAACTGCTTCGTGTGCATGCCGTGCATCTCCTGATGTATCGCAGAGGATACTGTCACAGGCTCCACGAGTCAAGAGGCCCGCGCCGACTCCTCAGGAAGGACGATCCCGGCGAGGCCATCCAGCGGCGGGCCCGTCCTGGCTGGTCGTCTCCGTCCCGCACTTGCGACATCGTGAGGTCGGCGACGCAATCAGAAGGTCGCCGGACAAAGCGGAGGGTTGCCATGTCGAGCCATCGAGGGACGTCCAAACCGCAACCTTCCGAGCAGCACCAGCGCCAGACGAGCCAACCGCAACGAAGCCCGGGCCGCCGACACCGACCCCTGCGATCTGAGAAGGTGCCGCGTCGCTCCCGGGCGAGAAGGATGACCGCGACCAGGCCGTTGGGGTATCGGGATCGCTGGACGACCAGGCGGCTGCTCGGCAGGATTCTGGCCCGGTCGCGCAAATCGAGATGCTGGCGATCACGGCGTTCATCTCGGCGCGAAGCGCTGGCAGCCCCGGGCCGCTCAGGCGCCCATTGACAACCTCGGTATGCTCGGACGGCTAGCGGATGGCTTCGTGCCGTCCTTGCTCCGTGAATGAACCGATGCTCCTTCGGGCATGAAGTCGAAACGGAACTCCGCCCAATTCAGCGTCGGCCTCCGGAGCCCGCCGCCGGTTGCGCAGGACCCACCCTTTTCAGGAAGTCGAGCGAATGCAGCAGGGTTTTGCGCTGTTCGATTGACGCCGACTGTCGGAATGCCTTGTCAGCCTCTTGGGGCAGGACCGTTCGGCACTGATGGGGGCATTTACCTCTTTCATCCGGCAGCGCGCTTCCCGGACAGTGATCGCTATCGCGTATTGACGGGGCGGAGTCCCGGAATGCCCGCTAGCGAGGCGAGTCGGATGTCGGCGCAACCGGCTGATCGGGGAACACCATCGGGCGTTGATCGCCGTCGGGTCCTGGTTGCCGCGCTTCTGGTCCTCATCCTCGTGCTTGCGGCGCTGGCTGTGGGAGTGATCTGGCTGCAGGGTCAGCCGAAGGGCGCGCCGGCCGCGGTCGAGCCAAGCTACCCATCCACATCGGCCTACGGCAAGCTGTTCGCCGAGGTCCGGCCAGATGGCAGTGTCTCCAAAGAGACCGCCCTGGAGGCGTTCGCCCTGGCCATCGCCCCGCTGCCGGGCGTCACCCCGCCAACCGGGACGCCAGCCGCGCCCTACGAGCGGATGGACGGCACCTTTGCCATCGAATGGCTGAAGCCGTACTTCACCCAGCTGACGCCAGGCCAGACCGAGGCGGTCAACGCTGCGCTCGACATCCACATTCCCGAGCCGGGGAGCCCGGCGCCCAGTCCGGCGCAGAGCCTGATCCATGTCTCCCTGGCGTCTGACAACACGTATGTCGATGCGGTCAACGCCGCGATCCCAAAGATCGCCGGCCACCTCGGCCGGAGCTTGAACCTGGGCTGGAGCGTCATCCTCGACACCGCCCAGCCGCAAGGCTCCCCGAACGAGTTCGCGATCACCTATGTGACCTTCTATCCGATCTATGGCACATCCGCGTGCACCATCCACGTCCACCCGCTGCTCCAGAACGCGAACGACAATGCCGTCTTGAACGCCACGATGGCGCACGAGATCTTCCACTGCTTCCAGTTCGACTGGTTCGACCAGCATGGCGGCCAACGGACCCTGCCGTCATGGATCATCGAGGGTCAGGCGGAGTGGGCGGGGGAGGCGATCGGCGGGCCCAGCAGTGTGGGAAGCGACTGGTGGGGCGCCTACCTCACGTCGCCGGAGAACCGCCTCTGGCAGCGGTCCTATGACGCGGTGGGCTTCTATCAGCACATGGCCGAACAAAGCATCGATCCATGGCAGCACTTCGACGCGATGCTCGCCGCGACGGATAATGTTGGCGCGTTTCAAGCTGCCGGAGCCAACGCAGACGCGTTTGAGGATACGTGGGCTTCCGGATTCTGGCGGGATGCTTCAGCCCAACCCGGTCCGTGGTACGCGGACGGTCCCTGGACGGTGGATCAGAAGGCCGTGCCCCACATGGTGTCGGTCTCCAACGGCGCCACAGTGGACTGGGCGGCCGACGTCGTCGTCAACCAGGACTGGGGCGTTGACTCGCTCGCCGATGTGCTGGAGGTGCGGATGCAGAACCACGTCCGCATGAAGACGGACCCGGACGGCAACGAGACGGACACCGCCCAGCGCTGGCTCTGTACCAAGCCGGGCGGCTGCACGTGCCCCCGGGCCAGCGCTACAGCGGACCCGAGCTGCAGACCGTCGGGCCGACGATCTTCTTCGGCCTGACCGGCGGCTTGACCGGAGCCAGCGGCAGGCTCACCGGCCATTCCCTCGACGAGTTCTGCAAACCACTGCCCTCGGAGACGCCGGGCACGCCATGCCAGACCGCATGCCCGGACTCGAACGGCGACCCGCATCTCCGGACGGTCAATCGCTACAAGTACGACTTTCAGGCCGCCGGGGAGTTCACCCTCATTCGGAACGCCGACTCGAGCATCGAGATCCAGGCCCGCCAGGAGCCGTACCACGCGCTCGGTCCGAGTCCCTTCAACGCCGTCAGCATCAACACGGCCGTCGCCGCCCGCGACAACGGCCACAGGATCGGTGTCTACATGACACCAGCCGGCCTGGCTCTCCATGTCGACGGCGCTCTGGTCGACCCGGCAAGCCTGCCCGATCTCGGTGGCGGCGCCTCCATTGAATCCGTGACCGCGGGGTTCAAGATCGGCTTTCCGGATGGGACGGTGCTGGCGGTCCTGTCGGTCAGTCCATGGGGCGTCAATGCCATCGTCCAGCCGTCGGATTCGCTCCGTTCGTCCGCTGCGGGCCTCCTCGGACCGATCACGCCTGGCGGGATGGGCGTGCCGGCCCTGCCCGGCGGATCCCAGCTGCCTGCCGCCCCCGATCGTGCGACTCGAGACACCGTCCTGTACGGCCAATTCGCCGACGCGTGGCGCGTCACCGATACGACGACGCTGTTCGACTACGACCCCGGCAAGTCGACCGCCACGTACACCGATCGAGCGTTCCCGTCGGATGTCGCCCGCGCGGCGCTGGAAGCGGCGAACGCGAGCCCCAACCCCGATCAGCTGGCCGCCGCACAGTCGGCCTGTGCCGCCGTGACCGACCCGGACCTGCTGTCCGACTGCGAGTTCGATGTCTACGCGACTGGCGACGACGGCTTCGCGCAGGCGTACGCGGCCACCCAGGATCTGTTCGATGCGGGCATCAACTACGCGCCCGCATCGCCCGCACCGTCGCCAGCCGGCGCGGTGACGGGGGCCCAGAAGGTCGTCGAGCTTCAGGACCTGGACGGGGCGACGATCGGTCCAGACAACACGGTGTACGTCTCGATCACCGACTCGTCCGGCTCGCCACAGCTGCTTGCCATCGATCCAGTTACGGCCGCGGTCAAGCAGCGTGCCGGAATGCGCACGGTCACCGACCTGCACTTCGCCGCTGGATCGGTCTGGGCGGCCGGCCAGACGACCGACGCCAACGGTCAGCATTGCAGCGTGACTCGTTACGACCCCCAGACCCTTGCCGACCAACGTGACATCCCGATCCCGTGCGCGAACGGCTATCCCGGACCGCACCTGACCTCGATGGGAGACGCGGTGTGGTTCGTCGACACGACCAAGGTCGACCCGAGCACCGGTGCGGGCGCCGCGTTGACCCGGATCGACCCTGCCTCCAATACACCCGGGAAGAGCGTGCCGCTCGGCTACGTGGGCGGCTGCTGCCAGGACTCGAACGGTGCCGTGTTCTGCTCCTGCGGCCAGTCCGACACCTGGCGGTTGACGGAGGGCGACTCGTCGTTCGTCGACCTCGGCAATTACCCGAAGATCTTTCCGGCCGGCGACGGATTCTGGGCCGAGGAAGGCGATAGCGCCGTGTTCGTCAACGCGCCAGGAGCCCCTTCCGTCACCATCCAGCTGACGGGCGGCAGCGCCGGGGAATCGGTTGTCGGTGGCGACCCGACCGGGGTCTATCTCCAGGGTGAGCCCCCTGATGAAGCGCTGATCCGGCAGCCCGCTGATGGCTCGGCACCGACGACGCTCGCCAAGGCGCCGGTCTCCGGTTCCGGAATCGATCAGACGCTGTACGACTACGGAGCCGGTGGCTTTCCCTGGTTTGCGACACCCGCCGGGCACCTGAACCTGTGGGTGTTCAAGGCCACGTCGGAATCGCCCAATGCGCTCTGGCTCCAATGGGCTCCGATCCGCTGAGGTGACCTCGTGTCAGGTGGTTGCCGAAGTCGATCGCCCCGGCCGTTCACTCAGCCTTGGGTGCGAAACCAGACCGCGAGGCGGTCTCGGGGCACGTCCTCTCCTCGGCGTTGAGGTGGCCCTTCCGGACGAGGTAACCGAGCCTGTCGAACCAGTTCGCGGGGGCATAGGCCGAGGACGGCATTCCCTCGGTCGGTGCCCGGTTCTCGAGGTCGATCAGGGCGGCGAGACGCTTGTACCGCTCCTCCTTTGAGATCCACTCCACCCGGATCGCGTTGATCTGGGCGATCGCGGCCTGGCCGCGCTGGAGGCGGAGCTGGCGGTAGATGGCAAAGAACGTGACTGCCAGGACCAGCCCGCTGACCGCCGTCCAGAACCATTCCGAGCCCGGCCCGATGAATGCCATCCCGTTCGTGTTGATCAAGCTCATGGCGCTCCCTCGTCGTGTCGACTCCAACGGGCCGACGATAGGGATGGTCGGGTCGCGGGTCCACCGCGCGGGCATCTCCGAAAACAAGGCATAGTCCGGCCATGGGCTACCTGCGGTTCCGTCGGAGCATCCGGATCGCACCCGGGATCCGGCTGAACGTCGGCAAGCGCGGGATCAGCACCTCGGTCGGCGTCCGCGGGTTCCACGAGACCGTCCACATCTCCGGCGCCCGGCGGACAAGCATCGGGATCCCGGGCACCGGCCTGAGCTACATCGCCCAGACGAGCGGCAGCAGCCGGCATCGCTCGAGCGCCGCTCGACGTTCGGCCGGCCAGTCTGCCGCCGCCTGGTCAGCACCCGGATTCCCGGGCCCGAACCTCGATCCGGCGACTGTCCTGCCCCGACCAGGCCTCTTCGCCTCGAGTGCCGAGAAGCACTACCACGCGGGATTGATCGCCTACCTCCACGGCGACCTAGGCAGCGGCCCTGCCGCTCTTCGAGCAGACCTGCGACCGAGGATCCACGGGCCACGAGTGCCCAGCTCTTCGCCGGCATCAGTGCCCTCCAGGCCGGCGATCGAGATCGGGCGATCCACCATCTCGAAGCGGTCGTCCAGGCGCCGATTGCCCTGCCCGATGCCCTCGCCGCCCGGTACCTGCCCGAGAATCTCGTCTCGGCCTCGATCGCGGTCGGGATCACGCCTCTCGTCACCGCGCACGTGCCCGTGGAACCGGGCCGGCGCGGTCCTCGCCCTGGCGGAGTTGTACCAGTCAGCCGACCGCCTCGAGGAAGCCGTTGGCCTCGTCCAGCAGCTCCATGCCGCTGAGCCCGACGATCCGGTCGTCCGCCTGTCGCTGGCCGACCTGCTGGGCGCCGAGGGTGACTTCGAGGGCGTCGTCGAGGTCGCGGCAGGAGTCGAGAACACCGACGACGTGACCCTGGCGACCGTCCATCTGCGGGCCAAGGCCCTGCTCGAGCTCGACCACCGGATCGCCGGGTTCGAGACGTACCGACTGGCCCTGGCCCGGACGGCCGGGCGCAGTCCCGAGCTGCTCAAGGCGATCCGCTACGACCGGGCCCTGGCCTACCAAGCAGACCGGCCAGTCGACAAAGGCCGGAGGCCGACCTCGAGAGATTGTTCGCTATCGATCCGGATTACCGCGACTTGAAGGCGCGCCTGGCTCAGTCCGCGCCGCCAGCGTCAGACACCTGACGATTCTCCCGCAACGACTTCCCGGCGTTGCGGGAGCGCAATCGGAGCACGCGCTCAGGCGTCGCGGCGGGGCTGAGACGAGAAGTCGCCTTCTGGACGAGCTTGGGCGCCCACGTAATCGCCGGCGCAACCCGCCTGCCGGGGAGTACGCTCCGCTCGCCGATTGGGCGCTGCCCGCCCACGGCGTGGAGAGGTGGGGTTCGAGATGCTCGGTGACGACACGACCTCTTACGGCGACCAGGAGCCCAACGACAGCAGTCCCTGGGTCGAGCTCCGTGATTTCGACAAGGTGGCCCCGAAAGACGACTCGTGGGCGCGGATCAGGGTCCTCGGGAAGCGCTTCAAGAGCAGCTCGCCGGACTCGGAGGCGTTCCTCCATGACCCGCTGACGGTCATGATGAACGACGCTCGCGACCCCGACAAGGGCGAGGTCGAGGCGCTCCAGCAGATCACGCGGGACTGGCATGTGAGCACGATCGTGGTGAACCATCAGGCAACCCTGTCGATCCGGCACCTCAATGCGATCGTGGCCCTCAATCCCGACAATCCGTCGGTCGGCATCATGCTTGTCAAGCAGACTCGGTAAGCGAGTCGCCCGTTGTCGACGGTCCGCCCGTGGCCGCGGGCGCCACGGGCTCGGCGAGATGCCCGTCCAGCCTCGCGATGAACGCCATGGCACCGAGACCGGCGAGGATCGCCCTCGCTTCGTCGGCCGCGGCCGCCGCCTCGACCGTGCCGGTCGGCAGGAAGTGGGCGGCCTCGACCTGACAGAGGGCGAGCTGGAGCGGCACATCCAGCGTCCGCCAGCGGGCGGCCGCTAGGCCGTACCGGTCGCGGGCCGCAGTCGTCCTGCCGTCGAGGGCATCGAGGCCGGCCGCGAGCGTGGTCGTCACGGCGGTAAGCCAGCGGCCTCGGGGTCCGAGCGCCCGGATCGCGTCGAGCGCCCCGGCGAGCCGGCCGCGGTCGGCCGCCCATAGGGCGGCCCGGCTCGTCAGGACCGAGTTCTCGAGGAGCAGCGTCGAGAGGCCGGTCGAGGAGAGCGCCAGGGTGATCGCCTCCGTGTGGGCCAGGGCTTCGCGAGCTCGACCGAGCGACAGGAGCGCGAGCGACCGACGGGAGAGCAGCACCGACGACGCTAGCGGGTCCGGCTGGGTCGCCAGGAGCGCGTCGAGGCGCCCGAACCGGCCATCCGCGTCCGGCTCGCCGCGCCAGGTCAGGATCGTGGCCACCACCGAGCCGAGGTCGATCCGGTCCGGGACCGTCAGGTCGTCGCGGTCCAGCTCGCCGATCGTGGCTAGGACCTGGTCCCAGGCCCCGATGTCGAGCCCGGCCCCGGCCCAGTTGCTGGCCAACCGCACGGCCACGTCGAGCAGCCCGAGACGCCGGGCCGTCTCGAGCCCCGCATCCGACATCGCGAAGGCGGCCCGCGGGTCATCGGTCAACAGGCCCACCGCGATGCTGTTCCGGGCCCGGAGCGCCGGGATGACGAGGCCGTGCTCCTCAGACATCGCGAGGGAACCTCGAAGCAGTCCGATCCCCTCCGCGTTGCGGCCGTCCTCGAGCCAGGCTGCGCCCTTGGTCGCCAGCGCCCCGGCCACGATCGTCCGGAGGCCGAGCCGCTCGGCCTCCAGGATGGCCCGTTCAGCCCAGGCGACGGCGTCGTCGAACCGACCGTCCAGGAGATACGCCCGGGCCAGGTCGGCCATGAGCGCGACGAGCTCCGGATCGTCGCCCAGGACGGCGTCGCCGACGAGCTCGTCGAGGGCGGCCCGGACGACGGCGATCGACGCCTTGGTCTCGTACTCGAGGGCAAGGATGGAACTGAGCCGCGCGGTCGTCCGGGCCCGGGCCGAGCGATCCCCGTGGGCCGCGTGCCAGTCCACGGCCTGACGGGCGTAGCCGGCGGCATCCTTCAGACGTGCGCTTGCCTGGGCGGCGATCGCGGCCTGCTCCCAGAGCTGCGCCCGCTCCGTGTCGTCCGCGGTCAACGAGAGAGCGCCCTCGAGGTAGTCGAGCGCTTGCGCGGGCGAGTGGAGGGCGGCCGCTCGATCGGCGGCAGCGCGCAGGGCGGTCACGGCTCGGGTCGCGAGCGCCCGGTCGGGCCGGCCGGGCGGCCCTGAGCGACAGGCCGACAGGAGATGGCTCGCGATGGCGCCGGCGAGGTCAGGATCGTCGACCGACTCGAAGTAGGCGGCGGCGGCCCCGTGCAGCTCACGTCGGTCGCGCAGAGACAGGGTCCCGTAGGCGACCTCCCGGACGAGCGCCTCGGCGAACCGGTAGCGGTCGCGGCTCGGGGACCGCTCGTTGGTCTCGAGCGCGAGTAGCTCGCGCTGAACGAGCCGCTGGAGATGGGGCTCGAGGGCCTCGGCCGTCGCTCGGCCAATCGCGGCCAGGGCGGCCTGCGAGAACGCCCGCCCGAGCACGGCGGCGTGGCGGATGAGCGTCCGATCAATCGGTTCGAGGTCGTCGAGCCGGGCGGCGACAAGGGCATGCAGGCTCTCCGGAACGGCCAGCCGCTCGAGCCGGCTCCGAACCTCGTAGACACCGTCGACCGCCTCGAGCGCGCCGCGGTCGACCAGCATGCGGAGGATCTCGACGGCGTATAGAGGAACACCCTCGGCCCGCTCGAGGATGCGTTCGGCAAGGTCGGCGGGCAGGCCCGGGGCGAGGTCTCCGAGCAGCTGGGCCATCGCCGGGCGTGGTAGCGGGTCGAGGTGGAGGGCGATGAAGTTGCGCCGGCCAGCGCCCCAGGTGGGGCGCGCGTCGAGTAGCTGTGGACGAGCGAGGGTGACGACCAGGATCGGTCGTCCGGTCGAGGCGTCGACGAGGTACTCGATGAAGTCGAGGAGGCCTGGATCGGCCCACTGCAGATCGTCGAACACCAGGACGGTGGTCGCGGAGTCGGCTACACGCTCGAAGAAGGTCCGCCACGCGGCGAAGGCCTCGGCGCGTTCGCCGCCGGGCACCGGGCCGGCGCCAATGAGCCCGGCGAGGTACGGTGCGATCCAGCGTCGCTCGGCCTCGTCGGGGACGAACGTGGCAAGACAGGAGGCGAGCCGTCGGCGAGCGACGTCCGGGGGATCTTGCTCGGTGATCTCGGCCCGGCTGCGGACCATCTCGGCCAGGGCCCAGAACGCGAGACCCTCGCCGTAGGCCGGCGAGCGAGCCCGATGCCAGCGGATCTTCTCGACCACGCCATCGACGTACTTCTCGAGCTCCCAGGCGATCCGGCTCTTGCCCAGGCCGGCTTGGCCGAAGAGCGAGACGAGCCTCGGGCTCCGCTCGTCGCGGACGGCCGCGAGGAGACTCTTGACGATCGTTACGAGGCTGTCGCGGCCCACCAGGGGGCCCTCGGGCAGGACGCTCCGGCCCTCGCCCCGTCGGAGCGCCACCACCTTGCGGGCCTCCCAGGCCTGGACCGGCAGACGTTTTCCTTTGAGCGATTGCTCGCCGGCCCGCTCGAAGGTCACGGAACCGTGAACGGCGCGGTACGTGGACTGGTCCACGAGGACGGTCCCAGGTCGGGCCGCCGCCTGCAGCCTCGAGGCCGTGTTGACCACGTCCCCAGCGACCATCCCCTGCCCGAGGGCGCCCACCGTCACCGCCGCCTCGCCGCTGACCACACCGGCCCGCGCCGCGAGCTGCGCCAGGCCGACCTGCTCCCCGACCGCGGCGACCGCGGCGACCAGCTCGACGGCCGCCCGCACGGCCCGTTCTGCGTCGTCCTCGTGGGCGACGGGCGCGCCCCACATCGCCATGACCGCGTCGCCGATGAACTTCTCGACCGTCCCGCCGTAGCGGGCGATGATCCCGCGGCACGTCTCGAAGTAGCGGGCCAGCAGCTCCTGGACTTCCTCCGGATCGCGGCCCTCAGACTGGGCCGTGAAAGAGACAAGGTCGACGAACAGAATCGAAACGCGTCGCCGCTCGGCGCTCGGCACAACGGCGATCGGCTCGCCGGTCCGGGTCGCGAAAGGCTCGCCCGTGCCGTCGACTCCGCTCGTTGAGCGAGTCAGCTCGTCCCCCAGCTCGGTGCCGCATGCGCCGCAATAGCGGAAGCCACGGATGACCGGAGCCGAGCAGACCGGACAGCGCTGGCCGAGGGCGGCCCCGCAGCCCCCGCAGAAGCGGGACGTGGCCGGGTTCTCGGTCGCACATGCGTCGCAGCGCATCGTCATCGCGCCATCATGGCCGCCGTGGGGCGTCCGAGACCAGCCTCTTCCTTGAGTTCCTCAGCAGGGCAACCGACACCTCGGTCGTGGCCAAAGCGATCGGGATCACCGAGGCCCAGCTCAACACGGCGTTGGCCTCCGGCCAGACCGTCGCCGCGGTGGCCAAGGCCGACAGAGGGGGGCGCCCCCGGTCTCGGCCGGGGGCCCGGGAATCGAAAGCGCACCGTCCTCCTCGGCCGCCATGGCCGTGGGTCGGTGCGTCAGGGCTTCATCATCAGGTTCGCGGTCAGGTGTCTTGGCCAGTAACCCTCCCTTCGGTTGGAGCTGAGCTCAGGCGGCGATTTCAGCCGGGACGATACACCTACGTCGGTCCGTCTGCAACGAAGAGGACGCGCCTGGCAGCGCCGGTCGACCCCCACATCCGTTGCTCCGCAACACTGCCTCGTCGAGCTGAGCTAGCGCCCCCGGAACGCGTCGCCGAAGCGCACCCGCCGGCCGACCTGCAGGATCGAGTTGGCATAGATCCGCCCCGCGACCCGGGCCAGGCCCACGATGGCGGCGAGCAGCAGGACGACCGCGAGGACGACCTGTCCAGCCGTCGCGGCACCGGTCGCGATCCGGACGGGCATCAGGATCGGGGCGAACGGCGGCAGGATCGAGAGGACCGTGCTCAACGTGCTGTCCGGGTGAGGCAGGACGACGAAGAAGACCATCAGGTAGCCGCCCAGGAGGAGGAAGCCCATCGGCGCCGTCGCGCTGCCGACCTCCTCCTGGCGTGAGACGGTCGCGGCGAGGGCCGCGAACGCCGTGGCATAGAACAGATAGCCGAGCAGGAACCAGGCGACGTCCCCCAGGACCGACGGCACGCTCAGGGCCGGAATCGACACCGCGTGGGTGAGCGACACCACGACCAGCGTGGCCGCGGCGACGATCGAGATCTGGAGCAGCCCGACCAAGCCGATCCCGATCACCTTGCCCGCCAGGAGCTGGCTCGGTCGGATCGTCGCGAGGAGGATCTCGACGATCCGGGTCGCCTTCTCCTCGACGACGCCCTGGGCGACGAAGTTGCCGTAGATACCCAGGGTCACGAAGAGCAGGATCGCGACGGCGAGGGCCCCGAGGACCTCGGTCGTATCGCTTTCGGTCGAGGTCGCGGCAGCCACGTCCTTGACCACGACGTTCGTGCCGTTGACGATCGAGCTGGTCGTTGCTGGGGGGATCCCGGCTGCCGCCATCCGGGCCTCGAGCACGGCGACGTCGAGGGCTGACTCGAGCTCGGTGGGGAGCGTCCCTGCGACAGCGGCGACCGGAGCGGTCGGCGGCCCGCTCACGAGCACGTCGAGGGAGCCCGCGGTCACCTGTGCCGTGCCGGCGCGTCGGATCGGCGATCTCGCTCACCGTGACCTGGGTCCCGGCGGCCGCGGCCGTCGCGCTGAAGACGGGTTCGAGAGCGGCCGCCGAGCTCGTGAAGCCCACCTGGTAGGTGGCGGCGGCCGGACTGCTTGGACCGCTCAGGGCCGTGGCGGCAACGATCCCGATCGCGATCAGGACGACCATCGCGACCGTCCCGAACCGGAAGACCCGCGAGCGCAGGCGGAGCTGGATCTCGCGCCGGGCGACGAGGTAGATGACCGGCCGGCCGGCGCTCATGCCGCGTCCTCCTCGAGGACGGCCCGGAAGATCTCACCGAGCGTCGGCTCGACCCGGCGGAACTCGTGGACCGGTCCGGTGGCGAGGGCCGCCTGAAGGAGGACCTGGTCGCTCGACCCGGGGGCGAGTTCGAACTGCAGCCGCGATCCGTCCCGGCTCACGAGCTTCGCCCCGGAGATTCCGCTCCCCCAACCCGGTGGAGCATTGGGTGCCTCGACCCAGCGTCGCTCCGGTGCCCCGGCCCGCAGCTCATCGACGGTGCCGCGGGCAACGATCCGGCCCCGCTCGATGATCGCGACCCGGTCGCACAGCCGTTCGACGAGGTCAAGCTCGTGGCTCGAGAACAGGACCGGCAGCCCGGCATCGGCCTGCTCCCGCAGGACGCCGCTCATCACGTCGACCGCCACCGGATCAAGGCCCGAGAACGGCTCATCGAGAATAAGCAGGTTCGGCCCGAAGACGAGGGCCGCCGCCAGCTGGACGCGCTGCTGGTTTCCGAGGCTCAGCGCCTGCAGCTCAGCTCGGGCACGCTCGGCCAGGCCGAAGCGCTCGAGCCAGGAGCGGGCGGCCTCCCGGGCCGGCGCGGCGGCGAGGCCATGGACCTCGGCGAGATAGGCCAGCTGCTCGGCCACCCGCATCTTCGGGTAGAGCCCTCGCTCTTCGGGCATGTAGCCGATCTGCCGACGGGCCTCGAACGAGAGCGCCGTCCCACCGAATCGGACATCTCCGGCGTCGGCGGTGAGGACTCCGACGGCGATCCGCATCGCTGTGGTTTTGCCCGCCCCATTTCGGCCGACGAAGCCGAAGAGCTCACCGGCGGGGACCTCCAGGCTCAGCCCGTCGAGCGCGACGACATCGCCGTAGCGTTTCGAGATGCCTTCCATCTCGAGGCCCTGGCCCTCGATCATGCGGCCTCCCCGATCATCGACGCGCCTGATCGTTGAGCTGGTCCAGCAGCCGTGGTGCTCGGCGGTCCAGCCCTGTCAGCGGCGATCGTACCGCGCCAGCTGTCCAGGCCCGATCCGAGGAGGGGCAGCTTTCCGTCCCCCCAGACAAGGCGCTCCCCGGCATGACCGCATGGGTGGTCCGGCACCAGACGCGTAGGTTGCTAGGCAATAGTCCCTCAACGGAAGCCTCGGTCACCCGCTCGCCCTCCCAACCCCTAGCATTGGTAGGCCCCGAGTCATTGCTAGGGCTGGGCGCGTTTGCGGCCGCGACTTGTCAAGGACGAGCCATCGGAGACTGCCGGAGGCGTCCGGGCTCGTCAGGAGCGCGACGCCCCGGCCTGCGGTCGTCGTTCGTTGGGCAGTGTCGGGGACGCGTTCATTGGTCGCGGCGTAGGTACCGACGGCAGCCGGGGTTGTTCCGACTGGCGGCCGCGGTCGGCTCCTTCAGCGGTTGGCCACGGCCGCGGGCCCGAGCAGGCGGACGTAGACGAGGCCCAGGCCGCGCCGGGCGGCGATCATTGCGATGACCAGGACGACAACGTCGATGAACCCGCCGAGCTGGACGCGGTCGCCGAAGATCAGGTGGGTGATCTCGATGATCACGAACTTGGACAGAAGGAGGATCCCCCAGGTCGCTCCGATGCCGAGGATCCGCCAGACGGTGCCGACGCGTCGTCCGAACCAGGCTCGGACCCGCTGCTCGAGCCCAATAATCGAGTCGAGCATGAGCTTGAGCACGATCGCCGTGAAGAGTGAGATCGTGAACGACTCGATGATGACGCTCGGCGCGTACTCGACGAACAGGTTGATCACCACGACGTAGATCAGCACGTCGCTCATGAATGAGAGGAACCGTGCCTGGCGGGGTGTGATCACGATCGGGCCGTTTGCGACGAGGTCGAGCCCCTCGTTGGCCGGCATTGGGTCCATCACGCTCCATCCTTCAACGTCGTCGCCGCCCCAGGGCTCGCACGGTGCACGGTCATAGACTCGCACGGCAGGCGCGACGGTTCAGACCGTCAAGGCAATTCCGCCGGTCGCCGCGGGATTGAGGCGGGTGCAACGGGGTCGGACGCCCATCCCGGAGGGCAGTGCCCGACCGCCGCGCCGCCCATGAGGCCCGCCGAGAATCATCGCAACTCGGGTCCTTCGGCCCTAGTCAAGCCATGGCACGTCGGCAGACCATCAACCTCTGGGCACCCCGCCAGCGCTCTCGCGCGCGGATGGGTCCAGTCAGGCGCTGAGTCGTTCTTGGCACTTAGCCAAGTGCGGGATCCGCCTGGAGCTCAAGCACAAGGAGCCTGACATGCCTCGCAGGCCAATCGCCAAAGCCGCGGTCATCACTGCCGCCGTCACCCCCGGGCCATCACCTGTCGCCAAGGCCGCCGTGGTGGGCGCCTCCGTCACCCCCGGGCCATCACCTGTCGCCAAGGCCGCCGTGGTCGGCGCAGTCGTCACCCCCGGCCGCCGCCGGCGCTGACCTCCGCTACGGAGACACGCCTCCGTTGGTCAGCCGTGGGTCCGGGTCTGATCGACCCGGGTAAATCCGCGCGAGCGAGAAAGGACAACAAGCATGAGTGCCGTCGCGACGATCGAAGCCCCAGTCAAGCGAGTTTCGACCACGGTCCCGTTGAACTGGAAGGAAGTCTGGTTCACCAACTGCCCGATGGTTTCGGCCAATAACGTCGACCAGGAGTTGGGTTGGTGCCGCGAGGAGTACAAGAAGATCGGTGTCGAGTACGCCTACTTCCGCCACGCACCAGAGAACAACTGGTACCCGCACTACATCCACAACCTCGACAACCTAATCCGGATGGGCGGCCTCTACCCGCCGATCCATGTCAACGCGGATCTCCGGCGCACCGTGCTGCTTGGTGCGACCTGGGTCTACGAGGGCGGTTGCATGGCCGTGCGGGCCAGTGACAGGCTCTTCCGGATGGAGGACCTCAAGGGCAAGAAGATCGGCATCAGCAAGAGCCTGAACACGATCAAGAACGACTGGTGGCGGATCCAGGAGCACATGGGCATCCTGAACATGCTGATGCTCCACGGCATGAGCCTGGACGACGTCGAGCTCGTCGAGTTTCCCTATGCGGACGACTGGTACGACAAGCCCGAAATGCTCGCGGTCACGATGAACAACCCCTCCGAGCTCTGGATGCGCCGAGACCACAAGCACGACTACGCGTTCCGGCCGCTCGAGAAGGCACTCCTGGCCGGCACGGTGGACGCCATCTACACCCAGAGCAAGGTCTTCCAGCACATCCAGGAGGCCACGGGCCAGCTCGCGATGATCGAGGACCTGTCGCGATACCCGGATTGGCGGATCCAGGTGGCCAACACGCCGGCCGTCATCACCTGCACCGACGTCATGGCGGACGAGCACCCAGAGCTTGTCCTCGCCTACATGCGGGCGATGGTCAAGGTGGGTCGCTGGGCGAATGCCAACAAGCGAGCGGCGGCCTACATCCTCGATCGACAGACGTTCTATCTCGATCCCGAGGACACGTACCAGGGCATCAAGGACGTGGACATGGTCCCGAGCCTGAACGCCCGGAACATGGAGACGATCAAGATCGGCAAGGACTTCATGTTCAGCCACGGCTACATCAAGCACGACTTCGACGTGGATGGCTGGGCTCGGCCGGAGTTCCTCGAGAAGGCGGCTACCCAAGTCCTCGAGGAGGAATGGGAGAAGAAGAGCTGGACCAAGCTCGCTGAGGGAGGCGGACTCGAGGTCGAAGGGACCCGGCTCGGCTGATCTGACCGACGTCACCCGAATATCAGGCGCGGGTGCCCGACCGTCTCGGACGAGCGGGCACCCTCGAACAGCGAGGCCCCTCATGATTGCGACAGTCCCCACCACGCCCATCGCCGCCGAGCGGCAGACCAGCCTCGGGCTCTACGTGAACGCAAAACAGGCCTACGACATGTGGCAGGCCGACCCGGACGGGGTGCGGATCCTCGACTGCCGGACCCCGGAGGAGTTCATCTTTGTCGGCCATGCGCCGATGGCCTGGAACGTGCCGTTCGCCCTCCAGACCTATGAATGGGACCCGGCGAAGAAGTCGCTGCGCTGGGAGCTCAACCCGGACTTCGTGGCGACCGCGAAGGCATGGGCGAGGCCCGACGACACCATCCTGATCTCTTGCCGCTCCGGCGGCCGGGCCGCGATGGCGATCAACCTGCTGGCGGCAGCGGGCTTCACGAGGGCCTACAACATCCTCGATGGGATGGAGGGCAGCCGGGTCCATGACCCCGACAGCGTGTTCGACGGGATGCGGATGAGCAACGGCTGGAAGAACTCGGGCTTGCCCTGGACCTACGAGGTCGATCCTGCCCGCATGCTCCTGCCCGCGCGGCAGAGCCGAACGTTCGTGCCCGGGAACGAGCACGACTGACAGCTGATGGTCGTCCTGCCGGAAGGCATGGACGGGAGGCGAGACGATGACAGCGCTACTCGAGACTCCGAAGACCGATATCGACGTGCCGGAATCGAACCGTACGACCCTCGGACTGTACGTGACACCGCCGGACGCGTACCAGATGTGGAAAGCCAATCCCGAGACCGTGCACATCCTCGATGTCCGCACCTTCGAGGAGTACATCTTCGTCGGCCACGTGGAGACGGCCTACAATGTCCCCCTGGTCTTCCCGCGGTACGACCCGAACGGGCCCTCCATGCCCGGCCGGCCGCCCGGCTGCTCCGGAGAGCTGAACCCGGACTTCATCCCGACCGCCAGGAAGCTGTTTGCTCCGACGGACACGATCCTGGTCATGTGCGCGACCGGTGCCCGCGGCGCGATGGCCGTGAACCTGCTCGCCCAGGCCGGGTTCACCAACGTCTACAACGTGGTCAACGGCCTCGAAGGCGACCGCGTCGATGATCCCGGCAGCCTCTACTTCGGGAAGCACCTGCGGAACGGCTGGAAGAACGCCGGCCTGCCGTGGGGCTACGACTTCCATCCGGACCTGCTCTGGGTCGCCCCGGCGGCTTGACGACTGACAGATCGGGCGCGCCCCCCTCGAGGTCCGGCGGACCCGGGAGGAGAAGTGAGATGACGAACGCAACGAAGACGATGCGGCGGCCGCGGAGGATGGTGCCGGACAGGGCGACCGCTGCCGCATACGACGCCGCCTGGCAAGGCGACGTGCCGAGCGGCATCGTCTGGACCGCGCGGCCGTGGGTCAATCCGATCGCGCGAGCCGCGGCGGGACGGGCAGCCCGCAAGCGCGTGCCCCGGGCCAGCCACGCAGCCTTCGAGCCAGCGAAGGACCGCGATCCGATCGCGATCCTGGCGGCCCAGGAGGCAGATCGCCTCCAGGAGCTCCTGCCGCTGCGGCACGAGCGCATGGCCGAGGCAGAGTTCCCGTATTACCGCGGGACGCCGGCGGTCATGGCCTTCGATCTCGCGTCGACCCCCAGGACCGACATCCTGGTCCAGGCCAGCGGCGACGCTCACCTTGCGAACTTTGGGCTGTTCGCTTCGCCGGAGCGGACGCTGGTATTCGACGCCAACGATTTCGACGAGACGCTGCCCGGACCCTGGGAATGGGACGTCAAGCGGCTGGCCGCGAGCGTCGTCATCGCCGGACGGGCCAACAGGTTCAGCGCGAAGCAGAACCGGGTGGCCACGTTGAGCGCCGTCCGCAGCTATCGCCAGTGGATGGCCCGCTATGCCGGGATGCGCCTCCTCGACGTCTGGTATGCCCCCCTCACGGAAGCCGACATCCGTGCGGCAGCCGAGGCGACCGGCCTGCTCCAGGGCCGAAGCGGTGCCATGGGGCGGCAGCGGCTCGAGTCGATCTTCAGCAAGGCTCGACAGCGCGACGGGATGCGCGCCTTCGAGTCATTGACCGGGGTTGTCGACGGCCGTCGGGTCATCTTGGAAGACCCGCCAGTGATGATCCATGCGGACGACCGGGTCGAGGGCGGGGTGAGATCGCTCGAGAAGGTCTTCACGGACTATCGCGCCACGATGCCCCAGAACCGTCGCGATTTCCTCGAGCGATACCACTGCGTTGACTTCGCCCTCAAGGTGGTTGGCGTAGGGAGCGTTGGAACCCGCTGCTTCGTGATCGTTCTCGAGGGGCGCGATGAAGACGATCCGTTGATCCTCCAGGCCAAGGAGGCCACCGCATCGGTGATGGAGCCGTACCTCGGCGCCTCCGTCCTCGAGAGCCATGCGCAGCGCGTCGTCGTCGGCCAGCAGCTCATGCAGGGGACGTCCGATATCTTTCTGGGCTGGACCCGCGGCCTGGGCGGTCGAGACTTCTATATTCGCCAGCTGTGGGACATGAAGGGCTCGGTCGACACCACGGTGCTGCAACCGGTCGGCCTCGACTTCTACGGGCGGCTCTGCGGCTGGGCCTTGGCTCGAGCGCACGCCCGCTCGGGCGACGCCGCGGCGATCTCCGCCTATCTCGGCACAGGCGATTCGTTCGACGGTGCGGTGGCCGACTTCGCTGAGACCTATGCTGATGTGAACGCAATAGATTACCGAGCGTACGTCGGCATCCTCGAGGCTGGCCAGGCCCCCAGGGCCGAATGGGGCCTGATCCAGTCAGTCCCAACCCACCCCTAGCCACGCCAGGCTTACGGTGAGGCCAAGCCGTGGCTTTCAGCCGCGACCCGGTCCGACGGCATCACCGTGCGCAGGTCCGGTTGCCAGATGGGGATCTGTCCAACCGTTTCGCACCCGGCCCTGGCCTAGTCCCCGAGCCGACCCTCAGCCATGGGGCGTCAAGGCGATCCCGGGTTGAGGAGTTTCCCGGAGGCGCCACTCCTCGTCGCGCATGATCCGGATACAACCACACGAGCGCCCCAGGAGGCCCTCACGATCAAGGATCGTGATCCGGCCGCGCGAGTAGTTGATCAGGCCGGCGTCCTTGAACTGGCGGGCCGCCAGGGAGACCGATGGTCGCTGCACGCCAATCATTGCGGCCAGGAACTCCTGGGTCACCTCAAATGGCGCTTCGTCCACCCGCTCGTCGACCTGGAGCAGCCAGCGCGCAGCGCGTTGATCGAGTCGATGGGCGCGATTGCAGAGGGTGAGCTGGACGAGGCTCACCATGACAACCTGGGTATAGCGACGAAGTCGATCGACGATCGCTCCGTCGTGCGCGAGCTCCGTCCGAAGCGCGTCAGACCGGAGGCGGACTCCTCTGAGGGGCAACTGAACCGCCGTCGCGACCGGCATCTGCCTACTGCCCAGAAACACGGCCAGTCCGGTCATCCCTTCCCGTCCGACCAAGGTCGTGTCGACCGCCTCGCCTTCCTCCCCGAGGGCAATGATCGAGGCGATTCCGTAAGTCGGGAAGTAGACGTACTCGATCTCTTCGTTCGGCCGATCGAGCACGGTCGAACGAGGCAGGTTAACCGGCTCGAGGTCGGCAGCAATGCGCTCGTATCGACTGCCCGCCCTCGGCTGAGTGCGCGGTTGCCCTGTTGGCGCTCGCCCGCTGGCCCGGTTTGGATCGACATGCACTCGCCCGCTGTCGCCATGACCCGAAACGGATTGCCCGCCTCGTCGCCCGTGCGTCGAGCCTGCCGATCGAGGCGATCCAAGAGCTCCTCAAGGTCGCCGGGCCTCGGGTCGACGAGCCGAGCCACTGGTTTGGCTGACAGCCGGCGCCGGTCCTCGCGCGGCCGTCAGCCGCGAGCAGGACGAGGCGCTCTGGTCGGCGACGCGGAGCGCCGCTGAGGCACCGATCGTCACGCCCACGAAGTCCGAGGATTGGCGCCGAGTGGTCCGCTTTTCAGGCGGAGGACCCCGGACCGGCGCCGAGGCTAGAATTCGGGCCATGGCAGATGATCCGGGCCGAGTGGCGATCGAATACATCACCGCTGTCGGCGAGAAGAACTTCGATCGGCTCGACGCCCTGCTCCATCCGGATCTCACCGGCTGGACGGGGGGCCAGGAGTTCGACCGGGCCGCGTGGGCCAAGGCGCTCCAGAACTTCGGGCTGATCCTGCTGAGGAACGAGATCCGCCAGACGATCGTCGATCGCGACCAGGTCGGGATCGTCTACGACTTCGTCACCGACACACCGGTTGGCGTCGTGCCGTGCGCGGAGATCGTGACGGTCCAAGACGGCAAGATCCGGGAGGCCCGGCTCGTCTTCGAGTTCGCCCGCTGGCCCGAGGTGATGGCCGAGCTGCGCAAGCGGGCAAGCGCCTAAGTGTCATTCGGGCGGAGGTTGTTTCCAACGTCTCCGTCGGGTGATCCCCCGATGAGTCCCGCTCCTCGTCGCACCAACGGACCCAGCCCGCCAGGCGCTCGAGCGGACGCACCTGGGTCTTCATCGATCCCGAACTCGGGGCCCTGATCGACCGCGCGTCCGAGGTGTCAATCCGTCGGGTATTGGCTGAGCAGTAAGCTGACTCAGGCGAGTAGCCGATCCGCTCCATCCGTATTCGGAGCCGAATAGCGGGCGACGCTCGATGCACGTCAACGGATCATCGGGTTCTTTGAACACCATCTCCGCGCCAGCGCCTGATCCGGAGCGGGTCCGTTAACGCCCCGCGGCAACCCTTTCGACTACGCTCCCCAGGTCGCAACGAGGAACGCCGCATGACCGATCCGAAGGGCCCCCAGGGACCCGAGGAATCCACCTGATCGACACCCAGGGCTAGTCGGAGGTCGGCTGATCCGAGTTGGCCTGGAGCCGGACGGCTCGCGCCCGGAGGTACCGTTGCTGCGCGAGGTTGCCCGTGCGAGACGCGGCAGCTTCGTAGGCCACAAGCGCTGCATCGTGGTCACCGAGCAGCTCGAGCAAGTGCGCACGCACTGCATACAGCCGGTGGTCGTCGGCGAATCGCCTGTCCCGCTCAACCGCCGCGAGCATCTCGAGGCCCGCGGCCGGGCCGCGGGCCATGGCCACTGCCACAGCATGGTTGAGCGTGACGACCGGGTTGTCCGCGATCGACTCGAGCTGCTCGTAGAGCCCTTCGATCCGGGCCCAGTCCGTCGCCAATGTCGTCGGCGACTCGTCGTGGAGCGCAGCGATGGCCGCCTGGAGGAGATACGGGCCTGCGACTCCCTGGTCGAATGCACCACTCACGAGTTCGATCCCTTCGCTGATCTCACTCCGGTCCCAGGTGCTCCGATCTTGCTCGGCCATAGGGACAAGCTCGCCTCGTGGACCGCTTCGCGCCGCGCGTCGGGCATCGGTGAGGAGCATGAGCGCGAGCAGCCCCGCGACCTCGGGATCGTTGGGCAGGAGGCGATACACGAGTCGCGCCAGCCTGATCGCCTCGGCGGAGAGATCTGGGCGCTGCAAGCTTGCGCCCTTGGTGCTGACATACCCCTCGTTGAAGATGAGGTAGAGGACGCGGAGGACGACCTCGAGGCGCTCAGCCCGCTCGGCCGTCGATGGCATGCGGAACCGGAGGCCGCTTTCCCTGATGGCCTGCTTCGCCCGGGTAATGCGGCGGGTCACGGTGTCTTCGGGAACCAGGAGCGCCCGGGCGACCTCTGCCGTCGTCAGCCCGCCCAAGGCGCGCAGGGTAAGGGCGATCTGCGAAGCACCTGTCAGGGACGGATGGCAGCACATGAAGAGCAGGATGAGGAGATCGTCCGCATCCTCGACGCGGTAATCGGCCGGCGGCGCCACTCGATCCGAGGGCGGGATGCGGGTGGTCTCGGTGTCCTCGCGTCGCCGGCGCGCCTGCTCCTGGCGCAGCATGTCGGTCAGCCTTCGTGACGCGACCGTCACCAGCCAGGCCAGGGGTTTGTCGGGTACGCCTTCGGCCGGCCATTGCGTCGCGGCCGCGAGGAGGGCCTCCTGTGACGCGTCCTCTGCGGCATCGAAACGGCCGTAGCGCCGAACGAGCGCGCCGAGGACCTGCGGCGCGAGCGGGCGCAGAAGATCCTCGATCGGCGCATCTGTCACGTGAGTGCGCTAGCCCTCGATGAGCTCGACGCGCGACTCGAGGATCGGCCGGACGTCGGCATACGCCCTCGCTTGGACGCTCGCGGGACCCGGCACCATCGAGAGCCTGCCGGCGATCTCCGTCGCCCGGTCGAAACTCGCACACTCGACAATCCAATACCCGGCAAGCACCTCCTGGGTTTCCGCGTACGGCCCGTCGGTTACAACCGGCAGGCCTTCCTTGAGCCGAATCCGGCGAGTGTGGACCGGTGCATCGATGCCTCGAGTCTCGACAAGCTCTCCGGACGATTCGAGCTCGCGGTTGAACGCCTCCATGAAGGCGCCCATGGCCTCGAAATCGTCGGGCGACCACTCGGCATCCTCGTTGGCGGCGCCGCCCATCGCGTCGTAGTCGCGCTGCGTTCCGTAGGTCGAGATCATGAACTTCATCGAGATTCTCCTAACTCCTGCGGCGCCGATTGTGGGCCGTTCACTGGAGATGTCGAAGTCACGACGCGATTCCGGACATCGGTTCGCCGGGCTCATGCGAGCTCGTCGCCAAGACGGTGACCACGGCCAGGCAGGCGAGCGCGAGCGGGCGCCGCATTTGCCTGGGCTCCTCGTGATCGAGGGCGACTACCTCCTGCCCTCGCTCGCAGCCCAGGCGAGCTTCCGGGGATCGCGGCGAAAAGCCGAGTCCGATCGGTCTTCGGCGGTCTCCCATGAATCGCAGCACGAACCGCGTCACGTCACCCCACCTCGTGCCCAAGCTCGGCCTTCCCCGCCGAACCCCTGCGCTCGAGTGCGCGATGGTCGCCATGAGCGTGAGGATGTGCCGAGACCCCCTCACGCGTTCGTCTGGCCCACGTACCTCCGGCGATGACGCACGAGGTGGAACGCCGCAATCCCCGCGGCGATGAAGTTCAGGTCGCCGATGACGAAGGCCAGCCACACGATCAAATCGCCGGTCCGGGTTAGGTGATAGGGCAACCCGAAGCCGCGAAAGCCCATGACGATCTCGGAGTTCAGGTAGAAGACGAGCTGGACCGACGCATAACCCAGGAGGAGCCAGTAGCCCGCGCGGCTGCCTCGCCGGAACAACGACAGGGCGACGACGAACCAGGCCAGGGTCATCGCCAGCAACACGAGGCCGGATCGGCTGAACGCACTCCCGTAGAGGTGGAGCGTGTATGGCACCTGGATGAGGTAGTTCGCGGCGACGACGATCGTGAACAGGGTGATCTGCCACGGGCGAACGGCTCGCTCGGCAAGCGTCACGCTGGATCCGACTTCCGCCCGACGATCCGCGCCGCCAGGCCCGACGCCATCGCGACGAGAAGCAAGGTCGTGACCCAACCGGCCCCGACGACGAGCTCGAGCGCCGATTCCCGCTCCTCGACGAGCCGCAGCGATCGGCCGGCACTCACCATGCCGCCAGACCAGGGGACGCTCACCGTCGCGATCCGGACGCCCGGCTCTGGCTGCCAGGTGACCTTGTCGATCCCGCTCGCCTGGGCGCTCTCGAGGACCCCGACAGGGATCATCGGCGGTTGGCCGCCAAGCTCGCCGTTCGTCGCGAGGACCGTGCCCGTCGGACTGTAGACGACGACGAACGGGGCGAGGCTCGCCGCGAGATCGACGGTTGGACCGGTGACCAGGCTCGAGGGCGAAGCCCCCTTGTCGAGCTGTGCCGCGGCGTCCTCGGCGAGCTGCTGCTGGGGATCGTTCGCCCCGGAGCGGAGATCCTGCTGGACGACGACGTAGATCAGCCCGCACAGGCAGGTCGCCAGGACGGCGAGGGGCAGGAAGATCGCGGCCGCGGTTCGAAGGCGCATCGATCGTTGGTGACGACGCCAAGCGCTTCGCTGTTACGGGCCAATCCCCGACCTAGAGCCCGAGCACTCTGCGAAGGACGTCGAATCCCTCGTCCGAGCCGGACCAATGCGCCCGGAGCCCGTCGAGCCCGATCCGCCGGCCGGTCCAGCGCAGGACAAGCGCCGCAACCACGATGTCGTCGGTCTGGCCGAGGACCGGGATGAAGTCGGGGATCAGATCGATCGGGCTGACGAGGTAGATGAGCATTACCGCGAGGGCCACCTTCGCGCTGCGCGGCGTCGCCTGGTCGGCGAGCAACGAGCGAGTGAGCCGAACGACATCCGGAATGATCCGGACGGCGGGACCCGCCAGTGCACGGGTTGGCTGATAGAGCCAGATTAGCCCGACGATGACGAGCCACAGCGTTGCCAGGGTGACGAGCAGGCCAATGATCAGCTCCACCGACCGATGCTAGTCGGAACCGGCCTGCGAACGGTCACGGGATCTCCCTGGCGCCGTGGCCGGGCGGCGCCCATTTCCGGTGCTTGCCCGCACCGCAAGCTGTGGCCGGCCCACTCGACGCGAACGGCAAGCGCGAGGCACACTCGTCCGACGGCAGGGTGGCTGGACTCCTCGGAGGAGGAGGCCCACTAGCGCGGCGTCCCGATCCGGTCGCCTCAACCGTCGCGCTGGGCCAATGGCGAGACCGACCCCGTCCGACCCGGGCGCGGCCGCGCCCAGAAGGGACTGGTCCCGTCGTGCGATTGGAGAAGCTCCTCCGACTCAGGATTCTGGGGGCCCTTGCCGTTGCGGTAGCGCTGGCGCTGCCAACAGGATCCGCGCTGGCCGCCGGGCCGAGCTGGGCGCGGGCGTACACCTGCGCCGGTGGCGACTTCGCCTCGGGGCACTTCACAAGCATCCCCTCGGGGACGTACGCCAGCATCACGGTCAAGGGCGTGTGCAACGTTCGGCCGAATGCTGTGATCCACGTCATCGGGAACGTGAACGTCGCCCCGGGGGCCTTCCTCGACGCGCAAAGTGCGCCATCGACGATCACGGTCGGACACAACGTCATCTCGGGTAAGGGCTCGTTCGTCGGCCTGGGCTGCCAGCCCGACTACGTCGACAGCCACGGCAACCCGATCAAGACGGGCCATCCCTGCGCTGATCCCTACGGGGCCGACTCCTCCAAGATCACCATCTGGGGGAACATCACGGCCATCAACTCGGCTGTCTTCCTGATCAACGCCGTCACGATCAAGGGGAACGTCACGATGATCGGCGGGGGCAACGAGATGATCCCGTGGTCGATCAAGAACAACACGATCGGGGGCAACCTCGTCGTCGGCGGGCAGACGACCGACTGGCTCGGCGTGCTCTTCAACTCGGTCGCCAAGAACGTGATCCTGGTCAACATCACGGTGAACGACCCAGGCGACCCGACTCCGACGATGTTCATCGTTCGCAACACGATTGGACGGAACCTCATCTGCTTTGGCCTTGCCCCGGCGGTCGTTGGTGGCTTCTTCCCCGGCGAGGTCAACGTCGTCGGCGGCCACGCGATCGGTCAGTGCGCCAACCTGCAGGATCTCTGAGCGCGTTCGCACCAGCGCCCATCTGCCACCCCTCGACTCCAGCGGGTGGCAGACGGGCGCAGGCCGATTAGCCGCGGCGCGATGATGGTCGGGGATGATTGGTCGTGGTCCCGGACTGTCTGCGCGGTGACGCTGTAGTCATCGAGGCGACGCTAGGAGGCTATGCCTCCAGGGCCGAATGGTAGGACCAGGGGACGTGCCGGCCGCCGTCGCCCACCTCAAGGAGAGCTCGGCCCTAACCCGCGCCCGCCACCGACCGGCGACGCGGGGTCAAGCGGTGCCGCGGCGACGTCGCGGCGGGTGACCGTCAGGTAGCCGACGCACAGGACGATGAGCACCGTCAGTCCGGCTGCGACCTTGGCGTCCCCGAGGCCAAGTCCGCCCAAGGTCGACTTGCCCAGCCAATCCGCGACCGAGGCGCCAAGCGGGCGGGTGATCACATACGCCGTCCAGAAGCACAGCACCGAATTCCAGCCAAGCCCTCGATAGGCGACCGCCGGCAACAGGAACAGCACGCCGAACAGCACCGCCGATCCCGGGTATCCCAGGCCGAGCGTCGCCGCGGTGAGGTCGCCCGCTGCCGTGCCGAGGGCGAAGGTCGCCATCACGGTCGCCCAATAGAAGAGTTCGCGCCGGTGGGTGTCGATGTGGTGGATCGAGAGGGTCCCCTCGACCCGATACCAGGCCGCGAAGATCACTGCCAGGGCGAGGCCCAGCGACGCGGTTGACACGAGGTAGGGGATCCCGACGACGACGTGGAGCACGTCGGCGACCATCGTCCCGAAGACAGCCACCATGACGATCGCCAGCCAGTAGATCCAGGCGACGTAGCGCGCTGAGCGAAGCTGGAGCGCCAAAGCGATCAGCAGACCGATCGAACCCGCAGCGACGGCGACATACGGGTCGATGTGGAAGACGAGATAGTCCGAGGTTGATTCGCCCATCGCGGTCGAAAGCAGCTTGATCACCCAGAACAGGAGGATCAGCTCGGGGACCTTGCGCTCGGTCGAACGGGCGAGTGTTCGCCTCAGGTCGCCGAACACGTCAGCTTGCATCGATCCGAGAGTGTCTCACCTTCAACGATCAGGGCCATTCCCGGCCAGGTCAGCTCGAGCCGTGACGGCTGGGTGATGTTCCCAACGTCGCCTTGATCTCACGGCGCTCAAGTGCCATCGAACTCCGCACCGCGGGTAAGGCCGGACTAGCGAATCGGTCTAGCGGATCCCCGTATCGAGGACGAAATCGGCGACGGCGCGGCCTGCCACGGGGATCGTCACGACCTTGCTTGCTGGTGCCCGCATCATCGGGTCGCCGCTGACCCCGGCGGTCAACGTGAAGGTCCCAGGATCGAGGGCGACCGAGTAGTAGCCGTTGCCGTTTGCGACGGCTCGACCGACTTCGCGGCCGCTGGCGTCGGTCGCGATGACGACCGCGCCGGCCACCGGCCGAGGTGCGCACGACGGATCGGGCGGGACCCGCTGGACGGGGCACGTCGGCGCAGCCATCACGTGACCCACGACCGACGCGCCGGCGGCAGGCGAGGGCACTCGACGCGGCGTCGACGCTGGGGCGGGCGGCTGGCTCGAGGTCGGAGTTGCCGAGGCAGCCTGGCTGCCGGGAACAACGGATGGGATCATCGGAGGAGTGGCTTCCGCAGCGCCGACGAGGCTCTGCAGCGGGCCGCCGATGACACAGCCGCTTACGAGGAGGAGGCTACTCAGCGCGAGCACCAGAACGGATCGACTGCGACGCTGATGGCGTTCCATCACCCCTAGACGATACCGCCATCGTCCAGTTCCCCCCGAAATCAGTGAGGCCGGGCCCGTTCGGGGGTCCGGCCTCACGACCTACGGCGCTCAGGTTCCCGCTATGGCTTGACCTTGGCGATGAACGTGCCCCAGTTGGCCAGCGCCGTGCGCGGACCGCTCGGGATGTACTCGGTCGCCACCCAGATGCGACCGCTCGAGTCGACCACGGCGGCGCTGTAGTCGCCCCAGCGTTCGACGTAGTCGGTCCCGCCATAGGCCGGATTGCCGGTGAAGCCATCGGCCGGGCCGACACCGTCACCGATCACGTGGATTTCGTCCGACGTCCAGTTGTCCTTCAGCCGGATGTACGCGGCGCTCGGGTAGTACTTGGGCCCGACAAGGGTGAACGTCATCACCGCGTTGCCCCACTTGTCGACCCCGATCGCCGGGAAGAGCAGGTTCTGCCCGTTGACCGCGACGTAGCCCTGGTGCTGGACGTGGCCGCTGAGCTTGCTGCCGTTCCAGTCGGGCTGGACCGCGAAGAAGGCCAGGCCCACTCGGGTCGAGCCGTCCTTCGTCGTGACGATCGTGTTCACGCCGCTCCACAGCAGGCCGTTCGAGTAGACGACCTGGTTCATCCGGTCGTCGTTGCTGTTGAGCAGGGTGAGCGTGGTGTTGAATTGGAGCAGGCCATTGCGCTGGACCGCCGGGTTGGGCTGGCCGTAGACCTCGCTCTTCATGACGTGGCTCTGGAGCTTGACCTTGGGATGGAGCCCGTTGAGGCTGTTCGTGCCGGTCAGCGACCAGATCGCGATCCGGTTGTCGAGCGGCGCCGGGCCAAACTGGAGGGCGCTCAGGAAGTACTCGGTCCCGTTGTTGCCGGTCGCGTACTTGCCGACTGAATCTGCCGGCTGGACCGAATAGGCCTGGCCTTCGGCGAGCGGCAAGCCGTCGAACGAGACGACGACGCCGGGCTGGCCGAGATTGTCCGCGGCCGCCGCGAGCTCCCACTTGGACGTCGCGTAGACCTGGGCTCCGTTGAAGCCGGGTCCGAAGACGGGGTACTCGTTGGTCGTGATGTACATGCCGGTGGCGTCGAAGCCCAGAAGCGGCTGATCACCCAGGCAGGGGCAGCCGGGATGATTCTTCAGCGACCCATCGCCATTCGTCGTGTCGAGATGGAAGATCGTCCAGGCCCCGGTCGGGTCGCTCGTCTGGCTGACGGCGATATCGACGTGGGTCGCGCCGGTCAAGGCACCGGTGACCGGATCCTGCTCGAGGGTCAGATCCGTGTGATACCAGCGCTGGGTGTCCGCGTCGTAGTAGCAGCGCGGGTCGGTGACGTCTGGACCGAAGGTTATGGTCGTTCGATCAATCGCGGGGGCGTAGCCCAGGAACGCATTGAGCGCGATCGGTCCGGCCACGATCTTGCCGCTGCCGTTGTAGACCGCCAGGACATCGTTGATCGTCTCGATCTCGAAGCCGTTGCCGACGCACAGGCCCTGGTCCGGCGGCTCGAGGCTGAACTGGTTGCCGTTCGAGGCGGTCCGGGAATCCACGTGTGACAGGCCGTTGAAGCCAGTGGCGTTGGGGTTGCTGTAGGTGATCCTCTTGCCCGACACGGCCGGCGGCGTCGTTGGCGGATTGACCTGGGGCGCCTCGACCTTGGGGGTCCGCTCGGTCACGTCGTCGTTGGGCGAAATCTCGTTCGACGCGGCGGCATTCGGGCTGATTCGTGAGGCAGGGGCAAGCTTGGAGGTGATATGGGTGGTGGCTCCGCGGGTCAGGGTCAATGTGCGGCCGGCGGAGGGCGCCGCAGGACTGGCCGCGGCCGCTGTCCCGACCATGCCCAGGACCAAGGCGCCGGATGCTGCCACGGCGGCGGCTCCGGACCAGATCCTCCCAGCCCGGGTTCGATTCAAGGGGCTCCCCTGGATCATGCGATCGTCCTTTCCGCACCGAATGGCGCGATCGGCTGCGTCCACTCCTGACGCAACGGTCCGCTCCCTCCAATGGAGCGGACGGCGGGCCCCCGTCCGGCCGCGGCTCGGCTGCCGGAACCCGTAGGGACCCACGTCGAGAGTTCTACCACCGCGACCCCTCGCCATCCATTCCAACAGCGCAGGATGCGGGTCCTTGGTGCCTTGGTGCACCACATTCGACCAGGTGGGACGGCTGCCTGTCGGCGTTCGGCCTTGATCGCGAGCGTATCCTCCCCCGAGGAGGCACGATCGGTTTCGCGCAAAGGACCGATCGTGAAGCGGAGATGCTCGGGGCCGTCTGCGAATGACGGCCGCGAGGCGGGTCGTTTGGGACCGCCCGAAAATCCGCCTCCGAACGTTCGACCGGGCACTGCATTTGCCCGGTCGAACCTTGTCCGTCGGGTCGGAGGCGACCGGCGCATGTCCGCCGTCGTGGCTAGGCCCGGTTTCGGGGCCGCCAGAAGTGTCCCTTCCCCGCGAGACTCCCGGTCCCTCCAGGAACTCGATCCAGCGTTCGGGCAGTTCGAGCTAGGTTCGAGCTCGTGCGCGCCGATCGACCGCCTGGGCCAGATCCGGGCGGCAGCCGGCACCGGCTGCCCGTCCTGAGCCGGTGAGCTGGGGCGCTCACGATCCGGTCACCGTCATCCTCGACAACGCCCCCGACTCCAGACCTGATCGTCTTCGATGACGCTCAAGTCAGGCTGGTACCGGGCCGCACCGCGATCTGGACGACTCGAGGTCGACAGCAGCCGAAAGTACTGTCTTGCAAGGTACTTTGTAAGGGCCGGGTCTCACCCTATGCACTCCCGGTAATCGGTCTTCGTATTCCAACCACTCCAGGGGCGAGGCATCGCACAAGGAACTCGGGAGACAATGCATCGCCAGAATGGTGCCAGGGTAAAAGCGAGCTCCTGCGGCCAGTCGCTGGTCGAGTTCGCGCTTGTCTTCCCGATCGTCCTGCTCATGATGATCGGGTTCGTTGAATTCGCCTTCGTGTTCAACGCACTGCTTTCGATTGGCCATGCGACCCGCGATGCTGCCCTCGTCGCGGCGGAGGCCGGCAATGCCGCCGAGGCCGACTGCCTGATCCTCCAGCAAGTCGAGAACGATGTAACGGCCCCAGCGGACAAGGGCCGCATCCAGCAGGTTGACATCTATCGCTCCGACCAGAACGGCGCGGTATACCTGGGTCAGCAGAACATCTACACGCGGACAGGCCTATTCACGCCGGGCAATTCGACGTCATGCGTGCTGGCTGACGGGAGCACGCTCACCGTCCCCTACACGACGACGGCCCCAACCTACCCGGCCGCGTCTCGCTGCAACATCTTGGCTGGCTCGGCAAACGGCTGCCTGCCCGGGCATCCATCTGTCGACACTATCGGCGTGAAGATCACCTATCGGCATACCTGGCTATCACCGATCGCGAACTTCGTCAGCCTGGGCGGGACCGGGGTGACCCTCGTCCAATCAAACGCGATGAGGATGGAGCCGGTCCTGTGATCCCCCAACGGTTCGCGGCGCGGCTGCGCGGCGGCGCCCGGGGTCAGGGCCTGGTCGAGTTCGCCGTGCTCGTTCCGGTCTTCTTCCTGCTCCTGCTCGGCATGCTCGAGTTTGGCCTCGCCTACACCCACGACCAGACGCTTGCGTATGCCACCCGTGAGGGCGCACGGGCCGGCGCTGCCCTCGGTGTTGGCAACTCGTCCTATCCGTGCAACACCCCGAACTTTGACGCGCCGATCGTCGCGGCGGTTGAGCGCATCCTCGAGTCGCCCGGCTCGCCGATCACGATTGCCAACGTCCAATCAATCAAGATCTACCTTGCGAATGCCGCCGGGAATCCCACGGGCAGCGTCAACAACTGGGCGCTTTCGATCGGCGGGGGGCCAGTCGTGGACGGCAAGCCCCTTGATTTCATTCAGACGACGTCCGGCTGGAGTCCCTGTGCTCGGAACAACGGTGTCAACGCGGACGCCCTTGGCGTCTCACTTTCGTACACCTATCAGTTCGAGACCCCGTTCGGCGGAATCATCAAGCTCGTGAGCGGATCGAACTGGACATCGCTCCAGATGACCGACAAGACGGTCATGAACCTCAATCCGACGGTTCAGTAAGAGGCCACGATCGATGCATGCGGCAACAGGCGCTCGTTCTGGGTCCGCGAAGCGACGGCGACAACGCGGCCAGGTGGCCGTCATCTTCGCGGGGTCGATCGTCCTGTTCATTGGGCTCTCCGCGATCGTCGTCGATGTCGCCAACTACTGGGTCAACACGCTCCGCATTCAGCGGGCGGCTGACGCAGCGGCTCTCGCGGGGGCGGTCTACCTCCCAGGAGATACGGCAACGGCCTATTCGGTCGCACGGGCCTCAGCGGCCCAGAACGGCTACGTCCCCGGGCCGAACGTAACGATCACCACGGTTCAGGATGCCTCGGATTCCCGCCAGCTCGACGTAACGATCGCGACCCACGTGGCCACGTACTTCGCCCGGGTCATGGGTCTGAGCTCCTGGCCAGCGCAGCGGACCGCCTATGGGGTTTACGTGCTGCCCGTCCCGATGGGTAGCCCATTGGCCTACTACGGGGTCGGCGACTTCTGGTCGTATCAAGCGGGTGCGTCGGGGGGAATCCCGACGACCGCCTCGCCGGTTGTCTGGACGAACCCGAACAACGGCTGGACGACCGGCGCGAGCTATGCGACGTCGAACGTGAACAATCAAACCCAGCAGTACTCCAACTTTGGGTTGGGCAGCGTCGCAAATCCGACCGACGTCGCGTTGAGCTTTATGGCAAAGATCAGCGGCAACGGCTCGTGCAAGGTCCAGGCCCAGGTTTCGTGGGATGGTGGGGCCACCTGGGGCAACACACCCACTACCACCGCGAATCTGACCACGACCGCGACCAGCTACTTGCTCGGGGGGCCCGGAAATCTGTGGGACAGCGGTCACACTTGGGCGGCGGGTGATTTCGCGAACGGCAAGTTCATGATCCGACTCGACTACCTCCGGACGAACAACAGCTGTGGCACGCTCTCGGTCAATACGATTGCGGCGACAGTGGACACCTCGACCCTCACGAAGACGCCGACGACTGACGGGGGCACCACGCTTGCAAGCCAGGGTGGCTGGGGGGCGATCATCACCCGCGGTGGCAACGAGCAGAATGGCGATGCCTATGCCCCTGCGAATAACGGCGGCGCACCGTTCAGCGGCGCGAACGCGAAGTACGACGGTCGCGGCTACAACTACGTCGTCCAGCTCCCCGCCGGCGGCATTGTCAAGGTCTTTGATCCCGGGTTCTGTGACATGGGCGGCAACCCCTCGGGCGCGGGGAACCTGGGTGCCGGTGACCACTGGATCAGCGGCGTGGGTGCGGTATCGACCTATTACACGCTCTGGAACACGAACGGAAAGATCGGGCTCCAGGGAGCCTGGACATCGATCTACACGACGGTCGGAACGTCCCTGTTCCAGAACGAGGACGACGCCGACACCTCGAATGGTGGTCCAACGGGTCACCAGCCATGCGACGCATACCACGACAAGTGGTGGACCGTCCCGTCCGGCCCACTAGCCGGCGGCACGTACGTGCTCCAGGTTGCCACCTCCGACCCGAACAACGCCGGGGCGAACAGTTCAGTGAATGCAGAGAACATGTTCGCGATCGAAGCCGTCGGCGGAGGATCGCCGCAGATCTATGGCAACGGCAAGATGGCGGTCTATAACAACCTCCAGCCAGGACTCTCGACCCAGACGTTCTTCCTGGCCAAGATCGACCGCCTCACGGGAGCCGGCAAGACGGCCCTCATCGACATCTTCGATCCGGGCGACGTCCCCGGCAACGCCGTCCTCAAGGTCCTCTCGCCGAACGGGCCAGGCGGGACACAAGTTGTCACGACCTTCAACTACACGACGGACGGAAATTGCAACGCCACGGTCAACGCCAATGGGTGGAGCCCGAGTGATGCCTGCACAGCGAATGGGGTGAGTCAGATCACGACGGCCGTCAACGGCCACTCGAGCTTCAACAACTCGTGGATCCACATTCAGGTGCCCCTGCCTGCAAGTTACGGATCCGCTGGGCTCTGGGCTCCTCCATCCAATCCATCGGATCAAGGCTGGTGGCAGATTCAGTACGCGACGCCGGGCGGTGGCAACGACACGACCACGTGGCAGGTTTCCGTCTCAGGGAATCCGGTCCACCTGCTGGTCCCATAGTCCCGCGGTTCGACGCCGACTGGGACGAGGGCGGGACGTCCTGAACAAGGAGGTCCGCCTCGCGGGGCTGGCTCTGCCATTGGACGAGCTCCGATCCCGCTTCCGACAGATCCGTTCATCGTGGGGAGCATCCCGTGGAACGAGACCAATCGGCGGGGCGGCGTCGGTTCGGCCTATCGTGACCGACCAATAGCGAGACTTTGAGCCGCAACGAGGATGGAGCGCGGGATGCACCGAATTCTGGCTCTGTCGGCTTCGATGCTCCTCGCCCTGAGCACGATGACCGCGAACGGCTTGGCCCGGACCGACCCGGGCCAAGCGAATGTCTCGCCGGTCTCCGTCCGAACCTCGCTCGCCAGGACCGCCGCAACCGCCGCAGTGATGGCGCCGAACTGGCACCGCGGCTGGACCGGAGAGCAACTCCTCGGATCGACCCGGAACGACGATTGGGAGCCGGCCGTGGCGACCGATCCCGCTGCCCCGTACGTGTACATCCTGACGACCCGTTACAGCGGCAAGAAAGCCTGCTCGACTTGTCCGGACCCGGCCCTCATCCTCAAGGTTTCGAAGGACGGAGGGCGATCGTTCGGCGCTGACCAGTTCCTGTGCCCCTGCCCGGGCATCTCAGGTCAGAACGACCCCCAGATCTCGGTCGCCCGGGACGGGACCGTCTACGCGGCCTGGCTCAACGACTACGTCCCCGGCGTCGTCTTCTCGAAGTCGAGCAACCACGGCCGCTCATGGACCAAGCCCATCGCTCTGAAGACGCCGGCGATCTCGTTCGGGGATAAGCCTGCCTTGGCGATCTCATCGAGTGGCCGAGACGTGTACGTCGCCTGGAACGCAAGCGACTCGTACATCTCCGTCTCCCACAACTTCGGGGCTTCCTTCGCAGCGCCGATCAAGACGAACGCCGATAGCCGCTATTGGTACGCCTATGCCGGAGCGGTCGCCCCGAACGGGACCGTCATCTTCAGCGAGACGAACTACACCCAGTCCAGCCTCGGACCGGTCCGGGTGGATGCCATTCGCTCGACCGACGGCGGCAAGCACTGGCGGACCGTGCTGATCGACACGGTCGCCCAGCAGCCGCCGTGCGTGTCGGACGGCTGTCCGATCGACTTCTACGGACCGTCGGCTCTGCTGGCGATGGATGGGAGCGGCCGGCTCGTCGTGATGTACCAGGGGGCTTCGGTCCCGTCGGGGCCCCAGCGTGTCTACGTCCGCCACTCGAGCGACGGCGGCATGACCTGGTCGAAGCGGACCGACATCGATGGCGGACCGCTTGGTACGAACGCTGCATTCGGGGCCGCGGTCGGGAGCGGCACGGGCGACGTTCGCCTCTGGTATCAGGATGATCGAAACGGCGCGGCTGGATGGAACACCTGGTTCCGGAGCTCGGTCGACGGCGGCGAGTCCTGGTCGCCCGAGGAGCGGCTGTCGAATCGACCCACCGGCGCGCCCTACAAGTCGTCGGCTGGGTTTGCCCAGCCGTACGGCGACTACGGCGAGATCGCCATCTCGAATACCGGACGGACGATCGCGGTCTGGGGCGAGGGAGCGAGTTACACAGGTCCAGGTGGGACCTGGTACGACGTCTCGACCGACGAGGACCACGATCGCTAAGGTCGGTCACGGTGGTCGAGCTCTATTGCCCTCGGCCCACAAATGCCATCGAACTCCTAGCCGCGGACAAAGCTGGCGTAGCCAGACGGTCTAGCGGATCCCCGTATTGAGGACGAAGTCAGCGACGACGCTTCCTGCCACAGGGATCCTGACGACCGTGCTGCCCAGTCGAACGGGGCGGATCGGAGGAGACCGGAGCTGGTCCGCGTTATGTGCGTAGCCCACACGCACCTCGAGGCCGCAGCGTCAGCGGCTCAGGATCACGTGCGTCGCGCCGCTCGGCATCGTCAGCGACTCGACCGAGAAGCGCTCCTCGAGCCGGTCAAGCCCGTCCCACATCCGAATCCCGCGGCCAATGACGATCGGGATGATCACGAGATCGAGGTAGTCGATCAGGTCGGCGGCCAGAAACGCGCGGATCGTGGTCGGCCCGCCGCCGATCCGGACATCCCGCTCGCCGGCTGCCTCGCGGGCCACGGCCAGGGCCTCGGCCGGTGACGCGTCGAGGAAGTGGAAGCTGGTCCCGCCCTCAAGGGTGATCGGCGGGCGGGGGTGGTGGGTCAGGACGAAGCAAGGCGTATGGAAGACCGGGTTCTCGCCCCACCAGCCCCGCCAGTCCTCGTTGTCCCAGGGTCCGCGCTGGGGGCCGAACTTGTTGCGACCCATGATTTCGGCCCCGATGCCCTGCTCCCAGGTCGAAGCCACCGCTTCCTCGAAGCCACCACCACCGGGTTGGCCGCCGAGGTCGCGCCGCCAGGTGTGGGTGGCCGCGAACCACGGGTTGAACCGGTCCTGGGCGTGGCCGAAGGGGGCCTCGAGGCTCTGGCCCTCCCCCGTTGAATAGCCATCGAGGGTGACGACGAAGTTGTGGACACGGACCTTCGACACCGTTACTCCTCCAAGCTAGATTCGGTCGGCCAGTTCGCTGAGCTCGGCCAGGCGCCGCTCGAGCTGCCGTCGCTCGGCCTCGGTGCCGGCCCGCTCGATCGCCTCGCGGTAGGCCGAGGCCGCCTCGGCCCAGCGCCCTGCTCGGCGGAGCAGGTCGGCTCGGACGGCAGGCACGAGCGGCGCGTCGGACCCGGCTGCCTCAAGGGCGGCAAGGCCGGCCTCGGGGCCATCGCGGAAGCCGACCGCGACCGCCCGGTTCAGCGCGACAACCGGTGACGGTCGGAGCTCCAATAGGGCGTCATAGGCGACGACGATCTGGGCCCAGTCGGTAGCCCCGGGACTCGGCGCCGTGGCATGGAGCGCGGCGATCTCGGCCTGCCAGCGATAGAACCCCGCTGGCCGGCCGCTCGAGCGGGCCGTCGCGAGGCTGGCCAGGCCGGCGGCGATGCTCTCGGCGCTCCAGAGCCGCCGGTCCTGCTCCTCGATCGTGAGCAGTTCACCAGCCTCACTCATCCGGGCCGCCCGGCGAGAGCCTTGGAGCAGGAGGAGTGCCCGGAGTCCGAGGACCTCATCGTCGTCGGGCAGCAACTGGGCGAGCAGGTCGGCCAGGCGGATCGCCTCCACCATGGGCTCATCGCGCAGGTAGTCGCCCTCGGTCGATCCGTACCCCTCGTTGAAGATCAGGTAGACCACCGCGAGGACCGCGTCGATGCGATCGTGGAGACGGTGCGGCTCAGGGACCCGGAAACCAATCCCGGCGTGCTCGATCTTCGTCCGGGTGCGCAGCAGGCGCTGGCTCATCGTCGCCTCGCTGACCAGGAAGGCGCGGGCGATCTCGCGGGTCGAGAGGCCGCCAACCGTCTTCAGGGTCAGCGCCACACGGCCGGCCAGTGGCAGCGCCGGATGGCAACAGGCGAACAGCAGCCGCAGTCGATCGTCGCCATACGGCCCCTCGTCCTCCGATTCGATCGAGCTCGATCCAGGTCCCGCGATGGCCTCGAGCTCACGCAGCTTCAGCTCCTCGACCTGGCGGCGACGGAGGACATCGAGGGCCCGCCGCTGCGCGGTCGTCGTCAGCCACGCGGCCGGGTTGGCCGGGATCCCATCGTCGGGCCAGCGGGCGAGCGCCCGCTCGGCGGCGTCCTGGACGCAGTCTTCGGCGAGCTCCCAGTCGCGGGTCAGCCGAATGAGGCTGGCGACGATCCGCAGGCGCTCGCTCGTGAGCGCCTCGGACAGCGCGGCCGCCACGTCAGCCATCAGTCGTCCGGACCGCCCATCGAGTGGATCGGGCGCAGCTCGATCCGGCCAGCCCAGGCCATCGGGTTGCGCCGGGCGAGCTCGACCGCCTCCTCGAAGGTGGAGCACTCAATGATCCCGAAGCCCGCGATCCATTCCTTGGCTTCGGTATAGGGGCCATCGGTCACCAGGAGCTCGCCGTCGCGGACGCGGACCGTCCGGGCCTGATCCAGATCCTGGAGCCGCACGCCCTGGACGTACTGCTTGCGCGCGTTGGCGTAGGTGAACCAGTCCTCGATCTCCGGCGCCGCCGCGGCATCGGTTTCGGTGTGGTCGGCATCGCCGCAGATGAACATCACGTACCGCATGACTCCCCTTTCAGCCCTCGTCGAGGGGCCAGAACGGACGGAGCTCGAGGCGTCCGGTGTACGCCATTGGGTGGCTCGCTGCAATCTCGATCGCGGCATCGAGATCCGGGCATTCGAGGATGTCGAATCCCGGCGATCCACTCCTTGGACTCGACGAACGGCCCGTCGGTGATTAGGAGCTCACCGCCCCGGACCCGGACCGTCGTGGCGTCGGTCGTCGGGCGGAGCCGCTCGCCCATGACCCAGGCGCCACTGGCGGTCACCTGGTCGACCCAAGCCTCGATCGACGGGGCGCGCGCCACGTCCTCGGCGGAGTGGTCCGGATCGGTGGCGACGATCATCAGGTATCTCATCGAATCTCCTGTGGCAGGAACCTCTGACGACCCTACGACGATCGAGCCCGGCCGAATCCGACAATCCAGCCAAGTTTGGGCTGCTTTTGGCCGGGCGCAGCCCGCGGAATGAAGTCTGAGCCCGTGGCGCGTCGGTCCTGATCACGGAAGAACAAGGTGATGCATAGTCCGGCGATGGGCTACATGCGCTTCCGTCGGAGCATCCGGATCGCACCCGGGATCCGGCTGAACGTCGGCAAGCGCGGGATCAGTACGTCGATCGGCGTCCGCGGGTTCCACGAGACGGTCCACATCTCGGGAGCCCATCGCACAAGCATCGGGATCCCGGGCACCGGTCTCAGTTACATCACCCAGTCGAGCGGCAGCAGTCGGCCACGCTCGAGCAGCACGAGTCGTTCGGCCAGCCGCTCGATGGCCCCGGCCACGAGTCCCGGAGCCCCGACCCCGAGGCTCGATCCAGAGAGTGTCCTGCCCCATCCGGGCCTCTTCGCCTCGAGCGCCGAGAAGCACTACCACACCGGATTGATCGCCTACCTCCACGGCGACACGGCGACGGCCCTGCCGCTCTTCGAGCAGGCCGGTACGGAGGACCCCCAGGCCCACAGTGCCCAGCTCTTCGCCGGTATTTGTGCCCTTCAGGCGGGCGATCGAGACCGAGCCATCGGCCATCTGGAAGCCGTGGTCCAGGCACCAGTCGCCCTGCCCGATGCCCTCGCCGCCCGGTACCTGCCCGAGAATCTCGTCTCGGCCTCGATCGCGGTCGGGATCACGCCCCTGGTCACTGCCCACGCGCCCTCCCGACCGGTCGGGAGGGCCGACCGTGGCGGGCTGATCATCGCACCGATGTGATTCCGGGCGGCGCTTAGCAGTACCCAGGCAGCGGCGTGGGAATCAGATAGGCCGCCAGGGCAGCGATGTAAACGAACAGACGCACCTGGGTGTTGAAGGTCAGTGGTCGCCGCGCCGCCGCCGAGTGCTCCGTGAGTTCCCTCCCACGACCTTTGCCGAGTGGGGTCCAGGACCTTTTGGTCCGGTCTGGTGCGGGTAACCCGCGATTAGGATTGGATCCGACCGCATTCGGAGTCCATCCACCGGCTGATGTATTCGCCGATCCGCCCGCGCCTCGACGTCTTCCTCGTCGGTGGTGGGGTCCTCACGCTCTTGGTCACGCTCATTCAGCCGCAGTTTTCGCCGCCGGCCAGAGGCGGTCCGCCTGCGAGCCGGTCTGCGGTTGCAGTCGGCGACGTGGACCCCGCCTCGCCGTCGCCCTCCAGCTTGGAGCTTGGCCCAATCGCGACGGCCAGCCTTGCGCCGTCCGACGCTCCCGGCACCTCGGCGACCGTGCCGGGGCGGCCCGTGGCCACGCCCGTGCCACCCCGCGCTCCCAGCACACCGACCCCAGCGCCGGCTCTGCGAGCCGGGCGAACGCCTGCACCGACGCCTCCTCCCACCCATCACCCTCCGCCGGCGCCGACGCCGAGCCCGACCGAGGTGGCCACGATTCACCTGTCCGGGTCGATCGCCGATCTGTCCTCCGGCGGCACCGCTCAGACCCTGACAGCCACGGTCAGGACTGCGTCGAACCGCCCGGTTGCCGGCCAGAAGGTCAGCTTTACGCAAGTGGCCGGGACGGGCACCGTCACCGGGCTCGGCACGGCCCTGAGCGACAGCATCGGGGTGGCGACGGCCAGGCTCGTGGGCCGTCGGGCCGGTTCGATCACGGTCACGGTCCAGGCCGACTCAATCAGGACGAAGCTGAGCTTCACCGTCGTGGCCGGCGCGCTCGACCATGTAATCCTGTCACCGGGCTTCGCCGTGATTGCATCCGGTGGCTCACAGGTGTTCACCACGATCGCCTACGACGCTGCCGGGAACGCGATTGGCGATGTGTCCGCGTCTGCCCGGCTGTCGATCGCACGGGGCGGAACGTGCTCGGCCTCGAGCTGCACCGCCACGAAAGGCGGCCCGCACATCGTCATCTCGGTCTACAAGGGTAGGTTTGACAGGGCCATCTTGACGGTCCATGGAACGAGTGGCGACGCGGAGTGACCCGGCGAGACACATTCAGCGCAGCTGAGCTCGGGCGTCCTCATCACCCGGACCGGCGACGGCCACATCGCCGACGGCAGGAGCCCCTGGATCGATGCTCTCGTCGATGCGTACCTGCTCACCCTGGCGGTCCCTCCGGCCGGCACCGTCTGCCCGTCCCAGGACGCTAAGGCGGCGACGATCATCATCTGGTCTCCGCTTGAGCCGAGCTAGCCTGCCTCGGGCGCCCTCGCCGCGCCTCGGTCAAGGAACCAGGCCAGGGCAAAGGCGGTGGCCGCGCCAAGGAGTAGACCGCCGAGGACATCGGACGGCCAGTGATCCCCGAGCGCGAGGTGGCTCCAGGCCGTGACGGCCAGGACAACGGCCGAGATCACGAGGGCCGACATCCCCGCCGTCGTTCCGAAGTCGGCGACCGCTGCCCGGCCTGGGTGCAACAGGAGCGCCAGCACGAGCGCCGTAACCCGAGCCATGTTTCCGCTACGATCAGGGCACTGCGAGGGCCTGCGGTCGCGCGTTCCCCGTCAGCCATGGGCCGGGCCCGGCCAACGCCGCCGATGGTCCAGCGTCGTCAGCCGCGGCAAGTAATAGCGGGGCCCACGGCCGGATCTGAACCCGATCGCTCGCAAACGGTCACGCCGCGATTCTAGTCCCCGAGCCTGCCTTGACTGCCAAACGACCATGGCTGGAGAAGGATCTCTGGGCGGCTCGATCCATGACCTGACCGGCTAGGCGGCATTGTCGCGGGTCCGGCTACTCCGGTGATCCATCGCGGCTGCGCTCGAGCATTCGCTCCAAGCCGAACGTGATCAAGTCGACCGTGTTGCCCCACCAGTAGTTCGGGTCGGTCAGCCAGACCTCGGCCGTGTCCTCCGCACTCTCGACCAGGTTCGGGAATTCGTCGCGAGGCAGGCTCAGCTGGGCGAGCACGAGGTGTCGCCGCACGAGATCCAGCTGGTGGGCGTCGAGGGCCGAGGCGCCCGCGGGCGTGCCCTGCTGGAGCAGCAGGAGGTAGCCCGCGAGGAGGTTCGAGATCATCCGGATCAGGATGATCGCGTCCCGCCGGGCAAACCCCGCATCCAACAGGATGGCCAACAGGCGCTCGAGGACCCTCCAGAAGGACGGGGGGCCTTCGCCGTTGTAAGCGATGCTCAGGGGCAGGGCAAGGGGACGGGCGTCGATCTGCTCCTTGTAGCTGTCGATCTCCAGGCGCAACCGTTCGGCCCAGGTCATCTCCGGCCGGACATTGGGGGTTGCGTCCATCCCCTCGAGCACAACCTCGGTCATCGCGTTGATGAGGTCCTGCTTGTCGCGCACGTGGCGGTACAGGGCCATCGGCGTGACCCCGAGTTCCTGGGCCAGGCGTCGCAGGCTCACCGCCTCGAGCCCTTCGGCGGTCCCGATCTCGAGCGCTCGGGCCACGATCGCCGCGCGGGTGAGGGCGGGACGTCCAGGTGTCTCAGGGCGTTCCGTGGCGTTCTGCTTCATCGCTTGACAAGTATACGCCGCATACCTAGAGTGTGGCCGTTGTGTACGGCGTATGCATACGGCGATAACAGGAGGTAGGACTTGATGACAGCCACGCCGGTCCCCGGGCCCGCGGTCCACGTGCAGGGCCTCGAGAAGTCGTACAAGGAGCTGCAGGTCCTCCGCGGCGTCGACTTCGACGTGGCGCGAGGCAGCATCTTCGCCCTGCTCGGCTCGAACGGGGCGGGCAAGACGACGGTCGTCAAGATCCTGGCCACGTTGCTCCGGGCCGACGCGGGGTCCGCCGTCGTCAACGGGTTCGATGTCGGCACACAGGCTGCCCAGGTCCGGGAGTCATTCAGCCTCACGGGCCAGTTCGCGGCCGTCGACGAGATCCTCAGTGGCCGGGAGAACCTCGTCCTGGTCGCCCGCCTGCGGCACCTCAAGAACGCCGACGCGATTGCAGCCGACCTCCTCGATCGCTTCGGGCTGACCGACGCCGCGGAGCGGAGGGTGTCGACCTATTCAGGCGGGATGCGGCGCCGTCTCGACATCGCGATGAGCCTCATCGGGGATCCCCCGGTGATCCTCCTCGACGAGCCCACGAACGGGCTCGACCCGCAGGGCCGCATCGAGGTCTGGCAAGCCGTCAAGAAGCTCTCCGAGCAGGGGACGACGGTGCTCCTGACGACGCAGTACCTCGACGAGGCCGAACAGCTCGCCGACCGGATCGCGATCCTTCACGAGGGTCGGATCCGCGTGAACGGCACCCTCACCGAGCTCAAGCAGTTGCTCCCGCCGGCCAGGGTCGAGTACGTCGAGCGGCAGCCGACCCTCGAGGACGTGTTCCTCGCCATCGTCGGCGACCGGGACCAGGGCGGCACACACGGCGCAGACAGCGCCACGGGAAGGTAAGGATCAACCGGATGACCAGCCACTTCTTCGGCGACACGGCGGCCCTGACCGGACGATCGCTGCGCCACATCACCCGCAGCCTCGACACGATCATCACGACCACGGTCATGCCGATCGCCTTCATGCTCCTCTTCGTCTACGTGTTCGGCGGCGCGATCCACTCCGGCTCGGATTCGTACGTGACCTACCTGCTGCCGGGCATCCTGCTCATCACGATCGCTTCGGGCATCTCGTACACCGCCTTTCGCCTCTTCCTGGACATGCAGAGCGGCATCTTCGAGCGATTTCAATCGATGCCGATCGCACGGTCGTCCGTGCTCTGGGCGCACGTCCTGACCTCGCTCGTCGCCAATCTCGTCTCGATCGTGGTCGTCGTGGCGGTCGCGGTCGTCATGGGCTTCCGCTCACCGGCGGGCGTCGAGGCCTGGCTCGCGGTCGCCGGGATCCTGATCCTGTTCACCCTGGCCCTGACCTGGCTGGCCGTGATCCCCGGCCTGACCGCGACGTCTCCCGATGGCGCGGGCGCGTTCGCCTATCCGCTGATCCTCCTGCCGTTCATCAGCTCGGCCTTCGTCCCCACCGACACGATGCCCGGCCCCGTTCGCGCCTTCGCCGAACACCAGCCGGTGACCTCGATCGTCAACGCGATCCGCGACCTGTTCACCCAACAGCCAGTCGGCTCGGATATCTGGATCGCCCTCGGGTGGTGCGTCGGCCTGCTCGTCGTCGCCTACTTGCTGGCCATGCGCATCTACCGCCGCAAGATCGCCTAGGAAATGGGGCCTGCTGGTCCCTGGGCGGCGGCCTCGCGGGGGCGGGTCCGCGGAGCCGGTCAGCTGGAGCGATGTGCACGAGGGTTCGCTTCGACGAACATGGCGGCATGCTCGAGATGCGTGGCCTGACCAAGCGCTACGGTGCGACGCTGGCCGTCGACGACCTATCGGTCACGGTGCGCCCCGGGTTTGTGACGGGATTCCTCGGCCCAAACGGAGCGGGCAAGACCACGACGCTCCGTCTCGCCCTCGGACTGGCGGAGCCCACGGCTGGGAGCGCGCTGATCGACGGGCGGCCCTACCGGCGGATCGCTCGCCCCCTGTGCGAGGTTGGTGCGCTTCTCGACGCCGGTGCCATCGATGGTGGGCGCTCGGCGGCTGATCACCTCGGCTGGCTGGCGAGAAGCCACCGGATCGGCCGGGAGCGGGTGCGCTCGCTTCTCGAGCAGGTGGGCCTGGCCGGCGTGGCGCGACATCGCGTCGCGACCTATTCGCTCGGGATGAAGCAGCGGCTCGGGATCGCCGCCGCCCTCCTCGGCGATCCGGGCCTCTTGCTGCTCGACGAGCCGGTGAACGGCCTCGACCCCGACGGCGTCCGCTGGCTTCGTGAACTGCTGCGGTCGCTTGCCCTCGAGGGTCGGACCGTCCTGCTCTCGAGCCACCTCATGAGCGAGATGGCGATCACGGCCGACCGACTGATCATCATCGGCCGCGGTCGGCTGATCGCCGACACGACCGTCGCCGAACTCGCCGATCGGCACCCCAAGGGTGTCATCGTGCGCTCGCCACGCGCTGGAGAACTGTCCTCGGCGCTCGAGCGCGGCGGGGGGATCGTGACGAGCGAGGACGACAGCGATCTCCTCCAGGTCACCGGAATCGACGCCGCATCCGTGGGCGTGATTGCCGCCCGCCTGGGGATTCCGCTGATCGAGCTCAGGTCGCGGAGTGTCTCGCTGGAGGACGCCTACCTGGCGCTCACGGCCGAGGCGACCGAGTATGCCGCCGGTTCGATCCCGCGGACGGGCCATGGCTGACATCCTCGCGGCAGAGTGGTTGAAGCTCCGCACGGCTCGGTCGACCTGGCTCGTCTTTGGCGTCCTGGCCGTGTTCACGGCCCTGATGCTCGCCGTGGCCTGGTATTTCGTCTCGACCTGGGATGGGCTGACACCAGAACGCCGGGCGAACGCGGCCCTGGGATCGCTGCCGACCCTGATGGGCTGGATCGCGTCGCTGATCATGGCCGTCTTCGGCGCCGTGGCGATCACCTCGGAATGCGCCAACGGGATGATCCGGACCACGTTCCTGGCCATGCCGAATCGGCCGCTCGTCCTCCTCGCCAAGGCGATCGTCGTGGCGGTGGTGAGCTTCGTCGCCACCGAGGCGTCGCTCCTCGTGACGCTCCTGGGCAGTGCCGCCATCCTCGGCGACCGACCGATCGGTGGCCAGACGCCGCTCGATCTCGGTGGCCTGGTCTTCGTTATCGCCATGGGGCTGTCAATCGCGACGTTCGCCCTGATCGGGCTGGGGCTTGGGGCAATCACCCGATCGGGCCTGGCGACCGTCGTTGCCCTCGCCCTCGTCTGGTACATCGTTCCGCTGATCGCCTCCCACGTGCCGGCACCGTGGAGCGGCGTGCTCTCCTCGCTCGTGCCAGGTGCCCTCGCGGGTCAGCTGGCCGGTACCGGCAACGAAGACTCGGTCTTCAGCGCCCTGCTGGCACCTTGGCAGGCGGCGTTGGTGATGCTGGCCTACGCCTTTGGTCCACTCATCCTCGGTGCTGCCGCGCTGGTCCGGCGTGACGCCTAGGACCATGGAGCGCTTGCCTCGGAACGCTCTCGGCCGTCACGGCTTCGGGCTGCTCCTGTTCGATTCGCTGATCGGGAGTGGCTTAGCGCTCAGCCGCGAGCGACCATCGGAACGCGGCTAGCCGCAACCTCCCTGGATCGACGACGGCCGATGCTGCGTCGTTCCAGCGTTCCTCGGGAACGCCCTGCTGCTGCAGGGACGCAGCCCAGGTGGTGAAACCGTCTGGTGGCGACTGGAGACGATAGCCGACGCCTCGGCCCAGAACCGGGCCTCCTTGTCGGGATCCGCGGTGTCGAAGACGAGCTGGATCGACGTGGAGATCGGCGGTCTCCCATGAATCGAAAACACGAACCGCCTCACGATGAAGAACGTTTTTGGTCCGGAGGCCTCAGATACTGCGACCGATTCCTGGGTACCGTCAGCCGTTCCGTCAGGGCTAACCGTCGAACCATCGATCGAGGAAGGCTCGGGCGATCGGGACCGTCTGTGAGCTCGCGGCGCACGCAGCCGCATGCCCGAGCCCCGGTAGAAGCAGGCTCTCACCGTGTGGCAACAGGTGCGCGATCGAGGCGGCCTTGCCCTCCTCGTCCTCGCGCTCACCGGAGATCAACAGGGCTGGCACCGGGAACGACTCCAGGTCTCGAATGCCATCGGTCAGGAGCTCGCTCGATTGGCAGGCGATCATCGCCTCAGGGTCCGCTTGGAGCATCACCGCCCTGATCGGAGGCGGAAACAGATACGAATCGTCCTCGTAGCGCTCGATCAGGGCCGCCATGCCTTCGCGGCGAAGGACCTCGAGATCCGGGTCCTCTGCCGAGTCCGGCAGGTACGGCGCGGGCCTTGGATCCCAGGAACCGGTCGTGATCATCGCCGCGACCCGATGGGGAGCCGCATCGGCCGTCATCCAGGCAGCCCAGCCGCCGTAGGACAGCCCCCAGATCGCGAACCGTTCGAGGCGTTCGGCGTCGGCGACCGCGAGCACGTCGCTGGCGAATGAAGCCGCGTGGTACGAACTCGGCTCGTGAGGCTTGTCGCTTCGCCCATGACCTCGCAGGTCAACGCTCACGACTCGATGGTCCCGCCGGAGGCCGTCGATATAGCCCGTGTGCGCCCACCAGGTCCGGTCGTTGAGCCAACCGTGGAGCAGCACCAGGGGGCGACCCTGTCCGGTCACGTCGTAGCTGATTCTGACCCCGCCGTTCGCGACCGCAGGCATGGATCCGGCGAACCTCGAGTTAGTGCGCCAGGTCTGGCGCTTCAGGCGAAAGGACGAGCATTCGGCCCGCTGCAGGATGGCATCTGCGATGACGACATCTTGCAGCGGTGAGGATGCCGATCATGACGTCTCCGGATCTCGAGCGCTCGAACGGCACCAGCCGAGCAGATTTGAACTCTCAGGGCCTCGGCCGTCGGGGTTGACTGTCCTTGCCGATCCATTCAGGCCGAACCGAGGACGAACGATTCGGCCGGCTCGGACCGACCCTTGACGGTGATCGACCCGAGCGGCGTGAGCATGAACGTGCCATCGAGGGCCTGCGCCGTCAGTGGCCCGATCACGATCTTGCCGGGTTTCGCGACGTCCTGGAGCCGGGCGGCGAGATTGGTGGTGTCTCCGATCGCGGTGAAGTTCCGATACGCCTCGCTGCCGATATTGCCGACGAGAGCTGGGCCGGAGTTCACCCCGATGTGGAAGCGCGGACCCGGCTGCGGTCCGGCCGCGAGGGACTCGGTCCGTTCGAGAATCGCGAGGGCGGCGCGGCACGCCCGAGCCGCATGGTCCGGTTGCGACTTCGGCGCCCCGAACACGGCCATGACTGCGTCTCCTGCGAGTTGGGTGGGCACCCCGCCCTCCGCCTGGATCGCCGGCAGCGCGATCCCGAAGTAGGCGTTGAGCATGGCGACGACTTCTGCCGGCGGTCGCTTCTCGGCGTACGTGGAATAGCTCCCAAGGTCGGCGAACAGCACGCTCACCTGAGCGATCTGACCGCCGAGCTCGGCCCGGCTCGGGTCGGCCAGGAGTACCTCGGCAAGATCGGCCGAGAAATAGCGCTCGACGACGCGACGGACCGTGGCCAGGGCACCCGCGCGATCGCCGCTGAACAGCCGGACGAAGAGAAACGCGACCAGGGGCACGGCGCCCAGGTTGAGCACGAACAGCGTCTCCTGGAACCAGGCCGGCACGACCAGCGACCCCGGCGTCGGCACCAACGACGAGGCAACCATCAGAACCGCGTATGCACCGGCCAGGCCGAGAGCCGCCCGGCGATGCCCGAGGAGCAGGGCGATGATCGGCGTGAGGCCGGCCCAAACGGCGACGGCACTGCCGGACACGAAGCCACCGAGGCTCCACATCAGGACGAATGGCAGGCTGATGTACGGCGCGAACTGGGCGATCGCAAACCAGCTGTAGCGCCGGCTGACCCCGAACACGACGAGGCTCGCGAGCGAGATGAGCACGTAGAGCCAGGGAACCAGCGCAGCCGCGGTCGCCCCGACGACCCAATAGATCGCGCCCCACAGCGCTGCGAGCGGGGTGATCGCCAGGGCCGCAGCCAGCAAGAGGAATTTGCGCAGCCGGGTGTCGTCGTCATCGCTCGGGACGGCGCCGATGGCAAGAAGCTGGCGCATGGACACGCCCATCGCGGCGATCCTACAGCGCGCAGCGGGTCGTTAGGCCGGTCTCCAGAACCGGCGGTCGGCTCACCGTTGATCGAGTTCTGAGCTAGCTCGCGCTCGGGTTGATCGAATGCCTTACTGCGGGTCGGGGCCAGGGCCTGGCGGCGTCGTGCCCGGCTCCTGCGGCGCGGGTGGCACAACCGGTTCCTCCGGACTGCCTGCCGGGGGCACGCTCGGAGGCGGCGGCGGGGGCGGCACGGCGACGGTCGGCCGCCCTTCGAGCTCGGACCTCCGGGAGCGGGCGATGAGCAGGGCAACGACAGCCCCGAGGGCAATCACGAGCACGATGAGAAGCACGATCAGCAAGTTGTTCGAGCCCGATCCACCTTCGCTCCCGGACCCTGAGCCGGGCGATGCCGAAGGCCCGACGCTGACCGCGACCGAAGGGCTGGGACTCGGGGCGACGCTGGCCGATGGTGATGCCGATGGCGCCAGAGTCGGCGAAGGTGCAGGTGTTGCCGTGGGGGCCGGCGTCGGCGTGGCCGTGGGAGCCGGGGTCGGTGTTGGCGCTGGCGTCGCAGTCGGCGTCGGGGTCGGCGTTGCCGTTGGGGTCGGAGCGGGGCTGGCCGCCGGTTCGAGGGTCGCGGTCGGAGCGGCCGTTGGAGCCGGAGTAGGTGGGCTGGACGGGAGGGCCGGCAGCGTTGGCAGGCCCGAGGGCAGGCTCGGCAAGCTCGGCAAGCTCGGCAGGGCGGATGCCAGTTGGCCGCAGGCAGCAACCGTCAGCGTAACGGCCAGGACCATCGCGGCGCCCCGAACGGCACCGAGTCGATTGCTGCGCATGACGATCTCCCAAGACGTGACACGGTCACCCCGCGTCGAGGGTCGGTCTCGCCCCATGCTAGTGGAGTGGCATCGGACCCGCTCTCAAGGTCGGCCCGGGATGCGGTCCATCGCACCGGTCAGCTCGATCAGCGTGGCGCCGAGCGCGACGAACGCGATGCCGGCCAGCCAGCCTCCCAGGACATCGCTCGGGTAGTGGACCCCGAGGGCGATCCGTGACAGGCCAACGAGGAACGGCAGCAGCACCCCGGCGAAGACGGCGACGCGGCGGGCGACAACCGGGAGCCGACTGCGCCAGGCCACGACCGCGAGCAGCCCATAGGTGACAGTGCTGGTCGTCGTATGTCCCGACGGGAAGCTGTACCCGGTTGCTGCCACGAGGTGGGGCCAGGGCGGCCGGGGCCGCTCCACGACCTCCTTGACGACGTGGGTGAACGCCGTCTGTCCGATCAGAATCAGGGCAACGATCAGGGCCAGCCGGATTCGCCGCGACAGCAGGCAGATGACGACGAAGACGGTCCCGACGGCAGCTGCGACCGCGCCGCCAAGCGTGGTGACCAGCATCCAGGCCCATGCCTGGATCGGCAGCTCGCGGATGGCCGTGGCCAGGGGCACGTCGAAGGCCAGCCCGCCGCGGCGCGAGACAAGCGTCCCGAGCACGAGGAAGGCGATCGCCGATGCGACGCCGATCCACGGCCAGGGGTCGCGACCGGCCGAAGGCCGTTCCATGACGATCCAGGATAGGCCCGAGGTCGGGCCGTGGACGACCTCGTCGCGCCAGTAGCCCGCCGGGGCCTCCTACGCCCCGCCGGCCGGTGGGGGGATACCGACGGGCGGGGCGGGCTCAGTGTAGGTCGGCCCTGTAATCGGGCCTGCGGCCCCGCTAGAACCGGCCCGGGCCAGGGCGATCAGGCCAACCGGCGGATCGTCGGCTGGGGCGGATGGAGTCCCCGCCGAGCCGCCCTGTCGGCGGCGAGCTGGTCGGGGTCGACCGGCCTGAACTCGGTCCGTGAGGGAAGCACGGGCCCAACGGCCAGCAAGTCGTGGTGGCTCACGTGGGACGTTCTTTCGGTGGGTTGTGGGCGCCTGTCAGTCATCTCTTGGGATCGCTCCGGCGATAACGAGCCCCACCCTCGTCGATGGTCGGCCGCGGCGATGGGCTCGCGCCGGATGCTATTCGGGCTGGCATAAAGCGGACGTCAAGAAGCCACCTTGTCGAGCTCGCTCAGGCTCCGCGTCCGGGCGGCGAACCGCTTCGGGGGCCAGCCGACTTAGATGCCGAGCGCCTTGGCTTTGGCGGAAGCGAACTCCTCAAGGACGCCGCCGGCCAGCACGCGCAGGTGACTGGCCGGCGGCGCGACCCCAGGGCTGATAGGCCGACCTGGAGCTCGCAAGAGTGTCGCCTGCCCACCTGAGACGAGCATGAGAACGCCCAGCCAAGCGGTCCCTTACGGTCGGCCTCGGTCCGGGCGGGCTGGGGGGGCGTAGGATGGTGGGCCGGGTCGGAGCTACCGCTCGACCCACCTCAAAAGGAGAGACCGTGCCTACCGTGATCGGCCACCACGACGTGAAAGACAAGGATCACTGGCTTGCCTCGCCGAAGCGCGAAGAGGTCTTCGGTCCCCTCGGCGTCACCAACATCCGGACCTTCGTCAACCCGCAGAACCCGACCCAGGTGGCGGTGCTCATGGATGTGGCCGACATGGACGCCGTCATGAACTTCATGCAGACCAAGGCGGGGGCCGACGCCATGGAGTACGACGGCGTGCTGCCCGAAACGATGGTGATCCTCGTCGAGGCCTAGTTCCGCTCATGACCATTGAGCCGGCGCGACCCAGGCGGATCCACGAACCGATCTTCGACCGCGGCTGGACAATCCCCGGGCGGTTGTCCGAGTCGCGCTCGGAGATGACCCCGGATGATCCCGACCGGCTCCTCGCCGAACGGCAGGCCCGGCGCGGCCTCAACCCGCCCCCAGTGACGGTCCGCCGAGTCAGCTAGCCGTGCGCGAGCACGAAAGCCCCAAGTGAGCGCCCGCTGCCTGCCGGACCGGCACCGGCTGCGGGGTGACGTTCGTCTCGCCGACCGGCAGCAGAAGGACGATGAAGGTCGTCAGCCCGCCCCGCCACTCCCGACGATCGCGATCTTCATCGATCGACCTCGCCGTCGTCATGGTCGTCGTGGTCGTGGGGACGGCTGCCCAGGAATGCCACCGGAACCTGCGGATTGGTGTTGACGCTCAATCGGAAGAGATCGGGCCGAGAGTAGTGGCCGGTGATGTCGAGGTCGAACTTGCCCCGGACGATCTGGTCGAGGTCCAGCTCGGCCGTGATGACCATCTCGCTGCCGCGAGCCGGGGCGGCCAGGACCTGGCCGAGCGGGTCGATGATGCAGCTTCCACCCGAGATGACGATCTCATCCGGCTGGACGTCCAAGGGGTAGTCGGCGGGGAAGTCGGAGCGCCTGGCAAACTGGCTCGCCGACAGGACGAAACAGCGGCCCTCCAAGGCAACATGGCGCATCGTCGGGAGCCACGTCTCGCGGTCGTCGACCGTTGGGACGCAGTACAGCTCGACGCCCTGGCCGTACATCGCCAGGCGCAACTGCGGCATGTAGTTCTCCCAGCAGATCACCGCGCCGATCCGACCCAGCTCGGTGGGGACGACGGCCAGCGTCGAGCCGTCGCCGAAGCCCCAGATCAGGCGCTCCATCGCGGTTGGCATCACCTTGCGGTGCTTGCCCAGGTAGCTCCCGTCGGGACCCAGGAACAGGACCGTGCAGTAGAGCGTGCCAACGTCGCGCTCGACCACTCCGATGACGAGGTGGACGCCATGCTGCCGGGCGATCTGACCGAGGAGGTCGACCGCCGGCCCGGGCACGTCCACGGCGCTCTCGTAGTAGCGCCGGTACCAGTCGCGACCCTCGGCCGAGCGCGAGCCGATCACCGCTCCGAATGAGGCGCCTTTCGGGTACCCCGAGACGAACGCCTCGGGGAAGACCACCAGCTCGGCCCCGCCGGCGGACGCCCTGGCCGTCCAGTCGCTCACCTTCTCGAGGGTGGCCCCTCGATCGAACGCCACCGACGCCGCTTGGACGACGGCAGCTCGAACGACTCGACCGGCCGGGCCCGTCGCGCTGGGCATGGGCACCCCTCAACTGGCGGCGGGTCGCCGCGGCCCGACTATTGTGCGGGTACGGGTGTCGCGGTGGCAGGGTGAGAACGTCGTGCCGCCAGAGCGTGATCAAGGTCGCAGATCACCCTGTGAACGATCCTACGACGGCCGAAGGCTTGCTCGGCAAGCGTCACGCTGGATCCGACTCCGCCCGAGCGCTCCGAGTTCCACGGCGTCGTGACCGTGGGATTGACGCCTCTTGGTCGTACTTGCGACCCGTCTGGGTAAAAGGGTGAAACTTGGTCAATGGAAATCGACCTGTTCGCAGGCGTCCCGGTCGCGGACTACGCGGCGGCTGAAGAGTGGTATCAGCGGCTCTTCGGTGCGCCGCCGTCATTCCTCCCGAATAGCATCGAGGCGGTGTGGGAGATCGCTGAGCATCGGTTCGTCTTCATCGAAGAGAAACCTGAGCGCGCCGGGACCGCCCGGCACCTTCTGTTCGTCGATAACCTCGACCGGCTGGTTGCCGGCATTGCCGAGCGAGGGCTGAACCCCGCCAACCGGCAAACACTTCCTAATGGCGTGCGCAAGGTCGCATACCGCGACCTGGACGGGAACGAGATCGAGTTCGGTGGTGCTCCGTCGAACGCCAACCGCTGAGCTCGAGCCCTGGGCTTGACGTTCACTCTGTCGTATTGCGGGCGACGCCGATCGGTTGACTACCGTCTGCGACTCGAACGCGGCCGTCACGTCCTCAGGCGGCTCTCCAGTCGGGCCTCGACCTCGTCCGCGACGGCACTCGCGAGGCTCGTCCCGAAGCGACCGATCAACGAGCCGACCAGGGACCGATGGAGCCGGACCGGAGCCGACCGGGCCGGCACACCGGCGGCCTTGGCTGCCAGCTCGACGGCTCGCTCCAGGTCGCCGATCTCGTCCACCAGCCCCAAGGCCAGGGCCTCGTCGCCGAGCCAGATCTCACCGGTCGCCAGGTCGCGGGCCGTCGCCTCCGGCAGATGCCGGCCTGTTGCCACCCGACTGACGAAGGCGTTGTAGAACGCGTCGACGACCGCCTGCTCCTTGGCCCGTTCCTCGTCGGTCTCGTCGCGCCACGGCGCTCCCATGCCCTTGAGCCTGCCGGCACGATTCTCCGTGACGCTAATGCCCAAGCGGTCGAGCAGCAGGGGGATCCGGGGTCCAGCCGAGATGACGCCGATCGAGCCCACGACGGCGTGTGGCTGGGCGACGATCCGCTGCGCCGCCAGGGCGGCCAGGTAGGAACCCGACGCGCCGGTCCCCCGGATCGCAGCGATCAGCGGTTTCTTGGCGGCGAGGCGCTCGAGGGCCAGGAACATGTCGTCCGATGCGGTTGCCGAGCCGCCTGGGGAGTCGATGTCGAGGACAACGGCCGGCACCTTCTTCGACTCGCGGAGACGGCGGACGAGCTCGATCCAGTCAGCGGTTCGCGCGCCACCACCGATCGGTCCGTAGAGCCGCAGGATCGCAACCCGTCCGGTCGGGAAGAGTCGGCTCATGCCGGGGATCAAGGCGCGGATCTTCTGGCGATTCAGCATCGCTGAAGCGTAGCCCTGATCGCGATCGCGGACCGGCCGAACGCCTGGTGAACGAACCGGAACGCCGACTCCGGCTTTACGTCCTCTTTCGAGGTGGAAGCGTACTGTGCGGGCGTGCGCCGAACCTCGCTCGTGGCCGTCGATTCCGGGTCCGGTTGGGCCCGATCTCGGCTTGTCGTCGCGTTCCTCGTGGCGGTGAGCTTTGTCGCGAGCGCCTGTGGCGAAACCGCTCCCCCGCCGAGCCAGGCCCCAGCTCCGTCGTCCGCGCCACCGGCCGTCTCGATCCCCCCATCTGCCGCTGGCGCGGCGACCCCGACCAGCAGCCCGATCCCTGCGCCATCGAGCTCGAGCTCGCTCGCCTGGACGAGCTGCACCGCGCCCTTCGAGTGCGCCACGCTCAAGGTCCCGATCGACTATGGCCAGCCGGCCAAGGGATCGATCGACCTGGCCCTGATCCGCCTGCCGGCCACGAACCCGGCGACAAAGCTCGGCGAGCTCGTCACGAACCCCGGCGGTCCCGGCGAATCGGGCGTCGACTTCGTGCGCACGTCGGCCGAGTCGGCCTTCTCCGCAGCGCTCCGGGCCCGGTTCGACATCGTCGGCTTCGATCCCCGCGGCGTCGGCGCGAGCGATCCGATCGAGTGCGTCAACGGAGCGACGATGGATCGCCTCGACGAGCTCGACCAGGACCCGACCACCGCCTCCGAGCAGAACGCTCTGATCAGCGGCGCCAAGACGTTCGACGCCGGCTGCGAAGCGCAGAGCGGAGCACTCCTGCCGTTCATGACGACGGTCGACGCGGCCAAGGACCTCGAACAGCTTCGGATCGCCCTGGGCGAGCCGAAGCTGACCTATCTCGGCTTCTCGTACGGCACGTTCCTCGGCTCGACCTACGCGAACCTCTACCCGGGCCACGTCCGGGCCCTCGTCCTCGATGGCGCGGTCGATGCAACCCTGCCGTTCGCCACGAGCATCGCCGGCCAGGCGCAGGGCTTCGCCGGTGCGTTCAGCAGCTTCCTCGCCGACTGCGCCAGCCGCCCGTCGTGCGCGTTCTATAACAACGGCCGACCTGGGCCCGCCTACGACGCCTTGATGGCCAGGATCACCCAGTCACCGTTGCCCGCGACCGCGATCGGCGACCCGCGCCCCGTCGGAGAGGGTGAGGCCCTGGTCGGAGTCATCACCGCCCTCTACGACCAGACGGCTTGGCCGATCCTGGCCCAGGGACTGGCCCTCGCCCAGACCGGTGACGGCTCAATCCTGCTGGAGTTGGCCGACACGTACTACGAGCGCAACGCCGACGGCACCTACGCGAACATTGCGAGCGCCAACGCCGCCGTCAACTGCGCCGACTCCGTCGTGCCGACGAACGTGGCGACGTACGAGGCCCTCGCCCGCCAGCTCGGTGCGCAGAACCCGCGGTTCGGCGCGGCGGCGGTCTACTCGAGCCTCGACTGCGCGTTCTGGCCCTTCCACCCGAGCCAGGACCCGGTTGCCCCGGTTGCCACCGGGTGCCCCGCCGATCCTCGTCGTCGGGACGACCGGTGACCCGGCCACGCCCGTACGCCTGGGCCCAGAAGCTCGCCAAGGAGCTGAGCTCGGGCGTCCTCCTCACCCGGACCGGCGAGGGCCACACCGCCTATGGCAAGAGCGCCTGCATCGATGGTCTCGTCGATGCCTACCTGCTGACCCTGGCCGTCCCAGCGGCCGGCACCGTCTGCCCGTCCTGAGCAAGTGAGCGGCGGCTCGCCACGTCCCATCTGCAACGCCGAGCATTGCTAGGGCGTGACGGCGTTCCAGTTCGTGTAGACGCCGTTCGAGTCGCCGACCGCCTTGTCGCCCGAGAAGAAGTACACGGGCAGACCGTTGTACGTCACCTGGAGCGCTCCGTTCGCGTCGGTCCGGGTGATCGTGCCGATCGCACCGGTTGCGCCACCGCTCGCGGTCGGCGTCGTCCCTGCCGGCACGGTCAGGGGCGGCCAGGTCGTGAGGCAGTCGCCGGTGCAGGCGCTCGTCCCGCTGTTCGCGGTGTCCTTCGAGAACGTGTAGAGGGTCATCGAGTTCGAGCCGGCGACGACGAGGGTCCCGTTCGATCCAACCGAGGCGGTCGTGATCGTCGAGGAGCCTGCCGCAGGAGCACTGCTTGAGCACGCCGCGAGGATGATGGCGACGGCGAGGATTCCGCCGACGAGGGGTGCCTTGGATGGGTGCATGATCCGTCCTTCGAGACTTGCCGACTTGGCTACGCCCCAGGGGGGCACGAGCCTGTACGCCGGGGCCTTCCCGAGCGGTTTCGCAGCGCGCCTCAGCTACGAGCCAACCTCGCTGGCTCACGGGGCGGGCTGCTCGTCAGCGCTCCCGATCCCCGCCAGATCCGGCGCGGTTCGTCGGCCTCGGGCCGCTCATGCCCGGAGCCACAACGAGACCGTGGTCGGCTCGACGGCCTGGCTGACCGTCGCGAGGATCTCGGCCCGGAGCTCCTCGAGGTCGACTTCATCGCGAAGGCGTCCGGCAAACGCGTTGACCGTTCGTTCAGCGTCATACCGGGCCCGGTTGAAGCGTCGGTCGACGAGTCGCTGGACCCGTCGGCGGATCGGCTGGAAGAGCGCTGCCACGACCAGCGTCGACGCCGCAACGGCGAGTTGATTCGAGCCAGTGACTGGGGCGAGCAGCGCTTGTGCCACGAGGATGGCGAGCACGAAGCTTGTGGCCAGGACCACCGTCACAACGGCCCAGCTGATCGTCCGACTGATCACTCGGTCGATGTCGTACAGCCGGTAGCGTAGGATGGCAACGCCGATGGCAATCGGCGGCAGGACGAAGGCGATCTCAGCCGGGATCCAGACGAGGCCATTCAAGCCGTTCTCGAACACGGCGCCACCAACGATCCCGACGATCAACCCGACGAGGATCAGGGCCAGGGCCAGGACGACCCAGCGAAGCTGGGCCCGCTCGACCCCCCGGGCCCGCCGGAGGCGGACGACCATCGAGGCGACCCCAGCCAGGGCCATCGCCAACTGGAACCCCAACCCGCCGACGAACGCCCAGAGAGCGGAGTCCGGCAGGATGGCCAACGGGTTGTGGATCTGGACGCCGGAGGACGAATTCAGCGACGTTGGCCGTGATCGTCGGAGCGACGGCGGCCAGGACGGCGGAGGCAACCAACGCCGCCAGCCCGATCCGAGCGAGCCGGCCCCAGCGGCCGGTCGGCAGGCGACCGCTCGGGAATACGATCGTGACCACGAAGAACAGCACGAGCAAGGCGCTGCTCGCCCACGAGGTCAGCGTCGCGATTGCCATCGTCGAGGCCGACACCGTCCCGCCGACGAGCTCTGCCTCGGTCGCGGGGACATTGACGAACGACACGGCGAACGCCCAGGCCAGGGCGATGAGGAGCCAGCCGATCGTGTTGCCCGGCCGACGGATCGCCAGGAATGCGCCCACCGCGGCGTACGGAGCGACCGCGAGGGCGCCATAACCGCTCGCGAGACCGATGATCATGGGCGGGACGACGATGGCGATCACCGCGATCCGTGCCGCCGGGCCAAGCGGACGGCGATCGCCGCCTTGGGGGGTGTCCCCGTTTCGAACCATTGCTGCACCCCTGTTGCCGGCATCATGCAAGGGGGCCGTTACAAGAACGTTACGACCCCGCGGGCCTTCCCGAGGCACTATTCCAGGCCAAATGAGCCGCAGCTAGCCTTGGGCGGACTCGGCCCGTCGCTTGATCCCGTTGAGCATCCGGCGCTCCATCGCGAAGTCGCCCAGCTCCATCAGCACGAAGTTGAAGAGCGCCAGGCGCGGAGTCTCCCAGCGGTAGTCCTGCTTCATCCGGGTCACGAGCCGGGTGCCGCCGCCGGGCAGCGGGCGCAGGCGCCAGGTCCAGGTGCTGTCGGGCTTCTCGGTCGGGCTCGGCCGATGGACCCAGACCATCGAGCGATCGGTCTCGAAGGCGGTCACCGTGTAGGCGATCGCCAGCCCGTTGAGCTCCTTGTACATCGGCATCAGGTCGCCGGGGTCCGGGTGCTGGTACTCCTCGAGGACGCGCTCCGCACTTGGCTGACCCGCATTGTCGATCAGGTCGTACGTGTAGAACCCGGCCCGGCGGTAGCCCAGCTGGACGATCCACGGCCAGACTCGCTCGGGCGGGGCGCCGATCGTGACCGCCCTGGTCGCGACGAACTGGGCCCTCGGGACGACCTCGTCACCGGGCATTGGGCCGTGGACCTCGTCCGGCCTGGCTCCCCACCGGAGGTGCCAGGCACGGACCAGCGGGGCCGACACGAACCAGGGGATCGCGGTCATGGCGTCGAGAACCAGGGCGACGTTTGTCGCGGTTCGGTGCCCGGAGAGCCGACTGACCACCTGACCTGAAGCCCTCGCCCCGACCACCTTCTTCTACTATGGCCCGTCCAGGAGCCGCTTCCGCCGCCGCGAGGGAACAATCCCACGCTTGAGCTGGTCTTCGGGAGTGCCCTTGGTCCAGAAATGAGCGGGCCGATCCGACCATTCGTCGCCCGCACCCCGGGAGAAGCGGTCGAACGCGCATCGGTGCGTCCGACGATCAGCTCCTAGCTGCGCCGATTCCCGCCCCGGCCGGCCCGACGCCGTGCTCGGTACCAGGCGAGGTACTCGATCATCTCGTCGCGCTCGTCGTCGGTCAGGTCGCCGAACAGGGCGGCCGCGACGCCGCCGCCCACCGGCTCCTTCGCCACGGTCGGCAACGGGTAGCCACTGAGGCTCATCAGCTCCGCATACGGGAGGATCAGGGCCTGGCTGAGTCGGTTCAAGACGTGCGGCGAGGGCTTCATCACCCCGCCGCTCTCGAGCTTGCTCAAGTAGGCGCCCGAGATCCCGGCCGCTCGGGCGACATCCGTAGCGGACATCTCTCGCACATCGCGCGTCTGCTTGAGGACGGCCCCCAACGTCAAGCCCACGGGCGTCCACCAGAGTTAATGGTAAACATCACAGTTGACAATACCACCCGATCGTGGTTCACTGCAACTCCAAAGCAGTGGCCGGCGCATCGCCCGGCGGACGTCCTCCTGGACCCCGCTTCCCCGGATGCCTTCTAGAGCACGGAGGAAGCCATGAGCTTCATCGCATGGATCGCCGTCGGCGCAATCGCCGGCTTTCTCGCCAACCTGGTCATGGGCTCCCATGAGGGCCTGATCCTGATGGTCATCCTCGGGATCGTCGGGGCCATCGCCGGCGGCTGGGTCGCCCAGAACGTCCTCAAGCTCGGCAGCGTGACCGGGATCAACATCGAGAGCATCTTGATCGCCACGGTCGGCGCGATCGTCGTCGTGTTCGCGGCTCGCCTGCTGTCAGGCCGCCGGGCCGTCAGCCTGGGCTGACCGGCCGCCCAATCGGACCGGTCCAACGGCGCTCACCAACGGGTCTGTCCGCGCGACCCAGATCGAGGAATGATCTCCATGACTACAGCGACCATGGTTGACCTGCGAGAGGGTCCTGACCCCGACCGCGAGGCGGCTCGCATCCGACTTCCCCGGCGGCCGACCCTGGCCGGCGCCGCGGGCCTCGGCGCGACCCTCCAGCTGCTTCCGAACTCCATGCTCCGCTCGTTGGCGGCAACCTCGGTCGGCCTGGCCGCAGGCTTCTACCTCGCGCGGGCCCCACGGCTGATGATTGCCGCTGGCGCCGCACCGGCGGTGGTCATGGCGGCGGCGATGATCCTCCGCCCGATCGAGCCCGCGGCGAACTTGGACGAGACGAGCGGCATCTAGAGTCAGCCATCTATTCGGTGAGTGGCTCGCCGCTGGGGCCGAGCGACTCGATCCCGGTCAGGATCGGCTCCGGTACCAGACCAGCCCGCCGAGATAGGTGACCCCGAAGACGGCGCCCACCCACGCGTACGGCCAGGCGTCACCACCGGCGAACTCGGTCGCGAGAAACGCCAGGACGAGCACCACGGCCACGACCTGCGCCGCCAGCGACAGCGCTCGAAGGTTGATCGAGGCCCAGCGCTCATCGCGCGGCAGGCCCGAGAGCAGGCTCGCCAGGTCGGATCTCGACTGGAGGACCCGCAGGGCGATCGCATAGCCTGCGACCACGCCAAAGGCAATGATCGCCTGGGCCGGGCTCGCGTTCCGGCCCAGCTCGGCCGCGGCGATCAGCAGGCCGAGGATGAAGCCAACGATCGGGACGAGCCACCTAGACATGTTCGTCGTCATGGAAGACCTCCTCGATGGGTCGACCGAAGAACCGGGCGATTGCGAAGGCCAACGGCAGCGAGGGGAGGTATCGCCCCGTCTCGATCGCGTTGATCGTCTGGCGGGAAACACCCAGGGCCTGGGCCAACTGTCCCTGGCTCAGGGCTCGGGCCTCGCGCAGCGCTCGCAGCTCGTTCGTCATGCTGTAAAGGTACCTTGTCAGGTCGAAGTGTCAAGGACCTTTGTCACTCGCACGACGGGCCGATCGGCCCCCCTCTGGGTGGCTCGCTCAGACCGGCTGACGAATGATCGTCTTGAGGCGTTCGGGAGCTGTTCGGTTCGGGTCGCTGAGGTAGATCTCGTGGTGGCAGCCACGGGGTTGGAGGCCGGCTGCGGCAATGGCGTGTTGGAGCGCCACGATCGTGGCCGGCTCCGATGCGTACGTTCCAACGTGCAGCGTCTGCGCAGCTGGACCCTCTTCCCAGCGCTCGACACGTAGGAGATGAAGCGCCGCCGGCGCCTTCCTGGAGGCGACCTCGGCGAACGCGACGTCGATCTCCTCCGCGGTGGCGGCCTCGGGAACCGGCAAAAGAAGGCGCCAGTGCCAATCGCCGGGGTCGTGCTGCTCAAACTCGCCGGCCTGGGTCGGCCCCTCGGTCAGAGCGAACCAGTAGAGGCCTTCGACGGCCCCGACCCGGGCCGCGACACCGCGCCGTTTCAACCCAAAGTGGACCGCATAAGCGACGGGAAACAATGCGCCGAATGCCGCCTGGAAGGCCGGGTTTCCCGGTGCTCCCTGGCCGTCGATCATGAAGTAGCGTCGCTCGGGCACGATCAGGAACCGGGTCTGGCCGGACTTGGCGGCGAGCAGCCCGGCGTTGTCCGTCGGGCGGTCGAACTGGACGTGGTCCGGTGCCGTGGCAACGATCGTCATCCCAAACCCTCCGGTGTTCGAGATCGCCGAGCCGGATGAGGCGACCCTTTCACTCGGAATCGTCCGCTCGGCAAGGCGTGCCCGCCAGTGCCATCGGTCATCCCTCGCGGACTGTCCCGAGCCCCGTCGATCAGGACGGGGCTGCGCCTCAGGAGATTGTGCGCAGGGCCGGCCACATCGTGGTCCACGGTGCCTTGAGGCCAGTGCACACCGAGACGGTCTCGCCCTGCATCGAATTCGAGACGTCGAGCCCATTGTCGACGGTCGCAACCGCCTGGCAGCCGGTGAAGTAGTTGGGATAATCGGTGGGGCGCCAATCGCCCACGTGGATGACGATCGTCCGATCCGGCGGCGGAGGTCCCCACGACCAGTAGCTGTTGTGCCCTGAATAGACGGGCGGCAGGCCGGTGCCCAGGAGGATCAGCGGGCTCGCCTCGCTGTAGTCGTTGGTCAGGATCACCGCGTGGGCGCGTTCGTCCGCGGGCAGCGCGGCTACGACTCGCTCGACCGTGGCCACGTACTCGGGCCAACCGACCTGCTCGGCCAGGGTCGGGTCCAAGGTCGGGAGCGAGGTCGTCGCGAACGTCGCAACCGGCAGGACCGGCAGGGTCAGGTAGACCATCAGGGCACCGGAGAGCACCGCAGCGATCGTGAACGTCGCGGCGCGCAGGCGTCGACGGCCGCGCCCGATCCAGCGGTCGAGGAGGACTGCCCCGGCGGCCATGAACGGGGCCAGGATCCCGATCCCGTAGTACGCCTTGCCGCCGCTGACGACGACGAGCAGGAGGACGACGACGCCGGCGATCCCGATCGCCCGCCAGGGTGCCGCGGCACTCGCGCGGAGCAGCCAGGCCCAGCCGGCGATGCTGATCGGGAAGAGGAAGAACCCGGCGGACAGCCACAGCGTCGGCACGATCGCGGCCCGGTTGTCCGCGGCGTACCCGCCGATCGCCTGGGCCATCGTGAGCTGGGGCCAGCCATTGGCCGACTGCCAGGCGAGGTTCGGGGCCCAGAGCAGGAGCGCGATCCCGATCGCCGACCACGCCCAACGCGAGCGGATCACGTCCCAGCGCCGGGCGAGAATGAGCCCGACGGCGAGCCCGGCTCCGAGGAACAGGAGGGTGTCCTTGTTCTCGAGGCCGATCCCGGTCACCAGGCCCACGAGCAGCCACAGCCGTCGATCGGCGCCGGCCAGGAGCTTCACGAGCAGCCACAGGACAAGGGCCCAGGCCAGAAGATCGGGCTCGGTCGTCGTGTCCAGGTGGCCCGCGGCGAGATAGCCTGAGACCGAGGCCGTGATCGCGGCGAGGATCTGGGCCCGCCGCGTTCCGCCCAGATCACCCGCCATCAGCGCGATCAGGACGACAACGAGGCCCATCTCGAGGGCGGGCAGGAGGCGGACCGCGGTCGGCGAGACACCGAGCAGGGCGACCGACGCGGCCGAGAGCAACGGGGTCAGCGGCGGCTGGTCGACGTAGCCGAATGCCGGGTGCTGGCCCGCAACGACGTAGTACATCTCGTCGCCGTGGAAGCCGTACTCACCCGCCACGGCCAACAGCGCGACGGTCATCAGGCCGGCCACGAGAAGCACGGGCCATGGGACGGGTATCCGGACCAAACGGTTCTCGGGTCGGGCGGCTGAGGCTGCCAGGGTGAGCGTCTCCAAAGAGCGTGCCGCGGTCGTCTTGCACGAAGTGCCGGATCACGCCCGTTGGTTCCACGATAGTCGCTGGCGGCCGACTCGCGGATTCACCTGCCGGATACGATGGCCTCATGGATGTGAGCGCCACCCTCACCACCTGGCAGGAGTTCTTCGTGGTCCTCGCCGGCGTGGCAGCCGTCCTCCTCGGACTCGTATTCGTTGGGGTGTCGATCCAGTCGGGCAACCAGGTGAGGTCCGGTCGCAATTGGGATCTCGCGGTCTCGTCCGCGACGAGCCTCTTCTACGCGCTCGTGATCGCGCTCGCGTTGATCATCCCCGAAGGGCGACCCGTGGCCCAGGGGGTCCTGGTCGTTTGCTTTTGGGTTCTCGGGTTGGCCTCATCTCGCGGTGCCTTCAAGACGGCCGGAAGTGGCGCTTGGTCCCGGTCCCAGCGGAGGTTCCGGTTCCTGACGCCCCTGGCAGCGATGGTCGTGCTGATCGTCGGGGGCGTGGCGCTCGTCGTTGGGTGGGCGCCGGCGGTCTGGCTGACGGCCGGCGCGGCGTTTACCCACATCGCGATCGGAACCCAGAACGCCTGGGACCTGCTTCTCGGCGGCGCCGCGCCGAACGAATAGATCAGCCGCGCCTCGACCAGGGCGGATGGCTGGGCTCGTCGCTGACTCGAGATTCCGCTACGCTCCGGTCGTGATCTGCTCGAGCTGCGGAACCGAGAACAGGCCAGGTCGGAAGTTCTGCTCGGAGTGTGCCGCAGCCCTGGCGATCATCTGCCCTGCATGTGGTGCGGCCAATGAACCAGCCGACCGGTTCTGCGGCGAGTGCGCGACGCCGCTGACCCAGGACGTGGCCACGCCAAGCATCGTTGGCGTGGTTCGAGTTGCTACGGCCGGGCAGCCGCCAGTCGTGGCCGACGCCCCCGTCGCCGAGCGCCGCCTGGTGTCGGTCCTGTTCGCCGATCTCGTCGGCTTCACCACGATCGTCGAGGGCCACGATGCCGAGGAGACTCGCGAGCTCCTGAGCAGATATTTCGAACTCGCTCGGGAAGTGATCGGACGCTATGGCGGCACCGTCGAGAAGTTCATCGGCGATGCGGTGATGGCCGTCTGGGGGGCGCCCGTCGCCCACGAGGACGACGCAGAGCGGGCCGTCCGGGCGGGGCTCGATCTCGTCGATGCGGTCCAGACGCTCGGCCCGCAGATCAAGGCACGGGCCGGTGTGCTGACCGGTGAAGCCGCCGTGACGATCGGCGCCACGAACCAGGGCATGGTCGCGGGTGACCTCGTGAACACGGCCTCGAGGCTCCAGTCGGTCGCCCAGCCAGGAACCGTCCTCGTCGGGGAAGCGACCCAGCGTGCGGCCTCCAAGGCCATCGCGTTCGAGGAAGCCGGAGAGCAGCAGCTCAAGGGCAAGCAGGCCCCGGTCGAGGCCTGGCGCGCCCTGCGCGTGGTCGCGGAGCTCGGCGGTCGGAACCGGGCCGATGTCCTGGAGGCCCCGTTCGTCGGCCGGGAAGAGGAGCTGCGGCTGATCAAGGACCTGTTCCATGCCACGAGCCGCGAGAAGCGCGCGCGGCTGGTGAGCGTGATCGGGGCGGGCGGGATCGGCAAGACGCGCCTGGCCTGGGAGTTCAGCAAGTACGCCGACGGCCTGGTCGAGAGCGTCTGGTTCCACGATGGCCGCTCCCCCGCCTACGGCGACGGGATCAGCTTCTGGGCGCTCGGCGAGATGGTCCGCGGTCGATGCCGTCTGTTGGAGACCGACGACGAGGCGACGACCCGGAGCAAGGTGACCGAGACGGTCGCCCGCCACGTGCCCGACCCGGCCGAGCGGCTCTGGATCGAGCCGGCCCTCCTCGCACTCCTGGGGGTCGAGTCGGGGATGGGCTCGGAGCAGCTCTTCGGCGCCTGGCGGACGTTCTTCGAACGATTGGCCGAGACGTCGCCCGTGATCATGGTCTTCGAGGACTTTCACCACGCGGATTCGGGCCTGGTCGACTTCATCGACTATCTCCTCGAGTGGTCGCGCAACCTGCCGATCTACATCGTCACCCTGGCCCGGCCCGAATTCCTCGAGCGGCGACCCGACTGGGGCGCCGGCAAGCGCAGCTTCATCTCGCTCCACCTCGAGCCCCTGACGGCCGAGGCGATGCGCGAGCTCCTGGCCGGCCTCGTCCCCGGACTGCCCCGGAACGCCGAGCGGGCGATCATCGCCCGGGCAGATGGCATTCCGCTGTACGCGGTCGAGACGGTCCGGATGTTGCTGGCGGAGGGCAAGCTCCGGCTCGAGGACGGCGTCTATCGCCCGATCGGCGACCTGGACGAGCTGGCGGTCCCGGAGACGCTCACGGCCCTCATTGCCTCGCGCCTCGATGCCCTCCCGGCCGACGAGCGAGCGATCGTGTCGGACGCCGCGGTGCTCGGCCAGACGTTCTCGGTCCAAGGCCTGGCGGCGGTCAGCGGCCAATCCGGGGAAGACCTGGCGCCCCACCTCCGATCGCTCGTCCGGCGCGAGATCCTGACGGTCGAGTCCGACCCGCGCAGCCCCGACCGCGGCCAGTACGGCTTCGTCCAGGGCCTGATCCGCGAGGTTGCCTATCACGCCCTGGCCAAGCGCGATCGGAAGACCCGCCACCTCGCGGCCGCACGCTACCTAGAGAGCCTGGGCAGCGACGAACTGGCCGGGGCCCTCGCCGGCCACTACCTCGCGGCCCATGCCAACGCACCTGCCGGGGCGGAGGCCGAGGCCCTCGCGGCCCAGGCGCGAGTCACGCTCGGGGCCGCGGCCGAACGAGCCGCGGCCTTGGCCGCCAACGGCCCCGCGACCGACTTCTTCGAACAGGCCCTCCTCGTCACGAGCGACCCCGGTGAGCGCGCGGCGCTGCTCCTGCGAGCTGGCGCGGTGGCTTCGGCCGCGAGCCGGCACGCCGACAGCTTCGACTTTCTCAAGGAGGCCGTCTCGCTCTACGAGGCTCTCGGCGATCGCGTCGGCCAATGCCGGGCAACGGCCGAGCTGGGTCGGGTCCTCGTAAACGCCAGCGATACCGCGGCCGGGCTGGCGCTCCTGGCGCCTGCCGTCGACGAATTCTCGGACCTGGTCGATGACCCGGCCGGGATCGCGCTCTGGGCCCAGCTGGCCCGCGCCCAGTTCCTGTTCGCCCAGGGGCCCGAGTCGATCGTCACCGCCGACGCCACCCTGGCCCGCGCCGAGGCCCTCGACCTGGTTCCGGTGATTGCCGACCTGCTCGTGACCAAGGGCACGGCACTCGGCATGCTCGGCCGGCCGCGAGAAGGCTTTGGCATCCTGGAGGCCGGCCGGCAGCTGGCCGAATCGGCCGGGCTCACGTTCACGATCCTGCGGGCCGCCCTGAACTCGACCGGGTTCACGACGGATTCCGACCCGCGAGCGACGCTCATCGTCGCCCGCCGAGGCTTCGACCTGGCCGTGCGGCTGGGTAGCCCGAGCTTCCTGCTGGCGTTCCAGGAAGCGATCGCCTCGCTCTCGCTGCGCACGGGCGACTGGGCGGGCGGACTGGCGATCGCAACCGAGGCACTCGATGGTGCGACGCCGGCGGACGCGTTCCACCTGCGTGCGGTACAGGCCCAGTTCGCCATCCTTCGCGGGGCGCCCGGCGCACCGCTGCTCGCGGAGATCGAACGCGACCTCGGGCCGGCAACCGACCCGCAGACCGTGAGCCACCTGCCAATCGCTCAGGCGATCACGGCCCTCGCCAGCGGCGAAGTCCGGCTCGCGCGGGCCGCGACCGACCGGCTCGAGCTCATCTTCCCCCCGTGGGCCGACCTGATCGGCGAGATGGTCCTCGCCCGAGCCTGCCTGTGGGCGGGCGATCAGGCCGGGGCAGAGCAGGCGCTCGGCCGGCTCCAGCAGGTCGCGAGCCATGGCCCAGGAGTGGACACCGTGCGCCAGGCCGTCGCGGCGGGCGTGGCGGTCCTGGCCGGCCGCCCGGACGAGGCCCGCACCGGCTACCGCTCGTCACTCCGGCTGGCCCGAGAGTTCGGGCTCGGGTTCGATGAGGTCCTGACGGTCATCGACATGGCGACGCTGCTCGGTCCCGACGACCCCGATGTCCAGGCGCTGGCCGATGGGGCTCGCGAGACCCTCGTCCGACTCGAAGCCCAGCCGCTCCTCGCCCGGCTCGATGCCGCCCTTGCTCGATCCGGGGCATCGCCCGCCGGGCGTGGGCTCGATCGAACGACGTTGACTGAGTCGGCGGCCACGACCCAGGCGTAGAGCGCTCTAGCGGTTCCCGATGGGCATTGAACCTCGAGGGATCGACGACCGGAAATTGGGCCTACCATCCGCTGAGTGACGACCACTGACGGTCTCCCAAGTGAAACGCTCGTCCTGACCACGATCCTCGTCGTCAGCGACGTGAATCGGTCGCGGGATTGGTACGTGGACGTCCTTGGCGCCGAGCTTTATCGAGAGTACGGCGGAACCTCCGTCGTCCTGACGTACGCCGGCGCCTGGCTCCTGCTGGTGACCGGCGGAGGGCCAACCGCCGACAAACCGACTGTCACCTTCGCCGCGCCGCCCGAGCCTAATCTCGTCAGCCACGCATTCACGATCCGGGTGCCCAATTGCCAATCGGCCTACGAGACGCTCCGGGCGCGAGGTGCCACATTCCTGACGCCGCCGTACGACTGGGGCCGCGAGACGCGTTGCTTCTTTCGCGATCCCGACGGGCACCTCTTCGAGCTCAGCCAGGTCAGCTAAGTGTGCGCGGGCCAGGCCTTCACCAGTGCCGTAGTCAGCATCCAAATGGCCCCCCAGGACAGTCCGACCGGCAGATGACGCCCCACGAGCGGCGGCCGAGGATGAATGGGTAGGAATCTACGCTGCGTGTCCTTCGAAGGAGGCACCGATGAAACGACTGCTGCTGGCCATCACCACCGTCGCGCTCGTCATGGGCCTGGCGGCCCCGGCCGTCCTCGCCGCCAATCCCCCGGCGGCCTCCGGGGGCGAGGTGCTCATCGCGATCAATGGCAACCTGACCGTGCCCGCTGTCGAACAAACCGACGCGGTCCTCGTGATCAACGGGACGGCCACCGTCCTCGGGCAGGCCAAGAGCCTCGTCGTCCTGAACGGTTCGGCGGTCCTCCAAGGCGCCACGGTCCAGAACGTGTTCGTGACCGGCGGCAACCTGACGCTCGGCCCGGGCACGACGGTGACCGGCGATATCCGCACGGTCAACGCGACGGTCAGCCAGGATCCGAGCGCGGTCGTCAGCGGTTCGATCCGCAACGCGGATGCCGATGTCGTCGGGTTCGCCTGGGCGATCATCCCGCTGATCATCCTGTTCATGCTCGGCTTCGCCCTGGTGACGATCGTCGCCGGCCTGGCGCTGGCAGGGCTCGGCTCACGCCAGGTCCGGAGCGCCGAGTCGCTGATCCGGAATGAACTGGGCCTGACGATCGTGTTCGGTGTCGCTGGCCTGGTCGTCATCCCGATCGCCGCGGTCCTGGCGATGATCACCGTCATCGGCGCCCCGCTCGGCCTGGCGATCCTGTTCATGGCCTGGCCGGCTGCCGCCTTCGGGGGCTATCTCGTCGCCGGGATCTGGATCGGCGAATGGCTGCTCTACCGCCACAGCACAAGCCGACCCGATCGGCCGTACCTCGCCGCCACGATCGGGCTCGTCGTGCTCCAGATCGCCGGGTTCGTCCCGTTCGTCGTGCCGATCGCCAGCCTCGTCGGGTTCGGAGCCGTCCTGCTGCTCGCCTGGCGGACGCTCCGCGGGCCTGGTCCGCAGGCGGTCCCGAGCCCGACGCTCCCCCAGCCGTCGGGCATCTAGGAGCGACCATCAGGACGACGTCGTCGCGAAGTGGAGCCGCCCGAGGCTAGTCGGGCCGGTCCGAAGCGAGCCGGGCCGGTCGGCCGATGAATGCGCCGTAGGCTTGCACGGCCTCCACGAGGCCTTCGTGGATGTGGCCGGGCAACCGGGCGAACGGGGTCGCCTCGACCACGATCTCGCGTGCCCGAAGGGTCCGCTTCCAGGTGCCGACGACCTCGCCGTCGGCCACGATCGTCGGCTTGAACATCCCGTTGGCACCCGGCACGATCGCCTCGGCGTGCTCGGGTGCCAGGGCAGCGCTTCGATCCCCGTAGCCGAGCAGGTACTCATCGAAGCCCGGCAGGAGGTGGACCCGAGCCGCGGGCGCGGCGATGGACAGGGTCTCAGGCGCGATCTGGTATCGCACGCCATCGAGCCCGAGGCTCGTGAGCTCCGTCCCGCAGATCGCGATGCCGCGCCGCACGTCTCCGAGGGTCAAGCCGGACCATCGCGCGAGGTCGGCGGCGGTGGCCGGTCCGTGGCTTCGGAAGTAGCGCAGGGCGAGCTCAGCGAGCGCCTCGTCACGATCGAGCCGGCGTGGGTGCGGCACCCAGTCATCGAGCAGAGCGAACGTCTGCTGGCGGCCATCGGTCGCCCCGAGGACAAGCGTGCCGGTCTGAGCGAGATACCAGAGCAGGTGGTAGGCGCGCTGACCCGCCGGACTGACGCCGGCCGCCTCGAAGGCGGCGAGAAGCGGGTCGCGGGTCAGGATCCGGCGACCGGCCAAGGCTGATAGGGCTGTCTCACGGGCCTTCTCGATGTCCGCGTCGGTGATCCCGAGGGCGGCCCGACGACCCGCGGCCGATGCGATCGCCCGGGGCGCCGTGAGCGCAAGCAGCCAGCCGAGGTCCTCGCCCGCCACGAGATGGAGAGTGCCCCGCAGCGGCCAGGATCGAACGATCTCACCAGCGTCGCAGGCGGCCTCGACCGCACCCTCGGTCGCGCCGGCCTGGCGTACACCGACCGACCACTTGACGCCCTGGAAGTCCTGGCCCTGGAGGGCCAGCAATCGCCGGACCACCTCGACCGGCCGCGAGACCTCTCTCGTGCCGATGTGCTGGGCGGCCATCCGGAGTGACGTCAGACGCCGGCGGCTCGGGGTGAAGGCAGGGCCAGGCATGTCGCCCAGTATCAGTGCTCGCTGCGATCGGCCGCGGACGCACGAGGGCATGATCGCCAGCCCGGCCGTATTACGATCCGGCCGTGCTGGTGTCTGTCGGCGTACGGGACGTTCGACCTCGGCGACTCGCCGCCGTTCGGCGTGAACTCACCGCGGGCGAGGTTGGCGCAGCCTGGGGACCGGCGGTGGGAAAGGTCTGGGATTTCATGCGCAGCCAGCCAGGGCTATGGGCTGGCGGCCACAACGTCTTCCTGTACCACAACCCGAGCCAGCCGGGATCGTTGCTCCAATGCGACTTCGGGGTCGAAGTCACCCGCTCGTTCGAACCCGAGGGCGACGTGTTCGCGACCGACACGCCAGGTGGCCAGGCGCTCGTCGCCGTCTACCGCGGGCCATACGATCGCCTGCGCGAGGCGTACGAGGCGATCGAAGAATGGCTCGCCGCGAATCGGAGGGCGTCGGCCGGGCTCTCCTGGAAGATCTATGGCGACCCGACGCCGGATCCGGCCGACACCGAGACGACCGTCGTCCATCTGCTGAAATAGATTTCGAACGGGCTTAGGCCGAACGCCTTCATGCCCTGACCACGCCCTGCCGACCGAAAGAGTGGCAGTTGCACGGCTTCTCGAGGCGCATTCGACTCGGCCGATCTATGGTTCCCGAATGAAACGACGTCCCAGGCGTCGATCACGGTTGGTCCTCAATCCGGTCTCGGTCGCCCTGGTGGCAATGCTGGCGGCTGCCGGTTGTCTCGCCCCCGGGTCAGTCGGGAGTCCAGGCCCGTCGGCCGCGCCGACCAACGATCGTGCGGTCGCCTCTGCCAATCCTGGGCGTCCGAGCCCAGCACTCGCCGCCGACTGGCCGGTGTACCACGGTGATCCCGCCCGAACCGGCCTGGCGAGCTCGTTTCCAGCGCTCGGCGCCGGGCTGACCCAGGCCTGGAGCACCGCCCTCGATGGTGCCGTCTACGGCGAGCCGCTCGGAGTGGCCGGCCAGGTGATCGTGGCGACCGAGGGTGACACCGTCTACAGCCTCGATTCGACGACCGGTTCGATCACCTGGCATCAGCACCTCGGCACGCCGGTGGCACTCTCGAGCCTGCCCTGCGGCGACATCGATCCCCTCGGGATCACCAGCACCCCGGTCTACGATCCAGCGACCGGCTCGGTCTTCGTCGTGGCCGAGGTGAGCGGGCCAGCGCACACGCTCTTTGCGCTCGATCCCTCGTCCGGGGCCGTCCGCTGGTCGCGCAGCGTTGACCTCCCCGGCCACGATCCGTCCACCCACCAGCAGCGGGCCGCGCTCGCGCTGGGCAATGGCTACGTCTACATCGGTTTCGGCGGACTTGCCGGTGACTGCGGCCAGTACCAGGGCGAGGTCGTCGGCGTCCCGACGAGCGGGGCCGGGACGACGATCTCCTACCAGGTCCCGGTGGCTCGGGAGGGCGCAGTGTGGGCGACCGGCGGGCCGGTGATCGACCCGGCCGGCAACCTGTATGTCTCGGTCGGAAACGGCAGCTCGACGACAACCTACGACGGGAGCGACAGCGTCCTCGAGCTTTCACCGAAGCTCGCCCTCCTGTCCCGCTTTGCCCCGGCGCAGTGGGCCCACGACAACGCGACCGACGCCGACCTCGGATCGCTCAGCCCCGTGCTCGTACCCGGTGGCTGGGTCTTCATCGCCGGCAAGAGCGGGATCGGCTACGTCCTCAAGCAAGGAGCCCTCGGTGGGATCGGTGGCGAGGTCCACACGGCCACGGTCTGTCGAGGATTTGGTGGGGCGGCGATCGAGGGATCGACCATCTACGTGCCGTGCTCGAGTGGACTCCGGATGGTCCAAATCGGTGCCGGCGGCGCGATCACTCCCGGCTGGCAGACGAGCTCCGGGGCGACCGGGCCGCCGGTCATCGGGGGCGGGGCGGTCTGGAGCGTGTCGATCGCCTCGGGCAAGCTCTTTGCCCTCTCTGAAGCAGACGGGAGCGTCCTCGCGAGCATCGGCCTCGGGTCTGTCCCCCACTTCGACGCCCCAACTCTGTGGGACGGGCTCGTGCTCGTTGGGACGCTCTCGGGCGTGGTGGCCATCCAGGCGGCCGTGCCGAGCGCCGCGTCCACCTACCACAGCCTCGGCGCGAGCCGGATCCTCGACACCCGCGCCGGGACCGGCCTGGCGGGTCCATTCACGAGCCGGGTCGCCCGGGAGTTCACGGTCGCGGGCAAGGGTGGCGTCGACCCGGCCGCGATCGCGGTCACCGGCAACCTGACCGTGACCGGCCAGACCCAGGCGGGCTACGTCAGCCTGACGACGACGCCCCAGAGCGCGCCCGGGACCTCGACGATCAACGTCCCGCTCGGCGATACCCGGGCCAATGGGGTGACCCTCGGCCTGGCCGGCAACGGTGGGTTATGGGCGACCTACGTCGCGAGTGGCTCAGCCAGGGCGAACCTCGTGTTCGACGTGACCGGCTACTTCACACCTGATGCCACCGGCGCCACGTACCACGCCGTCGCGCCGGCCCGAATCCTCGATACCCGGTCTTCGGCGGGGCTCACGAGCAGGGTGCCGCTCGAGTTCCCGGCGACGGGCCACGGCGGCGTGCCCTCCGGGGCGATTGCGGTCACGGGCAACCTCACCGTGACCGGCCAGACGCGGCCCGGCTATGTCAGCCTGACAACGACGTCGCAGAGCGCCCCGACCACCTCGACGATCAACGTCCCACTCGGCGACACCCGGGCCAATGGGATAACCGCGCAGCTCACCGGGGACGGCCAGCTCTGGGCGACCTACGTCGCGAATGGCTCAGGTACAACCGACCTCGTCTTCGATGTGACCGGCTACTTCACGCCCGATGCGACTGGGGCGACCTACCACAGCCTCGGCGCGAGCCGGATCCTCGACACCCGCGCCGGGACCGGCCTGGCGGGTCCATTCACGAGCCGGGTCGCCCGGGAGTTCACGGTCGCGGGCAAGGGTGGCGTCGACCCGGCCGCGATCGCGGTCACCGGCAACCTGACCGTGACCGGCCAGACCCAGGCGGGCTACGTCAGCCTGACGACGACGCCCCAGAGCGCGCCCGGGACCTCGACGATCAACGTCCCGCTCGGCGATACCCGGGCCAATGGGGTGACCCTCGGCCTGGCCGGCAACGGTGGGTTATGGGCGACCTACGTCGCGAGTGGCTCAGCCAGGGCGAACCTCGTGTTCGACGTGACCGGCTACTTTTCGCCCTGACCGAGTCGGCGGCTACGACCCAGGCCTAGCGCGCTCTTCCGGTGCCCGATGGGCATTGAACCCTCGGTACAGCAGGAGGTCGTAGACGATCTTCAGGCTGCCGGCGATCACGAAGGGCGTCCAGGCGAGGGCAGCCGAGAGGTACAGCGGCGCCGCGACCAGGGGAGACGCGGCCACTCCGAGGCTCCGGGCGATTCCGGTCACCCCTGCCGCGGCTGAGCGCTCGTCCGGAGCGACGATCGCGATCGTATAGGACTGGCGGGTTGGCACGTCCATCTGGCTGATGCTGAATCGGACGAGCAGGACGGTCGCCGCCAGCGGCAACGTCGGCATGAACGGCACGAGCAGGAGCAGGACGTTCGACGGGAGATGGGTGAACACCATCGTCCGGACGAGTCCGAAGCGCCGGGCCAGCGGCCCGGCCGCCAGCGCCGACAATCCGGCCAGGACGTTAGCCCCAAAGATCAGGGCACCGAGCGCCGCTGGGTCCATCCCGAACCGATGGCTGAACCAGTAGGTGATGAACCCGGCGATCACGAACCCACCGGCAAAGGCGTCGAGCGCGAACAGGGCGGAGAGCCGCAGGACGACTCGTTGCGATCGATGGAGCCCGAGACGGGTCCGGATCGTGGCGTCGGTGACCTCTCCAATCGGAACCTCGATCCGTGGCGAGGCCCGGCTGAACAGGATCGCCAGCACGACGCCGCCCAGGGCGTACCCGATGATCACGAGCCGATAGGCATCGGCCGCCGAAGCGCCGGCATCGATCGCGAGCTGAGCCAGCCCGCCGCCGACCAGCGCCCCGGCCGCGGTGGCGAACGATCCGGTCAGCTGGTAGCGGGCAAAGATCGAGGTTCGCCGGTCATCTCCCACGATCTGGCTGAGGGACGCCTGCTCGACGGCCAGGAACGGCCCGACCTCGTTGCCGCTCGGACTGATCACGCCGATCGTGGCCGCGATCACGACGACCAGATAGACCGGGGTGGCAACGAACACGAGGCCGGCCGCGAGCATCAGGATCGCTCCAATGATCAGTACCCGCCGCCGCCCGATCCGATCGGCATGGGTCGTGAGCCAGAGTGAGACGGCTGCATCGCCCAACAGGGTCAAGGCCAGGAGCAGCCCGATCTCGGTCGCCGACCAAGCAAGCGCCGTCAGGTACAGGACGAGAACGACCGAGACGAGTCCATAGCCGAACATCCGGATTGCCCGGGTCAGGAAGAGGAGCCCCAGATCATTACCTGCACCCAGGGCGGGTTTGGCCGACATCAGCCCGTGCGCAGCCGATCCTTGTCCCAGGCATACAGGGCCCCGTACACCGGGAGGTCGGTTCCAGGGTGTTCCCGAGCGATCCATTCCATTCGATCGCCTCCGATGCCCCATGGCCGTGGGGGCGCCTTCATGGTGTAGTCGGTGGCCGGCCGAGCGGCACCGACCGTGGGGCTACGATCTACCTTCAGGTCGAAAATTACAGGGTGGTCCAGGCGTGATCGAGTACCTGCCCGGAGGCGAACCCGAGCCCGACGCGAACGCCGAGGCTGTGTTTGTCGGCGGCCCGAGAGACGGCGAGCGCGGCCATCTCGAGGCGCGGTCCGCAACGATCCCAGCGAGCGACGGAATCTACCAGCGAAGCGTCTCGTGCGCCGACGACGGCGCAGTGCGGTATGTCTGGGTTTCGCGTCCGGTCCCAGGTGTGCCTCGGCGCAGCAGTCCTCACGGCAAGCCGAGTCGCTGAACGGGTCCGAACGCCAGCTACTCGAGCTTGATCGATTCCCGCCGTCGGATTCGCTCCGCCGGGACGCGATCGGTCCGCGCGATCCAGTGATCCAGCACCGCCCGGGCAGCCAGCAACTGCTCCTTGCGGGCGGCCCGCAGGTGAGTCCTGACGTCGCTCGGGACGAGCTGCGCGATCAGGGTCTCGAATGAAGCCGCCTCCGACTCGCGGGCTTCGAGCTCGGCCAGTCGTTCTTCAAGGTGGGCAAGTCGCGCTGCCTCGTCGGGGGTGTGGTCGATCTTCGCCATGTTGCTACGCTCCTTTCGCGGCCTCGGCCGCTGAACGCGGGGGAGGACCGAACTCGATCCGAAGAGTGTGGTCGTGGAATGCGCCGCCGGTCGTCGGGGCGTCCAACAGCACCCGGGGCAGAATCAAATTCCGCCGCCATGAGGCCACCTGGATCACCAGCTCGTCCCCGAACCGGTTCAGGTGGACCTCGTCGCGGGAGGTGAACGGGAGCTCAAGCTCGAGCACGAAGCCCTCGCCGTCGCGCCGGATCGTATAGGGCCGGCCACGATAGAAGATGCCGACGGGGTCCTCATCGCCGAACACCGACGCCCCGAGCTGGCGGAGCATGCGGTCGCCCAGGACCTCCTCGCGATAGAACGGCGCGGTCTTCACCGGGACCGGGGCGAACGCCGCCTCGACCATCGGCCAGTAACGCTGCTGCGCATCGCGCAACGCCCCGAAGTACTCGCCCGTATCCGGCGGCAGCACCCGGTTGCAGACGACGAGGTCGGTCGGGTAGCCGTACAAGTGGAAGTAGGTAAATGAGCGCTGGGCCTCCTTGATCACCATCTTCTCGAGGTTCAGGACAACCCGAACGGAGGTCAGCTCCGGGTCGACCAGCAGGTCGTGCATGTGCTCGAGTCGGTGGAACAGCTCCTCGCCTGCGCTGAAGAGCTCGTCGCCCGGCATCGGCATGCCGGTGACCCGGCCAACGATCGGACTGGCCAGCTTGGCGACCCGCCGCTGGATCGGATACACCTTTTCCAGCCACCACTTGCCGGCCTCGGGCAGACTGAGAAGACGGAGCGTCTCGCCGGTCGGCGCTGCGTCGACGATGATGACGTCGAACTCGCCACGGTCGTGGTGCTCGGCGATCCAGAGCAGGCTGGCGAGCTCGTCCATCCCGGGCAGAACGCTCATCTCCTCGGCCATCACGGCATCGAGGCCGCGCCACCTCAGAACGCTCGATACATACGCCTGGATCGTTCCCCAGTATTTATCGATGTTGTGGAAGACCTCGGACTCCTGGCCCCACAGGTTCGGGCCGAGTCGGGTCGGCTCTGGTCCGAGCGGACGGTCAAAGGAGTCAGCGAGGCTGTGCGCCGCGTCCGTTGACAGGACGAGCGTCCGATGGCCACGATCGGCCGCGAGCAGACCGGTCGCGGCGGCCACGCTGGTTTTGCCCACGCCGCCCTTGCCGGTGTAGACGATGATCCGAGCCACGGGCTGTCTTTCCCTTTGTGTTGAACGTGCCCGCGGTCGTCGGGAGGGGGCTAGTCGGGCGGCCGACGACCCTTGGCTCACGGGTGTGTGCCAATAGGGTACGTCCGGCACCCGAAAGGTCGTCCGCATGCCTCCCAACAGGCCATTTGGTTCTAGTGCCACGGCGTGGGAGGGGCGCAGGCTTCAATGACGAAGTTAGGAGTTCGTCATGACAGTCGCCGTCGACCACAAGGCCACGACCCCATTCAATGAGGACATTCTCGCTCGGACGATGCGCAACGCGGACTTTCGCGAGGTCATCGCGACCGGGCCGCACGCGCAGGTCGTCGTGATGTCCATCCCGCCTGGTGGTGACATCGGCGAAGAGGTCCACGACGATGTCGATCAAGTTCTGGCCTTCGTCGAAGGTCAGGGCATCGCCGTTCTGGACGGACGACGCAGCGGGGTCTCGGCTGGTCGCCTCGTCCTCGTCCCGGCCGGCACCCGCCACAACTTCCTCAACGAGAGCTCAGTCGACCTGAAGCTCTACACGGTCTATACGGCACCCAAGCACGCGCCTGGAACGATCCACCGGACCAAGGCAGACGCCGAAGCCGACGAAGGCAAGGACTAACCCGGGCCGAATTCCAGCCAGCACTCGACAGGCGACTGCCGGCAACACGAACAGCACGGCGGAGTCGTCGTGAGGAGCCCCTGGCAGCTCGTGCGATGATCTCCGCCTGATGGATGCGCTCCAAAGCAGGCCGGCGTTCCTGCCCGTGGCCGACGCCCGTCGGCCCCGGATCGGTCGGGCCATCATCGGCGCCTTCCTCGCCGCCGGCCTGTTCGAGCTCTTTGCCCTTGGGGTGAAGGAGTTCGGGCCGCTCGGCAACCAGGCACCCTGGATGGACGATCCGTTCGACGTCGTGACCTCGTTCGCGATCTTCTTCCTGCCGATCGTCGGTGCCTTCTCGGCAGTCCGCCTGGCGCTTTGCCGACGCTTCGAGCCACTGCCCCGGAGCCGCCTCGATGACCTCTTCCACGGCTGCGTCGTCCTGATTGGCGTGGCCTTCGTGACCGCGGGCTCCGATTGGATTGCCCTGATCCGGGGCGTTGATCACGCGTTCTGGAGCCCGGTCACGGAGCTCCTCGTCGCCGTCCTGGCTGTGCTCACCGCTGGGCTGACCCTCGCCTTTGCAGGCCTGGCGACCGAAATCCGTCGATTGCCCACGCTCGAACGCTCCGAACCCGTCGGCCCGGATTGGCTGGCCGACGCGAGCGAGTTGGCGATCCGGGTGAGCGGACGCCTTGGGCCCTTCGAGCGGCTCACCACCCGAGTGGTGCGGGCCGTCGACTCGGGGGCCTGGGCATGGGTCCGACGCCGCCCGATCGCTGCGGCAGTGGTCGTTGCGGCCGGGTTCGCCGCCCTCTTCGATGTCGGCGCTCTCCGGGAGGGCACTTCGTTCGAGCTCGTGGTCTTCGTGTTCGTCGTGGCCTGGTGCGGGATGTTCGCCTTCCTGCTGGCCAGCGGGTCCTACCTCGGGCTCGTGCGCTCGCCCAAGGTCGTCAGCGGCGCTCGGAGGCGCCTGCTCGACGCCACGCTCCTTGGTTGTGCCAGCGTCCCGATCACGTTGGCATTCAGGGACTCGCTCTGGGGGTTGGTCGGGAGCTCAACCGTCGCAGCAGGCCTTGCCGAGCTCGATCAGCTCCTGATCCTCGTGGCAGCTTCAGTGGTCGGGCTGACGTTTCTAGTCGAGACGATCGCTCGGATCCACGAACGAACTGCTCGAACCTCCATCTAGGAGGATCCGCTCCGCCAGATCAGGCCGAAATCAGCGGATGCCGGTGTCGTACTCGAGATCGACCCGCTCGGTCGCTCCAGGAACGGCGAGGGTCACCGTCACCGGCGCGGGCGCCCACATGAATCCTGCGACCGGTTGGGCGGTGATCGCAAAGGTGCCCGTCTCGCCGATGGTCAGCAGATACGAGCCGTCTGCGCCAGTCGTCGAGCGCGCCACTGCCCGACCACCGGCATCGACCGCCTCGATCACGGCGCCGACGACCGGGCGCGGGGCGCAGGACGGATCGGGTGGGTTCCGCTCGACCGGACAGACCGGCCCGGCCGTGACGACGCCGGTCACGCTCGGCGGCGGTCCTGCGGGACTAACGATCGGCGACGGGCCGGCCGTACCACTGGGCGCAGTGCAGCCCAGCAGCACCATCCCGCCGAGTAGGAGCCCGAGCGCCTTCATGCCCTGATGACGCTCGGCAGGCCCTGAACGTTGCCTGGGCGCAGACGGTCTCTCGCCCGTCCGGAGAGGGCGGCGGCCCGGACTTGTGGCTCGCACCCGAGGCTGCCACCGACCAGGATTCCGAACCACACGAGTGGCTACTGGCGGGGGTCCGAACGATTGACGAGCCCCGAAGCTGGTGCAAGCATGTCTGGTCCGGGCTAGATAAGAGTGGTTCCCGAAGCGTTTACGCACGTTCCGGCCGAAATCGGCCGTTTGCGACGCTCGATCGGTCCCTCTCGAAACAGGGTCAGGGGCGTCGCCCAGCCTAGGGGTGACGTTTCCGGTGCCACGACGCAACGCTATCTCAACCGACGGCCGGTCCAGCCGGTTCCTGGTCGCGGTCTCGATCATCGCCCTCCTTGGGTTGCTGCCGTTCACGACTGTCGCGGCTAGCCTCGGGGGCCCCTCGCTATCGACGGCCCCGGTCCCCTCGGCAGAAGAGCCGGCGACCTCCACTGACCCGGCGATCGAGCCGGCGACGCCACCGAACCCGGCTGCGCTGCCCAACCCGGACCAGGTGCCGCTGGTCGCGGTGACGGCGTCCGGCACGGGTGCGCGGCTCGTGATCAGCGCTCCCAAGCAGGTCGCGGTTGGTCAGACGATCACGATCGCCATCAAGGCCATCGGCGTGAAGGATCTCGCGGGCTACGAGGGCGTGCTTCGGTTCGACCCGGCGGCCGCCGAGTTCGACGGTCTGTCCCAGCGTTCGATCGCCCTGGCCGGGCTCGGCCGCGACGTCGAGCCGCTCGGCCCGGTCGTCATCCCGTCCGGGGTCGCCTTCGGCGTCTACTCCTGCAGCCTGGTCGGCTGCGGCGGGACGCAGAGCACGAAGACCCACGCGGGAGCCACAGGTTCGGTCAGCCTGGCCAAGCTGACCCTGGTGCCGACGGTCGCCGGCCGGCTCGCGATCGCCTTCGGCTCGATGCGCTTCGTCGATGCGAGCGGCAAGCTCATGACGATCGCTCTGCCCAGAACGATCAGCGTCCAGGTGGGCGCGGGCTCCAAAGCCTACACGGCACCTCTTGCCCCCACCCTTCGTCCCAGCCCGGCGCACGCGGTCACGAGCGCCGATATCAGCGGCGATGGGTTCGTCGGCCCCGCCGATCTCAATATTGCGACGATCGCTTGGGGGCTCGCGCGCGAAGCGGACAAGAGCTGCGGCCTCGTCGACGAACCGGCCGACGTCAATCACGATGGTTGCCTCGATGTCCAGGACCTCGAGCTGATCGCTGCCCGGGTTGCACCCCGCCCGGCGCCGCTCGCCAGCCACCTCGCCGAGCCCCTTGTGGCCCTCGATCTGACCGTCGACTCCACCTCCGATGCTCCCGACGCGAAGCCCGGCGATGGGATCTGCGCGACGGCGGCAGCCGTCTGCTCGCTCCGCGCCGCGATCACCGAGGCCAACCTCCATCCCGGTCCGGACACGATTCTGTTCAACATCCCGGGAGCCGGGGTCCACACGATCACCCTCGGCAGCACGTTGCCGATCATCAGCGACACGACCGGTGGCGTGACGATCGACGGCTACAGCCAGCCGGGCGCAAGCCCCAACACCGACCCGGTCATTGACAACGCCCAGCTGATGATCCAGCTGACCTCAGCCCCCAACCCAAACCTGGACGCAATCTTCGTCAGCTCGGCGAACAACGAGATCCGCGGGCTGTCGATGTACAACTTCCGCCGCTCGATCTCATTCGAGACATCGAGTGCGCATGACAATAGCGTCATCGGCAGCTTCATCGGCACGAATGCGGCGGGCGCCTACTTCTCGCCCACGTTCGTGAGCGGCGGCAACGGGATCAACGTCACCACGGGCGCCAGCTACACGACCGTGGGGGGCACCGACCCGGCCAGCCGCGATGTGCTCACGGGCAACTCGGCGAACGGGTTCTCGACCTATAACGAGCAGAGCGACCACAACACGGTCTACGGCAACCTCATCGGCCTGGCGCCCAACGGCCAGTCGATCCGGACCTGCAGCCTCCAGTGCTACGGCAATATCGCCCATGGCGTCGATATCAACAGCGGATCGTCGTACAACCTGATCGGCGGGACCGGCACCGGCCAGCGCAACGTCATCTCGAACAATCACGGAGAAGGAATCGAGTTCTCCCACGGCTCCACGACCGACAGCAACCAGGCCGTGGGCAACTACATCGGCACCGACGTCACCGGCAATGCCGGCGCGGCCAACAAGTTCGGCAACGGCCTGAATGGCGTCCATCTCCAGGACGCGGTGACCGACGATACGGTCGCCTTCAACGTCGTCGTCAACAACGGCCAGCGGGCGGACGGCTCGGAGGTCATGGGCGGGATCGGGGTCGAGGGCTTCTATGCCGCCGGCGCTTCGATCCACGACAACATGATCGGGGTTGGCCGTGACGGTGTGACGCCGCTGCCCAACAAGTTCTTCGGCGTCGACATCCACTTCAACGCGAGCTGGATGATGGTCGGCCCGAACAACGTGATCGCCAACAACCCGACCGGTGTCATCGTCAGCGATGCGAGCGATGTCTTCAACACGATCACCCACAACTCGATCTACAACAACGGATCGAGCAAGACGGGCCGGGGCATCCAGCTCCTCAACCACTCGAACCACTCGGTCGCACCGCCCGTCCTCGGCCCAACGGGCGTGTCACTGACCGCGGCGACGGGGACGGCCTGCGCCGGCTGCACGGTGGAGGCCTTCCTTGCCGCCCCGGATGCCGCCGACGCGAGCGCCGGCCTGGCCGGCCAGGGCAAGGTCTTCCTCGGCAGCACGATCGTGCCCGCCAGCGGCGCCTTCACGGTTGGCCTCAAGCCGACGTTGGCGGCCGGGACGAAGGTGACCGCCACGGTCACCGACGGCGCCGGTGAGACGTCCCAGTTCAGCACGAACGTCGCCGCGGCCGCGATCCAGGCGCCGACTCCCCCGCCCACGCCCCTGCCAACCCCCAAGCCCACCGTTACGACGTACGTCGCCGACACCTTCACCCGGAGCCTGACCAGCACGTGGGGCCGGGCGGACATCGGCGGCAACTACGCCGGTTTCTACTGCACCAACGTCGATATGAACGTCACGGGCACGGTCGCGACCGTTCTCGTCCCGGATCCGCACCACCCGACGAGCTGCACCGATCCGGTCACCGTCAATACGGACTATCGGGGCGGCTACCTGACCAACGTCAGTGCCGAGAACGTCGATGTCCGCTTCCGCGTCTCGACCGCCACCCTGGCCACGTCGGACAACATCAACGTTGGCTTCGATGTCCGGCGCGTCTCGGGCTTCACCTCCTATCGCGGGCAGGTCCGGCTCACGCCGACGAACCAGGTTTGGCTCCAGGCTGATGCAGTCGTCCACGACAACATGACTCCGCTCGGGACGAGCCTCCGGGCTCATGCGGCGAGCGTCGCCGCCAACTCGTTCATCTGGGTCCGGGGCCAGGTCACCGGGACGAACCCCACGACGATCAAGTTGAAGGCGTGGAACGACGGGACCCCTGAGCCCAGCGCCTGGGACTACAGCACGACGGACTCCACCGGCGTACTCCAGGCGCCCGGGGCGGCGGGTCTGCTGGCCTGGCTGGCGCCGGCCTGGAACCAGGGTCCGATCACCGTCAGCTTTGACGACTTCAACGTCACCTCGCCGATCGGCGACACCGTCCCCACGGCCCCGATCGCCAACTTCAGCGCGGTCCAGACCTCCGGGACCCTCGCCATGAAGTTCACCGACACCTCGACCGGCGGCGCGCCGACCTCGTGGTGGTGGGACTTCGGCGACGGCTCTGGATCGACCAGCCAGAACCCGAGCCACACGTACTCCGCGCCGGGTAGCTACCAGGTCAAGCTGATCGCCACGAACAATGGTGGCTTCACCTCGAAGACCAGCACGGTCACCGTCAGTCCCCCGCCCGGGCCGTCATCCACGTATCACACCCTGGCCCCGGCCCGGATTCTCGACACCCGCGCCGGGACTGGCCTGGCCGGCAGGTTCGTGAGCACGGTCCCGCGCTCGTTTGCCGTGGCCGGTGCCGGGGGCGTCCCGGGCAACGCGGTCGCGGTGACCGGCAACCTGACCGTGACCGGCCAGACCACAGGCGGCTACGTCAGCCTGACGACGAGCGCCCAGAGTCACCCGGCCACCTCGACCCTGAACTTCCCGCTCGGTGACAGCCGGGCGAACGGGGTGACGGTGGCCCTGGCCAGTGGCCACCTCTGGGCGACGTACGTCGGCGGCACGTCCGCCACGACCAACCTCGTCTTCGACGTGACCGGCTACTTCACGCCCGACCTGAAGGGCGACACGTATCACACCCTGGCCCCGGCCCGGATTCTCGACACCCGCGCCGGGACTGGCCTGGCCGGCAGGTTCGTGAGCACGGTCCCGCGCTCGTTTGCCGTGGCCGGTGCCGGGGGCGTCCCGGGCAACGCGGTCGCGGTGACCGGCAACCTGACCGTGACCGGCCAGACCACAGGCGGCTACGTCAGCCTGACGACGAGCGCCCAGAGTCACCCGGCCACCTCGACCCTGAACTTCCCGCTCGGTGACAGCCGGGCGAACGGGGTGACGGTGGCCCTGGCCAGTGGCCACCTCTGGGCGACGTACGTCGGCGGCACGTCCGCCACGACCAACCTCGTCTTCGACGTGACCGGCTACTTCACGCCCGACCTGAAGGGCGACACGTATCACACCCTGGCCCCGGCCCGGATTCTCGACACCCGCGCCGGGACTGGCCTGGCCGGCAGGTTCGTGAGCACGGTCCCGCGCTCGTTTGCCGTGGCCGGTGCCGGGGGCGTCCCGGGCAACGCGGTCGCGGTGACCGGCAACCTGACCGTGACCGGCCAGACCACAGGCGGCTACGTCAGCCTGACGACGAGCGCCCAGAGTCACCCGGCCACCTCGACCCTGAACTTCCCGCTCGGTGACAGCCGGGCGAACGGGGTGACGGTGGCCCTGGCCAGTGGCCACCTCTGGGCGACGTACGTCGGCGGCACGTCCGCCACGACCAACCTCGTCTTCGACGTGACCGGCTACTTCGCCAAGTAGGAGGGCCTGTCGACGATGCCGCTCTGTCTCGTGGTCCCGTAGGAGCCGGATGAGGTGGCCGGGCGTCGGAAGGACGCGGTTTGCGCTGAACAGCCTGGTTGCCGTGGTGGTGGCCGGCGCCATCGTGGTCGCCGCGGTTGTCTCGCTCCATCCGCGGCTGTGGCTGTTCTCGGATAGCTCGACGCCCGGCGGGCCCGCGCTCGGCGAGGTCACGTTCCCGCCGCTCCCCAGCCAGACCCCTTCGCCGACGGTGGCGCCGAGCCTCGGCCCGTCCCCGCTGGACGGGCTTCCGCCATCGCTGGCGCCCTCACCGACGCCGGTGCCCACGGGCTCAACCGGGATCCCGACAACGGGGCCGACACCGGTACCGACGCCAGTGCCAACGCCTGTTCGAACGCCGCTCCCAACCCCGACTCCGACGCCCGTTCCGACGCTCGCTCCGACGCCGGTTCCGACTCCCGTCCCGACACCCGTCCCGAGCCCGGTCCCGAGCCCGACCCCGGGCCCGCCTGCAACCCTGACCGTGGTCGGGAGCACAGGCGACCTCACGTCCGGCGGCTCTGCCGGGACCATTACCGCGACGGTTCGTGATGCGCTGGGCGATCTGCTGGCGGGACAAGTGGTCAGCTTCAGCGCAGTGGCCGGCCCCGGCACGGTCACCGGTCTGGGCGGGACCACAACCAACGGCTCGGGCGTTGCCACCGTCACGGTGGTCGGGAGCCTGGCCGGCCCGATCACGATCGAAGCGCGCACTGCCAACGTGGGCGCGACGCTGACGCAGACCGTCGTCGCCGGGGCGCTCGACCACATCATCCTTACCCCGAGCTCGGTCTCGGTGGCAGCTGGCCAGGCCCAGGCCTTCGTGACTCGTGCCGACGACGCGGCAGGAAACCTGATCGGCGACGTGTCTGCGGCAGCGGTCTTGCAGATCAGCCCCGACGGCACATGCGGGACGGGGACGTGCACGGCACCCAGGCGCGGGTTGTATACGGTTACGGCGAGCTACTCGGGTCTCGTCGCAACGGCGAGCATGCGTGTCCGCCACCAATAATCGAAGGGCACGACCTACGAAGCCAACTCATGCGTACGCCTCGAGGCACCCGACCGCGTTGCGGCGGTCCTCGTAACGACGAGGTGGGCCCCGCCAGGGAATCCGCCAGCTCGTGGAACGGGCGGCCTCCGCGCTTCTCATATTCGTCTCAGGGTCGGATGCGATGTTCTTCGGGCTCCCGGCTGATCTTTGCATTCGGTCGGCCGGGAGCAGCTCCGGGTGGCTCTCATCCCTGGAGCGAGCGCCCTCGGCCGGTCGCCAAGTGCGGGCCGGGGGCGCATCTGTTTCGATCACCCGCTCGAGGCCCAGCCGCGTAAACCTCAGCCCGGATGCCGGCCGCCGGCCCAGTGCGTGCGCGACGGCGGCGGATCGGCATCATGCTCGAACTCCGGCGCATCGGGCGTTAGCTCGGCGGCCCGGCGGCCGTAGAACTGCGCGAGTGGACCCGCGCTCAGGCCGTGGGCGATCACCGAAAGCAGGACCGTCCAGATCACCGCGCCGAGCAACGGACCCGTTGGCACGCCCGCCTCCTGGAGCCCCTCGAGGCCGATTACCAGGAACACGATCGAGGCAAGACCACGCGGCCCGAACCAGCCCACGAACAGGACCGTCGGACGGGCGAAGCGCATCCCCAAGAGAGCAACGGCGACCGGGAGCATCCGAAAGACGGTCAGGCTCAGGACGGCATACACGATCGAGGCCGGATCCCACAGGTCGCCCAGCCGGCCGGCCACGAGCAAGCCGAACGCGACCCAGACCGCGATCGCGAGGAGCGATCCCTGGGTCTCGGTGAAGCGGACCGCACCCTCCTCCAGCCCCAGGCTGCCCCGGCCATAGGCCAGGCCGCCCACGAAGGCGGCGATGAACCCGTTGCCGCCGGCGGCCACGGACACGAGATAGCAGCTCGCTGCCAGGGCGAGCACGAAGAGCTGGCGGGAGACTGGCGATGTCCAGTGGGCCCGATCGGCCCGACGAAGCAGGAAGCCACCCGCCAGGCCGACAACGAGGCCGACGACCAGGCCGAGGCCCGTCTCCTGGACAGCCTCCAGGATCCAGTCCCTGCCGGTCGTCGCCTCGGCGGCCGCGAGGGCCAGGGCCAGGATCACGAAGGGCGTCGCAAGCCCGTCGTTCAGGCCACTTTCGATGTTGAGCATCCGCCGGATCCGAGCCGGAACGACCGGGTTCGTGACGACCGCCTGTCCGAGCGCGGCGTCCGTCGGTGCCAGTGCTGCCCCGATCAGGAGCGCGACGCCGGGTTCGATCCCCTGGAACAGGACGAGCGCGGCGATCGTGCCCAGGGCGAGGGTCAGCAGGAACCCGACGATCAGGAGGCGCGCCGTGGGCACGAGGTCCCGTTCGAGCGCCCGGGCCGGGATCGTCGAGGCGTCGGCGAAGAGCAGCAGGGCGAGGGTCGCCGCGGCAAGGACCCTGACCGGCTCGGCCCGAGGCTCGAACGAGATCGGCCCGAGTACGTCGTCTGAGAGCAGGATCCCGATCGCGACGAAGGCCAGGGCCGGTCCGACTGACAGCCGCTCGAGCCGGGCTGCGACGAGCGCATAGCCAGCGATCAGCAGGGCGATGATGGCCAGCCCGATTTCCACCTGGCGCTCAGCTCCGGTCCGGTCTCGTGGTCGAGGGCAGTATGAGCGCGGGCGGCCCCGTGGTTCCGGGGTCACGGCAGGGGCGACTCATGCGTCGCATAGGGCGGGTCGACTGGGGTCCTCCTGGCCGCTGGGCCTGGCGTTGCGATTCGAGGACCTGTTCTTAGCGGCCATTCCGAGGAGATCGACCGGATCATGGAGCGGTGAGACGAGGCCAGCGCCGGGCATCGGTTACCCCGACCGGACGGATCGGGCTGATGGCACTCGTCCTGCTGGTGGTCGCCGCGGCTTGCAGCTCGTCCCGCCCGTCGAGCCGACCGGCGACCTCGGCGCCGCTCCTGGCGACGGGTCCCAGCCCGGGTGCCGCCCCCGGCGCGACGAGCTCCCCCGGCATCGTCCTCGGGTTCAAGCTGCCGACCGACCGCATCGCTCCGTTCGCAGGGCCCCGGCCGACGCTGGCGATGCTCCTGCGCGACTACCAGGACGGCACCCCGCCCGTCTTTCGCGACCGGAGCGCCGGTCCGCTCGACTGGCGCCTGGCCCATCCGTCGGATGCCGTCGAGGGCTACCCCGGGACCACGAGCATCGTCGCCGGCGGCCAGCTCCAACTCCACCTGCGCTCGCTCGGCGGGCCGGTTGATTTGGCGATCTTTCGAATTGGGCGCAACGATGCGACCTACCTCGAATCCGTGCCCGCGATCCCGGCCTTTGCCGAGCCCCTCGCTCGCCCGGACCCCGCGACCGGCCTCGTCGAGGAACATTGGCCGGTCTCGACGACCCTCGTCGTCCCGGCGAACTGGCCGAGTGGGGTCTATCTGGTCAAGCTGACGGCATACTCCGGAGCCCAGGGCTACGTGCCGTTCGTCGTCCGGCCGAGGGGCCCCCAGCCGGTCCTGGTGATCCTGCCGGTCATGACCTACCAGGCCTACAACCCATTTGGCGGGCCGGACCTCTACGGCTGGCCGGATGGACCACGCAAGCGCGCCTACGTCGTCAGCTTCGATCGCCCATACGCGCTCGAGGACGGCGCGGGCTATCTCTTTCGGCTGGACTTTCCCTTGATCGTGTGGCTCGAGGATCACGGCTATGCCCCCGCCTACGCGACCGATGCCGATGTCGCCGCAGATCCAGGGCTCGTGACCGGCGCGAAGGCGGTGATCTTCAGCGGCCACAGCGAGTACTGGACCGCGGGCATGCATGACACGTTCGATGCCGCGGCGGCGGCCGGGGTGAGCCTCGTCAACTTCGGCGCGAACACGGGCTGGTGGCAGGCCCGGCTCGCACGAGACAGCCGGGGTGTCGCCGATCGGACAATCGTCGAGTACAAGGATGCTGCGCTCGATCCCCTCGCGGCTCGCGATCCGGAAGGGGCCACGACGCAATTCACCGAGCTGCCCCTGCCGCGCCCGGCGCGCGACCTGCTCGGCGAGGACTACGGCGGGATCGTGGCCGGCCTCCGCCCAATGGACCTCGGGCCGGATATCGCCCGCTTCGCCCCGTCGACCGGCCTCGTGCCGGGTGAGCAGCTGCCCGGCTTGATCGGCGCCGAGGTCGATCTCGTATCGACCCAGCCGGGAGCCTTCGTCCTCGCCTCAAGCCTTGTCCACATGCGGGGCAAGGGCGACGGCCAGGCGGGCGCGGCCGCGTGGCTCGCCCCAAGCGGCGCCCACGTCTTCGACGCCGGCACGTTCGACTGGTCGTGGGGCCTCGATCCGCGCTACGCCGCCGCGCTGCCCGGCTTTCCCGCCGGCGCGTTCGAAGAGCTGACCGCCGAGATCCTCGCCTGGGCAGGGATTCTCCCCAACCATCGCTAGCCGAGACGTCGCCAACCACGTCGGCGGGTTCCCCGGGTTGGAGGTGGCTCGTTGCTGATCCGACCAGCCCTGGTGCTTATCCCTCGGGGGTTTCGACCCGGGCGGATGAGGCGTAGAGCTGGTCCGACATGAACGCGAAGGGCTGTCGACTGAAGATCGCCTCGAGCGGCAGACCGAAATACTCGGCCGCTCGAAGGGCGAGATCGAGGCTTGGGTTGTATTCGCCGCGCTCGAGGTAGCCGATCGTCTGGTAGTTGACCCCGAGGGCATCCGCGAGCTCCTGGCGCGACAGCCCCCGCTCGGCCCGGAGCACGGTCAGGCGGTTATGGAGGATCGGTTCGACGCGTTCGGCCATGCGGGCCACTAGATCTCCGCCGGTGGATCGGGCTCGATCGCCGCGAGGGCTGCGGCCGGCAGGAGCGGCAACAGGACCCCGACCGAGATCGCGACTGCACTCATCAGGTTCGCATCGATCACGATCGGGCGGCCGAAGCCGAGCACCGCAACCGCCGCGATCGCGACAGCGGCGACGACGACCACCGCCAGGATTTCGTAGCTCAAGATCCAGGCCTGGTCTCGGAGCTGGCGCTCGCGTTCATCGAGCCCGGCGCCAGGCATGTCGGCGCGGTGCTGGACGAAGCGGTACAGGACGAGAGAGCCGACCAGGGTGATCCCGATCAGAAGGAAGGTCACCGGCCCCCAGACCACCGACGGCACCGATGTGCCCGCCATAAATGTCGACCAGGCAAACATCGCCGGTAGGCCGAATAACGTCGCGGCCGCGATGATCCGCCGGCTACGTCGCGAGAGTCGGTCGAGTCGCGATCCATCGTGCATCAGCGTTCGTGGCACCATTGCATCTACTCCATCTCAGGCAACAGATCTGGTGCACACGATAGTACAGATACAACAATCTGTCAAGTATTCAGCGAACGGTTCCCCAGGCGCGAGCGGCGGCCCACGCCATGGGCGATCGGGATTGGATAGGTCCGGCCCGCCGTCCCATGCGGACGGCCCTCGATGGCCGTTCCCGTCAGGTGGTCATCCGAATCCGCTGGCAGGCGTTGGCGAGGCACGGCAGACCGAGCAGGTCCTCGGTGGTCCGCAGAAGGCTCCAGTGATCGGCGTAGGCCTGGTCGCGCAGTCCTCCCTTGGCATCGGAGGCGATGACCAGGGTCGCGACGTGGCCGCCCGAGTCGCCGGACGAGCCGGCGCTCGAGCTTCCCTCGTCGAAGGTGATGAACAGGACGCCCCCGGCCCGGAATTCGGGACTGGCGATGATCCCCGGCACGAACGCCCGCAGGAACGCATCGCCCTGGGCGACCGAGCCGTCGTGCATGTCGTTCGTGAGGTTGGGCACGATCATCTCAAATACGCCGGCGGCTGGGTCGAAGTCACGCAAGGGTTGGATGTTCCGACACTGGGCGGGACTGCCGGAGACGCTGGTGAAGCTGATGGCGGGGTTATGCTTGCGGGCGTACGTCCCCGGCGCCCCCGGCCCGTCGGAACCGCCTCCGGCCGCCGTTCCCTTGAAACAGTTCGCCGCATCATCCTGGGCGTAGACCCGCCAGGACCGTCCGGCCGCCTGGAGCTGGCTGAAGAGGCTCGGCCCGGCCAGGTCGTAGACCCCGTCGGAGGTCACGCCGCGGGTCGAACCGGCCACAAGGCCGACGTAATTCGGCTCCGACGGATGGCCGATCGCGTAGTAGTTCGTGGCGAGGCCGTACTCGGTGGCGAGGGCATTGATGTACGGCGCCTGGCCATTCCCGATGATCTGGCCGTACTCATGGTTTTCGAGCACGACCCACCAGACTGGTCGGACGGCGATCGAACCGGCCGAGGGCAGCGCCGTTGGCGACGCCGACGCGACTGCGGCGCCTGGTGAGGCCGGGGACGCCGGCGCGCCCGACGGCGCAGGTCCGAGCGAACCCCCGGAGCCCAGACCCCCGGAGCTCGAGAGCGCGCCAGCGGAAGCCGACGGTGCCCCCGATGACGGACCGCAGGCCGAAATCGCGATCAGGCTGCCGAGAAGGGCGACGGCCGCGACGACCGCGAAGCCGGGGCGCCCGCGATCGGCATGAAAGCTCAGCACCGACCCATTATCTCGACCGAACCTCGGCGCGCTGTTTCGCGCCTGCCTCGGCTGCGGCGCAGACCATCATAGGCGCGAGGCGATTCGTCCCTGGTCTCTCTGCGACGGGATCGGCCTGCCGGCCCCGCCCAATGGGAGCCTCACTCGATCAAGGGCTCGAAGCCACGTCACCAATGAGTCGTCAAGGTCCCGGTGCGACTCGGACGTCGGGCTCCACGCTTTCATCGGTCGCTGAAACGAGCCGGTCTCCACGAGGAACTGGGACACCGACCGCGGGGTCCGGGCCACAACGACCCACGCACAGCGGCGCTGCCATGCCCGGATCTCATCAACGAGAGCCGTGATCGCGTCGATCGATGCGCCCACCTCGGCGAGCCGTCGCCGGAGCTCCTCGCCCGATGCCAGTAACTCTTCGAATCCTGGTGTCCGCACCATCCCAAACAGCCTCTCCGCGCATCCGCGACCGGTCCAGCTGGACCTGACCCAAGATTCGTTGTCGACCCTGAGAAGAGCGTGAGAGCGGCGGCGCCATGACGGGAAGTACAGCCAGCTGAAGACCCAACACGCACCGTCGAGCCGTCGGCGATCAACCGCGCAGGCTGATCGCTCCCGTTCGAGTGTCGATCGAGATCGGCAGCGCAACCAGGGGCTGATCGGTCGGACCGCCGACGACTGCCGCTGCGTGGGCCGGGTCGAACGTTGCGCCATGACACGGGCAAACGAGGTAGTGCGATCCAGGGTCGTACTCGACCGTGCAGCCGGCATGGGTACACACCGCGTCGAACGCGACCACCTTCCCCGAGGCGAGGCGGACGAGGACGCTGGGGTCGCCCGAGCGCGGATCCTGAAACGGGATCGAGCCGCCGTTACCAGTGAGGGCGGCGAGCGTCCCGACGACCGGGCCGACCGGCCCGCCAGGTGATCCGGATGGGCCGGCGTCGGGCGAGGGCGATGGGGCGATGTCGGTGTTCGTGGGGCCCAACTGCCCGAACACGACCGATCCGATCGTCCCGCCAAGCGCTGCGATGACCACAGCCCCGATCGCCAGGACGCCCCCCTGGAGGAACCGTCGTCGCTCGACCGAGTACGGGTCGTCGTCCTCGAGATCGAGCTGGCGGGCAAGCCACGGATCGAGCAGGAAGCGCCCGCCATCGCCCGCAATGGCCAGGACGATCCAGCCGGCTGCATACGGCAGATCGGGGCCGAGGTAGTAGGGCCTGATCGCCCAGGAAGCGGTCAGCCAGAACGTGATCGATAGGAGCGCCCCGCCAACCGCAGCCAGGCGAAACAGCAACCCGGTGAGCGCACCGAGCCCGATCGCGATCTCGAGGAGCGAGATGACCAGTCCGGTGAGGATCGGGAACGGCCGGGCGAAGATCTCGACGAGAATCCCGATCGGCGACGCCTTGATGAATCCGTCGAGCTGGGCTCCGATCGAGCCGGCTCCACTCATCTGCAGGAACGCCGGGTCGATCAGCTTGTCGAGCCCGGCGTAGATGAACGTGACCCCGAGGAAGAGCCGGAGCAAGACGAGGGCCAGGGTTACCCCTTCGAGCGGCGGCGGTTGAGTCGGTTTCGCCGTGCGGCGGGATGTCCGGGTTTCCCCGGCCGCCCCGGGGCGGTCCAACGGAATCTGACCGCCGGAGCGGGGGTCGCGACTCCAAGGATCGTGGCGCGGGCGAGGACGCTGACGTCGGGACATCAGATGACGGTCCGGCTGCGCCGGCGCGCGCGATGACTCATCCGTCGGCCGTATCCCGCCGGAGCGAAGCCGGTTCGACTGCCGTGCGCTGGCTGCGATTGCGGAGCGCCTTCATGAGCGCCGCATCCACGTCCGCTCGACCTAGTTGGATCGTGGGGAGGGCGGTTGCATCAGTCGGTCAAGGCGTTTGAGCTCATCGTCCAACGATCAACGTTCTCGATGAGACCAACATGAGAGGCCGGATTTGGAATGATCGAGTCCCCGGCTCCCACCCCTCACCGCGGTCAGCGGGGCCGCGGCGGGGCGCGAGATGGGCTCCGCACGATGGTCTGGTAGGCTCGCCGCGTGGACACGGCCGCGGGATCCGGCCAGCCTGGCCCAACGGGCCGCTGGAACGTTGTCGAGCTTCGGGCCTGGGTTGTCCGATGATCCGGATGAGAGATCACTCGGCCCCTGGGTGTGCAAGCCTGCCGGCTGCTGAGGCGAATGCAGACGCATCCGCGCGGTCACGGTGGTGAGGATCAGGCGCCGCGGATCCACGAGGGAGCGGGAGCCCGGGCCGGCTCGCGTCCAGGCTCAGCCGATCGACGACGTGCCGACCGAGGATGAGCGCGATGCTCCGCGGGCGGACAAGCTTGGCGCGGATCAATCTCGGTCGGTCACTGGTCGACGCGGCTCGCGCGACTCGAGCGGGGCGGGCGGACTGATCCGGCTCTGCTTGTTCATCTTCGTCCTCGCCGGAGTCGTCCTGGTTGCCTCGCTGACGGTCCTGCGCCCGGTGATCAACCGCGCAGTCGTGAGCTACGCCTGGAAGAACTTGAGCGCCCTGAAGCTGCCGTTCGTGGCCGATCTCGTCCGTGATGACCTCGGCCTGGCCCTCACGAACCCTCCGAGCTCAAGCCCGACCGAGGTCCCCTTCGATGTCGTTACGGGGGACACAACGGCGACGATCGCCGCCCACCTGCAGCAGGCGAGCCTGCTGCTCGATGCCCGTTCGGTCTTGTTCATCACCACCGAGCAGAACATCACAACGAGCCCCCCGGCGGGGACGTACATCCTGCGCACGAACATGACGCCGCAGCAGATCGTGGCGGCCCTCTTCATCTCGCACCGGCTGGCGATCTCGATTGCCCTGCGCCCGGGACTCCGGCTCGAGCAGGTCACCGCCGAACTCGAGACGATCAGCGGGCTATCAATGGACGTGCGGGCGTTCTACCAAGAGGTGATCCATCCGCCAGCGAGCCTGCTCGATGCGTACCCGTGGTTGAGCCTGCCGAAGGGCGCCTCACTCGAGGGGTTCCTCGGAGCCGGGACCTATCTGGTCCCGCCCGGGATTACCGCAGACGAGTTCGTCCGGCGGCTCGTCGATTCGTGGTACCAGCAGGCAGGCCCCGCCTTGCTGAACGTCCCTGCGTCCCGCGGGCTGACCTTCTACCAGGTTGTCACCCTGGCTTCGGTGGTCGAACTCGAAACCAGCAATGACGCGGACCGGGCACGGATCGCGGGGGTGTACCAGAACCGGCTGAATCCAGGGCTCTTCCCGCTCGGCGAACTCCAGTCGGATCCCACGGTCTTCTACGTCCACGACTCGCTGGAACTTGCGGCCCTTCCGTTCGACCAATGGCAGAACTACTTCTTCTGGGCCCCGCTCGCGCCGGGCACTGCCCTGCCGGCCCATCTGCCCAGGGACCTCGCCGGCTACAACACGTACACGAGCAAGGGTCTGATGCCCGGCCCGATTTGCACACCCTCGCCGGCGTCAATCCAAGCCGCGCTCAATCCAGACACGAAGGAGCACTACCTCTTCTTCCTCGCGACCAAGGGCGGGACAACCGTATTCGCGAAGACCTACGCCGAGCACCTGCTCAACATCAAGAAGAACGGCCCTTGACCAAGGGTCCAGGGCCAAAGGTGCCTCGGCGCTGACCCCCGACCTTTCCGGACCCGGCTGCGGGAGCTCATTGGCAGTCGGTCGGCTGCCTTTTGGTCCGCCGAGGATTCTCAGAAGCCTCTCAGGACCTCAAGTACAAGATCAGGCGCCGGAGAGTCGCGAGGCACGACGTCCAGCCGGCCGATCCAGATCGTGATCGGCTGACGATCAGCACCTGAGGGCTCCGAGGGAGGGCCATAATCTGGTGGCGATCGCCTCCGATGCCGATGACCGGGGCTCGTGGAGGACCGTCCGTTTCGCTCGATCAGCCGGCGTGACTTGTTGCGGGTCGCCGCTGGATCTGCAGCTCTCCTGGCGGCGGGCGGCGGTCCACGTCTTCTCGCGGCTGGCTCGGGGTCGGACATCGGGGTATCCGACCCGGCTGTCGCCGCCCGACGGGCCTACCACCCGCGGCTTCGTGGCGAGCGCTAGGCCGGTGAGCCGGCCGCTGCCCCTCCGCTCCCGAGGCGCCCTCGCCGTAGGCCGCGCCACGAACCGGCTGTCGGCCCGCCTCGGACGCGGCCGGGGAACGGTCATCGGCGGTGCTGTCGCGACGCGGATCGACCCTTCCGTGCTGCGGCGCCTCGGCGCCGGCCGGTCGACGGTTCTCCTCTCGGCCACTAACGGCAAGGGCACCACGGCGGCGCTCCTGACATCGGCGGTCCGAGCCACCCTCGGGCCTGTGGCCCACAACGATGGCGGATCGAACATGGAGGCTGGCATCGTCGTCGCCCTCGACGCCGATCGCGATGCCCCATATGCGATCCTCGAAGTGGACGAACTCTACCTGGGACCCCTGTCCCGGACCCTTCGACCTCGCGTCATCACGCTCATGAACATCGCGCGGGACTACCTGGAGCGCGGGGTCCGGTACAAGCGCCTGGTCCGGCACTGGCGCGAGACGGTCGCGCGGATCGACTGGCCCTGCACGATCATTGCCAATGCGGATGATCCCCTGGTCGTCTGGGCGCTCCGCGGGCCACGCGGGCCACGACCGCCGAAGCTGGTCTGGGTGGCGGGCGGCCACCGCTGGGCTGGTGACGGGTTGGTGTGCCGAGACGATGTCGTGGCACTCCGGACCGACCCGAGTTCCGACCCGCCCGGAGACTGGTGGTGCGACCGCTGCGGCCAGCGCCGCCCGGCGCCGGAATGGCTGCTCGTGGACGGGGTGGTTTACGGACTCACACCAGCCGCCGGTTCGGCGGACACGCCCGTCGAGGCCCGCCTCGACATCGGGATGCCCGGCGACGTCAACGGGGTCAACGGGCTCTTCGCGCTCGTGACCGCGGTGACGCTCGGGGCGCCACTGGAGCCCTCCGCCGCGGCCTTCCGCCTCGTTGCCGAGGTCGACGGACGGTACGGGCGGCGGACTATCGACGGCCGCTCGATCCGGCTGCTGCTGTCCAAGAACCCGGCGAGCTGGCAGGAGACGATCGCTCTCGCCGCCAGCTCGGACGAGCCCCTGGTCTTCGATATCACCGCCCGCGGGGACCGCAACGCCCGCGACACGAGCTTCGTCTGGGAAGCGCCGATCGAGCGCCTTGCCGGCCGACAGGTGATTGCCACGGGCGTGCGAGCCCACGACATCGCCCTCCGACTCGAGGTAGCAGGCCTCCAAGTGCGCGTGATCCCGGGCCCGCTCGAGGCGATCCGGGCTTGCCCGCCGGGACCGGTGACGGTCGCCGCGAACTACCCGGCATTCCTCGAGCTGCGTGACGGCCTGGCAACGCGCGGCGCGTCGACGGGTGGCGTCGCGCCACCCGGCATGGCGGCGGCAGGTCCATGAGCCGGCCCATCGTCATCGCCGAGCTTTACCCCGGGATCCTGTTCAACCAGGGAGACGGCGGGAACGTCCTCGCCCTCGCCTGGCGTGCCCGACGGCGGGGGATCGATGCCCGGGTCGTCGCGGTCGCGCTCGGCCACCCGGTGCCGCGCGCCGACATCTACGTGATCGGTGGCGGCGAGGACGAGGACGAGGCGCCGGTCGCGCGACTCCTGCGGACGAAGGGGACGCTGGCGGGAGCCGCAGCGGACGGCGCCGTCGTCTTCGGGGTCGCAGCGGGCTACCAGGTGCTCGGGCACTCGTTCCCGGTCCAGGACGGTCCCGAGGATGGCACGACCGCCGAGGGTGTCGGGCTGCTTGACGTGATGTCGGTCCTCGGGACATTCGTCGATCGGCGGGTGGTCACGATCGCCCGGCCCGACCTCGGCCTGCCCGGCATGAGCGGCTACGAATCGCACCGCGGACGGACGAGGCTCGGGCCCGGTGCGACGCCCCTCGCCGAGCTCGAGATCGGGACCTGCAACGGCTCCACCCCGCCCACCGATGGGGCCATCTCGGGCCACGTCGTCGGGACCTACCTGCATGGCCCGGTCCTGCCTCGCAACCCGGAGCTCGCCGATCTCCTACTCGCCTGGGCGTTGGGTCGGCGGCCCGAGGAACTCGAGCCGCTCGGGCCGCTCGAGAGCCGGTTCGCACCCCTGGTACGCCGTGAGCGGATTGCCGAGGCCCGCCGCCACGCGAAGGACCTTCGATGGCGCGGCGGCCGATGAACGCTCTGGTCCGCGGGACCTACCCCGACATCGTCGCGACCATCGGCAGGACGCCGCTGGTCGAGCTTCCGAGGCTGTCACCCGATCGGACGGTCCGGCTGCTCGCCAAGCTCGAGCGCCAGAACCCGACGGGCTCGCTCAAAGACCGGATCGCCACGGCCCTCATCGACGACCTGGAGGCGCGGGATCGGATCGGCGGCCCCGGCCAGGAACTGCTCGAGTCCACCTCGGGCAACACCGGGATCTCGTTGGGCCTCATCGCCACCCGACGCGGCTACCCGATGACGATCGTCATGGCCGAGAACGTCTCGGTCGAGCGCCGCCAGCTCGTCCAGGCCTACGGGGCAACGATCATCGACTCGCCCGGTTCGCTCGGCTCGAACGGCGCGATCCTGAAGGCCCGCGAGCTCGCCGCGAGCGACGACCGATATGCCCTCGTCGACCAGTACGGCAACGAGGTCAATTCGAAGGCCCACGAGGAATCGACCGGGCCCGAGATCCTGGCCCAGTGCCCCGAGATCGATGCCTTCGTGGCCGGCCTCGGGACGGGCGGCACGCTCATGGGCGTGGCGCGCTTCATGCGCCGTGCGAAACCGGCCGTCCGGATCGTCGCGGCCGAGCCAGAGCCCGGCGCCGGGATTCCGGGGTTGCGGTCCCTCCAGGACGGCTTCGTGCCTGAAATCCTCGATGTCTCGCTCCTCGACAGGCGCTTCGTCGTCAACCGTCGCCAGGCCATCGCAGGGGTGCGGGCGCTCCTCACCCACGAAGGCATTTTCGCCGGCCCCTCATCCGGGGCCACGCTCGTCGCTGCGCGGCGGCTGGCGCGGGAGATGCCCGGCGCCACGATCGTCGCGCTCCTGCCCGATGGAGGTTGGAAGTACCTCTCGGGCGGCGTCTTCACGCCCGGCACAGACTGGCCTAGCGAGAACCCGGATGAGACCGACCTGGGGTGACCTACGGCCCACACCGGCGTGTCGAGCGTCAGACCGCGGGGGAGCGGCCGCAGTGTCGCATCAATCGGCCTTGTTCACGGTCGCCAAAGGGTCGCTAGCGAGGTGCCAGTTCGCCCCGCCCGGCCTCGCGCGTCGGTCCGATCAGGCACCGCCGGCGTGCGGGGCCCGTGCGGCCTCGTCGCGGCAGCGCAAGATCGTGTCGGCCGAGCGGTCGATGTCGGCCTCGGTCGTGTTCCAGCTTGTGATCGAGATCCGCATGACCCCAGTGCCATGCCATATCCGGCCGCCGAGCCACAGGCTGCCGGAGGCCTGGACCCGACGGATTACCTCGTTCGTGAACGACCCGACGTCGGCGTTCGTGCCAGCCGCGCGGTGTGGCGGCAAGAACCGCACGAGCACCTGGTTGAGGACGACGTCGTTAAGGATCTCGACGCCGGGCTCGGCCCGGAGTCGACCGGCCATCCGGCGGGCAAGCCCGCAACAGCGCTCGATGAGATCCGCGAGGCCGTCCCGCCCGAGCGTCTTGAGCGCCGCCAGGACAACGAACCCCCGCGCGCGCCGCGACGACTCCGGCACGAAATCGTACGAGTCGCGGCCGCCCTCGACGTGCTCCACGCCGTGGCTGCCGAAGCTCATTGCGGCCCGGTGGGCCTCGACGTCGCGAACGAAGACCAGCCCCGAGTCGTAGGGCACGTTGAGCCACTTGTGGGCGTCGGTCGTCCAGGACTCGGCCAGCTCGAGGCCGTCGGTCAGGTCACGCAACGACGGCACCGCCGCGGCCCACAGCCCGATCGCGCCGTCGACGTGAAGCCACGTCGGATTACCGCGGGCCCGGTGGGCGGCGACGGCGGCGCCGATCTGGCGCAGCGGGTCGAACGAACCGGTGTTCACGTTCCCGGCCTGGGCCGCGACGATCGTCGGACCGTGCAGCGCCGCGAGTGTCGCGTCCAGGGCATCGGCTCGCATCCGGCCCTGGTCGTCGGCCGGGATCCGGACGGCGCGCTCGCGACCCAGCCCGAGCATCTGGAGCGAACCGTAGGCAGTGGCGTGCGATTCCTCGCCGGCGAGAAGGTGGACCTCCGGCGCGCCGTGCAGGCCGCGCGCTTCGACATCCCAGTCGGCGTCGCGCAGCACCGCATGGCGCGCCGCCGCGAGGGCGGTGAAGTTGGCCATCGTGCCGCCGCTCGTGAATCCGGTACTCACCCCGGCCGGCAGGCCCAGGAGCTCGACCAGCCACTCGGCCGCGACCTCCTCGGCGGCGGCCGCCGCCGGCGATCGCACGAACAGCCCGGCATTCTGGTCCCAGGCGCTGGTCAGCCAGTCAGCTGCCACCGCGATCGGCTGGCTGCCGCCCATGACAAAGCCGAAGTAGCGGGGTCCGGCGCTCGCCACGATTCCCGGCTCGACGGCCTCGGCCAGCCATGCCAGGACGGCCTCGGGGTCAGCACCGCGCTCCGGAAGCGGGCCACCCAGGCGCGCCCGGAGCTCGCTCGGAGCAACCGCGGGCGCCACCGACCGCTCGTCGACCGATGCGAGATAGGCTGTCGCGAGCTCCGCGGCACGCCGAAGCAGGTCATCCATCGCGCTCGGATTGTGAGCGCTGTGGCTCCCGGGCGTCATCTCGCTGGTCTCGGACGTGCGGCCCATCACGGGCGACCGCGCCGACCGAACGCTCCGTTGAGCACCTCTCCGGCTGCGGCGACCCGCCGAGTTGCCGAAGCTCGCGATTGACGTGCAAGCGAAGACCCCGATCGTCTATCCGAGCTGGAACTGAGCGATGGACGTCGCGACCTGGGCCGCGGTCCTTGGCTCACCATCCAAGGTCGCTGATCTATCGACTACTCTCCCGTGATGCTGACCTACTTCCAGGCGATCGTGCTCGGCGTTCTCCAGGGCGTGACAGAGCTGTTCCCGGTCTCAAGCCTCGGCCACTCGGTCATCCTGCCCCAGCTGCTGGGCTGGACCGACGTCGTCGCCGCACAATCGGCCGCGGAGTCGTACTTCCTCGCATTCCTCGTCGGGCTGCACGTGGCCACGGCTCTTGCTCTGCTGGTCTTCTTCCGCTCGACCTGGGCGCGGATCGTCGCAGGCTTGCTCGCGTCCGTGCGGGGGCGGCGGATCGAGACGCCCGACCAGCGCCTGGGCTGGCTCCTGGTGGTGGCGACCATCCCTGCCGGAATTGCCGGGCTGCTGCTCGAGCACAGCCTCAGGGTCGTGTTTGCCCGACCTCTGGCGGCCGCGGCCTTCCTGGTGCTCAATGGGCTGATTCTCTTGTTTGGCGAATGGGTCCGCCGGCGTGCGGAGGTCCGGCGCGTGGTGGCCGCGCACGGGACGACGACCGCTGGTGACCGCCGGCTCGACACCCTCGAGTTCCGGGAGGCTGGCGCAGTCGGCCTGGCGCAGGTCTTCGCCCTACTTCCGGGGATCAGTCGGTCTGGGATCACGATGGTGGCCGGGCTCGCCCGCGGCCTCGACCACGAAGACGCCGCCCGCTTCAGCTTCCTCCTCGCGACGCCGGTCATCCTCGCCGCCGGCCTCTACAAGCTCCCCGACCTGCTTGGCCACAACGGGGACGGGGTTCGCCCGCAGATCCTCGTCGGGAGCGTCGCGGCGTTCGTCGCAGCCTACGTCTCGGTGCGGTTCCTGACTCGGTGGTTCACGACCCGAACACTGCTGCCCTTCGCGGTCTACAGCCTCGCGGTCGGCCTGCTCGCAGTCGTCCGTTTCGCCTAGCCCCAGACCCGGGCCAGAGCCCCGGAGGTCACGGGGAGGACTGGACGTTATCCGCTCGGCCTGGTCGATCCTCGGCTCGGACGAAGTCACGATCGCGTCGCGTAGCCGTCGGCCCATCGACCTGCCTGAGGCTGAGAGCCAGGACAGGGCAGAGATCGACGGCGTGCCGAGCGTCGCTGAGGAGGTGGTCCTCGATCGGGCGAACATCGATGATCGGGTAGCCCCACTCATCCAGCCGGATCCGCTCTGGCAGGACCATCGCACAAATGCCGTATCCGTCACAACGGATCGGGTTGAGGCGCAGGGCTTGGGCCACGTCACGCCACGTCGGCGTGGGTCGTCAGGCACCGGTGCCGGAGCTGGTGGCTGGCAAAGTCCTCGGCAAAGACCGCGAGCGCACTGTGGAGCATGCCCACGGCGCCGTCGGGATGGTGGCAGGCGCCGCGACCTCTGACCTGGCCCACCCAGCGGCCCAGACTCTCGAGCTCGTCGCCTTTCGCGCTGCCGTGTGCGAGCCGATGCGTCGCCCCAGCGATATTCGCGAGACCGAGGACGCACGGCCCGCATTGCTCGGCCGTGGCCCCGGCCATGTACGTCATGATCTCGGCCGTGGCAGCCACGCCACACGAGGCGGACCCCAGGAACGACACGACACCACACCCGAAGGCGAGTCCGCGGTCTCGCATCGATGCGGGGTCCAGCGGCTCGTCCAGCACCTCGTCGAGCCTTGCCCAACTGCCGAAGTAGCCTCCCAGGAGGACCGTTCCGCCGGAGGCCTCAATTCCGGACACCCGAGCTACTTCGCCGATCGGGGTGCCGTACTCGATCTCGTGAACGGTTCGTCGATGGTTCGACCCGCTCACCGTGATCAGCGCCGATCCGCGAGTCGTCTGCCGGCCGACCGACCGGAACCAGTCGTCGCCAAAGCGTGCGATGAGGGCCGTGCAGGCCAGACTCTCCACGTTCTGCACGAGTGTCGGGCGGCCGGCGACGCCGCGTTCATGGGGACGGACGTCGAGGAACGTCGGCCGCGCGTCACCTTCGTTGAGGTAGCGGACCACGGCCGATGCCTCGCCCGCGACGTATCCAGCGGGAGCTGCGACGAGTTGAATGTCAACCCCCGGAGCCGGCTCGCGTTCGGCCAGCGCTTGGGCCAGGCGGCGGTGGGCCTGCGTATGCTCGCTTCCCACATACAGGACAATCTCGTTCGCGCCCACCCCGTCAGCGGCGACGAGCGCGCCGTCGAGGACGAGATGGGGACGGAGCACCATCAAGGCTCGGTCCTTCGCGCTGAGGGGCTCGCCCTCCGCTCCATTGACAACAACGACTGCGTCTCCGGTTGAGCGCTCGGCGACGGCCCGCCACTTGCGCCCAACGGGAAAGCCCGCCCCGCCTCGGCCGAGAAGGCCGCTCGCCTCGACGACTCCGATCAGGTCCCGCCGCCACGAACTCGGTGGCAGGTTGCCCAGCCGGGCATGGTGGGCCGTGAGAGGCTCGGGACCCCCCGAAAGGGGTGGACCGGCGAGGAGGCGCGGATCAAACCAGTTGTTCACGGGACGGCAGCCGATACCCGGAACGCGAGATCAACCCGTTGGATGGCGGCGGCCATGAGATGGATTCCTTGTACCAGCCCAGTGATCTGGACCACGAGCCAGACCCTACGGACGCACCCTGTGGTGGCCATTGGGCACGAATGAGGAACCTCTCATGATCGTCGTTGCGTGCGAAGCAACCACCGGAATCCAACGAGCCTGGCCGCCGGTCGGCTGGCCCGTCAAAGGCCGATCCTCACTGCAATGGCAGGCTCACGGTAAAGCGAGCACCTCCACCGGGCGCGTCGTCGACCGAGATCGTGCCGTGATGACGATCGACCAACGTGCGCGCGACGGCCAGGCCGAGGCCGGTCCCTTCCCCGCGCTGCCTTCGACCGGTGGCTGAGCGAGCGAACGGCTCAAAGATCCGCTCCCGGTCCGCGAAGGCAACACCGGGCCCGTGATCGGCGACCGCGACCCAGGCAAGCCCCTCGCGGCGTCCCACGCCGACATCGACCATGGTGCCCGGTGGCGTCAGACGGGTGGCGTTGTCGAGCAGGATCACAAGCACCTGAAGGAGTCGATCGGCATCTCCAAGGATCGGCAGCGATGGCGCGGGATCGTTCGCCAGAACGAGCTTGCAGCCGCGCTCATCCGCCAATGGTCGAATCCTGCTGACGGCCTCCGAGGCGACTTTGGCCAGGTCGAGCGGCACGAGTCGGACGGCGTCTGGGTCGGCCTGCGAGGATGACAGGGCCAACAAGCCGGCCACGAGCCTGCTCAGGCGATCCGACTCAGCCACGAGTCCCGTTACGAGCGAGGCGCCTTCGTCCTGCACGAGCCCCTCACGCTGGAGCACCTCGGCCGACGCCCGAATGATCGCGGCCGGTGTGCGCAGCTCGTGCGACGCGGCGGCAACGAACCGGCGCTCCGTAGCGAATGCAGCGCGGATCGGGACCAACGCTCGCCCGGTCAGCAGCAGCGCCAGGAGGGCCGAACAGGCCAGCCCGACGAGAGCGACCAGGACGATCGTGCGTTCAAGGTCGCCGATCTGCTGGTCGTGGAGGGTGAGGATAAGGCCCGCCTGCACGACGCCGATGGCCGGTCCACCATTGGCCGGGCGGATCGCGAGCGTTTCGAGACGGACCGGAAGTCCGCCCGCGGTCACGGTCCGCAGGTCCGATCCACTGGACATCGCCACGGCCAGAGCCGTGGTGTCCGGCAGGCCGCTGAGATGGACGTTGCGTGGGTTCTGCACGACCGTTCCGGCCTGATTCAGGACCAGGGCGAATGTGTCGGCCGACCCGACCGGCTCGTCGCTTGTCTCGGATTCACTTTCGCCGCCGGTCCCCGCGGGGAGCTGACCATCGAGCGATGAGAGCACCCCCTCCGCGGTCGCATTCAAGGCTGTATCGGTCGCGCTATTGAGCTGGTCGACGGCGACGAGCAGCGTCGCGAGGCCCATCGCGACGACCAGCGTCGCGAGCAGGCCAAGGGTCAACAGGGCCAGCTTGCGCCGGGTCGATGCGATCAGTCGCTCAGTCGGGTTGGACACCCCTAGTCCCCGGCGTCGAGCGTATAGCCGACGCCGCGGACCGTGCGGAGGCGACCACCGCGCCCGACTGCCGCCAGCTTCCGCCGTAGGTAGGAGACGTACAGATCAACGATGTTCGAATAGACGTCCGGCTCGGCGCCCCACACCGCGTCGAGAATCTGGCGGCGGCTCAGCACCTGTCCGGCGTTTCGGATCAGGTACGCGAGCAGGGCGAATTCGCGCACCGTGAGCTCGACCGTGGTGTTGGCCACGCGCGCCACGTGGCGTTGCTCGTCGAGCTCGATGTCTCCCGCGCTGAGCCGCTCTTCGGGGACCGCCACCGGCCGCCGGGCGAGCGCCCGAAGTCGCGCGAGCAGCTCCGAGAAGGCAAAGGGCTTGGCGAGATAGTCATCCGCGCCCGCATCGAGGCCAGCGACCCGCTGGTCAACCGAGCCCAGGGCCGTCAGGATCAGGACCGGCGTTCGATCGCCCCGCGAGCGAAGCAGCTGCAGGACTTCGGCCCCATCAAGGTCCGGCAACATCCGATCAAGCACGATGGCGTCATAGCCACCCGTCTTGGCCAGGGCGAGCGCCCCAACGCCGTCCTCGACCAGATCGACCACGTTGCGCTCGGCGAGCAGCACCCGACGGATCAGCTCGCCCATCCTGGGCTCATCCTCGACGACCAAGACTTTCATTCAACGTGTTCCAGTTTCAGGTCTGGCTTCAGCGGGCCACCGGCGCCGGCCCTATTCTCGGCCCCCGGCACGGGACGCGAAATCAGTGGGTGAGTTGATCCGTTGGACTGCCACCTGGTCAGTCCGCGTTCTCGTGCGCCATGCCGCCGCGCTCACGACGACCCGGTAGGCGAGGAGGAAGACGATCGCTGCGATCGGAACGAGGTACGCCCACATCGCCTGGGGAGCAGGGCTGTCCGAGCCCGCGATAACGCCATGTGCCGTAACGCCCACGAAACCCAGGAAGGTGAGGTAATGGATGAGCCGCCATGCTCGCTGTCCGATCTGCCGGCGCAGGTAGAAGCTGCCCGCGATGACGGCAACCAGGTAGAAGCCGAACTGACCAAGGGCAACCGCGACCGGCGCGTACGGTGACGCAAACGGAACCACGATGGCGGTGAACGTAAAGGCAAAGCTCTGATCGCCGAGGAGCATGACCCCATGCAGGGCGGACAGGGCGAGTCCGACCAACGCGAGGTCCTTGTGCAAGGCCAGACTTACTGGACGATGGGCGATGGCATCGAGCAACCTGGTCGACAGGAACAGGCCATAGATCATCGATCCGGCGATCGCGAAATACGCGAGGAAGCCGGTGGCCCGCACCCCGTACCAGGCGAGCTTCGCGGGGGCGAGAGCAGCCGTGGCGCCGAGCAGCCGCAGCGCCTCGGGCAACGTGCCGCCGAGGGCGATCCCAAGGAGCGCCGCGGCGGCCAGCCAAGCGATGAGGTGGACTGGCCGAGGTAAGCCTCGGTAGACCGGACCACGGCGCATCCGCCGCGGCGCCAGCCGCTTGACCGTGGCCGGGGGCTGGTCGGGCAGCTCGATCATGGTAAGGCCCTACCCGGCCAGTAGATTCAACGTCTGGGGCAGCGCGAGCGTCTCGCCACCGTCGGTCAGAATCACGGCTCCCGCCACGCCGGCCCGCTCAAGTAGGGCCAGTCCCTGAGTCGTGCCCGCAATGACGGCCGCCTTTGCCAGGGCCTCCGCTCGGAGGGCCGATCCGCAAACCACCGTGGCCTGGACGACATCGGTGATCGCCGGCGCGCCGGTGCGAGGGTCAATGAGGTGGTGGAGGATCGATTCGTCGCGTCGCCAGCGATGGACCGATGTGCCCGACGTTGCCACGCCCCACCGGGTGGGCCACCTGGTCGCTCGACCTGACAGGTGGAGAATTGCGAGTGCACTGCCGTCCGTTCGTGGGTCGTCCACGGCAACCGCCCAGGTCGCACCGGGCCCGCATCGCAGGGCCAGGTCGCCGTCGGCATCGACGACGGCGCTCGGCCAGGACGACAGGCGGGCGAGTCCGCGTTCGGCGAGCCAGCCCTTGGCGACGCCCCCGAGGTCGAACCGGATGCCTGGGGCACGGTCCACGACCGCTGTCCGTCGTGGACCCGAGCGCAGCGACCACCCCTTAGATGTACCAGCGGCCTCGTCTGTCGATGGCAATCCCTCGGCAGCCAGGCGGGCACCGAGCAGGGTGATGTCGACCAGGTGCTCGCTCTCGTCGGCCGCCTCGACCGCGGCCCACAAGGCCGCGCCCAGGGTCGGGCCGACGGGCACGCTGGAGCGTGGATCGGCATTCAACATCGACAGCTCCGACGTCTCGATGTGACGGCTCAGTCGGTCCGCCCAACGGCCGATCCGCCCGAGGACGAGCTGCGCGTCGTGTCGCGCCCGGTCGTCGGCGCCCGCCGCAGCCAGATGCACGACGAGGCGGCCGCCCATGGCGGTCGTCGCGACCGTCAACGGCACGATCGGTGTCTGCGCGGTCTCGAGCGTAAGGCCGCCGATCCGCGCCGGTCGCTCGGCCGTGATCACGGGATCACCTTGCCGGATTGCGTTGTCCTGACCACGACCGTCTGCTGGGGTGGCGCCGGCACCTTGGTGACGATCGTGATTGGCTTTGGGGCCTTGGCATCGATGACCGTGGCGCCGGGCGGCGGCGACTGCCCGGGCGCGAGCTGGATGTACACGATCGGACGTTGCTGGGTATCCGTCGTCGGTGCTGCGGGCGTGCTCACCGGCAGCGAGACGGGTGCAGGCGGGACGGCGATCATGGTGACCAGCGCTGAAAGCGCGGCGATGCCGCTCGCCCCAAGAACCAGGCGTAACTTCGTGGGGTCGGGCCTCGAACCGGCGGCTCGCGGTGACTCGTCAACGCTCTCGTCCGTGCCACCAGGGCTGGCTGAATGTTGCCGAGCCATCAGCCGCCGGCTCCATCATTCTCGTTGCCGCTCTCGGTGTCCTTCTCGCTGCCGGTCCCTGGTACGGTCACGTGGACGATGCGCTTGGGTGTCTGTGGTGAGACCTGAGTGACATGGATCACGGCAGGCGGCGGTGCCGGCCGCACATAGACGACCTCGGGAGGGGCGCTTCCAGCCGCAATCGGCGTGGACTGATCCTGAGCCGCGACGACGGCCGGGCCGCCGGCGGCCTGGGCGCTCGCCTGGATGAAGCCGTCGGCGATGAGCGAGCCGCCGATGAACGTGGTGACGGCGAGTGCGGCGATTGCGAGACCTGCTCGGTGGATCGAGGCGTTCATGAGGTGGTTCCCTTCGTGCCCACCCAGGGTTCTGGGTTTCCTTTCACCGTACGGAGGCAACCTGTGAGGCGCTTTTGACCTGGATGAGAACGGTCTCATCTGGGCTCGCGGTTGCCCGCCCGTGCGGATCGGTCACGCCGCGCCGTCGGTCAGGCCCACGTAGAGCTCTTCCTCCTGGGCCATGTGCAGGCCGAGGATCGCGTGGAGGCTGTACAGAACGCGGCGCAAGTCGCGCCGGTCTCCGTCGTCCGGCCCGCTCGCCTCAAGCTCGTCGACCTGCCGGTTGAACACGCTGATCAAGTGGAAGATCTCTCGATGGGTGCGGCTGAGTGGCGCGGTCGCGTCGTCGTCACCCGAGGCCGAGGCAACCGATGGATAGATCGTCTGGTCCTCGAACCGCTCGTGGTCGAGGAGCGGGCCGACCAGGAACGCGTTGATCCCACGGACCTCCGCGAGGGCGGCCGCAGGCGGCATCTCGTCCAGGCGATCGGCCGTTTGGCGAAGCCGTTCAATCTCACCGTGGAGACGGCTGTGGGCCGCCTGAAGGGTCGGCCCGGTCTCGGTCCAGCCGGGGACCGTCGTCTGGCGCTCGCGATCTCCGCCCAGCGCCCGCAGGGCATTGAGGATCACGGCCACGTCGATGAGCTCCTGGAGGATCGCCCCGGGCACGGGTGGCAGGAACCCGAACGCGGCCACGATCATCGCCACGACCGAGAGCCCGATTCCCAGGACGATCGATTCCAGGGCGATCCGGCGTGACCGGCGGGCAATACGGATCGCCTCGGCCAGGCGATCCAGGCGGTCGACGACGATGACGATATCGGCCGCCTCCGATGCCGCCGTGGCGCCCCGCGCCCCCATCGCAACCCCGACATCGGCTGCTGCCAGCGAGGGCGCGTCATTGATCCCGTCGCCCACCATGACCACGATTCCGCCCGAGTCGGCTCGCTCCGAGGCAACAATCGCGAGCTTCTCGGAAGGACTCCGCTCGGCCAGGATCGCGTCGACACCGATGGCCGACCCAACCGTCTCGGCCACGGCCGGCGTATCGCCGGTGACCATGACGATCCGCTCGATTCCCGCCCGACGGAGGAGGCGCAACGCCCGCGGGGTCTCGGTGCGGATCGGATCGGTCAGGATGATGACTCCCTCGATCGAGCCGCCGAGGCCGATGAACGCCGTCGACGAGCCCTCGAGGGCGGTCCGCCGGCGCAGGTCGCGGACCTGGCTCGGCAATCCACCAGCGGCCGCGATCCAGTCGGCCTGACCAACCTGGATCGTCTGGCCGGCGATCCGTCCAGTGACGCCGCTGCCGGCTTGCTCGATGACGTCATCGGGCAGCTCGAGGGTCAGCCCGCGCTCATGGGCCGCCCGGACCACCGCTCCGGCGAAGACGTGGGGCGAAAGCTGCTCCACGGACGCGGCCAGCTGGAGGAGACGATCCGATTCGATCGTGCCGAAGGATTCGACGGCGGCCACGGTTGGGCTGCCCGCCGTCAGCGTTCCGGTCTTGTCGAACAGGACGACGCTCGCCCGGGCGAGGCTTTCGAGCGCCCCACCACCCTTGACGATGATCCCGCGTCCGGCCGCCCGCGAGATCCCGGCCACGATCGCGATCGGGGCGGCGAGGATCAGTGGGCAGGGCGTCGCGACGACGAGCACCGCGAGGGCTCGGACCGGGTCTCCGGACACGAGCCAGGCGATCCCGGCAATCCCGAACGCCAGGGGCAGGAACAGCAGGGCAAACTGGTCGGCCAGGCGAACAAATGGGGCCTTCGACGAAGCGGCCGACGCAACAAGTCGGACGATCCCGGCGTACGTGCTGGCCTCGGCGCTCGCCAGGCTGATCAGGTCGAACGGGCCGCCGGCGTTGACCGTGCCGGACGCGATCTGGTCTCCGGGCTGATGGATCGAGGGGCGGGATTCGCCGGTCAGGGCCGACTCGTCCAGGACCGCCGAATCGCCGACGACCGTGCCGTCGACCGGGACAACCTCGCCCGGCTTGACGAGCAGGCGATCCCCAGTCACGACCGACTCGATCGGTGGTGAGGTCAGGCCATCAGGCCCATAGCGGTGGACGACTCGAGGGGACCGGGCGAGCAGGGCGGCCAGCTCGCGTCTGGCGCGCGTATCGGCATAGTCCTCGAGGGCCCGGCCGGTCGTGACCATCACGGCGATGACGGCGCCGGCGAGCGCCTGCCCGAGAAGGATCGCGCCGACCATCGCCACGACCGCGATCAGGTCGACGCCGACCTCGCCACGCCGGAGGGCGTCGATGATTTCGACCGCCAGCCGGATCGAGACCACCACGACGAGGATGCTCCAGATGTCGGCGGCCAGGTCCGGGCGGCCTGCGAGCGCCGCGACGGCCCCGAGGGTCAGGGCCACGATCGAGAGCGGCAGGAGCGGCCGATCGACGACCCGCAGGATTCGCCGGATAACCGGTTCCGCGACCGGGGTGGGCATCAGCATCTTGGGAGGTAATGCACTACCCCGGCAGTGTCTTCGAAAGCGCTCGTGGTTCGGCAGTGCCAAAGGTCGCCTCGAACAAGGACCCCCGCCTCCCGAAGGCGATGCTGGCTGCCGGTTTTTGGACCAGATGGCCATGCCGATTGAGCCGATCGGCACTTCAGCTCGGACCCGCGGGCCTGCACGCTTGACGCCGGAGGCGGGAGATGTTGAACCGAATCGCAACCGTCCTGGTCACGTCGCTGTTCCTGATCACGGCCTGCACCGCGCCCGGATCGAGCGTGTCCCCGCCGGGCGCCTCGTCCTCGGCCGGGCCGAGTACCGGGCCGACGCCCGCATCGGCCATGCCGTCCGGAACGGGCACGGCCAGCCCGGCACCGTCGGCGTCGACCAGTCCCGGACCGACGCCCTCGAGTAGTCCGCTGGCCGGATTCGCCTGTGGGCTTCCGGTCACCGGCGCCGGGACGGCCTCGGGGCCGAACCAGGCACAGCCGTCGGTCGTTCGGCTCGGGACGCACCCTGGCTATGACCGGATCGTCTTCGAGTACCTCGGAACGACGATGCCGGCGGTCCGGATCGAACAAGTTGACCGGCCATTCACCCACGACCCGAGCGGGCTGCCGCTCCTGGTGAAGGGCGACTCCTTCGTCCGGATTCGGCTCGAAGGCGTCGCGCCGACCTATACCGGCGCGGTGGCCTTCGTCCTCGCCGGCCCGGAGGTCATCGAGATGGCCCAGGAAGGCGACTACGAGGGGGTCCAGTCGTGGATCGTCGGTCTCCACCAGCCCGCCTGCGTGCGGATCTCTGAGTTGAGGTCGCCTGCCCGCCTGGTCATTGACTTCGCGTCCTAGAACGAGGTTCCGACATGCGGGTTCGAACTGGCCGACTGTTCTGGGGGCTTCTGCTCATTCCGCTGGGGACCATCCCGCTCCTCGTCGAGGCGAATGTCATCGACGGCGCCCGATTGACCGATGCCTGGAAGCTGTGGCCTCTCGTCCTGGTCGGCATCGGGCTGGCGCTGCTGGTCCGCCGCGGCCGCAGCGGTCTGATCGTGATCGTCATCACGGCCCTCGCCCTGGGCACGCTCGGCGGGGCCGCCCTTGCCTCGGGGAACGGCTGGCTGGGCGATGTCGGTGACTGTGTCGTCACCCCAGCCGCGCTCCAACACACGACGAACGCGGGCACCTTCGGTGCGCCCGCATCGGTCAGCCTGGAGCTCGACTGCGGGCAGATGTCTGTCGCGACCGACACCAACCCCGGCTGGACCTTGAGCGCCAACTATCGGGGCGACCCGCCGATCGTCAGCGGCTCGAGCTCTGGCCTCGCCGTGGCACCTCCGAATCGGGGCGGGGCGCACTACCAGGACTGGACACTCGGGCTGCCGGGCGCGCTGACCCGTTCCATCTCGCTCACGGCGAACGCGGGCTCGGCGACCGTCACGCTCCCGGGCGCCGTCCTGGACGACCTCACCGCCGCCGTCAACGCCGGTGATCTCCGGATCGATGCCGCTGGGGCATCCATCTCACGGATCTCGATCACCGTGAACGCCGGTCGGGCGCGGGTCACCCTGGGAGACGGCCCGACCACCGGATCGCTCTCCACGAACGCAGGGGACCTCCAGTTGTGTGTTCCCTCATCAAGCAGCTTGATCCTGCACGTCACGGACCAGCTGACCTTCTCGACCAACCTGGCCCAGCGTGGATTCACCCAGTCCGGAGAGACCTGGAGCCGAGCCGGAGTCGGCGGAGCCGTGATTGAGCTCTCAATCGAAGGCACGATCGGCAGCTTCAGCGTGGACCCCGAAGGAGGATGTTGAGATGAACGAACGCCTGGTGCGCTCGCGAGACGACCGAATGCTGGCCGGCGTGGCCGGAGGGCTGGCCGAGCTCTGGGACGCCGATCCGACGATCATCCGCCTGGCCTGGATCTTCCTGGCCGTCGTGACGGGCGGGATCGCCGTGGTCGTCTACATCGTCATGGCCATCGTGGTTCCAGATGCGGACCCCGTCACCTGGACGGCCGGCCCGATCGCGACCTCGGCCCCGGCGCCGGAGCCTGCTCCGGGTCCGATCCCGGGCGCGGCACCTGATCCGACCAGCTGGAGCCCGCCACTCGATCCCCGCTCAGCTCGTCGGGCTGCGCGAGCGGCTCGCCGGGCCGAGCGACGAGCCGGGCGCGCCTCCGACTGGCCGCTGCTGCTCGGCGGCTTCCTCGTGATCATCGGGGCGATGCTCCTCGTGCGCGAGTGGCTGCCCCAGTTCGACGCCGATTGGTTCGGGCCGATGCTCCTGATCCTGTTCGGCATTCTCCTGCTGGCCACGGCGATCCGCCGAGGACCGGACGCGGGGCCGCCTTCGACCGGCACTCCGAGCGGCGACCCGCGGGCAGCCAGTTGAACCGGTCACGGAGGGGCTCGCTGCTCGGCGCCACCTGGCTCATCGGCCTCGGCCTTGTCTTCCTCATCCAGCAGGTGTCCGGTTGTACCTGGTCCGAGGCCTGGCCGCTGTTCGTTGTCCTCGTCGGGCTGGCCAGTGCGGTCTCAGTGCTGGTCGGCCGTGACCCCGGCTGGAGCTCGGCCTGGGCCCTGACCTGGCCCGTCATCTGGACGGCGGTTGGAATCCTCCTCCTGGCCAGCACGACGGGCTGGACGGCGCTCCGCCCGGCCGAGCTGGTCGCCGAGTGGTGGCCCTGGGCGTTCGTCGGCCTTGGCGTCTGGTACGTCGTCGGAGCATTCGTCCCGATCGGCCCGGCTGCGGAGGAGCTGAGCGTCCCGTTGAACGGCCTGCACCAGGCTCGGCTGGAGCTCAAGTTCGGAGCAGGCGAGCTGAGCACGCATCGGGCAGCGCCGGGCAGCCTCATCGATGGCCGGTTCGCGGGCGGCGTCCGCCGACATCAGGACGGGCCAGCCACGCTCCGGCTCAGCCAGGATTCTGGGTCCGGCCTGCCCTGGATCGACCATGACGCCCGCTGGGACGTCGGCCTGACCGGCGAAATCCCGCTCGACCTGCGCCTCGAGACGGGCGCCAACCGAGGCCGGCTCGACCTCAGCGAGCTGCTCGTCACGAATCTCGAGCTGCATACGGGTGCAAGCGACACGTGGATCCGCCTCCCGCGCGCAGCCGGGTCAACGGCGATTCGGACCGAATCCGGAGCGTCCTCGGTGACGATTGAGGTTCCGGCCGGCGTCGCCGCCCGGATTCGATCCAACCTGACCCTCGGAACGAGCCATATTGACCCGGCCCTGTTTCCCCGGATCGGAGATGTCTATCAGTCGCGCGACTACGATCGCGCCGCCAACCGGGTGGATGTCGATGTCAACGGTGGACTCGGACGGTTGACCGTCGTTGGCTGCCGCTGACGGGGGCCTTCGTGAGTGACCTGACGCCCGACCAGATTCTCGCGCTCCTGGCTCCGATCATCGTGATCCAGATCGGCCTCCTGATCGCCGCGCTGGTCGATCTTGGTCACGAGGAACGGCGGGTCCGTGGCGGCAACAAGCTCGTATGGGTCCTCGTGATCGTCTTCGTCAACATCATCGGCCCGATCATCTACTTCGTTGCTGGACGGGAGAACGCGTGACCGCTCCGGAGCCTCCGCCGGCGGCGATCGAGGTCAGCGGCCTGACAAAGGAGTACGGGCCGATCCTCGCCCTCGACCGGCTCGACCTGACCGTGCCCGGTGGCTCGGTCTTCGGCCTGCTCGGCCCGAACGGGGCCGGCAAGACGACGACGATCCGGATCCTCACCGGACTTGCCCAGGCATCGGCCGGCAGCGCGACGGTTGGGGGGATTGCTGTCGGCCTGGACGTCCCCGAGCTCCACCGGCGGATCGGTTACCTCGACCAGGATCCGCGCTTCTATCCCTGGATGACCGGGCGTGAATTGCTTGAGTTTGTCGGCCGGCTCGATGGCCTGACGGGTTCCGTGCTCAGGGAGCGGGTCGCGGTCACGCTCAAACGGGTTGGCCTCGAGGCAGCCGCCAATCGGCGGATCGGCGGGTACTCCGGCGGGATGCGCCAGCGCCTCGGCATCGGCCAGGCGATCCTGAATGAGCCGCAGCTCCTATTCCTCGACGAGCCGGTCAGTTCGCTCGATCCCGAAGGCCGACGGGACCTCCTCGAACTGATCTCGGGCCTGCGGGCCGAAGCCACGGTCGTCATCTCGACCCACGTCCTTTCGGATGCCGAGCGGATCTGCGACCGTGTCGCCATCCTCGATCGCGGGCGGAGGGTGATCGAGGGTCCCCTGGAAGACCTGCTGGCCGCCCATGCCAAGCCGATCTACCGACTCGTCCCCGAACCCGGCCAGGACGCCGCCCTCCGCGGGCTTGTCGAGAAGCTTCGGGCGGCGTCATGGGTCGCCGACGCATCGGACGAAGGAGGCTCGATCAGGGTCGCAGTCGCCGATCCCGCCAAAGCCGCAACGGAGATCCTGCCCGTCGTGGTAGGAGCTGGCTTGTCGCTCGAATCGTTTGAGCGGGCTCGGCCGACCCTCGAGGAGGTCTTTCTCGAGCTCGTTGGTCCGGCCTCCCCGGACGATCTCGATGGGCGCGGATTCATCCGGCCGAGGCCGGTTCCCAGGCGATGACCGGCTTCCGTACGCTCCTGCGGAAGGAGCTCCTGGAGCAATGGCGGACGGCCCGCCTGCCGCTCGTCGCGACGGTCTTCCTGCTCGTCGGGCTCTCGTCGCCGCTTCTCGCACGCTTCACCCCTGAGATCCTCAAAGCCGTCGGCGGCAACCAGTTCCAGATCGTCCTGCCGACCCCGACCGCCGCAGATGCGTATGACCAGCTGGCCAAGAACCTGGGCCAGTTCGGCGCCCTGATCGCGGTCCTCCTGACGATGGGTTCGGTCGCCACCGAGAAGGAGCGTGGCACGGCCGCGATGGTCCTGGTGAAGCCGGTGACTCGCGCGGCGTTCCTGGCCTCGAAGTTCGTTGCGATCGCCGCGACGCTCGGCATCTCAATGGCGATCGCCGGCGCCGGAGCCTGGTTCTACACCGTGGTGCTGTTCGAACCGTTGCCCATTGCGGGATTTGCAGGTGCGCTCGTCCTGCAGTGGTTGGCCCTTCTCGCCTACGCCGCGATCACGTTCCTGGGAAGCACGATGACCCAGTCGGCGCTGGCCGCGGCAGGACTTGGCATCGCGGCGATCATCGTCCTTGGAATCCTGAGTATCCTGCCCACGGTTGGGCGCTACCTCCCGACCGGCCTTGGCCCGGTGGCCCGCGCGTGGGCGCTGGGCGACCCGCCCGGCGATGTGGTCGGTCCCGTGCTTGCGTCGCTCCTACTGATCGCCGGCCTGCTGGCAATTGCCTGGCTCGCCTTCCGCCGCCAGGAGCTGTAGCGACGACCGTCGCGAGCGCAGCTGGGCCCCGGCAACGGCAACGGCAACGGCAACTCAATGATGACGAGCGGCTCCCAGTGGGTCCAACCTTCGGCACTGGCCTGATCGGGCTGGTCGCCCGATCGTCAACCTCACCAAACGAGTTGGTCGAAACTCGGCCGAGATGGGAGGCACGATTGTGAACGCGACGCGGTCGCCGAGGCCCCTGCCGGGCATCGCCAGAGCCACCCTTGGACTCGAGATCTTCCTCAGCCTGGGCGCCCTCGCCGGCGGTCTCGCGCTCATCCTCGGACCGCGCGGCGAGATCATCCCGCTCGAGGTGTCCTCCCTGGCCGGCTCGCCGTTCGACTCATACCTGGTGCCAGGCCTGGTCCTCTTCGGGGTGCTCGGATTCGGTCCGCTCGTGGCCGCTGCCATGACCTTGCGCCGTCATCCGCTGGCTCCCCTGGCCGCCGTGGTGACCGGGGCCGCCCTCCTTGGCTGGCTGGCCGTGGAGATCGCCATCGTCGGGTATAGCAGCGAGCCACCACTCCAGCCGTTCTACCTCGCCCTGGGAGTCGTCATCTTCGTGCTCGGCCTCGAGTGGCAGGTCCGATCTGCCCGGGCTGAGTCGTGACGGCGGTTCGACACCCAGTTGCCGTCGCGTTCCTGAAGACGGTTCACACCGTGATCTTCGCGGGCGAGCTATCGGCGATCCTTTGGCTCCTCGTGTCCGGATTGCTTGGCCGGCGGGACCGAACGGTGGCAGCCGCGGCTGCCGCCGTCGCCGGGGAAGTCGCGGTGTACCTGGCCAACGATGGGGTGTGTCCCCTCACCCCGATGACGCAGCACCTTGGTGCCGCCCGCGGTTCCGTGTCCGACCTCTTCCTTCCCGAAGCGGTCGCTCGAACCATCCCTGTCTGGTCAAGCGCTTTGCTGCTGATCGCCGGACTGCTCCACCTGAGATCGGTCCTCACGAACGTGCCCATCTGGCCGCGAGTCAACCGTTCGGCTACGCTCCGAGCGTGATCTGTGCGAACTGCGGGATCGAGAACCGACCCGGCCGGAAGTTCTGCGCGAAGTGCGCCGCGGCCCTGGCGGTCATCTGCCCGGTCTGTGGTGCGGCCAACGAGCCGAGCGACGCGTTCTGCGGCGAGTGCGCCTCGCCGCTGACACCGGATGCGGCCGCGCCGACGACCGCCGCCACGCCACGGACCGCCAACGCCGCTGCCCAACGGCAGCCGCCCGACCAGGACTCCCCCGTCGCCGAGCGTCGCGTCGTCAGCGTTCTCTTCGCCGATCTCGTCGGCTTCACCACGATCGCCGAGGGCCACGACGCCGAGGACACCCGCGAGCTCCTGAACCGCTACTTCGAGCTCGCCCGCGAGGTGATCGGCCGCTACGGCGGCACCGTCGAGAAGTTCATCGGCGATGCCGTGATGGCCGTCTGGGGCGCCCCGGTCGCCCGCGAGGACGACGCCGAGCGGGCTGTCCGGGCGGGACTCGAGCTCGTCGACGCGGTCCAGACGCTCGGCCCGCAGATCCAGGCCCGGGCCGGAGTGCTGACGGGCGAAGCCGCCGTCACGATCGGGGCCACGAACCAGGGCATGGTCGCCGGCGATCTCGTCAACACCGCCAGCCGGCTCCAAAGCGTCGCCCAGCCGGGCACCGTCCTCGTCGGCGAGGCGACCCAGCGCGCCGCCTCGAAAGCGATCGCCTTCGAGAAGGCCGGCGAGCAGCACCTCAAGGGCAAGCAGGCGCCGGTCGAGGCCTGGCGGGCGGCGCGCGTCGTGGCGGAAGTCGGCGGCCGGAACAGGCGCGACACGCTCGAGGCTCCCTTCGTCGGCCGGGACGAGGAGCTCCGCCTGTTCAAGGACATGTTCCACGCCACGACCCGCGAGGGCCGGGCCCGCCTGATCTCCGTGATCGGGCCGGCCGGCTTCGGCAAGACGCGCCTCGCCTGGGAGTTCCTCAAGTACATCGACGGCCTGGCCGACACGGTCTGGTGGCACGAAGGCCGTTCCCCCGCCTACGGCGACGGGATCAGCTTCTGGGCCCTGGGCGAGATGATCCGCGCCCGCTGCGGCTTGCGCGAGTCAGATGACGAGCAAACGACCCGGGCCAAGGTCGCCGAGACGGTCGCCAGGCACGTCCCGGACGAACAGGAGCGGCACTGGATCGAGCCGGCACTCCTCGCCCTGCTCGGAGTCGAGACCGACGTCGCGCCGGAGCAGCTCGTCGGCGCCTGGCGGACGTTCTTCGAGCGCCTCGCCGCGACGGCCCCGGTGGTCCTGGTCTTCGAGGACTTCCACAACGCGGACTCGGGCCTGATCGACTTCGTCGACCACATCCTCGAGTGGTCGCGGGCCTACCCGATCTACGTCGTCACGCTCGCCCGGCCGGAGCTCCTCGAGCGGCGGACCGACTGGGGCGCCGGCAAGCGCAACTTCACCTCGATCTACCTCGAGCCGCTGCCCGAAGCCGGCGATGCGCGAGCTGCTCGCCGGGCTGGTGCCGGGCCTGCCCGCGAGCGCCGCGAAGTCGATTATCGCCCGGGCCGACGGGATCCCGCTCTATGCCGTCGAGACGGTCCGAATGCTCCTGGCCGAGGGCAAGCTTGCCCTCAACGACGAGGTCTACGTTCCGGTCGGCGACCTGACCTCATTGGCCGTGCCGGAGACGCTGACCGCCCTGATCGCGGCCCGGCTCGACGGCCTGCCGGCCGAGGAGCGCACCCTCATCCTCGACGCGGCAGTCCTCGGGCAGAGCTTCACGCCCGCCGCCCTCGCCGCCGTCAGCGGGCAGGACGAGGCGGCGATCGAGCCCCGGATGCAGGCGCTCGTGAAGCGGGAGCTGCTCACGGTCGGCAGCGACCCGCGCTCGCCCGAACGGGGCCAGTACGCATTCGTCCAGGCCCTGATCCGCGAGGTCGCCTACGGGATGCTCGCAAGGCGCGACCGCAAGACGCGCCACCTGGCCGCCGCCCGGTTCTTCGAATCGCTCGGCTCGGACGAGCTCGCCGGGGCCCTCGCGGGCCACTACCTGGCCGCCTACCAGAACGCACCCGAGGGCCCCGAGGCCGAGGCCCTCGCCGGCCAGGCCCGGATCGCCCTGAGGAGCGCCGCCGACCGGGCGATCTCGCTCGGCGCCCATGCCCAGGCAGTCAAGTTCCTCGACCAGGCGATCGGGGTGACCCGCGCCGAGAGCGAGCAGGCCGAGCTTCGGCTGGCAGCCGCCTCCAGCGCCGTCTCGGCAGTCGACTGGGAGGTCGCCGACGGGTACTTCATCGAAGTCGCCGATTGGGCTCGCGCCAATGGCGACTGGTCGAAGGTCGCGACTGCCCTGACCGGCCAGGGGTTGCTCCTGGTCAATCGCTCGTTCGTCGAGCAGGCGATCGTCCTGATCAGGGCCGCCCTGGACGAGGTGGGCGACAAGGTCGGCGATCGCGAGCTCGGCGCGCTCCATGCCCAGCTTGCCCGCGCCCTATCGCTCCACGAGGAAACCGCCGAGGCAGTCATGGCGGCCGACATTGCCCTCACCCACGCCGGCCGGGCGCGCGACGCGGAGGTGATCGCCGAAACCCTGATCTCCAAGGCCACGGCGCTGGCCGGGCTGGGTCGACTGTATGAGTCCGTCGCGCTCAACTGGGGGGCGATCAACATGGCCGAACGAATGGGCTTCGCCCGGACCGACCTTCGCGCTCGCAACAACCTCTCCGGCTTCCTCGCGATCGACGATCCCCAGGAGGCGCATGCGATGCTGCTCGTCGGCCTCGAGCGAGCGCGGCGACTGGGCGAGCCGGGCTGGTTCTCGGCCCTGACCACGATCGACGGGCTGATCACCTTCTGGATCGGCGACTGGGACACGGCCCTGGCCGAGATCGACGAGGCCGTCGGGGCAAGCGGTGTCGTCCTGGCCGGAATGCTTGCCCTCGTCAGCTCGTGGATCCAGGCGGCGCGAGGCGATCTCCAGGATGCCCGCGAGGCCATGGTCGAAGCCCAACGCCAGACCGAGGGGACCACGAATCCGACGGCCGAGGCGTACGCCCGGATGTACAGCCCGGCCTGGCTCGCCCTCTGCGAAGGACGCTTTGGCGACGCGGCCTCCGACGCCTATGCCTGTGTCCTGGCCACGTGGGAGATCCTCGAGGAGGGGACCGTGGTCGGCGCCGCGGCCGCGGCCCTCGACGGCGACCTGGCGGCGCTCGAACGGATCGCCGCCGAGTTCGTCAAGGTCACGGCCTCGGGCCTGCACTTCGAGGCGATCAACGCCGAGCTCGAGGCCTATCGCCTGGCCCTGGCTGGTGAGCTGGCCGAGGCGGGCCAGCGGTTCGCGGCTGGGGCCGGGCTGCTCCGCCGCCTGGGCTACGAGGTGGAGCTGGCCCTGTTCGCGATTGTCCGCGCCACGCTGCTCCAGCCGCTCGATGCGCCGACGATGGCAGCGGTCGCCGAAGCCCGCGAGATCCTTGGTCGACTTGGCGCGGAGGCACTCCTCAAGCTGCTCGACGATGCGGTCGCGGGTCGTGGGTCTCCGGCCGAAACCGGGCCCCGCGGGGCTGCCCGACCTAAAACCCAGTCAAACGTTTCCTCGGGCAACCGTTAAGTCGGTTCGCGGCGACCGGAGCCCACTTCCGCGTTCGATTTGGCCACACCGCGAGCACGACTTGAGCTCAGATCGACGCTCCTTCGGCCCGGCAAGCCCGATCTCCAGGCGCCAACCGTGATCGCGCTTCCTGCACGAACCGTTTGGATCAAGCGCCCCGTGCCCCCGTCAACGGACGACGACGGCTCAGGCGCCCGGCGGGTCAATCCGCGGTTCGGCCGGGCGGTCGGTCCAATAGAGGCACATCTTCTTGTTGTGCTTGGCCCAGGTGAATTCGCGCATTGCAGCGTGGGCTTTCGCGGCCACCGCCCGGGACGGCGCGTTGTCCGGACTCACGAGCGAGCAGACGCTGTCGAATTGCGTGTTCGCGAACACCCAGGCGACGCAGGCCCGGGCCGCCTCCGTGGCGTAGCCGCGGCCCTGCTCGGCCGGCACGATGTGGTAGCCGACTTCGGGGATCTCACGGCCTTCGAGCGGTTGGAGGATCGGCCCGCAGTCGCCGAGGAACCGCCCGTCGGAACGCCGGATCACGGCCCACAGCCCGAACCCATGGTCCCGGTAGCTCTGGCGGGCCCATTCGATCCACCCGGCGACCCGATCCCGGTCGAACGGCGCCGGGTAGTGCGCATCGCGGCGGGATCGCCCAGGACCTCGAACAGCCCGTCGAGATCGTCAGGCTCGAGCTCGCGGAGAATGAGCCGCCCGGTCTCGAGCACGACTCGCATCGACCGAGGATCGTCGCCGCCCGAGCCGAGCCCCGAGTGCCCGGTGCCCGCGCGGCTACTCGTCGCGACGAATCGCGAGGGGCCGAAAGCTGGCGCAATCGGGGCCGCGGTCACCGGCCCACAGGCGCATGAACTCCTCGTGCGCCTCGCGCAGATCGACTTCGATGGCTCGCAGCTGGTGACGGCCGTCGCGAGATCGCTCGCCCGGCAATGAGTTCGCCGCCTCGCAATGGGCATGCGGAACCAGGACGCGAGGCCCGATGTCGTGAAGGTGGTAGGCGAGTCGCATCGAGCGCACAACGTCGAGGTATTCGTAGTGGTACTTGGCGAGCTCCCAGCCGCCGCCCGACCCGTGCCGGTAATACTCGCGATACCGTGGCTGGACCTCGGTCGCGAGGTCGATGCCCGGACAATCGAGGACGAATTCGAGCAGTCGCGTCTCGGCCCGAGCCCCGATGTCGGTCACTACCAGATCGCCCCAGGTGTCGAGAAAGTCCGCCAGGCGGTCGCGACGGGAGCGCAGCTGGCCGTCGCTCAACGACACGAGCGGACTTGGCAAGTCAGGCCGAGACAGACCCGAGTGGATCCTCGATGGTGGCCGGCCCTGGCGCCTCGAGCCCGAGCAGCCGGATCACGGCCTTGCGCGGGATCCGGTAGGTGCGCTCAGACAGGCGGACCGCGGAGAGCCGCCCCTCGTGGATGTAGTTCAGGACGGTCGAGCTCGACAGCGAGGCGAGGGCCGCGACTTCGGCTGGTGAATAGAACGCCTTCGGCAAGAGCTGCGAGGCATCGTCATTCGTTCTCGAGGGCGGCTGGAGCAAGGCCATCTTGCGCTCCTGGATCGGCGGGATTGCTATCCGCCACGATAGCGATCAGGCCCAAGTTGTCAACCCGTTCGGCGCGGGGCTCAGCCGGCGGCGATGCCCGCGAGGACGCCGTCCGGGCGAACCGCCGCGAGCGAGGGTTGTTCGGGGCCGCTCGCGACCTCGCCCAGCTCGGCCTCGAGGTGGGCGGCCAGCTGGGCGCTGCGGGCCTGGAACATGGCATCCATCGTCGGCCCGATCTGGACCATGATCGCCCGCTCCTTGGCCGTCTTCGGCGGCGCGAACCGGAAATGGACGATCGTCCCCTCTGGCGTCGGCTCGAACTCGAGCGAGGTCAGGAACTTCAGCGGACCCGCGGGCGTGTCCATCGACGTCCGCTCGGTGAGGTAGTCGTAGGGCCGCCAGTCGAGGATCTCCTCGACCACCGCATCGGGGCCGTGCATGCAATGGTTCGTCGTGCCCACGCCGCGGCGGCCGCTCGGCGAGTCGACCAGGATCTCGGTCGTGCCCACCTGCCAGCCGATCCTCCGGCCAGCTTCGGTGACGAAGTCCCAGACCATCTGCGGCGGTGCGTTGGTGGGAACCGAGGCCGTGAAGATCGCGTCCGCCGCGGTAACCCGGACGCGGGCCCGGGCGTCCTCCTCCTGCCAGCGCCGTTCGAGGTCGAGCGCCCACGCGCGAATCTCCCCGACGCCCTCGTAGGATTCGACCGACACGATCAGGCCGACGGCGACAGGATCGATCCCGGTCGCGCCCACGCACGCCTCGGTCAGCAGGGCGTAGGCCGTCAGCCCGAGCTCCTCGACGACGTGGTTCTTGAGCAGGCGGTGGGCAACGATCACATCCGAGCCGATCAGTTCGGCCTGGCCGGCCATCTTCTGGTGGGATGCCTGGCCCAGGTGGGCGACGAACTTGAGGTTCAGGTCGGGGATCCGGATACAGGCGTCGCATTCGCAGGCCGTCGCCTGGCTCACGTCACGCCGTCGCCGGCGGAAGCCGAAGTAGCAGCGCTCGATCGCGTCGAGCAGGGTCGATCCGTCGACCTTCCCGGCCGGCGCATACATGAACGCGGCATCACCCTCGAGCTTGGCTAGGCGAAACCCCGGTCGGAGGGCTGTCACGACGGTCGAAACGAGGTCCGCCACGATGTCCTGGGCGTGGTCGAGCTCGACTCCGGCCAGGTACGTCGTGTAGCCCGAGATGTCTGCGATCAGGAAGCAGGTTGGCTCGCCGCCGGAGAGCATCGATCCTCGCAATGGCCCGCGGGCACGAAGGCCGGCTCGGTCCATCGGCCGAGCCACGGATCCGACTATACCGCCGCGTGGCTGCGGGTCCCCCAATCGCTTCGCCGCGATCGAGATCCCCGGCGGGCCCGGGCCGTCCCGCCGGGGCCGGGGCGAGTAGCAGTCAAACCCATCCTGTAGGAAGCCTTAATGCGGGCTGGACGCTCCCGGTCCGCGTTCTCAGACAGCCTGGAGCGGATCGGCAGCACATACCGAGCTTGGACCTGGTTCGATTCCCGCGTCGAGGCACCCGCCATTCCGGCGATTCGGATCACGACTGACGAGAAGCCTTCGCACAGGATGGATCTGACGGAGACCGATCAGCGTCCGGCGTTCGGATCGAGGACAAGCGGCAGGTCCGAAAGTCGCCGGAGCCTCGGCAGCGGTGACCAGACGAGGAAGGCGATCGACAGGGCCATCCCGGCCCAGCCGATCGCGATCCCGCCGCGGACTCCGATCCAGCCGGCGACCGCGGCGGCCAGGAGCGCGCCGATCGGGTAGGCAATCCCGTGCGAGAGGACCCCGAGCGTTGCGTTCACCCGGCCCAGGATCTGGTCCGAAACGACACCCTGGATGAGCGAGATCTCGGCCACATCCTCGATCGTCTCGAGGCCATCTCCGATCAGCTGCGGGATCAGCACCATCAGCGTGGCGATCACGATCGCGCCGCCGGCCAGGGGCGTCAGCACGCCCACGATCGACGCGCCGATGGCCGTCCAGATGATCGTCGGGCCGAAGCCGAACCGGGCGATTGCCCGGGAGGCGAAGAGCGAGCCGACGAGCGACCCGACCCCGCCCGCCGAGATCACGATGCCCAGCAGCAATGGGCTCAGGTGCAGGTCCTCGATCAGGTAGATCGTGTAGAGGACGGAGTAGAACGCGCCGGCGAAGTGGGCAAAGATCGAGCGGAGAGCGAGCGGCACAAGGATCGGGTGATGCCGCACGAGCTGGAGGCCCTCGACGATCTCATGGCGCATCGGCGCCCGGGCGGTTCTCGACGGGCGGGCTGGTTCCGGACTCCTGATGAGGACCAGGGAGACGGCCGATACGACGAAGGAAACGGCATCGACGAGGATCGCCAGGGGCGCCCCGATCAGCTGGACGAGACCACCCGCGATACCGGGGCCGCCGATCTCTGCGAGGGAGGCGCTCGTGGCCAGCTTGCTGTTGCCCTCGACCACCCGATCGACGCCGATGAGTGACGGGACATAGGCCGGATAGGCCGCGTCGAACAAGGCGCCAAGGCAACCCTCGAGGAAGACCACCAGGTACAGCTGCTCAATCCGCAGGACGCCCGCAAGGTAGGCCGCGGGGATCGAGAACAGCACGATTGCCCGGATCGCATCGGCCCAGATCAGCAGCGGACGTCGCAACAGTCGGTCAACCCAGGCACCGGCGACAAACCCGACGAGCAGGACGGCGAGGCTGCCCGAGACGACGAGCAGCGCCATCTCCAGTGGACCCGCCCCGAGGACGAGGAGGGCCACGAGCGGAATCGCCGTCCGGGTCACCACGGACCCGAGCTCCGAGACCGTCTGGCCGGCCCACAGCTTCATGAAGTCGGCGTGTCGCCAGAGCGACGGGGTCACCACAGCGCGCTGAGCCTACCCGAGCCCAGGGCCCTCGATCCATGCTCGGATGCCTGCCGAGTCGACTGCGCGCCGCGTTGGTTCAACCCGAAATGAGCGGCAGGGATGCGTCAACTGTGGGGCGGAGCGTACCGGGGCGAAACGAATGAGCCCGAGCCAGCAAGAATCTGCCGGCCGGGCAGTCGATCGATGATTCGGTTCCCGGGGCCTGGAGGAGACCCGGCCCCGGGAACCAGGAGCCGGTGCTCAGCCGGCGATTACCTTGACGTGCTGCGGCTTCGCCGCCTCGCTCTTGAGCAAGGTCAGCGTCAGCAACCCGTCCTTGAACACCGCCTTGGCGCTCTCAGGCTTGATCGGAGTCGGAGTCGTGAAGCTCCGCTCGAACAGGCCGGTGCTCAGCTCGTTGTGGACGTAACCAGCCTCACCCGTTTCCTTCTCCTCGGTGAACGAGCCCTTGATCGTGACGAAGTCGTCCACGATCGAGATGTCGACATCCTCGGGCTTCACCCCGGGCAGGGCCAGCTTGGCCACGACGGCCTCGGTGGTCGTGAACAGATCGAGCGCAGGAGCGAACGCTCGCTCGGCGTTTGCCGTCCAGATCGGGCGCATGAATCGGTCGTCAAACAGCCAGTCCATGGCCTGACGCAGGGAAACCACGTCGGCAATCGGCGCTGGTCGACGAATTAATGTCATCGCGGCACCTCCATTGGCAGGGGTCGCGCGATCCTTGTCGGGTCTGCGGGCGACCCTCCCGACTAGCATCCGCTCCGAGGGTCGCCGCCGCCAGAGCCGATTGGCCTGATTCGGATGCCGGGGATCTCGGCGGTCCCCGTTCCCCGCTCGTTCAGGGGCGGTTGGGCTTCGGCCCGCTCTCGATCCGGGAGCTGCCGGCGGCCGGGCGGAACGTGCTTTCGTGGCCGTCGGACCAGCGCACGGTGTAGCGAACGCCACGCGTCGACTCTGTGACATCCAGGATCTCGCCCTCTCGGGCTGGCGTTCCCACCTTCTCCGACTCGACGATGATCCGGTCTCCAGCCTTCGTGGTCATTCCTGCACCTCCGTTTGTCGATCCAGGTACACCTGGCCGCCGGGCACGTCGCCCGCCGAACTAGCCGGCGATCACATTGGCCTGCTGCGGCCCGGCCGCTTCGCTCTTCGGCAAGGTCAGCATCCCCTCGGTCCACTTCCGCGACCAGAGCCGATCGGCCTGATTCAGTCGGCGGGGGCCTGCGTTCGGGCCATTTGGCCCGCCAGCTCGGCCCGGATGGACGATGCCAGCCGGGGCCCCTGACGAGCACCATTGCCTGGCGAGGATCCGGGGAGAACGACCGAGAGGTCAGGAGGGTCCAAATGACGCATGAGGTAGCGCCTGTCCACGCGACGCTGGTCTGGATCGACGCCCACGAGGCGATCCTGGTGAACTGGCTGGTCGACCATGGCCGGATCGAGCGGTTGGCCTCCGACGTGCCCGACCACCACAAGTCCACCGGGCGCGTCCGCCACGATGTCGGCATCCGTCATGGCGGCGGCGGGGCGCCCCAGACGGCCGGCGAGCCGCGCCGCGAGGAACACCTCAATCGCTTCGTCGAGCTCGTCGCCCGGCGCCTGCCGACCGACGATGACCTCTTCATCGTCGGCCCCGGCACGGTTCGGGAGCACCTCGAGCGCCGCGTCTATGAGCAGGATCGTCACCTGGCCCATCCGCGCACCGTAACCGTGACGGCTTCCGGCCCACGGACCGAGCGCCAACTGATTGCCCAGCTCCGCCGCGCCGTGGGTGCAGCAGCCCCCCGTCGACCGGCCCGCGAGCAGCGGACCCAACCGGCCGTCCGATGAGCAGGGTCGCGGTTGCCCTCGGTGACAATGCCCTCACCCGGCGGGGCGAAGCCGGCTCGACCGATACTCAGCGGCACAACCTGCACGCGGCTGCGATCGCCCTCCAGGCACTGATTCGGGAGGGCCACGAGCTCGTCATCAGCCACGGCAATGGGCCCCAGATCGGGTCCCTGGCGATCGAGGCGGAGGCCGCCCGGGAGACCGTGCCCGCGCCACCATTCGATGTCCTCGTCGCCGAGTCGCAGGGACAGATCGGGTACCTGCTGGCCCAGGCCCTCGAGGCCGAGCTGGCGAAGGCCGGCGACCATCGTCCGATCGCGGTCATCGTCAGCCAGACCGTGGTGGATCCGGACGATCCGGCATTCCTGGCGCCGTCCAACCCGGTCGGTCCGGTCTATGAGCTCGCCGAGGCCGAAGCCTTGGCCCGCGACCGTGGCTGGGCGATTGCGCAGGACGGCCCGGGCTGGCGGCGGGTCGTTGCCTCACCCAGGCCGCTCGAGATCGTCGAGGCCCTGAGCATCCGGACCCTCGTCAATGCCGGGGTGATCGTGATTGCCGCCGGTGGCGGCGGGATCCCCGTCCATCGTCTCCCGTCCGGGACCCTGGCAGGCATCGAGGCCGTGGTCGACAAGGACCTGGCGGCGGTCCTGCTGGCCGAGGCCGTCAAGGCCGATTCGCTCCTCCTGTTGACCGATGTCGATGCGGTCTACCAATCCTGGGGGACCCCTGAAGCGAGGAGGATCACCAAGCTCACCCCGGAGGGTGCATTGTCGGGCGCCCGGAGTGGCGCGTTCGCCGCCGGCTCAATGGGTCCGAAGGCTCGGGCCGCGGCGGCATTCGTGCGACAGACCGGGGGCCTCGCGGCAATCGGGGCGCTCGGGCAGGCAGAGGCCGTCCTCGCCGGCCGCGCCGGCACCCGGATCGTCGCGGGACCCGACTTGGACCAGACCTAGCCAGGCCCCAGGGCTGCGCATGCCCAGAGAGTCGTCCCTGGCCAAGGCCGTCACGAAGTGCCTCGCTACGCGACCTCGCGGCGGATCGTGGCACCGGCCAGGGTCACGAACAGGATGGCTGCCCCGGCGAGGAAGGCAATGTCCAGCCGGAGGGTCGGGTCGGACAGGTCGGCCCCGCGCAGCAGGACCGAGCGGAGCCCTTCGATCGCGTAGGTCATCGGCATCAGGTGGGCGACCACCTGGAGTGGATCTGGCAGGCTGTCGACCGACCAGAAGACGCCGGCGAGAAGGGCCTGGGGCACGATCACGATCGGGATGAACTCGAGGATCTGGAGCTCGGTCCGGGCGTACGTCGACAGGAAGATCGCCAGGTTCACCGCGCCGAGCGCGGTCAGGAAGATCACCAGGAACGCGAGCAACGGGCTGCCGGCGTTGGCGATCCCGAGGCCGATCTCGAAGCCGCCGAACGGGCCGACCTGCGGCACGGTCAGGGAACCGAGGGCGAAGAGCATGATCAGGGCCACCTGGATCGTGGCGAAGAAGCCAAATCCGGCGCTGTAGCCCGTGACGATCTCGCTTCGCCGGACGGGTGTGGCGAGCAGCCGCTCCAGGGTTCCACCGGTCCGCTCGCGCAGGAAGCTGATCCCGGTCAGGACGAAGACGAAGAAGAACCCGAAGAAGCCGATGAGGGCCGGCGCGAACGTATCGAGGGCATCGGCCGTGGGCGAGCCATAGATCGTTTCGTGCTCGATCACCAGCTGCAGCCCCTGCGTGCCGGCCCGTTCGATCAGGCCTGCCGCGGCCTGGATCCGGGCCGCATCATCGGCCGGCGATTCGCCCAAGGTGATCACCTGGACGGTCAGCGGACGGGCGGCCAGGCTCTCCGGCAGCACGATCACGATGTCGGCCCGACCCTCCTGAACGGCGGCCCGTCCACTTGCCCCATCTGGCCCGGCGTCGACCGCGGTCATGCCGGCCTCGGTCGCGGCCGTGCTCAATCCGGCCACGATCGGTGCGCCGGCAGGCCCACTGGGGGCAACGAAGCCGATCCGAGTTTCGAGCGGCTTCTCGTCGCGAATCACGATCCCGAGCAGGGCCAGGACCGCCAGCGGGGCCACGATCAGGAGGGCGAGCGAGCGCCGGTCGCGCCGGAACTGCTGGGCGATCCGGCGGGCGATCGCGAGGATCCGGCGCCCGCTCATTCGGAGTCCGACCCGATCAGCTTGACGACCGGTCCGATGGCGGGGTCGGTGGTGACGCCGGAAAGCTTGAGGAAGGCCGATTCGAGATCGGTTGTGCCCGCCTGCTGCCGGATCTCCGAGCCACTCCCGGTTGCCAGCACCCGCCCAGCCCGGATCAGGACGAGCTCGTCGCAGCGATCGCCCTCGTCCATGACATGGCTCGATACGACCAGGGTGGTCCCGGCCGTGGCCAGGCGCCGGAAGTGGTCCCAGAGCTGGTAGCGCAGCACCGGGTCGACGCCCACGGTGGGCTCATCGAGGAAGACGACCGACGGCCGATGGACGAGGGCACAGGCGAGCGATAGCCGGCGGCGCATCCCGCCCGAGAGCTCGACGACCGGCGTCCCCCGGCGATCGCCCAGCTCAACGATCTCGAGAATCTCGGCCAGCGCGGCGGGGTCCCGCTGGCCGGTCATCGCCGCGAAGAACGACAGGTTCTCCCATACCGAGAGCTCGGCATAGAGCCCGTCGCTCTGGGTCATGTAGCCGATCCGGGCCAGGAGCGGTCGGGACGGCATGGGGGTGCCCAGGACGCTCACGGTCCCGGCGGTGGGGACGGCCAGGCCGGCCATCAGGCGGATGAGCGTCGTCTTGCCCGAGCCATTTGGGCCGAGCAGGCCGTAGATCCGGCCGGCCGGGAAGGCCAGGTCGATCCCGTCGACGGCGGCAATCTGGCCAAAGACCTTGCGCAGCCCGTGGGCCTCGATCGCCGGCGCCACCGCTTGTGGACTGGTCATGGTCATATCATGGCCTTGGAGGATCGATCATGGCCGATCATCACCTCACCGCCGGGACCGTTCCACCGCCGCGCCGGGTGGAGCCTGGACCGGGCCAGGAGTCGGTCTGGGACTATCCCCGGCCGCCCCGGGTCGACCCGGTCAAGGAACGAATCCGGGCGATCGTCGACGGCTACGAGATCGCCAATTCGATCGAGGCCCTGCGGGTGCTCGAAACGGCCGGCGCGCCGGTCTACTACGTCCCCGTCGCCGATGTCCGGATGGACCTCCTTGAGCCGACGGCCCATCACACGTTCTGCGAGTGGAAGGGCGAGGCGAGCTACTGGTCGATCCTGCTGCCGGATCGGACGATCCCGAACGCCGCCTTCGGGTACCTGGCGCCGATGGCCGGCTACGAGTCGATCCGCGGCTACGTCGCGTTCTATGCCGGGCTGGTCGACGAGGCCTGGGTCGGCGACGAGCGGGCCACGCCGCAGCCGGGCCGCTTCTACGCCGGCTGGGTCACCTCGAAGGTGGTCGGTCCGTTCAAGGGCGAGCCGGGCACCCAGGGCTGGTAGGCGCCGGCTGGGTTCCGCTGCGCCGTCCGGAGGCGGTCAGAACCGGCGCATCGCGGTCCGCTGCGCCAGCGTCGCCCCGGGCGCCCGCTGCGCAAACCTCAGGCCGAGGGCGGCAGCGTCGCGATACAGCTGATCTCGATGATCGCGTCCGGAGACCACAGCTCCGTGACGCCCACGGCCGTCCAGGCCGGATAGGGTTCCTCGAGGAACTCCGCGGCGACCTCGAGGACGAGCGCCGCCTGGCTGCTCAGACCCACGTGGTAGCTCGTGATCGAGAGGACGTCCGACCAGGTCGCGCCAACTTCGGCGAGCGTGACCGCGATGTTCTTGAACGTCTGCCGGATCTGGGTCTCGGGGTCGGTCGGATAGACGTCGAGGGCGGTCTCGCCGGTCGTCCCGGTCACGTGCAGGGTGTCGCCGGCCCGGATGGCGGCCGGCACGTGGGTCTGGTCGAAGAATTCCGCCCAGTCCGACGAAACGATCGCGTTCCCGACGCGCGGCCCGATCTGAGCAGTCAACGTGCGCCTCCATACATTCGACCAAGAGTTCTTTCGATTGGGGAATCTACAAGGAGACGCTCGGCGCTCGCCGCCGGAAACGCTCGGGCGTCGCCCTCCGAGGGCGCCGGGTTATCTCCTGGGGCGATCAAATCGGCCGAATCCGAGCACTGGAGCGCTACGGCCGTCCGCGCTTCCCGCGATTTCATCTCTCCAGGAGATGAGATGCCCGAAATGGGTTGCCCCAAGGGCCGAGAGCCGGACCACTTACGCCTTTTGATCTCCTGGGGAGATAGCCACCCCGGGCAAGGAACCAGGCCGCGGGCCGGGGCAAGGACCGGGGCGTCTGGATATCCTCGGGATGTATCGCTCGTGCAGAGGCCCAGGCGGCGGGCCGGGACGAGGACCCAGGCCGCGGGCCGGGTGAGGTCGCCGACGAAGGGCGATGCAGAACCCGTGCCGACTCAGCCGGGGACGATCTCCTCGAGGGCGGCCAGCAGCCGATCGACTTCCTCGGCTGTCGTGTAGTGGGCCAGTCCGATCCGGAGGACGCCGCCGGACTCCTGGAGGCCGAGCCGTTCGATCAGGGCCTGGGCATAGAAGTTGCCGTCCCAGGTCGTGATCCCGCGCTCGCCCAGCGCCTCGGCCACGGCCCGCGGGGCGATCCCGGCGAAGGTGACGGCCGCGGTCGGGGTCCGTTCGGCGAACCGGGCGTGGTCGGTGATCCCCCACAGGTGGGCGCCCGGAATCCGCTCGAGGCCATCGGCCAGGCGCGCGTAGAGGTCCAGCTCGTAGGCCCGGATCGACCGCATCGCCGTCTTCAGGCTCAGCCGACGGCCGGAGAAGCCGGCAAACTCGGGCGCGTAGCCGACGCCGAAGCGCTCCCCGACCCAGGCGAGGTAGTCGACCGCCGCGAGCGTGCCGGCGATCGCCTCGAAGTTCGGCGTGCCGGTCTCGAAGTGGTCGTGGGCCGGCCGAACCTTGTACGGCGGCAACCCGTCGAGGACCGCCTCCTTGCCGTAGAGCGCCCCGGCGTGCGGCCCGAAGAACTTGTAGGCCGAGCAGACCAGGAAGTCCGTGTCGAGGGCCTGGACGTCGATCGGGCCATGCGGGGCGAAATGGACCGCGTCGATGTACGACAGCGCCCCCACGGCATGGGCCCGGCGGACGATCTCCGCGACCGGGTTGATCGTGCCCAGGGCGTTCGAGGCGTAGCCGACGGCGACGAGCCGGGTCCGCTCGGTGAGCTTGCGATCGAGGTCGTCGAGGTCGAGCGTGCCGTCCTCGGGATGGATGTCGACCGTCCGGACCGTCACTCCGCGGTCCTCGGCCATCGCCCGCCAGGGCGAGACGTTCGCTTCGTGATCGAGGGTCGTGACCAGGATCTCGTCGCCCGGCTGGAGGGTCTTGCCGATCGAACGGCCGACGTGGAACGTGAGCGTCGTCATGTTCGGGCCGAACTTGATCTCGCGGCCGCTCCGAGCGTTCAGGAACTCGGCGACGGCCGTGTGCCCGCGGGCCACGACCTCGTCGCTCCGGTGGCTCGTGATGAACGCGCCGCCGTCGTTGGCGTTCGACTCGGTGTAGTAGCGGCTGATCGCGTCGATCACGCTTTGGGCGACCTGGGTCCCGCCCGGGCCGTCGAAGAAGGCGATTGGGCGGCCGTCCTGGGTGAGCGACAGCGCCGGGAACTGAGCGCGGATCTCGGCCACGTCGTAGCCGGTGAGCTGTTCGATCGCCATGTCGGTGGGCCTGCCTCCTTGGTCTGCCAACGGTAGCAGGGCCCGTCGAGGCGAGGTCGACCGGGCGACGCCCCAGATGTCGGGTGGGCGACTCCCAGGCGCCGCCACGTGCCGTCGTCCGGGCCCCAAGCCCGGGTGATGGCGCGCCCGTACAATCCGGCCGATGACGAACTCGCTGCCGGACGATCGCCTCGGGATCGGGACGTACGTCGCGAGCTGGCGCGGGCCGGGCCAGCCCGCACCACGCTGGCGCGAGATGCGCGAGATCGGGATCCGTCTCGAGCAGATCGGGATGGACACGATCTGGGTTGCCGACGAGCCGGGCTTCTGGGAGCCCTGGTCGCTCCTGCCGGCATTGGCGGAGGCGACCTCGACCGTCGAGCTGGGGCCGCTCGTCCTGTCGACGGGCTATCGGTGGCCGGCCATGGTTGCCGCGATGGCCGAGTCGCTCGACGAGGTCTGCGGCGGGCGATTGATCCTGGGGATCGGCTCGGGCGTCGGACCGGGCGATCACCGCTGGGCCGAGCTCGGCTACGACAGCGCTCGCCATGTCGGGCGGTTCGTCGAGGCTGTCGAGATCACGGCCCGTCTTCTGCGCGAGGACGAGCCACTGACGTTCGAGGGTGATTTCTTCCACCTCGCGGGGGCGAAGCCGAAGCCCCAGGGACCGCGCGCCGGCGGGCCGCCGCTCTGGATCGCGGCCGGCAGGCCGCGCACCCTGGGCGTCGCTGCTCGGTGGGGCGATGCCGTCAACTGGGCCGAGAACCTGACCGGGGCCGAGTCGGTTCGCGAGGCGCTCGCCGCCGTCGCCGAGGCCTGCGACGCTGTCGGCCGGGACCCGACGACGCTGCCGCTCACGGCCTGCGTCCGGCTGGAGATGGACAAGTCAGCGGACGAAACCCGAGCGGACTCGCTGGCCGGCGACGTGATCGAGGTGATCGCCAAGCTCGAGGAGATGCACGCCGCGGGCCTGCGCCACGTCACGATCTTCAGCGGCGAGGCCGCCGATACGGGCCCCTTCCCCGCTCCGACGCTCAGGACGCTCGATCAGCTCGCCCCGATCATCGAGGCGCTCAAGGGCTGAGGCCGGCCCCTGCCGAGGCGGCCGCCGCCCATCCGAGAGCTACGTTCGAATGGCTTCCGCTGACTCGGCGGTGCGAGCGGCACCGGGCGCCGACGTGCGGCGCTCCGCCTCGAGCGCATCAAGCTTGTCAAGCCAGGGCCGCGCCCCGACTCGCTCGAAGATCGCCCGCGAGCGCGCCGCGGCCTCGCGGGTCGCCGGGTGGTCGCTGCCGACAAGCGACATGAACTCGAAGCCGAGCAAGGCAATCAGCCACTCGATATGGATGGCGTCAAGCCGGGCGAATGCTTCGCGGTAGCCGGCGATCGCCTCATCGAGATGACCGTCGAGCGCAGCGATCCCGGCCTGGGCGGCGACGTCGAGGGTGGTATCGATCAGGTTGCCCGGGGATTCCGCGCGATGTCGGGCGGCGGCCTGGCGGGCTCCTTCGACGTCGCCGGCCATGAGCAGCGCCCGGACCGCGAACGAGAGATAGATGAACGTGATCTGCGATCCGAGATCGGCGGCCTCCAGGTTGAGCTGCCCGGCTCGGGCGTAGTCGCCGTCCACCAGGGCCTGCGACGCCTGGTTGGCCAGGACCTCGGCGGGGACGCTCGGGTCGGAGACCTCACCGGCGATCACGTCCAGGCGCGCCAGCAGGTCGTCAACGGGCTGCCCGCGATGCATCCGCACCGTCACGCTGGTGCTGATCCAGCGAGCCTCGTCGTTCAGGGATGAGCCGCCCCCGAACGAGGCGTCGACGTCGGCCCAGGACTCGGCCGCCGGCTCGTCCCAGCTCTCGGCCAGCAGGAAGCTCGAAAATCGGACCGCCTCACGGCTCCAGCGGGCCAGGTTCAGGTTGCCGACCCGCATCGCAAGTTCGAAGGCCTGCTGATTGACCGGTCTCGACTCCAGCGGGTCCTCGATGTTCGCGGCCATGTTCGCCAGGGCGCGAATCTCGGCGGCGACATGACCGCCGGCCCGGGCAACGTCGACGGCGGCTCGGAGCAGGGCCTTGCCTTCGCGCCGGCGACCGATCTGGCCCAGGGCGGAGCCCTTGTTGTTGAGCGTCTCTGCCACGACGCGGTCGAGGTTGAGGCGTTCGGCGATGGGCAAGGCAACGTCTGCGGCGGTCACCGCGAGCCCGGATTCGGTCAGGCGCATGAGCACCCGCGACAGGTCGCTGTACACCTCTGCCCGGGCCTCCTCCATGCCCGACTCGGGCAGAGCGGCCGCGGCGGCATCGAGGACCGCGCGCGATTCGCGAATCAGTCCCGCGTCCATCAGGATCTCGCCGAGCAAGGCCTGGGCCAGGCCCATGCCCGCGCGATCGTCGCCCTGCTCGGAGGTGGCCAGCGCCTCCTCGGCGAGGGCCCGGGCTTCGTCGTGGTGGCTACGGGCGTTGGCCGACCAGGCGGCTCGGCGCAGGAGGGCGGATCGGTCGACCGGGTTGTCGGTGATCGCCGCGGCCGAGCGCAGGAACGCCACCGCCTGCTCGTGCCCGCCGAGTGCGACCGCCCGATCGGCGGCCCCGGACAGGGCGAGCCGGGCCTGGATCGCGACGGCGTCCGCCTCGGCTCCTTCGGCCGAGGCTTCGTGGGCAGCGAGGTAGTGCGACGCCAGGGCGCCCGCCAGCTCGTCATCGCCGAGGGCCTCGAAGTAGCGGGCCGCCGCCAGGTGCCGGGCCCGCCGCTCCCGCTTCGCCAACGTGCCATAGGCGACCTCGCGGATCAGCGACTGGACGAAGCCGTACTGGCCGCGCTCGGGCGAGCGCGGATCGGCCTCGACCTCGAAGATCTCCCGTCGAACCAGGGCCCGGAGACGCGGCTCGAGCTCGGCCGGCTCGTGGCCGCTGATCGCTCCGAGGCCAGCCGGGGTGAACGACTGCCCGAGGACGGCGGCGTCGGCCACGAGGCTCCGATCGGCCGGATCGAGGGCATCGAGGCGCGAGGCAATGAGGCTCCGTAGCGTCTCGGGAATGGCCACTTCGCCCAGCGCGCCGGCGGGCCGATAGATCGCTCCTTCGCGGACGAGCCGTCCGTCGGCGACCAACGCCCGGACCGTCTCGACGGCATACAGGGGCATCCCGTCGGCGCGGGCGAGGATGGCGCTGATCGCGTGCTGCGGCAGGCCCGGGACAAAGCCGTCCAACAGCTCGCGCATCGCCTCATCGCTCAGCGGTTCAAGCCCCAGCCGGGTCAGGTTGCGGACATCGGCACCCCAATCCGGCCGCCGGTCGAAGAGCTCCGGGCGGGCGAGGGCGACAACGAGGATCGGCGAGGTCCGCGACCACTCGAGGAGGTACTCGATGAAGTCGAGCAGGCCGGTGTCCGCCCACTGGAGGTCCTCGAACAGGAGCACCGTCGTGCCCTTGTCGGAGATTCGCTCGAAGAAGATCCGCCAGGCCGCAAACAGGACGTCCCGGCCGCCGGCCGGCGCGGGGGCCAGACCAAGCAGCGTCAGCAGGGCGGGTTTGACCCAGCGCCGGTCCTCCTCGTCGGCGATGAACTCGGCAATCGTCGCCTCGATCCGCTCGCGGCTGGTCGCCTCGTCATCGTCCTCCGCCAGGTGCAGGCGACGACGAACCATCTCGCCCAGGGCCCAGAACGTGACGCCTTCGCCGTACGACGGTGAGCGGCCGCGGTGCCAGTAGATCGTCTCGCTGATGCCATCGATGTACTTCTCGAGCTCCCAGGCCAGGCGGCTCTTGCCGATCCCCGCCGGCCCGGTGATCGACACGAGGCGCGAGCGGCGATCCCGACCGGTCGAGGCAATCAGGTCCTTGAGCAGGCGGAGCTCCTCGTCGCGCCCGACGAACGGCGGCTCGGGCAGGTCCGACCGGCCACTCCCACCGCGCTGGGCCACGACCCGCAGGGCCCGATACGCAGCGACCGGGGCCTGCTTGCCCTTGAGGACCTGCTCACCGGCCTCTTCAAAGGCGATCGCGGCGCTCGCCGCACGCTGGGTCGCTTCCCCCACGAGGACCGTCCCGGGCTGGGCCACGGACTGGAGCCGGGCCGCGGTGTTGACCAGGTCGCCGGCGACCATGCCCTGGTTCGTCGCTCCCACGGTCACGGCGGCTTCGCCGGTCAGCACTCCTGCCCGCGCCTGGATCGTCGGCCCGAGGGCCTTGACGGCATCGACGAGGTCAAGGGCGGCCCGGACGGCCCGCTCGGCGTCGTCCTCGCGCGCCGTCGGCGCACCCCACACGGCCATTACGGCGTCGCCGATGAACTTCTCGACCGTGCCCCCGTACCGCCCGATCACGTCACTGGCCAGCTCGAAGTAGCGGGTGAGGGTGTCCCGCACATCCTCGGCGTCGCGCTCTTCGGCGAACGGGGTGAACCCCACGAGGTCGGCGAAGAGAACGGTGACGAGGCGTCGTTCGGCGAGGGCCGGCTGGGCCGGCTGGGCCGCGGGGGCCGAGCTGGTCTGGCTTCGCGCGGGCGCTGCAGTCGCGGTGCCGGTCAGGGCCGTGCCGCACTCGCCGCAGAACGCGTCACCCGGATCGAACGGCGCGCCACAGTTGGGGCAGGCCGCCGCGAGCGGCGTGGCGCAGGCCACGCAGAACTTCCGCCCGGGCTTGTTCTCGGTCGCGCAGTTCGGGCAGATCACCGGTGCCGCTCCCACGATCGTTCTCGGTCCGCCTCTCGATCAAACCCTAGCGTAGAGCACCCACGGAGCGGCGCAAGCGCCCTTGGCCCACGGGTCGCGCCGCTGCATCTCATTCCCGCCCGAACTCAGGCCACTCGCGCCGCCCCTGCCAAAGCTCGGCCAACATCGGCCCGCCCCCGGCCAAACTCGGCCCGCCCCGGCCAAACTCGGCCCGCCCCCGGCCAAACTCGGCCGAGCCAAATCCTTCCTCGGGGAAGGCTTATACCCATTCGAGCCGTGGCCGGTCGCACGGCCAGGAGGCGAGGACCACTCTTGAGCACGGCCGCACGCCGTCAAAGCGGCGGTCGAAGGGCTTGGGCGACCGCGGGTAAGGCACAGGCACGCCTAAGCCGTCGCAGGTGAAGCGTTTGACGCGGACGGGCCTGGACTGGGCGCCGGTGTGTTCGCGCCGAGAGCAGACTCAGAGCAGACTCAGAGCGGCAGGCTCAGCCCCCCAGAGCGGATTCAGAGCGGATCAGGGCAGCCCAAGCCACCCGACGAATCAGGGCAGGGGTCGCCAGGCTCTCCCCAGCAGGAGCGACACGCCGGCCAGGCCCGAGGCGAGGGCGACGAAGCCCACGCTCAGCTCGACCACCTCGTGCTTCGTGATCAGGTTCGTCGGCAGGCTCTGGAAGACGGTCTGGAGCTGGTCGGCGCTGTCCGCCGGGTAGTACTTCGCCCCGGTCACGCCGGCGACCTGCATCAGGGCCTGGTCGTCGATCCCCCGCCGGAAGCCGTTGGCGCCGCCTCCGCCACCCCCGCCAAAGCCGCCCGGAAAGCCGCCGCCGCCCTGGCCACCGAAGCCGCCGCCCGGCTCGTTGCCCAGGAACTGCTGGGCGCAGGTCGGGTCGAACGGTCCGCCATCGGGCGTCCCGAAACCGATCGTGTAGACCCGGATCCCGCGGGTCGCGGCCTCGGTCGCCGCCTGGGCCGGCGTCGGCCCAGTGTTGTTCGCCCCGTCGGTCAACACGACGATGATGTCCGGGGCGTAGTCGCCGGCCGGAACCGGGGTCGGTTCGGTCCCCGGCTTGCCGTAGCCCGTGCTGGCCGGGACCGACGGGTCAACCTGCGAGATGGCGTCGATCGCGGCCAGGATTCCGCTCCCGATCGCCGTCCGACGGCCGGTCGTCAGGCTCTGGAGCGCCGCGAGCAGGGTGGCCTGGTCGTTGGTCGGAGCCTGGACGACCTGGGCGAAGCTGCTGAAGGCGACGATCCCGATCTGGGTGGTCGAGCTCTGCTGCTTGATGAACGCGGCGGCGGCATCTTCGGCCGCGGCCAAGCGGTACGGATCGACGTCCGACGAGCACATGCTGCCCGACACGTCGATCGTCAGGATGATCGTGGTCTCGTTGGCCGGCACGCTGGCCACCACGATCGGCCGGCCGAGGGCCAGGACGAGGGCGGCGATCGCCAGGGCGAACAGGGCGAAGGGCAGGTGCCGGCGCCAGCGTCGGGTGCTCGGCTGGGCCGCCCGAATCAGGGCCAGGCTGGAATAGCGGACGCCGGCTGTCCGGCGCCGGCGTAGGCTCCAGATGTAGCCGCCGATCAGGAGCGGCACGATCACCAGGGCGATCAGCAGGCCCGGCCACAGGAAGCTCATGGCAGGCGCCCCAGCCAGACGAGGGACAGGGCCGCCCCGAGGCCGAGCAGGATGATCGCCGCCCCGGCGAACAGGGCGGTCAGCTCGATCTGCTCGGGCCGGATGATCAGGGCGGTGTCGAGGTTGTCGTAGATCGACTTCAGGCTGGCTGCGTCGACAGCGCTGTAATACGTGCCGCCGGTCGCCTGGGCGACCTGCTGGAGCGTTGCCGCGTCGAGCTGGGTGTGGACCTCGAAGCCATTCAGGTCGAGGTTCGTGCCGGCCTCGCTGCCGATCCCGACGGTGTAGATCCGGACGCCCTGGTTGGCCGCTGCCTGGGCCGCCGTCAGGGGGTCGGGCTGCTCGTTGTTCTCGCCGTCGGTCAGCAGGACGATCGCGGCCGGGGCGTGATAGCCGGCCGGGACGGGTGTCGGCGAAGCCGTCGGCGCGGCCGAGCGATTGCTGTAGTAGTTGACGGTCGGGCCGGCCAGCTGGGTCTGGATCGCCTTGAGCGAAGCCAGGATCCCCTGCCCGACCGATGTCCCCTTCTGGGGGGTCAGGCGATTGATCGCCTCGATCACCGTGCCCTGGTCGTTGCTCGGCTGCTGGACCGAGACACCGGAATCGCTGAAGGCCACGACCCCGATGACGACGCTCGAGGGCTGCCGCTCGACGAAGTCGATCGCGGCCGCCTTGGCCGCGGCCATCCGGGTCGGCTGGAGGTCCGTGGCGGCCATGCTGCCCGAGACATCGAAGGCGAGGATCACGGTGCCCTCCTGCCGCGGCAGGTCGACCGTGCCCTGGGGTCGGGCGAGGGCGACGACCATCACGGTCAGGCCGGCCACCACGAGGACGGCGGGCAAGGCGCTCCGGATGCGCCGCCCGCGGCGACCGGCCCGGGTGCCAGGGGCGGTGGTGCCTGCAGCGCCAACACCGGCCGCGGGTGCGCCGGAGGTGCCGACCGTGCTTCCGCTCAGGGCGGCGGAACCGCCCAGCTGGCCGAAGGCTGCGACCTTCCTGCGCTGCTGCCGGTCGATCTCTCGCCAGGCGGCGATCCCGATCGGGACCAGGAGCAGGAGGATCAGGGCCTCGGGCCAGATGAAGGTCATGCCGCCGACCCCGGCTTGCTCCGCCGGCGGTGGCGCAGGCCGGCCATCCGCACGATCGCCCGGACGAGGTCCTCGTCGGTCGAGAGCGACAGGGCATCGACTCCGGCCCGGGCGAAGGCGGCGCTGATCGTCGCCTCGCGCTCGCTGGCAGCCGCCTCGAACCGCTCCCGGAAGCCCCGGTCCTGGGTGTCGACGTACATCCGCTCGCCAGTCTCGGAATCCTCGAGGATGACCGGCCCGACATCGGGCAGCTGGCTCTCGCGCGGATCGGAGAGACGGACCGCAATGACCTCGTGCCGCCGATTGAGCACGCTCAGCGACTGCTCCCAGCCCGGCTGGCTGATGAAGTCGGAGATGACGAAGACGAGCGAGCGGCGCTTGATCGCCTTGTGTCCGGCCTCGAGGAGCAGGCCGAGGTCGGTAAACGGAGCGCTGGCCATCCGGGGCTGGTCGATCAGGGCCTCGATCAGCTGGAGGACCTGCGTTCGACCGCCGGCCGCCGGGATCGTCCGCTCGGCCTGGCCGCCGGACATGATCGCCCCGACCCGGTTGCCCCGGCGGGTGAGCAGCCGGGCCAGGGTCGTCACGAAGTCGACCAGGACCGTCCGCTTCTGGCGGTCCGCGTCGACCGTCCCGAAGTCGACCGACGGACTGAGGTCGAGCAGGAACCAGGCCGTGATCTCACGGTCCTCCGTGTACAGCCGGATATAGGGCAGGTCGGTCCGGGCGGTGACGTTCCAGTCGATGTAGCGGACGTCGTCACCGGGCTCGTACTCGCGCAGGCCGGCCAGGTCGACGCCGTTGCCGTAGAACAGGCTGCGGTATTCGCCCTGGAGCAGCCCGTCGAGCCGGCGGACGACCTGCCAGTCGAGACGCTGGAGGATTCGCTCAGGCGTTGAGGCGTACGTTGGGAAGCTCCCGGGTTGGAACCGCTGGCGGCGGAACGCGCTTGATGATCGTGGTCAGGATGTCGTCGGCCGTGACGTCGTCGGACAACGCTTCGAATGAGAGGACGAGCCGGTGGCGCATCACGTCCCGGGCCATGTCCAGGACGTCCTGTGGAACGGCATACGCCCGGCCCCGGATGAAGGCCAGGGCCCGGGCGGTCAGGATCAGGTTGATCGATGCCCGGGGGCTGGCCCCGAAGGTGATGTAGCGCCGGAGGTCGGGCATCCCGGCGTCCTGCGGGGCGCGCGTCGCGGCGGCCAGCCGGACGGCATAGTCGATCAGGGACGGATCGACATAGACCTGGTCGGCCTGGCGCTGAAGCCCGATCAGGTCGTCGGTCGACAGGACCTGGCTGACCGCGTCGACGTGCCCCGTCATCCGCTCGACGATCACGTACTCCTCGGTCTTGCTCGGATAGCCGACCAGGATCTTGAGCATGAATCGGTCGACCTGGGCTTCGGGCAGGGCGTAGGTGCCCTCGGTCTCGATCGGGTTCTGGGTGGCCAGGACAAGGAACGGATCGGGCACCTTGAAGGTCTCTCGTCCGATCGTGACCTGGTGCTCCTGCATCACCTCGAGCAGGGCGCTCTGGACCTTGGCCGGGGCACGGTTGATCTCGTCGGCCAGGAGGAGGTTCGTGAAGACGGGTCCGAGCGAGGTGCTGAACTCGCCTGTCTTCTGGTTGTAGATCCGGGTCCCGACGAGGTCCGACGGGACGAGGTCGGGGGTGAACTGGATTCGCTTGAAGTCGCCGCCGATCGACGCAGCCAGGGTCTTGATCGCCATCGTCTTGGCCAGCCCGGGCACGCCTTCGACAAGGAGGTGGCCCCGGGCCAGGAGGGCGACGGCCATCCGCTCGAGGAGCTGGTCCTGGCCGACGATGACCTTCTTGACCTCGTACAGGACGCGCTCCATCGGCCGGCTCGGGCCGGCGTCGGCCGGTCGAGTTGGGCCGGTGGCGCTGGCCGAGCCGCCTGACGGCATGGCCGACGGCGCCGAGGTTGCTGCCGGCCGCTGGCCTGGCTCGGCTGCGGCCGGCCCGGCCGGCTCCGTTGCTCCGGGAGCCGCCGCGGACATCGTCTCGGTCGCGCTGGTGGTCGTTGGTTCGCCGTCCACGGGCAGCACCTCCTCGTTCAATCCCTCGGGGTTGGTTCGATCGCTGGTCATTCGCTCAGTCCTGGGGCAGGCCGCCGGCGCCGCCGGCCGCGTCGATCGGCACGGCCAGGCCGATCCCGATGAAGAAGTCGCCCTTGGTCGGGTTGACCAGGGCCGTGACGATTCCGATCACTTCACCGGCGCGATTGATCAGCGGCCCGCCCGAATTGCCGGGATTGACCGCCGCATCGACCTGGATGAGCTGCTTGAGGAGCGGTCCGCCGTTCGGCTCCTGGAACGTCCGGTCGAGGCCCGACACGACGCCCGCGGTGATCGAACCGGTCAGGCCGAAGGGGTTGCCGACGACGTAGGCGTCACTCCCGACCTGGACCGCGCGGGGGTTGCCGATGACGGCTGGGACGACCTGGGCGGGCAGGGTGGCCGCGGTCAGGATCGCGATGTCGGTGGCGTCATCCCTGCTGGCGATCACGGCGCTCGACTGGGTGCCGTCGGCGAACGTGACCTGGATCGCACTGGCGCTGGCCACGACGTGCAGGGCCGTCATGATCGAGCCGTTGGCGTTGATGATCACCCCGCTGCCGAGGCTGCCGTTGGGCGCCGGCGTCGGGCTCGCCCCAGGTGGGCTCGAAGCCGTCGGGGCGCTGGAGGCCGTCGGCGCCTGGGATGCCGTCGGTGGCTGGGATGTGCCGGGCAATTCGGACGCGGCCGGCGCGCCCGAGGCGCTCGCACCCGGGGCATTGTTCGTCTCGATCAGGACAAGCGATGGCTGGATCGCGGCGTAGGCCTGCTCGGAGTAGGCCGGCGGCGGGGTCACCGAGGCGAGGGCCGAGGCGATGCTCGTGTCGATGTCGGATTGGGTCAGGGCCGGGGTGCCCGGGAACAGGACGTTGAACAGCAGCACGGCGACCAGGGCTGCCACGATCCCCGCTCCGAACAGGCCGGCCCGGCGAATCCGTGCGGCGGCCCTGGCCCGCCTGGATGCCGGCGGCGGCTCGGCCGCATCGGGCGGATCGATCGGTGGTGGCGTGGATTCGGGCGACCAGGGGTCGTTCGAAACGTCGAACGTCGACAGGGCGAGCTCCAGTCCGTCTTGGGCGCGGCCGAGGTGCTCCCGCTCGTAGGAGCCCCGACTCTGGCCAGTATGGCCGGACTTCCTGAAAGGACCCTGACGCGACGTCAGGCCAGGCCGCGAGCCTTCTCCATCGTGATCTGGAGATCCTGGCTGATCCCGGTCGCGAAGCCGGCCTCGCTCAGGGCGAGGTAGTACTCCCACATCCGGATGAAGCGCTCGTCGAAGCCGAGCCGGCGGACCTCGTGGAGGCTGGCCATGAACCGCGTCCGCCACTCGCGCAAGGTGCGGACGTAGCTCGAGCTGATGTCGGTCGACGCCCGGACCAGCAGGCCGGTGTTGGCCAGGGATCGCTCGATCACGGCCAGGGAGGGACACAGCCCGCCCGGGAAGATGTAGGTCTGGATCCAGTTCGCGCCCCGCCGCTGGGCCTCGTATGCGGCGTCGGGGAAGGTGATCGACTGGAGGCTCAGCCGCCCGCCCGGAGCGAGGACCCGGTCGCACGCTGCGAAGAACGTGCCGAAGTACTCGGCCCCGACCGCCTCGAGCATCTCGATCGACACGATCGCGTCGTACGTACCGCTGATCTCGCGGTAGTCGCGCAGCTCGACGGTCACGAGGTCTTCGAGGCCGGCGGCCCGGACGCGTTCGACGGCGAGGTCGCGCTGCTCCTTCGAGATCGTGATCGAGGTCACCCGGCAGCCGAGCTCGCCGGCCGCATACAGGGCAAAGCCGCCCCAGCCCGTGCCGATCTCGAGGACGTGCTTGCCCGCGCTCGCTCCGGCGACCAGGCCGGCGCCCTCGGCCATCCGGCGATATTTCGCACGCTGGGCGTCGGCGAGGTCCTGGCCGGGGGCCTCGAAGACAGCGCTTGAGTAGGTCAGCGTCTCGTCCAAGAACAGGCGGTAGAAGTCGTTCCCGAGGTCGTAGTGAGCCGCGATGTTCCGCCTGGCCTGGGCCTTCGTGTTGCGGCGGGCGCGGTGGGCCAGGGTCAGCGGCAGCTGGAGTGGCTTGCGCCACCAGCCCCGGGTCAGCGCGAGGGCCGCCCGGTTGAGCGCGGCCAGCTCGATCAGCCCCTCGAGGTCGGGCGACGACCACAACCCGTCCATGTATGCCTCGCCGGCACCGGTCTCGCCTCGGAGCAGGATCCGGACCGCGGCCTCCTCGTCGTGGACCCGGATCTCCGCCCGGCGGGCCGAGCCGGCGTCGCCGAAGGTGTGCCGACGGCCATCGGGCATGACCACGGTCAACTGGCCGACCTGGATTCGGCCGGCGGCGGCCAGGGCGATCCTCTCGGCGGCGGACACGAGGGTGTCTCGCGAGGCCCGGCCGATCGGCCCGACCCGGGCGGTCATGCTCATCGGACGGCCTGGCGGATCGGGTTGCCGGCGGACCGCCCGTGGCGCAGGAACGGCACGCCCCGCAGCCACAGGTTCAAGGCGTGCCAGTGGATCAGCCCGATCGTCCGCTGGGTCATGAACGGATGGCAGACGACCATCCGCAGGACGGCCCGGTCGGTCAGCCGACGGCGGTGGAGGATGACGCTCGTCGACAGGAGCGGCTGGGCCCCGTGGCGCTCGTTGATCGCGATCGTGAGCCGGGCTGGATCGTCGCGAACCACGACCGAGTACTGGCCGGCCATCTCGATGAACGGCGAGACGTAGAACGTCTTGGCCATCGAGGCCGCGAAGGGCCCGTCCTCCGTTCGCGGCCGGAGCGTGTACAGGTGGCGTTCGAGGTGGGTGTTGTGGACCTCGACGATCACGACCCGGAGGACACCGGAACGATCCCGACACAGGTAGAAGCTGGCTGGGTTGAACACGTAGCCCGCAACCCGCAGGTTCGTCACCAGGGTGATCCGCCAGGCGGCCAGGTCCTCGCCCGGAGCGCCATCCGCCCGAAGGTGCTCGCGCACCGTCGTGGGGAGGTCACCGCCGAGGAGCGGTTCGGGCCAGTGGTCGCGATCCCGGAACTCGAGCAGATTGGGTCCGTTGCGCCCGACGAGCCGGATCGATCGGGCGACCTCGTCAAGCTCCGCCAGGTCGAGCGCGAAGTAGTAGACATTGTGCTCGAGCCCGTACGTCACCGGCCGCGAGCGGCGATGGCGGACCTTGCCTTCGAGCAGGTGAGATCGCAATCGAGAGCTCATGCTGCTGCCTCATCGTCGGCCAGGCTCGAGATCAGCTCCGCCGCCTCGTAGCCCGACCGGCAGCCATCCTCGTGGAAGCCGTATCCGAGATGGGCGCCGGCGTACCAGGTATTGCGATGACCCTGGATCGCCCGGACATGCTCCTGGGCAGCCAGGGTCTCGAACGTGTAGGTCGGATGGCTCATCGAGCGAACGGCGATCACCCGGTCGTCGCGAACTCGATCGCCGGGGTTGACCGAGACGCAGTACTGGACGTCCCCGCCGATGCCCTGGAGCCGGTTCATGTGGTAGGTCATCGTCAGCCGATCGACCGCCCGGCGGCAGTCGGGCACCTCGACGTTCCACGATGCCCAGGCCGCGGTCCGCCGGGGCAGGATCGAACGATCGGTGTGGAGCACGACCTCGTTGGTCGAGTAGATGAAGCCGCCGAGCGCCGTGCGCTCGCGGGGATCGGCGTCGACGAGCAGGTCGATGGCCGCGTCGGCGTGGGTGGCCAGGACGAGCGCATCGACGTGTTCGACCCGGCCGCCGGCCGTCCTGATCGTTGCCCCGCGCTCATCCCGGCTGATCGTCTGGACCGGATCCCCGGCGCGAAGCGTGCCCGCCGGAAGAGCCTGGAGCAGGCGATCAACGTAGGTCCGGGAGCCGCCCACGATCGTGCGCCACTGGATCGCTCGGTCGAGGCCGATCAGGCCATGCTGGTCGAGGAAGCGGAGCAGGTACTCGACCGGGAACTCGAGCACTCGGCCGGGCGCGGTCGACCAGACCGCAGCGGTGATCGGGACGATGAAGTGCGCCCGGAAGCCCCGACCGTAGCCGCGCTCATCGAGGAACTCACCGAGGGTCGCCCCGGTCGGCTGGGGGTTGTCGAGGATCGCCCGGGCATCGCGATAGAAGCGGAGGATGTCGGGGAACATCCGGAGATGGGCGGGCCGGCCGAGCGCCGAGGGTTGGGCAAAGAAGCCCCGGGCGCCGCGCGAGCTGAACTCGAGATCGCAGGCGCGACAGGCGAAGCCGAGTGACATGTCCGACGGCCGGGACTCGACGCCGAGCTCGGCGAGCAGCCCGACGAAGCGCGGGTAGGTCCGCTCGTTGTAGACGATGAAGCCGGTGTCGACCTGGAAGGGACCGTCCGGGCCGTCGACTCCCACGGTCCTGACGTGGCCGCCGGGCTCGTCGTCCGCCTCGAACAGCTGGACCTTGTGCGATCCCCTCAGGGCAAACGCTGCGGTCAGGCCGCTGATGCCCGATCCGACGACGGCGATTCTCATGGCTCGACGGCCGCCCCGGCGGCCCGCTCATCGAGCGCGTGCTGCATCCCGTCGAGGGCATCCTTGGCGAGCTTGCGGAATGCCCCACCGGCGAACGGCTCGATCAGGCGCATCCAGCCGCCGAGGCGGATGTCGGCGGCGTAGTCGATGCGGGTGCCCGCGCCGGCCGGCTCGAAGCCGATCGAGTCCGTGGCCGAAACGCCAGATCCGCTGCCGAGAAGGATCACCCGGGACGGCCGGTCGTAGGTCGTGATCCGGTAATCCATCGGGGCGACCCGGCCGCGCATTCGGACCCCGAGCTTGAACGGCGTGCCGACTCTCAGCGGATCGCTTCCGTTTCCCTCGGCGCGAGTGGACGTGGCCACGCCGGGATCCCAGAGGCTCGAGTTGGCGAAGTCGGCGACGAAGTCGAAGGCCTGGTCGATCGGCAAGCTTGTGACGATGGTTGCCTTGAGGCGGGTCATTTGGGCAGGTGCTCCTGTGGTCGGCTCGGGGCCATCGGTGGGTGATGCGTGGCGTCGAGCAATCCGGATCACTGCAGCGTGCGAATGCCTGGGGTGATCTCCGCGCCGGTGCTCCTTGACCAGCTCCTCGAACTGCTCGTCGTGCCGAGCTTCACCCGGCTTGGCTTTGCCATTCGCTCGCGCGTGTTCAACTGGAGGCCCGTGGAGTCCTGGTCCCTGGCCGGCCGGACGATCGTGATCACCGGGCCGACCAGCGGGCTGGGCCGCGAAGCAGCCGGCTCGTTCGCCCGAATGGGCGCTCGGTTGGTCCTGGTCGGGAGGGATGCGGAGCGACTCGAGGCGACGGCGGGCGAGCTTCGGAACGGTTCGCCATCGGCCGAGATCGCATGGGTCGTGGCCGACATGGCCTCGCTCGCGTCGGTGCGCAACGCTGTCGGCGAGATCCTCGCCCTGACGACCCGGATCGATGTGATCGTCGACAACGCCGGGGCAATGTTTGCGGAGCGCGGGCTCACTCGCGAGGGGTTCGAGCGAACCTTCGCGACGATGGTCCTCGGGCCGTTCGTGCTCCTCGCCGGACTCCTGCCGGGAGTGCTGGAGAGCCCGGATGGGCGGATCGTGGCCGTGGCCTCGGGCGGCATGTACGCCGAGGCGCTGCCGCTCGACGACCTCCGGTTCGAGCAGGGCAAGTACCAGGGAGCCCGGGCCTATGCCCGGGCGAAGCGCGCCCAGGTCGCGCTGATTCGGGAATGGTCGCGGCGGTTGCCAGCGGCACGGGCCGCCGGAGCGGGCGACGCTCAGAAACGAGTGACGGCCAATGCGATGCATCCGGGCTGGGCCGACACGCCGGGGCTCGAGGCGTCCTTGCCCGGCTTTCGACGGCGGATCGGCCGCTGGCTGCGGACCCCGGCCGAGGGCGCCGACACGATGATCTGGCTGGCCGCTTCGGGCGAGGCAGGAGGCGCGACCGGTCAGCTGTTCCTCGATCGCAGGAAGCGGCCGTTCGATCGGATCCCGACGACCCGGCTATCGGCGGCCGATCGGCGCGTGCTGTGGGATCGCGTGCTCGACCTGACCGGCGAAGTCGACCCGATTCGTCGGTTGGGGGTCGCGGCGCTGGAGTAGGATCGCCTCCACCTCGCCAGCGTCGCGAGCGAGTCTCATCGGCGCCGCCTGTGCCGGTGTCTCGGCCAGGAGGATCAGCTGATGCGTATCGAAGAGGTCGAAGGAATTGGCCCGGCCCACGCCACCTCGCTCACCGCCGCGGGCGTGCCCTCGATCGAAGAGCTCCTCACCCAGGGCGCCACGACCGCCGGCCGAGCCAAGCTCGCCGAAGTGACCGGGATCAGCCACAAGCAGATTCTGACCTGGGTGAACCTGGCCGATCTGATGCGGATCAAGGGCGTCGGCCCGGAATATTCCGAGCTGCTCGAGGCGGCCGGCGTCGACTCGCCGGCGGAGCTCGCCCATCGCAACCCGGCGAACCTCGAGACGACGTTCCAGGAGGTCGTCGCCGCTCGGCCGGAGATGGTCCGGCGGATCCCGACCGAGGCCGAGATCACCGACTGGATCGAGCAGTCGAAGTCGCTCCCGAAGGTGGTCGAGCACGGCGGCGGCCACGCCGCGCCGGAGCACGCCGGGCACGAAGGTAACGATCATTCGGCCCACGACGATGCGGAGCACGACCACGCCGAGCACGATCACGCTGCCCATGAGCACGAGGCCAGTCCGGCCGCCGCAGCTGCGACCATCTCCGAGGCGACCTCCACGCCGGCCGTGTCGACCCCGGCCGCACCGGCTCCGGCGCCCGCTCCCGAGGCACCGGCTCCGGCCGCACCGGCACCGGCGGCTTCAACTGCGACTGCTCCGGCTCCGGGGGCTTCAGCTGCCGCTGCTCCGACTCCCGCGGCCCAGGCGGAGGCACCCAAGGGCTTGTGGGCCCGACTCAAGGCGATGTTGTTCGGCGCCTGAGCGAAAGCGACCGGATCAGCGGTCCCCAGGTCCGGGGCGGCGGCCGCTCGTCACGGACCCGCGGTTCATGACGGTGGCCCGGCTCGGGTCCTGGGCTGCGGCCCTGCGGCGGTCAGACGTTCGAGAGATCGCCTGATCGGGTCGGGTCGGCAGCCTCGACCGCGGGGTGCTTGCGCGCCAGCGCAGCGTCGAGCCGCTCGACGAACGACTTCGCGCCGAGCCGGCTGAACATCGCGCGGGCGGCATCGGCGGCCGCCCGGACCTCGGGCTCTGCCGGATCGAGGACGGTTGCCATGTCGATCGCGGTCAGCCCCTCTTCCAGGACCAGGTGGAGGTCGCGCCAGCGGCGAAGGGCGTCGCGATAGAGACCGAGGGCCTCGGCCTTGCCCTTCTCGGTTGCGGCGAGCCCGGCTTGCATCGTGATCCGAGTCGCGGCGACGCTGGCGGTTCGGAATCCGGTCGCTTCAAGCTGCTCCAGCTCGGCCGCGAGCGCAGGGATGTCGCCGGCCCAGAGCGCCGCGTGGCCGGCCAGGGATCGTTGGGCGATCCCATTGAGGGTCCCATTGAGCGCTCCGGCTCGATGATTCTCCCGGTATGCCTCGTCGAGCCGCCCGTCGGCCAGCGCCCGGGCACCGCGCACCTCGCTCAGGTTCGAAGCGAGCGTGACGTCGGGATTCTGTTCCGATCAGCCGGACCATCTCGGCGATCGACGGCTCGATGTCTTCGCCGCGAAAAGCGGGGGTCAGCAAGGCATTATCAAGGATTTGCAGGCGGTCCTCGGATGAAGGATCATCGGTCAGCGCTTCGCCGAGGACGGCTTCAGAGCGATCCCACTCGCCCAACCGGAACGCCATGTAGCCGATCCCGACGGCGAAGCCGAAGACCCAGCTCCGCAGACCCATCCGGCGGGCCAGGGCCAGTCCCTCCTTCTGTGCTTCATAGGTGGCCCTCGGGTCCATCTCGCCCTGGTAGACCGTCCGGTTGTTGATCGCCCGCAGGAGGATCGAGACGAGGCCCGCAGATCGGGCCAGTCGCTCGCCCGTCTCGATCATTCCGACGCCCTCGATGAGGCGACCGATATCGCCCAGGGCGCTGCCCTTCGTGATCAATGTGTCGGCCACGAGGGCGTCGAGCTCGGACGGCTCGGCGACTTCGAGCGCCCGATCGGCCATCTCGATGGCCTTCCGGCTGTCCCCGGTCAGCATGCAGGCGCGAGCGAGCTGGCTGTGGAGTGCGACGAGCGCCGGGTCGCTGCCGAGATCGGCGAACTCGACCACGGCCGGCCCGAGGAGCTCCAGGGCCTCGGCTGTCCGGCGGGCGCTCAGGCGGACCCGGCCGAGGGCGGCCGTTGCCCGAGCGGTCGCGATCCGGTCGCCCCGCTCCCGGTTGAGTTCCGTGGCCCGCTCGAGGAACGCTTCGGCGTCGTCGTGGCGGGCCGCCGACGAGGCGATCTCGCCGGCGCGCTCGAGGAGCTCGGCCGTCTCGGTCGGATCGGTGGTCACGGTGAGTGCCTGGTTGAGGAACGTAACCGCCTGGTCGTACGAACCGAGGGCGATCGCCCGGGCGGCGGCGGCCTTCAGAGCGATCCGGGCCTGGCCGGCGAGCGCGTCGGCCTCGACGCCGTCCGGGGCGCTGGCATAGGCCGCCAGGTAGTGCCCGGCGAGGCCACCGGCGATCTCCTCGGAATCGAGGCTCTCGAAGAACCGCGCTGCGGCGAGATGGCGCGCTTTGCGATCCTTCTTGGCCAGGGTGTTGTAGGCAACCTCGCGGATCAGGGCCTGGACGAAGGCGTACTGGCCATGCTCGGGCGAGCGAGGGTCCGTTTCGCGGCTGAGCAGCTCTCGTCGGACGAGGCCGAGGAGGCGCGGCTCCAGCTCGGCCTCCGGGATCCCCGAAACGGCCGAGAGGCCGGCCAGGGTGAAGCTCTGGCCAAGAACGGCGGCGTCGGAGACGAGCGTCCGATCCTCGGCCGCCAGGCCGTCAAGCCGGGAGGCAATCAGGGCGGTGAGCGTCTCCGGAACCGCCACGCTGGTCAGGTCGCCAATCGGCCGGTAGACGCCATCTTCCAGGGCCAGGCGGCCCTCCGCGAGCAGCATCCGGACCGTTTCAACGGCGTAGAGCGGCATCCCGTCGGCTCGATCGACGATCGCCTTGACGGCGGCCGCCGGCAGACCCGGAACCAGGCCGGCCAGGAGCTCACGCATCGCGGCCGGCGAAAGCGGCTCGAGGTAGAGCGAGGTGAAGTTGCGCTTGCCGGCGCCCCAGTCCGGGCGCTTCTCGAGGAGCTCCGGGCGCGACAGGGTGACGACGTAGATCGGGACATTCCGGCTCCACTCGAGGACGTGGTCGACGAAGTCGATCAGGCCGACGTCGGCGAAGTGGAAGTCCTCGAACACGAGGACGACCGGAGCCGTCGCAGCGAGGCGCTCGAAGAACGTTCGCCAGGCGGCGAAGAGCTGCTCCGAGCCGCTGGCCGCGGTTTCGACCCCAAGCAGGGCGAGGAGCGCTGGCTCGATCCAGCGCCGCTCCTCGGGATCGGGCACATGGGTTGCGAGCGTCTCGGCGACCTTGGCTCGCGTCGTCGAAGCGTCGTCGGTCTCGAGCAGGCGGCAGCGCTCCCGGACCATTTCGCCCAGGGCCCAGAAGCTGATCCCGTCGCCGTAGGCCGGCGAGCGGCCATCGTGGAACCAGACGGTCTCGACCAGGCCGTCGATGTACTTGAGGAGCTCCCAGGCCAATCGCGTCTTGCCGATCCCGGCTGGGCCGATCACCGATACGAGCCGGGCCCGGCCGTCGCGACTTGTCGAGTGGAAGAGGTCCTTGAGCTGGCGCAGCTCGTCCTCCCGGCCGACGAACGGGGCCTCGAGCGTCTCGGCCCGGTTCCGCCCGCCGACCTCGGCCACGACCCGGACCGCGCGCCAGGCCTCGACCGGAGCAGACTTGCCCTTGAGGACCTGGTCGCCGGCCTCCTCGAACGCGATCGCCTTGCTCGCGGCCCGCTGGGTCGCCTCACCGACGAGGACGGTCCCGGGCTGGGCCACGCTCTGGAGTCTCGATGCGGTGTTGACGAGGTCGCCAGCGACCATCCCCTCGTTCGTCGCCCCGATCGTGACCGCGGCTTCGCCCGTGAGCACGCCGGCCCGGGCCTGGATGCCGGGCCCCAGGCCCTTCACGGCATCGACGAGCTCGAGGGCCGCCCGGACGCACCGCTCGGCGTCGTCCTCGTGGGCGATCGGCGCACCCCAGACGGCCATCACCGCGTCGCCGATGAATTTCTCGACGGTTCCGCCGTAGCGGGCGATCACGTCGCGCGAGAGCTCGAAGTAACGCGAGAGCAGCTCGCGGGTGTCCTCGGCATCCCGACCCTCGGCCAGGGTCGTGAAGCCGACGAGATCGGCGAACAGGATCGAGACGACCCGGCGTTCCGCGACGGGCGCGGCCTGTGGTACCGGGCTGGGCCGGACGATCCGGGGCAGGGTCGGCCCGGCAGTCTGCGTCGCCGGGGCGGGCGCCGCGGTCACTTTCGTGCCACATTCGCCACAGAACTTGGCCCCAGCCGGGATCGGCGCGCCACAGGTGGGGCAGCCGGTCGCCAAGGGCTCACCGCATTCGATACAGAACTTGCGACCGGCCTCGTTGACCTTGCCGCAGCTTGTGCAGGGCACCGCGCTCTCCGCTACACGACGCTAGACCACGGAGCGTACCGGAAGCACGGCCGGCAAACCACGGGAATTGGCACCGGCCCTGTCAAGGGGTCAGCGTTCGAGAGCGGGCCTCGGCAATTGCCACGATGTCGACCAGGGCGCGCTCGATCTCGGACGCACGGTCCGCCTCGAGGGCGGAGACCATTCCCGGGATGAGCTCCGCCCGTGAGCGGCCATTGACGAAGACGCAGTAGCGGAAGCCGAAGCGGGCTTCGTAGGCCTGGTTCAAGCGCTCCAGCTCAGCCGCGACCGCACCGGCCGCGTCAACCGCGTCTGCCGGGTCGGCGGCATCGGGCGACTCGGCCGGCAGTCCGGTCTCCGCCTCGGCTGAGCCGTAGCCCTGCTCGCGGAACGACATCGCGGAGACGCTGGCCGGCGGCGCACCCAGTCGGGGATGGGCGTCGATCAACTCGAGCTGGGCAGCTTCGGGCATCGCCTTGGCGATCTCGAGCGCGGCCGGCCAGAGGGCCTCGTAACCGGCGAACGGCCGGCGCGCCGCGAGCAACCCGAGGAACGTGGGCGCGTTCTCGAAGAGTGGCCCGACGACGCCGGCGAATTCGTCAGCCGGCAGGCCGTTGAGGGTCGCGATCGGCGGCACGGTCCGATCCGCCGACATCAGCTACCGAGGTAGGTCGACAGTCCGAAGGCGGTGAGCAGGAGCGGCACGTGGTAGCTGCGGTCGATGTCGATCACCCGCAGGTCGAGCGCGATCGCCTGGAACAGGGGGCTGCGTTCGCCCGTTTCGAAGCGGAGCCGGTAGGTCCCGGCGACGAGCGGCCGCCCAAGCAGGTCCGCCACCCGGCCATCCGAATCGGTCACGGCCGAGCCGATCGGGACCTCGTGGCCGTCCGGTCCGACGAGGGCCAGGCGGATCGTGATGCCCGCGGCCGGCGCTCCAAGGCCCGTGTCCAGGACGTGGCTCGAGATCGTCGGGACCCGATTGGCCACGCTATCCTCCGCGTATGGCACGACTCCAGATCGAGGTTGGCGACCTCCACTTTAGCGCTCGCTGGGAGCCTGCCGCGCCCCGCACGATCGAGGCGATCCGGCGGATGCTGCCGATCCAGGCGTCGCTGATCCACTGTCGCTGGAGCGGCGAGTCGACCTGGATCCCGTACGGCGACCTGCGACCCGGGATCGACTACGAGAACCACACCTCGCATCCGGCCCCGGGCCAGCTCGCGCTCTACCCAGGCGGGATCAGCGAGTGCGAGATCTTCTTCCCGTACGGCGCCTGCACGACGAGCTCGAAGGTCGGCCAGCTCGCCGCGAACCACTTCGCCACGATCGAGCCCGACGTGGCTGACGGGGCTTCGAACGCGCAAGGCTGGGCCGATCGCCTGCGCGAGGTCGGGCGGCGCTGCCTGTGGCAGGGCGCTCAGCAGATCACGATCCGCGAGGTCGACTGACCGGCGTGTTCGGGCCCGGCGGCTCGAGCGTTGAACTCCTCGTCCGGGGCGGGACGATCGTTACGCCAAGTGGCTCTCGCCGGGCCGACCTGGCGGTCGCAGGCGGCCGAATCAGTGCGATCGAACCCAACCTCGCCGGGCTGGCGGCCAACGCCCGGGAGGTCGTCGACGCGACCGGCCTCCTCGTCCTGCCGGGCATGGTCGACGTCCACACCCACACCCGCGTTGCGAGCGACGCCGAGCCCGATCGCTTCTTCCAGGACTCGGTTGCGGCGGCCTTCGGTGGGACGACCACGTTCCTGGCCTTCAACAATCCCGGCACGGGGTCGTCACCTGCGGCCGAGCGATCCCTCGTTGCCGGCCTGGCCGAATGGCGGGCTGCGACGAGCTCTGATTCGGCGGTCGACTACGCGGTCAGCCTGGCCGTGAGCGGCCGGATGGAGGATCCGATCGCCGAGCTACCGGTGATCGTCGATGACGGCGTCCCGACCGCCAAGGCGTTCATGGTCTTCGACTTCCGGCTCGACGACGAGCGCCTGCGTCAGGCGATCGCGACGATGGGCCGGCGCGGGGGTCGGCTCGAGGTCCACTGCGAGGACCCGCTCATCATCGACACCGAGGTCGCGGCGGCCCTGGCCCGGGGCGATACGGCGCCGCGCTTCCACGCCTCGTCCCGGCCGGCCCGAGCCGAGGCGATCGCGACGGCTCGGGCGATGGACTTCGCGGAGGCCGCGGATGCGCCGGTCCACGTCGTCCATCTCTCCTCGGCCGGCGCACTCGAGGCCATCCGGGCGGCCAAAGCCCGCGGCGTCCGCGCCTCGGCCGAGACCTGTCCCCACTACCTGGCCCTGACCGACGCCCGCTACCTCGATCCCGACGACCGGGAGGTCGCCAAGGTCGTCATCTCGCCGCCGCTCCGCTCCGCCGCGGATCGAGATGCGATGTGGGCCGGGCTGGCCGACGGCACGCTCGACCTGGTCGCAACCGACCACGTCCCGGATCGGGGCGCGGTCGAGAAACGGGTCGAGGGCGTCCCGTTCGACCGGATCAGCAACGGGGCGCCGGGGATCGAGACCCTGCTCGCGATCGCCTGGTCGGAGGGCGTGGCCCGCGGCAGGATCAGCCCCGAGCGCCTGGTCGAGCTGCTCGCCGCCGAGCCGGCTCGCCTGTTCGGACTCGGCTCGAAGGGCGTCCTGGAGCCAGGCCGCGACGCGGACTTCGTCCTGTTCGATCCCGCCGCCCGACGGACGATTCGGGCTGTCGAACTCCATCACACCTCGGACTACACTGCGTACGAGGGCCTGGCGGTGAGCGGAGCTGTCCGATCGGTCTTCGTCCGGGGCCGAGCCGTGATCCGCGACGGCCTGTTCGTCGGCCAGCGCGGCTACGGCCGGTTCGTCGAGCGGCGGTTGGGCGACTGATCAACCCGGATTACTTCGGATCGGCCTCGATCGTGCCGCTCACGAGCCCCTGGCTGTCCTCGGTCAGGCTCATCCGGATCGACCAGACCGAGCCGCTCGACGCACCCTGGCAGGTCGCGCTGAGGCCGCTGTCAGTCAGGCCCTCGATCGGGCCGGTGCAGGTGTCGCCGTTCGGTGCGAGCAAGGACATCGTCGCTCCGCTGATCTCCAATCGGCCGCCCCGGACCGATGGGAACCTCAGGGTCAGGCGGTCCCCGCTCGAGGCGAGCACAGCCGTCATCGCGACCGATCCGTCGTCGGCCTGTTGAAGCTGTCCCGAGATCGAGTCCGAGAACGGCTGCCGCTGTGGAGCTGTGCTGGGTGCCGCCGATGGCTGGACCGGGCCATCCGATGGGCTGGCGCCGGCCGCGTCCAGGATCGCGCTGCCGGAGCCGCGGCCATCATTGGCGATCGCATTCCAGCCCGGCTGGAGGGGACCGAGCCAGGCCCACATGCCGATCGCCATGGCGGCGGTCGTCGCAAGCACCGCCGGAATGGGGTGCGTCCGCTCTTCCGTCGGTGGAAAGGCCCGGACGAGGATCAGCGCCCCGACCAGGACGACGCTCCCTGCATAGACCGCGATGGCCCACGGCGTTCGAACGTCGCTTCCGGTGGCAATCCCATGGACGAGAGCAAGCCCGAAGATCGCAAACGAGAGCTCGTGGAAGCGACGCCACCACGTGTATCCGACATACGGTCGAACGCGCTCGCTCAGGTAGACCGCGATCAGCAGGTACGCCGCCACGATCCCGAGGGCGATCCACAGCGGCCGGTAGTGGCTGACGAACGGGACGAGGACTTCGACCGGCGAGAATCCGATGAACGGATCGATCGCGACCATCAGCGTGTGGATGGCCGTGAAGACGAGGGCAAGAAGCGTGACGAAACGGTGGAGCTCGGTCGTGATGAACCGGGTCCAGCGCGGCGATCGCCATTTCAGGCTGACGACGAGGCCGATGGCGACCGAGGCGGTCAGCAGCCCGTAGGCCATGAAGCCACCGGCCCGAGCGATCTCCCAGGTCAACGTCGAGGGAATCACGCCACGCTCCACGTGCCGGCCGGCTGCTCGGTCCCGTCGGGCGCAATGAACATGCCGGCGAGGCCGTGCCGCTCGAGGAAGCGGGCACCGTCGAGCGGGCCGAGAAGGAACGCTGCCTTGGCCGCCGCCTCGGCCTGGGTGCAGTTCGGCGCAGCGACCGAGGCGGACCAGAGCGCGGACGTGGACGGCATCCCCGTCCGCGGATCGATCAGGTGATGTCGGAGAGCAGCACCCTGGCTCCAGCGCCGCCTGGACGTGCTCGATGTGGCGATCGCCCCGAACCGCAACGAGACGGTCCGGTCCTGCCGGGGACTTTCGATCGCGATCGACCACGAGTCGGAACCGGCGGGCAGGCCCAGGACTGCGAGATCGCCCCCCGCGTCAACGGCGGCCGTCTGGACTCCGCGTGCCGCCAACTGGGCGATTGCGGCGTCCACGGCCATCCCCTTGACCAGGCCGCCGAGGTCAATCCCGACGCCGGCCGGCAGCTCGACGATCCGGCCAGCGTCGAGTAGCCGGAGGTCGCGCCAGCCGCCGGTCTTGGCCGGCGGGCCGGTCATATCCGGGACCTGGGGGCGAGCCAGCACGGCACTGAAGTCCCGGTCGTAGCCGATCGACTCGAGCGAGGCCAGGAGCGTCGGATCGAACAGGCCATCGGTTGCCTGGGCGGCCTGCCTGGCCGTGGCAAGGACCCTGAACATGAGGTCACTGACGACGCACGGCCGCCCGGCCGCCGCGTTCAACCCGCTCAGCTCGCTGTCGGGATCGAACCGGGAGAACCGCCCTTCCCAGTCCCGGAAGAGCGTCTCGACCGCTCCGGCCTCGGCCCGGCGCGAACCGGGCAGGAGGACCGAAACGCTCGTGCCCATCGCCTCGAAGGTGGCGCGGACGAGATCGCCCGGCGTCAGGAGCTGCTGGGCCGTCGGATCCCGTCGGGCCAACGGCGAACCCATCCCGTCAGGATCCGCCACTTGAGAGCATCGGCTGGCCGCCACCCAGAATGAGCGGAGGCTGGGCAACCGGCCCTACCACGCCGCCAGTCCCGGGCTGGCCGAAGAAGTCGCCCTGGGGCAGGACCAGCCCCGGCGTCGTTCCGTTCGCGTTCGACGGATCGTTGGCCGCAGGCGCATGCGCAGTCACCCCGACGACGTTGAACACAGCCAGGCCGAGGAATGCCCCGAAGGCCACAATCGAGGCTGCCGCGATCCGGCGGCGGGCGGCAGCCAGGAACGTGCGCGGGTCGGACATCGGCGTCTTGATCGGCTCGGGCGCCTGCGGGACAGCCCGATACGTTTGGCCGCGCCGATCGTTCCCGACCCGCTGGATTCGACGCGCGCGCACTCTCTGATCCTGAGTTGACATCGAACCCGACGCTACGGTCGCGGGATGAGAAGAACCTGAAAATCGGAGCGAAGGCCCCTCATTGGAGCGAAACGGTGATGATCGAGGCAAGCGGCGCGACCGTCTCACCGCCGATCAGGTAGCCGACACCGTCGACGACGACTGCGGCCGCATCGGCGACCGGGTAGGGCAGGCGGCCGGCATTCGCGACCGCGCCAGTCGTGAGGTTGAGCAGCCAGAGCTCCGCCTGGGCTCGACCGGCGGACCGGCCGCCGGCGATCAGGACCCGATTCCCAATCACCAAGCCAGACCCATCGGAGATGGGTCGCGGGAGGTGGCCGACGATCCGAACGACACCGGACGACACGTCGACGCCCTGGATCGCCGAAGTCGCGCCGGAGGCAGTGCTCCCGCCGGCGACGTAGATCACCCCATCGAGGACAGCCACGGCCGGATAGCGGACCGCCACGGGCAGCCGCGCGACGAGGCGAAACTGGTGACCGTCGGTCGTGGCCAGGACGCGACCGTCTGGTTGACCGGGCGTGCCTCCGCCGACCAGCACGATTTCGCTGCCGGTGGCCACGGCGACCAGGTCGGCTCGCGCCGCCGGCAACTGGCCGACAGCGATGGCTGTCCCGCCCGGGTCAACCCGCTGGACCGTCGAACCGGCGACGGTCCGACCGCCGCCGAAGACGTACGCCTGGCCGTCGAGTGCGGCACCGCCTGCGTCATGGACGGCTACGGCCAGCGAGCCGGCCCTTGAGATCCGGGCAGACCCGGGATCGAGCTCGAGGATCGAGCCCGTGGTCCCACCCGTTGACAGGCCGCCGCAGATCAGGACAACCGATCCGAGGTCGATTGCCACAGCTCGACTGCGGGCGGCCGGCATCCGGATCGCCGAGAGGGCGACTCGCACCGTTGGCGGAGCCCCGGACGCGTTCGGAACGGGCGCGCCAGCGCTCGCGGACGGCGCCTCGGCCGATGCCGGGGGAAACGAGGCCGCGCCCGTCGCCGGGGAAAGCGAGGCCGCACCTGTCGGGGGGAAATCGGATGGTTGGGGTTGGCCGCAGCCAACGCTGATCAGAACGACGGCGCCGAGAGCAGCGGCGAGCCGCCGCCCACGGTTGCCCGACCCGGCCTGAGTCAAAGGCCCTGGATCATGCCGGGCGGGAGCAGGTTGACCCCGTCCGGGATGTTCAAGCGATCCGGGCCGCGACCGGCCAGCCCGGTCCGCCCGTACTGCCACAGGATCTTGCCGGTGATCGGATTCAGGAAGATCACCCGATGCCGGAGATCGTCGTTGAGGACAAGCGTGCCGTCCGCCAGGGGAACGGCCAGGCTTGGATGGTCGAGCCGGCCGACCCCTGTCCGTGGGCCATACCTCCAGACAAGGTGGCCCGTTGGCGTTACGGCCACGACGGCCCCCGGATTCGAGTAGTCCGCGACGACGACATCGCCGTGTGAGTCGAGCTGCGCGTCGGACGGATAGGCGGTCGGGACATGGATGTTGAACACGACCTTGCCCGCGGCATTGAGGCGGACAACGCGCGAGCCCTTGATCTCGGTGATCAGGATCCCGCCGTCAGGGAGCGGGGTGTCCCCGTTGGGCTCGTTGTAGGCGTAGGGCGGGGCGTCACGGCACACGCCCGTGTGGCCCCACGTCCGAACGACGTGCTTGTCCGGGGCGATCTCGATGATCCGGCAATTACGGATGTCGGCCACGGTCACGTTTCCGTTGGCCAGGGGATAGGCGTCATCCGGGGTGTTGAGGAAGCCCGGGGCTGAACCCGTCCGGTTGTAGTGCCCGTACTGCCAGGTGATCCGCTTCGTGGCGATGTCGATCCGGACGAGGACCTGATGCATCTCCTCACTGGCCATGATCGTCTTGCCGTCCGGGGCGACGAACGCATCGTCGGCGCTGAACCCCTGCCCGGGGCTCAGGCTGCCGGCGACCGGAAAGCGCCACAGGACCTGGGCCTGGCTATTGACGATCAGGAGGCGCCCGTTGCCTCGGTCGGCGATCAGGAGGTCACCGGCGAAGACGCCATGGGTCACCGGAGTGGGAGCAGGGGTCGTAGCGGGCGTCGGGGCTAGCGTCGGGTCCAGTGCGGCGATGGACGGAGCGGTGCTCGCGGAAGGTGCGAGCGACGGGAACGCTCCCGAGGCTGGCGGACTGGTAGTCGCCAGGGCCTCTGGGTTGGGCTGGGTCGAGCTCGCGGCGGCTCCGGTCATGGCGATCGCCATGAGGATCAGCCCGACTGCAACCGCAGGCAGGGCACTGGCGAGGCGTGATCCTCCCCCTCCCGAACCGGACCGATGGGCCATCGCCTGCCGGCGGGATCTCGATCCGTTCGTCACCCTCGACCGAGCCGGGCCGGCTCAAGGGCCGTTCGCCGCCCCCTGTTGCGGAGGGCCACATCCTCGGCAAGGTCGTGGGCGCTTTGCTCGAGGGTGTCATCGAGTTCGGTGAGTTGGATCTGTCCGCCCACCTTGCGCTCGAGGACGATTCGGATCAGGTGATCCGCGAGCCACGGATTCTTGGGTAGAACCGGGCCGTGGAGGTAGGTGGCGTAGACGTTGTCGCGACGCGCTCCTTCGGTACCATCGCGTCCATTGTTGCCCGCTCCGGCGATCACGGTCCCGAACGGCCGCAGGCCGGGGCCGAGCTCGGTCAGTCCAGAGTGGTTCTCGAAGCCCACGATCGTCTGGACGCCGTCACCAAATCCCACCTGGCAGGCAGCGTGCTGCATGAATCGTTGTCCACCTGACCGTGTCTCGAGGTCGAGCAAGCCGATCCCTTCGATGGCCGGGCCGGTCGCCGGAATATACCGATGCCCGAGGAGCTGCAGGCCGGCGCACACGGCGAAGACTACGACACCTCGGTCAGCAGCATCCCGCAGGGTCGGCGCCTTGATCTGGAGGTCGCGGGCGGCAATCGCCATCTCAACATCCTGACCACCCTGGAAGAAGATCAAATCGAACGACGTGAGGTTCAGCGACTCACCGACCTCTACCGGCACAATCTCGGTGGCGATCCCACGCCAGCCAGCCCGGCGTTCAATCGCGATGACATTGCCCCCATCGCCCGCGATGTTGAGCAGGGACGGATAGAGATGGGCGATCCTGATGACCGGATAGGGTCCGCTGGGTTTGCGCCGCGGCGGACCTTCATCCATCGCGCAGCGGCCCGACCCAGCCACGACGGTTCATCAGGCTCCGCAGCTCGAGGGTCGGCGTGTAGCCCGCCAGGATCGTCAGGCGCCCGCCCGGCGCGATCGAGGCAAAGGCCGCATCGAGGGCCCGGCTGGCCGAGCCGAAGACCGTGATCGATCGTGGGTCGACCCCCGCATACTTGAGCCGGTTGGCCAGGTCCCAGGCTCGTGTTCCGGTCACCGTCACGCGCTCGAGGCGAGCCGCCGCAGATTCGAAATCGACATCCCACAACCAGGCGAAGTCCTCGCCATCGACCTTCGTGTTGCTGGCGGCGACCAGGAGCTGGCGCGGCTCGCCGGCGAAGCGGAGGGCCTGCAGCGTCGTGTTATACGACGTCGGATTCTTCACGAAGCCGAGGACGATCCGGCGGTCCCCAATGTGGGCTGTTTCAAGGCGGCCGAATGCCGGCCGCACGGCCTCCAGCGCTTCGGCGGCATGGCTCAGCGGGACGTCGAGGCCAAGCATGACCGCAAGGGCAGCCGCCACGTCATACGCGATGTGGACACCCGCCTGGGGAATCCTGAGCACGAGCTCCGACGATCCGGCCTGGACGGTCAGGCTCGTCTCGGAAGCGCCGACTCGAAGCGCCGTAACGGCGACGTCCAGGGGCGGGCGCTTCAGGCCGCAGCCCGGGCAACGGTACGAGCCAAGATGGCTGAGGTAGACCTGCTCATACACGAGATCCGAGCGGCAACGCGGGCACCGGATCGAGTCCGCCGCCCTGGTGATCCGGTCCGTGGAGTGATCCAGGTCAAGCCCAAAGGTGACCCGCCGCCCCCGTCGTTCGGAGGCCAGCGAGGCGACCACCGGGTCATCGGCGTTGACGATCCAGGCGGTGTCCAGGGGCAAGGCTCGAGCGACCGCTTCGATCGCGTCGGAGACCGCGTGAAGCTCCCCGTACCGATCGAGCTGGTCGCGGAACAAGTCAAGGACCAGAACGGCACGGGGTACCAGCTCCGGCACGACCTGGGCCAGGGCACCCTCATCGACCTCGGCGACAAGCATTCCTTCAGCCAAGCGCCCGTGCAGATCGGCGTTGTTGACGGCAAGGCTCGTCACGCCTTGAACGAGGTTGGCCCCAGCGGCATTGCTCAGGGTGACGATGCCCTCGGCTCTGAGGAGTGCCGAAACCAGACGCCCGGTGGTCGTCTTGCCGTTGCTTCCGGCGATCACGATGGCCGGGACTTTGGCTTCGCCGACCAGGGTGCTCAGGACGGTTGGCTCGATCAGCCGGGCAATCAGGCCGGGCAGCGAGGTGCCGTCGCCCTTGCCGAGTCGCCGAGCAAGCGTGCCGGCCGTCTTGCCGGCCGCGATGGCGACCGCGAGGCGCGGCTTCACGTTCGCCACAGGGTCGTTGGCTGCATCCGAGCAGGATGCGTGAACCGGGTGAGAGGACTCTGAGAATTAAGGCGCCCGTCAGACCCGATGAATTGCGATCACGATCGGGGCCCCGCGGCGCTGGAGTGACCCTCAGCCTGGTGCGTGCTCCTTGAGCTCCACGCCGATCACGTGAATGTCCTCGGACCCGTTGTTCTCGAGGGTGTGCAACGAGGTCGGCTCCTGGAACGTGACCCGCTCGTTGGCGAACGCGGGATCGGCCCGGGTGTCCCGCAGCACCTGGCCGTGCTCGTCGCGGCGGATCGAATGGTTGCCCGAGACGTGGTAGAGCAGCGTTGGGGTCAGGTGCGTGTGCAGCGGCGCCGTCGTGCCGACCGGGATCACAATGTCGAGCACCCGCACGAGCTCGTTCTCGAAGATCACCTTGTGGTTGTCGGGCGCAGCGATTGGTCCGTCGAGGTCGTCCATGCCGGGAAGTCTAGCCGCGGCCGGTACCCCGGCGAGCCCTCGGGCAGGTCGGCCGGTCGGCGGCAGTGCCTCAATCCAGGAGCCGGTAGGCCTCGAGGGTCAGGAATTCGGCGAAGCCGTCCGAGAAGACGAGCTGATCGAGGACCGTGACCGCGTCGGACAGCCGGCCCGAGGCGGTCCCGCCGAGCTTGGCCAGTTCCTCGGCCCGGATCTTCTTGTACAGGTTGCCCTCGAAGATCCGGCCGTCGGCGAGGCGGGTCCGGGTCGCCCGCCACTGCCAGAGCTGGGAGCGGCAGATCTCGGCCGTGGCGGCGTCCTCCATCAGGTTGTTGATCGCGGCCGCGCCGTTGCCCCGCAGCCACGAGTCGAGGTACTGGAGCGCGACCGAGACGTTCAGGCGGACGCCGGCCTCGGTCACCTCGCCGCCGGCCACGGTCAGGTCGAGCAGGTTGGCCGCGCTCACCTTGACCTCGGGCCGGCCGACGCCCTTCTGGTCGGGTCGCGAGCCGAGCACCCCGTCGAAGACCTCGGCCGCGAGCGGAACGAGGTCGGGATGGGCGACCCAGGTCCCGTCGAAGCCGTCGCGCGATTCGCGCTCCTTGTCCTCGCGGACCTTGGCCATCGCGGCCGCGTTCACCTCGCGATCGCGGCGCGACGGGATGTAGGCGGCCATCCCGCCGATCGCGTGGGCCCCCCGGCGATGGCAGGTCTGGACGAGCAGGTCGGTGTAGGCCCGCATGAACGGCACGGTCATCGTCAGTTGCGATCGGTCGGGCAGGACGAGGTGGGCGTTCGAGCGGAACTTCTTGATCGAGCTGAAGAGGTAGTCCCAGCGCCCGGCGTTCAATCCCGCGGCGTGCTCGCGCAGCTCGAACAGGATCTCGTCCATCTCGAAGGCGGCCAGGATCGTCTCGATCAGGACGGTCGCCCGGATCGTCCCGACCGGCAGATCCAGGGCGTCCTGGACGTGGCGGAACACGTCGTTCCAGAGCCGGGCCTCGAGATGCGATTCGAGCTTGGGCAGGTAGACGTAGGGCGCCGTCCCGCGCTCGAGCTGCTCCCGGGCGTTGTGGAAGACGAACAGGCCGAAGTCGAACAGGGAGGCCGAGACCGGGGCGCCATCGACGATCACGTGGCGCTCGTCGAGGTGCCAGCCGCGGGGCCGGACCAGGAGGGTGGCGAGCTCCTCGTTGAGCCGGTAGGCCTTGCCCTCGGGACCATCGAAGGTGAGCGTCCGGCGGACGGCATCGGCCAGGGCGGCCTGGCCCCCGATCACGTTCGCCCAGGTCGGCGAGAGCGAATCCTCGAGGTCGGCCATGAACACCTTGGCGCCGGAGTTCAGGGCATTGATCATCATCTTCGGCTCGGCCGGGCCGGTGATCTCGACCCGCCGGTCGGCCAGATCGGCCGGGGTCGAGGCGACCGACCAGGTTCCACTCCGGACCGCGGCCGTGGCCGGCAGGAAGTCGGGCATGATGCCGCGATCGAGCTCGTTCTGGCGGGTCTTGCGAGCGGCCAGGAGCTCGAGCCGCCGGGCCCCGAATGCCCGCTGGAGCCCGGCCACGAAGTCGAGCGCCTCGGGGGTCAGGATCCGCTCGAGGCCCGGGACGGCCCGGCCACGGACTTCGATGCCGGGGGCAACGGCGAATCCCACTTCTGGTGGTGCGGCCGAGTGGGCGGCGGCGGCGACGGCCGCCGCGAACGCTGCCTCGGGTTCCGGCTCATCGGCCGGCCAGGCCACTCCAACCGGCTCCGGCTCTGGCTCTGGCTCTGGCTCGGCTTTGGCCTCCGGCTCGGGTGCCGGCTCAGCCGCCACTTCCGGCTCGGGCTCGGGCTCGGGCTCGGGCTCGGGAACGTCCGCGCTCGGCTCAACGGCCGAGGCCACGACGGCTGCGGCCGCCAGGGCCCCCGGCTCATGTTCCTGGGCCGGCTCATCGGTGGTCTCCCGCTCGGAGGCGAGCGCGCCGGCTGCGGTGCCCGCAGCCGCGCCCGAAGCCTCGGGCATTCGTTCGGGTTGGGCGACCGGAATGGCATCGGCGACCGGCTCGGGCTCGGCGACCGTGTCGGGCTCCGCGACCGTCTCTGGCTCGGCTGCCACCTCGCTTCGCCGGACGGTGGCCTGGATGAGCCCGTACGGCTCGCTCGTGGCGACGAAGATCTCCCGGTCGTTCGCCTGGCCAAACGGCGTCAGGTCGACCAGCCAGTGGTGGAGGTTCGGCATCGTCAGCGAGATCTCGTCGATCGCCGGCTGGGCCTCCAGCACGGCCCGGCCGAGGATCCACATCGTGGCCTGGACCGAAGGGCTGCGATGGCCGGAGAAGACGTCGAGCAGCGTTCGGCACACGTCGTCGAACGTTGCGTCGTAGTCCTCGGGCAGCGTGCCGTAGCGCCAGGTCGCGCTGAGCCGGCTGGCCATCAGCCGGTCGTCGGTCTCGGCGAGGGTCGTGTACTCGTCGCGCGGGAAGCCGCGGAAGGCCGACCCTGCCGTCTTCATCAGGGTCAGGTCTTCAAGCCCGGATTCGATCGTCGCGCCGGCCTGATCGACCCGGACGACGGCCGTCCGGGTCAGCTCGCTCGTCCGCAGGAAGGCATCCGGGGCCGGTCCGGAGACGGTCGGGACGGGCTCCCAGCCGTGCTCCTGGATCGAGACGGTGGCCGCCGTGACCTGGGGCGACTCGCGGAAGTGCCGGGCGAGGACGAGCCCGAATGCCTCGATCGGTCCGGTCAGGTGCTCGTGGGCGAAGGCATAGGTCGTGTTCTTCATCGTGTCGGTCGCCACGACGAGCGTGTTGTCGCCGGCCGAATGGGCCGCCTCAAAGTCACCCTCGAGGGCGATCGCCACGGTCAGGTCCCGGACGCGCGTACCCGTTGCTGCGCGGCTGACCTTGACCAGCCGGATCGCCGACTTGCCGTACCGGTTCGGACCAAGCTCGAACAATCTCGACTCCCTGTTCAGGGCTCGACGGTGCTCACCACCCGCCGGCGTCGCGGATCAGGCGGTGAACGACGCGCGCGGCGACCACCCGGCGGTAGTCTGCCGTCGAGCGGACATCATCGATCGGCTCGATCTCCGCGGCAAGGGTGACGAATGCGCTATCGGCCGTGTCGCTGGTTGGCGGTCGGCCCTCGATGGCGGCCTCGGTCGCGGTCGCCCGGATCGGCCGCTCGGCCACGGATCCGAGGCCCAGCCGAACCGACTCCCAGGGCGTATCGGCCGCGACTGCGACCCAGCTCAGGGCTAGGACGACCTTGCTGATCGCCTGCGCCCGGCGCGTCCCGATCTTGCGAAAGCGGACCTGGCGATCGGCCACGAGCGGAATCCGGATCCGGACGACGAGCTCGTCCGGCGCGAGGGCCGTCGTGCGGTAGCCGGTCCAGAAGGCCGCGGCAGGGATCGAGCGTTCGCCCCGGATCGAACCGGCCTCGATCGTCGCGTCGGTGGCCAGCAGGACCGGCAGCGTGTCGCCGGCCGGCGAGGCATTCGCAATGTTGCCCCCGAGCGTCCCCCGGTTCTGGATCTGGGCCGCCCCGATCGTCGCCGCGGCCTCGGCCAGGACGGGCAGCAGGTCGTGGCAGACCGCCGAACGGCGAATCTCGGTGTAGGTCGTCAGGGCGCCGAACGTGAGCGCGTCGCCGTCGAGGGCGATCCCGCGCAGCTCGTCGAGGCGCCACAGGTCGAGCAGCCGGTCGACCGGCGGGCCGGTCCCCGACGAGAGCTGGACGAGGACGTCGGTCCCGCCCGCGAGCGGCCGGTGGGATGCCGAGGCCAGCAGCTCGTAGGCATCGGCCAGGCGTTCGGGCGAGACAAGCGGCGGCTCGATCACGGCTCGATCGCGGCGCTGGCTTCGCGCCGGCTCGACGCCAGGGCGATCGCGTCGATGATCTTCGTGTAGCCGGTGCAGCGGCACAGGTTGCCCGCGATCGCCTCCCGGATCGCGTCGTCGGTCGGGGCGGCCCCGGACGCGAGGAAGGCCTCGGCCGACATCAGCATGCCCGGGGTGCAGATCCCGCATTGGGCACCGCCGGCCTCGAGGAAGGCCAGCTGGAGCAGATCGAGGTCGTCGACCACGGCCGGCTCGACCGCGGTCGGCTGGCGACGCCCGAGGCCCTCGACCGTTCGGACCACGCGGCCGTCGACCTGGCTGATCGGGACGAGGCACGCGTCGACGACCTGGCCGTCGAGCAGGACCGTACACGCCCCACACTCCCCCTCGCCGCAACCCTCCTTCGTCCCGGTCAGGCCCAGATCCTCCCGCAGGACATCGAGCAGGCGCCGGACACCGGGCAAATCGAGCTCGACCGGAACGTCGTTGACCCGAAAACGGAGCGCGGTCACGTCGAGGCGCCGCTCGTCCCGGCGCCCGTGGGGCCGGGGGCCGGTGCCAACGGGCCCGCCAGTGCCGCCAGGATTCGTTCCGGGCTGGCCGGCAGCTCGTGGATCCAGAGCCCGGTCGCGTCGTGGATCGCGGCCACCACGGCCGGCGCTCCGACGTCCATCGGCAGCTCGCCGATCCCCTTCGCCCCGTGCGGCGCCCCGCTGAATGGGGCTTCGACCAGGATCGTGCTGATCCGCGGGGCGTCGAGCGCGGTCGGGATCAGGTACGTGGCGAGCCGGTCGTTCAGGTAGCGGCCATCGCGGAGCTTGATCTCCTCGATCGTGGCGTAGCCGACGGCCTGGAGCGTGCCGCCCTCGACCTGGCCCTCGGCCAGGACCGGATGGATCACCCGGCCGACGTCGTCGGCGGCGACGACGCTGCGCACGGCCACCTCGCCCGTGTCGAGGTCGACGTCCACCTCGGCGATCGCCGAGGCCCAGCCGAAGGCCGGGTAGGCATCGCCGCGATAGGTCGTGTCGTCGAAGTCGACCCCCGGATACGGTTCGAAGTGCTGGTCGATCCGGGTCGCCCCGTGGATCCGGGCGTCTTCCGCATAGCGCTGGGCGAACAGTTCGCCGTTCGGGCTGCGTTGCTCGACCACGGCCCGCAGGCGCCGGCAGGCCTCGATCGCCAGGCCGCCCACGACCATCGCCGTGCGCGAGGCGACGGTCGGACCGCTGTCCGGGACCTGGGCCGTGTCCACGTCGGCCAGCTCGATCTCGTCCATGGGCACGCCGAGGGCTTCGGCCGCGAGCTGGGGGAAGATCGTCTTCGTGCCCTGGCCCATCTCGGTCGAGCCGATCAGGATCCGGATCCGGCCGTCCGCCCCGAGCTCGACCGAGGCGACGGAAGCGAGGTGGACCTCGCCCGATCCGGTGAATCCGGCGCCATGCCAGGCGAGGGCGAGGCCGATCCCATGGGCGCTCCGAGCCGGTCCCGGCCGGTCGGACCGAGCATCGGCCACCCGAGCGCCGCCCGCCGGATCGTGAGCAGCCGCCTGGCGGGCCGCCCGCTCGTTGGCCGTGCGCGTCCGGATCCGCTCGTACTCGGCTGCCTCGGCGGCGCGATCGAGGACCTCCTCGGCAGCCACGCTCTCGCGCAGGACCTGGCCGGTCGGGGTCGTGTCGCCCGGCCGGTACAGCCAGCGACGGCGCAGCTCGAGCGGTGATGCGCCCAGGGCCTCGGCGATCCGGTTGACCTGCATCTCGGCGGCGAACTCGGTCTGGGGCGCCCCAAAGCCGCGGAAGGCCCCGTTCGGGGGCGTGTTCGTGGCGACCGCTCGCGAGGTGATCCGGATATTCGGACAGGCATACGGGCCGCCCGAGTGGAGCGTGCCCCGGGACAGGACGACCGGGCTGAGCGTGCAGTACGCCCCGCCGTCCATCACGATCTCGATCTGCTGGGCGACCAGCCGGCCGTTGGCCGAGACGCCGCTCCGGTAGCGGACGATCGCCGGATGGCGCTTCGTCGTCGCCGCGATGTCCTCGTGACGGTCGTAGATCATCCGGACGGGCCGGCCGCAGGCCCGGGCGAGTAGCGCCGCGTGGAGGGCCAGGATCGAGGGGTACTCCTCCTTGCCGCCGAAACCGCCGCCGGTCTCGGCCTGGATCACCTGGGCCTGTGCGTCCGTCAGGAGGAGCGAGCGCCGGAGCGCCCGGTGGACGTAGTACGGGCACTGGAGCGAACCGTGGACGGCGACCCCGCCGTCGTCCCTGGGCACCGCGATCATCGCGTTGTTCTCGATGTAGAGCTGCTCCTGGTGGCCGACCCGGTACTCGCCCTCGATCACCAGGCTCGCTGCGGCGAAGCCAGCCACGAGATCGCCGGTCTCGATCTCGTAATGGGCGAAGACCTGCTCGCTGAGGAGCGGGTCGAGGACGGCCGGCAGTGCTTCAGTCCGGACCTGGAGATGGCCGATTGCCTCGCGCAGGAGGTTCCGGTCGGGCGCTGCCACGAGCGCGATCGGCTCGGCGTGATGGCGGATCTCGGTCTCGACCAGGATCGGCTGATCGTCCTGGATCGAGCTGACGATGTTCGGCCCGGGAATGTCGGCCGCGGTGACGACGACGACCTTCGACCAGTCGAAGTCCGGGGCCCGCTCGATCCCCAGGAGGCGGGCGTGAGCCTCGGTCGAGCGGATCGTGGCGCCGTACCAGGCACCCGGAAACACCAGGTCGTCGGTGTAGCGGGCGGTGCCGGTGAGCTTGGCCGGGCCTTCCCGCCGAAGCGGCCCGCGGGGCCTCGCCAAGCCCGGGGTTGGAGCATCGGGCCGAAGAATCACAGGGGTCGCCGCGCGACCAAGTCGCTCGGTCGCCGGGACCGTCGGCTCACGAATCGCCGGTTCGGCAACCCGTGCCGTGGGGGTCCGGATGGTCATCTCAGCCCGTACATCCTGACGCCCCACGATGGGACCGGGCTTGCCGGGCTGTCAAGCGTGGCCCTGGGCAGGTCCGACGATGGCGTCCTTGGTCAGAGGCAGCCTGTCGCCGAGCGCGGCGGGATCACCCCCGCCTGGCCCAGTGCAATCGGCAACGGGCCGAGCGTGATCTTGCCCGTATCGACCGTCAGGACGCCGTTCTCGTCGACCTCCGACCAGAACCGGTCGAGGCTGCGGGGGGCGGGGCCATACTGCTGGCCGAGGACCTTGATCCCGAGGCGGTCGCAGCGCGAGCCGTGGCAGGGGCATTCGAACCAGAAGTTCGCGGGACAGAAGTTGGGCGTGCAGCCAAGGTGCGTGCAGCGCTGATATAAGGTGCGAACGTTCGTCTCGGCCCCATCACCGGCCGGGCTGGTCCCAGGCACGAACTCGTAGCGCGAGGGGTCCACCAGGACGAAGAACGCACGAGCGTCCAGGAAGTGCGCCGGAGCCCCCTGCTTGAAGCTCGGGCCACTGCGGACGTCGAGGTTGGCGGCGACCACGTCGATCTTGCCGATCGTGATCTTGCCCCCGAACCCCCCGGTCAGGTTCGGCCAGAGGAAGCCGATCGTGCCAACCGTAAGCTCGGTCAGCCACAGCCCGAGCCCGACTCCGAGGGACGTGCGCAACACCTGGCGGCGCGACACGCTCGGAGGATGCTGGCGACGGAGGGCCTTGAGGGCTTCGCCGGTCAGGGCCGAGGGCCGGTCCGCGGGTTCGACCTGGTAGTTGCTCATTCGCCTCACCTCGCTGTGAGGGTTCCTTACGCCGTCCGGGGTGGACGATCGATCGGGAGTGCCATATGGTTGTCCTATGACAACCATACCCCAGAGTTGGGGAGGGCGCCCAGATCGATCCAGGCGTCGCAAACACCACTCGATACGAAGGTGTAATCGGCGACCTAGTCCCGGATAGATCGCCGCGACCGATGAGCAACGAACCTTTGGAGTGTCCCCCGGGCGGATCATCGATCGACGACCGGGGGCTCCACCCAATCGATCGAACGGGCCGACGGCTCGGCTGACAGGCCGTCGATCCAGACGAGGTGCATCACGACACACGACACGACGGTTCGACGCAGGACATTGTCCGCGCGCCAGTCGCGAATCGCCGCCGGGACGATCAGCGCGATGTTCCTGATGGTCGCGGCGGTCTACTGGTTCCTGAGCTATGAGGCTGGCGGCACCACCCTGATCGCGATGGTCGGGCTCACCCTCGGGGTGGGGACGTACGTGTTGCTCCGGGCATCGCTGGAGGTCATCTAGCGACCCGTGCTCGATTATGGGCCAACACCCGCAAGCCGGCCGCCGGACAACGTCGCGATCGAGTGACCCTTTGATGATGGGACCCGTGGGTAGTGCGGGAACGACCCGTTTGGATGGGCTGACGGCACTCGTGACCGGCGGCGACTCGGGGATCGGTCGATCGATCAGCTTGGGCTTGGCCCGTGCCGGCGCTCGGATCGTCGTCGACTATCACGGCCAAGGCGGGCTGGCCCGGGCGGTCGTCGGTGAGATCGAGGAACTCGGTGGCCGGGCGAGCCCGCTCCAGGCGGATGTGAGCGATCCTGACCAGGTCGAGCGCATGATCCAGCACGCCGTGACGACCTTCGGCGGTCTCGACATCCTCGTCAACAACGCCGGTTTGGAGGAGCAGCACCCGTTCCTCGAGATGCCCCTGGCGGCCTGGTCGCGGACCATCGCCGTCGATCTGACCGGCGTCTGGCTGTGCTCCCAGAGCGCAGCCCGTCAGATGGTCGCCCAGGGCCGCGGGGGACGGATCATCAACATCTCGTCGATCCACGAGGACGTGGCGATGCCCACGAACGCACCGTACTGCGCCGCCAAGGGCGGCGTCCGGATGCTGATGCGGACTCTTGCGGTCGAGCTGGCGCCATACGGGATCACGGTCAACAACATCTGCCCCGGGGCGATCGACACCAAGATGGACGCTCGCCTGGAACAGGATCCTGACCGGTTCGCGAACCTCCTCGACGAGATCCCCCTTCATCGCATGGGCCGTCCGGCCGAAGTCGCCGACCTGTGCGCCTTCCTGGCCTCGGACGCCGGCACCTACATCACGGGCGCCTCGTACGTCATCGACGGCGGGATGAGTCGGCAGGCCGGCAGCCTGTGAGGCATCGGGCGATCCTCCCGTGATCAGCAAGTCCGCTGGGCCGAGCGAAAAGCCATCGACCTACGCCGTGAGCGACAGCGAGATGGCCCAGGGCAGCACGCTCGGTTCGCCCAAGGCGGTGGTGATCATCGGCGCGACGGGAGCGATCGAGACGTTCTACTCGATCGATGCCGGCCGAAAGGTCATCGGGACCGTGATGGTCCACCACTGGGACGAGCGCACCGGCGTGCCGCTGACGAAGACCCACGGCCATTTCGTCGTCCACCCGTTCCACCAGGAACACTTCCTCGAGCTCTCGAACGGCGTCACCGTGCGAGAGGATATCTTCGTGCTGAGCGGCCAGCCCGCCGGCCGGCGGGTCGACCCTCCGGCCGCCTACTACACGATCGAGCTCAACAATCCGACCGACGAACCGGCGGTCATTGGAACGTATGCCTCGGCCCGCCTGCGTGGGGACTGCGGCCCGGACATCCGCACGGGCTACCGTCGCGGCCAGCATGCCCTGTTCGCCTGGAACGAGGCCGAACCAGGGCTCGTACGGAGCTTCGGGTCGTCGACCGTGCCCACGAGCTATGAGACGACGGGCGATCACGGCAAGGCGAGTGCCAGCATCTTTCGAGGCAAGCTCGCAAACCGCCTGGCCCAGAATGCCGAGGACCCCCTTGGCATCATCCACTTCCGGCATCGCCTCGGCCCGGGCGAGAGTGTCGCGATCCACCTGACCATGAGTGTCTCAACCTCCGGTCGAGCGGCCGCCCGGCGGATCCATGGGCGTTGTCCACCGGCCGCCGTGGCACTTCGCCGGACGGCTGCCTACTACGAAGAGGTCCTCGGCCGAGCCGTGCTGGTCACACCCGATCCTGACGTGAACCGGGGCGTGCTCTGGGCCAAGGCGAACATGCTGCGGACGGAGCTGCTCGGGCGGACCGGCTGGGCCGTGGTCAATGACCCGACCCGCTCGAACAACAGCGTGGGCCGGGATACGGCCTGGTTCGCCTACGGCTCCGATTACATCACGCCGGAATTCTCGCGGGCATCCCTGCTGTGGTATGCAACCCACCTGGAGCCCAGCGGCATGGTCGTCGAGTACTACGACATCCGCACCGGCCAGAGCTCCGACTATCGGCTGAACATCAACGACAACACCCCGTTGCTGATCCTCGGCCTGTGGCATCACTACAACACGACCGGCGATCGAGCCTTCCTCCGCCAGGTCTATCCTCGGGCGGTCGCCGCGGCCCGCTACATCCTGTCGCAGCGGAACAAGCAGGGGCTCGTCTGGTGCACGGCGACCGGCACGGGCGACTGGGGCATCGTTGGCTGGCGCAACGTCATCGCCGGCTATCGGCTGTCGGGCGCGACGACCGAGCTGAACTCCGAGTGCTACGCCGCGCTCGCGGCGGTGTCGAACATGGCCCGGGTTCTGGGTCGCCACGCTGAGGCTGCGACGTTCAAGGCAGAAGCCACAGCCCTGCGCGATGTGATCAATCAATTCCTGCTTGATCCAACCACCGGCCTGTACTACCTCAACATCGACGTCACGGGTGAGGCCCGGACCGACGTCACCGCCGACCTCGTCTTTCCGGTCATGTTCGGCGTCGCCGACGACGAGACGGCTGCCCAGATCATCAGCCGACTCAGCGCTCCGGCGTTCTGGACCGAGGCAGGGATGAGGACCGTGCCCCGCGACGCGATCGACTACGGGCCGACCCACGGCTACGGGCTGCTTGGTGGCGTGTGGGTCGCCTTGACCTTCTGGTTCGCCTTCGCGGCAGCCCAATTCAATCCTGAGTTCATGGCGGCGTCGCTCTCGGCCAGCTTCCGCCATTACGCCGAGAATCCGCGCGGCAACAATACGGTGCCAGGTCAGTTCTCGGAGTGGCTCCACGGCGAGACCCTGGCCAACCACGGGATGATGCTGTCGCCCTGGTTCCCGCCGCGCTACCTGTGGGCGGCGATCGAGGGCGCGGCCGGGCTCGACCTCTCGGGAGACCAGCCCAGCATCAACCCCCGCCTGGCCCCGGATTGGGAGTGGCTGGGCGTTCGGAACCTGGCCCTGGCGGGACGGCGGGTGAGCTGGTTCGTGGCCCGCCTGCCTGAGCTGCGGATGTTCGCCACCCACCGGTTCGACCAGTCGATGCCGTACGACGCGTACGACGAGGACGTGACGAGCGACCTCCAGGTCATGGGCGAAGGGGTGACCGCGATCGGACTGCGCAAGGGTGGCCACATCGCCATCCTCGTCGGCAACACGTCGGATCGGACGGTCGCCACCGCCCTGCGCCTGACCGGCCCGATCGTTGGCGGGTATGCGAGCCGGACGTTCAACAGTCTGCGCGGCGAGTGGCTCGAGTGGGCCACGTTGGATCCGGCGGACCTGGAGCGCGGGGTCCCGCTCCAGGTCGAGCGCAAGGGCTTCTGCCTGATCGAGCTGCGCAGGAGACATAGCGGCAGCGCCGCGAGTGCGAGCACGCGGCGGCAGCCTCGGCGATTAGGCGGGCGATACGGACCGGAGGTTCGAGCGGGGCCGGCGGGCCGCGTGGCGTAGCATTCGGGCCGATGCCTGCGAGCCTGCCCGATCGGCCACCGTTCGCGCTGCGAGCCCGGATCCTGACTCCACTCGCCGGTGGCGGCAGTCGGTACGAGCCGGACGGCGCCGTCCTGGTTGGAGCGGACGGCCGGATCGAATTCGTGGGTCCGTGGGATCAGCTGATCGCGAATCCGGCCGGGCCAGAGGCCGGCGGAGGGCAGCCACTCGCGATCGGCGCCGGGCGGGCCGGCCAGAGCCAGCCCGAAGGTGCTGCCCCAGTCCCGACCGTCGACCTTCGGCCCTGGCTCGTGCTCCCCGGCCTGATCGACCTCCACGTCCACCTGCCCCAGGTGCCGCACGCCGGGCTGGGCTTCGGGATGCCCTTGCTGGACTGGCTCCAGCGCTACGTCTTTCCACTCGAACGCGACTTCGACGAGGCCGCTGCCGAGGTCGTGGCCCCGGCCGTCTATCGCGCCTTCGCCGCGGCCGGGACCACGACGGCCCTGATCTACGGGGCCGTCTACGAGCCCTCGATCGAGGTCGCGTTCCGGGCGGCCGAAGCCCACGGGCTCCGGGCGATCATCGGCAAGGTGATGATGGATCGGCTGACCTACGACGACACCCTCCGGCCCTCGGAGGTGCTCGACCTCTCGCTGCGCCAGTCGGCCGACCTGTGCGAGCGCTGGCACATGCGGGACAATGGCCGGCTGCGCTATGCATTCACCCCGCGCTTCGCGGTCGCCTGCTCGGCCGACATGTTGCGCGAATCGGCCAGCCTGGCCCGAGCGGCCGGAGCGTACTGGCAGACCCACCTGGCCGAAGACCGGGCCGAGACGGCCGAGGTCCGGCGGCTGTTCCCCGAGGCGATCGACTACCTCGACGTGTACGACCGGGCGGGCGGCCTCGGGCCGAAGACAATCCTGGCCCACGCGATCCACCTGTCGGATCGCGAGGTGAACCGGCTGGCCGAGACGGAGACCCGGCTGGCCCACTGCCCTGCCTCGAACCTGTTCCTCGCGTCGGGCACGATGCCCCTTGCCCGCTATCTCGACGCCGGCCTGGCCGTGGGCCTGGGCTCCGACGTGGCCGGCGGCCCGGACCTCTCGATCTTCGGCGCGATGCGCTTCGGGGGCTACGTCCAGAACGCCCTGCGAGTGGCCGGGACCGAGACCCGTCCGATCCTCGATCCGCTCGGCTGGCTTCGCCAGGCGACGTTCGAGGCGGCCCGCTGCCTCGGGCTCGAGGCCGAGATCGGTTCGATCGAGCCGGGCAAGGAGGCCGATCTGATCGCGGTCGATCCGGTCCTGGCCGCGCCGCCGGCCGCGGTCGAGCCGAACGGGCCGGCCGAGATCCTGAGCCAGCTGATCTTCCGCTCGCATCCGGACATGGTCCGCGGAGCCTGGGTCCGGGGCCGCCGGCTGGAGGGACCCGGCCGGGACCCAGTCGCGACATGAGCCCGGCGACATGGACCCCGGCGGCATGAGCCCAGTCGACATCCTGATCCGCGGTGGGACTGTGGTCGACGGGACCGGCTCACCCGGGCGTCCGGCCGACGTCGCGGTCTCGGGCGACCGCCTCCGGCTGATCGAACGGGGCCAGGCGATCGGGGATGGGCCGCCTTCGGACGAGGCGCCGGCGCAAGAGCCCTGGCCCGACCCGCCCGGGCGGATCATCGAGGCGAGCGGTCGGATCGTGGCGCCCGGCTTCATCGACCTGCACAGCCACTCCGGCCTGATAATCCTGGCCGAGCCGGAGCACGAGCCGAAGGTTCGCCAGGGGGTCACGACCGAGGTGATCGGGGTCGACGGCAACTCGTACGCGCCGTTCGACGATCCGGCCGACCTGGCCGCATTCGTCGAGCTGAATGCCGGCCTCGACGGCCATCCCGGGATCTCGTACGACTGGGACCGCGTCGCGACCTACCTGACCCGCTTCGACCGGCAGGTCAGCGTGAACATCGCCTACCTCGTGGGCAACTCGGTCCTCCGGATCAATGCCCTGGGCTGGAACGACATGCCGGCCGGACCCGCCGCGATCGAGCGGATGCGCTCGCTGCTTGCCGAGGCAATGGCCGAGGGTGCCTTCGGGCTGAGTTCGGGCCTCGACTACCCGCCGGGCTCGTTCGCCACGACCGGGGAGCTGGCCGCCTTGACCCGCGAGGCCGGCCGGCTGGGCGGGTTCTACCACACCCACGTCCGCTATCCGCTCGGCGACGGCTACCTCGATCCGTTCCGCGAGGCGATCGAGATCGGCCGGCTGGGCCAGGCCCCGGCCCACATCACCCATTTCTATCACCGGGCCACGTTCCCGGGCGGCCCGGAGTCGATGCTCGAGCTGGTCGATCGAGCGCGGGCCACCGGGCAGGACGTCACGTTCGACTCGTATCCCTCCGAGTGGGCCAGCACCCGGCTCCTGATCCTGATCCCGCCGTGGGTCCAGGAGGGTGGCCCGGCGCCGACGAAGGAGCGCCTGGCCGACCCGGCGGTTCGCCGGCGGATCCGGCGAGAGCTGGCCGAGCGGGGCACCCTGTTCGCCGGCAGCGCCGGGTTGGCCGGCGTCCGGGTCGGCTACTTCGCCCGGCCGGAGAACCTCCGCTGGGAGGGCTGGAGCCTGGGCGCGATCCAGGCCGAGACGGGCAAGGAGGCGGTCGACCTCGTGTGCGACCTGCTCCTGGCCGAGGAGCTCCGCCTGAACGAGGTCACGCCCGGCCCGAACCGGGCGACGATGCCGCCGTTCTTCCGCCACCCGGTCGGCATGGTCGGGACCGATTCGACCTTCGTCGGGGTAAAGCCGAGCCCGCGGACGTACGGCTCGTTTCCCAGGATCCTGGGCGAGTTCGTCCGGGAGGAGCATCTGCTGAGCCTCGAGGAGGCGGTCCGCAAGATGACCTCGGCCCCGGCCGCCCGGCTCGGGATCACCGACCGCGGCCGGCTGGCCGATGGCCTGCTGGCCGACGTTGTCGTGTTCGATCCCGCTCGAATCCGGAGTGAAGCCACGGTCGATGAGCCGCGCCGGTTCCCCGAAGGGATCGAGCAGGTGATCGTCAACGGGACCCTCGTGGTCGATGGAGGCCGGCACACCGGCGCGACGCCGGGCCGGGCCCTCCGCCATCGGCGGAGCTGAGGGTCAGCCGCCGGCCAGGAAGTAGCCGGTCACGTCGAACAGGACCTGGGCCGTGGCTCCCTTCGGGCCGACGTACGTGACCCACAGCTTGCCGCCCGTCCCGAGCCCTGCGGCCAGTCCGTTCGCCCGCGTATCGCCCAGCGGGAAGTTGATCGTCGAGGTCCCCGGCTTCGTGGTCGCCACGGAGGTCAGGGCCACGTAGCCCGCCGCCGTCTGTCCGGTCACGGTCAGGTTGCCGGTCACGGCGATCGCCGCGTCGGGCACGTTGAAGGCCGGGTTCGTGGCCTGGCCGGTCGCCCCGAAGGTCGCCGGCGTGCCCGCCTTGACCGCCCCGCTGGTGAGCCCGATCTTGGAGCGGGAGTCAACCAGCCGACTGGGGTCGACCGCGAACCAAGTCGCGCCGGTCGAGCCGGGCAGGAAGTAGCCGGTCACGTCGAACAGCACCTGGGCCGTGGTCCCCTTGTGAGCGATATACGTGACCGACAGCTTGCCGCCGGCTCCGAGGGCGATCGTCACCCCATTCGCCCGAGTGTCACCCAGGGGGAAGTTGATCGTCGACGTCGTCGGCTTGGCCGTTGCCACCGAGGTCAGGGCAAGGTAGCCGGCCGCGGTCTGGCCGGTCACGGTCAGGTTGCCGGTCACGGCCACGGCCTCGGCCGGGATCCCCTTCAAGCCGGTGACCTGGAAGGTGCTGGGTGTGCCGGCCTCAACCGCCCCGCCGGTCAGGCCGGTCTTCGAGCGGCTGTCGACCAGGCGGGTCGCGGCGAGCGGGAAGTAGCTTGCTCCCGAGGCGCCGGGCAGGTAGTAGCCGGTCACGTCGAAGATCGCCTGGGCGCTCGACCCGGAGTGGGCGATGTACACGAGGCCGAGCTTGCCCCCGCTGCCCAGGGGGATCGTGACGCCGTTCGCCCGGGTATCGCCGAGCGGGAAGTTCAGGGTCGAGTAGCCCGGCTTGTTCGTGGCGACCGAGGTCAGAGCGAAGTAGCCGGGCGCCGTCTGGCCGGTCACGGTCAGGTTGCCGGTGACCGCGACCGCATCGGCCGGAACCGGGTTGGCGCCAACGCCCGTCACCTGGAAGGTGCTCGCGACCCCGGCCTTCAACGCGCCGTGGGTCAGGCCCTTCTTCGTCCGGGTGTCCACCAGGCGGCTGGGGCTCAGGGCGAAGTAGGTCGCCCCGGGGATCGAGACCACCGGGGTCACGGCTGCGCTGGCGGCCGAGGTCGCCCCCGGTCCGGACTCGTTCGTGGCCACGACCGTGAACGTGTAGGCCGTCCCGTTGGTCAACCCGGTTACCGTGCAGAACAGCCCGGTCTTCGTCGAGCAGGTCCGGCCACCGGGGGCGGCCATCACGGCGTAGGTCGCGATCGTGCCGCCGCCGTCATTGGCCGGGGGCAGCCAGGTCACGTAGGCCGAGGCGTCGAGGGGCGTCGCGGCAACCCCGGTCGGGGCGTCCGGCGGAGCCGGCAGGACGGTCAGCTTGGCCAGCGTCGTCCGGGTCAATCCCCCGCCGACGCCCTGGATCGTTGGCGAGACGACCCCGGGCGGGGTGACCGTGGGCACGTTCGAGGTCGTGATCGTCAGGGTCGAGGTCGTGCCGGTGACCGGGTTCGGGCTGAATGCCGCGGTCGTGCCACTGGGCATCGCGCTGGCAACCGACAGGGTCACCGGCGGCACGAACTCGGTCCGGTTCACGTTGATCGTGAAGGTGGTCGTTGCGCCCCGGGTGACCGACTGGCCGGCAGGGTTGGCGACCACGGCAAAGTCTGGGTGGTAGGTCACGGGCGTCAGGTCCGTCCCGACGAACCGGTCGAGATCGACGCAGCCGGTCGTGATCCCGGCCACGTGGCCGCAGTCGGTGTACTGCCAGAACGTCCAGCCGTTGCCGCTCCAGTTGTTGGCCGGCACGGTCGGGCTGGTCACGCCCCAGTTGGCAATCCAGAGGACCTTGTAGCCGGCCTGGGCGATGCTCGTGTTGTTGGCCATCTTGGTCGACCAGAAGCTCGGGCTGACGTAGATCATCGGCTGGATCCCGAGCTTGGCGGTGACCTCGTCGAGCCAGGCCCGGACCCAGACCTGGAGCACGGCCGGGCTGAGCGCGCCGGTCTGCTCGAGATCGAGGGCAGGCAGCAGGTTGCCGGGGGTCAGCCCGGCGACCGCCACGTAGTGGTCAGCCTCCGCGACGGCCTCGCCCGGGCTCGAGTCCGGCGAGGCGAAGTGATAGGCGGCCATTGGGATGCCGACAGCCATCGCGCCCGCCCGGTTGGTCGCGTACTTCGGATCGACGAAGCCGGTCCCCTCGGTCGCCTTCATCACGACGAACTGCTTGCCGGCCGCCTTGACCTGGGGCCAGTTGATCGTGGCCTGCCAGCTACTCACGTCGAGCCCTTCGAGGGGCGCGACGACCGAGGCCCGCAGGCTCGGGCTGCCGCTGCCGGGACTTCCGCCCAGGCCGGGCTGGACCTTGACCGCGGGCCTCGGTGGCGGGCTCGGCGAAGCGGCCCGAACGCCAACCGGTCCGAGGGATGCAGCCAGGATCAACAGGATCGCCGTCAGGATCCCGGCGTACCGAGCCGACTGGGGTCGGACTCGGACACGCTCGCTATCTCGTGTCACAAGGCATCATCGGTGCGGAGCCCCATCCTGGACCGCCAGGCGGACGCACACCATAACCCCATCGGACCAGTCATGACCGCCATGGGTCATGTCGCCGCAGGCGAGTTTCCGGGTTGGACGCCCCGGCGACGTACCGGGGCGATCGAGCCCCGAGACCGACGGGCTACCGAGCGATCGAGCCCGAGATCGACGCGCCCCAGCCGGCCCCCAGCCGCAGGACCTGGTGCTCCCGGACGATGTGGCCGCTCGAGCTGTTGACCGTGTCGACCACCAGGCGAGAACGGTCGTAGACAAGATCCCAGTCGATCGCCCGGTGAGCCGTCACCACCACGATCACGTCCGCCCAGTCGACGATCGCTGCCAGGTCGACGCTCCGGTGGGTCTCGCCGTCGGCATCCCGGAAGGTGGCGACATGGGGATCGTGGTAGCGGACGTCACCGCCGCGGGCAGTCAGCCCCGAGATCACATCGCGCGCCGGCGAGTTCCGCGCATCCTGGACATTCGCCTTGAAGGCGACCCCGAGGATGCCCACCTTTGCGCCTTTCAGGGCCAGGCTGTGCTCGTTGAGCGCCTCGGCCACCAGGTCGACCACGTGGCGGGGCATGGCGAAGTTGATGTCGGCGGCCGTCTCGATGAACCGATCGATGAAGTCGAACTCGCGGGCGCGCCACGAGAGGTAATACGGGTCGACCGGGATGCAGTGGCCGCCAACGCCCGGACCCGGGCTGAAGCGCATGAACCCGAATGGCTTGGTGGCAGCCGCGTCAATGACCTCCCAGACGTCGAGGCCCATCCGCTCGCAGAGCAGTGCAAGCTGGTTGACAAAGGCGATGTTGATGTTCCGAAAGACGTTCTCGAGGAGCTTGGCCAACTCGGCCGCGTCGGGCGACGACAGCTCCAGGACCTGGTCGTTGATCTCCGAGAGCAGGACGGCGGCGCGGCGGGTGGCAGCCGGCGTCGTCGCGCCGACCAGGCGAGGGACGATCCGGGAGGCACTGGCCGGGTCGCCCGGATTGACTCGCTCGGGGGCATAGCCCAGGTCGAAGTCGCGGCCGGCGACCAGCCCGCCCATCTCGATTGCCTCGCGGAAGGCCCCCGTCGTGGTGCCGGGGAACGTCGTCGACTGGAGGACGACGAGCTGGCCCGGGCGGAGGTGCTCGCGGATGAAGGAGGCGGCCGTGAGCACGGGTCCAAGGTCGGGATCCTTGGTCGTCGTGATCGGTGTCGGGACACACACGAAGATCGCGTCCGCCTTGGCCAGGCTTGCCGAGTCGGGCCCGACAACGGACAGGCCGGAATCCAGGGCCGCCCCGAGGCGTTCGTCGGAGATGTCGTCGATCGGCGACGTTCGCGCGTTCAACTCGGCCACGCGCCCGGCGAAGGCGTCGATCCCCTCGACCTGGTGGCCAGCTTCGACGAACGAGATGGCGAGGGGCAGGCCGGTGTAGCCGAGGCCGATCACGGCGAGACGAGTGTCGGTTGTCATGCTTGGAAGCCTAGCGGATGGCCCGACGGCGCCGGGAACGGCACCGCCCACCGGACTTCGCTCAGCCGCCGGCGCCAATGACCGCGGAGGCACCGACCGAGGTGAGCTCGGCCTGGACCGCCATGACCGGGACTCCAGCCTCGGCCGTCAGCACGGCGGGCTCGGGCATCCGGGCGACCTCGTCCTGCCTCGCCGGGCCGATGCTCAGGCCACGGGCGTAGTCGAGCAGGACGCCGCGCAGGAGGTCCTCGTTGTTGCCGCTCGCCAGCGCCATCAGCCCAAGCACATCCTCGCGGATGTCCCTGGGCGCCCGGTCGGCCGCGGCCCGCAGGACCTTCGGGTTTTCGGTCGGCTCGACCGTCTCCGAGGCGTAGAACAGCTCTTCGTGGAGCTTCTCCCCGGGCCGCAGTCCGACGATCTCGAAGGGCTGGCTGTCGGGGTCGCGGCCGGCCAGCCGGACGAGGTCGCGGGCCAGGTCCATGATCTTGACCGGCTCGCCCATGTCCAGCACGAACAGGTCGCCCGACCGGGCCAGGGAGGCGGCGTCCAGGATCAGCCAGGCGGCCTCGGGAATCGTCATGAAGAAGCGGGTCATCGCCGGGTCGGTGATCGTGAGCGGCTCGCCGTTCTCGAGCTGCTCCTGGAAGATCGGCACGACGCTGCCGTTCGAGCCCAGGACGTTGCCAAAGCGGACCGACACGTAGGGTCGCCCGGTTCGCTCGGCCGTATCGGCGACGAGCATCTCGGCGACTCGCTTGCTGGCGCCCATGACGCTCGACGGGCGGACGGCCTTGTCGGTAGAGACGAGCACGAAGCGCTCGACCCCGGCGGCCTCGGCCGCGTCGAGGACCGCCTGGGTCCCGGCCACGTTGACGTACATCGCGTCGGACGGATGGGCCTCCATCATCGGCACGTGCTTGTAGGCGGCGGCATGGAAGATCACCCTGGGCGCCTCGACCGAGATCAGCTTGTCCATGGCCGCCCGGTTGGTGATGTTGGCCAGGGCCGTGTGGACGTCGACCCGGGTATGGCCGTGGACGTCGCGCAGCTCGAGCTCGCGCTCGAGCAGGTAGAGCGGGCTTTCGGCCCGGTCGACCAGGACCAGCCGGCGAGGACCGAGCGAGAAGACCTGCCGGGCAAGCTCCGAGCCGATCGAGCCGGCCGCACCGGTGATCAGGACGGTTTGATCCCGGATGATCTCGGCGACGCCTGCGACATGATCCTTGACGATCGGACGGCGGAGCAGGTCCTCGACCCGGATCCGGCGCATCCGGTTGGCGGCGGTCGTGCCATCGAGCAGGTCGGTCACGGGCGGGACGATCCGCACGTCGAGGCCGAGGGCCATCGCCGATTCGACGACCGGGCGGACCGCCGCTCCGGGCGCGCTCGGCATCGTGATCAGGAGCGTTCGGGCTCCGGTCAGCTCGGAGGCCCGGGTCAGCTGGTCACTGGCCCCGAACACGCGCAGGCCCGCCACGTACTTGCCTCGGAGGGCCGGATCGTCATCGAGGAAGCCGACCGGGACCACGCCGGTGCCGGGATTGCGCTCGGCCGAGCGGGCCATCAGCACCCCCGTCCGGCCGGCGCCGTAAAGCAGCGTCAGGTGCTGGCCGGTGGTGGCTCCAGCGGGTGTCTCCGGCGACCAGTCGAAGGCAGCCCGGATCGTGAACCGGACCCCGCCCAGGATCGCGATCGCGAGGAGCATCTCGAGCGGCCAGAACGAGCGGGGGAAGGCCCCCGGCATGTCCGCCGGCGCGATCGCCACCAGGCTGTAGAAGAGGATCATGCAGGCGATCGTGCCGATGACCATCGCGGCTGCGATCTGGAAGACATCCGGGATGCTGGCGAAGCGCCAGCCGCGGCTGTACAGGCCGAGCTGGCTGTTGCAGGCGGTTCGGACGGCCATCAGCAGGAGGATCGTGGGCAGGACCGGGCCGATCAGGGCCGGTCCGGGCAGCACGTCGTAGCGCAGGCCGAGGGCGAGGCAGGCAGCAGCAAAGATCCCGACCAGGTCGATGAGCAGCAGGTGGCGGGCCTGGAGCCGGCGGGCCACACGGGCGATCACGGCACCACCCGTCCTGGACGGTGCTGACCGGTAATCGGATCCTGGCGATCGGTGTGTGACATCGGCGAGGCGAACCGAAAGGCGAGACAGGCGGCGAGACACGAGAATCCCCGGGCACGGAGATCGCTACGGCTAGGACGCTGCGACCAAGTGACGCGTGGATAATCGTCCCGGTGCGTGCGCGACTCGCCCTGGTCCTCGGGGACGCGCCACACCCGGAACCCTGGGATCGCGACTGCCCGAAGCGCCTGGATAACTCGGATGAAGGCAACGCTTCAGGACCGCAAACGATAGGCCATCCGGGTCGCCGGGGCCAGTACTTTTCGGTAAATTCGGGCGTGGAACCGTTGCGCCAGAGCACCATTCGGAAAGGGACTCGATGACCGATCGAGCCAGGCTTTCGCTCGTCCATCGGGTCCGGCCGCTCGCAGCCGGTGAACCTCGTGTCGAGCCACGTCCGCTCCTGATCCTGCTCCACGGCGTGGGCAGCAATGAGCTGGCGATGGCCGCGGTCGCCCAAGCCTTCGACCCACGCTTCCAGGTCGTCAGCGTTCGGTCGCCGATCGAGCTCGGGCCGTTCGCCTTCGGCTGGTTCCCGATCGCCCGGACCCCCGGCAGCCCGGCAGTGAGCGACGCCGATGTCGAGTCGGCCATGTCCCGGCTGTCGGCCTTCATCGATGAAGCGCTGGCGGCCTACGCGGGCGATCCGGACCGGATCTTCCTGGCCGGCTTCAGCCAGGGCGGAATCGTGGCGGTCGGGTACCTCCTGGCCCACCCCGGGCAGGTCGCCGGGGCTGTCTCGATGAGCGGCTGGCTGCCGCCGGAGGTCGTCCCGGCCGAGGTTGACGCGGACGCGCTGGCCGGCCGAGCCGTCCTCGTCCTCCACGGGATCGATGACCAGACGATCGGGATCGACGCCGCTCGCGCCGAGCGGGCGGCCCTGTCAGGGTTCCCGGTCCGGCTCGACTACATCGAGCTCGCGATCGGCCACACGACGACCGAGGAGAGCGTGGCGATCGTCGCCGGCTGGCTGGCCGACCGGCTCAACGACTGAGCCGCACGACACCGGACGACGTCATTCGGCGCTCGCCAGGAGCCGGACGAGCTCTCGCTCGAGCAGCGCCCGCCCGGCGCGCTGCGCCTCGATCGGTCGGAGCGTGTGGTCGACACCGGGCAGCTCCTCGAAGACAAGGTTCGGCCACCGATCGAGGCCGGCCACGATCCCGGCCGCCGCCAGCTCGTCCAGGACCGGCTCCTCGCCCGAGAAGGCGAGCACCACCCGGGTGCCGTTGCGGCGCAGGGCGTCGAGCAGGCCCTCGGCCGGATCCGCGGGCCGACTTCCGCCGATCGACCGGATCCGCTGTGGCGCGTTGGCCGCCCCCCGGGCCGCCGTTCGGGCCATCGCCCGTGAGACCTCGACCATCCGCGACGGCGGCACCTCGCCGCGCAGGATGCGCCGCCACAAGCCGGCGTCGCCCAGGCGCTGGATCTTGCGGGCCTCCCTCCGGGCGAGCAGGTCGTCGTCCCAGACGATCGCCCGCGGGTTGATCGCGATCACCTCGACGATCCGGGGTTCACGAGCGGCTACGTTGACCGCCCAGTAGGCGCCCGAGCACAGGCCGACCAGCACGAACCTGGGCCCCAGGCCGCGCTCGACCAGGAAATCCAGGGCCGCCACCATCTGGGACGCGAAGATGTCCTTGTAGAACTTGCCGACCTCGCCCCGGCGGACCGGGTCGCCGTCGGCATCGCCGATGCCGTTCAGGTCAATCCGAAGCGTCGGAATACCCTGACCACTCCACTGCCGGGCCGCCTCGACCCACATCCGGTTCGGGCCGATCCGACGGACCGCCCCGGCATTCAGGAAGATCGCGCACAGGTCGCCCCGAGCGCCGTCGAGTGCTTCGGCCAGGACCCCGAACGGGCGGCTGTCCGGGTGGCCGATCCGGACGGGCGTCTCCCGAATCCGGGCATCGGCGCTGTCCAGGACCGCCGTCTCGGTCGCGCCCGGCTGTTCGAGCGCGGCCCGCTCGGTCCGCCCTGCGCCGGGCCGGCCGGTCCCCGAGTCCAGCCATGCCTCCACCTCGGCGAACACCCCGGTGGGCGGGGCGTCGTGCTCGGGGTGGAACACCATGTCGGCCCAGCCGCGGCCCGGGGCAACCGTCACCTCGACCTCGAGCGACCGCAGGTGGGCCTCGGTCGCCTGGTCATGGCCCATGCCGTCGCGATCCAGGAGAAGGGCTCGGCGGAGCCGGCCGAGGTCCATCCGAGCCGGAGCAAGCTCGTCCAGGTCCTTCATCGAACCGGCCGACAGGACGAACCCGCTCACCTCGAGGTCGCCCGAGGGCGGGACCGAGGAGCCACCATCCCGGGCTGGATCCAGCCGGGTGCCCTGGAGGGCGGCGAAGGCGCGCTGCTCGCGGACGAAGGCCCGCCCGCTGGCGGGTACCGCCCACAGGACGAGATCATCGACGGGCGCCCCGCCCGCGATCGCAGCCGTCCCAAGCAGCCCGCCAAGGCCGAGCCCGATCAGGGCGACGGGCGGGGCATCCGGCCCGCCGGCGAGCCAGCCCGCGGCCGTGCTGATCGCCCCGAGCCAGGACTCGACCAGGCCCGGATCGGCCGATGACCCAGCGCTGTCCCCGGTGCCCGGCAGATCGATCCGGAGCGTGGGATGACCGTGCTCGGCGAGCGACTCGGCCCAGGCCTTGCGACTCCGATACGAGGCGATGTCGTCCCAGCCCCACGGTCCGCAGATCAGGACCGCCGCCGATCGAGGAGCATCGACCCAAGGCTCGTGAAAGATCCCGAAGAGCGGTCCGCGGCGGGTCGCGAGATAGATCGGCCGGCCGGCGACGCCGGTCACGCGTCACGAGCGGGTCTCCGGGGTCCTGATCGCCACCTGGCCCTTCAGGTTGAGGGCCGTCAGCCAGCCGTCAGGGCCTGCGCCACCGCCAGAGCCATCCGGTCCGGTTGGCCGGAGCGGGATGTTCCGGCGGCCACCCGGCTCGATCGAGAAGGCATCGTCGCCCGGGACGAAGCCCGCCAGGTGGATCCGGACGCCATAGGCCAGGCGGCGAGCTGGCGATCTTCAGGACCGGGGCTCCGTCGGGGCCGCGATCGGTCCTGACCGAGAGCCCCAGCCGATCGCACCGGCTCGGCGGCGAGCGGCCGCCCGGCCGGGAAGAGGAACGCCTGCGACAGCAGCCTGGGCGGGCCATCGCCGACCGGCTGTTCGAGGCTGGCGACGATCACGTCCTGGGCCGGCGGCCCGAACCGGTAGGCCCACGAGGCATCGACGAAGCCGCCGACGATCGCCTCGACGTCGTGCTCGGCCGACCCATGGGCGGGCAGCTCGAGGGCAACCTCGCCGGCTCCGACCGGCAGCTCCTGGTCGCTGTACAGGCCGATCCGGAGACGAGCGGCGAGCGGCTGCGGCCCGTCGTTGGCGACATGCGCGACGACGCCGCCGGTCCGTTCGTCGGTCAGCCAGACGGCGCGTCGGGGCCAGGATCCGGCGCAGGTGGTGGTAGGCGGTCTTCGGTCGCCCGCGGTGATCGACGACGCCCCAGCCGGCACCCGGGACGAGGTCGCGCAGCCACAGGATCAGGCCGCCGCCCGACGGCGAGCCGGCCCGGCGCCACTCGCCGATAGACGAGCTCCATGACCTCGCCGGTGACCGCCCGGGAGAGCTCGAGGTAGCGGGCCGGGTCGTCCCGCCGGAGGACCCCCGGATCGAGTCCGAAGACGAGCTCGAGGTAGTGGTCGCGCATGTCGTCGAAGTCCCAGCCGGCGCCCGCGTCGCGGGCCACCCCGGCCTTCCAGCGAGGATGGTGGACGAACACGTCGTGGGGCGCTCCGACGGCCAGCTCGTCCACGACCGCCTCGTCGGGGACGTTGGCGAACGCGAGGCACTCGGCGGCGAACAGGACGCCGCTCGTCCGGGCGTCGGACAGCGGGCGCCCGGTAGCCACCGACCCCGTAGTAGTTCGTCACGCCCCGGTTCGGCCGCATCGGCAGGTCGCCCCCGAAGGGCGCCGACGGCACGTAGATCGCGTCGAGGCCGGCGGCCTCGACCAGGCCGGGCACGATCGGCGTCGAAGAACGGGATCCGGGCAAGGGCCGGATCGAGGCCGAGCATCGCGACCTGCTGCTCGACCTCGCTGTTGCCGCACAGGACGGCCAGGCTGGGCCGTCCGCCGATCTCGCTCCAGCGAGCTGGGCGACCTCCCCTGCGGCCGCCCGGCTGAAGGGCTCGTCCGCGAACGGGTAGTCCAGGCTCATGAACATGAGGTCCTGCCAGACCAGGACCCCCAGCTCGTCGCACAGGTCGTGGAAGGCGGCCTGCTCGTAGGCTCCGAAGCCGGGCAGGCGGAGCATGTTCATGCCGGCATCTCGAGCCGTCTCGATGGCAGCCCGCAGCTCATCGTCCGAGGCGGCCAGGCGGACGCTGTCGAGCGGCGTCCAGAGCGCCCCCCGGCTGAAGACCGCCTGCCCATTGACGTGGACGAACAGGCCGTCCCGGCTCGATGTCATGGCCGGCGGCGGGCCTGGGGCCAGGCTCCGGAAGCCGACCCGGCCGGCATCGATCGTGATCGGATCGGGGCCCGGGCCGACGATCAGGCGGACCCGATAGAGGGCGGGGTCGCCGTGGGTGTGCGGCCACCAGCGGGCGACGCCGACGATCCTGAGCTCGGAGCTGGCCACCAGGGCCCGATCGTCGGCCGCTGACCGACAGTGGCCCTCGATGGACTCCGGTCGGGCCCTCGAGCTCCAGCTCGACCGGCCCGTCGAGGGCGGCGGCCAGGCCCCGCAGGCGAACGTTCAGGGCGAGAATCGCCGTCGTCTCCATCCAGGCGCGGCGTCAGCTGGATGGACTCGATCGACGAGCCTCGTGCGTCGCTCGAGCCAGACGCCGCGCCACGGCCCGACCGCCGGCGGGCCCGGGGCGAAGCCGGGAATCCGCCCGATCAGCATCGAGCGGAACCAGCGCAGGTTGTTGTCGGCGACGAGGCGGGTGCGCCAGCGCGCCCGGGGCGATCGCTGGCGGTCGAGCTCGGGGGCCAGCGGCCCGAAGCGGATCGCCAGCTCGTTGTGGGCGGCCAGGAGGCTGCCGACATCGATCAGGTGGCGGGCGAACATCGATTCGCCGGCCAGGACTGGTTCGCCGTTCAGGAAGACCTCGGCGAGGGTGGCCAGCCCGTCGAGGCCGAGGACGACCTCCTCGCCCGGTCCGGGCGGGGTCGCCTCGAAGGTGGTCCTGAACCACCAGTCCTGGGCGTCCAGGTCGCCGATCGGCAGGCCGGCGTCGCGCAGTGCGCCGGCGACCGTGCCCGGCACCGCGGCCGGGATCCAGGCGAGCTCCGTCGAGGCCGTCGGCCGGCTCAACGCTGACCCGGGTCGGCCTGGGCCGCCTGCCAGCCCGTCGAGAGGAAGGTCCGCTCGTGCCCGGACACCCGGGCTCGGTCGGTCAGGGCCGGGTCCATCGGACTAGGCCAGGACGTCGCTGAGCGATCCCATCGCTTCGGTCCAGGCCTCGCTCAGGCCGCGCATCGGCTCGGTCGGATCGAACGTCCGGCGTCGGGCAAGCTTGAAGCCGAGCATCTTGCAGCCTTCGACGATCCGGGCCATGGCCGCCGCCGCCGGATCGGCCCGCTCGCCCGAGGAGCCACTCGACGTGGGAGGCGAGGAGCTCGAAGCCGGCCCCGGCCATCCGGAACGTGGCGAAGGTGAAGGCGTGATAGCGGGCGGCGTCGCCCTCGAGGAGGGCTGGCAGCTCGGCCGAGAGGCGGGCCCCGAACTCGTCGAACGGGTTGCCGGGCACGATCCGTCCGAGGTGGCCGCGGAGGATCTCGCGGGCGGCGGCGCGCAGCTCCTCGCCCTCGAGACGCGGCCCGGCGTCGAACCGGATCAGCTCGGTGTACGGCGGCAGGACGTCGCCCGACCAGCCGTCGCCGGTCCGAAATGCGCCCCGGAAGTCGGCGCCCTCGAGGCTCATACATCGAGGCGTTGTGGAAGTAGCTGGAAGCGCTCGCCGGCCAGGTCGATCCCCTCGGCGATCACCCCGGTCTTGACGTGGGCCTGGCCGTAGCTCGTCGCGGCGGTGTCGGGCAGGTACCAGCGCGTCGAGCTCGATCGTCATCGTCCGACCGAGGGCCAGGACCTCGGCGATCTGGTGCGGAATCGAGCGGTACGGCTGGATCTCGTGGATGTCCATCCCGTACAGGACCTCGAGGTCGACGGCGAGCGGCTTGAAGAACGTCCACTGGTCGTTCTCGAAGCCCATCCGGACGAACGAGCCGAACGAGGCGACGGGCTCATCTCCGCGAGCGTGGAGCAGCTCGATCACGATGTCGGTGAAGCAGTTCGTCTCGATGTAGCTTCGCTCGCCGGTGTGCAGGGGACTGGGCTGGTAGGTCGCCGGATCGAGACCGAACAGGCTGACCATGCCACCCGGGGCGAGGCTCATGACCAGAGCTCCGCGCGCACCTCGGCCGGCCAGGCGTCGACGGCCAGGCCATGGGCCCGGAAGAGGGCCAGGGTGATCCGCTCCAGGCCGAACGCGACGCATCCGGTGTGGGCGACCCGCCCGCCTTCGAGGCCGATCTCATAGATCTGGCGTGAAGTGGTCCTGGTGGTAGTTGAAGGAGGCGATCGCCGTCGGCTCCGGTCCGCCGACCATCGCCACGAGCTCGAACTTCAGCTCCTGGGCCCGCTGGTTCGCGGCCAGCATCCGGCCGCCCCGGCCGAAGAACGGGTCGGAGGCAACCTCCGAGGTCGCGGCGAGGCCGACGCCGCTCGAACAGGCCGACGGTCCGCCCCAGCCAGTCGTCCCGGAACGCCCCGACATCGTCGGGATCGGCGATCCGGACGAACTCGAGCATGTGGAAGATCTGCATCCGGGCAGGATCGCCCGACGCCTCGTTCCGGAAGACCCACGAGCTGCCCGTGTCGACCGTCACCCCGGCGACGGGCAGCGGGCCTCGCCGGGCCACTTCCGGGTAGACCGGGTAGCAGGCGGCCGGCAGGACGACCAGGTCGGTCATCGTCTGGAACCGGCTCCAGTCCTCGTGGCGCGCGGCGAGCTGCCTCCTGCTCCAGTGGCCTCGGCGTCCGAGCCGTCGAACGAGAAGACGCTCCCGGCCAGGTGGGGGAACGACGCGAGGTAGCCGTTCTTCTCGATCTGGTAGCGCGGCAGGAGCGGCGGGAAGCGCATCGCCTCGGCGTGATCCGGAGCGGCGGCCCGCATGACCGCGTCGGTGAAGGCCTCGCGAACCCGCACGAAGTCGACGCCCTGGCCGTAGACGCCCGGAACGTCGGTCTGGACGAGCAGGCCCCTGTCCAGGAGCTCGGCGCAGGAAGGCGGCCTGCTCGGCGGTGGCGGCGCGGTACGCCGCCATTAGACGTCCTTGGCGATGAGCAGCAGGCTGGCGTTCGTCTGGTGGATCCGCTCGTTGGCGACCATCAGGCAGGCCGACATCGTGTCGCGCAGGTGCCGTCCGACGCTGAACGGCGTGTCGTTCTTGTAGCCGACGATGCCGCACACGTTCATCGCTCCCTGGCAGACCCGCGGGGCCTGCTCGGACGCGGCGATCTTCAGGTTGTTGAAGCGCAGGATCATGGCCATCGTCGACAGCCGCTCGCGGTCGCCCGGCCGAGGCATCGACTGAACTCGCGCAGGCCGGTGTTGACCTCCGCGCGCAGGAGGGACAGCTCGCTCATCAGCTGGGACAGCCGGACGGCGGTCGGCGGGAGCTGGTCCGGCCGGGCCTTGGCCGAGGCCTTCACGAAGGCGCGGGCGCGATCGAACGCGTCGGTCGCGATGCCCAGCCAGAGGTGCGACCAGAGGATGTGCGAGATCGGCACCATCGACTCGGTGCCGACGGTCGAGAACGGGATCGGCAGGACCTGCTCGGCGGGAACTCGGCCCGCACGGTGTAGCCGGGCGAGCAGGTGCCGCGCATGCCCATCGGGTCCCAGCGTGCCCTTCTGCTCGAGCGTGAACTGCTCGCGATGGGTGAGGACGGCGACCTGGTCGCCGGGCTCGGCGTCCGGGCTGCGGCGGAGGGTGGTCAGGAGGTCGTCGGCATAGGCGCCGTAGGAGACCGTCGGCGCCTGCTTCTCGAACGTGGCCAGGCCGCCGTCGACCGGGGGTGACCGCGGCGATCGACTTGCCGAGGTCGCCGCCCGTCCCGATCTCGGAGGTCACCGAAGCGACGAGCCGCTGATCGCGGGCGACGTCGCGCAGGTAGGCCTCGAACCAGGGCGAGCCATTCAGCGTGGCGAGCGATCGCGGCGATCTGGATCTGGTGCATCGCGAAGACCATCGCGCTGGCCCCGCAGCGGCGGCCGAGCTCGAAGCAGGCCGCGGCGACGGTCTCGAACGAGACGCCGCCGCCGTCGTACTCCTCGGGGATCAGCGACGACAGGGCCCGCTGCGGCGCGCAGGGCGGTCGATCGTCTCGATCGGGAAGCGGGCGTTGCGGTCGACATCGTCGGCATTCGGCGCGGCGACCTCGTCGGCGATTCGCCGGATCGTCGCGAGGAAGGCCTGGTCGCGATCGACGGCGACGGTCATGCCGCGACCTCGCAGCTGGCGTCAAGGCGGCCGCTGATCGCAGAGACGCTCTGGAAGACGCTCCGCTTGAGCATCGCGTCGGGGAACTCGACATCGAACTCGGTCTCCAGGCCGAGCATCAGGTTCACGCTGGCATGCGATGTCATGCCCGCCTGGAACAGGTCGGCGTCGTCGCTGAGGGTCGAGATATCGACCGGGCAGATGGCCGTGCTCCCGGATCACCTGGCGAATCCGGTCCGCCAGGTCTGCGCCACTATTCACTGGGTTCGTTCCTCGTTTTGCCAGCCGGTTCGTCTCCGCAGCATACGATAGTCATGTGGCCTGACCAGCCAACTGGGGCACTCAAGGTTGCCCCGGCGCACCATCGAGACGGCCGGACCGCCCGGACGGGTGCTACGTTCAGGGGGTCGCTCGTGGGGGTGGATTGGAGTCAGGCGTGCCGGGCACGGTCAGCGTGATCATTCCGACCTTCAATCGGGCCAGGTTCCTGGGCGAGGCGCTGGACAGCGTCCTGGGGCAAACCTACTCCGACCTCGAAGTCATCGTGGTCGACGACGGCTCCAGCGACGGTACCGCCGAGCTGATGGCGACCCGGACCCGGGACGATGCCAGGGTCCGCTACGTGCGTCAGGCCAATCGCGGGGCGTCGGCGGCCCGGAACGCGGGCCTCGACGCCGCGACGGGTGACTTCATCGCCTTCCTCGACTCGGACGACGCCTGGCAGCCGTGGCACCTCGAGCTGACCCTGGCATGCCTTGAGCAAGCCCCGGAGGCCGGCCTGATCTGGACCGACATCGAGTTCGTCGATGATGCCGGGGTGCTCGTGAAATCGTCCGCTCTTGAGCAACTGCTCTCGAATTACCACCGCTTTCCGCTCGAGGAGCTATTCGAGGGTTCGAGCTCGCTGGGAGAGCTCGGCCTGACCGCGCCGCCAGGGAGCGAGGATGGCCGTCTCTACGTCGGCGACGTCTTTTCGCCGATGATCATGGGCAACCTCGTGCTCGCATCGTCGACGGTGATTCGGCGCGAGCGACTCGAGCGGGCCGATCGGTTCGACGAGACCCTGCCGATGGGCGAGGACTACGAGTTCTTCCTGCGCGCTTGCCGGGCCGGTCCTGTCGCCTTCGTGGACGTCGACGATGTCCGGTACCGGGTCGGCAATGCTGACAAGCTGAGCGGGCGGCAGAGCCCGCTTCCCATGGCCAGTTCGTATCTGAAGGTCCTCGAGGAGACGCTGGCTCGAGATGGCGACCGGATCACGCTGCCGCCCGCGATGGTCTCCGAGGCCCGAGCCTACGCACACCGTTGGGTAGGCAGAATTCAGCTCCAGAATGGCTCGCGCAGGAGCGCCCGAGCTCACCTGGGGCAGGCGCTCCGGATCGGGCCGTGGCAGCCGACGACGATGGCGCTCTACGGGCTGACGTTCGTTCCAACCCCGGTTCTTGAAGGCATGCTTCAAGCACGTCACGGCCTGAAGGCGGCGGTCAGACGAAAGTCGGCCCCGTCGGACTGACCCGGTAGGAGTCGACCGTCGCCGTGATTCCTTCCTCGAACGGCACCCGGACCGCGTAGCCGAGGGCTGTGGTCGCCAAGCTGATGTCCGCCTGCGAGTGAGCGATGTCGGCCATCCGGGCCGGCCCGAAGCGCGGCTCGGCCGATCGGCCCGCGGCGTGATTGACGGCGGCTAGGAGGTCAAGGAGCGAATACCGATTGCCACTGGCGATGTTCACCGTGATCCCGGTTGGGCTCGACTCCCTCGCCGCAAGGAGATTTGCGTCAACGACGTTGTCGACGTGGATGAAGTCACGCGAGATGTCGCCGCTGCCGTAGATGATCGGCTGCTCGCCCGCCAGGACTGCCGTCGCAAAGCGGGGCACAACCGCCGAGTACTCCTGGCTCGGATCCTGACCAGGCCCAAAGACGTTGAAATACCGCAGGGCAACTGTTTCGACGCCGTGGAGAGCCCCGAGGGTGTGGAGGTAGTGCTCGGCCGCGACTTTGCTCGCTCCGTATGGCGACACCGGGTCGGGCCGATCCACTTCGCGGCAGGGGAGCTCCTTCGGAACGCCGTAGACGGACGAAGAGCCGGCCAGGATCACCCGCCGGACTCCTTGTCGCTTGGCGGCGAGGATCGTCTCAATCGTACCCCCGACGTTGACCGCATTGGTCAGGGCCGGGTGGATCAACGATTGTGCGACCGAGGCCACGGCAGCTTGGTGAAGGATGACCTCGCATGAATCGGCCGCCGCGTCCAGGGCGGCTGGATCGACGACGCTGCCGTGAACGATCGAGATCTGGTCAGCGAACGAATGGAGGCGCCACGCGAACCCCGAGCTAAAGTCGTCAAGCACCCGCACGTCATCTCCCCGAGCCACAAGGCGGCGAACAAGGTGATGACCAATGAAACCAGCCCCACCGGTGACCAGAACTCTCATCGTTGCTCCAAAGCCCCGGGCGACTCATTCGGGCGGCGCAGGTCAGCCAGGACGGAAGCGCGTCCCGTGACGGTGTCCGATCCTCGTCCGGCGTTGCCAGGGCGCCCCATCCAACCGAGGCGAAGGCGAGTCAAGTCGTGCCGGCCGATCGACGCAAGACCCGCCGGGCCATCCCCAGACTGGTGTCGAAGGCGAAACGGATATCGGACAGGCGCGGGATCCAGAAGTCCGCCACCGAAGCTTGGTTTAGCCGGGCGGCGACGAAGGACAGAATGATGGCGGACAGCGAGTATGAGATCAATGACGCCGCGGCAGCGCCGACGATCCCAAAGGAAGGGATCAGCAACAAGTTGACTGCGATGTTGACGACCAGTGACGCCACGTTGGCGTATGACGTCACCGCGGTCATTCCAAGGCCGGCAAGGTAGCTGCTCAGGACTTTGGTCTGGCTCAATGCGACGACACCCGGCAGGATCACGAACAGCGGTGTCAGCGCCTGCTCGAAGGCCGGCAGCAAGACCCGGATCAGCACGATCGAGAAGGGCACGAGGACGATCGCCATCGCGCCCGTCAGCAGCAGTGTGACCCTGGCGACCATCGCGACCTGTCGGTCGGCGTCCTCACGGGTCGTCCCGGCCACGTGCGGGAAGAACACCGAGGAGACGGCATTCGGCAGGAAGAACACAAGCTGGGCAATCGTGACAGCCATGCTGTAGTAGCCGAGCGGTGCTGATGGGTTGGGCAGAATCCAGGCAAGGAGGTACACGTCCACCCGCAAGCTCAGGAAATTCGTCAGCGTCCCCGGGTAATACGGCAGGCCATAACCGAACAACTCGCGGTACGAAACCCCAGTTCGCCCGGGAACTGATGCACTGACCCGAACGGAGCCCAGGAAGTAGGCAAGCGTCCCGATGACGTAACACACGAAGAAGGCCCACAACGCACCGACCAGACCGAACCCAAGCACTCCAACCAGCACGATATACATCACGACCGAACACGCGCTCTGGCCCAGGTTCACGGCCGAATACCAGCGCACTGACTGTCGTCCAAGCAGCACGCCGGTCGTAAACGTCGCGTTCAGCGCAAGCGGCAGGACCAACAAGCCCAGGATGATCTCGCTCGGATCGATCGAATCGAGGATCGTCGCCCGCAGGACCGGCAGAAGAGCAATCGTCAGAGCAAACGCCGGGCCCGCCAGGGCGACGGTCAGCAGGACCGTCTTCGTGTTGATTCCGGTCGTTTGGCCGCGGGCGGCGAAGAATCCAAAGGCCTGAGGTAGTCCGAGCTGGATGAGGACCATGATCGTGACCGGGAACAAGGTGATCAGGTAGAAGTCGCCCTTGCCCGCCGGGCCGAGGACGCGCGCGAGCAGAAAGCCGACGAGAATGCCGATCCCGGTTCCCAGGATCGAGGTGACAAAGAGCGTCAGGACCCGGTCGGAGAGGCCCTCGAGGCGGCCGGTCGCGACCGGCTCTTCAGCCCCGTTGGAAGTTCGCACCGTCGCCATAGGTGGTGATTCTGCGTGTCGCGTTCAGCCGGCCAGTAGGTGGGTCGTCCCTCAGGAGCCCGGCGCCGCCCGAAGCATGGCGCCTCACGCGCAGCGTTGGGCCTTGTGCATTTGGCTGTAGCCGATCATCTCGAGGCGTCCCGGGGGGGCTGTGTCGACCGAGCTACGAACTCGTCATCTGGCGTGCCTGCCCTGGTCGTCGTGCCGCGTGCCGCAGGCCAAGTCGGAGGCGGCGATTGCGGGCCGGCGCGTGCACGGCGCCACCAGCCTGGGACGGCGTATGGTCCACCTTGCGGGTCCTCGGAGGCTTCGGAATCCTGAGTTGCCACGGTCTGTGAGGGTCCGTCTGGATTGGTCCGGAACCCGCCGCGCCGCTGCCAGAGATTCTCGCCCAAAAAGGCAATGCTGATCGTCAGGAAGAGGGCGATCGCCCCGCCCAAGGCGACCCTGATCACAAACCCCGGGCCGTCACGAACGGTTGGGGCTGTCGCAGGATCGACGACGGTGAGGGCGACGAGCTTCGCAACGTTGGCATCGCTCGGATTCGGTGGCGCGTACACCTGAAGGTCGGAGGCGATGGCGTTTGCGAGAGCGCTCGCCTGGGCGGGATCCCGGTCCGACACACTAATTTCGAGCAGGTTCGTACCCGCAGGAATGTGAGTGGACACGGCTTGGGTGAGGGCCAGGACGTTGGTGTTCGCGTTGGTCGAGCTGATGACCCGATCGAGGACCGGGGTGGTCGTGGCAAGCTCGGCAAATGTCGGGATCAGCGCCTGGGCGACCTCAAGGTCACTCGTGTTGACACCGGTATTGGTGTCGGCCGGGGCAACGAGCAAGGTCACATGGGCCGTATAGGTCGGCGGCGTGATCGCGGCGACACCAACGGCAATGACCAGGCCAATTACCGTTCCACCCAGGATGAACCAACCCCAGGTGCGCACGATCGACCGGAGTCCCCGGCTAGCCGAAGGTCCGGCGGGAATGGATTGGCTGCTCACTAGACGCGCACCGTATCACCGCTGGTAAGTAGGGGAACAATGGGACCTTTGTCCGCTGCCGGGAAGTCAGCCGCAATCGAGCGATAGTGTTGCAGTAGCGCCGCCGCGTTGACATCGACGTCGTAGTCCCGCTTGACGAGCTCCTGGAGTCGAGTCGCTGCCTCGTTCGCGCTGGAGCGGTCATCGACGAACGAGGTCAGGGCGGCCGCGACCGAAGTCGCGGAGACCTCGGGGAGCAGCCTTCCCCGGTCGCTCCCGAGGAGCTCGGGAATCCCGCCAACCGAGCTGGCGATGACTGGCAGACCCAGTGACCCGGCTTCGACAAGCACCGTGGGGAGCCCTTCGCTGTACGACGGCAGGACAAGAACGTCAGCGGCCGACATATAGCGAATGACGTCTCCATGCGTCTGAGCGCCACGATATTCAAGCCGTGTGGGAGCCCGTGAGTCGTCGGTGCCGTAGCCCCGCTCAGGTCCGTCGCCAATCAGAACGCCGACCAGCGGTCCGTCGAGCCCGAGAACTGCATCGACGAACTCGCGAACCCCCTTGGCGCGCTTGAGCTCACCTACGTACAACACGACGAGGGAGCCCTGGGGTAGTCCGACTAGCGCCCGAGCCTTAGATCGTGGCAACGCCCCAGCGGCGATCGCTCGATGATCCGAGCCCAGAGGCAGATATGTCGCCCGGACTCCCGTGACTTCCCGGATCCGGTCAGCCAGGGCCTGACTCACGGCGAAGACCGCCCCAGCGCGAGCGACGGCTTCCCGCAAGTCCGACATCCGCTCCGGATGCTCGTCGGGCCAGCGATTGATGTCGCTGCCGTGGAAGGTCAGAACGTACGGAAGCGCGGCCCGCGCCGCAAGGTGCCAGGCTGCCAGGCCCGTGACCGAGTAGTGGCCGTGGATGATCCGGGCGCCCGCCCAATCGCGGCGCGCTCGCCACATCGCATCCGCAATCACACGATCGGGACGTGCCCAGGTCGGCTCCCCCGGAACGTTCACGTAGCGAGGACGAATCACGGCCACGTTTTGATCGCGAGAACGGCGGGGAGCGTGAGCGTACTCGCGCCAGCGTGGCCTGATCGCCGACAGGGGCCACGGAGCCCATGGGGTTGGTGCTGCCACGGTGACCGCTGGCCCGAGCCGGGCGATCGCCCTGGCCTGGGTCTGGTAGAACACGCCGTTCGCGGGTTGCTCGATCCATGGGTACGCCCGAGTGATCCACAGCGCGTCGGTCATGTGGTCACTACGGAAGGTTCGACCGTCGAGGCCCCGACTGACCGGCGCATTCCCCACAGCGCCTCCTGCTTCTTGAGATAAGCGAGGCCCGCGGCCATCCCGATCAAGAGCCAGAGCTCCTTTCGGGTAAGCATGTCCTGGAACAGGGCAATGATCACGAGTGACGCCAGGGCCGCCTGGACGAAATCGGCATCAGGGCCCCAGCCGCGGCGAACGACCAGCGGAACCAGGAAGGCGGCGAGAAGCACGAATCCCACGATTCCAAGCTCGCCCAGCGTGCTGATCACGAGGTTGTGGGCCTCTAGGTTCGCCAACCCGTTCGGGTCTGTCGTCTCCACCGACGACGCGCGAAGTAATTCAGGCGTGTTGGCAACAGCGAAATTAGACAGCCCGACGCCGGTAACGGGAGCCGATTCGATGATGCTGATGCCGACCGTCCAGATATCTGTTCGACCAGCCCCGCCGGAGGACAAGGCGGTGTCCGTTCGCTCGTTCACGAGCGCGGCGATGCCCGGGATCTGAAGGGTGATCAGGACGAGGGCCAGGACGAAGACCACGGCTGCGGCTCGCCGGAGCGGGTCGAGGCGAGGCAACAGGAACACAATGACGACGACGGCCAGGCTCAGCCAGGCACCCCTCGTCCCGGAGATCGCAATCCCAACAGTGCCAGCGAGCGCAATCGCTGCGCTGGGGATCAGCCAGCGACCGTGCAGGAGCTCGTTCAGGGTGAAAACGATCGCGGGAAGGAGGATCGCCGCGAAATAGGCGGGATTCTGGTCGGTCAGACCCGCAATCCTGCCGTCCTGGTTCCCACCACCCAGGGCCACAAACGTCGCGATGCCGAGCACCGCGGTCCCACCTGCAGCCAGGCTGTAGGCCCACATTACCGGGCGGATGATCGACGGATCTTCAACGACCACACTGGCCACGAGCACGGCCACGATGAGGACCAAGACCAGGGCCGGAATCGCCGCCGAGGTGGGCGCTGGGTCGAGTGCCCACGTGATGCTGAAGACCGCCCAGAGGACGAACCCGAAGGCCGGCACGGGCATGGCCCGGACCGACAGGCGACCGAGCCGTGGAATCCCGTAGCTCACGATGAACAGGAGCTCGGCGTACCGGCTAAGGGTCCCTAGGTCGCCGATGACGACGGCCTGCTCAAACGGGATCAGCACGGCCAGGCCGAAGAGCGGCAGGAGCGGCCAACGCAGGCTCAGCAGGACCAGGAACCCGGCGCCGGCGATGGCAGCTGCCTGGATGTCGCGGCCGGTCCAGCTCGCGCCGGCGACGATCAGGCCGACGATGACCAGAAGACCGGCCGCGGCCACGCCCGCGAGGATCCGCCGGTCAAGGCGCACCAGTGGAAGCCGGTCGCGAACAACAACGTGGGGCGGGATCAAGAATTGAACTCGCAGCGCGGACGGCCCGGATCGGACTCGGGGTCCGTCACCCGGGCCGAGTGCGACCGTTCAGAATGACCCAGGCAGTACCAGACCCGACGCATCGGTAGAGCATACGAGGAACCTCAAAAGTGGAGCCATTGGCCAAAAGTCCACAGCGGGCGCGAGTCGACGCCCTGCGTCCCGGGAGTGCGAGCTAGGCCGGTGTCTACCCTGTCGTTCCCGTCGGGCGCCCGGTTTGCCTTCTCGATCTTCGATGATGCCGACAACGCCACGGTAGCGAACTCCGCCCCTGTTTATGCCCTGCTTGCCCGAAACGGCATCCTTACCACCAAGTCTGTCTGGGTCTATCCACCCCGCGGGCGCTTTACTGGGGAATCGCTGCTCGACGCCGAGTACCGCGAGTGGGTTCTGCGCCTCAAGGCACAAGGCTTCGAGATTGGCCTCCATAACGTGGGCGACGGAGCCTTCGCCCGGGACGAGATCCTGAAGGGCCTGGATATCTTCCGAGACAGCCTCGGCAGCTACCCCCGGGCGCATGCCAACCATGTCTCAAACCCGGATTGCATCTACTGGTGGGATCGTCGGTTTGAGTGGCCGTTCGACCTGCTCTACCGACTCTCGTATCGACTTCGCCACGGTCGCCTGAATCGCCGGGCAGGCAGTGACCCGAGCTCTCCCCACTTCTGGGGGGATGCATTCAAGGAGCATGTCGACTATGTCCGGAACCTGACATTCAACGGGATCGACACGCTGGCGCTCGATCCTCGGATGCCCTACCGAGTGAAGTCCAAGGAGGCATTCTCGAACCTGTGGTTCAGCTCCTCGGATGGCCAGCGGATCGAGGAGATGCGCGATCTCCTGTCCAAGGCAAACGTTGATGCCCTCGAGGCCAGCGGCGGAGTTTGCATCGTGTACACCCACTTCGCGAGTGGTTTCGTGGATGCCGCGGGCGTAGTCGATCCAACCTTCGAGCAGGAGATCGCCTATCTCGCCTCGAGAAATGGCTGGTTCGTTCCGGTGAGTACGCTCCTGGACTACCTCGCGGTGTCTCACGGATCGACAGAGGACCCCGGCTACCGCTATCGCCTTGCCCGGAATGCTCGATGGGCGATCGACCGGGTCCGAAAGCGGCGGCGCTATGGGCGCTGATCGCGATCCGATTCTTGCCTTCGGATTTGCCACCGATGGACCGATCGCGGCGTGGCAGGCTGACTGCCTTGCGGCTCTGTCCGCTGTCGACGGGGTCCGCGTCGAACGATGGTTCCGCGCCGGTCAGGACACGCCGTGGCAGGGCGGTGAGCCAGCACCCGGGACGATTGGAGGCGACGCTCCAAAACGGCTCGATGTCCTGCTGGACTTCACTCGGGCTGGGCTCTTGGCTCCCTTGGAAGTTGCGGCAGAGGCTTGGCATTTCTCATACGGTCAAGGGGATCTTCGAGACCCGGCGCGGGCAGCCGTCCTCGACTATGTTCGTACACCCGGCCACTCGAAGGTCGCCCTGATCTCCGAGCCCGAGGCGAGAATTCTGCGCGAAGGCATCTTGTTCTGGTCGCGAGGGGAACAGTTGGACCGGATCCGGTTCGATCCGGCCGAGTGGCCCGCAATCGTCGCTCGCGACCGGATGGAGCAGATGCGCCGGACAATCCCCGAGGCGGTCCCTGCCGATGCCTCAGCAGGTCGGCAGGCGTCGAGCCCGCGCCCGGACCGCTTGGCGGGAGTGCCAGGCGCCGTCCTGACCGGCGCGACCATCGGTCGGCGGATCATGGGCGCGGCCCGCTTCGCGACGCGGCACGACGATTGGAATATTGGCGTCGTTGCAGCCCCGATCCGGGAGTTCCTGACGATCAGGCAAAGTCCGGACGTCGTCTGGCTACCACGTCGTGCCGGCCATTTCGCGGCGGATCCATTTGGAGTCGAACGGGCCGGCGTGCTGCATCTCTTCTTCGAGGATTACGACCAGAAGACCGGCCGCGGCTCAATCGCCTACCGATCGATCGACCCGTCCGGCACGGCAACCGAGGCCGAAACGGTCCTCGACCCGGGCGTCCATGCCTCATATCCGTTCATCGTCGAACGAGACGGAACGACTTTCATGATCCCGGAGACATCCGCCGCCGGCGAGCTCGTCCTCTATGAAGCGACCGACTTCCCGCGTTCCTGGCGCCGCGCCGCGACCCTGCTCTCGATTCCTGTCGCGGACGCGACGGTGGTCGAGTTCGAAGGGCGATGGTGGATGTTCGGGACGCGAACGGACCGGGGACCCAACAACAACCTGTTCATTTGGCACGCCCCTGATCTGGAGGGCCCATGGAGTCCGCATGAGGGCAATCCGGTCAAGACCGAGGCCCGGTCAGCTCGACCCGGGGGTACGCCGTTCGTGGCCGATGGTCGACTCTATCGACCGAGCCAGGACAACTCTCGCAGCTACGGCGGCGGCCTCGTCGTCAATCAGATCGAGGTCCTCACGCCCCGCTCATTCGCCGAGCGGGCGGTCAGGACATTCGCGCCTGAACCCGGATCGAGCCAACCAGACGGGTGGCACACGCTTTCGACCGTGGGCGCGAAGACTCTGATCGATGGCAACCGCCGGCACTTCGTTCCCGAGACGCTGAGGCTCACGCTGACCCGGCGTCTGAACTCGACGGTCCGGGCTCGGTAGGGGCCAAGGGAGCGGGGACGGCCCCGCCAGGCGGCCCGTCTGTCACGCGCGATTGCAACGGAAAGCCGATTTCATCGACGTCCTGAATCTCGCGCACGTCCGTCTTCCTCAGGACTTGGGCCAGGGTCATCCCAATAATCTGGAGATCGAGCGACAGGCTTCGATGATCGACGTACCAGACGTCCAGCGCGATCCGTTCCTGAAACGGCATCGTGTGCCGGCCATGGACGGCCGCCCAGCTGGTGATCCCGGGTCGGACGTCGTGCCGACGGTGCTCTTCGGGGGTGTAGGCAGCGAGGTACTCGAGCAGCAAGGGACGCGGCCCGACGAGGCTCATCTCACCACGGAGCACGTTCCACAGTTCGGGCAATTCGTCGAGGCTTGTAGAGCGGAGCAATGGTCCGATCCGGGTCAGTCGTGTGGCGTCGGTTCGATATTGGTCCTCACCAGGCCGTACCTCCCGCATCGTCCGGAACTTGAGGATCGTGAATGGGCGACCGTTCAGCCCCGGCCGAGGTTGGCGGAATAGGATTGGGCGACCGGAGGTAACCAGTACGGCAACGGCGACCCACAGGAGAACCGGCGACAGGATGACAAGCCCAATAGCCGCCCCAGTCACGTCCGTGAGCCGCTTCAGGCCGGATGAACGTCCGTCGCGTAGTGATCGACTCAGCGTACCTCTCCCCGATCGGCTGGAATTTCTCCGGCTCGGAGATTTGGAATCCCCAGGGCCAAACGCGGCGCTTGAGCCCAGGGTGATGCTACCGCGACGCCCACAGTGAACTCGGGGACAAATGTTCTGATCACCGCCGCCGGGCGGCGGACGAGCCTGGTGCGGGCCTTCGTCGAGGCGTCGGCCGTGCGTGGCGGTCGGACCTACGCGGCGGACGTCGACCCCCTCGCCCCCAGCCTCTTCCTTGCGGACGGTGCCGTTCGGCTCTCGCCAAGCCACGACCCGCATTACGTCGACCGGTTGCTCGAGATCGTGCTCGACCTCGGGATCCGCCTGCTCGTGCCGACGATCGATCCAGATCTCCCAATCTTGTCTGGTAGTCGCAAACGGCTCGAAGATGCAGGGTGCCTGGTCGCGGTCTCGAGCGAGGGTTTCGTTTCGATCACGGCCGACAAGCTGACGACGGTGACGGCATTTCGTTCACGCGGCGTCGATGTGCCAGCGACGTGGCTGCCGGGGACCGACCCAGCTGAGCTGCCTGCGCGGGTGTTCCTGAAGCCAAGCCGCGGAAGCGCCAGCAAGGACACGTATGTCGTCGGTCGAGCCGATCTCGACCGGTTACTACCGATGATCGAGGGGCCGATCCTCCAGGAGGTGCTCGACGGCCCGGAGATCACGATCGACGCCCTGCTCGACTTCGCCGGCCAACCGATTTACTTCGTCCCCCGCCGGCGGATCCGAACGCTTGCCGGTGAATTGATCCAGGGGGTGACGATTGAGCACGATCCGGAGTTCGAGGAATGGATCGAACAACTCCTGATTCTCTGTGGAGAGTTGGGTGCAGCCGGTCCCCTCACGCTCCAGGCCTTCCGCACCGCCAGGGGTCCGGTCCTCTCGGAGATCAATGCCCGCTTTGGGGGAGGCTTTCCCCTGGGCCTTGCCGCCGGCGGGCGCTATCCGGCCTGGCTGCTCGACATGGCGGCCGGGCTCGAAGTTCCCAAGCGCATGGGCGACTACGAGGCGGGCGTGTATATGACCCGACACCACGTTGAGATCCTGACCCGCTCACCGAAGTGGTGATCGAGGGCGTTGTCTTCGACATCGATGACACGCTGTACTTCGAACGCGAGTACGTGAGGAGCGGGTTCCTGCACGTGGCGGGAACCATTGCCAGTTCCGAGGCCGAGCGGGACGTCCTCTTTGCCTGGCTGTGGAGCGAATTCGAGCGGGGCCGTCGGGGAGACACCTTCGATCGCCTGAGCGCAGCCTTCCCCACCGTGCAAGGAAGGTTCTCGACGTCCCTTCTGGTCGACGAGTATCGCCAGCATCGCCCGACGATTTCGCTCATCCCGGGCGTCGCCGAGTTGCTCGAGGAGATGCAACAGCGCGGACTTCGATTGGGGGCCTTGTCGGACGGACCCTTGGCGAGCCAGGAAGCCAAGGCAGCGGCCCTCGACCTCGCCAGTTGGCTGGATCCAATCGTGTTCACATCCGCGCTCGGTCCGGCCTATGCCAAACCTGCGATCGGTGGCTTCGAAATGATCCGCGAGCTGTGGGGAATCGATCCCGATCGGCTGCTCTACGTCGGGGACAACCCACTCAAGGACTTCGCGGGACCGCGTCGGCTGGGCTGGCACACGGTGCGCCTGCGCAACCCGTCGCAGTTGCGCTTTGGACTGGAGTCCCGGGACGAGCTCGAGGGTCCGGAGGTCGAGATCCAGACGATCCCCGAACTGAGCGCCCTGGTCGGCTAATCTTCAGGTCCGCCATGCGGCAGACGGTTTGCGCGCAGAAAGCGGCTGGAGGCACTCATGGCAAACGCGGGCGACTCGCCGACCAGGCGCATTCCACTGGCCAGGCCAGACGTAGGCGAGCGGGAACTCGAACTCGTTACCCAGGTTCTCCAAAGCGACATCCTGGCGTTGGGGCCGTTTGCGCCACGTTTCGAGGAGGCCATCGCCGCAGCCGTCGGCCGCCGTGAGGCGATCGCCTGTTCGAGTGGAACCGCGGGGCTGCACATGGGCGTCCGGGCCCTCGGGATCGGCGATGGTGACGAGGTCCTGACGACGCCGTTCAGCTTCGTCGCGTCGTCGAACTGCCTCCTGTACGAGCGGGCCATCCCGCGTTTCGTCGATATCGAAGAGGACAGCCTCGGGATGGATCCTGACCAGGTTGCGTCTGCGATCAATCCTCGGACGAAGGCGATTCTGCCGGTCCATGTCTTCGGCCGCCCGTGCCGGATAGAGGACCTCTCGGCGACGGCCAGGGAGCACGGCTGGTCCATCCTAGAGGACTCCTGCGAAGGATTGGGGTCCTCTGTCGGCGAACGGGCGGTGGGCAGCTTCGGGGACATCGCCGTCTTTGCCTTCTATCCAAACAAGCAGATCACGACCGGCGAGGGGGGAATGGTCGTCACCGACGACCCTTCCCTGGCCGAGGCGATGCGGAGCATGCGCAACCAGGGCCGCGACGCGGATGGAACCTGGCTGCGCCACGTCCGACTCGGGTTCAACTATCGGCTCGACGAGCTGTCAGCCGCCCTCGGTGTTGCCCAGATGGCGCGACTGGCCGAGCTGCGAGCAGGACGGGCGCGGGTCGTCGCGGCGTACGAACGTGCACTGAGAGGCAAAGACTGGGTCACCCTCCCTGCTCCGGGTGAGCGAGAAACCGTCGACTGGTTCGTGTACGTGGTGCGCTTCGATCCGGAGATCAACCGCGACGCGATGATCGACCTCCTGGCCTCGCACGGGGTCGCCTCGCGGCCGTATTTCAGCCCGATCCATCTTCAGCCGTTCTACCGGGAGACGTTCGGGTTCAAGCCGGGCGACTTCCCGGTGACCGAACGGGTCGCCGCCTCGACCTTGGCGCTCCCGTTTTCAAGTCGGCTGACCGACGGCGAGATCCAATATGTGGCTGACGTCCTTTCCGAGTCGGTGAATGCCGCCCTCAGGTGACACCGGGAACTCGGCTCGACGACGGATCTGGATCGTCAACCACTATGCAGACGCTCCGGACCGCGCGAACGGCACCCGACACTTCGATCTGGCCAGGCGCCTCTCAACCAGCGGCTTCGACGTCACGATCATCGCGTCTGGCTTCAGTCATGTAACGGGCCGCGAAGAGCGACTTCGGTGGGGCCAGCTCTACCGAACGGAGCCGTTCGACGGCGTCCACTTCGTCTGGCTCCGGACCATCCCCTACCGAGGTAACGGCTGGCGGCGGCAAGTCAACATGCTTTCCTTCGTGGCGTCTCTGCTCGTCGTCCAGACGCGATTGAAGGCGCCGGACGCCATCGTCGGCTCGACCGTCCACCCATTTGCCGCCCTCGGCGCGTGGCTCGTCGCAAGAACTCGAGGCGCGCGCTACATCTTCGAGGTCCGCGACCTCTGGCCAGAGACGTTGGTCGACCTGGGAGCGCTGCGGGTGGGCTCGCCCGGGGAGCGCCTGTTGCGTGCGATCGAGGCGCTCCTCGTCCGGCGTGCAGCGGTTGTCGTCACTCTGCTTCCGGGTATGCAGGACTACCTGGTCGAGCGGGGCCTTCCCCACGGTCACGTCCGCTACATCCCCAATGGCGTCGACCTCGAGGCCTTCGACGCCGCCGCAGCGGCAGAGAGTCAGCTGCCCGAGCTCACGACCTGCCTGTCCACGATCAGCCAGATGAAGCGTGACGGCCGAGTCGTCTTCGGATACCTGGGCGCACTCGGCCGAGTGAACGGGGTGAGCGAGATTATCCAAGCGGGCGTTCTTGCCGAAGCCCGGGCACCGGGCAAGGTCGGTGTCGTGATCGCCGGCGATGGTCCCCTCCGCGATCAACTGACGGACCTGGCGCGGGATCACGGCTCCGTCGTCCTGGTTGGCCCCATCCCGAAACGCGTCGTGCCCCGGGTCCTGGCTGCCATTGATGCCGGGATCGTCCACGCAACGGCCAATCCGGTCTATCGCTATGGGATCAGCTTCAACAAGCTTTTTGAGTATTTCGCAGCATCGCGCCCGGTCGTCTTCGCCTGCACGAGCAACTACGACCCGGTGGCCAGCGCAGGCGCGGGTCTGTCCCTGCCCCCCGATGATCCCAGCACGTTGGCGAACGCGATGATCGAGCTTGCAGGGGCGAGTCCCGAGGCTCGCCGCCGAATGGGGAAAGCCGGCCGAGGCTGCGTCTCGAGCGATCACAACATCGCGACGCTGGCAACCATCTATGGCGAGGCGGTTTCCGGGATCAGTGACTCGTAGAGCTCAGTGAGGCGCGCCGATTCGGTCTCCCAGTTCCATCGATTGTGAGCGGCATCGAGACAACGCTGCCCCAGGGTGCGCTGCTCTTCGGCTGACCGGTCAATGATCGATCGGATCGCCTCGGCAATCGACGCCGGATCGACCGGATCGCAGGCGGCCCCAAGTGGGCCCGAAGGATCGGACAGGACGATCTTTCGCATCACCGGAAAGTCGCTCACGACGACTGGGACGCCGGCGGCCAGGCTTTCCCACAGCTTGTTCGGCGTACATAACCAGTGATTCAGGCTTGAGTGCTGCAGTGGCATTGCGTCCACGTCGGCCCCCGCGACCCAACCAAGCAACTCGTCGGGCGAGACCGCCTCAAGCAGGTGCAGGCGTCCCGCCAAACCTGAGCCGTGCGGGTCGATCCCCAGGCGTTCGACATCCCCAAATCCAAGAAGGACCAGGTGGACGTCGGCCATCCCGGGCTCGTCGAGCGCGGCCGCGAGCTGCTCGATGCCTCGATTCGGTCCGAGGGCACCGTGATAGAGGACCACGGGGCTGTCCTCCGGAATTCCCGCAGCTTCCCGAATGCGACCGCGAGACTCGGGTGTCGGCGTCCAGCGCGGCGGGCAGTTCCGAACCAGCACAACCCTCATGGGCTTGACACGCCGCTCGAGAACCGCGGCGTACGCCTCGTTGACCGTGACCAAGGCGGCAACCCGGCGGACAAGCCGACGCTCGTACTTCCCCAAAAGCCGTCGAACCGTAGCGGGCATGCGGACCGCCGAGCCGGCCTCGAGGAAGATCTCGTGGCTGTCGTAGACCAGCTCGCAGGGCGCTTTGACTCGAGGCCCGACGGCCATCAGGCCAGGCAGGTCGTGGGCGTGCCAGACATCGACCGAGCCGCCTGTCTCCACGGCCCATGTCCCCCATGCACGGAGGTCGCGAAGGTAGCGAGCCATCCAGCCGACTCGGCTTGCGACTCGCCGTAAACGCGATTGTTTGGTTGCGCGCTGGAACGGGTTGGCTGGGTCGGCAGCCCCCGGGGACAGATCGGGCTCCGAGGTAACGACGCGAAACGGCAGGTCGTGCGACCCCCCATATGAACGGCAATAGATGGTGACGTCGTGACCCACGGCCGCAAGGGAGGCCGCTTCGCGGAGCACACGGCTGTCGTGATCGAGATCGGAGTGGAGAGCCATGGCGACGCGGAGGCGACCCGGACTCGAGCCAGCGTTTGCAAATTTCCCCCGGCCCGTGTCGTTCATCGGATACTGATCCCCTCGTGAAGCAGAGGTCGCCGACCGCGATCGCAGCGGCTTCGCCTGGACTCGGCTGACTCACCAAACCCCAATGGGCCGCCCGAATGATAGCCGTGGCGGCCACGCTGGCCAGATCAGGGGGTCGTCGTGTTGTCGGCGATCGTCAGGCCGGTTGACTGGCCCTGATAGTCATAGATCGACGGCGTGCCGTAGGTCGCCGAGAACTGGTTGCCCGTAAATGCACCTGTTTGGAGCCGAACGAGCGTCACAGCGACGACATTCGAGCCGGTCGCCATTCCTGCGGGGTAGCCTTTCGCCTCCATGATGGCGCCGTCCGCCCAGCTCACGTTCGAGGATGGATAGCCTGCGCTGTCCGCAGTGATGAACACGGCCCGCATGCAGCGGGTCGCGGTATTGCCGTCGAACATGATGTTCTGACCGGCGTGCGTGTCATAGCAATGCCAGGTCGGAACATCGGTGACCGCATTGCCGGTGACAGTCCAATTGGCCGACTGAGGGTTCTCCGACAGACTCGGGGTCGCGACCCGCTCGAGGTCGATACCGTAGGCGTCGCACTCGCCTGGAGTCCCAGCAGCTACAGCGCAGCTATTCGAGCCGGACTGGCTCTGCGGGCCAATGATTGAGACGGTGTTGCCGCTGATCCTGCCGCCGACTCCCGACAGGACGCGAATGCCGGCGTAGACCGCCTTCGAAACGGTGCAGTTCTGGATCGTGACATTGGTCACGAAGTCGAGTTCGATCCCGACGTTGAAGCCGGTGATCGAGCAGTTTCGGATGGTCAGGTCCCTGATCGGTGTTGCCGCTGTCCCGCGGGCCAGAATCCCGACCCCCGTTGATGAAGACGAGGTGAGTGAGACCCCATCGATCGTCACGTCGTTCGCGGTCACGACAATCGGACCGGAAGCGATCATGGGGACTGGACTCGCCCCAGCCGACGGCAGTGGAACAGCTGGGGTTACGGGAAGTGCGGCCCCGGAAGCTCGAACGAGGACGAGAAAAAGAACCAGTACGAGGATGGCGCTCCGGCTACGCACTGTGTCCTGTCAGGATCCTGGCTCGTGCCACAAACGAATGCTGGCCCAGGGCAAGGGGCGGCCGCCCGAATGATAGCGGTGGGCCGTCAAGCCGGCCGGGAGCCCAGCGGGCTTCCGGCCGGCGGTCGGTCGTGATGGCCGCTCAAGCGGCCTCACGCTCTACGGAATGGTCGTGTTACCGAAGATGGAGCTCCCGGTTGACTGTCCCTGGTAGTCGTATACGGATGGTGTGCCGTAACTCGTCGAGAACTGGTTGCCTGAGATTGCGCCGGTGTGGAGGCCGAAGAGGGTAACGGCGACGAGGTTCGACCCAGTCGTACCGCCAGCTGGATAGCTCTTGGCCTCCGTGATGACGCCATCCGTCCAATCCACGTTCGAGCTGTGCTGGCCGGTGCTGTCCTCGGTGATGAAGACGGCCCGCATGCAGCGGGAGGCGGTGTTGTCCGTGAACGTGATGTTCTGACCGGCATGCGTGTCGTAGCAGTGCCAGCTTGGGATGTCCGTCACGGTGTTTCCAGAGACCGTGATGTTGGCCGAGAGCGGGTTCGCAGTCAGGCTGGTGCTTGCGTATCGCTCGATGTCGATCCCGTACGCGTCGCACTCACCCGGAGTGCCCGCCGACACCGCGCAGGCGTTCGAGGCAGCCTGGCTCTGCGGGCCGATGAACGACACGGTGTTGCCGCTGACGGTGCCGCCAACTCCGGACATGATTCGAATGCCGTCATACCAGGCACCCGTTACCCGGCAATTCTCGACCGTCACGTTGGTCACGTAGTCGAGCTCCATCGCGACGTTGAAGCCTGTAATCGAGCAATTCTTGATGGTCAGATGATCGATCGGGTTGCTCGCCGTGCCAATCGCGGTGATCCCGATCCCGGTCTTGCCCGACGACGTGATCGAGACGCCGTCGATCGTCACGTTATCGCTCTTGACGACGATCGGGCCGGAAGGGCTGAGTGTCGGGGCCGGTGTCGGAGTCGGAGTCGCCGTCGGATCGGGCGTCGGCGTTGGGACCGGCGTCGGAGCAAACGAGGGCGTCGGGGTCGGAACCGGCGTCGACCACGGCGCCGGTGTCGGCGTCGGATCGGCCGAGCTGCCCGGTGTCGGGGTTGGATCCGCAGTCTGGGAGGGCGTCGGCGTCGGCCTTGAAGTCGGCGTGGGCGTGGGCTGCGGAGCGGAGACCGAGGCCGTCGGCTGGCTCACGACGAAGGCGTCAAGACCGACAAGCGGATGACCGGCGCTACCCGCCACGGTGACCCGGACGGTGTGGCTGTTGCCAGCCTTACCCGCGCCGGAGAACAGGACCTGGCCCGCCTCCGTCGCGGCGGCGTGGGTCGAGACGGCCGTGGTCACCCCGTCGAGATTGACGGTCATCACGCCGCGTCCGCGGCCGACCGGTCCGATGATCCGCAGGTAGGAGCCGGTGTAGCTCAATGAGACCGATGCGCCGGCGACCGTGCTCTGGTGGACTGAGCCCCCTGACGCGGTGGCAATCTGGACCATGGTCCAGCCCGAGCTCCAGTGGAGGGTCGAACTCGTGTCCTGGACCCAGGTCGGGCTGGACGAGGCCGCCAACAGGCCATTCGGGCCGGTCAGCCAGCCGCCCACGCCGGATGCCCCGACGATCAACATGGCAATGGTCATCAGGACGGCGATCGGCCGGACGGGTCGATGTTCGCGAGCGAGCTCCCGCCGAACCTTGGCGTTTGGATCGGGGGGGAGTTGGCTCGGAGGCAGCGCGTTCTTCGACAATGGGTCGCTCCTCTCCTCAAGGGCAGGCATGCCCAAGAAGTGCCCAATGGGGCGGTACGTGTCCCGGGAGCCTAGGTGCGCACGACCCGGATTCAACCCGCGACCATCTGGTCAGAAGCGGCGCGAATCAGTGGTCCCATGGTCATGGGCGTGCGGTGGAGTGGGGTCAAACGGTGCAGATCGGCACCGTTCAGGCACTGGGGGCCGGTCGTCAGTCGGAGCAGAGGCCGGACTGTTCACCCACCGCGAGAGGGGCGCTCGGGACGGAACTGGGCGCGTTCTCGGTCACGAGTCACGCCGTGGGGTACGGTCCCGAAAGGGTACCCGGGATCGGTCAAATGCGCCCCGGAGCGCCTGGAGTCAGTCCTCGCGGAGCTCCCAATGGAACCGCTCGGCCCGCTCGGCGGCCGTCTCGAGCTGGCCGTACAGGCCACCGTAATAGACGAGCGGCGGAGCGTCCTGCGGATTGAGCCAGACGTCCTGGATCAAGCCCACGAAGACCGAGTGGGAGTAGGCCGTGTAGGCCGCGTCGACGGTGCATTCGAGATGGGCCAGCGCGTCGCGCAGCCTCGGGGTGTCGGCTGCGGGAGCGTCAGCCGACAACCACGCGTCGCGAAGTCGCTTCGATGCCCCGAGCTTGCTGCAGTAGTCGGCGATCGGCTTCTGGTGGATCGAGAGCAGGTTGACCCCGAAGCGGCCCCCCTGGGTGATCTCCGCGTGCGCCCTGGTTTCGCGGTTGACACAGGCGAGCAGGGACGGAGGATCGGCCGACAGCGAGCACATTGAGGTCGCCGTCATGCCACACGGCTGGCCTTCCCGATCCAGGTAGGTCAGGACCACAACCGTGGCGGCATGGCGTCGGAACGCCTGTCGGAAGAGCTCCTCGGCGGTCATCACCGAGCCTCGCTGGTCTTCATGCGCTATAACGGTAGACGCCCGATCGGGGGCGCGTCCAAGTCTGCCAACACTGCCGACCTAGCGAGGGAGCCTTGATGCGCCGGGGAGCTGACTATCTCGCCGAGATCAGCCGCGACGCTCGGAATATCTTCCTAGACGGGCAGCCTCTCACGGACATCGCGAACCAGCCCGGGTTCTCGGGGCCCGCCCGAGTGATCGCCGCCCTGTACGACAGCGCCCGGGAGAAGCCCGGGCTGACCTTCGTCGATGGCGGGGTCTCCTACAGCGCCAAGTGGCTGCCGCCGCGGTCCCAGGCCGACATCGCGGTTCGCCGGCGGGTCCACCGCCACTGGGCCGAGGGCAGCTTCGGCCTGATGGGCCGGACGCCGGATCACGTCGCCTCGATCATCACGGCTTTTGCCGGCATGCGCCAGGTCTTCGACCGGGGCGGGACCAGGTTCGGCGACAACGTCGTCGAGTTCTATCGTCAGGCGCGCGAGCATGACTGGTTCATCGCCTACGCCGTGACGCCGCCCCAGGTCGATCGGTCCAAGCCGGCACACCAGCAGCCTGAACCATTCCTCTATCCCGGGATCGTCGAGGAGCGCGACGACGGAATCGTCGTTCGGGGGGCCCAGATGATCGGGACGTCGGCGGCCATCGCTGACTACCTGTTCGTCAGCTCGGTCGTGCCGCTCCAGCCGGGGGACGAGGACTACGCCATCTCGGTTGTCCTGCCGCTCGCGACCGAAGGCCTGCGGGTCTATCCCCGCCATCCGTACGCGACCGGAACCTCGAGCGAGTTCGATCAACCGCTGTCGTCCCGCTTCGACGAGTCCGACAGCCTGATTGTCCTGCGCGATGTCTTCGTGCCCTGGGAGCGGGTTTTCATCCACCGGGACATCAACCTGGTCAGCGCCCAGTTCTATGAGACCGGGGCCCAGCTGCTCTCGAATTACCAGCAGCTCGTCCGCTTCCTGGTCAAGGCGGAGTTCGCCTCGGGCCTGGCCATCGAGCTGGCCGATGCCCATGGGATCTCGGCGATCCCGCCCGTCCAGGCCCAGCTGGGCGGCGACATCGCCGCCTTCTGCTCGGCCCTCGACGCGATCGTCCTGGCCGCCGAAACGCACACAGTCCAGCGCGGCAACCTCGTCCTGCCCGGCCCGAAGTTCGTCCACTCCGGGGTCAGTCTGCAACGACGCTGGGTCGTGGACTTCACCCGGGCCCTGCGCGAGCTGGCAGGCGGAGGGTTCATTGCCCTGCCGAGCGCCCGGAGCTTCGAAACGCCGGAGACCGACCTCGACATCGAGCGCTACTACCGGAGCGCGTCACTCTCGGCCCGCGATCGGGTCCGCCTGCTCAAGGTGATGTGGGACCTGGTCGGGACCGAATTCGCCGGTCGCCAGCTCCAGTACGAGATGTTCTTCTCGGCCGCCCAGCACATCGTCGATCGGCAGGTCTTCCGGAATTACGATTGGGACACCGGCCGGGCCCACGTCAGGCGTCTGCTCGAGACCGACTGAGAAACTCGAGGGCTTGTCAGCCAGGCCCCGGGCCGGCCACCTGGGCGACATAGTGGAGCTCTGAGCACAGGCTCGAAGGCTGGCCCGCCTTCACCGGCCGCCCCTCAAGGTCGAGGCATTCGAGCAGCCGGAAACCGTGCTCGTTGAACTGGCACTCCTGCGCATCGCGGGTGATGTAGTAGTGAAGGGCGCCGAACTGGTACGAGACGTCATTTCGAATCGCATATTCGGGCTCGTCGCGTTCGAACCTGACGAGCCTTCGCCGATTGCGCACCCACGACGGAACTTCGACGCTGGCCCGAACGAAGCCGACGACCCCCCGCCTGGCCAACGTTCCGCGGACCCCCCGCGGGATGTTCGCCCGATTGTGAGACGACATGATCAGCAGGCCGCCCGGACAGAGGCTGCGGTGGATTCGGTCGAGCACCATTCCGCGGTCGTCGTCGTTGAGAACATCGAGGACGTTGTAGGCGGCGACGATGACGTTGAATGGGGCGGATCCGTCCGGGGCGACATCTCGAAGGTCGCCCAGGTCGAACGTCGCCCGCGGGTATCGCCGTCGGCAGTAGGCAACCATCTTCGGCGAGAGATCGATCCCGCAGGTGTAGCTGGCGATCTGGCTCAGGTAACCCGTCAGCCGGCCGGCACCGCAACCGAGCTCAAGTACTCGGCCTGACAGCGCCTTCTGATAGCGGACCAGCAGCATCACCTCGACCGGTCGAAGGTCGCGGTTGGCATAGATCTTGACCTGGTCACCACGAGCCCAGAGAGCCTGGTTCGTGCGGCTCTGGCTGTCATCAGTCGGGTCGGCGCGCGAATGGACGACGGTGTCGGGCACGGCGTCTTCTCGGTTGCTCAACGGATCAGGCGGGAGTCCAACTCAGGTTCAGGATCGTACATGGCCGGATGGGCAGATACCAGACCAAACCGCGCCATCGCGGATTGCCGACTAGTCTCCGGCGAGTGTCGACGCCAGGAACGAGGCACAGACCACCGATGACGAGGCCAATGGCGAGGCCCGTCAGGTTGTCGAAGACGTCCGCGCTCTGGCAGCCGCGCTCCAAAGCGGGGATAAGGAGCTGCGTGGTCTCGATCACGATGGGTAGGATCGCGGCGACGGCAATCAGCAGACCGGTTCGGCCGGACCTGCCGAGAAGGCCGAGCGAGATCCCAAGAGGAATGAATAGCAAGATGTTCAGGGTCGTGTCGTTGATCTCGCCGAGGTCATCGAGGGGTGCCAGCCCGATCCGCGATAGGTCGCACGTTCCCCCCGTGGCAGCGAAGTTGAAATGTCCGCGCAGTGGGGTGAGGGTCGCCGACAGAACCATCCCCAAACTGACAACGAGCCCCCACGCGATCACTGGGTGGGTCGGGAGCCACTTCGCAAGCGGGCGCGCAGTAAGGATTCCTACTAGGGCGAAGAGTGCGGTCCCGGGCAGAAACCAGGGCAGGACGTGCCGATAACCCGCCTCGACGTAGGTCACCTAATGGACGCGGCTGTCCAGGCCCGCCCAGAATGGCTCGCGCAGCTCAGCTTTCAGGATCTTGCCCGTGCCGCCCTTCGGCAGGGCGTCGCGGAAGTGGATCTCGCGCGGGACCTTGAAGCCGGCCAGGTGCTGCCGGCAGAACGCCTTGAGCTCCTTCGCGCTGATCTCCGCGTCCGGCTTCAGGACGACGAGGGCGACGGGGACCTCGCCCCGCTTCTCGTCGGGGGCCGCGATCACGGCGCACTCGAGGACGGCCGGATGAGCGGCGATCGCCGTTTCGATCTCGACCGACGAGATGTTCTCGCCGGCGGTGATGATGATGTCCTTTGAGCGATCCCGGATCAGGATGTAACCGGCCGGGTCGATCGTGGCCATGTCCCCGGTGTGGAACCAGCCGTCGCGGATCGCCGCCTCGGTCGCCTCCGGGTCGCGGTAGTAGCCATCCATGACGGTATTGCCCCGGACCACGATCTCGCCGATCTCCTGTCCCTCGGGGCGGACGTCCACGCCCTCGCCGTCGACGACCCGGATCCGGACCCCGGGGATCGCCCAGCCGGTCATCGCCTTGCGCTCCGCCCGCCGCTCGGATGGCTCGCTCGAGGTCAGGACCTCGCGCGGCTGGGCCAGGGTGATGATCGGCGACGTCTCGGTCAGCCCGTAGCCGACGATCGCCTCGACGCCCAGCTCCGCCTCGAGCGCCCGGACCAGTGACGGGGCGGCGGGCGAGCCGCCGATGATCAGCTGGCGCAGGCTGGAGAGGTCGTACCGGGCCCGGTCGCGATGGTTCAGGACGGCGTTGAAGATCGAGGGGACCGCCAGGAGCCGGGTCACCCGGTGGCGCTGGACCAGCTCCATCAGGGCTCCCGGGTCGAACTTGCGGAGCATCACGTGCCGGCCGCCGATCATCGTCAGGAAATGGGGCGTTCCCCAGCCATTGACGTGGAACAGGGGCACGACGTGCAGGACGACGTCCGCCTCGGTGAAGCCCAGCCCAAGCTCGGCGACCAGGCTGTGCAGGTAGAGCTGGCGGTGGGTCATCGCCACGCCCTTGGGCAGGCCGGTCGTGCCGCTCGTGTAGAACAGCTCGGCCAGCCCGTTCTCGTCGATCTCGGGCTCGAGCGGGTCCGTCCGACCGGTGGCCAGCAGCCCCTCGTATTCATGGTCGGCGATCCCGCCCGCTTCGCCGTCGAGCACGACGAAGGCCGGGCGGGCGTTGAGTCCAGGCCCGACCTGCTCGACCAGGGGCAGGAAGTCGCGATGGAAGAAGACGACCTTCGAGCCGGCATGGTCGAGGATCCAGGCGATCTCGCGCGGCGCAAGCCGGATGTTGATCGGGTTCAGGACGGCCCCGGCCTCGAGCACCCCGTAATAGGCCTCGAGGAGGTGATGGGTGTTGTGGGTGATGAACGAGACCCGGTCGCCCGGCTCGATCCCCAGCCCGACCAGGGCGTTGGCCAGGCGATGGGTCCGCTCGGCGAACGCGCGGTAGGTGAACTCGCGCTCGCCGTCGATCACCCCGATCTTGTCGCCGAAGAAGGCCGCCGCCCGATCGCGGAACTCGAGGACCGACAGTGGAACGAACATGGGGGACCTCCTGTCGGGCGAATGACCCCCTTTCAGGGGGTTTTCCGAGTCTACGACGGCCACGATCCGCTGCCACCATGGGCGGCAAACTCGGCGATGACCGTCGGCGGAGTCTCAACGAGTGCAGAGCTCCGTAAAGCTAACGATCGGCCCGATTGGATGCCAATGGGCGGTCACCCACTCCAACAGGGACGCTCCCTCGGTTCTGCCGGATGCCAGCACATCGACGATCCGGCCACCGGCGTCGAGATCAGGGTGAACCATGACCTCGACGGGTCCCCTGAAGGCGACCAATGAGGCCGTGTCGGCGGCATTGCCGAAGTGTCTGGTGGGCGCGAGGCCCGAACGGATGATCCGGGCGTTCACGGCCCACTTGTATGCGCTCTTGACCGCGCCCGGACTACGACCGCAGTTGCGACTAAGGCGGACGGCCGGAATCTCGTACCTCCTGGCCAGCCGAATCAGGATCGGTGCAATTGCCCATTGGGTGTGAATGTGCTGGTGAGAGTCGAGGTGGCTAGGTCTTATCCCTGCGGCCAAGACGGCCTCGATTTGGGCTGAGCATTCGGCCTCAACGGCTTGACCGGCCGAGTGCCTCAGATACCAGGTGTTCCGCCCCCGCGCCTTGAACCGACCTGAGGAGTCGCAGAACCTCGTTTCTCGTCGGATCGCTTCCGTCATGGGGATACCTTCGGTCAGGTTCAGATGAACGCCGATCCGACCATTCAAGGAGTTGGCTGCGACGATCGCCCGTGCGTCCTCAAATGCCGGCATGTTCGCCATGATCGAGGCACTGCTGATCAACTCTTGTGCGAAGGAGTCGGAAATTGCGCGGTTGATGGTCTCCGTGCGGCCCAGATCGTCGGCGTTGATGACAATTCGAGGCCGATCGAAGCGGGTCACCGCTCTGTTGCGCCGGGGGCGACCGTCTTTCCCTCCAGCAGGCGCAGGGTCTCGCCGGCCAGGCCGATGGACTCGATCGAGCGGAGCATCGTGTTCCCGAAGGTGAAGCCGGTGAAGCCGGCCGCGATGTAGGTCGACAGGTGCTCGGCGACCCGCTCGGGCGTGCCGATCACCAGGGAGGCCCGCCGCTCCGGCGGAATGCGCTCGAGGAGCGCGGCGGCCTCGCTCTCGTGGGCCACCGGGATGACCGGCGCGCCCATCGTCCGGACGATCGTCGACGGGTCGCGGCCGACGGCCTCGCAATGCTCGGCCAGGACGTCGACCTTGTGCCTCAGCTCTTCGACCGAGGCCGGGAACCAGTGGGTCAGGTCGGCGAACTCGGCCGCGAACCGAAGCGTCCGCCGCTCGCCCATTCCGCCGATCATGATCGGCGGACCACCGGCCTGGATCGGACGCGGCCGGTTGAGCGCCTGGTCGATCTGGTAGTACTCGCCCTCGAAGCTCGGGCGATCCTCGGTGAACATGAGCTTGGCGATCGTGAGCGCCTCGCCCAGGCGATCCATCCGCTTGCCGATCGGCGGGAACTCGAAGCCGTAGCCATCGTGCTCCGACTCGTTCCAGGCGGCGCCGATCCCGAAGATCGCCCGGCCGCTGCTGATGATGTCGAGGGTCGTTACCGTCTTCGCCAGGAAGGCCGGATTGCGGTAGGTCACGCCGGCAACGAGGGTCCCGAGACTGACCCGCTTCGTGCTGGCGGCGATCGCGGCGAGGACCGAGTACGACTCGAGCATCGGGTCCGTCTCGGGACCGACTCCCCGGATCTGGTAGAAGTGGTCCATAACCGTGACGAGCTCGAAGCCGGCCGCCTCGGCAGCCTGGGCCTGGGCGATCACCCGTTCGAACAGTTGATCGTCCGCCACGTCGGGGTAGGTGTAGTTGGGCATGTGGAGGCCGAAGAACGGCCGGCGCTCGGTCGGGATCATGCGGGTACCTCGCTGTTCAATGGATCGTGCCAATGGTCGCCCGGGCCCAGCACCTGGGCCGCCGCGGCGGGTCCCCAGCTGCCTCGGACGTACTCGTGGACGGGCGGCTCGTCGTGAAGGACCGGATCGATCACCTTCCAGGCAGCCTCGACCGAGTCCTCACGGGCGAACAGGCTCTGGTCGCCCCTCCGGGCGTCGCCGATCAGGCGCTGGTAGGGCGGCCGCTCCTCGCCGCTCTGGTGCCGGGCGAACAGCTCGACCGCCTCGCCCCGCAGCGCCTCGCCCGGGAGCTTGGCCCGAGCTCCGAGCGAGATCGACATGTCCGGGGTGAGCCGGAACCGGAGGTAGTTGCCGTCGGGCGGCTCGACCTCGTGGAAGACCATCTGGGGCGGCTGGCGAAGCTCGACCAGGACCTCGGTCGCCGTCACCGGCAGGGCCTTGCCCGCCCGGACGTAGATCGGCACCCCTCCCCAGCGCCACGTGTCGAGGTGGAGACGCATGGCCGCGAACGTCTCGACGGTCGAATCCGGGGCGACCCCCTTGACCGCGCGGTAGCCCCGATATTGACCGCGGACCACGTCCTCGGGCCGGAGGGGTCGGAGCGAATCGAGGACCTTGAACTTCTGGCTCCGGATCGCCTCGGGGCTGTGGCCCGAGGGCGCCTCCATCGTGAGCAGGCTGAGGACCTGGAGCAGGTGGTTCTGGATCACGTCCCGGATCGTCCCGGCCTGGTCGAAGAACGCCCCGCGATCGGCCACGTCGAACGCCTCGGCCATCGTGATCTGGATGCTGGCGACGTGCTCCGAGCGCCAGATCGGCTCGAGGAACGAGTTGGCGAACCGGAAATAGAGCAGGTTCTGGACCGGCTCCTTGCCGAGGTAGTGGTCGATCCGGAAGATCGACGCCTCGGCGAAGACCCGATGGACCGTGGCGTTCAGCTCGCGAGCACTGGCCAGGTCCCGCCCGAATGGCTTCTCGACGATGATCCGGGCTCCCTTGGCGCTGCCCGAGCGCTCGAGGTTGCCGATGACGGCCTCGAACAGGGACGGCGGGATCGCCAGGTAGTGGAGCGGATGGGCCGCGCTGCCCAGCTCGTGGCGGAGCTCCCGGAACATCTCGAGGTCGTCGTCATCGCCCTTGACGTAGCGGAGCTGGGCGATCAACCGGGCCTCGGTTGCCTCATCGCGGAAGCCGGCATTGGCCAGGCTCGCTCGGGCCCGATCCCGGAGCGAGTCGAGGTCACCCGAACGGGCCACGCCGATGATCGGCACGTCGAACCCCTCGTCGCGAATCAATCCGGCCAGGGCCGGGAAGATCTGCTTGAAGGCCAGGTCGCCGGTCGCGCCGAAGAAGACGAAGGCGTCCGACTGGACGTCGGTCACTCCCTGGACCCTGCCACGCTCGGCGCCCCCGCTGGAGCCGCCGTCTCGAGGTGGCCGCCGAAGCCGAGCCGCATCGCCGACAGGATCTGGTCGGCGAAGTCCGACTCGCCTCGCGAGGTGAAGCGCGCGTAGAGGGCCGTGGTCAGGACGGGGGCGGGAGCGCTCACGTCGATCGCGGCGATGCTCGTCCAGCGGCCCTCGCCCGAGTCCGAGACGCGCCCGGCGAAGCCGGCCAGGTCGGGGCTGCTCAGGAACGCCTGCGCAGTCAGGTCGAGCAGCCACGAGGCGACGACGCTGCCTCTTCGCCAGACCTCGGTGACCGCCGGCAGGTCGAGCTCGTACTGGTAGAGTTCGGGCTCGCGCAGGGGGGCCGTCTCGGCGTCCACCGGCCGGTCCGATCGGCCGGCACCGGCGTGGTGGAGGATGTTCAGGCCCTCGGCGTAGGCCGCCATCAGGCCGTATTCGATCCCGTTGTGGACCATCTTCACGAAGTGGCCGGCGCCACTTGGGCCGCAATGGAGGTAGCCCTGCTCGGCCGCGTTCGGGGCGCCCGTCCGGCCCGGCGTGCGACCTGCTGCTTCGACGCCCGGGGCGAGGTCCTTGAAGATCGGCTCGAGGCGGGCCACGCCGTCGTCGGGCCCGCCGATCATCAGGCAATAGCCCCGCTCGAGGCCCCAGACTCCGCCGCTCGTCCCGACGTCGAGGTATTCAATGCCCTGGGCCGCGAGGTCATGGCTGCGGCGAAGGTCGTCACGGTAGTACGAGTTTCCGCCGTCGACGATCACGTCACCCCTGGCCAGGAGGGGGACCAGCTCGGCCAGGGTCGCGTCAACCGACCCGGCCGGGATCATCAGCCACAAGATCCGGGGAGCCGGGAGCTGGCCGACCAGGTCCGCCAGTGACGTCGCGCCGGCGGTGATCGAGCCGTCGGCCTTGAACGCCTCGACCGTCTCCGCGTGGCGGGCATAGCCGACGACCCGATGCCCCTTGCGGACGAGCCGCTGGGACATGTTTGCCCCCATCCGACCCAGCCCGATCATGCCAACGTCCATCTGGTCCTCACCCTCGTGCGGCAGCCTTTCGGTAAGGATAGATGCGCAGGCGTGCCAGCCTGATGACGGCCCCGGTTCCCTAGGCGCTGGCTTCGACGACCTCGCCCGGGAACGTCAGGGGCATCCCGGCGCCATGGCGGTAGAAGGGGATCGGCTCCGGGGCGAGCGGGGTGTTGCCCAGGAGCAGGTCGGCCGACTTCTCGGCCAGCATCATCACCGGGGCGTAGATGTTGCCGTTCGTGACGTAGGGCATGGCCGAGGCGTCCACGACGCTCAGGCCGTCGAGGCCATGGACGGACATCGTCAGAGGGTCGACAACCGACTGATCGTCCAGGCCCATCCGGGCCGTGCACGAGGGATGGAGTGCCGTCTCCGCGTCCCGGGCAACCCACTCGAGGATCTGGGCGTCGGTCTGGACCACGTTCCCGGGTGACGTCTCGCCGGCGTTGTACGGGCCGAACGCCGGCTGGTTGAGGATCGAGCGGGCAACCCGGATCGCCTCGACCCACTCCCTTCGATCCTGCTCGGTCGAGAGGTAGTTGAAGCGCAGGGCCGGGTGGACGGCCGGATCGGTCGAGGTGATCTTGACCGAGCCGCGCGAGTCCGAGTACATCGGCCCGATGTGGACCTGGTAGCCGTGGCCACCCTTCGGGCCGGTCCCGTCGTAGCGGATCGAGAGGGGCAGGAAGTGGAACATCAGGTTGGGGTAGGCCACGTCCTCGTTGCCCCGGACGAAGCCGCCGCCCTCGAAGTGGTTCGTCGCCCCGGGGCCGCTTCGGCGGAACAGCCAGTTCGCCCCGATGAACGGCCGACGCCAGGTGGCCAGGGCCGGCTGCATCGAAACCGGCTTCCGGCTCTTGTACTGGATGTACACCTCGAGGTGGTCCTGGAGGTGGTCGCCCACCCCGGGCAGATCCTGCACGACATCGATCCCCAGGCCGCCCAGGTCGGCGGCGTTGCCGACCCCCGACAGCTGCAGGAGCTGGGGCGTGTTGATCGAGCCGCCGGCCAGGATCACCCGGCCGCCGAGGACCTTCTTGCCGCCGGCCAGCTCGACCCCGATCGCCCGCCGGCCGTCGAACAGGATCCGGCTCACGAAGGTACGGGTCTTGACGGTCAGGTTGGGCCGCTTCATGACCGGGTGGAGGTAGGCCTGGGCGGCGCTCAGCCGGCGGCCCCGGTAGATGTTCCGGTCGAACGCGGCGAACCCCTCCTGGCGGTAGCCGTTCACGTCATCGGTCAGCGGATAGCCGGCCTCCTGGACCGCCTTGAAGAAGGCCGTGAAGAGCGGACTGGAGGCCGGGCCTCGCTCGAGGATGAGCGGCCCCGTCTTGCCCCGGAAGGGGTCGTGGGCGGCGGCCGCCAGGCAGCTCTCCATCCGCCGGAAGTAGGGCAGGCAGTGGGCGTAGTCCCAGGAGTCCATGCCCGGGTCGGCCGCCCAGCGCTCGTAGTCGAGCGGATTGCCGCGCTGGAAGATCATCCCGTTGATGCTGCTCGAGCCGCCCAGGACCTTGCCCCGGGCGTGGTAGATCCGGCGCCCGTTCATGAACGGCTCGGGCTCCGACTCGTACATCCAGTCGTAGTGCTTGCTGCCGATCGGGAAGGCGAGCGCGGCCGGCATGTGGATGAACACATCGAACGGGTAGTCCGAGCGGCCGGCCTCGAGGACGATCACCCGGTTGCCGGGATCGGCGCTCAGGCGGTTGGCCAGGGCGGATCCGGCTGAGCCACCGCCGACGATGACGAAGTCGTAGCGGGTCGAGGCCATGGCGGGATGCTAGCAGCCGGGCCGGTCGGTTAGCCGGACGTTTCGATCTGGGCCTTGCGCCGGGCCACGAAGGCATCGAGCTCGGCTGCGATCGCCGGGTCGAGCGCCGGCGGCTCGAATTCGGCCAGGAGGCGTTTCCAGATCGTGTTCGCCCGTTCGGTCGCGCTCCGGGCCCCGTCCTCGTGCCAGGTCTCGAAGTTGCGCCAGTCCGAGACGAGCGGCCGGTAGAAGGCCGTCTCGTAGCGCTCGAGGGTATGGGCCGAGCCGAAGAAGTGGCCGCCCGGCCCGACGTCGGCGATCGCCTCGAAGCCGAGCTCGGCCTCGTCGACCGTGAACGGGACGAGGACCTCGGCGATCATCTGGAGGATCTCGGCGTCGATGATCAGCTTCTCGTAGGACGCGGTCAGGCCGCCCTCGAGCCAGCCCGCCCCCTGGTAGAGCAGGTTGACCCCGCCCATCACCGCGCCCCACACGGCCATCTCCAATTCATAGGCGGCCTGGGCATCGACGAGATTCGCCCCGGTCACGTTCGAGGAACGCCAGGGCAGGCGGTAGCGGCGGGCCATCTGGCCGCTGGCCAGGGCGCCCTTGACGTATTCGGGCGTGCCGAACGCGGGCGAGCCAGAGCGCATGTCGACGTTCGAGGTGAACGCGCCGTAGACGATCGGCGTGCCCGGCCGGATGATCTGGGAGAGGGCGACCAGGAACAGGGCCTCGGCGTTCTGCTGGGCGATCGCGGCGGCCAGCGAGACCGGGGTCATCGCCCCGGCCAGGGTGAACGGCGTGGCCACGACCGGCTGGCCGTGGAGGGCCATCTCGATCAGGCCGTCCGACATCGGGCCGTCGAGCCGGAGGGGCGAGTTCGTGTTGATGATCGTGATCAGGCTCGGCCGTCGGGCCAGCTCGTCCCGGTCGATCCCGCGGGCCAGGCAGGTCAGCTCGATCGCGTCATCGACCACGACCCGGCCGGCGCCGAGGCAGTGCCAGGTCTTGTCGAGCAGGCCGATCAGCGAGCGGTACATGTCGAGGTGGCGGGTGGCCACCGGCAGGTCGACCGGCTCGAGCGGGCCGCCGGCCTCCTGGTGGACGATGTTCAGGCTCGAGATCACCTTGACGTAGTCGACGAAGTCGGCGAAGTTGCCGGCCCGCCGGCCACGGTCGAGGTCGGTCACGAAGGCTGGACCGCCGACCGAGCTGAAGACGAGGTGGTCGCCGCCCAGGACCACGTCCCGCTCGGGGTTCCGGGCGTGGAGCCGGAACTCGGCCGGGGCCTGGGCGACGAGCGCCTCGACCAGTCCGTCGTCGAGCCGGACCGAGCGCCGACCCCGGTCGACCTCAGCGCCGGCTGCCGCGAACGCGTCGAGCGCCCGGTCCCCGAGGACCTCGAAGCCGATCTCGCGCAGGATCCGGAGCGAGGCGCGGTGGATCGTCTCGACCTGGTCAGCGCTCAGGATCTCGACCGGCCGGAACGGGTTGACGATCGTCCGCCAGGGCAGCTGGGCGATCCCGCCGGCCATCCGGCGGGGCCGGCGGCGGGGGCTGTCGGTCATCGTCGAAGGCTCCCGGTCGGTGGCGTCGTCGGCCGGCTCATCGCCTCGCTCATCGGCTCGCCGATCACCTCGCTCATCATCGCCGCCGGCCAGCCTCGTCGTCACGTGGCTGGGGCCACCGGTACGATCGGGTGATGGCCCCTCCCGAGGCTCCGGGATGAGACTCCGTTCTCTGCCATCGACTAGCTCGGAGGGACCGTGGAATCCACCCAGGCGGGTGCCCAGGACTTGACCGCGGGAGCGCTGATCGGCGAGCCCGTGACGGACGTCCGGTCACGCCGAGGCAGGTTCCGACGACTGCTCGACGCCGGGCGCTGGCGGAGCCAGGGCCGGGTCGCGACCCACCCGGCCGCGCGGGCCGGCAGCTCGGTCGCCGAGTTCGACTTCCAGCGCTGGATGCTCCTGATCCGGCTGCTCGGCTTTGTCGGGATCGCCGGCCTCGGCGCGGTCTACGGCCATGCCGAGCCCGTGGCCCTCGCGGCGGCCTTCCTGCTTCTTGGATCGCTCATCCTCGTCCAGGTCTTCTGGATGCGCGGCGCCCGGAGCCCGGCCGCCTGGCAGCGCTTCGCCGTCGCCGCCTTCGCGGTCGACTCGGCCGCCGCCTACCTCGTCGGCCAGTCCCTCCTGGCGACCACCGACTGGATCGGCTTCGTGATCTACCCGATGCTCGCGATCGAGGGCGCCGTCTTCTTCGGGATGAGCGGCGCGCTCGCCTCGGCCGCGGCGAGCGCCTTCGTGTTCATCGGCCAGGTCGAGATCCGGTCATCGCTGGGCTACCAGACGAGCTCCCAGGTCCAGATCATGGTCTTCGTCCTGCTCTTCATGTCGGCCCTGTTCGTGGGCGCGTTCGCCCAGGTCGGCCGGCGGGTCCGGGGCGACCTGGCGACCCTGATCGAGTTCACCGGGGTTCTCTCCCGCCAGGAGTCGCCGACCCGGATCGTGCAGGCCCTCGACGCGCGGCTGCGCGAGCTGCTCGGCGCGCGGGTCCGCTCGGTCGCCCTGCGCCGGCCCGACGGCGGCTACGACATCCTGCGCTGGCGGAGCTCCGAGACCCGCTCGATCGAGCCGGGCGCCGTGTCCGGGGTGAGCCGCTTCACCGGGCGCGACATCGAGGCCGACTTCCGCGACCGTCGGGCGGTCACCTTCAAGATCACCCCCGGCCGGGACGACGGAATCATCGTCGGCCTCGGCCTGCCGGCCTGGGTCCGCTCGATCACGATGGTCCCGATCCACTCGGATGGTGGGCTGTCGGGCTTCCTGCCGGTCCTCTGGGAGTCGCCCCGGGTGCCGAGCATCGACGAGCTCGAGCTGCTCCACGGCCTGGCCGACCAGACCGGCCTCGCCTTCGCCCAGGCCCAGCTCCAGCGGGCCCGTGAGCTGGCGGCAACCGACACCCTGACCGGGTTGGTCAACCACCGCTCGTTCCAGGACCTGCTCCGGCGCCAGATCCGCGACGCCGAGGCCCACAGCGGCCGGTTCGCGATCCTGTTCTGCGACCTCGACCGGTTCCAGGACCTGAACGACCGGTCCGGCCATGCGGTCGGCGACCTGGTCCTGCACCGGGTCGCCGGGATGCTCAAGGCCGGCGCCCGCGGCCGCGACGTCGTGGCCCGCTACGGTGGCGACGAGTTCGCCCTGATCCTGCCCGACCTCGACCGGGTCCAGGCCGGCGAGGTGGCCGAGCGCCTCCGAGCCGCGGTTCGGACCGCCGAGGGCGGGATGGGCGTCGACATGACGATCGGGGTGGTGGCCTACCCGGATGACGCGACGGACCAGGCCGAGCTGCTCGCCCGGGTCCACGCCGCGACCTACGCCGGCAAGCGGCGCGGCCGGGGCACGGTCGTCCAGGCGATCGAGGTTGCCGCCGAGCCGTAGCTCAGTGGTCGGCGATGCGCTCCGCCAGCGAGCGCCCGGTGGGCGGCTTGCCGGTGCGGGCCGTCTTCGCATCGAGCCGCAGGAGCGACTCCTGGGTGAACCGGACTCCGATCCAGCGGAAGGGTTCGGGCTCCCAGTTCGGCGAGCGATGGTTGACCAGGGGCAGCTCGGTCAGGTCGGAGCGCTCGCCGACGATCAGCCCAGCCAGGACTCGGCCGGCCAGGTTCGCGGTCGACACGCCATGGCCGGTATAGCCCCGGCCTGAGGCGACGCCCGTCCGGGGATCGAACGAGAACGTCGGGATCCAGTCGCGGGGCATCCCGAGCGGGCCGCCCCAGGCGTGCCCGAAGCCGATCCCGCGCAGGCTCGGGAACCAGGTCTCGACCATCCGCCGGAGCATCGCGTGGGTCCGGCCATCCCGGTCGAAGGCCGGCTCGATGACCGAGCCGAAGCGATACGGCGCTCCCCGTCCGCCGAACAGGATCCGGCCGTCGGCCGTCCGGGAAAGGTAGTCGACCGACAGGCGATAGGACGCCACGACCTCGCGCTCGCGCCAACCGATCGCCTGCCAGTCGGCCTCCGAGACCGGCTCGGTCAGGACGATCAACGAGTAGAGCGGCAGGAGCGACCGGTGATAGCCCCGGAGCTGGCTCAGGTAGGCCTCGCCGGCGAGCACGACGGTCGTGGCCCGGACCGAGCCGTTCGTCGTCCGCAGGGCCGGGCGCAGGCGGGGCAGGGCGCCCGGCTCGACGTCGGTCACGGCCGTCCGCTCATAGATCGTGCCGCCCAGCCGTTCGACCGCCCGGGCCAGGCCGCGAACGAGCTTGCCCGGATGGACGACCGCGTACTGGCTGCCGTAGATCGAGCCGAGGGCACCTTCGATCCGGATCCGCTCGGCGGTCCCGGCCGCGTCGAGCCGCTGATAGCCGGACGCGCGGCCCGAGCGCTCGAGGCTCTCCCAGTGGGCGTCGAGGGCGGGCAGCTGCTCGGGTCCGCGGGCGATCGTGAGCGAGCCGCCCTTAGCGTAATCGGCCTCGATCCCCTCGAGCCGGATCGCCGCCCCGACCTCGTCCACGGCCCCGGCCACGGCGTCCTCGATCGCGCTCATCCCGTCCCGGCCGAACTTCCGCTCGAGACGGTCGGAGCTGGCGTTCAGCCCGGAGGCGACCCAGCCCCCGTTCCGCCCGGATGCCCCATAGCCGGCGATCTCGCGCTCGAGCAGGACGACCCGGAGCGACGGATCGCGCCGGAGCAGGGTGTGGGCCGTCCACAGGCCGGTATAGCCCGCGCCCAGGATCGCGACGTCGGCGTCGATCGAACCGCGGAGGGTCGGGCGCGGGGTCAGGTCGTCCCCGGCCGTCTCCAGCCAGTAGCTCGTGCCGGCGTAGCCCGCCGGGTCGATCAGGCCGGCCGGTCCCTCGGGAGCTCCGTCGCTCATCCGCCGGCCGGGCTCGTGGCGAACGGGTCGAAGGATTCGGTTCGCTCGACGACCGCGTCGGCCCCGAGGCGGGCGTGGATCGGCCGGTCGAGGGGCGAGCTGAGGATCGGCGCCCAGCCGTCGCCGGCCAGGGCCTCGAGGGTGCTGATCGCGGCGGCCACGGTCGCCCGGGCGTGGTCGAGGGCGATCCCGCGCGGATCGATCGGTCCATAGGTCAGGGCGACATCGGACGCGACATCGCTGATCGCCCGGGTCTCGGCCACGATCGAGCCGGCCGAGCCGGCCGGCGGCCGGCGGATGACGAGGGCGTCGGGCCCGGCCAGGGGCAGGGCCGCTCCGAGAAGGGACCGCCAGCGGATCGCGGCGGATTCGGAGGCCGGCTCCTCGAACACGAGGGGATGGCCGGGCAGGGCGGCCCGCCGGAGCAGGACCTGGGCGATCGCCAGGGCCCCGGCGTTGCGCTCCTCGATCAACCAGGGTGGGATCGTTCCGACGAAGATCCGCCCGGCGGGGAGCCCGTCCCGCCGGGCCAGGGCGGCTCCGAGCAGGAGCAGGGCGAGGGCCCGGCCGGCCAGGGTCGCCGGCCCGGACGGGGCGCCCCGGGCCAGGTCCGGGGCCACGACGAGCGGCCCGGCCCCGAGGGCGACCGACGATCCCGAGCGGGCCAGGAGACGCCGGGCAAAGGCGTGGTCGGCCAGCGCCCGGTCCGGGTCGACGTTGCCGTCGACGACCTCCGCGATCGGATCACCGTCGACAAGGTCGACTCGCTCGAACGCCGCGACGACGGCCTGCTCGGGCCCGGCCAGGGGCAAGGCCACGGTCGCCAGGCGTCCATAGGCCCGCCGCTCGGCGGCCGCCTCGTCGATCGCCAGCCGGACCTCGGCCAGGCCGCGCTGGCTGCCCGATGGGGCGGGCTCCCGATCGCCGAGGCCGCCCGACCGGGGATGCCAGGACGGGACCTCGAAGCCGGCGTCGTTGAGCCGGTCGGCCAGCTCCCGGCTGGCCGGGACGGCGACCCGGACCACGTCGACCCCCGCGGCGACGAGCGAGCCCGCCTCGCGCGCCCCGTCGGCTGATTCGGGCTCGGCGGTCGTGACCCCGACCCACGGCCGAGGCGCATCGCCAATCAGGGCGAGGAGCTCGAGGCGGGCCGTTCGGTTGGCGTCGATCCGGTCGAAGGCCGAGGCCGCGAGCTCGGTGGCCAGGAGCTCGACCTCGGCCCGCCGGACCGGATCGTCGAGGATCTCCGATTCCAGCCCGAGGTCGACCGCTCCCGACGCCACGTCGAGGGCCAGCGCCTGGGGACCGAGGTCGTACTCGCGCAGGGCAGTCACGAACGGCAAGGTGATCCCGGCTCCGAGGCGATCCGTCCGGCCGGCGATGTACCGGTCCACGGCGGACCCGGCCAGGGGCTTGCCCGCGGAATCGAGCCCGGTCACCCCGAGCAGGCGCAGGTTCGCCCGTTCCTGGCCAAGGGTCGTGCAGATGCTGGCCCGGGCACCCCAGGCGGCGGCCAGCGTATCGGCCATCTCGACCAGGCGATCGACCCGGGCGAGGGCGCGCTCAGCCATCGATCCGGCCCGCCGCCCTGAGCAGCTCGAGGGTCCGGCCGACCGGCAGCGCCTCGACGATGTGGCCGTCGCGGCCGGCCACGGTGTCGGCCACGAACAGCGAGTCGATCACGGCCTCCTCGGTCGCCTCGACCACGGCCGCGAAGAACGGATCGAGGTGCTCGTCGGCCAGGTGCTCGGTGGTCACGATCGGCGGGCCGCCCCGGCGGACGCGCACGGCGGTCGAGATGGCGACGAAGATCTCGCCCGAGCCGTTGCCCCCGGTCGAGCCCGTCCGGGCCAGCCCGAGACCCGCCCGGCGGGCGAGCCGGGCGAGCTGGTGGGGCAGGAGCGGGGCATCGGTCGCGACGACCACGATGCAGCTGCCCTGCTCATCGTCGAGCGCGACCGGCCAGCCATCAGCGGCCAGGGCGGCACCGACGGGCACGCCATCGATCGTCAGTCGCTCGATCCGACCGAAGTTCGTGAGGGTCAGGACGCCGAGGTGATAGCCCGCCGGGCCGGTCCCGGCCCGGGCGGCGGGAGCGCCGGGAGCGCCGGCGAACCGTGGCCGGCTGCCCGGTTCCACCAACCGGGAGGCGTTGCCGATGCCGGCCTTCAGCTCGAACCCGACCATCCCCACGCCCGCCCCGACAACCCCGCTCGCGACCGGGCCGCCGGCGGCATCGCGGGCTCCATCGAGCGCCCGCCGGACATCATCCGGCTCGACCTGGACCGTCCGCGACGCATTCAGGTAGCCGTCGTCGCACTCGGCCACGACCGGCATCAGGGCATCGGCCACGCCGGCCTCGGGAACCTGCTCGACGAGGGCCGCAACCGCGGCATCGTAGACCCGGCCGATCGCCATCGATGAGGTCAGGAAGATCGGCGTCTCGAGCACGCCCCACTCGTTGATCGCGGTGATTCCGATCAGCTCCCCGGCCCCGTTCAGGACGGCCGACCCGGCGGCGACCCGATCGTGGAACAGCTCGGCCGGGCGGAATGGGACGATCGCGCTCACGCCGGTCCGGGCGACTCCCCGGCCATCCGGCGGCGGCGGCTCGTCCCGCCAGATCGAGGCGTGGCCGACCGAGATCCCGGCCACATCCACGATCGAGTTTGTCGGGCCCGGTGGCAGGTGCCCGATTCGAACCCCCAGGTCGCGGGGCCGGGCGCGCGGGGCCGGGCAGGTCGCCCCGGAGCGGATAGGAGCCGGCGTCGTCACCCGTCCAGTATGCCGTCCGGGCCGGGCTTGACCGGCTCGATCGGGCGTTGTCCGGACGGGGTCGGCCCGATCCGGGCCGGCTGGCCGATCCAGACGTGGCCCCCCGCGAATTGCTCGGCCTTCCAGATCGGGGCCCGGGCCTTGAGCTCGTCGATCGCGTAGCGGGCGGCCAGGAAGCTCGCCTCGCGATGCTCGGCAGCGGCCACGACGGCCACGCTGACGGCGCCCAGGGGGACCGATCCCAGGCGGTGGACGATCCCGATCCGGCTGACCCCGAAGCGGTCTTCGACCTCGTCGGCGATCGTCTCGAGGATCGTCCGGACCATCTCTTCGTGGGCCTCGTACTCGAGCGCTTCGACCCGCCGGCCGGCGTGCCGGGCGGCTTCCTCGGCCTGGCCGGGGGCCGCGGTCCCGGCCGTCTCGCGGGTCCGGCCGATGAACCCGCAGATCGCTCCGTCCGCATTGGTCGCCAGCCGGTCGCCCAACTCGGCCAGGATCTCGAGCCCGAACGGCGCCTCGCGCAGCTCGATGATCCGGTTCCTTGCGTCCGAATCCGCGCCGCCGCTCACCGGCGGGATGCAGGCCAGCTCGTCACCGTCGGCCAGGCCCTCGGCGGGATCGGCGTAGACCCCGTTCCGGGCGAAGCGGACCGACGAGCGGCCGGGGCCGAGGGCCGGCAGCGCGGCGACGAGCGCGGTCCAGGCCGCCTCGATCGAGGCGCCGTCGGGCAGCTCGAGGCCGACCTCGCGCCGGCCGGCCAGCTCGCGCTGGATCGCGAAGAGGCGGACCCGGACGGCGATCACCGGGTCAGGACCGGAGGGTGGCCACGAGGAGCCCGTCGCCCAAAGGCAGGATCGTGGCGGCAAAGGCGGGATCGGCCAGGACCGCCGCGTTGAACGCCCGGAGAGCCGCTGCGCCGTTCCGGGTCGAGCCGGCATCGGCCACCGTCCCGCTCCAGAGGACGTTGTCGGCCACGACGAGCGCCCCTGCGGCGAGCCGTGGGCGGAGCGCGTCGAGGTACCCCTCGTACTCATCCTTGAGCGCATCGATGAAGACGAGGTCGAATGGACCGGCCAGGGCAGCCTCGCCGGCGCCCGCGGCAAAGGCCTCGAGGGCCGGCCGGTTGACGACCGTGATCCGCTCGTCGGCGATTCCGGCCTGGCGCCACCAGCCCCGGGCCCGATCGGTCCGCGATCGATCCGGGTCGATCGTCACGATCGTCCCGCCGGGCGGCTGGGCGAGGGCCATCCACAGGGTCGAGTAGCCGAAGGCCGTGCCGACCTCGACGATCCGCGAACGTCCGGCGGCCAGGGTGGCCAGGACCCGGCCCCCGGCCCGGTCGAGGATCGGCACGCTTTCTGGCTCGGCCGCCTGCTCGATCGCGAGGAGGGCCGGCTCAGGCGCCTGGCCGATCGATTCGATGTAGTCGCTCTCGGCCCGTCCGGGCAGGTAACCGTCCGAGGTGCTCATCGCGTTTGGCTCACAGCGCTTGCCTCATTTCGGGTCCTCTTCCTGGGGTGGGGCAGGTCGACGGCGTCAGGAGATCAGGCCGGCGCCGAAGTACAGGCCGGCAGCCAGGATCGTGCCGGCCGCGATCGAGCCGACGTTGATGTAGAGCAGGCCGGTCGCCGATTCCATCGACCGGCTGCGGGCCGTCTGGATCGCGGCCCACGACACGACGAGGGGGAAGATCAGGCCGACCAGCAGGCGCAGCCAGACGAACTGGGCCCACGGCCCACTCAGCGGCGAGAACGGTCCGCCGCCGCCGCCGGCCCCGAGCGCCATCGACAGGCCGAACAGGACGATCTGGGCGACGACGAGGGCGAACAGGACCCGGCTGAGCAGGATCAGGGGCGCCTCGGGCAGCTTCGGGGTGACGAGATACCAGTGGCCCAGGATCATCGCCACGAAGACGCCCCCGGTCGCGGCCGCCAGGAGCAGGTCCTGTCCGAACGCGACGGTCACCCCGATCGCGGGGCCGAGCGGGCCGGCGATCTCGAGCGAGCCGCCCCAGCTCAGGGCCCCGAAGGCGAGCGCCGCGACCCCGGCCGACAGCCCGGCTGCGAGCAGGAGCGGAGCTCGCCGGCCCCGGGCGATCGCGATCGCCCCAGCCACGGCCAGGATCGTGAACAGGATCAGCGCGCCATCCCGCCAGGGCGTCCAGGCCGGGTCGATCCGAACCGTCGAGCCGGGCTGGGCGGCAGCCTCGACGAGCGCCCCGTCGCTCAGGTGGGCGAGCAGGCCGAAGGCCGCGGCGCACAGGGCACTCAGGACGAGGAATCCCCGGGTCGCGCCCGTCCGCAGGCGCATCAGGACGACGGCCCCGAAGGCACCCACGGCCAGGCCCGCGAGCAGGGTCCAGTTGATGAAGGCAAGGTTCTCGGCGATCCGCTGGGCTGCCACGATCCGAGTGTACGATGACCGCTGGAGGTGCCTGAAATGGGACTGGATCGCGATACCCGGATCACCTGGTACGGCCACGCCTGCGTGGAGATCGTGACCCCCGCCGGCAAGACCGTCCTGATCGACCCGTGGTTCGGGAATCCGCTCAGTCCGAAGGCGGCCGGCCAGGTCCAGAGTTGCGACCTGCTCCTGGTCACCCACGGCCACGGCGACCACCTCGGCGATGCCGTCGCGCTCGGCAGCCGGCTCCGGCCGGCCTGGCCGGCAATCCACGAGCTGAGCCTGTGGCTCGGCCGGCAGGTGGCCGGCGGAGCCGACTCGATCACCGGCATGAACAAGGGCGGCACGGTCGAGGCCGCCGGCCTCAAGGTGACGATGACCCGGGCCGAGCACTCGGCGGGCGACTGGAATCCGGACGGCGGGGTGCCGCTCTACCTGGGCGAGCCGGTCGGCTTCGTGATCGAGCTCGAGAACGGCTTCCGGATCTACCACGCCGGCGACACCGACGTGTTCGGCGACATGGCCCTGATCCGGGACCTCCACAAGCCGGACCTGGCGATGCTCCCGATCGGCGGCCACTACACGATGGGCCCGGTCCAGGCCGCCCTGGCCGTCGAGCTGCTCGGCGTCCAGCACGTCATGCCGATCCACTACGGGACGTTCCCGGCCCTCAAGGGCACCCCGGCCGAGCTGCGCACCGCCCTCGGGGCGCGCGGCCTGGGCTCGGTCACCGTCTACGACCCCGCCCCCGGGGCGACGATCTCCTGACCAGAGCCCTGAATCGAAACGGTCCGGCCCCTCGTCGGGAACCGGACCGTCGGTCTGCGGCTGGCCGCGGAATTCGCGCCTAGCGCATCTCCCAGCGACCCATGTCCGGGGCGGTGCCCAGGAATGGATTCGTCTCCGAGCCGAACTGAGCCGCGTGGTTCACCGCCGGCGAGCCGACGGCAAGTCGGTAGTCGTGGGTGCTCAGGTTCATGAACTTCGGGTCGGCCTGGATGCCGTGGGACATTCGGCCGATCCATGACTTGAGGGTCGAGAAGCTCGACGTGCTGCCCTTGCCGGCGACGTACACGAGCGACCCGCCGGAGGCGTTCCAGACGAGGTTGTAGTCGATCGAGACGGCCGAGGGCAGGTGGTCGAAGTAGAAGACCCCGGCGCCGCTCGTCCGCAAGACGTTGTTCTCGATCTTCAGCCCGCTGAGCGAGCCCTGGAACTTGTAGTCGGGGTGGTCGACGACCGAGACGTCCGAGATGTCGAAGCCGTCGAGGGTGTTGTTGGCGAAGAGCGAGTTGCTGGCGCAGGCCAGGATCAGGCCCCGGGCGTAGCCCTTGACCGTCGACGCGGCGTAGCCGATGTTCCGGGTGAAGGTGATGTCGTTGCAGGGCTTGCCGCTCGTGCCGGTCTCGAGCACGTCCTTGTTGTTCCAGGCGACGTTGTCGGTCATCGTCACGTCGGACGCGCCGTAGATCTCGAAGGCGCCGCCGTCATAGCCATACCAGCGGCTCGGGGCTCGGTTGAGCCAGAGCTGGTTGCCCTGGGCCAGGACCTTGCCGGTCGAGAGCAGGAAGGTGACCCCGACGCCTCCCCCGGAGTCCTTCACCGCGTCGTTGATCATCGTGTCCTGGGAGTAGATCTTGTTGTTCAGGATCTTCGTCCCATCGGCCTTGTACGAGACCCGGATGCCTTCCTGGTTCTTGTAGATCTGGCTGTTCTCGATGATCGTGTTCGTCGCGTTCCAAGTCCGCACGCCGTAGTTCTTGTTGTAGCGCAGGACGAGGTTCGAGAGGGTCACGTTCGAGCTGGAGTCGACCATGACCCCGGCGCCCATCGAGGAGTTCGCGTACTGCACGGTCAGGTTGCGAACGCCGCCGCTGGTGACCTTGTAGAAGTGGAACCCGTCGGCGCCGCCGGACACGGTCACAGCCTCCCCCGGGTAGGCGCTGAAGGTGATCCCGGAGCGGGTGACCGTCACGTTGCCGGAGTAGGTCCCGGCGCGCAGGTAGACGGTGCCCGTGCCGACGTTGGCCGCATGCTGGAGCGTCTTCCACGGCTTTGCGAACGTTCCCGGGTTCGCATCGCTGCCGGTGGCGGCGACGAACAGGCCGGCCGGCGGAGTCGTGGTCGTGGGCTTGCTCGAGGTGCTGGTGGATGTCGCAACCGTCGCCGAGGTCAGCACGGTTGTGGGATGCGTTGCCGCGGAACTGGGGTTGGCGGGGGCGGTGGCACTTCCGCTCGCGGCCTGGATGGCGGTCCCGGCCACCTCAAGCCCAGCGCTTACGGACAGCGAAGAGGTTGCCGCCGGAGCAATCACGGGGCCGGCAATCAGGGCCGGTCCGGCAAGCAGCATGGCGGTCGCTGCGGATCGGAGGCCGACGAAGCGGCTCCGCTTGGCTGACGCCCTCTGGGCGCCTCTTGGAACCAACGACACCTGTCGCTCCTCTCTACCAGAACCCACGTCGATGAGGGCCGTGGGAACGCTGGAGGACGGCTGCGCGCGATCGGCCTGGGGTGACGATGCGGGGCCGCTGGGAGAGAAGTATGCCAGTGAATTGCGTTGTCGTCTGGCAACGCATTCTTTGAGGGCGCCGGAAACAACTTCGGGGACCGGGTTTTTGACCCGATCCCCGAGGTAATTCGATATGGGGCGGCGGACCGGCAGGATTACTCCCCGGTCGACCCCGCTCCGACCGGCCGGGGCTCGTGCTCCTCGGCCAGGGCCTGGACCTCGGGCGCGACTTCGCCCCGTAGGATCTCGAAGGCCATCGGGAAGCGCGACGGGCGATCAGCCATCACGGGCGTGCCGACACCGGCCATCGCGGTCGGGGCCGGCCGGGTGACCGGTCCGAGCGGGCTGCGGAAACGTTCGCGGAAGATCGTCTTGAGGACCCGCCAGCCGTCGGGTACGGTGCGCAGGCGGCCGACGCCGTAGACCCGCTCCGATTCGAAGCTGGGCACCTCGGCCACGACCAGGCCCCGGCGGAGGACCCGGATGTTCATCTCCGTCTCGATCTCGAAGCCGTCGCGGTCGAGCTCGAGCATCGGGACGACCCGGGCCCAGAACGCGTTGTAGCCATAGCAGAGGTCGGTGTAATTGCCGCCGAAGAACAGGCGGACGAGGTAGACGAAGCCCATGTTCCCGAGCTTCCGGTGGAGGGGCATGTCGGACGTCCCGCCGCCGGGCCGGAAGCGCGAGCCCTTGGCGTAGTCGGCTCCATCCGTCAGGGCCCGGACGAAGGCCGGGATCTCTTCGGGAGCGGTCGAGCCGTCGGCGTCAATCATCACGATGATCTCGCCGGAGGCTGCGGCAAAACCTGTGCGTAGCGCAGCGCCCTTGCCTCGGCCCTGCTGCTGGACGATCCGGATATCGGGCATCAAGCGCTGGGCGACGGCGATCGTGTCATCGTGCGAATGGCCATCGACCAGGATGACTTCATGGACTCCCCGCGGGATCCGCGGGAGGACGTGGGCGAGGTTCTCGGCCTCGTTCATGGCCGGGACGACGACGGAGATGGTGGGCATCAGGGGTCCCCGAGAGTCGAGCAATGAATGGCTCCGTTGGTCGGAAATGACGAGACAAATGGACGACCACGGGAGGGGTGCTGGGCAGGTCCAGAAACTAGTACGGAAGTCCTACAAAATCAATGCCCAGATAGCCCTGATGCCGTTCCGCTGGTGCGTCCGCGCAACGGCCGGCGAGCCACCCGCGGTACCGTCAGATGGGGAGAGCTGAAGTGTAGGGGACTGCGGGTGGGTCCCGCCGGACGCCTCGGCCGCGCTTCCGTCGCCCGCGAGTTACAGGCGGGTTGCGCTGTCAGTCACCCAGGCGGCGATTAGTGGTGGGCGGGCGATGCTCGGATCCGTCCGGCGCCGAGCCCTAGCCTCGCCCTTTCCGTCCAAGAGGGGTCCGGATTGCCGTTGCCGAGTTCATGACAAGTGACGGACCTCGGCCCGTCTCGGAGCTTGCTCACCGCCCGAGAATGCGACGGCCATGCCCCCGATCGGAGCCCTGGAAGCTGGCCCGTCCGACAACTCATGGCGCTTGCGGACCAAGCAGTCGAACACGGACAAGGTCCGGCCAGTTGGCGTTCCAGGCCACCTCCGGAGGGTGGCCGCCGTGGTCCTGGGCGGGCGATACCCGAGCACTCGTCGACGGTAGGCGTACATTCGGATGATCCGGCCACGGACGATCGACGCCTTGGCCGCCCGTCGCGGGTCAGGAATGATCCTGCGCGTACCAGGAATGGGTCGGGTGACCCCTTGAGGACCGCCTCGTCCCCTGCACAGGGACGGGCGGTCCTCCTTCTTGTTCCACCGCTTGCAGGCCCGTACGAGGGGCCCGCCCTACGCAGGACAATCAACCTCTAGCGGGACCGGCCACGCGGCGGCATCGTTGCCCGGCGTTGGGGATCGTTAGGCACGTCCGACGCAAAGCGGCCGCTGGTCCGACCCAGGGAACTTGCCGGGCCAGCGGTCGTACCCGCCGATCCGATCGAAGGCCCCCCACGGTGCCAGGGCGCGCCAGCTCGAGCATCGGCCTAGGACGATCAGCCTGCGCTCGGTCGAAACCCCACGGCGAGACTTCGACTCAGAGGTGGTAGAGGCTCGGACCCTCGTTCAAGCCCACCCAATGGAGGTCCCGCCCGATGGGCAACTGGATCAGGAATCGCGGCCTTGACGAACGCCTCGGTGCAGCCGCTGTCGGCACCCTGGCGATCCTCGTCCTCGCGGCCGGGCCGAGCCTCGCCCACGCCACCAAGCCAGCCGTTCCGGCGGGCCGCCTGTCCGGCGGGCCGCTGATCGCTCGACTGAGCCTGATTCGCGCCGAATCGGTCGACGCCAGCGCAGTAGAGCAAGCCGAGATGGAAGGCCTCGCAGATATCGCAGTCGGTGACGAGGACGGTGGGAACGGACAGCCCGGGGCCTCCCAGTCATCAGAGGCATCGGAGCCGCCCGAGGCCAGCGACCCGCCGGAGGCGAGCGAACCACCGGAGGCATCCGAGCCGCCCGAGGCAAGCAAACCGCCGGAAGCGACAAAGCCACCAAAGGCAACCGAGCCACCCGAGGCCACAGACGCCCCGGAGCCGACCGATCAACCCGAAGCTGGCGGCGATGACGGCTCCGGCGACAAGGGTCAGTCCGGTGACAATTCGGGCAGCCACCACGGCGGCGGCAACCATTCCGGCGACAATGGCGGTTCCGGTGGCGACGGGGGCGGCGACTGACCGCCTCGAGGTCTAGCTCAGCAGGCCCCGCATTACTCAACGCCCCGCCCGTCTCACCGGCTGGCGGGGCGTTCTCATGCTCCTGTCAGGTTGGCCTGCGATGCTCCCGGGGCTTCCGTCTCAGCGGTCGGGAGCGGCTCCAGGTCCTCATCTTCCTGGAGTGAGGCGCCCCCGGCTATGCAGTGTCGGGGGCGCCTTCGTGTTCGTGGGGTAGGCTCGAGCTGGCCCGAGATCCAGGCGGATCAGGGAGCCATGTCGCGTCAAGGGACCTGGCACGCGCCCCGGCCTTCCCTTGCGCCATGTCCCGTCGACCGGATCCCGAGAAGCTCTACCTGGCCCATCGCGCGGCCAGCTATCGCGGCTCGAGGCCGAGGCCAAACTGAGCCCGGAGAATGCCGAGGAGTGGGTCGGTCGGTGGGAGCCGAGGCCGCGCTCCGTGGCCTGGAGCGGCACGCGGAGGGGTTCTGGCGGCCGTGCCGGGACTGGATCGCTGCGCAGCGGCGGGGTTAGGTCGCCCCGGGCGCTCCGGCTCGGCTGGCCGTTGCTCTGAACGGGATGGCCTCACCGGACGCGGAGCCGGGGCGAGCTGCCGGAGGAAGTGCCGCTCATCCCGCGTCTATCTCAGCCCGGCAGTGGCACACTCTCTGGGCTTCGGTCCGCGGGTTTCCTTCTGTCGGACGGGCACACGTAGGCGCCGCCTCAAGGGACCTCTAGCGGGGCCTTCCTAACGCCTCATGGAGGATGCGATGGGCTTTCTCGCGATCACCGTCCTTGGGCTGACCCTAAGCCGGACGACGCTGCTGATCATCGGTGTGATCGTGGTCGTCGTGGTCGTAGGCGCCTGGTACCTGGCCGCGCGGCGTCGGTGAGACTCAGTGCGGCGGGCCTCCGTGCAGTCCCGCGCTGGCGAGCCAGTTCGGTCGTTCTCGCGGCTGCCCTGTTGTACATGCCGGTCTTCGACCGGGCAACTCACGCCTTCGGCGGCCTGACCATCGCGGGGGTCGAGGTCGTCGCCCTGCTCGGCATCTGCCTTGGTTGGCTCCTCTTCGACCGGCTGGCGGCGATGGACGTGGCAATTCCGGGCCGGGTTGCCCTGCTCGGTGTCGGGGCGGCCGGCGGATGGGTGGCCTGGGAGGCGCTCGCCGTCTTCGGCCACAAGGTGCCCCATGGGCCCGCGACCGTCTGGGCCGTGGCGTTGATTGGTGGTGGCTTGATCCGGGGCACCACGGTCAAATGCCGGAGCTTTGCCTCGCTCGTGGTCATCGGGGCAGCGACCTCGTGGCTGACCTACGACCTGTGGCAGGTCCCGATCCTGGCGCTGCGGGATCTGCACCTGTACCTCGGGGCTGGGGCTGCCACGCTCAAGGGGGTATCGCCCTACCTGACTGCCCCGCTGACCTCGATCCCACCACCCGAGCAGCTGCCGTTCGTCTACCCGCCCTTCACCCTGCCGCTCTTCGCACTCCTTGCCAGCCTGCCGCCGCCGATGGTCGAACTGATCTGGGTCGCGGCATCGATCGCGGCCGTCGGCGGCGCCTTCTGGCTGATCGGTGTCCGCGGGCGCTGGCTGCTGGTGCTGATGGCCTGGCCCGTGACGCTCCAGGGAATCGCCGTCGGCAATGTGGCGTCCTTTGGCTTCTTTCTGTACGCCCTGGGCTTTCGGGTTGGGGCGGCGCTCGTCCTCGGGGGCATGTTCAAGATCCAGTCGTTGATCCCGAGCCTGTGGCTGATCCGCGAGCGGCGCTGGCGCCAGCTCGCCGTCGGCGTCGCGATCATCGGCGTCCTCGCGCTGGTCTCGATCCCGATCGTTGGCCTCAACACCTGGGCGGCCTGGCCGCCGGGGTTGGTTGCCTTCCAGGAGACGGTGGCCAGGTTCCCGGCGATGGCGAGTAGCGCGCTGGTCCGGGGTTCGAACCAATCCTGGGCCCTGGTCCTGACCCTGCTCGCGGTCGGATTTGCCCTGCTCGTTCGGGGTCGTAACGGTCTCGCCCGATTCGGCTTCGCATCTGTCGTCGGGTCGCCGACGCTCTACCTCCAGGGACTTTCGCCGCTGCTGGCCGGTGCCCTCGTCCTCGGCCCCGAGGTCCTCTGGTTCTTCTTCGGCCTCGGGCCCTGGTATCTCGGCTTCGGGCCGAGGACGTCTTGGATCGCGATCGCGATCGTCGGGTTGGCTCTGGCCCTTGTCCGCGGTCCTGATCTGCGCCCACCGGGCGACCTGTCGGCCGCCCGGGCCGACGTCCATCCCGCGGCTCTGTCCGGCCAGATCTGGCCGGAGGCGTCGTAGGCGAGCAGGCTGGCAGTGACGCCCTTGGCGACGGCTGCCGAGCGAGGCACCGTCGAGCTCGGACCGAAGCTGTCGCGCCGTCCGGTCTACCCATCGTCGATGTCACGCCGACCGGATCCCGAATGGATCTAGCCCCATCCCAATCGCCTGCGACGTCCTCAAGATCCGATTCCCTTTGGATCCTCGTCCAGGATGCCTTGAGCAGCCTCGGCTCCGGCCTTGGTCGCCTGGCCCTTGAGGATGTACTCGAAGAGGACCGCGACCATCGCCCCGATGAGCGGCCCGATCAGATAGATCTCGTAGTTCGTCAGGTTCCCTCCGACCAGCATTGGCGCGAACGAGCGGGCCGGGTTCATCGACGCCCCGGTGACCGGTGCGGCCCAGACCGACGCGAGCCCGATGTAGGCGCCGACCGCCATCGCGCCGTTGATCCCGACATTGCGAGCGCCAGACGCGGTGCCGAGGATCACGCTCACGAGCCCCAGCGTGAGGACGGCCTCGGTCAGGATCGCGACGGTCGGGCTGATCGAGGGCGTCGGCTCGGTCGCCCCGTTGAGGATCCCGCCGTACATCGCGTTCAGGAACACGGCCGCGAGAACTGCGCCAACCACCTGGGCCACGATGTAGCCCGGGACCCGCCGCCAGGGGAAGTTGCCCCGAACCGCGAAGGCCAGGGTCACGGCCGGGTTCAAGTGAGCACCCGAGATCGTGCCCATGAAGTAGATGATCCCCATGACCATCATGCCCGGCGCGAGCGCCTTCATCGGCAGGGTCAGGTCGCCGCCGAAGGACGTGGCCCCGATCACCCCGCCGCCAGCCGCAACCAGGACCAGCAGGAACGTCCCCCAGGCCTCGCTGAACAGCCGCCGAGATTCTCGCTTGGCATCAAAGAACTGGGCTTCCGCGAGGCGAGCCGGCTCGGTCCGACGACTCAGCCAGGCCAGAGTCTCCTCGCCCTCCCGCGATGTCGATTCAGTCATTGCCCCTACTCCTCATACGAAGCGTCGATCACGGGCCGACCGCGAGGACGACGATCGAGCCTGCCACGGTGAAGGCGTACTTGCCCGGGATCCATGCTTCCTTGACCATCTTGCCCCAGCAGCTGACCCCCGAGGTTCTCGTAGCTGAGACGGGCACTTACGGCAGGTCGCTATAGCACGCATGTGCTAATGATGGTCGCAGGTCTGCCAAGTGCGGGCCTGATCGACACCCCAGCTAGTGTCGACAATGTCGACAAGACGCCCCGCCGTTGCCGTGGGGCACCCGATCGGGCGGCTCGGGGCTGGACAGGTGAGCCTGCGGGCGCGAGAGTGACGCCTGACCGGTAGGATCGATTCCAGCCCTTCATCCGCCGTCCGTCACCTCGCTCCGGAAGGGGGATCCTCGGGAATGCGCACCAGACCGGCCGACCGGCCGCTGGCAGTCATGGTCGTCGGCGCCGGGACGCGCTTCCTGAGCGGGATGAGCTACTACACGATCCGGCTGGCCAACGCCTTTGCCAGCCGCCATCGGACGAGCGTGATCACGATGCGCCGGCTGTTGCCCGCCCGGTTCTATCCCGGCCGGGCCCGGGTCGGCGCGTCGCTCACCCGGCTCGAGTACGAGCCGGCGGTCCGGGTCACCGACGGGATCGACTGGTTCTGGCTGCCGAGCCTGCTGGGGGGACTCGTCGCCCTCGTCCGGCAGCGCCCGTCGGTGATCGTCTTCCAGTGGTGGACCGGCACGGTCCTTCACAGCTACCTGGCCCTGACCGTGATCGGCCGGCTCCTCGGGGCGCGGGTCGTGATCGAGTTCCACGAGATCCTCGACACGGGCGAGGACGCGATCCCGTTCGCCCGCCAGTACGTCAACGCGATCGCCCCGATCTTCGTCCGGCTGGCCGCCGGCTACGTGATCCACTCCGAGTCAGACCTGGCCGACCTCCAGAGCCGCTACCGCCTGGGCGGCCGGCCCGTGGCGGTCATCCCCCATGGGCCCTATGACCACCACCTGGCGGTACCGCTCGAGGATCGGTTGGTGAGGGACCTGCGCGAGGCCCCGGCCGAGGCGATCAACCTCCTCTTCTTCGGGGTGATCCGACCGTTCAAGGGGCTCGAGGACCTGGTCAACGCGTTCAACCTGCTCAGCCCCGAGGCGGTCGAGGGCTTCTGGCTGACCGTCGTCGGTGAGACCTGGGAAGGCTGGACCCTGCCCCTCGAGCTGATCGAGCGGAGCCCCCATCGGGATCGGATCACGCTCGTCAACCGGTACGTCCACGATGACGAGGTGGCCGCCTGGTTCGACGCCGCGGACGCCGTGGTCCTGCCCTATCACCGCTCGTCGGCGAGCGGGCCGGCCCAGACCGCGATGAGCCACGGGCTGCCCCTGGTCCTGACCGAGGTCGGCGGCCTGCCGGCCGCGGTGGCCGATTACGACGGGGCAATCCTCGTCCCGCCCCACGACCCGGTGGCCATTGCCCGGGCCTTCGAGCGGCTGCCCGAGATGCGCGGGGTCGCCTTCGCCGATCCCCACTCCTGGGCCCGGACGCTCGATCGCTACGACGAGCTGTTCGACCTGATCGGGGCGACCGATGGCTGATCGGCAGGCCGACCCGCCGGCCGGCCAGGCCACGGTCGGCATCGTCAGCCCGCGCTATCCACCGGCGATCGGCGGGGTCGAGCGCCATGTCGAGGAGCTCGCCCAGGGCCTGGCCCGGCGGGGCGTGGCGGTCGAGGTGATCACGACCGATCCGACCGGCCGGCGCGCTCGCACCGAGCTCGTCGACGGGATCCCGGTCCGCCGGTTCGGCACGATCGCCCACGACGGCGTCTTCTTCCTGTCGCCCGGACTGGCCCGGTGGCTGGTGGCCAACGCCGGACGCTACGGCCTGATCCACGGTCACTCGTACCACACGCCGCTCGTCCTGGCCGCGGCGATCGCCGCTCGCCGGAGCCACCTGCCATTCGTGCTGACCCCGCACTATCACGGGACCGGCCATACACCGGCCCGGGCCGCCCTCCACCGGCCATACAAGGTGTTCGGGGCACGGGTCGTCCACGCGGCCCGCAGGGTGATCTGTGTGTCGGCCTCCGAGCAGGAGCTGATCGAGCGCGACTTCGGGTCGAACGTGCCGACCGAGGTGATCCACAACGGCGTCGACATCGAGCAGCTCCTGGCCGTGCCCCGGCGAGCCGGCGGCGATGGCGCACTCGTCCTGTCGGTTGGAAGGCTCGAGGCGTACAAGCGGCTAGACTTGCTCGCCAGCTCGGTATCGGCGCTGCCGGTGGAGCTCCGGATCGACGTGGTCGGCGACGGCCCGGCTCGGCCCGACCTCGAACGGCAGTTGCGCACCCTTGGAGTCGAAGACCGGATGACCCTCCTGGGCTCGCTGGACCAGGCCCAGCTGATCGAACGCTTTCGGACGGCCGACGTGTTCGTGAGCCTGTCTCTGCACGAGGCCTTCGGCCTGACCCTCCTCGAGGCGGCGGTCGCCGGCGCGGCGGTCGTGGCGACCGACCTGCCGGCCCATCGCGAGGTGGCCGGCCTGCTCCCGGCGGGCGCCGTCCGGCTGATCCCGCTCGACGCCGGCCCGACCGAGCTTGCCGAGGCGATCGGGGCCGCCCGAGCCGACCGCCAGGCGATCGATGCGAGCGGCCGGGGCGATCCTCGGACCTGGGCCGTGCCGAGCTGGGACGGGATGGCTCAGCGCGTCCTGGAGGCCTATCGCCGGGCGGCGCCCGGGATCATGTTCGGGACCGCCGAGGACCGGCCCGCGTGATTGCCGGCGCGGCAACGACCGCGGAATCGAGCTCGGCCGCAGACTCGTTCCACCCGACCGGCGACGGCCTCGGCTGGCTGCCCAGGCTGGCCTGCCTGACCGGGCTCGGGCTGCTGTTGATCGCCCTCGGCAACACGCTCAGCCGGTACAGCGTGAACAGCTTCCAGTGGTTCTACTACGCCGGGATGATCCTGGTCATTGCTCCGAACGCGGTTCGCCTGCTCCGGCCCGAGCCGCGCCGGAGCGAGCGGATCGGCTTGGTGATGATCCTTGGCGGCGCACTCTACCTGGTCAAGGTCCTGCACGACCCGCTCGCGTTCACCTTCTCCGACGAGTTCATCCAGTTCCGGAACATCCTCGACGCGATCTCGTCGAACCACTTGTTCACGCGCAATCCGCTCCTGCCCACCACGACCTACTACCCGGGCCTCCAGGCGGTCGCCGCCTCGCTGGCCAAGGTGACCGGCCTCGGCCCGTTCCCGAGCGGAATCATCGTGCTCGGCGCGGCTCGGCTGGTCATGGCCCTCGGGGTGTACCTGCTGTTCGAGCTGATCGGCCGGTCGGCCCGGCTGGCCGGGATCGCGGCCCTCCTGTACATGGCCAACCCGAACTTCATCTTCTTCGGCGGCCAGGTCGCCTACGAGTCGCTCGCCCTGCCCCTGGCCGTGATGGTCCTGGTCATGGCCGTCGCCCGGTCGGGCCTGGCGGGCTTCGGCCATCCGGCCGACCTGCCCCTCCGCCGGAGCCTGACCGTCATGGCGATCCTGGCGATCTGCGCGATCGCGGTGACCCATCACGTGACCTCGATCGCCCTGGCCGGCTTCCTGACGATCTGGACGATCGTGGCCTGGCTGACCCGCAAGCACCGCGAGGATGGTCCCGGACCGTTCGACCTGGCGATCGTGACGATCGGTGCGGTCGTGTTCTGGACCGTGACCGTGGCCAACCCGGTCCTGGGCTACCTCGGGCCGGTGATCAGCCGGGCGGTCACCAACGGGATCAGCCTGATCACGCTCCAGATCGTGCCCCGGACCCTGTTCACGGCCGGGACCGGAGCGGTGGCCCCGCTCTGGGAGCGCCTGGCCAGCTTCGGGGCGGTGGCCTTCGTCCTGGTCGGGATCACCCTCGGCCTGATCCGGGTCTGGTCCGGGCACCGCCGGGAGGCCCTGATCGTGACCCTCGGCCTGGGCACCCTGCTCTACCCGGCGACCCTCGTCCTGCGCCTCACCCCGGACGGGGCCGAGACGGCCAATCGCAGCTCGGAATTCCTGTTCCTGGCGATCGGCTTCATCGCGGCCCTGGGCATCACCGAGCTGTGGCTGCGCGGCCTGCCCTCGATCCGCCGGGTCAGTCTCCTGGCCGGCGCGGCAACGGTCATGATCATCGGCGGCTTCCTGATCGGCTGGCCGATCTGGGGCCGCTTCCCTGGCCCGTTCATCATCTCGGCCGATTCGCGCTCGGTCGATGCCCAGGGGATTGCCGCGGCCCAGTGGTCGCTGGCCGTCCTCGGCCCGAACGGCCGGCAGGTGGCGGACCGGAGCCAGCGCCTCCTCCAGGGCACCTACGGGCTGCAGCAGGCCGTGACCGGCTACGGCAACACGTACATCGACAACAACCAGCCGGCGGACGAGAGCTCGTGCGTTGACCTCGGCGCGTTGAACAACGCGAACACGAACTGCGTCTCGGTCGACTCGAAGCAGCTGATCATCTCCCCGACCCTCACCCAGCCCCCGGGGGCAACGACCCCGAGCCTCCAGGCGATCGCCTTCGACGGATTCGTCCAGTACGTCGTGCTCGACCGGCGGATCTTCGCCGGCCTGCCGGCCTCCGGGATCTACGTCGAGCGGGGCGAGCTGAACCAGAACGGCGGGCCGCTCGACCTGACCGATCCGGACGCATTCGTTCCCGCAGCGAACGGGCAGCCTGCCCAGCCCGCCGGCCCGCCCGGCTCCGGCCCGGGGCCGAATCAGGTGACCCAGATCGAACGCCACCGGGGCCGGCTCGACAAGTGGGACGGCGGACCGAACGTGCCCGGCGTGGTCGGGGTCGACCGGCTCTACGACAACGGGAACATCCAGATCTACGACATCGGCGTGTGGGGCTCGTGGAAGTAGCCAGGGCCCGGCCGAACGCAGACCTGCTCGTCGTGGCGGTCCTGGCCGTCGCCGGCCTGCTGGCCGGGCTGGCGGTCAACCTGAGCCCGCTGATCCGGGGCATCTTCAGCACGCCCCTCGTGATCGCCCTGCCGGGCTACGCCCTGACCGCCGCCCTGATTCCCGATCGGCGCTCGCTCGGCCGAACGGAGCGGACCCTGTTCGGGGTCGGCTTGAGCATCGTGCTCACGATCCTGGTCGCGCTCGGCCTGAACCAGCTCCAGGCCGGGATCACGAACCTGACCGTGGCCCTCAGCCTGGCCGGGGTCACCCTGGCCTGCCTCGCGGTCGCCCTCGTCCGGCGCCGGTCCGCCTCCGCGAGCGCCGAAGCCGATGAACCGGTCGGGCCGGCCGTCGAGGTCCGGCGCGAGACGTCGCCCCGGTTCGGGCCGGAGCTCCTGGCCCTGGCCGTGATCCTGACCGTGGCCGCGATGTTCGTGGGCGTGCTGGGCGCCGTCCGGGCGCCAGAGCCCGGCTTCACCGAGCTGTGGATGGTCAACGGCACGAATCCGAATTCGGTCCAGGTCGGGATCCGGAACAACGAGGGCACGGCGATCAGCTACCGCCTCGAGATCGAGACCCAGGGCCAGGTCCTGCGGACCGCCCAGATCGACCTCGAAACCGGGCAGCAGTCGCTCCAGACGGTCGAGCTTCCGGCCCTGACCGGGACGAGCCCGGAGTCGGTCACCGCCCGGCTCTACCGGCTCGACGGTTCGGCCGCCGCGACGCCCTATCGGACGACCCTCCTGTGGCGCTATCCGGGGCCGAGCTGATGGGCCGCCGGATCCTGATGGCCAGCGACTTCTACCGGCCGTTCATCGGCGGAGCGGAGCGCCAGGTGGAGATCCTGAGCAAGCAGCTCCACGGACGGGGCTACGAGATGGCCGTGGCCACGATGTGGCACAAGGGCCTGGCCCGCGAGGAGGACGACGAGGGGGTGGCGCTTCATCGCCTGTCGGCCCTGTCGACCCGGACGGCCCGTTTCTCGGGCGATCCCGGCCGGCGCTATCACCCGCCCTTCCCCGATCCGGTCATGTCGCTCGAGCTGCGCCGCCTGGTCCGGAAGTTCAAGCCGGACCTGGTCCACGCTCACGGCTGGATCGCCTACTCGTGCGCGGCGGCCCTGCTCGGTTCGGACGTCCCGCTCCTGATCTCGGTCCGCGACTACGGCTATACCTGCGCGACCCGGACGATGCTCTACAACGGGACGACCTGCGACGGGCCGAGCCTGGTCAAGTGCCTCGGCTGCGCGAGCCAGAAATACGGCCCGCTCAAGGCCAGCGCGGCAGTCGCCGGGGTGTTCACCGGACGGCCCCTCCTGACCCGCAAGATCGTGGGCGCCCACAGCATCACCTCGTTCGTCCAGTCGGTCACCCGGCGGGACCTGCTCCACGAGTCGCGCGAGTCGCCCGGCAGCCTCGTGCCGGACTTCGTCATTCCGAGCTTCCTCGAGCTGAGCGGTGGCCAGGCCACCCTCGGCGATGCGTTGCCGGCCGAGCCGTACATCCTGTTTGTCGGAGCGCTCCAGGCCCACAAGGGGATCAACGTCCTGCTCGAGGCCTACGAGCGGCTGGAGGTCAAGCCGCCGCTCGTCCTGATCGGCACGCGCTGGCCGGATACGCCCCAGTTCCCACCCGGCGTGACCGTGCTCGAGAACGTGCCCCATGCCGGGGTGATGTCGGCTTGGGACCGCTGCCTGTTCGGAGTCGTCCCGTCGGTCTGGCCCGAGCCCCTGGGCGTGGTCAGCCTCGAGGCGATGAGCCGCTCGAAGGCGGTCATCGGCAGCGCCGTGGGCGGGATCACCGACATCGTGGTCGACGGCGAGACCGGCTTCCTGACCGAGCCCGGCAACGTCGGCGAGCTGGCGGCCCGGATGGCCGAGCTGATCGCCAACCCCGAGGAGCGTGACCGGTTCGGGCAGGCCGGCAAGGTCCGGATCCAGCTGTTCACGAGCGAGTCGGTCCTGCCCCGCTTCGAGCGGCTGTACGACAGCCTGCTCGAGACGCCCTCGGCCCCGGGCCGGGCCAAGCGGATCCTCGTGGCCGGCGGCTCGGGCAGCGGCAAGACCACGATCGCCGGCCAGCTCGCCGCCCGGCGCGGGCTGCCCGTCCACCACCTCGATGAGATCGCCCTGGCCCCGGCCGATGGCCGCCTCCGGGCGCTCGAGGAGCGAGTCGCCGCGGTCCACGCGATCGCCGCCAGCGACGAGTGGGTCGTCGAAGGGATCTACACCGGCTGGACCGCGGAGCTGTACGACCGGGCCGAGGTCATCGTCTGGCTCGATTCGGTCTCGTCGCGGACCGCGGTCTGGCGGGTGATCGGGCGATTTGGCTCGAACGCCCTGGCCGAGATGCGCCGGCGCGGCCTGCGCGGGCTGATCCGGCCGCGCGAGCAGCTCCGCCACCTGGCCGATCTCGGCCGCTCGATCCGCGAGACCCGGGCCTACTATGCCGGCCGGGGGGCCGAGGCTCCGGGCAGCCTGGACGGGATCGAGCCGCCGCTCGAGCCCGGCGATGAGTCGCTGACCGGTCGCGAGGCGACCGCCGCGATCCTCTCCCCACTCCGGGCCAAGGTGGTCCACTGCCGGAGCGCGGGCGACGTCAGGAGGATGCTCGAGCAGCTCGGCTAGCGGGTCAGTAGCCCTTGCCGCGGGACAGGAGGACCGGCCGGAGCTCGGTCGCCAGCAGGACCAGGGCGACCGAGCCCTGGCTGATCAGGGTGGCCACGCCGATCCCGGTCACGCCCATCGCGTCGAGCAGCGGGAATGACAGGGCCAGGGTCATCACGGCCAGGATCGCCTGGACCACGAAGATGCCGGTCACCCTGGCCCGGATCCGGGCCAGGCTGAAGTAGATCAGGTTGACCGAGTACGGGATCACCGACAGGGCCAGCAGGCGCAGCAGGTCGGTCCCGTTGGCCGCGTAGCCCGGCCCGAAGATCGCCAGGATCCAGGGCGCCCCAATGATCACGACGACCACGATCGGGATCATCAGGCGCATCGCGTGGACCAGGGCGCCCCGGGTCCGGGCGATCGGATCGCCCTTCGAGCTGACCGTCTCGACCGTGTGGCTGATCGTGATGCTCAGGGGCAGCAGGTTGAGCGAGGTGTAGATGATCCAGACGATGTAGAAGTACGCCCCGGCCTCGGGCCCGGCCCGGTCGATCACGATCACCGGCAGCAGGCTGACGTAGGCCAGCACGCACAGGGCCCCGAGGTAGTCGCCGGTCACGAACCGGACGATCCGGCTGAGCTCGAGCGGGCGGGCCACCTCGCGGCTGTTCCGGACGTGGATCGGGATCAGCCAGCGGAAGACGATCAGGCTGATCAGGAACACGCCGATCACGGTCGGGATCGCCCAGGACAGGAAGATCCCGTAGGCGGCAAAGCCGCTCAGCCCGACGAGCAGGACGATCTTGGCGACCGAGAAGGTCGAGTTCTCGACCGGCACGATCAGGGCCTGGCGGAGGCCGGTCAGGACCCCGTCCTGCATGTTGAAGATCGACCAGGCGGCCGTGACCACGATGAACCCGGCGGCGGCCAGGGGGATCGCCGCGATCGCCGCCTGGGCCGAGTCGGGCGAGGTCACCGACATGATCGCGAAGAAGATGATCCCGGCGACCACGGTCACCGGCAGGGTGACCAGGTAGGCGTAGCCGATCAGCCGGCTGGTCATCGTCCCGGCCTCGGGGATGAACCGGTTGAGGGCCGAGCGCAGGTTGAGCTGCGAGATCCCGGCCAGGAGGGTCATCGACGAGACGAGGGCCGAGTTCCGGCCGACCGCGTCGGCCGTGTAGATCCGGGCGGCCAGGGCCCAGTACACGATCCCGAGCCCGGAGGTCAGGACGTTGCTGAGCATCAGGGCATAGGCGTTCCGGTACATCGGCACGCGCAGGTGCGCGGCCAGGTCGTCGACCCGGGCCCCGAGCCGGCCGCGCAGGACGACCGAGCCGGCCGCCGTGAAGGGGCGGCTCATCGTCGATCGCGGGTCGCGGCGTTCATCGCCTCAAGGATAGCCCCCGGACCAGGCCATTCCGGCCGCCGGGGCGGCCCGCCCTGAGGTTCCGGTGCGTCCGGTCAGCGATTCTCGTAGGCGCCGATGTCCGGGGCGCTGCCGAGATACGTGCTCGACCAGCCGCTGATGACCGAGCCCGCGTTGATCGCCGGCGAGCCGGACTGGAGCTCGTAGTCGTGGCCGCTCGCGCTGTCGATCAGCGGATCGGCATTGAGGCCCTTGGCGTCGTAGCCATACCAGCTCCGGAAGGTCGCCCAGCTCGAGGTCCCGTTGTGCTTCGAGTCCCAGACCAGGCTGCCGCCGGCCCGGTTCCACAGGTCGTTGTAGTTGACCGTGACCCCGGATGGCGGCGTCTCGAGGTGGTAGATCGGGTCGCCGTTGCTGATCAGGACGTTGTCCTCGACCTTCAACCCGCTGAGCGAACCCTGGTACTTGTAGCCGGCGTTGTACACGATCGAGACGTCCGAGATGTCGAACCCGTCGAGGGTGTTGAAGGCGACCAGCGAGTTGCTGGCGCAGGCCAGCAGGACGCCCCGGGCGTAGCCCTTGACCGTGGTCGCCGACCAGGCCACGTTGCGGGTGAAGGTGATGTCGTTACAGTTCCGGCCATCCGTGCCGGTCTCCATCACCTGCTTGTTGTTCCACATCCGGTTGTTGGTGATCGTGACGTCCGAGGCGCCGTAGATCTCGAAGGCGCTCCCGTCGTAGCCGTAGTCATGGCTGGCGGCGCGGTTGCCGTAGAGCTGGTTGCCGCTGGCCAGGGTCGCCCCGGTCGTCTCGAGGAAGATCACCCCGTTGGCGCCGTGGTCGTCGTTCGTGGGCGAGGCCGTGTTCACGATCATCCGGTTGTTGTCGTGGATCGTGTTGTCCAGGACCTGGTCCCCGTCGGAGGTGTACGAGACCTGGATTCCGGCCGCCTGGTTGTAGATGTTGTTGTTCGAGATCGTCACGTTGGTCGAATACCAGGTCCGGATCCCGAAGCCCTTGTTCGTGCTGACCTCGCTGTTGACCACGTTGTTCTTGATCACGATGTTCGAGCTCGAGGCCACGTCGATGCCGGAACCGCCGACCTGGATCCCGCCCTGGACGGACAGGTTCTCGAAGGTCGCCCCATTGACCTTGAGGACGTAGATCATGTCCTTGGCGGTGGTGCTGCTGATCCGGGCGGTCTCTCGCGGGTAGGACGAGAAGGTCAGGCCGTTCCGGCGCAGGGTGAACGGGGCGTACGTGCCGGCCCGGATCCAGACCGTCCCGGTCGCCGTGTCGGCGGCATGCTGGATCGTCTTCCAGGGCTGGGCCACGGTGCCCGGGTTCGAGTCACTGCCGTTGGTCGCGACATAGAAGCCAACCGCCGGACTGGGCGTCGGCGCCGATGTCGGGGTGGGCGTGGGCGTGCTGCTCGGAGTCGATGACGGGGTGGGCTGGGGGCTGCCGCCGCCGGCCGTCGGGGTGGGCGTCGGAGCCTGGGTGGGAGCGGCCGGAGTGATCACCGGCAGGCTGACGACGAATGCGTCGAGGCTCACCGTCGGATGGCCGCTGGTCCCGTCGACCGTGACCGTCAGGGTATGGCTGTTGCCGGCCTTGCCGGCGCTCTGGAAGACGACCTGGCCGGCTCGGTAGGTCGTGCCATGGGTCGTCACGCTGGTCGTCTGGCCGTCCAGCTTGACCGTGATCGAACCCCGGCCGCGGCCAGTCGGGGCCACGATCCGCAGGTAGGAGCCCGTGTACGAGAGGGAGACCGAGGCGCCGGCGACCGCGCTCGTGTGGAGGGTCCCGCCCGACGCCAGGCTCGTCTTCGTGACGGTCCAGCCGGCGCTCCAGTGGAGGCTGGGGCTGGTGTCCTGGATCCAGGTCGGGCTGGTGGAAGAAGCCAGCAGGCCGCCCGGTGCGGTCAGCCAGCCACCCACGCCGGCCGCTCCAGCAAGGAACAGGCCGATCGTCAGCAGGATCGCGGTTGGGCGGATGGGTCGACGTTCACGAGCGAGCTCCCGTCGAACGGCGATGTTCGGATCGGGCGGTAGCGGGCTGCTCGCATGCGGCGCGTGGCTCGACAATGGTCGCTCCTCTTCCACGTGGGCAAGTGCACCGGCAGCGTAGGTGCGACCAGCCGCGAATCGACCCACGACGATCGGCTGATCGGGGCCGAATTCGGTGGCCCCATGGTCATGGGCCTGCGGTTGGGTGCGGTCCGGGTCGGGCCGGTGCCGACCTGGGATCGCCCGCCGGGGCGTTTCAGCCGGGTGTGGCGGGCGGGACCCCGTGGATGCTGAAGACCGCGCTCAGGCCGGCCGGCTCGAGGTCGATCGAATGGGTCAGCTGACGTTTCGCCAGGTCGTACCGGTCGATCCTGGTCGGCCGGACGTTCTTGAAGCCGCGGGCCACCCAGGCCACGTTCTCGCGGAATTTCGTGGGCCGGATCCGGGAGAAGCCGACCCACAGGCCGCCGTCCGAGTCGAGGTGGATCCCGCGTGCCCAGCCGAGTGGCTCGGCCGACGCCTGGAGCTCGGCCAGGTCGACTACCTCGACCACGGCCAGGCTGGCCGCGTCGGCCACCACGACCTTGCCGTTGACCGTCGTGAACCAGACCCGGCCGTCGTGGACGAGCCCGTCGTGGGGTCGTTCGAGGTCGATCGGGATCCGCCGGCCCGGCCGGGTGAGCGAGATCGCGTCACGCTGCTCGAAGCGGGTCGCCCAGACCTCGTCGTCGATCCGGAAGACGTGGTTCGGGTGGGCGTGATGGGGCTTCGTCGTGCGCACGAGCCGGTAGTCGACCGCCGGGTCGAAGCGATCCCAGGGCCCTTCACCCTCGATCGCCGACCACTCCCGTCGGAGGCTGCCGTCCGGACCGAGCTCGACCACCTGGTCGAGGCCCGAGATCGCCACGAGCAGGCCGCCCTCGGCCGCGGGCCGGACGTGGTGGACGTCGTTGAACCGGGGCAGGCTCAGGTAGGAGCACGGCTCGAAGCCCGGCACCCGGTAGGACATGACCTCGGTCTGGGTGCAGGCGTACAGGATGTCGCCCACCAGGGTCGCCGACTTGAACAGGACGACCGGCTCCTCCTCGACCCGGGTGCCCGGCGGCGACTGGTATGACAGTCGCTGCTCGACCAAGCCCGTCTCGGGGTCCACCTCGAGGATCAGGCCGCGCTCGTACTCGTACCAGTCGAGGCCGCCCGACATCGGCCGGGCGCCGCGCTGCTGCCCGCCCAGCACGTACAGGCGGCCGGTCGTCATCTCGCTTGACCCGCCGGGCTCAGACGGCGACGGGCGTCGCGACCGGAGGTCGGGCCGGCTCGAGCACGCGCTGCGCCCGCAACCAGGCCAGGATCCGTTCGGCGTTCTCGCCCGGGGAGCTGTGCAGGGTCTCGAGGGTCAGCTCCGGGTCCAGGGGCGGCTCGTACGGGTCATCCACTCCGGTGAACGCCTTGATCTCCCCGCGGCGGGCGGCCGCGTACATCCCCTTGGGATCGCGCTCCTCGCAGGTGGCCAGGTCGGTGCTCACGTAGACCTCGCAGAAGGCCGCCGGCCCGAGCATCGCCCGGACGTCGGCCCGGGCGTCGCGGTAGGGGCTGACCGCGGCGCAGACCGCGATTCCGCCGTGCCGCACGACTTCGGTCGCAACGAAGCCGATCCGCCGGACGTTGGCGTCGCGGTCGTCCTTGCTGAACCCGAGGCCGCGAGACAGGTGGGTCCGGACCACGTCGCCATCGAGCATCGTCACGGTCCGGCCCTCGGCCTCGAGGCGTTCGGCCAGGACGAGGGCCGTGGTCGACTTGCCGGCGCCCGACAGGCCGGTGAACCAGATGCAGCAGCCCGCGACGAGCGGGCGCGGCCCGGAGGAGATCGGCGGGTTCATCGGGCGCCTCGCCGGCCGGCCGCGACCGACCCGCTGGGTGCGGCCACCGGCCGGGGATGGCCGACCCCGACGACCCGCAGGCCGACGGTTGCCGCCGCCGACGCGTCGACCACGTGCCGGGCATCGACGATCAGGTCGCCGGCCATCCGCGAGCGAACCGCCGTCCAATCCAGGCCGCGGAACTCGGGCCATTCGGTCGCCACCACCACGACCTCCGCATCACGGACCGCCTCAAGGGCGGACGAGGCGGCCTCGGCCACCTGGCCCGCCCGGGCCAGCTCGGCCACCCCTGCGGTCGTGGCCAGCGGGTCGAACGCCCGGACCAGGGCGCCCTGCTCGACCAGGCGGGCCGCGATCCGGAGGGCCGGCGATTCGCGCAGGTCGCCGGTGCCCGCCTTGAAGGTCAACCCGAGGAGGGCGACTCGGGCGCCGGCCAGCGAGCGGCCGCGGGCCTGCTCGGCCAGGCTGATCAGCCAGTCGGCCTGGGCGGCGTTGGACGGGTCGACCGCGGCGAACAGGCCGTCGGCCAGGCCCTGCCGTCGAGCCAGCTCGGGCAGCGCCCGGGCCTGCGACGGCAGGCACGATCCGCCGAAGCCGGGACCGGGCGAGAGGAACGCCCGGCCGATCCGCTTGTCGAAGCCGACTCCGTCGACGACCGCGGCGACATCCGCGCCGATCGCCTCGCACAGGCGGGCCAACTCGTTGGCGAAGGTGATCTTCGTGGCCAGGTAGACGTTCGAGGCCATCTTGATCATCTCGGCGCTCGTCCGATCGGCGACCACGACGGGCGCCTCCAGCGGGGCGTACATCCGGCGCAGGTCCGTCTCCAGGCTCGAGGCACCCGGGTTGGCCACGCCGATCACGATCCGGTCCGGGTGCAGGAAGTCGTCCACGGCCGAGCTCTCGCGGGTGAACTCGGGGTTGAACCCGATCTCCACGGCCGGGTCGATCGCGGCGGCCTCGTCTGCGAGCCGGACCGCCGTCCCGGGCAGGAGCGTGCTCCGGATCACGATCGCCCTGGGAGCGGCCGTGTCCCGGGCGATCCCGAGGACGACCTCCCGGACGAGCCGATCAGTCCACTCCCCACCGGCGTCAAGGGTGCCAACGGCCACGATCACCAGGCGGCAGCCACGGGCCGCGGCCGGGTCCGTGCTGAACGACAGGCGGCCGGCGGCCAGGCCGTCCGCCAGCAGGTCGTCGAGGCCGCGCTCGGCAATGGGCGAGATCCCGGAGTTGAGGGCCTCGACCCGCTCCGGGTTCGCCTCGACGACCCGGACGGTCGTGCCGAGGCTGGCTAGACAGGCGGCGGTCACGAGGCCGACGTAGCCGGCCCCGACGATCGCGATTTCCATTGCGCTTGGGCTCCCGGTGTTCAGGTACAGGCGGTTCGATGGACGTGGTCGACGGGTCGGGCATGATGGCCCGTCCGGCGCCGACGCCGGCTCCTCATCCTACCGGGCGAATTGCCCGTTTCGGCTGAGATTCAGGGAATTGGTGCGCAGCGTCACCTGCGCCGCGGCCCGGTCGCCAGTGGCCGCCTCCCGGATCAGGGCCAGCGCGGGGGTGGCGCCCGATCCGAGGTCAAGGACGGTCAGGTTGTCGAACCGGAACGCGACCGGCAGGTTCGTGGTCGTGCTGGACAGGGTCGCCCGGAGCCCGACACTGCCGGCCTGCTGGAGGGCCGCCGTCGAGTCCGTGGCGCTGAACGTCCAGGTCGTCGGCTCGGTGCCGCCGACGGCCCAGGCCCGGCCCCGGATCGTAGTCGGGCTCGTGCCGATCACCTGGAAGCGGACATTGACCGCGGTGCCCGGGACCCGGACAAGGCCGCTCGCGACCTCTGTCCCGAGGGCCGTCTCGGACGCGCCGCTGAAGGCGCTGGCGGAGAGATAGATCCCGCCGTTCGCCGTGAAGTGGATCTTGCCCCAGTACTCAGCCCCCGAGGATTGATGGCGGAGGATCGCGTAGGCGTATTGGCCGCTGCCCACCACCACCTTGTCCGAGGCGACCGTGAACGTCTCATCGAGGTTCAGGGCAGAAGCGCCGGCCAGGAGACCCGAGCGGGCCGAGATCGTCCCCAGGGTAATCGTGCCGCCGCTGCCGTCGGCCGCGAACGCGGTGTTCGTGCCGACCGCCGTCCACGGCCCGCCGGTGACCGCCGTGCCCCAGCCGTTCGTCACGGTCCGGGCCCAGGTGTCAGTGGCGATCGTCGTCGGCGGTGGTGGGGTCGTGCCGCCGATCGCGTTGGCGAGCAGCGCGTCGTAGCTGAACACGGTCGGGCTGTTCGTGGTGGAGCCGGAGGTGGTCGCTCGCAGGCCGAGCGTGCCTGCCGCCTGGAGGGCGGCCGTCGAATCGGTCCGGGACAGGGTCCAGGTGGTCGGCTCGGTCGTTCCTGACTTCCAGGCGCGAGCCGTGATCGTGGTCGGGTTCACCCCGCTGACCTCAGCCCGGATGTTGATCGGGACGCCGACGGTCTCGGTCAAGCCGGTCGCGACCTCGGCCCCGAGGGCCGTTTCGGCGCTGCCGGTCCAGGCACTGGCGCCCAGGCTCACGGCCCCATTTGCCGCGACGTGGAGCTTGATCCAGTACTCCTGCCCGGCCGATTGATGGCGCAGGATGACCTCGGGGTATTGGCCGCTGCCGGTCGGGGCGCGGTCGGACGCCACGGAGACCGTGACGTCGACATCCCGGGCCGACACGTTCAGGAGGGCCGAGCCAGCCTTGCCCGGGGTCGGTACGGAGATCGTGCCAGCCGAACCGGTCAGGGCAAACTGGCCGGCCGGGCTCGTCGTCCAGGCTCCACCGGCGTCGGCCGTGCCCCAGCCGCCGCTGGCCGCCGGGCGCGAAAACGAGTCGGCGGCCAGGCCCGCCGGGCCGGTGCTGGTGTACGTGGTCGTGTACGTCGCGGGGGTGGCCGGGGCGATGATGTCGTGGCTCTGGCCCCCGCCATCGGACCAGCTCGAGAAGACGTAGCCGATTCCGTTCATCGTCTGGGGGGTGGGCGCGCTGACCGACACGGTCGAGCCGATGATCACCGGCCGGGTCACCGGGGTCGGCTGGTTCGGCCCGTTGTCGCCGTCGTAGACCTGCAGCCCGGCCGGATTCGTCACGAACGTCAGGTTGACCGTCTGGGGATAGAGCGAGATCGCGTTGGTCACGGTCAGCCCGTCACTGTCGGTCACGGCCAGGTCGATCTCGAGATACGACGGATAACCGTGGTCGGGGGCGATCAGCTGGCCCGACGGGCCGGTGAAACCGGTCAGGTCGTGGGTATGGCAGTTGGTCAGGGTGTAGCAGTGGTGGAGGATGATCGACCAGACATAGGCCGAGTTGGGCAGCGTCCCGTCCTCCGTGTCGGTCGCCGTGGCCGACATCTGGATCACGTCGCCGACCTTCCAGGTCAGGCTGCTCAGGGGCGAGATGCCATTCACGACCGGCGGGGTGTCGCCGGGGTAGATCGTGATCGACGAGGTCGCCGAGGCGCCGTGATTGTCGGTTACCTTGACGCTGACCGTGACCGCGCCCCGGGTGGTGTACGTCCGGGAGGCGGTCACCCCGGTCGCGTCGCCGTACATGCCGTCGCCGTTCAGGTCCCAGCTGTAGCTGAGGGTGTCGCCCGGGTCGGCATCGCTCGACCCGGAGGCGTCGAAGGTCACCGCCAGGGGGTTCGGGCCGTAGGTCCTGCTGGCCGTGAACGAGGCGACCGGGGTGTGGTTGACCGCGGAGTAGATGATCCGCCGGATCGACCCACCGTAATCGGTGTAGTACAGGTTCTTGTCCGGGCCGATGATCAGCTGGACCGGGCCGGTCGCATTCGTCTCGAAGGTCTCGACCTTGGTCGGGTCGGGCAGGCCGTTCGATCCCGCCGGCATGAACCAGATGCAGTTCCGGCTGTAGTCGGAGAAGAACAGGCCGCCGTTGTAGTGGCCCGGGTAGTTGCTGGGCACGCCGAAGGCCAGCCCGGAGATCGACGAGCTGCCGGTCGTGCAGCCATCACCGGTCACGACCGAGGCCGAGTGGTTGTAGTCGTAGTAGGGCTTGGTCACCAGGTTCGGAGTGTTGTAGACGGTCTTGCACATGTTCAGGTTCAGCGAGCTGAACGAGCCGAGGGCGGGACCCTCGTAGCACGGCCAGCCGAAGTCGGAGATGCCCGACGTTGGGTTCACGTCGCGGAAGACCGATTCCCAGGTCGAGTCGCCGACCATCCCGATCCAGGCCTCGTTCGTGCCCGGCCGGAACGTCATCCGGAACGGGTTGCGCAGGCCGTCGGCCAGGAGCCGGGCGAGGTTCGAGTCCGAGCTGGAGGCGTCCGGGTTGCCGGCCGAGCCGAGGCCGCTGTCCGGGTTGACCCGGATCATCGACCCCGACAGGGCCTGCGGATCACCCGGGGTCAGGGCGTCCTGGGCCCGGAGCGAGCCTCCCTCGGCGGTCGGCAGGGTCAGGTTGGTACCGGCCGCGCCGGGCGGGTCGCCGCACGGGTTGCCGTACTGGCCCCAGTCCCGGGTCGTGAACGCGGCGCCGTCGCCGGCGGTCACCCAGAGCTGGCCGTCGGGACCCATGACCACGTCATCGGGGGTGTGGCTCGGGAACTGCTGGCACCAGGCGTTGATCAGGACCTTCTCGCTGCCGGGGACCATCGTCGAGCCGGCCCCGTTGTTCGAGACGGTCAGCCGGGACAGGCGGCCACTGATCACGCAGCCCGTGTTGGGCGGGAGCGGGCCGGGGGGCGTTGGGCAGGAGTCCTGGGCGTTCGTCCCGCCATAGGTCGGGGCGGTCCCGCCGATCGGCGCGTCGAAGCTGTACAGGACGTAGACGTACGGCCGGCCCGAGGTCAGCTGTGGATCCACGACGATGCTCGTCAGCCCCCGGTCCCAGTAGTTCATGACCTCGACCGACAGGTCGGCGAAGACCGTCGGGGTCGGGTTCGTCAGGCTGTCGTACTCCAGGATCACGCCCGACTTCTCGGTTACGAAGACGTGCCCGTTCGAAGCGAACTGGACGTCGGTCGGCTGGCTCAGGCTGGGGATCGCGACCTGCTCCTGGAAGCCGGCCGGCAGGACGCCGGTCAGGTTCGGCTTCATCAGCGACGAGTTGAAGATCTCGGGCTGATCCGGCCGCGACTTCGGCTCGGCCGTCGGCGAGGCGCTCGCGGTCGGGCTGGGGGCGCTGGTCGCACCGGGGGTCGTCGTGCCCCGGCCAGTCGGGCTCGAGGAGCCGGTCGTCGATGAGCCGATTGGATCGGAGCTGCTCGGATTCGACGAGGCGACCGGGGTCGACGGACCGGACGAAGCGGTCGGGCTGGGCGAGGGCGTGTTCGACGGGTCCGCCGATGGCGAGGCAGCCGGGGTGGCCGACGGCGACGGATCAGGCGCTGCCGCGAGGCTCGTGGCCGGGACGACGAGCCCGGTTAGCAGCCCAGCGGTGGCCAGCAAGGTGGCGAGCCGCTGAATGCGAGGTCGGGCGGCGAGGCGGGTCATCGAATCCAACTCCGTTGAACTGTGGCTCGTGAGCAAGCCTGGGTGGATGAACCGGGATGATTGGCGTCCGGATGGACCGTTCAGGGGTGCCTGGGTCGGGCTGGGGCTCGTGGGAGGTCGTCAGGCGGCTTGATCCATGGTCAAGTCCGGCGGTCAGCCAGGACAATCAGGGCGACCGGAACGTCGCCCCCGGCGACCAGGGACGGAACGCCGGCCTGCGAGATCGGGGCGGCGATGAAGTTATCGAACGAGACGCTGATCGGAGTGTTCGTCGTGATCCCCGACGTGTAGGCGCGCAGGCCGACCCCGCCGGCCAGCTGGAGCGAGGCAGTGGAGTCCGTCCGGCTTACCTGCCACGTGCCCGGTTCGGTCGTTCCGGACGCCCACACCCGGGCATTCAGGGTGGTCGGGCTCGTGCCCGAGACCTGGGCGTGGACGTTCAGGTAGGTCCCGGCCACATACGTCAGGCCGGACACCAGCACCTCAGAGCCGAGGGTCGACTCGGCTCCGCCCGAGTACTGGCTGAACGAGAGGTAGACCGCTCCGGTCCCGGTCACCCGGACCTTGGCCCGGTAGTCGGTGGTGGCCGAGTGGCGAACCGTGCCGTAGGTGTAGACGCTGCCGCCGCCGGCCGGCAGGGCGCTGATGCCGAACTGGTAGGTCAGGTCGACGTCCTGGGCGCTGACGGCCAGGAAGGCCGCCCGGTTCGCCCCGGCCGTGGGCAGGTTGATCTGACCGGCGCTGCCGGTCAGGCTGAAGTCAGATTGGCTGCCCACATAGGTGTAGGCGCCACCGACCTGGGCGCTCCCCCACGTCCCGCTGGCGGCGGTCCGGGCGAAGGTGTCCGAGGCATAGGCCGACGGCGCGGTTGTGACCACGACCGACTGGCTCGCGGCGGGCACCGATGAGCCGCTGGCGTTGGTGGCGGTCAGCGTCGCCGTGTAGGTCCCCGACGCCGCGTACGTGTGCGACGGGTTCTGGCTGGTCGAGGTCGAGCCGTCGCCGAAGGTCCAGGACCAGGAGGTCGGACTGTTCGTTGAGGTGTCGCTGAAGTTGACCGTGTTCGTCCCGCTCGCCTGCTTCCAGGTGAAGTTCGCGACCGGGGCCGGCGGGGCGACGACCGTGACCGGCCCAGCGACGAAGTTGTCGAATGACACGCCGATCGGGTTATTCGTGGTCGTGCTGCTCGAATAGGCCCGCAGGCCGACGCTGCCGGCGACCTGGAGCGCGGCGGTCGAGTCGGTCCGGCTGACCAGCCAGGTGCTCGGCTCGGTGCCGCTGGCCAGCCACAGCCGGGCCTTGATCGTGGTCGGATTCGTTCCGCTGATCTGAGCGTGGACCTTGAGGTCCTGGCCGGCTGTATAGGTCAGCCCGGGAACCTGGACCTCTGTTCCGAGCGTTGTCTCGGTCCCCGCCGAGAACTGGCTGACTGACAGGTAGACCGCGCCGGTCCCGAAGATCCGGGCTTTGATCCGGTAGTCGGCGGTGGCCGAGCGGCGGACACTGCCGTAGGCGTAGGCGCTGCCACCACCGGTCGGCAACTTGCTGATGTTGAACTGGTAGGTGACGTCGACGTCCTGGGCGCTGACCGGGAGGTACGCCGCCCGGGTCGCGCCAGCCGTGCCGAGGTTGATCGTGCCGGCCGAGCCGGTCAGGCTGAAGTCCGATTGGCTGCCGACGTACGAGTAGGCGCCACCAATTGGGGCGCTGCCCCAGGTCCCGGAGGCCGCTGCGCGGCTGAAGCTGTCGGAGGCGAAGGCCGTGGCACTGGCCGTGATCGACTGGCTGGTCGGCGTTGATGGGCCGCTGGCGTTGGTGGCGGTCAGCCCGACGGTATAGGTGCCCGCGCTGGCGAACGTGTGAACCGGGTTCTGGCTGGTCGACGTGCCGCCGTCACCGAACGTCCAGGCCCAGCTGGTAGGCCCATTCGTGGAGGTATCGGTGAACGTGTAGGTCAGGGTTCCGGGTGCCTGGCTATAGGTGAAGCCGGCTACCGGGACCGCCAGGGCGTTGACCGTGATCACCTGGGCCAGGGTCCCCGTCCCGCTGCCATTGGTCGCCTGGAGGGTGACCGTGTATGGCCCGGGGCCGGCATAGACGTGGAGCGGATTCTGGACGGTCGCGGCAGGGCTGCCGTCACCGAAGTCCCACGACCAGCTCGAGGGCGAGTTCGTGGAGCTGTCGGTGAACTGGACACCGAGGGTGCCGGACTGCTGGCTCCAGGTGAACCCGGCGACCGGCTTGCCCGGCAGCGGGCTGACCGTGATCGACTGGGTCTTTGAGGAGCTGCCCCCGTTGTTCGTCGTGCTCAGCTTCACCTGGTAGGTCCCTGCCGCGGCGTAGGTATGGCTCGGACTGGGCAGAGCCGAGCCGCTGCCGTCGCCAAAGTCCCAGGCAAACGTGTCGGGCGTCCCACCGGTCGAGGTGTTGCTGAAGTTCACGCCCAGGGTGCCGGCGACCGGGGTCGCACTGAAGTTGGCCACGGGCGCCGCCGGGACGGTCCCACTGATCGGCGAAGTGACGTTGAAGTCATCGAAGCTGACCGTGATCGGGCCCTGGTTCCAGGCCGCCGAGAGCCAGCCCAGGAGGCCGGTCGCGCCGGGTGCCTGGAGGACCGCCGTCGAGTCGGTCGTGGTGTAGGCCCAGGTCGCCGGCTCGGGCGAGCCGTCGTTCCAGGCTTTCATCCTGATCGTCGTCGGGTTCGTGCCGGTGATCTGGGCCCGGACCCAGATGAAGGCGCCGGTCGCGACGCTGGCCGTCGTGGCCCGGGTGTTGGCCCCGAGCGGGGTCATCGTGTTGTTGATGACCGTGTCGGCCTGGAGCCAGACCTGGTTGCCGGTCGTCAGGCGGACCTGGCCGCGGTACGAGGTGAAGCCCGAAACTCGCCGGGCGTCGAAGCCGACATTGATGTTGTCCGAGGTGGCCAGGGTGGCCGTCGCGACCCGGAACCGGACATCGACGTCCTGGGCACTGACGTTGGTCAGGTAGCCGCCCCGATAGTTCGTATCGACGGTGCTGTCCTTGGGGCAGATCTCGGGATTGTGCGGATCGGGCAGGAGGACCGTGGCGGCGCTGCCGGTCACGTTCATGTCGTCATTGGTGCAGTAGAAGCCGGCGTAGTTGCCGCCCTGGTCGGCCTCACCCCAGGTCTGGCCGAGCGTCCGACTGAAGGTGTCCGCCGCGTACGTGGTCAGGCTGGGGGTGGGCGTCGGCAAGGGCGTCGGCGGCGGCGTGGGCGACGCCAACGAGGCGGCCGCCACGTTCGTGCTGAAAGGCGATGTATCACCGGCCGGGTCGGTCATCGTTGCGGTGACGAGATCGCCTGGGTTCAGGGTCTGGCTGAAGCCAACCGTGAAGCTCCCGCTGGCCGGCACGAGGCTGCTGCCGAGGAAGACCTGGCCCTGGCCTCCAGCGCCGCCGCTGGCATCTCCGGCATCCGGCGCGGCCTTGAACGCCTCGACTGTGCAACCGGCGCAGGCCGTGCCCTTGGCCGCAGTCAGCGAGACCCCGGTCGGGCTCAGGTTGGGGCTGGCGATCGAATTGTTGGCATGGTTGAGAAGCTGGATGCCGAGCCCGGTCCCGGCCGAGCCGTTGTTGTAGATCGAATTCCGGGTGATCGTATTGTCGATATCAGTCGTGTCGCCGATCCCGACCCCGACCGGGTTGTTGGCGATGATGTTGTTCGGGCCGACGGTCGTCCAGCTGGCGTTGTAGTGGATGACGACGCCGTAGAAGCTGTTGGGCAGCGGCGTCACGCCGTCGGCGCCGACGCCGATCTTGTTGTCGTGGACCGATGTCCCGGCGGTGTAGAAGCCCTCGATCCCGATGCCCCCGGTGACCTCGAGCATGTCCGTCCGCAGGGCGTTGTTGCCGATCACGTTGTAGGCGAGGACGCTGCCAGTCACGCCGTCCTCGAGGTGGATCCCGTTCCAGCCGTTGCCGTACTTGTTGGCCGCCCCGCCATTGCCGGTCACGTCCGTGCCGATGTAGTTGCCGATCGCCTGGTTGCTGTCGGTCGTGCTGCTGTGGGAGAACTCGATCCCCTCGCCCCGGTTGTTCGAGATGACGTTGCGCTGGCCGGGACCGGTCCCGCCGATGATGTTGTAGGACGAGCCGGTGTTGATGTCGACGCCGTGGGACTGTTGGCCGTAGCAGATCCCGCTGCAGCTGAGGATGTCCTTGCCGTTGGGCCCCAACCCGATCAGGTTGCCCTCGACGATGTTGTGGTCGGTCTGCTCGTTGTAGGTCGAGAAGCCGTTCGCCTCGTTGCCCGAGAGGACGTCCCGGTCGGCCGGGTTCGAGCCGCCGACCGTGGTGTAGCTGGCGGCCTGGGTGACGATGATTCCGTTCCCGCCGCTGATCCAGTTGGGCGCCACGAACGTGCCCGCCGCGTTCGTCCCGATGAAGCTGCCGGTCACCGCGTTGTTCGCCGCACTCGAGGTCTGGAACACGATCGAGCGGTGGAGGTTGTACATCGCCAGGCCGCGGATCAGGTTGTTCGAGGAGCTGACGAACAGGCCGTCGGTGTTCGGGTTCGTCGCCGTGATCTGGATCTTGATCACGGCGTTGTCGATGATCGGGTCGGTGTTCGGGCTGGCGCCGGGCTGGCTGTAGCCATCGATCGTCAGGCCGCCGGTCGTGTCGGTGACCGTCGGCAGGGCGCTGCCGATCGTGATCGTCTGGACCCCGCTGCCCGAGATGGCGAAATCGATCACGTCCGGTCCGGGGTGGAGATTGGCCTCCGAGATCGCCGCCCGGAGGGTGCAGGTCCCGGCCGAGGTCATGCAGATCCCGTCACCGGGGGTCTTGTCGCCGGTGTCCGCCGTCGAGTTGACGGTGAAAGTATCGATCGCGGCCGGCTCGGCGAAGCGGCTGGCCAGCGGCGGCGTGGCCGGTCGCGGGGCCACCCGGGCCGCGATCCGCTGGACATCCTGGACATCGAGGCAGCCGTCGTGGTTCACGTCGGCCGGATCGCTCGTCAGGCCGCAGGCCTTGCCCGACTCCCGGGAGAGGCCCCAGTCGATCGCGGCCAGGTTCAGATCGGCCGGGCCGACCAGCCCGTCACCGCTGATGTCGGCGTTGGTGACGGCCCGGGCCGCTGACGGATGGAGAGCGACTGCCGCGCGGGCCAGGTAGCGGCTGCCGCCGCTGCCGACCTTGACCGTGACCGTGCCGGGCAGGCTCAGCTGGACCAACCGGCCCGAGGCATCCACGAAGCGCATCGCGCCGAGGGCCAGGGTCAGGCTGCCGGCCCGGGTAGGGATCAGGGTGAGCTTGGCCAGGGTGACCGTGCCGCTCGCCCCGGGATGAATCCGGGCCGTGACGGGGCCATCGCCACAGCCGGCGATCGAGCAGGAGTACAGCCCGAACGCAACCCCGGCCGGCACGACCACGGGTCCCAGCGGCTGGACGTCGCGGCCCGAGCCTGCCAGGGCGATCGAGCGCTGGCTCAGGCTGTCGAACTCGGCGGCGGCCGGATCGAACCGAAGGACACCCTCGTAGCCGGCCAGGTTCCTGACTCCAGCCGCCTTGAGGACGACGGTGACGGTCTGGCCCAGCGCGACGTGGGCCGGGGCGCTCAGGAGGACCCGCGCCCCCTTGCTGGTCGACGCGAAGGTGATCAGGGGAACGTCGTCCGGGTTGGGCGGAGCCGCCGGCTGGCCGGCCTGTGAGCCGAGGACCTGGCTCGCGCCCGCGGGTGCCACGGCCGGACGGGCGTTGGCGCCGGTCGTGGCGGCGCCGGTCAGAGTCCCGCCGCTCGAGGTTGCCGGGGCCGGGCCGATCGTGGCCAGGGGCACGAGCCCGGCCAGGGCAAGGACGGAGATGGCGACGAGGATGCGGCCCCGGGTGCTCAGCCCGGAGAAAGCGTTGCGTGCGTGCACCGAGGCGTCATCCCATCGTTGGGCGGCGCTTCCACCCCGTCTTGGAACGGCATGATCTGGCGTCGCGAACGGTCGATTTGACCGGAATCAGGCATCAGGGTCGTGCAGGGGGAGGCTGCCCGGGCCCGAGTCGGCATCGTCCCACGGGCTCCCGGGAGCGTCAACCGATCGTACCCCCACCTAACCGACCAATGGTCCTGCCGAAGGCACCACAAACGGCACCACTGGCGGTCCGCCGCGGGCCGGCTGCCGGTTCGCGGGCCCGCCGAGGCGAGGCGGAGTCAGAGGCCTTCGATCCCCGGAGCAAGAACGACCAAGGCGTCGGCTGCCCGGGCGCCGCTGGACGAGGCGATCACCGGGTTCAGGTCGACCTCGAGCAGGTCCGGCCGGCGGCAGCCGAGGTCGGCCAGGGCCACGATTAGGTCGACCACGGCCGTCCGGTCGATGGCCGGCCGGCCCCGTGCGCCGTCGAGGATCCGGCTGCCGCGCAGCCGCTCGAGCATCGCCCCGGCAGTCGATCTCGAGAGTGGTGCGAGCTCGACCACCACGTCGTCGAGGATCTCGGCGAGGACGCCGCCCAGGCCGACGATCACGAGCGGGCCGAACTGGGGGTCGCGCCGGAGGCCGACGATCAGCTCGACCCCGGCCGGCAGGCTCGGCTCGACGAGCAGGCCGCGCAATCCGATGTCGGATGTCCGGCCAATGGCCAGGAGCGAGTCGGCCGCCGCCGCCACGGCTCGGCCATCGGCCAGGCCGACGATCACCCCGCCGATCTCGCTCTTGTGGGCGAGCCGGGTCGCATCGAGCTTGAGGGCCACGGGGTAGCCGATGGCCTCGGCGGCCCGGAGGGCTGCCGCCCCATCCGGGACCGGCCGGGCCTCGACGACCGGGAGCCCGGCCGCGCCGAGCAGGCCCAGGCTCTCGAGCTCGGGCATCACCCGGGCGCCAGCCTTCGAGCGCTCGGCGGCGTCCCCTGGCTCGATCATCTCGGAGGGCCGGAATGCCGGATCATGGCCGAGTGCCGTTCGGTCCTGGGCCAGGGCCGGCCAGCCCGGTCGACGGGGGCCCTCGATCGCCCGGGCCGCCCGCCGCGCTTCCCAGGTCGCCCGTCCGGCGATCGCCGCGAACGCCTCGGTCGGCCCCGCAGGACCGGGATCGCCGCCGGCCGCGTCGAGCAGGGCCATCGATCTCGGGCGGCGGCTCGCCCGAGGTGAGCGAGACGTAGACCGGCAGGATCTCCGGCCGGCTCGCGGTCGCGGCCACGAGCAGTCCCGGGCCACGCCCTCGGCGACGGGCACCTCGCTGGGCAGCGAGCGGTACGGGAAGTCGTGGACGATCGCGAGGACGTCGTAGGCGCCCGACGCCGGCGAAGGCCTCGAGGACGCCGCCGTAGGCGACTCGCTGCGTCGGTCGCGCCCCACGGGTCGATCGGGTTGCCGATGTAGCCCATGGTCGGCAGGTCCCGGGGATCGCCGCCCGGGTCACGGCCGGGATCGGCGGCAGGTCGGCTCCGACCGTCTCGGCCAGGTCGGCGATGAGCGAGGCCTCGCCGGTCGAGACGGTGACGACGCCGGTCCGGCCCTGGCCCGACGCCCCGGCCGAGTCCGGCGGCAGCCCGTCGAGCAGCTCGGCCGTCTCGAGCAGCTCGTCGAGGTCGGCGCAGCGGATGACGCCGGCCGCGTCCAGGGCCGCGTCGGTCACCCGGGCCTCGCCGGCCAGCGAGCCGGAGTGGGCGACGGCGGCCGCCTGGGCCTGGGCGCTCCGGCCGACCTTGACGGCCATGATCGGCTTGCCCATCTCCAGCGCCCGGTCGGCCAGGGCGAGGAACCGCTCGGGCCGCTTGAAGCCCTCGACGAACAGGATGATCGAGGTCGGTCTCGGGGTCGTCGAGGCAGTAGGCGACGTAGTCGCAGACGTCGAGGACGACCTCGGAGCCCGCACCCGATGATCCGGCTGAAGCCGATCCGCGGTCCCGAAGTGGACGAACGCGTCGGTCACCGAGCCGCGACTGGGCGATCCCGGCGACACCGCCCCGCGGCAGGTAAGGCGAGACGTCGCCGATGTAGACGGCGCTGTTCGCGGTCCAGGTCGATCACGCCCATGCAGTTCGGGCCGAGGAGCGGCGATCCCGTGGCGCGGGCGATCTCGCGCGACCTCGGCCTGCATCGCGGCGGCCGCCTGACCGCCCTCGACCACGCCGCCACCCGGGATGATGACGCGCCGGGCACGCCGCGCCGCGGCCGCCTCGTCGGTCACGCTCGCCGCCCGCAGCGGGTTGAGCGCGACGAGGACGCATGTCCGGGCGCTCGGGCAGGGCGTCCAGGCTCGGGTAGCAGGGCTGGCCGTAGAGCCTCGTCGTACTTCGGGTTGACGAAGTGGCAGCGGGTCTGCGCTGCCCATCATCCCGCAGGTTGTCGCGGACGGTCTCGGCGATCCAGATCGCGGCGACGCGCCGACGACCGCGATCGAGCGCGGGGCGAAGAGGGCCGCAGGTCGATCGCCGGCGGGTCGGACCGGCCGCTGGGCTGATCGGGCTGCGGGCTCCGGTTGGTCGGATCGGCCGATGGTCGGTCATCCCTCGCCGACGACCCGGCTCGACGCCGCGCTTCTCGAGCGCCCGGGCGATGATCAGCCGCTGGATCTCGGAGGTGCCCTCCCAGATCCGGTCCACCCGGAGCTCGCGGAAGAACCGCTCGGCCGGGTACTCGCGCATGTAGCCGCGGCCGCCGAAGACCTGGACGACCCGGTCGGCGCAGCGGAAGGCCGCCTCGGAGGCGAACAGCTTGGCGATCGACGCCTTGGCGTGGACCACCTTCGGGTCCGCCCCGCTGTCGGCCAGCCAGGCGCACTCCCGGGTGAGCAGGCGGGCGGCCGCGGCGTCGGCCGCCGAGTCGGCCAGCGGGAAGCTGACCCCCTGGAAGTCGTAGATCCGCTGCGCCGAACTGGACCCGCTCGCGTGGCCCACTCGACGGCCAGCGTCGAGCAGCCGCTCCATCGCCCCGGTGCAGCGGGCGCCGATGTGGATCCGCTCCTCGACGAACCACTCGTTGGTCAGCTCGTCGGCCTGGCCGACCCCGCCCAGGATCGGCCGAGGCCGGGCACCCGGACGTCCTCGAGGACGAACTGCGGGTGGCGGTCGGCGAAGGTGTGCATGTAGTCCGGGTCGTGGCTCAGCGCGCAGGCCGGGCGTGTCGTAGTCGACGAGGAAGAGGGTCGGCAGGCGCGCCGTCGCCGTCGACCACGTTGGCATGGAAGATCATGAAGTCGGTGTCGTCCGGGCCCGGTGACGAACCACTTCTCGCCGTTGAGCACGTACTCGCCGGTGGCGGCGTCGCGGACGGCGGTGGCGCGCATCGTCCGGGCGTCCGAGCCGGCGCTCATCCTCGGTGATCGCGTAGCTCCCGATTGCGCTCGCCCCGGATCGACGGGTCGAGGTAGCGCCGTCGCTGCTCGGGATCGCAGTGGATCAGGACGTTGTAGGCGCCCGGGATGTACGACCAGAGGCCACCGGTCGACCTGGCCGAGCTGCTCGTGGACGAGCACCTGGTCCATGACCGACCAGCCCTGGCCGCCGACCTCGACGGGGCAGCGGGCCGCCGTGCAGGCGGGCCTCGATGGCGGCCTCGCGGATCGGCTCGACCCCAGTCGCCCGGGGCAGGACGCCGCGATCGCGCTCGAACTCGACTCTTCGAGCGGCTGGAGCACCTCGACGACATACCGGCGGGCCCGCTCGTGCAGCTCGAGCTGCTCGTCGGTCAGGGCAAAGTCCACCGAGCCATGGTGGCCCGCCGATCAGCCGATCGCGCGACGCGTCGCGGTCGATGGGACGGCCCCGGACGGGACCTCGGACCTACACTCGAATTCGCCTCAGCCTACCTGCCAAGGAGCACCGATGCCGCGCAAGGTCGTCGCCAGCACCTACCTCACCCTGGACGGGTTCATCGACGAGCCCGGTCGCTGGTCGTTCCCGTTCTGGTCCGAGGAAGCCTCCCGGTTCAAGGCCCACGAGCTGTTCGCCAGCGAGGCCGGGCGGTCGGCGCCGTTCAGCCTGGCTGGGCGAGGACCATGATCCGGAGCTCGGTCATGTCCTCGATCGCCCAGCGCAGGCCCTCGCGGCCGAGGCCGGAGTCCTTGACGCCGCCGTAGGGCATGTGGTCGATCCGGTAGGTCGGCATGTCGTTGACGATCACGCCGCCGACCTCGAGCTCGGCGAAGGCCGCCCACGCGCGCGGCCAGGTCGTTGGTGAAGACGCCGGTCTGGAGCCCGAACGATCGAGTCGTTGACCTGCCGCGATCGCGTCGTCGAGGTCACGGAACGGGAAGGCCACGACGAGCGGCGCGAAGGCCTCGTTCGAGCAGACCTGCGCGGTCACCGGGACATCGGTCAGGATCGTCGGCGGGAAGAACGTGCCGTCGGCCCTGCCGCCCGAGCAGGAGCTTGCCGCCCGGCGCCAGCGCCTCGTCCACCCAGCGCTGGGTCCGGGCCGCGGCGTGCGTCGTCGACCATCGGACCGAGGTCGGTCGTCGGGATCGAGCGGGTCGCCCACCTTGAGCGCGCGCGGCGCCGGCCGACGAAGCGGTCCATGAACTCGTCCCAGACGTCCTCGTGGATCGAACATCCGCTGGACGCTGATGCAGACCTGGCCGGCATAGCCGAAGGCCCCGACCAGGCAGCGCTTGACCGCCCAGTCGAGGTCCGCGCGTGCGATCGACGATGACCCCGGCGTTGCCGCCGAGCTCGAGCACGACCTTCTTCTTGCCGGCCCGCTCCTTCATCCGCCAGCCGACCGACGGGCTGCCGGTGAAGGTGAGCAGCTTGAAGCGGTCGTCGGCGACCATCCGGTCGCCGAGCTCGCGGGTCATCGGCAGGATGCGACACGGCACCCGTCGGGCAGACCCGCCTCGTCGATGATCTCGCCCACGGTGAGCATCGTGAGCGGGTCCTTGCGACGGCGGCTTGAGCACGATCGAGCAGCCCGCCGCGATCGCCGGCGACAGCTTGTGGGCGGCCAGGTTGAGCGGGAAGTTGAACGGGCTGATCGCGGCGACCGGGCCGACCGGGAAGCGCCGGGTGATCCCGACCCGGCCCCGCGAGCTGGCCATGAGGTCGAGCGGGATGATCTCGCCGACCATCCGCTCGGCCTCCTCGGCGCCGAGCCGGAAGGTCAGGACGGCCCGGTCGACCTCGACCAGGGCGTCCCGGATCGGCTTGCCGGCCTCGCGGGCGATCAACTGGCCGAGCTCCTCGCGCCGGGCCTTGATCCCGGCGCTGATCGTGCGCAGGATCCGCCCGCGCTCGTAGGCCGGCATCTGGCGGGTCTGCTCGAAGGCGGCAACGGCGGCCTCGACCGCCTGGTCGTACTGCTCCGCCGTGGCCTGGTAGGTCCGGCCGGCGGGGTTGCCCGGGTCCGCCGGGTTGCTGACGGTCAGCACGTCCGGCGATTCGACCCAGCGGCCGGCAAGCAGGATCGGATGGGGCTGGGTGCCGATGGTCGTGGTCATCCTGGGCTCCTGGCGGGTGGTGGCCACATTCTAGTCGGGCCAAGGTACGATCCCCGGACGCCAGGCCCGGATGACGGGCCCTGGACGCCAGGCCAGCCCAGCCCGAGGTGCCAGCGATGCCCGAACGTCGCCTCCGCGAACAGCTCCGAATCGAGCCCGGCCGCAAGGTCCGGCTGGCGAAGGTCGATCCCGACGATACCCACGGCTACACGAAGCAGGGCTCGGCCGGCAAGGTCCGCCAGGACCTGGACCGCCTGGCCGGCCTCCAGGACCGGCTGTGGGCCGAGGCGAAGCACCCGGTCCTGGTCGTCCTCCAGGGGATCGACGCCGCAGGCAAGGACGGCACGATCGGCCACGTGATGACCGCCTTCAACCCGCAGGGCTGTCCGGTCACCAGCTTCAAGGTGCCCACCCCGGCCGAGCTCGGCCACGACTACCTGTGGCGGGTCCACGAGCGGATCCCGGCCAAGGGCGAAATCGGCATCTTCAACCGCTCGCACTACGAGGACGTGCTGGTCGTCCGGGTCCACGACCTCGTCCCCCGCTCGACCTGGCGTCGGCGATACGACCAGATCAACGCCTGGGAGCAGATGCTCGTCGAGGAAGGCACGACGATCGTCAAGTTCCTCCTCCTGATCGATCGCGACGAGCAGCGCAAGCGGTTCGAGGAGCGGCTCCACGATCCGGCCAAGCGTTGGAAGTTCAAGATGGGCGACCTGGCCGAGCGGGCCCTGTGGGACAACTACATGGCAGCCTTCGAAACGGTCCTGAACCGCTGCTCGACGAAGGCCGCTCCGTGGTACGTGATCCCGGCCAACAAGCCCTGGTTCCGGAACCTGGCCGTGGCCGAGATCCTGGTCGACGTCCTGGGCGAGCTGAAGCCGGTCTACCGGCCGATCGACCCGAACGTCCCGGCCGACCTGGTGATCAGCTGAGCTGATCGCCGGCGCCGGCCCGCCGCGCCGGACAGGCTCAGCTCCCGGCCATGCGCTGGTAGGCGCCGAGGACCCGGACCATCGTGGTCAGGGGCCGGATCTCGGCCAGGGCGGCCGCACCATCCGGGGCGAGCAGGTCGGCGTCCACGTCGGCCCAGAAGACGTATTCCCAGGCGACCTCACGGCTCGGCCGCGATTCGAGGGTGCTCAGGTTGAGCCGCCGATCAGCCAGCACCCGGAGGACCGACAGGAGCGTGCCCGGCTCATTGCGGACCGCGAAGGCCAGGGTCGTCCGGTCCGTGACGGGCTCTCCGAGCGGGCGACGCCAGCCGTCGGGAAGCTGCGCATCCGGGCGGGCGACGAGGACGAACCGGGTCCGGTTGGCCGGATCGTTCTCGATCTCGTCGGCCAGGACCTCCAGCCCGAAGTGGGCGGCGGCCCGGGGCGACAGGACGGCCGCGGAGCCGGCCTCGGCCCGTTCGGCGATGAGCTTGCCGGCCCCGGCCGTGTTGTAGGTCGTGAGCAGCGCCCAGGACCGGGTCCGCAGGAAGCGGTCCGCCTGGCCCAGGGCCTGGATGTGGGAGTAGACCCGCTCGATCTGGTCGAGCCGGCTGCCGGGCAGAGCGGCCAGGCACAGCCGGACCGGCACGACCACCTCGCCCACGATCTCCAGGTCATGCTCGAGGAGCAGGTCGTAGACCTCGCGGACGGTCCCGTTGACCACGTTCTCGATCGGCACGACGCCGATCTCCGCCCGACCGTCACGGACGGCCTCGAAGACCTCCCGGAAGCTGCCGGCCGGGACCGTTTGGGGCCGGTCGAGGGCGGCCAGCAGGGCGTCCTCGGCAAATGAGCCGGGTTCGCCCGAGAACGCGGCCCGGATCCCCCGGGGAGGACCGCCGGGCAGGTCGGGCGCGCTCAGCGCTCGAACCAGGCCGTCGTGTCGTGGACCCCGGCGTCCTCGTCCAGCTCGGCCCGCGGCGCCCGACTGGCGGCGGCCGCCCTGGCCCGCTTGCGGTTGCCGGCCGCCTCGGTGGCCCCGGCCCAATGGGCCTCCTCGAGGAGCAGGTTCAAGGCGTCGATGTAGGCCTCGATCGAGGCCGCGATGATGTTCACGTTGCGGCTCTGGCCGGTGTAGTGGCCGCTGGCCCGGCGACCGCCGGCCGACGACGGTGGGGCGATCTTGATCGTGACCATACCGACCGCATCGGGCCCTTCGGCCACGGCATGGACGTCGTAGGCGATCAGCCGGGGGTTCCCGGTCAGGACCCCCGCCAGCGCCGTGTCCACGGCTCGCAGGAGGGCATCGACCGGTCCATTGCCCTCGGCCGCGCCTTCCCATTGATGGTCGCCCGAAGCGATCACCACCGCACCCCGGCTCTGGACCTGGCTGCCCGAGGAAACCGTCCAGCGGGTCAGGTGGAGCGCCGCCGTGGTCAGGTCCGCCGTGGTCGGGTTGGTCATCGGTCTGCCTCCGGAAGCTGTTCGACGGGTTCTCGAGACGTCTCGGCCGCCCCGGCGGCCCGTGACTCGGCGGCCGGTGCAACCGGCATCGGGGTCGTGAAGTGACGCTCGTCGCGCCGGCGCAGCTCGGCCCCGGCCTTCCAGACGAGGTACTCGAGCGAGTCGGCCAGGGCGGCCGCCGAGGCCGCGATGATGTTCGTGTCGCTGCCCATCGTGGACCACGTCCGCGACCCGTCGGACGAGTCGATGATCACCCGGGTCCGGGCCCCGGTGGCCGCCGTGCCATCGATGATCCGGACCTTGTAGTCGACCAGGTGGACCGCATCGAGCTCGGGGTAGAACGCGCCGAGGGCCTTGCGCAGGGCCGCATCGAGGGCGTTGACCGGACCATTGCCTTCGGCCGCGGTGTGGAGCACCTCGCCGGCCACCTCGACCTTGACCGTCGCCTCGGCCAGCAGCTCACGCCCATCGCGTTGCTCGACGAGGACCGTGAAGTCGAGGATCCGGAAGGGCGCCACGTAGCCCGTGGCATGGCGCCGGATCAGCAGCTCGAACGAGGCTTCGGCACCCTCGAAGGCCAGCCCGTCGGCCTCGAGCTCCTTGATCAGCCGGGACAGGGCCCGGGCGTCGATCGATCCGTCGAGGCGATGGCCGAGCTGCTCCGCCCGGAGCTGGGTGTTGGCCCGACCGCCCAGCTCGCTGACCACGAGCCGGCCCTCGTTGCCGACCAGGGCCGGATCGACGTGCTGGTAGCTTCGCTCGACCTTGGCCACCGCCGCGCCGTGGACACCGCCCTTGTGGGCGAAGGCCGACCGGCCGACATAGGGCTGGTAGTCGCTCGGCGCGACGTTGGCGATCTCGGCCACGCCCCGCGACAGCTCGGTCAGGCCGGCCAGCCGGCCGCCGCCGGCGGGCACCAGGGCGAGCTCGGTCTTGAGGGCCAGGTTGGCCAGGATGCTGACCATGTTGGCGTTGCCGCAGCGCTCGCCGTAGCCGTTGATCGTGGCCTGGACGTGGCGGACCCCGGCCTCGACCGCGGCGATCGTGTTGGCCACGGCCAGCTCGGCGTCGTTGTGGGTATGGATCCCCCAGCTGATCGGCGGTGCCGCCGGATCGGCCGCCAGGCCGGCCATCGTCGCTCGGACGACCTCGACGAGTCGCCCGGTCAGCGTCCCGCCGTTCGTGTCGCACAGGACGATCGAGCGAGCACCCGCCTGGCGGGCCGCCCGAAGGGTCGCCAGGGCATAGTCAGGGTCGGCGGCGTAGCCGTCGAAGTAGTGCTCGGCGTCGTACACGACCTCGCGCCCGCGCTCGGCCACGAAGGCGACCGACTCCGCCACCATGTCCAGGTTCTCGGCCGGGGTCGCGCCCAGGACCTCGGTCACGTGGAGCAGCCAGCTCTTGCCGAAGATCGTCACGACCGGGGTCTCGGCGGCGACCAGCTCGTGCAGGTTCGGGTCGCCCTCCGGCCGGTTTGAGCGATGGCGGGTCGAGCCGAACGCCGCCAGCCGGGCCGTGGCCCAGCTCAGCTTCCGGGCCGCGGCGAAGAACTCGATGTCCTTCGGGTTCGACCCGGGCCAGCCGCCCTCGATGTAGGGCATCCCGAACTCGTCGAGCATCCGGGCGATCCGAAGCTTGTCGGCCAGGGACAGGGTGATGTTCTCGCCCTGGGTCCCGTCCCGCAGGGTCGTGTCATACAGGACGACAGGCTGGCTCATCGGGCCGCCGGCTGGGCGGCCACCTGGGCCGCCGCTGAGGTGTCGGGTGCGGCGCCCGGCCGGGCGATCCGGGCGACGATCGCCTCGGTCATCCCGGACGTGCCGACCCGGGTCAGGCCCTCGACCGAGTCGCCGGCCGAAACGCCGGCCGAAACGCCGGGCGAGACCGGCCACAGGTCCGCCGTCCGGAATCCGTCCTCGAGCGCGGCACTCACGGCCGCCTCGATTGCCGTCGCCGCCTCGAGCTGGCCGAGCGACCAGCGCAGGAGCATCGCTCCGGACAGGATCGTGCCGATCGGGTTGGCCAGGTCCCGCCCGGCAATGTCCGGAGCGGAGCCGTGGATCGGCTCGTACAGGCCGTGCAGGCCGTGGGCCGTGCGCCGGCTGCCGACCGAGGCCGAGGGCAGCATCCCGAGCGAGCCGGCCAGGACGGACGCCTCGTCCGACAGGATGTCGCCGAACAGGTTCTCGGTGACCAGGACATCGAAGCCGGCCGGCCATCTGACGAGCTGCATCGCGCATAAATCGACGAGCTGGTGGTTGAGGCTCACGTCGGGATAGGCCGTCCCCATCTCGGTCGCCACGCGCCGCCACAGGCGCGAAGTGGCGAGGACGTTGGCCTTGTCGACGCTGGTCACCTTCGAGCGCCGGCCGCGAGCGAGCTCGAAGGCCAGCCGGACGACCCGCTCGATCTCGGCCTCGCTATAGGGCAGCGTATCGCTGGCCGCCCGCTCGCCTGGCCGGGCGTCCGGATCGGCCTCGGTCCGGGCTCCGAAGTAGAGCCCGCCGGTCAGCTCGCGGATGATCAGCAGGTCGACGCCGTCGAGCAGCTCGGCCTTGAGCGGCGAGGCGGCCACGAGGGCCGGATGAACCGTGACCGGGCGCAGGTTGGCGAACAGCCCGAGGCCGCCGCGCAGGGCAAAGAGCGCCTGTTCGGGCCGGACGGCGGCGGTCGGGTCGTCCCATTTCGGGCCGCCCACGGCGCCGAGATAGACCGCATCGGCCGCGGCGCAGGCATCGACATCAGCCGGCCGGATCGCGACGCCCCAGGTGTCGATTCCGGCCCCGCCCGCGATCACCTCGGTCCACTCCAGGGCGAAGCCGAACCGCGCCCCAGCCGCCTCCAGGGCGATCCGACCCGCCCGGATGACGTCGGGCCCAACCCCGTCGCCGGGGATCGTCGCCAGCCGGAAGGTCGGTCGGCTCAAATCGGAGCCGGTCGGGGAGCCGGACGTCACGGCAGGTCCTCGGCCAGGCGGGGCGAGACGAAGGCCGGGTTGATCCCGTTGATCTCGGCCCCGTGGAGCTTGTTGACCGCCACGAGGTACGCCTCGAGCGAGGCCTCGATGATGTTCGTGGACAGGCCGTGGCCGCTCACGATCAAGGCCCCGGGGCCCTCGTCGGACGACCGCCGGCAGCGGACGAGGACCTGGCCCTGGGCATCCTCGCCGGCCGAGACCGCCTTGATCTCGTACTCGGCCAGGACCGGGTGCCAGCCGAGGACCGGCTGGAGGGCCTGGTCGACGGCCGAATAGAGGGCGTTGACGGGGCCGTTTCCGGTCGCCTCGGTCGAATGGCTATCGCCCCCGATCGAGATCGAGATCGTGCCGGTGGCATTGCCGCCGTGGGAGCTGGTCACGCTCCAGCCGTCGAGCTGGATCGAGGCCGGCACATCGCCCGCCCGGCGCTCGACGATCGCCAGGAGGTCGGCGTCGGTCACTTCCTTCTTCAGGTCGGCCAGGGCGATCGCCTGGCGGTAGACCACCTCGAGGGCGTCGCCGTCCAGGTCGTAGCCGAGGTCGTGGAGCTTGCCCTGGAGGCCCTTTCGCCCCGACAGCTTGCCGATCGTCAGCTGGCTGCCGGTCAGGCCGACCGACTGGGGGGTCATGATCTCGTAGGTCAGCGGGTTCTTGATCACGCCGTCCTGGTGGATGCCCGACTCGTGGGCGAAGGCATTGCCCCCGACGACCGCCTTGTTGGGCTGGACCGCGAAGCCGGTCAGGTAGCTGACCAGCCGGCTGGCAGCCGTGATCTGCTCGGTCTGGACCCGCGAGCCGAGCTCCGGGAACTGGTTCGGCCGGGTCCGAAGAGCCATCACGACTTCTTCGAGGGAGGCATTGCCGGCTCGCTCGCCCAGGCCGTTGATCGTGACCTCGACCTGGCGGGCGCCCGCCTGGACCGCGGCCAGGGTGTTGGCCGTTGCCAGGCCCAGGTCGTTGTGGCAGTGGACCGAGACCGTGGCCTCCCGTCCGACCCGGTTGACGACCTGCTCGACCAGGCGGCCGAACTCGGCCGGGATGGCGTAGCCGACCGTGTCCGGGATGTTGACCGTGCTCGCCCCGGCGGCCACCACGGCCTCGTAGATATCGAGCAGGTAGCCGAGGTCGGTCCGCGATGCGTCCTCGGCCGAGAACTCGATCTCGGCGTCCGGCCCAAGCTCGCTCCGGCCGTAGGCCACCCAGCGGACGGCCTGCCGGAGCGCTTCATCGCGACCGATCCGGAGCTTGTGGGTCAGGTGGATGTCGGAGGTCGCGATGAACACATGGAGGTGGGGCCGCTCGGCCGCCCGGATCGCCTCGACCGCTCGCTGCGGATCACCATCCCGGCAGCGGGCCAGGGCAGCCACGGCCACCCCGCGGGTCTCCTCGGCGATCCGGCGGACCGCCTCGAAGTCACCCGGCGAAGCGGCCGGAAAGCCGGCCTCGATCACGTCGACCCTGAGCCGGACGAGCTGCCGGGCGACCTCGAGCTTCTCGGCCGCGGTCAGGCCGGCCCCGGGAGCCTGCTCGCCGTCGCGCAGGGTGGTGTCGAAGATCCGGACCGCGCCCGGCTCGATCCGGCTCAGCGGCCCGGTCGCCGGACGGGCGTTCACCGGGCCGCTCCGGCCGGGGAACCGGCGGCACCGCCGACCGAGGCCTGGGCCTGGCCGGCCTTGACCTCGATCGGGTTGAGGAAGGCCATCTGGCTCCGGAGCGAGGCGCCAACCCGCTCGATCAGGTGATCGTGGTCGGCCTGCCGGAAGCGCTCGAAGTTCGGCCGGCCGGCCTCGTTCTCGGCAATCCAGCGGTCCGCGAACGAGCCATCCTGGATCTCGCTCAGGACCTGCTTCATCGTCGTCCGGACGTGGTCATCGATGATCCGCGGGCCGCTCACGTAGTCGCCCCACTCGGCCGTGTCACTGACACTGAAGCGCATGAAATTCAGGCCGCCCCGGTACATCAGGTCAACGATCAGCTTCAGCTCGTGGAGCGTCTCGAAGTAGGCCAGCTCTGGCTGGTAGCCCGCCTCGACGAGCGTCTCGAAGGCCATCTTGACCAGGGCCGCCGTGCCTCCGCACAGGACCGACTGCTCACCGAACAGGTCAGTCTCGGTCTCCTCGCCGAAGGTCGTCTCGAGGACCCCGGCCCGGGTCGCCCCGATCGCCCGAGCGTAGGCCAGGACCTTGGCCCGGGCCGTCCCGGTCTCGTCGCGGTAGACCGCGAACAGGGCAGGCACGCCGCCGCCCGCCTGGTAGACGCTGCGCAGGAGGTGGCCCGGACCCTTGGGCGCCACCATCCCGACGTCGACTCCCGCGGGCGGGTCGATCCGGTTGAAGTGGATGTTGAAGCCATGGGCGAACATCAGCAGGGCGCCCGGCTTCAGGTTCGGCCCGATCTCGCTGTCGTAGACCGCCTTCTGGGCCGTGTCGGGCACCAGGATCATGACCACGTCGGCCGAGCGCACGGCGTCGGCCACGTCGGCGACCCGGATCCCGGCATCCTCGACCAGGGCCCGGCTCTTCGAACCCGGGGCCAGGCCAACGACCACGTCGACCCCGGATTCGTGGAGGTTCAGGGCATGGGCGTGGCCCTGGCTGCCGTAGCCGATGATCGCCACGGTCTTGCCGGCAAGGGCGGCCGGGTCGGCATCGTGGTCGTAGTACATCGTCGCGGTCATCGCTTGATTGCCTCCTCGATGGATGCCGAGCCCCGGGCCATGACCACGGTGCCGGTTCGGACCAGTTCCTTGATCCCGTAGGCCCGCAGGAGCGCCACCACGGCGTCCACCTCGGCCTCGGAGCCGGCCGCCTCGACGATCACCGAGCCGTCGGTGATGTCGACCAGGCGAGCCTTGTAGAGCTCGGCCACCTTGATGATCTCGGCCCGGTTCGCATCGGTCGCCCGGACCTTGACCAGGGCCAGCTCGTGCTCAACCGTCGGCTCACCCGAGAAGTCCTGGACCTTGAGGACGTCGATCAGCCGGTAGAGCTGCTTGCTGACCTGCTCGACCGCCACGTCGTCTCCCCGCACGGTGATCGTCATCCGGCTGATGTCGGGCTGGTCGGTGTGGCTCACCGCGAGCGACTCGATGTTGAAGTTCCGAGCCCGCATCAGGCTGGCGACCCGGTTCAGGACGCCCGGCCGGTTGAGCACGATCGCCACGAGGACATGGCGATGGACCTCGCCCGAGCCGGGCAGGGCGCGGGTCGGCGGGCTGGCGTGGGCCGGCGTGGGCGACGGCTCGCTCATTCCTCCGGCCCGTCCCACTTCTCGATCAGGTCGGACAGGCCCTTGCCGGCCGGCATCATCGGGAAGACGTTCTGGGTCTCGGCGATCTCGAACCAGATCAGGGCCGGCCCGTCGACCGACTGGGCAGCCCGGATCGCCGGGTCGACCTCATCGGGCGCGCCGGCCCGGAAGGCCGGGATCCCGTAGGCCTCGGCCAGCCGGGCGAAGTCGGGACCGAGCAGGTGGGCCGAGTGGTAGTTGCCGCCGTAGAAGATCTCCTGCCACTGCCGGATCATGCCCAGCTTCTTGTTGTCGAACAGGGCGATCTTCACCGGGATTCGATCCTGGACGAGGGTCATCAGCTCCTGCGAGGTCATCTGGAAGCCGCCGTCGCCGGTGATCGCCCAGGTCTCCCGATCGGGCCGGCCGAGGGCGGCGCCCATCGCGGCCGGGACCGAGAAGCCCATCGTCCCGAGGCCGCCCGAGCTGACGTGGCTGTTCGGCAGGCGAAAGCCGAGGTAGCGGGCCAGCCACATCTGGTTCTGGCCGACGTCGGCCACGTAGGTCGCGCCATGGTCGGTCAGCTCGCCGATCCGCTCGACCACGAAGTCGGCGGTCAGGACACCGGCCCGCCAGGCGCCCGAGCCGTGCCAGCTGCTCGCCTCGCTCTCGGTCTTCCAGGCCGCCAGCTGGTCGAGGTACTCGGCCCGATCGGCGATCGGGGTCGGCTCGACCATCGGCTCGAGCGCCCGCAGGACCCGGCCGGCGTCGCCCACGATCGGGACCTCGACAGCGACGTTCTTGCCGATCTCGGCGGGATCGATGTCGACGTGGATGATCCGGGCATACGGCGCGTAGGTCCGAACGTTGCCGGTCACCCGGTCGTCGAAGCGCATCCCGACGGCGATCAGCAGGTCCGCGGTCTGGATCGCCCGGTTGACGTGCTTCCAGCCGTGCATGCCCATGTAGCCGTAGGCCAGGGGATGGCGCTCGTCGATCGCGCCGATCCCGAGGAGGGTCCAGGCGACCGGGATGCTGGTCTTCTCGGCGAAGGCGACGAGGTCGTCCCAGGCCTCGGCGTGGAGGACGCCGTGGCCGGCCAGGATCATCGGCCGGCGGGCCCGGGCGATCTCGGACGCGGCCAGCTTGAGCTGGCGCGGATGCCCGTCGAAGTTCGGCCGGAAGCCCGGCAGGCCGGCGATCACCTCGGCCTCGGACGGGTGCTCGGCCGATGTCTCCTGCTGGAGGGCGTCCTTGGTGATGTCGATGTGGACCGGACCCGGACGGCCGGTCCGGGCGATGTGGAACGCCTCGGCGAAGACCCGGGGCAGGTCATCGGCATCCCGGACCAGGTAGTTGTGCTTGGTCATCGGCAGGGTGATCCCGTTGATGTCGATCTCCTGGAAGGCATCCTTGCCCAGGAGCGCCCCGGGCACGTTGCCGGTGATCGCGACCATCGGGACCGAATCGAGCAGGGCCGTGCCGAGACCGGTGACCAGGTTGGTCGCGCCCGGCCCGGAGGTGCCCAGGCAGACTCCGACCTCGCCGGTCACCCGGGCGTATCCGTCAGCCGCATGGGCGCCGCCCTGCTCGTGCCGGACGAGGACGTGGCGCAGCTCGGGATAGTCGCCCAGGACATCGTACAGGGGCAGCACGACCCCACCGGGATAGCCGAAGAAGACGTCGACGCCCTGGCGCAGGAGCGCCTCGCAGACCACGTCCGCCCCGATCCGGCTGCGCTGGAGCGGCTTGGCGTCGTGGAGCATCGCGTTGCGGGCCTTCTCGATGGCCGCCGCCGAAGCCGTCCCGTCGTTCGGCACATGGCCCCGCCGGGCAGGCCCCGACCGGGCCTCCCTGGGTTGTGCTGGCTCGCCTCTCGTGATCGTCATCGGGCCGGTCTCCGGATGGGTTGCTGCCTGGTGAAGTCTGGTGCGCTCTGATGACCGTCGTGTGGCACGAAAAAACCCCCGCCTCCCGGCGAGGGTCCCGTTGGTTTCCCGGTGGTTGCCTGTGCTACCTCCGCGATCCTCCGTTCCCCTGCCGGGAGCCGGTAATCAGCCCAAGAAGGCCGTCCAGCCCAAGGAGGAGCGAGCGAAGAAGGGGAAGGATCACGACGTCGATGATTCCGGTCTGGTTCATGGGCACGTTCACCCGCCGGCCATCACTGGTGATGACAACGGCGACGTGGCGACGCTGCTGGCGATCCAAGAGACCCACGTATCGACTCCGTGGCACTTCCGAGCGCGACAGGCACCCGGTTCGCGGAGTGTACGAGCCGTTCGTTGATTGCGCAACCCGCCACACCAGCCCGAAGGTACCGCCGCCCGTGGCCGATCCGCCGGGGCATGTCGGGGCCACCTGGCGCCACGATTCCGCGATGGCTGCCCCGCTCAGCGTTCGGACTCGACGCCCGACTCGACGCCCCGACTCGACGCCCCGACTCGACGCCCCGACTCGACGCCCCGACTCGACGCCCCGACTCGACGCCCCGAACCTTGCCGGGTAGCGGCGCCAGTGCTGCTCGGCAGCGTCTCCGGGCGAATCCCGCCGATCAAACGGCCCGGCATCCGTGGGCGCGCACGGCGAAGCGTGGATTCTCCCCGATGGCGTCACCGACCTGACTCGAGCTTCGCCTAACAGCACTCCCCCCGCTATGCGGCAGGAACACTCGGAACTGGGCCGGACCAGCCGTCGGCCAGTCGGGCATTTCGCCCTTTTGATCGCAGGTGGAGATCAGAGCGCCGAAACCGGGCCGGATCAGCCGTTGGCTGCTCGGGCATTTCGCCCATTTGATCTCCGGGGGAGATAGCGGCCCCGATGGACCCGGAGCTCGTAGCACCTGGTCCCTCGACACGCTCGGCCCGGACCCTGTGCTAGCCTCCGGGCGTGCCTCCGATTGCCTCCGCCCCGCGCACCCTGGTCGACAAGATCTGGGATCAGCACGTGGTCCACGACGAGCCCGGCGCCCCGAGCATCCTGGGGATCGACCTGCACCTCGTCCACGAGGTGACGAGCCCGCAGGCCTTCACCGGCCTGCGCCAGCGCGGGCTGACGGTCCGCCGGCCGGGCCAGACCGTGGCGACCGCCGACCATTCGATCCCGACCCACGATCGGTCCCTGCCGATCGCCGACCTCGTCGCGGCCGCCCAGGTCCAGCAGCTGACCGACAACTGCACCGAGTTCGGGATCCCGCTCCACGGCCTGGGCTCGCCCAACCAGGGGATCGTCCACATCATCGGGCCGGAGCTCGGCCTGACCCAGCCGGGAATGACGATCGTGTGTGGCGACTCGCACACCGCCACCCACGGCGCGTTCGGCGCGCTGGCCTTCGGGATCGGCACGAGCGAGGTCGAGATGGTCCTGGCGACCCAGTGCCTGCTCCAGCGCCGGCCGCGGACCTACGAGGTCCGGGTCGACGGCCGGTTGGCTCCGGGGGTCAGCGCCAAGGACATCATCCTGGCCCTGATCGCCCGGATCGGCGTCGGCGGCGGGACCGGCCATGTCTTCGAATACACCGGCGAGGCGATCCGCGGCCTGACCATGGAGCAGCGGATGACGATCTGCAACATGAGCATCGAGGGCGGTGCCCGGGCGGGCCTGGTCGCACCCGACGACACGACCTTCGAGTACATCGCCGGCCGGCCCCATGCGCCCCACGGCCCGGCCTGGGATGCCGCGCTCGGCGGCTGGAGCGAGCTGCCCAGCGACGCCGGGGCGAGCTACGACCGGACGATCACGATCGACGCCTCGAGCCTCGAGCCGATGGTCACCTACGGCACGAACCCGGGCATGGGCCTGCCGATCAGCGCCAGCCTGCCCGCTCCCGAGGACCAGTCCGATCCTTCGGCCCGGCGGGCCCTCGAGCGCGCCCTGGAGTACATGGACCTCAAGGCCGGCCAGGCGCTCCTGGGCCAGAAGATCGACGTCGTGTTCATCGGCTCGTGCACGAACGGGCGGATCAGCGACCTGCGCCTGGCCGCCTCCGTCCTCAAGGGCCGGCGGGTCGCCGAGGGGGTCCGGGTGATGGTCGTGCCCGGCTCCCAGGAAGTGAAGAAGGAAGCCGAGAACGAGGGCCTGGCCGAGATCTTCAAGGCGGCCGGGGCCGAATGGCGGGAGGCGGGCTGCTCGATGTGCATCGCCATGAACGGCGACCAGCTGACCCCGGGCCAGTACGCGATCAGCACCTCGAACCGCAACTTCGAGGGTCGCCAGGGCAAGGGCGGCCGGACCTTCCTGGCCTCGCCCCTGACCGCCGCAGCGTCGGCCCTGGCCGGCGAGATCAGCGACCCCCGCCGCCTGTCGGGCATCGAGGCGACGGCCGGCCTGGGCGGCCGGTAAGCCGATGGCCGGCGTCTTCACGACCTTCACCAGCGCGGTCATTCCGCTTCCGGCCGAGAACGTGGACACGGACCAGATCGTGCCGGCCCGCTACCTGAAGATGACCGACAAGGCCGGCCTGCAGGAGGCGCTCTTCCACGACTGGCGGTACGACCCGGACGGCGGCCTGCACGAACCCCTGTTCGTGATCGACCGACTGGCGATGAGCGGCCGGCAGATCCTCCTGGCCGGCGACAACTTCGGGACCGGCTCGTCCCGCGAGCACGCCCCATGGGCCCTCGTGGCCTGGGGCATTCGGGCGATCCTGTCGACCAGCTTCGCCGATATCTTCCGGAGCAATGCCCTGAAGAACGGGCTGCTCCCGATCGTCGTCGAAGAGGAGCGCCATCGCCAGCTGTTCGAGCTCGTGGCAGCCGACCCGTCGGTCGAGCTGACCGTCGACCTCGAGGCCCAGGTCGTCCACCTGCCGGGCGACGAGGACCTGCCCTTCGAGGTCGATCCGTTCGCCAAGAAGATGCTCCTGGCCGGCACCGACGAGATTGGCTGGGTCCTCGGCCGGGCGGCCGCCATCGCGGCCTACGAGGCGGCCCATCCGGCCCGGATCGAGACTCGCCCCGACCCCGTCTGAGACCGATCCGGCGGGCTCCGCGATACTGAGCCCGTGAACCTGATCGACGTCGTCGTCATCGCCGTGCTCGTATTCGCCCTCGTGGCGGGCGTTGCCTCAGGCGCCTTTCCCCAGCTCGGCGGACTGATCGGAGCGATCGCCGGAGGTGCCCTGGCGGTCTTCGGCCTGCTGCCCCTCGCCCAGACCTGGCTCGAATCGCTCAATCCGCCGGTCCGGGCCGTGGTCGTCCTCGTGGCGCTCGTCGGCCTCGTCGGCCTGGGCGAGGCGTTCGGCTCGAGCCTCGGAGCCCGGATCCGCGCTCGGCTGGTGAACCACGGCTTCCTGGGCACCCTCGACCGGGCGGCCGGCGGGCTGCTCGGCCTGGCCCAGGGGATCCTGGTCGTGTGGCTGGTCGGTGGCGCGCTCGCTGCCGGGCCCGTCCCCCAGCTGGCCGCGGCGGTCCAGCGTTCGGCCATCGTGCGTGGCCTGGCGACGATCCTGCCGCCCCCGACCGAGGTCGTCGGGGAGCTCGGCAAGTGGCTCGATTCGTCCGGCCTGCCGGATGTCTTCGTCGGTCTCGAGCCGTTCCCGGCCCCGAGCGTCGACACGCCGACCGACCCCGAGGCCGAGGCGATCGCCCAGAAGGCCATCCCGTCGACGCTGATCGTCCGGGCGAACGCCTGCGGCTACGTCCTGAGCGGGACAGGCTTCGACGTGAAGCCGGGTTACCTGGTGACGAACGCCCACGTCGTGGCCGGGTCGCGCTCGGTCGAGGTCGGCCACGACAACGGGCCGACGACCCAGGCCAGGGTCGTCCTGTTCGATCCGGAGCTCGACGTGGCCCTGCTCTATGCCCCGGGGGTCACAGCGCCGGCCCTGTCGTTCGCCAGCGCCGTCCCGAGCCGGGGCGATCTGGGGGCGGCGATCGGCCATCCCGGCGGCGGCCCGTTGGCGGTCGTCCCCGCCGCGGTCACTGCGACCTACCAGGCCCAGGGCCGGGACATCTACGCCGACAAGCTCGTCACCCGCCAGATCCTCGAGCTCCAGGCGGCCATCCAGCAGGGCGACAGCGGCGGGCCGCTCGTGCTCAAGGACGGGACGGTCGGCGGGGTCGTCTTCGCCCAGGCCCAGACCGATCCGAATGTCGGCTACGCCCTGTCGCCGGTCGACGTGGCCGCCCGGATCCAGCCCGGCCTCGGCCTCAAGGCACCCGTCGCCACGGGCCCCTGCACGCGGTGACGCCGCTGTCCGACAATCCGGGTTGCAGCCCAGCCTGATCTTCCGAGGACCGCCATGTCGCCCGTCGAGACGCCGCGCCACCCCTATGAGACCCCGTCCGATCCGGCCAAGCGCCATTCGAAGGGCCTGACCGACGGGCCGGACCGGGCCGCCGCCCGATCGATGCTCAAGGCGATCGGCTTCAGCGATGAGGACCTGGCCAGGCCCCTCGTCGGGGTCGGCACGACCTGGATCGAGACGATGCCCTGCAACTACAACCAGCGCCACCTGGCGGAGCTGGTCAAGGAGGGGATCCGGGCGGCCGGCGGGACGCCGATGGAATTCAACACGATCGCCGTGAGCGACGGCGTGTCGATGGGCTCCGAGGGCATGAAGGCCAGCCTGGTCAGCCGCGAGGTGATCGCCGACTCGATCGAGCTCGTCACCCGGGGGCACCTGTTCGACGGGCTCGTCTGCCTGGTCGGCTGCGACAAGACCCTGCCCGGCGCGGCGATGGCCGTCGGCCGGCTCGACCTGCCGGCGGCGATCCTGTACAGCGGCACGATCTATCCGGGCACCTACAAGGGCCAGCGCAACGCGACGGTCGTGACGGTGTTCGAGGCGATTGGTGCCTACCGGGCCGGCAAGATCAGCCTGGATGAGCTGTACGAGGTCGAGAACGCCGCCTGCCCTGGAGCGGGCGCGTGCGGCGGGCAGTTCACGGCCAACACGATGAGCATGGTCCTCGAGTTCCTTGGCCTGTCACCGGCCGGGCTGAACGGGATCCCCGCCGAGGACCCGGCCAAGGATGCCGCGGCCCGGGCGACCGGCGAGCTGGTCATGGACCTGGTCCGGCGCGACGTCCGCCCTTCCTCGATCGTCAACCGGGCCTCCCTCGAGAACGGCTTCGCCTCGGTGGCGGCCACCGGCGGCTCGACCAACGGCGTGCTCCATCTCCTGGCGATCGCCCACGAGTTCGGGATCCCGCTCGAGATCGACGAGCTCGGCACCATCGCCGATCGGACCCCGCTCGTGGCCGACATGCAGCCGGGCGGCCGGTTCACCGCCTCGGACATGTACGACGCCGGGGGCGTCGCCCTGGTCATGCGCGAGCTGCTCAAGCGCGACCTCCTCGATGGCGGGGCATCGACGATCGACGGCCGGACGATCGCCGAGGTCGCGGCCGACGCGGTCGAGACGCCGGGCCAGGCCGTCGTCCGTTCGATCGAGCAGCCGATCAAGCCGACCGGCGGGCTGGCGATCCTCCACGGCAGCCTCGCCCCGGCCGGCTGTGTCGTGAAGCTGGCCGGCCATGAGCGCCGGCTCCACCGGGGTCCGGCCCGGGTGTTCGACTCCGAGACGGCCTGCTACGACGCCGTTCGGCGCCAGCTGATCCAGCCGGGCGACGTCGTCGTCATCCGCTACGAAGGCCCCGTCGGCGGGCCGGGCATGCAGGAGATGCTGAGCGTGACTGCTGCCCTGGTCGGCGAGGGCCTGGGCGAGACGGTGGCCCTGATCACCGACGGCCGGTTCTCGGGCGGGACCCACGGCCTGATGCTCGGCCACGTTGCCCCCGAGGCGGCCCTGGGCGGACCGATCGGCCTCGTCGCCGAGGGTGACCTGATCGTGATCGACGTTGATCGGCGGGTGGTCGACCTCGAGGTGGCGGCCGACGAGCTCGACCGGCGACGGGCAGCCTGGACGTCGCCGGCCCCGGCCTATCGAACGGGCGTGATGGCCAAATATGCCGCCCTCGTCGGATCGGCCTCGGAGGGTGCGGTCACGACCGGCCCCCGCCTGGCCTCGCTCGTTGACCGGGGCCAGGCGTGACCGACGACCCGGCCCGGCCGGGCTCCGGAGTCGCGCCCGCCGTGGCTCCGGTCTCGGGCCTGCCGGCCGGGCGGGTGACCGTCGGCTTCAAGACCTCGCCCCAGGACGTATCGTGGCTGACCCTCGACGAGACCTGGGCCGCGGCCGGCGAGGAGTCGTCCCTGAGCGCAGGCTGGCTGAACGATCACCTGACCGATCCGAACGTGGACGCCGGTGGCTCGAGCATCGAGGCCCTTACCCTGCTGACGGCCCTCGCCCATCGCCTGCCCGGCCGCTGGCTCGGCCACGCCGTCCTGTCCAACACGTTCCGTCATCCGGCCGTCCTGGCCAAGTCCGTGAGCCTCCTCGACCACGTGACCGGAGGCCACTTCATCCTCGGCCTTGGAGCGGGCTGGCACGAGGATGAGCACACCGCGTATGGCTTGACCCTGCCCCCGATCGGCGAGCGGATCGGCCGCCTCGAGTCCGCCGTCCGGGTCGTCCAGGCCCTCAACAGCCCCGCGGCTGCGACCCCGCCCGGAGTCAGCCTCGAGGACCCGTTCTACCCGCTCCGGAATGCGCTCAACCTGCCGGCGCCGTTGACCCCGGGCGGCCCGCCGATCTGGCTCGGCGGCCAGGGTCCGCGCGGCCTCCGGATGGCTGCCCGCTACGCCTCGGGCTGGCTGCTCCCGGCGATCCCCGAGTTTGACCTGCCGTACTTCAGCGAGCGGCGCGAGGCGATCCTGGCCGAGGTTGCGGCGCTGGGCCGGGATCCGGCCGCCTTCAGCTTCGTCGCCCAGGTCCCGACCGGACGCGACGCGGCGGGCCTGACCCGGGCTCGGGAGCTTGCCGCCGGCTACATCGGGGGCGGTGCCAGCCACGTGATCCTGGGGCTCGTCGCCGGCCTCGGCCCGGACCGGCTGAGGCTGGTCGCGCGCGAGGTGGCCGAGCCGCTGCTCGATCAGTTCGCCTGAGGCATCATCGCCGGGTGACGATGAACCAGGAACCTGAAGAGATGCCCTCGGAGGCGGCTGCGGCGGTGCCCGACCGAGCGCCTGCTCCGGGGCCGGATCGAGCTCGCGCCCCGATGCCGGCCGAATTCGACCCGGAACGGCGAGGACAGGATGCGCCCCGCCCGCCTGGCGGCCGCGACCCCGATCCGAACCTGACCGCCCAGAAGGAGCGGCGATTCCTGTGGCTGCTCGTCCTGATGGTCGCCCTGCTCATCGCGATCCCGACCCTCGTCGGCATCTTCGGCCTGATCGTCGTCGCCCTGGGCGGCACGACGTAGGTGTCGTTGCCACTCACGTTCTTGACTAGTTGAGGGCCCTGGGGCAACGGTCGATCAGGATTGCTGCCGGCTAGTCTGCTAGTCGCTGCGGGCCGTATTTAGCTGGCGAGGCCGGATCGCCTCGCACGTGCGGACTTTGGCTCGTGGAGGGCGGGCCAGTGCCGATTGAGCGAGCTGACCGAGAGCGTCGCAGCGGACGTCGCGGGTCGCTTGGGCGGGCAGACCGAGGGCGTCGCAGTGGACGTCACACCGGATGCGACAAATCGCGCTCTGAACGGTCCTGGCCCTCGGAATCGGCCGTTCGGGCTCGTTCACACACCGGGTTTCGTCCCGGCCCGAGCGTGGCCTGGGATGAAATCACGCTCAGATGCTCCTCCGGCACGGCGAGTCCGTCGCGCAAACCCTGTCTTGTCACGCCGGGTGCGACGAATGGCACCTGGCACGGCCTTGGCACTTGGGCCCGGCCTTGGCCCTCGGCCCGCCGCCGTCAGTCGCGGCGGGAGCGGATCAGGCGGCCGCGCCGCGAGATCGCGTGGGTCGCCAGGGCGGCGACGCCCATCGCGATCAGGGCGCGCTCGGCCGACGGGAGCGGCCGGACCGCGGACAGGAACTGGTCGGCTCGCGCTCGATCGACCATTCGCAGCAGGGCGTGCCCGCGCTGGGTCAGCTCGACCGTGCGCTGCCGGCGATCCTCGGCCTCAACCCGGCGCTCGACCAGGCGACGCCGGACGAGCCCATCGACCAGGCGCGAGGTCGCCGAGGGCGAGCGGTTGATCGCGTCGGCCAGGTCCGAGACGGTGGTCGTCCCGGAATCGGCCAGGACGTACAGCGCGGCCAGCTGGGTGAAGCCGAGGCGGAGCGTCCCGAGCTGCGAGGCAAAGCCAATCACCAGCTCTCGCCAGAGCGCCCGGCCCATCGCCACCCGCTCGGAGATCTCGCGCGGGTTCTGGGCCCGGTTGCCGGCCGCCACGACCGGCGCGGACAGGTCCGCCTCGAACGTCCGGGCGATCGTTCGGCGCGGCGCAGCGGGGCGGGCGGAGCGCAGCCGGCCGGGTCGTTCGGACATGCCCAGAGGGTACGATCCGGGGCAAATCCGTGCAACATTGCACCGGGTCCGACCGTGCTCGCGACACGCACGGGCTACGCTCAGAGCAGATGACCTCGACTGCATTCATGTTCCCCGGCCAGGGCTCGCAGGCGGTCGGCATGGGCGCCGGCCTGGCCGCCGCTTCGCCGGCCGCCGCCGCGGTCTTCGCCGCCGCCGACCAAGCGCTCGGCGAGCCGCTCAGCCGGCTCGCCTGGGAGGGTCCGGCCGAGACGCTGAACCTGACCGAGAACGCCCAGCCGGCCCTCCTGGCGACGTCGATCGCCTATCTCGCTGCGCTCCGCGAGCGCTGGGCCGAGCGCGCGGCGGAGGGTGGCACGGGCGCCCCGGATCCAGTCATCGTGGCCGGCCACTCGATGGGCCAGTACAGCGCGTTCGTGGCAGCCGGTGCCCTGAGCCTGGCCGACGCCGTCCGGCTGGTCCGAGAGCGGGGCCGGCTGATGCAGGCGTCGGGCGCCGGTCGCGAAGGTCGGATGGCCGCCCTGATCGGCCTCGATGACTCCCGGCTGCCCGAGCTCGTCGCGCAGGCGTCGGCCCACGGAACCTTCGGCGTCGCCAACCGCAACGCACCCGGCCAGGTCGTCGTGTCGGGTGACCGCGCGGCCGTCGAGGCGAGCCTCGAGCTGGCCCGGGGCCTCGGCGCCCGGCGGGCGATCGAGCTTCCGGTCAGCGTCGCCGCCCACTCGCCGCTCATGGCCGAGGCGGCTCGCGAGATGGCCGACGTCCTGGCCTCGATCGACTTCCACGATCCCCACCCGGGCGGCCTGGCCAACGCCGATGCCCGGCCGATTCGGACGGCCGCCGAGGCCCGGGCCGAGCTGGTCGAGCACCTGACCGCCGGGGTCGACTGGATCCGGGCGGTCGAGACGATGGTCGCCGCCGGAGTCGCGACGTTCATCGAGATCGGCCCCGGCCGCGTCCTGACCGGCCTGACCAGCCGGATTGCCGGCGAGGCCAACGTGATCGCCACCGACGCCCCCACCAGCCCCGACGGCCTGGCCGTCCCGTGATTGACTCGACCGCAAACCGGCCCGCAACCACCGAGAACCGCTAAGCGAACCAGAAGAGGGAGCCCACAGCGTGCGTCAACCTGATTACAAGCGTCGCGTCGCCGTCACCGGACTTGGCGTGATCAGCCCCGTCGGCAACGACAAGGCGACAGCCTGGGATTCCCTGGTCAACGGCCGGTCTGGCCTGGGCGAGATCACCTACTTCGACGTGAGCCGCTATGAGGCCAAGGCCGCTGGCGAGGTCAAGGGCTTCAACCCGCTCGACTGGCTCGACGCGAAGCAGACCCGGCGGACTGAAGCGAGCACCCAGTTCGGGGTCGCCGCGGCCAAGCAGGCCGTGGCGGACTCGGGCTTCGAGATCAGCGACGAGAACCGGACCGAGGTCGGGGTCGTGTTCGGCTGTGGAGCCGGTGGCCAGCAGCTGATGATCGACAACCACCACCTCCTCGAGCAGAAGGGGCCGCGCTCGGTCACGCCGACCTTCATCGCCTACGGCCTGGTCGACTCGGCCTCCGGCCTCATCGCGATCGAGACGGGCGCGATCGGTCACAACGTGTGCATCGCGTCGGCCTGCGCCACGGGGACCCACAACGTGGCCGAGGGTGCCGAGGCGATCCGCCGGGGTGACTGCATCGCGGTCATCAGCGGCTCGACCGAATCGCCCCTGCTCGAGGTGGCCCACGCCGGCTTCGGCAACATGCGCGGCCTGGGCATGCCCCGGCCGGGCGAGCCGCTCAGCACCGTCTCACGCCCATTCGATCGGACCCGCGACGGCTTTGTCCTGGGCGAGGGGGCCGGCTCACTCTTCCTTGAGGACCTGGAGCTGGCCAAGGCCCGCGGCGCCCACATCTACGCCGAGGTCGTCGGGTACGGCTCGGCCGCCGATGGGTGGGACATGATCCAGCCGGTCGCCAACGGCGGTGGCTCGGCCCGGGCGATGAAGATGGCCCTGGAGCGGCGGGGCGTGCCGGCCGATGAGATCGACATGATCAACCCGCACGGCACGTCCACCCCGCTCGGGGACGAGCGCGAGTCCGAGGCGATCTGGCACGTCTTTGGCGACCACACCCCGAACATCGCGATCAGCGCCACCAAATCGATGACCGGCCACATGATGGGCGCCGCGGGCGCGTTCGAGGCGTTCGCCAGCGTCATGTCGATCGACCAGCAGGTGATCACCGCCACCCTGAACTACCGCGATCCCGATCCCGCTTGCGAGCTCTCGGTCGCGACCGAGACCCGGGACGCCAGGATCCGCCACGCCCTGTCGAACAATATTGGCCTGGGCGGGCATAACGGGGCTGTCGTGTTCAAGCAGTACCTGGGCGATTGACCGACACCACCCGGATCGACCGGGCCCCGGCCTACAATCGGCCGGCCACACCAGGTGCACCAGAGGTGACCGTGCTGCCCAGCTCCGACCCCGCCAAGCGCGCCGTGATCACCGGCCTGGGCGCGATCATGCCCAACGGCAACGATTTCCCGACCTACTGGGCCAACCTGGTCGCCGGAGTGTCGGGCACCCGCCGGATCCAGTCGTTCGACCCGGCGGCCTTCGAGGTCCAGATCGCGGCCGAGGTCCTGGGCTTCCAGCCGGCCACCGTGATGGATGCCAAGATGGCCCGCCGGATGAGCCGTTTCATCCAGTTCGCGATGGCCGCCGGCAAGGAAGCCGTGGCGGCTTCGGGTCTCGACTTCGCGCCGCTCAGCCCGGACGAGCGAGACCGGATCGGGGTCGTGATGAACACGGGCGGGGGTGGAATCGAGCAGGTCATCGACGGGACCCACGTCGCCGACACGAAGGGGCCGCGGTTCGTCAGCCCGTTCGCCGTGCCAGCCCTGTCCGGCTCGATGGGTGCCTGCATGCTCTCGATGGAGTTCGGCCTGACCGGACCAGTGATCACCCAGGTCGCCGCCTGTGCCAGCTCGGTCATCGCCTTCCACGACGCCCTGCGCCTGATCCGCGAAGGCGAATGCGACGTGGTGATCGCCGGCGGAGCCGAAGCCCCGGTCCTGCCCATGGCGATCGCGGCCCTGGGCAACATGGGGGCCCTGAGCAAGCGCAACGACGACGCCGAGCACGCCTCGCGGCCGTTCGACCGGAGCCGTGACGGCTTCGTCCTGGGCGAGGGCGGCGGGGCGGTGATCGTCGAGTCGCTCGAGCACGCCCTGGCCCGCGGGGCGACGCCGATCGCCGAAATCCTGGGCGGGGCGCTGACCTCCGATGCCTTCCACATCAGCGCACCCGAGCCAACCGGGCGGGGCGCCTCGCGGGCGATGGTCGGGGCGATGCGCAACGCCGGGGTCGCCGTCGACGAGATCGACTGCATCGTGGCCCACGGCACGGCCACCCCGCTCAATGACGCGACCGAGACCCGGGCGATCCGGGCAGCCTTCGGTGCCCAGGCCGGCCGGGTGGCGATCAGCTCGCCCAAGTCGATGATCGGCCACCTCGTTGGAGCTGCCGGGATCGCCAGCGCACTGGCCGCGCTCGGGGCGATCCGCGACCAGGTCATCCCGCCGACCGCCAACCTTCACGAGCCGGACCCGGAGTGCGACCTGGACTACGTCCCCCTGACGGCCCGCCCAGCCAGGGTCGACACGGTCATGGTCAACGGCTTCGGATTCGGCGGACAGAACGCCGTGGCGATCTTCCGGCGCTACGCCGGAGCATGACCCGCCACCGGCGATGACCGCGCGGGCGTGATCGGCCTGGCGGTCGTGGCCGCGCCCTGGGGTCAGATTCGGGTCGCCGCGAGCTCGCAGGCGGTCGTGGCCCTCGAGGTCCTTTCGACCGACGAGGCCTTTGCCCTCGGTTGCCGCAACCGCCTGGGCGAGGCGCCGGCGCCGGCGGGGCTCGCCGACCCGGCGGTCCGCCGGCGGCTGGGCGAAGCCACCGAGGTCATCGAGGGCCTGCTCGCCGGCCAGCCGGTCGAGGCCGGCATGATCCCGGTCGACCTTGCCGGCCTGTCCGACTGGGACCGGCTCGTCCTGGCCGGCGTTCGAGGGCTCGCCTGGGGCGAAACGATCGGCTACGGCCGCCTGGCTGAGCGGATCGGCCGGCGCGGCGCGGCCCGCGCGGTCGGCGGTTCGGTCGGCCGGAACCCGATCGGCCTGCTCGTCCCATGCCACCGGGTGATCGCCGGCGACGGGACGCTGGGCGGCTACGGCGGAGGCTGGTTCGGCGAGCGCGAGCGGCTCCTCGAGATCAAGTCGATCCTGCTCGGCCTCGAGGGCAACCGGCCGGCGCGGCGGCCGGCATGAGCGTCCTCGCCGCCTACCGCCAGCTCTTCCGGAACGGGCCGCTGGTCCGGCTCCTGTTCGGGGAGTTCGTGTCCTCGATCGGCGACTGGCTGTATCTCGTCGCCCTGCTCGTGGTCGTCTACCAGGCCAGCTCCGACCCGATCCTGTTGGGCGTCGTCGGGGCCGCCCGGGTCCTGCCCTACGTCCTCCTGTCGATCCCGGCCGGGATCGTGGCCGACCGGTTCGACCGCCGGCTGATCCTGCTCGTGACCGACGTGGCCCGGGGCCTGATCATGGTCGCCCTGGCGATCCTCCAGGCGAACAACGGCCCGCTGGTCGCGATCGTCGGCCTGGCGATCCTCGGGACTTGCTTCGCGACGTTCTTCGGTCCGACGATCGGCTCGTACCTGCCGACCCTGGTGACCGATGAGGGCCAGCTTGGGCCGGCCAATAGCGCATGGTCAAGCCTGGACAACCTGGCCTTTGTCATCGGGCCGGCGCTGGCCGGCGTCCTGATTGCGGTCAGCGGCCTGACGACCGCCTTCGCCCTCAATGCCGTGTCGTTCGGGGTGATCGCGATCGTCCTGTGGCGCCTGCCGTCGACTTCGGGGCAACGTTCGGCAACCGGTGGCGAGGAGCCCGGCCGGATGGCTGACCTCCCCGCCGCGGATCGGTCGACAGACCTGCCCGTGTGGCCCCTCGCGGGCCTCGCCCTGATCGATGTGGCGGCCGGCTTCGCGATCGGTGGCCTGGGCATCCTGACCGTGGTCCTGGCCACCGGCCAGCTCAACGGCGGCCAGGATGCGACCGGATTCCTGAATGCCGCGATCGGCGTGGGCGGCCTGATCGGAGCCGTCGGCGCGGGTTTGGTGGTCGTTCGGGCCCGCCTGACGGTGCCTCTGATTGCCGGTTCGATCGTGTTCGGCCTGGGCCTGTTCGGCCTGGGGCTGTCGACTTCGCTCCTGCCCGGGCTCGTGGTCCTCGCGATCGCGTCGGCCGGCAGCTTGCTGGTCGAGGTGGTCAGCACCACGCTCCTCCAGCGGATTGTCCCCGAGGGTTCCCGCGGCCGGGCAATCGGGACGATCCAGACCGTCGGGACGGTCGCGTATGCGGCCGGTGCCTTCGCAATGCCGATCATCGCCGACCGGATCGGCACTGCAGCCGTGATGGGCGGATCGGCCATCCTGATCGTGGCTGCCGGGATTGTCGGCTCGATCCTCGTCAATCGCTCCGCGGCCCCGGCCACCGACCCGGCCATGGCCGCTGTTGCGGAGCGAGTCGCCGGATTGCCCCTTTTCGCTGGGATTCCGGCCTTCCGGGTGGCAACGACCCTCGCCCGGGGCACGACGGTCGAGGTGCCGCCGGGTGGGGCGATCATCCGGCAGGGCGACCCGGCCGACCGGTTCTACGTGATCCTCGAGGGGTCCGTCGAGGTGACCCAGTCCCCGGCGCCCGGCGAGCCTGCCCGGCTCCTCCGCCACCTGACGGTCGACGACGCGTTCGGCGAGCTGGGCCTGCTGACCGGTTCGAACCGGAGCGCGAACGTGACCGCGCTCGGCGCGGTCCGCCTCCTGGCGATCGACGGCCCACTCTTCCTCGAGCTGGTCACTGCCGGTCCAGAGCTTGCTCCGCGGCTCCTGGCCCTGCATCGAGGCGCCGCGGTCACGCCGACAGTGGCGTCTTCCGCTCCAACGCCTGTCTAAGCCCAAGCGGACACGGCCGGAGCTCGGCGGCCTCGCGGCTGGTCAGCCAGCCGCGGCCCGGGACGTCAGCCGGGCCGGTTGGCCATCGCGGCGAGGATCGTCTTGACCTCGAACGGGCTGGCGTCCGGCCGGCGGCTCCTGATCAGCGCGGCCAGGCCGGCCACGTGGGGAGCGGCGAAGCTGTTGCCGGTCGCCACGACGGTGCTGCCGCCCTTCCAGGCGACCTCGACGTCGACGCCGTATGCCCCGAACTCAACGGGCGGATCCGGGTTGTAGAACCAGGTCCAGGGGTCGGCGACGTCGTGCGAGGCGACCGAGACCACGGCCGCGAACAGCGACGGATAGCTCGCTCCGGGCACATTGTTGGCGGCACTGACGAGCAGGCAGTTGGCGAAATAGGCCTGGTCGGCCAGCTCGTGGAAGATCGGGAACATCGCCTCGCTGCGCGAAGAGAGACTCAGGTTGACGACCGTGGCGCCCTGTTCAATCGCCCATTGCAGGCCGGCCGCAAAGATGTAGCCCTTGCCCCGGTTGTCGGGGCCGAGGACCCGGATCGAGATGAGCTCTGCGGCCGGAGCCAGGCCGTGGATGATCCCGGCGCAGGCCGTCCCGTGGCCGACCACGTCGACCTGCTCCTCATCGGGCCGGATGATCGGGTCGTCATCCTCGTTCGTGGGTGGTTCGACGACCACGCTCGAGACCAGCCGCCCGCCGACCGCCGGATGGTCCGGCTCGACGCCCGAATCGATGATCGCGACCCGGACGCCAGCCCCGTCGGCGCCGTCGAACAGCTCGGCCCGGTCGAGCTCGCCGAGCGGCCGCTGCCGGTCGAGGCCGGATCGCCGTTCGCCGATGAACGGCTCGCTCCAGGCCGGCAGGCCAGCCTCGCTCACCGCGGGCCGCGGGCGCGACTCGATCGACGGCGCTGCTCGGCCCGGCGCTCGGCCCGTCGGGCGACCACGTCAAGGATCTCGACCAGCAGGTCGAGCTCGCCCGGATCGGCCGTTCGGAGCCGGGCCACGCGATCGGCGATCGCCCACAGGCGCCCGTCGTCATCCTGGTCAAGCTCCGCCATCGCGGCTGCGACGAGGTCTTCGACGACGCCCTGCTCGCCCGGCTCGGCCAGGGCGGCTAGTCCGGCCCGGAGCAACGGGGCCATGTCGCGCTCGATCCGGGATGCCCGGATCGCGACGGTCGCCTGCCCGGCGAAGACGCTGGCCAGCTCGATATCCCGCAGGCTGAACGCGGCCGACGAGCGCTTGTCGAGCACCTCGAGGACCCCGATCGTGCCCCGCTCGTCGATGAGCGGAATAGCCACGATCGAACGGGGCACGTAGCCGGTCGATTCGGCGGTGCCCCGCCCGAAGCGGGCGTCCCGCTCGACCTCTGAGAGGGCCAGCGGCTGGCCGGCGGTATAGACGTAACCGGCGATTCCCTGGTCCGGAGAGATCGCCAGGCCGATCACGCCCTGACCCTGCTCGCCCGCCGCAACCTCGAAGACCAGCTGGCCGCGGACGGGATCGAACAGGGCAATCGAGGCGGCCTCGGCATCGAACAGGGTGACCGTCGCCTCGACAATCGAGCGGAGGAGGTCCTGCTCGGCGCCCCCCTCGAGCCGGCGGGCAACCGCACCTCGCCGGGCGATTGCCCGGACAAGCGCCAGGGCATCGCCGGACAGGCGGTCCGGACGTCCGGCCGGCGGGCTCATCGGGTGATCAACGATCGACGCTCCGGGCGAGCGCGGCCAGGTCGGGGATCACGATCTGCTCTCGCTCGACCTGGATCAGGCCGCGCGCGGCCAGGTCCTGAAGGAGCCGGTTCACGCTCTGGCGGGTGCCCCCGATCATCGCGGCCAGGTCTGACTGGGTGTACGGCCAGTCGAGCACGATGTTGGTGGTGGCGCCGGGATTCGTCTCGCGGGCGATCGTCACGATCCGGCTGGCGAGGCGGCCCGGCAGGTCGAGGAAGTGGAGCTCGCCGACATGGCTGGTCAGACGGCGCAGCTCCGCGACGAGACCGGCGATCAGGGCCCGGCGAACGGCCGGCTCCTCCTCGACCAGGAGCTCGAACGGCTCGCGCCTGAGAACGAGGGTCTGGGTCGCTTCGACCGCCACAGCCGTGGCGCTGTGATCGGCGCCGTCGAGCAGGGCCAGCTCACCGAAGAAGTCGCCCCGATCGAGAGTCGCGATGATCGCCGCGTCCTCGCCCTCGGGCGATGGCAGGACCACCTTGACCGAGCCCGACTCGACGACGTAGAGGGCATCGCCCGGATCGCCCTGGTGGAAGATCGTCTCGTTGCGCCGGTAGCGCCGGACGCGGAGCGAGGCGCACACGACGTCCAGGCTGGCGTCATCCATGCGCGCGAACAGCGCGCAACGCTTCAGGGCGCTGCGCGCAAATTCCAGCTCGACCGGTGCTTCAGCCATTTGGCCTCATTCGGCCCTCGTCGTGGATGGGACGATCCCGGCCGGCCGGCCGGGATCGTCCTGTTCGGTTTCAGCCCTTCTGGTGGGTTCGCTTGTCGCTGTCAATCCGGCTCTGGCGAGCCTCGTTGGCCAGCTGGTGCTGACGGGCTTCGCGCTCGATGTCCGAGCTGCGAGCCTTGGCCAGGCGCATCGAGGAGCCAGCGTCGGGCATCCAGTGGCCTTCGACGTCATCGTCGGGGATCGCGCTGCGCTTCGGGCCGCCGTGGCCTTCGACGTCATCGTCGGGGATCGCGCTGCGCTTCGGGCCGCCGTGGCCTTCGACGTCATCGTCGGGGATCGCGCTGCGCTTCGGGCCGCCGTGGCCTTCGACGTCATCGTCGGGGATCGCGCTGCGCTTCGGGCCGCCGTGGCCTTCGACGTCATCGTCGGGGATCGCGCTGCGCTTCGGGCCGCCGTGGCCTTCGACGTCATCGTCGGGGATCGCGCTGCGCTTCGGGCCGCCGTGGCCTTCGACGTCATCGTCGGGGATCGCGCTGCGCTTCGGGCCGCCGTGGCCTTCGACGTCATCGTCGGGGATCGCGCTGCGCTTCGGGCCGCCGTGGCCTTCGACGTCATCGTCGGGGATCGCGCTGCGCTTCGGGCCGCCGTGGCCTTCGACGTCATCGTCGGGGATCGCGCTGCGCTTCGGGCCGCCGTGGCCTTCGACGTCATCGTCGGGGATCGCGCTGCGCTTCGGGCCGCCGTGGCCTTCGACGTCATCGTCGGGGATCGCGCGTGGAAGCGCCATCGTATGGCCCTCGACATCATCGTCGTCAGTTACGCGCATGCCAGGTCCGAAGCTCTCCCCCGGGCTGTACTTCTTCAGCGTGGCCATGATCTGCCTCCTGTGGTTCCCGCCGGTGACCCGGAGGTGCCGCCGGCCGGTCCGGGGCTGTGGCGCAATCTTGTCCGGTTGGCAGGGCTGCGTCCAGAGATTTCTTTGACCGGAAAGCTGTCATCCTGCCGACTCTCGGCAGGTCCGATCGGTGCGAATCGTGCTCGGGAGCCTATTGACGCGTCACCGGGCGCATCGGGTAGACGCCGACCACGACGGGCGCCTCGGGGTCGAGCTGAAGCTCGTAGCCGACCTCTCCTGCCCGGATCAGGTCGCCCAGGATCCGTCCCTCGCGGTCGGGCAATCCGACGTAGATCCGGCCCAGCTCGATGTCGAAGCCGGTCACATCGTCATCGGCGGTCTCGATCCCGAACCGTCGCCGGATCTCATGAACGGGCAAATAGGCCCGGCTCTTGATGAATCGGCGGAGCTGGGCGGGCGTGCAGCCGGCCGGACCGGCCCCATCCTCGACCCGAGCCGGGGCAGCCGCCGTGGGTGCATGCATCGCGGCCATCGCGATCGGCGCGCTCGCCGTGACGGGCTCGAGCTCGACCGTGTCCCGGACCGGCTCGGATGCCCCGGGCGCAGCGGGCTCGGAAGCAGCCGGGGTGACGGGCGCGGGAACCGGCGGCAGGGTGGCCGGTGACTGGGCCGAAGGAGTCTCGGTTGAAGCCGTCCCCACGGGCCGCGGTCCGTCTCGCTGGGCCGTGGGACGGGCGCGACGAGCATCGGCATGGCGATATCGCGAATGTCGGCTCATCGAGCGAGCCGGGGACGGTGTGCAGGCATCGGTCCGATCGAGTGTTGGGCGACCGCCCATCGCTTGGGCGCTCCGGCCAGCCGATCATACCCCGCGAGTCCGAGACTGGCTCGTCGAGGCATCGGGTCCGCCGCTGGCGGCGGACCGCGTCGCCGGGCGATCAGCCGGACACGACCTGGAGCTCGGTCGGTGACTGGTTCAGGACGATCGGGCCGTCCGGGCCGCACACGACGATATCCTCGATCCGGGCTCCGAAGCGCCCCTCGAAGTAGATCCCGGGCTCGATGCTGAAGGCGCTGCCGACCGGCAACGGCTCGCGGTTGCCGGTCACGAGGTACGGATCCTCGTGGGCCTCGAGCCCGATCCCATGGCCGAGCCGGTGGAAGAACTGCGGCCCGTACCCGGCCGCCTCGATGATCCCCCGGGCTGTCGCATCGAGATCCCGGCAGGCGATGCCCGGCCGGACCGCGGCGGTGGCGGCCGCCTGGGCCGTTCGAAGGACCTCGTAGAGCTGGACAAAGTCACGATCCGGATCGGAGCCCCGACCGGCACCGTCGCCGCCCCTGATCCAGATCGTGCGAGTCGTGTCCGAGCAGTAGCCGCCGAGGGCGCCACCGATGTCGAGGACGACCGGCTCGCCGGCCTGGATTCGCCGGTCCGAGGCTTCGTGATGGGGCGAGGCGCTGTTCGGGCCCGAGCCGACGATTGCGAACTCGGCCAGCTCGTGGCCTTCGTCGACCAGCCGATAGCGGATCTCGCGGCTGACCTCGGCCTCGGTCCGGCCGACCAGCGGCCCCTGACTGACCCGGGCGATCACCCGATCGGCGGCCTCGGCGGCCAGCCGCAGGAGGGTGATCTCCTCGGGATCCTTGACCGTTCTGAGCTGTCGGGTGATCGTCGAGGCGAGCTCGAAGGAGGCCCCCGGCAGGACGGCCTGGAGGCGCAGGACGAACATCGCCCAGAGGCGATCGCTGATCGCCACCCGGCCAATCGCGCCCGACGAGGGCAGCCCGAGGGAGGCCGACAGGCGGTCGACCAGGAGCGCGATCGCGTCCTCGGTCTCGTCCCAGGTCACGACCTCGATCAGGCCGCCGGCCACGGCGGGGCAAGCGCGGGCCGAGCTGACCTCGAGGCGGGGAGCGATCAGGAACGCCGCCCCGCGGGCCGGCACGACCAGCATCGTCAGCCGCTCAAGGGCCATGGCCTGGTAGCCGGTCAGGTAGCGCAGGTCCGAGCCGACCCCGATCAGGAGGGCGTCGAGGCCCGCCCCGGCCGTGAGCCCGGCCGCCGCGGTGAGTCGCTCGCCATACCGGTCCGGTCCGATGACCGGGCGACCGGCCGCGCTCAACCGATGACGTCCAGGACGTGCTGGAAGACGTCGCGCGCGGCAACGACGCCGATCGGCCGGCCGTCCTCCACGATCGGGATGTGGCGGAAGCCTCCGATCGCCATCTTGTTGATCGCGACGGCGATCGTCTCGTCGTGGCGCAGGACGACCGGATCGCGGGTCATGTAATCCCGCACGAGGAACGAGCTGAGCCGGATCCCCGTCGTCCGGACGATCGCGTCGCGGTCGGTGAAGATCCCGACCAGCCGGTCGTCGGACATCACCAGCAGGCAGTCGGCCGGGCCGTCGTGGATCAGCCGGATCGCCTCGTCGAGGGGCATCGAGGCCGAGACCGTCCTGGGCGGCGCCGCTCCAAGCCGGTCGAGGTGCTCGCCCAGCAGGCGGCCGTGGAAGTCGATCGCGTCCTGGGGCAGGTCAACCGCGGTCAGGTCGGCGCCGCACTCCGCGCAGGTGTCCTCGCCCTCGAAGTTGCGATGATGGCAGACCGGGCAGATCGTCACTGGCCTACTCGACCCGCCAGGTCTCACCGGACTTCATCAAGCGGCCGATATCGCCCGGCCCGCGCTGGGCCCGAGCCTCGTCGAGCTGGGCCGACATCAGCTCGTCGTGGGTCGGGACGCGAACATCCCGGATCACCCCGACCGGGACCGGGAAGGCCGGCCAGCTCAGGCGCGAAAGCAGGAAGGCGATCAGCGGATCGGTCTCGTCGTGGACGAGCAGGTCCGCCTCGGTGATCCCGTTCTCGCCGATCTTGACCCACTCGGGACGGTGGCCAGCCAGGCGCAGGCCCTGGTCGCGGTCCTTGCCGAAGATCATCGGCTTGCCGTTCTCGAGAACGAGCATTCGATCCTCGCGGACCTCCCGGTCGGTGAACTCGCGATACGCCCCGTCGTTAAAGATATTGCAGTTCTGGAGGACCTCGACGAAGGTCGAGCCGTGGTGCCAGCCGGCCCGGTTGAGGGTCGCCTGGAGGTGCTCGGTGTGGGTGTCGACCGAGCGCGCGATGAAGCTCGCCTCGGCCGCCAGGGCGATCGTGAGCGGGCTGATCGGCTGGTCGATCGTGCCGGCCGGGGTCGACTTCGTGACCTTGCCGATCTCGGAGGTCGGTGAGGCCTGGCCCTTGGTCAGGCCGTAGATCCGGTTGTTGAACATCACGACCTTGATGTCCACGTTCCGGCGCATCGAATGGATGATGTGGTTGCCCCCGATCGACAGGGCGTCGCCGTCGCCGGTGATCACCCAGACCATCAGGTCCGGGCGAGAGGCCTTCAGCCCGGTCGCGATCGCCGGGGCCCGGCCGTGGATCGAATGGAAGCCGTACGTGTTCATGTAGTACGGCAACCGGCCCGAGCAGCCGATCCCGCTGATGAACACGATGTTCTCCTTGGGGAACCCGAAGTCAGGCATCACCTTCTGGGTCTGGGCCAGGATCGAGTAGTCGCCGCAGCCGGGGCACCAGCGAACCTCCTGGTCGGACACGAAGTCCTTGCGGGTCAGCTGGAGGAGGACGGCGGCATTCTCCGGGCTGAGCGGTGGCTCGACCGGCGTCGGGCTTTCGATGGATTCGGTCACGGAACTGGTCCTCAGTGCTCGGCCAGGAGGCGCTCGGCCTCGGCCACGATCTCGGCGATCCGGAAGGGCTTGCCCCGGACCCGGTTGTAGCCGACCGCGTCGACCAGGTAGCGCGACCGGATCAGCATCAGCAGCTGGCCCAGGTTCAGCTCGGGGATCAGGACCCGGCGGTAGCTCCCGACGACCGACTCGGTGTTGCGCGGGAACGGGTTGAGATGGCGCAGGTGGGCGTGGGCCACCGAGCGGCCGTCCGCCTGGAGCCGCTCGACCGCGCTCCGAATGGAGCCGTAGGTCGAGCCCCAGCCCAAGATCAGCAGGTCACCCCGGTCCGGCCCGTAGACCTCGAGATCCGGGATGTCGTCGGCGATCCCGGCGATCTTGGCCGCCCGGATCAATTGCATCCGATGGTGATTGTCCGGGTCGTAGCTGACGTTGCCGGTGATGTCGGCCTTCTCCAGGCCGCCGATCCGATGCTCGAGCCCGGGCGTGCCCGGGACGGCCCACGGCCGGGCGAGGGTGGCCGGGTCCCGGTCATACGGATGGAAGCCGGTCCGCTCGGTCCGATTGGCTACCGAGATGTCGGGCAGGGCATCGACATCGGGCAGGCGCCACGGCTCGGCCCCGGTGGCCAGGAAGGCATCGGACAGGTACACGACCGGGGTCATGTACTTGATCGCGAGGCGGACCGCCTCGAAGGCGAGGTCGAAGCACTCGGCCGGCGTCGCCGGGGCGACGACGGCGATCGGCGAATCGCCATTTCGTCCATAGAGGACCTGGAGGAGATCGGCCTGCTCGGTCTTCGTGGGCATGCCGGTCGACGGGCCGGCCCGCTGGACATCGATGACGACCAGGGGCAGCTCGACCATCACGGCCAGGTTCATCGCCTCGGACTTCAGGGCGATCCCGGGCCCGGACGTGCCGGTCATGCCCAGGCCCCCGCCGTAGCTCGCTCCGATCGCGCTGCCAATCGCCGCGATCTCGTCCTCGGCCTGGAACGTCCGGACCCCGAAGTTCTTGTAGGTCGAGAGCTGGTGGAGGATGTCGCTGGCCGGGGTGATTGGGTAGGAGCCGTAGAACAAGTCCCGACCGGCCTTCCGGGAGGCGACCACGAAGCCGAGCGCGGTCGCCTCGTTGCCGGTGATGTTCCGGTACATGCCCGGCGGGAGGTGGGCGGCCGGGACCTTGTAGGTCGTGTGGAACATCTCGGTCGTCTCGCCAAAGGCGTAGCCGGCCTTGAGGGCCCGCTTGTTCGCTTCGGCCGTGACCGGCCGCTTGCCGAACTTCTCGTCGATCCAGGTGATCGTCGGCTCCATCGAGCGCTCGTACAGCCAGAACATCAGGCCCAGGGCGAAGAAGTTCTTGGTCAGGTCGACCTGCTTGCTGGTCAGACCGAGCCCTTCGGCGGCCCTCGCATTCAGGCTCGAGATCGGGATCGCGAACAGGTTCCACTGCTTGAGCGAGCCATCGAGGAGCGGGTTGGCGGTGTAGCCGACCTTGTTCAGGTTGGCCGTGGTGAAGGCATCCTCGTTGACGATCAGGGCCCCGCCCGCCGGGAGCTCGGCCAGGTTCGCCTTGAGCGCGGCCGGGTTCATCGCGACGAGGACATCCGGGGCGTCGCCCGGGGTGTGAATGTCGTTGCTCGAGAAGCTCAGCTGAAAGCCCGACACCCCGGGCAGGCTGCCGGCCGGCGCCCGGATCTCGGCCGGGAAGTCCGGCAGGGTGCTGATGTCATTGCCGAAGACGGCGGCGGTCCGGGTGAACTGGGTTCCCGTCAGCTGCATCCCGTCGCCAGAGTCACCGGCGAACCGAATCGTGACCCGGTCGAGCTCGACGACGTCCGGCGGACGTTCGATGGTCGTGGTCACGCGCCCTCGGTCTCCTTCATCTTCTGGTGCGGTCGAGGCGGCAGGTTGAGCAGCTCCTCGGGGAAGGCCTCGGCCAGGTAGCGCAGGATGTCCACCTGGCGGACGATCCCGACCACCCGCCGGTCATCGTCGACGATCGGCACATTGCGGTAGACGCCCGAGGCCATCAGGGTGATCGCCTCGTGGACCGTCTGGTCGATCCGGAACGTCTTCGGCTCGCGATTCATCATCGCTTCGACTGGTCGGCGCAGGTCCACCGGCTCGCCCAACAGGTGGGCCACGATGTCGCGCTCGGCGAGCACCCCGGCCAGCCGTCCCTGGCCGTCGGTCACCAGAACCGAATCGCCCACCCCGGAGCGCTGGATCAGGCGCAAGCACTCGGCCAGCGAGGTCCCCGGTGGGACCGTCAGGGGTCCCCGGCGCTGGACGACGCGGAGCGTCTCGCGGGCGAGTGCGGGCACCCGCTCGGCAACGGCGCGTTCGGACGTTTCGGTCACCCGTCAAGTGTAGTGCGATCCGGCCCAGGGGCTGGCCCGGCGCCCGGCCGGGCTTCGGCGGGCGAGTGGGCCCCCGCGAGTTCGGCTTGAACAACGGCCGGTCCGGGCCTGATCATCGGGTGGTGAGCCATCGACTCTGGCCGCTCTACGACCTGCGCCTCCGGACGGAGCGGCTCCAGCTGCGCCTGCCGGACGAGGCCGAGATCGCCGCGTTGTGTGCCGTCGCCGCGGCCGGCATCCATCCGCCCGGCGAGATGCCCTTCGGAATCCCCTGGTCGATCAAGCCCAGCCCGCGCTTCGAGCGCGAGTTCATCCAGTGGCACTGGCAGCAGCGGGCGAGCTGGACGCCCGAGGCCTGGAGCCTTGAGCTGGGCGTCTTCCTCGACGGCCGTCCGATTGGCGTCCAGTCTCTCCTTGCCAGCCAGTTCTCGATCTTCCGGGAGGTTCGGACCGGGTCATGGCTGGGCCAGCCACACCAGGGCCGGGGCCTGGGCAAGGAGATGCGCGGTGCCGTCCTGGCCCTGGCCTTCGACGGGCTTGGCGCCGAGGTCGCGCGAACCGAGGCGTTCCTCGACAATCCGGCCTCGGCCGGGGTCAGCCGGGCACTCGGCTATCAACCGAACGGAATCGGGGCGATTGCGCCGGAGGGTGTGGCTCGGCCCACCCAGCGCTTCCGGTTGACCCGCGAGGGCTGGCTGGGGACGGCCCGACCGGCCGTGGCGATCGAAGGTCTGGAGGGCTGTCGCGAGATGTTCGGCGCCTGACGCAGCTCAGTCCGGGAACGCCTCGGGTCCGCGCTCGGCCAGCGCCTCCGCCTCGGCCGGCGCGTCGGCGGCCGGTAGCCACGAGTAGGGATATCGATCGTCGTCCAGCTCGGCCGCCTGGCGGGTGATCCGGAGCGGCCGGAACGTGTCGACCATGACGGCCAGCTCCTCCGTCCGCTCCTTCCCGATGGACGCCTCGACCGTGCCCGGGTGGGGCCCGTGAGGGATCCCGGCGGGATGGACGGTGAAGGAGGCGATGTCGACGCCGCGCCGGCTCATGAAGTTGCCGGCGACGTAGTAGATCACCTCGTCCGAGTTGATGTTCGAATGGTTGTACGGGGCAGGGATCGACAGGGGGTGGTAGTCGAACTTGCGGGGCACGAACGAGCAGACCACGAAGTTGTGGGCTTGGAACGTCTGGTGGACGGGCGGCGGCTGGTGGACCCGGCCGGTGATCGGCTCGAAGTCGGAGATGTTGAAGGCGTACGGCCAGAGGTAGCCGTCCCAGCCGACGATATCAAAGGGGTGGTTGGCGTAGTGGTAGGTCGTCAGCCGGCCGCGCGCCTTGACCGCCACCTGGAAGTCGCCGGAGCTCGAGTTCGGCGGGCGGAACTCGGGGATCCGGATGTCCCGCTGCGAGTACGGGCTGTGCTCGAGGAGCTGGCCGTAGTCGTTGCGATAGCGCTTCGGTGGCTCGAGCTCGCTGGGACATTCCAGCCAGAGCATCCGCTGGCTCGACCCGGGCCCAGGTTCGAGCCGCCAGGTCGTGCCGATCGGCAGGACGAGGTAGTCGCCCGAGCCATAGGGCAGGTCGCCGAAGTTGGTCTGGAGGACGCCCTCGCCGGCATGGACGAAGAGCATCTCGTCGGCTTCACCGTTGCGGTAGAACGTCCCGGCCGGAGTCGGCTCGGCGGGCAGACACACGCCCATCGTGACGTCGGCATTGAAGAACAGGGGGATTCGGCCCGACACGGCGTCGCCGGCGGCGGCGAGGGAGCCGGTCTTGATCAGCCGGTGGCGGTGCACCCCGTCGTCCGCCTCGGCCAGCTCGATCGTGGCCCCGGCCTCGATCCGGTGCGTCCGGGTCGGCTCGACCAGGTGGTAGAGGAGCGAGCTCCGGCCGACGAAGCCTTCCACCCCGAACAGCTCCTCCGGGCAGAGGCTGCCGTCCGGCGCTCGATGCTGGGTGTGGCGCTTGTGGGGGACGTTGCCCGCCGAGACGTAGAACATGCCGGCCCTCCTCGCCCCAGCCTAGCGCCGGGGCTGCCCATTCGTCAGCCGATGCCCACGACGTCGTTCGGGCGCTCCATCAGGACCACATCGCGCCAGCGACCGGTCCGGTCGCGCCCGAGCCGCTCCGACACGCCGACGCGGCGGAAGCCGGCGGCCCGGTGGATGCCTGCCTCGTGGATTCTCCGGACGGCCGGCCAGTGGCCCGGCCGCATCGGCCCGACCTGGAGGCCCGGCGGCAGGCCCTGGCTCATCCCGGCCGAGGAACGATCGGGCTGGACAACGCGCCGAGACGCTCGATACGGAGGGTCACCTCGTCGCCCGGCTCGAGGTAGCGCCCAAGGGTCGTTTCGCGCACCTCGAGCAGGCAGCCGCTGCCCACCGTCCCGCTCCCGACCAAGTCGCCCGGCCGCAAGCCGACATCGGCCGAGGCCCGGGCCAGCATCTGGCCGAACGAGAACCGGGCGTCGGACCAGGTCCCGCGGGACGTCTCGACCGCGTTGACCTCCGCGCTCAGGACCAGGTCTGGTCCACTCGCCCCCGGTCGACGGGCATCGGCCAGCTCGTCGGGGGTCACGAGCCAGGGGCCGATCGAGCTGGCGAAGTCCTTGCCCTTGGCCGGGCCAAGGCGGACGGTGGTCTCCTCGCGCTGGAGGTCGCGGGCGCTCCAGTCGTTCAGGATCAGGTAGCCCCCGATCGCCTCCTCGGCCGTGGCCTCGGCCAGGTCCCGGGCCGGCGTGTCGACCAGGGCGCACACCTCGAGCTCGTAGTCCAGTTCGGCTGAGCCGCGAGGGGCCCAGACCGGATCGCCCGGTCCGCGGATCTCCGAGACATTGCTGAAATAGAAGATCGGCAGCCGGTACCACGCCTCGGGCACGGGGTTGCCACGCCTCGCCCACATCGTCGCGACGTGGCCTTCGAAGGCATAGAAGTCGCGCAGGCTGGCCGGGCGCAGGATCGGCGGCCCGAAGTCCAGCTCGGAGGCCGACAGGACGGCCGGGTCGTCCACCTCGCGCGGTTCGAACCTGTCGAGCAGCTCGCCCAGCGCGGCGACCCGCAGGCCCGCCGCCAGGTGGCTGTCGAGGGTGGTCAGGGGCTGGCGAAAGAGGCTTGAGTTGTGGGCCATCCCCGGATCGGCAGCGACGCGACGGCGTCGGGCGACCTCGAGGTCGATCCACTGCTCGCGCCGCCCGCCGGCACCTGCCGGGCCGACCGCAGCGGCGAGCCGCCAGCCGGTTCCGGCAGGTGAATTCCGCTCACGGACGTGGGCCAGGATCATCGCGAGAGTCTAGCGACGGCCATTGCCACGCGGCCGGTCGTCGCCGTTTTGGATTCGGCATTTGACACTCGGCAGCCGGCTACAGGCGCGGCGTGGCCGATTACCCGTCCTGCTCCCGGCCCGTGGCGCTGCCCGTCCCCGCCGTCGTGCGTGGTTCCCCCGGGATTCCCACTGTTTCGCCGGACCACAGCTTTGCAACTGGCTTCCGTGCCATCCTCGGCGGAATCTGCCGTATCGCAGGACCGTGCTCGGCCACTCCTCCCTAGAGGTTGCCCCGGAGCGCCTGCTCGCGCTCGATCGCCTCGAACAGGGCCTTGAAGTTGCCCACCCCGAAGCCGCGCGAACCGTGCCGTTCGATGATCTCGAAGAAGAACGTGGGGCGATCCTGGACCGGCCTCGTAAAGATCTGGAGGAGGAAGCCCTCCTCGTCGCGATCGGCCTCGATCCCCAGCCCCTCGAGGACCTCGATCGGCACGCCCACGTCCCCGACCCGCTCGGCCAGGGTCGCGTAATACTCGTGGGGCAGGCCAAGGAACTCGACCCCGTTGTCGCGCAGGCGCCGGACCGTCGTGACGATGTCCTCGGTCCGCAGGGCGATGTGCTGGCAGCCGGGGGTCAGGTACCAGTCGAGGAACTCCTGGATCTGGCTCTTCTTCTTGCCCGTGGCCGGCTCGTTGATCGGGAACTTGATCCGGCCGTTGCCGTTGGTCATGACCTTCGACATCAGGGCCGAATACTCGGTGTGGATCACCTTGTCGTCGTAGTGGATCAACTGGGCGAAGCCGAGCACGTCGCGATAGAAGTCGACGAAGGCATCCATCTCACCCAGGCCGACGTTGCCGACGCAGTGGTCCACCTCGAGCAGGCTTAGCCCGCCGGCCGCGGCCGCCGGGCGCTTCACTGGCCGGTAACCCGGGGCAAAGATCCCGTGATAATCCTGCCGGTCGATGAACGAGTGGACGGTCTCGCCATACGTTCGGATCGTCGACCGGCGGAGGACTCCGTCCTCGCCTCCGTCGTACTCCGTCGGGGGCAGCACGCCGGCAGCGCCGCGGGCCGTCGTCTCGCGCCACGCGCTCTCAACGTCGTCAACGGCAAAGGCGATGTCGTGGACCCCGTCGCCATGCTGCCGGACGTGCTCGGCGATCTCGCCGTCGGGGGTGAGCGGGGCGGTGAACACGAACCGGATCCCGTTCTGGACCATGACGTAGCTGGCCCGGTCGCGGACCTTCGTCTCGAGGCCGCTGAAGGCGACCGGACCATAACCCCACAGGGCCCGGTAATAGGCGGCCGCCTGGCGGGCGTTGCCAACCCAGAACTCGACGTGGTCGATCCCCTTGAGCGGCAGGAAGTCGGCCGCCTGGGCGTAGGCATCCTTGTTGACGTGGGCCCCGGCCTGGTTGGCCGCCCCCTGCTCGGTGGCCGACGGAGCGGGCGCGACGGGGTGTTGTGCAGTCTCGGTCATGGCCGTCCTGCTGCCTCCTGTGGCGAGTGCTGTCGCACCGCGGGAGACGGTGCGCTGGCTGTGACCTCCGACGATACACCGCCCCTCGACGACCCTCGCCGGGAGCCTCTTCGACGTACGATGCGACGATGACGAACGCCTCTCCCGCTGCCGACGCGATCAGCCGGCTGACCACCGCGGCGACCACCTTCGACGGCCTCTGGGCCGCGATCGATGCCGGCCGGCCGTGGCCGCTGCCGGCCGTCATCGGGGACGGGCCCGAAGCGGAATGGGGCCCGCCCGAGATCCTGGCCCACGTCACCGAGATGCTGCCCTACTGGCTGGGCGAGATCGAACGGGTCGTGAGCGGCTCGCCCGAGCCGGTCCCGTTCGGCCGGGTCAGCACCGACCAGCTCCGGAGCCTGACGATCGAGCGAGACCGGACGCTGCCGACGCGCGAGCTCCTCGGCCGGATCGATTCGGGGGTTGCTCGCTACGCCCGCCGGCTGCCCGAGCTGACGGCCGCCGAGTGTGCCCGGGTCGGGCTCCATCCGCGCCTCGGCGAGCTGACGGTCGCCGCGATGCTCGAGCAATTCGTGGTCAGCCACGTCGAGGAGCACGCGGTCAGCCTGAAGGAGGCGCTGGGCGCCTGAGCCACCTCGCCGCCGGCAGGACCGGGGGCCGGTGCGGCCTGGCAACTCCCCCAGCCGGGCGCCCCGAATCAGTACTCCCGGCTCATGGTCCTTCCGGCGGCTCGCGCGCAGGATCGTGACCAGGGACGACTTTCGTCTCTCGGTGAAACCGACCGTCCAGGGCAAACCCGTCGCGAGGCGGGGACGCAAAGCCAGGGACCTCCACCTCCGGGCGGAGGCGGCCCGGCTGCCGGCGGCAAGCCGCAGCCGCATTCGAGGTGCAGCGATGAGGGCGAACCTGGCGCGCTTCATCACGTCTGGAGCGAACGTGCTTCCGGACCTCACTTCGGGCGAAACGGACAGGTAGGTTGTAGATGAAGACACTGGTCAAGTCGCAGGCCTTCCGGGTCCTGCTCGCCCTTGGGGCGCTCGGTTCCTCGGCAGTCGTGCTCGAGGCCGGCCGACGCTGGTTCTGACGAACGGGGTCGCCTGACCCCGGCCGTATCGCGGACCGCCGGTATCCGGCGGTCCGTTTGATTCCCAGGCCCTGACCCGGCCGTCAGTCGGTTGGTCGGCGGCCCTCGCTGGCCACGCTCCGCAGGACGAACATGACGTTGGCCGGCCGCTCGGCCAGCCGGCGCATGAAATAGGGGTACCACTCCTGACCGAATGGGACGTAGATCCGGACGCGGTAGCCAGCGTCGACCAGCTGCTCCTGGAGGTCGCGCCGGACGCCGTACAGCATCTGGAACTCGAACCGGTCGCGTCCGATCCCCTCCCGGCGAGCCAGCTCGATCGCGGCCTGGATCATGCGCGGGTCATGGGTCGCCAGCGCAGGCGCGCTGCCCTCGCGAAGCAGCCGTGTCATCAGCTCGAGATACGACTGGTCGACCTCGGCCCTGGCCTGGAAGGCCACCGCGGCCGGCTCGCGGTAGGCGCCCTTGCACAGCCGGACCCGGCCCGCCTCGGCGATCAGGTTGCCGATATCGGCGGCGCTCCGGCGCAGGGCAGCCTGGATCACGACCCCGCTGTTCGGATTGATCGAGCGCAGCTCGCGCCACAGGCCGAGGGTCGCGTCGGTGTGGTCGTGGCCCTCCATGTCGATCCGGACGAACGAGCCGCTCGCGGCCGCACGTTCGAACACCCGGGCCACGTTCGCCCGGCAGACGGCGGGTGACAGGTCGAGGCCCATCTGGCTGAGCTTCAAGCTGACGTTGCCGTCCAGGCCCCGGGCGGCCAGGGCATCGAGCGTGTCGTGGTAGCGGTTCGCGGCGGCCGCTGCGGCCGGCTCCGTGGCGACCGACTCTCCGAGGACGTCGACGGTCGTGCTCCGGCCCGCGGCCTGGAGCCGATCGAGCGCGTCGAGCGCCTCGGCGAGGGTCTGGCCGGCCACGAAACGTTCAACCATCAGGCGGGTGATCGGCAGCCGGGTGGCCAGCCGGCCGAGCCGCCGGCGGTGCGACAGGGAGAGGAGCGTGGCACGCATCGCCCGCTCGGGCAGCTCCCGGATCGAGGTCACGGTCGGCTGCTCTCCCGATCGAGCGCCGGCAGGTCCCCGACCCTCGTGTCGAGCAGGCTCAGGCGGCCGGCTCGGGGCGGACGTGGAGCTTCAGGAAGGCCAGGATCCGCTCGTAGGCATCCTTCCGGTTCGCTCGCTGCTTCCACCCGTGCCCTTCCTCGTCGTACCAGTGGACCTGGTGGTGCTTATCTTCGATCACCAGGGCCTCGAGCATCTTCTCGCTCATCAGGGGCACCACCCGGCGATCCTGGCGGCCGTGGAGGACCAGCAACGGAGCCTCGATCCGCTCGGCCCGGTAGAGGGGCGAGCCGCGCCGGAAGAGGGGGGCATTCGCCTCGTCGTCGGGACTGCCCATCTGGCGATGGAGATCGATCCGGCCGGGCCGGTCGCCGTGGCGGTAGCTCTCGGCGATCTCGGAATCACCATACAGGTCGACCCCGGCCCGCCACAGACCCGGCTCCTCGACCAGGCAGCACAGGGTGAGGTAGCCGCCGTATGAGCCGCCATGGATCACCAGGCGGCCGTCGCACCACGGCTGGGCCTCGAGCCAGCGGGCGGCATCGATGCAGTCGAAGGCGTCGGCATGACCCCATTCGCCAAGGTTGGCCTCACGAAACGCTCGTCCATACCCGGTCGAGCCGCGGAAGTCGACGTCGAGGACCGCGAACCCTTCCCGGACCAGCAGCTGGCTGAACGGCTGCCAGTTCCGATAGCTCTGCCAGGTCGGGCCTCCGTGGGCGTTGACGATCGCCGGAACGCGGGTGGCGCCGCGCCGGCCGGTTGCGTCGACCGGTCGCCAGAGGCTCGCCTCGATCTGGAGTCCATCCCGGGCCGTGAACCGGATCCGCTCCGGTTCGGTCCAACGAGCCGGGCGGAGGACCGCCGGCAGGGAGTCGGTCAGGGCATGCGGCCGATCGCGCTCGCCGGCCGGGCCAGGCAGGGGCAGCAGCCAGAGATCCTGGGGATGCCGCTCGCTTTCGCCGATCGCGAGCACCTCGGTCGCATCCGAGGTCCAGCCGATCGCGCGCCAGAGCCCCGGCCAGGGCTGGATCGCCTCACCGGGCTCGGCCGACGCCCCGAGGCCCTTGACGACCAGGTCGACCTGGCCGTCGTGGACGGCGATGTGGCTGAGCCAGCGCCCGTCGGGCGAGGCCAGGGCCTGCCAGCCGAAGAGGCCCGAGGGCTCGCCGTGCTCCTCGGACCCGGAGGTCAGGGCCGTCCTCGTCTCCAGGTCCGGGTCGAGCCGGACGACTTCGAACCAGCCGCTCGCGTCGGAGCTGAACAGGAGGCCGCCGTCGGGCAGCCACGAGACGCCGCACTCCCAGGCTCCCTGGGCGTCGATCCGCTGCTCGAGACCGGTCGCGGCATCGATCACCGACAGCTCGGACCGCCAGGCCGTTGACTCGCGCTGGCTGGCAATCGCAATCCGGGCTCCGTCGGGCGACCAGGCGAGCTCCTCGACGTCGAGGCCGGTCGGGCTGAGCGCCACCGGTTCGACCGGCTTCGGGTGACTGGCCGGCCGGCCGCGCCGCGGGATCGGTGCCTCGATCAGCCAGACCTGCGACCAGCCCCGCCGGCGGGACAGGAATGCCAGCCGGCCGCCGTCCGGGCTCCAGCGTGGCTGCCTGTTGCCCGCCGGGTGCTCGGTCACCTGGATCTGCCGGGAGCCGTCCGCGTCGATCAGCCAGATCGCGCCGTCGCGCACGAACGCCAGCCGGCGCCCGTCGGGTGACCACTGGGGATCGGAGATCGCCTTGTCCGAGGCGGTCAGCTGGACCAGCGGTCCGCCGCGCAACGGCAGGAGGTGGAGCTGGCGAGCACCGCCGGCCTCGGCCGTGAAGGCGACCCAGCGCTGGCGCGGGTCGAGCCGATATTCGCGGGGCGGTTCGAAGGCGACGATGTGCTCGATCGAGAGCGTCGCCCCATTGGAGGCGGCGGGCGGGTCGAAGGCCGGGTTGGACATGGCTCGGATTAGATCACGCCAGGAGCACCCGGGCTATCGGGAATCTGCCGTATTGACGAGCGTCCGAGCGCGTCGACGAGATTATTCGCTGCCAAATAACCCCCTTTCGGGCGATGAGCCGGCAGGTTCAGCGACGCGCCCTCGCCGACGTCCTGGGGGGCGTCCTGGCGGGCGCGACGGCCGTCCGATCGACGGTCGCCTCGAGCTGATCGCCCAGCTCGACCGTCCGGCGGTAGGCGGCCCAGACCGCTTCCGAGAGCACGGTCCGGAGGCGCCCGGACTCGAGCTCGTGGAGCGCCGCCGCACTCGTCCCGCCCGGCGAGGTGACCATGTTCCGGAGGACCGCCGGATGGTCGCCGCTGTGCCTGGCGAACTGGGTGCTGCCGTCGAGCGTCTCGATGACCAGGTCGTGGGCGATGTGGCGCGGGAACCCGAGGTGGACGGCCGCGTCGATCAGAGCCTCCATGACCAGGAAGACGTAGGTCGGCCCGGTCCCACTGACCGCGGTGGCCATCGCCACGAATCGCTCGTCATCGACCTCGAGCTCGGTGCCCAGGGCCTGGAGGAGGGCCCGGGCCTGGCCGCGCTGCTCCTCGGTCGTCTCCGGGGTCGCGAACCAGACCGTCATTCCGCGGCCCAGGCGGGCCGGGGTGTTGGGCATGCTACGGACGATCCGGCGATGGCCGAGGAAGCCCTCGAGGGCGGTCGTCGTGGCGCCCGCGATCACCGACAGGACGAGCTGGGTCGGCCGAAGGGCGTCACGCAGCTCGGCGCCGACCCGGCCGAGCATCTGGGGCTTGATCGCCAGCAGGATCACATCGGCCTGCTCGATCGCCTCGAGGTTGCCGGCCACGGTCCGGATGCCGTACTCGCGCTCGAGCTCGGCCCGCCGTTCCGATCGAGGGTGGCTGGCCGTCACCTGGCCCGGCTCGACCAGCTGGCCACGGAGCAGGCCGGCGATCATCGCCTCGGCCATCACGCCCGAGCCGACCGTCGCAACCCGGCTGCCTGACAATGGGGACATCGCCGGAGTATACGATCAGGCGCGGGCCTGGCCGAGCAGGAAGAACCGATCCGTGGTCGAGACCGAGGGCCCCTCGAAGCCGGCCGCCCGGAGGGCCGTCTCAAGCTCCCCGGGCTGCCAGTAGACCTTGGTCACGTTGAACTCCCGCCCGTCGGCCAGCTTCCGGCGGCTGACCTCGGCCGTGCTCGAGATCGGCTGGTCGAGCGCACCGGAGTGGGGGTCCGGCAGAGAATCGATGAACCCGAACCGGCCTCCGGGCCTGAGCCAGCGTCGGGCCAGCCCCAGGAACTCGGCCAGCCGGGCGCGCGGGACGTGGCTCAGCCAGAAGCCGCAGAACAGCCCGTCGACCTGGCGGTCCGGCTCGGCCCAGGCGTCCCGGACGTGGAGATGGGCCCGCAAGCCGTGGGCCACGAGCCGCTGCCGGGCGATCTCGAGGGTCGCCTCGCTGGCGTCGTAGATCGACAGGACGCCCTTGCCGGCAAGCAGGGTCGACCACCAGCCCGTCCCGCCGGCCAGCTCGACGATCTCGCCCTCGATCGGCAGACCGTCGAGCCACAGGGTCGCCTGGTCGAGCTCGATGTTCCAGGCCAGGTCGTGGACCGGGCCGCGCGAGTAGCGCCCGCGGCGGAGGTACCAGTCGTCGTATTCGAGAGCCCGAGCCGCGTAGTAGGCGATCATCTCGGCCGACAGGTCCGGGTCGGACTGGACCGTCCGCTCGGCCGTCCGCTCGGCCGTCTGCCCGGCCGCGGGCTGGCGAGCTAGGGCGGCGGTTCGTTCGGCCAGGGCGGCCTTCAGGCGAAAGCGCAGGAAGCCGTTCTCGCCGGCCCGGCCGATGCAGGCCGGGCAGAGCTGGGCGAAGCCCTCGAGGTCCTCCGGCCCGCGGACCGTGTGAGCCGTGCCGCACCACAGGCAGTCGAAGCTCGACCGGAAGGGCACCTCGTCAGCCGACCCGCTGCCAGCTGCCGGTCGGGGCGCTGCCCGCGAGGCCGACCGGGTCGAACAGCTCGGCCAGCAGCTCGACCCCATCGATCACCCGGGGGCCCGGCCGGCTGAAGTAGGCCGAACCGTCGACCAGCACGACCTGGCCATCCTGAACGGCCTTCAACCGCTCCCAGGACGGCGGCCGGGGCGTGGCCAGCCATTGAACGAGGCCATCCTCGAGGTGGAAGCCACAGGGCATCAGCACGATCATCCCCGGATCGACGTCGCGAACCGCGTCCCAGCTGGTCTCGATCGACCGCTCGCCCTCGGCTCCGAGGAGATCCCAGGCGCCGGCTCGGCGGACCTGCTCAGGCACCCAATGGCCGACGGCAAAGGGCGGATCGAGCCACTCGAGGCCGACCACCCGGATCGGCATCCGCCCGGCAGCGCGCCGCTCGGCAACCCGGGCCTCAACTCGACCGAGGCGCTCGCGCAGCCCGGCCAGCAGGTCAACCGCCTCGTCCTCGGCCTCGGTCATCGCGCCGACCGTGGCGATCGTGTTGAAGATGCCTTCGAGGCTGGTCGGCTCGAGCGACACGACGGTGATGTCGGCGTCGATCGCCCGGGCAACCTCATTGACCTCGCGGTAGCTGACGGCACAGACCTGGCAGAGCTCCTGGGTCAGGATCACGTCGGGCTCAGCCTCGGCCAGGGCCACTTCGTCGAGCTCGTACAGTGACGAGCCGCCGTGGATCGAGCGCTCGACCTGGCGATGGATCTCCCGGCTCGAGGCCGCCCCAAGGTCGTGCACGCTCCGGGTCATCACCGGCACGTCCCGGATCTCCGGCGGCCAGTCGCATTCGTGAGTGATCCCGACCAGATCGTCGGCCAGGCCGAGCGCGCACACGATCTCGGTCGCCGAGGGCAGGAGTGAAACGATCCGCATGGTTCAAGCCCGTCCGTTCCGGCCGTTCGGGCGAGCCCGGCTGCCGGCCGGGAACGTGTCCGGGCAGGGGGTCCGGATCAGCGCGGCCGAGCGGCGTCCAAGGCGACCCGGGCCTCGTCGCGGTTGTTGAACCAGACCGCGTCGATCGTCGTGTAGCCGGCCCACTCGGCCGGCAGCGACTCCTCCGGAAAGATCGCGTTGACCGGGCACTCCGGCTCGCAGGCGCCGCAGTCGATGCACTCGTTCGGATCGATGAACAGCTTGCGGTCGGTGCCTTCCTCGAAGTGAATGCAGTCGACGGGACAGACGGACACGCACGACTGGTCGATCACGTCGACGCAGGGCTCCGCGATCACGTAGGTCATCCGAATTCCACTCCTGGCTCATCCACGCTCGAAACGCCCCCGAAGGGTAGCATTCCGGCCGGTTCAGGGCTGACCCGGGGACGAACCGGATCCGGCCGGCGAGGCAATCGCTCCGGGCGTGACCAGGCGGATCGCCGCCTGCATGCCCTTGGCCCAGTGGCCGGCGATGTGACAGCCGATGAGGATCGGGCCGGGATCGAGCGGAACCGTCCACCTCAGGGTGACCAGCTGGCCCGAGCTGACCACGATCCGGATCCCGGCCACGCCGGGGGGCACCGAGACGACCGGGGTTGGCCCGGGCGGCGGGTTCGCGGCCGCCGCTTCGGCCGCCTCCCAGGCGTCCTGGACCGCGGCGTCACCGATGACCACCTCGTGCACCTCCAGGCCGCCGTTGATCACGTGGAGCAGGACCGTCTCACCGGGCACGAGGTCAACGGTCGAGGGCTGGAACGAGTAGTCCTTGGCGATGATGTTGACCTCGCGCGGCGTGCCGGCCGTCCCGGCCGAGATGGGCGGCGTGGCCGGGGCATCCCCCGAGCAGGCGGCGGCCAGCAGGCTGACCCCGAGGAGCGCCGCGACGGCCGGCCAGCGGGCGGCCGACAGGCTGTTCCGAAATGCGCGCACGAGGCCAGTCTAGAAGCGCTGTCGGCTTGACACCCGCTGCTCGCATTCGGCACAGTGCCGGCCATCCCGGACGTCGACATCGATCGATCCGGCAGGGCTCCAGTCGATCGAGGCTGTGCGTGGCGATACCGTCCGTTCCCGACCTGGCGGCCGGTCCGAGCCTGGCCACCGGTTCGAGCCTGTCCAGCGGGTCCGACCCTGAGGCCGGCTCGGCGGTCTGCCTCGAAGGGATCCACAAGCGCTTCGGCGAAGTCGAGGCGGTCGCCGGGATCGATCTCGACGTGCGCGACGGTGAATTCTTCGCGATGCTCGGGCCGTCCGGCTCGGGCAAGACCACGACCCTGCGGATGATCGCCGGGTTCGAGCTGCCCACGGCCGGCCGGATCCTTCTCCACGGGGAGGACGTCAGCCGCAAGGCGCCGTTCGAGCGCGACGTGAATACCGTCTTCCAGGACTACGCCCTGTTCCCCCACATGAACGTCGGCCAGAACGTGGCCTACGGGCTGATGATCCGGAAGGTCCCCCGCGACGAGCGCCGGCAGCGGGTGGCCGACGCCCTCCGGATGGTCCGGCTCGAGGGTTTCGAGGGCCGCCGGCCGAGCGAGCTGTCAGGCGGCCAGCGCCAGCGCGTCGCGCTCGCCCGCGCCCTGGTCAACCGGCCGCGGGTCCTGCTCCTCGATGAGCCGCTCGGCGCGCTCGACCTCAAGCTCCGGGAGGAGATGCAGATCGAGCTGAAGTCGATCCAGCACGCGGTCGGGATCACCTTCATCTATGTGACCCACGATCAGCAGGAGGCGCTCACGATGAGCGACCGGATCGCGGTCTTCAGTCACGGCCGGATCGAGCAGGTCGGGCCGCCGGCCGAGATCTACGAGCGGCCGGCGACGGCCTTCGTGGCCGGCTTCGTCGGAGTCTCGAACCTCCTCCGCGGCGACGTCGCCGAGCGCGTCCTCGGACGGCCGGGAACGTTCACGGTCCGACCCGAGAAGATCCGCCTGGCCGAACCGGGCGGCCCGGTCCTGCCCGACGAGATCGGGGTCGACGGCCGAATCCGGCAGGTCGTCTACCTCGGGGCGGAAACGCGCTACTACGTGTCCCTCGACGCCGGCTCCGAGCTCGTCGTCACCGAGCAGAACCTCGTGACCACCTCGATGGAAGCCCTGGCCGCCGAGGGCCGGCCGGTCCGCCTCGTCTGGAAACGGAGCTTCAGCCTGCCGATCAGTGCCTGATCACCCGTCCTATCGCCCAAGGTTGTCGTCGCCCGAGGCAGCCCGCCCAACGTTTGCTACCCAAAGATCGTGGAGGAGGACCCAAATGAAGCAGCGGACCATCCTGACCCTGGCGGCCACCGCCGGCCTGCTCGTCGGGGCCTGTTCGAGCTCGGCGACCACTGCGCCGGCCAGCGCTCCGGCCTCGACCGGCGCGGCGACCGCGGCCCCGACCAGCGCGACAAGCGCCGCCCCGGGCGGATCGGCCGCATCGAGCGGCGGGCCGAGCGCCAACCTGCCCCAGTCGATCGGCAAGGGTGAGGGCAGCCTGAACATCATCATCTGGCCGGGCTATGCCGAGGATGGCTCGAACGTCAAGGAATACGACTGGGTCCATCCCTTCGAGGCGGCCAACCCGGACTGCGGCACCGTCAACGTCAAGCCTGCCGCCTCCTCGGACGAGATGGTCACCCTGATGCGCCAGGGCGGCGGGACGCTGTATGACGGCGTCTCGGCCTCGGGCGACGCGACCAACCGGCTGATCGCCAACGGCGACGTCGCCGAGATCAACGTCAACCTGCTGCCGGACTTCCCGGATATCGCGCCATTCCTCCAGTCGCCTGCCCACAACACGGTCGACGGCAAGCACTACGGCGTGTCCCATGGCTGGGGCGGCAACGTCCTGATGTACCGGACCGACAAGGTCAGCCCTGCCCCGACCAGCTGGGGCGTCGTCTTCGATCCAGTCCAGTCGAAGCCCTACCAGGGCAAGATCACCGACTACGACAGCCCGATCTATATCGCCGACGCGGCCCTCTATCTCAAGACGGCCAACCCGTCGCTCGGGATCACCGATCCGTACGAGCTGACCCAGCCCCAGTTCGATGCGGCAGTCGCCCTGCTGAAGACCCAGCAGCCGTGGGTCAGCAAGTACTGGTCGCTCTATACCGACGAGATCCAGAACTTCACCGACGGCTCGAGCGTCGTTGGCACGACCTGGCCGTACCAGGTGAACACCCTCAAGGCAGCCGGGGTCAAGGTCGATGCGATCGTCCCGAGCGAGGGCATGACCGGCTGGGCCGACACCTGGATGATGTCGTCTCACGCCCAGCACCCGAACTGCATGTACAAGTGGATGGCCTGGATGATCACGCCAAAGGTTCAGGCGGAAGTGGCCGAATACTTTGGCGAGGCTCCGGCAAATCCGAAGGCCTGCTCGATCCTGGACGTCGGCTACGGGTCCTACGGGGTCAAGAACTTCTGCACCCTGTACCACGTCAACGACCAGGCGTTCTACAGCGCGATCAGCTTCTGGAAGACGCCCCAGGCGAACTGCGGGGACAGCCGTGGCAACACCTGCATCGACTACACCCAGTGGTCGTCGGCCTGGACCTCGATCAAGGGCTGAGCTCCAAGCCGAGGATCTGACGGCGGGGCCGGGCGCCCCGCCGTCGCTCGATCGACGATGACCACCAGCGCCGCTTCGCCAGCCGCATCGCTGCCACCTGAAGGCGCCCGCCGGCGCCTCCTGGCGGCCTTCTACCGGCATGTTCCGGCCCAGCTCCTCGTCCTCCTCGCGCCGCCGGTCGGTTGGTTCGGGCTGGTCTACCTCGGCTCGCTCGTCGTCCTCCTGCTGAGCGCGTTCTGGTACCTCGATCCGGTCACCTCGGCGGTCGTCCGCGAGTTCAGCCTGGCCAACTTCCAGCAGCTCTTCAGCGAGCCGGCGATCTGGGCCGTCGTCTGGCGGACGGTCACGATCGCCGCCCTGGTGACGCTGGCGGACATCGTCCTGGCCTTTCCGATCGCCTACTACATGGCCCGGGTCGCTTCGCCCCGGAAGCGCTCGTTCCTGTTCATCGCCGTGCTCCTGCCGCTCTGGGCGAACTACCTCGTCCGGGTCTTCGCCTGGCGGATCATCCTGGAGAACGGCGGGCCGCTCGACAGCGTGCTCGGGCTGGTCGGGCTCGACGGCCCAGGCTACTCGGACGCCTCGACCTGGCTCGTGTTCACGTACCTCTGGCTGCCCTACATGATCCTGCCGATCTACGCCGGGTTCGAGCGGATCCCCGGCTCGCTCCTGGAGGCCTCGGCCGACCTCGGCGGACAAGGCCGGACGACGTTCCGCCGGATCGTCCTGCCGCTCGTCCTGCCAGCTGTCGCGGCCGGTTCGATCTTCACCTTCTCGCTGACCCTGGGCGACTACATCACGCCCCAGCTCGTCTCGAAGAACCAGTTCCTGGGCACGATCATCTACGACAGTCAGGGCGTCGCCAACAATGTCCCGTTCGCGGCGACCCTGTCGCTGATCCCGATCGTGATCATGGCGATCTACCTGCTCGTGGCCAAGCGGCTCGGGGCGTTCGAGGCGCTATGAGATCGGGCAACGCTCCGTGGCTCCGGCTGGCCACGATCGGCGCGCTGGCCTTCCTGTATGTGCCACTGCTGTTCATCGTGGCGTACGCCTTCGACAGCGACAAGACCCAGAGCTGGCCGATCCAGGGCTTCACCCTGGACTGGTTCACGGCCGCCCTGGGCAACGCCTCGCTGTTCGATGCCTTCGGCCTCTCGATCCAGGTCGGGCTGGCCGCGACCCTGCTCGCGCTGCTTCTCGGGACGCTGGCGTCCTTCGCGGTCCATCGCTACTCATTCTTCGGGCGGGGGACGATCTCGTTCCTGCTCGTCCTGCCGATCGCCCTGCCCGGGATCGTGACCGGGATGGCCCTGAACGCGACGATCAATGCCTCGGGCATCGGCTTCACCACGTTCACAATCATCCTGGGCCACGCCACGTTTTGCATCGTGGTCGTCTTCAACAACGTGATCGCCCGGTTGCGCCGGACCTCGCGCTCGATCGAGGAGGCCTCGATGGACCTCGGGGCGGACACGCTCCAGACGTTCCGTTACGTCACCTTCCCCCTGGTCCGGACGGCCCTGATCGCGGGGGGCCTGCTGGCGTTCGCGCTGTCCTTCGACGAGGTGATCGTGACCACCTTCACCGCCGGCACCCAGGAGACCGTGCCGCTCTGGGTGTTCGACCACATCAAGCGGGCCAACCAGCTGCCGATCGTCAACGTCGTGGCGATCTTCCTGATCCTGCTCTCGACGATCCCGGTCTTCCTCGCCCAGCGCCTGAGCTCGGACACGACCGGGATCGCCGGGCGCTGAGGGTCCGACGACGAATCGGCCGGCGGGCCGTCAGAACCAGCGCCGACCAAACGGCGGGTGGTTGACCTGGGTCTGGCCGACGACCGTCCGGCCGACCCCGAGGGTGGCACTTGGTCGGGGCAGGCTGCCGATCGCCCCGACGACGAGGAAGAGGATCACGGACACGACCGTGACGAGTTGACGCACGCGAAGTTGGGCGCTGCGCATGGTGGTCCTCCTGGGAACCTCAGGTCCGATGTGCCCGACTCCCGGAGTCTCGTCCTGGCCTCTTACCTGCGACTTATCCGCTCGGTCCGCGGACGGCTACCCTTGGTCGATGAACCAGAGTCAGCTGGAGTCCGTTCGGATCACCCTCGAGGCAGAGCGGGCTCGCCTCCTGGCCGACCTGGCCGAACCGCCTTCGGCGCCGGGCCAGATGACGTACGGCTCGCAGGCCGCCGCCGCCAGCGAGGTCTTTGCCCAGCAGCGCGACCTCGCCCTGCGCGACAAGTCGGGCAAGGGCCTCGACCTGGTCGACGGCGCCCTCGCCCGGCTGGCTGGGGGGACCTACGGGACCTGCCTGCGCTGCGGTCGGCCGATCCCCGACGAGCGGCTTGAAGCGCTGCCCTGGGCGGCCTTCGACCTGGCCTGCCAGCAGCTCGAGCGGGACGGTCGCTGATGGCCGGCGGGGACGGCCCCGAGGCCGAGGCTGAGCCAGGGCTGGTCGGGATCGAGGCAATCCGGGCCGCCGCCGAGCAGCTTCGGGGTGTTGCCCTGCGCACGCCCCTGCTCGCCTTCGGGCCGCCCGACCGGCATGAGTACCTCAAGGCCGAGTCGCTCCAGCCGATCGGCGCCTTCAAGCTGCGGGGCGCCTACGTCGCGATTGCCGCCCTCGATCCGGCCGTCCGGGCGCGGGGCGTGATCACCTATTCCAGCGGCAACCACGCCCAGGGCGTGGCCCGGGCCGCCCGCCTGCTCGGGATCCCGGCAGTTGTCGTGATGCCCTCGGACGCCCCGGCGATCAAGCGTGACCGGGTCGCCGCCGATGGGGCCGAGGTCGTGATCGTGGGGCCCGCCAGCGAGGACCGCCGGCTCCGGGCCGAGGAGCTCGCGGCTGAGCGTGGCCTGGCGATCATCCCGCCCTTCGACGACGACCGGATCATTGCCGGCCAGGGGACCTGCGGGCTCGAGATCGCCGAGGACCTGCCCGACCTCGCGGCGGTCCTCGTCCCGGTCGGTGGAGGCGGCCTGGCCGCCGGGGTCGCAACCGCCGTCCGCGCGCTCCGGCCGGTCGCCCGGATCATCGGGGTCGAGCCGGAGCTGGCCGCCGACGCCCGCGACTCGTTCCGGGCCGGCCGGATCGTGGCCTGGCCGGCCGAGCAGGTCGGTCGGACGATCTCCGACGGGACCCGAACCCAGTCGATCGGCCGGCGCAACCTGGCCCACCTGCTGGCCAACCTCGATGACATCGTGACCGTCAGCGAGGCCGAGATCGAGGCGGCCGTCCGGCTGGCCGCCGAGGAGGGCCGGCTGGTCGTCGAGCCCTCGGGTGCCCTGGCGATCGCCGCCCTCCGGTTCCGCCCGGCTGAGGCCGGCCTGACCGGGCTCGAGGGCTCGCTCGTCGCGATCGTCAGCGGCGGAAACGTCGATCCGGGCCAGTACCGGGCGATCCTCGCCGGGGCAAATCCGCCGGCCTGAGGGCCGGCTCATCGGCCGGCCCAGGCCGGGCCTCACCCGTTCAGCCCGAGCGTGGTTCTCCGCGCTCGTTGGCCAGCCGCTCGGCGAGGCGAACCTCGCGCTCCCGGATCGCCGCGACCTGGGGCGCGACCCGCGCGTCGATCGCTGCCGTCTCCCGCTCCTCGTGCCGGAGCAGGCCGCCCAGGATCAGCATCACCGCCAGCATGAACACGACGTCGCCGGTGATCCACATGATCCCGCCGGCCAGCCGCTGATCGTCGATCACGCTCGGTCCCCAGGTCCGGACCTGGTTCACGTAATGGGCATAGAGCGGCACGGCGGCGCTGTACAGGACGACCCCGAGGAACGTGTTCTGGGGCATCTGCAGGAACGTGTAGACGAGGCGATGGGGATGGCGCATCCGCCACGGGGTTGGATCGATCCCGACCGCCGTCCACCAGAAGAGGAGGGCCGTGATCACGAACCCGGCGTGCTCGAGCTGGTGGACGAACGGGTTCTCGAGGGCCAGCTCGAACAACTCCGAGAAGTGGGCGACCCACATGTAGCCGGCAAACAGGATCCAGGTGACCACGGGAAAGGAGATCGCCCGGAGGATCCGCGAGTGGAGGACCGGCAGGATCCAACGCCGGCGGACCTCCGGTCGGGAGAAGCGCAGGAGCAGGGTGATCGGGGCGCCGAGGACCAGGAGCGGAGCCGCGACCATGGTCAGGAGGACGTGCTGGACCATGTGGTCGCTGAACAGGGTCGAATCGTAGGCCTCGATCGGCGACTGGAGGGCGATCTCGATCGCCAGCAGGCCGAGCAGCCAGCAGGCCAGCCGGATCCCCCGGACATGGCTCAGCGGGTGGGCCGCGTTGACCCGGCGGACCATCCACAGGTAGCCCAGCGCGGCGACCACCAGGGGCACCACGATCGTCGGGTCGAACGACCACAGGAACAGGACCGAGGGCAGGCTGGGTGGCGGCGGGGGCGTACCCGAGTGGGCCGAGACCGGGCCGGCCAGGCCGAGCCAGGCGAGCGAGGCGAGGCCGCCTCCGGCGATCAGCGCCGACAGGCGGCCGCCGAGGCGCTTCAACGGGCGGCTCTGGCGAGAGCGGGCGGCGACCATCTCGGGCCATTCTGCGCCCTCGCCGGGGGAGGGTCGGATGCGCACGCCAGCGGCCGCCCCGCTATCATGCGCTGGAGGCACGTTGTGCCGGGCGCGGTGCTGTGCCCGACACCCCAGGGCCTCCTGCCGCTTCCAGGATCACGACGAGGAAGCCACCGCTGATGTCGAACCCCACGCCCCGGTCGCCAGGCAGCAACTGGCTGGCGTTCGCCTTCCTGGGCGGGGTCCTGGCCCTGATCGCCGGGCTGATCTGGGCGGTCCTGGCGGGCAAGCTCCAGCCGCCCGCGCCGGTCACGACCGAGGCTCACGCGACCCGCGACCTGTACAACCTGGTGTTCGTCGTGGCCGCCGTGATCTTCCTGTTCGTCGAGGCCCTGATCGTCTTCGCCGTCCTGCGGTACCGGCGCAAGCCCACCGACACCGAGCTGCCGCCGCAGATCCACGGCAACAGCGTGCTCGAGGTCCTCTGGACGGTCATCCCGACGATCCTCGTGGTGATCCTGTTCGTCTTCTCATGGAACACACTCAATACCGTCGATGCGGTCTCGCCGGCCCCGGCCGTCACGGTGCGGGCTGTCGCGGCCCAGTTCGAATGGGAGTTCGACTACCTCGCCTCGGACGGCCAGACGGTCCAGTTCCGGCAGCAGACCCCCGAGCTCGACCTGCCGGTCGGGGTCGACGTCCACGTGATCCTGCGCTCGAACGACGTGATCCACGCGTTCTACGTCCCGAAGTTCCTGTTCAAGCGGGACGTGGTGCCCGGCCTCGAGAACAACTTCGACTTCACGATCGATCCGGCCGACGTCAACCAGACGTTCCGGGGCCAGTGCGCCGAGTTCTGCGGAACGTTCCACAGCACGATGCTGTTCTCGGTCAAGGCGCTCAGCCCGACCGACTTCAACACCTGGCTCCAGACGCAGATCAAGACCGCTGCCGCCACGCCGGCGCCTGCCCCATCGGGTGGCGGGACGGCCGCCACCACCCTCGACCTCACGGCCCACAACATTGCCTACGACACGTCAACGCTCGAGGCGCCCGCCGGCCAGCCGTTCATCATCAACTTCACGAACAATGACCCGAGCGTCCCCCACAACGTCCAGATCGCCGACGGAACCGGCCAGGTCATCTTCAAGGGTGAGCTGGTGACCGGCCCCGACCATCGCCAGTACCCGATCCCGGCCCTGGCGGCCGGCACCTATACCTTCTCCTGTTCCGTTCACCCGCAGATGACCGGAACGCTCACGGTCAAGTAAGGAGCACTGGATGGCGACGACGACGCTGCGGGCAGGAGTGGGCTATCGGACCGGGTTGTACGACTGGCTGACCACCACCGATCACAAGAAGATCGGGATCCTGTATCTCGCCAACTCGATCCTGATGTTCCTGCTGGGCGGCGTCTTTGCCCTGGTCGTCCGGGTCGAGCTGGCCCAGCCGGGGCTCCAGTTCCTGACCGATTCCCAGTACAACCAGGCGTTCACGATCCACGCCTCGTTGATGCTCTTCCTGTTCGTCATCCCGGTCCTGGCCGGCTTCGGCAACTACCTCGTGCCGCTGATGATCGGCGCGCCGGACATGGCCTTCCCGCGGATCAACGCCTTCTCGTTCTGGCTGCTGCCCCTCGGCGCGATCGTGATGCTCTCGGGCTTCGCCACCGGGACCGGCGCGGCAGCCGCCGGCTGGACCGAGTACAGCCCGCTCGCCCAGGCGAAGTACTCGGGGATCGGGACCGACCTGTGGATCGTGGCCCTCCTGCTGATCGGCACGAGCTCGATCCTGGGCTCGATCAACTTCATCGTCACGATCTTCAAGATGCGGGCGCCGGGGATGACCCTGCTCCGGATGCCGATCATGGTCTGGACGATGCTCGTCACGAGCATCCTGGTCCTGATGGCCACGCCGGTCCTGACCAGTGCCCTGATCATGCTGTTCATCGACCGGAACCTGGGTGGCCACTTCTTCGACCCGGCCACGGGCGGCAACGCGATCCTCTGGCAGAACACGTTCTGGTTCTACTCTCACCCGGCGGTCTACATCATGATCCTGCCGGCGATGGGGATCATCAGCGAGATCCTGCCGGTCTTCAGCCGCAAGCCACTCTTTGGCTACAAGGCCTTCGTGTTCGCGACGGCGGCCATCGGCGCCCTGGGCTTCTCGGTCTGGGCCCACCACATGTTCACGACCGGGGCGGTCTACCTGCCGTTCTTCAGCTTCATGACCTTCCTGATCGCGATCCCGACCGGGGTCAAGTTCTTCAACTGGATCGCCACGATGTTCCGCGGCCAGCTGACGTTCTCGACGCCGCTCCTGTACTCGCTCGGCTTCCTGACGATGTTCCTGATCGGCGGGATCAACGGTGCCTTCAGCGCGGCCGTGCCGGTCGACTTCGCCCTCCACGACACGTACTGGGTCGTGGCCCATATCCACTACGTCCTGTTCGGCGGCTCGGTCTTCGCGGTCTTCGCCGGGCTGTACTACTGGTGGCCCAAGATGTTCGGCCGGAGGCTGAACGAGACCCTCGGCAAGATCCAGTTCGTGTTCATGTTCATCGGCTTCAACCTGACCTTCTTCCCGATGCACCTCCTGGGCCTGAGCGGGATGCCCCGCCGGATCGCCGACTATGACCCGACGGCCGGCTGGAACGACCTGAACCTGCTGGCGACGATCGGTGGCTTCGTGATCGCGTTCAGCATCGTGCCCTTCCTGTGGAACGTGTTCATCACCTTCCGTTCGGGCGAGCCCGCGGGCGACGATCCGTGGGAGGGCAACACCCTCGAATGGGCGACCTCCTCGCCGCCGCCGCCCTACAACTTCGATCACCTCCCGGAGATCCGCTCCGAGCGCCCGGTCTTCGACGCCCGCCACGGGGTGAGCCACGCGTGAGCGCCGAGCCGATGGCCCTCCAGGTCAGCCACGACGACGTGGGCGGCCACGACGAGGAGGGGATCAGCAACGTCATCCTGGGGATGATCCTGTTCATCTGCTCGGAGGTGATGTTCTTCGCCGGGCTGTTCGCGGCCTACTTCAACGTCCGGGCAAACGCGCCGGTCTGGCCGCCGGAGGGCAATCCGCACTTCCACCTGGCCAGCGAGATCACCCTGCCCCTGATCATCACGATCCTGCTGATCACCAGCTCCTTCACCTGCCAGCTGGCGGTCTGGTCGATCCGCAAGGGTGACCGGGCGGGCCTGATTCGGAATATCGCGGTGACCCTGACCCTGGGGATCATCTTCCTGCTCGGCCAGGCCTACGACTACACCCAGCTCGGGTTCACCCTGGCCGACGGCACGTTCGGGACGACGTTCTTCACCCTGACCGGCTTCCACGGCGCCCACGTCCTGGGCGGGGCAATCATGCTCAGCGTCGTCCTCTACCGCTCGCTGGCCGGGCAGTTCTCGGCCAGGCACCACGATATGGTCGAGGCCGTCTCGCTCTACTGGCACTTCGTGGACGTAGTCTGGATCGTCCTGTTCTCGCTGCTGTATCTCGTGCCGGCCGCGGCGGCCCACTGACGGAAGGCGGTCCGATGCACCCGATTCCGCAACCGCGCCTGGCCCTCCTGAGCGGGCTCCTGTTCGCCGGCGTCGGGCTGGTCTACTACGCCGTCAGCCACGACATCGGGGGAGCCTCGATGGAGATCATCCTGGGCATTGCCATGAGCCTGATGTTCTACGTCCTGATGGCCGGCTCCCCGCGCGGCTGAGCGCCCCAGGACCAACGAAACCCACCTGATGGACCAGATCTGGACCTCGTTCATCAACTTCATTGCCCAGTTCGTGTCGCCCGACTGGGGCAAGGTGATCGGGCTCCTGCCGCTCATGCTGCTGGCCCTCGTGGGTCTCTATGGCGTGTGGCTCGTCCGGAGCCTGGCCCTGCTCGGGCCGGCCGAGCGGGGCGGCCGGCCGCTGTCACCCCGGCCACCGGCCGGGGTCCATATGCCCGGACCATCGCTTGCCCCCGTCTTCGGGGCGATCGGGTTCGGCCTCGTCGTGTGGGGCCTCGTCTTCCGGGCGATCCTGCCGATCGGCCTGATCGTGCTGGTCCTGGCCCTGCTCTACTGGCTGCGCGAGGGGATGCGCGACTACGACCACATCGAGCCGACCAAGGTGACCCTGCCGGCGGTGATCCACGATGGTCCCCCGCCGGGCGTCCACATGCCGGGGCCGTCCTTCCGGCCGATCCTGGCCGGCCTGTCGATGATGGTCATCGTCTTCGGCCTGGTCTTCGGCTGGGCCCTCCTCGCGGCCGGGTTCCTGATGCTCGGGGCAACCCTGGTCGGCTGGCTGCGCGACGCCCGGACCGAGTACAGCCTGACCGTCGAGGCCGATCACACGGGCCATCGCCGGAACGCCCCGGCGCCGCACTACCCGAGCGGAACGCTGACGTTCTTCGCGGTCGTCCTGGTCGGGGCGATCCTGGTCAACTTCGGGATCATTCCGCCGGGCGGCACGAGCGGCGGGACGGCCGGCGCCAGCGGAGCACCCGGGGCGAGCGGCTCGCCGGGCGCCAGCGCCCAGCCCAGCGGGGTCGCTGCCGACGTCACGATCGGGGCCAAGAACATCGCCTACTCCCCGAACAAGGCCGATGCCCCAGCCGGCCGGGCCTTCACGATTGCCTTTGACAACCAGGACGCCGGGATCCCCCACAACATCTCGATCCAGACCGGGGGCGCCAACAGCCAGCAGGTCTTCCTGGGCAAGATCGTGACCGGGCCGATCGTCGAGATCTACAACGTGCCGGCCCTGCCCGCCGGGACCTACACCTATGTCTGCTCGGTTCATGCCACCATGACCGGGGTCCTGACCGTCAAGTAGCCGGGCCCGATCACCATGGAACTCCATCCGGATCCCCTTCCCGAGCCTCGTCCGGAGGCCACTCCGGTGAGCCGCCGGTCCCGGCATCTCCGACCGCTGGCCGTCCTGGCCGTGGTCGTCGTGGTGGCCCTGGCCGGCTGGTCGATCCACGGTGGATCGGGCTGCGCCTCGGCCGAGCCGACCGGGATCGCCAGCGCCGAGCCGGGCCAGCCCGCCCCGGCCCTGATCGGGACGACCCTCGACGGGCAGCCATTCGATCTCGCGGCCGAGCGCGGCCGGCCGGTCATCGTCAACTTCTGGGCGTCCTGGTGCGTTCCCTGCCAGGCCGAGTTCCCGCTCCTCCAGGCGGCCCAGGCGGACCACGCCGCTGATGGCCTGGTGGTCGTCGGGGTGATCTACCAGGACACTTCGGCGGCGGCCAAGGCGTTCGCCTCGAGCCACGGTGCCACCTGGGTCAACGTGGCCGATCCGTGCGGCAGCATCGCCACGGCCTACACCGTCGTGGCTCCGCCCCAGACCTACTTCATCGCGGCCGACGGCGTGCTGAAGTCGCGCCAGATCGGCCAGATCACCGGACCCGACCTCGACCGGCAGCTGAGCGCGATCCTGCCGTGAGCCCGGCGGTCTCGGTCGACGGCCTGCGCAAGGCGTACGACGGCCGGGCGGTCGTCGACGGCCTGGCCTTCGACGTCCCGTTGGGGTCGGTCTTCGCGATCCTCGGGCCGAACGGGGCGGGCAAGACGACCACGGTCGAGATCCTCGAGGGCTACCGCCGGGCGGACTCCGGCACGGTCCGGGTGCTCGGCCTCGATCCGGCCCAGTCCGCGAGCGAGCTGCGGGGGCGGGTTGGCCTGATGCTCCAGGGCGGCGGGATCTACCCCCAGGCCAGGCCGGGCGAGATCCTCCGGCTGTACGCCCGGTTCTACCGGCAGCCCCGCGATCCGGACGCCCTCCTCGAACAGCTTGGCCTGGCGGATGTCGCCGGGACCCGCTACAAGGTCCTGTCGGGCGGTCAGAAGCAGCGTCTCGGGCTCGCCCTGGCCCTGCTCGGACGGCCCGAGCTGGTGATCCTGGACGAGCCGACGGCCGGCATGGACCCGGCGGCCAAGGCCTCGACCCGGGAGCTCATCGGGGGCCTCCGCCAGGACGGTGCGACGGTCCTCTTGACGACCCACGAGCTGGCCGACGTCGAGCTGATGGCCGATCAGATCGCGATCATCGACCGGGGTCGAATCGTGGCCGACGGCACGCCGGCGGAGCTGGCCGCTGGCTCCCGGCCGCGCCTGCGCTTTCGGCTCGAGCGCGGCCTGGACACCGCCGAGCGGACTGACCTCGGCGCTGCGCTTGGTTCGGGCGGCCTGGCCGAGGACGGAGCGGCGGGCCGGTACCGGCTGGACGGGGTCGACTCGAGCCCGGCCCTGGTCGAGGCCCTGGCCGCCTGGTGCAGCGGGCGGGGCCTGTTGCTCGCCGAGGTCCGGACGACCGGCTCGACCCTCGAAGAGCGCTATCTCCAGCTGACCGGTCCGGGCATGTCCGATGGCTGAGCCGGCGAGCCCGTCGGGGCCGGTCGAGCAGGCTCCCGCCGGACAGGCTCCGGCCGGGCAGGCTGTGGCTGGCCCGGCCCCGACCAGCCGACCCGCGGACAATCGAGCACCGGCCCGGACGGCCACCCTGGCCCAGCTCGGGATGGAGCTCCGGCTGACTGCCCGGCGGGGCGAGAACCTGTTCGTGATCATCGTCCTGCCGCTTGTCCTCCTCGTGTTCTTCTCGCTCGTCCCGGCCCTTACCCCGAACACCGCCCGTCCGATCGACTTCCTCGTTCCGGGCATCCTGGCCCTGGCCGTGATCTCGACCAGCCTGGTGAACCTGGCGATCGCCACGGCCTTCGAGCGCTCCTACGGCGTGCTCAAGCGCCTGGGCGGATCCCCCCTACCGCGCTCGGGGCTGATCGCGGCCAAGATCGGGGCGGTGGTCGTAGTCGAACTTGTCCAGGTCGTCCTGCTCGTCGGGGTGGCCGGCCTGTGGCTCGGCTGGGCGCCGGGGTCCGGCTGGAGCCCGGCGATCGTCGGAGCCGCCTTCCTGCTCGGGACCCTGGCCTTCGCCGGCCTCGGCCTGCTGATGGCCGGAACGCTCCGGGCCGAGGGGACCCTGGCCCTGGCCAACGGCCTGTTCCTGCTGATGCTCCTGTTGGGCGGGGTGATCCTGCCGGTCGACCACTTGCCCGGCTTCCTGGCCGACCTGGCCCGGGTCCTGCCGGCCAGCGCCCTGTCCGACGCCTACCGGATCGGCCTCGGGGCGGCCACCGGCACGGTCCTGCCGTCGCTCGCCGTGCTGGCGGCCTGGGCGGCCGGGTCATCCCTCCTGGCGGTCCGACTGTTCCGCTGGGAATAAGGGAACCCCGGGTGGTCGGGACCCGGGGTTCAGGGATATGCGTCCTGGTTGCGGGGGGCGGATTCGAACCGCCGACCTTCGGGTTATGAGCCCGACGAGCTGCCGCTGCTCCACCCCGCGAAGGCCACTATAGCACAGGGACCCCGGATCCCCCCTGGGCGGCCTTCCGCCGGGCGAGGTCACGCATCGCCCGGCCGCCGATCGCCAGGCTGATCGCGAGGAGGACGAGCTCGCCGAGGCTGGAGAACCAGAACGGATAGCGCAGGTCGAACCCGGCCAGCCAGCCGGCGATCACCGCGGACAGGATGAAGCCGACCGTGCCGGCCGCTCCGAACAGACCCTGGGCCGTTGCCGTGCGGCCGCGCGGGCTGCCGGCCGAGACGATCGCGTAGACCGCCGGAAAGGCGATCGCGATGCCCGCCGACTCGAACAGGATGATCGGGATCGAGAGGCGGACGTCCGGCATGATCGTGTACAGGGTTGCGGCGATCGCCGTGGCCAGGCTGCCCAGGACGACGAACAGCAGGCTGCCCCGCCGATCGACGACCCGGCCGGCCCAGGGCGAGAGCAGGATCTGGGGCACGGCGAACATCGCGAAGGTGGCCCCGACGAGGGCCAGACCAGCCCCCCGCGAGGTCAGGAACAGGCTCCAGACCACCTCGTAGGTGCCGGTCGCGAAGTTGCTCCCGAGATTGACCACGACCGCCGTCAGCAGGAGCCGGTTGGCGAGGCGGGTCGGCCGGAAGGGATCCTCGACAGTCGGCTCGGCCCGGGGGTCGCGACGGTCGATCGTGGCGGCCATCTCCCCGACCCCCTCGGCCGGCACGGTCGTGGCCACCCTCGTCCGCGATCCTTCGCGGACCAGGGCCAGCATGGCCACGCCGGCCAGGGCGGTGGCGATCCCGCAGAAGACGAAGACGAAAGCATCCGAGCCGGTCAGGGCCGCGCCGACCCCGCCAATCGCGGGGCCGAAGAGAAGGCCGCCCATCTGGGCCGCCCCGTATAGCCCGAACGCCTCGCCCTGGCGGTCCTCCGAGGTCGAGTCGACCAGGAACCCGCGGGCGGCCGGGTCGTAGACGGCGGTGGCTGCCCCGGTCAGGGCGCGCAGGATGACGAACGGCAGGAGGCCGTAGCTGATCAGGTTGAGCGGGATCAGGCCGGCCGTGACAAACAGGGCCCCCACCATCAAGGGCTTGCGCCGGGTCCGGTCGGCGACCCAGCCGAAGATCGGCTCGAAGACCAGCCGGGCGGCCGGCCAGGCCGCGACCACGAGGCCGAGGTGGTCGAGGCTGACCCCGTGGTCCGTCGTGTACAGGGGCAGCACGGGCAGGAGCGCCCCGAAGCCGACCCACAGGATGAACTCGGCCAGCAGGAGCGGCAGGATCGGTCCCCAGCGAACCAGCCAGGCAGCGCTCTTGGGCTCGGTGGACGCGGTCATCGACATCGGCTCGGTGCGGATCGGAGATCCATCGTACGGGCTGCCGCCGGGCCCCTCGGTCTCGTCCCGGACGGCGCGCCGCCGGACGGCGCATCGCCTGGACGGGCCACGGCCGCGAGGCGGGCCTGCCCCGCGGCTATCCTGACGGCGTGCTGCTCAGCCCCGCCTTCCTGGTCGTCGCCATCCTGGCCGCCCTGATCGCCCTGGCCCCGGTCCGGCGGCTCCAGCGCCTGGGGTGGCCGGCGAGCTGGCTGCGAACCTACTGGGTCGTCTTCGTGATCTGCGGGGTGATCCTCGGCGAGGTCCCGACGTCGGCCAAGCTGCTCGTGCCCGGCCTGCTGGTCGCCGGCCTCCTGCCGTTCGTCGCCGGAGGTCCACTCAGCCGGGCGGCCCGCCGCCGGGGCCGCTGACTGCCGGACGGGCGGTTGGTGAGCCGTCTGGGATTCGAACCCAGGACCAATCGCTTAAAAGGCGACTGCTCTAACCGCTGAGCTAACGGCCCATGCATCAGGCTCGGCCGAGTCTAGCATCGGGTTGCCGGCCTCTGGCAGCGCCATTCGAGCGTGCTTGCTACGATCGGCCCGTGGCTGACTTCTACACGATCGACCGGGCCAACGAACGCCTCGAGACGCTCCAGCCGGTGCTGACCCAGCTGCGCGATCAGCGGGCTGAGCTGCGCGAGCTCAAGGCGTCGTTCGACGCCACCGAGCCCGGTCCCGAGCGCGAGCGGCTGCGCCTGCGGATGCAGGGCGTGGTCGATCAGATGCAGGCCGGGGTGGTCCGGATCGACGACTGGCGGGTCACCCTGCGCGACATCGCCACGGGCCTGGTCGACTTCCCGGCGCTCGTGTCCGGTCGCCAGGTCTGGCTGTGCTGGCAGCTCGGCGAGTCGGACGTCGCCTGGTGGCACGAGCTGGAGGCCGGGGTGGCCGGCCGGCAGCCGCTGATCGAGCTGCGCTAGGACCGGCCGTGAGCGTCACGCCCCCCATCCCCTCGATCGGGCCGGCCGAAGCGGAGCGCCGCCTGCGTGAGGGCGACCCGGACGGCCGCAGACCGCTCCTGGTGGACGTCCGGAACATGGACGAGTTCATCGAGGCGCGGGTCGCCGGGGCCCGGTTCATCCCGTTGCCGGAGTTCGGGGCACGGTTCGAGGAGCTGCCCCGGGATCGGCCGCTGTTCCTGTTCTGCCGGTCCGGATCACGCTCGGCAGCCGCGACGGCCCACCTCGTGCGCGAGGGCTGGACCGACGTCAGCAACGTGACCGGCGGCCTGATCGGCTGGCAGTGGGCGAATCTCCCGCTCGTCGCCGGCCCGCTCGGAGCAGACGAGGGCGCCTAGCCTCGGCCGGCACAGGGCGGGGCCGGCGGGCGGCCCGGCGAGCCGATCAGTGCCGGCGCCGGCGGAGGCGCCCCCACAGCTGGCGGGTCTTCTCCTTGTGGGCGAAGGCCCAGCCGATCAGGATCAGGAGGATGAAGTCGACCGTGCCCGCGCCGGCGGCGCTCAGGTAGCCCAGCTGCTGGCCGATGTCGCCCTCGACCTTCAGGGCCGGGATCGTGGCCCCGAGCAGGCCCAGGGCGAAGAATGGCGGCTGGGGAGCCAGGTTGGCCCGGGCGCTGGCGGTGATCACCCCGGTCGCCGTGGTCCCCCCGACGAGGAACGCGTTCGAGCCGCTGGCCACGCCCGATGAGCCGGCCAGGCCGCCGCTGCTGGCCGGCAGGTCGCTCTGGCTCAGATGCTGCCAGCCGCTGATGTTGCCGCTCGCGTCAGGCGTGGTCCAGTACGTCTCCGTCTGGGGGCTCGTCCCGTCGCTGCCGCCGACCAGGTAGATCACCCCGTTCGAGGTGAATCCGGCGGCGTTCGTCCGAGGGGCCGGCAGATTGGTGACGCCGACCCCGGTGCCCCAGCGCTGGACGACCACGGCCGCGGCCGCGCCCGAAGGCAGGGGCGAAGGCGCCGGCGAGGCCGATGCCGCAGACCCGGTGTCGGCCCGCAGGACCACGGCGGTCGGGCCGGTCGCGTCACGCCCGCCGTACACGAACAGCTCGCTGCCGATCAGCGAGCCGAGGGCCTGGCTGCGCGGCTGGGGCATCGCGATCTGGTTGGTCCAGGGCAGGAGCTTGCCGGTCGGGTCGGCCGTCGCCTTCCAGACGGTCGAGGTTGGGCCGGTGCCGTCCGTCCCGCCCAGGACGAACAGGCCGTCCGAGGCGGCCAGGACGGTGGCCGAGGCACGCGGGGCCGGCAAGACGAGATCCTTGCTCTCGGAGAACTCCGCGAACTGGCTGGTCGCGGCGTCCTGGGCCGAGACGAAGACCGTCGAGGTCGGCTTGCCATCGCTGCCGAAGCCGCCGATCACGTAGATCGTGCTGTTCAGGAAGATCACGGCCGCATCGGTTCGCGGGGCCGGCAGCTTGAGCGGGGAGGTCTGCCACGGCCCGAACGTGCCGTTGAACAAGGGCGTCGTGTAGATCTGGTCGGACGCGTTCGTTCCGTCGGTGCCCCCGATGTAGAACAGGTTCGTGCCGGCCTGGACCACCGTCCCGTCGGTTCGCGGGGCGGGCAGGGCCAGCTCGGTCGGCGACGGCTGCCAGGGCAGGGGCGCCCCGGCCGGGGCCGGGCAGGGCAGGGTCTCATTGCTCGGCGGGCACAGGTTGATCGGGGAGATGACGTTGACCCCGATATCGATCGTCGGGAAGACGATGAAGTAGTAGGCCCGGTCCGGGATATAGCCCAGGAGCATGATGATCGTGACGAACCAGAAGGAGGCCTTCAGGAACGCCCAGGTCCAGCCCTCGCCGTCGAGCAGCCCGAACAGGACCCGTCCTCGTCCAGCGCTGCCCGCGTTGAGCGTCTGTCCCGCCATCGTCCTCCATCCCCGGCACCGACCCGCCTGGGGCCGGTGCGCCGTCTACTTGACCGCGAGCGTGCCCGTCATGTTCGGGTGGACCGCGCAGTGGTACGTGTAGGCCCCGGCCGGCAGCGCCGGCACGCTGTAGTCCTTGGTCGCGGGGCCGTTGAAGATGTCGCCGGTGAAAACCGTCGAGCCGCCCGAGTTGACGATCACGACGTTGTGCGGGACCGAGGCGTCCATGTTGTTGAACTGCAGGTCAAAGGCCGTGTTGGCCGGGGCCGCCAGCGTCGTCTGGGTGAAGGCGATGTTCTGGGCGTCAAGCTTGACCACCGTCTCGCCGGGGGCCGGGGTGCTGGCCGGGGTGCTGGCCGAAGGCGAGCTCGTCAGGGCTGAGCTCCAGCAGGCAGGCACCGGGGTGGCGCCTGGCGGCGGGGCGTAGTTCGGGTCGCGCCAGCCGTTGAACGTCTCGGGCTTGCCGTCCGGCCCGATCACCGGCTCATTCGTGCTGGCGTCCCGGACCTGGTAGGTCATTGTGCTGGGCGCCCGGATGAAGTCGATCAGGTTCTGAATCTGGATGTAGTTGAGCGGGCCGCCGTTGATATCCGCCCAGACCGGCATGAGGCTGTCGGGGTTGCCGCAGACGTAACGGCCACCCACGCTCAGCACGTTCTGGATGTACTGCGGGTTCAGGTGGACGTACAGCTTGATCTGGCTGTTCAGGACCGGGCCGATTCCGCCCTGGCCGGATGCGCCATGGCAGCGGGCGCAGTTTGCCTCGAACAGGTTGTAGCCGGCCTCGACCGAGGTGACCTGCTGGGCCGCCACCTCGGCCTGCTGGCGGGAGGAGTTGGACACGCCGGGAAAGCCCACGTCGTAGAACCAGTACAGGATCACGAACACGACCACGAACAGGGTGGCCAGGAAGCCGACCCAGCGGGCGCTCCCGCTCTGGCGGACGATCCCGGCGGCCCGCTCGGGGGTCAGCGCAGCCTGGTGGACCGAGGGCGGGGCAGAGAACCGTTCGACCGGCGCCGACGTGCTTTCCGGGCGGGCGGCCGGCAGGCGTTCGTCGCCGCCAGAGGGCGTCGGCAGGGAGTCGTTCGGCCCGCTCATGCTCAGAGGCACCCTGTCGGCGACAGGGGCGGGATCAGGCCCGGCTGCCCGAGCGCCACGGGAAGCGGCCCGAGGGTGATCTTGAGGGTGTCGACCGATAGGGCGCCGGAGCCGTCGACCACGGTCGCGAAGCGGTCCATGCTGCGCGGCGCCGGGCCGAATTGGGCCCCCAGCGCCTTGATCCCGAGCCGGTCATAGCGCGAGCCGTGGCAGGGGCACTCGAACCAGAAGTTCTTGAGGCACGGATTGGGCTTGCAGCCGAGGTGCGGGCAGCGCTGGTAGAGCGCCCGGACGTTGATGTTGGTCCCGTCGCCGGTCGCATCCTCGCCGGGCAGGAACTGCTGGCGGGAGGTGTCGATCAGCATCACGTAAGACTTCGCGGCGCTGTAGTAGGCCGGGAAGCCCTTGTCGATCGGCAGGCTCGAGTTCTGGGCCTTCACGTCCGAGAACGTCCCGATCAGGACCTTGCTCTTGTTGCCGGTGGCGATGGCCGGCCAGATGAACCCGATCGTGCCAACGCCGAGCTCGGTGATGAACATCGCCAGGCCCAGTCCGAGGGCCGTCCGCAGGACCTTGCGGCGCGGGACGCCCTTGACCTGCTCCTTCCGAAGGGCCTTGATCGCCTCCTTGGAAAGGGCCTGGGGCCGCGCCGCCGGTTCGACCTGGTAGTTGCTCATCGGAGTGCCTCGAAACGTTCGCTCACAGGCTGAAGTGCAGCCCGTCGGTGTTGAGATAGGGAATGACGAAAGCGTAGCCGGGGCCGCGGAAGAAGATCCCCACGAAGGTGACCGTCAGCCCAAGGGCACAGAACATGCTGAACAGGATGATCGCCGTCTTGCGCTGGGAGGGCCGGGTGGCGGTCAGGTTGCCCCGGTCGACGTACGGGATCAGGGCCGCCCCGACGAGCACGAAGGTCGGCACGAGGACGCCCGCCACGGTCGGGTGGAAGTACGACAGGAGCTCCTGCAGCCCAAGGAAGTACCAGGGCGCCTTGGCCACCGCCGGGGTCACGTTCGAGTTGGCCAAAGCCTCGAGCGGGGCGTTCACGAAGAGGCCCATCAGGAGCAGGAAGATTGACATGATCCCGCCGGCCAGGAACTCGATCGTGAGCAGGTGCGGCCAGGTCATGACCGTATCGTCCGGCTCCTTCTGGACCCGGACGACGGCATCCTGCTTGACCAGGGCCAGCAGACGGTAGGGTCGGGCCGACATCGGCACGCGCTGCTTGTCGATCTCGGTCCGGCGGGCCGGATCGACCGGCACGACGGTTCGCGGCTCGGGCGGCGTCTTCACGTCGGTCATCGAACTGACTCAGACCCCGAGGGCCCCGAGGACGAGCACAGCCCGAGGCGGAGCAGAGCACGCGAGCGAGCGCACTTGAAGGTGCGGGAGCGAGCGGCGGAGGCGACAACGAAGGGATGTGCCGTCATAGGGGTCCCGAGATCCCTCCGTCCTTGCGGATTCGCCAGAAATGGACGGCCAGAAAGATCGCTGCCACTAATGGGAAGACCATGATGTGCAGGACATAGAACCGCAGAAGCGTGTTCTGACCGACCTCCAGGCCGCCCAGCAGGATCAGCTTGGCCGGGGTGTTGAACAGCGGCGCGTAGCCGCCCATGTTCGTGCCGATCGTGATCGCCCAGTAGGCGATCTGGTCCCAGGGCAGCAGGTAGCCCGTGAACGAGAGCATCAGGGTCACGAACAGGAGCACGACCCCGACCACCCAGTTGAACTCGCGGGGCGGCTTATAGGCCCCGTGGTAGAAGACCCGCATCATGTGCAGGAAGACGAAGAAGACCATCAGGTGGGCCGCCCACCGGTGGATGTTCCGGGTCAGCAGGCCGAACGCGACCTCGCTCTGGATCGACAGGATGTTCGAGTAGGCCTGGGTCGCCGACGGGACGTAGAAGAACATCAGGTAGACGCCGGTCACGGTCAGGACGAGGAACAGGAAGAAGCTCAGTCCACCCAGGCAGAACGTGTAGGCGAACTTGACCGCGTGCTGGCGAACCCGGACGGGGTGGATGTGCAGGAAGACGTTGTTCATGACCGCGTACGCCCGAGAACGCTCGTCGTTCGGGTAGGGCTGGCGGAAGAGCGAGCGCCACACGACGCTCCGGCGGATGCTCTGGTCCACCCGCTCGAGGAAGCTCACCGGGATCCTCCTGCCACGCCGGCGGTCCCGGCGAGTTGCGCATCACGGTAGGACTCCTTGTAGAGCCGGCCGTCGCTCGAGACCTCCTGCAGCTCGAACCGCTCCATCGTAATGGCGTCGAACGGGCATCGCTTGACGCACAGGGCGCAGCGGATGCAGCGCTCCTCGTCGAGGACCATGGCCGCCCCCTGGCTCCAGCCGTAGGCCTCCTCGACCTCGGGCAGGAGGCCCTCGCTCTTGAGCTGGTTGATGTCGACCATGTGGATGACGCCCTCGGGGCAGACATCGGCGCAGGCGCCGCACAGGACGCACCGGAACGGGTCGAACCAGATGTTGAAGTTGCACATCAGGCAGCGGGTCGACTCGGCCACGGCCTGGTTGGCGGTGTAGCCCAGCTCGACCGGGGTCGTGAAGTTGACCGTCGGATCGGCCGACGGGATGCGCGTCTCGACCGGGGCCATCGGAATGTGCTGGCGGGGCAGCACGTCGTAGAACTCGGGCATGTCGTGGCGCCACGAGCTGGTGATCTTGACGTTGGCCGCGACGCTCACGTCGGTCCGACCGGTCAGGTAGCGATCGATGGCATAGGCGCACTTCTTGCCGTGGCCGGCCGCTTCGATCAGGGTCGTCGGCCCGGTCACGAAATCGCCGCAGGCGAAGACGCCCCGGACGTTCGTGGCGTACGTCGCCGGATCGACCTTGACCCGGCCGCGGTTGATCTCGAAGCTCGCCTCGACCGGCAGGAAGGTGAGGTCAGCTGCCTGGGACACGGCCGGGATCACGGTGTCCGCCTTGATCTCGAACTCCGAGCCGGGGATCGGCACGGGCGAGCGCCGGCCGGACGCGTCCGGCTCGCCCAGCCGGTTGCGGATGAACCGGACCGCCGTGACGTGGCCGTCCTCGCCGATCACCTCGATCGGGCTGGCCAGGAACTCCATCCGGACGCCTTCGCGCTCGGTCTCGCCCAGCTCCTCCTCGTCGACGACCAGCTCCGAGCGGGTCCGCCGGTAGACGATCGCGACGTTCTCGGCGCCGTGGCGCAGGCTCGTCCGCGAGCAGTCCATCGCGGTGTAGCCGCCGCCGATGACGACGACGTCGCGGCCGACCTCGAGCTCCTGGCCGAGGTTGGCCAGCTTCATGAAGTCGACCCCGTACTGGACGCCTTCCAGGTCGCCCCCGGGAACGTCGAGGGCCACCGCGTCCATCGCTCCGGCCGTGATCGAGATCGCGTCGAAATCGCGCTGGAGCTGCTCGAACGTGATGTCCTTGCCGATCGTCGTGTTGAACACGAACTTCGCGCCGAGCTGCTCGACCAGCCGGATGTCCATCTCGATCGCTTCGCGCGGCAGGCGGAAGGCGGGCACCCCGATGAGCATCGTCCCGCCGCCGTAGGGCAGGCTGTCGAAAACGGTCACCTGGAAGCCCTTGAGCGACAGCTCACGGGCGACCGAGATCCCGGCGGGCCCGGCCCCGACCACGGCGACCCGCTCGCTCCGCGGGGTGATCGCCGGGATCACGTCCGGAATGCCCGAGGCCTCGTGCCACTCGACCAGGAAGCGCTTCATCGCCCGGATCGCCAGGGGTCGGTCGATGTCACCCCGCCGGCAGGCTCGCTCGCACGGGGCCGAGCAGACGTAGGAGCACATCGCGGCGACCGGATTCGGGTCGCGGCTGAGGATGTAGCCCTCCTCGAACCGGCCTTCGGCGGCGAGGTTGAGGTAACCCCGGCAGTTCGTGCCGACCGGACATGCCTCCTGGCACTCGATGTTGCACTGGAGCCATGACGCGTCGACGGGCTGAACGAGGAATTCCTGGTTCGGGTCGATGGCCAAGTCGGAGGTCGTGCCTTTCCCTGAACGATTGACAGGAGGAAGCGGGCGGCGGGAGACCGACCAGCCGAATCTACCACTGGCACACGCTCATGTGCAGCGAGCGAGGCGTCCGGCGAGGCGCGCCGACGCTCCCGTCAGGCGGGCGTCAGCGGGTTGACGCCCGCCGGTGGGGCAGACTACCCTCGGGCCCAGGTTCAGGCACGACCCCAGCGGCCCGGACCATGAGGAGGGCCCGGCCTGAGCGAGCTCGCGACACTGGCAATCGGCCTGCTGGTCGGCCTCGGCGCCGGCGTCACCCTCTTCTCGGTCGTCCAGTCGAGACCGCGGCCCGCACGTGAGATCCGGCTCACCGTCACGCCCAATGCGCTGCCAACCCGGCGCGCCTCGACCCTGGCCGTCGACGGGACCCGGGCCGGGGCCGACCTGCCTGGCCGGGGCGGACCGGCGGATCCGGCGATCCTCGCCGCCAGCCGGCCGAACGACCGGCCGACGAGAACACATGTTCCGGGCGGGCCCGAGGGCGGCGCCCTCGTCGCCTTCCCGATTGCCCGCCGGATCGAAGCCAGCCAGACGGTCCCGCCGGGGGTACCGGTCGCGGCCGGGACGCCGGTCGCCGGAGCGATGGCCGGGCCCGTGGTCGGCGCGGTTGCCCTCGCCGAGCGTCCCCTCGAAGGAGCACCGGAGATCAGCGCCGGCCCACCCATGGCCGACCCGATCGTGGCCGACCTGATCGTGGCCGACCCGATCGTGGCCGACCCGATCGTGGCCTCGGCCGAGCCCGGAGCGGCCGGAGAACCGGGGGCGTCATCGGCCGATCCGCCCGCGCCGTCCGGAGCGAGTCCGGCCGTGGCCACTGGCCCGTGTGTCGAGGAGCGACGCCTGGCCGGCGAGCGGTGCGACCTGGCCGACCGCCTGCGCGAGCAGTCGAACGCCGCGAGCCAGAGCCTGCGCGAGCAGCAACGTGCCTACGACGCTCTCGCCGCTCGGGCGGCCCAGGCGGCCAAAGCCGTGGACGCGCGCCAGATCCAGGCGGCCAAGGAAGCCGCCCGCCAGGCATTCCGACGGGCCCACGCCGCGGCCCGCTCGCGCGACGACGTCGAGACCGCCGCCACCGACTGGCTGGGCGAGATCAACCGGGTGAACCAGGCCGCCCGGGACGGTGCCGCCGAGGCGGTCCGGACGCGCGATGCCTCGGCCCGCCTGGCCCTGGCGATCGAGCGCCTGAGCCTCGAGGCCGACGTGGCCCGGATCAATGCCGAGTCGGCCGCCGAAGCCTGCCATGCTGCCCGCGAGGCACTGGCTGCCTGCGAGGAGGCCCAGGTCGATCGCCGAGCCGGGCGCGTTCCGGTTGCGGCGGGAGCCGAGGCGCCCGCGCTCGCGGCGACCCGGCCACGCCTCGTCGGCGGGCCGGAGCTCGAACCGGGCGAGGTGGACGAGATCATCCCGCCGGCCGCCCGGGTCTTCGCCGGAGCGGAGCCCCGGATCCTGCGGATGCTCCACGGCGACGGGGCCGCCGTCCGGGCCGTGGTCCATGACGTGGCCGGCGACGACCCGGCCGATCAGCGCCGCTGGCAGCTCCTGCTGAGCACTCTGGTCGATGCCTGCGTGGCCCGCGCGATCGAGACATCCTCGCTCGAGTTCCCCGTCGAGCATCCCTTCTGGGGTCCCTTCAGCCAGGCCCAGAACCGGGACATCGCGACGGCGCTCGCCTCCCTCGGCTATCGCTTCGACGGGCTGGGCGGCTTCGCCGACGGTCGGGTTCCCAGCCAGCGCGACCTGTCTTTGGCCCTCGGCTACGCCGGGCTCGATCCGATGCGCCTGCGCACGTGGCCGAACGAGGCGATGATGCCCCGCCTGTTCGAGGACGTCCGGGTCGCCGCCGACGAGCTGGTCGCGGCCGCCGCGCCCGACCTCAGCCTGGGCGAGATGGTCGCCTTGCTGGGCGGCCGAGCCGAAGCGCTGGCCGACCTCTGGAACAACTGGGGCAAGGTCCGGCCGGCCCTGCTCGAGGCCTGAGCGAGGCTCGAGGCCTGACCGGGGACCGGCCGCCGACCGGCTAGCCTTCGCTCGGCGCGGCGTCGCTGGCCGACTCGGCCGCTTCTGCATCGGCCGTCTCGGGCGGCCCGGCGGGGCCCTCGTCGTCTTCGTCGATCACGACGACCCGGAAGTCTTCGGCCGCGGCCGCCCCGATTCGGGCGCCGTCCTCGGCTGCCCACTCGGTGATTCGCCCGGCCAGCTTGTCAGGCTCGTGAATCTGGCTGGCGTGGGCGGCCAGGGCCGCGATCTTCCGGCTGAGCGTTGCGCTCACGTCGACCCAGGCACCAGGCTGGGTCGTCCAGAACAGGTAGATCCGCCGGACCCGGTGGGCCGCCAACCCCGACCGGGCGAGGGCCGGGAACGCCATCGGATTGCGCGCGGCCGGATAGACCGCGTCGATCGCGGCGATCCCGGCGGCCCGGTGGTCGGTGTGATTGATCCCGCCCCCGGGGTAGACGATCACGTCAGGATCCTGGGCCAGGACCGCATCCGGCCGGAAGGTGCGGATCTCCCGGACGAGCTGCTCACGCAGGACGAGATCATTGGCCAGCGCCCCGTCGGGTTGGTGCAGGAAGGTGACCCCGGCGTAGCCGACGATCGCCGCCGCGGCCCGTTGCTCGGCCTCGCGCAGCTGGCCCAGCTCGATCGGGTCGGCGTCGGGGTCCTCGCCGCCCTGGTCGCCGCTCGTGCAGCAGACGAGCCAGCCCGAGGATCCCGCATCGATCCAGCGGGCAGCCGTCGCGGCTGGTCCGAAATCGGCATCGTCCGGGTGCGCGACGATGACCATGAATCGGTCCGGGCGCCAATCGTGCGGCTCGGTCGGCGGAGGCGGCGAAGCTGGGTCTCGCGGCTCAGTCACGGGTTGGTCATTGGGCGGGTTGTTTCAGGAGTCTGTGCGGTATGATCGGAGGCGAAGCCTCGCTCGTATCCCCCCACGAGCGAGGCTTCGCTGCGCTCTCGAGCAGGGTTCTGATCAGCCCGCGGAGCTGGCAGCGGCGCGGGCAGCGGCCAGCTTGGCCAGGACATCGGCCGGGTGTCCGTCGGCCTTGACCCTGTGCCAGGCGTAGGCGATCTTGCCGTCCGGGTCGACCAGGTAGGACGAGCGCTGGATGCCCATGTACTCCCGGCCGTAGTTCTGGCGGAGCCTCCAGGCGCCCCACCTGGTCGAGACCGCGTGATCCTCGTCCGAGAGGAGGGTGAAGGGCAGGTCGAACTTCGCCCGGAATCGGGCATGGCTCGCGGCCGGGTCCGGGCTGATTCCCCAGACATCGGCCGACTGGTCAAGGATCGGGCCGTTCAGGTCGCGGAACTGGCAGGCCTCGGTCGTGCAGCCGGCGGTGTCGTCCTCGGGATAGAAATAGACGACCGTCCAGCGCCCGGCCTGGTCGCTCAGTCGGTGGATCACCCCGGCCTCGTCGGGCAGGGCGAGGTCCGGGGCGCGGTCGCCAGCCTCGGGCATCGTCATGGCTCCGAGCCTAGCAGGATCGTCTCGATCACGAGCAGGCGCCCGGCCCGGAGCTCGACCCAGGCGTCCGGCGGGCGCAGGGCGAGGACCTCGTTCGAGAGGCCGAGCGACGAGCCCGTCCCAAGCGTCGCCCCGGCCAGCGGCCAGCGCAGGCCACCGGTCGTGACCCCACTGGCCGGCCCGTCGAAGGCGAGCAGGGTCACCAGGGCTCCCGGCCGACGGGTGAGGCCGAGCCGCACCGGACCGGTTTGGACGCCCTCCAGGAGCCTGACCCGGGTCCGTCCGTCGAGCAGGGCCACGGCCCGGCCGGCCAGGCCCGGCAGGGCCAGGAGCGAAACGTTGACGAGCTGATGATCGAGCCGCCCGCCGAACGCTCCGAGGACGACGATCGATTGGGCATCGCGGCCGATCGCGGCCCGCAGGCCGAGCTCGAGATCCGATTCGTCCTTGTCGGCCGGCGAGCGATCGATCGCAATGCCCTGGGCCGCGAAACCGGCCAGGCCCGGCTCGCCGAGCGAATCGGCATCGCCCACGATCAGGTCGAGATGGACCCCGAGAGGGCCCGCCAGGAGCGCCCCGGCGTCGGCCGCGATCACCAGCTCCAGGCCGTCGGCCCAGTCCGGCCAGGCGGCGTCAAGCTCGGCCCGGGACGGCCCGGACCCTCCGGCCAGGACGAGCGCGCGGGTCAGCACCGCTCGATCCTACCCGACGGCCCGATGCTAGACTCCGGCCGTGCCCGAAGTCCTCGATCACCCGGCCATTCAGCGTGTCATCGAGGCCGCCAGCCGAAAGGGCGTCACCCTCGACGTCCGGACGTTCGACGAGTCGACCCACACCGCGGCCGAGGCAGCCGCGGCGGTCGGGGCCGAGCTCGGCCAGATCGTCAAGTCGCTCGTCTTCGTGGTCCCCGGCGAGAACGGCACGCTCGAGCCGATCCTGTGTCTCGTTTCCGGGCCGAACCGGGTGGACCTCGCCCGCCTGGCCGCGGTGACCGGCGAGCCGGACGTTCGCCGGGCGACCGCCCGCGAGGCAAACGAGCTGTCCGGCTTCACCATCGGGGGGATCCCGCCGATCGGCCACACCCGGCCGATGCGGGCGATCATGGATCCCGACCTCGGCCGATTCCAGGTGGTCTGGGCGGCGGCGGGCACGGCGACCGCGGTCTTCCCCACTCCGCCGGCCACCCTCCGAACCCTGGCCAACGCGACGGTCGCCCCGATCACCGAGGAACCTGGCGCGCCCCAGGACGGATGAGCAGCGAGCCGCACGTCGCGGTCGCCGCGTATCCCGGCGGCATCCGGGTCCGCTCGGCCTGGGGCGGCAGCGGCAGCGGGCCGGCCGTCTTCGCCCTTTCGGAGGCCGGCGGAACGCTGGTCGAGCATGGTCCGGTCGTGTCGTCGACCTACGAGCGGCTGTGCCGGGCGGAGCTGCGGGTCGAGACGCCGGCCGGGCCCTGGGCCGTCCGGCTGGCATCCCCGATCTTCGACGAGCCGGCCGTCCTGCTCTGGGACGACGCCCAGCTCGCTGGTCGTCGCCTACGGCTTCGTCACGTACGCCTTCGGATCCCGGACCGGCGAGCTGCACTGGAGCCACCGCTCGCATACGCCGCTCGTCCGGATCCTCGGCTCGCCCCGGCTGTCCCGCCTCATCGTCCAGGCCGAGATCGAGACGTTCGCCCTCGAGCCCGATGGCGAAGTGGCCTGGCGGATCGCCCACAGCGATGTCGTGGCCGAGGCGAACCTCGTCGGTGGCCGGCTCGTCCTGACCAGCTTCGGCGGTCAGCTCAGCTCGCTCGACCCGCAGACCGGCCGCCCGGCCGGCTAGCCCGGCGGGCCGGCTCCCGGCCGGTGGACGAACGGTGGACAGCCGTTTGGACGGTCGATCGATTGGTGGACAACTTCCGTTGACCCGGCACCGCCCGGCCGCCTATCGTGGCCGCAGCCCGGAGGGGCCGAGCGAGCGCTAACGGTCGAGATGACATCAAGACCCACGCGCCGGGTAGGTTCCTTCGGGCCTTTCCATGCCCGATGGGTATCATCTCCGGACGTGGAACCCCTCCTCCCGCTCGTCCTCGGCCTCGCCTCGGTGGCCGCCGGCGGGCTGTTCATGCGCTCCTTCGGGCCGGGCCAACGCGTCGGCCGGCTGCTCGCGGCGACGCCCCGAGTGAGCGTCGAGCAGGCGGTCGCCCTGGCCGGCGAACCGGTTCCCCGCTACGTCCGGATCGCCGGCCGGCTCGACAGCGACGAGGACTTCCCCGACGAGCGCGACCAGCCCCTGATCTTCCGGCGCCGCCGGCTCGAGGCCTGGCGCGGTCGGCGCTGGGAGATCCTGGGCGAGGCGCGCGACCTCGTGCCGTTCCAGCTCAACGAGGGCCTCGCCTCGATCGCGATCGACGGCCAGGCCCTCGGGGTCGGGCTGGTCGTCCTGCCCCGCGAGGCGGTCGGCGCGGCCCGCGAGGCACCCGACCTGTTGCCCGACGGGATCGACCCCGAGACGCGGGTCCGACTTCGGGTCGAGCAGGTCTCGGCGGTCGAGCACGCGACCGTCGTCGGCACCCCGGCGCGCGATCCAGCCGGCCAGCCGATCCTGACCGCCGGGGCCGGCCGCCCGCTCATCCTGTCCACCCTCGAGCCGGCCGAGGCGATGCAGCTCCTGGCCGGCGGCCGCAACCGGGCGATCGGGGTCGCTGTCCTCCTCGTGGCCGGGGTCGCCCTGCTCGGGGTCGGCCTCGCCTGGGGGCTCGTCCGGCTGGTCGCTGGATGATCCAGGGCTCGTCCCGCCGGCGACGGATGGCCGGCCTGGTCGTCCTGATCGCTCTGTGCGTGGGCTGGCTGCTGGTCGCGGCCACGGCGACCGCCCTGGCCGCCGATCCCAGTCCGAGCCCGGGCGGGGACGCCGGCGGAGATACCCGCTCGCCGGGCGAGGGCCCCGGCCTGGTCGGCTCGCCCCTGTTCGCGATCGGCGGCGTCCTCGTCGTCGGCCTCGTCAGCGTCGGCCTGGCCCAGGCCTATCTCCGGGCAACCCCGGATCGCTCGGCCGCCCGGGATGTGCCGACCGATGAGCCCGGTCCGGACTGAGCCGGTGGGCGGTCGGTCGAGCCGGGCAGCCATCATCGCGGGCCTGGTCGTGGCGGCCCTGGCCGCCGGGGCGATCCTGGGGGCTGTCACGAACCGCTCGCTCGGAGCCCCCTCCAGCGGTCCGTCGGACAGCCCGCTCGCGCTCGGCAGTCCCGTGCCGAGCAGTCCGAGCTCCGCCCCTGGCTCGTCGCCGTCCGGTTCGTCTCCGCCCGGCAGCGCGCCCGCCGGGGTCTCCCCGGGCGCGAGCTCCCCAGTCGCGGCCTCCCCGTCCGCCTCGCCCGTTTCAGGCGGCCCGGTCGCTGCCCCAACCTCGGCCGCCGGCTTCGTCAAGGGCAAGGCGGTCGTGCCCATGGGCTGGCCGTTCCCGCCCTCGGTCAAGGTCACCTTCGGCCCCGGCTTCGGCGTCTTCCGGGTGGGTTCGCTCGAGTCGTTCAACATGATCTCGGGTGTCTCGAAGTCGGGGGCCCTGCTCCGCGGCCACGACGGGCTCGACCTGCAGGTGCCGGTCGGGACACCGGTCCTGGCCCCGTTCAGCGGCCAGGTCATCGATCCTGCGACCCGTTGGGTTCCCTGGGACCCGGCCCGCTACGGGAAGGTCGTGGCGATCGTCAGCGACGAACCAACCTCGACGGGCTATACGGTGATCCTGGTCCACCTGTCCGTCGTCGGCGTGCCCGTGGGCAGCCATGTCACCCGGGGCCAGGCGGTCGGCCTGACCGGGATCACCGGCGACGCGGCAGGAACGATCCCCCATCTCCACCTCGAGCTCCGGGCGCCGTTCCTGATCCGCTACCAGGTCCATGGCGTGATCCGCCGGGTTGACGCCTTCGACCCCAGGCCGTCCCTGCTGGCGGCGGAGCCGAAGCGCCAGTAAGACCCGGCAGGCGCCCTGGGACGTTCGTCCTATTGGCAAGAACTGGTAGTTTGCGCAGACTTCCGGGGCTTACCAATTCCTCCAAACGATGAACGTGACCAGCGCCCAACTGCAACGACCGACCGACGCCACGCTGTCGGTCACCAAGGCCGCCCGTCTCCTGGGCGTCCATCCGAATACGATCCGGGCCTGGAGCGACCAGGGCCGGCTGCGCTACTACCGGATCAACCCGCGCGGTGACCGGCGCTACCGGCTGGGCGACCTCCAGCGCTTCCTCGGGGCGGCGGCGGCCGGGGGCCTGACGGGTTTCCCCGCCGGGCGGGGCGGCCGCCCGACCCGGGCCCTGACCCGCCTGTCGCCGGCAGGGTCGTCGCCCGGCCTCGCTCACGACTGGAGCGGGCGGCGACCTGCTCCCGGCCGGACCGCGCTGGCCACCCTCGGCCCGGACGAGGGCCCGGCCGAGCGCCAGCGTCACCTGCTCGAGCTGTCCGTCCTGACCGAGCTCGGCCGGCTGGGCTCGACCGGCCGCGACCTCGACCTGACCCTCGGCCGGGCCGTCCACCTCATCCGCTCGGCCTACGGGCTGGCCGGCGTGGCCACCTTCGGCTGGCACGACACGACCCTCGAGACGAGAGCGATCGAAGGCTCGGCCCTGGCCCACGGCGGCAGCCGCCCGGCCGCCGTCGGCGTGGCTGGACGGGCGCTCGACGAGAACCGGGCGATCCTGGTCGAACGCGGGCGCGGCCTGGCCCGCCCGGACGGACCGATCCTGCCCGAGTCGCGCAGCGAGATCGTCGTCCCGATCCCGGGCGAGCGGCGCGCCTGGGGGCTCCTGGTCCTCGGCTCGGAGATGCCCGACGGAATGACCGAGGCGGACCTGGCCGGGGCCGCCGCCCTGGCCGCCCTGGTCGGCAGCCTCGTCGCCCGGGCCGAGCTGCTCGACGAGACGAGCCGCGAGGTCCATCGCCTCGATGCCCTCCAGCGGGTCGCCGGCGACATCGGCAGCAAGCTCGATCTCGACCAGATCCTGGCCGGGATCGTCGACCACGCCATGGTCCTGTTCGCGGCCGAGCGGGCCGCCGTCTTCCTGCGCCGGCCCGACGGCGCGATCGTGTCCGAGGTTGCCCGCGGCCTGTCCGCGACGTATCTCGGCTCGGTCCGGGACCTGCCCCGGCCGTCGCTCGGGGCTGCCGCGGTCGACTCCCGCCAGCCGATGTACTCGGTCCACTACGCCGACGACCCGCTCGGCACGGCGATGCGGTCAGCCGTGATCCAGGAGGGCTTCGACACGATGTGCGCGGCGCCGTTCTTCGACGGCGACACGCTTCTCGGCTTGCTCTGCGTCTACCACGACCGGCCTCACCACTGGACGGCCGACGAGCTGGACACGATCGATGCCTTCGCGGCCCAGGGCAGCGTCGCGATCAAGACGGCCCAGAACTACGCCCAGATGGCGACCTGGGCGGCCCAGCTCCAGTCGATCCAGGCCCTCGGTGCCCGCCTCAACCGGCTGGGCACGGCCGAGGAGGTCGGCCTGGCGATCGTGACCGAGCTGCGCGACCTGATCGACTACCACAACGTCCGGGTCTACCGGATCCGGGACAATGAGCTCGTTCCGGTGGCCTTCCAGGGCCAGGTCGGGGAGTACACGATCGAGACCGGCGAGATGCTCCGGGTGCCGGTCGGGACCGGGATCACCGGCTGGGTCGCGGAGCACGCCGTGGCCCAGAACCTGCCCGACGCCGGCCAGGATCCGCGGGCCACCACGATTCCGGGGACCGACGCCGACCTGGCCGAGTCGATGCTCCTCGCCCCGATGATCTACGACGACCAGGTCCTGGGCGTGGTCGTCCTCTCGAAGCTCGGCCTGAACCAGTTCACCGACGACGACCTCCGGCTGCTCGTGATCTATGCCAGCCTGGCGGCCCAGGCAATGGCCAACGCCGACACGACGAGCCTCCTGAGGGAGCGCTCGGCGGCCCTTGAGCGCCAGCTGAGCAGCCAGCGTGCCCTGCTCCTGATCACCGAGTCGATCCTGACGACCCTCGACCCGGCGGCGATTCTCGAGCAAGTCACCGACCGCCTGGCCGACCTCGTCCGCTACGACAACCTGGCCGTCGAGCTGGTCGACCGAACGGCCGGGGTGCTCCGCCCATTGACCGCCCGGGGTGTCCACGCCGAGGCGTTCATGCAGCCCTGGGAGCCCGGCGAGACGGGCATCGCGACCTGGGTGGTCGAGCACAACGAACCGGCCCTGATCGAAGACGAACGGACCGATCCGCGGGTCAACCAGTTCCGGGAGACACCCGCCCTCGATGCCAGCCTGATCGTCGTCCCGCTCCGGGATCGCGATGGGGCCCACGGCGTGCTGACCCTGGAGCGATTCGGCCGTGACGGCCGATACGGCGAGGACGAGTTCGAGCTGGTCAAGCTCTTCGCCGCCCAGGTCTCGATCGCCCTCCAGAACGCGGAGGTCTACCGGAGCGTCGAGATCCGGGCCCGCCACGACGACCTGACCGGGCTGCTCAACCACGGCACGTTCAAGGAGGTCCTGGCCCAGCGGGTCCGCGATGGCGATCCGTTCAGCCTGATCATGCTTGATCTGGACGACTTCCGGACGGTCAACAATGCCCTCGGCCACCAGGCCGGCGACCGGCTCCTGCGGGCGATCGCCGATTCGCTGGTCCGGGCCGGGCGCGACTCCGACCATGTCTTCCGGTACGGCGGCGACGAGTTCACCTACCTCCTGCCCGGCAGCGACGCGTCGGGGGCGCTGCTCGTCGCCAACCGGGTTCGCGAGTCGGTCAACACGGTCGGGCGCGATCGGCGCTGGGCCGATTCGGGCGCCCTGATCAGCGCCTCGATCGGGCTGGCCACGTTCCCGGTCGACGGGGACACGGTCGAGTCGATCCTGCTTGCCGCCGACCGCGCCTGCTACGTGGCCAAGCGGACCGGGCGGGACCGGATCGCGACCGCGGCCGAGGGCCTCGCCCTGGCCGCCGAGTTCTCCCTCCAGCAGCCGACCCCGGTCGACACGCCGTCCGTCAGCCTGGACTGAGCCGGAGCGTCACACTGGGACGGTCATGCCGAGTCCCATGGTCGTGACAGGTCGAACCGCCGACCCGGAGCAACGGGCCGGTCAGGGGGTCGGGGCGGCAGCCGGGCCCTGGCCCGAGCCGACGTCCCGCCGAGTCCGCCTGCGCGGGCTGATCGCCGGCTCGGCCGTCCTGTGGCTGGTCGCCGGGTGTGGCCTGGGCGACCTGCCGACCCGCTCGTTCCAGTCGAGCCAGCCACCCAGCGCGGGACCGACGGCCGGGCCCAGCAGGCCGGCCAGCCCGACGCCGTCGGCCTCGAGCCTGCCAACGCCCAGCCCCCAGCCGACCGCCCTGACCTATGTCGTCAAGGCCGGCGACTCACTGGTCAACCTCGGCCACCGGTACCACACGACGGGCCGGAGCATTGCCTACTGGAACCGCAAGGCCTACCCGAACCTGGACCCGGACAAGCCGAGCTACAACCCGAACCACCTCGAGATCGGCTGGCGCCTGACGATCTATCCCGGCCTGATCGACGACGACGGCAACGGCCTGCCCGACCAGACGGCCAGCCCGCCGCCCCCGATCGCGCCATCGATCCCGCCGGCTCCGAGCGCACCGGCCGATGGCACGGGCCTGCTCGTGAAGCAGGGTCCGGCGGGCGGCAACGACGTCGCCCTGACCTTCGACCTTGACACGACCGGCACGGGCCTCGACATCGTCAACTGGCTCGTGGCCCAGGAGGTCCCGGCCACGATCTTCGTGACCGGCCAGCAGGCCAGCTCCGATCCGGTGACCGGCCAGGTCCTCCAGCTCGTCGCGGCCCATCCCGACCTGCTCAGCCTGGGCAACGCCTCGAACGACAACGCCGCAATGAGCACGATGAGCGCTGCCCAGGTGAGCGCCGAGCTGACCACCGCCGAGGCCGCAATCAGCGCCGCGGGCGGGCCGACGAGCAAGCCCCTCTTCCGGCCGCCGTTCGGGGCCGAGACCCCGGCGATCGTGGCGGCGGCGGCCTCGGCCGGCTTCGACGACACGGTCCTGTGGAGCGTCGACCCGAACGACGCCAAGCCGTCCGCCCAGGGCGGGCCGACCGCTGCGGACATCGTCAGCCGGGTCGTGTCGCGAGCGACCGGCGGGGCGATCGTCCTGCTTCACCTTGGTGGCGAGCACACCCTCGAGGCGCTGCCGGGCATCGTCGCGGGCCTGAACCAGGCCGGGTTCGCGCCGGTCAATCTGGCCCGGATGCTCCAGCCCTGAGCCCGCGACTTCAGCCCCAGGCTCAGGCGTTCGGCCCGAGCCCGGGCTGACCGACCGGCTATCCTCCAGCCATGCCTGCCGTCCCGAGGATCGTCCTGACCGTCGCCGACCCGGCAATCCAGGCCGATCCGGCCATCGCGGCCCGGAAGAACGCCCTGTACGTGGAGGCCGTTCGGCGTTCCGGCGGTGAGCCGATCGAGCTCGACGCGACGAGCCCCGAGGCCGACCGAAAGGCAGCCTTCGAGACGATGGACGGACTCTTGCTGACCGGCGGGGCGGACCTCGACCCGGCCCGCTACGGGCGGCCCAACCAGGGCTCGGTGGACATCGAGCCGGAGCGGGATGCGCTCGAGGCCGAGGCCTACGCCGCGGCGGCGGCCCGGGCCGTGCCGATCCTCGGGCTGTGCCGGGGCCTCCAGGCGATCAACGTGTTCAACGGCGGGACCCTCCTCCAGCACGTGCCCGGTCATGTCGGAGCCGGCTGGGGCCTTGGGCCGGCGGCGGAGCATCCGCTCCGGCTCGTCCCGGGCAGCCGCCTGGCCCGGATCCTGTCGCCGACCAATCCGCGGGCCGGCGCGACAACGGTCAACTCCTACCACCACCAGGCGATCCGGGCCGCCGACCTGGCTCCGGGCCTCATGGCGAGTGCCTGGGCGTCGAGCTCCGAGGGCGACCTCGTCGAGGGCTTCGAGGCGGCCGACGGACGAGTCCTGCTCGGGGTCCAGTGCCACCCGGAGCGGACCGAATCGACCCCGGCCTCGTTCGACCGCCTGTGGCGCTACTTCATCGACGCCTGCCGAGGACCGATCGCCGCCCGTTGACGAGGCAGCCAGATCGATCGTCGCCGTGAATCGCCGAAGCGGCGTCGGGAGGAGGCACGACGCCGCTTCGGTGGTCGGATCGGGCTGGCGGGAGGAGGAGAGCGCCAGCTCGACCCTTGATCTGGTGCGGGGCGGTCAGCCGCCCGATTCGGTTCCGTTCAGTGCAGCCGGCCCGTGTCGGGGTCGAGGCCCCAGCGGCCCGTCCGGCTCAGCTCGCGGAGGAAGAGCAGCCGATTGACCTCACTCAGCGTCCAGTGGGCCTCGCCCACGGGCAGTCCGCATAGGTAGGCGGTCAGGTTCGCTGCTTCGTCAGCCGCCAGGCCCTTCAGGAGGAGGAGCCGATAGGTCGCTCGGGTCGCCGGGTCGTGGTTCGCCGGCACCTGGTGACGGACCGTCCGGGTCGCCTTCGGGGCCGTGGAGATGCTGGAGCCAGACGCGCCCCCGGAGCCCGCCGCGACCGCCCGCGACGAGGCCGCGACCCGGGATCGAGCCCCGGTTGCGTGCGCCCCGCTGCGACGACGTTCGGCCATGGTCCACGTTCCGCCTGTTGCTCCCGGATCGTCAGATGTGCCAAATCGGGAGCTTGTCCCGATGCCGGTACTGTCGCGATCCGGCGCAGGCCGATCGATAGGCCATCGGTACCACCGGGGGGAGTACTTGAGGCGGCGGGGAGCGCCCGCCGTGCTGCTCGAGACCCGACCAGAACCGTCCATACCACCCTCTGTCGGGGCGACGATCGTCCCGTCGCCATCCCTGACGGTCGAGCGAGCGATCCGGTGACGCGCGACAACCGCCGGACTGGCGACCGGGTCTAGACTCCGGCCGTGCGCTTCCGAACGATCGAGCTTCGCCTGACCGCGCTGGCCCTGACCGTGCTGTGGGGGCTCGGTGCCCTGTACATCCTGCTGGCCTACCGCCCGGGCGGCCCGATCGACATCGTGGTCGGCCTGGTTGCGGTGGCCCCGACCGGAGTCGGGCTGGCGGCGATCGCCTGGCCACCGCTGGTCCGCGGCCAGCGGATGTTCATCGGGGTGATGAGCCTCGGAGTGGGAGCGATCCTGCTCCTGATCCCGTCGACCGGGGCGGTCCTGAACGAGGTCGTGAATGGAGGGGCCCAGACTCTGCTGCCCTCACTCGAGCTGGCCTATCCCTGGTTCCTGGCCCTCCTCGCGACGAGCATCTTCGCCGGCCTGGGGATCGCCCGGCGGATGCTCGGCAGCGGGTCGCCCCGATCGGTCAGGCTGGCCCGGGGGATCGGCCTCGGGATCGGCGCGACGCTCGTGATCAGCTCGACCTTCGCGGGCGTCGCGGTGGCCAATGACCTCGCCCTGCGCGATCGCCCGGCGGCCTTCTCGCCGTTCGGGCCGACCGACCCGAACCGCCAGCCGCCCGATTGCTCGAGCCCGATCACGACCGGCACGACGGCCGTGCTGAGCGAGCAGATGTCGGCCTCGATCGACGACCACCCGGTCGGCCAATACCAGCTCGCTGGCGAGCGGAGCGGGATCGACCTGCGCTGGACCGCCGACGTGGCGACCGACCGGGCCCTCGGCCGCTACGGCGCGGCCAGGGTTGGCCAGGATGCCTGGCTCCAGACGGCAGGCGGGGCCTGGAGCCGGGCCGATCCGGGCGCCGTGGCCGGGGCCGGGATCGACCTCCAGGTTCAGGCCGAGGCCCTGACGAGCGAGCTGCGGACGGCCGCCGAGGACCGCGGCCTGGAGTTCATCGAGGGGGCCCGCGCCCGCCATTGCCGGATCGAGATCGACGGCCCCACCTTCGTCGCCGCGTTTCCCCAGGTCGCCTGGTTCGTCGGCGCGGATCCGCTCGAGCACTGGCGGGGCCGGCTCGACTACTGGATCTTCTCCGACGGCGAGATCGGCAAGGTCGAGTCGTCGGTCAGCGGCGAGGCGGCTCCGCTCGGCCGGGACGGCATCCTCGGGGCGATCGAGGTGACCCTCGAGGCAACGAACCGGGACCAGTTCCGGACGATCAGCCCGCCGCCAGGATGAGCTGGCCGGCCCAGCGAGCCGTCGCCCGACGGCGGGAGGGGAGATGAGCTTCGACGAGCGCGACCGGCTGAGCGCCAAGCGGGACCGCACCGCGCGCTTCTACCGGGTCGTCCGATTTCTCGAAGGGCGGGGCGACCGGGGCGCGACCCCGGAGGAGATCGCGGCCGCGGTCGGAATGTCGAAGCGGACGGTCTACCGCGACCTGAGGGCGATCGAGGAGGAGCTGCTCCTGCCGATCTGGTCCGAGGAGGGCCGCTACGGCCTGGCCGACAGCGGGCTCCTGCCGGCCTTCAGCCTGACCCGCGAGGAGGCGATGGCCGTCTTCCTGTCGGCCCGGCTGATGGCCCGCTACGCCGACGAGTACGACCCGGACCTCGGGGCCGCCTTCCAGAAGCTGGCCGAGGGGCTGCCGCCGGTGCTGGCCCGGCACATCGTCGACTCGGTCGATGCCCTGTCCCAGATGCGCCCGGCCGAACCCGGCCGGCGCTCGATCATCCGGAGCCTGACCGGCGCCTGGGCCGATCGACGGGTCGTCGAACTGGACTATCGGACCGGCACCTACGACGCGCTCAAGGGCACCCGGCGGGCTCGCGTCCGGCCCTACCTGATCGAACCCTCGCTGACGACCCGGGCGCTCTACCTGATCGGCTTCGACGAGACCCGGGCAGCGGTCCGGACCTTCAAGATCAGCCGGATCGAATCGGTCACGACGACGGTCGACCGATTCGAGCCGCCCTCCGAAGCGGCGATCGAGCAGTCCCTGACCGTGGCCTGGGACATCATCTCCGACCAACCGGCGGCGGAGGTCCGCCTGCGCTTCTCGAGCGCGGTTGCCAGCCGGGTCCAGGAGACGCGCTGGCATCCCAGCCAGGTGGTCGAAGTCGAGCCCGATGGCAGCCTGGCCTGGCGGGCGACCGTGGCGGGGGTGGTCGAGATCCGGTCGTGGATCCTGGGCTGGGGAGCCGATGTCGAGGTCCTCGAGCCGGCCGACCTGCGCCAGGAGATCGCGGCGATCCTGGCCGCCGGAGCGGCCCGATACGACGCCAGGCAACGAGCCTGAGGTAGGGTCCGGAGCGGTCTGGTCAAGTCTGGGGGAGTCGGTTACCCTATCGGTCCAGTGCCAGTCAGTCCGATGACCCACCGGCCCCGCGTCATGCGCCCCGGCCTCGCGGCTGTGCTGCTCCTCGTGAGCGCCTTTGCCTGGTTCGGTCGGCCCGCTCCGGCTGCCGCCTTTACGGCCGCCCAGCAGGAGAACTCGACGATCCTGGCCTCGATCAACAGTGATCGGGCCAAGCTCGGACTGGTGGCGTTCCGAGTCGATGGCCGGCTGGCCGCCTGGTCGACGGACCGGGCGGCCTGGATGGCCAGCCACGCCGACCTCACCCACACCAGCTACGGCGGATCGCCCTGCAACCTGTACGTGATCGAGAAGATCAGGTGGTACCAGTGTGGCGAAGCCATCGCCGACAGCAATGCGGCTCCCGGCCTGGCCGCAGCGGCTGCCCTCTACGCCCTGTGGAAGGGCAGCCCCGAGCACTGGGCCCTGATCACCAGCTCGTCGTTCAACTACATCGGGATCGGCACGAGCTATCGAGCGGCCAACCGGACGACCTACGCTTCGATCCTGTTCCTGGAGGGCCCGGAGCACAGCCGGCCGATCGAGAGCTGGACTGAGGACTGGCTGGACGGCCAGACGGTCCACTGGGGCTGGACCGCCTACGACCCGCTCCTCCAGAGTCATACCGGGACGATCACCGGCTACGACCTCGGGTACCGGGGGAACGGCGGCTCCTGGCATCTCCTGCGAACGAACTCGCCCGACGTGAGCGCGACGTTCCGCGCCCGCGCGCCGGGGAGCACTTGGCAGATCGAGGTGCGGGCCAGGGACAATGCTGGCAACCTGTCGGGATGGATGGCGTCGACAACCTTCACGGTGCCCTGAAGCCGCCCTTGATGCGCCGCCACCCCTTCGCGGCCACCAACCTGATCAGTGACCCGATCCACGGCTACATCGAGCTGACCAAGCGGCTCGATCCGGCCGACTCCAGGGCGCTCGGCCTACCGGTCGAAGCCCACGCCGAGGACGACCTGCTCGACACGGCCTGGCTCCAGCGCCTGCGCCGGATCAGCCAGCTCCAGAGCGCGCGCTGGGTCTTCCCGACCGCCGAGCACAGCCGGTTCACCCACGGGCTCGGGGTGATGCACGAAGCGGGCCTGTGGGCCCGCAGCCTGTACCCGAGCCTCGCTGCGAGCCTCGCGGTCGCGGGCGAGCCGGTCCCATCCGAGGGCCTGGTCGTCGAGACGCTCCGGACCGCCGGCCTGCTCCATGACGTCGGTCACGGTCCCTTCGCCCACTTCTTCGACGAGCACGTGCTCGGGGGCTTCGAGGCGCCCCTCGACCCACGCCGGAAGGGCCCAAAGCGGCTGACCCACGAGGACCTCGGCCAGCTGATCATCGAGCGCGACCTGGCCGGCCTGATCGGGGACCTGCGTCGGGCACCCGGGGCGGTCCCCGAGCGGGATGCCTTCCGGCCGGGCGAGTCGATCGACCCGCGCTGGGTCTCGTTCCTGATCTCCAAGCCGGCCCTGGTCGATCCGGCGATGCCGCGCTGGGTGCGCTGGCTCCAGCCACTCCTGTCGGGCGTGTTCACGGTCGACAACCTCGACTACGTCCGGCGGGACGCCTACCTGACCGGGGTGTCGGTCGGTCCGGTCGATGTCGAGCGGCTGCGTCGCTACACGTTCATCAGCGAGCGCGGCCTGACCCTGTACGAGTCCGGCCTCGGGGCACTCGAGATGTTCCTGTCGGCCCGGCTGTTCATGTACGAGCAGGTCTACTTCCACCGGACCGTCCGAGCGATCGACCTGGATCTGGCCGAAGCCTTCGGGCCGTCGATCCAGGCCCTCGCCGGGACGGTCTCGCCGGCCGACGCCTTGGCCGGCTATGCCGACCTTGACGAGTACGCCCTGCTCCACCAGGCCGCCCGATGGGCGCGGGGCGAGTCGGTCGCTCCGCAACCCCGGCCGGGCGACGGCACGGTCGGGCCGGAGACGGCGGCCGCCTGGCGGGGCATCCTCCTGCGCCGACCCACGTGGCGGGCGACCGGCGAGGTCCGGGCATCCTTCGAGGGCGACGCCGTTCCGCAGGCGCTCGTCGACAGCCTCGGTCGCGACGTCCCAGGTCAGGTCCGGATCGACGTCGCCCTGGTCGATGCCCGGCCGGCCGACGCGACCGCGACCGATTCGCTCCTCGCCATCGAGAGCCGGGACGGCCGACCGGCCCCGGCCCTCAGCGCATCGCTCGGGCGGCTACCGGCGTGGTCGCTGATCGCCCGCCGCTACGAGCGGGCCGGGCAGCGAGACCAGGCGACCTAGGGGCCTGAGGGACTCGCCGGGGGACCGGCCGAGGCGCTGGGGACGGGCGCCCCGCTCGTTCCCGCTGCGCCCGTCCCAGGCGCCGGCCGCGGCGGCAGGACGAGGAGCGGGTTGATCCGGGCGATCTCCGAAGCCGGCAGGAGCGTCCGCTTCACGACGTCCGCGCGCAGGCCGAAGCGATCGGTCGCATACGGGCTGAACAGGCCGTAGTGGAGGTGGCAGCCGGTGGCGTACCCCGTCCGGCCCTCCCAGCCGATGAACTGGCCCGCCCGGATCGTCTCACCGACCGTGACGGCGATCTTGCTGAAGTGGGCGTAGATGCTCCGATAGCCGTTGCCGTCATCGACCACGATCACGATCGGCAGCTCGCCCCACAGGTTGAACTTGTCGCGCCGGGCGACCGAAGGGGCGAGCGACCCGATCCAGCCCATCCACGGATCGACCTTGCGTCCCGCCGCCAGGACGGTTCCGTCGTGGGCAGCCACGATCCGGTCGCCGCAGAAGGTGGCGATGTCCAGGCCGTCGTGGAAGCGCACGCCGTTGACCGTGTTGTCGCTGTACCAGTCCGGCCCGAACGGATTGGTGATCCGGCCGTGGGGCAGCGGCCAGACATAGCCGGTCAGGGTCGAGGGATCGGGGGCGGTCGGCGGCGGATGACGGCCGTGGCCGGGCTCGGCCTGGATCGCGGCGACGTTGGTCAGGGCCGGCAGGCTGGCACTCGGGACAGGGGCGGTCGCTGGACCGGCCGTGCCAGTCCCGGCCGCTGGGCCCGCCGTGGCCGTCGCTCCGGCAACGTCGCCGGCCGGAACCGCCGCGGACGAGGGGATCAGCGAGGGGGTCGCGGCGAGGGCTCCAGCCGCCAGCGCGACTCCGAGGGCGGCCCGGACGAAGTGTCGGCGCACGAGTGCCGTTATACCGGAACCGGGCCGATCATGCGACGTCGAACGCCCGCGGGAGCGCCAGCCGAGGCGCCCGCTGCCGCGGCGAACGGGCCAGCTAACCCGCGAACGCGTTGGCCGGCCGTCCGCGCACGCCGGGCCGGCAGCGGAACAGGGCGCCGGCCTCGGGCTGGGCCGCCCGTTCGCGGTCGTCCAGCTCTTCGTGGGCCGAGGTGATGTACAGCTCGTCGAGGTTCGCTCCACCGAAGGCGACGCTCGTCACGAGGGCCGTCGGAAGGCGGACCTCGCGCTCGAACCGGCCCTCGGGCGAGTAGCGTCGGACTGCCCACCCGCGCCACAGGGCGAGCCAGATATGGCCCTCGGCGTCGACCGTCAGGCCGTCCGGGTTGCCATCGGCGGGATCGATCGTGACCAGTCGCCGGCGGGCTCCGAGCGAGCCAACCGCCGGGTCGAACTCGAACGCATCGATCCGCTGGGTGGGCGTATCCACGTAGTACATCGTCCGTCCGTCCAGGCTCCAGTCGAGCCCGTTCGAGATCGTTACGGTCGCGACCTTGACCGTGACCGTGCCATCCGGCTCGAGGCAGTAGAAGGCACCGCCGGCGGCGGCCTTGTCGTAGCGCATCGTGCCCGCCCAGAAGCGGCCGCTCGGGTCGCACTTTCCGTCGTTCATCCGGCGCTCTGGATCGTCCGCGCCAATCGGGCCGACGAGCCGGGTGGTCGCCTGGCCCGGGTCGAGCAGGCGGAAGCCGTCGTCGGTGGCAAGGACGAGGCCGCCCCCGGCCCGCACGGCGACGGCACCGACATGGCGCCCGACATCGAGGGTCGTGGTCAGGCCCGTCGAGGGGCTGAAGCGACGGACCAGGCCGGACATGATGTCGACCCAGATCAGGCTCCCACTCGGGCCGTCCCAGATCGGGCCCTCGCCGATGCGGTCGATCGTCGGGCCGATTCGCTCGAGGCCGGGCTCGGCTGTCACGGCGCCAACATAGCAGCCGCGATGCACCGTCGACCGGGCGATCGTTGCAGGTCCAGAATCCCCGCCTTACGGTCCCCTTACATCCGGTTACCGCACCGGCATTGCGGGCGGGCTGCGCCACGGGCAGGATCGGCTCACTCAGCCCTCCATCTCGTCAGGCCAGGAGCTCGGCACCCATGAACGCTCGGATCCAGCAGTTCGGAGCCCGTCGAATCGCCACGGTCGTCCTGGCCCTCGGGCTGGTCGGCGTCGTCGCCGTCCCGGTGATCAATGCCGCGTCGAGCGGTCCGGCCCCGGCCGCCCAGGGCGTCAATCCCTCCGTCGCGAGTTCCGGCAACGGGGCCGCTCCCGGCGAGGTCGACGAGGCCGCGATCAACGCGGCGCAGGTCCGCCTCGGCGGCAAGCTCCTGAACCGGGTGGTCCGGGGCGACTTCGTCGTCCGGGCCAAGGGCGGCACGTTCGTGGACGTCCACTACGAGCGCGGCCGGATCAGCGCCGTCAATGGCACCTCGCTGACCGTCGTCGGCCCGGATGGCAAGGGCGCGACGTTCAGCTTGACCGCCGCGACCCGGATCCGGACGGACGGCCAGCTGGCCAAGGCCAGCGATCTCCACGTTGGCCGGACGGTCCTCGTCTTCGGCACCGGCAGCTCCGGCAGCTACACCGCGATCGTCGTGCGGCAACCCAAGGTGGGGGCAGCCGGCGGGGCAGCGCCGGGTCCCTCAACCAATCCGTAGGAAGCGTCGACTGACGTAACCCAAAGAGCAGGGCCCCGATCACGGGCCCTGCTCTCTGGTCGTTCGGATGAAGCGGGCTGGAGCCCGCGAGCCTGGCTCAGTAGCCGGGCTTGCCCGAGGCGCTGGGTGCCGGAATCGGGCCGGACAAGCCGGCCACGAGGAAGCCGTTGACGCCCTCGCCCGTCGTATCGGTCGGCGCGCTGTCGCCCTTCCAGTAGTAGAGCGGCATCCCGAGGTAGGTCACCTGGACCGTGCCGTCGTCCCGAGTCAGGGTGGCGAACGCACCGGTCACACCGGAGCCGCCGGTTGCCTGCCCGCCGGCCGGGACGAGGAGCGGCGGCCAGGCGACGAGGCAGGCCCCGCTGCAGGTCGATGATGTGGCCGTGTCGCCGGTCTTGATGTAGAGCGCCTTGCCGCTCGGCCCGACGAGATACGCCCCGAGGGTCGGCGACGTCGCGGACGTGACAACCACGCCGGCCGCGCCGGCGGCGCTCGCCGGGGCCTGCGAGCTGGCGGCCTGGGTCGGCGCGGCTGTGGCGCCGGCCGAGGTGCATCCGGCAGCGACTGCGGCCACGAGCACGGCGGCGCCGAGCGATCGAAGTACGAACATCGAAATCCTCCAGTGGTGCAGGCCGGCTCGACCTGCCCCGACTGATACGCCTGGTCCGCCCGGTCGGTTTCTGGTCGGGAGGGCCGCGCGGCAGGCTCGGAGCGGCTGGAGCGGCGCGGGCTCGATTATCATCCGACGATCCGCCCGTAGCTCAGTGGATCAGAGCAGCTGACTTCGGATCAGCAGGTCGGGGGTTCGAATCCCTCCGGGCGGGCCATCCAAACCCGCGCCTCCGCCGAGGCGATCAGCGGCGGGTACTCAGCACGAGCCAACCTCGCCGTGATGATCTCACCGTGGCGAACGCGAAGGCCTGAGCACAGGCCGGCGATCTCATGGAGTGATCGAGACAGCCGTTCACGTGGCCCGCGACATGTGGCGGATTCGTCCGAGTCGATCGCCGCCTGGAACTGATCCTTGCGAAACGATGGAACCTTCCCGGGGGGGTCATCATGACGAGATCGGGGCTCCGAGGTCGACCACGTCGGGGACGCCACGTCCTCGCGTAGGCTCGTGGCCCAATACGCAGAACCCCTGAGGAGGGACGTTCGATGGATCGGACTCAGCTAGACCGCGCGGCGATGGCGCTCGGGGTGCTGGCCGCTCTCCTGTTCGGGCTCGGGGCGCTCGCCAGCCTATCGGCCGACCTCTCCATGCTCGCCTTCGGCCGGTTCGCGTTGTTCGGCCTCATGTTCTGGGCGCTCGCCTGGACTGCCCTAGCGGCTGCGCGGATCTCGGAATAAAGTGCGCTCGGCCTCGGCCGCTCTACTGGCCGCCGGGTGCGCGTCCGGGCTCCTCGCCAGCGACACCGAGGGCTGGGGCCTCGCCGCGACCGAGACGGCTGCCCCGGCGCTCGAGGATCAGATAGGTCTCCATGGGACCGTGTCCGCGAAGGTCGATTGGACCGCGCGAGCTCCGCGTCGAACCGGTCCTTGACGTTCTGCCAGGTTTCGCCGCTGACGTGGACGCGGCCCGGGATGCCCTGCGATTCCAGCCTGCTGGCGATGTTCACGGTTTCGCCCCAGATGTCGAAGGCAAACTTGCGGTCGCCGATCACCCCACCGATGACCGGCCCCGAATGCACGCCGACTCGGATCCGAAGGTCGGCGCCTGGATCGCTCTCCTGAGAAGCGGTGTCGATCATCGCGAGGCCGAGATCGACGACCCACGCCGCGTGGTCTTCGAGCGCCTCGGGCAGTCCGCCCGCGGCCATGTACGCATCACCAATGGTCTTGATCTTCTCGAGTCCGCGGGCGGCCACGAGCTCGTCGAAGCGGGCAAAGAGCCGGCCGAGCATCCCGACCAATTCGTCGGCCGGCAGACGTGCGGTCAATGGAGTGAATCCGACGATGTCGGCAAACAGCACGGTGACGGCCGGGTAGGCATCGGCGATCGTCCGCTCGCCCGCGAGGAGGCGTCTTGAGATCAATTCCGGAAGGACGTTGAGCAGCAGCGCATCGGCCCGGTCCTTCTCGAGCCTCAACGCGTCTGCCTGGTGGGTGATGACGATGTCCTGGTAGAAGACCCGGCGCCGTGACTGCTCGAGCAATCGGAGGGCTACGAGACTCCCGATCACGGCGGCTCCAAAGATGAACGTGTCGACGAGGAGGTTGCTCCGGCCCGGATAGAAGACGGCCGCGACCACGAAGCCGACGACGATGACGGCCGTGCGCAACGCGGCAAAGATGAACGCAGTCCGTGCGACGAATCCGAAGATGAACAGCAACAGGATCGCGCTGATCCCGTATCCCGGCAGGACGCCACCCTCGGACGCGAGCCACAGGATGACCAGCCCGTTCACGGCGGTCAGAACGGAAATGGTCGAGTGCTGTCGATCGAGGGTGTCCGCCCAGCCGGAAAGCAGGAAGCCGGCCGCGTTGAATACCGACATCGCGAAGCACACGGACATCGCGAGATCCGCGGGGACTGGTGTACTCGTCGGAATGACGACGATTGCCAGGAGCCACATGATCGACGCGGTGCCGGAGGCGATCCGGAAGCCGATCTGGCTCTCGGCGCCACCCTGGCGCTGATACTGCCGCTCTACGCGGTCGTCGAGGAACCGCAGCGAGCCCCGTCGCAGACTCCCGCCGTCGGCATCGAGCTCGATCGTCGCCCGATCGGACGGCGCGGGATCCGGAAGCGAGTCAGCAGCCATGGTCGTGAGGGTAGCAACCACCATCTCGATCCGACGCGTCTTCCAGTTGCCGCTCGCGGCTGTGGGCGGGGCGCGCCTCAGATAGTCAGGCCTGGCCGCCGGAAGCGTCGTCACCCGATGACTTCCGAGCCGGTCATCCGGACCATGGCGAGTGCTAGGCTTTCGCCCGGCCCCTTGTCGAGGAAGTGGAGGCCGACATGCCCGGTCACGGCAGCCTCCGGCCGATTGGAGCCTTCGGATGACCTCGCCTCGTCCTTCATGACGACGATCGCCAACCTGCGCGAGTTCGAGGCGCTGGCCCGGGAGCGGCTCAGCCCGTCGGCCTACGCCTACTACGCCGGCGGCTCCTGGGACGAGCAGACGCTGCGCGACAACGAGGCCGCCTTCGCCCGGCGCCGCCTGCTGCCGCGAGTCCTGGTCGATGTGGCCAAGGTCGACCCGGGGACGAGCCTGCTCGGCCGGGCGGTTGCCCTGCCGGTGGGGTTCGCCCCGGCCGCCCTGCAGGGGCTGGCCCATCCGGATGCCGAGCTGGTGCCAGCCCGGGTTGCCTCCGGCTCCGGCCTGCTCTACTGCCTGTCCACCTTCGCCAACCGCTCGATCGAGCAGGTTGCCGGGTCCGGTCCGGGCCCGCGCTGGTTCCAGCTATACGTCCAGAAGGACCGCGCGGCCTCGGAGGCAGCCGTTGCCCGCGCGGTCGCGGCTCGCTACGACGCGATCATGCTGACGGTCGACTTCGCCGCGGCGGGCTATCGCGAGCGGGATCTGCGCGATCCGGTCGTGGACGAGGGCCTGCTCCCAAACGTGGGCGGCGAAGCTCCGAACCGCGGTCCGTTCGGGCACCAGGTCGACAGCTCGCTCGACTGGGACGACCTGGCCTGGCTGCGCGGCCTGAGCAACCTGCCGATCGTGATCAAGGGCATCCTCGATCCGGCCGACGCGGTCCTGGCCGTCGAGTACGGGGCCGCCGGGATCGTCGTCTCGAACCATGGCGGGCGGCAGCTCGATCGAGCTCCGGCGAGCCTCGATGCGCTCGAGCCCGTCGTCCAGGCTGTCGCCGGGCGGGCCGAGGTCTACCTCGATGGCGGCGTCCGGCGAGGCACCGACGTGATCACCGCCCTGGCCCTGGGCGCCCAGGCGGTGTTCATTGGCCGGCCCTACCTGTACGCCCTGGCGGCCGGCGGCCAGGCCGGCCTCCTCCGGCTGGTCGAGATCCTCGACGCGGAAATCCGGATCGCCATGGCCCTGCTCGGAGCGCCCACGATGGCCGGGATCACCCGCGACCGGGTCCTCTGACCGTGACGGCACGATCAATGCCTACAACCATGGCCTCATGGGCACGATCCAGGCCGCGCCATGACGACGGGCCGGTGACGAGCCGGCCTGCCTGACCCGCCGAACATGGAAGCGGGGCACGCCCTCGGTGGACGTGCCCCGCTTCAGCGGTCTCGGGGACCGTGAGCTGAGAGTCGATCAGCGGCGTCGGCGTGCGTGCCGGCCGGTGGTCTTGCGGCTGTCAGCCATCGGGGCGAACCCGACGACCAGAGCCACGACCGCGAACAGGATCATCAGGAAGCCGATATTCGACGAGGAGCCCGACGGGGTCACCGGGTCGACCGTGTTGGTCGCCGGCGGCGTGATCCGCGGTGTCGCCGTGGCTGCCTCGACGCCACCGGTCGGGGAGGCGCTCGGGGTCGGAGTCGGGGTCGGCGTCACCGTGGGCGTCGGCGTGGGCGTGGGCGTCGGCGTGGGCGTCGGCGTGGGCGTCGGCGTGGGCGTCGGCGTGGGCGTCGGCGTGGGCGTCGGCGTCGGCGTGGGCGTGGGCGTCGGCGTGGGCGTCGGCGTCGGCGTGGGCGTCGGCGTCGGCGTGGGCGTCGGCGTCGGCGTGGGCGTCGGCGTCGGCGTCGGCGTGGGGGTTGGCGTCGGCGTGGGCGTCGGCGTCGGCGTCGGAGTAGGGGTTGGAGTTGGGGTTGGAGTGGGGGTTGGCGTTGGGTCGGCGACCGTCACGGTGGCCGAGTCGGTGTCGGTGACCTGGGTGTTGCCGTCCCAGCCGGCGGCGGTCGCAACGTTCGTCGTCGTCTGGGTCAGGTTGCTCGAGCAGGTGAACGACCAGGCCTCGGCCAGGTCGAGGGCGTTGTTGCTGTTGGCATCCCCGGACACGTAGCTGACCGAGGCGCACTTGTCGTCGGAGACGGTGACGTTGGTCAGGGCCACGTTGCCCACGTTCGTGACTGCGTAGGTGTAGGTGACGGGTCCGCCACCGGCCGGCAGGTTCTGGACGCTGGCCGACTTGTGGACCTCGATCGCCGGCCGGCAGGTGATGTCGGTCGTGATCTGGCTGAACACGTTCTGGAGGTCGCTGGCGTTGACGACGTGGAAGTAGTTGGCCGCCGGCTTGGCCAGCGACTGCATCAGGGGCAGGTCGACCGCGTTCGAGCCGCTGCCGCCCTGACCGATGGCGATCGAGTAGACCGCGTCGGCCGAGCCGAGGAAGTCGGAGATGTTCTGGGCCGTCGGCCGGGCGCCGCTGGCGCCGGTGTTATCCGGGTTGGGCCGGCCATCCGAGACGAAGATGATCACGTGCTGGACGGTCAGGTCGTTGGCCGTGGTCCGCTTGTGGGCGGTCATGTCGGCCGCGCCGGCAGCCATCCCCTGGCGGAGCGGCGTGTTGCCGTTTGCGTTCAGGGCGTCGATCGCGCTGCCGACGCTGGTGGCGCTCGAGGTCCCAAGGGCAAGGTTCGTCGTCGCGTTGTCGTTGCCGAACGACGACAGGCCGACGTGGTGCCGGCCGGAGCCGCCGACGCCGCCTTCGCTGTTGAGCGTGTTGACGAGGTCGTGGGCGGCGGCCTTGGCGTAGTACATCCGGACCTGGGGCGGGTTGCCCGAGGCGTTCTGGGCCTCGCCCATGCTGCCGGACCGGTCGATCACGAGCTCGACATCGAGCGGGACGATGCCGCAGCCGGTGTCGGCCACGGCGTGGGGAGTGCTGGCCGCCGCCACCGCGCCCGTCGAGAACGGCACCGCGGCGGCGGCGAAGAAGAGAGCCGCCAGCGAACCGGCCAGCTGGCGGGTTCGAGGCGGCTTCCGAAAGGTCCTGGCAGAGGTCGACATGGTGCTCCTGGATGCCCGGCGGGATGAAGGTGGGATGAAGGTCCTGAGAGGAGTCGGCCGGTGGATGACCCTCGTACCAGTACCTTAGGTGCGAAGGAACGCGGTTCAATCACACAGACCCCAACCAACCGCACCAGCCCTGGCGGGCGTTGCTCGACCGCACCGGGACCAAGGTCACCCACCCCTGAATCGACGAAGCCGCCGGTAGTACCGACGGCTCCGTTCGTACTGGCGCGTGAAGTGCTGGGTCAGCCGCCCTCGATCAGGGCACGATCAGGTGGACCGGGTTGCCGATGATCTGGGCCGTCCAGGTCGTGACGTCGTTCGATGTGCCACTGCCGTTCATCGAATAGAGGATCTTCCACCAGCCGCTCTGCTGGGCCGTGTAGTTCGCCGGGATCGGCACATCCATGGTCAGCCAGCAGCCGTTGAACAGGCCCAGCGACGCCCCGGTCGAGGTCTGGACGCCGCTGACCTGGCTGCCCCCGCTCGAGTTCGAGTTACACGCGTTGTTTCGGTTGCCGTTCGTGGTCCCGGTCACGGCCGAATACGTGAACGACGTATTGCTCCAGCCGGCCGCCGTCGGGATCTGGATGGACAGTGTCGCGCTCAATGGAGACGTGTCACCCGGATCCCAGAGGCTGAGCTCCAGGGTCTTGCCGGCGTAGAAGTTCGGGACCTGGGCGAGGTAGAAGGTCGAGCTCGATGTTCCAGACAGCGGCGTGAACATCTGCATCGCACCCAGGCCGTAGACGGTCGGCAGCAGGCCGTTGCTCGTCGTCCCCTGAGTGTCGTCGGCAAAGATCGCGAAGCTCTGCTCGCCATTCGCGCTCTTCTGGTTGGTGGAGCCGGCAGTTGTGCTCGGAGGCAACGTGCTCGTCGTGTGCAAACGGTAGACCGTGCCGTTGGCACCGCCCGTAAGGCCGCTATAGAGGAGGTACCACGAGTCGTGATAGTTCAATCCGTTGGCGACGCCGCCGGTCTTGTAGACCGTGTTCACCTGCTTGCACTCGGCGTCCCCGCTCGGGACGCTGGGCAACGGCGGCGTCGGGTTCGGCTGCATCGTCGTGTCGTAGCCGTTCTGGTCCTCGAAGAGCGTCCCCGAGGTGGCCAGTCGGGTGTCATCCATGTTGTCGTAGGGGGTGTTGTTCGTGTTGAACAGCTCGTACCACGAGCTGACCGGGTTGTTGCCGCCGAACCAGCGGTCGCCGGTCCCACTGGCCGTGTTCGTTGCGCAGAACGTCGGATCGAAGACAAACACCCGGCCGCCGGTCGTGTTGGGCGGCATCGAGATCGCGTAGTTGTAGTAGTTCGTGGGGTCGTAGCAGGCGACCTGGGTCGATGTCGTGCCGCAGGTCTTGGCAGGCGTGCTCGTCGCCGTGTCGTAGTACGGCTGGAACGCGTCACCGTTGACGTTTTCGGCCCCTTCGGTGTTCATCGTCGCCCAGAAGCCGCGCGGGTTCAAGGCCTGCCCACCGGTGTCCTTGAAGCAATTCGCGAGGGCATTCGCGCACCCGGCACCTGGCCCGCTCAGGACCGTTTGCCCACTGGGCGTGACTAGCGCTCCGTTGAAGGTCTGATTGCGGACCACGCCGAAGTTGCCGTAGTAGTTTTCCGGGCTGCCCATCGGAACCGGAAGGGTGAACAGAGCCTTCGAGCTGCGGGTGGACTGGATCGTCTGGATCCCGAAGATCCGCATGAAGAACGTATTGACCGGGGCGCTGATCGTGACGTCCATCTGGTTCTTGACCGTTCCGTCCTGGATGGCCGAGATCGTGACCCCGCCACCTGGGACGTAGCCGTTCTTCTTGGCTTCGGCCAGGGCATCGGCTGTGCCGCTCGACGGTGCACCGGGCAGATCGACCGCTCCGGCCAGGGCCGCGGAATCGGCGGCGCGCTGGATTCGGAGCGAGTTGCTCCAGTACCAGCTGACGTCGATCACCAGGGCAATGAAGCCCATCAGCACGAAGATCGACAGGACGAGGAGGACGAGGATCTGGCCACGCTGAGTCCGCGTCCTCGGATGTCGAATGGCTGCCGACCTGGCGCGGAGACGGGCTGCAGGAGTCGAGGGCACAGTCGTACTCACTAGTTCGAGGTTGGGTTGAACTGCATGATCGTCGCGTCGGTCATCGGGATCGTGGCGGCCTGATTGCCGCCGATCAGCTTCAGCGCACCGGCCAGCGGGGTCGTCAGCTTGTAGGTGTAGGTGATCGAGATCCCGATCGAGTCGACGGCGCCGGCATAGGTGTGGCCGTCGACGTTCGAGCGCGAGCACACGCTCCAGCTGTTCGAGCCACCTGGCTTGAAGTTCAAGACGATGCCGTTGGCGTCAGTGAAGGGCGACGCCGTATAGACCCAGTCGTTGTCCTTGCCGAGGGTGTCGCCGCCATTGCTGTCGGCCTGGAAGATCCGGATCCTGCCGACCTGGGACAGGGGGATCGGGGAGCCGGTCGAGGCCAGGATCCGGTCGACCGCCTCGACGATCGTCGGGTCGACCGTGGTCCCGTTCGGGCAACCGGTCCCGCCGCCGTTCACCAGGTCGGCCCCGATCCGGGCGCCTTCGCGGGTTGCGTACTGGAGGGTCAGCTGGTGGTTGAAGGCGAAGCCGAGCTCCAGCATTCCCAGCAGGAGGATCATGAACAGCGGGACCATGAGCGAGAACTCGACCAGGCCTTGTCCGCCCTGGGCGGGCCGGCCGCGGCGAATTGTCCAGGCGATCCGGCGCAGCGGCGACCCGGTCACAGGATCGGCTCCATCCGCATCTCGTTCGAGCGGGTGATTGTGAAGTTGCCGGTCGGCAACGGCACGAAGTTCATCAACGGCGTGTGCCAGTTGTAGGTGTAGGCGACCTGGACGCCGATCGTGTCGCGGGTTCGGAGGGTGTTGTTCGGGCAGCCCGCGATGTAGTCACAGCGGCCGCCCGCCCCGCTGACAAGGTTGGGCAGGCCCTCGGGATAGTTCGTGGTCGTCAGCTTGAAGGGCGTCGTGGCCGAGCCGCCGTACAGGCTGCAATCGGTCGTTGGTGACGTGCTGTGAACCCAGGTGTTGCCCGAGGTGGCCACATTGCCCGTCCACGGGCCGCCGGACGAGTTTGCCCGGTAGATAACGATCGAGCTGATGTTCGCGGCGACGACCGGCGGGTTCATGTCGGCCAGGACCTGCTTGATGATCTGGCAGTCCGCGCCAGAGTTCGAGCCAGCCTCGGCCCCGATCAACGAGGCGTCGCGGGTGGCGTAGTTCTCGCTCAGGACGGCATTGAAGGCGAAGGCGAACTCGATCGTGGCCAGGAGCAGGATCAGGAACAGGGGGAAGACGAGCGCGAACTCGACCAGGGACTGTCCATTGGCCCTGGACGATCGGCGGCGTCGGCTGAGAGTCGGGCGATGCATGGTCTCCGAAGTCCTGGGCACGGCGGAAGGAGTTGATAGGTTGCCGGCGGCGATGGTCCGGCTGACTTATCACCGCTTCATAGGACCAAGGTCCCAGCGGGGAACGCGAAGACTACGGAGCCTACCTTGCAGGCGACCTTGAGAGAAAGGGCCAGCCCGAGCGTGGAACGCGGTTCGCGTTGCCCGGTGGCAACAAGTCCGGGCTCCGGCCTGGCTGCTCAGGCAGGCTGAGGTTCGTGGGCGTCCTACGGCACGATCAGGTGGACCGGATTGCCCCGAACGCTGACCCGCCAGGTCGTCGTGTCGTTCGACTGGACCCCCGATGCGATCCGGTAGTCGATCTTCCACCAGCCCGCTTCGGACTCGCCGAGGGGGGTCAGGCCGCTGCTGCCGTACGTGCTGGGCAGGGGGATCAGGATCGTCAGCCACGAGTCGTCGAACGGATGGCCTCCACCGGGGAACGTGGCCGTGATCGACTTGACCCCCGCGCCGGAGCAGTTCGAGCCGATCGCGTTGTTGCACTGGGCATCGGCCGTGTAGTTGAAGGTCGGGTTGGAATAGACGTTGCCGTCGGGGTCCTCGACGAACAACGTCGCGGTGCCCTTGACGTCACCGACGTCGAACAGGTCGATCTCGAGGGTCTTGCCCGCATCGATCGCCGGGATCTGGGCCAGGTAGAAGACCTGGTCGCCACCGGCCACGTTGTTGTAGGCGACCATCGAGCCTTCGCCGTGGACCTGTGGGCTGGCCGCCCCGGCGGCGGTCACCTCGAGCGAGTACATGTTCTCGGCATTGACGTTGGCGTTGACCGACCCATCGAGGACGTCATGGCCGCCGTCGCGCGACGTGTCGACCTTGGTCGTGGTGACCTGCAGCTCATACTCGCCGGCCGGCAGCCCGCCGGCCATCGTCCACCAGCGGTCGTGGAACGGATCGTGGGCACCGCTCGTCGGGCAGGCGCCGGCGGTCCCCGTGTAGTCCAGCCCCGGGTCGCCCCCGGTGTTCGCCTCAAATTGGCTGCCCGAGGTCGCCACTAGCGAGTACTCGTTGGTCGCGAGCGGGTTGCCGTGGGTGTCCCACAAGTTGTACCAGGTCGAAACGGGGTTCTGCGGGCCGCCGATCCAGTGGTCACCGGCGCCCCAGTTGCCTTTCGTGTCGCCGGGCTTGGCGTCGCCCGAGTCGACCGAGCAGAAGCCCGGGTCGAAGACGTGGACGCTGCCGTTGCCGTCGCCGGGCGGGACCAGCACCTCGTAGTAAACGCCTGCCGGGCTGTAGCTCGGGTTGCTGCGCCGGGCGGCGTCCGAGGTCGGATCGAAGGCGTCCCCGTTCGACGCATCGCCGCCCTTGGTGATCGCCGACCCGAAGAAGCCCTGGCTGGGGATCTGGGCGGGTGCCGCCGGACCGGTCGCCGGCAACGGGTTCGACCGGCTGGCATCCGGAATTCCACTCGCCCCGTTCGACCCGCCGCCGGCACAGGCGGGCTCGGGACCGGTCGGAGTTCGCAGGCAGCCGACCCCGTACCAGGCCTGGGGACTGCCCATCGGCACGGGCAGGACGTAGACCGCCTTCGAGGTCCTGGTGGCGGTGATCGTGTCGAGCCCGAAGACGCGCATGAAGAACGTGCTGACCGGCTCGGAGATCGTGACGTCCAGCTGGCGGTCGTTGGCCGGATCGGGATAGGCGCACATCCCGGGCACGCTGGCCGGGCTGACCCCGTCGGCGCCGCAGCCGTTCGTGACGACGTAGCCGTTCTGGCCGGCGGCCGTCGCGGCCGTGGCCTCGCCTCGGGCCACGTCGGCGGGGAGATTGACCACGCCGGCCAGGGCCGCGGCGTCGGCCGCGCGCTGGACCCGCAGGCTGTTCGCCCAGAACCAGGAGATGTCGACGACGACTGCGCAGAAGCCGAGCAGGACGACGATCGCGGCGGCAAAGATCACCAGGACCTGGCCTCGGTGTCGGAGACGCCGAGCGGGCGAGCGGCTGGGGGTCATGGTGCTCAGCGCTCCTAGCTCGAGCCCGGATTGAGCTGCATGACCGTCTTGTCGGTGATGGTCAGGGTCGGGTTGCCCCCGCCGAAGAATCCCTCGACCGTGGCCAGCGGCGTCTGGAAGTGGTACGTGTACGAGACGCTCACCCCGATCGAGTCGATCCGGGGGGCGACGTTGCTCCGGCTGCAGGCCGGCCAGGCGTCACCGCCGGGGAACGAGGAATCGACGAAGTCGAGCGGCTGGGTATCGCCCGACGGCACGGGTCCGGCGCCGGGGGCGTAGGTCCACACGTCCTCCAGCCCCTGGTCATTCGCCCCGGTGGTCGGGTCGGCCTTGTAGATCACGATTCGGGAGACGTTCGCGACCAGGACCTGCGAGCCCGGCGAGGTGAGCACACGCTCGACGGCGGCAACGACCAGGGGATCGACGGTCTGCCAGCTGGCCGCTCCGGGGCAGCCCAGCGGACCACCACCGTTGTCCAGGGCGGCCCCGGCCCGGGCACCCTCGCGGGTCGCGTACTCGATCGTCAGATCGTGGCTGAACACGAACCCGAACTCGATCATGCCGAGCAGGATCAGCAGGAAGACCGGCAGGATCAGGGCGAACTCGACGAGGCCCTGCCCGCGCGGCTCTCGAACCCCCGTCCGGCGCCGAGAGGCCAGCCTCACAGGACCGGCTCCATCCGCATCGGGTTCGACTCGGTCAGGGTCCAGCCGTTGCCGAGCAGGCCGAGCAGGCCGTGGAGGGGCGTCCGCCACGAGTCGTGGTAGGTGATCGCGACGGCGATCGTGTCAAGGCCCGGGTGACCGGCCAGGCAGCCCTCGCTCGTTCCGCCGATGTCGTTGCAACGGGCGGAGTCCGGGTAGGTGGCCGGGCCGTCGAGCGAGTACGGCACGGTCTTGCTCGTGCCGTCCGGGAGCCGGCACGTGGTCGAGCCCGTCCGGGTGTACGAGTCCACTGCCTGGCCCGGTCCCGCGGTGACGTTGCCGTTCGGGTCGAGCAGCTGGCCGGTGCTGCTCGTCCAGTAGATCTGGACCTCGGTAATGTTCGCGACGCTGGCCGGGGCGCTGACGTCCTGCTCGACCTTGGCCAGGATCTGGCAGTCCGCCCCCAGCCCGTTGCCGGCCTCGGCCCCGATCAGGGCGGCGTCGCGCGAGGCGTAGTTGATCGAGAGCAGGCCGTTCATCAGGAAGGCAAACTCGATCAGGCCCATCAGCAGGACGAGGAAGACCGGGATGACCAGGGCGAACTCGACCAGCGCCTGGCCATCCGGCGCGGTTCGGTCGGCGGGCCGGTGACGAAGTCGGCGGTCCAGGGTCGGCATGTTCGAGTTTGGCGAGGCCATTGCGCTGCGGCCGCCGTCCACCAGGACGGCCGATGGCAGGCGCGGACTATCGCCCGGTCCGGCGCCGGCGAACAATAGGCAAGGTGCCCTACTGAAGAAGCCGCCGATCGAGCTCGGCGGCCTCTCGGTCAGGACGGTGGCGCGCGATCACCCGCCGAGGTCGCCGGATCGGGGACTCCGTCAGGGGCCTCTATCCGGGGCTTTTTCGGGACTTGTCCGGGCCTCCGTCGGCGAGGATATCCACGGGATATCCCGCCGCACCCTCGATCCGGACAGCTCTCCGCAGGCCTAGCCGGGCCTCGGCTGCCCTGATATCACGCACATCATTTAAGGAGCATGGTTTGCACGGCACACCGCGTCTTCGAACGCCGTGAGGCGCTGGCGCCTCGGACGGAGCACCTCGGACGGAGCACCTCGGACGAGCGCCCGGCCCCGGCCGCAGGTCAGGGCACGACGAGGTGGACCGGGTTGCCCAGGACGTTGACCTCCCAGGTCGTGAGGTCGCTACCGCCGCCGACGGTGTAGGTGACCTTCCACCAGCCGGCCTGGCTCTCGCCGGTGGGGGTCAGGCCGACGGAGCCGTAGCTCGAGGGAAGCGGGACGAGGATCTTGAGCCAGGAGTTCTGGTAGAAGCTGCCCCCGGAGGTGGCGTTGGGGCAGCCGGCCGGTGGGGTGAGGCCGGACGTGGACCCGCCATTGGCCTGGATGCAGGTCACGTTCGTGCCCGAAGTGTGGCCCGATGAGGCATTCGCATCGGCCGTGTATGAGAAGGTGGCCGGGGTGTACACGTTGTTGTCCGGGTCGAGGATCTGGAGCCAGGCCCCGCCATTCACGTCACCCACGTCGAACAGGTCGATCTCGAGGGTCTTGCCCGCCGCGGTCTGGTCGATCTGGGCCAGGTAGAAGGTCTGGCTGCCGAGGGCCAGGTTGTTGTAGGCGGCCATCCGGCCGCCGCCGTAGACGGCCGGCGAGCCGCCCCCGGTGGCCATGATCGAGAACATGTTCTCGGCGTTCGTGCTGGCGTTGATCGAGGCGTTCGACTGGTTTGTCGTGCTGATCTGGACGCGGTAGGTGCCGGCCGACAGGCCGCTGGCGGTCGAGCCGTTGCCCGAGCCGACCAGCCACCACTTGTCGTGGTAGGCGCTCGCGCCGCAGTCGGTCACGCCGCCGCCGACGGCCGGGCCGCCGTTCGTCACGTCCGAGCCCTGCTGATTCTCGAAGAGCGTGCCGGAGCTCGCGACGAGGAAGTCGTCGGCGGTGGTAAACGCCGTGCCGTTCGTGTTGTAGACCCAGTAGTAGGTCGAGACCGGGTTCGTTCCGCTCAGCCAGTGGTCGCCGGCGCCCTGGGGCAGGCCGGCCGCGTTGTTGCCCATCGCGCAGAAGGCCGGGTCGAAGATGTAGATCGAGCCGCCACCGGCCGTGAACTTCACGTCGTAGGAGTAGCCGTTCGCATCGTAGTTGACGTTGGCCCCGCACGACGAGCCGCAGCTCGTGTTGTTGTTGGCAGGGGAGAAGGCGTCACCGTTCGACTGGTTGCCGCCCCGGGTCTGAACCGAGCCCCAGAAGCCCTGGCTGTTCAGCTGCGAGCCGGTGAACACGGTCCCGCTCGGCGACAGCGGCACCCCGCTGGCCCCGTTGCTCTGGCCGACCGTGTTGCACGTCGCATGGGTCGCGCTCAGGTCGAAGCAGCCGACCCCGTAGTAGGCCTGCGGGCTGCCCATCGGCACCGGCTGGACGTAGATCGCCTTCGAGGTCCGCGTCGCAGTGATCGTGTTGAGCCCGAAGATCCGCATGAAGAACGTCTGGACCGGGGCCGAGATCGTGACGTCGAGCTGGCGCGGGTCGGTCCCGCCGTTGAGCGATGTCCTGGATCGGGGCGACCGTCACCCCACCCCCGGCCGTGTAGCCGTTCTTGGTCGCCTCGGCGATCGCGTAGGAGTAGGCGCTGGCGGTGTTCCCGGGCAGATAGACCGCTCCGGCCAGCGCCGCGGCATCGGCCGTTCGCTGGACGCGCAGGCTGTTGGCCCAGTACCACGACACGTCGACGACGATCGCGACGATCCCGATCAGGGCAATGATCGCGCCGGCGAAGATGACCAGCACCTGGCCGCTGCTGGGCCTTCGTTCGCCGGCGGGTCGCGACCGCTCGCGGCGAGTCGATATTCGAATTCAAGCGCATGGAGGCATCTCGATCGTAGGTGGCGGGTTACGGTCACGTCCCGTCGGGACGTGGGTCAGGGCACGACGAGGTGGACCGGGTTCCCCAGGACGTTGACCTCCCAGGTCGTCGTGTCGTTGCCGCCGGCCACCTGGTATTCAATCTTCCACCAGCCGGGCTGGGTCTCCCCAGCAGGCAGCAGTCCGGTCGTGCCATACGTCGTCGGCAGTGGGATGAGGATCTTTACCCAGGTGTTGTTGAACGAGCTCGAGCCGCCCTTGGCCGTCTGGATCACCGTCCGACCGGTCCCCGAGCACGCATCGCTGTTCCCAGCCAGGCAATTTGCATCGGTGCTGTAGTTGAACGTGGCGTAGTTATAGGCATTGCCGTCGGGGCTGAGCACTCGCAGGAAGGCGTTACCGGACACGTCACCTGGGTCGAACAGGTCGATCTCGATCGTCTTGCCGGCGGCGGTCTGGTCGATCTGGGCGAGGTACATCCGCTGGTAGCCACTGCCCAGGATGTTGTAGCCGGCCATCCGGCCGAGGCCGTGGACCTGGGGCGAATTGCCCGAACCGTCGGTCACCTCGATCGACCAGGCGTTCTCGGCCTGGGCCTTGAAGTTGACGCGCTCCGAGGGCTGCCGACTGGACCTGGACCCGGTAGGTCCCGGCCGCCAGGCCGGTCGCGATCGGCCACCACTTGTTATGCCAGTAGCCGCCCACCGCGGGATTCGCGATCTTGCCGGCACCACAGTCGACGGCCGTCTTGCCATCGGTGCTGACGTCGCCGATCTTCGGTCCGCTCGGGGTGCCATACGTTCCGCTGTTGTCGAGCTGGAACTCCTGCTGGAACAGGCTGCCCGACTGTGCGACGAGCGTGTCGTCGGCCGTCGTGAACGGCGTGTTGTTCGTGTTGTACAGGCTGAAGTACGACGAGACCGAGTAGTACTTGCCCGCGGTCCCGCCCCATTGGCGACTGTTGTCGGCGTTGTAGTGGTCGCCCACGCCATAGCCGCCGCCGACGGGACAGAATGTCGGATCGAAGACATAGACGCTGCCGCCGTTGGCCGGCACGATGACGGCGTAGTTGTAGGGCGTCGGGTCGTAATCCGGGTTGGTGCCGCCTGAGGTATTCGATCCCGGATTCAGCGTGTCATTCAGCGGGGTGAAGGCATCACCTTCGTTGTGGACGTCACCGGAGGACTGAGTCGCGCCCCAGAAGCCCTTGGATGCGAGCGTGCCCACACCGGTCGCGTTGGGGACGGCCGTGGTCGAGTCACAGTTCGAATCGGATGGCGTGGTCAGGCAGTACACCCCGTAGTAGTTCTCGGGGCTGCCCATCGGCACCGGCTGGACGTAGATCGCCTTCGAGGTCCGCGTCGCAGTGATCGTGTTGAGCCCGAAGATCCGCATGAAGAACGTCTGGACCGGGGTCGAGATCGTGACGTCGAGCTGGCGCGGGTCGGTCCCGCCGTTGGCCGTGTCCTGGAGCGGGGTGACGGTCGTTCCGCCGCCGGTCGTGTACCCGTTCTTGCTCGCCTCGATCGTGGCGTAGGAGTAGGCGTTCACCGTGCTGCCGGGAAGGTAGATCGCACCGGCCAGGGCCGCCGCATCTGCAGCTCGCTGGACGCGCAGGGTGTTGGCCCAGTACCACGACACGTCGACGACGATCGCGACGATCCCGATCAGGCCACGATGCCCCCGGCGAAGATCACGAGGACCTGCCCGTTCTTCCGTCGGCTGGAATGTCGAGTGCCGGAGTTCACTGGGCGCGCGAAGTCAGGCATCGGAGCGGCCTCAGTTCGTCGGGTTGAGCGACATGACCGTCTTGTCGGTCATCGTCAGGGTGGCCGGACCGGCCGGGCCGAAGAACTTCTCGATCGCGCCCAGGGGCGTGACCATCGTGTACGTGTAGGTCAGGCTGACCCCGATCGAGTCGGGCGGGCAGACGTTGCCGCTGCAGTACGCCGGGCAGCCGCTGCTGCAGATCCAGGTCGTGTTGTGGCGGTTACAGGGCGTCCAGACGGGCGAGGCCGGCGGGCTGAACGTCATCGTCCCGTCGTTCTTGTTCAGCCACGTATTGGTGCGTCCCGGCGATCGCGTTGCCGCTCAGGTCGGACTGCCAGATCTTGATCGAGGAGACGCCGTTGGGGTAGCCAACGATGGGCGAGCCGGGGCTCTTGAGGACCTTGGTCACGGCGTTGATGATGTTCTGGTCGATCGCGTTGCAGGTGGCCGTGACCCCCCCGCCGTCGGCCAGGGTCGAGCCGGCCCGGGCACCTTCGCGGGTCGCGTATTCGAGGCTCAAGTTGTGGGTGAACACGAATCCGAACTCGAGCATGCCCATCAGGAGCAGCAGGAAGGCCGGCACGATGATCGCGAACTCGACCATGCCCTGGCCGCGCTGGCGCTCGCGTCGGCGGCTCACAGGACCGGCTCCATCTCCATCGCGTTGGACTTCACGATCGTCCAGCCCGAGCCCGGTGAAGCCGAGCAGGCTCTTCAGTGGGGTGTGCCAGGTGTAGTTGTAGGTGACCTGGACGCCGACCGTGTCGAGGCCCGAGTGGCCCGAAGCGCAGGTCGCCCCGCTGATGATGTTGCACCGGCTCGACTCGGGGTAGCCGATCGTGGGCGTGCCGTAGGGCAGGGTGAAGGTCGAGCCTCCGACCGTGCACGAGATCGTCTGGGACGTGCTCCGGGGGTAGGTGTTGACGTAGCCGCTCTTCTGGGCGCCGGTCGTCGAGTCGGCCCAGTAGATCTGGACATTGACGATGTTGCTGGCGCTCGACGGGCCGCTGATGTCGTCCTCGATCTTCTTGAGGATCGCGCAGTCGGCGCCGGTCGCGTTGCCGGCCTCGGCGGCGATCAGCGACGCGTCGCGGGTGGCAAAGCTCGCCGCCAGGTTCGCGTTCATCAGGAAGCCGTACTCGACCACGCCGACGAGGAGGACCATGAACAACGGAAAGACGAAGGCGAACTCGACCAGGGCCTGGCCCTTGCTGCTGGGCCGGTGAAGGCGCGTGTGGCGGAGCGGGCGGATCATGTTCTCCGACTTCCGTGGCGGTCCCGTCACCTGGGTCGGTGCGGCCTGTCCAACGATGCTTTGCTGGTCGGGCGTCCGTGCCATAGCCCGAACGTCCTAATTCGCGCGGCCTCGGCCGAGCTGCTGCCGGAAACACTGGGGCGGGCACCTTTCGGACGACCTTGGCGCGGAGGCATCCGATTGGGGTAGTACCCTGGCCGGCTGACGTGGTCGCGCTAGCTCGTGGTGTCCCGGGGCACCGCTCGCCGGGCGCTCCGTCGCAACCGGGCCGCAACCGCCGTCCGATCACGCCGGGCTGCCGGCCCGGGTATCCTGTCGAGCGTCAGATCCCCCAATTCCCCGACCCGCCAGATGGACAGGTGGTGCTCATGAAGGTCGGTGTCGCCAGGGAAACCGCGCCCGGTGAGCGGCGGGTCGCCCTGGTACCCGAAGCGCTCGGCAAGCTGACGGCCGCCGGGCTCGAGGTGCTTGTCGAAGCCGGTGCCGGCGATGGCGCGGCGATTCCCAATTCGCTCTACGCCGAGGCCGGGGCCACGGTCGTTTCGACGGCCGACCTGTACGCCCAAGCGGACGTCGTCCTGCGGGTCCAGAAGCCGTCCGAAGCCGAGGTCGCTCGCCTGCGCAGCGGCCAGGCCGTGATCGGCCTGCTCCAGCCCCTGATCGATCCAGGCCTGGCCGCCAGCCTGGCCGGGCGGGGCGTGACCGCGATCAGCCTCGACGCCCTGCCCCGGACCCTGTCCCGGGCCCAGTCAATGGATGCCCTCAGCTCGCAGGCCAACGTCGGGGGCTACAAGGCGGTCCTGATCGCGGCCAACGCCTTCGGGCGCTACTTCCCGCTCCTGACGACCGCGGCCGGCACGGCCAGGCCGGCCAACGTCCTCGTCCTCGGGATCGGCGTGGCCGGCCTCCAGGCGATCGGCACGGCCCGCCGGCTGGGGGCCGTGGTCAAGGCCTACGACGTGCGCTCGGAGACGAAGGAGCAGGCCCAGTCGCTGGGTGCCCAGTTCCTCGTCCTGAAGTCGGTCGGGGACGCGTCGGGCTCCGGCGGCTACGCCCGGGAGCTGACCGCCGAAGAGCGGACCGCCCAGCAGAACGAGCTGAACGGCTACATCGGCGGGATGGACGTCGTGATCACGACCGCCCAGGTCCCCGGCCGGCGGCCGCCGGTCCTGGTCACCGCCGCGGCGGTCGGCCTGATGAAGCCGGGCTCGGTCATCGTCGACATGGCTGCCTCGAGCCTGGGCGGCAACTGCGAGCTATCGCGGGTCGGCGAGACGACCGTGACCGACAACGGGGTGACGATCATCGCTCCGGAGAACCTGCCGGCCACGATGCCGGCTGGGTCGTCGGCGTTCTACGCCCGGAATATCGCCGCCCTGCTCCTCCACTTCGTCAAGGAAGGCACGATGGACTACGACTTCGACGAGGAGATCACGGCCGGCACGGTCATCACCCATGACGGAGCGGTGGTCCAGGCAGCGACCCGCAAGCTGCTCGAGCCGACCCCGGCCGCGGGACCCGCCGGAGCCGGCGCATGAGCACGGAGCTGCTCAACTCGCTGGCCCTGTTCGTGCTGGCGATCCTGGTCGGCTTTGAGGTCATCAGCAAGGTTCCGGCGACCCTCCACACGCCGCTCATGTCGGGGGCCAACTCGATCCACGGGATCGTCCTGGTCGGGGCGATGCTGATCGCCGCGGAGGCCGACAACCCGCTGAGCTACCTGCTGGCCTTCGTGGCCATGGTCTTCGGGGCGATGAACGTCGTCGGGGGCTATGTCGTGACCGACCGGATGCTCCAGATGTTCCGCAAGAAGGCGCCGGCCAAGCCGGTTGCCGCCGGACGAGTCCGAGGGCCAGGCCGGATGAGCCAGGCCTGGATCTACACCTTCGTCTACTTCGCCTGGCTGATCGGGGCGGCCTGCTTCGTCCTCGGCCTGCACCAGATGAATTCGCCCGCGACGGCCCGCAACGGCAACCGGCTGAGCGCCTCGGGCATGATCCTGGCCGTCGGCGCAACGCTGGTCCAGCTGATCCTCCGGCCGAGGGCCTGAGCGCGGCAGCCCTGGCGATCATCGTCATCGGCTTCCTGATCGGCGGCGGCGCCGGCCTGTACACCGCCCGGACCGTGAAGATGACGGCGATGCCCCAGCTGGTGTCCCTGTTCAATGCGGTCGGCGGCGGGGCGGCCGCCCTCGTGGCGATCGACGACTTCATCAGCGGCTCACCGGCGCCGGCGGAGCCGACACCGCGACCACGATCTTCGTCGTCCTCGGAGCGATCTTCGGCTCGGTCACCTTCACCGGCTCGCTGATCGCCGGGGGCAAGCTCCAGGGCCTGATTCCGGGCAAGCCGATCGTGGTCCCGGGTGGCCGGATCCTGACGATCGGCGATCGCGGCGGTGGCCGTGATCGGGACGGCCGTCCTGATCCTCGGCGCGGCCGGCGCCCTGACCCTCGACTCCTCGGTCGTACTCGTCGTGCTGGCCCTGATCGTGGCGGCCGGCCTGATCTTCGGGATCACGATGGTCCTGCCGATCGGCGGGGCCGACATGCCGGTCGTGATCAGCCTCCTGAACGCCCTGACCGGGACGGCCGCGGCGATGGCCGGCTTCGTGATCGGCAACCCGGTCCTGATCATTGCCGGAGCGCTCGTCGGCGCGTCCGGCTCGATCCTGACCAACCTGATGGCGACGGCGATGAACCGGTCGATCCTGAACATCCTGGCCGGCGGCTTCGGGACCGGCGATTCGACTGCTGGCGCGACGGCTGGCGGAGCCAGCGGGAGTGTCCGCGAGATCTCGGCCGACGACGCGGCGATCCAGCTGGCCTACGCCCAGAGCGTGATCATCGTGCCCGGCTACGGCCTGGCCGTGGCCCAGGCCCAGCACCAGGTCCGCGAGCTGGCCGAGCTGCTCGAGTCGAAGGGCGTCGACGTCAAATACGCGATCCACCCCGTCGCCGGCCGGATGCCCGGCCACATGAACGTCCTCCTGGCCGAGGCGAACGTGCCCTACCCCCAGCTCAAGGAGATGGACGAGATCAACCCCGACTTCGAGCGCTGCGACGTGGCCCTCGTGGTCGGCGCCAACGACGTCACGAACCCGGCCGCCCGCCACCCGGGCTCACCGGTCTCGGGCATGCCGATCCTTGACGTCGACCATGCCAAGTCGATCATCGTGATCAAGCGCTCGATGGGCCGCGGCTACGCCGGGATCGACAACGAGCTGTACTCGAACCCCAAGACCGGGATGCTCTTTGCCGACGCCAAGGAAGGCCTGTCGGCCCTGACCGCGGCGGTCAAGGCGGTCTAGGCCGGCGGCTGGCTCGCGCCTCTCGTCCACCGTTGGCGACGACGATCAACCGCACCGCGTCGGCCGCACACAGCCTACGGCTGCTGGGCGGGCGAGCGGCCGAAGGCGACGCCCCGCTCGCGCAGCGAGACGAAGGCGTCATGGCCGATGACGAGATGGTCGAGCAGCTCGATGTCGAGCAGGCGTCCGGCGGCGAGGGCCTCCGCGGTCAGATGAAGGTCGTCCGGCGAGGGTGTCGGGTCGCCTGACGGGTGGTTGTGGACGAGGATCAGGCCGGATGCGTTGAGGCGGACCGCGTCGCGGTAGAGCTCGCCGACCCGGACCAGGCTCGAGCTGACGTTGCCCTGGTAGACCGTCGCCACCCGGAGCACGGCATTCTTCGTGTTCAGGAGGACCACCCGGAGCTCCTCGCGCTCCAGGCGGCCCATCTGGAGGATCAGCCGGTCGGCCACGTCGCGCGGAGCCCGGATCGTCCAGCGGCCCGACGGCCAGTCGGCCAGGAGCCTGCGGCCGAGCTCGAACGCCGCACTCAGCTGGGCCGCCCGGACGGGCCGATGCCGGGGATTGCCGCCAGCTCGGCATCGGAGGCGCGGGCCAGACCGGTCAGGCCGTCGTGCCGGGCGACCGCCTCTTCGGCCAGGTCGACCGCGCTCATGCCCCGGGCACCGGTGCCCCAGACGATCGCGATCAGCTCGGCCGAGTTCAGCCCGCCGGCCCCGCGCAGGGCGAGGCGCTCTCGCGGCCGCTCGGCCTCGGGCAGCTCGCGCAGGGTTCGGCCGACCCGGCGAGCCAGCGTTCGGTGCGGCGGATCGAAGACCAGGGGCGCAAATGGATTGGTCATCGGAGCCTCGATCGCGGCGGGGTGGTGTCCCCGGACCCGAACGACGGAGCCCGCCAATTCCTCCGCCGTCCGGAGCCGGGAACAGGACGAACCCTACGAGGCGACCCTCACCGGGCGATCATCCCGGGCTGCATCCGCGCCTCCGCTCAACCTTTGACGTGGCCCAGTGACGGACAGCCCGACCAGCACGAGCGGGATCGCGTTGAACATCGCGTGCATCCCGAATGAGGACGGCCAACGAGCCGCGCCGGACGAAGATCCAGCCCAGGGCGAGGGCGATCGGGCAAGCCGGACGAGGAACGCGATCAGGGCCGTCGCCGGGGTGCCGCTCAGGGTCAGGACGTGGGCCACGCGAACAGGAGCGCCGCGCGCACGATGCCCGCCCGCACGCCCAGGTCCCGGACCCAGGCGGTGGTCGGCGAAGCCGCGGTAGAAGAGCTCCTCGCCGAGCGGCGCAATGACCACGCCCGAGACGAGGTTGAGCGACGGCTTCGACCGGCGTCTGGGCCGACCGGCAGCGGCGCTCGGCGGCGTCGTCCCGAGCAGGCTGGATCAGGACCGCCCCGAGGGCGACGGTGAGGAACAGGATCGGCACGGCCAGGACCATGCCCGATCGACGAGGTCACGGAGCAGGCCGGCCAGCGGCGTACCGCCGGCGGTGCCTTGCCGGCGAAGCACCGGCAGGCCCATCTCGCGCCAGGTCAGCGAGCCCGAGCCGACCACGACAGGGCGCCGACGAGGACGGATGGCGCTGCCGTTCAGGACGACGAGGTCGACCAGCGCCTCGAGGGCCGTCCGGCCCCGGACACCGAGGGCCGGAGGGGCACGAACGCGAGCAGCTCGAGGAACAGGGTCAGGGCGACGTCGCCCCGAAGATGCACGAACGGCGACGGCCCGCGGTAGGCGAGCCGGCCGGCCGCCTGGCGCTCGATCGCCTGTGAGCCCGCCGCTCCACCGAGGCCGACGGTCAGGACGAGCGTGCCGACGCCGAGCAGGATCGCCCCGGCCACGTCCGACGGCTGGGCCAGCAGGACGACGAAGATCGTCGCGACGCCGAGCAGGCTGGCCAGCCAGCCGACGAGGTAGAGCCCGGGCGCGCGACGACCGTCGAGCGAGAAGGTTCGCAGGCCGAGCCGGGCCGGCACGGCGACGTCAGGCGCAAGCACCGGAAGCCCCGTCGCCGGATCGATCGGGCCGTTCCTCTCCGTCGAGCGGGACCGGATCAGGCGGGCCGGGCCCGTCGGGGGCTCGGGCAGGCCGGGTCGGTCGTGCCCTGGTCCCCGCCGGCGAGCTCGGGAGCGGGCCGGAAGCGGGCCGGGCCGATCGCCGGCTGCGTCGCGGCGACCGCCGGGTGCGGGCGCTCGGGATCGATGTCGGTCTGACACCGGCGCTCGAACCGAGCTGGCGACGCTGGCCGAACAGCCGACACCGGCCGAAACCGCCGCGGCAACGGGTACGGCGCGGGGTCGCTCCGACCGTGACCGGCATCGGCTCACGCCGCTCGAAGTCCTTGCCGCACCAGGCGCACAGCGACCAGTCGAGCCCGACCAGCCGATTGCAGTTCGGGCAGACCCGATTGAGCCGGGTCCGGCAGGTCGGGCAGATCAGCCATTGGTCGGCGACGCGTCGGGCGCAGGTCGGGCAGTGGGGGACGGCGTCGACCTCGTTCAGCAGGGCCTCTTCGGCGAGCGATCGCTCGGCTGCCTCGCCGATCTTCTCGTGCGGCCGGATCAGCCGGTAGATCAGGGCGGCAAAGACGAACAGGACCGGGGTGAACAGGATGATCAGGCTGGCCGCGAGATAGGGCAGGATCGGATTGTCCGACCGGGTCTGCATGTCCCGGAAGGCCCAGTAGGCCGTGGCCAGCCAGACGACCACGATGTAGGCCGCCATCGCGCGCAGGCCGAACGAGACGATCGGTGAGTCGAAGAAGCCGCCGAGGGCGCCCCCGACCGTGCTGATCATCGGTCCATCCGCCTGGTCCGTGCCTCCTGTGAGCCCGGAGACGACCCCGCGTCTGCCGTCAGGCAGTGTATCAGGGGTCCCGCGCGGGCTAGACGATCGGCGGAGGTGCCTGGTGACGGGCCGGACGGACTCCGAGCATGCCGCCCACGATCAGGACGAGCGAGCCGACGAGGAGCAGGCTGACTCCGAGGCCGTCACTGTACGGCCGGGTCTGGTAGGCCCAGTCGAGCCCGAACGGACCGCCGCCCACGAGAGCGGCGCAATTCCTGCCCGGATCCAGGCCGGGATGGGGTTGGGGATGCCGTTGATCGCGAGGAGGGCGAGGACGGCCAGGACGACCGGCAGGTAGCCCGAGTTGGCCAGACCCCAGCGGTCGAAGTAGCCGCTGCCGACGGCGCCGATGACGCCATCGCGCGACCAGGGCATCAGGAAGCTGACGGCGGCGATGGCCGAGCCGGCGATGGCCAGCCAGCCGGGCAGCTCGGTCGGCGCGGCGACAGTGATCGAGTCCCGGGCGGAGCCGGACTGGCCCTGGGCAGGCTCGGCCGATGCAGACGGCGCCGCGGCCGGGGCCAAGCTCAGGGCGGGGGCCAGGGCGACCGGGGCCGAAGTAGCCGCGGCGCTGGCCGAATAGCCCCCGCTCGATCGGAGGAAGCTCGATTCATCCACCCGGACCGGGCGGGCGCCCGGGGTGGGGGCGATGAACGCGGCCGACGGCGCGAGATAGGAGCCTGGAATTGAAGGGCTGACCGGCCGGACCGGGGCGGGCCCGATCTCGGGCAGGCCGAGCGAGCTGCGCGCCTCGAGCTGGCTGAGGATTGATCCGGTCCGGCTGGGCCGGATCATCGGTGGCTCGGACGCCGGAGGCGCGGCGAATCCGCCAAACGGGACCTGGCCCGGCGCAGCCGGACTCGGTGCAGCCTGGGGGAACGCCGCTGGGGCGGGTCCGGTCGGGCTGGGCTGCGGCCTCGACGCTCCGGCTGCGGGCTGAGCTCGGGAGGCCGAGCTTCGCGCTGGCGGGCTCTTCGGGCCCGAACCTGTCGGGGTCGCGCCGGCCGGGGTCGAGCTCTTCGATGCCGGGGCGCTCGCCGGCGAGCCGGTGGTGACTGGCTTCGCGCCGCTCGCGGCGGCGACCAGGGTCCCACAGGCCGGGCACGACAGCCGCCCGCCGGAGACGAGTGCGCCGCACGCAGGGCAGGCGATCGGCTTCCTGGGCAATGTTCCACACCTCTCGCTCCGACCGCCGGCGGTTCCCGGGGGCTCGGGCGCTACAGGGTGGCACGCTCGGGGTTCATCCGAACACTCCCCCGATGGTCCTCCCCGACAGTCAGGGTCAGGCTCAGGCTGCGCCACGTTGCCAGCCCGCCAACGAGGCCCAGGCCGGCAATCCAGCAGCTGACGAAGACGACCGTCGCGACGATCATCGGGCCGATCCCGGCCAAGCCGGCCTGACCGAGCAGCTGATCACGGGCCAGGGCCCAGGACCAGCCCAGGACACCCAGGACGAGGCCGAGGAGGGCTAGCATCACCAGCAGCGGGAGGACGACCGATGCGAGCATCGTCAGCGGCCGCCGCACGACCAGACCGATCGCGCCGGTCAGGGCCGCCACGACCCCGACCCTGCGCAGGACGACGAGCCGGACGGCCAGGCCGCCCCAGGCCTCTCCGGCCGCCCAGGCGAGGGCGATCAGGCCGACCACCTCCGGCACCTGGACGACGACCCGCAGGGCGATCGGATCAGTCAGGTTGGTCGGCGCAGTCAGCTCGAGGTAGGCCGCCTGGCCGACGCGCGGCAGCCCGAGCGCCAGGGCGAGCGCGATCGGGACCAGGCTCACCAGCCGGACCAGGCTGACCCGGCCGAGCAGACCGGGCCGTCCGGAGGAACCCGGCTCGACCAGGGCGACCTCGGCTGCCGCTCCGATGATCGTGCCCAGGATCAGGGTGGCCAGGCCCAGGATGATCACCAGGGCGAGGCGCACGATCAAGCCCGCGGTCGGGCCGTTGGGCGTGAGCGAGGCGGGACCGACCAGGGTCCCCAGTCCGACCAGGCTGGGCACGACCACGACCGGCAGGCACACGATCACGATCCCGCCGCGGGCCAGGAAGCCGGCCAGGGCGACCGGCCAGAGCTCGAGGCTGGCCACGGAACGACTCGCCGCCAGCCGGACCATGCGTAGCCCGGACATCGGACCGCCTAGGGCTGGGCGCTCGGGCTTGGGGCAGGCGAGACGAGGCCGCTCAGCTCCTGGAGCGCCTGCTGGACCTTGGCGATCTCGGCTCCGTAGGTCGCGAAGTCGCCCTCGCGCAGGGCCGCCTGGGCCAGCTCGAAGTGCTGGTTGGCATAGGCGATCAGGGCGGCCACGTTACCGGCCGGCGGAGTCGCCCCGGCCCCCGGGGTGGCCGTCGCGGTGGCCGTCGGGTTCGGTCCGCTGCTCGGTCCGCTGCTCGGTCCGGGCGACGGGCTCGCGCCCGGCGGGGGCGACGAGCTGGGCGAGTTCGCGAGGAGCTTGGTCAGGGCGCCGGAGAGGGTGCTGTCCCAGACGACATCGGTCGTGCTGGCCACGACGATCCGCTGGAACGCCGGGAAGGCACTGTTCGCCGACTGGAGGTAGATCGGCTGGAGGTAGATCAGCGAATTCTGGATCGGTACCACGATCAGGTTGCCCTTGATCACCTTGCTCCCGGCCTGGTCCCACAGGGTGAGCTGGGCGCTGATCGTGGGATCCGCGTCGATCTTGGCCGAGATCTGGTTCGGGCCGAGGACCGAGGTGTCCTGGGGGAACTTGTAGACCCGGACCTGGCCGTAGTTCGGGGCATCGTTCCGGGCGGCGATCCAGGCGATCATGTTCGGACGGCTGGCCGGAACCATCGGCTGGAGGAGCAGGAACTCGGGCAATGCCACGTCGGGCAGGCGCATCTCGACGTAGTAGGCGACGTTCGGCAGGCTCTGGGTCCCGCCCGCGTTGGGTGGGATCGTCCACAGGTCGGTGTTGTTGTAGAAGGCGGCCGGGTCGGTCACGTGATAGCGGGCGTACTCGCGGGTCTGGACGTCGAACAGGTCCTCGGGCACCCGGAGGTGAGCCTGCAGGTCGGCCGGCATCGCGCTGAGCGGCGTGAACAGCTTCGGAAAGACCGCCTCGTAGGTCCGGATGATCGGATCGGACGGGTCGGCAACGTAGAACGTCATCTGGCCGGTGTACGCGTCGACGACCACCTTGACGCTGTTCCGGATGTAGTTGAAGTCCATCCCGGCCAGGCTCGAGCCGGTCGCGAGCTGGCCGGAGTTGGCGATCTGCGCGTTCGGGAACTGGTCGCTCGTCGTGTACGCGTCCTGGATATAGACCAGGCCGCCCGAGCTGGTGACAACGAGGTACGGATCGCTGTCGAGGGTCAGGAACGGGGCAACCATGGAGATCCGGTCATCGATCGAGCGATGGATCAGGAGCTGGCTCTGGTTCGTGATCTGGTCGCTGATCAGCACGTTCAGGTCCTTCAGCTCGACCGCCCAGAGCAGGCGCGAGAACGTCGTGTCGAGCTTGATCCCGGTGGTTCCCGTCCAGCGCGTCGTCGCCCCCTGGCTGGCCGGGGCTCCGGCCTGCTGGCCGACCGGGTAGTCGAACTCGTCCTGCCGGGCGCCGGTCACGATCCAGTCGCTCGGCCGTTCGCCGAAGTAGATCCGGGGCTGGCTGATCTCGGGCGCTCCGTTCGAGGACACCGGCGGCAGGTCGCGGATGAACAGGTCAGGCTGGCCCTCGGACGTCGCTGCGTTGACCGGGACCATCGCCACGCCGATCCCGTGGGTGAAGGTGATCCGCTGGTTGACCCACGAATTCGCCTGGGGATTCTTCTCGGGCGCGAGCTCCCGCCCGGCGAGCATTACCTGCCGGGACCGGTTGTCGATGTTGTAGCGATCGGTGTCGACGTTCGTGAAGTCGTAGTACTGGCGGACCGTCTGCAGCTGGTCGAGCGAGTCACGCAGCGGAGCGGCATCCCACAGGCGCGCGTTCACGAAGGTGCCGGCCTCGCTGGCCACGGCCGCGGCCGTCAGCGGATCCTGGCCCGAGTAGTTGCTGACGTCCCAGGAATTGAGGTCATAGGCGGTCCGGGTCATCGAGATGTTGTTCGTGATGTACTGCGTCTCCTTGTTCAGCTGGTCGGGCTCGACCGCGAGACGCTGAATCGCCGCCGGGTAGACCTGGCCGAGCACGATCGAGGCGCTGAGCCAGAAGATGATCACTGCCCCGAGCGGCCAGAGCATCCGGGTGAACGCGCCGGCGACGAGGAGCGCCCCGGCGATCGCGGCGACCGCGGTCAGCACGTCGAAGGCGAGGAAGCGGGCGTTCTGATCGGTGTAGCTGACGCCGGTCGCGACGCCGTTGGCGCTGTACACCAGCTCGAGCTTGTCCAGCTGGTAGCCGACCGCGATCGTGGCCAGGTACAGCCCGGCCAGGACCGCCAGGTGGACCCGCATCGGGGTCGTGAAGGTGATCCCGCCGCGCAGGGCTCCGATCAGGTAGCGCCCGGCGGTGACGGCCAGGGCAGCCAGGAGCAGGCCGTTGGCGGCCGACTGGATCCAGCGCAGGAAGGGCAGCTGGAACAGGTAGAAGCTGACGTCGCGCCCAAAGATCGGGTCGACCACCGGGGCCACGCCGGGCGGGCTGTAGGGGACCTGGTTGCGCCAGAGCAGGATCGTCTCCCAATGCCCGGCGGCGGAGCTGGCCACACCCAGGGCGATCAGGATCACCAGGGCGATCAGGACCCAGCGGGCGATCGGGGCGATGTCCGGCAGGTCGTCGGCGGTCAGGCCGATCCCCTCGGGCGTCCGCCCGGCGCCCATCCGGTTGCCGGGCGGCCAGGGCGTCGGCCGCCCTTCCCAGCCGCGCGAAGGCTCGTCCCCGACGAAGCGCTCGATCCATCCGGCAAACGGGCTCGGCCGGTCCATGTCGGGCGGCGGCAGGAGCCGACCGGCCAACCAGAAGTTGAACAGGAGGAAGATCAGGGCCGCGATCCCGCCGGCCGCGAACAGGCCGATCTGGGTCAGGACGCGTGTCCAGAAAACGCTCTCGAAGCCGACGCTCTGGTACCAGATCGCGTCGGTCAGGAAGTTGACCCCGACCCCGAGCAGGACCACCACGATCACGATCGCGACCGCGACCATGCCAAGGCCGAACCGCCGGAAGAGCCCGCCCGAGTCGGCCCCGTCGTGGGGACCGCCGACCACGACCCGGGGACGAGGCGGTCGCCGTCCGCCACCACTGCCGCGCTGCGATCCGCGCCGCCCACCGGAGCGTCCGCCCTCGACGACGACCGGCCGGACCGGCGCCGATTCGTCCGCGTCGGGCGCCTCGTCGGCTGAGGCGGGCTCGTCCGACCCGGCCTCGGAGTCCTCGTGCTCCGCGGGCTGATCGCCGTCCGAGTCGGGCTTGGGCTCCGGGTCTTCGGGCGAATCCCCGGTGGGGCGCGCCGGCTCTCCCGAGTTGGCTGCTGCCGCCTCGGCTTGTCGGCGGCGGAGCTCGTCCAGGAACTCGTCGAACAGGTCGCGCACTGTCGGCCGAGTCTACTCTGTGCGACCGGAACGGGCCGCTGGGCCCGGTCAGCCCCGGCCGATCCGCTCCAGGGTGCGGGCGAACGCCTCGAGCACCGTCCGCGCCAGCTCGTCCGGCGGCGTCGCCAGGGCCCGGGCCGGCTCCCACTTGAAGGCCGCCCGGACGACGATCGGGGAACGCCACGGCGAGCGCGGATCCTGGGGCGGAGCGAGCGGGGCAAGGCGGATGCAGAGCCGGCCGTCTTCCTCGAGGATCAGTCCGGACAGCGCTCCAGCGAGGGCCGGTCCGAGTCGAACAATGGGCGGGTCCGGTGGCGGGCCGGCGGCCGGCGCCGCATCCCGGAATGACAGGACATCCTCGCCGTCAGCCGCCCACAGGACGGTCAGCCACCAGCCGTCGTCGAGGGTTGTCGGGCGGCTCAGTCCGACTCGACCCGCTCGCGCTCCAAGCTTGACCGCTGACTCGGGCAGGAACGATGGCCCGGGCGGCGGCAGATGGTCCGGCACCGATCGGCCGGTCAGCTGGCGGTCGATCCGCCGGCGGGTTCCTGCGAGTCGGGGCTCGGCGCCGGATCGGCGCTCGAGCGCGGCTCCTGTCCGCTGCCCGCCTCGACGCCGGCGGACGTCTCGTCCTCCTCCGATGGCTCGGCATCGTGGGGCAGGCTGATCCCCTCGGCCTCGAGCTCGAGCCTCAGGATCTCGCGCCGGACGGCCAGCGAGGGCGGCTCAATCGCGCCCGGCGAGACCTTCGAGGAGTCGACCTCGTCGTCCACGTCGCCCGAGATCCAGGAGATCAACTTGTTGCGGCGAGGCGGAGCACCGGCCTTCCAGGCGAGGGCCGAGACATCGATCGTGGTGACGCCTGGGACCTCGGCCTCGGCCGCACCGTTCAGCTGGGCGCCGCAACTCGGACAGGTCGCCAGGTCTTCACTGGGCAGGACCGCCGAGCACCACGGGCAGCGCGGACTGGTCGGGACATTCGAGACGTCCGGCCAGGCGGCGGCCGCCGCGGCGCTGACGGTCACGGCCGAGAGCTCCTCCGCCGAGCCTGCGCCGACATCAGCAGGCGGCCCGGCTTCCGGCGCTCCCACCGTCGGCGGCGCGTCCGCGGGGGCCTCGGTCGCGAGGGCGACCGGCTCGACCGGCTCGGAGGTGGCCGGCCCAGTGCCACTGGCTGCAGGCTCGGTCATGGCCCCGGCCGGGGCCGGCTCGGGCTCGGCCGATCCGGCCGGTTCGGAGGTGTCGCGGGTCCGCTTCGCCATGTCGAAACTCTAGCGCCTCGAGCGGGCGATCGAACCACCCGTTGGTACGCCGCGCCGCGCGACCGGCCGGCCTATTCCCACTCGATCGTGGCCGGTGGCTTCGAGCTGATGTCATAGACGACCCGGTTGACGCCGGGAACCTCGTTCACGATCCGGGAGCTGATCTTGCCCAGCACGTCGTACGGCAGCTTGGCCCAATCGGCGGTCATGCCATCGTCCGAGGTCACGGCCCGGATCGCCACGACGTTGGCGTAGGTTCGGCCGTCGCCCATCACGCCCACGCTCCGGACCGGGGTCAGGATCGCGAACGACTGCCAGACGCTCCGGTACAACCCGGCGGCCTTGATCTCGTCGATCACGATCCAGTCGGCCTCGCGGAGGGTCTCGAGGCGCTCGGCCGTGACCTCGCCGATGATCCGGATCGCCAGGCCCGGCCCGGGGAACGGCTGGCGCTGGACCATCGCCTCGGGCAGGCCCAGCTCCTGGCCGACGGCCCGGACCTCGTCCTTGAACAGGTAGCGCAGCGGCTCGATCAGCTTGAAGCGCAGGTCGGCCGGCAGCCCACCGACGTTGTGATGGGTCTTGATCTTCTGGGCGGCCTTCGTCTCGGACGTCGCGCTCTCGATGACATCGGGGTAGAGCGTGCCCTGGGTCAGGAAGTCGATCCGGCCCAACCGGGCCGCCTCCTCCTCGAAGACCCGGATGAACTCGTCGCCGATGATCTTGCGCTTCAGCTCGGGGTCCTCGACTCCGGCCAGCCGGTCGAGAAAGCGCTGGCGGGCGTCGACCATCACGAGGCGCATCCCGAGGTTCGCCTCGAACGTGGTCCGGAGCAGCTCCGACTCGCGCTTGCGCATCAGCCCGTGGTCGACGTAGATGCAGGTCAGCCGGTCGCCCACGGCGCGATGGACGAGGGCGGCCGCGACGGCCGAATCGACCCCGCCGCTCAGGGCGCAGATCACCAGGCCCTCGGAGCCGGTCGCCCGGGCGTGGTCGTCGACCCGGGCCCGGATCTCGGCCACGGTCGTGTCGATGAAGCTGGACGGGGTCCAGGTCGGTCGGGCGCCGGCGATGCCCAGGACGAAGTTGCCCAGGATCTGCCGGCCGCGCGGGGTGTGGGCGACCTCGGGATGGAACTGGATCGCGTACAGCCCGCGGGACGGATCGGCGAAGCCGGCCAGGGGCGAGGCGTCGGTCTGGGCCGTCGCCCGAAAGCCTTCAGGCAGGCGGGTGATCGAGTCGCCATGGCTCATCCAGACCGGCTGCTCGCGGTCGAGGCCGGTGAACAGGCCGTCCAGGCTGGTGATCGTGACGTTGGCCGGCCCGTACTCGCGCCGGTTGGCCGGGACCACGTCGCCGCCCAGCTCGCGGGCCATCAGCTGGGCGCCGTAGCAGATCCCGAGGACCGGCACGCGGCCGCGCCAGACACCAGCGTCGGGCATCGGCGCACCGACGTCGTAGACCGAATTCGGACCGCCCGACAGGATCACGGCCTTCGGCCGGCGGCGTTCGATCTCGGCCCACGGGGTGTCGTGGGGCAGGAGCTCGGAGTAGACGTGGAGCTCCCGGACGCGACGTGCGATCAGCTGGGCGAACTGGCTCCCGAAGTCGAGGATGACGATCGTGTCGGGTCCGCTCGATTCGGCCGACGTGGCCGGCAGGCCGGTGCCGGGCCGGTCACCGGGCGTGCGCTCGGGGGCGGGCGCCTTGAGCGCGGTCTCGAGGTAGGCCTCGACCTCCGCATCATCCGGAGCAAGGACGCGATGACCCGCGTTCGCGGCGTCGCCATGGACCGTCTTGCCGCGCTTGGGTTGATCCGGCTGCGCGGGCTCCCCCTCGACCGGGTTCGCGTCCGTCAATCCTGCCCTCCACCAGCGCCCCGGAAGTCCGCCTCGGGCAAGTCTAGCCGTCCGGCGAACCAGCCTTCAGGGACGATTGCGCATGCCCTCGGCGACCGGTCCGAAGTACGCCTCGAGCCGTTCGGCGACCTCGGCCGGCGGGGCCAGCTCGGCCAGGGCCCGGCGCATGTGACGAAGCCAGGCGTCCCGCTCGGCCGAGCCGATCGCGAACGCCCCATGGCGCATCCGGAGGCGAGGATGGCCGCGCTCCTCGTCGTAGGTCCGAGGTCCGCCCCAGTACTGGGCCAGGAACAGGCTCAGCCGATGGCGCGCGCCGGCGAGGTCGTCCGGCTCGGGATAGACCGCGAGGAGCGCTGGATCGTTGGCCACGCCGGCGTAGAACCGGTCGACCAGGGCCTCGAAGAAGGGCAGCCCGCCGGCAGCCTCGTAGACGGTGATCGATTCGACGACGGGCTGGGCGCCCTCGTCCAGGACCGGCAGGCCCCGATTCGGGTCGCTCAGCGGGACCGCTGCCAGGATTTGCCCTCGGTCTGGGTGGCCGGGGCAAAGACGAGCTCTGCCGCCTGCATCTCGCGGATCGAGCGGGCGCCGAGGGCCGCCATCGACTGGCGCAGGGCGCCCACGAGGTTCTCGGAGCCGTCGGTCGCGCTGGCTGGCCCGAACAGGATCCGCTCGATCGGGCCGACCGTGCCGACCTTGATCCGGGTCCCGCGAGGGAGCGTCGCGGACGGGGCGGCCATCCCCCAGTTCATGCCTCGGCCGGGGGCCTCCGACGAGCGGGCGAGGGGCGAGCCGATCATCAGGAGGTCGGCACCGGCGGCGATCGCCTTGGCCAGCTCGCCGCCGCGGCGCATTCCGCCGTCGGCCACGACCGGGACGTAGCGACCCGTCTCGGCCAGGTAGGCGTCGCGGGCGGCGGCCACGTCGCTGATCGCGGTGACCTGGGGAACGCCGATCCCGAGGACCTCCCGGGTCGTGCAGGCAGCGCCCGGGCCCACGCCCACGAAGACCGCGGCCGCGCCCTGCTCCATCAGGGCAAAGGCAGCCTCGGCGTTCGTCGTGTTGCCGACCGCGACCGGGATCGGCATCGACCGGGTGAACTCGGCCAGCGAGAGCGGCTCGTACTCGGAGGCCAGATGGCGGGCGCTGCTGACCTGGCTCTGGACGAGGAACAGGTCGGCCCCGCGCTCGGCGCACAAGGCTCCGAAGCGGCGGGCCGCGGCCGGCGTGGCCGCCACGGCCGCCTTCGAGCCGGCGGCGTGGAGCTCGTCGATCCGGCGGCCGACGAGCTCGTCCCGGATCGGGGCCGCGTAGGCCTCCGCGAGCAGGCCGTGGACTTCGTCATCAGGCGCGGCGGCAATCCGGGCCAGGACCGCATCGGGATCGTCGTAGCGGGTCTGGACGCCCTCGAGGTTCATGATCGCCAGGCCGCCCAGGCGGGCCAGCTCGCCGGCCAGGCGCACGTCGACAACCGCGTCCATGGCCGAGGCGATGATCGGGATCGCCAGGCTGATCCCAGCCAGGTCCTGCTCGGTCGCGACGTCGTTTGGCTCGACCGTGCTCGTGCCGGGAGCCAGCGAGACATCCTCGAACCCGTAGGTCGGGCGAATCGTGTCGACCTTCGAGTGGAAGATCCGGCGCTGGGCGGGATCGACAACGGGCGCGATCGAGAGGGTACCGGTCGATGTGCGCACGCTTGCCTCCGGGACGGCCGCGCCGCCGCCGACGCGTCGGACCGCTCCCGCGATCAGTCTACCAGCCGGGCTGGGTCGTTCGGCTGGGCCGAGCTTGGGCCCTTCGGCTGGGCTGGGCTGGGCCGTTCAGCCGGCCCGGCTCAACTGGAGACGGCGGTCCCGCTCAGCCGGGCCGGGGGCCGGCCGGCCGGATTTCGCCAACCGGACGTCGACCGTCGAGCTCGAGGCGGAACCAGGCGGCCCGGTCCGGAGCGGCCGGATTGGCCAGGTCGGCCTCGATTCGGCGGATCGACTCGCGGTAGGCCGGCCAGACCGCGATCTCGAGGGCCGCCCCCGGGTCGACCCATTGCAGCGCATCGTGCTCGTGCGACAGGACCGCTTCGCTGCCCGGTCGGACCCGGACCGCGAAGATCGCCGCGGTCACGATCGCGTCGACGCTGGGCTCGTGGAACTGGTTGACCTGGTCGAGGTCGAACAAGGCCTCGATGCTCGATGGACCGAAGCCGGTCTCCTCGCGCAGCTCGCGCAGGGCTCCCTCGAGAATCCGCTCGCCCGGCTCGAGCGAGCCCGAAACGCACTGCCAGAGGCCGGCCAGGATCCGGCCGGGAGCCCGGCGCAGGAGCAGGATCTCGAGCTGGCCGGCGGGGCTGCCGGAGTCGCGGAAGATCCAGACGTCGACGAGGTCAGGCCGGATCAGAGCCGTTCGAACCGTTCAACGGGCAGGACGAAGACAGTCGCGCCGCCGACCTCGACCTCGAGCGGGTAGGGCATGAAGAACTCGCCCGGTTCCATGATCGGCGGCATCGGGTTGACGATCTGGGTCCGGGCCGTGCACGTCCGCCGGATGATCGCCAGGACCTCCTCGATCTGGGGCTCTTCGACGCCCACGATGATCGTGGCGTTCGACTGCTTCAGGAAGCCGCCCGACGAGTGGAGCCGGGTGGCTCGGTACTCGCGCTCGAGCAGGCCGTCGACCAGGGCACCGGCGTCCTCGTTGTGGACAATCGCCACGACCAGCTTCATGGCCCCGAGGATACGGGCGGACCGGCGTCGCGTCGAGGCCCCTCGTCGCGGGTCTGCAGCGGCCGGACGGACGAAGGCGCACCGATCGGCGGCCCGATCGGCGGTCGTACAATGGCCCGGCCGCCCGTCCGGCACATCACCCGGAACCAGGGAGACCCTCAGCCTGATGGATCGCTCGACCAATCCGCTCGCGACCGGCGCCGCGGCCCTCGCCCGCTCGGCCGACCTGGACCAGACCCTGGCCGCCCTGCTCGGGGCCGCGACCGATGCGACCGGCGCGGTCGTCGGGGCAGTCCTCGTCGAGGATCCCGATCGACCAGGGCTCCAGCTCCTGGCCTCGACCGGGATGAGCCCCGAGGCGGATCGCTCATTCGAGGCCGACGCCAACGACGAGAACCACCCGGTCGCGGTGGCCGCCCGCGAGCTGTCGCCGCGAATCGGCCACGTCGTGACCCGGTCCGACGGAACCCAGATCGTCGATGCGCTGCTGCCCCTCGTCGTCGGCCACGATGGGGTCGACATGGGCGTCGGGGTGCTCGCCTTCGGCTGGCCGGCGCCGCACGCGTTCAGCGACCAGGATCGAGAGACCCTCCAGGGGCTGGCCGATCTGGCCGCGGTCGCGATCGACCGGGCCCGGATGAGCTCGCTCGTGGCCGAGCGCTCGGAGTGGTTCGAGCGGATGGCCCACACCGACCCGCTGACCGGGCTGGCGAACACCCGGACGCTCGGCCGTGTCCTCGAGCTCGAGCTGGCCCGGGCGGCCCGCCAGGGCGGCGAGGTCTCGGTCGCCCTGATCGACGTCGACGGGCTGAGTGCCGTCAACGACGCCGCCGGCCACGAGGCGGGCGACGACATCCTCCGGGCGGTGGCCCGGGTCCTGGCCGAATCGGTCCGGCTGGTCGACACGGTCGCCCGCTACGGCGGCGACGAGTTCGTCCTGATTGCCCCCGGCGCGGCCGGCCTGACCGTCGCCCAGCGGATCCTCGATGGGGTAGCGGCCCTGGCCGAACAGGACGGCCGCCGGATCAGCGTGTCGGTCGGCCTGGCCCGCTTCCCGACCGACGGGGCTAGCTCCGAGGAGCTGCTCGGCTCGGCGACCGCGGCGCTGGCCGCTGCGCGCGAGGATGGCCCGGGCAAGCTGGCCGCGAGCCCGATCAAGGCGGGCTGACGCTCGGGCGGTTTCGGGGCCTCACTCGGCCTGGGCATCGTCGCGATGTGCATGGGGTGAGCGCAAGCGACGCCCCGGTACCCTGACCCCCTGACGACTGCTCGCCCGGTGCACGATTCGGGCAATCCGTGCATCGCGTGAGCGAGATCAACAGGCGAGATGATCACAGAGGCCGGATCTCGTCTGTTGCGCTCACCCCATGCACATCGCCGGCGACAGGCTCAGCCGAGGCCTAGCTGTGCTGGGTCGTGACCCCGCTCACGACCATCGGCAGGGTCGGTGTCGTCGCCCCGCTGGCAGGCTCCCGGGTCAGGCCAACTGTCAGGCTGCTACCGGTCGGAACATTGGTCGTGGTCAGCCTGCCAAGCCCATCCGAGCCGACCTCGAAAGAGCCGACCGGCGTGGGCGTACCGGACGACGCGATGACCCAGGCCTCGTAGACCTGACTGCCACTGGTTGGGGCAAGCCCATGGACCGACAGCGCGAACGAGCCGTCGGTCGCCACGGCGGCCAATCCGGTTGGCCCACCCGATGTGCCCGGGGTCAGGATCGCGGCTTGCCCGCCCGGCTGCTGGGCGATCGCCAGGACCTGTTCGGTGGCGGCCTGCTGCGCCTGGGCCGACGAAAGCTGCTCGTTCAGGACGATATTCCAGGCCCCGAGGAGCACGATGACGAGCACCGCGGCGATCGCGGCCAGCCAGCGGACGGGCGATCGACGTCGGGCGTGTTCCGCATCGAGGCTGATCGGCGCCGAGGGCCCGGGCGCTAAGGTCCCGAGCGTCGCGCCCGCGGCAGCCGCCGTCCGCTCGGACGCCTGCGGAGCAACGGACGAGGCGTCGGCCGGGGCCTGCGCCCCCACCGGTGCCGGCGCCACGGCCGCGGAAGAAGCCGGAGCCGCGGCCGGTTCGGCGAACGAGGCAACGAGGCGGTCCGCCGCGGCGTCGGTCCGCTCGCTGGCCCGAACCTCGGCTTCGATCGCAGCCATGATCCGGCCGCGCAGCTCGACCGGCGGCTCCGCCGGCTCGACGGATTCGGCCAGGTACGGCACGACGCCGCCCAGCTCGGCCATCTCGGGATGCGGCTCGGGGCAGGTCGCCAGGTGGTCGCGGACGTCGTGCATCGTCGCCGGGTCGAGGGCCCCGAGCACGAACCCGGCGGCCAGGTCGCGGACCTCGTCGCAGCTCAGGGCGCTCACGACCCACCTCCCGGGCTGGTCCCGCCAGGTCGGTCGCCTTCGGCACCGCCAGTGGTCGGACCGACGCCCTCGGGCCCGAAGCCGACCAGGGCAGCCCGCATCTGGAGCATGCCCAGGCGCATCCGGCTCTTGACGGTGCCCAGCGGAGCATTCGTGCGGAGGGCGATCTCCTGCTGGGTCAACCCGCTGAAGTAGCCCAGCTCGAGAGCTTCGCGCTGGACCGGCGAGAGCGTCTGGAGGGCGGCCAGGATCGCCTCGCGATCGAGCCGGCCGGCCACCTCCGACCAGACGTCGGGCTGGGTCAGGCTGGGCGGCGGCGCTTCTTCGTGCTCCGGCAGCTCGCTCGTCGGGCGGCGACGGCGGAGCGCGTCGATCGCCCGGTGATGGACGATCGCCAGGAGCCAGGTCTTGACGCTGCCGCGCTCGGTGGCGTAGCGGCCGGCGTTGCGCCAGGCACCGACGAACGCTTCCTGGACGACATCGTCGGCCAGGCCAGGATCGCCGGTGATTCGGAGCGCCAGGCCGTAAGCCATCGTTCGGTATCTCTCGTACAGGAGCTCGATCGCTCCGTGATCTCCACCGGCGACCGCCTCGAGGACGGCTCGATCGGCATCGTCGGCGGCACTGTTCAGGCGGCCCGTCGCCGGGGCAATCGGCTCGCTCATCGATCCATGCGCACGGCGGGCGAGCGCGGTTCATCGACGGCGGGGTCGGGACGCACCGCGGCCAGCCGCTCGAGGCCCGCCAAACGGCCGACAGCCGAGCGAATCCGGTCGAAGACCGCGTCGACGTCCGCGCCGGCATCGACGGTCACGACCCGATCCGGCTCGCCCGCCGCGATCGCCTGGAATCCCTCCCTCACCCGCCGATGATAGGCCAGGTCCATGCCCGACTCGAACCGCTGGAGCTCGTCGCCGCCCTTCCGGGCGAGGCCGATCTCGGGCGCCAGGTCGAGCAGGACGGTAAGGTCCGGCCGAAGGCCGTCGATGGCCAGGCGCTCGAGCTCACGCAGCGCGTCGATCGACAAGCCGCTGCCGTAGCCCTGGTAGGCGAGGGTCGAATCGGCGTAGCGGGCGCAGATCACGAGCTCGCCTCGGTCGAGGGCCGGCCGGAGGACGTCAGCGACGTGCTGGGCCCGGGCCGCATTGAACAGGAGCGCGTCCGTCCGCGGCCCGAGGGGCACGGCGTCATGCCCGGCATTCATCAGGATTCCCCGGATCAGCTCGCCGACGGCCGTGCCGCCCGGTTCGCGGGTGACCAGGACGGCAATCCCGGCGGCCGCGGCGAGATCGCGCAGGCGGGCGGCCTGGACGGTCTTGCCCGAGCCTTCGGGGCCCTCGAAGGTGACGAACCAGCCGGGCCAGGCACGCTGCCTTTCCCCTGGGCGCGGGGCAGGCGCGGCGCCTCGCGAGCGTTCCCGGGGATTGCCGCCAGCTGGGGGATTCACGCACTCGAGTGTAGCCGAGCGCCCTCCCGGCCCGACCCGATGACCGAGCCCCGACCGGCCCCGAAACCGCCCTCGGCCGGCGACCGACCGGGCATCGGGGCGGTCCCGGCTAGGATGGCCCCGATGGTCCGAAGATCCGCCCGGGCGCTGCTCCTGTCGATCAGCCTGCTGATTCTCCTGCCCGCGATCGCCCTGGCCCATCCGCTCGGCAACTTCACGGTCAACCACTTTGCCGGGATCCGGGTCGAGCCCGACCGGATCGTGCTCGATGTCGTGATTGACGAGGCCGAGATCCCGACCTTTCAGGCCCGCCTGTCGATCGACGCGAACGGCGACGGGGTGATCTCCGATTCAGAGGCCGAAGTCGAGCGGCTGGCCGCTTGTCCCCGCCTCGTGCCGGACCTCGACCTGACGATCGCTGGAAGCCGGTTGTCGCTGGTCGAGTTCGGGGCCGGGCTCAGCTTCCCGCCGGGAACGGCCGGCCTGAGCACGATGCGACTCGTGTGCGAGTTCACGGCCGGCCTCCCGGCACCGCTCGCCGCGAACACCACCATCGGTTTCGATGACACGTCCAGCGCTGGCCGGATCGGCTGGCACGAGGTGGTCGTGACCGGCAGCGGCGTCAGCCTGGTGCTCGGCCACCTGCCCCCGACCTCCGTTTCGAACCGGCTCCGGCTCTACCCGCCAAAGCTGATCCCCCACCCGCTCGCGATCAACAACGTGACCTTCGAGGCCAGCCCGGGCGGGCCCGTGACACCGTACGTGGAGCCGACGGATGCCCTGCCCCTCGTCGCCGCCGCCACACCAGCTGCTTCCTCGCTGCCTGACGCTTCGACCAGCCGGATCTCGAGCGGCGGAGGGGCCCAGCCGTCGACCGGACCGGACGCCGCGGTCGGAGCGCTCGGTGCCGCGGGCGGAAGCGATCCGGGCAGCGGGACGGAAGCCGTTCCCGGTGGGGTCGTCGGAGTCGACATCGCCGGCCTCATCGGAAGCTCGGCGATCACCCCGCTCGTCCTGGTCACCTCGCTCCTGGCAGCCCTGATGCTGGGAGCCGGCCATGCCCTGACCCCCGGCCACGGCAAGACCCTGATGGGCGCTTACCTCGTCGGCTCGCGCGGGACCGCGCTCCATGCGGTCGCCCTGGGGCTGGCCGTGACCGTCTCCCACACGCTCGGGATCATCCTGCTCGCGGCGGTGATCCTCCAGGTCCGCGACGTGGCCCCGGAGCTGTTCAACACGGTCGCTCCGATCGTGTCCGGGCTGACCGTCCTCGCGATTGGCGCCTGGCTGCTGCTTGGCCAGGCGCGTGCCTACCAGAATCGACGAGCGGGCCGGGCTGCCCGGGACCATGGCCACTCGCCTGACCTCGGGCTGGCACAACCGCACGCGCACCCGGGCAAGGACAGCCTCGACCACCAGCACGGCCATGAGCACTTCGCCCCGCCCGACGCTCCGATCGGCTGGCGGAGTCTGTTCGTGCTGGGCCTTGCCGGCGGGCTGATCCCTTCGACCAATGCCCTGATCATCCTCCTCGCCGCGATCAACGTGGATCGGCCGGCTTACGGCCTGGTTCTCGTGATCGCGTTTGGCCTGGGCATGGCGATCGTCCTCGGCGGCGTTGGCCTCGCCCTCGTCTTCACCCGGGATCGAATCGACCGGCTGCCGTCGGCTTCCAGCCTCGGCCGCCTGGCGCCGCTCATCCCCGTCGGGGCAGCCTGCCTGATCTTCGCCCTCGGGATGTGGCTGACGAGCCAGGCGATCCTGACCGGACCCGCCTACTGAGGGTCAGGCCTGCTATCGTGCCGCCGATGCCAGAGTTGACCGACCGCGCCCTGTCGACGGCCACGACCCGGGGAGCAACCTACGCCGATGTCCGGATCGTCCACCGAGTGGACGAGTCGATCAGCGTCAAGTCCGGCCGGGTCGAAGGGGTTGCCTCGGGCGAGAGCGAGGGCTTCGGCGTTCGGGTCCTGGTCGACGGGGCGTGGGGCTTCGCCTCGAGCCACCGGCTCGAGGCAGCCGAGGTCGATCGGGTCGCGGCCGAGGCCGTCCGGATCGCCCGCGCCTCGGCCACCGCGCTCCGCAACCGGGTCCGGCTCGACGAGCGGCCGGCGGTCCGCGGCACGTTCGCGACGCCGGTCGGCGAAGACCCGTTCAAGGTCCCGCTCGAGACGAAGATCGGCGACCTGCTGGCGGCCGACGAGGCCGCTTCGGCCGTCGCCGGGATCGCCTTCACCGAGTCGATGTACGCGGCCCAGCGCGACCACACGATCTTTGCCTCGACCGAGGGCAGCCAGACCGAGCAGACGATCACCCACGTCGGCACGGGACTCGAGACGAACGCGATCGAGGGCGACGAGCACCAGCGCCGGAGCTATCCGGATGCGGGCGGGGGCTGGCAGTCGGGCGGCTACGAGTACGTCCGGAGCCTGCGCCTGGTCGACCACGCCGAGGAGCTGTCCGAGGAAGCCGTCGCCCTGCTGAGCGCGCCGCAATGCCCATCGGGCCGGATGACGATCATCCTCGACCCGTCCCAGCTCTATCTCCAGGTCCACGAGAGCTGCGGCCACCCGACCGAGCTCGACCGGGTCTTCGGCACCGAGGCGTCCTATGCCGGGACAAGCTTTCTGACGACCGACAAGCTCGAGTCGGGCTTCCGCTACGGCTCGGACCTGATCGACATCACGGCCGACGCCACCGCACCCGGCGGCCTGGGCACGTTCGGCTGGGACGACGAGGGGGTGCCGGCCCAGGCCGTGCCCCTGATCAAGGAAGGGATCCTGGTCGGCTACCTCAGCAGCCGCGAGACCGCCCCACGGATCGGCCGTCGCTCCGGTGGCGCGATGCGGGCCGACGGCTGGAATCGGATCCCCCTGATCCGGATGACGAACATCAACCTCCTGCCCAAGCCGGGGATGAGCCTCGACGAGATCGTGGCCGACACGGACGACGGCCTGTACCTCAGCTCGAACCGGAGCTGGTCGATCGATGACCGTCGGCTGAACTTCCAGTTCGCGACAGAAGTCGCCTACGAGGTCAAGGGCGGCCGCAAGGGCCGTCTGTTCAAGAACCCGACCTATACCGGGATCACCTACGAGTTCTGGCGTTCGTGCGATGCGGTCGGCGACGAGCGGAGCTACGTGATGCTCGGCACGCCCAACTGCGGCAAGGGTGAGCCGGGCCAGACCGGCCATGTTGGCCACGCCGTCCCTGGGGCCCGGTTCCGGAACGTTCAGGTCGGGGTCGGAAAATGGTGAGCCGGTCGTGGGTCGCAGCACGGTGAGCGATCTCATCGGTATGAAGGATCCGGCGGCCTGGCTTTCGATCGCCGAACAGGTCGTTGAGTTGGCGACCTCCGCCGGAGCCACCCAGGCCGAGGTCGTGATCCAGGCCGACGATGCGGCCCTGACCCGCTTCGCCAACAGCGAGATCCACCAGAACGTGGCCGAGTCCGACGCCCGGCTGAACCTGCGCTTCGTCAACGGCCAGCAGATCGGCGTGGCCGCGACCGGGCGATTCGACCGCGAGGGCCTGCGCGCCGTGGTCGAGGCGGCCGGGGCGATCGCCCGGAACGTCGCCCCGAACGAGGACTTCAGCTCGCTGCCCGGCCCCGGTCCGAGGCCGATCCCGGACCTGCCGGCCGCCTGGAGCCCGGCCACGGCCGAGGCGACCCCCGAGCTTCGGGCCGAGGGTGCGCGGTCGGTGATCGCCCGGGCCGATGAGGCCGGCGTCGTGGCTTACGGCTCATTCGCCACGACGAGCGAGTCGGTCACCGTCGCCAACTCGCTCGGCGTCCGGGCCAGCGGTCGGCGGACCTGGTCGCAGTTGATCACGGTCTCGATGGGTCCTGACGGTGGCTCGGGGTATGCCGAGGCAGCCAATGTCGACGCGACGGCGATCGATGCCGCGGCCATCGGGGCCGAAGCATCCGAGCGCGCTCGATCGATGGCCAACCCGGTCGCCGTCGAGGCCGGCGACTACCCGGTCGTGCTCGACACCTATGCCGTCGTCGACGTCCTGGACATGCTGGGCTACCTCGGCTTCTCCGCCCTCGCCGTCCAGGAAGGCCGGTCGTTCGTCGAGCTGGGCAAGCGGGTCGGCAGCGAGCTCGTGACGATCCGGGACGACGGCTCGGATCCGGTCGGCCTGCCGATGGCGTTCGACTACGAGGGAGTCGAGAAGCAGCGAGTCGACCTGCTCGTCAAGGGCGTCTGCGCCGGGGTCGTGTACGACGCCCAGACTGCCGCCCGCGACGGTCGCCGGTCAACCGGCCACGGGCTTCCCGCGCCGAACCCGTGGGGACCGTTCCCGCTGAACATGGTCATGGAGGCCGGGACGGCCAGCCGCGAGGAGCTGATCGGCGGGCTCGAGCGAGGCCTGCTGGTGACCCGCTTCCACTACACGAACCCGGTCCATCCCAAGCTGGCGATCGTGACCGGGATGACCCGCGACGGGACGTTCCTGGTCGAGCACGGGAAAATCGTCGGTCCGGTCCGCAACCTCCGCTACACCCAGAGCTACCTCGACGCGATCGCCGGGATCAGCGCCGTGGGACGCGACCGGCGCTGCCTCAAGGGCTTTCTCGGCGGCGTCGTCGTGCCCGCCGTTCGGATCGACGGCTGGACCTTCACCGGCACGACCGAGCACTAGCCCGCCGGTCCGAACCCTAGCGCCAGATACGGGCCTGGTCGGGGTAGAGGCGCACCCGGCGGTAGGGCTCTCGGCCGCGCGAGCGGGAGACGAGGTTGGCCCGCTCCGCCATCTGGTGCTGGAGGCGGCGGATATAGGCGCTCTGGGGCGACAGCTCGACCGCCTCCGACCGCTGGATGACCATCCCGATCGCCTCCTCGGTCTCGCGCAGCGCAGCTTCGCGCGGGTCGAGGGCCAGCGAGAAGATCGAGGTCAGGCTGGCATGCATCTGGACGACGGTGTTGCTCTTCAGGACGTAGACCGGCATCCCCCGGTCCTCCGCCTCGCGGATGATCGGCGGCTTCGAGCGATATTCGCTGCGGAGAGTCATCACGACGTCTGCCTCGTCGATCGAGTGAGCCACGAAGACCGGCAGCTGCAGCTCCCGGATCGCCTGCTCGAGACGCTTCCGGCTGACCCCGAAGGGGAGCACCCGGAGCGTCGGCAGGAGCCCCTCGGTGACTTGCAGGATCTGGCCTGGACCCGAGTCCAAAGCACGCCCTGATTGATCGCCGTCGTCGTCAGGGTCATCGTCGAGCCCGGAGGCCAAGGCACCGGAAGCCGAGCCACCGGAGGCCGCTGGCCCAGAAGCCAAGGCCTCGGACGAGCCATCCCGTTGGGTGGATCTGCCCGAGCCCTCGTCATCGGTCCCAGAGCTGCCGTCGAGCTCCGGGGCGTTGACCGGGGCCGTTCCCTCATCGGCCTTGAGGGCGGTCAGGGCCCGGCTGGCCTGATCGCGCCAGGCAGCCTGGCGCCCGCGCTCGCGCAGCTCGCGGGCCGGAACGTCGGTCGGCAACGGAGCACCGCGCTCGAGCGGCCCGCGGTCGGCGATCTCGCCTGCAATGAACGGCAGGTCGGCCACCGGCCCAGCCGAGGACGAGGCCGGGCCGGACCCGGCGCCGCGCGGTCCGCCGAGGCTGCCCCGGCCGCCGGAGCCACCGCCGGGTCCGGCTCGGCCTGGTTCGACGGCAAAGCGCTCCCCCGGCATCATCCCCGCTCCTGGATCACCCGGCCGGCCGGGCCCGCCTAATCGACCGCGCGGATTCGACTCGCGGGTCGTGCCACCTCGGGTCTGCCGCCAGCCGCCGCTCGCGCCCGGCCGGTAACCCGAGCGATAGCCACCCGCTCCGGCGCCCGCCCCAGCATCGCGATAGCCGCCACTCCGGTAGGTGCTCTCGCCCCGCCAGCCCGGCTCCACCCCCCATGGGCTGCCCGTTCCGATCAGCCCGGCGAAGCGTTCGCTGCCGAGCGTCTCGCGTGGAGACGGGCGCGGCCGCGACTGGGACCGGTGGACGCCCTCCTCGTCGCGCCAGCGCAGCTCGGGGGCGACCGGGTTGCCCCGGAGCATCTCATCGACCGTCTCGGCCACGTCGGCATGGACGATCACCCGCTCGCGGTCCTGGATCTCGATGATCACGTCGAAGGTGGGCGGCTGCTTGCGCTCGAGAACGCTCTTCTGTGAGCGCCGGCGGCGGGCTTCCTCGTCGCCCAGGGTGACGCTCTGGATCCCGCCGATCAGGTCGGACAGGGTCGGGTTCAGCATCAGGTTGTCGAGGTTGTTGCCGTGGGCCGTGCCGATCAGCTGGACGCCCCGCTCGGCGATCGTGCGAGCCGCCTGGGCCTCCAGCTCGGTCCCGATCTCGTCGATCACGATGACCTGGGGCATGTGGTTCTCGACCGCCTCGATCATCACCTCGTGCTGCAGCGACGGAGTCCTGACCTGCATCCGGCGGGCCTTGCCGATCGCCGGGTGGGGGATGTCGCCGTCGCCCGCGATCTCATTGCTCGTGTCCACGACGACGACCCGCTTGCCCATGTCGTCGGCCAGGACGCGGGCGGCTTCGCGCAGCATTGTCGTCTTGCCGATACCCGGCCGGCCCATGATCAGGATCGACTTCCCGCTCTCGACGAAGTCATTGATGATCTCGATCGTGCCGAAGACGGCCTTGCCGATCCGGCAGGTCAGGCCGACGATCTTGCCGCTCCGATTGCGGATCGCGCTGATCCGGTGGAGCGTTCGCTCGATCCCTGCCCGGTTGTCGTCGCCGAACGTGCCGATGTGATCCACGACGTAGGCGATGTCCAATTCCCGGATCTCGCGCTCGAGCAGGGTCACCTCGCTGTTCGGGAAGCGCGCCTCGGGACGCCGACCGAGGTCGAGCACGACCTCGATCAGGCTCGACTGGTCGGTCAGGCCGTGGACCGCCTCGACCACCTCCGGCGGCAGGGCCGCGAGGAGCAACTCGAGGTCATCCATCGATTCGCGGTCAGGGCTGGCGGGCGATGAGGTCACGGAACCTCCTGGATCTGTGCGGCGAAGGCGGGGCAGGCGAGTCGGCCGGTGTCCGGGCCACGGCCCCGCTACGGGCCAGGGTCCCGGTGCGGGCCAGGGCCCCGGTACGGGCGGGTGCGAGAAGCGTAGCGAACGGCGCGGATTTCATCGAATGGCCGGGACCAGGGCGGGCTCGGCGACGCGGACCATCGCCTCGCGCAGGAGCAGGGTCACGCTCGACTCGAGCTCGAAGCCGGCCTCCTCGAACCGCCGATCGATCGGTGATTCGTAGGTTCGAACCGTCGAGATCACTCCGTGCTGGGCCTGCTGTCCGTTGCCCGTCCGGGCGGCGATCACTCCCAGCCCGTACTCGACCAGCGGGGCGACGTCCGATTCGGGCCGGGCCAGGATCCGGATGTAGTGCGGCTGATCCTCCTTGGCGACCGCGACCTGGATCAGCGCCGACAGCTCCCGGGCATCACCACCGGCCCCGGCCGCCTGGTCCTGGACGAAGGCCTCGACGTCGGCGAAGCGCAGGATCGGGGTCAGGCTCGAGCGAGGCACCCGCCAGCCGGCGCCCTGGCGCTCCCAGTCCGGCAGGCGGTAGGCCTCAAGGCGCTGGACCGGCTGAGGGGTGACCGACGAGTAGAGCCGGGCCAGGGCGAGGGCGTCGAGCGGATCGGCCGGGCGGATCCCGCAGGCGCTCGTCTGCTCGTCGTCCCACGGCTCGGGCAGGCGTTCGACGGAATCGCGGAAGAGAATCTTCTCCTCGCCGTAGCGGGCGAAGCCGGCCTGCATGAACAGCTCGACGTTGCCGTCGGCATCGGCGCAGGCGACGTGGAAGCGGAGGGCGCCCCGCCGGGCACCGTCCCGCAGGAGATGCTGGACGAGGCGGAAGCGGATGTCGCCGGCGTCGACCTGGCCGATCCCATCGAGCTCGACCACGGTCCACTCGTCGCGGTGGCTGTCGCGCTCGACCCGGAGCAAGCCGCTGATCCGGCGGTCTTCCTCGTAGACGTACAGCAGGTCGTTCGGCTGGAACGCGCCGAGGGGCAGCCGGAACAGGCTGAACACGCCCATCCGGGGGCGGGTCACCGGCAGGCCGAGCGACCGGGCCGCGTCCGTCTGGGCCAGCCGGGACAGCTCGCCGAGCGGGGCGAGGTCGGTCAGGCGGGCCATCCGGACCTTGCCCGCGAGGCTCATCGGGAACGGCTCATCGAGCGGGCCTCATCGGGCCGTCCGCTCCCGGCGGACCGGATGGTGGCGCCGGCCGGAGCCCTCGCCCGGATCGTCGTGCTCGGCGGCCATCGTGGCCACCAACCGGTGGAAACGGGTCTCGCCGGCCAGCTCGGGGTGGAAGGCCGTGGCGATCACGTTCTTCTCGCGGACCGCCACGATCCGGCCGTCATCGAGCCGGGCCATGACGTCGACCGAGGGACCGACCCGCTCGATGACCGGGGCCCGGATGAACACGCCGTGGACCGGCTCCGAGCCGAGCATGGGTACGTCCAGCTCATCCTCGAAGGAGTCGAGCTGGCGGCCGAACGCATTCCGCCGGACGCTCACGTCGAGCAGGGGCAGGACGGGCGGCTCGCCGCCTTCGATCTCACGCGCGACGAGGATCATCCCGGCGCACGTGCCAAAGATCGGGGCCCCGCTCTCGGCCAGGTCGAGGATCGGCTGGCGGAGGCCCCAGCGCTCGATCAGGCGGCGAATCGCGGTGCTCTCGCCGCCGGGCAGGGTCAGCCCGCTGACCCCCTCCAGGTCCTCGGGCAGGCGGACCTCGACCACTTCGACACCGATCGAGCGGAAGGTGCGGACGTGCTCGACGAAGGCGCCCTGGAGGGCCAGGACCCCGATCTTCATCGGTTCGACCGGCCTGGTGCTACCAGCCCCGGACGGCCAGGCGCTCCTGCTCGGGGATCGACTCCATGCTGATGCCGCGCATCGGAGCGCCGAGGCCCTTGCTGACCTCGGCCAGCAGGGCCGGGTTGTCGAAATGGGTCGTGGCCTGGACGATCGCATTCGCCATCCGGGCCGGATCCTCGCTCTTGAAGATGCCCGACCCGACGAACACGCCTTCGGCGCCCAGCTGCATGGCCAGGGCCGCGTCGGCCGGAGTGGCAATCCCGCCGGCCACGAAGTTGACCACCGGCAGCTTGCCGGCCGAGGCGACCTCGCGGACCAGCTCGAGCGGCGCGCCAAGCTCCTTGGCAGCCACGAACAGCTCGTCCTCGCGCATGCCCTGGAGGCGGCGCAGCTCGGCGTTGACGGTCCGGATGTGGCGGACGGCCTCGACGATGTTGCCGGTCCCGGCCTCGCCCTTGGTGCGCATCATCGCGGCGCCCTCGCTGATCCGCCGGAGCGCCTCGCCGAGGTTGCGCGAGCCGCACACGAAGGGAACCTTGAAGGCGTGCTTGTCGATGTGGTTCAGCTCGTCGGCGGGCGTCAGGACCTCGGACTCGTCGATGTAGTCGACGCCGAGCGCCTCGAGGATCTGGGCTTCCACGAAATGCCCGATCCGGGCCTTGGCCATCACCGGGATCGAGACCGCGTCCATGATCCCGACGATCATCGACGGGTCGCTCATCCGGGCGACCCCGCCGGTCGCCCGGATGTCCGAGGGCACGCGCTCGAGGGCCATGACGGCCACGGCGCCGGCTTCCTCGGCGATCTTTGCCTGCTCGGGCGTGACGACATCCATGATGACGCCGCCCTTGAGCATCTGGGCGAGGCCCTTCTTGGTGGCCCAGGTGGAGGTATCTGTGGTCATGTGCTGGCTCCGGTGTCTCGGGCGGTCCACGTCGGCCTGGGCTTGGCCCCGGGGAAACCCCCGATCGAGCGGGCCGGATCGTGTCGCGCCGGTTCGGATTATCGCATGACCCGCGACGGATCCCGGCAAGGAGTCGCCCTCCTCATGGGTGTTGGGCGCCCGCCTCGGGCCGCGGGCCTGAGCGAGCGCCGGAGCGTGCCGTCAGCGCCGGAGCGTGCCGTCAGCGCCGGACAGTTCGGATGACCCCGCCCATCAGCTTGAGCGAGCGCCGGGCTGCCGTCGGCGACAGCTCGGACAAGGCGGTCACCAGGCCGAGCACCTCTTCATCGGGCAGCTGGCCGAGCAGGCGGACGAGCCTCAGGATCGTGTCGTCGGGGATCCGGGCGAGGAGGTCGATCAGGTGCTCGAGCTCGGCCGGCTGGAGCACCGGGACGAGGCCGATCGCCCGGTTGAACAGGCGCACGAACCAGAGGAACGTGGCAAGCCAGTCGCGCAGGTCGGCCAGCTCGGGATCGTCCGGGTACTCGGTCGCGGCCTGGACCGCGTCCGCCGCGGTTCGCTCGAGGACGTCGATGATCGGGTCGCCCTCGAGTGCCTTGCGGTGCTCGATCACCCGGCTGAACCAGCGGAAGTGGTCGCCGACCGAGGCGTAGGCCGACCCGGCGGGTCCCCGCCGACCGACCCGCCGCGGCTCGTCGACCCGCTCGACCACGCCCCAGCTGATCGCCGCGTCCAGGGCGAGGCTGGCGGCCCGGTGGCTCAGCCCGAGCGCCTCACGCACCTCGCGCTCGGTCAGCGGCTCGCCCCGGGCCATCAGGTAGATGTGGACCCGGGCGATCGCCGGCGCGACGCCCCACGACGCGCCCATCTCGCCCCAGGCCTCGGCCAGGTCGCGCCGGATCCCCTCGGCTCGGGCAGCGGAATCCGAGCTCCGAGGCTCGTTCAGAGCAGGTGTCGCGGCGGTGCTCACTTGTCCATGGACCGTAGCACGTTTCCGGGTCCATGGCCCGGGGTCCGACGAGCGTCGTCCGCGTCGCGCCGGGCCGCGCCCCCCGGGTCGCGTCGCGTCGCGCCGGGCGTACAGAACCAGGGAATCGAGCGAACCCCAGCCATCGCGGCGGTCCGGTTCGGCCGAAACGTTCGCACCCGGCGAACAAGCGCGACAAATGCGCCCCCATGCGCCTGCCGATCCCCGGCCTGACGCCATTCTGTTCGTCGCCAGCGACCGGGCCGGGCGGCGGCAGGGCTTCGCCTCCGGCGACCCGGCGCGCGACCCGCCCGGGGCTATGATCGAGCCCATGACCGTGCTCCGCAGCCGGCTCGATCCGGCGAGTCCCGAAAGCCTGGCGAACCAGGCCGCGATGGAGGGGCTCGTCGCCGACCTCCGGTCCCGGCAGGCGCGGGTCAGCGCCAACGGGGCCGGCGGCGACCCGGCTGCGATCGAGAAGCATCGAGCCCGCGGCAAGTTGCCGGTCCGCGAGCGGATCGACCGCCTGCTCGACCCTGGCTCGGCCTTCCTCGAGCTGAGCCCGTTGGCCGCCGACGGGGTCTATGGCCCGGATGGCCAGGATGCGCCGAGCGCCGGGATCGTGACCGGCCTCGGCCAGGTCGAGGGCGTGACCTGCGTGATCGTGGCCAACGACGCGACCGTCAAGGGCGGGACGTACTACCCGCTGACGGTCAAGAAGCACCTCCGGGCGCAGGAGGTCGCCCTCGAGAACCGGCTGCCGTGCGTCTACCTGGTCGACTCGGGCGGGGCATTCCTGCCGCTCCAGGCCGACGTCTTTCCGGACCGCGAGCACTTCGGCCGGATCTTCTACAACCAGGCCCGCCTTTCCGCCGCGGCCGTTCCACAGGTCGCCCTGGTCATGGGCAGCAGCACGGCCGGCGGGGCCTACGTGCCCGCGATGAGTGACGAGACCGTGATCGTCAAGGGCACCGGGACGATCTTCCTGGGCGGGCCGCCGCTGGTGAAGGCGGCGACCGGCGAGGACGTCAGCGCCGAGGACCTGGGCGGATCGAGCGTCCATGCCCGGGTCAGCGGCGTGGTCGATCACGAGGCCCTCGACGACGAGCACGCGATCGCGCTCGGACGCTCGATCGTGAGCAACCTGAATCGGAAGCCGCCGCCGCTGCCCTGGGAGCGCCGCCCGCCCGAGCCGCCGGCGGTCGCCCCGAATGGCTCGGCCCATCTCTACCAGGCGATCCCGGCCGACCTCCGCCGGCCACTGGCGATCCGCGAGGTGATCGCCCGGCTGGTTGACGGCAGCCGCTTCCACGAGTTCAAGCCGCTCTACGGCGAGACCCTGGTGTGCGGCTTCGCCCACCTCGACGGCTACCCGATCGGGATCATCGCCAATGACGGGATCCTGTTCAGCCAGTCGGCCCTCAAGGGCGCCCATTTCATCGAGCTGGCCGCCCAGCGCCGGATCCCGCTCGTGTTCCTCCAGAACATCACCGGGTTCATGGTCGGCCGCGAGTACGAGGCGGGCGGGATCGCCAAGGACGGGGCGAAGATGGTCATGGCGGTCGCCTGCGCCGAGGTCCCGAAGTTCACCGTGCTCGTCGGCGGCAGCTTCGGGGCCGGCAACTACGCGATGTCCGGGCGGGCCTATTCGCCGCGCTTCCTGTGGTCCTGGCCGAACAGCCGGATCAGCGTGATGGGCGGCCGGCAGGCAGCCCGGGTCCTGTCCACGGTCGGCGGGCCGTTCGCCTCGGACGAGGAGCGAGACGCATTCGAGGCCCCGATCCTCGACCGCTACGAGGCCGAGGGCAGCCCCTATTTTGCGAGCGCCCGGCTGTGGGACGACGGGGTGATCGATCCGCTCGATACCCGGCGGGTCCTGGCCCTGGGCCTGGCCGCCAGCCTCCACGCACCGATCCGCGAGACGCGCTTCGGCGTCTTCCGGATGTAGCGGCTAGCTGTGCTTCCCGGGTAGGTTGTTGACGGCGGAGCCCTCCCCCAGGCTCGGGGGTCAGTGGCCCGGTCTGTCAAACGGTTCGTTGAGGAAGGGTTATTCGGGGTTCGCGGCCCGAGCTCGGTTGCCGAGCGTCCGTCAAGCCCCGCTCGCGGTGCTCGGCCAGGCTCAGGTTGGGCAGCCCTCGAACGCCTCTGCCAGCAGGAGCCGCTCCGAGTCGACGTAAGGCGTCTTCCAGGAAGCGTTTGACCGGATCAGGCCTGACCGTCCTCATACAACGTCTCTGGGAATTACAGCTAGGCCGCTCGAAGCCGCCAGCGACAGCCGAGGATCCGTTCGTCCAGATCGATCGACGGCGAGGCCAGGCCGGGGCGGTTCCCCGAAGCCGGGACCCGCAGGTGGATCGTGGCGACAGGCCAGCCCGATCCCGGGTCGGGCACGAACCGGACGGTGTGCGGCCCGAGCGCGGCATCGCGCGCGCCATGGCCGGCCAGGGATGGCCGGAACGGCCCGATCCCGACCGTGCGGAGGTAGCGATCCGTCGCCCGCCGGACGTCCGGCGCCGGGAGCTCGAGCGCTACCAGCCGAACCGGACCGCCGACGGGGTGACGCTGGGCCTCGCGCTCGGCTCGGTCGGCCGAGCTCCATTCGGCGGCGGCCGGGTCGTGCTCGATCAGGAACGGCGGCTCGAGCGGACCGAGCGGCAAGGCAACGGCCAGCGTCCAGCGGACGACCCGGCCGTCGGGCCGGACCCGCTCGCCGGCTCGCGGCTCCTGGATCAGGGAGCCTGCCGCTCGCAGGTCGGCGGCCTCATCCGCGATCCGGTTCGAGACGGCTGCCCAGGTCGCCAGACCCCCGCCGGCATCGGCCGCGGCCAGGACCGGGCGGCCAATCCAGCTCGCCTCGGCCAGCTTCCTGGCCTCGACCCCGATCAGCTCGATGAAGGCGTCGCCGAGCCAGATCAGGCGGTTGAACGTGCCCAGGGCGGTGTGTCGGCCGCCCCCGGTCGCCTGCAGGCCGAGGCGGGCCTCGATCTCCTCCACGGCGGCGTCCGGGTCGGAGCAGGCGATCACGATGTGGTCGATCGCATCGGGCATCGTCCGAGGGTAGCCCAGCCGTCCACGCCGGGTGGGGGCGGGCCGTACGATGATCGGGATGACGGACCATGAGCCTCCCCTGCGGCTCGAGCGGACCGGCCACGACGGCGTCGTGGCCCACCTGACCCTGGCCCGCCCGGAGCGCCACAACGCGTTCGATGCGTCGCTGATCGCCCAGCTCCGAACGACCTTCGCCGGGCTGGCGAATGAGCCGCCGGAGCGCCTCCGGGTCGTCGTCCTGGCCGGCGACGGGCCGTCGTTCTGTGCCGGCGCCGACATCGCCTGGATGCGCGCCGCGCTCGAGCTCGAGCTCGAGGCAAACGAGCAGGACGCGATGGCGATGGCCGAGATGTTCGAGGCGATCGACACCTGTCCAGTCCCGGTTATCGCCCGGGTCCACGGCGCGGCGCTCGGGGGCGGAACCGGCCTGTGTGCGGTGAGCGACCTCGTGATCGCCGAGTCGGGCACCCGGTTTGGCTTCACCGAGACCCGGCTGGGCATCCTGCCCGCGGTCATCTCGCCCTTCGTCGTGGCCAAGATCGGCGAGAGCCAGGCCAGGGCGCTCTTCCCGCCCGGTCGCCGGTTCGGTGCCGTCCGGGCCGAGCGGATCGGGCTCGTCCACGAGCTGGCTGAGGGGGCCGATGCCCTCGATGCGGCCGTTGCCTCGGCCGTGAGCGATGTCCTCGCGGCCGGTCCCACGGCAGCTCGGGCGGCCAAGGCGGTCGTGCGCGAAGTCCGCGGCTTGCCCCACGGGTCGTCGAAATGGCACACGGCGAGGGTGATTGCCCGACAGCGCCGCACTCCCGAGGCCCAGGAGGGCCTCCGGGCATTTGCCGAGAAGCGGCCGCCCAGCTGGACGAATCAGGGCGGCGAGTAGTTCCGGGCAGAAAGATTGAGTCGCTCCGGAGGTGCTCGCTCCCATAGTTGACGAGCGTCATCTCCAGGTGACGCCGCGATGGGTGGGCAGATGGATACCGACCTCGTGGTTCGGGCCCAGCACGGCGATGAAGAGGCCTTCGCGAACCTCGCCCTCGCCGCCAGTGGCCGGCTGCACGCGGTCTCGTACAGGATCCTGCGCGACGTCCACCTCGCCGAAGACGCGACGCAGCAGGCGCTGCTGAGCATCTGGCGAGACCTGCCCCAGCTCCGCGACCCGGCGCTGTTTGACGCCTGGTCGTACCGGCTCCTTGTGCGCGCCTGCTACGCCGAGGGTCGCCGGAGTCGCCAGGTCGGCGCGAATCTCCATCTTCTGAAGCTCGATGAACCGGGGGTCACCGGGGGCATGAGCGGGGTCGTCGATCGCGACGAGCTCGAGCGGGGGTTCCGGCGACTGTCAATCGAACATCGCGCCGTGGTCGTCCTGCATCACTACGCCGACCTGCCGGTGGACCAGGTCGCCGAGATCCTCGGCGTCCCGACCGGCACGGTCCGATCTCGTCTATTCCATGCGATGCGCGGGCTTCGCGCGGCCATCGAGGCCGACGCTCGGCCGGTCCTGCGGGAGGTCGCCCAGTGAGCACCGATCGCGAGGTCACCAGCATCGTCCGGTCGTGGCTGGAGGAGGGAGTGAACACGCTTCCGGACCGCGTCCTTGACAGCGTGCTCGACCAACTACCGGCGACGCCACAACGCCGAGCCTGGTGGCCCGGGTGGAGGTTACCCAAGGTGAATCATCAAGTTCGGATCGCCGTCGGAGCGGTCGCCCTGCTTGTCCTCGCCCTCATCGCGTTCTCGTTCGGGCCGAAGGCGGGTGGGGTCGGAGGATCGACGTCGACGGCCAGTCCCAGCCCGAGCGTCCTGGTCGACTTCACCGGTCGATTGCCAGCCGGAACCTTTGTCGCGGGGGACCCATTCCCGATTCGGGTCACGTTCAGCGTGCCGGCTGGCTGGCAGGCCGAGATCCCGGGGCCCTATGCGGTGTTCCTGACGAAACCCCAGGGACCAGCCTCGGTGAACTTCTCGATCTTCAGCGACGTGGACGCAAATCCATGTCACGCCCGGGGCCTGCTCACCCCACCACCCGGACCCACCGTGGATGAGCTCGCGACCGCACTGGCGAATCTTCCCGGCCTGGTGCAAACGGCTCCCACTGCCGTCACCTTCGGTGGCTACTCCGGCAAGCAGCTGACGCTCACTGCGCCGGCCACGTTCGGTCAGTGCATCTTGACCGCGGACGGAACGTTCGAGGTCTGGCGGCTCCCTCTGGAAGCGACGAATGACCTGACCCCCGGCGAAAGCGATCGGGTGTGGATCCTCGACGTTGCGGGCCAACGCCTCGTGATCGATGCGCCGCAGAGGCCAGGCGAGACCGCCCAGGATTCGGCCGAGGTCCAGAGTGTCCTGGACTCGATCCGGCTCGCGCCCCCACCCACGCCGTCCTCAGCACCGAGCTTGCCGGCCGGCACGACGCCATGACCTGATCGGGGTCCCTGGCTTCGCGGGCACGGAAGGGTCGCTTGCCAGGTGTGGGCCGAAACACGACAATCGCGTCACGATGCCCGATGAGCTGACGCCACGCCAGGCTGCCGAGCGCCTCGGGGCAACGACCCGTTCGGTTCAGCGCTGGATCGCCGACGGATCGCTGCCAGCCAGGCGGGTTGGCGGTCGATGGCGTGTCGCTTCTGGCGCGATTGACGCGTACGAACAGAGGACACCAGACTTCGAACGGCTCAAGGCTTCGCCGATCGATCCGATCCGGACTGTCTTCATCGCCAACCGGGGTGAGATCGCCGTCCGGATCCGGCGATCGGCCGAGGCCCTCGGGATCCGGGTCGTCGTGCCCGGGATGGGCGCCGCTCCGGCGGTGGACCTGCTCGACATCGAGGCGCTCGTGAGCGCGGCCCGGGCGGCCGGCGCTGACGCCGTTCACCCCGGGTTTGGCTTCCTGTCCGAGAACGCCGACTTCGCCGAGGCCGTCGAGCGGGCCGGGATCCGCTGGGTCGGGCCGCCCGGCAGCGCAATCCGGGCGATGGGCGACAAGGCGTCGGCCCGCCGGCTGGCTGCAAGCCTGGGGATTCCGGTCGTGCCCGGCTACGACGGCGACGACCAATCGGACGCGGGGCTGCTCGAAGCGGCCCGGCAGATCGCCGGGAGCAAGACCGGGCGCGACCAACGCGGGCACGCGGTCCTGATCAAGCCGGCGGCCGGGGGCGGCGGCAAGGGCATGCGGGTCGTGGATCGGCTCGACCCACCTGAACGGTTCATCGAGGCGCTCGAAACGGCCCGGCGAGAGGCGGCTGCCGCCTTCGGCGACGATCGCCTCATCCTCGAGCGCTTCCTGGACGGGCCCCGCCACGTCGAGATCCAGGTCCTGTTCGACGGGCTCGGCCTGGGCGTCCACCTCGGCGAGCGCGACTGCTCGCTCCAGCGGCGCCACCAGAAGGTCTTCGAGGAGAGTCCGTCGCCGGCGGTCGACGAGGACCTCCGGCAGCGCCTTGGGCAGGCTGCCCTGACCCTCGCCGGGTCGGTCGGCTATCGCTCGGCTGGGACCTGCGAGTTCCTGCTTGACGACGATGGCCGGTACCACTTCCTCGAGATGAATACCCGGCTCCAGGTCGAGCATCCGGTGACCGAGCTGATCACCGGCCGGGATCTCGTGGCCGACCAGCTCCGGATCGCCGCCGGCGAACCTCTCGGCTTCGACCAGGCCGAGGCCGACGCGGCCCGGGCCGGCGGCGGTCACGCGATCGAGGTCCGGCTGTACGCCGAGGATCCCGACGCCGGCTTCCTGCCCTCGGTCGGTCGAATCGAGGCGCTCCGCTGGCCCGGGGCCGGCGTCCGGGTCGATTCGGGGATCGAGGCCGGCTCGGTCGTCGACCTGCGGTTCGATCCGATGCTGGCCAAGGTGATCGTCGGCGGACCGACCCGAACCGAGGCCCTGGCCCGGCTCGAGCAGGCGCTGGACGAGACCGTCGTCCTGGGCGTGGTGACGAACCTTCACTTCCTGCGCTGGCTGGCCACCCAACCGATCGTCCAGGCCGGCGAGGCGCGGATCGACACGCTCGAGCAGATCTGGCCACCAGCCGGCGAGGCATCGGCCGAGGGACCGAGCGAGATCGCCTGGGAGGCCGCCGCCTGCACCCTCGCAACGACCGGCGGAGACGGCTGGCGATTGAACGGGCCGGCCCGAATCCGGCTCGAATCGGGTGGGCTGGAACGCTCCGTCGAGCTCGACGGTCGCGCCGGACGCCTGCTGGCCGTCGTCGACGAGGCCGGCACCGTCTTCGTCGACGATGACGGCCGGAGCGTGGCGTTCCGGCTCGCGCCACCGCCAGACGTCGATCGAGCCGCCCGCGCTGCGGCCGGCCACGCGTCGGGCGGAGCGCTCGAGGTCCGCTCGCCGATGCCCGGCCGGGTGCTGGCCGTCCACGTCGGAGCCGGCGCGACCGTTGCGGCCGGCCAGCCGCTCGTGATGATCGAGGCGATGAAGATGGAGCACGTCGTGACGTCGCCGGCCGGCGGGACGATCGATGAGGTTCTCGTCGCGCGGGGCGAGCAGGTCAATCGCGGCCAGCCGCTGGTCGGCCTGACCGCCGGGACGCGAGGCGCTACCGTAGTCGGGCAGATGGAGGAACAACCATGACCGACGCCCTGCCCGCCACCCGGTCCGAGCTCCTGGCCCTCCACGCGGCGGCCCGCCGCCGGCGCGACGGCGCGAAGCTGGGCGGGCCGGAGTACCGGGCGGCCTGCGAGGAGGTCTCGGCGATCGAGGTCCAGATCGCCCGGATCGAGATCGGCGGCAACGCGGCCGGCAAGACCGCCGGCCCGACCGCCGGCTGAGCCACGCCGATGGCGGCCGCAGCCGACCCCGACCGAAGGGTCCGGATCTACGAGGTCGGGCCGCGCGACGGCCTCCAGAACGAGGCCCGCCCGGTCGCCACAGCAGACAAGCTCCGCTTCATCGAGCTCCTGGCGGCGGCCGGGCTGACCGAGATCGAGGCGACGAGCTTCGTCCGCCCCTCGGCGATCCCCCAGCTGGCCGACGCCGACGAGCTCCTCCGGGCGCTTGTTCGAGGGCCGGAGGGCGAGCCGCGCGGCCGAGCCGTCGTTCGCTACCCCGTCCTCGTCCCGAACGAGCGGGGCCTGGCCCGGGCAGAGGCGGCCGGGGCCGATGCGCTGGCCGTCTTCACGGCGGCTTCGGACGCGTTCACGGAGCACAACATCGGGATGACGATCGACGAGTCGATCGAAGCGTTTCGACCGGTCCTGGCCCGGGCCAGCGCGCTGGGCTGGTGGCGGCGGGCCTACGTCTCGACCGCCTTTGGCTGCCCGTACGTCGGGGCGATCGAGCCGTCGGCTGCCGTGGAGGTTGCCCTGCGCCTGGCCGAGCTGGGCGTTGACGAGATCTGTTTCGGCGACACGATCGGAGTGGGCGTACCCGACCAGGTCGAAACGCTGACGGGGCTGGCGGTCGAGGCGGGTCTCGCGGTCGAGCAGATCGCCGTCCATTTCCACGACACCCGGGGCACCGCCCTGGCCAACGTTGCGGCCGGCCTGCGGGCGGGAATCCGGACGTTCGATGCCTCGGCCGGCGGCACCGGGGGCTGCCCCTATGCGCCCGGTGCTGCGGGCAACCTGGCCACCGAGGACCTCGTCTACTTCCTCGACGCGTCGGGCTGGCAGCCACGGCGTTCGCCTGGCCGGAGTGCTCGCGGCCGCCCGCTTCATCTCGGACTGCCTCGGACGGCCGCTGGCCTCGAAGGTCGGCCAGGCCGGCGGCTGGGATCCGGGCACCGGCGCCGCCACCGCGCGGCCCTGATAGCATCCGCCCCATGGACGGTGCGGTCCTCGTGCTGAACCAGAATTACGAACCGCTCAACGTGTGCAATCTGCCGCGCGCGTTCCGGCTCGTCTTCGGCGAGAAGGCCGAGGTGATCGAGTACGACCACCAGATGATCCGCACGCCCCGCCAGGAATTCCGGGCGCCGAGCGTCATCCGGCTCCAGCACCACATTCGCCGGCCGCGGCCGCGGGTCAAGCTGACCCGGCGCGAGATCTTCGCCCGGGACGGTCATCGCTGCCAGTACTGCGGGCGCCAGGCCAGCGACCTGACCCTCGACCACGTGATCCCCCGCCATCGGGGCGGCGCCCACAGCTGGGAGAACCTGGTGGCAGCGTGCAAAACGTGCAACCACCGCAAGGGCGGCAAGACGCTCGACGAAGCCCGTCTCCGGCTGGTCCATCCCCCGTTCGAGCCGCGCAGCGACGTCTATTCCCTGTTCACGCCGTATCTCACCGATGAACGGAACGAGGCCTGGCGGGGCTACCTCTTCCTCGGCCGGAACTGACGGCCGGTCCCGGGCCGCCCCAGCTGGTCACGAACGAAGCCGACGGTCCGCTGGCGGCCCGGATTCCGGCGCCTGTCCGGGAGATCCTGGCCAGCCTCGAGGCTGACGGGCGGGCCGGCTGGGTCGTGGGCGGCTCGCTCCGCGACCTGCTCCTCGGCCGGACGCCCCACGACTGGGACATGGCCACCGACGCCCGTCCGGAGCAGATCCAGGCGCTCTTCCCGAATGCCCGCTATGAGAACGCCTTCGGAACGGTCGCCCTCGAGCGGGACGGCGTCGAGTACCAGATCACGACGTTCCGGCGGGACCACGACTACGCCGACTTCCGACGACCCCACCGGGTCGAGTTCGGGACGACGATCGAGGAGGACCTCGCCCGGCGCGACTTCACGGTCAACGCCCTGGCCTGGGGTGCCGTGCCCGGGGCCGGACCGAGCCTGGTCGATCCCTTCGGCGGCCGGGCCGACCTCGAGCGACGTCGCCTGGTTGCGGTCGGAGTGCCCGACGATCGCTTCGGCGAGGATGCCCTGCGGATGATCCGGGCCGTCCGGCTGGTCGCCCAGCTCGAGTTCACGATCGGCCCGACCACCCTCGCGGCGATCACCCGCCACGTCGAGCTAGTCAGGCACCTGTCGGGCGAGCGAATCGCGAGCGAGCTGGAGCGGCTCCTGACCGCCCAGCGGCCGTCGCTCGGCCTGCGCCTGCTGGAAGGGACCGGGCCTGCTCCGCCAGGTCTCGGTCGAGCTGGCCGACCAGCGCGGCGTGGCCCAGGCCAAGATCAGCGGTGACGACCTGTGGGATCACACCGTGCGAGCCGTCGATGCCGTACCGGCGCACCTCGGCGTCGTCCGCCTGGCCGCGCTCGTCCACGACATCGGCAAGCCGGCCACGGCCAGCGACGGCCACTTCATCGGCCACGACGCGGTCGGCGGCGATCTGGCCGAGGCACTCCTGACCCGGCTCCACTTCCCGCGGAAGGCTGTCGAGCGGGTCGGCCTGCTCGTCCGCAATCACATGTTCAACTACGAGCCGACCTGGAGCGACACGGCGGTCCGCCGGCTCATCGGCCGCCTCGGCCCGCCAGCCCTGGCCGAGCTGATCGCCCTGCGACGGGCGGACAACGTGGGCAGCGGGCTGCCGGCGGGGGCCGGCGATCTCGACGAGTTCGAGGCCCGGATCACCGAGCAGCTCCAGGCCCAGGCGGTCCTCGACCGGTCCGGCCTGGCGATCGACGGCGACGACCTGATCCGCGAGCTCGGCCTGACCCAGGGACCTGCCCTCGGGATGATCCTCGACCGGTTAGTCGAGGTCGTGATCAACGATCCCGGTCAGAATGACGCTCCGACCCTGATGCTGCGGGCCCAGGCGATGCTCTCGGAGGATCGATGATCGAATTGATGGTCCAGGCCGAGCAGGCCCTCGACCTGGGGCTGGTGGACCAGGCGGACAAGATCTACCAGCAGGTCGCGTCGGCCGATCCTCACAACGCGATGGCGGTGGTCGGCCTGGCCCGGGTGCGGCTCGAACGGGGCGACCAGGCCGGTGCCCACGAGCTGGCCCTCCAGGCCCTGCTGATCGATCCCGAGAACAGCGCCGCCCTCAGGCTGGAGGCGCGCCTGCGCGAGGTGCTGGCCGGGGCGGGCCAGACGGTCGCCGGGCCGCCGGCGGTCGGCGCGGCCCCGACAAAACCGGGTCCCGCCCGGGAGACGTCAGGCGATCTCGTCGGCGCCGGCAAGCCGGGCCTCGTCGCGCGACTCTTCGGCCGCTCCCGATGAGGATCCTCGTGAGCGGTGGGGCGGGCTACGTCGGCTCGGTTACCGTGGAGCGCCTGCTGGCCGAGGGCCACGCGGTGGGCGTCCTCGACGACTGCTCGACCGGGCATGCCGGGTCGGTCCCGGCCGAGGCCGCCTTCAGCCGATCGAGCTACGCCGACCAGGCGGCCGTCGAGCGACTCCTGCGCGACCAGGGAATCGAGGCGATCCTCCACTGCGCCGCCCGGTCGCTCGTGGGCGAGTCCATCCGGGACCCGGCGATCTACTACCGGTCGAACATCGTGGGCGGCGTCGCCCTGCTCGAGGCAGCCCGGGCCGCCGGCGTGAACCGGTTCGTGTTCAGCTCGACCGCCGCCGTCTACGGCGTGCCCGAGACGATCCCGATCACCGAGTCGGCCCCGCTCGCTCCGATCAATCCCTACGGCGAGTCGAAGCGGACGTTCGAAGGGGCCCTCCGCTGGTACGGCACGGCCTACGGCCTGCGCAGCATCGCCCTGCGCTACTTCAACGTGGCCGGGGCGACGGAGCGGAATGGCGAGTCGCACGATCCGGAGACGCATCTGATCCCGAACATCCTGGCCGCGGTCGAGTCGGGCCGGCCGGTGACCCTCTTCGGGGACGACTACCCGACCCCCGACGGCACCCCGATCCGGGACTACATCCACGTCGAGGACCTGGCCACGGCTCATCTCTCGGCCCTCGAGGCGACCGGCCCGGAGCCGTCGGACGGGGACCCGTACACGGCGCTCAACCTGGGCACCGGCACCGGCTTCAGCGTGCGCCAGGTGCTGGCGGCAGCCGAGACGGTCATCGGCCGGCCGATCGCCTCGACGATCGGCCCGCGCAGGCCCGGCGATCCGCCCGTCCTGGTGGCCGCCGCGGAGCGCGCCCGGGAGGTCCTCGCCTGGACGCCGCAGCAGGGCAGCCTGACCGAGATGATCGGCTCGGCCTGGGCCTGGCGCCGAGCGCACCCCGACGGCTACCCGGACCGCTGACCCGACGACCGGCTGAGGGCCGGCCAATGGAGCGCCCGGCCGGGACGGGTATCCTTGGTCGATGGATGCGATGGCGGAACCGGCTCGAAGCGACCTGCGCCCACAGCGCTTCGGTCGCCAGGACGGCCGGCGGGTCAAGGATCCCCTGATCGAGCCGATCTGGGCCGGCGAGCGCGTCCTGGCCCACGTCGAGCTGACCGGGCCGCGGGCCGCGGCCGGACCGTTCGTGGCGATCCAGGATGAGGAGGGCGAGCTGCTCGAGGGCTACCCCGAGGTTGCGGCAGCACTGGCCGAGGCGACCCTGGCCACCTCCCTCGTGCTCGACGGCTATCTCACCGACCGGGTCGAGCGCGGGCCCGAAGGGCTGGCCCTGACCGCGGTCAAGACGCCCACCTCGAACGACATGATGCGCCAGCTCCTGATGGGCGGTGGGCGGCGCCACGACGAGCTCTACTCGGAGCCACGCCCGACCGTGGTCGAGCCGGCCGGCGTGACCGCCTTCGTGGCGATCGACCTCCTGGTCGTCGACGATGAGGAGATCCTCGATGTTCCGCTCCTCGAGCGAAAGCGCGTGCTCGAGAGCGTCCTCGAGGAGAACCGGCTCGTCCGGCGCGGGATCTACGTCCGTCCGCCGCTCGACGCCTGGCTGATCTCGTGGCGTTCGATCGGCTTCCAGACCGTCGCCTACAAGGCCGCCAACGGCCGCTACCAGCCGGGCCTCGACAACGACGGCTGGGCGACCGCGAAGATCCCGACCCGCTAGTGGTGGACAGCGCGCTGACCGGTCCGATCGGCGAGCTGGTCGAACAGCTTGCCCCGGCCGACATCATGGTCGGTATCCCGAGCTTCAAGAATGCGGCCACGATCGGCTACGTCGTGCGAGCCGCCCAGGCCGGCCTCGTCCAGTACTTTCCGGACCTTCGGCCGGTCCTGGTCAACTCCGACGCCGGCTCGCCGGACGGGACCCAGCGGATCGTGGCCGAGACGGAGCCGCCCGACTACATCGAGCGGATCCTGCTCGTCCGGCCTACCAACCGGCTCGAGAAGGTGACCCTGACCTATCCCGAGGTGAACGGGGTCGGGGGCAAGGGGGCCGCCCTGCGGACGATCTTCGAGATGGCCGCCGCACTCAAGGTCAGCGCCCTCGTCGTCGTCGATTCGGACCTGCGCTCGATCGTGCCCGAGTGGATCGAGCTGCTGGCCGGCCCCGTGCTCAAGGGCGGCTACGACTTCGTGGCCCCGCTCTATGCCCGCTACAAGTACGACGGGACGATCACGAACACGGTCACCTATCCGCTCACCCGGGCCCTCTACGGCAACCGGATCCGCCAGCCGATCGGGGGTGACTTCGGGGTCTCGGGCGATCTCGTCCGGCACTATCTCGAGCTCGACAGCTGGGATGCCCAGGTGAGCCGCTTCGGGATCGACATCTGGATGACAACCGAGGCACTGGCCGGCGGCTATGCCGTGTGCCAGGCCCGGCTCGGAGCCAAGGTCCACGATCCGAAGGATCCCGGGGCGGACCTCGGGCCGATGTTCCGCCAGGTCGTGGCCACGATCCTCCGGCTGGCGGCCCGAAGCCCGGAGCGCTGGCTCCAGATCAAGGGGTCGCACGACGTGCCGGCCTACGGCTTCGAGCGGATCGTCGATCCACCGCCGCTCGAGGTGAACACCCTGCGCCTCGTTTCCGAGTTCAATCTCGGCTCGGTCGGGATGGCTGACACGTGGGCCGAGATGCTCGCCCCGGCGACTCTCGCGACGGTCCTCGAGCTGGCGGCCGAGGCGGGCCAGCGGTTCGACGACGCATCGCGCCGGCTGGGCGTCCACGGCGGGGATACCGGCGCGTCTGGGAGCGACGGCGCAAGTGGCGGCCCGAGCACCCACGAGATGGCCGATTCCCTGGCCGGCTTCCACTTCCCGGACGATGTCTGGGCCCGGGTGATCTACGACCTCGTCGTGACCACCGGCCGGCTCGAGCGAGCGACCGGCGAGGCAGCCGCCAAGGCGTCGGCGACCCTCGAGCGCTACGTGGCCGGGCTGGTGCCGATCTACTTCGGCCGGGTGGCCAGCTTCGTCGTCGAGAACCGGGACATCACGACCGATGAGACCGAGGAACGGGTGGAGCGCCAGGCCCGCGAGTTCGAGCTGCTCAAGCCCTATCTCGTCGAACGCTGGAACGCGCTTTGAACCGGACCCCGCTGCCGGTCCGGATCCTGATCCCCGTCGCCAACCCGGGCACGGCCGGCGAGCTCGTCCGGATCGGCGCGGCGCTGCTCGAGCCGCGGGCCGGCGAGCTGCGGGCGCTGGGCATCGTCGAGGTGCCCGAGGGAATGCCCCTGTCCGAGGGCGCGACCCGCGCCCGCCACGCCCGGCGGCTCCTCCAGCGGGTCCTCGACTACGCCCCGGAAGGCGTGCCGATCCATCCGATCGTCCGGATCGCCCGACACGCCGCCGAGGGGATCGTCGAGGCGGCCGTCGAGGAGGAGGCCGACCTGCTCGTGTTCGGCTGGGGTGGCCGGCACACGATCCATGTCAACGACACGCCGGCCGACGGGAACTCGCCGGCGGGGCCGGTCGGGCAGTGAGCCGAGCTCGGTCGTCTCGCCGACGATCGACCAGGTCGTCCGGGCGGCGCCGTGCGACATCGCCGTCGTCAAGCAGCGCGGCTCGACCGAGATCCGGCGGATCCTCGTACCGGTCCGGGGCGGGCCCCATGCCGAGCTCGCCCTGACCTTCGCCGACGCCCTCGGGACCTACCACGGCGCGACCGTCACGGTCCTCCACGTCGTCCCGGCGGGGATCACCAGGGCCGTCCGGGCCCAGGCCGAGCGAGCCCTGGCGGCCTTCGTCAAGCAGCACGTCCAGGGCGCGGCCGAGCCGCTCGTGCGCGAGGCGGCCAACGTCAGGACGGCGATCCTGCGCGAGGCCGAACGGGCCGACGTCGTGGTCGTCGGCGCCTCGGCCTCGCCGGCCGAAGGCGGCGCGCGAGGCGCACCTGTTCGGCGCCCTGCCCGAGGCGATCGCCACCCGCGCCCGGCCGACCGTCGTCGTGGTCAAGACCCGCGAGACGATCGGCCGGAAGACGTTCGAGAAGCTGGCCGAGCGGGCCGAGACGCTGGCCGCGGCCGATCGGGCGGCCGAGGAGAACCGGGCCGATCCCGACCCGGGTCGAGCGCTGGTTCGGCGAATCAAACTTCCACCATGCCGAGTTCGCCGACCTGCGTCGGCTGGTCCAGCTCAAGGAGAAGCAGGGCCTGACGATCAGCCTGGTCCTGCCCAGCCTGAACGAGGAGGAGACGATCGGGCCGATCGTCGGCCGGGCGATCCGCGAGATGATGGGCCGGGTTCCGCTGCTCGACGAGGTCCTCGTGATCGACTCCGCCTCGACCGACCGGACCCGCGAGATCGCCGAGGCCGAAGGTGCCCGGGTCGTCGAGCCATCCCGACGTGCTCGAGCGCTACGGCAGCTTCGTGGGCAAGGGCGAGGCGCTCTGGAAGAGCCTCTACGAGACGAGCGGCGACCTGATCGTATGGGCCGACACGGACGTCCGGAACTGGCACCCGCGGATGGTCTACGGCACGCTCGGGCCGCTCCTGACCGAGCCACGCCTGCAGTACGTCAAGGGCTACTACCAGCGCCCGATCGTCGAGGGCGGCGTGCTCAAGGAAGGCGGCGGCGGGCGGGTCACCGAGCTCGTGGCGCGGCCCCTGATCAACCTGTTCTACCCGGAGCTGTCGGGCTTCATCCAGCCGCTCGCGGGCGAGTACGCGGGGCGCCGGTCGCTGCTCGAGACCGATGCCCGTTCTTCACCGGCTACGCGGTCGAGATCGGCCACCTGATCGACGCCGCCGAGCGGATCGGCCTCGAGGGCCTCGGCCAGGTCGACCTGGAGCGGCGGATCCACCGCAACCAGGAGCTCGAGGGGCTCAGCCGGATGAGCTTCGTGATCCTCCAGGCCGTCATGAAGCGGCTCGAGGAACGGCGCAAGGCGCGCCTGTTCGCCGAGCTCGGCTCGACGATGAAGCTGCCCCGATCCGGCCACGGCCGGCTCGGCCTCGAGGTGATCGAGCTGGCCGACCAGGAACGGCCGCCGATGATCCGGATCCCGGAGTACCTCGAGAAGCGGGCGGGCGAGACCGAGCGAGTGACGACGGTCCTGTTCGCACCGGACTCGTTCAAGGGCTCGCTCACGTCCGTCGAGGTGGCCCAGGCGCTGGCCGAGGGCTGGCAGCGGGCCCGGCCGGCCGACGAGCTCCTCCTCGCGCCGCTGGCCGACGGCGGCGAGGGGACCCTGGCCGCGATCGCCGCGAGCGGCGGCTGGAGCTCGAGCGAATCGCGCCGACCGTCGATCCGATCGGCCGTCCGATCGACGCGCCGTGGCTGCGCTCGAACGATGGCGCGGCGCCGTCGTCGAGATGGCCGCGGCGTCGGGCCTGTCGCGCCTGACCCTGGCCGAACGCGACCCACTCGGGGCGACCACGGCGGGCACCGGCCTGATCCTGCGGGCCGTCCTCGACGCCGGCGTCCGCCGGATCGTCCTCGGGATCGGCGGCAGCGCGACGACCGACGGCGGGGCCGGGATCCTCGACGCGCTCGGCGCCTGGGTCGACGGTGATCGAATCGACCTCGCCGGCCTCGACCCCCGCCTGGCCGCGCTCGAGCTGCTCGTCGCCTGCGACGTGACCAATCCGCTCCTGGGCCCGACCGGCGCCGCCGCAACGTATGGTCCCCAGAAGGGCGCGACACCGGCCGACGTCGCGCTTCTCGACGAGCGGCTCGGCCACTACGCCGACCTGCTCGAGGCGGCCACCGGGCGCCGCGAGCGCGACACCCCCGGCGCCGGTGCCGCCGGCGGCGTCGGCTTCGGCCTGCTCTGCCTGACCGACCGCTGCTCCGGCTCGTCGCTCGAACCCGGGCGTCGACCTGGTCGCCGGCGAGGTGGACCTCGACGGCACGCTCGGCACAGGCGGACCTGGTGATCACCGGCGAGGGTCGGATCGACGCCCAGACGGCCTTCGGCAAGACGGCCCTCGGGGTCGCCCGGCGAGCCCACGCCGCCGGCGTCCGCTGCATCGCCGTCGGCGGCGGAGTCGAGGCCGCGGGCGTGGCCGCGCTGGCGCCGCTCGGGGTCGAGGTCGTGGCCGTGAACGAGCGCGACGTTCCGGTGGCCGAGGCGATGGCGGCCGGGGCGGCGCCGGTCGTGGCCTGCGGCGAGCGGCTGGCCCGGGCGCGCCACCTGGCTCGCCGCATGACGCCGGAAGCCAGCCCGGCGCCAGCGGCCACGCTACGCGCTGCGACCGCCCCGCGGGGCACGGCCAAGCCGCGGCGCAGGCGGCGAAAGCCGGCCAGACCCGGCCCGAACCTGGGCCCGCCGCCTCGAGCCGGACCCGGCCCGGCCTCGTCCCGTACGTCCTCGACGGGCTCGCCGCGATCTACGGCCAGCCGACCTGGCGGCGCCGCCTCGGGCCGACGAGCGAGCTGATCCTGACGATCCTCACCCAGAACAGCGCCGACATGAATGCCGAGCGGGCGTTCGAGTCGCTCGCGCGGCCTTCCCTTCGACCGAGCCCGTCGAGAGCACACTGGGCCGGCCACGGCTGGGGCGGCGATCGGCCTGGCCGACGGCGCCCCGCCGGACTGGCTGGCCGTCGAAGCAGGCGCCGATCGAGGAGCTGATCGAGGCGATCCGGCCGGGCGGCCTGGCCCGCAGAAGGCGCCCCGGATCCAGGCCGCCCTGCGGCTGATCCGGGAGGAGCGCGGCGACCACTCGCTCGAGTTCCTGGGCGACATGCCGGCGCTCGAGGCCCGCGACTGGCTGACCCGGATCGACGGGATCGGCCGGAAGACGGCCTCGGTGCTGCTGATGTTCTCGTTCGGGATGCCGCTCATGCCGGTCGACCGGCACGTCGAGCGGGTCAGCAAGCGGGTCGGCCTGATCCCGCGACAAGGCGAACGCCGACGACGCCCACGAGCTCTACCTGGCGCTGCTCGAGCCCGACCAGATGTACGAGGCCCACGTCAACCTGATCACCCACGGCCGGAAGCTGTGCCACGCCCGCAAGCCCGACTGCGGCCGACTGCCCGATCGCCCCGCGCTGCCGCTTCGTCGATCGCAAGGCCCCCTGAGCCCAGCCAAGCTCAAGCCCGGACGTTCGGGGCGTTTCGGGGAGCGATTCGGCGCTGCTATGCTCGGGCGATGCTGAGCGTGGATCGATGCTGAGCGTCGGCCCGAACGGTCCGGCGGCGGCGCCCCGCATCCTCGTCGTCGACGACGATCCAAACCTGCTCGTCGTGCTCGCCGAGCAGCTCCGGGCGGACGGCTACGAGGTCGCCACCGCCCGGGACGGCGTCGAGGCGCTGCGGCGGCTCGATCACGCCTGGCCGGACCTCCTCGTGATCGACATGATGATGCCCCGGATGGACGGCCTGACCCTGGCCCGCGAGGTCAAGGGCCGGGCCGACCTGCCGATCATCGTCCTGTCCGCGATCGACACCGGCGACAACAAGGCCGACCTGCTCGACGAGGTCGCCGAGGACTACGTCACCAAGCCGTACCACTACCCGGAGCTGCGGGCCCGGATCAACCGGGTCCTGCGGCGGCTCGGGCGACAAGGTCCCTCGCCAGAGCCTCGTCCTCGGGCCCCAGCTGACCCTCGAGCTCCATCGCCGCGAGGCGGTCGTGGCCGGCAAGCCCGTGCCACTGACGCCGACCGAGTCGCGGCTGCTCTACGCCCTGGCCGCCAACCTCGGCAAGACGGTGACGACCGAGACGCTCCTCGCCCGGGGCTGGGCCGAGACCGAGGATGCCGATCCGTCCTACGTCTGGGTGACGATGCGCCGGCTGCGCCAGAAGGTCGAGCTCGACCCGAACCATCCGACCCACCTGCTGACGGTCCGCGGCGATCGGCTACCGGCTGGTCGCCCAGGAGGCCGGCAGGGCCGAATGACGGCCCAGGCGAGCCCGGGTCAGCCGCGACCGCAGACCGAGACCGCCACCGATCCGGTCCCCGATCGATCCGGAACCGGGCGCGGCGCCGAGGTGCCCTTCCACGATCGGACGATCCCCCGCCGATCGGTCGGCGGCGGGATCGGCTTTCGGACCCGGCTGACGTTCGCCCTGATCGCCGCGGCCGTCATTCCGCTGGCCGTCTTCGGGCTCCTGCTCGTGGCCGCGCGTCCGGTTGCCCGATCCGCTCTCGACCGTGCCCCGCCTGCTCCTCCTGTTCGTGGCCCTCGTCGCCCTGATCGCCGGTCCTCGTGGCCTACCTCCTGGCCGCCGACCTGACCGCGCCGCTGCGGGCGATCGCCGCCGCCGTCGACCGGGTCTCGGCCGGCGACCTGTCCACGCCGATCGTCGTCGCCGGCGACGACGAGCTGGCGCGCCTGGCCGAGAGCCACAACCGGCTGGCCGGCGGCGCTCGAGCGGCGCAACCGCGAGCTCGGCCGGATCCTGTCGGCGATCGAGCACGCCTCGCCCCGCGACGGCGTCGAGTTCCTCGTCGGGCGGGCCTCGAACGACGCCCGGATCGTCTTCGGGATGATCGACAACGCTGATCCTGCTGGTCGATCCGACGACCAGGTCGAGGAAGAAGAGGCCGATCCCCGGCGATCCCCGGCCGGTCCGGGCGGAGCTGCGGGCCGGCGACGAGCGGCTCGGCCTGATCGTCGGCCACCTGCCGGCCACCCGGGCCTGGGAGCCGGCCGACCAGGACCTGCTCGAGCTGTTCGCCAGCGAGGTCGGCGTCGCCATCCGCAACGCCCAGCTGTTCGCGCGGGTCGACGACCAGAACGCGCAGCTGCTCGAGCTCGACGCGGCCAAGGACGACTTCCTGCGCGGGGTCAGCCACAACCTCCAGACGCCGCTGACCAGCATCCGGGCCTTCGCCGAGCAGCTCGGCGACGAGCACGCCGGACCGGCGCCTGGCGATCATCACCGAGCAGTCGGAGCGGCTGTCCCGGATGGTCCGCCAGCTGCTGACCGTGACCCGGCTCGAGTCCGGGGCGCTCCGGCCGCAGGCCGAGGTCGTCGGCCTCGGCCCGCGCGTCCGGCGGGCCTGGGAGGCGCTGGCCGTCGACGACGTGGCCTTCGCGATCGACGACCGGTCCGGCGGCTGGCTGGCCGTGGCCGACGCCGACCAGCTCGACCAGGTCCTGTGGGCGCTCCTCGACAACGCCGTGAAGTACGGCCGGCACCGCCGATCGAGGTGGAGATCGTCGATCGACCCGAGCCCGTCGGCCGGCTCTCGATGACGATCGTCGACCACGGCCCGGGCGTGGCCGACCAGGATCGGCCCCACCTCTTCGAGCGCTTCAGCCGGGGCAGCCGGCGCGAACGCCGAGGACGGCAGCGGACTCGGCCTGTACGTCTCGCGCGAGCTGTGCCGGGCGATGGACGGCGACCTCGTGATCGAGCCGTTCCAACCCGGCCAGGGAGCCGCCTTCACGGTGTCACTGCCGGGCGAGGCACCACTCGAGAGCTAGCCGCGCCGAGACCCCGGCCGCGTCACCGGGTCCGTCCTTCGGCGGCGTCGCAGTGGGCGGTCCTTCGGCGGCGTCGTCGTGGGCGAACAAAACGACCGGATGGGCCATGAACACGGCGCTCGACGAGGCCATTCGACGATTCGTCGCCGGGCACGAACGATCGCGGCAAATCGGCCCGATCGGACGATCGCGATCGGGTCGATCGGTCGTTGTCGCTCAGGCGCACCGGATCGGGGACGGGATGTGGCATCCTCAGGGATGACCCGTCTCGTGTCGCCGCGGTCCAGCTCGACGCCGGCGACGATCCGGAGGCGAACGTCCGGGCGGCGGTCCGGCTCGCGGACCAGGCTGCGGCCGAGGCGCACGACTCGTCGCCCTGCCCGAGTACCTCCAGTTCCGCGGCTCGGACGACGGGCTATCGCGCATCTGCCCGGCCGATCCCCGGACCGTTCAGCGACGCCTTCGCGGCCGTCGCCCGAGAGCACGGCGTGTGGATCCTGGCCGGCACGCTGGCCGAGTCGGGGCCGGCCGGCCGGCCGTACAACACGAGCGTCCTGATCGACCCGAGCGGCACGATCACGGCCACCTATCGCAAGATCCACCTGTTCGACGTCGAGCTCGAGGATGGCCCATCCGACCGGGAATCGGATCGGGTCACACCGGGCGACCGGGCCGTGATCGGCGACGTGGACGGGGCGAAGGTCGGCCTGACGATCTGCTACGACCTGCGCTTTCCCGAGCTGTATCGCGCGCTGGCGGTCGCCGGGGCCGAGATCCTGGCCGTGCCGGCCAACTTCCTCGAGCGGACCGGGCGCGATCATTGGGACGTCCTGCTCCGGGCCCGGGCGATCGAGAACGGCGCCTACGTCATCGCCCCGGCCCAGATCGGGAATGCCGGCGGGGTACGGTCCCACGGCCGCTCGATGATCATCGATCCGTGGGGCACGGTGATGGCCCAGGCGGCGGACGAGGTGGCGATCATCCAGGCCGAGCTCGACCTCGACCGGGTCGCCTCGATCCGCCGCCAGATCCCGGTCCTGGCCAACCGCCGTCCGGGCGCGATCCGGTTCGAGGATCCGGCGCCCGGTCCGGCAGCGGGCGGGCGGCAGGCGTGAGCGCGTTCAGCCCGGCCGAGCTCGAGTACCTCGCCAGCCAGCGCCTGGGGCGCCTGGCGACGGTCGGCCCGGACGGGGCCCCGCACGTCGTACCGGTCAGCTATCGGTACAACCCCGACACCGACACGATCGACATCGGCGGGCACGAGCTCGGGGCCACCAAGAAGTGGCGGGACATCGGCCTCGATCCGCGGGTGGCCTTCGTCGTCGACGACGTCCTGCCGCCCTGGCAGCCGCGCCTGATCGAGATCCGGGGCGAGGCGGTCCGCCGCGAGGCCGGCGGCGACGAGCTGAGTCGCGGCTTCAGCGGGGAGCTGATCCGGATCTCGCCGAGGCACGTCGTGGCCTATGGCATCGACGAAATTGAGCGGCGCTGGAAGGTCGGCGGTCGCGACGTCGATCCCGCAGCGCCGGTCCGATCATGAGCCTCGGGTTCGGGCTGACGCCCCATGCGGGTTCGGCGCCGTCGCCCTTCGACGCCCTCAATGGGGGTCGCCTGGCCGGGCCGGAGGGCAGCCATCCGCTCCAGGACGTCGGACCGAACGACCTCGTCCGACCGAGCGACGGGGGTCCGCTCAGCGGCACGATCGGCGTTGACCAGCCGGCCGTGGTCGGCGAAACGATCACGGGCTCGATCGTGCTCAAGGCCAGCGAGGCGGTGCGGGCCCGCTCGGCGGTCCTGCGGCTCGTCGGTCTGCGGCTCGATGAGCGACGCGAATCGACCACTCACGATGACGGTCGGGGGCACGTGACGAACACGGAATCGTGGGTCGAGTGCCACGGCAGCCTGTTTGCCACGGATGCCTTCAGCGAGCCGGAGATCCCCGCGACCTTCGAGGTTGGGGCGACCTGGCAGGGCACGTTCTCGATCCCGGCTCCGCCCCTCGGACCACCCACCGCGCACCTCGGCGAGTCGATCGTGGCCTGGGCAATCGACATCCGCTGGGACATCCCGATGGGCGCAGACCACTTCGTGGCGCTGCCGCTGCCGGTGGCCCAGAACCCTGACCTGCTCCGTGCCGGCGTCGGTAAGCAGGGCGGCGAGAGCCTGCTCGCCAGCGTGTCGATCGGCGATGGGACGATCGATGTCGCATCGCCCCTGCCGGCCCCGGCCGGGTCCACCCTGGTCGTCCGGACGAGCTGGCCATCGGCCCCCCACGGCGGCTCCGCTCGACTGGAGCTGCACCGCCGGACGAATGCCCCGAACGGGGCCGAGGCGATCCTCGCCACGGTGCCCGTCGACCCGGGATCCCTGGCCGCCGGTACGGGCGACATCTCGCTGGTCATTCCCGCCGGGTCATCGCCTTCGTTCGACGGGGCAGGCCTGGAGATCGACTACATCATCCGGGTCCTGGTCGATCGCTCCTTCCTGCCCGACGCGGCGATCGAGCGACCGGTCGGGATCTACTGAGCCGGCCTCTCCGATCGACCGGAGCCGGGCTGCCGTCAAGACCGGGCTGGTAGACTCTCAGCCGCGCCGACATAGCTCAGCGGTAGAGCAGCTGTTTCGTAAACAGCAGGTCCTCGGTTCAAATCCGAGTGTCGGCTCCACTCGCTCCCCGTGCCAGTGGCTACGCCGCGGAGGGCGGTCCGAACCAGGTCGTGAGGGCCTCCGCCAACCCCGCCTCCTGATCAGTTCCGACCCAGGCCACGTACCCGTCGGGTCGAACGAGAACCGCGGACGGTGCGGCGATCACGCCGAGCACCGGCAGCTCCCAAATGCCCTGATACCTCGCGTCGACGAGCTGAACCCGGTCCGCCCACCGGGCGATATCGAGGCGACCGGGCTGGCCAAGGTTGAACAGCACCGGTCGGGCAGCGTGGAGCAGGGTAAAGACGCGCTCGGAACCGTCAGTGGTGACCAGGTCGAGATCAGGCATCCGGCGCCCCAGGAGCGGATGGCCGTCGCCAAGGTTGGACTGGCCAAGGTCGTAGTGGATGTCCAGGCCGGACATCATCCCGCCGAAGCGTCGACGTGGCTCGTCCATGCCCAGGAGGTCCGAAACGCTGTCGCGCAGCGCCTCGACCCGATCGTCGACTCGCAGGAGCGCGACCTGGGCCATCGTGGTCCGGAGAACCCGGGTACCGACCGGGTGGCGCTCGTCGTGGTACGTGTCGAGCAGGCTGTCCGGCGATGTGCCCTTGACCACCTGGGCCAGCTTCCAGCCCAGGTTCAGGGCATCCTGGACGCCCGTGTTGAGGCCCTGTCCGCCGACCGGCGAGTGGACGTGGGCGGCGTCGCCGGCGAGCAGGATCCGGCCGTTGCGGTAGGCGACGGCCTGCCGGCTCACGTCGGTGAACCTGGTGATCCAGGTCGGGCTGTGGATCCCGTAGTCGGTGCCGTAGACGGCGATGAGCCTCTCCCTCAGGTCGCCCAGGGTGGGCTCACCCGTGCCGACCTCCGGCTCAGTCAGCATGACCCCGACCTTGCCGCCCGGCTCGTAGACGACCGCCCCGTCCTTGACCTGGTAGTCGACCTTTCCCAGGGCGTGCGTACCCGTGGGGGTGCGGCGAACGCCGAGTTCCGGTTCCTCGGTCATCTCGACCTCGGCGAGCAGAGAGCTCGTCGTTGCGTCCCAGCCGGCGAAGTCGATCCCGGCGACCTTGCGAACCAGGCTGCGTCCGCCGTCGCAACCGACGAGGTAGTCCGCCCGGACCCGCCGGCCGTCGGACAGCTCGATGACCACGCCCCTGTGGTCCTGGGCATACCCGGTCAGCTCGATGCCGTAGCGGATCGGCACGTGCAGCTCGCTGACCCAGCCGGCGAGGATCCGCTCGATGTGCTTCTGCCACAGCCCGAGCCCATGGGGATGCCGGGTCGGGAAGTCGCTGATGTCGAGGCGGATCATGGCGAAGCCGGCGACCTGGGCAACCTGGCCCTCGGCCAGGAATCGATCGGCGATGCCACGCTGATCGAAGACCTCGATCGTCCGGGACTGCAGGCCGCCTGCTCGCGAGCCTGGGAGATCCTGGTTCGGGCGCCGCTCGACGACGACGACGTCGACGCCGGCCAGACCCAGCTCGCCGGCCAGCATCAGTCCCGTCGGGCCGGCTCCAGCGATCACCACCGAATGCCTGGTCAGCGCCATCCCGGGTCGCGCCTCAGAGCTCGCGCTCGAAGAAGCGGATCCTCGACCTCAGCTCGGCGGACAGGTCCAGGTACGGCTCGATCGGACGAAAGCCCATCGACCGGTACAGCGACTGGGCCCCCTCCATGAACGCGAGCGTGTCGAGCCGGATCGCCCGGTAGCCCAACAGGCGGGCCTGCTCAAGGCACGCCTCGGCCAGCTTGCGCCCGGCACCCGAACCGCGAAATTCCGGTCGGACAAAGAGCGTCCGCATCTCGCAGATCACGTCAGTCAACCTGCCCAGGGCGATGCAGCCACAGGTCAGGCCGTCCTGCCGGGCAATCAGCAGGCAGCCGTCCGGGGGCACGTGGTTCCCCGGGAACTTCTGGCCAAGGTCGTCATAGGTGTGCTCGGCCGCGAACTCTTCCCGGTCGAGTTCGGGGTATCGCTGGCGAACCTCGCCGAGCATCCAGGCCACGTACTCCCGGGCCAGCCCGATCATGTCCGCCAGCGCTTCGCCGGATTGAGCCGGGCTGATCTCGATCATCGCCTGAAGGATACGTGCGGACCTGTTGGACGCGGCGCTACGCTCTGGCCATGCGACCGCTGCGCTATTCGATCAACGTCACCCTGGACGGATGCTGCGATCACCGGGAGGGGATCGCCGACGAGGAGCTCCATCGCCACGCGGCCGAGAACCTCGCCAGCGCCGACGCTCTGCTGTTCGGCCGGGTGACGTACGAGATGATGGAGTCCGCCTGGCGTCAATCTATCCCCGTGGACACACCGCCCGACTGGATGGAATCCTGGATGAAGCCGTTCGCCCTGACGATCGACGCGGCCAGGAAGTACGTCGTGTCGAGCACCCTCGATCAAGTCGATTGGAACGCCGAGCTCCTGCGGGGTGACCTCGAGACGGCCGTTCGGGCGCTCAAGGACGAACCGGGCAAGGGCTTGCTCACGGGCGGCCTCACGCTCCCGCTCGCGTTGGCCGAGCTCGGCCTGATCGATGAATACGAGTTCGTCGTCCACCCCAGGGTGGCGGGCCATGGTCCGACCCTGTTCGCCGGCCTGTCGAAGCCGCTCGACCTCAGGCTCGTCGGCCGCCAGGAATTTGGCTCTGGGGCCGTGGCGATGCGCTACGTGCCGACCGTGCGCTGATGATCCTGAGCGACGTCCGAGACCCGCGGCTGATCACCGTCCGCCGGGGCGGGACCCTCGAGGACGCCGACCATCACCGGCTCGCCGTCTGGGCGGCCGACTGCGCCGAGCACGTCCTGGACCACTTCGAGGCGATCCGTCCTCAGGACGCTCGGCCGCGGCGGGCGATCGAGCTTGCCCGGGCCTGGGCTCGCGGTGAGGTCACGATGACCGAGTCCCGAACAGCGGCCGGCCACGCCAACGCCGCGGCGCGCGACCTGACCGGTGCCGCACGATACGCGGCCTACGCTGCTGCCCAGGCCGCCGCCGTCGCCCACGTCGCCGCCCACGAGCTCGGCGCGGCCGCCTATGCGATCAAGGCGGCTCGGGCAACTGCTCTGGGAGACAACGCAACCGGGCCAGGCCGAGACGAGTGCCGCTGGCAGCGCGACCAGCTCCCCGAGGCGATCCGGGCGCTGGTGCTCGACGACGAGCGAGTGCGCAACGACATCTGCTGGTTTGCCTTCGACTGCTGATTGGGCGGGCCGGCGGAGCCTCGAAGTCGTGCTCAGGCCGGGCTGACGAACCGGACGATCGCGTCGACGAACCCTTCCGCGAGCGGGTGGCCCTCGTCGTTGTAGGTCGCCACGATCTCGGCCTGGCTGATCGTCGACGGCGCCCGTGCCTCCGACTTGTAGACATGATTCGCGTCTGCGATCGTCACTCGCTCCTTGTCGCCTGCCGCGCTCCCGAGGGCTCCGAAGATCGCGTCCGCGTCGGCCCCGGGCACCTGGGCGTCGTTGGCGGCCGAGACGACCAGGGCCCGGCGGCGGTAGGCGGCCAGCGCGGCCAGCGGATCGAGGAACATCAACTCGCGCACGACGACCTGCTGGAACGGCGCATGAGCGGCTTGCCAGAGGGCGGTGGCCTCGGGCAGACCGCTGAGATCCGGCTGCGCTGCGTCCGGGTCCAGCATCGCCGAGCGAAAGGCCTCGAGCGATTCGTCGACGACCGTCGCGTCGCTGCCCGCCTTGAGGTGGATCGCCCGGATCTGCCCGATCGCCGTATCGAGGATCGAGCGGGCCGGGCCGGAGAGGCTGATCAGTCCGCCGAAGCGTTCGTCCGCCTGCTTCGAGATCGCTGCCGACGAGGCGTGAATCGATCCCTCGCTGTGCCCGAGCAGGTAGATCGGGCCGCACTGGGGCCGCCCGGCGAGCTCGTCGAACGCGGCGACGGCTTCGTCGAGGTAGTGGGCGAGGGACAGGACCTCGAGCATCTTCAGGTCATCCGGCGCGCTGCTCTTCGGCATGTTGGCCCCGGAGCCCACCTTGTCGAACCGGATCGAGCCGACCCCGCGGGCCTCCAGGGCCCGGGCCAGCTGCCCGCCGCTGCCGTTCCTGCCCGGCAGGAGCGGCGAGTTCCAATCGCGGTCGGTCGGGCCACTCCCGGCGAACAGGACGACGCAGGGCACCGGCCTGTCGGTCGCCGGCAGCGAGACCGTCGCGGGCAGGCTGTAGCCCGGCCGGCTGATGACGACGTCCTCGTCCATCGCTGGATCGGTCAGGGCTGGGGCTGGTAGGCCGAGCTCGCGGTCATCAGCCCCACGACCGCGATCTTGACCCGGTAGGTCGGATCCGCGGCCATCCCGGTCGTCCGGATCACGACCGTGCCGGCCGTCCCGACGTCGACCAGGCACGAGAAGCTCGACATGCCGGTCGTGATCCCAGGGCTGTCGACGAGGGCCACAGCGTCGATGCAGGTCCCGTTTGTTCCGCCGATCGACGAGCCGCCCTGCCGGGTCACCGTCCACTTCGCCGGATCGGTGGCAGCGGTCACGGCGTCCGCGAAGGCCTGGGTCGAGATCGAAACCATGACCGCCGTCTGGAGCGTGGTCGGGTCGGTCGGGACGGTGATCGGCTGCGGGTCGAAATAGCGGCAGACGAGATCAGCCGGCTCGGCCAGGGTATACCAGCCGCCCGGATACACGATCTTGGCGACGGTGGGACCGCCGTTCGGGACGGCCAGGTCGCAGGTCGCCGAGGGTGGAACCGGCGAGGACGAGGCGGATGGCGCCTGGCTGGGCACGGTCGTCGGAGCTTGGGTCGGGGTCGCGGTCGGCGCCGGCGTCGGGGCCGCGGTCGCGCTTGCGGCCGGACTCGGCGTGACGTTGGCGCTCGGCGAGGCGGTGGGAGCTGCGGCCGGGGACCCGGACGGCGATGCCTCGGGCTGTGGCTGGACGAGGGCGACCTGGATTCGATTGTTGCGATCCTCGAGCAGGACGGTCGAACCCTGGTAGTCGATGAACGCGACGCCCTGGAGCGCAGTCAGGAAGGCCAATTCCTGATCCATCACGTCCTGGGGACAGGCGATTCGGGTCGAAGCCAGGCCGCCGATCCGCACGACATTCCCGTTCGTCGAGTACGTCCCGCTGAACGAGTTGCAGCCGGAGAAGCCACTGACGTTGAGCAGGCCGAAGGTCACCTCGAGGGAGGTCCCCGCGATCGGGACCGAGACCGAGCCGGACGGGGTCGCGAACGAATTGACCTGCCATCGACCGAGGAGCGGGTTCCGCGGTGCGGCATCGAAGACGAGGACATTGGTCCGATCGGCGTTCCAGACCGTTAGCGTGTCACGCTGGACCCCGTAGAACCGACTCGACTGGAGCAGGGTCAGGAACGTCTGCTCGAAGTCCATTGTGGCCTGATCGCAGGCCATCAGGGTGACGCTCGGGTTGCCGACGATGAGCGTTCGGCCGCCGGCCTGGTAGAGCGCCTTGTAGGAGTTGCAGCCGGATGAGCCGCTGACCTGGTAGTTGGCGAACTGGGCGTCGGCGAAGACCGTGTCGGGGACGATTGTCAGGGTGCCGGCCTGATCGTACGAGCGGAGGACCCACTGGATGCCTTCGATCTCGCCGCCCGTGCCGGGGCCGGCCGTGCAGGCGGCAACCAGGCCCACGAGGGCGACGAGGGCGGCCAGCCGTCGAGCGATCATCGTGCCTCCGCCGGTGAGCTACTGGGACTTGCCGGCGATGTACAGGGCAAGCAGCCGCATCGCGTAGCCGAGGCCGGCCACGAGGAACGCGGCGAAGATCGGCAGGCCGACGGCTGAGGCCGAGATCGCGAACGCCTCGATGAAGTTGAAGGCCGCGCGCTGGGCCAGGTCGATCCACCAGATCGCTCCGGCGATGAGCGCATAGATCACCGCGACCCAGCCCACGACGATGAAGAAGGTGCCGATCATCGCGAGTCGGCGAGCGTCGTTCATGATGTCCATGGCTCCTCCATCGAGTCGATCCGGTCCGGTCCGGCCACTCTAGCACCGGCCCCCCGGCCGCTCGCGCTCGTTCGGCCAGGGTCGTCCGCCTACAATGCCCGCGTGCAGCGGCCGACAACGTCGATCTGGGATGTCGTCTCGCGACGCGAGGCCCGGGTGGTCTTCTGGCTGGTCGTCCTGGCTCTGGCCTCGGTCGTCATCAGCTTCTCCTCCGACTTCTTCGCCCTGCTGCGCTGGCCGGCCCTGATCCTGTTCATCGCCTGGCTGACGTCGTATGTGCTCGAACCTCCGATCGGCTGGCTCCAGGTGCACCTGCCCCCGCATTCCCGGGGCCTGTCGGCGGCAATCGTGTACGTGTTCGTGATCGTCGTCGCCTTCGTCGTGATCTGTGCCGCCGCCATCGCGATCTTCAACGCCGCGGTCGCGTTCATCGATCGGCTGCCCGAGATCCTGGCCAGGATTCGGACCTTGCTCCAACCGATCCTCGACGCCGGCGACATCCATCTGCCGGGCGGCACCGATCCGATCGATCGGATCAACGACTTCATCCAGGGCTATGGGCAGGAGCTGGGCGATGCGCTCGGCACGGTCGTCCGGAATGTCGCGGCGGTCATGGGGGGCCTGTTCACCGCGGTGATCATCTCGGTCGGCCTGGCCGCCGGCCAGGTGACCCTGCTCGGCTGGCTCCGGCCATTCCTGCCGATGTCCACCTATAGCGACCTGACCGGTCTCGAGAAGGCAATCGCGGTCTCATTCGGCGGCTTCGTCCGGGGCCGGCTGCTGATCGGGCTGATCTTCGGCGGGATCGTCTGGATCGCGGCGTTCGTGCTCGGCATCCCGCTGGGGGCCCTGATCGGGATCATCGCCGGCCTGATCATCTTCATCCCGTGGATCGGGCCGCTGATCGCCTGGGCCGTCCTGCCGGCCTTCGCTCTCGTGCTGGCCCCCGACGCGGTCGGCCCGGCCCTGGCCGTCAGCCTGGTCGCCGCGATCCTCGTCCAGGTGGTCATCACCCAGCTGGTGATGGGTGCCGCGGTCAAGCTGAAGCCGGTTGCCGTGTTCGCGGTCGTGATCGTCGGCTCGGCCCTGGCCGGCATCGCCGGGGCGATCTTCGCGATCCCGACCGCGGCGGCGATCCTGGCGGTCGCGACCTACCTGCGCGAACGCGACCTGCTGCTGCGAGCCGGCCCGCCCGAAGCTCCGGTCGAGGGGGAAGCCGCGCCCGCCGAGGACGAAGCCGCGCCCGCCGAGGACGAAGCCGCGCCCGCCGAGGGCGAAGTCGCGCCGGCCGAGGCCTGACCGCCCGTCGGGCCGCCCTACGCCCAGGTCGCCTCAGGCCGCCCGCTCAGAACGGCTCGGGGATCTCCTTCAAGGGGAGGTTCGGGTCCTTGTACTTGCCGGCGGCCTGGCGCTTGGGCAGCTTGATGTCGCGCGGCTCGAGCGGCTCGTACGGGATCCGGCTCAACAGGTGGCTGATGATGTTCAGCCGGCCCCGCTTCTTGTCGTTCGTGTGGGCGACGTACCACGGCGCCCAGGGCGTGTCGGACGCCTCGAACATCCCGTCGCGCGCCCGAGAGTAGTCGTACCAGTGCTGGTACGAGCGCAGGTCCATGTCGGTCAGCTTCCAGACCTTGCGCGGGTCGTTGATCCGGCCCTCGAGCCGCCGGGTCTGCTCGTCCGCGCTGACCTCCAGCCAGTACTTGAGCAGGAGGATCCCGTTGTCGACCATCGCCTTCTCGACGGCCGGGACCTGCTCCAGGAACCGGTCGCTCTCCTCCGGTGTGCAGAAGCCCATCACCCGTTCGACGCCGGCCCGGTTGTACCAGCTCCGATCGAAGATGATCACCTCGCCGGCGGCGGGGAAGTGGGTCACGTAGCGCTGGATGTACATCTGCGACTTCTCGCGCTCGGTCGGCGCGGACAGGGCCACCACCTTGAACACGCGCGGGCTGACCCGCTCCGTGATCCGCTTGATCACGCCGCCCTTGCCGGCCGTGTCCCGTCCCTCGAACACGATGCAGACCTTGGCCCCGGTGTCCTTGACCCATTCCTGCATCGCCACGAGCTCGCCATGGAGCCGGCGCATCTCGCGCTCGTACTCCTTCGTGTTCATCCTGGCCTTGGGCTCGCCGTCGGCCGCCGCGGCCTCGGGCGTCACTGCCTTCGCTGGCCTGGCGGCCTTGCCACCCTTGCCCTGCTTCTTCGCCACGATCCTGTGCCTCCCATCCCGATCACTGACTGTCGCGCGTGTCCGAATTCTCGTCGAGGTAGGCGGCCAGCGCCTCCCGGATCGACCGGTACGAGCGCGCTCCGGCCGCCGTGCTGGACCCACGGTACCGCACGACCCAGTCGCGGACCGGGGACTGGACCTCGGCAAAGGCCAGGACGATCCCGCTGGCCGCCAGCTCCTCGTCGAGATCGACCAGCATCGCGTCCGCTGTGACGTCGACATCGGTGATCGGCTCGGCGGCGATCAGGACCCAGCGAGCGGGCGGCTCGGCGGCCGCCACGAGCTCCCGGATCCGGTCCCGGAACTGGTTCGCGTTGGCGAAGAACAGTGGCGCCGACCAGCGCACGATCAAGAGCCCGGGGATCTGCTCGGCCTCGGGGATGCGACTGACGTCGTGGTATCCGCCGCCGCCGGGTGCCGCCCCCAGGACGGCCGAGTAGGGCGCCCAGACCCGCTTGAAGATATAGACCATCGACAGCCCGACCGCGATCACGATCCCCTGCAGGACGCCCACGAAGGCGACGCCCAGCAGCGCAGGCCATCGCCAGCAGGAACTCGGCCGGGCGCACGCGAGCGAGGCGGCGCAGCTCGGCGACGTCGAACAGGCTGATCGAGGCGGCGATGACGACCGCGGCGAGGACGGGCTGGGGCATGTTCTGGACGAGACCCGGCAGGAACACGAGCATGACCAGGACGAGGACCGCGGCCACGATCCCGGTCAGCTGGGTCTTCGCGCCGGATTGGACGGCCACGGCCGTCCGCGAGCCGCTCGTGCTGACCGGGAACCCGCTGAACAGGCCGGCGGCGAGGTTGGCCGAGCCGATCCCGGCGAGCTCCTGGTTCGAGTCGACCTCGTAGCCGCCCCGGGTCGCAAACGCCGCCCGAGGTCGAGATCGTGTCGCCGATCGCGACGAGCGAGATCCCGACGGCCGCGGCCAGGAGCGGCGGGATGTCGCTGGCCGAGACCAATGGGATCGTCGGGCTCGGGAAGCCCTGGGGCAGGACTCCGATCACGTCGACGCCGCGCGCCGCGAGATCGAGCGCGACCGAGGCCGCGATCGACACGACGACCGCCACGAGGATCCCCGGGGTCCGGGGCGAGAAACGCTTCAGGCCGAGGATCGATGACCAGGCTGACCAGCCCGATCCCGAGCGCCCAGGCGTTCGTCTGGTCGAGGTTCTGGACGAACGCGATCACCTCGCCGACGAGGCCGTTCGCGTCGGTCGAGAAGCCGAACAGCTTGGGCAGCTGGCCGATGAAGATCGATGACCGCGAGGCCGGCCAGGTAGCCGGTCCGGACCGGGTTCGACAGGAGGTCGGCCACGAACCCGAGCCGGGCCAGGCCGGCTCCGACCGTGATCGCTCCGACGAGCAGGGCGAGCATCCCGGCGAGCGCGATCGCCTGGGCCTCGTTGCCCGCCGCCAGGGGCAGGATCGTCGCCGCGATCATCGGCCCGAGCGCTGAATCCGGGCCGAGGACGAGGACCGGCGAGGGGCCGACGAGGGCGATACGCGACGAGGCACACGACGGTCGTGTACAGCCCGGTGATCGGCGGCAGGCCGGCGATCTCGGCGTAGGCCATCCCCTGGGGGACGAGCAGGGTCACGAGGACGAGCCCGGCGATCAGGTCGTGCGGCAGCCAGGCCCGCTGGTACGTCCGGAAGACCCGGATGCCGGGCATCCAGCGCTCGACCCGACGCTCCTTCGTGCTCGGCGTCGCCGCGGTCATGACTCGGTGCCCCCGACGGACGCCCCGGGGGGTGGGCTCGCGTCCGAGGCCCCGCCGACCGGAGCCGTTCCCCGGGCCGGTCCGGCCTGATCCTCGGCCAGCTGGGCCTCGACCGCCCGGTGGACGTTGCCGTGGACATGGTCGTTTCCGATCCGGTCGATCAGCCCCTCCGACCGCAGGACGAGCAGGACTCGCGGCTTGACCCGGGCAAGCCGCAGGCCCACGCCCTCGGCCTCGGCCAGGTCGAGGACCTCGCTCAGCTTGGCCGCGCCCTGCGAGTCGATGAAGCCGACCCCCTCGAGGTCGAGCACGAGTGCTCGGAGCGCCTGATCGCCGGCCATGACCTGGCGGACCCGCTCGTCGAAGGCCTCCGCCGTGGCGAAGAACAGGCCACCGTCGAACCGGAGGACGACGATCCCCGGGAACGTCTCGTCGGCCGGGTTCAGCTCGATATCGCGGTAGACCTGGGTGCCGGGCTCCCGTCCGAGGAGGACCATCGCCGGCCGGGTGGCCACGTAGATCAGCCAGACGATCGAGAGCCCCACCCCGATCACGATCCCGAACAGGACCCCGGCCAGGAGCACCCCGGCGACTGCCGCCAGGGCCACCCCGAGGTCGAACCGGGAGACCCGCCCGAGGCGGCGAAATTCGGCCAGGTCGATCATTCCGAAGAGCACGGCGTCGATGATGATCGCTCCGAGGACGGCCTTGGGCAGCTCCGAGAAGAGCGGCGCGAGCAGGATCAGGGTCAGCACGACGAGGAGGCCGGTGACCAGCGATGCGAGCGGCGTCCGGGCCCCGGCCGACTCGTTCAGCGAGCTGGCCGACAGGCTGGTCGAGACGGGCATCCCCTGGAAGAGCCCGGCCCCCACATTGGCCATTCCCTGGGCGACCGACTCCTGGTTCACGTCGATCCGGTAATGGTGGCGGGTCGCGAAGGCGCGGGCGTCGCCGGCGGTCTGCGAGAAGCCGATCAGGACGAGGGCAACCGAGGCGATCGCGATCTCGGGCACGTGCTGGGCGACGAGCTGCAAGCCTGGAATCTCGGGCAGCGGCAGGCCGCTCGGGACAGGTCCGACGAGGGCCACCCCGCGGGCGTCAAGGTTGAACAGGTAGGAGGCAAGCAGCCCAACAACGACCAGGACGAGGGCGCCCGGAACCTTCGGCGCGAGGAACCGCAGGCCGAGGATCGCGCCCAGGGCCGCAACGGCCACGACGAGCGTGGCGGGCTGGATCGCCCCGAGCCCGCCGAGCCACGAGACGAACTCGGCCAGGACGTTCGAGCCATCGGCCGAGGTCCCGGTCAGCTTCGGCAGCTCGCCCACGATCACGTCGATCGCGGCCCCGGCGAGGAAGCCGGTTACCACGGCCTTCGACAGGAACTGGGCGATCCAGCCCAGGCGGAGGGCCGACATCAGCAGGAACAGCAGCCCGGTGACCAGGGCGATCGCTGCCACGAGCTGGGCCGCGCCCTCGCCGGCCAGGCCGGTCACGATCACCGCCCCGCCGGCCACCGTGGCCAGGGACGAGCTCGGCCCGGTCGAGATGTGGCGCGAGGTGCAGAACAGGGCGTAGATGATCGCCCCGGCCGCCGCCGCGTACAGCCCGTTCTGGACCGGTACGCCCGCGATCTCGGCATAGCCCAGGTTCTTGGGCACGATCATCGCCGTGACCGCGATCCCGGCGATCACGTCGGCCCGCAGCCAGGCCCGATCGTACCGGGGCAGCCACGTCGCGATCGGGAGGAGCCCCCGAGGGCTGGCTACGGCGATGACATCCGCCGAACCGCTGCCACCGGGCGGGAGCTGCCTGCTGCCCACCCCATTCTCAGCCGGCTGCCGCCGGGGCACAGTTAGTAGCGGTCATGAAACCTCGTCTTTCTGGCGTCGGCCCGGGTCCCGGCCCGGCTCGCCCGGGCTAACGAGCGAGCGGGCGCACATCACTGTGCGCCCGCCCTGCTTGTCAGGTTCGTCCAGCGATTCAGACAGCCGCCGGTGGCTCTCCCTCGCCGAAGGCCGCCTTGACCTCGGCCGTGTTCATGTACCAGAAGATCAGGGCCGGCAGGAGGGCCATCGAGAAGCCGACCCCGGTGCCCGGGAACTGGAAGAAGGCGAGCGCCGCCTCGAACAGGCCGAAGCCGGCCATGATCAGGGCGAAGACGCGGGCCCACGGCTGGAGCGCCCACAGGCCACCCGCGGCCATGAGCCAGATCACCCCGGTGATGATCGCGAGCCAGCCCCACAGGCCGACGTGCTCGAGGGCCGGCAGGTCGCCGAAGATGCCGAACCAGTCGAAGCCGATGGCGCGGAAGCCGAAGAAGATGAACTCGAAGCCGGCCAGGGCGGCAAAGAAGCCGATGACCGAGACCAGGATGGGCGGGTTCTTCATTGAGATTCCTCGTGTACGAGATGGCCTTGAGCAGTGGCGAACTGAGCACGGTGCAAGTTCGTCAGGCGATCGTCACTCTCCTCCCGGCGGGCCGAAATACCGGACCGAAGCACCACTGTGCCACATCCTTGTTTCGAAAACTACACCTCGAGACCCGCTGGCGGGACGGGTCGCGAGCGACTGCCGGGGTCCCCGAGAAGCGCCCGACAGCCGGCGAGGAGCGCCTGCCGGCAGGCTCCTGAGCGGCGAGAATGGCCCGATGGAAGGAGGTCCGACCGTCAGCCTGCCCGTCGATGAGCTCCTCCTCCGACCATGGTGGCCGACCGACGCCGAGGCGGTCTTCACGATCTGCCAGGACCCTGAGATTGCCCGCTGGGTCGCCATCCCCCAGCCGTTCCTGGCGGCCGACGCCGAGGCCTTCATCGAGGCCGCCCGGGCGATGTGGCGGGACGGGACAGGCGCGCCGTTCGCCATCACCGAGGCAACCGGCGGCCGGGTCCTTGGGGCCGTGACCCGGTTCGGGCCGGACGGGCACCAGGCAACCCTGGGTCTCTGGCTGGCTCCCGAGGCGCGCGGCCGGGGCGTCGGATCGCGAGCGCTCCGGCTGGTGACCGACTGGACGTTCGCCACGACCGAGGTCATCCGGATCGACACGTTCATCACGGTCGGCAACGAGCGCTCCGATCGGATGGTCGAGCGGGCTGGATTCCGGCGCGAGGGCATCCTCCGATCCTGGGACCTGCAGCACGACGGCCGGCCGGTGGACTGCGTGGTGTACTCGCGGCTGCGGAGCGACCCGTGACCCCGCCTGGTCGCGGGCCATCGCCGGCTCGATCGGCCGCGCGCTGGGCCTGGCTGGCGGTGGCGGCGATCGTCGCCTTCGCGATCCTCGCCCTCGTCGTGAACCGGCAGGGTGCGGTCTGGTTCGACCAACCGGTGATCGCCTTCGTCAAGGGCCTGCCGATCTCGATCGACACGTGGACCATGATCACCGCGGCCGGTGGTGCGATCCTCGTCCCGATCGGGGTCGGGCTCGTGATCGCCCTGTTGGTGCTCCATCGCCGGCGCCTCGCTGCGATCTACGGGGTGACCCTGGCCGCGGCGTCAGCCTGGACCTACCTGGTCAAGATCACGATTGCCCGCGAGCGCCCGCCGGGGTCCCTGGTCGTTGCCCCGGGCTTCAGCTTTCCCTCCGGCCACTCGCTGAACAGCACCGTGACCTACGGCCTGATCGCGCTGCTGATCTGGCGGACGCGTTGGCCGGCCTGGCTACGAATCGCCCTGGCGATTGCGCTCGGTGCCCTGATCGGGTTGATCGGCCTGTCCCGGATCGCCCTGGGGGCGCACTACCCGAGCGACGTCCTTGGCGGCTGGCTGGCCGGGATCGCGATCGTGGCGACCGTTGCGGCGTTCACCCAGCCGGATCCCGACTCGGCCCTCGACTTGGCCCCGGACGAGCCGCCGGCTGGGCGAGCCTAGGCGTCCCGGTAGTTCGAGATCGTCTTGCGGTTGCCCAGGATCCCGCCGCCCCAGGTGCCCAGGTCGCACAGGACCGCACCGGCCAGGAAGATCCAGTTCAGGAGGCTCAATCCGTTCTGCTGGACGAGGCCGTAAATCAGGGTCGTCCAGGGCAGGAACAGGAAACCCAGGCCGAGCCAGATCTGCGAGCCGAACACGTTGTTCCAGTAGGCCTGGTCGTTGACCCAGCCGGCGAGCAGGGCGAAGCGCGGCAGGATCATCCCGAAGATCGCGACGATGCAACCCATCATCCACTCCCTCTCGTACTCGTGAGACAGCCGCGGACCCTCAACGGCCGGCGGGCCGAACCGTAGAGTACCCCCCGCGGGCCACCCGAATCGAGGCGGATCCGGCCGGCGAACGCTCAGCCCGAGCGGTCCTGCCCGCCCCCTGACCCTCGCCCCGGCCGAGGTGGATCGTGTTGGCGGCTTCGCCTAGACTGTCCGGGCGTCCTGATGCCCGCGGTCACGCGGGGGCCCGCGTCACGTCGTCCGACACCGTCGGTCGCCGGCCGAATCGGCGCTGGTGAGGGAGCGACGAGATGTCCGAACAGGCTGCAGCCGACATTGACCTGAGCGCTCGACAGCGCCTGGAGATCCTCGGGGCAATCCTGCTCGCCCTGTTCCTGTTCGCCCTCGACCAGACCGTCGTCGGCACGGCCCTGCCGGTCATCGTGACCGACCTGAACGGCAACAACCTGTACGTCTGGGTCGTCACGATCTACCTGCTGACGTCGACGATCAGCGGCCCGATCTACGGCAAGCTGTCGGACCTGTTCGGGCGGCGCCCGATCATCATCTTCGCGGTCAGCCTGTTCCTGGTCTCGTCGGTCCTGTCCGGGCTCAGCCAGTCGATGGAGCAGCTGATCCTGTTCCGCGGCCTCCAGGGCCTGGGCGGAGGGGCGATCTTCCCGGTCGCCCTGGCCGTTGTCGCCGACCTGTACACGCCCTCCGAGCGAGGCAAGTACCTCGGCCTGTTCGGGGCCGTCTTCGGGGTCTCGTTCCTGATCGGGCCGGCGATCGGCGGGGTGATCACCGACACGGTCGGCTGGCACTGGATCTTCTTCGTCAACGTGCCGATCGGCCTGGTCTCGCTGGTCATCATCTGGCGGCTCCTGCCGGCGATCAAGCGGCCGGACGCGGCTCGCAACATCGACTACCTGGGGGCGGCCGTCTTCGCCGCGGCAATCACCCTGATCCTGATCGGCCTGACCAACAAGGGCACCGGCGACTGGACCGACCCGTCGGTCGGCGGCCTGATCGTGGCCGGCCTCCTGATCACGGCCGTGTTCATCTGGGTCGAGTCGAGGGCAGCGGATCCGATCGTGCCGCTCGGCCTGTTCCGGATCCGCAACTTCTCGGTCTCGGTCACGGCGATGTTTTTCGCCGCCTTCGGCTTCTTCGGGGCGGTCATCTTCCTGCCGCGCTGGTTCCAGACGGTCGGCGGGGCGAGCGCCACGATCTCGGGCTACAACCTCCTGCCCCTGGTCGGCGGCCTGATCGTGAGTGCCACGATGTCGGGCCAGATCGTGGCCCGAACCGGGAAGTACAAGATCCTGATGCTCGTCTCCCTGGTCATGCTCGCGGCCGGCCTCATCCTCATGACCCAACTGACCGCCGAGACGCCCCGGCCGGCGCTCTGGTTCTGGATGGTGATCGCCGGCCTGGGCATCGGTCCGTCATTCGCCGTCTTCACCCTGGTCGTCCAGAACTCGGTCAATGCCGCCCGGATCGGGGTGGCCACGGCCAGCCTGACGTTCTTCCAGCAGATCGGCGGCACGATCGGGCTGACCCTCGCCGGGTCGCTCCTGGCGACCCGGCTGGTGACCGAGATCCCGAAGCAGCTCGTGGCGGCCGGCGTGCCTCAGCAGGTCGTGGACGGGTTCGCGGGCGGCGGCGCCGTGGACCTGACCGGGACCGGCGACCTTGGCCAGCGGATCCTGGCCAGTGTCCCGCCCGCCCAGCAGCCCCAGATCGCGCCGCTCATCCCGGCCATCGTCGAGGGCATCCACGAGGCGTTCTCGATCGCGATCGCGGCCACCTTCTGGGTTGGTGTCGTGGGCGCGGTCATCGCGGTCATCGCGGTTGCCTTCATGCACGAGGAGCCGATGCGCACGACGTTCGAGTTCGAGCCGACAGGCGAGGTCGCCCCAGCGCCGGACGCCTGAGTGATCGAGCCGCGCGGCCCGATCGAGCTCCGAGGCGAGCGCTGCGACCACGTTTCGATCGCCCGGCTCAGCTCCGCGGCGGGCGATCGTACAGCCTGAGAGACCAGACCCAACCGACTGCCGCGATCAGGACACACCAGCCCACCGCCAGCAGGCCGTTGGCCCCCAGGCTCGTGCCGGGGCCCGTTCCCAGGAGCAGGCCTCGGATCGATTCGATGATCGGCGTGAACGGCTGGTTTTCGGCGAAGAAGGCCAGGGGGCCGGGCATCGATCCGGTCGGCACGAAACCAGAGCTCAGGAACGGCAGCAGGATCAGGAACATCGGCAGGTTGCTGGCGGTCTCGACGCTGTTGGCGGCCATCCCCAGGGCGACTGACAGCCAGCTGATCGCCACGGCCGTCAGGCCGAGGATCCCGGCGGCCGCGACCCAGGCGAGGGGGCCGGTCGTCGGGCGGAAGCCGATGATCAGCCCGGCGACCATGACCACGGCGAGGGCCAGGCCGGTCTGGATGACGCTGCCGATGACATGGCCGGTGAGGACCGACGATCGAGCCACGGCCATCGTCCGGAAGCGGGCGATGATCCCCTCCTGCATGTCCATGGCGATCGCGATCGCCGTGCCCTGGGCGGCAGCGGTGATCGTCAGGACCAGGATGCCGGGCATCACGTACGCGACGTAGGCGTCCCGCCCGGCACCCGGAATTCCGAGCCCGGCCCCGAGCGTCCCGCCGAAGACGTACACGAACAGGAGCAGGAGCACGACCGGCGTCCCGGCCACGAAGATCGTCAGCGACGGGTAACGGCGCATCCGGCGAAGGTTCCGGCGGAGCATCGTCGCGGAGTCGCCCACGAAGTGGGACCGGCTGGAGGTTGGGCTTGTCAGGACGGTCATCGGGCGGCTCCTGTCGGTTCGGTGACCTGGGCGGGGGCGGTCTCGCTCTCGATCTCGCCGGCGGCCACCGGACGCTCGGTAAGGGCCAGGAAGACATCGTCGAGGTCCGGCGTCCGGACCGACAGCCCGTCGACCGCGATCGAGCTGGCGTCCAGCCGATCGAGCACGGCCCGCAGCGCATCGATCCCTCCCCCGGGAATTTGCAGGGCCAGGTCATCGTCGCTGCGCGTCGGGTCGCCGAGGGCGGCGGCGGCCCGCTCGAGGGCTTCGAGGTCGGCGAATTCCAGCCGGATCTGGCCGCCCGGCACGAGGCGCTTGAGCTCGGCCGGCGTCCCCTCCGCCACGATCCGGCCGTGGTCGAGGAAGGCGATCCGGTCGGCCAGGCGGTCGGCCTCGTCGAGGTACTGGGTCGTCAGCAGGATCGTCACCCCCCGGCCGGCCAGGTCGCGGATCGTGTCCCACATCGCCCGGCGGCTGCGCGGATCGAGGCCCGCCGTCGGCTCGTCGAGGAAGATGATCCGGGGCTCGCCCACGAGGGTCATCGCCAGGTCGAGCCGGCGGCGCATCCCGCCCGAATACGTGGCGACGGGGCGCCCGGCCGCCTCGACCAGGTCGAACCGTTCGAGCAGCTCCTCGACCCGGCTGCGGCCGGCCTCCCGGCCGAGGTGGCGCAGGTCGGCCATCAGGCGCAGGTTCTCCCGGCCGCTGAACAGCTGGTCGACGGCCGAGAACTGGCCGGTCAGGCCGATCACGGCCCGGACCGCGCCCGGCTCCGTCCGAAGGTCATGGCCACCGATCCTGATCGCGCCGTCGTCCGGCGCGATCAGGGTGGAGAGGATGTTGACGATCGTCGTCTTGCCGGCCCCGTTCGGGCCGAGCAGGGCGAAGACGCTGCCGGAGGCGACATCGAGGTCGATTCGGTCGAGGACGACGTGGTCGCCGAAGGCCTTGCGGAGGCCGCGCAGAGAGATCGCCGGAGGGACCTGGGTCGGGCTCATGGCCGGGCCCCCAATCGCTCGAGCCCGAGCCACGCTGGCGGATGGGTCAGGGCCGCCCAGGCCCCCGAAACGCTAGATGTCGAGGTCTTCGACGGGCGGCTGGCGAGCGATCGAGCCGACCATCTCGAACAGCTCGGGCGGGATCTTCTCGCGCAGCTCATCGACGGTCGCGACGACGTCCAGGGTGGCCTCACGGGCAGTCGAACCGTATCGGACGTCACCGATCCCGAGATGGCCCCGCCAACCCGCCGGCTTGCCTTCGGCGTTCTGCATCGTCCATTCGGGACTGCGCTCCGTGTGGACGGCGAACTTGCCCGTCCGCGTCCGGTAGACCCGGTAGTGGTCCCAGCGGCCAGAGTTCGAAGCGGCCCACTCGCCGAGCAGGACCCCGCTGAACCGGACCTTGCGCCCGGCCCCCGGTCCGACGCGAAGGGTGATCTCGTCGAAGCCCTGGGTCCGGGCCTCTTCGACGTCGACGTAGCGACGGAGCGCGCTGGCGATGGCTGCCGAGAGGTTGCCCCCGGCCAGCTCCTGGGCCCGCCGGAAGAGGGATTGGTCGCCTTCGGAAACGTAGATCGTCTTGTTTGGCACGTCGGCATCGTAACTCCCCGGGTCATTCGTGAGCGGTATACGCAGCAGTATACGTATATTTCGCAGATTGGCAAGTCCCTATTGGGGCGAAGGCGGAATGGCCAGCCGAACCCCGGCCGGCGCGTCAGACTGGCGCGTGATGACGACAACAATCCGGGCGCTCGGGCCAGGCGACGCCGAGCTGGTCGTAGCCGCCGCCAACCTGTTCGATCACTCGCCCGAGCTGCCAGTCGCTGAGCGATTCCTGCGCTCGCCGGGCCACCACCTCCTGATGGCCTTCGAAGGCGACGTTGCGACCGGCTTCGTCAGCGGGATCGAGATGACCCATCCGGACAAGGGCACCGAGATGTTCCTCTACGAGCTCGCCGTCGGAGAGGCATTCCGCCGGCGCGGGATCGGCCGGGCGCTGGTCCAGACCCTGCTCGAGACTGCCCGTGCCCGGGGTTGCTACGACATGTGGGTCTTGACCGACGACGACAACGAAGCTGCCCTCGGCACCTACCGAACGACCGGCGCGACCGACGAATCTGCGCACGTGATGCTGACCTGGGACCTGGGCGGGAGCCAGGGATGACCGATCCCATCCGGGTCGCCGGTGTCCAGATGGCGATGGGCCCCGACCGCACAGCCAATCTCCTGCGGGCGATCAGCTCGATCGAACGGGCGGCGGTTCAGGGCGCCCAGCTGATCGCCCTGCCGGAGCTGTTCAGCGCAGCCTACTTTCCGCAGCTGCCCCACAGGCCGGAGTTCCTCGACTGGGCGGAACCGCTGCCAGGGCCCACGACCGACGCTCTGGCCGAGGTTGCCGGACGTCTGCACGTCGCCGTGATCGGCTCCGTCTACGAACGGGCGATGGCCGGGCTCTGTTACAACACCGCGGTCGTCGTGGGACCCGACGGCAGCCTCGTCGGCACGAGCCGCAAGGCGCACATCCCGGACTCGGCCGGCTATGCCGAGAAGTTCTACTTCGCGCCGGGTGACTCGGGCTACCCGGTCTTCGAGGTTCCCGTCGGCGGCGCCCGCCTGAGCCTCGGGCTGGCCACCTGCTGGGATCAGTGGTTCCCGGAGGTGGCCCGGATCCTCGCCCTGAAAGGCGCGGAGCTCATCGTCTACCCGACCGCGATCGGATCCGAGCCGGCCACCCCGGACCTCGAGACCCACGACGCCTGGCGGACGGTCATGCGGGGCCATGCCGTGGCCAACGCCCTGTACGTCCTGGCGGTGAACCGGGTGGGGGTCGAGGCGGACATCACGTTCTACGGCGGCTCCTTCCTGGCCGGTCCACTCGGCGCCGTACTGGCCGAATCCGGCCCCGGGGAAACCCTGCTCGAAGGCGCGATCGACCTTGATGCGATCGCCCGGACGCGCTCGGTCCAGACGTTCTTCCGTGATCGCCGACCCGAGACGTACGGCACGCTCCTCGGCCGAGGCGGGCGATCCGGCTGACCGCTGCCCAGCGGACCCTCGATCGACGAAAGTCCGGGGGTATTGTTGATGGTCCAACCAGGGAGCGAGGATCGCCGGACAGATGGGGCAACCGAGATGACGCGAAGCCCGGATCGGGGCTCGAAGACCGCCACCAGTGTGGAGGAGGCCTGGGCCGTTGAAGCGGCCGCGGGGGTGACCTGGACCGCTCGCCCCTGGGTGGATCCGGCGAACCGGGCCGAAGCCGGCAAGGCAGCCCGCAAGCGCGTGCCCCGGGACAGCCACGCCACCTTCGAACCGGCCCCGGGACGCGATCCGATCGCGATCCTCAACGCCCAGGAGTCGAGCCGCTGGCCCGACCTCGTGGCCCTCCGCCACAGCCGAATGGCCGCGTCGCCGTTTGCCTATTACCGGGGAACGCCCGCGGTCATGGCCTTCGATCTGTCCACGACCCCGCGCACCGACATCCTGGTCCAGGCCAGCGGAGACTCCCATCTCTCGAACTTCGGGTTGTTCGGCTCGCCCGAGCGGAGTCTGGTCTTCGACGCGAACGACTTTGACGAGACGCTGCCCGGCCCCTGGGAGTGGGACGTCAAGCGGCTGGCCGCGAGCTTCGTCGTGGCGGGTCGCGAGAACGGCTTCAGCGCCCAGCACAGCCGGACCGCCGCGATGACTGCCGTCCGCGGATATCGCGAGTGGATGGCCCGCTACGCCGAAATGCGCCTGATCGACATCTGGTATTCGAAGATCACCGACATCGATATCCTGGCCGCCCTCGATGACTGGCCCGGGAACACCGGCTCCGCCTCGGTCAAGCGCCGCCGCGGGATCGACCAGATCTTCGCCAAGGCCCGCTCGCGCGACGGGCTGAGGGCCTTCGAGTCGCTCACGACGGTCCTCGACGGCCGACGGGTCATCGTCGAAGACCCGCCGGTCCTCACCCACGACCCCAGGGTTGGCACGCCCGATCAACTGGCCGGCGTGTTCGCGGAGTACCGGGCCTCGATGGCCGACGACCGGCGGTCCTTCCTCGAACGCTACCGCTTCGTCGATGGCGCCCGCAAGGTCGTCGGGGTGGGCAGCGTCGGGACCCGCTGCTTCGTGATCGTGCTCGAGGGCCGGGACCAGAACGATCCCTTGATCCTCCAGGCCAAGGAGGCAACCGAATCGGTCCTCGAGCCCTACTTCGAGCACAGCCATCACGAGAACCACGGCGAGCGCGTCGTGACCGGCCAGCGCCTGATGCAGAGCACGTCTGACATCTTCCTGGGCTGGACCCACGGCGCCTTCGGCCAGGACTTCTATATCCGCCAGCTGTGGGACATGAAAGGCTCCGTCGATACGACCGCGATGCAGCCGCTCGGCCTCCACTTCTACGGGTCGATCTGCGGCTGGTCCCTGGCCAGGGCCCACGCCCGGACGGGCGATGCGGTCGCAATCGCCTCGTACCTCGGTTCGGGTGACGTGTTCGACAGCGCAGTGGCCGACTTCGCCGAGGCCTGCGCCGACCAGAACGGGCGTGACCACCGGGCCTACGAGGCGGCCATCGCCGACGGACGGCTCGGCACGATCTAGCCGGTCGTCTCCCCGGCTGCCGGGTCACCGGTCGCCGCCGCCGCGTCGGGCTCGAGCCTGCTCGGCCACCAGTTCCAGCGACCGAGCAGGACCACGATCGAGGGGACCAGCAACGATCGGACCAGGAAGGTATCCATCAGGATCCCGGCGGCCACCCCGTAGCCGATCTGCTGGATTTGCCCGCCCCCCGCGGAGCCGCCCGCGATCGCCAGGACGGCGAACGTCCCGGCCAGGATGACCCCGGCCGTGGTGACCGTGCTGCCGGTGCGGCCGATCGCCCGGGTCACTGCCTCGCGCAGGGGCAGGCCATGGGCCTCCTCCCGGATCCGGCTCATGACCAGGATGTTGTAGTCCGAGCCGAGGGCCATCAGGAACACGAACATCAGGAACGGCAGGATGAAGTTCAGGCCGTCCTGGCCGCCGAGCTTGACGAAGATCAGGGCCGTCACGCCAAGCGCGGCGAAGTAGGACAGGACGATGCTCGCCACGAGATAGAGCGGGGCGATCAGGCTGCGCAGGACGAGCGCCAGCAGGATAGCGATCAGGATCGCCACGATTGGAATGATCCGGTTCAGGTCCTGGCTCGAGATATGGCTCACGTCGTAGGCGAAGGCAACCTGTCCAAAGAAGCCGCTGTCGACCGCGCCGGCGGCCGTGGCCGCGCTGGTCACGTTCGCCCGAGCCGCGGGAACCGCGGCCAGGGCTGCCGGGTCCGACGAGTCGCCGTTGGCGAACTCGACCGAATACTGGATCGTCTTGCCGTCGACGCTGATCAGCTGGCCGGTCGTCCGGTAGGCGTTGTACAGCTCATTGGGCACCTCGGTCGTGACCGGCACCGGAGGCAGTGCCTGAGCTGGGCCGAGCTTGGCATGCAGCTGGCTGAGCTGGTCGGGGGTGAGGCTGATCCCGTTCGGATTGAGCGGCCCGACGACGCCCGTGAACTCGGGAAACGTCCCGAGCTGGTCCTGGGCGACCTGGAGAACCGAGGGATCCTCCCAGACCGACGTCGAGAAGGCCATCAGGACGGAGCTACGGCCGGCCGTCGATGACGGGAAGTGCGCCTCGATCAGGGCGGTGCCCTTGGCCGAGTCGGATCCGTCCGGGCTGCTCGTCGCCGCGCCGAAGCCGGCGGTGGGCGTGGTGAAGGCGAAGATGCTGAGCGCCCCGAACAGGATCAGGCCGGCCCCCAGGGTCACTCCCGGCCGGCGGGTCGTCGCCCGCGAGACACGCTCCCAGACGCCCGGGGTCGGGTTCTCGACCACTGTCGGACGGGTCGGCCAGAAGATCGCCCGGCCGAGGATCGCCAGGAGAGCAGGCAGCAAGGTCAGGCCGGCCAGGAGCATCAGGCCGATGCCGATCGCCAGGGCCGGCCCGAGGCTCTGGTAGAACGCGAACTCGGCCAGGACCAGGGTGAGCAGGGCGGCGATCACGGTGAAGGCCGAGAAGGTGATCGACTCACCCACCCGGCTGACGGACTGTCGGACCGCGTCGTGGGAGCTCAGGCCATTGCGCAGCTCCTCGCGGAAGCGGAAGACGAGGAACACCCCGTAGTCGGTCCCGGCGCCGAGGATCAGGACGACGAGCAGGAGCTGGGTGATCGACGAGACCTGGACGCCAAAGCGGGTCGACCAGGCGATCACCGGCCCGGCCAGGACCAGGACGAGGGCGGCCGGGATGAGGGTGACGAGCGGGGCCAGGGCCGCCCGGAAAGCGAGCAGGAGGAGGACGATGATGAACAGGAACGACAGGCGCTGGGTGTCGTTCTGCGACTGGCCGCTGGCGGCTGCCGTGTCGACGATCGTGGCCAGCTCGCCGGTCAGGTGGACCTGGAGCCCGGCCGGGGCGCCGACCTGGTCGAACAGGGCCCGGATGTCATCGACGACGCCCTGGGCCTCGGGTCCGCCGCTAAACGAGATCACGTCGGCTTCGATCAGGGCCTGGCGGGCTGCCCCGTCGGCCGAGATGCCCAGGTCGAGCACGGTCTTGACCCGGCCGACCTTCCTGATGTCGGCCTCGAGCGAGTCGATCGCGGCGTTGTCGGCGGCCGTCAGGCCGCCGTCCCGGGCGGCCACCAGGGTGGCCGCGGCGAGGGAGGCGTTCTGGAACGGCGCGGCGAGGGCCGCCGCCTGCATGCTCGGCGCCGTGGCGGGCAGGAAGCCGCTGGTCGTGTCCTTGGCCACGTCGCCCAGGGACGGCAAGGTCTTGACGGCAAGGATCGGGACGATGATCCAGGCGATGACGATCAGGAACCGGAACCGGACCGTGGCGTGCCCAAGGGCAGTGAAGAAGCCGTGCATCGTCTCTCTTTCATGAAGGCTGCCCGGACGCCTGCTGGCGGAATCGGACCTCGTCGCAGGTTGTGGCACGATTGCCGGAAGGTTTCCGCTATCTTGACACTCGGTGACGTTTGTTAGATGGTTTCCTAAATATGCGTTAGAGAGGGTCCCAGACCGGATGGCGCTCTCAGGCGACCTGATCGGACAGCGCAGCGAGACGGTCCGCCGTGCCAATTTGAGCACGATCCTGCGTGAGCTGCACCTTGCCGGCCCGCTCTCGCGGTCCGACCTCGTGGCGCATAGCGGCCTGACCCGGACGGGCATCAAGAGCCTGACCGCGGAGCTCGCCGCCGCCGGCCTCGTCTCGGAGGAGCGGGCCTCGCCGGACGGGAGTCCCGGCCGGCCGTCGGCCGTGGTTTCGCCCAACCCCACGACGGCTGCGGTCCTGGCCCTCGAGGTGGCCGTCGATTCGATCGCCGCGGCCGTCGTCGGCCTCGGCGGGACCGTTCATCAGCTGACCCGGATCGACCGACCGCCCGGGCGTTCCTCGATCGAGGCGACCGTAGCCGACCTGGTCGGGCTGGCCCGAACCGTCCGGATCCAGTCGGGCCTGCCCGATGCGATCGTCGGTGTCGGCGTGGCGGTCGTGGGCACGACCCGGCGCTCTGACGGCTTCGTCTCGTTCGCCCCGAACCTGGGCTGGCACGACGTGTCCCTGGGCAACCGGCTGGCCGCTTCCCTGGGCCTGCCCGAACCGATCGCGGTGGCCAATGACGCCGACCTGGGCGTGCTCGCCGAGCACCGCCGGGGCGCCGCGATCGGGGCCGACAATGTCCTCCTGATCTGGGGCGAGGTCGGGATCGGCGGCGGGCTGATCATCGACGGCCGGCCAATGACCGGGGCAGCCGGCTATGGCGGCGAGGTTGGCCACATCCCGGTCAATGCCGACGGTCGCCCGTGCCAGTGCGGCTCGGTTGGCTGCTGGGAGACCGAGATCGGCGAAGGCGCCCTGCTCCTGCGGGCCGGTCGCTCAGCCGACGGTGGACGCGAGGAGGTCGAGCAGGTCCTGGCCGAGGCGGCGGCCGGTTCGCCGGCAGCCCTGGCGGCCCTGGATGATGTCGGGCGCTGGCTCGGATTCGGGCTGGCCGGGCTGGTCAACGTGCTCAATCCGCAGCTGGTGGTGCTCGGCGGACTGTTCGGACGCGCCTACCAGTATGCTGCGCAGGCGATGCTGACCGAATTGGAACGGCGCGCCCTGCCAGCCTCACGGTCGATGGTTCAGATCGTGCCGGCGACCCTGGGAATCAATGCTCCGCTGCTCGGCGCGGCGGAGCTCGCATTTGAGCCGCTCCTGGCCGATCCGGCCGCCTGGATGGTTCGGGCGGCCTTCGCTCCGTCTGGCCGGCGCAGACCGCCCAACCGGACCGCCCCTCCACCTGTCACCCCTTACCCCCTGAACCCAATACCGCTCGCTCGCGCGCGCAAGGAGGTGCATCGACATCACTGAGGTTGACACCGACGAATTCGCCTATGGAGAATGCCGGCCGGCTGGACGCCTGACGGAAGCGCGAGTCCGGTTCGAGCAATTCCAATTTCCTGAGGAGGAGTTTCGACTTGCACACGAAGAAAACTGCGGCAGCGATTGTTGCAGTGGCCGCGATCCTCGCGGGCTGCTCATCGACCGCCACCACGGCGCCGGCCACGGCCGCGCCGACCACTGCTCCGACGGCGGCACCTGCCTCGTCTGCACCGGGCTCGGCTGCACCGAGCGCGGCCGCCTCGGGCGGCAGCTCGAGCATGACCCCGGGCAGCTTCGATTCCAGCTTCTCGGCGATGGCCCTGCTGAAGCCGATCACCTCGGCGGGCACTGGGCTCGTCGGCGTGGTCATGCCTGACACGACGTCGTCGACCCGCTGGGTCAACTTCGACGCCCCGTATCTCATGCAGGCGTTCACGGCCGCCGGCTATTCGGCCAGCCGACTTCAAGATCGACAACGCCGAGGGCGTCGACTGCGATTGAGCTGTCGCATGGCCCAGGCCGACATCACCAACGGCGCCAAGGTCCTGATCATGGCCCCGAACAGCAGCACGGTCGGCGATCAGATCCAGGCCTACGCCGCCGCCCACGACGTCGCGATGATCAGCTACGACCGGGCAACGTTCCAGGGCACCAACACTTACTACGTCAGCTTCGACAACGTCCAGGTTGGCGAGCTGATCGGCAAGGGCTTCGATGCAGTGCGTCTGACCGACTGGGGCGTTTCGAGCCCGAAGGTCTTCACGGTCGACGGTGGCCAGGACACCGACCCGAACGCGATCGACTTCGCCAAGGGCTACAACGACGCGGTCTGGGGCCAGAAGGTCGCGCAGGTCGCGGCCGGCGCCACCAACACCGCCGGGCATCACCCTCGTCGGCGAGCAGCTCGCCCCGGGTTGGGACAATGCCAAGGGCGGCACGATCTTCCAGCAGGCCTTCACGGCCCATCCGGAGATCAACGCCACGATCGAGGCCAATGACGGTCTCGCCAACGCCGTGATCACCGACCTCAAGGACGGCCGGCGTTCCGGCCAAGAAGATCCCGACGACCGGCCAGGATGCCACCCTGCAGGGCATGGAGTACGTCCTCCAGAACTTCCAGTGCGGATCGGTCTACAAGGCGATCTACCTCGAGGCCCAGGACGCTGTCGCGATGGCGACCTTCCTGCGCGCCGGCCAGCACGCCGCCCGCGAGCCTCATGAATGGCACGACCACCGATCCGAAGGACGCCACGGTCACCGAGCCCGCGTCGCTGCTGACCCCGATACTGGGTCAACACCGCGAACATGGAGCAGACGGTCATCAAGGACAACTTCGTCAAGGCCTCGGACCTGTGCGCCGCCGTCGGCGCCAGCCGTCTGCACGGCCGCCGGCATCCAGTAACCGCTCGATGAACCGTCACGAACGCCGGGCGACTCGCGCCTGACGCTCGCGGCTCCGACGCCGTGCCGCAGCCGCGTCCACATGCGGCTGCGACACGGCGTTTACCATGCACCGGGGATCGAGGGGGATCGAACCGAGATCCGGGATGGGGAGTCGACGTCCGTGACAGTGATCGGCAATGCCGCGAGCGAACCGGCGGGCCCAGCGCCGGCGGCAGCGACCGACGCCGCTGCTCACGCTGCGCGGCGTCAGCAAGCACTTCGGGGCCGTCCAGGCGCTGTTCGGCGTCGACCTCGACCTGTTCGGCGGGCAAGGTGACGGCGCTGTGCGGCGACAACGGCGCCGGCAAGTCGTCCCTGACCAAGGCGATCGCCGGGATCTACCAGCCCGATGAGGGCGAGATCTTCTGGGAGGGCCAGCCGGTCCACATCCGGTCACCCGAAGGACGCCGGCGGCCCTCGGGATCGAGACGGTCTACCAGGACCTGGCCCTGGCCGACAACCTCGACATCGTCCAGAACATGTTCCTCGGCCGGGAGCGCCACGGTCCGGGCTCTTCCTCGATGAGGACGAGCATGGAGCGCGCCGCCGCCGAGACGCTGGCCGGCCTGCACGTGACGACCGTGCGCTCGATCCGCCAGCCGGTGGCGACGCTGTCGGGCGGCCAGCGCCAGGCCGTGGCGGTGGCCAAGGCCGTGATGTGGAACTCCAAGCTGGTCCTGCTCGACGAGCCGACGGCGGCCCTGGGCGTGGCCCAGACCCAGATGGTCCTTGACCTGATCAGGCGCCTGAAGGACCACGGCCTGGCCGTGATGCTCATCTCGCACAACCTGAATGACGTCTTCGAGGTGGCCGACCGGATCGCGGTCCTGCATCTCGGCCGGATGGTCGCCCAGGATCGACGTCGCGGCCTTCGACCGCGAGCGGGTCGTGGACTTCATGACCAGCGGCGGATCGAGCCGGGCCCTGGCCGCAGCCGCCGGCGAGCCAGGGGGTGGCCTGCGATGGCAGGAGCCGACGACCTCCCGGTCGACCCGAGCCGATTGCCACCGCGATCGAGGCCGAGACCGGGCCTGACCTCACGGCGGCGGCCGTCGACGTCGTGCCGCCGGCGCTCGTCGCCCAGTCTCTCGGCGAGTACCTGCGCGGTTGGTGGGCCCGGGTCAGGGGCGGTGACGTCGGCGTCCTGCCAGTCGTCCTGGCCCTGGTCATCGTGACCGTCGTCTTCCAGCTGGTCAGCCCGAGCGGCCGCTTCCTGTCGCCGGCCAACATGGTCAACCTGTTCGTCCAGAGCTCGGTCTTCATCGTCCTGGCGATGGCCGAGGGCTTCGTCCTGCTCCTCGGCGAGATCGACCTGTCGGTCGGCTACGTCGGGGCGATCGGCGGAATCATCGCCGGCAACATGGTCCAGCCCGGGACTCGACCTGCCCTGGTGGTTCGCGATCACCTGCGGACTGGCCTGTGACGGCCGGGATCGGCTTGATCCACGGCCTGATCATCACGAAGCTGCGCCTGCCGGCCTTCGTCGTGACCCTGGCCGGCTACCTGCTCTGGTTCGGGGTGATGATCATCCTGCTCGGAGCTGGCGGCAGCGTCCCGATCTCGAGCACGGTCCTCAAGCAACCAGCAGGTCCTGTACGGGATCGTCAATAGCAACATCGAGCCGATCGTCGCCTGGATCGGCCTGGCCGTGATCGTCGTCGGGCTCGGGAGCCTGATGTGGATCCGTGACAACCGCCGGCGCAGGAGCGGGCTCGTTGCCCCGCCAGTCGGCCTGACCGTGGCCAAGATCGTGTTCATGGCCGCTGGCCGGGATCGTCGTCGTGGCGATCTGCAATGTGAACCGGGGCACGTTCCTGGTGATCCAGGGCGTGCCCTGGGTCCTGCCGATCGTGCTCGTCGTCCTCGGGGCCTGGACCCTGCTCCTCGAGCGGAGCCAGTTCGGGCTCCACGTCTACGCCGTGGGCGGCAACCCCGAAGCGGCCCGGCGGGCCGGGATCAGTGTTCCCAACGTGCGCACCTGGGGCTTCATCCTGTGCTCGTTCACGGGCGGCATCGGCGGGATCATCTACCTGTCCTGGCAGGGCGGGATCAGCACGAACATCAACGGCGGGCAGCTCGTCCTGTACGCGGTGGCCGCGGCGGTCATCGGCGGCACGAGCCTGTTCGGCGGACGCGGTCGGCCGATCCACGGCCTGCTCGGCGGCCTGGTGATCGGCGCGATCTACAACGGCCTGTACCTGCTCGGCCTGCCGATCCAGTGGCAGCTGATCGCCACGGGCCTCGTCCTGCTGGCCGCCGTGACCGTCGACTCGCTCTCCCGGGCGAACTCCCGGAGTGGCGTCCTGACCCGCGGCTGACGTCATCGTCCGGCAACAAGTCAGGCGTACCGTGAGCGCATGAGCACTCCCAAGACGGCCAACGCCGATGGTTCCATTCAGATGAAGTCCGACAGCCAGTGGCGGGCCGAGCTGACCCCCGAGCAGTACCACGTGCTGCGTCAGAAGGGCACCGAGCGGGCCTTCACCGGCGCGCTCTGGAACGAGCACCGGGACGGCGTCTATCGCTGCGCCGGGTGTGGGGCTGAGCTGTTCAGCTCGGACACGAAGTTCGAGTCCGGCACCGGCTGGCCGAGCTTCTACGCTCCGGCCAGCAGCGACGCCGTGGCCACCCAGACCGATCGGGCGTTCTTCATGACCCGGACGGAAGCGGCCTGCGCGGCGTGCGGCGGGCATCTCGGCCACGTCTTCGACGACGGACCGAACCCGACCGGCCAGCGCTACTGCATCAACTCGGCCGCGCTCAGGCTCGAACCCCGGGGCTGACCGCCGGCCGGCCAAAACGGTTCTCGGCCGGCTCCCGTCGCAGGCACGACGGCATCGCTCAGCGCTGCACGTCGCGACGGCTCATGCCCCACGCGCCGAGCAGCACCCCGCCAACCGCCAGGACGAGGCAGGCCAGGATCCCGGGCACGTCCCACTGGCCGATCATCGGCTGGCCGAGGTGCGCGGTAAGGGCCAGCTGGTGGAACCAGTCGGGCAGCTTGAGCGGCGGCGCCAGCAGGTCGATGAGATAGGTCACGACCACCGCCAGGGCGGCGATCTCCGCGGCGATCGAAGTCCGCCACAGGCCGCCGACGGCGATGCCGACCCCGACGACCGCTGCACCGTAAAGGCCGATGGCGGCCGAACCGAGCAGGGCATCGCCGGCCGTCGCGCCGCCGGCCGCCGCCCCGAGGGCGATCCCCAGGGCGAAGATCGCCGTCATCAGGACCACCGAGCTGATCGCCCCGATCCCCCCGGCGATCACCCAGCGCGCCCCCGTCAGCGGGCTGGCGAGGATTTCTTCCAGCCGGCCATCGGTCTCGTCCGAGGCCCACTTGGAGACGAATGTCGCGGCGGCCAGGCCGGCCGCGATGTACAGGATCGCCAGGTACAGCTGAAGCCACCCGCCGGCCGAACCAAAGTCGAAGCCGGGGAAGATCGTGGCGAAGATCTTGACCAGGCCCGCGTCGCTCCCGATCTCCTTGGCGAACGAGCCGACCAGCGACGCCAGCAGGGCGCCCATCAGGCCCATGCCCAGGCCCCACGCGAGCGCTCGCGGCAGCTGCTCGCCGAAGGCCCGGGCGATCGGTCCGCGGACCCCCAGGACCCCGCCCGGTAGGGCCGGCAGCGAGACGTTTGCCGTAACGCCCAGGTCCCGGCGACTGAAGAGCTCGACGCCGGCCGCGAGCAGGACGAGCCCGAGCACGAGGACCGCGACCATGCCCGGCCAGTCGTAGAAGCCGGCCAACGGGACGTGGTTGACGGTCCAGTAGAACGGGCTCAGGTTGACGAGCGGACCACCCACGTCGAGGCCGCTCACGACCCACATGACCATCATCACGAGGCCGGCGATGGCGGCCGATCCGGCTCGCCCGAGGAGCGGCGCGAGGGCGAAGGCCAGGCCGCCGAAGCACATCGCCAGGAAGCCGGCCCAGAGCGCGAACGAGATCGCGCCGCCGAGCGGGATGTCATCGCCCAGAGCCGCGTCGCCGAAGGCATTCGAGCTGGTGAAGATCATGATCGCCACGAAGCCCATTGCCAGCCACAGCATCGTCAGGTGCGCGGCCAGCTTCTCGAGGGCAATCCGGCGCTTCCCGAATGGCCCGGCCGCGACAAAGTCGAGGCTGCCTCGGCTGACTTCGCCGGCGAGCGTCCCGGACAGGGCGAGGATCGACCAGAGGGCTGTGCCCAGGCCGAACAGCGCGCCGTACTTCCAGCTCATGTAGCCACCCAGGGTGCCGAGCTTCGGGCCGAGCAGGGTGGCATTGCCGAACAGGTTGACCATCGACGGGGGCATGCTCCCGATGAGCTTGTTGACCTCAAGGCGCGACTCGGGGGTGGGGAAGACCGTCCCGATCGCCGCACCCATGACGAGCGAGATGCCGCCCAGCAACCCCGCCGCGACGATGAAGGCGAGGCGCGAGTCGCGGACCGTCTTGCCGTAGATGCTGCCAAAGCCATACAGCCGCCGTCGGAGCGGGATCGGCGAGGCCTGGCGAAGCGTCGCGCTGCCTGGGCTAGCTGCCATCGCTCGGGCCCTCCCCGGCTGGCGTCCCGTGGCCGTATTCGGCCAGGAACGTCTCCTCGAGGCTCGGTTCGCGACTGACGAAGTCGAGGAGCTCGAATTTCGCCGCGGCCTGGACGACCGGCGAGATCGGGCCGGCCACGCGCAGCCGCAGGACGTGATCCTCGGCGCTGACGTCGCTGACTCCCGGCAGGTGCTCGAACGCCTCGGCCGGCACGGTCCCGGCGAAGCGCAGCTCGACCTGGTGATGGGCCAGGTCGCGCAGCGCGTCGACCCGGTCCACCCGGACCAGCCGGCCGTCGCGGATGATCGCGACCCGATCGCAGGTCTTCTCGACCTCGGACAGGACGTGGCTCGACAGGAACACGGTGTGCCCCTCGGCCACGGTCTCGCGCAGCACGGCGAAGAACGTCTGCTGGACGAGCGGATCGAGGCCGGAGGTCGGCTCGTCGAGCAGGAGCAGTTCGGGCTTGTGCTGGAGGGCAGCGACCAGGCCGACCTTCTGCTTGTTGCCCTTCGACAGCTCCTTGAAGCGCCGGCTCGGATCGAGGTCGAAGCGCTCGATCAACGACTGCTGGTAGGCGGCATCGACGCCGCCCCGCAGGTTGGCGAAATAGGTCAGCGTCTGCCGGCCAGTCAAGCGGTCGTACAGGGTGAACTCACCGGGCAGGTAGCCGATCCGGCGATGGATCGAGACCGGGTCGATCGTGCTCTCGATGCCGAATACGAAGGCCTTGCCGCTGGTCGGCCGGATCAGGTCGAGGATCGTCCGGATCGCCGTGGTCTTGCCGGCTCCGTTCGGTCCGAGGAAGCCGAAGACCTCGCCCTGCTCGACCGACAGGTCGACCTCGATGATTCCCCGGGCCGGCCCGTAGGACTTGGTCAGCTGCTCGGTTCGGATGATGTGGGTCGCGCCTGCCATCGCCAGTTCAGCCTCCCACTAACCCGTCAGTTGCCGGGCCAGATCGACGGCCGGCAGGATCCGGCCCGACGAGGACGAGGCCAGTCGGGCCTCTCGGTCGCGCAGATAGCGCTCGATCAGGACCGGCAGGTCGCCTTCCAGGAACACCGCGGCATCGTGGACCTCGAGGAGCCGCTGGCGGCTCGCCGGGGGCCGCTCCGCGAGCGCGACAAGGCCGTCCTCGGTGATCCGGACCAGCCGGCCATAGGCCGAACCGATCGAGCGCAGGATCGCGTTGAAGGTGCCGGGAGGAGCACTGAAGTACTCGCGCCGGTCACCCCGGCGACGAGCCCGGCGGATCATCCCGGCGGTAGACAGGAAGGCGACAGCGGCGCTGATGGCTCCGCGGCTCGCCCGGAGCTCCTCCGCCAGGTCGCCCGCGGTCTGCTCGGCCGGCTCGCAGATGAGCAGCCAGGCCCACACCCGGCCCGCCATCGGGACGAACTTGTAGCTTCCCAGGTACTGGCCCATCTCCTCCACGAAGACGGCTTCGTCGTCGGTCACGCCGCCATGCTAGAACATTTGGTAATTTCAGGCAATACTGAAAGAAGTGGCGGTTGAGACCAGGCACCAAGCTCGGCCCGCCGCATCGGCCGGCCGGCCCGGGCTCGGCTCGCCGGCAAACCCGGGGTCGATCAGTGGGTTGCGAGGTCCCGTTCGGCGACCGGAAGCTCCTGGTGGACGTACTTGCCGCCACGCAGGCTCGAGGCGACGGCCGCCGCCAACGACATGCCGGCCGCGACGACGAAGACGATGACCAGGCCGTCGTGGAACGGCCCGCTGATCAGGCCCGGGAAGAAGTCCTTGCCGGTCAGGATCGCAGCCTGGTCGGGCGGCAGCGCCTTGAGCACGTCCGCGGGCAACAGCGAGGCCATCGGGTTATAGCCGAGCAGCGACGCGAACAGGCTCGAGACCGGCGGCAGCTGGGAGATCTTCGTCGCGACATCGGCCGGTACGTCGTGGGCGATCAACCCGGCATACAGGGTTGTCCTGAGCGAGCCGGCCAGGCCCGTGATCATCAGCGAGAAGAACAGGCCGATCGACACGACGAAACCGGCATTGGCGAAGACCGCCCGCATGCCCGATGCGGCGCCGCGCTGGTTGGCCGGCACGCTGTTCATGATCGCGGCCGCGTTGGGCGAGTTGAACAGCCCGGACCCCAGGCCGGCCAGGAACAGGAAGAAGGCCAGCGCAGGGTAGGCGAACTGGACCGGCAGGCCGGTCAGGCCGATGAATGCCAGGGCGGCCAGGATCATCCCGCCGGTGGCGAACAGGCGGGCCCCGAAGCGGTCCGACAGGAAGCCTGACAACGGGCCGGCGATCAGGAACCCGATCGTCAGGGGCAGCATGAAGATTCCGGCCCACAGGGGCGTGTCGGCATAGCTGTAGCCGTGGACCGGCAGCCAGATCCCCTGGAGCCAGATCACGATGATGAACGACAGCCCGCCCCGGGCCGTCGACGCCAGCAGGCTGGCGATGTTGCCGGCCGCAAATGCCCGGATCCTGAACAGGGACAGGTCGAAGAACGGCTCGACCACCCGCTGCTCGATCCAGACGAACAGGACCAGCAGGAGGATCCCCCCGCCGATCAGTCCGATGACCATTGGGCTGGTCCAGCCCATCGGTTGATTGCCGTAGGGCTGGATGCCATAGGTGATCCCGATCAGGATCATCGACAGGCCGAAGGCGAAGGTCAGGTTGCCCCACCAGTCCATCCGGCGCACCGTGGTCGTGCTCAGCTCCTCGAGCCGGAGATACGCCCAGATCGTCCCGACGATCCCGATCGGGACACTGACGAAGAACACGAGCCGCCAGTTGATCGTGGCCAGGAAGCCGCCCAGAAGCAGGCCGATGAACTGGCCGGCGATGGCGGCGACGCCGTTGATTCCGAGGGCCAGGCCACGCTGGTTGGCCGGAAATGCGTCGGTCAGGATCGCGGCCGAGTTCGCGAACAGGAAGGCCCCGCCGATCCCCTGGACGATCCGCATCGCGATGATCCAGAGCGCCCCGGCCGTGCCCATGAAGGGGGTGAAGGCGAGCAGGATCGAGCCGATCGTGAAGATCAGGAAGCCGCCGGTGTACATCTTGACCCGGCCGTAGCGATCGCCCAGCCAGCCGAAGGCGACGACGAGGACGGCCGTGACCAGCAGGTAGCCCATGAAGATCCACAGGAGGTAGGCGGTGCTGCCGGGTTCGAGCGGGTCGAGCTGGATCCCGTTGAAGATCGCCGGCAGGGCGATGATCACGATCGAGCCGTCGATCGCGGCCATCAGGATGCCGAGCGTGGTATTCGAGAGCGCGATCCACTTGTAGTTGGAGCCGACCCGCCGACTCATGCCTCCTCGAGCTCCGCTTCGAGCGAGGCTCGGACTCGATCCAGGGCGATCCCGAAGGCGCGCCGATCGGCGTCCGACCAGCCGGCCAGGAGGCGCTCGACAAACTCGGCCCGGGCCGCCCGCAGGCCGGCCAGCGCGGCCCGGCCGGCGGCCGACAGCCCGATCACCCAGGCCCGCCCGTCGTCCGGATCGGCCAGCCGCTCAACGAGGCCGGCCCGTTCGAGGGCCCGGACTCGATGGGTGATCGACGAGGCATCGACGCCCAGCGACTGGGCCAGGTCGGTCGGGCGAGAAGGGCCAAGCTGGCCGAGCCGGCCGAGGGTCCAGGCGGCACCGATCTCGATCTCGAGGCCGGCCCGGGCGATGAGCCGGCGCTGGACAACCGGCCGATTGAACAGGCGCATCAGCTCGGTGAGCGCCTGTTCGGCCTGGACCAGCGCAGCCTCGGACTCCAGCGTGACCATCATTTGATTGTACCAAGCAAGCAGTTTCGCAGCCGACTGGCCGGGCCGGCGAGCGACGCGCCGGCGCCGCTATCGTTCGGACATGTACACCTTGTTCCGGGTTCTGCTGCTGATCTGGATCGTCGTCTTCCTCGTCATCTCCTGTGTTCCGGCCTTGACCGGCAATGCGATCCTGGGTGCCGCCGGGTTGATGACCGGGGTCATCCTGTTCATTCCCTGGCTGGCCGGTGTGGCGATCCTCGGCTGCCTCGTCTGGTTCTTCAACCCGCGCCGCTGAACCGTCGATCGTTGATGCACACGATTGATGCTGGACTCGGCGATCACGATTGCGTACAGTGCTTCGGCGCGCAACGTCGTTGGGGGTTCGTGCCACGGGAGGCAATCAATTGGCCAAGTTCACCACGATCAAGGTTGGCAAGCCGCTCAATCTCGAAGATCTCAAGCGCAAGCCAACACCCCGCGGTCGTCGCTCGAACCCGCGCGATGAGGATCTTGCCAAGCTGGTCAATGAAGTCAGCGTCGGCGCCGCGTCGCAGGTCCTGCCCTGGGAGTACGAGGGCAAGGCCGCCACGGCTCGGGCCGCTGCGAGCAAGGTGATCAAGGCGGCCGGCGCGACCGTCTACGTCAGCAGCCGACCCGACATGCCTGGTGTCCTCCTGTTCAGCCGGGTTCCCCTCACGGGACGCCAGGGCAAGAAGGCGAAAGGCGGCTGAAGCGGCCGGCTGAAGCGCTGACTGAGCGTGGAATTGATCAGTTCAGGCTGGTCGGCATCCCGATCACGGCCAGGGCAATCAGGGCGATGAGCAGAACGACCCCGATCGCGAGCCCGATCCGACCGGCGATCCTGCGAATCATGGCGCGGTCCATGGCCTGATTCTAGGCGCTCCCGGGGGGCCGGGATCCATGAACGCAGGCGGCTCGTATCATCGACTGGACGATCGATCCAGCCCGTTGACGGTGAACTGCCCATGACAACCGAGACCGCCGGCCACTCACACCATCATTCCGAACCGTCCGACGACGGGCTCGAGCAACGCCTCGTGCCCGATCACCCGCGCCCGGTGAGCGCTGAAGATTGGGTCCGGTACGAGGGCTACCTGGCCGAGATCCTGGCCGCGCTCGGGCTCGACCTCGACACGCCCGGGACCCGGTCCACGCCGCAGCGGTTCCTACGGGCGCTGTTCGACACGACCTCGGGCTACGAGGGCGACCCGAAGCTGCTGACCGCCTTCCCGACCGAGTGCCGGGGTGGAGCGAACTGCGAGATCGCCCAGGTCGTCGAAGGCCCGATCCCGTTCTTCTCCCTGTGCGAGCACCACGCCCTGCCGTTCTTCGGCAACGTCTACGTCGGCTACGTGGCCCACGAGGGGATCATCGGGATCAGCAAGCTGACCCGCCTCGTCCGGGTGATCACCCGGCGGTTCGGTGTCCAGGAGCGGATGACCTACCAGATTGGCGAAGAGCTCGATCGAATGATGCAACCCCACGGCGTGGCGGTGTACGTCGAGGCTCATCACCTGTGCACCCAGATGCGCGGCGTGCGCGAGGACCATCCCAAGACCCGGACCACCTCGTATCGCGGGGTCTACGTCGAGAGCCCCCAGCTGCGCGGCGAGTTCTTCGACGTGAGCGGGCTGCGGGGAGCCGGGTCCTGACGGCTCCGAGCAGGCACGCGCGCGCCGGCTCCGGGCCGATCGCGCTCGAGCGGCTCTGGGAAGCGGAGCCGCCCGAAGGCTCCTCCCGGGGCGGGGCCTTTCCCGAGGAGCTGCAGGCCGCCTACGCCGGGCAGCTGTTCGTCGTCCTCCGGCCGGACCGTCCGACGGTCATCGCCAACTTCGTGGCCACGATCGACGGCGTCGTGGCCTTTGACACCGACGGCGGGTCGGGCGGCGGCGAGGTCAGCGGCTTCGCCGACTCCGATCGATTCGTGATGGGCCTGCTACGGGCGATGGCCGACGTCGTCCTCGTCGGCGCCGGCACGGTCCGGGCGGCGCCGACCCACGAATGGACGGCCCGGCACGTCCGGCCGGTCTCGGCCGGGACCTACGCCGCCTGGCGGGAGCGAATCGGGGTCGCTTCGCCGGAGCCGACCACGGTCGTGGCCACCGGCCGAGGCGACCTGGAGCCGGGTCACCCCGGCCTGTCGGCGCCGGACGTGCCCGTGGTCGTGGCCACGACGGAGCAGGGGGCCCGCCGCCTGGGCCCCGATCGGCTTGCCCCGAACGCGCGCCTGGAGGTCGTTGGCGAAGGCGGGGCGGTGAGCGCCTCCGACCTGCTCCGGATCGGCCGATCCGCCGGCGCCGGCCTGATCCTGTGCGAGGGCGGGCCCCACCTGATCGGCGACCTGCTCCGGGCCGAGCTGCTCGACGAGCTGTTCCTGACGGTGGCGCCCCAGATTGCCGGGCGCGCCGCCGGCGCCGAACGCTTCGGGCTCGCCGAGGGCGAGGCCTTCGACGTCGCCAGCGCCCCCTGGGCCAGGCTCGTCTCGGTTCGCCGGGCGGAGGACCACCTGTTCCTGCGCTACCGCTTCAACTGGTCCGGCGCCTGAGCGCCGGATCCGGCGCCCAGTCCTGACAGCGAGTCACTGCTGGTAGCGCTCGACGACCTCCGGCGGGCGCACCTCCGCCTCGGCTGGATCCAGTCCGGCCGCCTTGCGCGCAGCGCGCTGGTGGAGCAGGTCATAGCCCTGGTCGAGCTCGACCTTGATCTCCTCGAGCCGGTCGAGGTCGGCCTGGCTCAGGCCGCTGCCGTCGCCGGCTCGGGCGAACAGCTCTTCCTCCTCGCGGGACAGCTCGTTGATGTACTCGAACAGCCGTGCGTCCTTCATCGAAACCACCGCTTCCAGTCTGTCGGGAGGTTGGACCTGCAGTCGCGAGCGTAGCACCGCCGAAGAGACGGACGGTCCTCGCTATAACGTTTACGTATACGTCAATGTGTGCTACAGTTCTCGGGTGACCCTCCAGACCCCTCCCCCCGACCCCTCCCCAATCGACAACCTGACGACCGATCGCGGATCGGCCCCGCCCGAACCACGCCTGCTCCGGATCCAGGAGGTGGCCTCCGAGCTCGGCCTGACGACCCGCTCGATCCGCTACTACGAAGAGCTCGGCCTGCTCAGTCCGGCCGCCCGGAGCGAGGGTGCGTACCGCCTGTACGACGCCTCGGATGTCGAGCGGCTCCAGTTCATCAAGGGCCTCCGCGATGACGCCGGCTTCTCCCTGGCCGAGATCAGCCTCCTGCTCGAGGACGAGGCGGCCCGGGGCCGGGCCCGCGAGGCGTTCTCCCGCTCAAGCGATGCCGCCGAGCGGCGGGCGATCCTCGTCGGCTCGCTCGCCCGGGTCGATCGTCAGGCGGGCATCCTGCGCGAGAAGATCGGACGGATCGAGGCGATGGTCGAGGCCGTCGAAGCTCGCCGCACCCGGCTGTCGGCCCGGCTGGCCGACATCGATGCGGGTGGAGACGGCTCGATCCGATGACCCGTCCAGCCTTCCTCGATGCGCGCGGCCTGAGCGCCTTCGGCCACCGCAACTACCGCCTGTTCTTCGGCGGCCAGCTGGTGTCCCTGATCGGGACCTGGATGACCGCCGTCGCCCAGAGCTGGCTGATCCTCCAGCTGACGGGCAATCCGTTCGACCTCGGGCTGCTGGCGGTCTTCCAGTTCGGCCCGGTGCTCATTCTCGGCCTGTTCGGTGGCCTGATCGCTGACGGGCTGCCCAAGCGACGAACCCTGTACGTCACCCAGACCGTGGCGATGTTCGTCAGCTTTTCCCTGTTCCTGCTGACGGTCACCGGGGTCGTGCAGGTCTGGCAGGTCTTCCTGCTGGCGGCGATCATGGGCGTCCGGAACTCGGTCGACATGCCGACCCGCCAGGCGTTCGCGGTCGAGATGGTCGGCAAGGAGGACGTCGGCAACGCCGTCGCCCTGAATTCCGCGATGTTCAACGCGGCCCGGATCATCGGCCCGGCCCTGGCCGGCCTCGCGATCGGGGCGTTCGGCGTGCCGGTCGCCTTCCTGATCGATGCGATCAGCTTCCTGGCCGTGCTGGGCGGCCTGTTCCTGATGAACGAGCTCGAGCTGCGGCCCTCGCGCCGGTTCGACCGCCCGACCTCGGTCGGGGCCGTCGTCACGAACCTGGCCGACGGGTTGCGCTACGTCCGGCAGACCGGGATCGTCCTGCTTTCGATCGCCGTGGTCGGGGTCGTGGCGACGTTCGGGATCAACTTCTCGATCGTGATCCCGCCCCTGGCCGACGACGTCCTGCATGTCGGGGCGAGCGGCTACGGCTTCCTGATGGCTGCCTCGGGCCTTGGCTCGCTGGTGGCCGCCCTGGCCATCGCCTTCGGCGGGACCCGGGCGGTCCGGATGCTGATCGGCGCCGCGGTCCTGGGGCTGGCCCAGGTGGCGATGGGCTCGATCCCGAGCTACCCGGCCGACCTGGTCCTGATGTTCTTTGCCGGAGCCGGCGCGATCACGATGATGGCCACGGCCAACACGGTCATCCAGCTCGAGGTGCCCGACGAGCTGCGCGGCCGGGTGATGAGCGTGTACCTCACGGTCTTCGCCGGGACGAGCCCGATCGGCGGGCTCCTGTTCGGGGCGATCGCGGCGAACAGCGGCGCGCTGGAAGCGATCTGGCTGGGCGGGGCGATCTCGTTCGTCGCCGCCCTCGTGGGCTACGTCTGGTACCGGCGGCTGCCGCGCGGGACCCTCGGCGAGAACACGCTGCGTCCCCGGCCCACGGCCGGGGCAAGCGCCAAGCTCGCCCTCGAGTCGGCCGCGGCGAGCTCCGGCGATCGGATGGCCATCGTCGACTGACCCGCGGTGACGGACAAGCTGTCACGCCTGCCGGGTACTCTCAACGGATGGTGACCGGACCGGCAGACGAACCTTCGCGGGCAGGCCTGGCTTGACCGACTCGGGGGAGCTCGAGCCGATCCCGCTGACCTCCGAGCAGGAGCGGATCGTCCGGTTCGGCGACGGTCCGGCGGTCGTGATCGCCGGCGCAGGCACGGGCAAGACCCGGGTCATCGTCGAACGCGTTCGCTGGCTCCTCGAGACGCACGGACGCGGCGGCCGGGATGCCCTCGGGCGGCTCCTGCCCGATGAGCCGGATGAGCCGGAAGAGCCGCGCGGGCAGCCGGCCTCCGGCGCCGCCGGCGGGCCAACCCAGGTCGGGCTCTGGGCCGAATCCGAGCCGACCGCTTCCGAGATGGCCGTCTCCGATTCGGCCGATGCCGGGTCAGCCGAGCCCGAGCCCGGGAACCCGTTCTCGGGGCCCCTCCTGCCCGAACAGATCCTCGTCCTGACCTACAACGTCAAGGCGGCGCGCGAGCTCCAGGAACGACTGGACCGCCTGGTCGGGCCGACGGTCCGGGCCCGGATGACCGTCTCGAACTTCCACAGCTTCTGCCACCAGGTCCTGACCGAGGCGGCCGGGGAGGCCGGCCTGCCGCCGAACCCGGAGGTCCTCGACGGGATCGGCCAGGTCCTCCTCCTGCGCGATCTCGAGCCGGACCTCGAGCTGCTCTACCACGCCACGTTCTGGGCCCTCCGCCCGTTCGTCCAGTTCATCAACCGGGCCAAGGACGAGCTCGTCAGCCCAGCTGACTTCGAGGCCTACGTGGCCGGGGAGCGGGCGGTCTTCGAGGCCCGTCATGGATCGTTCGAGACGGCCTGCGAACGGCTTGCCCAGGAGGGCAACCTGGCCCCACCCCGGAAGATCCGCAAGGAAGTCGTGAAGCTCCGCCGCTACGAGCGCGCCGAGGACCGGGGCGACCCGCTCCCGGCGAGCAAGCCCTCCCCGGAGAAGGCCGCCGATCGGGAAGCCCGGCGATCGGTCGGAGGGACCGGCCAGCTCCGGCCGATCGAGAAGTTCAGCCCGGCCCAGCAGATCGAGATCGCCCGCCTCGCAGCTTCCTACGTCGCCGATGGGGCGGCCCTCGAGATCATCCGGCTCGAGGAGCTCGCCCGGGTGTATCGGCTGTACCAGGCCGAGCTGGCCCGGCGAGGCGCGCTCGACTTCGGGGAGCAGATCGCCGCGGTCACCCAGCTCTGGAAGCTCAGGCCGAACATCCTGCGCCGGGCGCAGCGCTCCTACCGCTATATCCTCGTGGACGAGTTCCAGGACGCCAACGTCGCCCAGATCGAGCTGATCGAGCTGCTCGGCCGAACCCCCGACCGACCGGACAACGTGATGGTCGTAGGTGATGACGACCAGTCGATCTACCACTTCCGGGGCGCCAGCTTCGCCGCCTTCGACGAGTTCGTCCGGCGCTTCTCCGGCCCGCCGATCCACGACCCGACCGGACGAGCCCCCGGAGCGCCGGTCAGGCTGCGCCTCGAGCAGAACTTCCGGTCCGTGCCCGAGATCCTGACCGTGGCCAACCGGTTGATCGCCCACAACACCGGCCGCCAGGAGCCCGACAAGCGCCTGGTCACGGTCCGGGGGTCTGGCGCGGCGGTCGAAGTCATCGAGTGCGCCGGGCCCGAGGACGAGGCGGTCGCGGTGGTCGATGCGATCCGGAGCGCCGCTGCCCGGGACGAGGACGGGCCGGCCTGGTCGGACGTCGCCGTCCTCTACCGCAAGCACAAGCACCGGAGCGAGATCGTCGCTCGACTGCGCGAGGAAGGGATCCCGTACGCCGTGGTCGGTGGTGTGTCCCTGTTCGACACGCCCGAGGTTCGGGACCTCGAGCAGAGCCTCCGGGCGATCGCCAACCCGCACGATGACGTGGCCCTCGTCCGGATGCTCTCGGCTGGACCGTGGCGGCTCGACCCACTCGAGATCCTGTCGATCAGCCGGATGGCCCGGTTCGACCGGAGCCACCTGGTCGAGTCGGTCCGCCACATCGTCGCGTCGGGCCAGGTGACCGTCGAGCAGGTCGGCGAGCCCGCCGAGGAGTCCGCCCCGCCCGGCCGGCCGGCGACCCGCGACGTCGAGATCGGACCCGGCGCCAGGGCCCGCCTCCGGCGGCTGCTCGAGACGATCGACGACCTGTCGCCGATGACCTGGCGCGAGGGACCCTACAGGGTGCTCGAGCGGTTCGTCGAGCGAACCGGCCAGTTCCTCGACCTGATCGGTGCGGATACCCGTGAGTCGCAGCGGATCGCCCTGAACCTGGCCAGCTTCCTGCGCTTCGCGAGCGACTGGCAGGCGGCCTTTCCGGCCGGCCATGTGAGCCAGTTCGTCGACTACCTCGATGCCTACAAGGATGCCGGCGGTGAGCTGGCGACGAGCGTCGAGCTGAGCGAGGACGTCGAGGGCGTCCGGTTGATGACCGTCTACCAGGCCAAGGGCCTCGAGTTTCCGGTCGTGATCGTGCCCGGCCTGGTCGAGAAGGAGTGGCCGACCGGCATGGCCTCGTTCGACCTGCTCCCGGTCGATCTGCTGCGCGAGGGCCGCCCGTCGGCGGATTTCGGCCTCGAGGAGGAACGTCGGCTGCTCTATGTCGCCCTGACCCGGGCGAAGGATCGGCTGATCGTGACCTGCCACAGTGGGCCAGCGAAGAAGCTCGCGCCCTCGCCGTTCATCGAGGAGCTGCGGGGGGCCGGTCCTGACGGCGACGGGCCGGCGATCCGGTTCATCAACCGGACGGGCGAAGCCGACGAGGCAAGCCAGTGGGCCTTGCCCGATCCCGCCGCAGCGACCGCCGTCCCCGATCCGACCCTGGAGCGGACCGTGGCCGCAGTCCGGCGGGTCATGCCCCTGTCGTCGAAGCGCGAGCGGCGACTGGCGATCCGGCTCCGGGCGACCGAGCTGGTCGGCCTGCTCGAAGGGCTCGACCCGGCAGCACCCGAGGCGGATGCCGCCCGGGAGCGCTTGACCGATCAGCTGGCCGAGGTCGGCCGGTCGGCGGCCATGGATGCCCAGACCGCCCGCGAGCTCGGGCTCGACCCCTTCACCTTCATCGAGCTCGGCCTGGACAGCGCCGCCGGGGCCAACCTGCTCGAGGTTGCCCCGCTACCGGCCCACTTCAGCTACTCGCAGTTCTCGACCTACGAGCGCTGTCCGCTCCAGTACGCGTTCGCCCACGTGTATCGCATCCCGACAGCCGGCACGACGGGCTACTTCGCCTTCGGCTCGGCCGCCCACGCGGCCTTCGAGCAGTTCACCCGCGAGCGCCGTGAACGCCTGGCGAGGGGTGAGCCGGCGCCCACCCGGCGGGACCTCGAGCGGATCTTCATGGCCGGCTGGAAGTCCGAGGAGTTCGGCGACCAGTCCACCGAAGCGGCCTATCAGCGCCGGGTCGGCAACCTCCTCGACCGGTTCTGGGACGAGGAGCTGAGCACGACCGGGACGGCCCTCCACGAAGAGCTTCCCTTCGAGCTGACCCTCGACCCGGACGACGGCAGCCCGCCGGTGCGGATCACCGGCTCGATCGACCGGGTCGACCGGCTGGACTCGGGCGGGATCGAGGTGGTCGACTACAAGACCGGCAACATGGGCGCCCAGAAGGAGCCCGCGGTCAACCTCCAGCTGACGATCTACGCCCTCGCCTGCCGGGATGCCCTGGGCCTGGGTCGTCCGGACAAGGTCACCCTGTACTTCACCGAGTCGTCCACCCGGCTGAGCGGCACCCGGACGGATCCCGAGCTGGATCTCGCCCGGACCGACCTGCTGGCCCGGGCCGCCCTGATCCGCTCCGGCAACTTTGCCGCGACGCCGTCCGCCGCGCTCTGCCAGCGCTGCGACTACGCCGCGCTCTGCCCGAGCCGGGTCACCTGAGCGGGGTGGACGCCGCGCTTGGGCGCCCGACGGCAACCCTGCCCGTCCGCCAGCTCGTCCGCCTGTCGCTCTACTGGCTGGGCATCTCGTCGATCTTCGCCGGCCTGACCAACATCCTGGGCAATCGGCTCCAGTTCACCGGCCTCGTCACGCCCGGGACCGAGGGCACGACCCTGTTCGCCCTGACCGTCGGCGGCTCGCTCGTGGCGCTCCTCGTCCAGCCAACGGTCGGCTCGCTCAGCGACTACACGATCACCCGCTGGGGCCGGCGCAAGCCGTACATCCTGGTCGGCTCACTGTTCGACGTCGTGTTCCTGGTGGGCATCGCCGCGTCGAACTCGCTGGCCGCGATCGCCCTGTTCGTTGTCTTCCTGCAGTTCAGCAGCAACGTCGCCCAGGGGCCGTTCCAGGGCTACGTCCCGGACCTCGTCCCGGCCCACCAGGTCGGGCTGGCCAGCTCGCTCGTCGGGCTGATGCAGGTCATGGGCCAGGTCGCCGGCTTCACGATCGGTTCGATCGCGGCGATCACCCACAACTACTCCCTGGCCACGATCTCGCTGGGCGTGCTCGAGCTCAGCACGATGCTCGGGGTCGTCTTCCGGGTGAACGACGGCAACGTGACCAAGTCGCGCAACGGCCGGTCCTGGCTGAGCGTGGCCCGCGAGGCCTGGGGAACCGACGTCCTGCGCGAGCGCAGCTTCCTGTGGCTGGTCGGCTCGCGCCTCCTGTTCCTGATGGGCGGGGCGATGCTGGCGGCCCTCGGTCCGTTCTACCTGCACCGGACCTTCGGGCTGGACGAGACCCAGAGCGGGACGACCTTCATCGTGGTCGTTGGACTCGTCCTGATCGCGAACATCAGCGCGGTCGTGCCGGCCGGCCGGCTGTCGGACCGGGTCGGACGGAAGCGGCTCCTGTACACGAGCTTCGCCCTGGCCACGGCGGGCATGACCCTGGTCGCGTTCGCGCCCGCCTTGGCCGTTTCGTTCGTGGGCGTCTTCCTGTTCGGGTTGGCCTCGGGCACGTTCCTGGCCGTCGACTGGGCCCTGATGACGGACATCATCCCGAAGGCCTCGTCCGGCCGCTACATGGGCATCAGCAACGTGGCCACGGCCTCTGCCAGCATCTTCGCCCTGGCCCTCGGCGGGACCCTGATGGACGCGGTCGATCAGACGGTCGGCGGCGGGGCGGGCCCGCGGGCTGCCTACGCCCTGGCTGTGCTGTGCTTCATCGTCGGCGGGCTGATGCTGCGTCCAGTCGACGAGCGTTACCGGCCCGTCGGCGATCTCGTCGAGTGAGACGCGAACCCGGTGCGATCCGTCATGTCGTGGTGGCCGGCTTGATGGGCGCCGGCAAGACATCCGTCGGCCGGGCCTTGGCGGCGCGCCTCGGCTGGGCCGTCCACGACTCGGACGCGGCCCTCCTGGAAGGCTCTGGCTGGACGGCTCGCGACATTCAGACGCGGCTCGGCACCGAGAGCCTTCACGAGGCGGAGGCCGAGGACCTCTTCGCGGCCCTGGCCGAGCCGGGTCCGAGCGTGATCTGCCCGGCCGCCAGCGTCGTCGAGAATGCAGCGGCGCGGACGGCCCTCGGCGGTCGCGGGATCGTGGTGATCTGGTTGCGCGGGTCGCCGGCGGTCCTGGCCCGGCGCTTCACGAGCAGCGGCCATCGCCCGATTTATGGAGCCGACCCGGAAGGCGTGGCCAGCGCGCAAGCCGCCATCCGTGACCCGTTGTTCGCGTCGCTGGCCACGTTCACGCTCGACGTGGATGAGCGAACGGTCGACGAGCTCGTCGAGGAGGCGCTCCGGGGCCTCGAGATGATCAGTACCCGTCGGCGACGACGTTGACCGGGGGCACTCCCGCGGCGAGCCGCTCGATCTGCTCGTAGACGAGCTGCCAGCCACGCTCGTCCTCGCGGGCAACGTCGCTGGCCACATGGGGCGTGATCAGGGCGCCCGGGGCAGACCAGAGCGGATGGCCGTCCGGCAGAGGCTCCGGATCAGTCACATCGAGGGCCGTCCGGATCCGGCCGGCCAGGACCGCCTCGGTCAGGGCGGCCGTGTCGACAATCGGCCCGCGAGAAGCGTTCACCAGGAGCGCCCCCGGCCGCATCGCGCCGATCCGGGTAGCGTCGAAGGTGGCCCGGGTTTCGGCCGTCAGGGGCAGGAGCACGACCACGATATCCGCCAGGGGCAGCGTCGAGCCGAGCTCGCTCAGGGGATGGACCCCCGGCCGCTCGGTTCGGGCAATTCGCTCGATTCGGGCGCCGAAGGGAACCAGGCGCGCTTCGACCGCCCGGCCGATCGAACCGGCCCCGACGATCAGGACGGTGGCATCGACCAGGTCGCGCCCGGCAATCCGATCGATCCGCCAGCGGGCTTGCAGCTGGGCCGCGAGATAGATCGGCAGGTTCCGCTGGGCGGCCAGGATCGCCATCAGGACCCACTCGGCGACGGCCACGTCGTGGACGCCGCCAGCGTCGCACAGGGTCACGCCGGGCGGGACCTGCCCGACATAGCGGTCCACCCCGGCACTCATCGTCTGGATCACCCGCAGGCCGTCGAGCGCTCGGGCGACCTCGAGCACACGGCCCAGGGGCGCATTGGCGACCAGCAGGTCCGCCCTCCGCTCGACCGCCGGGAGGGGACCGTCGGCCGGGTAGACCTGGACGTCGCCCAGCGCCTCGAGGCGCTCGAGCTCGGCCCTGGGCACCGAGTCGGACAGCCAGATCCTGGGTCGCACCCGGTCAGGCTACCGCGCCCGGACGTCGCCCGGGCAATACCCCCGGGCGCGGCGCCCGGACGACTCGCCTAGTTCGCTCGCCCCGTCGCCGCACCGACGGTGACCGTCAGCTCCTCCGCGCCGCGGACGAGGCCGATCTCGAACGGCGACTTGGCCGCCGAGATAGCATCGAGCAAGGCATCCGGATCCGAGACCGGGCTGCCGGCGACCGACACGATCAGGTCGCCGCGGGCGATCCCGGCGCCGGCCGCGGGGCTGTCATCCTCGACCTCGCGGACGAGCAGGCCGTCCCGGTCCGGCAGGCCGACCGAGCGGCGCAGGCGACGGGCGACGAAGGCCGGGGCGATCGCGATCCCCAGGCGCGGTCGCTCGACCGAGGTCCCCTTGGCCAGCGACTCGACCCGTTCGCGCAGGGCACCGTCGGCCGGCAGGGCCAGGTAGAAGCCATCGCCGATCCGGTTCGTATTGAGCCCGATGAACCTGCCGGCGCTGTCCAGGAGCGCCCCGCCGGATGAGCCGGAGGCGAGCGGCGCGGTGTGCTCGATGCTCCCGGAGATCCGCCGCCCCCCGGGACCGCGGAATGCCCGACCGACGGCCGAGACGGTGCCCAGGGTCACCCGGGTCCCGCCCGAGCGCGAGGCCGCAGCACCGAACACGACCGATCCCACGGCCGGCGTGACGTCGGCGTTCCAGCCGATCGCCGGTGCCCCCGCCGTGTCGACCGAGATGACCCCCAGGTCCCCGTCGTGGTCGACGCCCTGGACGGTCCCGACCGTGCTCCGACCATCGGCAAAGGTGACGGTGACCTCGTCGCCGCGGAGGTTGTGGGCGTTGGTCAGGACCTGGCCGTCAGCAACGACGACCCCGGAGCCCCGCTGGTGGCGGCCGATCCCGACGATCGACGGGCCGGCCCTCCCGATGGCGGATTGAATGGTCGACTGGAGATCTTCGACGAAGGTCATGGTTGTTCGACTCCTGGTTTGGCGGCTCGTGCGATCGGCCCGGGCCGAGCGGTAACTAGTAAGATGCAAGTTACTATGCGACAGCACGACGCGCAAGCCCCTTCGACGGCCGCCTACCATGGCAGGGTGGCCAGGCGGACGAACCCGGTCGATCCCTCGTCGCCCCTCGGGTCGGCCCTCGACCGGGTCGGCGATCGCTGGAGCCTGCTCCTCGTCGAACGCCTCCTGGACGGACCGGCCCGCTTCAACGACCTCCTGGCCGGCGTTTCCGGGATTGCCCCGAACATCCTGACCGAGCGGCTCCGCCGGCTCGAACGCGAGCGGGTGATCCACGCGGTCCCCTATTCCGAACGGCCGCCCCGGATGGAATACGCCCTGACCGCTGACGGCCGGGACCTGGCCAGCGCATTGCGCCTGCTGGCCGCCTGGGGCGGCCGTCCACACGATCCGGGCGGCCACGACGCCCTGCGCCACGCCGCCTGCGGCACGCCCCTCGAGACGCGCTGGTTCTGCCCGACCTGCGAGCGGGTCGTGGCCGACGAGGAAGCCCCCGAGGACCGCCTGATCTAGCTCGGCCCGAGGAGCCCGAGAGGTTCGGGGAGGCCCCGGCGCACCACGAATCCGCGCTTGGTCGCGCCGGCGAGAACGGAATCGGGCTGGCGTTCGTCTGGAACCATGTGATGCTTGACGCAACCGACCGTGCCATCCAACCCGCGATCGAGCTTCGGGAGGGCGAACTGGGCCCCGCCGGAACCGGCGAAGCCGGACAGCGCTTCGTGCGCCTCGCCAATGCAGAGCTCGATCGCGCCTATCGCCTGGCCGGCCTGATCCTGGGGGATCGGCACGAGGCCGAGGATGCGACCCAGGATGCCCTCGTGCGGGCGTGGCAAGCGGCGGGATCGCTCCGGGACCCGGCCGGTTTCCAGGCCTGGTTCGATCGGATCCTGGTCAACATCTGCCGGGACCGGCTCCGTCGGCGCCGCCGGATCCTGTTCAGTCCGATCGACCCGGACAGCGAACAGCCAGACCACATCGACCCGTTCAGGACCGTTCTGAATCGCGACGAGGTCGTCCGGGCAATGGCCGGCCTGAGCACGGATGAGCGGCTCGTGATTGTCCTTCACTACTGGGCCGACCTGACCCTCGAGGGCGTGGCAGAACGCCTCGGCTGGCCGGAGGGGACCGTGAAATCCCGACTGCACCATGGCTTGAACGAGATCCGCCACGTGCTCGACGCGACGGACGGAGGCACGACCCGATGAACGACGACCTGGATCACAAGCTGCGCGAAAGCCTCCAGCGGGGCACGCTCCCGGGCGCCCCCGAGTCGCTCCGGCAGCGCCTCGCCCAGCTGCCCGCTGAGCCGGCCCCGGCCCGCGTCGCCGGCTTCCTGAGCGGGATCCGCCTGGCAGCCCTGGGCACGGCCTTCGCCATGGTCGTGGCCTTCGTGATTGTCGCCCGCTCCCTGCCCGGTCCAGGCGGTGTCGGGCCCGCGGGATCGGTCAGCGGCCTGCGTCCGTCGACTGCCCCGAGCGCAGCGCCCAGCTCGGCCGCCTCGCCCAGCGCTGTCGGCTCGCCGAGCAGCCCACCAAGCGGAGTGCCGTCGTCGGCCCCCTCGGCCAGCTCGGCCTTGACGAGCCCCCTGCCCGAGCCCTCGGGCACGGTCTTCGTTTGCGGAACAAGCGTCCTGGCCAAGACGACCAGCACGTCCGTCGGGATCAGCGATGTCCGGGTCGGGAGCCACCCAGGGGCCTACGACCGGATCGTGTTCGAGTTGAACGGTTCGGGTCGGCCTCAGCTGACCGTCGCGCCGGCCACGCCACCCTTCGTCGAGGATGCCAGCGGCCAGCCGGTGAACGTCCCCGGCAGGCTCTTTCTGAGCCTGAAGCTGTTCGGCGCGAGCGGCTATCCGACTTACAGCGGGCCGTCCTCGTTCATGCCCGACTACGCGAATCTCGAAGCCCTGGTCAACACCGGCGATTACGAGGGCTATGTGACCTGGATCGCCGGCTTGCAGGGGCCGGCCTGCTACCACGTCTCGACCCTCAGCGGACCGACCCGGATCGTGGTCGACATCGAAGAGCCCTGAGCCATCGACGATCGGGCCCGCCGGCGCCTTCGGTGCCAGGAAGACAAGCCCGCCAATCGTCCCGTTGACGGCGCGACCGCACGACCCGATGCTTCCCCGGCGGCCGGGCCCAATCCGGTCCAGGACCAGGGGTACTGATTGACCGGGACGATCGAGATCGTCGGCCTGCGCAAGCGCTATGGCCGGGTGGCGGCGCTTGACGGGCTGGACCTGACGGTCGCCGAGGGTAACGTCGTGGGCCTGCTCGGGCCGAACGGGGCGGGCAAGACAACCGCCCTGCGGATCCTTGTCGGCCTGATCCGGGCCAATTCGGGCACGGTCACGATCGAGGGGCGCCCCGTCGACCGGACCTGGGTGGCCGCCGAACGGGTCGGGGCGATGATCGCCCTGCCGGTCTTCTACCCGCACCTGTCGGGCCGGGACAACCTGCGCGTCGTGGCCACGACCTGGGGCTGGCCCACCGCCCAGGCCGAGACCCGGATCGGCGCGGTCCTCGGCCTGGTCGACCTCGGCTCGGTCGGCGGCCGCTCGGTCAAGGGCTACTCGACCGGGATGCGCCAGCGGCTGGGGATTGCCCTGGCCCTCCTGGCCGATCCACCGATCATCGTCCTGGACGAGCCGGTCAACGGCCTCGATCCGGCCGGCATCGTCGAGATCCGCGACCTGCTCACCTCGCTGGCCGGAACCGGCCGGACGATCCTCGTCTCGAGCCACCTGCTGACGGAGGTCGAACGGACTTGCGACCACGTCGCGATCGTCGATCGCGGCCGGGTCCTGGCTTCGGGCACGCCAGAGGCACTCTCCGGAGCCGGCACGGATCGGGTCGAGCTCCAGCTCGGAGCCGGCGATGGGCCCGCTGCTCAGCGGGCGCTCGAAGCCGCCGGACTGAAGGTGATGCCTGGACCGGGCGCCGACGCCCTGTGGGTCGAAGGCGCTCCCGGGGGGGCGGACGTTGCCCGGCTGCTGGCCTCGGCCGGCCTGTTCCCCGACCAGCTCGTCCACCGTCGTGACTCGCTCGAGGACATCTTCCTGCGCCTGACCGACCATCGGGGCGAACCGGCGCTCGAGGCACCGGCGTCGAGGACACGGCCCTGGAGCCGGCCGCGATGAGCCATCTCCTGGCCGCCGACCTGGTCCGGTTTGGACGCCGGCGCGACGTGTGGCTCGTCCTGATCCTCGTCCCGCTGATGATCGCCCTGCTTTACCTGAACGACTTCAATCGGACCGTCCAGGGGATCCACGAGGTGCTCAACGTCGACCTCGGACCGAACCCCGATCCAAACCTGCTCGCCCAGGTCCAGGCCCAGCTCCACCAGCAGATCGCCGACCAGATGCCGGCGTTCGCCTTCCCGGCCAGCCTGGTCCGGGTTGCCACGAACCCGCTCGGGGTAATCCTCGTCGGGCTCTACCTGGGGATCGCCCTGACCGCCGGCGAGTTCGAGTGGGGCACGGTCCGGACGATCCACCTGACGGCGAGCCGCTGGTCGGTCCTGGCCGTCCGGGTCGGCCTAATCAGCGGGATGGTCCTGCTGACGATGGCGATCGGGATCATCTTCGCGGCGATCGCCCCGTTCTTCATGTCGATCGACGGGACGCCCCTCCAGCACTTCGCCGCCCCCGTGCCCGACCTCGGTCCCGCGCTCGCCGTCCGGGTCCTGTGCGTCCTGCCGTTCATCGCCCTGCCGATCCTCGTCTCGGTCGTGACCCGCTCGACCGGCCTGGCCCTGCTGATGACCGTGCTCGTCCTGGTCGTGGACGTGGCCCTGACCGACACGCCGTTCTGGCAGCAGAGTCCGATCCCGTGGCTGCCCGGCACGACGATCACCGGCTCGATCACCCGGCTCCTGTCAGGCGACGACTCGAGCATTGCCGCCCTGATCCCGGCCTGGGGATCGGTCGTCGCCGTGATCGGCTGGTCGGTCCTGCCGGTCGTCGCGGCGATCCTGCTCTTCCGCCACCTCGACCTGACCGAGTAGGGTCAGTTCCGGTCGTCGGCGGCGTTCGACGAACCGGCTCGGCTCAGGCGGGCTGCCCGCCGGGCGTCGGCCCCATCGCGCCGGCCGATCGCCTCGAGGATGAGCCGATCCACGGCTGGCTCGATCACCACGGTTTCCGCCTGGGCCACGATCGGCGCGGCGGCCCGAAGCGCCTCGACCACACTGGCCAGGGTCACGTTGCCGACGGCCACGGCGATCGTGGCCCGAAACGCGAGATGGGCCGCCTGGAGGGCGGCCGGGTCACCGGCGTCGAGGGCGGCCTCCTGCTCGGCCAGGTGAGCGGCCAGGTCGAGCAGGTCTGCCTCGGTCCGTCGCTCGGCGGCCATCGCCGCGAGATCGCCGTCGAGGACGGCGATCGCCTCGGCCACGTCGGCCCGCTCGCCGCCCCAGGCGACGAGACGCCACTCGACGGCTCGCGAGAACGACTCGGGGGTCGAGTCGGCGACGTACGTGCCGTCGCCATGGCGCGATTCGATCAGGCCAACCAGGGCCAGCGATTTGAGGGCCTCGCGCACGACCGAGCGCCCCACGCCGAGCTCCTCGGCCAGCCGCCGTTCGGACGGGATCCGGGCGCCAGGCCGGAGGTCGCCGGTCGTGACGTAGGCGGTCAGCAGCCGGGCGATCTCCTCCGGCGAGGCACTCTTCCGCCGGGGCGCGTCGCTGACCGCTGGAATCGCCGTCGCTCGCTCGGAAACCGTCACGCAATCCTCGGGCTGCAGGACCGCCATCTTAGATCAGCCGGTCGCCTGAAGCCCTGCGGCGATCGCGTTGATCGTCAATTCGACCAGGCGCCGGACGGAGCCGACCGCCGGATCTTCCGGATCGAGCGAGCGCAGGCGGCCGAGGAGGTGGACCTGGAGCTCGGCCAGCGGATCGAGATAGGGCGCCCGGACGGCGAGCGAGCGCCTGACCGCGGGCAGCCCGTCGAGCAGGCCCGGCCGGCCGGTGATCCGGCCGAGCCAGAGGCAGGCCCGCTCGAACTCGGCCTCGATCGCCACCCAGATTTCGTCGGCTTCGGGACCACCGGCCAGGCGGCGATAGGCCCGGGCCGTGCGCAGGTCGACCCGGGCCAGGGCCAGCTCGGCATTGTCGAGGAGCGACTCGAAGAACGGCCAGGCCTGGTACAGCCCGGCCAGGCGGGTCGCGCCATCCGGACCGTGCCGCTCGACGAACGACTCGACGGCGCTGCCCAGCCCGTACCAGCCGGGCAGGCCGAGCCGGACCTGTGACCAGGCGAAGACCCAGGGAATCGCCCGAAGCTCGCTGAGCGAGCCGGGACCGGGCTGGCCGGCGGACGGGCGGCGGGCAGGGCGCGAGCCCAGTCGCATCCCGGCGAGCTCCTCGATCGGGGTCACCTGGCGGAAGAAGCTGACGAAGCCGGGCCCCTCGACCAGCCCCCGGTAGGCCGCCTCCGAGGCGGCTGCCAGCTCGACCATGATCGGCCGGCCCTCGGCCTCGAGCCGCGCCCGCCGAGCCGTACTGGTTGGAGCCGAGGCGAGCAGGGTTGCCCCGGCCAGCTCCTCGAGATGGCGCCGGGCAATCGTCGGGTTCGAGTAGTTCGCGGCGATCACCTCGCCCTGTTCGGTCAGCTTGAGCCGGCCGGCGATCGAGCCGGCCGGCTGGGCCCGGATCGCCCTGGCCGCCGGCCCGCCACCGCGACCGATCGCGCCACCCCGTCCGTGGAACAGGGTCAGCTCGAGGCTGAGGCGCGAGGCGACTTCGACCAGCTCGGCCTGGGCCCGGTAGAGCAGCCAGTTGGCGGCGACGAAGCCCGACTCCTTGTTCGAGTCGGAGTAGCCCAGCATCACCTCCTGGCGATCGCCCCGGTCGCGCAGGTGGGCCCGGTAGGCCGGCTCGGTGACGAGCGCCTCGAGGAGCGCCCCGGCCTGGCCGAGGGCATCGGCCGACTCGAGCAGGGGCACGACATCGAGTCGCGGACGGACCGGGGCGAACCCGGCGGTCGCCTCGGCGGCCGGCTCGGAACGGCCGGCCAGCTCGGCCAGGGCGAGGACGTCGAGGACATCGCCCGGCCCGTGGGTGAAGCTGATGATCCAGCGCCCCGCGGCGGCCTGGCCGTGACGGCGCTGGATGCTGCCAATTGCCCGGACCGTTGCCAGGAGCTCGAGCGCGGCGGGCGTGGCCTTCGACAGGTCGGACCGGAGGCTGGCCAGGGCGGCCCGCTGGATCCCGCTGTGCTGGCGCACCTCGAGCTCGGCCAGGTGGAAGCCGAACGAATCGACCTGCCAGCGGAGATCCTGGACCTCGCCGTAGGCGACCCGCTCGAGGCCGTCCGCCACGAGCGCCTCGGCCAGCTCCTCGAGCTCGCGCCGGAACGACTCGACATCCGGGTAGCGTCCCGTCAGCGGGGCGGTCGCACCGATCAGGGCACTGCGAGTCCGGCGCAGCCGCTCGGCCATCGCGCCCAGCCTCCGGCGATAGGGCTCATCACCGAATCGACGGTCCAGCTGGCGCATCAGCTCGGGCAGCTCGTCCTCGTCATCGACCAGGCGTCGGGCGATCCGCCGGTCCTCCTCGCCGGCAGGAACCGTGGCTGCGATCGTCTGCATCAGCCGGCTCACGACCGCTTCGTGGCCGCGCAGGACGTGATCGGCGTGGATCCGGGCGGCCTGGGCTGTCAGCTCCGCCGTCACGTTCGGATTGCCGTCGCGATCGGCGCCGACCCAGCTGCCCCAGTGCAGGAACGAGCCGGTGCGGGCCGGCCGGGTGCCCGTGCCACCCGAGTCGGTGGCCGGGCCCGCGGCGAGGGCAGGGTTCGAACGACCGTTCCGGGTCCGGCCGGGCCGGTCCAGCGCGGCGTCGAGCTCGCGGATCACCACGGGGGTCACCCGGAAGAGGGTCTCGTCGAAGAAGACCATCGCGCTCCGGACCTCGTCGAGCGGACCCGGCGCAATCGAGCGCAGCTCGGACGTGCGCCACAGCAGGGTGATCTCCTCGCGCAGCCGCCGGCGGAGGTCGCGATCGTCGCCCGGGCCCATCCGCGGGTCGTCGAGGCCCTCGACCAGACGGGCGACCCGGCGCAGGGCAAGCAGCAGGGTTCGCCGGCGCGCCTCGGTCGGGTGGGCGGTCAGGACCGGTGTGACGGACAGGCCCGCGACCAGGGCCTCGATTCGGCCGGCGTCCAGCCCGTCGGCCGTCAGCTGGTCGATCGCCGCGGCCAGCGAATTGGGCGGAGCGCCATGGCTGGCTCGCTCGGTCCGTCGCACGGCGCGGACCCGCTCACGCTCCTCGGCCACGTTGATCACCTGGAAGTAGAGGCCAAAGGCCCGAATGATCGATTCGATCGTGGCCAGGTCAAGCTGCTCGAGGCCGTCGATGACCGGGGCGGGCGGCGTCGGCTCGCCGCTCGAGCCCGGCCGCTCCGGGTCGAGCGCGCGCCGGCCGGCCTTGGCCCGGGCCCGGATCGCCTCGATCGTCGCCAGGAGCGGCTCTCCGGCCTGCTCCGCGATCACCTGGCCGAGGAGGGCGCCCAGCAGCTTGACCTCGCGGGCGAGCGGATCGCGCGCCCGACCCGTGCCGATCCCGGCCGGTTCGGCCCGGACGGCGGGGTTCGCCCTCGGCCGCGTCAGCGGCCGGCCCACGCTCGGCCGCGCCAGCGGCCGGCTCATGCTCGACCGCACCAGCGGCGGGCTCGTGTTCGGCTGTCCATCTGGAGATCGTCGCACGGCGGAGCGCCGCCGAGGGTTGCGGACCGGTGCCGCGATGGGGCGAACCCGCGAGTCAGGCGGGCCGGCTGACCTCGCGCAACCGACCTTCGAGGAAGCGCCGCTCGACCGAGTTGCCGACCAGGCCGGCCGCCCGGTGGTAGGCCGCGGCGGCTTCGTCGCGCCGGTCAAGCCGGCGCAGGAGGTCGGCCCGGGCGGCGTGCAGGTACGGGTAGTCGGTCAGCTGGCCGGCCTCGACCAGGGCGTCGATCCGCTCGAGACCGGCGGCCGGCCCTTCGGCGAAGGCCACGGCCACGGCCAGGTTGAGCTCGACCACGGGCGAGGGCGTCATCCGGGCGAGCAGCCCGTACAGCTCGACCACCTGGGGCCAGTCCGTGCCGGCCGGATCGGCCGCCTCGTCATGGACCGCGGCGATCGCCGCCTGGAGCTGATACGGGCCGGTCCGCTGCATCCGGAGGGCTCGCTCGACGAGCCGGCCACCCTCCTCGATCCGGGCCCGATCCCAGCGCGATCGGTCCTGGTCGGCCAGCAGGACCAGCTCGCCCGACGCACCGACCCGGGCTTCGCGCCGGGCGTCCTGGAGGAGCATCAGGGCGAGCAGCCCGATCGCCTCCGGCTCGTCGGGCATCAGCTCGACCAGCACCCGGGCGAGCCGGATCGCCTCGCCGGTCAGCTCCCGCCGAACCAGGTCGTCACCAGCCGAGCTGGCGTAGCCCTCGTTGAAGACCAGGTAGAGGACCCGCAGGACCGCTTCGAGCCGCTCCGGGAGCAGGTGGTCGGGCGGGACGCGATAGGGAATGCCGGCATCGCGGATCTTGCGCTTGGCCCGGACGAGCCGCTGGGCGAGGGTCGCCTCGGGGACCAGGAAGGCCCGGGCGATCTCCGGCGTGGTCAGCCCGCCGAGAGTGCGCAGGGTCAGGGCGACCTGGGCGTCGAGGGCGAGCGCCGGGTGACAGCAGGTGAAGATCAGCCGGAGCCGATCATCCTCGATCGCCACGTCGTCCTCCATCGGCTCGGTCGTCCGTGGCTCCGCATCGATCAGGGCCTGGCGCCCGAGCTCGTCGGTCTTGGTCGCCAGGACCCGGGCCCGGCGCAGGCGGTCGATCGCCCGGTTCCGGGCGGTGGCCGTGATCCAGGCTCCGGGGTTGACCGGCACGCCGTCCCGGGGCCACCGCTGGAGGGCCACGATGAATGCCTCCTGGACGGCCTCCTCGGCGATGTCGAAGTCGCCGAAGACGCGGATCAGGGTCGCGACCGTCCGGCCCAATTCCTCGCGGAACAGGCGCTCGACGACCTCACCCGGGTCCGCCTGCGGGGGCAACGGCCTCGTCAGCCGCCGGCTGCGCCGGCCGAGGCGGCCATCGACGGCCGCTCGAGGATCGGCCGGATCTCGATCGAGCCGTGTCGGGCGCCCGGAATCCGGGCGGCGGCGTCGATCGCCTCGTCCAGGTCGTTTGCTTCGATCAGGTAGTAGCCGGCCAGGGCTTCCTTCGTCTCGGCATACGGCCCGTCCGTGGTCAGCGTCCGGCCGTCGCGAACCTGGACGGTCGTGGCCGCCCGGGTCGGCTGGAGGGCCTGGCCACCCTGGAACTGGCCGCGCTCGACGAGCGTCTCGGTGAACCGGTCGTATTCCTGCGATTCGGACAGCATCGCGTCGGTCGGCGGGCCATCCGGTCGCTCGGCGGTGTAGATCAGGAGCAGGTATTGCATGAGGGCCTCCAGGACGGCGGTCGGGCCGGCATCGTCGCCGCCCCTCATCTCAACAACGAATGGAAACGCTCGAATCGACCGTGGCCCGAGTATGACCCTCGGCCGCGATCGATGGCGGTATGGTGTGACGATGGCAGGCAAGTCGGAGGTCCTCGAGATCGCCGGCCGCGAGGTGACGATCACCAACCCGGACAAGGTGTTCTTTGCCGAGCTGGGTGTCACGAAGATGGACCTCGTCCGCTACTACCTGGCGGTGGCCGAGGGCGCCTTGTGCGGGGCGGGCGGCCGGCCGATGGCCCTCAAGCGCTTCGTCAACGGCGCCGACGGACCGTTCTTCTTCCAGAAGCGGGCGCCTGAGTCACGACCCGACTGGATCGAGACGGTCGAGCTGTCCTTCCCATCCGGCCGGACCGCCTCCGAGGTCGTGATCCGCGATGCGGCCCAGCTGGCCTGGATCGTCAACCTTGGCTGCATCGACCTCAACCCCCATCCGATCCGGGCCGACGACCTCGACCATCCCGACGAGCTGCGGGTCGATCTCGACCCGGTGCCCGGGGTCGAGTGGGCCCAGATTCGCGACGTCGCCCTGGTCGTGCGCGAATCGCTCGAGGCCGCGGGCCTGGTTGGCTGGCCGAAGACGTCCGGCTCGCGGGGGATCCACGTCAACGTCCGGATCGAGCGCCGATGGACGTTCCCGGAGGTCCGCCGGGCGGCCCTCGCCCTGGCCCGGGACGTGGAGCAGCGAGCCCCCGACATCGCGACCTCGAAGTGGTGGAAGGAAGAGCGCCACGGGGTATTCATCGACTACAACCAGAACGCCAAGGACCGGACGGTCGCGTCGGCCTACTCGATCCGGCCCCGGGCCGATGCCCGGGCGTCGGCCCCCCTGACCTGGGACGAGGTCGCCACGGTCGACCCGGCGTCCCTGACGATCCGGACGGTTCCGGCCCGCTATGCCCAAGTCGGCGATCCCGGCGCGGGGATCGACGACGCGGTTGGCTCGCTTGACGGTCTGCTCAAGCTCTCGGCCGGCCATGAGGCCGAGGGCCTGGGCGATGCGCCCTGGCCGCCGAACTACGCCAAGCAGGCCGGCGAGCCGCCCCGGGTGCAGCCTTCGCGGGCCCGCCGGCCCAGGTCCGAGTACGAGCCCGGCCGGGGCGAGGGTGGCGGCCCGCCGCCCGAGGTTGCCGCCGAGCGGGCCGCCGCGGTCGCTGCAGGGGACGAGAACGCCGGCCTGCCAACCGAGTGGACCGGGTCGAGGCCGACGCCGACCGGCCGGCGCAAGAGCGCCATCCCGGTCGTCGAGATCGCCCGGGCGGAGCACCAGGCGGAGGCCCTCGAGGGGCTCGAGCGCTGGAAGAGGCGCCATCCGGAGGTCGTCCCATTTCTGGAAGCCCGGGACATCCTGGTGGACTCGATGCGCGGTCGCTCGACGACCTGGACTCGGGTCCGGGTCAACCTCATCCACGTCCCCGAGGCGGACCGGCCCGCACAGGAGGCCTTGGAGTCCGACTTCGACCCGTGGGCGGGGGTGGATATCGAGGCCTGGAAGGCCGCGACCGCGGGGCCCTGGGCCCGCAAGCCCGGACCGAAGCCGAAGGCCGACACGGCCAGGGCCGAGCCCGCCACGAAGCCGGCGGCCGAAAGAGATTCCAGGTCGGGATAGAAGTCCGTCAGCACATTCCGCTCGTGCGACGGCAACCGCGGAGGTCTCGGTCCCGGCTCGCGTCTGGACCCGCCCGGCCCCCAGATCGGCGCTTGACGCACGGTCGGCGGACCGCCATAAACGAAGCAGCAACGTGGATCCCGCGCCGCGAGCCCAACCGGCCGAGCATGGGGAGGATCGGATGTCCGGCGGAGCAGCCAGCCCATTTCCGGCCGACGCCCTGGCGGCCAACCAGGCCGGCCGGCTGACCGACGCCCAGCGAAGCCTCTACGCCGCGGACGATCGGTCGTTCCGCAAGACCGAGCTGTACGTGGCCATCGGCGCGGCCGTCATCGCGGTTCTCCTGCTGACCTCGAACGGACCGGCCTCGAGCAGCCTGTTCAAGCCGGTCGCGATCGTGGTCTGCGTCGCCCTGGCGATCGTCCTGGTCGTGCGAGCGACGCTCGTGCGCGACGCGCTTGCCACGGACCTGGCGACTGGCAGCGTCGTTTCGATGGACGGGGCGATCCTGAAGCGGGTCGTCCAGAGCAGCGGACGATCGGCCGAGTCGAGCCATTATCTGATCGTGGCCGGCAAGCAGTTCAAGGTCGGGCCGCACTTCTACGCCGGCGCCCCGGAGGCTGGCCACGTCCGGGTCTACTACCTCCCGAAGAGCTCGACCCTGGTCAATCTCGAGCAGCTGCCCGACCAACCGCTGCCGGCCGGGCTGGCTGACGATCCCACGGCGGCCGCCAAGCTCGTCATGGACGAGCTCAAGACCCGCGACACGAATGCCCGGGCCGAAGCGATGGCCGAGATGGCCGTCCTGAAGAAGTCCTACGAGCAGGACGACGCCTCGACCGCCGTTGCGCCCGCGGCGGGAGCTGGCGCCCAGACCGGCCAACCACCCCTGGCCGAAGCGATCGTGGGCAAGTGGCGCTCGGGCCCAATCGAGATCACGGTCGACTCCGACGGGACGCTCTCGACCGTCCTGCCTGGCGGCCGGGCCATGGCCGGCCGCTGGTCGGTCGATCCGAGCGGCCTGCTCCACGCCGAAGTGGCCGGTCAGGACATCGCCGGGCAAGCCTGGATCGAGGGCTCCACGCTGACCGTGAAGGACGGAGCCGAAGGCCGCGTCTTCCATCGAGCCTGACCACGACCCGGCCCGCCCTGCGACCTGAGGCGCGAGCGGTGATCCTCGCAGCGGTCGTTGATCAACGGCGAGCCATCCTCAAGCTTGGGGTCTCGGTCTGAGATGAGCCTGGCCAACGAGCGCAGCCTGGCCCGTCAAGTGTTCCTTCGAGGAGTCTTGTTCGGGTTCGCTGCCCGAGTTCGGTTCCCGGAGCCCTCGGTCGAGGCCCTCAGGGCCCGCTCCCGCGGCTCGGCCGCGCTCAAGCTTGCCTGGCCCTCGAGCGCCTCGGTCTGGAGAGCCGCATCGAGTCGACGTAAGGCGTCTTCTGGGAACCGTTTGATCGGGCCACGGCTGAGCGGCCTCGTCAGCAACGTTGCCGGGAATTCCAGCTAGCGGGCGGCCTCAGGCGCCGAATGGGCGAAGCCAGGCCAGGCCGAACACGAGGCTGAGGGCGAAGACCCCGAAGCGGGCCAGCCAGCTGATCGGGCTTCCCTCCCGCTCGGCCACCTGGCGCGGGGCAAACACGAGCATCGCGTAGTAGACAGCCGAGAACAGGAGCAGGAAGCCGGCCAGCGGCGCAACCGCCCGGAGGTCGGAGCCCGAGGTCATCCCCAACAGGGAGTCTCCGTTCGTGACGCCGTCGAGCACACTCCAGTAGATCCCGCCGGCGGCCAGGATGAACGGGGTGACGAGGGCCCGCCGGACGGAGGTCGGCAGGGCCGGCCAGCGGATCCTGAGGCCGGCGAGCAGGACGATCGCCCCGATCACGACGACCCAGGCGCCCGCCTCGGTGAGGGCCAGTCCGGTAACGGCGCTCACCCCGACGAGGATCAGGCCGCCCACGAGCGGGCCCATCGCGCCGCGCTCGATGACACCACCCTCGGAGGCCGGGCCGGGATCGGACGTCCGGGTGATCAGGCAGGCAAGCGCGCCGAGCACGGCCACGAGCCGGAACGCGCCTGCGATCGGATGGCCGGGATCGAACGGGCCGCCGCCCTCCGTCCCGGAGGCGCCGAGCAGCGGGCTGGCCAGGCCGATCCAGCCGGCCAGCAGCCAGTCCTCGATCCTGAGCGTCGCGAAGAGGTCGCGCCACATGGCCGCGAGTATGCCGCCGGACGGATCGGCAGATGGGCTATCGGGCCATGGTGCGAAGCGGTGATTCCGGCCCCGGGGTGATCCGGCCAGTGTCAGCCCGTGACCGGCTTCAACGGATCTCGCTCAGCCGGCCTGGCCGGAGGGTCGAACGCGCCCGTCCCCGGGGGACGCCTCACGCTCATGCCCCGCCCGGCCTTCGTGCTCGGGGCGGGCCTGCCCGTCGTGGCGGCCTTCGTCGTCCTGACGATTCTCGATGTCGGCGGCCATCGGGCCCTGTGGGAGAACGCCCACTGGACCGCTGCCGGGATCGTGGCCGTTGCCTATCCCGCCTCGATCGCCCGGCGGTCGAGTTCGACCGAGCGCCTGATCGCGACGCTCGTGGCGATCGGAACTGGCGCCTGGCTGATCGGCCAGCTCCTGTGGGACGCCCAGACGGCCCTCGGCTGGTACGGCTTTCCGGCCCCGTCCGACGCCGGGTACCTGCTCCTCACGCCGCCAGTCATCGCCGCCCTCGTCGCGGCGATCCGACATCGCCTGCGCCAGGCCGAGGAGCTCTCGGTCTACCTCGACGCAGTGGCCATCTTCCTGACGATCACGGCGCTCATCGTGGCGATCGCCGGCGGCCAGATGGCCGAGCTCGGCCTGTTCGGCGCAACCGTCGCCCTGACCTACCCGGTTGTCCACCTGGCGACCGCGGGGGCCGGGCTCGTCGCGCTCCTGGCGGTCCGAGCCTCCCCCCGGGGCGGCGGCTACCTGCTCCTGGCCGGCTTCGCGATCCTCGGCCTGGCCTGGGTCGCCTGGCTCCGCCAGGCGGTGGTCGAACCGCCCGCTCCGGGCAGCCCGATGAACTACGCCTTCTCGTTGGGGATCATTGCCGTCGGCCTCGGCGGGCGGGATTGGCGCCTCGGTGCGGCGTCCGCCAAGCGCCTGGAGCAGACGGCCGTCGTCGTCCTCGGTGCCCTGCCGGTCGTGGCCCTCGTCCTGAGCGCCCTGCTCCTCGTCCAGCGCCACCTCGTGCCGACGGACTTTGGCCTGGTCGACATCGGGGCGCTTGTCGTGATCGTCCTGGCCGGCTTCCGCCAGACGATCCTGATGCACGAACGGGGCCGCCTGCTCGACGACTCCCGCCTGGCCCAGGAGAACCTCGAGGCTGCCCTGCGCAGCCGGGCCCAGGCGGCATCGCGTTACAAGGTCCTCGTCGAGAGCGTTCCGGCGGCGGTCTACATCGACATGGCCGATCCGTCCGTGAGCGACGGCGGGCGGCTCGACTACATGAGCCCCCAGATCGAAGCGATCCTGGGCTACCCCGCCCGGGCCTTCGTGGATGATCCGGAGCTCTGGCCGGCGATCATCCATCCCGCCGATCGGACCGTGGCCCTGGCCGCCTACGCCGAGCACTGGACGACGGAGAAGCCGCTCCGGCTCGACTACCGGATGATCGCCGCCGATGACTCGATCGTGTGGGTCCACGACGAGGCCTACGCCCTTCACGATGCCGAGAATGAGGGCGTCCGGATCTCACAGGGCCTGCTGGTCGATACGACCGAGCAGAAGCGACTGGAGGCCCAGCTCCTCCACGACACGCTCCACGACCCCCTGACGGGCCTGGCCAACCGGGTCCTCTTCCGCGAGCACGCCGAGCGGGCGCTGGCCCGGTCGCGCCGCCGCCGATCAGGCGTGGCCCTCCTCTTCCTCGACCTCGACGACTTCAAGGTTGTCAATGATTCGCTCGGCCACCGGGCCGGCGACCGCCTGTTGATCGAGGTCGCCCACCGGATCGAGGCGGCCCTTCGGTCCGAAGACGTGGCAGCTCGCCAGGGCGGCGACGAGTTCACCGTCCTGGTCGAACGGGTCGGCGGACTCGACGAGGCCGAGGCCCTGGCCGAGCGACTCTCGGTCGAGCTGGGCCGGCCGATCGAGCTCGAGGGCCGCCGGATCGTCGTCCGGGCGAGCATCGGGATCGCCCTGTCCGGGAGCGCTCAGATCGGTGCCGACGACCTGCTGGCCCACGCCGACGCCGCGATGTACGCGGCCAAGTCACTGGGCAAGGCCCGCCACGCGGTCTTCGACCCGTCGATGCGGATCCAGGCCAAGGGCCGGCTGGAGCTCGAGTCGGCCTTGCGCAGCGCGATCGACAACGAGGAATTCGAGGTCCACTACCAGCCGATCGTGGCCCTGCCCTCGCACCGGATCATCGGGCTCGAGGCGCTCGTGCGCTGGCGCGACCCGTTTCGTGGGCTCGTCCCGCCGGACGAGTTCATTCCACTGGCCGAGGCGACCGGCCTGATCGTGCCCCTTGGCCGGCTGGTCACCCTCGAAGCCTGCCGGCGCCTGGCTGAGTGGTCCGCCCGGGGGCTCGGCAGCGAGGGCCTGAGCATCAGCGTCAATGTCTCGGCCCGGCAGGCGGTCGAACCGGGCTTCGCCGGCGAGGTCCGCGAGATCCTGGCCACGACCGGGCTCGATCCGTCGCTCCTGATTCTCGAGATCACGGAGTCGCTCACGCTCCACGAGTCGACCACCAGTCAGGGCTGCCTGCGGCAGCTCCGCGACATGGGCGTCCAGCTCGCGATCGATGACTTCGGGACGGGCTTCTCGGCGCTCGAGTACTTCAAGCGGTTCGCAGTCCAGGGCCTGAAGATCGACCGATCGTTCATCGGCGGCCTGGGCCGCTCGCGAGAGGACACCGCGATCGTCACCGCGACCCTTGCGTTCGCCGCGGCCCTCGACCTGCGGGTCACCGCCGAAGGCGTCGAGACACCCGATCAGCTGGCCCGGCTCGAGGCGCTCGGCTGTCCCCAGGCGCAGGGCTACCTGTTCTCCCGGCCCGTACCTGCGGCCGAGATCGTGGAGCTGCTCGACGCCCAGCCGGCCGCGCCGCGGCCGCTCAGGCGGAAGAGCGCTTGAACGTCAGCCGAACCAGGTCGCCAGCTCGTCCGGGCTGACCGATCGGGTCGGATCGGGCGGTGTCCGACGACGACCGCGGTCGGCCGGCGCAGGACGATCCTCGACCATGACGGCCAGCCGGCTCGGAACGGGCAGTTCGGGCCCTGGTTCGATCGGCTCCGGCTCGGAGAGGGGAGCCGATTCGGACGGAAGCGAATCTCGATGGTCCATGTCGGTCTCGCGCTGATTCCGGAGGCGCCTCCGTACGCCGTCCGGCATCCGCAAGCGTGCGCCGGTCGAGCTCGCCTGACAAGCCAAGATTCGTGAACATCGGGTCGTGTCCGACCTGCTTGCGTTCACTTCACCGGCCAGGCCGGGGCGAATGAGGTCGTCCTGCGAACCGATCGCGTCTGATGACGCTGCGCCGGTGCAGGCCCCGTCGCTCTGTGCGAATCTGCGGGACGTGAGCATCGATCGCGGAGCGGCGCGCTGACTCGGGATCGCCGGTTCGGGCTGTCGGTTGCAGCCGTCGGCGTCCTCCTGGTCGGCCTCGCCCAGTGGCTGGCGCCGCTCGGCGCCACGCCGCTCTACGACGGAGTCCAGACCGTGGCGCCGTATCTCTGGCTGATCCCGCCGGCCGGAGCCGCCGGCGGAGCGGAGGGCGCCAAGGGCAGCGCCGGGGTCGACAACGGCAAGAACCGGCTGATCGCGATCGCGACCCCCGAGCTGCAGCCCCAGGCCCAGCTCTTTGCGACTTCGGGCACGTTCGTCCTGCCCGCCGGAACGACCTCGATCAAGCTCTCGATCGAGCCGGTCCTGCCCCATGAGCTGCCCACGACAGGCCACATCGAGGGCAACGTCTATCGCTTCAGCATCACGAACCAGGCCGGGGTCCCGCTCATGGCCCCGGCCAGCGCCGAGGTGACCGTCGGCCTGCGCGGGCCGTACACGACGGCCAACCAGGCGATCGCGGTCGACAATGGGTCGGGCTGGACCAACCTCAAGACCGATGATGCCGGCTTCGCGGCGTCCTACCTCGCGGTGGTCACCGGCGGCGGCGACTACGCGATGGTGGCGCCGGGACCGGGCGGGCCGTATCCGACGGCAACCCCGGTCGGCGGCGGGCCCGCGGCCTCCGCGGCCGGGTCGGGCGGGCCTTCGGCGGCTGCCTCGACGGGCCCCTCGATCGGGGTGGTCGTTCCGAGCATCGGCGAGATCGGCGGCAGCGCCGCGCCCAGCCAGGCTCCTGCCGAGGGCGACTCGTCCTCAGGCGGTGGGCTGCCGATCGTCCCGATCGCCCTGGTCGTCGTCCTGGCCGCGGTCGGGCTCGGACTCATCGCGGCGCTCCGCAATCGCCGTCGCCCGCCGCCCGGGCCACCCCCGCGCTACCAGGGCGCCCACCGCCGCTAGCGGTGATTCCCGGAAACGTTGTTGACGAGGACGGTCAGCCCTGATCCGGTCAACCGCTTCCTGGAAGACGCCTTGGGTCGACTCGGAGCGGCTCCTGCTGGCAGAGGCGTTCGAGGGCAGCCCAACCTGAGCCTGGCCGAGCACCGCGAGCGGGGCTTGACGGACGCTCGGCAACCGAGCTCGGGCCGCGAACCCCGAGTAACCCTTCCTCAACGAACCGTTTGACAGCCCGGGCCACGGACCCCGAGCCTGGGGGAGGGCTCCGCCGTCAACAACCTACCCGGGAAGCGCAGCTAGGCCGGCCTGCCGGTCGTGGCACGTTATCGCCCTCGGTGATCAGGCGCGGGCGCCGCTTCGCCAGCGGGCCAGCAGGATGATGAACGAGTAGAGATAGGCCAGGAACATCACGAGCAGGAAGATCGTGCCACCCGCTGTGCTCCCGTTGGTGACGTCGCTCGCCCGGGTCGCTCCGCTCAGGGCCGGAAGCAACGCCAGGCCGAAGATGAGCGAGTAGATGATCCCGATCGCCCGGCCGAAGCCCTTGCCGAAGATCACCGCCACGCCACCGATCAGCTCGATCACGGCAAGGACCAGGATCGTCGCCCCGATCCCGATCACGATCCCGGTGACGACCTGGCCGGCAGCAGTATCGGTCGTGCCCAGGCCACCGAACTGGTCGGTGAATCCGCGCAGCGCCGCCCCGCCGATGATCAGCAGACCGCCGACGGCGGCCCAGAAGATCCCGAGCAGGGTCAGGAACAGGCCGGCGAGCCGGGCTAGGACCGTGACATGGCCGGTCGGCGGCGGAGCCGGCTGGCCCCAGCCCTGGGCTACCTGGGGTTGGGCTGGCTGGACCCAGCCCTGTGCGCCGGGTGCCGCCGGCGGCGGAGCGGCAGCGCCTGCTGCGGCGACGGTGGCAGCTGGGGCGACCCAGCCGGAACCCGGGGGCGGAGGCGCGGCCGGCGCTGCCTGCGGCTGCCCCCAGGCCGGACCGGCGGCCGCGGCCGGGGCAGCTGCGGCGGCAGGCTGGACCCAGCCTGAACCTTCGGGCGAAGCCGGAGGAGCGACCGGAGCGGGCTGTCCCCAGGCCGGACCCGCCGCTGCCGGTGGCACGGCCGCGGCCGGCTGGACCCAGCCTGAACCCGCGGGTGCCGGGCCCGCGGCCGCGGCAGGCGGAACGGCGGCGGCCGGCTGGACCCAGCCCGAACCCGCAGGTCCCGGCGCGGCGGCAGGCGGAACGGCGGCGGCCGGCTGGACCCAGCCCAAGCCTTCGGGCGTCGCGGGCGGCACGGCGGTTGGCGGTGGAACGGGCGGAGCCGACTCGACCCGGCCGGAATCCTCCGGCGCGGCCGGGGTTGCCTCTTCCGGATCGGCAGGTGATGGCTGGTCGGTCATCGGTCGGGCCCTCCGTGGTGGCTGGTCGGTCAACCGCCTGGTGCGTTCGATTGTGCTCGCCCCGGGCCAGAACCGGTAGCCCGTTCGACGGCGAAGATCCGGCCGAGCTCGTAGGCCGGCGTCTCGACCAGCTGGTCGTAGCGGCAGTCCTCGGGCCGGCGATCCGGCCGCCAGCGCACGAACGTCGTCCCGTGCCGGAAGCGATCGCCCTGGAGGTGGTCGAAGGCGACCTCTACGACCCGCTCGGGCCGGAGCGCCTCCCACGAGAGATCGCGGCCGCGGTTCCAGCGGGAGGTGGCGCCGGGCACCCGCTGTCCGCTCGCCGCGGCCTCCCCGGCCCAGGCCGCCCAGCTGGCCCAGGGGTGGCCGTCCAGGGCCTCGTCCCGCAGCGGCGCAAGCTCCTCGACGAGCTCCGCCCGGCGAGCCATCGTGAACGACGAGGTGACCCCGACGTGATGGAGGGTCCCCGCGGCGTCGAAGAGCCCGAGCAGGAGCGAACCGACGAGACTGCCCGGGCCGTCCTTGTGCCAGCGGAAACCGGCCACGACACAGTCGGCGGTGCGCTGATGCTTGAGCTTGAGCATCGCCCGCTTGCCCGGCTGGTACGCGGCATCGAGGCGCTTGGCGATCACGCCATCGAGCCCGGCTCCCTCGAACCGCTCGAACCAGTCGATCGCGGTCGCCCGGTCGAGCGTCGCCGGGGTCAGGTGGACCGGCGGCTCGGCATCGGCCAGGACCGCCTCGAGCCGGCTTCGGCGCTCCGCCTGGGGGACGCTCCGCAGGTCCTCGTCTCCGAGGGCGAGGAGGTCCCACGCGACGTAGCTCGCGGGCGACTCGGCGGCCAGCATGTTGACCCTCGAAGCCGCGGGGTGGATCCGCAGGAGAAGCGCATCGAAATCGAGCCGGCCGTCGCTCCCGGCGATGACCACCTCGCCGTCGAGGACGCAGCGTTCGGGCAGGCTGGCCCGAAGCGGCGCAGCAAGCTCGGGAAAGTAGCGATCGAGCGGCTTCAGGTCCCGGGACTGGATCAGGACCTCGTCGCCGTCGCGGAAGACGAGCGCCCGGAAGCCGTCCCACTTCGGCTCGAAGAGCCAGCCCGGGTCGCTCGGAAATGTCTCGGCTGGCTTGGCCAGCATCGGCTCGATCGGCGGGTTGACCGGCAGTTCCATCGCCCGGAGGATAGCCCGATGAAGACGATCGAGGAACGCTACGACCGCTCCGCGCTCGCCTACCGGCGCTGGTGGGAGCCGGTCCTGGGCCCGACCGCGCTGGGCCTCCTGGACCGGCTCGAAGCGTCGGGCTGGCCGAACGCGGACGGGGCCGGCCACGACGGAGACGGGCCGGGCGGACCAAGGCCGAGTGGACAACGACCGGACGGAACGAGCAGCCCGGCCCAGGGTCGGCTGCTCGATGTCGGCACGGGGGCCGGCCTGCTGGCGATCGCGGCGGCCTCGCGCTGGCCAACTCTCGAGGTCGTCGGCCTCGACGGGTCGGCCGCGATGCTGGCGGTGGCCGAGGCGGCCTGGGACGAACGCCGGGGGGGCCAGGCCGAGGACCGGATTCGCTGGGTCCGCGGCCACGCGGGCAAGCTCCCGTTCGAGTCCGGCGTGTTCGACGTCGTTGTCAGCTCATTCGTCTACCAGCTCGTGCCGAACCTGAATCAGGCCCTGGCCGAAGCCCTCCGGGTGCTCCGGCCGGGCGGCCGCCTGGCGATCGTGACCTGGCGGGTCGGCGACGAGCCGTTCGCCCCGGACGAAGCCTTCGAGTCGGCGATCGACGACCTCGAGCTCGAGTTCGACGAGGCCGACCAGGAGGAACCACGCTCGGGCGATTTCGCCTCGGCGACCGCGGCGGCGACCCGGCTCAGGCGGGTCGGCTTCAGGCGGGTGATCGCCCGCGAGGCGTGGCTCGAGCACGACCACGACCCGGCCACCTATGCCGACTTCCTCGAGTCGTACGCCGAGAGCGAGACGTTCTCCGACCTGGGATCGGCCGAGCGCGATCGGCTCCGGGAGCGCACGAAGGCACGCCTGGCCGCCCTTCCCGGGGCCGTGTTCCGCTGGCGGGTGCCGGTCGTGTACGTCCTGGCACGGCGCCCGGAGTAGGCACCGAGAGGGATCGGGGCCTCCGGGGGGCCGGGCGCCGGGGAGCGCGGCCCGGCCGGGATCAGGCCGGGCTGGGGGTCACGACTCCGAGGCGTCGGCCGAGGCGGGCTCCGTTTCGGCCTCCTCGGGGGCACCTTCGCCCGCCGCTTCCTCGACGACCGGTGCGACCTCCTCGAGGCGCGGCGCCTGGACCCGGACCACCGCCTCGTCGAGGTCGGTCAGCAGGACGACATCGTCGGGCAGGACCAGATCGCGGACGTGCAGGGTGGTCTCGAAGTCGACCAGCGAATTGATCGCGAGGGAGACGGACTGGGGCAGGTGATCGGGCAGGGCCCGGACCCGGACCGACTCGGTCATGTGGAGCAGGTTGCCCCCGTTCAGTTCGACGGCCGGGGCGACGCCGGTGAACACGATCGGCACATCGACCGTCAGCTCCTCGGTCATCCGGACCGCCAGCAGATCGACATGCAGGACGCGCTGGTGGACCGGATCACGCTGGATCGCGTGGATCAGGACCGGGGCGGCCCGGTTGCCGTCGACCGACACGTCGACCAGGGCGTTCGGTCCGGTCTGCCGGCGGAGCGCTTCGAAGTCGTGCGCATCGATCGTGATCGACTGGGACGGCACGCCGTGGCCGTAGATCACGGCCGGCAGGCTGCCCGATCGGCGCAGGCCGGCGACGCGCTTGCCGAAGACCCGCCGCTCGGTGGCAGCCAGCTTCGGTCGGGTCGTGGTCATCTGGGGAAGATCCTCCGTGGGTTGGCGGCGAGCCTAGCACAACAGGCGTTGAATCTCCCGCCGGCGGCCGATCCAGCCGGGCCGTTTGGCCAAGGCAGTGTAGATTGCGGCAATGGCTGCCACGATCCTGATCGTCGAGGATGAATTTGCCGTTGCCCGCGGGATCCAGTACGCCCTCCAGCAGGAGGGCTACGAGGTCACCGTCGCGAGAAGCGGCGAGGAGGGCCTCGACTTCGCCATCAACCAGGCGCCCGACCTCGTCGTGCTGGACGTGCGCCTGCCCGGGATCGACGGATTCGAGGTGCTCCGCCGCCTCCGGGCGACCGGCTCGAAGGCGCCCGTCCTGGTCCTGACGGCGCGCGACGATGAGGTCGACAAGGTGATCGGCCTGGAGCTCGGGGCGGACGACTACCTGACCAAGCCGTTCGGGCTGCGCGAGCTGATGAGCCGGATCAAGGCCCTCCTGCGGCGAGCCTACGGCGACCTGGCCGATGCCGCCGGCGGGCGGGTGATCCGCCACGGTGACCTGCTGATCGACCTCGAACGGCGGCGGGTCCAGCGCGGCCAGCGACGGATCGCCCTGACCGCGACCGAGTTCGAGATCCTGCGCCACCTGGCCAGCCGGCCGGGCCGGGTGTACTCGCGCCGGGAGCTGCTCGAGCTGCTGCGCGACTACGAAGCGCTCGACCAGGATGAGAAGACGATCAATGTCCACGTCAGCCACCTGCGGGAGAAGATCGAGGACGATCCGTCGCTGCCCGTCTTCGTCCTGACGGTTCGAGGTGCCGGCTACGCCTTCGCCGAACGCTGACCCGTCGCTCGGGGCGCAGGACAGCCGCCGCCTCCGGATCCGCCGCGCGGTCGGTCGACTCGCGCCGCGGACCTTTGCTGCCCGCCTGACGATCGCGATCTCGGGGGTCGTCGCCCTGACCCTGCTGCTCGTCTTCATCGGGGTGATCAACCGGGTCGACGACTACTTCTACCAGCAGTCGGTCAACGATCTCCAGGCCCGGGCCGGGACCGTCCGCGACCTGGTGATCTCGCTCTCGAATGCCGCGGTCGACGGGCAGCCGATCGTGTCGCCGACCGACACCCTCAATCCGAGCGTGGTCCTGTTCCTGGCGAATCCGTCCAACCAGCGCTTCCTGGCCGACGACCTGGCCCAGGCCGATGTCAAGGTCACCCTCGGGCTGATCACCCGGGACGGCAACGGCAACGAGGTCCTCGTCCCGGCGACCAACGGGGTGATGACCGCGCCGCTCGAAGCCAGTCCCCGGTCGGGCCAGGCCCGGGACAACATCCCCTACCGGGATTTCGGGACCGACCGCGGTCGAACAGAACAGCCTCTTCGAGTACGGAATCCAGGTCGAGCTGTCGAACCCGTACACGTACCGGGCGAGCACGCTCAACGCGATCGTCTCGCTCCTGATCGTGGTCGCCGCCGCCGGCCTGCTCCTGTCGGTCGTGGTTGCCTCGTTCCTGGCCCGCCGCTTCGCGATCCCGCTCCGACGCCTGACCGAGGCAGCCCGCGACCTGACCGAGGGCAACTTCGACCGGCGGGTGACGATCGATCCGCGCAATACCGGGAGCGCCGAGATCGTCGAGCTGTCGCGCCAGTTCAACCAGATGGCCAGCCGGCTGGACGAGAGCGTCGCGATCATCCGGCGCGACCGCGACCGGAGCCGCGACTTCCTGGCCGACGTGTCCCACGAGCTGCGCACGCCGATCGCAGCGATGAAGATGTTCAACGAGCTGCTCCGGGAGGGGGCCGGGGCCGACCCGGTCACGAGGGCCGAGTTCCTCGAGTCGAGCCGCCAGCAGCTCGAGCGGCTCGATTGGCTGGCCCAGAACCTGCTCGAGCTCTCGAAGCTGGACTCGGGCCTGGTCCTGCTCGACCTGCGCCCGGATGACCTGCGGACCGCGGTCGAATCGGCCGTCGAGCAAGCCCAGCCGACGGCCGACCGGCGGGGCATCCAGCTGAGCCTGCACACCGCCCCGAACCCGATCCGGATCCGGCACGACCCGCAGCGGATCGGCCAGGTCGTCTCGAATCTGATCGGCAATGCCCTGAAGTTCACCGGCAGCGGCGGTCAGGTCAGCGTGGATGTCCGAGGGACCGAGGACGGCGCCCGGATCGAGGTTCGCGATACCGGGATCGGAATCGACAATGCCGAACTGCCCCGGATCTTCGAGCGGTTCTACCGGGGTTCGATGTCGAACGAGGCCCGGGGCAGCGGCAGCGGCCTGGGCCTGGCCATCGTCAAGTCGGTCGTGGACATGCACGGCGGCCGGGTGACCGTGGACAGCCAGTTGGGCAAGGGGTCGTCCTTCGTGGTCGACCTTCCGGCCGATCCCCGCCAGGTCGAGCCGGCGGCCGGCGGCCGGTCGGCCGGCCAGCCCGAGACCGCCCGCGAGGCGAGATCCGGAGAACCGGCTACGATCGCCGGACAGACGGCCGAGGTAACGGATTCTTCATCGGCTCACCCTCCCCGGCTGAATCCGCAGGCCCCACGCTGACAGCACCACCCGGGGACACCCGGGTGATGAGCGCTCGAGCAGGTGACGCTGCTCGGTCTTCCAGGAGCACGAACCGCGCATGAATCCCACGGATCCCATCAACCAGCCGCCCCTCGATCCCTGGGCCCCGGCTCCCCTGCAGGCAGCCCCAGCGCCTGCGCCCGACCTGGCCGGCCCAGCGGCCGGCCCTGACCAGGCCGTCCCGGCGCCTCCATCCAGCCCGACGGCTGCCCCCCAGCAGGCCGCCCAGGTCCCCCAGAACGAACCGATCACCGAACCCCTGCCGGAGCCGATCCTGACCGCTTCGACCAGCCCGGCCGCCCCGGCCGCCTACCCGCCCGCGCCCGCAGCGCCCGCAGCCATCCCGCCGAGCCTGGCCACACCCCCGACCGCACCGGTCACCTACTCGCCCACGCCCGAGGTGCCAAGCGAGTGGCAGCGCCAGACGTGGGGCGCCCCGCCGGCGACCACGCCCGAGAGCTGGTTCGAGCCGGCCGGCCCGGCCGCAGTCGTGGCCCCGCCGGCGAAGCGCCGCGGCGCCGGTGCCGGGACCGTCTTCGTCACGGCCGTCCTGGCCGCGGTCCTGGCCTCGGCCGGCACGTACGCGGCGATCTCGGCGTCGGGTGCCCTCGACAAGCCCGCTCCGACCGTCGTGGCCGGTGCCACGACCGGCACGAACGTCACCCAGCCGATCACGATCGACGAGCAGTCGGCCACGATCAGCGCGGCGGCAGAGGTCGGTCCGGCGGTCGTCCGGATCGTGACCGCGGGGACGGATCCCAACGATCAGACGGCCACCTCGGGGATCGGCTCCGGGGTGATCTTCGACTCGCACGGCTGGATCCTGACGAACCACCACGTCGTGGCTGACACGAGCAGCCTGACCGTCCAGCTCAAGGATGGGCGCCAGTTCCAGGGCACGATCTACGGGATCGACACCCTGACCGACCTGGCCGTGGTCAAGATCGACGCGACCGGCCTGCCGACGGCCCCCCTTGGCGACTCATCGGCGATCAAGGTCGGTGAGCTGGCGATCGCCATCGGCAGTCCCCTGGGGACCTACTCGAACAGTGTGACCTCGGGAATCGTCTCGGCCACCGGCCGGAGCATCGACACCGATACCGGCACGATCAACAACCTGATCCAGACCGACGCGGCGATCAATCCCGGCAACAGCGGCGGCCCGCTGGTCGACGCCCTGGGCAAGGTGATCGGGATCAACACCGCCGTCGCGACGAACGCCCAGGGGATCGGCTTCTCGATCCCGATCGACATCGCCAAGCCGATCATGCAGCAGGCGATCGCCGGCCAGCCCCTCGCCCGGCCCTGGATCGGGATCCGCTACGAGACGATCGATTACCAGCTCCAGCAGCAGCTCAAGCTGCCGGTCGCCCAGGGTGCCCTGGTCAACGGCGGCCAGGATGCCAACAACAACCCCCAGCCCGGCGTCGTGGCGGGCAGCCCGGCCGACAAGGCGGGAGTCAAGGATGGCGACATCGTGACGGCCATCGAGGGCATCGCGATCGACGGCGATCACCCGCTTGATGCCGTCCTCACCCAGTTCGCCCCGGGCCGGACGGTGACCCTCGCGATCAACCGCGACGGCAAGACGATCGAGCTCCAGCTCACCCTCGGAACGCGCCCGACCACCCCGTAGCCAGCGCGCCAACCTTATCTCCGGGACCCCGGTTGCTTTCCCCCCAAGGCGCCGGGGTTCCGGGATTCAGCGACCCGACCGGCGCCGCCAGATCTCCACGCCGGCCCAGGCGATCGTGCCTTCGATCGGAACCTCGGGCTTGCGGACCCGAATGCCGACCTCGCTGATCAGACCAAAGGCGGTCAGGACTTCCTGGGCGATCGCCTCCGCGAGGGCCTCGATCAACCGGAAGCTGGTTGATTCGACGACGGTCCGGGCGACCTCGAAGACCGCGCTGTAGTCGACCGTCCGGGCGAGATCATCCTCGACCGCGGCCGGCTGAAGGTTGAGGATCATCTCGATGTCGACCTGGAACGGCTGGTCGTTCAGCTGTTCGGCCGGCGACACGCCATGCCGGCCGCGGAAGACCATCTCGTGGAGGACGATCCGATCGCTCATCGCCGCATCATGGCATGCCCGCCCGGAAGATCGCGTCGCACAGGCGGGTGACCCGCAGGTTGGCCCGGACGTCGTGGACCCGGACCAGGTCGACCCCGGCCGCGACCGCGATCGCCGACGTGGCCAGGGTCGCTTCGAGCCGCTCCTCGGGCGGCAGGTCGAGGACCCGGCCGAGGGTCGACTTGCGGGACGTCCCGAGCAGGATCGGCCGGCCCAGGACATGCAGCTCGGCCAGCCGGCGCACGATCTCCAGGTTGTGCTCCGGCGTCTTGCCGAAGCCGAAGCCCGGATCGACGATCAGGCTGTCGACCGAGCAGCCAGCCTCGATCGCCCGCTCGATCGCCCGGGCCAGGTCGGCGATCACCTCGGCCACGACGTCCCGGTAGACCGGTTCGGCCCGGTTGTGCATCAGGATGACCGGGACGGATCGGCTGGCGGCCAGCCGGACGAGGCGGTCGTCCGGGCCGACCCCCCACACGTCGTTGAGCAGGTCCGCCCCGGCATCCAGGGCCGCCGCGGCTACCTCGAGCTTGGTCGTGTCGACGCTGATCACCGACTCGGGCAGATCGTCCCGGATCGCCTGGATCACCGGCACGACCCGGCTGATCTCGTCCGGACCGGAGACCGGCCGATGGCCGGGCCGGGTGGATTCACCGCCGATATCGAGGATGTCGGCACCCTCGTCGATCATCTGCCTGGCGGCCGCGAGAGCCCGGGCCAGGACGGAGCCCGTCCCCGACCCAGGCCCGGGCGCGAGGAGTCCGTCGCCGGAGAACGAGTCGGGCGTCACGTTCAGGATCCCGACGACGAACGTCCGCTCTCCCCAGGCGAACGTCCGCCGGCCGATCCGGGTCGGCCGCGGCAGCGCCCCCGGGGCCGGCTCATGCGGCCGGAGCAGGTCGCTCATGGCCGGGCTCCCGGCCGATCGTTCAGGGCTGGATCGTCGAGGAGGAGCGCCCGGACCTCGCCCACGAGGTAGAGCGACCCGGCGACGACGATCGGGCCGGGCGCTTCGGCCAGGGCCAGCTCGAGCGCAGCGCTCGGCGGTCGGACGACCCGGACCGTGGGCCTGGAGCCCGACTCTGCGGGGGACCCGGCCGAGGCCCCGGCGGCGCCAGTCCAGAGGGCGGCAAGATCCTCGGCGGCCAGCGCCCGGGGCAGGTCGATCTGGGTGGCGATCACCCGGCCGGCTCCGAGCGAGGCGGAGCGAGCCAGGGCGGCCACGATCCCGGCCACGTCCTTGTCGGCCATCGCTCCGATCACCAGGGTCACCGGCGGGGGGACACGCTCGCTGCCCCCGGCCAGGAACGGCCGGAGGTCGTCGAGGGCCTGGGCGAGGACCGTCGCTCCGGCCGGATTGTGGGCGCCGTCGAGCAGGACCTCGTGGCCGGCCGCCTCGATCAGCTCGAGCCGGCCGGCCCAGCGGGCGCCGGCGTAGCCCTCACGCCGGGCCGCTGGCGAAACGCGGGCGATCCCGGCCTCCTCGAGGGCGTCGAGGATGGCCTCGGCGACGGCCACGTTGGCCGCCTGGTGCCGGCCGCGCAGGCCGACCCGGGTCGGGCCGAGGCCGGCCAGCTCGACCACGATCCCATCCCGGTCGAAGCCGAGCAGCTCGGCCGGCGGAGCGATCCGGAGGGGCACGCCGAGCCGGCCGGCACGCCGCCGGATCACGGCCAGGCCATCGCCCGTCGCGCCGGTCACCGCCAGGTCATCGCGCATGATGATCGCGGCCTTCTCGCGGGCGATCGCCCGGATCGTCGGACCGAGGTGCTCCGTGTGATCGAGGTCCACGTTCGTGATCGCGGCCACGCCGCCGTCCCAGGCATGGGTAGCGTCGAGCCGCCCGCCAAGGCCGACCTCGACGACCGCCAGGTCGACTGCCTCGTCGGCGAACCAGCGAAAGGCGGCCGCCGTCAGGAGCTCGAACTCGGTCGGGGCACCGTAGCGGCCCGCGATCCGGTCGGCAGCCTCCAGGGTGGACTCGACGATCCCGGCGAACGCGACCGGTTCGACCAGCCGGCCGGCGATCTGGAGCCGCTCACGGTAGGTCACCAGGTGGGGCTTGGGCGTCTCACCGGGTCGGAGCCCGGCGGCTCGCAGGGCGCTCGTGACCAGGGCCAGGACGCTGCCCTTGCCGTTCGTCCCGCCGACCAGGGCCCCGCGGAACGACAGCTGCGGATCACCCATCTCGTGCAGGAGCGCCCGGGTCCGACCCAGGCCCAGCCGAATTCCGAACCGGCCCCGCTCCTGGAGCGCCGCGAGCGCGGCCTCGTAGGTCAGGCTGCCCACGTCACTCGCGGCTGAGCTCGTCCTCGTAGAACACGCACTGGTTGAAGCGTGGGGTCAGGCATACGTCGTTGATGTAGCCCTGCTCGAGATGGACCCCGCCGCGGAGCTGGCAGCGCGAGACGTTCTGGTCCTGCCGGATCAGCGCCTTGAGGAGGTGGGGCGCCTGGATCGGGATCGCGCCCCGCACCCCGGTCATGTAGAAGTGCGGGCAGACGTTCCGGCGCAGGTTGGGCAGGCCAAAGCCCGAGCGGTTCATCTGGGGGAGCGGCGGGTAGCCGGGAGGGGCCGGGGGGGCCGCCGGGCTCACCCGGGCGATCGGCGGCATGCCGAACGCCGGACGACCGGTCGCTCGGGGGGATTTCGGATCTCGAGCCTGCACCCTGCTCCTCGGTTTCGGCGCAGGCCACAAGACGTGCGCGCACCACGCCAGAGTACAACGGCCCGACCTTCGCGCATCGCCCGGCGCGTCGATCGAGTCGGGCGATCCGGCGATCGCCCTCCGGACGCACGGAGGCACGAAGCAGCCAGGACCGGGCGATCTGCGACAATGGCCCGCGATGACGACCCGGCGAGAACGTAGCTCCCAGGTGCGGCCCCGCCCACCGAGCACCGGCCGGATCCAGCCCACCCGCCCGAAGACCCGGCCGTCGGCCACCAACGCCCGGGTGAGCGCCCACTCGAGCCCCCGTCGGACGAGCTCCTCGCCCGGCCTGCCGCTGGTCAGGGCGGCCCTCGCCGCCGGGGTCGTTGCCCTCGCGGTGGTGGTCATCCTCGGCGCGCCGAGCATCCTCGGGGCGCTCTCTGGTGGTGTGGGCCAGGCCTTCTCGGGCGTCGTCGGAAAGCTGACCCAGACGGCCGAGCCGTCGGCCACCCTGGCCGTCCTGCCGCCCTCCCCGAGCCTGTCGATCCCGACCCAGCCCTACACGAACCAGCCGACGCTCGACCTGACCGGGACGGTCCCGAACTCGGTCGTCGGCCAGACCGGCTACACCGTCCGGATCTACCGCCAGGCCGGGACGAGCGGGACGCCCTCGATCGTCGGCCAGGTCCCGGTCGGCGACAGCCCGACGTTCACGGCCCCGGGCGTTTCGCTCGTGAGCGGCAGCAACCTGTTCACGGCCACGATCGCCAGCGACGGCGGCGAGAGCCCGCCGTCGGTCGCCGTGACCTACATCCTCGACCAGTCCAAGCCGAAGATCACGATCAGCTCGCCCAGCAAGAATGCCGTGATCAACGGCCAGACCGTATCGATCGTCGGCCAGACCCAGGCCGGCAGCTCGATCTCGGCCCGCAACGAGGCCAACGCCCAGACGGCCGTGGCCACCGCCGACAACAGCGGCAAGTTCACCGTCGTGGTTCCGCTCGCGGGTGGCCAGAACGGGATCAACCTGACCGTGACCGATCCGGCCGGCAACTCGGCCTCGACGGTCCTGTCGGTCCAGCGCGGGACCGGCTCGCTGACGACCAAGCTGACCGCCTCGACCTATCACTTCAAGGCCAACCGGAGCAACCCGATCACGATGTCGATGCTCGTCCTCGACCCGAATGGGGCGCCCCTGTCCGGGGCGACGGTCACCTTCACCCTGTCGGTCCCCGGCAACAGCCCGGTGATCACGAAGACGCTGACGACCGGATCGAGCGGGCTGGTCACCTGGAAGACCACGATCCCGGTCACCGTGGCCGGCAAGGGCGAGATCGCCGCCCTGGTCCAAACCGACTCCTACGGCCAGCAGAACGCCCAGCTGCCGCTGACCTTCAACTGACCACCGGCCGGGCCGGACCGGACCTGCCTGGGCCGAACGCCTGTTCCGGCATGCTCGGCCGCTCGGCCGAAACCGGGCACGATCGAGTGGACGGCCCGCGAAGGGCCAGCTACCATCCGGGCATGCCGATGTGGCGCTGCCCGCACTGCGCGACCCCGCAGGCCGAGACGGCCCGCTGCTGGGTCTGCCACCGGTCGAGCACGAGCTGCGCCTCGTGCCGCAACTTCCGGAACTCGGTCAGCGCTGGGGTCGGCTACTGCTCACGGGACCGCGGCCGGGCCGCCCTGAGCGGGCGGGAGATCCGCTCGTGCTGGCAGCCCGTCCTGGTGCTCCTCGACGCCCGCGGTGGCGCTCCGACCGAGCTCGGCGACGGAGGCCCCGAGGTAGCGGCTCTCGTGCCCGTCGGAAGCCTGCCCGTCGGAAGCGTGCCCGGGGCAGGTGACGCCGGCCGGTTCTGGCGGGACGCGGACAGCTAGCGACAGGCCTCCCGGCCGAAGCTCACGCCCGGCCGGGCTTCACTCCTGGCCCGATCTCGCGCTCCGGCCCGATCTCAGGACGGGGCTGGGGTTGGCGGGGGCGTCGGTGTCGGAGTCGGGGTGGGCGTGGGCGTGGGCGTCGGAGTCGGAGTCGGCGTGGGCGTCGGAGTCGGCGTCGGCGTGGGCGTCGGGGTTGGCGTGGGCGTCGGGGCCGGGGTCGGCGAGGCCGCCGGGCCGCTCGACACGACGTAGTCGATCGCCGTCCCGGACGGGACCTGGATTCCGGCCGCGGGCGAGGTCGAGATGATCGAGCCGGCGGGAATCAACGGATCCGGCTGGGACGTCGCGGTGCCCGGCAGGAGCTGGGCCGCCGTCAGTGCCTGGATCGCGTCGGACACGGTCAGGCCGGTCAGGGTCGGCACGGACACGAGCGCCTTGCCGGTCGAGACGGTGACGTTGATCGTCGAGCCCGAGTCGACCGAAGTTCCGGCCGGCTGATCCTGGGCGACGATCGTGCCGTCGGGCTGGTCGTTGCTCTTGACGAACTGGGTCGGAACGATCGTCAGATGGTTGTTCGCGGCGGTCGTCTGGGCGTCGGTCAGGAGGGCGCCCACGAAGTTCGGCACGGTGACCTGGGTGACCGAGCCCGAATTGCCGGACAGGAGCCGGAAGATCAGGAAGCCGGCCACGACCAGGATCGCCAGGCCGAGCAGGCCGGCCATCCAGGCCCACGGGCTCGTGCCCAGGGTTCCCGGCTCATCGCCGGGGTCGTAGCGGCTGACCGGTGGTCCGGGCGGCACGGCCGAGGGCCCGCCGGCGTAGGCGTCCGGAGGGTAGGGCGTCCCGGCGGTCGGATTCGGGCGGGCCACGCCCGCGGCGACCGTCCCCGACGGGGGCCCGGACAGGGCGGCCCCGGCGGCCATGCCGACGGCAGCCCCCGCGGCCACGCCGGCAGCCCCGGCGCCAACGGCTCCGGCGCCGGCCGCGCCAGCCACCGCAGCCGCGGTCGAGCGGCCGGCCAGCCAGGCCTCGAGCGTGTCGGCCATGGCGGCGGCACTGGCGAACCGGTCGCCCGGCTCCAGCGCCATCGCCTTCTGGTCAATCGCCTCGAGCTCGGGTGGGATGCCCGCCTGGAGGGCCGAGGCCTGCGGCGGGGGGCCGCTCAGGCGGGCCATCGCGATCGAGGCGGCGGAATCGCCCTCGAAGGGGCGCCGGCCGGTCAGCAGCTCGAACAGGACGATCCCGAGCGAGTAGATGTCGGATCGCTCGGTCGCCGGCTCGCCCCGGGCCTGCTCGGGCGCGAAGTAGTGGACCGAGCCCAGGGTCGTACCGGGCAGGGTCATCTGGGCCTCGCTGATCGCCCGGGCGATCCCGAAGTCGGTCACTTCGACCCGGCCGTCGTGGGCCAGCAGGATGTTGCCCGGCTTCACGTCGCGATGGACGATCCCCCGGGCATGGGCCGCGGCGAGGGCGCTGGCCGCCTCGGCCACGATCCGGGCCGCCTGGCGGGGCTGGAGCGGACCCGTCCGACGGATCAGGGTCGCCAGGTCCTCGCCGTCGACGTACTCCATCACGATGTACGGCCCGATCGGGTCCATTCCGAAGTCGTACACCCGGACGACGTTCGGGTCGCTCAGCGAGGCGACTGCCTGGGCCTCGGCCCGGAAGCGGGCCACGAAGTCCGGGTCACGGCCGTATTCCGGGCGCAGGATCTTGACCGCGACATCGCGCCCGAGCTGCGAGTCCGTGGCCCGATAGATCGTGGCCATGCCGCCCTGTCCGAGCAGCTCGACGAGCCGATACCTGCCGCCCAAGACGCTGCCGATGTCCGCCAAATAGGGTTCCTTTCACGTGGTGATCCCGGCCCGGACGATCCGGATCGGTGGGCATGGGCACGCCCGGCGGGCATCGTACCCCGCACGGAAGGACGCCTGCCGGCAGGCCGCCGTGACGCGGCACCCAATGTCAGCCGGCCACCATTTGGGCCGCCTCGCTCCGACCCGGTCTTTCCGAGATAGCAACCGGGGTCGTGGTAAAGAAGAACCGACTCCGCGAACGAGTGACGCGAACCCGGGCTCGGCGTGGATCCACGCTCGCCCCGGGCGACAAGTCGCCAGGGAACCCCGAATCAGTCTCGCAGTCTGTACGTACCACTACCGGGGCTGGCATTTCGTGAATTCCGGACCGGGAGACCTGCTCCAGGTCGACACAAGGGGCTTTCCAGAGAACGTTTGACCAAGGCCAGGTTGACGGTCCTCGCCACCAGCTCTGAGTGATGTTCGCCGGGGCCGGCACCGGGGGAGGTCAGAGCGGGATCGTCCGGAGGTAGTCCCGGAACTCGGCCGACAGGTCGGGCCGCTGGAGGGCCAGCTCGACCGACGCCTTGAGCCAGCCCATCGTCGTCCCGGCGTCATAGCGAGTGCCCTCGAAGGCGTAGGCGAACACCTCCTGCTCCTGCATCAGGGCCTCGATCGCGTCGGTCAGCTGGATCTCCCCGCCGGCCCCGCGCTGGGTCTGCTCGAGCTTGTCGAAGATCTTGGGTGTCAGGACGTACCGGCCGATGATCGCCAGGTCGGATGGAGCGTCGTCGGGCTGGGGCTTCTCGATCAGGCCCTTGACCCGGTGGAGCCGGCCGTGGTCGAACTCGTCACCGGCCGGCTCGGGATCGATCACCCCGTAGCGGCTCGTCTCGTCATGGGGCACCTGCATAACCGCGACGACCGACGAGTGGGTCTCGTTGTAGGCGTGGATCAGCTGGCCGATGCAGGGCCGGTCGCCGACGACCACGTCGTCCGAGAGGATCACCGCGAAGGGCTCGTGGCCGACCAGCTCCTTGGCCATCAGGACGGCGTGGCCGAGCCCGAGCTGCTCCTTCTGGCGGACGTAGGCGACCTGGGCCAGGTCGCTGATGTGCCGGATCCGGCGGAGCATCTCGACGTCGCCTCGCTCCTCGAGCAGGTGCTCGAGCTCGTAGCTCACGTCGAAGTGGTCCTCGATCGCCCGCTTCTGGCTGGAGGTGACGATGATCACCTGTTCGATGCCGGCGGCGACGGCCTCTTCGACGGCGTACTGGATCACGGGCTTGTCGACGAGGGGCAGCATTTCCTTCGGCTGGGCCTTCGTTGCCGGCAGGAACCGGGTTCCCCAACCGGCGGCCGGCAGGACCGCCTTTCGGACTCGCATTCAACCTCGCAGGCGTCTTGTTGCTGGGCCGGTCAAGTATACCGCCCGGTCCTGGTCAGCCCGGCTCCGGGACCTCCAGGCCCCCGACTGGAGCCTCGCTCGGCAGGCGCGGCGCGCGCTGGAGGAGGATCCCGGCGAGGATCACCAGGACGCCGCCGGCGACCTGGATCGGCTCAAGGGATTCGCCCAGGAGGGCGGCCGCGAGGATCGTCCCGGTGACCGGCTCGAGCATCGCCAGGATGCCCGTCCGAACCGGGCCGATCCAGTGGACCGCGACGAGGAACAGGAGGGACGGCAGGCCGCCCCCGATGACCCCCGCCCAGAGCAGGTATGGCCAGGCGGCCGGGCTCCGGAACGGCTGAGTGATCGAAATCGAGGCTGCCGGTCAACACCGCGATCACGAAGTAGCTGGCGACCGTGATCCAGACCAGGAACGTGGCGACCTGCTCGGTCGGGATCGCCTGGTAGCTCCGGTTGGCCAGGACGTAGACCGTCTGGGCGATCGCCGCCAGGAACGCCAAGCCGAGGCCGATCGCGTCCAGGACGAGCCCGGCGGCCGGGTCGAGCTGACCGGCCACGACCAGGACCATCCCGGCCAGGGCCAGCAGGAGGGCGACCAGCTCGATCGTGGCCGGCCGCCGGCGTTCGATGACGATCGTGAACAGCGCGACCATCGCCGGGTAGGTGTAGAACGCGAGCAGGGCGAGGGCAATCGTGATCCGTCCGAAGGCGACGAAGATGGCCAGGTTCAGGGTCACCCCCGAGGCACCCGCCACGAGCAAGGCGACCAGGTCGCGTCGGGGGACCCGCCGCAGATCGGCCATCGGCGCCCGTCGGCCCCGGCTGGCGAACAGGATCAGGGCGAGCACGACGCCCCCGAAGATCCCGCGCCAGGACGTGAATCCCAGCGGGGTCATGCCGGCGTCGTAGGCCAGCCGGGAGACCGGGCCGAGCGTGCCGAAGCAGATCGCCGCGACGACGATCGCAAGCGTTCCGACGAGCTGGCGACGGGCCGGGCTCGGCCCCGGAGCGCTCAGTCCGCCGGCCGTTCCGTTCGCTCGGACCTCGGACCGCCCAGGCGGATCCCGGTGAACGGGACCCGGAACTCGGAGAAGACCTCGATCGAGACAAGGAAGCCCAGGAACAGAAAGACCACGCCCAGGAACTTGCCGAACTGGAAGTACTCGGTCGAGCCGAATCAATTCAGCCCGTCCGTGATGGAGGGGATGAATGCACCGAGCGCGATCAGGGCGGTGGCCGGGGCGCGCGAGTGGATCGTCCCCTGGAGGAGGGCCCGGCTGGCGCCCGGCAGCGAGGCGAAGAAGTTGACCAGGATCGCGACCGGCGCGATCAGCAGGTTGAACAGGAACTCGTCACCGGGCTGGTTCGGGTCGAGCGAGTAGGCCAGGACCCGTTTCTTGGGCATGAACATGTAGGTCGAGAAGATTGCCCCGAGGACGAGGGCGAATGCCCCGGTGATGTTCAGGAACGGGGTCAGCAGGCGAAGGGACCCCGGGAACAGGTCGCCGACCGGCACGTTCGTGGTCGGATCGAGGGCATAGCCCGGCGGCGGCAGGGTCGCCGTCAGCATCAGGACGATCGACAGGGCGGTTGCCCCGACCACGGCCACGGCGGCGAACCACGGCCAGCGGTCGTTCTGGAAGTAGGTCTCGACCCCGATCACGACCGCCAGGATGATCGCCCCGATCAGGTACAGGATCGGAGCGATGCCCGAGCCCGGATACTGGTACTTCGCCTCGGTCAGGAAGGTGAACAGGCCGGCCAGGAAGAGGCAGGCCGCGAAGGTGTAGCCGAACCGGGTGCGGCCGAGCAGGAAGGCCGTGCCAAGGCCGAGCCAGCCGGCCGTCCAGACGGCACCGGTCAGGTACCACAGACGATAGAGCGATTCATTCCAGCCGGTCGCGGCCGCCAGCGCCTCGCAGCCCGAGGCGATCCCGAAGAAGATCATCCCGAGCGCCCAGATCAGCTGGTAGGCCCGCCGACGGACCCGCCACTGGTCGAGCAGGGCGATCCCGAACAGGAAGGCGAGGATCGACGTTGCGGCCGGAAGGGCGACGCTCACCTCGGGTTGAGCGGGTCAGGCGGGTACGAACTCGTGGGCCTGGCGATGGAGCCCATCGCACAGCCCCCAGCGGGGCTCGTCGCCCGGGATCGGCACGGGCCGCATGATCTCGCGGACCGTGCCCAGCCGGCAGAACAGGTGCCCCCGCTCGGCCATCCAGCGCCGGACGTGAGCCGGGTCGCGGTGGAACTGGAACGGGCCCGGGTTGAGGGCCGGCCGGTCCGACCAGTTGGCGGGCGTCTCGCTGGCCACGATATCGAGCAGGTTGATCCGCCAGGGCGTCCCCTCGATCACCTCGAGACAGCCATCGCAGCGGGTCGCCACGTTGTCCTTGACGATCGTCGTGATCCGGACGCCCATGATCTCCATCGCCCCGATCCTAGCACCTCGGCCCGGCCGGATTGTCCGGGGTGGATCGGCCGGATCAGGCGGTCCGAGCCCGGTAGCGCCGGACCCGATCGCGGTTGCCGCAGCCGCCGTTGTCGCACCACTGGCGAGCGCGGTTCCGGGACAGGTCGAGGAACATCAGCCGGCAATGCGGGTTGCCGCACGTCCGGAGCCGGTCTCGAACGTCGACCAGCTGGATCAGTGGGATCATCAGGTCTCCGATGAAGCCGTCCCAGCCGTCTGCCTCGGCCGCCAGACCGGCGTCGTCGCCGACCGAGAACCGGGTGCCGGCGAGGAGGTCCCGGACCTGCGCGGTCCATCCGGCGCCTGGCTCGACGAGGTGGCGGACCATCTCCCGGATCGCCTCGAGCGACTCGAGCTGTGCCTCGGTCGGGGGAGCCTCGGGCAGATCGACATGGTGATCGGCGAGGTAGCGCACGGCATTCGAGCCGGTGGCGAGGTGGTCGTGGTCGCCGAGGTCCTCGGTGACCCGGGCGAACCAGTGGCCGCCTGGTCCGTGACGGGTGTTGACGACCCACAGGAGGTCGGTCAGGGAGCGCCTGGGCCGGAGGTCGATGTCGATCGGCTCACGCGGTCCGATTCGGCTCACGGTTGGCCTCGGCCTGTCATTGTGTAATGTACATTACCCCGTATTGGTCATGTCGTTGTCGTCGACCAGCGAAGGCAGGCTCCTCGTGCACCAGCTCGCTCTGACCTCGATCGGCCCATCCCGGATCCGGATCCGGCTGGCCGGGCTTGTGGCCGTTTCCCTCCTGGCCGTCGCCTGCGGCAGCATGAATCCCTCCGCGACTCCGGCCGGCTCGTCGGCCGCGGCGACTCCGGCCGCTTCGTCGGCCGTGCAGACGGCGAGTGGCGGGACCGAGGCGTCCGGCCCAGCGGGCAGTGCTGGGCCAAGCTCGAGCCCGATCTCGACGAGCGGCTGGATCCGGGCGACGAACATCGAGGAGCCGGACGGGTTCATGACCGCCCAAACCGGGGTCGTGATTACTCGCGGCTGCGCCCCGTGCCACCCGGCCATCGACACCCTGATGACCGGCGTTGCCTCGGGCCCGGCCGGCCTCGTCACGGTCGGCTGGATCCTCCAGGACTTCAGTGGCGCGAGCTGGCTGTCGTCCGATGCCGACACCTGGAAGTTCACCGGCGGCTTTCCGGCCCAGACCCTGCTGAGTGCCGTGGCCGCCAACAGCCAGCGCTACGAGGCCGTCGGCCGGGACGGCGATGGGGCCACCCCCTGGACCTCGACCGACGGCAAGACCTGGCAGAAGGTCACGAGCCCGGCGTTTTCGGATCGCCCCCTCCGGCTGACCTCGATCACCCCGTGGAAGGGCGGCTTCGTTGCCGGCGGCTACCGCGGCAATGAGTTCTTCTCGGCCGATGCCGACCTGTGGGTCTCGCCGGACGGCCTGGCCTGGCAGGAGGCAACCGACTCGCCGAGCTTCAAGGACGCCCGGGTGTGGGGCGTGGCCGCGAGCGGCAATACGCTCGTCGCGGTCGGCCAGACCGGCCCAACGGACACGCCGGGCCCAGCGATCGTGTGGACCTCGAAGGACGGCCGGACCTGGACGCGTGTCCCGAACGGCCCGGTCTTCGCCGGCGGCCGGATGCGGGCGGTGGCGAACGTGCCATCGATCGGCTTCGTGGCGGTGGGCGAGGACATCGCCGGCGACACCGGCCGGGTGTGGACCTCGCGGGACGGCCGGGCCTGGACCCTCGTTCCGTCCCAGCCGATCTTCGGCCGGCCCGGGATCCAGGTCCGGATGTACGACGTGACCGACAGTCCGTCGGGAGTCCTCGTGGGGGGGACGATCAATGCTGGCGTCCAGTACGGCGAGGCCGCGATCTGGACCTCGCCCGATGGGCTTGCCTGGTCGCGCACGCCCGACGGCCCGGAGTTCCTCGACAACGAGATCACGGCCTCGACCCGCTGGAACGACCGGGTCGTCGCGGTCGGCGACCGGGGCGCGCCGGATGCCTATCAGGCAACGACCTGGCTCAGCCCGCTCAACCTCGGCCAGTGACCGGCTGATGACCGACCGGGACGCTGATCGAGCGGTCCTCCCGGGCTTCAGCTGACGCTGTTCGAGGAGCTCGACCCAGCGGACTGATCGGACACCGTCGGGCCCTGTCCGGCCGGCATCCGGAGGGTGCCCTGCCGTACATTCACGGCGCATCTCGTGGCGTCGGGGCCCGGGAGCGAGCGATGGAGCCTGACGTGACCGATACCAGGACAGATCAGCGACCCCCCAGCCACGCCTACATGCTGTTCATCCTCGTCCTGACCATCCTGTCTCTGACGATCATGGTCATGCTCGTCCTGCCCCTCTCGCAGGCGACTCTCGACCTGCTGACGCTGTACGACAACCTGATCTGCATCGTCTTCCTGATCGACTTCGCCTACCAGATGATCCGGGCCGAGTCGAAGCCGCACTACTTCTTCAAGGAGCGGGGCTGGCTCGACCTGCTTGGCTCGATCCCGACCTTCGGAATCATCAGGTACGCCGCCCTGCTCCGCCTCGCCCGGCTCAGCCGGCTGGCCCGGATCGGCCGGCTGCTGGGGGAGAACGCTCGCCAGGTCCTGATCGACGACCTGATCCGGAACCGCGGCCAGTACGCCGCGTTCATCACGGTCCTCGCGGCGATGGTCGTGCTCGTCTACGCAAGCGTCGCCGTGCTCCAATTCGAAAGCACCTCGCCGAAGGCGAACATCGTCACCGGCGGCGATGCGTTCTGGTGGGGGATCGTGACGATCACCACCGTCGGCTACGGTGACTACTTCCCGGTCACGACCGGCGGCCGGGCCGTGGCGATGCTGGTGATGCTCGCCGGGGTCGGGATCATCGGGTCGCTGGCCAGCATCCTGGCCAGCTTCCTCGTGCCGACCGCGGCCGAGACCGCCGCCGCCACGGAGGCGGCCCCGGCGTCGGCAGCCGGATCGTCGATCCCGGCCGACGAGCTTCGACAGGAGCTCAGCGAGATCAAGGGCGAGCTGGCAGCCCTGCGCCAGTCACTGGCGGCGTCGGCGGCCGGGTCGGGCGGCTGAACGAGGGGTCGGCCGCCGTTCGGAGGCTGAGCACCGGTCGGAACACTCGGCTCGCGCGAGCGTCAGGGCTGTCCTGGGTCGTCCTTTGGGCTGGCCTCGGGCTGGCTCGCGGTGTGGGTCGCCTCGAACGGCCGGTCGGGCGTGAAGCGGACCCCGAACGAACGGATCGCGGTTCGCCATCTTCCGGCCAGGAAGGCGCTGAGCAGAACCAGGACGACCACCCCCGCAACGACGCCGGCCAGCGCGGCGGTCCGCACGTCGTCAACGATCGTCGAGACGACGAGGGCGGCGATCACCCCGCTCAGGATCGCGTCGATGATCGCCACGAGGCCGGCATTGCTGACGTACAGGTCCCATGGCCGGACGCCCCCCCGGTTCGAGCCAAGGCTGGTCAGGACGCCATACGCGTCATCGCGGTCCGACAAGGTGAAATGGGGGCGCAGCTCAGGCGCGATCTCGAGGTAGTAATGGCGCACCCGGTTGATCGCGACGACCGTCCGGATGTTCTCGATCCCGAGCTGGATCAGGCGCTCGAAGCTGGCCAGCCCGATCACCAGGATCGTCGGGAGCATGATCAGGGCAAGGACGCTGAAGGCCGTTCCCGTGGCGACCTGGGCGGCAAAGGCCAGGGCGACGACGCCGGCCGAGAGGGTGCTCAGGAAGAAGCTTGTCCGACCGTTCGCATCGCTGATCGCTGCGGACCGTGCACCCTGGAGGGTGAAGTGCTCGGTCGTCATGATCGCCAGGAGGTCCTGCCGGGACGCGGCCGGGATGCGTTCCATGACCCTGTCACTCCCGTGAACGGATCGACGCCCTCATCTTAGGTCGTACCGAAGGCCCGGCGTTCGGGTGTCGACCGTCAGCGGCGGAACCGGGTCGGGACCGTCACGAGCGGGGCCCGGTCATGACCGTCAGTAGCGGAGCAGGGTCATGACCGCGCCGACCCGGTTCAGCAGGTACAGGCCGACCGGCAGGGTGATCAGGATCACGCACAGGAACCAGGCCAGGGTCATGTAGGCCGCCCCGATCCACCAGCCGACGAGGATGAACCAGGCCGCCCGGATCCACATCGGGTGCTGCGGGACCCGCCCACCACTGATGTAGTACACCCCGTCGAGGACCTCGACCTCCTCCTGCTCGTTGCGCGGCCGGAGGGTCAGGATCGCCGGCAGGCGGTTGAACAGCGCGAAGCCAAAGGGCAGGCCGACGATCGTCAGGCAGAGGACATAACCGAGCGCGATCGCGAGCCCGCTGATCCACCAGCCGATGAACAGGAACCACAGGGCCCGCACGAGCAGGTTCGGACCATTGGCCTGCCGGCGGACCACCACCTTCCGACTGGTGCCTGGAGGAGGAGGTCCCGGAGCGACGGGCGGCGGAGCTGAACTCATTCCCACCCCGGATGATCACGTTGGACGACGGACGGCAAGAGTGCCCCAACAAGAGTGCCCCCAAGGGGATTCGAACCCCTGATCTCCACCTTGAAAGGGTGGCGTCCTAGGCCTCTAGACGATGGGGGCCGGGCCGGCCGAGTGTATCAGGGCCTCGTGCTCGAACCGGCCGATGGACCCGGGCGAAGCCAGAGGATTCCGTCGCCCGGCCAGGGCAGCTCGGCGTTCACCAGGGCCGCCTCGATCGATGACGACGTTTCCGGAAAGGCCGCGCGGATGATCGCCGGATGCTCCTGGACGATCGCCCGATGATGTCGCGTGGCGGGCAGCGCGAGGATCACGCTGATCGCCTTGCCGCCGTCGAGAAACGCGGTTCGCTTGACGTGAAGCTCGCGAATGATCTCCTCGAGGCTGCCGATCCGCGACTCGACCTCGCACAGGACCGTCGTGCTGGGAGAGTCGAGGCGAAGGTCGACGGACATCCGGCTGTTGCCTGGAACAGTCGCCTCGACGATCGTTCGCCAACGCCGATCGAGTCGGGCAAGGATCCTTTCGAGAAGTCTTGCCTGCACGGCATCGCGGATCAATGGACCGGCCTGCGCATAGGCACTCAACCGGAGGTCAGCCCCGAGCAGCGCGGCGACGCGGAACCGGATGGGCAGCCCGACGCGTGGATCGCCCCGCTCGAGGCGCGTGATCACGGTTCGGTCGACGTCGACCGCCCGGCCGACTGCCGCCTGGGATACCCCGGCTCGCAGACGCAGCGCCGCGAGCTCTCCGCCGAGCCGTGCCGCCTGGCGACGGGCCTGTCGATCGCCCTCGCGTATGGCCATCCGGTTGACGGGCATCGTGGCCTCCGTCCGTGCCCTCGTCCTCGTTTGTGGGCCGGTCGGTTGATCGTGGCGGACCACGGGGTCTTCGCGGTCCCGTTGGGGTCTTGGCGACCCTTTCGTCTGCGGGCTCTACAGGGGGCCCGTCCGTTCTTCGGGAGCGCCACCTCGCAGCTCATCGTCGAGCAACCGGCTGTTAGGTGTACTCAGTACAGCAAAAGGTCATTTGCGCGGCCTTAAATGGGTTGCGAAGCCCGATCGCGGGACGACCGGAGACTGGACCTCCCGCGGGCACGAACCCGTTGAGCACGAGTCCGCCCAGCCAGGTCAGTCCGAGCCCGCCACGAGTCCCGGCGAGGGTCGATCCGAACTCCTGGCACGCGTGCTCCCGGGCTCGAAAGGCCCGTTTGCTGTACTGAGTGCACATGGCCGCAAGAGGGCGGCTGCTGCTTGGCCACCGGGCGAGGGCTCGGCTTCTGGCTCGCCGCCGGGCAATGGCCGAACGGCCACGCTGGAGCGCGAGACCCAATGAGTGGCGAAATAGCCTGGTCAGCTCGGGTGGTAGAGAAGCCCCAGGATCGTGGCCGTCGCCAGGACGCCCGCTGCGGCAATCGCCGCGACCCCGCCGACCAGGGCCATGACCACGGCCCGCCCGCCCTTGCCGTCGCGAGCCGCCCGGTAGGTCGCGATCGCGCCAACCGCGGCAAGCACGATCAGGACGATCCCGAGGATCGCGGCGGCCGTCGCCAGGAGCGGGACCTGCTCGTTGTTGCGGGTCGCAAAGGCGTACGCCGTCAGGGCGATCGACCCGGCCAGGGCGATCACGATGAACACGGCGATCGGGTGGATCCGGGGCCGACGCCTGACCGGGGCGGTCATGGCCCGCCCTTGATCCGGTGGTAGACGGCCACGTTGTACGAGAGGCGCGGGCGGGTCAGGCTGGCCAGGATCGCCCCGCCGACGGTGCCGAACGCTTCCTCGACGAAGGCCCGGATCTCGTCCATCGTGTCGAAGGTCCAGGACGTGTGCACAACGCGAATTCGAAACCCACTCTGCAGGAACCAGCCGTCCCGGCGGCTCCAGCTCGAGTACTCGGGCAGGTCACCGCGCAGCCCGGACACGTCGTCCCGGCCATAGTCATGGACGATCAGCAGTCGTCCGCCGTTGCGCAGGATCCGCTCGGCCTCGCGCAGCTCGACCTGGCGCCCGTCGTCGCCGGCGGCTACTCCGGGCCGCAGGGTCCCGGGCCCGGCGCGGCCTGCGGTCTCGGGATCCGCCTCGGCCCGAAAACCCGACCACCAGGCCACGATCGCGTCCGCGCTGTCGTCCGGCAGGTCGCGACCGGCCGTCCACGACTCGATCTCGGTCACTCGGGCCGCGATGTCCTGGAGCTGCCGGGCACGGACCGGTCCACCACCGAGGAGGACCACATCACGCCCCCCCACCGGGCCAAGAGCCTCGAGTGCGCGTGGAATCTTCCCCTCGACGTCCAGGCTGCGGAGCAGTCGCCGGCCCAGCTCGGCGCTGGCCGGATCGAACGGGAGGTCAGCCACAGGCGGCGGAGTATAACGGCGGGCCGGGCGGGGCAGGCCGGCTGGTCCGCGACCCGGGCCGACCGGCGATTGGCCATCCAAGATCGCGGCCAGGCAGGGTCGATCAGGCCGGCAGGAGGATCGCGCCATAGCGCGCCGGGAAGACCAGGTCGAGCCGCCCGTCGGGACCGACCGTGAGACCCGCCAGGTCGGGCTCGTCCGAGGCGTCGCGGCTGGCCAGCGCGGGTGCCAGCCTCCGCCCGGCGAGCTCCGGCACCGAGACCGCCAGGGCTACCGGACCCTCGCCCGCGTTGACCACCGCCAGGACCGGCTGCGTGCCGGCCGTCGGGCTGACCGACTCGTGCCAGCTGCCCCAGCGGAGGATCGCGAGCGAATCACCGGACGTTCCGGCCACCCGCCAGGCGCCCTCCCGAAGGGCCGGCTGGACCCGCCGGAGCATGAGCAGGGATCGAACGAACTCGAGGGTCGGGCGATCCCAGGCCGCCTGATCCCAGGGGAAGCCGCGCCGATTGTCCGGATCGTTCGCGCCCTCGAGCCCGATTTCGTCCCCGTAGTAGATGCAGGGCGCCCCGGGCATGGCCACCTGGAGGAGCAGGGCGATCCGGATGGCCGCCTCGTCGCACCCGAGGAGGGTCCGGATCCGGGGCGTGTCATGGCTGTCGAGCAGGTTCAGCTGGACCATGGTCGTCTCGGGGGCATACGCCCCGAGGATCGACTCGATCCGACCGGCCACCTCGGCGCCGCTCATCCGGACGATCCGGGAGTACTCGGCGTGGCTCCGGACGACGGCCTCGTCGAGGTGGTGGGCCCCGGCGAAGCCCAGAATCGCCTCGGCCAGCGGGTAGTTCATGACCGCGTCGAAGCGGTCGCCGGCGGTCCAGTCGGGCGCCACGTGCCAGATCTCGCCGACCGTGTAGGCCTCGGGATTGACCGCCCGAACCCGTGTCCGGAAGGCCTGCCAGAAGGCCGGATCGGCGATCTCCTCGGGAACGTCAAGACGCCAGCCGTCGATCCCGAAGCGAATCCAGTGCTCGGCCACGGTCAGCAGGTAGTCTCGAACCGGCTGGTAGTCGGTGTTCAGCTTGGGCAGGGCGGGCAGGCCCCACCACGCCTCGTAGCCGAGCCGGTCGATCGAGCTGGCCGATGGATCGGGCTGGCCGGGAGCGGTCACGGTCCGTCCGGTATCGGGATAGGCCAGGAGCTGGACGCCCTGCGCGAGCGCCGCACGATCCTCGTGGAACCAGTCCAGGTAGGGCGACGAGGCACCGTTCTCGAGGATGTGGTGGAACGCCCAGAAACCTCGGCCGGTGTGGTTGAAGACGCCGTCGAGGACCACCCGCATGCCCCGGGCGTGAGCCCCGTCGACCAGCTCCCGGAGGGCGGCGTCGCCACCCAGGAGCGGATCCACCCGCAGGTAGTCATACGTGTGGTAGCGGTGATTCGAGGCCGAGGCGAAGATCGGGGTCAGGTAGAGGGCGGTGATCCCGAGGTCGGCCAGGATCGGCAGGTGCTCGACGATCCCGAGCAGGTCGCCGCCCTTGAAGCCGTGGGTCGTGGGCGGGTCCGACCAGGCCTCGAGATGGCCCGGCTTGGGCACCCGATCGCTGGCGGCGAAGCGGTCCGGGAAGATCTGGTAGAAGACGGCATCGCGGACCCAGCGCGGCGTGTCGATCACCGGCCCAGCCTAACGGCTGGCCCAGGCCGCCGTCCCCCGATCCAAGCCGCGTGAGCCTCGGGCTTGCGCCTCAGGGCTCGGTCAGCCAGGCCCGCACGTTCGGCGCGAGCAGGCCCCGGAAGAGGAGCAGCGAGAACGCGGCCACGAAGATCGTTCCGGCAATCCGCGGGCCGAGCTGGACGAACGAGAGCCAGGCCAGGGGGATCGCCGGGATCGTCAGGCTGGCCAAACCCAGGGCCAGCGTCCGGGCAGCTTCCTTGCGCTGGATCACCAGGGTCAGGGTGAAGATCGTGTAGGCCAGCAGGATCATCACGACGACCCCGATCGGGCTGACCGGTGCCGAGATCGCCTGGTCGACGACGAACCGGAGCGACAGGCCGATCACGGCCAGGATCAGGAACCCGTAGACGAGGAAGATCCGGATCCCCGACGGCATCTTGCGCCAGGAAGGGCTGGGGGCAGGAACCGGCTCCGCCTCGGCGGGCCCCTTCTTCGGCTGGCTGGTCATGGGCCTGATTTTGCCACGAGCCGCGCACGAGTCCGCCGGGAACGGTACCCTAGGCCGCCGGGACCGGTCGAACCGTCCCCTGGCCCTGCCGCCGTGATCAGCTGACCCGAGGACAACTTGAGCAAAGCGTCACGCCGCGCCTCCCGGTCCACCCGTGGCGGCCCGGCTCGCCCGACCAGTTCGGGCAGCACCGGATCAACTTCATCGACCGCTGGTTCCAGCGCTGCCCGGCCTGCCGGCTCGAGCACCGGGTCGATCCCGCCGACTGGTGGTCCCCAGCCGGCCGCGGATGCGGCTCCGGTCGTGGCCATCCCCGCCCAGGGCGCGAGCCTGGCCTCCCCGACCCCGGGCTCGACGACCCAGGGCTCGACGGGCAAGCCGAGCTCGACCCGGCCCCCGAACAGCCGCTCGTCATCGAAGCCGGCCTCGAGCACGCGCGCGGGATCCAGTCGCTCGACCCGGCGGCGCACGTCGTACCAGCCCTCGTTCTACGAACGCCACCGGACGGCGCTCCTGTCGATCGGCGGGATCGCCGTCCTGGGCGTGATCGGCGCGTTCTTCTTCATGAGCGCGACCGCGGCTGCCTACACCTGCGGCACGATCAGCCAGCCCCAGCCGGCCGGCACGCCGCTCCCGAACGGCTCCCCGGCGCCGCTTGGCCAGGCCCAGCCGGACATGGGCAACCTGCACATCTCGATCGGCGCCGCGCAGCACTACGCCTACTGCCCGCCAGCCTCCGGCCCGCACTACAACAACCCCGGCGTCGATGGTCCGATCCCGGCCAAGTACTACGCCCCGGATTCGGGCGTTCGGCCCCAGAACTGGATCCACAACCTCGAGCACGGGGCGGTGGTCGTCCTGTACAACTGCAACATGGGCGGCTGCACCGACGCGAACCTCGCGTTGCTCCAGCAAGTACCCGTGAACTTCCCCGACAGCCCGGTGTGCGGAATCAAGGGCGGTGTCCTGGCGCCCGTCGTGGCCCGGTTCGACACGATGGCCGCGCCGTTCGCCGCGCTCGTCTGGAACCGGCTGCTGTACATGAACACGGTCGACAAAAGCCTGATCGAGCAGTTCTACGCGACCGAGGGCGAGACGACGAACCCCGAGGCGCAGTGCGCCCGGCCATCGCCGAGCGCGACACCCAGCGCTGGACCGAGCGCGGTCCCGAGCAGCTCGACGGCGGCTCCGACTGCCGCTCCGACGGCCGCTCCGACCGCCCAGCCATCGCTGGCCCCCACCGCCAGCCCGAGCTGACTATCGTGGCGGGGAAGTCGAAGTTCGTCGACGACGGGACCGCCCAGCGCCTGTACGCGCACCTGGCCCCGGGCGAGCTGGGCGGCGTCGGCCGGCCGGTCGAAGGGATGGCCCTCGGCCGCCTCGGCCCGGACGGAATCGTCCGACTCGGTGACCGGCAGATGGCCGTCGCTGAGCTGACCCCGGCACCGCCCGTCCCGAAGCCGGGCAAGATCGTGTGCATCGGCCTGAACTACCAGGATCACGCCGCCGAGGGCGGCCGTGACGCGCCCGACCGGCCGCTCATCTTCTCGAAGTTCAGCAACGCCGTCGTGGCCGACGGCGAGGCCGTCGTCCGGCCGGCCGGCTGCCATGCCCTCGACCTCGAGGGCGAGCTGGGCGTCGTGATCGGGCGCGACGCCCGGCGGGTCAGCGCGGCCGATGCCTACACCTACGTCCTGGGCTACGTCGTCCTGAACGACATCTCCGCCCGCGACTGGCAGGGCAGCCCGCCGGCGCTCCGTCCGGGCGAGCACGGCGACGGCCAGTGGCTGCGGGCCAAGGGATCCGACACGTTCCTGCCGATGGGCCCGATCCTCGCCTTCAAGAGCGCGATCCCGGACCCCCACTCGCTCCGGATCCGATCGTGGCGGGTCCCCGGCAACGGACCGGGGGCCGGCGCCCCGATGCTCATGCAGGACGGCAACACGGCCGACATGATCTTCCGGATCCCGCAGCTGATCGAGTTCGTGACTGCCTCGATCAGCCTCGAGGCGGGCGACGTCATCTCGACCGGCACGCCGGCCGGAGTCGGGGTCTTCCGCACCCCGCCCGTCTTCCTCGAGCCGGGCGATCGGGTCCGGGTCGAGATCGAGGGCATCGGCTCGGTCGAGAATCCGATCGTCGCCGCCGACTAGGCCGGCGGCCGACTAGACTCGCGGCCAGGAGGCGATCATGGCGGACGGTCCGATCCCGGCCACAATGCGGGCGCTGGTCAAGGCGAGCCCGGCCGCCGGAGCCGAGCTGCGCGATGTCCCGGTCCCGGTTCCCGGCGACGGCGAGCTGCTGATCCGGGTCGAGGCCGCCAGCCTGTGCGGAACCGACCTCCACATCTATCGCTGGGACGATTGGGCCGAGAGCCGGCTGGGCGGCGGGCTGCCCCGGATCTTCGGCCACGAGATGGCCGGCCGGGTCGTAGCCCACGGACCGAACGTGCGGGGCCGGGGCCAGATCCCGCTGGGCACCCTGGTCGCGGCCGAGACCCATCTCGTCGACCAGAGCTGCTACCAGTGCCGGACCGGGCGCGAGCACGTCTGTGCCAACCTGCGGATCCTTGGCGTCGACATGGATGGCGCCTTTGCCCAGTACGTCGCGCTGCCGGCTCACAATGCCTGGCCGTCTGAAGGGCTCAGCCCCGAGATCGCGGCGATCCAGGAGCCGATGGGCAACGCCGTCCATGCGGCCTTCGTCGAGGAGATCGCCGGCCAGACCGTCGTCGTGACCGGCTGCGGCCCGATCGGGCTGATGGCCGTGGCGATCGCCAAGCTGGCCGGGGCGGCCCGGGTCTTCGCAACCGACATCAACACGGAGCGGCTCGAGATCGCCCGCCGGATGGGCGCCGATGTCGTGATCGACGGCCGCGAGGACGTCGTCGCCCGATTGCGCGACCTGACCGGGGGGGTCGGGGTCGATGTCGTGCTCGAGATGAGCGGGGCCGAGATCGCCATCCGGCAGGGCTTCGAGGCCGCCACGAACGGCGGCCGGGTTTCGCTCCTCGGCCTGCCCGCCCGGGCGATCACGATCGACCTGAACAGCGAGATCATCTTCAAGGGCCTGCGGGTCTACGGGATCACCGGCCGCAAGATGTTCGAGACCTGGTATCGGACCCAGGCCCTGCTCGCCCAGGGTCTCGACCTGAGCCCGATCCTGACCCACCGGATCTCCCTGGCCGACTACGACCAGGCGTTCGACCTGCTGGCCGGGGGGCACGCCGGCAAGGTCGTCCTGCTGCCCCAGGAGGCCTGACATGTGCGCCGTGACCCGGACCGATCCGCTCGCCTTCCTGGCCGACGAGCTGGCCGATCTCCGGGCGAAGCACCTCTACCGCCCGCTCCGGGTGATGAGCTCGGCCCAGGGCCCCGAAGTCGTGGTCGACGGACGGTCGTGCGTCAGCTTCAGCTCGAACGACTACCTCGGCCTGACCCACCATCCACGGCTACGGGCCGCGGCCCTGGCCGCGGTCGAACAGTTCGGGGTCGGCTCGGGGGCCGTCCGGACGATCGCGGGAACGATGAGCCTGCACGAAGAGCTCGAGGCGACCCTCGCCCGGTTCAAGCACACCGAGGCCGTGCTCAGCTTCCCGTCCGGCTTCAGCGCCAACACCGGGGTGATCCCGACGATCACCGGCGAGGCCGACCTGATCCTGACCGACAGCCTGAACCACGCCTCGATCATCGACGGGATGCGCTTGTCGAAGGCCCCCCGGTTGATCTACCCGCACGCCGACGTGGCCGCCCTGCGCGAGCACCTGGCCGCCGCCCGGGCGGCCGGCCAGATTGATGGCGGCGGTCCCCACCGGCTGATCCTGATCGTGACCGACGGGGTGTTCAGCATGGACGGCGACATCGCCCCGCTGCCCGGGATCGTGGCCGCCGCCGAGGAGTTCGGGGCGGCCGTGATGGTCGATGACGCCCATGCTTCGGGCGTGCTCGGGACGGCCGGCCGGGGCACGGTCGATCACTTCGGCCTGCACGGTCGGGTGGCGATCCAGGTCGGCACCCTGAGCAAGGCGATCGGCGCCCTGGGCGGCTACGTCGCCGGCTCCCAGGCCCTCCACGACATGCTCGTCCAGCGGGCCCGGCCGTTCCTCTTCTCGACCTCGGCCCCACCGGCCGTCGTCGCCGCCTGCCTCGAGGCCGTCCGGGTGCTCGAGGACGAGCCGGAGCTCCACGAACGACTGTGGGCGAACACGCGTCGGTTCAAGGCCGAGCTGGGCCGGCTGGGCTTCGACACGGGCGCCTCGGAGACCCCGATCACGCCGGTGATGATGGGCGACTCGGAAACGGCCGGGCGATTCTCGGACCGCCTGTTCGAGGCCGGCATCTTCGCCCAGCCGATCGTCTTCCCGACGGTCGCCCTCGACAAGGCCCGGATCCGGACGATCGTGACCGCGGCCCATACGGATGCCCATCTCGACACCGCGCTCGCCACGTTCGGCCGGATCGGGCACGAGCTGGGCCTGATCGCCGGGTGACCGCCGAGCCACCGCCGCAGCCACGGCAGCAGCCACAGCAGGAGCCACAGCAGGAGCCGAGGCCGGCCGGCGCCGAGCTCGAGCTCAACGAGCACCAGGCGCACGATCTGCCGGTCGACGCGCACGTCCACACGAACCTGTCGCCCGACAGCACGGTCCCGATCGACGTCTACGCCGCGATCGCCCTCGAGCTCGGAATTGCCGAGTTCGCGGTGACCGATCACGTCGACTTCGATCCCCAGGCGCCGGCCTACCACTACTCGACGTTCGAAGAGCGCGAGCGGACGATCCGCTCGGCGGCCGAGCGCTGGGCGCCGCTCGGCCTGACGATCCGATTCGGGGCGGAGCTGACCTACCACACAGATTGGGACGCCGATGTCCGCGAGCATCTCGCCCGCCATCGCTACGACTTCACGATCGGTTCGGTCCACGACTGGCCGTCGTCGCCCTACATCCCGTCGCGGGTGAAGGCCTTTGCCGCCGGCCGCACGATCGATGAGCTGACCAGCCCGTTCATCGAGCAGGTCACCGCCGCCGCCAGGACCGGCCTGTTCGACACGATCGGCCACCTCGACGTGTTCAAGCGCTACCTGTTCCCCTACCTGACACCCCAGCAGCTGGCCGACCGGCCCGACCTGCTCGAACCGGCCCTGCTGGCCCTGGTCGAGAGCGGCACCGCCCTCGAGGTGAACACGAGCGGGCTCCGCCACGGGCCCCATGAGACGTATCCGGCGGCCGCCACGGTCAGCCGGTTCCGCGAGCTCGGCGGACGCGAGGTCACGGCCGGCTCGGACGCCCACCGGCCGGGCTGGTTCGCCCACGGCCTGGACTCGGCCTACCGGATTGCCGCCGGGGCCGGCTTCGACGGGCTGTCGTTCAGGCGGGCTCCCGGTGCCACGCGGATCGCGATCCCGCTGCCCGAGCGCTTCGGCGCGGTTGCCGCGATCCCTACGGCCGCCGCCTCCGCCAAAGCCGCCGCGGCGGCCACCGGAACGCGATGAGGGCCCAATGAACCTGACCGTGATCGGGGCCGGCCCGGCCTACACCGATCGGCCGGGAGCCGTTGGTTCGAGCTACCTGCTGACCGAGGGGGACACGAACCTGTTGCTCGACCTCGGCCACGGGGCGTTCTCGAACCTGGCCGGGCGGATCGAGCCCTCGAGCCTCACGGGCGTCGCGATCACCCACCTCCATCCCGATCACTTCATCGACCTGGTTCCGCTTCGCCACTACCTCCGCTACGAGTTCGAGCCACCCCGGCGGCTGCCACTCCTGGCTCCGCGGGCCCTCGCCGAGCGGCTCGATGCGCTGCTCGGCCAACCCGGCTTCACCGCCGATTCGTTCGACATCGAAGCCCTCTCGGAGCGCCGGACCCGCCAGTTCGGAACGCTCCTGATCGAGGCTCGCCGGGTCACCCACACGGACGATTCGTACGCCTTCCGGGTCGGCCTTGCGGAGAGCGCCAGCTACGAGGTCCTGGCCGAGAATCTCCGGGTTGGCAGCGGGGGGAGCAGCGGACTCGGCGTTGGGGCAACGGGCCTCGTCTACTCCGGCGACTGCGGCCGGGCGGCCGACCTCAGGCCCCTGATCCGGCCCGGCGACGTGCTCCTGAGCGAGGTCTCATTCGGGACCGGACCGGTGTCCGAGGGCGCCCAGCACATGGACGCAACGGACGTCGGCGAGCTGGCCCGCGAGGCCGGGGTCAGCAGGATCCTGCTGACCCACCTGCTCTCGGGGCGCGATCGGGCCGACACGGTGGCCGCGGTGGCCGCTGCGAGCGGCGGGATCCCGGCCGATCTCGTCGACCCGGGCGAGGCGTTCGATCTCTGAGAAGGAGCCCTCGGCTACCATTCCGAGCGTGAACCCCGATCCGGCCAGCCGTCCTCCCGCGAAGCTGCCCACCGCGAACCCGCCTTCGGCGAACGTGCCTTCGGCGAACCTGCGCCATGCCGCGGTCGTGGCCGTCGAACAGGCCCTGTCCGCGGCGATCGCCTCCGGCAGCCTGCCCGCGCTCCCGGCGGACGGTCCGCCGACAACGGTCGAGGTCGCCCGGCCGGCCAATCCGGACCACGGCGACCTGGCCACGAACCTGGCCCTGAAGCTGGCCAGGCCGCTCCGCCGGCCACCGCTCGAGATCGCCCGATCGATCGCCGACGAGCTCGGCCGGGCCGCTGCGGCCGATCCGGCCGGCGCGCTGATCCGCTCGGCCGACGTCGCCCCGCCGGGTTTCATCAACATGCACCTGGCCGATCCGGCGATCGACGCCGTCCTGGCCGGGATCCTGGCCGATCCCGCCGGCTGGGGACACGTCGCGGCCACCCGGCCGAAGCGGATCAACGTCGAATTCGTCTCGGCCAACCCGACCGGCCCGCTCACGATCGGCAATGCCCGCGGGGCGTTCGTGGGCGACGTCCTCTGCCGGATCCTCGAGGCGGGCGGCCATCGCGTGGCCCGCGAGTACTACTTCAACGACGCCGGCGCCCAGATCCTCAAGCTTGGCGCGACCGTCCTGGCGATCCGGACCGGCCGGCCGGTCCCCGAGGACGGCTACCACGGTGATTACACCGGGGCGCTCGCGGCGGCCCTGCCCGATTCGGTCCTCGCGGCGGCCGGAGCACCGGGCGCCGACCCGGACGACGTCATCGGGCGCTGGGCCGCCGGCCAGGTCCGGACCGGGATCGAGGCCAGCCTGACTCATCTCGGAGTCCAGTTCGATGTCTGGAAGAGCGAAGGCTCGCTCCACACCGAGGGCTGGGTCGAGCGCGCGATCGAGCGGCTCCGGGCGGGCGATTTCGTCTACGAGCAGGACGGCGCGACCTGGTTCCGCTCGACGGCCTTCGGCGATGACAAGGACCGGGTCATCCTGCGCTCGAACGGCGAGCCGACCTATTTCGCGTCCGACATCGGCTATGTCACCGAGAAGTTCAGCCGCGGCTTCGATGAGCTGATCTACATCTGGGGCGCCGACCACCACGGAACCGTGGCCCGAGTCCGGAACGCGGCCCAGGCGATGGGCTACGACAAGGAGGCCGTCCGGATGCTCCTGATCGCCTGGGTCCGTTTCGTGGTCGAGGGGGTCGAGGTCTCGATGAGCAAGCGGGCCGGCACGTTCATCACCCTCGACCAGCTGCTCGACGAGGTCGGGGTCGATGCGGCCCGCTGGTTCTTCTCGTCGCGCTCACCGACCTCGGGGATCGACTTCGACATCGAGCAGCTCCGAGGCCAACGCGAAGCCCTGGAGCGAGGCGACCACGAGCTCGCCAGCAAGAGCCCCGTCTATTACGCCCAGTACGCTCACGCCCGGATCGCCTCGATCCTGCGCAAGGCCAGGGCGGCCGGACTCGAGCCCGCGGCGTCCGTCGGCGACGTGCTGAGCGGCAGCCCGGAGGCGACCCTGGCCCGCCAGATCGTGCGCCTGCCCGAGGTGGTCGAGGACGCGGCCATGCTGGAGGAGGCCCAGGGGATCACGGCCTTCGCGACCGAGCTGGCGACGGCCTTCCACGCCTTCTACCGTGACGCGAAGGTCATCGATCCGGCCGAACCGGATCGATCGCGGGCTCGCCTCGCCCTCGTGTCGGCCGCCAGGATCACCCTGGCCAACACCCTGGCCCTGCTCGGAATCTCCGCCCCCGACTCGATGTAGGGCGTCGGAACCACGGCGGGTCTCCGAGGTCGCGCCGCTGTTGCACCGAGCGTGACAGATGCGGCTTCTCAGTGGCCGGCCCAGCGACCGCGTTGGTTCGGTCGTCTTGATTCATGTCGAGCCACGCTCACGGCGGCATGAAATCCAGGCCATCGAGCTGCCGCTCCGCCTTGGATGAGCCGAACGTCCTTCGCCAGGCCGGTCTTGTCACGCCCCACAGGACATCCGCCGGGCAGGCTCGCCGGCTGAGCGAGGCTCGTTGGCGGACAGGCTCGCTGGCTGAGCGAGGCTCGTTGGCGGACAGGCTCGCTGGCTGAGCGAGGCTCGTTGGCGGGCAGGCTCGCTGGCTGAGCGAGGCTCGTCGGCGGGCAGGCTCGCTGGCTGAGCGAGGCTCGTTGGCGGGCAGGCTCGCTGGCTGAGCGAGGCTCGTTGGCGGGCAGGCTCGCTGGCTGAGCGAGGCTCGCCATTGTGCTGGCCCGCTGCCCAGACCGTCCGTCCCCGTCGTTTAGCAGTGGCGGTGCTCTTAGGCGGAGGGAGCGCGTTTCGAGGTCTGATTCTCGCGACCTGGCGGCCGACTTACGCACGGATGAGGCTCGGCACGACCTGCTTCGACCCTGGATTTGCCGTCACTCTCCGCTTAACAGCACGCCCACTGCTAAACGACAAAATTCGAGCGACGGCCTGTGGGGGCGGACCTGGAGCGCGGGCCTGTGGGGGCGGACCTGGAGCGCGGACCTGGAGCGCGGACCTCGAGCGCGGACCTGGGGCGCAGAACTGTGGGGCGGAACTGTGGGGCGGACCTCGAGCGCGGACCTGGAGCGCGGAACTGTGGGGCGGAGCGCGGACCTGTGGGGCGGAGCGCGGACCTGGGGCGCGGAGCGCGGACCTCGAGCGCGGACCTGGGGCGCGACCCAGCGTTCACCAGGGGCAGGCCAGGCTCGGTCAGCGGCTCTTGTCCTGCTCGAGCGGCAAGCTCAGGCCGACGTAGCCGTCCACCGGGGCGAAGCCACTCACTTCGTAGAGGTGGCGAGCGGCGGCGTTGTCGCGTTCCGTCTGGACCGACAGGCGCAGTGCACCGGCTGAGGTCGCCGACTCTCGGATCGCCGTCAGCAGGGCCCGACCGATCCCCAGTCGGCGCCGATCGGTGACGACGAACAGGTCCCGGATCTGCCAGTAGTGACCGAGCCTGAGCGAGGCAGGCATGTCGAGGGTCGTCGCGAAACCAAGCAGCGGTCCGTCGAGCACCGCAATAAACGCCGTCAGGCGCCCGGATCCGAGCTGTTCCGCCAGCCACGTCGCGGACGCACCCGGTTCGATCTCCTCGCGGTAGTGGGCTCGGTAGGCGTCGAAGATGTCGGCAAGCGCGACGATCTCGGCCTCGGTCGGCGTATCGAGGGACCTGACCTGGACCTCGGACACCAGCGACCCTCCTGCTCGCTCCTAGCCCGCGAGGCCCAGGGCGCCGGCGAGGCCTTTGATCGTGGACGGGTCGGAGCCGACGAACAGGACCACCTGGTTCGTGCTGCCCGGATCGGTCATCGCGCTCGAGCCCGGCACGAGCTTCAGGGTCGGGCCCGCGGCAGCCGCGAACTGGGCGGCGTCGGACGCGGTGTCCCACTTCGTGATCAGGGCGATCCCGAACTTCGAGCCGTTCTGCACCAGCGCCAGGCGATCGCCGCCCCAGCCCGCCGCGGCAGCCTCGGCGGTCCCGACCGGCAGCTTGCCGACCTGCTCGAGCCAGACCCGGAATTGGAGCTCGCCGAACGTGTCGGTCAGGGGCATCGTCCAGCCCGGACCGAGCTTCGAAGCAAGGTTCGCCGGGATCGCGACCGCGATCGGCTTCTCGTGGCTGGCCCACTTGTCGGGATGGAGGATCTGCTCGGTCGAGTCGGGCGGGTCGGCGTAGGCCGCATCGACGGCGGCCCATCCGCCGCTCACCTGCATCCCGTTGACCCAGGCCAGGCCCTGCTCGTACGGGAACAGGAGGGTCTCCTTGAGGTCGTCGGGCATCGCCGCGAGGATCGCGGTCTGGCTCGGGTCGTTGGCCTCGGTCGCGAGCTGGAGCAGCTGGACCGTGGTCAGGTGGGTCTCGGCCCACTGGGTCATCAGCAGGGTCGCGTCGCCCTCGGGCAGCGACAAGCGGGCCAGCGCCCGGTCCGAGTTGCTCGTGTCATCGAGCCCGAGCTTGGCCAACCCGAAGTTCTGGTCCTGGAGGGCATGATCGAACTCGTGGGCGTAGGTGATCTGCTCGATCGGGCCGAGCTGGCCGTTCTTCGAGACGACATCCATCGTCTTCGTGTCAGGGTCGTACAGTCCGGCGACCTGGCTCGACAGGAGCTGCACATCGAGGTCCTTGAGGGATGCCCCGGCCGGCAACAGGCCGAACGACTTCAGCAGCAGCTCGTTGGCGGCAACCTGGGCCGGTGGGTTGTCCTTGTCGAACTCGGCCGTGATCAGGGCCGATAGCTGCGCCTCGTCGAGGATCTTCCGGGCAACCGGCGTCTTCTGGCTCAGCTGTCGGATCTGCTGGACCTGCTGCTCGATCGAGCTGAACAATGCGTCGTTGCCGGCGCTCGCGGCGGGGCCGGTCGTGGCCGGGCTGCTGCCGCTGGAGGGGCCGGCGGATGGCGTGTCTCCGGCCGACGGGGCGGCGCTCGGGCTCAAGCTCGAAACCGGCGTCGCCGTGGCGCTCGATGCGCAACCGGCCAGCAGGACGCTGACCAGGGCGAACGCGGCCAGGCGGCGATGGGGCTCGAACATGGCCGGATTGTCTCAGGTGAACCCTAAAGCGCCCGTAAAGCAATCGTCCGGGGGTCGAGCAGGCATCCGTCGCCCGTGGCGACGGGCCAATGGCAGCATGCCCGAACGTCCGAACCTCGTCAGGCCGGCTCGATATAACCCACATCGTTAGCAGACGGACTTCAGGACCGCTGGCGGGGGTAGGTCGGCCGGTCGGGAGTCGACAGTCGATCCATTCGAGCGTGGCCCATCCTGGATCTCGGCCGCGCCGAGCGCGCAAGCCCTGATTTCGAGTCCAAACGAGCCGGCGAGCCTGCGAGCTAACGATGTGGGTGATATCTCGACGGGCCGCGGGATGGGGCAAGGTCGCCGATCGGCCGAGCTTGAGCGTGTCCCTTTCTTAATCAAACGGCGGGTTGAGCCTGAATTCAGCTCGAACGTAGTCTTCTCCCCGGAACCGTACGCGAGTTCCACCTCCCTCCCTCCGACCGGGAGCGCCGATTGGGCAGGCGCTCCCGGTCTTTCTTTTGCCCGGGATACGGCGCGGGTGAGCGGCATCTGTCAGAATCGGGCCGATGGAACTCACCTGGTACGGGCGAACCTGCGTCCGCCTCAAAGGTCGTGACGCAGTCGTCGTGGCGGACCCGTATCCGTCGATCGTCGGGCCGACCGGCCGGGGGATCACCGGCGAGATCCTGACCTACAGCCACCCGGACGACGCGCCCCTGCCCCGCTCGAAGGGCAAGACGTCGCGCGACGGCAAGACGATCATCCCGACCAGCCTCGAGGACGCGTTCGTGCTGGACGGTCCGGGCGAGTATGAGATCCGGCACGTCCTGTTGACCGGGGTGCGGACCTATCGCGACGACAAGCGCGGGGAAGAGCGCGGACGCCAGACGGCCTTCGTCGTCGAGCTGGACCAGATGCACACGATCCACCTCGGTGACATCGGCCACTTGCTGACCGAGGAGAAGCTGGGCGACATCGGCTCGGTGGACATCGCCTGCGTCCCGATCGGTGGCAACCTGAGCGCCACCCGGGCCGCCGAGCTGATCGCCCAGCTCGATCCAAAGATCGTCGTGCCGATGCCGGTCTGCGAGAACGAGACCGATTGCGACGAGGCCCTGGCCAAGTTCTTCCACGAGATGGGCGGCACGCCGAGTCCCGCCCAGGCCAAGCTCCAGATCGCCATGTCGGCCCTGCCCGAAGAGACAACCGTGGTGCTGCTGGAGTCCCGCGGCAAGCAATAGCCATGGATTGGACCAGCCGCAGGCTCTGAAGCCTGCCACCGGTCAGGAGCGCTCCAAGATGCTCTTGGCGATCGATTCCGCGCCGGCCCTGAACCTGCTGGCCGCCCGCGACCAGATGGCCTTCACCCTCGGCTTCCACATCGTCCTGGCCTGCCTCGGCGTGTCCGTCCCGACCTTCCTGCTCATCGCCAACTGGTTGGCAATCCGGCACGGCGACGGCGATGCCCTGCGGCTGGCCCGGACCTGGACCCGGATCGTGGCCGTGACGTTCGCGGTAGGAGCGGTATCGGGGACGATCCTGTCGTTCGAGATGGGCCTCCTCTGGCCGGGCCTGATGGGCCGCTTCGGGGCGGCCTACGGGATCCCTTTCGCGATCGAGGGGATCTTCTTCTTCCTCGAGGCGATCTTCATCGCGATCTACATCTATGGCTGGGACCGGCTCTCGCCGTGGGCTCACTTCCTGAGCGGTATCCCGATCGTGATCGCCGGGCTCGGGGGCACGTTCTCGGTCGTCTCGGCCAACGCCTGGCTGAACCAGCCGGCGGGCTTCACCCTCGGCCCGGACGGCACGATCACGAGCGTCGATCCGATCGGGGTGATCTTCAATAACGCCACCTGGTACGAGGCGGGTCACATGTTCCTGGCCGCCTACATGGTCGGCGGCTTCCTGCTCGCCTCGGTCTACGCCTGGGGCATCCTGCGGGGCCGGCTCGATCGGTACACCCGGCTCGGCTTCATCATCCCGTTCGCGCTGGCCGCGATCGCCTCGCCGATCCAGGGCGCGGTTGGCGACATCGCCGCACGGGCCGTGTTCCACGACCAGCCGGCAAAGTTCGCCGCGATGGAGCTGGTCCAGACCACCGGGCCGGGCGCACCGGTCACGATCGGTGGAGTCCTGATCGATGGCCAGATGATCGGCGGACTGTCGATCCCGAAGCTCGACTCGCTCCTGGCCGGCTTCAGCCCGAACACGATCGTGACCGGGCTGGACAGCATCCCGCTCGATGAGCAACCGCCGGCCAACGTCGTTCACCTGGCCTGGGACACGATGCTGGGGATGGGCTTCGCGCTGCTGTTCCTGTCCGCCTGGTTCGGACTTGCCTGGCTGCGCCGGCGTCAGCTGCCAGCCAGCCGCTGGTTCTACCGCCTGGCCGTGCTGGCCGGGGCGGGCTCGATCATCGCCCTCGAAGCGGGCTGGATCGTGACCGAGGTCGGGCGCCAGCCGTGGGTCGTGTACGACCTCCTGCGGACGGCCGATGCCGTGACCCGGGCGCAGGGCATCCTCATCACGTTCCTGATCGTCCTGGCCATCTACGTCGTGCTGGGTGCGGCGACGCTCATCGTCCTGCGGGCGATGAGCCGGAGGCCCGAGGGCGACCCCGACAGTGCCTCGACGCCGTACGGGCCGGGCCTTGCGAACGGGCCGGGCCTTGCGAACGGGCCGGGCGCTGCGAACGCGCCGGGCGGAGCCGACACGCCAGGATCGGCCCAGGCGTGAACAGCGCCGACCTCGTGGCGCTCGTCCTGTGGGTTGGCGTCTCGACCTATGCCGTGTTCGGCGGGGCCGACTTCGGGGCCGGGCTGTGGGACCTGCTGGCGGGCGATGCGGAGCGGGGAGAGAAGCCGCGAACCTTGATCGACGCCTCGATCGGGCCGGTCTGGGAGGCGAACCACACCTGGCTCATCTTCGACCTGGTGATCCTGTGGAGCGCCTTCCCGCTCGCCTTCTCGTCGATCATGTCGACCCTGTACATCCCGCTCACCCTGGCCGCTTTCGGGATCATCCTGCGCGGAGCCGGGTTCGCCTTCCGCAAGTACACCAGCGGCCTGGCCGGGCGTCGGGCGTTCGGGGCGACCTTCGCCCTTTCGTCGGTGATCACTCCCTTCTTCCTCGGCGCGGCCCTGGGCGGGATCGCCTCGGGCCGGGTCCCGGCCGGCAACGCCGCCGGCGACCCCTGGACGAGCTGGTTGAACCCGACCTCGGTCCTGGTCGGGATCCTGGCCATCACCGTGGGCGCGTACCTCGCCGCTGTCTTCCTCGTCGTGGCGGCCCACCGCAGAGGTCAGGCCGACCTCGAGGCCTACTTCCGGCGGCGGGCCCTGGTCATCGCCCTGGTCGCCGGTGCCCTGTCGATCGCCGGCCTGGGCGTGCTCAAGGTCGACGCGCCGGTCCTGGCGGCCGGGCTGGCCGGGCAGGCCCTGCCGCTCGTGGTCCTGTCGGTCGTCCTGGGCAGCACGAGCCTCGTCCTGCTCGGGCGGGGCCTGAACCGGGGCATCCGGGCCGCGGCGGCCGGGGCCGTCGGCGCGATCGTGTGGGCCTGGGGCGTGGCCCAGTTCCCGGCGATCCTGCCCGGCTACCTCACCATCCAGCAGGCGGCCGCCCCGTCCGGCACGCTCGAGGCGCTGGTCGTGATTGCGATCGCCGCCGCGGTCACGATCGGGCCGTCGCTGGCGATCCTGTTCGTGCTCGACGGGCGAAGCCGGCTCGAAACCGGCCACTGAACGGAGGATCGCCCAGGCAGCGGCCGGGTGTCAGCGCTCGAAGACCGTCCGGCCGCGCTTGATCACGGTCCGAACGAGGCTCGCTCCCGGCCAGTACGGGATCTGCTCGTGGCTGGGTACCCGCCAGATCACGAGGTCCGCCTGCTTGCCCGGCTCGATCGAGCCGATCTCGTCCCCGAGCCCCAGGGCGTGGGCCGGGTTGATCGTGACCGCGGCAAGGGCCTCGGCTGCGGTCAGCTTGAGCTGGAGGCACGCGACCGTCATCACCAGGGGCAGGCTGGCGATGGGCGACGTGCCCGGGTTGAAGTCGGTCGCGATCGCGACCGGCACGCCGCGTGTGATCAGGGTCCGGGCCGGGGCGTAGTGGTCAGCCATCAGGAACCAGGTCGTGGCCGGCAGGAGTGTGGCCACGACTGGGCGTTCGGTGGTCGCGGCGGCAGCCAGCGCGTCGATGCCGGCCTCGGACGGCCGGGCGAGATGGTCGGCTGACAGGGCCCCGAGCTCGGCCGCCAGCTCGGCCCCGCCCGACGGAGCGAGCTCATCGGCATGGAGCCGCGGGCGCATGCCATAGACCTCGGCCGCCTCGAGGATCCGTCGGGACTGGTCGGCGCTGAACACGCCGGTTTCGCAGAACACGTCGGCAAACCGGGCCCGGCCCTGGGCGGCGATTCCGGGTAGCTGCTCGGCCAGGAGGTGCCGGGTGAAGGCCTCGGCCGGGTCGCTCCGCCGCCGGAACGAGGCCGGGACGGCGTGCGCCCCGAGCCACGTCGGCAGGATCTCGATCGGGCCCTCGCGACCCAGGGTATGGGCCGCCTCGAGCAGGCGCAGCTCGGTGGGGAGGTCAAGGCCGTAGCCGGACTTCGCCTCGATCGTGGTGACCCCGTGGGTGAGCATCTCCTCGAGCCAGCGCCGGCCGTGGGCCAGCAGGGCTTCCGGGGACATCGCCCGGGTGGCCTCGACCGTCGACAGGATCCCGCCCCCGGCGGCCAGGATCTCGAGGTAGCCGGCTCCCTGCTGACGGAGCCGCAGCTCGCGTTCGCGACTGCCGCCAAAGAGCAGGTGGGTGTGGGCATCGACGAGGCCCGGCGTGACCGTCCCGCCATCGGCGTCGATCCGGGCGAACCGGGCGATCGGCAGGCCCTGGGCCTCGAGCGAACCCTCCACGACCTCACGCGGCCCGACCGCCACGATCCGGTCCTCCCAGGTCGCGACGACCGGCCACAGCGACTCGTCAGACCCGGCCCGGAGCGCTGCCGGGTCGTCCTGGGCGGCGCCGGTCCGAAGCCCGCCGGCCAGGGTCGCGACCTCGCTCGCGCCGAGGATGAGCAGGCCGGCCGAGGGCCCGTCGGTCAGTCCCCCCTCGATCACCCGGAAGGTCATCTACCGTCGGCCATTCCGGGAGCGATTCAGCCGGCGGCGCGCTGGGCCGCGGCGAGGCGCAGCTCGAGGACCTGGTCGAGGCTGAAGTCGCGCAGGCGCAGGTACCGGGCCGCGGCCGCGCAGCGCTCCTCGATCGACGCGGCCGGGTCGGACCCGGCATGGTCGGCTACGTCCAGGAAGGCGGCCAGGGGGCACAGGCCGATCAGCTCGGACTCGAGCAGGTCGACCCCGTCGGACGCCGCTTCCGCCCGGACGGTCTCCCAGACCTGCCAGATCGGGCTGATCGAGAAGTCGAGCAGGTTCATCGAGACCTGGGCGCAGTGCGGCTGGTCGAGGGCAACCCCCATCGCCTGGACCCGGGGCAGGCCGCCGCCCGACTCGCGGATCCGCCGGGCGATCCGCCGGGCCAGGTCGAGGTCGGTCGAGGCCAGGTTGATGTTGTAGGCGATCAGGAACGGCCTGGCCCCGACCGCGACGGCCCCCGCCGTCGGATGCATCCGGGCCGGCCCGAAGTCGGGCCGCCGGCCCTCCTGGTCGATCTCGTTCTTGAGGCCCTCGTACTGGCCGCGCCGGACGTCGGCCAGCTTGACCCGGTCGGCCCGGGTGGCGGCCGCGGCGTACAGGAAGACCGGCAGATCGAACCGGCCGGCGATCCGGGCTCCGAACGTGCGAGCCAGCTCGACGCATTCCTCGAGCGTCGTCTCGCCCAGGGGCACGAACGGGATCACGTCGACGGCGCCGATCCGGGGGTGCTCGCCGGTCTGCCGTTCCATGTCGATCTCGCCGAGGGCGACCTCGACGACCTGGTCCATCGCGCGGACCACGGCATCGGCCTCACCGGCGAGGGTCAGGACGCTCCGGTTGTGGCTGGGATCGCTCGTCCGATCGAGCAGGAGCGCACCGGGAGTTCGGGTAACGGCCTCGGCCAGGCGATCCACGACCTCGGTCCGGCGGCCCTCGGAGAAGTTGGGAACGCATTCGACGAGGCTGGCCACCGATCCATCCTGCCACGTCTGCCGGGGCCCGGGCGGGCGGTCACGCAGGCGCATCGCCGGCCGGTAAGGCCCCGACCGTCGATGCTAGGCTCAGGCCATGCCCGACCCGGAACCGCCCTCGGAGGCGGCTCTCGAACCTGTTCCCGGACCCGGCCCGGCGGCTTCTCCCGAGCCTGGTCGGCCAGCGCCGGCCGAGGTTCCGACCGAGGTTCCGGGCAAGCCCCGCCCGAGCCTGTTCCACCACCCCAACTTCCGGAAGCTGTGGGTGGGCGACACGATCAGCCAATTCGGGACGCAGGTCAGCCAGCTGGCGATCCCGCTCGTGGCGATCCTGTTCCTCAACGCGACCCCGTTCGAGGTCGCCCTGCTCGGGACGGTCGAGTTCCTGCCGTTCCTGCTGTTCACCCTGCCGGCCGGGGCCTGGGTCGACCGGCTCCATCGCCGCCCGATCCTGATCATCGGCGACCTCGGCCGGGCCCTCGCCCTGGCCTCGGTCCCGATCGCCTACACGCTCGGGATCCTGACCATCGCCCAGCTCTACGTGGTCGGGTTTGCGATGGGCATCCTGACCGTGTTCTTCGACGTGTCGTACCAGTCCTACCTGCCATCGCTCGTGGATCGCGACCAGCTGGTCGAGGGCAACGCCAAGCTCCAGGCCAGCCAGTCCGCGGCCCAGATCGTCGGACCGGGCCTCGGCGGCTACGTGATCGGGGTCCTGACCGCGCCGATCGCGGTCATCGTCGATGCGGCCAGCTACCTCGCCTCGGCCCTGTTCGTGTTCAGCATCCGGGGTAGCGAGGCGCCGATCCCGCCCCGGGAGGGCAGCCCGACCGGCCGGATCAGGCGGGTGCGGGCCTTCGGCGGGGAGATCCGGGAGGGCCTGGCCTTTGTCGTCGGCCACCCCTACCTGCGAATGATCGCGGGGGCCACCAGCACGAGCAACCTCTTCGGGAACATCGCGACCGGCATCCTGCTGGTCTACGTGGTCCGGGTGTTGCTGCTCACTCCCCTCCAGATCGGGCTGGCCTTCTCCCTCGGCAGCATCGGCGCATTCGCCGGAGCCCTGGTGGCGAACCGGATCGCCGCTCGGATCGGCGTCGGGCCCACGATCGTCGCGGCGATGGCCCTGAACGGGCCGGCGACCCTGCTGATCGCGATCGCCCCAGTCGGCAACCCGATGCCCTTCCTGGTCGCCTCGGTCGCGCTGGGGAGCTTCACCGGCCTCGTCTACAACATCAACCAGGTCAGCTTCCGCCAGGCGATCACGCCCGAGCGGATGCAGGGCCGGATGAACGCCACGATGCGCTTCCTGGTGTGGGGCACGATCCCGATCGGTTCGATCCTGAGCGGCATCCTGGCCACCTTGTTCGGCCTGTCGACGACGATCTGGATCGGGGCGATCCTGTCCTTCACGCCGGTCCTGTTCCTGATCTTCTCGCCCGTCCGGTCGATCACGACGATGCCGACCAGCCCGGACGACTGGAGCGCCCGGAACCTGGCTCTCGAGGCGGCCGCGGCCGACGAGACGGGTCGAACACCCCTGCTCTAGGAGCGGGCGTTCTCGTCGAGCATCGGGATCCGCACCCCGCGTTCCCGGGCCACCTCGATCGCCCGCTCGTAACCCGCGTCGGCGTGGCGCGCGACGCCCATCCCGGGGTCCGTGGTCAGGACCCGCTCGAGCTTTGTCGCGGCCATCTCCGTGCCGTCGGCCACCACGACCATCCCGGCGTGCTGGCTGTAGCCGATCCCGGTTCCGCCGCCGTGGTGGATGCTCACCCAGGTCGCTCCCGCCGCGGTGTTGACGAGGGCATTGAGCAGCGGCCAGTCGGCGATCGCGTCGGAACCGTCGCGCATCGCCTCGGTCTCGCGATTGGGCGAGGCGACCGAGCCCGAGTCGAGATGATCCCGGCCGATCACGATCGGGGCGCTCACGGCGCCGGATCGGACCAGCTCGTTGAAGGCGGCACCGGCCTTCGCTCGCTCGCCGTAGCCCAACCAGCAGATCCGGGCCGGCAGGCCCTGGAAGGGCACCCTGGCCTGGGCCATCCGGAGCCAGCGATGGAGGGCAGCCTTTTCGGGGAAGAGCTCGACCAGGGCGTCGTCGGTTCGCCGGATGTCGGCCGGATCGCCCGACAGGGCGACCCAGCGGAACGGCCCGTTACCCTCGCAGAAGAGGGGCCGGATGAAGGCCGGCACGAAGCCCGGATAGTCGAACGCGTCGGCCACGCCCGCTTGCTGGGCCATCGCCCGAAGGTTGTTGCCGTAGTCGAAGACGACCGCGCCGGCCCGCTGGAAGTCGAGCATCGCCCGGCAGTGGGCGGCCATCGAGCGCATCGCGTGGGCGATGTACACGTCGGGCTGGCTCGCCCGGAGGGCCGCCGCATCGTCGAAGGCGATCTCGGCCGGGACGTATCCACCGAGGGCGTCGTGGGCCGAGGTCTGGTCGGTCACGACGTCGAAGCGCTCGCCGGCACGGGCCCACTCGGGCTCGATCTCCGCCGCGTTGCCGACGAGGGCGATCGACAGCGCGTCGCCGGAGGCCGCCGCGGCCCGGGCCAGTCCCAGGGCCTCGGCCGGGTCATGGGCCAGGCGGTCGACGTAGCCGATCTCGAGCCGGCGCCGGGCACGGGTCTCGTCGACCTCGATGCACAGGGCCACGCCCTCGTTCATCGTCACGGCCAGGGGCTGGGCGCCACCCATCCCGCCCAGGCCCGCGGTCAGGGTGACCCGGCCTCGAAGCGTCCCGCCGAAGTGCTGGCGAGCGAGCTCGGCGAATGTCTCGAACGTGCCCTGGAGGATCCCCTGGGTGCCGATGTAGATCCACGAGCCGGCCGTCATCTGGCCGTACATCGTCAGGCCCTCCCGCTCGAGCTCGCGGAAGACGTCCCAGTTGGCCCACTTGCCGACGAGGTTCGAGTTGGCGATCAGGACCCGGGGCGACCATTCGTGGGTCCGGAACACGGCCACGGGCTTGCCCGACTGGACGAGGAGCGTCTCGTCGTCGGCCAGTCGGCGAAGCTCGCGGACGATCGCGTCGAAGGCTGCCCAGGACCGGGCGGCCCGGCCGGTGCCCCCATAGACGACGAGGGCGTCGGGGTTCTCGGCGACTTCCGGGTCGAGGTTGTTCATGAGCATCCGGAGAGCCGCTTCCTGGCCCCAGCCCCGGCAGGTCAGCTCGGTCCCGCGCGGGGCGCGGACGGGTCGCGCACCAGGCAGGGCCGGCCGGCCAGAGATCGTCATCGCCAGCGGATTCTAGCCGCCGGCCGCCGAGCCGGATCACCGCCGAAGGCGTCGGGTACCCTGCGGTCATGGGCGTCAACGGCGTGACGTGCCCCGGGTGCGGAACGCGCAATCGGAAGGTGGCGCGCTACTGCGACGGCTGCGGCCGGCGGCTGGTCGAGGCCCAACCTGCGGTCTCTGAACGACGGAAGCTCGTGACGGTCCTGTTCATCGACCTGGTCGGTTCGACCGACCTGGGTGAGCGGCTCGATCCGGAGACCGTCCGGAACGTCCTCAGCCGCTACTTTGACCTCGTCCAGCGCATCGTCGACGAGCACGGCGGAACGGTCGAGAAGTTCATCGGCGACGCCGCGATGGCGATCTTCGGGTTGCCGGTCGTCCACGAGGATGACGCGCTGCGGGCCATTCGAGCGGCCATCGAAATTCGGCGCCGGCTGCCGAAGCTCAACGCGGAGCTGCGCTCGGAGCTCGGGATCGAGCTGGCGCTCCGAACCGGCATCGCCAGCGGCGAGGTCATGGGGGATGAGTCCGGTGGCGGGCCGACCCTCGTCACCGGGGATCCGGTCAACACGGCCGCCCGGATCGAACAGGGCGCCGAGGCGGGCGAGATCCTGATCGGCCGGTCGACCTGGCAGCTGGCCGGATCGGCCGCGGTCGTGGAGCCCCACCCGCCGATCTCGGCCAAGGGCAAGGCCATGCCGGTCGAGGTCGCCCGCCTGATTGATGTCGCGGACGTCGCGTCCGTGATCCAGCGGCGGTCCGACACGCCGTTCGTCGGGCGAGCGATCGAGCGGGCCCAGGTCGAGCAGGCCTTCGCTCGGGCGACGAGCGAGCACAGCGCCGAGACGGTGACGATCATCGGCGATCCGGGCATGGGCAAGAGCCGGCTCGTCCATGAGTTCCTCGAGGCGTCGCGATCGTCGGCGACCGTCCTGCGGGGCTCATGCCTGCCTTACGGCCAGGGCATCACCTGGTGGCCGCTCGGCGAGATCGTCCGTCAGGCCGCCGGCATCTCCTCGACCGACGGGCGCGGCGCCGCGCGGCGCGCGATCAGCCGGCTCCTGGCCGGAACGGATGACGCCGCTGAGGTTGCCCGGCGCATTGCCAGCCTGATCGGCCTGTCGGACGAGCCGGTGCCCGGCGGAGAGGTACCGCGCACGATCCGGCGCTTGCTCGAGTGGCTGGCCCGGGACCGGCCCCTCGTGCTCGCGGTCGATGACATCCAGTGGGCGGAGCCGGCCTTCCTTGATGGGCTGACCCGGGCAACGAGCCAGATCCGCGATGGATCCGTCCTGGTCATCGCCATCGCCCGACCGGACCTTGACCAGGCCCATCCCGGCTGGGTCGCCGGCGGAGCGGCCGGCTCGATCGTTCGGCTCGGCCCGCTGGACGAGGGCTCGATTCTCCGCCTTCTTGAGGCGATCTTCGGCGGCCTGCCGGTCGAACCGAACCTGGCCCGACGGATCATGGTGGCCAGCGAAGGCAACCCGCTGTTCGTCGAGCAGGTGGCCGCCTACCTCGTCGACAGCGGGGCCGTGCGCCGGGAGGGTGACTCGTTCGCCGTTGAGCGGACCGCTGAAGTCGCAATCCCACCGACGATCAACGCCCTCTTGAACGCCCGCCTGGATCGGCTTTCGCGAGCCGGCCGCCGGGTCGCCGGGCGAGGCTCGGTGATCGGCCGGGAGTTCGACGAGGCAGGCCTCGCCGCGTTGACACCCGCCCCCGAGGTGGACGGCACCGAAGCCAGCATCGCCGAGTTGATCGAGCGCGAGATCCTGCTCCGGACGGGGACGAGTGCCGACGACGTCCTCCAATTCCACCACCTGCTCCTGCGCGACGCGGCCTATGCCGCGATGCCCAAGCGCGAGCGCGGACTGCTCCATGAGCGATTTGCGCTCTGGCTCGAGGAGAGCCTTGGCGAGCGACAGGCCGAAGCCGTCGAGATCGTCGGCTACCACCTCGAGCAGGCCCACCGCCTGCGAACCGAGCTTGGTGAGCGAGGTGCTGAGCTGGATTCGCTCGCGGCCCGGGCCGGGGAGAAGCTCTCGACCGCCGGGGAGGCAGCCTGGAACCGCAACGACGCACAGGCGGCGGCAAGCCTGCTCCGTCGGGCGAGCGGACTCCTGCCTCACGGCCGAGAGCGCGCCTGGGCCCTGCTGATCCTGGGCAGGGCCCTTCACAATGGTTCCGACCTCAGCCTGGTGAGCGACGCCTACGAGGCTGCGCGTCGGGAGGCCGAGGCTGCCGGCGACCCAGGGCTCGCCGCACGGGTCGCGATCCACGAGACCGCCCTGCTCATGCGGACGAGCCTCGATACGTGGTATTCGACGGGCCTGCCCGAGTTGCGTCGCCTCGAGGCGATCGCCCAGGAGCACGGCAACCAGGCGGGCGTCGCCTGGGCACTGTTCTATGAGGGCTCGTTCGAACAGAGCCTTGGGCGAATCAGAGCCGCCGTGCGCCTGTGGCGTCGGGCAATCCCGTTTGCGCGTCGCGCTCGGGACATCTATCTCGAGGGGCGGTGCATGGTCGCCGGAACGCTGGCCAGCTGGAGTGAGGAGCCGATCGGGCGCGGGATCCGACGATGTCAGCGGGTGAGCCGGCATGCCCATGCCGATCGGCTTACCAGGGCGGAGGCGTTCGAGACGCTCGGTCAGCTGCAGGCGCTCGACGGGGAGTTCGAGCTGGCCGTCGCTTCCTGTCGTCGGGCGCAAGCCTTGGTGGCTGACCTCGGGACGCCTGATGCCGAGGCCAACGCCCACATGGCCATGGGCCAGGTCCTGCTGTGGCGAGGCGACCCGATGGGGGCGGCAACCGACTTCGAGCTGGCTCTCTCCTTCTGGCGCGGGAACGGCGACAAGGCGAACCTCGGGTATGCCCTGCCATGCCTTGGCCGGGCGTCGGTGGCCCTGGGCCGGATCGACGCGGCGATCGCGATCGCCGAAGAGATCCGGGCGGTCGTCGCCCGGGAGGACCTGATCGGGCAGGCAGACTGGCGGGCGGTGCTCGGCCTGGCGTCCGCCAGGCAGGGCAATCCCGTCCTGGCCGCGGAGCTCCTGACCGAAGCGGCCGCCCTGCGGGCGGGCAATGAGGACGTGGTCGATCGGGCGCTCGGGTGGCTGGACCTGGCCGACGTCCGGATCGCTGCCGGTGACGGGCGCGGCGCGACGGAAGCGGCGACCGAGGCGCTCAGGGTCTACCAGCGGAAGCAATCGCCGATCGGCATCGGCTGGGCGACGGCGCGCTTGAGGTCGGCGGCGGCCCTGGCGTAGCAGTGATTCCCGCGTGGGCTGTTGACAACGGCGAGCCCTTTCCCCGGCTCGGGGTCACGGTCTGACATGGGGCCAGGCCTTCGAATGTGGCCCGGGCGATCAAACGTTTCCTCGAGGAAGCGTTATTCGGGTTCGCGGCCCGAGTTCGGCTGCCGGAGCGTGCGTCAAGCCAAATCAGGCTGCTCGGCCACGCTCAGGTTGGGCAGCGCTCGAGCGCCTGGATCCAGGAGAGCCGCTCCGAGTCGACCTAAGAAGCCTTCTAGGAAGCGTTTGACTGGGCAAGGGCTGACCCGTCCCCGTCAACAACGGTTCCGGAATCACACGTAGCGCAGGCCTGCAATCCCTCCCGACCTCTTCCGCTCAGCTCGCGTCGCCGGCCGGCTTGCGGCCGCGGCGGCCGGGCATCCCGAGGCGCCACCAGATAAAGGCGATCACGGCGATCACCACGACCACCAGGATCAGCGTGTCGAACGGCTGGAGCGTGTGCCGGATGTCGACCCAGTTCTCGCCCAGGACCGTGCCGGCATAGACGAGGGCCACCGACCACAGGAATGCGCCGGCCGCGGAATAGACGACGAACCGGCCGAGCGGCATCCGGACCACCCCGGCCGGGAAGCTGATGAACGTCCTGACGACCGGCAGGAACCGGGTGAAGAAGACGGTCGGGCCACCCCACCTGGCGAAGAACCGCTCGGCGGCATCGATCTCGTGGGGCCGGATCAGCAGGTACCGGCCGTAGCGCTCGAGGAACGGCCGGCCGCCCCAGGCCCCGATCCCGTAGGCGATCAGCGAGCCGACCACGTTGCCGGCCGTGGCCGCGATCACCACGACCCAGAAATTCCAGGGTCCGTGGGTGATCGGCTCGATCGCGCTCGAATCCGAGACGAGGAAGCCGGCGAAGGGCAGGATCAGCTCGGACGGCAGCGGGATCATCGCCGATTCGATCACGCTCGCCACGAACACGCCGAGGTAGCCGATCGCGCCGTACAGGTTGGTCAGGAACGGAATGACGATCTGGTCGAGGAAGGCGAGCATCAGGGCTGGCCGATCGGTTGAGTCACGCCCGGCAGGATAGCCGACTACCATCGACCCCGTGACCGACCCGATCGTCCTCACCGGCGCGACCCTCACGATCGCCGACGTCGAGGCAGTGGCCCGCCACGGCGCGCCCGTGACCCTCGATCCGGATGCCCGGGCGCGCGTCCAGGAAGCCCGCGCGGTGATCGAACGGCTCGTCGCCCGGGGCGAGGTCGTGTACGGGGTGACGACCGGCTTCGGCGACCTGGCCACGACGTTCATCGATCCGGCCGATGCCCGGCGGCTCCAGGAGAACCTCCTGATGAGCCATGCGGCCGGCGTTGGGGCGCCCTTCCCGGCCGAGGTCGTCCGGGCGATGCTCCTGCTCCGGGCAAACACCCTGGCCCTGGGCCACAGCGGCTGCCGGCCGCTCGTGATCGATCGCCTGCTCGAGATGCTCGGGGCCGGGATTCACCCGATCGTGCCGGAGCAGGGCTCGCTCGGGGCGTCGGGCGACCTGGCCCCGCTTGCCCACCTGGCCCTGCCCCTGATCGGACGGGGCGAGGTCGAGCTGCGGGGCCAGCGGTTGCCGGCCCTGATCGCCCTGCGCGAGGCCGGGCTGGAGCCGCTGACCCTCGAGGCGAAGGAGGGCCTGGCCCTCCTGAACGGAACCCAGATGATGTCCGCCGTCGGGGCCCTCGCCCTGGCCGACGCGGATCGGCTGGCCCGGACGGCGAGCGTGGCTGCGGCCCTGTCCGTGGAGGCCCTCCTGGGCACCGACGTGGCCTTCGCGGCCGAGTACCAGCTCGCCCGGCCCCATCCCGGGCAGGTCCAGGTCGCCGCCGAGATGCGCCATCTCCTGCGCGATTCGACCCTCCAGGCGAGCCACCACGGTCATGCTCACAAGGTCCAGGACCCGTATTCGCTGCGCTGCGTGCCCCAGGTCCAGGGCGCCGTCCGGGACGCCCTCGACTACCTCCGGACCGTCCTCCTCGTCGAGCTGAACAGCGCGACCGACAATCCGCTCGTCTTCCCCGACGGCGGCGGGGCGGACCCGAAGGCGATCGCGACCGGCGGCGGCCTGGTGATCAGCGGCGGCAACTTCCACGGCGAGCCGGTCGGGCTGGCCCTCGACTTCGCCAAGCTGGCCGTGGCCGAGCTCGGCTCGATCAGCGAGCGGCGCACGGCGCTCCTCGTCGATGCCCGCCTGAACGGTGGCCTGCCGCCCTTCCTGGCGACCTCGTCGGGCGTCGATTTCGGGCCTGATGATCCTCCAGTACACGGCCGCCGCCCTCGTCTCCGAGAACAAGGTCCTGGTCCATCCCGCCACGGCCGACTCGATCCCGACGAGCGCCAACCAGGAGGACCACGTGTCGATGGGCTCGATCGCCGCGCGCCATGCCCGGACCGTGATCGAGCACGTCGAGCGGGTGATCTCGATCGAGCTGATCGTGGCCGCCCAGGCGCTCGACCTGCGCCTCGCGCTCGTGCCCGGAACAAAGCCCGGGAAGGGCGTCGAGGCGGCCCATGCCGCGATCCGGGCGGTCATTCCCCGCCTGGACGGCGACCGCGAACCGGGCCCGGACCTTGGGGCAGCGCTCCGTCTTGTCCGGAGCGGCGAGCTCACCGGCCTGACCGGCCCGTGATCCGGATCCTCGACGTCACCGATGTCGACACCTTCGGGCTCGTTCCGCCCTGCGCCGACCCAGGCTTCGATCACCGCTCGTGCGATTACTGGGAGGATGCCGACCGGGGCTCGAAGGCGGCCCGACTGAGCTGGTTCGATCCGACCGCCGCGGCCGTCCCGGCGCCGCGCCGGGTGAACCCGTTCGGGGACGCCGACGATCCGCTCAGGCCCGAGCCGACGGCCAATCCGTTCGCTGCGGCACCCCCGGCCAACCCGTTCGCGCCGGCTGCCGTTGGCGGGCCCGCCTTCAATCCACTCCTCGAGGAGCGGACGACGCTGGCCGACAACCCATTCGCCCCGAAGCCGAAGGCCCAGCTCGGGGCCGGCCGGGATGGGCCGCGCAAACTGGGCCTCCTGACCCGCGGCCTGGCGGTCTTCGGGAGCTATGCCAAGGTCCTCCTCGTCGACGACCGGCCCGCCGTGTACGCCCAGTTCGGTCCCCTGTCGGCCTATCCCCGGGCGCTCCGACTGCGCGAGCTCTATCCCCAGCTGCCCGACGCCCCGCTGCCGGCCGTGATCAGCTGCATCGCCACGACGAAGGCCGATCGCGGCGCTGGCCACGCCCGGCAGCTCGTGACGGCCGTCTGCGACGACCTGGCCGGACGGGGCTTCGCCGCCGTCGAGGCCTACCCGCAGGCCGGGGCCAGGCCCGACTCGACGAGCGCCGCGACGCCCGAGTTCTGGCTCAAGTGCGGGTTCGCCCTGGCCGTCGCCGACGAGCGCTTTCCGGTCGTTCGTCGAGAGCTGGCGTGAGGTTCGAAGCCGCCCGGATCGCTGTCCGGTTCGCCGTGGCCTCGAGCGCGCTCGTCCTCGTCGTGACCGGCTGCAACCCGGCCGCCGGCGCGACCTCCTCTCCCGCCCTCAGCCCCCCGGCGGCCTCCGACCCGTCGGCCGGGCCGTCCAGCGCGCCATCCGCCAGTCCGGCGGCGATCGTCCCGACGTCCCCGGCTTCGTCCGACGCACCGTCGGCCAGCCCCGGCCCGAGCGGGCCGACCGTCCCGATCGATCCAACCCTGCTGGCGATCCTGCCTTCGACCGTGGCCGGCCAGGCGATCACCGAGATCCCCGAGATCGAAACCAACCTGAAGACCGACCCGGACCTCGTGGCCAACGCCGCGGCACTGGCGGTCGGCCTCGGGGTCAACTCCGGGACCGGCGACTTTGCCTACGTCGCCGTGGTCGAGCTGAAGCCCATGGTCTTCACCAACGCCTGGTTCGTCTCGTGGCGCCAGAGCTACGACCAGAGCGCCTGCTCTCAGTCGAACGGGCTGGCAGGGACGACCAACACGACGATCGGCGGCATGTCGGTCTTCGTCGGGACGTGCAACGGCGGGGCGAAGACGTACCACGTCCACCTGACCGGGCCCGATCGGCTCGTCTCGATCACCTCGGTCGGCAGCGCCGACTACGGCCAGATGGTGGTGGCCGGCCTCAAGCCCTGACCCTGCTCGGCGGCCTCGTCCGGACCCGGGCTAGAGAACGCCAGTGGCGCTGGCGAAGCAGAAGCAGATGAGCAGCCCGATCGCGACGCCGAGCAGGCCGACGCTCCACATCAGCCCGTCGACCGGGCCGAGCGCCTCATCGGCGTGGCCATCATGCCCGCCGTGGCTGTCATGCCCGCCGTGGCTGTCTGGGGCACTTGCGTCATGGCTCGCGGTCGGGTCTGGGACGGACATCGGATACGGCTACCTCCGGACCTATTCTCGCATCCCGTAGACTCGGGCCGTGCTCACCCTGGTCCTGACTCGCCACGGCCTGACACCCCGGTCGGATCCCGAGCAGCACCTCGGCCAGCGGATCGACATCGAGCTCTCGGCGGCCGGCCAGGCCCAGGCGACGGCGCTCGCCGTCCGCCTCGACAAGGTTCGATTCGAACGGATCCTGTCCAGCCCGCTCGTGCGTGCCCGCGAGACCGCCTCGATCATCGCCGGGCGCAGCCCGGGCGCCCCGCCGGTCGAGCCCGATCCCCGCCTGCGTGAGATGGACTACGGCCACTGGGAAGGCCTGACCTACGACCAGATCGACGCCCACGATCGGGACGAGCGACTGGCCTGGGAGATCGACCCAGCCTCGATCGCCTGCCCGGGCGGCGAGTCGGGCAACGACGTCGCCCACCGGGTGACCTCCTTCCTGGCCGATCAGCTGGCCGCCCACGAGCGGCTCGAGGGGGACGCCCGAGCGGCCGAGCGGCCGATCCTCGTCGTGGCCCACAGCTCGCTCAACCGGATCCTCGTGTGCGTCGCCCTCGGGATCGAGGTCCGCCAGTTCCGGATGCGGCTGCAGCAGGCGCCGGCGAACCTGACCGCCCTGCGCTTCGAGCATGGCTCCGGCCCGGGTGACGCCCGGCTGATCCTCCTGAACGACCTCGGCCACCTGCGCCGGCCACCGAAGACCCCCTGGGAATAGGCCGGAAGGACCGGAACCGGAGCCTGGGCGGCGCCGGAGCCTGGGCGGCGCCGGAGCCTGGCGGCGAAAGCGCCCCTAGAACAGCCCGACGATGTTCCCGTCGGCGTCGATATCGATCTTCTCGCCGCCCGGGACCGAAGGCAGGCCGGGCATCGTCCGCATCTCGCCGATCAGGGGCGTGACGAAGCCCGCCCCGGCCGACAGGCGGACGTCCCGGATCGGCACGGTGAAGCCGGTCGGCCTGCCTTTCAGGTTCGGATCGTGGCTGATCGAGTACTGGGTCTTGGCCATGCACACGGCGAGGTGGCCGTAGCCAAGCTCCTCGTACAGCTTGAGCGCTCGAGTAGCCGCCGGCAGGTACTCGACCCCGGCCGCGCCGTAGACCTGGGTCGCGATGGCTTCGATCTTCGTCCGCAGCGGCGCCTCATCGGGATAGAGGAAGTGGAAGTCGGGCGAACCGGCCTCGGCGGTCTCCCAGACGGCCCGGGCGAGCGTCTCGGCGCCGGCACCACCGTCGGTGAAGTGGGTTGAGACGACGGCCGCCCGGGCCCCCGCAGCCGCGGCGACCTCCTGGATGGCCGCCACCTCGGCCGGCGTGTCGGTCGGGAATGCGTTGATCGCGACGACCACCTCGACGCCGTAGCTCCGGACGATCTCGACCTGCTTGGCGAGGTTCGCTGCGCCGAGCCGGACGGCCTCGACGTTCTCCTCGAGGAGGGCCGGATCGAGCGGCTTGCCGGCCACGATCCGGCCAACGCCGCCGTGCATCTTCAGGGCCCGGATCGTCCCGACCATCACCGCCGCGTCGGGCCGCAGCCCCGACTGGCGGCACTTGATGTCGAAGAACTTCTGGGCGCCCATGTCGGCCCCGAAGCCAGCCTCGGTGCACACGATCTCGTTCGTGACGAGGGCCAGCCGGTCGGCCAGGACCGAGTTGTTGCCGTGGGCGATGTTCGCGAACGGTCCGCAGTGGACGAAGGCCGGACCACCCTCGAGGGTCTGGAGCAGGTTCGGCTTGATCGCGTCGACGAGCAGGACGGTCATCGCCCCGGCAACCTTCAGGTCGTCCAGGGTGACCGGCTGGCCGTCGCGGGTGTAGCCGACGACGACCCGGCTCAGGCGTTCGCGCAGGTCGTGCAGGTCCGAGGCCAGGGCCAGGATCGCCATGACCTCGGAGGCGACCGTGATCATCGTCTCGGACTCGCGCGGAATCCCGCCGTCCCGTCCGCCGAGGCCGATCACGACCTTGCGCAGGGCCCGATCGCTGATGTCCACGACCCGCGGCCAGGTCAGGCTGAGCGGATCGATCCCGAGCGGGTTCTTGTGATACAGGCTGTTGTCCAGGAAGGCCGCAGCGAGGTTGTGGGCCGCTCCGATGGCGTGGACGTCGCCGGTCAGGTGGAGGTTGAAGTCCTCCATCGGGATGACCTGGCTGTAGCCGCCGCCGGCCGCGCCGCCCTTGATCCCGAAGACCGGCCCCAGGGAGGGCTGGCGGATCGTGACGGCGGCCCGCTTGCCGATCCGGTTCAGGCCCTGGACCAGGCCGACGACCGTGGTCGACTTGCCCTCGCCGAGGGGGGTCGGGGTGATCCCCGTGACGAGGACGTACCTGCCGCGGGGGTTCTCGGCCTCCAGCCGCTCGATCGCCGCGAGGGGCACCTTGGCCTTGCGCGGCCCGTACAGCTCGATCTCGTCATCGCGCAGGCCGAGGTCGTGGGCGATGTCGACGATCGGGCGCGGGCTGACCGAGCGGGCGATCTCCAGGTCGGACGGGAAGCTCATGGACGGGCGACTCCAGCTGCAATCGACGATGAACGGGCCACATCGACCTGGGCCCGGGCGGCCTGCAGGACATGGGTCATGAGGAGGGCATTGGTGACCGGGCCGACCCCGCCGGGGACGGGCGTGATCGCGCCGGCGACGAGGCGAGCAGACTCGAAGTCGACGTCACCGACGAGGGACTCGCCGGCCGCTCCCCGATCGACCACGTTGATCCCGACGTCGACGACGGTCGCGCCGGGCTTGAGCATGGCTCCGGTAACGAGGCCGGGCCGGCCGGCCGCCACGACCACGATGTCGGCAAGGGCCAGCTCGGCGGCGAGGTCCGGCGTCCGCGAGTGGCAGATCGTGACCGTCGCGTCCTCCCGGGTGAGCAGGATCGCCGCCGGCCAGCCGACCACGTTCGAGCGACCGACCACGGCCACCCGCCGGCCGCGGAGCTCGATCCCGGAGCGCTTGAGGATCTCGACCGCGGCCTCGGCCGTGGTCGGCACGAAGCCGGGCTGGCCGTGGAGCAGCCGTCCCGCGTTCAGGGGATGGATCCCGTCCACGTCCTTGTCCGGATCGATCGTGTCGGTCACGACCGAAAACGGGATTCCCGGCGGCAGCGGCATCTGGACGATGATCCCGTTGACCAGTGGATCGTGATTCAGCTCGATCAACCGACGCCGGAGTCGAACCCCCGACGCATCGCCGGCCACCTCGACCAGGCGGCCTTCGATCCCGGCCGATCGGCAGCCGCGCAGGATCTGCTGGAGGTAGACCGCCGACGGGGCATCGGCCCCGACGATCACGACGGCGAGGCCCGGGGCGTAGCCGCTCGCCCGCTTGAACTCCGCCACCTCGGCCTGGACCGAGGCGCGGATCTCCGAGGCAATCGGGCTGCCCAGGAGCTGGCGCGCTTCGCCCGTCTGGGCCACTCTGGTCAGGCGCCTCGGACGAGTGGGGGCCGGAGCTCGCCCGATGCCACGACCTCCCGGGTGGACAGCGACAAGCCGTCGATCTGGTCCAGGAGATCCCCGACCCGGGCCGACATGTGGGCACTGAATGCGCCGTCCCCCACGGCCGGCAGGTTGACCAGGACGTTCGCCCCGGCACCGTGGGCCGCGGCGGTCGCCAGGAGGCAGGCCACGATCAGGTCGCTCGCCGCGTTCATGTTGCAACGGCCGGCCAGCGTCTGGGCCGACTCGACGATCTCGAGGCAGGCTTCCATGCAGGCGAGCGGCACGGTCGACGCAGTGCGAGCCGCGACCCGCAGGGCCGCCGTCCGTTCGGCTTGCTCAGCCTCCGTGTCCCGGGGCAGCCGCAGCGCAGCAGCGAACTCGGCATAGGCGGCCGCGTCATCGTCAGCCAGCCGGAGCAGCCGATCGGCCAGCTCCCGGCCGGCCGCGCCGGCCGAGGCGTGAGTCTGGGCATGTGCGGCGTACTTCGGCCGGCCCTCGGACAGCGAGGCAACCATCGCGACCAGGCCCGCAGCAAGCGAAGCGGCCACAGCCGATGCGCTCCCCCCGCCGGGCACGGGCTCGGACGATGCCAGCGCCGCGACGAATCCGGCGAGGGTCAGGTCCTGGAATCGCGCGGACTCGACCGAACCTGGTTCGCTGGACATCGCCGAATTGTAGGCCCGCGAGGTGGCCCGATCAGAAGAATGTCTCGCAGGGCAGGCACGGTACCGGCGTGCCTACCCGCGAGACGAGGGTTGCCCGCAACCGACCGGGGGAGGGCCCGGTCGACGGGCTCATTTGGGAGGCCGATCAGCGGCCCCGATCAAGCTCAGGCCGCGAGCCGTGACTCCGCCAGGCCGCGCTCCTCGAGCTGGTCGGCGGCCTCAACCACCCAGCGCTTCGGGCGATGCTGATAGGTGACCTGGAAGCGGGCCCGCGGGGTCTGGACCTCGAAGAACGAGCGGGGGCCGGTCTCGACCGGATAGGCGGAGCGCTCTTCTCGGACGAGGCTGTGCGAGGTGATCGGCAGGCGCTCATCGGCCCAGGTGATCTCCCGCGGACGTCCGTCGAACCAATCCGTCTTGACGTGGACGGGCGTCGGCTCCATTCGAAGCATTGCCATTGGTCCACTCCTTCCTGGACCCCCGTGGCGGGTCCCAACCATCAGCCGAGCGACAGAACGTGTGTTCGGTATGCTCCGACACTAGATCGAACATGCGTTCGATGTCAAGAGCTCAGGGCGAGGATGGCGCGGGCCTGCGACAGCTTGCCTGTCACAGCTGCCGAGACAGGTTGAGGACGGGCCGGGCGGGGACCTCAGCGGTCGCCAGACCCCCTGGCCGGTGGGCGGGCGGGCGGTTCGGTCATCCCTGTCCGGCGCTCGAGGGGCATCCTCGGATCACGCTCGAATGGGGCTGGCAGGCCGGAGCCGAGCAGTCGAGCCCGGGTCACGGCTCGCTCGCCAAAGCGGCGCCGGATCGCATCGGCAGCCTCGGTCGCCTTGCGCCGCCGGCCATCCTCGCCGGCACCCTCCTCGGCGAACATCGTGAGCTGCTCTCGCTCGGCAAAGCCCGACGTGCCGACGCCGAGAAGCCGGATCTTCAGGCCTCGGATCTCGGGCCGGGCCAGCTCGGTCGCCGTCCGCCAGATCGGCTCGGCCAGGTCGGTCGGCTCGGCCAGGGTTCGCTGGCGGGTGATCGTCCGGAACGACGAGTCGCGGACCTTGACCTGGACGGTGGCCGCCCGGAGGCCCGCCGAGCGCAATCGGCCGGCCACGCCGTCGGCCATCGCCAAGAGCGTCCGGTCGATCAGGGCCGGATCGCTCGTGTCGACGTCGAACGTGTGCTCGTGCGAGATCGACTTGGCCGGTGCTCCGTCGGAGACCGGGTCGTCATCGATCCCTCGAGCACGCTCGGCGAGGGTCGCGCCATGCTTGCCGAAGCGCCGGGTGAGAAGATCGGGCGGCAGCGCCGCAAGGTCGCCCATTGTCGCCACGCCGAGCTCGGCCAGGCCGGCGGCGGTCCGCTCACCGACGCCCCACAGGCGCTGGATCGGCAGGGGCGCCAGGAACGCAGCCTCCTCGCCCCGGGGCACGACCACGAGGGCATCGGGCTTGCGCAGGTCCGAGGCGATCTTGGCCACGAGCTTCGAGCCGGCCACCCCGACGGACGCCGTCAGCTGGACCTCGTCCTCGATCGCCGCCCGGATCGCCCGCCCGATCTCCGGCCCGTCCCCAAACAGCGCGCGCGAGCCGGTGACGTCGAGGAAGGCCTCGTCGATCGAGATCGGCTCGACCTGCGGCGTGTAGCGCCGCAGGATCGCCATCACCTCGCGGCTGACGGCCTGGTACTTGCGCCCGTCGACCGGCAGGAAGACCGCCTCGGGACACAGGGCGCCGGCCGTCCGGAGGGGCATCGCCGAGTGGATCCCGAACTTGCGCGCCTCGTAGCTCGCGGTTGATACGACCCCGCGCTGGTCGGGCGAGCCGCCCCCGACGACGACCGGCCGACCACGCAGCTCAGGCCGGTCGCGCTGCTCGACGGCAGCGAAGAACGCGTCGAGGTCGACGTGGAGAATCGTCCGGTCGGTCACCGGACCATGATGCGCCGGCCCGGAGCCAGGGCCCGACCGGCCCTGGAGCGTCAGCCCTTGGGCTCGACCACCACCGTCACTTCCGGGGTCATCCCGGCCAGGACCCGGATCGCGACCTTGTACGTGCCCAGGGACTTCAGGGGCTCGTCGAGGTCGATCTTGTGGCGGTCGACCTCGATCCCGCGCCGGGCGAGTGCGTCGGCGATGTCCTTGGCCGTGATCGAGCCGTACAGCTTGCCGCCGTCGCCAACCTTCACGCCCATCGTCAGGGTCGTCCCGCCGATCCGGTTCGCATTGATCTCGGCCTCGTCGCGCTCACGCTTGCGCTTGTCCTCGCGGCTGGCGATGTCGTGCTGCCAGGCCCGGTAGGCCCCACCGACGGCCGGCACCGCGAGCTTCTTGGGGATCAGGAAATTGAGCGCATAGCCGTCGGCAACCGACTTGATCTCACCGCTCTTGCCGAGCGCCGCGACATCGGCCGTCAGGATCACCTTCACGCGCGAGAACCCTCCTTATTCATCTCGATTGATCCAGGTCCGGACCCGTGGCCCGACCCTGGCGGTCCGGAGCGCTCCGGCGCCCAGGTCGAACGCCTGGGGAATCCGCCGCAAGGCACGCCGGACGGGGCCCGGCATGAGCCGTCGAATCTGGGCGATGTCCCGGTCGAATGCCCGCCGTTCGATCCCGAGCTGGTCGAGCTTCTCGGTCAGGACCTCCTTGGGCACGCCGTCGAGGAACAGGTCCACGGCCAGGACCACGACAATCAGGTCGTCAAGCCCGCCGATGACCGGGATCCGGTCGGGGATCAGGTCGGTCGGCAGCACGAGGTAGCCCAGGGCGCCCGCCAGGAGGACCTTGCGACTGGCCGGCGTGCGGTCGTCGATCATCAGCTCCCACATCAGCCGGCCGTAGATCGGGGCGCGGCTGGCAATCGGCAGGAACGCGCTCATGCTCATCACCCGGCTGACTGCCCGGGTCGAGCTGCTGCCCTTCTTCTTGTCTGCTGCCACGGACCGCCCTGCCTCCGTCGGAACCCCGCTCGGTCTGGCCGATCCGGGACAGGCAGTCTACCAGTGGCGTGAGCGCGGGCCAACCGCTCGGGAGCGAACACCCGTCCCGCTGTTGACAATCGAACGTACGTTCTGTACCGTGCTCGTGATCGGAGGTCGGATGACCAAGCACGACGCAGAACGCAAGCTCAAGATCGTCGACTACATCGCGGCCACGCTGCGGACACGAGGCGTGCCGCCGTCGGTCCGCGAGATCGCCCTGGCCGTGAACCTGGCCTCCACCTCAGCGGTCCACCACCACCTTCAGATCCTCGAGCGCGAGGGCTATCTCGAGCGCGGAGCCGGGCAGGCCCGGTCGATCCGGCTCACGCCCAACGCCGCCCTGCAGCTCGGCCTGTCAAGCGAGCTGACTCCTCAGTCGGTGGCGACCGAGTCGCACATGCTCCCGATCATCGGCGAGATCGCTGCCGGCGGGCCGATCGAGGCCTACCAGCGGGCGGACGAGACGATGGCCGTTCCGGAGATGCTCGCACCCAGCGGCGATGCGTACGTCCTTCGGGTTCGGGGCGACTCGATGATCGACGCCCACATCGCCGACGGCGACTTCGTCGTGATCCGCCCGCAAGCGACCGCCCGCAATGGGGACATCGTGGTTGCCCAGGTCGAGGAAAACGCGGTCACCCTGAAACGCTTCTTCAAGGAAGCCGGACGGATCCGTCTCCAGCCGGCGAACCGCGAGTACGCGCCGATGTTCTACGACGATGTCCTCATCCAGGGCAAGCTGATCGGGGTCATCCGCCGGCTCGACTGAGCTGGCCCGCCGACCAGGAGCCGACAGAAGCCGTCTCGAGCTCATCCACCTGGCTCGTCCACAGGGCTCGTCCACAGGTCGTCAACGCCGCCGGTGGATTCGTGGATCGTCGGCTCGCCACCGGGCGTGTTCGTTGACCGAATTGGGTGGCCGCGCGGCCACCATGGGCCTCCCGCCAGCTCGCCGGTGACAGCCGAGTTGTCACGCCGAGCCTGCATCGTGAGCGTGCCTTGATCGACCGACTCCCGCCCCAGAGCCTCGAAGCCGAGCAGTCCGTCCTGGGCTCGATCCTGATTGACCGGGACGCGATCGTCGAGATCGCGGAGTTCCTCCGGGCGGAGGACTTCTACCGCCAGGCCAACGGCTCGATCTACGCGGTCATGCTCGACCTGTTCGAGCGCCGGGAACCGGTCGACATCGTGACGGTGGCCGAGGGGCTCGAGCGCGGGGACCAGCTCGATGCGATCGGTGGGCGGTCGTATCTGACCAGCCTGTCGAACCAGACCCCGACCGCGGTCCACGCCGTCCAATACGCCCGGATCGTCGAGCGCAAGGCGGTCCTGCGCAACCTCATCGCGGCCGCCGGCAAGATCGCCGGGATCGGCTACGAGGATCCAGCCGAGATCCAGGAGGCGATCGACCGGGCCGAGAGCGAGCTGTTCAGCGTCAGCCAGCGCCGGGTCGAGACCGGCTTCACCAAGCTGAGCTCGCTCCTTCACGAGGCCTACGACCGACTGGACTACCTGCACGCCCACCGGGGCGAGATCAGCGGCGTGCGGACTGGCTTCGCCGACCTCGATACGCTCACGACCGGCTTCCAGAAGAGCGACCTGATCGTCCTGGCCGCTCGCCCGAGCGTGGGCAAGACAAGCTTTGCCCTGAACATCGCCGAGCACGCGGCGGTCCGCGACGGTCGAAGCGTCGGCGTATTCAGCCTCGAGATGAGCAAGGAGCAGCTCGTGCTGCGCCTGCTCTCGAGCGTGGCCACGATCGACTCGCAGCGCCTCCGGAGCGGCTTCCTCGAGGAAATGGACTTCGCCCGGATCGCACCGGCCATGAACTCGCTGTCCGCCGCCCCGATCTACATGGACGACACCCCGAACATCAGCGCGATGGAGCTTCGGACCAAGGCCCGCCGCCTCCAGGCTGAAGCCGGGCTCGACCTGATCATCGTGGACTACCTCCAGCTGATGCAGGCGACCACCCAGAACCGCGACGCGAACCGGGTCCAGGAGGTGTCCGAGATCTCGCGCGGCCTGAAGGCCCTCGCCCGGGAGCTGTCGGTACCGGTCGTGGCCCTGTCCCAGCTGTCACGCCAGCCCGAGATGCGCGAGTCGCGCGAGCCGCGCCTGTCGGACCTTCGGGAGTCGGGCGCGATCGAGCAGGACGCCGACCTTGTGATGTTCCTGTGGCGCGAGAAGGAGCGCGGGGCCGAGGACCAGGAGGCCGACGGCGAGGTGATCAACCTCAAGCTGGCCAAGCACCGCAACGGACCAACCGGCGAGCTCAAGCTCTGGTTCAAGAAGACCCAGACCCGCTTCGTCAGCTATGCCGGCGAGCGCTACGCGGACGTCGCGGGATAGCAGTTAGGGGCGGTCGGTGCCTGAGGGCACCACTTTGACCGGATGCACCGATCCGAGCCTCGCAAGGGCGGAATTCGTGCACGAATCCGGGCGCTGGAGGTCAAAACCTGGGGCTGGCAACCCCTTGACGGGGCGCGTATCGTCCCGCTTCTAGAGTCCGACCAATCGCCGGCCGATCGTGAACCGAGCACGAAAACGCCCGATTCCTGTCGTCCGTCCCCCAGGGCCGGCTCTGAGGCAACCTCGCTGATGGCGCAGGAGGTATGGAGCAGGGTGTACCAGGATCGAACGCTCGTCTGCCGCGATTGCGCCGAGGAATTCATTTTCTCGGCCGGTGAGCAGGCTTTCTTCCTGAGCAAGGGACTTCAGAACGACCCGCAACGCTGCCTGTCCTGTCGGTCGGCGGCCAAGCGAGCCCGGGCGGCCGGGGGACCGCGCGAGTTCCATGCGGCAATCTGCGGAACGTGCGGCGGGCAGGCGATCGTGCCCTTCGCCCCGCGCAACGACCGCCCGATCTACTGCAGCGCCTGCTACGACAAGGTCCAGGCCGCGCGGGAGGTCCAGAGCGCCGCTCCGGCCTGACGCCCCGGAACGCCCGGTCCGATCCGGACCGCTCCACGGCTATGCTGACCGGGTTGGCATGACCGCTGGAGAGGGCACGATGGGCGTCATCATCATTCGCGAGATGGTCGGCACGAGCCCGCGCTCGTGGAGCGATGCCGCCCGCCAGGCGGTCGCCACCGCGTCGAAGACCGTCCGGAACATTCAGACGGTCGACGTCGTGAAGTCGAGCGCGGTGGTCGAGGACGGCGAGATCGTCGAATACCGGGTCGAGGTCAAGATCGGCTTCGAGTACGAGGGCTGACCTTCGCCGCTGAGCGGGCGATCGCGCGCAGCTAATCGAGCGATGAGCGCCGCCGGGCAACATGCCCGCCATGGCGCTTCCACGTAGTGAACCCGAAACCTCCCCCGGCGGGCCCGAGCTCAATCGGCCGTCCGTTGACAGGCGCGCAGCCGGGTCCCTATCGTTCGGCGACCACCGGGCAGCCCAACCGCCTCTTGGCGGACAAATCCCGGTGCCAGTCGGTCCGGGGCGGACCCCGCCTGGTTCTCCCCCGAATCGCGGCTCGGGGGAGCGTGTGTCCGAATTTCCGCTCCAGGCGGCGAAGGTCCAGCGTCCCGCGCTTCGGGCCGAAACGCTCCAGCGGGATCGCCTGCTCGACTGGCTGGCTGCCGAGGGCCAGTCAAGGGTCATCCTTGTCACGGCTGAGGCCGGCTACGGCAAGACCACCCTGCTGGCGGACTTCTCGAGGCGGACGCGCCACCGGGTCCTTTGGTTTCGGATCGACGAGAACGACCGAAGCTGGGTCAGCGTCGTTCGGTACCTCGTCGCGGCGGCCCAGGAGGTCGACCCGGACTTCGGCCCAGAGACACAGGCGCTGGTCGGCCAGATCGGCACCCCCGGCGGACCTGGTCGGGACCAGGTCGTGGCCAGCCTGATCAGCGAGTACGGACCGCTCGCCCTCGGCGGCGGATTGATCCTGATCCTTGATGACTACCACCAGGTGGATGACGTCCCGGAGGTCCGCGATGTCCTGAACGAGTTCATCGCCCGAGCACCCGAAGGCCTGACGATCGTGTTGGCCGGCCGCCGTCCGTCGAGCCTATCGCTGGCCCGACTGCGATCCACCGGGGCCGTTGCCGAGCTCCGCACGGACGACCTGCGATTCGACGTAAGTGAGTCCGAGCGGCTGTTCCGCGAGACCTACCATCGCGCCCTCGACCATGACGTTCTGGGCGAGCTGACCCACCGGGTCGATGGCTGGGCGGCCTGCCTTCAGCTGGTCCAGACGGCCCTGCGAGACCGATCGTCGACGGAGATCCGGGCGTTCGTCGCGGAGTTGACCGGGGCGACCGGCGATCTTCATGACTATCTCGCGGAAGAGGTCGTTGGAGACCTCGAACCCGCCACACAACAGTTTCTGATGCGCGCCGCGCTCCTCAAATCCGTCTATCCGAAGCTTGCCGCGGTCGTGGGTGAGGTCGACGATCTCGATGCCGGCAGGATCGTCGCCGAGACAGAGCGGATCGGGTTGCTGAGCCGGCGGAGCGACACCCACACCGGCGGTCGTCACTACCACCCTCTCGTGCAGCAGTTCCTGGAAGCTCGACTCCGGCGGGAGGTCGGCGACGCCGAGGTCCTGCGACTCCACCGCCTGATTGCCAACCACGCGGCAACAACCGACTGGCGCCTGGCCGCACACCACTTTGCCGCCGCCGGCGACATCGAAGACCTTTATCGGCTGCTCGAGGCCTCGCTGCCATCGATCATGGCCGGAGGCGATTTCGCCCTCGCCGAGTCGTTCATCGACAGGGTCCCGGACGGCCGAACTCAGCCCATGTTCGACATTGTTCTGTCCCGCATGGAACTCCACCGCGGTAGATCTGAGGCGGCCGTCCAACTCGCTGAGTCCGCTTTGGCCGGGCTCAAGTCGGATCCCACGAACCCGAGCTTGGACCAAGCGCTCGCAAATCTCATATCGATCTACTTCCAGGCGGGACTACTGGCCGAAGGCCCGAGCAACTGCGCTAAAGCTACACCGACAGGACGCAGCAGGGCCTTTCGCCTCAATCGCCAAGGCCATGACCAACGTCATCGACTCGTCCATCGATGGCGTAATCGACGCTCCGCTCGCTGACCTGTACGCCATGGCGTCAACTCAGCGGGCCAGCGGCGATTTGCATTACTTCGGGATCACCCAGCTGAACATTGGCGAATTCGAGCGCGCTAGTGGCCATCCGGATCTTGCTCTTGTTGCCGCGAATGAGGCAATCGCGGCTCTTGAGGCAAGCTCGGCTGGACACGAGATACCCGCAGCGAGGCTGATCCGAACCTGGGCGCTCGCCCACCTGAACTCGATGGACGAGGCGCTCGCAGAACTTGGGTTGGCTCTTAAGTCCGAATTCCGAGTCATCCGCGACGAAGTGAGGGTTGAGGCCGCGTCAATCCTCCTGGCTTACGGGGACCCAGAGCAGGCTCGAGGAATCCTGAGCCTCCGTCGGCAGGAACGAGCCCCTCCCGTCAGACCTTGCGGATCAACTGGCAGTCTCTCTCGCGGAGCTTCAGCTCTCAGATGGGCTCTTCGACGCGGCGTTCGACGCGCTCCTGCTGGTCGACCTGGAGAAACCGCGCCGTGAACCTGGGTTCAAAGCACGAGTCATGGTCCTCCGATCAATAGGCGCAGTTCTCGGTAACAGGTCAGATGCCGAGGAACTGGTTCAGGCTGCCCGAGTTCAAGCCAGCTCTCAGAGAGCGGGGCGGTGGTCAGTGATCGCCGCGATTACCTCAAGTGTTCTGGACGGGACAAGCGCCACCGACGTTCTCGATGGGCCACTTGGGGATGCCGAGCCTTGGGTGAGCGCGACCGCCGAGCTCATGATGTCGGAGCGGGCTGTCGCCTTGACTGCCTTGGAGCAGATGGTCGATTTCGCAGCATCGAGCCGGCCTGGTCGGTGGAGGCCGGTTCTCCGAAAATCGTTGATGTCGGGGAGCCGGTCCGCCCGAACGAGAGCAGCGACGATCCTCGACAGTGTTGGCGAGCTCGCGGACGTTCAGATGCTCAGGGCATTTGCCCGTGAGAAACGATCGGAAGAAGGATCGACGTTAGGACGGCATCTGGCGCGGCGGGTAGCCGAGCCAGTCGAGATCGCTGACCTCGGCCGCATCCGCGTCCATGTCGGCAAACGCACGATCGAAGGGGAATCTGTTCGCCGCAAGGTTCTCGCCCTGCTCGCCTTTCTCATAACGCGTCCGAACATGACTGCTGCTCGCGACCAGGTGGTGGACGCGCTCTGGCCTGAGCAGGACCCGTCGGCCGCCTCCAACTCTCTCAACCAAACCGTCTACTTCCTCCGTCGAGTCTTTGAGCCGGGCTACGTCGATGACCGATCTCCGGGCTACCTCCGGCACGAGACCGATCTCGTGTGGCTCGACGAGGAGTTGGTTTCAGCCCGGTCGACTGCCTGTCGGCAGTTGATCAACGAGGCGAGGACCTCCTCGTCGTGGTCCACGGTGGAGGAGTTGAGCAGGTCCTATATAGGTCGGTTCGCCTTGGACTTCGAGTACGAGGATTGGTCGAGCGGCTACCGCGACAACCTCCACGCGGCATATCTCGCCACGGTTGAGCACGCGGTCGACGACGAGGCGGCCGCCGCCCGTTTCGACAGAGCGATCGAACTCTGCCGGCGTGCCCTGGAGGTGGATCCATCGTGCGAGCCTGTCGAGCGCAAGCTCCTTCGACTCTACCGCGCGACTGGTGCACATGCCGCGGCGGAGGAGCAATACCGTCACTACGCCTACGCCATGTCCGAGGACTTGGGGATCAGCCCACCGCCGCTCGGATCAACTGTGAGGCCGACCGTGGCGACGAGGCGGGCTTCCTGGTTCAGATAGGTAACGTGCCGTATTGACCGGCCGAGAGCGGCATCCCTATAGTCCGGTCGACTTTCCAGTACGTGAGTACTAGGAAGCAATGTCAAGTTCGAACGCGCTGACGCGCCACCTGAAAATGGGCACTTGGGGTGGCGCCGAGCGACTGGTGCAACCGGCGAACAAATCAATTCTGACCGGCGCCGCGGGCACGCAGGAGCCGGGTGGAGGAGTTCAGATGAAGCCAGTGGCCAGATGAAGGGCTGGTAAACGAGCACGCATGTGCGTACTCGACTAGTCCATGGGGCTCTTCTGATCAGCTCGATCCTGGGGATCGCACTGGCCGGAGGGGCCTCAATTAGGGTGTTTTAGGACGTTGGTCCTATTCCGGGCAGGTCCCGGACGGGTTAGGCTGTCTGCGCCAGCTAAATAATCGGAACTGAGATGACAAGATACCTAGCCCTCTTCATCGCTGGGCTCGTCGGCAGCCAGCGCGCTAGCGCTGGTCGCGGCGAGCCTCTTGTATGGTTTCGACCCCGGATTGCATTCCAGTCGGGGATGCGTCGCTGGGCCGTCGGGATCGCGTCGGCATCGCTCTTCTGGATCGTCGTGACGACCTGGTCACGTCGGCCCTGCCTGTCAGGTTCGCGGGAGGGGTCCTCGTGGCGGTCTCGACCGCGCCAATCCTGGCGGCAATGAACCTCGGTGGGCCCGCCGCGGCGGGCTGGGTTGCGCTAATCGGTTCGACCGAACTTCGAGAGCTGAAGGGCGAGATCCCTTGGTATGGATCCTTGTCAAACCATGCCGGGATCGTGCTTCCCGCGGTGGTCGGCGGGTTCGTCCTCAAGGCGCTCGTGCCCGACCCGAGCATCGCATTCGTCGACCTGCTTGGGACGGCAGCGGCGGCCGCGGTCTATTCGATTCTGAACCTCGGATTGCTTCGTTATCGCGTCACTTCACGCACGGACGCTCAGTTCGCTGACGCGCTTCTCGCCGGCGATCGCGGTGTTGCCTCCAGCTTCGTAGCCCTCGCTCCTCTGGCTTGGTTGATGACCCAGACGTACGAGAAGGTGGGCTGGTGGACCACCGCCCTGTACGCCCTCCCGCTGTACACAATCCGTCTGGCCGAACGAGCGTCTCGTCGAGATGCGCGAGATGTTCACCCAGACGATCGAGGCTCTGGCGCATGCCGTGGACAAGCGCGATCCGATGACCGCCAACCACAGTCGGCGGGTGAAGGAGATCGCCTCGGATATCGGCCGGGTGATGCGGCTGAACGCCAGCGAGATGGAGGCGGTTGAGTGGGGCGGCCTGCTCCATGACGTGGGCAAGATCGGCGTCCCGGACCACGTCCTGCTCAAGGAGGATCGCCTGACCCGCGACGAACGCCAGGTGATGAATTCGCATCCGGTCCTGGGTGCCGAGATCATCGCCCCGGTCAAGAAGCTTGGCCCGGAGCTGCCGATCATTCGCCACCATCACGAGTGGTACAACGGCTCGGGCTATCCCGACCGACTCCTGGGCGATGAGATCCCGAAGCTCGCCCGAATCCTGCACGTGGCCGACGCATTCGAGGCAATGACCGCGCCCCGCCCGTACCGCAAGAAGCCACTGACCGCCGAGCAGGCCCTGGGCGAGCTGCGCAAGTTCGCCGGGATCCAGTTCGACCCGGTGGTCGTGGACGCCTTCGTCCGGACCGACTGGGTCGAGGGCATCCCGGATCCGGGCCGCTCGATCGAGCCCCGGCCGGTGCCTCTGCTGGCCGCCGCTGCCGGACGGATCGCCAGTTCGCCGGGCAATTCCCAGGCTGCCAACACGACTGCTGGCAGTGCGCCGGCTACGACCGGCGGCGGCGGGATCGAGCCTCCGGCGGCTCCGATCGCCTTCGTGGCGCAGCCAGAGGCCGGACCCCGACCCGTCGACGCCAGCTAGGGCGCCCGCGACGTGCTGATCGGCGGGATCGCCCTCGGTCTCGTCCTTGGCCTCCTGAGCGGCGGCCACCTCGCCAACATCTCGACCGTCCGTCTGCGCTGGGCGGCCCTGATTTTCGTGGCCGTGCTGGTCCGGTATGGCGCCGAAGCCCTGATCGTGCGCGGCGTGGAGCCGGCGATCAGCCTCCGCCTCCTGCTCCTCGTCGGGGCGTCGGTCATCCTGCTCGTCGCGCTCTGGCAGAACCTGCGCCTGCCGGGCATGTCGATCGCCTTTGTCGGGGTCCTGCTGAACGCGGTCGTCCTGTCCGTCAACGACGGCCTGATGCCGGTCTGGTTGCCCAGCCTCACGGCGGCCGGCTTCAAGCCCGAGGATGTCTCGCCCAACCTCCACCTGATCCTGCCGGCGGCGATCGACGCGAGCTTCCTGGCCCACCTCGGTCCATTCGCCGACATCCTGCCGATCCCGATCCCGCTGATCGCGAACGTCGCTTCGATCGGGGACGTCCTGGTTGCCTTCGGCCTGGCCTTCTTCCTGTTCGCGATCGTCCAGCGCTCGCCGACCCTGGACGATTGGGCCACCGACGCGGCCGAAACAGAGGCAGATGCGCCGGGCAGCGGAGCTGCCGCCGACCGGGGAGACGGGCGGCCCCAGCTCCGGCCGGTCCTGGGTCTGGCTGGGGCGACCCGATTGTCCCGGGTCGAACCCGGCGGCCCGATGCTGCCGGCCGGCACCGGTCTCGTCCCCGGCCTGAGCGAGGCGTCTCGGCTCGATCGGCCGATGCTCCTTGGCAGCAGCGGCCTGTCGATGGCCTTGCCCTCGCTCGAGGAAGCGCCTGCGGCGGCGCCCAGCAGCCTTCCGTCCGCCTTGGCGGATCGAGCCCGGCGCAATCCGTACGGCCGGCTCGCCCTGAACGGCCCGTTCGCCACCCTTTGGACCGGCGGCCTGTTCAGCCTCTTCGGGGACCGGGTCAACCAAGTCGTCCTGGGCTTCTTCATTCTGCGCGAGACCGGCTCGTTTATTGCGGTCAGCTTCGTCTTCTTCGCGGCGACGGTCCCGAACCTCGTGTTCGGCTCCCTGGCGGGAACCTTCGTCGACCGGGTCAACCAGAAGACGGTGATGGTCGCGAGCGACTTCCTGCGGGCCGGCCTGGTCTTCCTGCTGCCGATTGCCGCCCTGGTCAACCCGATCTTCGTTTACCCGCTCGTCTTCCTCGTGACCTCGGTCTCGATCTTCTTCCGGCCCGCCCGCGAGTCGGTCATCCCCCGGATCGTCCCGGCGGACGAGCTGATGACCGCGAACTCGGCGACCTGGCTCTCGGAGACCCTGGCCGACGTCGTGGGCTACGGCCTGGCCGCCCTGCTCCTCTTCGTGATGGGCAACGAATACACCCTGGCGTTCTGGTTCGACGCGGTCACCTATGTGGTCTCGGGTGCCCTGATCGCGACGATCGCGATCCCGCCTGTCGTCCACCGGGTCAGCCTGGCCGAGCGCACCTTCCATGCGGACTTCCTCGAGGGCTGGCGCTTCCTACGTGATGACGCGGTCCTGTTCGCCAACACGCTCCAGGGGATCGCCGGCCAGATGACGATCGGGGCACTCCTGCCCCTCTCGGTCATCTACGCCAGCACGGTGATCAATCGGGGCAGCCTGCCCGGAACCACGGTGTATGGCTTCCTCGAAGGGGCGATCGGCGTCGGCAACCTGATCGGCGGGGTCGTCATCGGACTGATCGGAGCGCGCTTCGCCAAAGGCAGGCTCGTGATCGCCGGGTATGCCGTGATGGGCGCCTGTGTCGTGCTGTACAGCCGGACCGACCTGCTGCCCCTGGCCCTTGGGCTGATGGTGGGCGTCGGGATCGCCAACCTGTTCTTCGTCATCCCCAGCCAGACGCTCTTTCAGCAGCGCGTGCCGCGCGACATGATGGCCCGAGTCGTCTCGATCCGGTTTTCGCTCGTCCTCGGGATGATGACCCTGGCGACCGGCCTGAGCGGCATCCTGGCGACGATCTTCGGGGTCGGCAACGTAATCGCCGCGTTCGGCCTGCTGGCCTGCCTCGCGGGCGTTGCCGGGCTGTTCACCCCGGCCGTACGCGACGCGTGATGGCCGGTTCGGTACACTGGCGCCCGCGCCGAGCCGGCGCCCAGAGGAGCACCACCTCCGCATGACCGAACCCGAAAACGGCGAACCGATCCCGGCCGAGCCGCCGGCCGAACCTGCGCCGGAGCCCGAAGCCGAGGCTGCTTCGGAGGTCGAGGCCGGAGCCGCGGCCGCCGAAGCCGCGGCCGCAGCCTCTGAACCCGAGGCCGAGTCCGAGCCAGCCGAGAGCCGCCGAACCTGCGGCCGCCGAACCCGCGACCGCGACCGAGCCTGAGGCCGAACCCGACGACGAAGCCGAGGACGACGAGTCCGAGGAGGACTTCGAAGACGAGGACACCGAGGCGGACGGCGAGCCCGAAGCTGCCCCAGTCTGGGCGGCTGACGCCGGCGCTGCCGCTGCGGGTGCCGCCGCGGGGACGGCCGCCGGGGCCACTCGCAGCTCGCGGACAACCGGGAAGCCCGGCGCCGCAACCGGCCCGACCCCGTCCGAGCAGGCCGTCCACATCACCGACCGGGTCTCGACGGCCTTCGTGATCGGCGTCACCGCCGTCTTCATCGGGATCTTCGCCTACGCCATGCTGTTCGGGGTCGGCGGAACGCTCAGCCCCGCACCCACCCCGCCGCCGAGCGTCGCCCCCTCCGCCGGGCCGTCGGCCGGGCCGTCGTCCGCGCCGAGCGCCGGACCATCGGCAGGGCCCTCGGCCGGGTCGAGCGCCGGACCGTCGACCACGCCGAGTGGCGCTCCGTCGCCGTCGGCCGTCCCGAGCCAATCGGCTGCCCCGAGCCCCAGCCCGGCCGCCAGCCCGTCGAGCTAGTCGCCGCGGACGGGAGCCGGATCGGCGATGCATTGGTCGATCCGCCGAGCCCGCGAGGGCGACAGCGGCCCGCCGGAGGATGCGTTCGCGGGCGATCGCCGGGCGATGGTCGAGCGCCAGCTCAAGGCCCGCAATATCCGCGATGAGCGCGTCCTCGAGGCAATGGGCTCGGTTCCCCGCGAGCGCTTCGTCCCGGACGAGTTTCGGGCGCGGGCCTATGACGACGATGCCCTACCGATCGAACAGGGCCAGTCGATCAGCCAGCCCTACGTCGTGGCCTGGATGACCGAGCTGCTCGAAGCCGGACCGGGAGACGCGGTCCTCGAGATCGGCACCGGGACCGGCTACCAGGCGGCGATCCTGGCCACGATCGGGGCGACCGTCCGCTCGATCGAGCGATTGCCGGCGATCGCGGCCGAGGCCCGTCGCCGGCTCACCGAGCTCGGCCTGGACGAGCAGGTCGAGGTGATCGTGGGCGATGGCAGCCTGGGTGATCCGGCCACCGCCCCGCACGCGCGGATCATCGTCACGGCCGGCGCTCCGAGCCTGCCCGGACCGCTCGTCGACCAGCTGGCCGAGGGCGGCCGACTGGTCATCCCGGTCGGTCCGGCCGGCGATCAGCAGATGCTCGTCGTCACGAAGGGCAAATCCGGGCTGGTCGTGACGTCGGTCGGCCGGTGCGCCTTCGTCCCGCTGATCGGCCAAGCTGGCTTCGGCTCCGCTGGCGGCGCAGACGCGCCGGTATAATCCGGGCGCCATGACCCACGTGTTCGTCGCGCCCCACCCGGACGATGTCGCGCTCTCGTGCGGTGGCCTGATCGCGTCGCTCCGCGAGCTCGGCCAGAACGTGGCGATCATCACCGTCTTCTCGGGCAATGGCGGGGCCGATCACCTGAGCCCGTACCAGCGCGAGGCGCTGGGCTTCGGCTCGAAGGTGGTCTGGCCGGTGACCGAGGCGTTCAACCGGTCGAACATCCCGAACGACTTCGGGACGTCCGAGACCGCACCGCCCTGGGCGGCAACCGCCGACCGGCTCGATGCGACCCAGGCCGATGCCGATGCCGCCGCCAAACGGTTCTGGCAGCGCTCCTCGTGGTATCGCCGGGCTTCGATCCATAACGAGTCGCTGGCCGGCCAGCCGGTGATCGACGACCTGGCGACCCAGGGCGCCGTCCTGACCACCGTCCTGACCGACGCCGAGGCAGCCAATGACGCCCAGGCCATCCGGCGGCTCGAGGACGAGCGCTACGCCTACTTCGCCGAGGCCTCGCTCATCCTGCTCGACCTGCCCGACGCCGTCTTCCGGGGCTACGAAGGCGACGAGGAGCTGCTCGGAATGCCTCGCGAAGACGATCCTGCGCCGGTCGGCCTGCTCCGCCGGGAGATCGCCCGGCTCGAGCCGCAGAAGGTCTACTTCCCGCTCGGGGTGGGCGGCCACGTCGACCACCAGCTCGTCCGGAACGTCGGGCTGGCGATGATCGGCGACGCCCGACGCTGGGTGATGCCCGGACCCGAGTGGGCCGGGATCGTGTCCTTCTACGAGGACTTCCCGTACGCCTGGTGGAGCGACTTCCGGTCGCTCGACGAGCTCGGCGAGGGCTTCTTCGAGATGCCCTACGACGTCTCAATCGTGCCCTCGTACGCCGACATCAGCGACCAGATCGAGCGGAAGATCACGGGCGTCACCCTGTACGAGAGCCAGCTTGCGCGCCTGTTCGGTGGCCGGGGCCCGATGGCCGATGCCGTCCGGACCTACGGCCGGAAGATCGGCGCGCTGGGCGGGCTCAACGGGCACGCCGAGCGCTACTGGTCCTCGCGCACCCTGTAGTGCGCTCCGGGCCGTCGTGAGCTCGGACCTTCCGTGACCCCTGCCGCGACGACCGCCTGGCGGATGATCAGTGCCCCGACGACAATCGGCGGACGGCGTTTCCCGCCGATCGGGCTGGTCGTGCTCTCGGCCGTCGGGGCGGCCCTCCTGCTCGTCATCGCCAGCGGCCGCTGGGGCGACCCCCAGGACCAGCACGCCTACTGGCTGGCGGCCCAGCGCCTGATCAATGGCCAGCCGCTGTACGACCCGACGGCGACCTCGGTCACGCCTTACGCCTACTGGTATCCACCACCGCTCGCCCAGGTCCTGGTGCCGGTCGCGGCGATCCTGCCGTCCCACGCCTTCGACATCGCCTGGATCGGCCTGCTCCTGCTGTGCCTCCTGTTCATGGCCGCCTGGCGGCCGCTCGTTGCCCTTGCCTTCATCGCCTACCTGCCGGTCGCCGCGGAGCTGTGGTTCGCCAACGTCCACCTGGTCCTGGCTGCCCTGATCGTGCTCGGGCTGCGCCGCTGGCCGTGGGCCTTTGCGGTCGGGGCGGCGATCAAGCTCGCGCCCGGCCTGGGGATCCTGTATTTCCTCGTCCAGCGCCGCTGGCGGGCGGCCGGGAGCGCGATCGCGGTCGGGCTGGTGATCCTGGTCGTCAGCGTCGCCCTCAACCCCACGGCCTGGCGCGACTTCTTCACGACGCTCGAGGGCCGGGGCCCGGGCGACATCTCGGGCCTCCTGCCGATCCCCTACTTCGTGCGCCTGGCGGCGGGCGTGGTGCTGACGGTGATCGCCGCCCTGATCCGGCCCCGGATCGGTGAGCCGCTCCTCATCGTGGCAATCACGGTTGCCCTGCCGACGCTCTGGCTCGATGCGCTCTCGACCCTGATCGCGATCGTCCCGATCGTCCTGACCGCCCCGAAGCGGGACACCGCGCCGTTCGCAGCTCACACCCTCGGCGCCGCCACCTCATAGGCCTGGCTGGGGCTCTCTAGGACCGCACGAAGACGACCCCGTCGACATCCTCGTAGAGGACGCGCCAGCGAGGCGAGGCCTTCATCGAGAGGGATCAACGCGGCCTGATCGGTCTTGCTGGCGACGACGACACTGACCTGCCATCGGTCCAGGATGGACTCCCAGTAGGACAATCCGGCGGACAGGGCGATGTGGTCGGCCCAGGCGTCGACCGGGATGACCTCGATCCGCGAGTCGACCGCCACCGGGACGCCGGGCAGGGCGAACTCGAACCATGAGCCCCAGGCCTGGGCATTCCAGATCCGATCGGTCGAGCTCACCTTGCCGATCAGGGCCGCGGTGATGCCCTGGGGCGCATCGGTCAGGAGGCCGGGCGGGCCCATCAGGGCCGACCCGCCCCGCAGGGGCAGAAGCAGGAGGACGCCAACCAGGGCGAGCACGATCACGATCGTCCCGTTCAGGGCCGAAGCCCGCTCGGGCCGGGTTGGCGCCTGTCCACCTGAGGCGGTGTCGGTGCGGGCCGCCGCCCGGCCGATCACCCCGGCCACGGCGACCGGTGCGGCCAGCGCCCACCAGGCGATCCCGCGCTGGGCCTGGATCGCGATCACGCCGAGGAAGACGAGCCAGAGGACCGCCGGGCCGTTTTCGCGCAGCCACTCGCGCCACGGCCGGCCCCGAGTCTGGGCAACGATGATCGCCCCGAAGACGATCATCGAGCCGTAGAGCAGGAGGCCGGTGGCCGAGAGCGGCGCGGTCGGCTGCCACTCGCTGATCAGGCTCCGGATCGTGGCGTTCGTCGTCAAGCCGATTGCGTACGACCAGACCCCAAGCCCGAACGGGTTGATCAGCGAGGCGACGGCCGAGGCGACCGCCACGAGCAGGAGCCGGTGAGCGCCCGGCCGGCGGGCGAGCTCATCCTCGAGCCAGGCGATCCCGACCGCGGCCGGGGCGAAGATGAAGCTGCCGTGGAGGCTGGCCCATGGGATCACCAGGAGCGGGATCAGCCAGACGGCGCGGGGCTGGCGATCGCGCCCGGCCAGGATCGCCAGGGTCGCGGCGAAGAGGACCATCCCGAACAGCTGCGGCCGCAGGCCCATCGCCACGGCCGCGAGGACCAGCGACCCGATCGTCAGCCAGGCGGCCACCCGCAGCCCGACCCCCTGCCGGCGGCAGGCGATCAGGACGAGGGCCATCGTCAGGGCGACCAGGACCGCCCGCAGGACCGCCAGCCCGGCCCAGCCGCCGGCCCGGTAGCCGAGACCGAGGAGGATCTGGGCGCCCCACTGCTGGTTCAACCAGGCGGCGCCGCCGGTCGTGAAGGCGAACGGATCGGTCCGCAGGATCGTCCCCTGGTCGAGCATCAGCCGGCCGGCCTGGACCTGGTAGGCCAGGTCGACCGTGGACATCGAGGCCAGGAGGGCGGCCAGGACCGGCAGCAGGATCGCCAGGGCGACCCACAGCTGGGGAAAGGTGAGTCGCGGGAAGCTCATCGGTTCGATCCTACCCGCCGTCGGGCGGGCACCGATCCCCCGATCGTCCTACGAGGCGAGAGCCTGGCCGCCAATCAGGAGGCGATGGCCCCGCTCAGTCGGACGGCCTTGGCGCCGTCGTCATAGATCCGCTCAATCGCCTTGACCATCAGCCCGATGCAGAACCGGTCGTGGACGACGTCATGGCCGCGCCGCCCGATCATGTCGGCCAGGGGGTGGTTCGTCAGGAGGCGGATGATCGCCGCGGCCAGGGCGTCCGGATCATGGGGCGGCACGAGCAGGCCCGAGACGCCATCCTCGATCACCTCGGGGATGCCACCGACCCGGCTGGCCACGACCGGCCGGCTGAGGGCCATCGCCTCGAGGATCGACAGGCCCTGGGCCTCGCGGTAGGAAGGCAGGACGGCAACGTCGAGGGCGGCGGTCACTTCCGGCACGTCGTCCCGCCGGCCGGTGAAGACGACCCGATGGGCGATCCGCAGCGAGGCGGCCTGGCGTTCCAGCTCCTCGCGCCGGCTGCCCTCGCCGACCACGAGCAGGGTCGCATTCGGGACCGCCCTGAGGACCGCCGGCCAGGCCTCGAGCAGGGTCGGGTGGCCCTTCTCTGGCTCGAGCCGGGCGACCACGCCCACGACCACCGCGTCCGGCTCGATCCCGTACTCCTCGCGGTACGTGCAGCACGGCTCGGTCACGTTGTAGCGCTCGAGATCGACTCCGTTGTAGATCAGCTCGACCGGCGCGCCGGCTCGGCCCTCGGCCGCGATCTTCGCCTCGATCGCTCGTGACACGGCGATCAGCTGATCGATCTGGGGGGTCAGGATGCGGAGCTCCTGGCGGTCCTCGTCCGAGCGAATCCGGCTGGAGTGGACGGTCGAGACGACATACGGCCGGCGGTGGCCGGCCTCACCCAGGGCGATCGCCGCTCGCGTTCCGACCAGCTCGGCTCGATACATGTGGTTGTGGATCACGTCGGGATTGATATCCGCCAGGAGGGTCGCCACGGCCCCGGTCGAGGTCGCGTCGTCGGGGTCATCGAGGACGCTCACGGCGAAGCCGGCACGCTGGAGCTTGCGGACCGCGCTGCCGTTCGAGAGAGCAATCACGCTCGCCTCGTAGCGTGTCGGGTCCAGCCGGCTCATGAGCGAGAAGAGATGCTCCTGGGCGCCACCGCTCGTGCCGGTCGCCAGGATCTCGACGACCCGGACCTTGCCGCCGGCAACCGCCGGCCAGCCGATCGGCTCGGAGCAGGGATCGCCGGGCACAGGCGCGCTCACCCGCTCACGCTCCGGCGCACGAGGAGGCGCTGGATCGGCTCATCCGTGGCGCCCCACTCGTACTTGTACGGCTCGTTGCCGCGCAGGAAGTCCATCCGGCGAAACCCGCCGGTAAGCGCCGCCTCGAGGTAGGCCGAGACCATCAGGACGCCCGGGCTGAGCTCACGGGCGTCGGGATCCATCCCGGCGTTGTAGTAGAGCAGCGAAGGGCCATCCTCGAGGTGGACGCCGGCCCCGATCCGCCGGTCGCCCACGGCCAGGAAGGACAGGACGAGCGGTCCGGAGGGCCCCATCAGCTCGAACAGGCGACGGAAGAACGCCCGGCTGGCGGCCCCACCCGGGTTGTCCGGAAAGAGGCCCTCGTCGCCCCAGCGCTTCTGGTGGAGCTCGATGAACGCGGGCAGGTCCGCCAGGGGCTCCGTCGAGCGGGTCAGGCTGATCGGACCGACGCCCTCGGCCCGCCGGATCTTGCGCCGGATCTCGTGGCGATCCTTGCTGCCGAGCGTGGCCAGGACGTCTTCGAAGCCGGCCTCCTCGGGCAGGGTCACGACCGGGCAGACATCCTCGCGGTCGAGGTTGAGGGTCCAGCCGCGCTCCGCCTCGAGCCGCCCGAATGCGGCCGCGAGGGCTTCCGCGGCCGGGTCGCCGCAGCGCAGCCGGCGCAGGTCGACGACATCCCAGCTCGGCTCGCCAGGTCCGGCGAGGTAGCCGGCGAGGGCCTCCGCAACAGGTCCGAGATTCCCTGGGGCGGTGAGCAGGCTGGCGTAGTCGGCGTGGTACGAAGCCCCGAAGAAGATCGCGCTGGCCCGATCCGGCACCGCGGTCCGCTCGACCGCGGCCGAGTTGCGCATCCGGCTGTGGGTCGCCTCGTCGGCCGGCTCGACCTCGTGGCGACGCATCAGGGGCATGATCCCGACCGGTTCGGCCCCGGCGATCGCGCGGCCCGCCTGGTCGGCGGGCAGGACCACGACCGTCTCGTCCTCGGCATTCGCCCCGTAGGCATCCCACCAGGCGCGCTGGAAGGCCCAGCTCGAAAAGGGCGTCGCCCAGGGGTTCAGGCCGCGCAGCCGGTCCCAGGTCTCGGCTGAGATCGCGCCGACCGGGCAGCGACTCGCGACGAGGCGGGCTCCGACCTGGGGCTCGATCTCGGGGTACAGGGTGCGCGCCGTCGGGGCCGAATCGGGCCCACCGACGGCGCCGGGACAGACAGGCTCCGCGAGGGTCGAGGGGGTCACGCGAGCGAGGATAGCACCACCGCGAGGTAGGTCATTGCGCAGGCAACTTGAGGGGTCGGAGAGGACCTTCGTGGCCCGCTCGACGACCTACAGGTGGTACGCCCAGTAGACCCCGCCGAGGCCGACGATCACCCCGAACACGATCGCCCCGCGCCAGATCCAGCCGACGCCGTGACGGGCTGCCGCGATGCAGCACAGGGCGATCGCGAAGGGCAGCGCGTCGAGCGCGTAGCGGTAGCCGTACTGGAGCCAGCCGCCGCCGTAGTACAGCAGGTTCGGGACGAGGGTGAGGACAAGGGCGGCCAGCAGGAGCCACGATCGGCGGTTCGTCCAGCCGGCCCGGACCGCCCAGAACAGGCCCGGGCTCGTGATCAGGACCGACATCCCGAGGCCGTCCGGCTTGAAGAATGGGAAGTTGGGGATCTGGCTCGGAGCGTGCAGGAACAGGTAGTCGATGTTCATCCCGAGATGGCTCAGGGAGAACAGGCCCTGGTCGCGCAGCGCCTCGAGCCAGGGGGGCAGCGTCGCCAGGGCGTAGCCGGACTCGAAGATCGAGCCGAACCGGACGTCGTTGTACCAGAAGTCGAACAGCAGGAAGGGCAGGAAGCCGAGGCCCAGCAGGAGCCACTCGACGAGGACCGGTCGCCAGCGATGGACGGTCGCCCGGCCGGCGCCGATCGCCCGGTCGACCGAGCCCAGCATCAGGGCGTAGACCGGCATGGCCAGGACGACCGGCGCCCGGGTCAGGAAGGCGGCCCCGCCGAGCATCCCGACGAGGACCGGCCGGCCCCGTCCGAACAGCTCGATCAGGGCCATCAGGCTCAGTCCGGTCGCCACGAGGTGGCCGGTGTGCCACACCCCGCCCCGGGTGGTCACCCACCAGATCTGGGTGCTGAACCCGAACAGGACGCACAACCAGATTCGGTCGACCAGCGAGCGCACGCCGAGGCGGGCGGCCAGCCACCAGCACAGGCCCAGGTCGATCGCGGCCAGGGCGGCATTGATCACGGGCTGCCAATGGTCGGCCTGGCCGGGCCCGAAGATCGCCACGATCGGCAGGAGCACGAAGGCCGGGAATGGCCCGAACGGGACGAAGACCTGGTCGCCGATGACCACGTTGTCGTTCGGGCCGAGGGCCGAGAGGAGCCAGGTCCGGCCGTGCAGGAAGGCATCGGCCAGGTAGAAGAAGTCGCCCCGGCCGGCATCGAAGGCATGGTTCGACGCCCAGTACACGAAGAAGCCGATCACCATCAGGCTGACGGCCACGATCGGGGCGCGCATCGAAGGGGCCCCCACGCTCGTGGACCGAGCCCCGAAGAAGCCGGGGGTGGCCGAGGGCGTTGCCGAGGGCGGAGCGCTCACGCGGGCTCCTGCCCGGCAAGGCGGAGCGGCACCTGGCTCGCCCGCGACGCAAGGACCGGCCCGATCAGGCCGACCCAGAAGAGGACCGGGTAGACCGCGGCCGGCACGATCCCGAGCAGGACGACGGGGGTGGCCGTGGCCAGTGGGATCAGGGCGGCCCACCACTGGCGTCGTTCGAGCAGCCAGGCGACCGGCAGGAGGAGGAGCATCGCGTAATGGTCCCAGAGGACGGGTGATAGCAGTTGGCTGGCGGTGACCGCCGTCAGGTAGCCGACCTCGGCCGGCCTCCGGAGCGCGGCCCACACGGTAATGCCAAGGACGCCGATCGTGCTGGCGAGCTGGATCCCCGTTGCGACGCCCTCGGGCACGCCGAGCTGGTAGGCAATCGCGCCCGGGGTGAAGTTGTGGGGCGTCGTGATCGGGGCGCTGACCTGGCGGAGCACCTGGAGGTAGTCCGACCAGGTTCCGGGGCCGGTCACGAAAGTGGCCAGGACCGCCGCCGCGACCAGCACTGCCAGGGCGACCCCAATCGTCCGCCAGCGCTGGTTCAGGCCCGCCCAGACGAGCACGATCGCCGGCTGGATCTTGATCAGGGTGCCGAGCGCGATCGCCGTGCCCAGGCGCCCCGGCCGGTCGAGCCAGCGCCAGCCGGCCGCGAACAGCAGGAACAGGAGTGGGCCGACCTGGCCGAGCTTGAACGAATAGGCCAGCGGCCAGGACAGGCCGCCGAGGAGGATAACGAGCCAGCGCACCTCGCGCCGGACCGGCAGAAGTGCCGTCCCGGCCAGGAAGGCCGCGACCATCGCCCCGATCCATACGCCGGTCCCGATCGAGCCGGGCAGCAGGGCGAACGGCACGACCAGGAACACGAATGGCGGCGGGTAGTAGAAGAACAGGAACCCGCCGGAGACGTCGACCGAGGTGTCGTAGAGCGGCTGGCCGTGGACCAGCCGAAGGGCCGCTGCGGCATAGGCCGAGTAGTCGTAGCCGATCGTCGAGCGATCCGCCGTCAGCAGGACCAGCCCGATGCAGAGGACGAAGCCGCCGATCGCTGCGGCCGGCAGCCAGCGGACGGGGTTGGCCCGGTCAGCCACGCCGGTGGAGGAGCGGGATCCGGAACAGGTCCCAGGCGACCTGGATGGCCAGGCCCGGCCGGGCCGCCATGCGCGATCCGCGCTTGTCCGACCACTGGATCGGGACGATCGCCATCGTGTAGCCTCGCCGGCGAGCGATATGGATCAGCTCGACGTCGAAGACGATGCTCGTGATCTGCTGCCGGGTGAACAGGTCGTGGGCCGCGGCCCGGGTGAAGCCCTTGAAGCCGCACTGGGTGTCCTTGACCGGACCGACGACCCAGATCGAGGCCAGGCCGTGGAAGGCGCGTCCGAGCATCCGGCGATAGGCCGGCTGGGTCCGGCGCATGTCCCGGCCGTCGGGCTGGATCCGGCTGCCCAGGGCGACATCGTGGTCGGCCAGGGCGGCCGTGAGCTTCGGCAGCTGGTCGGGTGGCGTGGCCATGTCGGCGTCGGCGAACACGATCAGGTCGGCGTCGGCCGCGAGCATCCCGGCCCGGACGGCGGCGCCCTTGCCGCCATGCGGCACGACGAGCAGGTCGAGCCGGACTCCCGGCGGTGGCTCGGTGGATTCCGGCCGGGCTCGGACGAGCTCGGCCGTCGTGTCGGTGCTGCCGTCGTCGACGACGAGGACCTGGATCTCGGCCGGCAGGGCGCCCGGTCCGATCTCGCCGTCACGGCCGGCTGCCTCGCGGCCCGTCCGATTTCGCCGTCGGAGGTAGCCGAACAGCTCGTCGAGCGAGGAGGTCAGGCGGTCCTCCTCGTTGTAGGCGGGCAGGACGATCGTGAGGCTGGCGGCCGTCATCTGCGGCTCACGGTGCCGGGGTCATCGATCGGAGCACGCCCGGGCTGACGTACGGCGAGGGCGGTCCGAACAGGTGCCGGAGCAGGAAGTACTCGGGCAGCGGGTGGTCGTCGGTGACGAGCGGCCCCGAGCCGCCGAACTTCGGGACCTGGTCGCCCTGGATCCAGACGAGCTTCGGGATCTCGGCCGCCCAGGCGGCCTCGTCGTGGACCGGCGAGTCGGCGGCCGAGGAGAGATCGGTCACGATCCCGGGCCGGCTCAGGACCTCGTTGATCGCCGCCGGATCGAACGAGATCGGCTGGTCCGAACCGAGCATGAACAGCCCGAACCCGCCCGGGCCGAAGGCAATGATCACGTGGGGAAAGACCGAGGCGTACGTCCGGACGTGGGCCTTGAACTCGTCGACGGTCTGGCCGTAGGGAATCCACTGCATCATCACCCCGCCCGGGTTCAGGCGGGCCTTGGCGGCCTGGTAGAACTCGAGCGAGGAGATCACCGAGACGCCGGCCGTCTCGATCGGCGGTGGCGGATCGACCACGATCGTGTCGTAGTGGTCGGACGTCAGCTCGACGTGGTTCCGGCCGTCGGCAATGATGATCTTGCCCTTCGGGTTCGCCTCGACCGTGGTCGCGTCCTGGTAGAAGACGCCGAACATGTCGGGCACCGAGGGGACCAGCTCGACGACGGTCGAGGTGTAGCCGGCGTTCAGGGCCGCCCGCCAGGCCGAGCCCATCCCGAAGGCGATCGTCAGGTTCGTCCTGGCATTCGGCCGCAGGATCAGGGGCAGGACCGGCATCAGCTTCGTGTCCACGGTCAGGATCGTCATCGAGGTCCCGGTGACCCAGAGCTGCGGGATGCCGTGGATCGAGCCGGCCTGGACCGAGGCGATGCTGTCCTCGGCGCTCTTGTCGATCGTCCCGCCGGCGCGCCTCGACCCGGACGATGTTCGGATCGACGAAGCTGCTCCGGAGGCAAGGGCCAGCGACTAGGACGACAGCCGTCATGATCGCGCTCGCCCCGCCGGTGATCAGCCGCGGTGACGCGATCCTCGATCGGTGCACCGAAGGCCAGGGCGACGCCCATCGGCCAGGTTGACCAGGGCGATCAGGCCGAGGGCGACCGGTGAGCCGACGGCCGGGATCAGGAAGAACGGGATCAGGAACGTGCCGGTGATCGCGCCCAGGGTGTTGACCGACAGGAGCAGGCCGGAGTTGCTGCCGACGTGGCCCTCCGGGTCCGCGACGAGGGCCGATGTTGCCGGAAAGGTCAGGCCCATCACGAACGTCGCCGGCAGGACGACCAACGCCACGGGCGGGCGAACTCGTGAAGAGGCGTGCTGAAGTTCGACTGTGAGGCTCAGGAATCGTGATGTTGCCGCGGTCGATCACGGTGAACATCCCGACGAGGCACGAGGACGGCGATGACCACTGACCAGCGCCAGCAGGTTGATCGTCTTGATCCGGGTCCGCAGGAACGTGAAGGCGACCGCGCCCAGGGCCAGGCCGATCAGGAAGATCGCCAGGATCGTCGTGAACACGTAGGTCGAATCGCCCGTCCCCGAGGCGAGCAGGCGGACCCACAGGACCTGGTAGCCGAGCGAGGTCAGGCCCGACACGTAGGCGACGGTCAGGCCGAGGGCGAGCCGCGGCCGAGCCGGCCTGGTCGCGCGTGCAGGATCGGTGGCCACCGGGGCGGGCTCACCGGGCGCGGCCGGTTGACCGGTCGAGACCGGTTCGGCGGCTGGGGGCGGGCCCCAGCGCGCGTCGAGGACGAGGGCCGCCAGGCCGGCGATTGCCGAGCAGGCGGCGCCGACGAGGAGCGTGCCGGTCAGGCCGAGCAGCTCGATCAGGATGAAGCCGGCGGCGATCGTGCCGATGATCGCGCCGAACGTGTTCGCGGCGTACAGCCGGCCGAACGACGAGCTCAGATTGGCCGGGTCCCGCGAAAGGTGACGGGTCAGGGTCGGCAGCGTCGCGCCCATCAGGATCGTGGCCGGCCCGAGGGCGATCAGGGACAGGGCGAACCGGATCAGGCCCAGGAGGGTCGGGTTGGCCTCGAGGCTGGTGAACGCCCCGGCATAGACGTCGTGAAGAAGCCGGAACGTGAAGGGGGTGAGGATGACGATCACGACCAGGATCAGCTCGAGCAGTCCGTACATCCGGAGCGGTCGCCGGACCCGGTCCGCGATCCGCCCGCCGATCACGCTGCCGATCGCGATCCCGCCGAAGAAGCCGGTCAGGATCGCCGAGACCGCCTGGGTGGTATTCCCGAACACGAGCACGAGCTGCCTGGCCCAGACGACCTCGTAGACGAGTCCGGCGGCCCCGGACAGGATGAAGATCGCCAGGATCGGCCAGCGCCGGCTCATGCGTTCGCTCCGTGAATCAGGTGCGTCCAGGCCGCCCGGGGGACGGCCAGGGTCGTGACGAGAATTGCGCCCACCCACAATGGCAGGAAGATCACCACTCCAAGCGAGCTGGACGCCGCCAGCAGGAACGTCCTGGTCGGAGCGACCCGAGCCAGCGGGCGCACGGCAAGCAGGAGCAGGACGGCGCCGTAGGCCATGGTATATGGCGCGATCAGGAGCCCGGCGCAGAGGCAGGCGATCAGGCCGGGCGCCTCGCCCCGGCGCAGGGCGATCAGGCTGGCCACGACGGTCAGCCCGACCAGGGGCCAGGCCAGGGCCGGCGGGAGCATCGCGGTCAGGGCCAGGTTCCCGAGCTGCTGGGTTCCGAGGTAGGCCGGGTGGAGCAGCACCTGGAGCCAGCTGGCGTAGGCCGAGCCGCCGAAGACGATCAGGCCGAGCCCCGTGAAGATCGCCGCCGAGCCGAGCGCCGAAAGGAACGATCGCCGCCGATAGATCAGCATCCAGAGCAGGATCGGGATGAGCGCCGGCTTCGGGACCGTGGCGAGCAGCAGGCCCATGGGAAGCCCGGTCAGGTAGCCGTCATCGACCAGGCGATCAGCGCCAGGACGGCCACGATCAGGATCGAGACGTTGCCGAGCAGGAGGTCGTACAGCACGGGGACAAAGGAGACGGCCGCAATCGCGACCAGGATCCGATTGGGCGTTGACAGGTCACGCGTCTCGCGGGCGATGCCGGCGAGCAGGACCGCCACCCTCGCCGCCAGCCAGCCGCCGATCGCGAGGGTCGCGGGCAGCAGACCAGCCACCGGCAGGGTCAGGGCTGCTGCTAGCGGGGAATACAAATAGCCGAAGTCCTGGCCGAACGTCCCGGCCGCCAGGGCCTGGGCAGCGGCCAGGTTCCGGTTGGCATCGACCGACCAGGCGTGGGGCATGATCAGGACGGCCACGGCAGCACCGATTACCCCGTTGATCGCGGCCACGGCAAGGATCCGGGCGTCGAGAGCCAGCCCAGGCGCCGACGAGCGGGCCCGACCGGTGCGCATGGTCAACATTCGGCGCGAGCATCCCACGCCGCAAGTCCTGCCCGCCACCACCCATCTGTACGCCATTTCCGCGCTCGATCGGGGAGGGACGACGCGGAGAGCCAGCCCCTAGACTCGGCCTCGCATGAGTAGCGCAGCGAGTGCGCCGGAGCCGTTCCGGGGTGCTGGAGAACGCCTGGGCCCACGCGGTCGGGCGCTGGTCGATGCGGCCGTCGTCGGGATCGCCATCCTGTTCGGATTGCTCGGTGCAGTGATCCTGGTCCACCACCTCGCGACGGATCCGCTGGTGGATGTTCACGCCTACTACGAGGCGGCCCAGCGGCTGAACAGCGGGCAGCCCCTGTACGCGGCGGCGGGCGACGTCAACAGTCCCCACTACTACTTCTATCCGCCGCTCCTGGCGATCCTGTTCCGGCCGCTCGCCCTCCTGCCGTTTGAGACCGCGGCCGCAATCTGGGAGGTCATCGTCCTGGCCTCGTTTGGTCTTACCCTGTGGCTCCTCGGGCTGCGGCGACGGCGAACATGGATCGCGGTGGCAATCCTTCTTGGTCCGATCGCCTGGAGCCTGAGCGTGGGCCAGGCGCAGTCCGTCGTGACCCTGCTCCTGACGATCGGCAGCCCGGCGGCGATCGCGTTCGCCGGTCAGCTCAAGGTGTTTCCGGCCCTCGTCGCCCTGTTCTGGCTGGGCCGGCGCGATTGGCGGAACCTGCGCCGGTTCATCGCGTGGTCGATCGCCCTGATTGTGTTTCAGCTCGTCGTCGAGCCGGCCGGGTCGATTGCCTTCATCCAGGGCACGAACCTCGAGCTCGTCGGCGAGGTGAACAACCTGTCGCCCTACGCCATCTCGCCGATCCTGTGGCTGGTCCTGGCGATCGCGGGATTCGCCCTGACCCTGAAGCTGGCTCCAACCCGGGCGGGCTGGGCGACCGCCGTCAGCTACTCGGTGCTGGTCGTGCCGCGCCTGCTCGGTTACAGCCTGATGAGCCTGCTGGCCGGGATTCGGGATCCCGGCGATCGGACCAATGCTGGGTGACCGGCTGAGCCCGCGGGGTCAGCGGATGCTCGAGGTCACGCTGATTGCGGCGGCGCTGATCCTGACGATCGTCGGCTTGTTCGTGTTCATCTTTCACCTCCTGACCGACCCGCTGGCCGACGTCCACGCCTACTACGACGCCGGCCAGCGCCTGAACGCCGGGCTGCCGCTGTACGCGAACACAGCCGACGTGGACAGCGCCAGCTTCTATCGATATCCGCCTCTCCTGGCGATCATCTTCCGGCCGCTCGCGCTGCTTCCGTTCAACGTGGCCGCCCTGATCTGGGAGGTTGGGATCGTGGCCGCCCTGGGCCTCACGATCAGACGGCTCGGACTGCGCAAGCGATCAACCTGGCTGGCCCTCGGGATCCTCTCGGCGCCGATCGCCTGGGCTGTCGTGATCGGACAGGCGCAGGTCTGGGTAACCCTGTTCCTGACCCTGGGATCGCCGGCCTGGGTCGCCCTGGCCGCCCAGCTGAAGGTCTTTCCCGCGCTCGTCGCGCTGTACTGGCTCGGGCGGCGCGAGTGGCATGCCCTGGCCCGGTTTGCGGGCTGGGTGGCGCTGCTGATCGCGGTCCAGTTCATCCTGGAGCCGGCCGGTACGATCGCGTTCCTGGGAACGGCCAACCTCGGTCAGGTCGGCGAGGTCAACAACCTCTCGCCCTTCGCGCTCTCGCCGATCCTCTGGTTCGTGCTTGCGGCGGCCGGTCTGGTGGTAACCCTGGTCGCGGCCCGGACCCGGCTTGGCTGGGCGACCGCGGTGACCTACTCCGTCCTGGTCATCCCGCGTCTGCTCGAGTACATGCTCATGACCCTCCTGGCAGCGCTGGCCGACCCAGACCCGGCGAGGACGAGCCGTCCCCCGGTGATCGGCGTTGATGACCCGCGCTGAAGTGGCTCGGCCGGCCATCCTGGCCTGGACGGCGGCCGGCCTGGTGATCCTCCTCCTCATCGTCGATGTCCTCGACGTGGTCGCGAATTCGGCCACGCTTCATGGCCAGCTGGGGGTCGACTACCGCCTGTACATGGATGCGGCGACGCGCTGGCTGAACGGTGGACCGTTCTTCAATCCATACCAGCTCGCGGGGCCATACCCCATCAGCGCCGGCGACATCCTCTATCCGCCGGTGTCGCTGATCCTGTTCGTCCCGTTCACCTTCCTGCCGGCGGTGTTGTGGTGGGCGGCCCCAGCCACGGCCGTCGGGTGGTGCCTCTACCGGCTCCGACCGAATCGACTGGCCTGGCTATGGATCGCCGTCTGTGCGCTGTGGCCAACGACGCCCACTCAAGACCCTGACCGGCAATCCCGTCATCTGGGCGGTCGCCGCGATGGCCCTCGGCGTCCTCTATTACTGGCCGAGCGTCCTCGTCCTGATCAAGCCGAGCCTGTTCCCGTTCGCGTTCTTCGGCTCGAACCGACGAACCTGGTGGGTCGCCCTCGGGCTGTTTGCCCTGGCGTGTGTGCCGTTCGGGTCACTCTGGATCGACTGGACCCACTCGCTCGTCAACTCTGAGGGCGGCGGACTCGCGTACTCGGCCCTCGAGATCCCGATGCTCGCGCTGCCGGTCGTGGCCTGGCTCGGAAGGACGGGCCGATGAAGCCCGACGATGTTCCCGTACCCTGAACTCGCCCTGGGTCTGGGGCATCGTCCGCCGCTTCGGCCTGCCGTTCTGGTTCCTGCTCCACGTCCATCCGCAGTGGACGCCTCGGCGGGACTCTGGCTACTGGGCGGTCGACACCGGACTGGCGGCGGCGCCTGAATGACCTGGCTCGACCGCGGCACTCCGGGCGTACTTCCGGTCGGCGGAGACGCCAACGTCTACCACTTCGTGGCCTGCGCCGCGCCCTTCAGTCTCGCGCCGTTGACCGGCCTGACCCTCGGCTCGCGGGCTACGTCGGGGTTGCCATCTCGCTCGGGCCGCTGTCATCGTGGTCCACTCGGCTGCACCTGCCGACCTGGTGGTTGCCTGTTATCCGCCTCTGAACGCCGCGATCTTCTTCTCCAACCCGCACCTGCTCCTGATGGCGTCCTCCTTGCCGGGGCGGCGTGGTTGGCGCCGGCGGTCAAGGTCTACGCCTTCGTTCCGATGGTCGGTGAGGCGCGCTGGCGTGACATCGCGGCCGGCCTCGCGATCTTTGCCGCGACCGTCCTGTCGGCTCCGACCCTCTGGTCGAACTGGGCGACCAGCTTCGTGGACACGAACGCCCGGCTGCTTGCGGAGGCACAGGGCGGTTGGTCGTTGAGCGGGCCGTTGCTCATGACTCGGAGCGATCGCGCTCGTCGTGATTGCGCGTCCGCAAGGACACCGGACCGCCGGCTGGCTGCCTGTGCCGGCGATCTGGCCAGCTCCGAGTTCTGCGGAGCGATCGTGGCCTCCCTGCTCGCCCCCGCAATCGGCGAGCAGCTGGCCGTCGCTCCACCTCGGACCGCCGCTCGCCGTCTCCACCTAGCTGATGGTCGTCGCCTGGAAGGCACGAACGGACGGAGATCGGCGGGGTCGCTGTCGGGAGTCATGGCGGCAGCCAAGCTGACTCCGGCGAGCCTTGTAGGCTGGCTCGTAGGTGGCGGCCGCTGGGGCGCGCTCGCCGGGTTCGCGGGCACGCTCTGACTGTCATCGCGGCGCTGACCCTTGTCGGAGCCGGGGGCAGCTCCTTCCTGGGGTACATCGACGTGGCGCGAACGACATCACCTTCAACGAGCAGCCTGTCGGGACTTTCAGGGATTGGATGGCATCACCCGCATTTCTCGTGGCTGGGACGCTCCTCGCGGCCGGGCTTGGGCGGCGCTGGCCGCGCGCATCGTTCGTCACCGCAGTCGTCGTGTCGGTGGTAGGAACGCCCGCTCTCTACTTGTCGGGACTGGTCACGTTGCTCGCTTGCCTGGCGCCATTCAGCGACGGCCAAAGCGAGCCGGACCCGATCCCGGTCGCAAGAGCTCCCAAGGCAACGGAGGAAGGACTCGCGTAGTCAGTCAACGGACGCTCGATGTGCGACATGCAGATGTCACCGATCGAACGGTCGGGTTACCCTCACTGAGAAGCAGCCAAGCGACAGTACGATCAGCGGGTTGCGCCTGCGCACCGCTGGTCCCATCGTTCCCGAGCAATGACGGAACCGTCCGCGACCGCTTCTGAGCCACTCGTGGCCGTGATCATTCCGGCCCTGAACGAGGCGGGCAAGATCGGCCGCGTACTGGACCGATTTCCGCGCGACGGTCGGTTCGAGGCAATCGTGGTCGACGACGGGTCGAGCGACGGTACCGGTGACGAGGCCCGGGCCCATGGCGCCGATCTCGTGATCCGCCACGAGGTCCGGGGCGGTGTCGGGGCGGCGATCCGGGACGGCTGGCTGGCCGGGATCGAACGCGGCCGGCCGTACCTGGCGCTCCTGTCGGGCGACGACCAGCACGAGCCCGGTGAGCTGATCCCGGCCTTCGACACGCTCCTCCGAACCCAGGCCGACTACGTCCAGGGTTCGCGCTGGATGCCCGGCGGCCGGATCGTGGGCATGGTCACCTCCCGCCAGCTCGGCACGCAGGATCTACTCGTTCGTGTTCAGCCTGCTGACTCTGCGCCGGGTGACCGACGCCACGAACGGCTTCCGGATCCTGCGCAGCGACCTGCTCTCGGACCCGAAGATCGACATCCGCCAGGCCTGGCTCTCGAGCTACGAGCTCGAGCCGTACGTCCTGTACAAGGCGATCCGGCGGGGCTACCGGGTGGTCGAGGTGCCGGTCACGGTTCGCTACCACGCCAAGGAGGGCTTCACGAAGATGCGCGGAATGCGCGACTGGTGGCGCCTGTTCCGGCCGGCCGTGCTGCTCCGGTTCGGGGTCAAGCGATGACCTTCCATCCCGACCGCGCCTACGGCGGCCGCCGGGTCCTCGTGACCGGCGGGGCCGGCTTCGTCGGCGGACGCCTCGTGCGCAATCTCGTCGAGCAAGGCGCGGTGGTGACCGTCCTCGACGATCTGTTCACCGGCCAGGCCGAGGTGATCCCGACGAGCGCCCAGTTCGTGCGCGGCTCGGTCACCGACGAGGCCCTCGTGCGCGAGCTCGTCGCCGACGCCTCGATCGTCTTCCACCTGGCGGCGCGCAACATCATCGCCTCGACGAAGAACCCGCGGGACGACTTCGAGACGAACATCGGGGGCACCCTGAATGTGCTCCTGGCCGCCCGCGAGTCGCGCCCGGATCGGGTCGTCTACACGGGCTCGACGAGCGTCTACGGCAACCCCCGGACGATCCCGATCAACGAGGACGACCCGGTCACGATGCTCTCGCCCTATGCCGTGAGCAAGATGGGCGGCGAGCACTACTGCCAGGCGTTCTACGAGAACTACGGGGTGCGGGTCGCGATCGTCCGCTACTCGAACGTGTTCGGGATCGGGCAGCGTCCGGACAACCCGTACTGCGGCGTCGTCTCGAAGTTCTTCGCCAGTGCGATGGCCGGCGAGCCGCTCCAGATCCACGGCGACGGGATGCAGACCCGTGACTTCACCTTCATCGACGACGCCGTCGACGCCACCCTGATGGCGGGCATCCATCCTCGGGCCGAGGGCGAGGTGTTCAACGTCGGGACCGGGATCGAGACGAGCGTCAACGGGCTGGCCGGGGCGATCGGCCGGGCGCTCGACCTGCCGATCGAAGTGACCCACATTGATCGGCGCGATATCGACAACATCCGGCGACGGGTCGTGAATATCGAGAAGATCCGCCGGATGCTCCACTGGACCCCCCAGGTCACCCTCGATCGAGGTCTCGCCGAGACCGCCGACTGGCTTGCCCACACCCGGATTCCCAGCGCCCGCTGAGCGGGCGGTGAACAGTTTCGCCGTCGGGACCGGCCCGACCCGGCTCCTGCGGGCCGCCCTGCTCGTCCTTGTCGTCGTCGTCTGCCTGGTCGCTCTGCGCGACCTGCTGACCGGCTACCCCTGGGGCGTGGACGTCGTGATCCCGCTCCGGGCCACAACCCGCTGGCTCGAGGGCGGGCAGCCGTACCTCGCATCGAGCTTCCAGGCCCCGGCCGGGTTTGACGCCCCGTTCCTCTATCCGCCGTTCGTCTTGCCGTTCCTGGCCCCGCTCACGGCGCTGCCGGTCACGGTCGTGGCCGTGGCCTGGCTCGCGGTCAGCGCGGCGGCCGCCGTGTTCGCCTGCCGGCGCCTGGCGATCCCCTGGCTCGTCGTGCCGCTCCTGTTCCTCTGGCCGCCGTTCACCGAGGGCCTCCTCGGGGGCAACGTCCAGGTCGTGGCGTTTGCCGCCTTCGTGGCCTTCCTCTGGCGACGACCAGGACCGTCGGAGGACCGGCTCGACTTCGAGCCGCTCGAGCACGATCCACGCGACGGCGACCGGCCGGCGGCCCAGGACGGCCTGCTCGCCGCGTCGGTCGGGGCGGTCAAGGCGGCCCAGCTCCAGCCCTTCGTCTACCTGGTTGCCCGCAACTGGCGGGCCGCGGCGATCGGCGCGGCAGCGGTCGCCGGCCTGGCCCTGGGCACGCTCCCGCTCGTCGGGATCCAGGCCTGGTTCGACTGGCTGGCCCAGCTCGGCCGGGCGAATGATCCGACCTGGATCCTGGCCGGGGCCGGGATCGCCCGCTCGCTGCCGTGGTGGGTCGGCGACCTGCTGACCATCGCCACGCTCGTTGCCGCCGCGTTCGTGCCGTCGCGCCACGCGGGAGCCTGGATCGGACTGCTGGTCATCTTCGGGACGACCGGGCTGCGCGTCTTCGGCCTGCTGTTCGCCCTGCCGGCGATGCTCCTCGTCCGGCGTGAGATCGGCCTCGTCGCGGCGCTCCTGATGGCGACCTACACGTTCGAGGGCTGGTGGCTGGGCGTCCTGCTCGTTACTGGCTCGCTGCTGGCTGGCTCGGGGCTGGCTGGGTCGCGCCTGGCGGGGTCTCGCCTGTCCTGGCTGCTCGAACCCCGATCACCTCCGGCGAGGTAAGGCCGGGACGTCGGCCGGCGATCGGCCAGAGGGCGGCCAGGATCGCGATTCCGGACGGCCAGAGGATCGGCAGGCCGAGGGTCGCCGCCACCGGGACGGTCCACGGACGATCGGTCAGGCCGCCCCACGAGACGATGGCCGCCGCCGCCAGCAGCCGGATCGGGAGCGGGATCCCGAACGAGAACTGGTTGAGCGGGGCCGAGCCCGCGGTCTTCAGGATGTCGTCGGACAGCCACGATCGCCACAGCTCGGGGTTGGCCGCGAGCGACACGGCGACGAGGGCGGCGGTGAAGCCCAGGGCGATCCCGAGCCGCTTCCACTCGCGCCGCACGGCGAACCAGAGGAGGCCGACGCCCGGGGTCACCTTCGTGAGCAGGACGAACGACCAGGTCGCCGGCCAGCGGAAGCCGAACACGATCGCGGCCGCGATCAGGAGATTGACGTTGCCGTGGTACAGCTCGAGGGCGACCGGCGGGAAAGCGAGCACGACCAGGGTCGAGCGCCAACCAAGCCAGATCAGGGTGGCAACCAGGAACATCGTCCACAGGAACAGGAACGTGTACCAGGGCAGCGCCCCGAACGGGGCGAAGAGCCAGGCGATTACCGGGGTATAGGTGAACGCCCCGAGCGCCCCGGCCGACTGGCTGTAGGGCGCGGCCGGGTTGAGGCTCCAGTAGGCGTAGGCGTCGAAGCCGAAGGTGCCGCTGCGCGGCGCGACGACGAGGAAGAGGTAGGCGGCAAAGAGCAGGCCGGCCGCCACCAGCCCGTCTCGAACGGCTCGCCGGACGACCGGTGAGCCGAACGCGAGCCCGCGCGACTGGGCGTGGGAGGTCATGGCCCCGATCGTAGCCCTCGACCCGGCCGGCTGGGGAGGTACGGGAGTGCCGTCCGGGTACTCCTGGCTACGCCATTTGTACCGGTCGAAACGGCCCTGACCCGGTGCTACGGTGCACCGGATGCGCATCGCCCTCGGTTTGTTCGCCCTGGCCCTCGCCGTCCGGGTCCTGTTGATCCTGCTCTACCCGGATCCCGCCTACGTCGATTCGTACTACTACGTCAGCGTGGCCCGGTCGCTCGCTGCCGGGCACGGCTTTTCGATCAACTACATCTGGACGTTCGTCGACACCGGCGGGCACCTGCCCGCGAACCCGACCCTGCCGATCCCGAGCAACGCCCACTGGATGCCCCTGGCCAGCCTCGTCCAGGCCCCGTTCATCGTCGTCCTCGGGCCGAGCGCCTTTGCCTCGGCCCTGCCCTTTGCCCTGATCGGCGCCCTGGCCGCCCCGATGATCTGGGCGTTCGCCCGCGAGGCCGGCTGCAGCCCGACGGTGGCCCTGGGTGGGGCGATTCTGACCGCCGTGCCGGCCGGCCTGACCCCGTTCATGGGCCAGCCCGACAACTTCGCCCTGTTCGAGGTCCTCGTCCTGGGCGCCTTGTGGCTGGGCGCCCGGGGGCTGGGCGGCAATGCCCGGGCGTTCGCCGCGACCGGGATCCTGGTCGCCCTGGCGATGCTCGCCCGGAACGACGGGATCATCGTGGGCGCCGCCCTTGGCCTGGCCTGGCTCTGGTCGAGGCTCCGGGCCCGCCGGGCCAGGCGGGCTGGAACGGTGGCCCCGCCGGCCTTGCCGGTCTGGTCGGCCGTCGTGGCGGCCGGCCTGTTCCTGCTCGTCATGGCGCCCTGGTGGGCCCGCCAGCTGGCCGTGTTCGGGAGCATTTCGCCGTCGTCGGCCAGTGGCCGGATCCTGTTCATCCGCTCGATCGACGAGATGAACAGCATCACCGGCACCCCGACCCTGGCCTACCTGCTCGGCCAGGGGATCGGGCCGCTGCTCGAGAGCCGGGTCGCCGGGCTGTTCGAGGCGATCGTCATCTTCGCCGTGCTGGCCGGCGGAATCCTGCTCACCCCGCTGTTCGTCGTGGGGGCCTGGCTGCGCCGCCACTCGTCGGACTTCCTGCCCTTCCTGATCTACGCCGGGCTGCTCTTCGCCTTCTCGGCGATCGTGTCGGCCGTCCACGTCCCGAACGGGACGTTCATCCACTCGGGGGCCGCCCTGGCGCCCCAGGCCTACCTGCTCGCCCTCGAGGCGATCGTGGCGATCGTGGCCTGGATCGCCCGGCGGCGGCCGAGCTGGAACGTGGCGGCGGCGACGCGGGTCTTCACGGCCGGCGTGATCGGGATCAGCATCCTCGGCGCGGCCTACTTCACCGCCTCGGTCCACGAAGCCTGGGGCCACGAACGCGACCTGACCCAGGCCGTCGGCGCGGCCCTGGGGGCCCAGGGCGCGGCCGCCGATGACGTCGTGATGAGCCTCGACACGGGCGCGATGTACTACTGGACCGGCCATCCCGGAGTGGTCGTCCCGAATGACTCGATCGGCACGGTCGAGCAGGTGGCCCAGGCCTACGACGTGCGCTGGCTGTATGTCGAGCGATCGAACTCGGTCCCGGCGATGGGTCCGGTGATCGATGGCACAGGCCGGCCGGGCTGGATCGGCCAGCCGGTCTGGAGCGTGACCGGGACGGACACGGCCGTCGAGGCCGCCCTCTACCCGGTCTGCTTCAGCCAGGACGATCCGCGCTGCACCGTCCTGGCCTCGCGCGCCTGGCGCGGCGTTGTCGCGGCCGCGGGGAGCACCCGGTGACCGGCTGGCTGACCCGGCGCGAAGCATGGGCCACGGCCGGCCTGCTGTTCGTCGCCGCCCTCCTCGTCCGGGTCGCGTTCGCCCGGAGCGTGCCCTTCCCGACGCCCGAGGACACCGCCTATTACGTCATGGCCGCGCGCAACCTGGTCGAGGGCCACGGCCTGACGAGCGATGCGATCTGGAGCTTCCAGACGCCGCCCCTGTCGTTCCCCCGGCCGGCCTTCGAGGTCTGGCTGCCCCTGCCGTCGCTGATCATGGCCCTTCCCATGGTCATCTTCGGGACGACGTTCTCGGTGGCCCAGGTGCCGGCGGTCCTGATCGGGGCGATCGTGCCGGTCCTCGCCTGGCGGCTGGCCCTGGACGTGGCCCTGGAGCTGGGCCTGCCGGCCGGCCGGGCCCGGACGCTGGCCATCGGGACGGGCCTGACCGCGATCGTCGAGCTGCCCCTCATCCTGTTCAGCGCCCTGCCCGATTCGACCGCGATCTTCACCGTCCTCGTCCTGGCGGCCTGCCTCGTGATCAACCGGCTGCGAAGCGATCCGCGCGGGGCCCGAGCCGGCGACCCGCGCCTGATCGGCCTGGGCGCCCTGATCGGCCTGGCGGCCCTGACCCGGAACGAGGCGATCTGGCTGGCCCTGGCCTGGGCCGGCCTGGCCTGGTTCACGATCCGGGACGGGGCGGGCGTTCGCCTGGCGCGGCCTGAGCGGCTCGGGCTGATCCTCGTCCCGGCGGCCGTGGCCCTCGTCTTCTTCGTGCCCTGGATGGCCCGCAACTGGCTCGTCTTCGGCCAGGCCCTGCCCGGCCAGGCCGCCGCAAACGCCCTGTCCGTGACCGGCTTCGACATCTTCGCCTGGAGCGATCCGCCGACCCTGGCCCGCTACCTGGCGGTCGGCCTGGGCGGGCTGATCCAGATGCGGATCGACGGGTTCAGCCACAACCTGTTCAGCGTCCTGCTCGTGCCGAGCTTCCCGATCGGCCTGATCGGCCTGCTCCGGCTGCCCTGGGCCGCCCGGATCCGCTCGATCCAGCCGCTCCTGGTCGTGTCCCTCCTGACCTTCTGGATCACGACCCTGGTCTTCCCCGTGGCGACCACCTGGGGCACCTTCCTGCACGCGGCTGGGCCGGTCCAGGTCCTGCTGATCGTGAGCTGCCTGCTCGCCCTCGACGCCCTGTTCCTGCGGTTGAGCGCAATGCGCGGCTGGACGAAGGAGGTCGCCTGGCTCGGCGCGACCCTGACCGTGGCCAGCGCGATCCTGTTCAGCCTGACCCTCGGCTCGTACGGCCAGCAGAGCGCCGGCGTCGCCGCCCGCTACCAGGCCCTGACCGACCAGATGGCGGCGATCGGCCGGCCCCTGGCGACCGCCGGGCCGGTCATCGCCGATTTCCCGATCTGGCTGGCCTACGACGCGAGGATCAACACCCTGGCCCTGCCCGACGAGCCGCCGGTCTCGGTCCTCGACCTCGCCGCCCATTTCAGCGGGACCCAATACCTGGTGATCAGCGAGGATCACGGCCAGTGGCCGTCCGTCCTGGCGGAGGGCGGCCCGGGCGCCTCGTGCTTCCACCCGATCGCTCTCGGAACGCCGGCCGATCCGGCTGCCGCATCGGCCCTTGCCGGGACCCAGGTCTTCCAGATCGGGTGTGCGCCGTGAGCGTCCCTCTATACTCGGGCGACATGGATGGCAGCCGCGCCGAGGCACGAGACGGCCGTATCAATGAGCTCCACGCCGAGGCCCGGGCGGCCGTCGGCTACGCCGCCGACAGCCTCCGCCAGATCGCCGAGCGGTACCGCCAGGTCCAGCACCAGGACCGGCTGCGGGTCGAGGCGCTGCGCGACAGCCTGCGCGCCGGTGAGCGCCGCTCGTCCGACTCCGAGCAGGCCGATCCAGCCGCGAATTCGGCCGCGGTGGCGGCCGAGGCCGGGGCCGAGGAGGGACGCCAGCGGGCGATCCGGTCCGACCTCGAGGCCCTGGCCATGGCGGTCGGGCGCCAGGAATCCGAGCTGAACCGGCTCGATGCCGCCCTCAAGAGCCTCGAGCGGACGTGGCTCTTCCTGGGTCGCGACGACGCCACCCTGGTCGGCGACATGGCTCCGGTCGTGAGCAGCGCCGAGCTGAACATGCGGATCGTCGAGGCCCAGGAATCCGAGCGGCTGCGGATCGTCCGGGAGGTCCACGACGGTCCCGCCCAGGCCCTGTCCAACGCGATCTTCCAGATCGATTACGTCGGCCGGCTGATGACCAGCGACCCGGCCGCAGCCGAGCACGAGCTGCGCCTGGTCGGCGAACGCCTCCGGCGCGACCTCGACGAGACGCGGGGCTTCATCAGCCAGTCCCGGCCGGCCCTCGTGGCCGAGCTCGGCCTGGCCGGTTCGATCTCCGACGCAGCCGAGCAGTTCAGCGCGTTGAGCGGGGTGGTGGTCACGACCGACCTCGCGGCCAGCGGCGACGATCTGGCCGAGGCCGAGCAGACCGTGGTCCTGCGGATCGTCCAGGAGGCCCTCCAGAACATCCGCAAGCACGCCGCGGCCAAGTCGGCCGTGATCAGCACCCGGCTGGAGGGTCCGGACTGGGTCCTCGAGGTGCGCGACGATGGGCGAGGCTTCGACGTAGGCTCGATGGCGGCTCGCGGGCGGCGCAACTTCGGCCTTCAATTCATGCGCGAGCGAGCCGAGCTGATCGGCGCTCGTTTTGAGGTTGGTTCCAGGCCCAATGGGGGCACCGTCGTACGGTTGGCAATCCCACTCGGGAAGGAGAACAAGTGAGCACGATCGACTACCCAGGTCCGGATCGGCGACGGGGCGGCCCCGATCGCCGGACGATCGGGGAGATCACCAAGATCCTCCTGGTCGATGACCACGCCCTGTTCCGGATGGGCATGCGCGGCCTGCTCGAGCGCGAGCCCGACTTCGCCATCGTGGGCGAGGCCCAGGACAGCCGGGGCGCCGTCGAGGCGGCCATGGAGCAGTCACCCGACATCGTCCTGATGGACCTCTCGCTGCCCGCTCCGGGCGGGATCGAGACGACCTCCCGGATCAAGCGCGAGCTGCCCTCGGTCGGGATCATCGTCCTGGCCGTGAGCGAGGACGAGGACGCCCTGTTCGACGCGATCAAGGCCGGGGCCGCGGCGTTCATCCTCAAGGATGTCGGGCCGGACGACCTGGTCACGATCATCCGCCGGGTCACCGCCGGCGAGTACCTGATCAACGACAAGGTCTTTGCCAAGCCGGCCGTGGCCAGCCGGGTCCTCAAGGAGTTCCGCGAGCTGGCCGTGTACGGCCAGGAAGCGGCCCCGATCTTTGCCCCGCTCTCGCCCCGCGAGGTCGAGATCCTGGACAACATCGCCCAGGGCATGACCAACAAGCAGGTCGCCTACGCCCTGTCGATCAGCGAGCAGACGGTCAAGAACCACATGTCGAGCATCCTCCGGAAGCTCAGCGTGAACGATCGAACCCAGGCCGTCGTGTATGCGATGCGCCAGGGCTGGATCCGGATGCCCGAGGATTGACCGAGCTTCGGCCGGATGAAGTCCCTGATCCGGGCGGCCTGGCCGGCCGGGTCGACTCCGAGCTGGCCACCCTCGATGCCGAGCTGACCGAGATCGACCTGCTGGTCCAGCAGGCTCGAACCGAGGCGGACCGGCACGAGATGAAACGGAGCCAGACGGCCGATCGGGTGGCCACCCTCAAGGGCACGCCCGGGGCCAACCAGGCTGACCTGGCCGAGCTGACCGGCCAGCTCGTCCAGCTGACCCGCCGGGCGGTCATGATGGAATCCCAGGTCGACGTCCTGGCCGGCAAGCAGAAGGCCCTGTTCCGCTTCCGCGATGCCCTGGCCACCTACAGCCGGGACCTGCACGCGGCCTCAGCCGACGGCTCCTGGACCGCAACGGGCGGCGGGACGGGACCAGCCGGCAGGCCGGCTGGCCAGGCCGGTGGACCAGCTGGCCAGGCTGGCGGACCGTTGATGATCGGCGATGGCACGGACGGCGAGATCCCCGCCGCCGTCTCCCGGCTGATCCTCACCGCCCAGGAGGATCTCCGGCGGGACATCGCCCGGGCGATGCACGACGGGCCGGCCCAGAGCCTGACCAACATCGTCCTCCAGGCCCAGATCGTCGATCGCCTGGTCGAGCGGGATCCGGCCCTCGCCCGGGCCGAGGTCAAGGCCCTGGTCGCGATGGTCCAGCTGACCCTCGAGGCGACCAAGTCGTTCATCTTCGACGTCCGGCCGATGGTCCTCGACGACCTCGGCCTGCTGCCGACGATCCGCCGGGCAGCCCGCGACCGCGGCCGTCGGGCCCAGATCGTGGTCGACTTCAATTCGCTCGGCAGTGACCGGCGCCTGCCGATGGAGCTCGAGAGCGGACTCTTCCGGATGATCGACCAGGCCCTCGCGGGCTACCTCTCGACAAATCCCCGGCGGGTCGTGATCCGGCTCGACTGGGGCGACACCATCGAAGCCAGGATCGCGGCTGTGGCCGAGGAGCCGGCCGCCCGGCCGGACGAGCTGCCGGCGCCCGACGCGACGACCCCAGCGGCCCTGAGCCAGATGATCGACGAGCGCCGAACGGCCCAGGCGAGCGCCGCCGAGGCGGGTCGCAGCCACCACGTCCTGCCGGCCAAGGCCTGGCGCGAGATCGTCCAGCGGGCCGCGACCCTGGGAGTCGTGGCCGAGCTCCTGGCCGACGGGACCGAGGTCCGCCTCGTGGCGACCGTCATCGATGAGTCGCCGGGGGCGCCCGAGCCGGCCGAGCCCGGCCCGTCGTCGAGCAGCCTGGCCGACGACGAGGCGTGATCATGGCCCGGCCGGCAGGGGCGCTCGTTGACTACAGCCTGATCGGGCTGCTGACCGTCCTGGTCATCGTCGTCCTGCTCGTCTTCCTGCACGACCAGGTCGCGGCGATCCTGGCCTGGATCACCGGCCTGATCGGCTGAATGCCCATCCCCTTCGGTACCAATGTCCTAATCGACGCCACCTAGGCCGGGAACGTATCTTTCCCCTGCCCTCGCTCGGGGGTGGACTAATCCAGGAGGCATCATCAGATGCAGCTCGTCAACTCGTTCCTCGCCCGGCTGAGCCGCGACGAGGAAGGCCAGGGCCTCGCTGAGTACGCCCTGATCCTCGCCCTGATCGCGATCGTTGCGATCATCGCCCTGATCTTCCTGGGCGGCCAGGTCTCGAAGATCCTCAGCACCGTCGGTAATTCGGTCTAGGACCGAGCTCGATCCACCCGGGTCGAGAGACTGGATCGACGCCGGACCGCTCACCCGGTCCGGCGTTCGCCATTCCGGCCCAATCGGTCTTGACAACAAACAGGACCGTCCCTACCGTTACCCGGCCCTCGCCCATTGCGGCGACGGGACTTCTCGAAGGAAAGGAGGTGAACCACCAATGATGACTTACATCTCCGCACTCATCGCATCTTTCCGCTCCGATGACGAAGGCCAGGGCCTCGCTGAGTACGCCCTGATCCTCGCCCTGATCGCGATCGTTGCGATCATCGCCCTGATCTTCCTGGGCGGCCAGGTCTCGAAGATCCTCAGCACCGTCGGTAACTCGGTCTAGGGTCACCAGCTCGACCGGCTTCGGCCGGTCATCCAGAGCACTCGACAACGAGCGGCCGGCTCCCCAATCGGAGCCGCCGCTCGTTGCTTTTCCACCCATAGGAAATCGCCGGGCGGTCACCTTGCACCAAGTTTGCGGCCCGCTTGATTTCCAGCCATTTCCTCCTAATGGTCCTAGGCCTTTGGTATAGTCGCGCGGCCTTCGGGCGATGCTACAGTGGTGCCACTTGTCACACGGCTGGGGAGATAAATTTGAAGCGTTCGAGTCGGGTGTTCCTGCTCGGTGGGATCATCCTCGCAGTCATTGTTTTCGTCCTGGTCATCGTGTTGTTCGGGCGCAGCAACAGTCGAGTACTGCGATAACGCCGACGACGGAGCCGACGGTCTATGCGACCGTTGACATTCCGCTCGGGACGCAGATCACCTCGGACATGGTCGCCGTCCACCAGGTCAACATCACCGATCGATCGGCGACGGCCTTCGCGTCGGTCAACGACGTCGTCGGCCAGGTGATCCGGACCCAGGTCCTGGCCAACACCGACCTGAACCAGTCGATGTTCACCTCGAACAGCGGGTCCATCAATATCACGCCGAACATCGACAAGGGCCTCCGGGCGATGTCCGTCCAGGTCGACCAGCTGACTGGTGTCGGCACCCTCATCCAGGCCGGTGATCACGTTGACGCGATCCTCGGGCTGGGTGGCACGGCCGGGAGCTGTGGAGCCGGCTGGCCGGCCCTGCCGCCGATCAACCCGGCCGCCACGGTCAAGCTGATCGTCCAGAACCTGTCCGTCCTCGGGACCCTGCTGCCGCCCCCGACCGCGGCGGCGGCCGAGGCCAGCGCGGGCTCCAGAGGGCGCGACCCTCAATGGCCAGCAGGAGATCGTGATCGTGGGCGTCACCGCCCAGCAGGCCGAAGTCCTGCGCTACGGCCAGATCGACGGCTGCATCAGCCTGGTCCTGCGCTCACCCAAGGACTACGCCGCCAGCTCCTCGGCCGCCCCGGGCGCGTCGGGGCCGGTCATCCCGTCACTCGACCCGACCACGGGCGTCGACCTGAAGACCATGATCGACCAGTTCGGGGTCCTGATCCCGCAGGTCGATCCGGTGATCATCCCGTCGGCGTCGCCCGCCAAGAAGTAGCAGTCGGGAGCCCGACCCGGCCCGACCGGCCAGGAGGGCTCCCCAAGCCCCAGCCAAGAGGCAGGACGGGCGCGAACGATCCAGTCCGGATCCCGCGCCCGTCTCGCGCTCACCGGTCCGGACCACCGGACGATCCCCCGCAATACGCATGAAGGCTCCGACCAGACCCAATGGCAGACCAGATCCGCGTCCTCATCGTCGACGACATCACGGAGACCCGGGATCACCTCGCGAGGCTGCTTGGCTTCGAGAGTGATATCGAGGTCGTCGGGCTGGCGGAGTCGGGACGCCGCGCCATCGAGCTTGCGCTCTCGCTCAAGCCGGACATCGTGTTGATGGACATCAACATGCCGGACATGGACGGGATCGAGGCGACCGAGCAGCTCTCCGCCCAGGTGCCCAGCGCCTCGGTCGTGATGATGTCGGTCCAGGGCGAGGCGGACTACCTTCGCCGCTCGATGCTGGCCGGCGCCCGCGAATTCCTGGTCAAGCCGTTCAGCTCGGATGAGCTCATCTCCTCGATCCGCCAGATCAACGCCCGCGAGCGCGAGAAGCTCGAGCGCTTCCCGGTCGCCGTGGCGGTCAGCCCGGCGGCGGTCGACTCCTGGGGATCTCGGCCAGGTCGTGGCCGTGTTCGGCCCGAAGGGCGGCATCGGGCGAACCACGATCGCGGTCAACCTCGCCGTTGCCGCGGCCGCCGAGCTGAACCAGAAGACCGTCCTGGTCGATGGCTCGTTCCAGTTCGGCGACGTGGGCGTCCTGCTCAACCTGAACCCGAAGAACAAGTCGATCGCCGACCTGGCGCCCGACCTTGAGGCCGGCCTGGAGCTCGAGACGCTCGATCCGTTCCTGACCGTCCACTCGTCGGGGGTCAAGGTGCTGCTCGCCCCGCCCTCGCCCGAGATGGCCGAGCTGATCACCGCGACCGGCGTCCGCAAGACGCTCGAGATGCTCCGCCGGACGAACGACCTGATCGTCGTGGACTGCTCCTCGGCGATGTCCGACACGACCCTGGCGATCCTCGACGCGGCCGATGTGATCCTGACGATGCTGACCCTCGAAATCACCAGCATCAAGAACATGCGCCTCTTCCTCGAGGTGACCAACCAGCTGGGCTACGAGGACAGCTCGATCAAGCTTCTCCTGAACCGGGCGGATTCGACCCTCGGGATCCGGGTGGCCGATGTCGAACACTCGATCGGCCGGAAGGTCGACCACACGATCGTCAGTGACGGCCGGAGTGTGGTCTATGCGTTGAACCGGGGGGTACCCTTCTTCACGAGCAATCGCGAGGCCCAGGTTTCCCAGGATGTCCTCCGCCTCGCCACAGCCCTCACCGGCGACGAGCAAAAGAAAGCAGCCGAGGGAGCCCGCAAGGCGCCGTCGGCCAAGAAGAGCCTGTTTGCATGGCGCTAGCAATCATCGGCCCGATCATTGGGCGGGAAGGGGTTTAGGGGATGTCCCTGCTGAAGCGGATCGAGAGCGCTCGACCGGGAACGGGCCCCGGCGCGGCTCCGGGCAATGCCCCGGCGCCGGCCGGTGGAGCGCCCGGCGCACCGAGCCAGCCACCGGCGTCTCCGACGCAGGCCCAGCGGCTCATGTCCCAGGGTCCCGTCCGGGAGTCCTTCCGGGACGTCAAGTTCCGGATCCAGAGCCGGGTGATCCAGGACCTGGACCCGAAGCTCGACCTGTCCAACCAGGTCGAGGTCCGGCGCCAGATCGAAGAGATCTTCGGCAAGGTGATCGACGAGGAAGGCCTCGCCCTGACCCGGGCCGAACGCGTCCGGATGCTCGAGCAGATCACCGACGAGATCATCGGCCTCGGCCCGCTCGAGCCGCTCCTGCGCGACGAGAGCATCACCGAGATCATGGTCAACGGCCCGCGCCAGGTCTACATCGAGCGGTCGGGCAAGCTGGAGCTGACCAACGTGGTCTTCCAGAACGACGACCACGTGATGCGGATCATCGACCGGATCATCGCCCCGATCGGGCGCCGGGTCGATGAGTCGTCGCCGATGGTCGACGCCCGCCTGACCGACGGCTCCCGGGTCAACGCGATCATCCCGCCCCTGTCGCTCGTTGGTCCCGTGATCACGATCCGGAAGTTCTCGGCCTCCCCCTTCACGGTCGACGACCTGGTCCGGTTCGGCACGGCCACGCCCGAGATGTTCGACTTCCTCAAGGCCTGCGTCGAAGCGCGCCTGAACATCTTCGTGTCCGGTGGTACCGGCTCGGGCAAGACCACGACCCTCAACGTCCTGTCCTCGTTCATCCCGAACGATGAGCGGATCGTGACGATCGAGGACGCGGCCGAGCTCCAGCTCCGCCAGGAGCACGTGGTGACCCTCGAGTCCCGGCCCCCGAACATCGAGGGCAAGGGCGCGGTCCCGATCCGCGAGCTCGTCCGGAACGCCCTCCGAATGCGGCCCGACCGGATCATCGTCGGGGAGTGCCGTTCGGGCGAGGCCCTCGACATGCTCCAGGCCATGAACACCGGCCACGACGGCTCGATGTCGACCGGCCACGCCAACTCGCCCCGGGACATGCTCTCCCGGCTCGAGACGATGGTCCTGATGGCCGGCGTGGACCTGCCCCTGCGGGCGATCCGCGAGCAGGTCGCCTCGGCCGTCGACCTGATCGTCCAGCAGAGCCGGCTCAAGGACGGCACCCGCAAGATCGTGAACATCACCGAGGTCCAGGGCATGGAAGGCGATGTGATCGTGATGCAGGACGTGTTCGTCTTCGAGCAGACCGGCATCGTCGAAGGCAAGATCCAGGGCCGGCTCAAGCCGACCGGGATCCGGCCGAAGTTTGTCGAGAAGTTCGAGGTCATGGGCATCGCCCTGCCGGCGAACCTCTTCGGCTTCAGCTACTAGCCGGCGGCACAGGAGGCTTCCATGGAAACAGGATTGCTCGCTCGCGATCGTCGCGGCCGCGGCAGTCATCCTGATCGCCGTCGGCCTGGCGACGTCGAGCGGCGGATCCGGCGTCAACGCCCGGCTGGAGCGCTATGCCTCCGGCAAGCCCGAGGCCAAGGCGGCTTCCAGCGGTGCGGGCGGGATCCAGGACATGCTCAACCAGAGCGTGGCCCTGGCCAACCTGAACAAGGTGGTCGAGCAGCGCGACTTCGGGGCGAACCTCGCCCGGGATATCGCCCGGGCCGACCTGAAGCTCAAGATCAGCGAGTACTTCATGATCTGGATCGGGACGACCCTGGGCGTGCCCGCCGGGATGCTCGTCCTGTCGGTCATCTTCCCGGCCCTGGCCAACCCGTTCCTGCTCCTGATCGGCGGACTGATCGGGTTCATGATCCCGCGCTTCTGGCTGAATCGGCGCAAGAGCGGCCGCCTGAACCAGTTCAACAAGCAGCTGCCCGACACGATCACCCTGATCGCCAACGGCCTGCGGGCCGGCTCGTCGTTCCTGCAGGCGATCGAGCTGGTCGTGCGCGAGGCGCGCCCGCCGGTCTCGACCGAGTTCGGCCGGGTCATCCGCGAGGTCAACCTCGGCCTGGCCTTCGATGAGGCCCTCGAGAACATGGTCCGGCGGGTCCGGTCCGACGACCTGGAGCTGATGGCCACGGCCATCTCGATCCAGCACAACGTCGGCGGCAACCTGGCCGAGATTCTCGACTCGATCGCCTACACGATCCGCGAGCGGGTCCGGATCAAGGGCGAGATTCGCACCCTGACCGCCCAGCAGCGGCTGTCGGGCTATGTCGTCGGCTTCCTGCCGATCGGCCTGGCCGGCTTCCTGTTCATTGCCGCGCCCGGCTTCATGGCCCCGATGTTCGACGACTCGGTCAACATCGCCGGCCTGCCGGCCGGGGTCATCATCCTGATCTTCGGCGGATTCATGATGTTCATGGGCTTCATGTTCATCCGCAAGATCGTCGACATCGAGGTCTGATGATGTTGCCTGTCATCCTGGTCGCGGCGGCTGCCGCCGGGGCCGTCCTGCTGATCGTCGCCGGACTGACAAGCGGCCGGGCCGTGGACCCGGTCCAGGCCCGCCTGAGCCAGCTCGGCACGATGCAGGCCAAGAACCTCGAGGAGCTCGAGCTCCAGCAGCCGTTCCTCGAGCGGACCCTCCGGCCGCTGGCCGGGCGCCTGTCCGGATCGGTCGCCCGGATCACGAGCGCGTCATTTGCCTCTCGGACCGAGAAGAACCTGGCCATGGCCGGCAACCCGGGCGACTTCCGGGTCTCGGACTGGCTGGGGATCAAGGCGGTCAGCGCGATCGTCGGGGGAATCATCTTCTTCCTGCTCTTCGCCGTCGTGAACATCCTGGGCACCGGCTTCGTGATCGGGGCCCTGATGTCGGTCCTGGGCGTGGTGCTCGGCTACATCGCCCCGGAGTTCTGGCTCGGCCGGAAGATCAAGGCTCGCAAGAAGGCGATCCTGCTGATGATCCCGGACACCCTCGACCTGCTCACGATCTCGGTCCGGGCCGGCCTCGGCTTCGACGCCGCCCTGGGCAAGGTCGTCGAGAAGCTGAAGGGGCCCCTCTCGGAAGAGTTCCGCCGGGCGATGGCCGAGATCCGGGTCGGCAAGACCCGGCGCGAGGCCTTGCGGGACATCATTCCGCGGACCGAGGTGCCGCCCCTCACGAACTTCATCGGGGCAGTGATCCAGGCCGAGACGCTGGGTGTGTCGATCTCCAAGGTGCTCCAGGTCCAGTCGGAGCAGCTCCGGATCGAGCGCCGGCAGCGAGCCGAGGAACAGGCAGCCAAGGCGCCGATCAAGATGCTCTTCCCGCTCGTCGGGTGCATCTTCCCGTCGCTGTTCATCGTTATCCTCGGGCCCGCGATCATCCTGATCGTCAAGAACCTGCACACCTAGCCGGAGGCGCCCCGAGCCTCCCTCGAGGCTGCCCGGGGCCGCCGAACGGCAGATCACGATGACCAGCGTGCGCAACCTCGAGCGAGGCACGGTCCTCGCCGGCCAGGTCGAGTCGGCCAGCTCGCTCTGGGCAAAGTTCATGGGCCTGATGGGCCGTGCGGCGCTCCCGGCCGATGCCGCGCTGTGGCTGCCGGGCAGCAACGGGATCCACATGATGTTCATGCGCTTCCCGATCGACGCGATCTTCGTCGGCCGGCCGGAGTCGGACGGCAGCCGCGAGGTCCTGTCGGTCCACCGCTCGCTGCCGCCCTGGCGGGGCGTCGTCTGGCTGGTCCGCGGGGCGAACGGGACGCTCGAGCTGCCGGTCGGCACGATCGATCGGACCCAGACCGCGGTGGGCGACTTCCTGCAGTTCAGCTGAGCCAGCGCGTTCCTGCGTGCGTGGCGCAGCGAACGCCCGCGGCTGCCGTCCCATGGCCCTGGCCGCCACCGCCGTCGCGCCGGGCCGCCAGCCTGTCTATAACCGCCATTGTTAGCGAACGCGGTTCCACGCATGCCGGACTCACGCGAAGCCACGGGTGACGCCAGCTCCAGCATGGTCCTAACCTCAGCGTGCTCGAATATAGCCACCACTGATCATCTGGGCGTCAGACCCGTCTCCAACGCCGGTGATCGCTGCCGCTGAGCAGGCAACCGCGCCGCCTAAAAATGGTGGTTGTATCGAGCAGGCCGGGGTGGTGGTCTTCCGGGCGCGGTGCCGGAGCGGCGGTCTTCCGGGCGCGGTGCCGGCTGGGGTGGCGCCTGGCCGACGCAATTGTTGGTTCGCCCTCGGCAGGACGATCGGGTGCGACCCAGCGAACGCCCGAATTACCGCAGGATGAGCGGCCGCCTCCAGACTCCGGGAGTGGCGAGTCGACTCAGGGCAACGATCGAGCGGCTGGTGGACCTAGCCCTGCCGCCGACCTGCGCGGGCTGCGGCATCGAGGGCGAGCTGCTGTGCGTCGCCTGCCGGCCCGCCCTCGAGTCCCGGCTCGAGCGACCGGGCGGAGTCCCGATCGGGATCCTGGCCGAGATCCCCGAGCCACTCCTCCAGCTCGAGTGGTGCGGCTCGTTCGCCGGCCCGCTCCGGGCAGCCGTCCACGCCCTGAAGTACGCCGGCGAACGGCGACTCGCCCGACCGCTCGGGGAGGCGCTGGCGACCCGCTGGGCGCACGCCGGGGCCGGCGGCGACCTGGTCGTGCCGGTGCCGGTCCACGCCGGTCGGCGGCGCGAGCGCGGCTACGACCAGGCGGTCCTGCTCGCGGAGGTCGCCGCCGATCGCCTCGGCCTGCCGATCGCAGCGATCCTCGAGCGGAAACGGGCAACGGCCCGCCAGTTCGACCTCGACCGGAGCGCCCGGGCCGGCAACGTGGCCGGCGCATTCGGCCTCGCCCCGGGCGCCCGTGCTGACCAGCCCCTGTCCGGCCGCTGGGTGATCCTCGTCGACGACGTGGTCACGACCGGCACGACCCTCCAGGCCTGCGCCGGGGTCCTGCACGCCGCCGGCGCGATCGGCGTGTCCGCCCTGACCGTCGCCCGGGAGCGCTGACCTCGGTCCGAGGACGGGGCGGTGTGATCAGGCCCGAGAAGCTGGAACCCTGCAGGCCAGGCTCGACCTTCTCCGCCACCAAGGGGTGGAGGTGCTGCTCGGCGACGAAATGCCAAGGGATCGCGCCCCGAAAGGTAGCGAGAGCTCACGCCGTTCCCGAGTCCACGCTTGGCCCAACCACAGCGGATGGCCCGAAACGGTGGGGGCGTCGTCCAACAGCACCAGCACCGCTAGGTGGCGGATCGGCTGCGATCGCGACGCTGCCCTTCGCCAGGCCCCGAAACGCGCCGGTAGATCCCGTTCGTGCGGGTCATCAGGCCGGCGTCGACGAGGTAGCGCCGGAGCGCGGCGACGTCCGGGTGGAGGAGGGCCAGCCGCATGTTGACCTCCTTCTCGGGATAGTCGCGATCCTCGGCAAAGCAGCGTTCGCGGATCTCGACCAGGACGAACCAGCGCTTGCCCTGGCGGGCCGGGATCGAGACGAGCCGGCCGTCCCGGAAGAACGCGTCGATCACCCGTTGCGACTGCTCCGCCGGGTCCATCGCCAGAGCCTACCGGCTAGGATCAGCAGATGCTGCCCGACGGCCGCCGACTCGGCGCCCACCTGCCGCTCGGCGGCGGGATGGTCGCGGCCGCCGATCGAGCCCACGCGATCGGGCTCGATACGCTCCAGGTCTTCGGCGACAATCCGACCGCCTGGCGTCGGCGCCAGCAGCCGCCGAAGGAGCTGCCGGCCTTTCGGGCCCGGGCCGTGGCCCTCGATCTCGCCCCGATCGCGATCCACGCTCCCTACCTGATCAACCTGGCCGGGCCGGATGACGAGTTCTACCAGCGCTCGGTCAGCGTGCTGGCCAACGAGCTCGCGGTCGCGCCCGGTTTCCGGACGCGATTCCTGAACGTCCATACGGGCACCCACCGGGGCGAGCCGGACGGGAGCGTCGAGCGGGTCGCCGCAGGAGTGGCCAGGGGGCTCGCCGAAGCCCGGGCACGCACCCAGGCCCTGCCGGAAGTCACCGAGCTGCCGGTCCTCGTCCTCGAGAACTCGGCCGGAGGCGGAGGCGGGATCGGAACCGACGTGGCCGGGCTCGCCCGGATCCTCGAGGCGATCACGAACGCGGGTGTCGCCGACGGGCAGGTCGCGATCTGCCTCGATACGGCCCACCTGTGGGGCGCCGGACACCCGATCAACACGGCCGAGGGCGTCGATCGGCTGGTCGACGACTTCAACCGGGAGATCGGCCTCGAGCGCCTGGCGATGTTCCACCTGAACGACTCGAAGGTCGCCCTCGGCTCGCACCAGGATCGCCACGAGCACCTCGGGGCTGGAGCGATCGGCCCGGCCGGCCTGGCCCGGTTCCTGACCCATCCGGACCTCCGCCATGTCGTCTACTACCTCGAGACGCCGGGCATGGACGCGGGCTACGACGAGATCAACGCGGCCCGCGCCCATGACCTGGCCGAGGGCCGCCCGCTGGCCGACCTGCCGCCCGAGGCGATGCAGCTGGCCGGTTCACGGGCCCGAACCGGGCCGAGCAACGAACCCGCTGAGTGACCCGGGCGAGGCCGGGGTGAGCTCGGCGATCCGGCGCTGGCCGGGCGGCCTGACCGTCGGCGGGCTGCTGGCCATCGCGGCGCTCCTGCGCCTGCCCGGCCTGGCCGCTCGCGGGACGTGGGACGCGGACCAGGGCCACGACATGCTCGTCCTGTGGCGGATGGTCAGCGATCACCAGGTCCCCCTGCTCGGCCCGCCGACCTCGATCGGCGATTTCCATCACGGGGCGCTCTACTACTACCTGCTGGCGCCCTTCGCCTGGATCTCGAACGGCAATCCGACCGTGGTCGTGGCGGCGATCGCCCTCGGCGGGGTGGTCGCGGTCGGGATCACCTGGTGGCTCGCCCGCTCGATCGGCGGACCGGTCGCCGGCCTGGTGGCCGGCCTGCTGATGGCCGTATCGGCCAGCTCGATCCTCGAGTCCACGGCGATCTGGAACCCGAACATCATCGCCCTGTCGTCGGCGATCGCCTTGTCCGGCGCCTGGCAGGGGCATCGAACCGGGCGGGCTCGCTGGTGGATCGTCGCCGCCGCCGGCCTGCTCGTGACGATGCAGGCCCACGTCCTCGGAATCGCCCTGGCTCCGCCCCTGGCGGTCTTCTACCTGCTCGACCTGCGGCGCAGCCCGCCGGGTGAGGCACGCCGGCGCCTCCGGCTGGCCGGGCTCGGGGCGATCGCGCTGATCGCCCTCGGCTACGTGCCGCTTCGTCGTCCACGAGCTGACGAACGACTTCTCGGAGACCCGCGCCGCGCTGGCCTTCATCGCGGCCGGGGGCCAGCCGGTCGCGCTGTCGCTGCCCGCCCGGCTCCTGTTCGTCGGGCTCCGGATCGTGGCCTGGCCGGTGTCCGGCGTGCTGACCGATCACCTCGTCGCGGGCGTCGTCCTGGGCGTGACGATCATCGCCGGACTGGCCTGGCGGATCCTCGCGGCGCCGGAACCCGAGCGCACCGGCGCCCGCTTCCTGGGCGGGACGCTCGCGTTCGGCTGGCTCGTCCTCGGGATCGGGATCGGGAGCATGGCCTCGGTCACGCCCCTGCCGGTCGACCACTATCACGCCTTCCTCGACCCGATCGTGTTCATCGCCGCCGGCCTGACCGCCGGCGGGCTGTGGCGTCTCGGATCAGCCGCCAGCACCAGCTCGCCGGCCGCCAGCCGAACGATCCGGGCGGCGACCGTCATCGGCGTGGCGGCGGTCGTCGTGTTCAACCTCGCCACGGCCCCGCCATCGGTCGCGCCCGACGGGGGCTGGCCGGCTGCCCAGCAGGCGGCCGTCCGGATCCTCAACGTGACCGGCAGCCAGCCGCTCGAGCTGCGCAGCCTGCCCGCGTTCAAGGCACCCGATGCCTACGGCTATCCCCTGATCCGGGCCGGTGCCGCGGTGACCGGGACGCTGGACACGCCCACGGCCTGGTCGAAGGCCGCCGCGGCAGCCGGAACTGGGACCGGCGCCGTGGCCGGCGAGGTCCCCGCCGCGGTCCTCGGTTCGCCCGGAGCGATCGTCACGGTCTGCGACGCCCTGTTCGTCCCGGATTGCGCCGGCGCGGCCGAAGCTGCCGCGGTCCCGGCGACCGTCTTCAGCCTGGCTGACCGGTTCCTGGCGGCACCCGGCCGGACGATCTCGGTCTACCTGCCGACGCGCCCATGACCGCGTCATCATCATGAATCGCGAACGCCGGGCCCCCAGAGCCCGGCGTTCGCTGTCCCCGAGACCCGGACGTGGAGGGAGATCCGGGCCCTGTCAATGTTCGCTGGCGGTCAGTAGCGGTTGGTCGGGCGGGTCGAGGGTGGCCGGAGGCCAGGCCGGCCCTGGCTGACCCGGGTCTGGGTGGCGATCCCGACCCCGGCCCCGATCGGGTTGCCGGCCGAGGGCGTGCCGCGCAGGTAGGGGCGGTCGTGCGGCCGGGCGACCTCACCGCCCTGGTAGACGCGGCCGAGTCGGCGCATCCGGACGGCCAGGTAGTACTCCATGATCTGGCGAACCTGGGGCTCGCTGAGGACCTCGTCCGAGCGCAGCGCATATTCCACCCGGGCCGTCGGATTGGCCGGTCCCGAGGACATCAGGCCGAGGTACTGCGGGGTGTCGGCGTCATCGCGCAGCTCGCGCAGCCCACGGGCCAGCTTCGTGGCGGTCCCGAGCGATGGCATCCGGTCGCCCCGGATCAGGCGGGAGATCGTCGAGTGATCGACGCCCGACTGCTGGGCGAGCTGGCGCTGGGACATCTTCTTGGCCTTGAGCTGGGCTCGCAGCCACTCGTTGAAGGCTCGGCCGTTGGTGGTCGTCATATGGGCTCGCTGGGCTCTCCGCTGGGCGACGATCGGTGTCCTACCGAATTGACCAGACGATCCCACGAGGCCCGTTGCGCTGTTATCACCCGTTGGTACCGATCGCTGCGCGCTCGGTCGTGTCGTACCGGACCAGTGTGGTGCAGTTGGGGCGAATTCGGAGCGGCCGCCCGATTGGTACCTCTGCCGAGCTCAGGGCCGCGCTGGTGCGCCGGCGCACACGGGGCCGCACCGGGCCGGCCGGCACGGCCGACCGCTCAGAAGCGGACGGCGGGCTCCGAAACGTGGGCCGGCGGCGTGATTCCGGTCCCGCGACGCATCGGCGAGACGACGTAGAGGATGCTGCCCAGGATGATCACCGAGAGGACTGAGATCGCCCGGTCGACCACGACGATCGTGAGCGCCTCGGTCTGGGGCACGTTGTAGACGAGGGTCAGGACGCCCACGATCCCGGCCTCGACGATACCCAGGCCGGCCGGGGTCAAGGGCACCGCGGTCAGGAGCGAGCCGGTCAGGGCGACGAAGAACGCCCCGCTGATCCCGAGGTGGACCCCGGGGAAGCCCAGCGCCTCGACCACGAAGTACAGCCGGAACGCCTCGGTCGACCAGATCAGGCCGGTCAGGATCAGCAGGATCGGCAGCTGGCGCCGGTTGACGGCCGAGAAGACGCCCTCCTCGAACCGGTCGTACAGCTCGAGGAAGCGCTCGGGCAAGGGCAGGAAGAGGAAGATCTGGCGGCCGAAGCTGCGCAGGGACAGGAGCAGCATGGCCAGGACGATCATCACGACCAGGCCGATCCCGAACACGATTTGGACGTCCGTCGGCAGGCGGCCCCGGAAGCTGATAAAGCCCGCCGCCAGGCCGAGCACGACGATCGTGAACAGGTCGAGGATCCGCTCGATGAAGATCGTCCCGAACGATCGGCTGAGCAGGACTCCCGCGTTGAGCTTGAGCAGGTAGGCCCGATAGAGGTCGCCCAGCTTGGCCGGCACCAGGCAGTTGACCAGCCAGGACAGGAAGATGATCTCGGTCGAGTCCTTGACCTTGAGCGGGTAGCCGGTCGCCCGGATCAGGATCGCCCAGCGATAGCCGCGCAGCGGGAAGCCCGCGTAGAAGACGAGGAAGGCGACGAGCAGGAGCCACGGGTTGGCGGCCATGATCTCGCCCGGCAGGGCGGCCAGGTTGAAGCCGGGCAGGCTCCGGGCGAACAGGACGAGCAGGAACAGGGGCAGGACGATCGACAGGATCGTGCGGGGCTGGCGCAGGCGCCGTCCGAGCGATACCTGGTCGGTGTCGATCTCCGCCTCGGGCGGGCGGGCAGCCGGTACCGGCTTGGCGAGATCCATCGAGGCGGACGGTACCGGCTCGGCCGGCTCATCCGCCATCCGCCGATGGTCCTCCCCGGACGGGGAAACCTCGCCGGTCACGACTCGACCGGCTTGATCCGGGTCTTGCCCCGGGCGCGGTTCAGGCCCTTGGCGAGGGGCGTCAGGATCCGGACGTAGTACGAGGCGCGCCCCGGCCGAAGCTCGAGCGTCCCGAGCGCCTCGAGCAGGCCGGCCGGGGTGGCCGGATCGGCCTCGGGGGCGATGTTGTAGGCGACCCCGACCTCGAGGGTCGAATGGGCGTCGGAGGCGGCCGTCCCGGGCAGCCCGTGCTCGAGGGCGAACGCGGCGGCCTGCTCGTTGCCGGCCCGGCCGACGATCCGGGCGTTCCATGTTTCGACCCAGTCGACCAGGCCGGCCAGCGAATCGAGGCTGGCCTGGCGCAGGAGGGAATTCCGGTAGCGGTCGAACGGATGCGGGATCCCGACCAGGGCACCCTGCTCGCGAGCGGCGGCGATCGTGTCCACGGCCGGGCGCCCCGGCGGCAGCGCCTCATCGAGGAAGACGACGATCAGGTCACCGTCGGCGGTCTTGACCTCCTCGCCGATCAGGACGGTCAGGCCGGCCGGAGCTGCTGCGCGCGCCTCGAGGGCGCCGTCGATCCGGTCGTGGTCGGTGATCGCGAGGTGGGTCAGTCCCCGCTGGGCCGCCGCCCGGACCTGGTCTCGGGGCTGGGCCAGCGAATCGAAGCTGTACGAGGTGTGGCAGTGGAGGTCGAAGAAGGCCCGTCCGGGCGTGGCCGAGGGCGCCATGGCAGGACCTGCGTTAGACCTGCTGGACGAGCGACTTCTTGAAGAAGTCGAAGTGCTCCAGCGCCAGCCCGGTGCCCATCGCCACGCAGTTCAGCGGGTTCTCGGCCACGTGGCAGGGCACGCCCGTGACCTGGGTGAGGAGCTTGTCGATGTTGCGTAGGAGGGCGCCCCCGCCGGACATCACCATCCCCTTGTCGATGATGTCCGAGCTCAGCTCGGGCGGGGTCTGCTCGAGCACGTTGCGGACGGCGGCCACGAGCTGCTGGAGGGGTGCCTCGATCGCCTCCATCACCTCGGAGCTGGTGATCGGGATCGTCCGGGGCAGGCCAGCGATCAGGTCGCGGCCGCGGACGTCCATGCTCAGCTCACGCTCGAGGGGCAGGGCTGTCCCGATCGCGATCTTGACCTCTTCGGCGCTCCGGTCGCCGACCATCAGGTTGTACTTCTTGCGGATGTAGGTCGAGATCGCTTCGTCGAATTTGTTGCCGCCGACGCGCAGGCTGGTCGAGACGACGATCCCGCCCAGGGCGATGACCGCGATCTCGCTCGTCCCGCCGCCGATGTCGATGACCATGTTCCCGGACGGGCCGGCGATCGGCACGTTCGCCCCGATCGCGGCGGCCAGCGGCTCCTCGATCAGGTAGGCGGCCCCGGCCCCGGCCTTGAGGGCCGCATCCCGGACGGCCCGCTTCTCGACGCTCGTCACCCCGGCCGGGACGCTGATCATCACGTCCGGCCGGCGGAAGCCGATCGAGCCGCGCTTCACCTTGCCGATGAAGTGGCTGAGCATCGCCTCGGTGATCACGTAGTCGGCAATCACGCCGTCCTTCATCGGCCGGATGGCGGTGATGTTGCCGGGCGTCCGGCCGATCATCTCGCGGGCGTCCTCGCCGACCGCGACGATCCGGTTCTGGTCGTCGACGGCCACGACCGACGGCTCCTGGATGACGATGCCCTTGCCCTGCACGTACACGAGGATGTTGGCCGTGCCGAGGTCGATCCCGATCTTCATACGCTGGTGGACTTCCCCTTGGTGGCCCGGCGGGGGGAGGCGGGCCGCTCGGCCACCGTCGTGATCGACGCGCCGAGGTCCTGGAACTTCCGGCCGATGTTCTCATACCCCCGGTGAACGTGATGAGCACCGTGGATCAGGGACGTCCCGTCGGCCGCCAGGGCGGCCAGGATCATCGACGCGCCGGCCCGCAGGTCGCCGATCTCGGTCTCCGCGCCGTGGAGGGCGGCAATGCCGGTGATCGTGGCGTGGTGCGGGTCCTGGATCCGGATCCGGGCGCCCATCCGGGACAGGCCGGCCAGGAATTCGAGCCGGTCCTCGAAGATCGTCTCGTGGACCCGGCTCCGGCCGGCGGCCTGGGTGAGCAGGACGCACAGCGGCGGCTGGAGGTCGGTGGCCAGGCCGGGATATGGCGCGGTCGTGACATCCACGGCCCGGTACAGGGCGCGGCCTTCGCCCGAGGCCTGGATCGTCTGGTCGTCGCACTCGACGCTCACCCCGATCCGCTCAAGGACCTCGAGGAACGCTCCGAGGTGGTCGCACGGCGCGTTCTCGAGGGTCACCCGACCACCGGTCACGGCCGCCGCCACGAGGAACGTGCCGGCCTCGATCCGGTCGGGCACGACCCGGTGCTCGCCGCCGCGCAGGCGCTTCCGGCCGCTGATCTCGATCGTGTCCGGCGCGGTCCGCTCGATCTCGGCGCCCATCGTCCGCAGGAATGCGATCAGGTCATCGACCTCGGGCTCCTCGGCGGCCGGGTGGATCGTCGTCCGTCCCTCGGCCAGCACGGCGGCCAGCATCGCGTTCTCGGTGCCCATGACCGACACGATCGGGAACTCGAGGTTCGTCCCCCGCAGGCGACCGGGCGAGCGGGCGAAGTAGTAGCCGTTGCGGTACTCGATCTCGGCGCCCAGGGCCCGCATCGCGTCGACGTGCAGGTTGACCGGCCGCCGCCCGATCCGGTCGCCCCCCGGGTTGCTGATGATCACCCGGCCGAACCGGGCGAGGAGCGGGCCGAGCAGGATGAACGAGGCGCGCATCTTGGCCGCCGCCTCGAGGGGCACGAACAGCCAGTCGACGTCGCCCGAGGCGACCTCGTAGACGTTGTCGGCCGGATGGTCGACGACCACCCCGAGGTCGCGCAGGGTGTCGGCCATCACCCGGACATCCTCGATCTCGGGCACGTTCGTGAACCGGCAGCGCTCGCCGGTCAGGGTCGCGGCGGCGAGCAGCTTGAGGGCGGCGTTCTTCGAGCCGCTGATCGGGACCGAGCCGTTGAGCGGCCGGCCGCCCTCGATCCGGAACGCTTCCGGGGGGACGGCGGCGGGCTTGAATTCCCAGTGGAACGGGCGCGCGTCGGCCATCGCCGTCAGCCTCGGCTCCGGGGACCCTCGCGGTGTCGGCGCTCGGCCACCCGGATGCGCAGGAGCGATCGCTGGAGCTCGGCCTGGGCGGCCATCAGGTCGGGCGTGCCGGGGGCCGCCCCTTCCATCGCCTTCTCGGCGTCGCGCCGGGCCTGCTGGGCCTTCTCGAGATCGATCTCGGAGGCCAGGTCGGCGCTCTCGGCCATGATCACGACCTGGTCGGGCCGGACCTGGATGAAGCCCCCGATCACCGCGATCGACTCCTCGGTGCTGCCCTTGATCAGCCGCAGCTCGCCGGTGCCGAGGGTCGCCACGAGCGGAGCGTGATGGGGCAGGATGCCCAGCTCGCCGTCGCCCCCGGGCACCTGGACCCGATCGACCTCGTCGCTGAAGACGAGCCGCTCGGGCGTGACGATCTCGAGATGGAGGGTCATGCCTGGCCGAGCTTGGCCGCGTTCTCCCGGACGTCGTCGATCGTGCCGGCCAGGAAGAAGGCCTGCTCCGGCAGGGTGTCGGTGGCGCCCTCGAGGATCTCCTTGAACGAGGCGACCGTGTCCTTGATCGGGACGTACTTGCCGGGCCGGCCGGTGAAGACCTCGCCGACGAAGAACGGCTGGCTCATGAAGCGCTGGAGCCGGCGGGCCCGGGCGACGGTCGACTTGTCCTCCTCGGACAGCTCGTCGATGCCCAGGATGCTGATGATGTCCTGGAGGTCGCGGTAGCGCTGGAGGACGCGCTTCGTCTCCTGGGCGGTGTCGTAGTGGTCCTGGCCCACGACGAGCGGGTCGAGCACCCGCGAGGTCGAGGTGAGCGGGTCGACCGCCGGGTAGATCCCGAGCTCGGTGATGTAGCGCTCGAGCCGGATCGTCGAGTCAAGGTGGCCGAAGGTCGTGGCCGGAGCCGGGTCGGTGTAGTCGTCGGCCGGCACGAAGACCGCCTGGAGGCTGGTGATCGAGCCGTCCTTGGTCGACGTGATCCGCTCCTGGAGGGCGGCCATCTCGGTCGCCAGGTTCGGCTGGTAGCCGACCGCGCTCGGCATCCGGCCGAGCAGGGCCGAGACCTCCGAGCCGGCCTGGGTGAACCGGAAGATGTTGTCGATGAACAGGAGGACGTCCTTGCCCTCCTTGTCCCGGAAGTATTCGGCCATGGTCAGGGCGGTCAGGCCGACCCGTTGGCGGGCGCCGGGCGGCTCGTTCATCTGGCCGAACACGAAGGCGGTCTTGGCGATGACCCCCGACTCGGTCATCTCGGCAATCAGGTCGTTGCCCTCGCGGCTGCGCTCGCCCACCCCGGCGAAGACCGAGTAGCCCGAGTGTTCCTGGGCGACGTTCCGGATCAGCTCCTGGATGATGACCGTCTTGCCCACCCCGGCCCCGCCGAAGATCCCGATCTTGCCGCCCTTTTTGAAGGGGCAGATCAGATCGATCACCTTGATCCCGGTCTCGAACACCTCGACGTCGGTCGTCTGCTGGTCGAAGGCCGGCGGCTCACGGTGGATCGGCAGGCTGACCTCGGCCTGGACCGGGCCCTTGTTGTCGATCGGATGGCCGAGCACGTCGAAGACGCGCCCGAGGGTGACCTCGCCGACCGGCACGGTGATCGGGGCCCCGGTGTCGATCGCGTCGACTCCCCGGGCCAGGCCGTCGGTCGTGGTCATGGCCACGGTCCGGACCCAGTTGTTGCCGAGGTGCTGCTGGACCTCGACCGTCAGCGGCTCCTGGCCCGGGCGCTGGATCTCGACGGCGTTGTAGATCGCCGGCAGCTCACCGGCCGGGAACTCGATGTCCACGACGGCGCCGGTGATCTGGATCACCTTGCCGGTCGCGGTCGTGGTGGCGGTCGCCATGCTGGTCAGTGCCTCCTTCAGCGGGCCTGGGCGCCCGACGCGATCTCGATCATTTCGCGGGTGATGTTCGCCTGGCGAACCTTGTTGTAGCTGAGGGTCAGGTCGTCGATCAGCTCTTCGGCGTTCTCGGTCGCGTTCTTCATCGCGACCATCCGGCTCGACTCCTCGCTGGCCTTGGCCTCGAGGGCGGCCTGGTACAGGCGGGTTGCCACGTAGCGCGGCAGGAGCTGCTCGAGGACGGCCGACGGGCTCGGCTCGAAGATGAACTGGTTGCCCGGGATCCCGGCCGTGTCCCCGCTCGAAACGATTGGCAGGATCTGGCGGATCGTCGGCTGCTGGGTCAAGGTCGAGACGAAATGGGGATAGATCACGTCGATCCGGGCGTAGGCGCCTGAGAGGTAGTCATCGGTCACCAGCCGGGCCAGGGGCAGGATGTCGGCGAAGCTTGGCCGGTCGCCGAAGCCGGCAAAGTGGGCCTCGATCGGGATGCCCGCCCGGCGGATCGCGTCGCGGCCCTTGCGGCCGACGGTGACCATCGTGATCCCGCCACCGTGATCGACCACTTCGCGGAGGGTGAACCGGACCGCGTTCGAGGTGAGCGGCCCGGCCAGCGGCCGGTCGGTCGTGATCAGGACGACGAGTCGCTTGCCCTTCGGGTCGGCCGTGGCCAGGAGCGGATGCTCGTCGCCGCCGAGGACGGCGGCCACGTCGGCCAGGACCTCGTCGAGCTTCTGCGAGTAGGGCCGGGCGGCGAGCGTGGCGTCCTGGGCGCGCTTCAGCTTGCTGGCCGCCACGAACTGCATCGCCCGGGTGATCTGGCGAATGTTCCTGACGGCACCGATCCGTCGCCGGATGTCGCGCTGGCTGGCCAAACCTGGGTTCCCTCTGCCGGCCTAGGCCAGGAAGCTCTGGCGATAGGCCGCGATCGCCTCGTCGAAGGCGGCCGCCTGCTCGTCGCTCAGGGCCCCGCTCGCGGCCAGGTCGGTCAGGAGCTGGGGCTTCTCGGTCTCGAGGTAGCGGTAGTAGCCGGACTCCCAGTCCTTGACCCGGTTCGACGGGATGTCGTCCAGGGCGCCCTTCGTGGCGGCGTACAGGATCGCGACCTGCTTCTCGACGCCGAGGGGCTGGTACTGGGGCTGCTTGACGACCTCGGACAGCTTCTCGCCCCGGGTCAGCTGGTCACGAGTCGCCTTGTCCAGGTCGGACGCGAACTGGGCGAAGGCGGCCAGGGCGCGGTACTGGGCCAGGTCGAGCTTGAGCGGCCCGGCGACCTTCTTCATCGCCTTGGTCTGGGCGGCCGAGCCGACTCGGCTGACCGAGATGCCGATGTTCAGGGCCGGCCGCTGGCCGGAGTTGAACAGGTCGGTGTCGAGGAAGATCTGGCCGTCGGTGATCGAGATCACGTTGGTCGGGATGTAGGCCGACACGTCCCCGGCCTGGGTCTCGATGATCGGCAGGGCCGTGATCGAGCCGCCGCCGTTGGCGGTATTCAGCCGGGCCGCTCGCTCGAGGAGGCGGCTGTGGAGGTAGAACACGTCGCCCGGGTAGGCTTCCCGGCCGGGCGGCCGGCGGAGCAGGAGGGACATCTCGCGGTAGGCCCAGGCGTGCTTCGAGAGATCGTCGTAGACGCACAGGGCGTCCTTGACCAGGCCCTGGCCGGCCACCTCGACCCCGACTTCCATGACCTCCTCGGCCATGGCCACCCCGGCGTACGGGGCGAGGTACTGGAGCGGGGCCGGATCCTCGGCCCCGGCCACGACCACGATCGTGTGGGCCAGCGCGTCGTGGGCCTCGAGGATCGCCACGATGTTCGCCACGGTTGAGAGCTTCTGGCCGATCGCGACGTAGATGCAGACCAGGCCCTTGCCCTTCTGGTTGATGATCGCGTCGATCGCGATGGCCGTCTTGCCGGTCTGCCGGTCGCCGATGATCAGCTCGCGCTGGCCGCGCCCGATCGGGATCAGGGCATCGATCGCCTTGATCCCGGTCTGGACCGGCGTGTCGACCGACTGGCGGACGATGACGCCCGGGGCGATTCGCTCGACCGGGCGGGTCTTGGTCGTGGCAATCGGGCCCTTGTCGTCGAGCGGCCGGCCGAGCGGGTCGACCACCCGGCCGAGGAGCGCCTGGCCGACCGGCACTTCGACGACCCGGCCGGTCGTCTTGACCGTGTCGCCTTCCTTGATCTCCGAGGCGTTGCCCAGGATGACCGCGCCAACGGTCTCCTCCTCGAGGTTCAGGGCGATGCCCATCACCCCGCCCGGGAACTCGAGCATCTCGGACGAGACGGCGTCCTCGAGGCCGTAGATCTGGGCGATCCCGTCGCCCACCTCGACCACCGTCCCGACGCTGCGCGTCTCGGCGGCCTGGTCGAAGTTGTCGATCTGGGACTTGATGATGCTGATGATCTCGTCGGAACGAATGGCCATCTGACTGATCTCCTAGAGGGCGCCCGAGACGAGCTGGTTGCGCAGTCGCTCCAGGCGACCCCGTACGCTCCCGTCGATCAGCCGGTCGCCGACCCGCACGACGAGGCCGCCGAGCAGGCTCGGGTCGACCTCCTGGGCGAGCTCGATCCGGCCGCCGGTCATCTGTTCGAGCCTGGCGGTGAGGGCGGTAACTTCGGCCGGCTCGAGCGCGGCTGCGCTGACGGCCCGGGCCGGGGTGACTCCAAGGCGAAGGTTGTCGAGCCGGCGGAACTCGCTGGCGACCCGCGGCAGGTCCTCGATCCGGCCGCGCCGGATCAGCAGCCGGAGGAGGTTGAGGACCGGCTTGCTGACCTGCTTGCCGAGGCCGGTCTCGAGGGCCGCCTCGCGGACCGCGCTCGACACCCGGGGATCGTTCAGGCCGTGGGCGACGGCCGGATCCTCGAGGACGCCGGCGGCCAGGTCGAGCTCGCGCCGCCACTGGTCGTAAGCCTTGTCGCGGCCGGCGATCTCGAACGCAGATTCGGCGTAGCGCCGGGCCGCGGTTGACGGTCGGGCCATCAGCCGGCCGGCTCGGCCGTGCTGGACGCGGCCAGGAATTCCTCGACCAGGCGGCGCTGGCGGGCATCGCTCATTGTCTCGCCAACCACCTGGCCGGCGGCCGCGAGGGCCAGGTTGGCGACCTCGCCCCGGAGGCCGAGCAGGGCGCGCTGGCGCTCGCCTTCGATCTCGGCCGCCGCTCGCTCGCGCATCCGTTCGAGCTCGAGCCGGGTTGCGGCGACGTCGGCGTCACGGCTCTCCTGGGCCACCTTCTGGGCCCGGTCGATGATCTCCCGCGCCTCCCGGCGCGCGTCGGTCAGGGTCGCCTGCCGCTCGGCCGCCCCGGCCTCGCGATCGAGCCGGGCCTGCTCGGCGTCGGCCAGCCCCTGGGCGATCCGCTCCCGCCGGTCGTTGAGCATCCTGGTGAGCGGGGCCAGGGCGAACGTCTTGAACAGCGCGAAGAAGACGATGAAGTTCAGGGCGCTGACGATGATCCAGAAGAGGTTGATCGTCAGGCCGCCGGTCGCGGGCTGGTCGGCCGTCAGGCGGACTGCCACATGGGCGGCGGCGCCGGCGACGGATAGCAGGACCACAATTCGATCTCCGCCCGACGGCTAGATGAAGATCGCGAGGATGCCGACCACGATCGCCAGGACGCCGAGGCCTTCGGCGAACGCCGCGAGGATGATCGCCAGGCCACGGATCTGGCCAGCCGCCTCCGGGTTGCGCCCGATCGCGGTGGAGGCCAGGCCTCCCAGGATGCCGATGCCGATGCCGGGGCCGAACACCCCCAGGGCCGCGAGCCCAGCGCCGATGTGATCCATCAGGTTGTTCCTCCTACGTCCGGCCGGGTGGCCGGTCCACTTCCTGTTTCTTGAATTGCCGATAGCGGCGGGGTTCAGGCCGCCGCGAGCTGACCGCTGTGAACGCCTTCTTCCAGGGATTCGATCGCCTCGTGCCCCATCTCACCCTCCTCGCCCTCGTGGCTTTCAACCGCGAGCACGATGAACAGGAGGCTGAGAATGCTGAAGATCAGGGCCTGGATGAAGTTGAGCATCACTTCCAGGCTGAACATCAGGACCGGGGCGATGAACAGGGTCAGGGCCGTGATCACCGCGAGGGCAACCTCTCCCCCGTAGATATTGCCAAAGAGCCGCATCGACAGGGTGACCGGCTTGACGAACTCGAGCATCAGCTCGATCAGGCCGACGAACATGGCGATGATCCCGGCGCCGATGCCGTTGCGGAACTCGTAGACCGGGAAGAACCGGCCGAGGTAGCCCCCGACACCGTTCTTGCGGAAGCCCTGGAACTCGAAGTAGCCGAAGCTCACCAGGGCCAGGCCGAGGGTGATGTTGACGTCAGAGGTCGGCGCCCGCAGCTCGTCGATTCGGCCAACCGGCGGGACCAGGCCGACCCAGTTGCAGAACAGGATGAGCAAGAAGAACGAGGCGAACAGCGGGATGTACGGCTTGGCTGGTGCCCCGCCCATGCTCGTGCCAAAGCTCTCCAGATTCTCGTAGGCGAATTCGACAAGGTTCTGGAGCCCGCCCGGGACGAGCTTCATCGCCCTCGTCGCCAGGAACCCGAGCAGGAGCAGGACCGCGATGACGATCCACATCGTGAGGATCGTGCTGGTGATGCTGGGATGGAAGCCGACCACGACGGATCCCGTCGGGAGTGGATTGCTCGGATTCAGGTCGAACACGACGTGGGGCGGCGGAAATTCGAGGGTGGAGGTGATGAAGCAGCTCGGGTAGGAGCAGCCCTGGCCCTGCGATCCGCCCCGCGGAAACGGCGGCAGGAAGATCACGGCGAGGAGGTCGAGGATGATCACGGCTGCGACGAGCAGGCCAAGCCGACGCACGGTCCGATTGCTCCCGGCCGGGGCGGCCTCGGGGGTCGTCACCTGATCGCTCGACACGCTTGCTCCATCCACGCGGGCACGGCGGGCGGCCGTGCCCTTGAGTTGTTGTCTGGGTTCCCGCCTGGTTAGTCGAATTTCGCCAGGAACCGGGAGATCATCCGGTAGATCCCGTACGTTCCGATCCCCGCCCCGCCGATGAAGCCGACGAGCAGGAAGATCGGTGAGGTACTGATTTGAAGGTCAAGCCAGTGCCCGGCCAGAGCCCCGAACAGGGTAGTCACCAACAGGAGGAAGCCGATCTCGGAGAAGAGGGCGAAATAGGCTCCGGCTCCGGTCTGACCCGACAAGGCGCCCGGAGTGTAGCAGGTGGCCCGTGGCCGCAGCAAACTCCCCCGAGCGTTGGGGGAGCTGCCGCAGCGTGACCTATTGGAGGGTCAGGAATCCTCCGACATCCACCCGCCCGCTGTAGATCGAGATGCCGATTGTGTGGACACCAACGGTTCCCCAGGTCCTGGCGAAGATCGCCGCAGCGGCTACGGACGTCTTGGACTTCTCGGAGAAGATCCCGGCGAGCACGCCGTCGACGTAGACCCGAGCTGTGCCCCCGCTGGGGCCCTCTGGGCCAAACCACGCAACCGAGGAGCAGGTGCAGGTGAAATTAGCCGTGGCGTAACGCGTCGACGAGTATTTCGAGTGGCCGCCCGGCATGCTCGTAACCGGGTGACTTGACCACGTTCCTGCGAATACGGCCGTGCTGCTGGCCTCCCCGATCAGGGTTGGGGTGAAATTCGCCAGGTAGGCCCAGGCCCCGATATTGCCGTTCAGGTCGACCGCTCGGACGCGGTACTGATATTGGCTGCCCAGGGCCACGACTCGGACGATGGAGTGCGCCCCCACGACCACGGGAGTGGCGACCCACGCTCCGTTGTTGCGGCTCTCCGAGAGCTGGAAGGCCTTGATCCCCATGCCCACGTCGGTCCCGTTGAACGTAACCACGATGCTGGCGGTCGTGCCCACGGCTCGCTGCAAGAGCCAGGCGACGGGGGCCGTGGCAATCGGGGCGATCGTGTCCTTGGCCACGGTCACCTGGACGGTACCGGTGGCTACCCCGCCGCGGCCGTCGCTGATGGTGTAGCGGAAGACATCGGTTCCGATGAAGGAACCAGTCGGATCGTAGGTCACCGACTTGTGGTCGGCGGCGATCGCCGCGTGTCCCTTGCTGCCCTGCAGGGGGATCGAGGTGATCGTCAGGATGTCGCCATCAGGGTCGCTGTCGTTGGCCAGGACGTCGATCGTGGTCGGGCCGCTGCCCTGGACGACGGTCGGGAAGTCATTGATCGCCGCCGGCGAGTGGTCGACCCCATTGACGGTGATCGTGAGCGTCTGGACCGCGCTCGTATCGACCCCGCCGTTGGCGGTCCCGCCGCTGTCCTGGACGGTCACGCCGATGTTGGCCACGCCGTTTCGGTTGGCTGCCAGGGTGTAGGTCAGGGTGCCCGACAGCGAGATCGCCGGCTGGACGCTGAACAGCAGCGGGTGGTCGTTGCCGACGATCGCGTAGCCGAGGTTGGTCTGGCCGGATTCGTTGGCCGGGCCCGGGTTGAAGCCGGTCGCCCAGTTGGTCACGGTCTGGGGGACCACCGGACCGTCACCCGTCGTGGTGCCTTCCTCGTGGAGAGTCTGGTTGGGGCCAGCCACGAAGGTCGGGGCGTCGTTGACCGGCGTGACCGTGATGCTGAAGGTATGGGTCAGGTTGTCGTCGCCGCCGTTGGCCGTGCCACCGCTGTCAGTCAGGACTGCGGTGACCAGGGCCGAGCCGTTCGCATTCGGGGCAGTGGTGTAGGTCAGCGTGCCAGTGACCGTGTTGAGCGTCGGCTGGACGCTGAACAGGCCGTTGTTGTTGTTGGTCAGGTTGAAGGTGAGTGTCTGGCCGGCCTCGTTGGCCGGACCGACCGTCACCGGGGCCGCAAGGCCGACGACGGTCTGGGGCCCGGCATCCTCGAGCACGGTCTGGTCGGCCGGGTCGCTGAAGGAGGGCGGGTCGTTCACCGCCGTGACCGTGATCGTCATCGTCTGGGCGGCGCTCAGATCCACCCCGCCGTTGGCCGTTCCGCCGTTGTCGTGGAGCTTGACCGTCACCGTGGCGACCCCGTTCGCGTTCGGGGCCGGCGTGTAGGTCAGGGTGCCGGTCGACGGGTCGACGTCCGGCTGGACGCTGAACAAGGCGTTGTTGGTGTTCGAGACCTGGAAGTCAAGCGTCTGGCCGGTGTCTCCCGGACCCTCGCTGATCGAGGTCGCCCAGTTGCTGTCGGTCTGGGGCCCGGCGTCCTCAAGGATCGAATCGTTGCCACCGCCGTTGAAGCTCGGGGCCTGGTTGACCCCGGTCACGGTGACCGTGAAGGACTGGCTGTTGCTCGTGTCGTCGCCGCCGTTCGCAATGCCGCCGTCGTCCTTGAGGTAGACCGAGATTGTGGCCGTACCGCTCTTGTTCGCTACAGGGGTGAATGTCAGGGTGCCGGTCGATGACACGGCCGGCCCAACGCTGAACAGGCCGCTGTTCGTATCCGAGCCAATGTGGAACGTCACGGTCTGACCGACGTCGCCGTTGCCGGGCCCGGGTCCGATCCCCGTCGCCCAGTTGCTGACGGTCTGGGCGGCGGCATTCTCAAGGACCGTCTGATTGGCACCCTTGGTGAACACCGGGGCCTGGTTGACCCAGGTCACCGTGACCTGCATCTGCTGGGTTCCGCTGGTGTCGTGGCCGCCGTTCAGGGTCCCGCCGTTGTCATGGAGCGTGACGCTCACGGTCGAGGACCCGCTCGCATTCGGGGCTGGCGTGTAGGTGAGATCGCCGCTCGAGGGATCGACGGCCGGCGGTGTGCTGAACAGGCTGGGGTTCGTGGCGTTGACGATGAAGTTGAGCACCTGGCCGCTGTCGCCCGGTCCCTCGCTGATGTTCGAGGCCCAGCCCGAAACGGTCTCCGGACCCGAGTTCTCAAGGACCGTGTCGTCAGGACCAGCGGTGAAGCTCGGGGCCTGGTTGACTCCGTTCACGGTGATCGTGAACGTCTGGCTGCTGCTCGTGTCGTCACCACCGTTGGACGTGCCGCCGTTGTCCTGGAGATTGACCCCGATCGGTGGCGGTCCCGCTGACGTTCGCGGCCGGCGTGTAGGTCAGGGTCCCGGTCGACGATACGGCCGGCTGGATGCTGAACAGGCCGTTGTTCGTGTTCGAGGTGATGTGGAAGGTGAGCGTCTGAACCGGATCGCCCGGGCCGCTGGTAACCCCGGTGGCCCAGGTCGTGACGCTGTGGGCGCCCGAGTTCTCGTTGACCGACTGGTTGGCGCCCTTGGTGAACGTGGGCGCCTGGTTGACCCAGTTGACCGTGATCGACACGGAGCCGGTGTCCACGCCGCCGTTGCCGTCGCTGATGTCGTAGGTGAACGTGTCCGCGCCGCTGTAGTTGGCGTCGGGGGTGTAGTGGACGCCGCCGCCACCGCCGTCGACCGTGGCCGTGCCGTGGGCCGGGTTCGAGACGCCGGTCACCGTCAGGGTGTCGCCGTCGGGATCGGTGTCATTGGTCAGGACGGGGATCGCCGTGCTGGATGCGTTCTCGAGCAGGATCTTGGAGTCGGGGTTGGCCGTCGGCGGATTGTTGCCGACGGCCAGGGTCGAGGTGTCCTGCTGACCGGAGAAGGTCGATTTGACCGTGTGGGATCCGCCAATCGAGGCCGTGCAGCCCGTCGTGTCGCAGCTGCCATTCGGCGTGATCGAAAGTACGGCCGTCCCGGTTTCGTCTGTGGTGTTGCCGGCGGCGTCGAAAGCGGTGGTCGTGTAGCTCTGGGAACCGCCGGGAGCGATCGAGGAGCTGCTCGGGGCCAGCACGATGTGGTCCAGGGCGCCTGCCACGACTGAGAAGGGGACCGTATCAAAGAGAGGCCCATCGGCGGCCTTGATCGTGAGCGCGCCAGCGAGCACGCCGGTCACAGTGTCGGTAGCGTGGCCATTCGAGTCGGTCGAGTCGCTGGCCAGTCCGGCCAGTAGTGCCCGTTCCCGACTTGCTGAAGACCACCGTCTCCCCGGAAACGGGATTGCTGAAGGCGTCCGTAACGGTCGCTGTGAACGTCCGACGATGCCTGACGCCAGGCTCGAACCGCTGCCGGACAGGGTCACGGTCGCTGGCGATCCCGCAGAAACGGTCGTGCTGGCCGTGTCCGTCAAGGATCCGTCGTCCGTGGCAATCAGGTGATCGAGACCGGCCGTCTGGAACGTCACGCCGCCGAAGGTGAACGTCCCGGCATCTGCGCCGGTGAACGTGTGGGCCGTGGGCAACACGGCGTTTGTGTCGTCACTTGTAAGGGTGACCGTACCCGTGTAGCTCGGGTCGATGATGCCGTCGCTGAAGGCAGTCACCGTGACCCCGGTATCAGCGACCCCGGCCGTTTCGGTCGGTGATAAGCCTGAGATCGCGATCGTCTCGGTCGCGGCCGAGGCGACGCCGATAGGCATCGTCAAGGTCAGGAGGAGCAGGCTGGCCAGGAGCCGGGCGGCGATTTGCATGAGGGTCACCTTAGTTAGCATTAACAGTCAGCTGCTGCAGCGTCGAGGCCTGGCCGTTGAGAGTGACAGTCGGCAACCAGGTCCCGGCGCTGTAGACGTGCACGGTCGTCGCAAATGAGCCCGAGCCGGTCTTCGCACGAGATCCGCTGAAGGTCGCCCCATCGCCGAATTTGACCACCCAGAACGGGCATTTTCATAGGAGACGTCAAGGGTCACCGAGAACGGAGCCGTTCCGGTACATGAGGGGCTGCAGGTAAAGCTGAGAACGAATGCCGGGGGCGGCGTTGGAGTCGGCTTGGGGGTGGCCTTCGGAGTTGGGGTGGGCTGCGGCGTCGGGGCCGGCGTGGCCTTCCGCGCGGGCGGAGTGGGGGCCGGGGTCGGCGATGGCGTAGGCGCGAGGCTCGGCGACGGGCTGGGCGACGGTGACGGGCTGGGCGTGGCGGTGGGACTCGGGGTAGGGGCGATCGACGGCGTCGGCGTCGGCGAAGGCGTGACGACCGGGACGAAGGTCGCGTCGGCGATCGCGGGCGCGGTGGCAGTCGCCTGCTGGACCTGGCCGGTCAGGATCGACAGCTGCGGACGCAGCAGGGCGACCGCGACGACGACGATGCCGACGGTCACCAGCAGGGCGCCCAGGCTGTCCCGGACGAACCTGGGTCGCTCGCTGTTCGACGATCCTCGGCGCCGCTTGGTCGGGGGTGGTGGCGTGCCGCCACCTGACGCGGCCGCGACCGGGACGGCGGCTGCTACTGCCCCGCTCTCGGTCTCATCGGGCGCGAACAGCCGGAAGCCGCTGCCGGCCATGGCCGCGCCGGCGGACGTGGGTTCGGGGCTGCTCGGGGGCGGCGCGATCGGCGCCGGCTCGGGGGCTGGCGGCGTCACCGCGGCGCTGATCGCGGCAGCGGCGATCACCGGAGCGACTGGGGCAGACGGTTCCACGGTTTGCGCGGCGGGCGTGACGCTGGCGGCGGGCTCGACGGGGGCCGGCGCAGGATCGATCGGGCCGAGCGCAACTGGGGCGGCGGCGGTTCGATCGGCCAGACCGCGGCCGAGGCCGCAAGCGGAGCCGCGGGGGCAATCGGGGCGATCGGCGGTAGGCCGACTGGGGTCGGATCCTCGTCGGCCAGGATCCCGAAGACCCGCCGGAGGGCCTCGCGACCGATCTCGGCATCCATCGGGTCGGGCTGGAAGGCCTTGTTCGCCGCAGCCGCGTCGCGCCGTCGGCGGACGACGAAATAGACGGCAACCCATGCCAGGATCGCCACCGTGAGCACGATCGCGAGAATGATGGGGAGGCTCATGGGTGGAGGGCGGATTCTCCCGGAATGAAGGTCGGAGCCGGATGCTAGCACCGACCTGCCGGAATGAGGATTAGGAATAGTGCCGGATACCGCCGAACGACCGGGTAATGCGGATCAGGGGGCTCCGCGAAGGTCCGCTGCGGTCCGGGGGTCAGGACTCCGGTCAGACCCGGAGGTCAGGCTGGGCGGACCGGCTTGTGGGGCAGTGCCTCGACCTTTGGGGGACTCGGCTCGACCCGGACGGCCGCCGTCTCGGGCCTGGCCGGCTCGGTCCGGGCACCGTCGGGCCTGGCCGAGACCCCTTCGGCCGAGACCACCTCGGGCCGCTCCGCCCTGACCGGCACGGCGACCGGACGCGCCGGCTCGTCATCCTCGTACGACTCGGCCCGGAAGTCGTCGATCACCAGCGCTCGGCGGGTCAGGATCAGCAGGATGAAGCCCGAGGCGACCACGACCCCGACGAAGGCGTACAGCTGGCCGGCCCCGGATAGCAGAATGGACATGACGGCCAGGACCAGGGTCATCCCGTAGATCACCAGAACGGCCCGGGTCTGGCTCAGCCCGAGGTCCATCAGCCGGTGATGGACGTGGCCCCGATCCGGGGTGAACGGCGATGATCCGTTGGCCAGGCGCCGGACGATGTTCCAGAACGTATCGATGATCGGCACGCCCAGGACGAGCAGGGCGACCGCCACCTTGGCCGTCCCAAGGATCGACAGGACGGCCAGCGCGTAGCCCATGACCATGACCCCGCTCGTCCCAACGAAGATCGTGGCTGGGTGGAAGTTCCAGCGCAGGAAGCCGAGGATCGCTCCGGCCAGGGCGAAGCACATCAGGGCGACGTAGGGCTGGCCGAACACCCCGGCGCTCACGGTCAGGCTGATCAGGGCGAGGGTGAAGGCGGCGATCAGCCCGATCCCGCTCGACAGGCCGTCGAGGCCGTCGATCCAGTTGATGCTGTTGATCATGCCCACGATCCAGAAGATCGTGAACGCGACGCCCCACACGCCGTCCAGCGGAAGCTGGCCCGGTCCGAACGGGTTCGCGATCGAGTCGATCGTGATCCCGAGCAGGACGGCGCCGATCGCCAGGACGAGCTGGGTCAGGAGCTGCCAGCGGGCGCGCAGGTTGAGCACGTCGTCGAGCAGGCCGAGGATCGCCGCCAGGGCCGTCCCGCCGAACAGGGCCAGCAGCTCGTTCGGCCCGATCGAGACCGGCAGGGTGAACCCGGCCAGGTTGCCGGCCGCGACGAGCAGGGTCAGGACGAGGGCCACGACCAGGAAGGCGAAGACGACGGCGAGCCCGCCGCCCCGGGCGATCGGCTGGGTGTTGACCCGGCGGTGATTCGGCTCGTCGACCAGGTCGATCCGGCGGGCGATGCCTCGGATCACCGGGGTCAGGGCGAAGCTGATCAGGGCGGCGGCCAGGAACGCGATGAAGAACGCCGGAAGCAGTTCGGGGATCCCGCCAATCAGGCGCATCGCGCCCGCAAGCTCACGCTCGGGAGCTCGACCGCCGCATGGGAGGGTCGGAGCCTCACGCCTCGGGCAACCCCGGGACCGGGAAGCGGTCGGCGATCTCGCGCGCCGCGGAGCGCAGCCGGGCGAGCACGACCGGATCGTCCCGGCCGGCGATCGCGGCCACGATCATCTGGGCGATCGCCCGCATCTCGTCCTCGCCAAAGCCACGGGTCGTGGTGGCCGGTGACCCGATCCTGATCCCGGAGGCGATGTTCGGCGGATTCTGGTCGAACGGGATCGCGTTCTTGTTGACCGTGATCCCGATCTCGTCGAGGAGCCGCTCCGCCTCGCGCCCGGTGACCCCCAGCGGGGTGACGTCGACCAGGACGAGGTGGTTGTCGGTCCCCCCGGTCATCAACCGGGCACCGAGCTGCTGGAGCGTCTCGCCCATGACCCGGGCGTTGGCTACGACTCGCCGCTGGTAGTCGCGGAACTCCTCGCCCTGGGCCAGCTTCAAGGCGACCGCCTTGCCCGCGATCACGTGCATCAGCGGGCCGCCCTGGACCCCTGGAAAGACACTTCGATCGATCGTCGCAGCGAGATTTGGCTTGACCATCGGGTAGTCGGCCGGGTCGGCGCTCGGCGGCAGCTCGAGCCGGCTGAAGATCATCCCGCCCCGGGCCCCGCGGAGGGTCTTGTGGTTCGTGGTCGTGACGATGTCGGCGTGCGGAAACGGACTGGGATGGAGGTCGGCCGCGACCAGGCCGGCAACGTGGGCCATGTCGACCCACAGGAGCGCCCCGACCGAATGGGCGATGTCGGCCATCCGCTCGAACTCGATGATCCGGGGATAGGCCGAGGCGCCGGCCACGATCAGCTTCGGGCGGACCTCGCGGGCCTGGACCTCGAGCGCGTCGTAGTCGATCCGCTGGTCGTCCGGGCGCACGCCGTAGGCGTGGATCTCGAAGTACCGCCCACTGAAGTTCAGGGCCATGCCGTGGGTCAGGTGGCCACCGTGGGCCAGGTTCATGCCCAGGACCCGGTCGCCCGGATTGACCGAGCTGAGGTAGGCCGCCATGTTCGCCTGGGCGCCCGAATGGGGCTGGACGTTGACGTGCTCCGAACCGGGGAAGAGCTCCAAAGCCCGGTCCTGGGCCAGCCGCTCGACCACATCGACGAACTCGCAGCCGCCGTAATAGCGCTTGCCGGGCAGGCCCTCGGCGTACTTGTTCGTGAGCCACGAGCCCTGGGCCTCGAGGACCGCCTGGTAGACGTAGTTCTCGCTGGCGATCAGCTCGATCTTGTCGTGCTGGCGGTGCCGCTCGCCCTCGATCGCCGACCAGACCTCGGGATCGACCTCGGCGACGGATGCCCAGGGCAGGGCGGTTGTCTGGCTGGCGGTCATCTGCGCTCCTCCGGCGGCACCTGCGGCATCAGCCCGGCGCGCCGCTCATCTTCCCACGATGCGCCGGCCCGGGGTTCGCCAGGGTCGTGGCAGGGACAACGGAGGAGCCGGGAGCATCGGGCGTCGTCGCGGCGGCGACCGCCCGGCTCAGCCGCCATCCCATTCGTCAACCGGCGCCTGCGGTGCCGGCGCAGCCAGGGGGTGTCCCTTGCGGGCGGCGTTCACGATCTCCTTGATCCGCTCGGGCGGGATGGCCCCCACCCGCAGGACCTCCGTGTCCCAGCCGTCGCAGCGGACGACGGTCGAGGGCGTCCCGCCGCTGGCCGGCCCACCGTCGAGGATCAGGTCGAGGCCGTCGCCCAGCTCGATCGACACGCCGGGGGCATTGAGCAGATCGGGCTCGCCGGATCGATTGGCGGAGGTGACCGGGAGCGGGCCGAGCGCCCGGGCGAGGGCCCGCGGCGTTCCGTGCCCGGGCAGGCGCAGACCGATCGTCGAGCCGCCGGTGGTCAGCACATCGGGCAGCCGCACCTCCGGACGGCGGGCCACGACCAGGGTCAGGGCACCCGGCCAAGCGGCCGCCGCGAGGGCGCGCGCCGCGTAACCGAACAGCCCTGTCCGCTCGGCTTGGCCGATATCCGAGACGAGCAGCACGATCGCCTTGTCGGGCGGCCGGCCCTTGGCAGCGAACAGCCGCGCGATCGCGTCGGGCGCGTCGAGGGCCACGGCCAGGCCGTAGACCGTGTCCGTGGGCAGGCCGACGAGGCCGCCCCGGCGGAGCACGTCGATCGCCTCGGCCCGGCCCGCGGCGTCATCTCGAACGACCCGGGAGGTCATCGCCCCGGCTCGAATCGGCCGGCGTGCCGGGCGCCGTCGACGCCGGGCAGGACGAGCGCTTCGATCACCTGGGCGGCTCCTTCCTCGGCCAGGGGAGGCGCGATGTAGCGGGCGGCGGCCTGGACTTCGGGCGGGGCGCTCGGCAGGGCGACCCCGTGACCGACGGCGGCGATCATCTCGAGGTCGTTGAACTGATCGCCCAGGGCCATTGTCTGCTCGAGGGCAATCCCCAGCCGACTTGCCAGCCAGCGCACGGCGCTCCCCTTCGAGACACCCGGCGAGAGGAACTCGAGGAACTCGGGGTGGCTGACCGTGACCTCGGCCCGGCCGGCGAAGTGGGCCCGAGCGACGGGCATCAGCTCGGTCGGCCGTGGCGCCGGGCCGACGGCCAGGATCTTCGTGACCGGCCGGCGGATCCAGGCGATCAGGTCGGGCACGATCTCGGCCCGCGCCCCGAGGAAGGCAGAGTAGTCCTCGGCCCGGGGGTCGCTGGCCGGCAGGACGAACCGCTCGAGGTGATTGACGTGGGCGGCCAGGCCATGCTCGGTCGACCACTCGACGGCCTCGCGGGCGACGGCCGCGGTCAGGGGCAGGTGGACGAGCAGCCGGCCGAGCCGGTCGCCCGGGTGCCACATCTCGCGGATGAGGGCACCCTGGTAGGCGATGATCGGCGCCCGCTCGCCAAGCTGCTCGGCGAAGGGCCGGGCGCTCTTGGCCATCCGCCCGGTCGCGATCACGACCTCGACCCCCCGCTCCACGGCCGCCCGGGAGGCGGCGATTGTCCGCTCGCCAAGGACCAGGGAGGTGTCGATCAGGGTCCCGTCGAGATCGGCCACGACGAGCCGGATCGGGAATCGCGGCTTGGTCAACGGACCGGCCCAGCCGGTCCGCCGGGCTGGATCCGGACGACCCGGTCGAAGCCTGCCAGGTCGGGCAGGACGTCCGCGGCCGCGGCGGGCAGCCGCTGGGCGATCTCGCTGAGCACGGCCTGCCCCTGGTCCGAGCCGATCTCGAGGAACGCGATGCCATCGGCCCGCAGGACCCGCCCGAGCTGATCGACCAGCCGCCGGATCAGGTCGAGCCCGTCCGGGCCGCCGTCGAGCGCGCTGCGCGGCTCGAACGAGGCCGCCACCGGCAGGCCGTCGATCGCCGCGGTCGGGATGTACGGCAGGTTCGCCACGACGACCTCGAACAAGGTTGCATCCCACGGCACGAGGTCGCCCAGGAGGAACTCGATCCGGTCGGCGACGCCATGCCCGACGGCGTTCTCGCGGGCGAGCTGGAGCGCCTCGGGCGAAGTGTCCGTGGCAATGACCGAGACGTCAGCGTCGATCCTCCGCCGGCGCAGCTCGGCAGCCAGGGCGACCGCGATCGTGCCCGCACCGGTCCCGACGTCGATCACCCGGAGCACCGGGGTGCCGGCCGGCCGGGGTGCCGCGACCAGCCGGTCGACGAGCCAGCCGATCACGAGGTCCACCAGCAGCTCGGTTTCAGGTCGCGGGATCAGCGCCCGCGAGTCGCTCGCCAAGGCCAGGCCGTGGAACTCCTTGAAGCCGCGGATGTAGGCCACCGGCTCGCCGCTGATCCGGCGCTCCAGGCTGGCCTCGTAGCGGGCCGCCGCATCGGCCCCGACGGGCGCATCTGAATGGGCGATCAGGCTCGTTCGCTCCACACCCAGGACATGGCCGAGGAGCAGCTCGGCATCGAGCCGGGGGCTGTCGGAGCCGGCCAGCCGAAGCCGCTCGATCCCGGAATGGAGCAGGTACCCGACGGTGTTGGCGGTCACTCCTGGTCGATCTCGAGCTCCGACTGGAGCCGCTCGGCCTGGTCGGTCGTGATCAGGGTGTCGATCAGCGGATCGAGGTCCCCATCGAGGATTCCCGGCAGGTTCGACCAGTTCTGGTTCACCCGGTGGTCCGAGACGCGGTCCTGCGGAAAGTTGTAGGTCCGGATCTTGTCCGAGCGGTCGCCGAGTCCGACCATCGAGCGGCGGGCGGTCGAGTCGGCCGCGAGCTGCTTCTGCTTCTCGTCGTCCTGGAGCCGGGCCCGCAGGACGGCCAGGGCCTTGGCCTTGTTCTTGTGCTGGCTCTTCTCGTCCTGGATCTCGACCACCCGGCCGGACGGGATGTGGGTGATCCGAACGGCCGAGTCGGTCGTGTTGACCGACTGTCCGCCGGGCCCGGATGAGCGCTTCACCTCGATTCGGAGGTCGCGGTCCTCGTCGATCTCGATCTCGGTCGGCTCGACCTTGGGCAGGACGACGACCGTGGCGGTCGAGGTGTGGATCCGACCCGACGACTCGGTCGCCGGGATCCGCTGGACCCGGTGGGTCCCGCCCTCGAACTTCAGGCGGCTGTAGGCGCCGTCGCCGGAGACATCGACGATCGCCTCCTTGATCCCGCCGATCCCGTTCTCGTTCTGGACCAGGATCTCGGTCGCGAAGCGATGACGCTCGGCGTAGCGCAGGTACATCCGGAGGAGCTCACGGGCGAACAGGGCCGCCTCGTCGCCGCCGGCACCCTGGCGGATCTCGAGGATCACGTCCTTGTCGTCGGCCGGATCGCGCGGCAACAGGAGGAGCTTGAGAGCGGCGACCAGCCCCTCTTCCTTCGTCTCGAGCCGGACGATCTCGTCGCGGGCCATGGCCCGGATCTCCTCGTCGGTCTCGGAGTCGCGCATTTCGCGCGCGCCGGCCAGCTCGTCCGAGGTGAACGACAGCTCGCGGTAGGCGGTCACGACCGGCTCGAGCCGGCTGAGCTCCCGGCCCAGTCGCCGGATCGCCGCCGGATCGGTCGATGTCTCGGGCAGGGCCAGCTCGGCCTGGAGCTCGTCGTACTGGCGGGCGACCGCCTCGAGCTTGGTCATGAGGCTCGCGTCGCTCATCAGGCGGCCGCCTGGGCGGCGAGCGAGGCGAGCGGCGCCCGCTCGAACTCCGTGCTGCCGGCCGGAACGACTTCGCCGTCGGCCAGGATCGCCTGCTCCATGGACACGATCGCGACCTCGATCATGTCGTCGGTCGGACGCTTGGTGGTGATCTTCTGGACCAGGATCCCGGGGTACATCACGACCTTGACCAGCGGGTTGGCCCGATAGCGGCCACCCAGCCGGAGCAGCTCGTAGCCGACCGCGGCGATCACCGGGATCAGCAGGATCCGGGCGGCGACCTGGACGACCAGCGACTGGTGGCCGATCAGGCTAAAGGCGATGATCGACAGGATGACCACGATCACCAGGAACTCCGTGCCGCAGCGCGGATGGGCCGTGGGATACGGCCGGACCCGGTCGGTCGTCAGCGGATCGCCGGCCTCGAGGGCGTGGATCGTCATGTGCTCGGCGCCGTGGTACTGGAAGACGCGCCGGACCTCAGGCGATCGTCCGACGACGAGGAGGTAGCCCACGAAGATCAGGACCCGGACGATGCCCTCGACCAGGCGCTGGACGAGGTCGTCCTGCGAGCCGGCCGCGGCCGAGGCAATGAACAGGGGCAGGACGAAGAAGACGCCGATCCCGGCGACCAGGGTCAGCCCGAGCATCAGGGCGACGGCCCCGCGACCGAGCGGCTCACCTTCCTGGGAGGCGGCAACCGAGGCGCTCCGGACCAGCCAGCGGGTGCCCACGATCAACGTCTCGTACAGGACGACGAGGCCACGGATGCCCGGAACCTTCGACCAGCGGCTGCCGTGAAAGCCCGAATCGAGGCGTTCCTCGGCCCACACGATCTCGCCGCTCGGGGCGCGGAAGGCGACCGCGATCGCGTCCCGGCCGCGCATCAGGACACCTTCGATCAGGGCCTGGCCGCCGTAGGCATACCTGGACTTGGGCATGGCGGTCAGTCTACCGGGCGGCCGTGCCGCCTCGACGTTTTGCTCCGGCGGCGGTGCCGCAACGCAGCTTGGGGCTTCGCAGCCCGACCCAGTCCCTGCCATATTCCGCCGAGGAACGCATGTGAGTCGGTCGGGCCGGGTCTCGAGGTGCGATCGGGGACGCTAGCGATGCGGTTCACCCTCAAAGCGCGTCGGAAGGGGCGGGCGCCTCGCGTTTCCGGCGGTCTGGACCGACCACTGCGCGGCTGGTGGCGGAATTTGGCAAGAAGCAGCCAGCGACCCCTTTGGCCCTCTCGGCGGTCAGGCCCGGACCTGGCGCTCCATCCGCTTCTGGAAGCGCTCGACCTGGCCGGCCGTATCGATAATCGTCTGCTTGCCGGTGTAGAACGGATGGCAGTTGGCGCAGACGTCGACCCGCAGCTCGGGCTTGGTCGAGCCGATCGTGTACTCGGTGGCACACGAGCCGCACACGACGTGGGCCTGGTAGTACTTGGGATGGGTGTCGGGCTTCACGGTTTCGTTTCTCCTCCGACGCCTTCCGCGCGGGACACTGCCCGCCGGTGGTCGCCGGCTATCGGGACTGGAGCTAGGCCTTCGCCGCGACCGGTTCGGCTGCAGGCTTGGTCGCGGGCGGCGTGGCCGCGACTGCCTCGACCGGCTCGACGCGGATGCGCTTCTTGTGCCTGGTCTGGTGCTCGAAATGGACCTTGCCGGTGACGGTGGCAAAGACCGTGTAGTCCTTGCCCAGGCCGGTCCCGGTCCCGGACAGGAAGGTCATCCCGCGCTGGCGAACGATGATCGAACCAGCCGGAACGAGCTGGCCGTCGCCGACCTTCACGCCGAGCCGCTGGCCAACGCTGTCGCGGCCGTTCTTCGAGCTCGAGCCTGCCTTCTTGTGGGCCATCGGTTACGCGTCCTTCTTCGGGGCCGGCTTGGCGGCGGGCTTGGGAGCTGGCTTGGCGGCGGGCTTGGGAGCTGGCTTGGCGGCGGGCTTGGGAGCTGGCTTGGCGGCAGCCGCCTTGCTCGACGATCCGCCCGCTGCCGGCTTGGCCGCGGCAGGCTTGGCGGCAGGCTTGGCCGGCGCCTTGGCCTTCGAATCGACCTTGCTCGTGGACTTCGAGTCGGTCTTCGTCTCGGCCTTGGCTTCGGGCTTGGGGGCACTCCGGGCCGCCAGCTGGGCGGCAAGGGCGGCGTCCTCGGCGGCCTGGCGCCGGGCCGCCTCTTCGAGGCGCTGGCGCTCGGTCTTTGCTTCGGACTCGGCCTTGGCCAGGTCGGCCGCGGCGCTCTTGCCGTTCAGCTCGACGTCCGTGATCCGGAGCAGCAGGTAGTCCTGGCGATGGCCCTTCTTCACCCGGCGGCGAGCCTTGGGGCGGTACTTGAAGGAGATCACCTTCGGGCCGCGATCCTGGCGGACGACCTCGGCGCTCACCTTGGCGCCCGACACGAGCGGCCGGCCGATCGCGGCCTGATCGCCGTCGGCCACCAGGAGGACCCGGTCAAGCGTGATCGAATCGCCGGCTTTGGCGTCGAGCAGCTCGACCTCGAGCTCGGTGCCGACCTCGACGCGGTACTGCTTCCCACCGGTCTCGATGACTGCGTACATGGATCCTCAGGGCGTTGCGGGGCATGGGACGGCGCCCAGACAGCCTCCGGGCGCGAACCGGGAGTGTACGGCTGAGCACGCCCGAGCGTCAAACGACCCGGGCGCGTCGGCCGCCCGCGCGGCCGGTCGGGGACCGGGCGAGGCGGCCCTAGCTGCGCTCGATCACGCCATCTTCGGGCGGGTCCTCGTGGAGCTTCTTCATCTCGCCAATCCGGCGTCCCAGTTGTTCGCGCCGCGCGGCCAGGTCGCGGCCGGCTCCGCGAGCGACCGTGATCCGCGGCCGGACCGGATCAGGCTCGCGGCCGAAGGTGTGGACGAACTCGGCGAGCCAGGTCGAGCGGAACGTGTCGAGTCGCTCGTACAGGGTCGTGTCGCCCGGGGCGCTGACGACCACGAACTCATCCCCGCCGTCGCGAATCGCCCGTGAGCCCGGGATCCGGCCGAGCGCCTTGCCGAACGCTCCGATCACCTCGTCACCCCTGGCCTGGCCATTGTCCGTATTGAACTTGCCGAAGCCGGCGAGGTCGACGAAGGCGATGTCCCACTCCGCCCGGGCCAGGCCAGGCACCTCCTGGATCGAACGGGACAGGTCGGCGAACCAGGCGTAGGTGGGCAGCTGGGTCCGTCGGTCGAGGTCGAGCTTGAGCGCACCCGGCCAGCGGAACCGATCGACGAACGGGCGACGCGCCCGCTCCAGGCAATCGACGACGGCTCCGGTGAGCCAGGGGACCTCCGGATCGAGCGCTCGCCACCAGCCTTCCGGCTCCTGGGCCCGAGCGAACCAGGCGATCGTTCGACTGGGATCGAAATCGGGGTCGAGGCCGAGGAGCAGGTCGGCGGCTACGAGCGTCGTCAGGACGTCGGTCGGTTGACCCGGGTCACCCCAGCCGCCGTCGGACCTCATCCGGTCGGACACGAAATCGACCAGCTCGGGCACGAGCGATGGATAGATCCGGAGCTGCCAGAGGACGGTGCCCAGGGCCGCGCTCGCCGAAACGAGCTGCTCGCCCTCGAACGGTCCGTTGCCGATGACCGGGCCGGCGACCCGCCGGGCGAGCGTGGCGTAGCGATAGGCAATCGCCGTGGCCAGGAACCACAGGTCGTTGAGGGTGTGGGGCGCGCTCGTCAGTTGCCAGAGGGCGAACAGGTCGCGCCAGGGATCGTCAGCGGCAACGTGCAACGCAAACGACGCCTCCACCTGGGGCAGCAGCTCGCGCCGGATCGGGGCCGCCGCCTCGCCCTTCGGGTTCGAGGTCACCCCGAGCTCGGCCAGCAGCTCGAGGGTCTGGACCTGGGCGATCGGCTCGACCAGCCAGCGGGCATAGGCCGCCGGGTCCGCTGCCAGGCGCTCGGCATCCCGGGGGCGCCAGTGGACGGAATCACCGGAAGCCCTGGCGTAGATCGGCGAGCCAGGGCCAACGGTCTGCGGAAGAGTCCAGGGGAGGCCTCGATCGGGACCGATGGCGGTCGCTCCGCGCCGCTCGTAGGCGGCCAGGAGCTGGCTCGCCCGGACGCGTTCGCCGCGACTTCGGGCAAATCGATACGGCGCCGCCATGATCGGATCGGCCAGCTCCCGGCGGCCAATCTTCTCCCCCAGGTCGAGCAGCGCGGCCGTTCCCAGGGCGATCGCGTCGCGGCCGGGATCACCGGTCAAGTGGACCCGCGGCGGATCCGTCCCGAGCTCCGCCGCCGCAGTCCCTGGGTCGAGGAGATCGACCGCGGCGATGGGTCCAGCCTTGGCGGAATCCGCTGCGGACTCGACCGGCAGGGGTTCAGGATCGATCGGGCTGCGCACCCCAGGCCAGCCACCGTCCGGAGGCAATCGGCCGGTACGCTCGAAGCGGCGGCCCTTTCGCGTCTGCGGCGGCTCCCCCCAGACCTTCATCGAATGAACTCGGTCGCGGCGCGCATCGTGGGGGTCAAACGTCCTCCGAATCGAGGCGCAGGGCGATCGTGTGCGCCGATCAGAGTGTCGAGCCAAGACTCGAACCGAGAAATGGCTCGAAAGTACCGCGAGGCAGGAATGGCCCGGGGATCGGACCCGGAGTCAGCCCCCGCCGGCCAGCGCCCGAAGGGCCACGGCGGCATACGTTGCCACTCCGACGACCATCGACGGCTCATCGAAGACGACCAGGTTCGAGTGGTTGGCCGGAGCCGTCTCGGGATCCGCCTCGGCCGGTCGGCCCCCGAGGAAGGCCATCGCCCCCGGCACCTGCTGGAGCACGAACGAGAAGTCCTCGGCGCCCATGACCGGCTGGATCGAGCTGTCCACCTGATCGTCGCCCAACAGCTCGAGCGCGGTCGTCCGGACCAGCTCGCTGAAACCAGGGTCGTTGATCGTGACCGGGTAGAGGGTCAGGAGCTCCACGTCGGCGGTCGCGCCGTGAGCTTCGGCGATGCCCTTCGTCAGGCGCACGATTCCCTGGTGGACCTGCGTCCGGGTCTTCTCCGAGAACGTCCGGGTCGTGCCTTCGAGCCGGGCCGAGGCCGGAATGATGTTGTTCGTCGTGCCCGACGCGATCTTGGCGATCGTGATGACCGCCGGATCGAAGACCTCGACCTGGCGGGTGACAAAGGTCTGGAGGGCGATCACGATCTCGGCCGCGATCGTGATCGGGTCGAGGGCCGCGGAGGGCTGCGAGGCGTGGCCGCCCCGGCCGTGGATGTCGATGTTCACGAAGTCGGCGGCGGCCATCATCGGACCCGGCCGGAGGTTGATCGTGGCGGCCGGATACTCGGTCGAGATGTGGATTGCGAAGGCGCTGCTGGGCCGGGGGATGCCCGGCGGATCGAGCAGGCCCTCGTCGATCATCACCTTCGCCCCGGCATAGCCCTCTTCGCCCGGCTGGAACATCAGCAGGACCTGGCCGGCGAACAAATCCTTGCGCTCGACCAGGAGCCGAGCCGCTCCGAGCAGCATCGCGACGTGGGTGTCGTGCCCGCAGGCGTGCATCACGCCGTCGATCTCGGAGCTGAACTCGAGGCCAGTGTCCTCGGTGAGCGGCAGGGCATCCATGTCGCCCCGGAGCAGGACCGTCGGGCCGGGCCTCGAGCCGTCGATTACGGCACTGACCGAGGTGGTCGCACGACCCAGGCGGGCCGTCAGGCCGAGCTTCCTGAGCTCGTCGACGATCAGGGCCTGGGTGATCGGCAGGTCCAGGCCCCGCTCGGGCTGGCGATGGATTCGGCGGCGGACCGCGACCACGTCGGGCAGGATCGCCTCGGCGGCCGGGAGCAGGGAGGTGATCTCGGGCGTGCTCATCGGGGCCCTACTTCCCGAGGCCGCCGAGCAGGCCCGTCAGCGCGCCGAGGGCCTCGTTGGTCGAGCCGCCGCCGAGGTTGGCCGTGCTGCCACCCGGGGTGAGGTGGTTGATCAGGAGCGGGATCAGGGCGGCCAATTGGGGCAGGAGCTGCTGGACCGAGAGGCCGGTGCTCGAGCTGAGCTGCTGGACCGTCTGCGGGCCGAGCGCCTGACCCAAGGCCGATGGCGAGACCGGCTTGTTGGCGCCCGTGCCGATCCACGATTCGACCTCGCTGGCGAGGCCGCCCGCCTTCAGCTGGTCGACGAGGGCGTTCACGTTGGTCGTGCCGGGGCCGCTCGTGCCGACGCCGGTCGAACCCGCTCCGGTGGCCCCGCCGAGCATGCCGAGCACCCCGGTCAGGACGCTCGGATTGATCGCCTGCCCGGCCTGGGCGGTCCCGGCACCCGGGGCCCCCTCGAGCACGCCCATGATCTGGCTGACGGCGTTGCCACCGGCAGCGCTCCCGATCCCGCCGCTGGCCCCGCCCCCGGCCGTGCTGCCGAGTGCTCCCTCGATCCCGCCGAGCAGGCCGCCCAACGGGTTCTCTTCCTGGGTCATCGAAGTGCCTCCAGTCGGGGCTTGGGCGCTCAGGCTCGGGCGTCGCAAATCGGCGTGAGCCCGATCGTAACCCGTTCCGGCCGCACGAGGCCGAACGTCAGAGGACCGGGACCTCGTCCGACGTCCACAGCCGTTCGCGCACGAGACCGACCAGCTCGAGCGTCCGGCCGAGGTGCTCGCCGATCGCCAGGACCACCTCATCGGGCCGGCCCGACGGTCCGTCGGACGAGGATCGCAGGATCACCCGGAGGATGGCGCCAGCCGTCTCGTCCAGGGGCAATCCGGCCTTGTCGCCGGTCGGGTCTGACGGCCGAATCGCCAGGTCGATGATCAGGGGCCGCAGGTCATAGCTCAGCCGGCCGTCGCTCCGGGCACGCGAGCGAGGCAGGGCAGCGTTCGCAAGGAGCGCCTCCACGGCGCCGCTGAGCTCATCCGAGGAGGCGCCCCGGAGTCGGGCGCGATGGCTCGAGGCGGACAGGGCCGCGGCGAGCGCCGGGGCGCCCAGCCACACGTCGTACAGGTCCACGACCTCGAATCCGTCCGGCAGGGCCTCGGCCAGCGCCGGCCGGAGCCGGGCCAGCGGCCAGCGCTCGCTTAGGACGAGGTCGGCCAGGTCGTGCTCGGCCGGCCGGCCGGCCGGCAGCGGCGCGGCAAAGACGAGCTTCGGTCGGGGCGTGGCGGCGGCGCTCAGGACGACCGGGATCCCGGACGCGGCCAGGCCGCTCTCCCAGGCCCGGGCGATCTCGGCCGGACCGAGACCGAGAGCCGGTTCGCCCCGCCGGAAGGCGATGCGCCAGCGCTGGACCGCCTCGACCATCCTGCTAGTCTGGCGTCCCGTGACGCCTCCTGCTCAAGCCTGCGACAACCAGCCGTGACCGATCAGCCCGACCTGTACAAGCTGCTCCAGGTCGACTCCGAGGCCGATCCCGAGGTGATCCAGGCGGCCTACCGCCGGCTCGCCCAGAAGTTCCATCCGGACGTGGCCGGGGGACCCGACAACGTCGAGCGGATGATCGCGATCAACGCGGCCTGGGAGGTCCTCCGCGATCCGGTTCGGCGGAGCACCTACGACCGGCTCCGGGCCGAGGCCCACCGGGCCGGTCCGGCTCCGGCATCTCCGGCATCCGCGCCGGGCGGATCGGCCCGGGCCCCGGCGTCGGCCGCCCGGCCCTCGGCGCCCCCCGGGCCGCCCCCGCCCGAGACCGTCAGCAGTAGCTGGACCTCGGGCCGCTCGAACGTGGGCGGCGGCTACGACGAGAAGTCGATGCGCCGGCCCGACGGCGAGGGAGCCGCCGGTCCGCCCCCGGGCCAGCCTTCGGGCAGCGTCGTGAACTTCGGCCGGTACTCGGGCTGGTCGCTGGGCGAGATCGGCCGGCGCGACCTGGAGTACCTCGAGTGGCTCGATCGGATGACGATCGGCCGGCCCTATCGCGACGAGATCGACGCGATCCTTCGCCAGACCGGCCGCCGGCGATCAGCCACCCGGGACGACCGGCCCGGGCTCTTTCGGCGGCGCTAGGCGTCGTCCAGCGAGGGCCCGGCCGATCACCCAGTCGGCGGTCGAGCCCTGGACGAGAAGGGTGAACAGGACCACCCCAAAGGCGATCGCGCCGATCAGGTCGCGGTCGGCCAGGTCGCCCGGCAGCGACAGGACCAGGGCAACCGAGACGGCCCCCCGCAGGCCGGCCCAGAACAGGACATGCAGCCAGCCCGGCGGCAAGCCTCGCCCGTTGGAATCGTCACCGCCCGGTTGAGCCGGATCCGCCTGGCGGCGGGCCGCGATTCGGGCGGCACCCCCGACCAGGATGTACACGACGAGCGCCCGTGACAGCAGGATCGCCACGATCGCCCAGCCGATCGGCACGAGCGACGACACGAGCAGGTGGAGGTCGATCGCCAGCCCGACGAGCAGGAAGATCAGGGCGGTCGAGATGAAGGCCAGGAACTCCCAGACGAGATCGATCGACTCCGACGCCTTCGGGCTCAGCCCGTGGCGTCGGCCGTACGAGCCGAGGGTCACCCCGGCCAGGGTGGTGGCGATGATCCCCGAGCCGCCCAGCCCGTCGGCCACGAGGTAGGCCCCGTAGGCGAGCACGACCGACATCGTCAGCTCGAGCAGGTGATCGTCGGTCAGGCGCAGGAGGCGGGTCGCCAGCCAGCCCGCGGCGGCGCCCAGGATCCCGCTGCCGAGGCAGATGACCACGAACCGGACGAAGCTCTCGGGGATCGAGCCGGAGCCGGTCGAGGCAGCCAGGGCGATCGTGAACAGGACGATCCCGGTCCCGTCGTTCAGGAGGCTCTCGGCCTCGACCGCCGTCGCCAGCCGGGGCGGGGCGTTCAGCCGCTTGAACGTCGCGATCACGGCGGCCGGATCGGTCGCGGCCACGATGGCGCCGACGATGAAGGCCGAGGTGAAGCCCAGGCCGGTCGTGGCATGGAGCACCTCGGCGATGATCAGGGCCACGATCAGGACGCCGGGCACGGCCAGGAACAGGACGCCGAGGAGCGAGGGGCGGAGGGCCGCCAGGTCGATCCGGAACGCGGCTTCGAAGATGAGGGCCGGCAGGAGGACCGCCAGGACCAGGCCGGGCGTGATGTCCACGCCCGATTCGGGTCGGACGACCGCGATCGCCAGGCCGACCAGCACGAGTCCCACGGTGTACGGGACATGCAGCCGCTGAGTCACCAGGGCGACGACCACGGCCACGGCCAGGAGCGCGACCACGATCCGGGCGTCGGTCAGGGCGATGTCCGAGGTCATCGGTCAGGTTCGCTCGTCATGGCCGGGAGTATGGCCTCGTCGAATCCATCGGGTCGACGCCGGCCGGCGAGCCGTCGCTTCGGTCGCGTCCGAGAGTCAGGACGGGCGCGGAATCACCACTCCGCCCGTGATTGGCGAATGTTGATGCTCTGGAGGATCCCGAGGCCGATCGCCAGGCTGATCAGCGAGGCGCCGCCGCGGGTGATGAACGGCAGCGGGATGCCGGTGATCGGCAGCAGCCCGATGACCATCCCGACGTTGACCACGAGCTGGAACAGGAGCATCGAGGCGAGGCCGGCCGCGAAGAGCGTCCCGAACCGGTCCTCGGAGCGGTAGCCGGCCATCAGGACCCGCCAGATCAGGACGACGAACAGGACAAAGACGAGCACCGCCCCGATGAACCCGAGCTCCTCGGCCAGCCGGGCGAAGGCGAAGTCGGTGTCACCGACCGGCAGGAACGCCAGGGTGTCCTGCGTCCCGTTCGTCAGGCCCTTGCCGAAGACCCCGCCCGAGCCGACCGCGATCTGCGACTGGAGGAGCTGGTAGCCGGCGCCCTGCGGGTCGCTGGCCGGGTTGAGGAAGCTGAGCAGGCGGGCCTTCTGGTAGTCGCGCAGGACGTATGTCCAGGCGAGCGGGATCATCGCGACCACGATCCCAGTGAGGATCGCCAGCCACTTCATGCTCGCGCCGGACAGGAAGAGCATTCCGGCCAGGATCCCGGCCAGGACGAGCGAGGTTCCGAGGTCTGGCTGGAGCATGACCAGGATCCAGGTCGGGACCATCAGCACGCACGCGCCCAGGATTACCCGGAGGGAGCCGAGCCGGTCGTGGCGCTGAGCGAGGTAGCTGGCCAGGACCACGATCATCAGGATCTTGGCCAGCTCGCTGAACTGGAACTGGAGCGGTCCGATCGCGATCCAGCGGGCCGCCCCGCCGACCCCGGTGCCGATCACCAGGCTCATCGCCAGCAGGCCGAGGTTCACCAGGTAGATCGGCCAGGTGAAGGTCTTGAGCCACTTGTAGTCGAACAAGGTGGCCCCCAGGAAGACGACCACGGCGATCGCCGACCAGATCAGGCCGCGCAGGAAGTTCGAGCTCGGATCGAGCGGGCTGACCCCGGTCACGACCGTGCTGCTGTAGGACATCGCCAGGCCCAGGCCCGCGAGCAGGAAGGCATAGATCGCGAGCTGCGCGTCATAGGCCTTCCAGTAGGCCCCGACCGAACGGGTCGCCCAATCCTGGATCTTGGCCGGCTCGGCCTTAAGGACGCCCATCAGTTCCCACCGTAGAAATCGCCGATCTTCATCAGCGGGAAGAGGCGGAGGTCCTTCCTCGTCCCAAAGTGCATCTGCAGGAAGTACTTGACCATCTCAGTCGCCGAATTGCCGACCGTGTTGGCATCCTCGTTGAAGCCCACGATCGCCAGCTGCGAGTCGGGCTTCGACACATCGCCATGAAGCGGAATGAAGCACACGAACCAGTTGTGGTACGGCAATCGGCCCTTGGAATCCTTGATGCCAAACTCGGCCGTACCAGTCTTGCCAGCGACAACGAACGGCTCGTTGACCAGGTTGTACGTGTGATGGATCGTGACGACCCGCCGCGCTGCCTCGCGCATGGTCGTCAGGACACTCGCCGGGATCGCGATCTTATGGAGGACGATCGGCTGGAACGGCCGGACGACCGTGCCATCCGGACCAGTGATCTGGCGGACGACCTGGGGCTGGTACAGGGTGCCGCCGTTGGCCAGGGCGGCATACGCGTTGAGGAGTTGGAGCGGGGTGGCCGTGTCGAAGCCCTGTCCGATGCCCGACTGGACGACCTCGCCGGGCAGCATCGGCTGGCCAAAGACATCCTGCTTCCACTGGTTGTCGGGAACGATCCCGGACACTTCGCCCGGCAGGTCGATCCCGGTCGGCGCACCGAACCCGAACTGGTGGCCCCAATAGGCCAGCCGGTTGATCCCGAGCATCTCCGCGACCTGGTAGAAGAACGTGTCGCTCGAGTGGGCAAAGCCGGTGACGACGTTAATCCGGCCGAAGCCGGCGTGGTTCCAATCCCAGAACTTGTCGGCGCCGATCTGGATGTACGGATGGGTGGCTACGAGCGTCGTCGGGGTCAGCTTGCCGTCGGCCAGGGCGCCCGAGCCGGTGACGAGCTTATAGGTCGATCCCTCGGGGAACTGCTCGCTGATCGCGTGGTTCAGGAGCGGGTGGTCAGGGTTCTTCAGGAGTGCCTGGAACTGGGCGTTGGAAATCCCCTGGGCGAAGTCGTTGTCGTCGTAGGTGGGCGTGCTGACCATGGCCAGGATCTCGCCGGTCTGGGGATTCATCGCGATCAGGACGGCGGACTTGAGGTGGGATGCCTTCATCGCCCAGTCGACGGCGGTCTGGGCCTGCTGCTGCATCTTCGTGTCGAGGGTGAGGGTCAGCGAGTCGCCGGCAACCGGTTGCCGATCCGTGGACAGGACCTGGATCTGCCGACCGGTGGCGTCCCGCTGGATCGTTTCCATGCCGTATGTGCCGCGCAGCTGGGTCTCGTACTGCTCCTCGACGCCGGCCCGCCCGATCAGGTCATCTGGCAGGTAGCCCATCGAGGAGAGGCGCTTGAGGGTGGTCGCGTCGATCGCTCCGGTGTAGCCCAGGATCTGGCTCATCAGCGGGCCTTCGGTGTAGTGGCGCAAGGCGTCCACGGTCACCTGGACGCCGGGCAGGTCAAGGTGCTCCTCGGCGATCAGGTTGGCCGTGGCGACGGGCACGCCCGAGTCGATCCGGACCAGGTCGAAGGTGGAGCCTGGGTTGGCGTCGATCGCCGAGTTGATGTCGGCCGGGTCCATCTTGAGCAGCGAGGCGAGCTGGGCGACGACCGTGGCCCGTTGGTTGAAGGGCAAGTCCGAGGGCCGGATCTCGACCGTGTAGCTGGGCTGGTTCGAGACGAGCAGGAGGCCATTCCGGTCGTAGATCAGGCCGCGGGTCGAGGGAATCGCCTGCTGGAACGTGCTGTTGCTCGTGGCCAACTGGGTGTAGGTCGTGCCGTTGACCAGCTGGAGGTAGACCATCCGGATGGTCAGGGCGAAGGCCGCCACGAGGACGACGATCCCGAACGTGAGGAAGCGCACGAGCTGGCGCTCGCGTCCGGGCTGCTCGTCGACGATGCCGGGTGCTACCACGGCCGGACTACCACGATAGGGTGGTCCCTGGGCAGGGCCCTTGGCCTGCCGTTCGCTTCGTGAGGGCCATCTCGTGATCGGCCGCGCCTACCACGCGACACGCTCGCGTTCGGCGAACCGGTTGTGGAGGGCTACGGAGATCGGCGTGACGACTGCGGCGATCGCGGCCGAGTAGATCGCGCCGGGCAGGATCAGGGCGCCGGGGTCGTCCACGCCGAGCCTGCCCCGAAGCGCCGAGTACATGACCAGGAAGAGCAGGTCGGTCACGAAGCTCAGGACGAACACGGCGACGATCGGCACGAGGATCCGGGCTCGCGGGATCAGCCGGGCGATCAGCGCGGCCAGGCCCGTCGAGACGAGCAGCGTGAAGGCCGTCAGGCCGACTGGTCGCGGGGTCAGGAGATCGATCATCAGACCGCCTACGAACGCGATGGTGATCCCCGCTTCCACGCTCCAGGTGAACGTGGCCACGACCGCCACCACGAGAATGAGATCGGGATATGCCCCGGAGATGCCGAGGTACGGGACGATGGTTAGCTGCAGGACCGCAGCCACCACGGCGCTCACCGCGGCGAGTGTCAAACTCATCTGGCGCGATCCTCGGCGCGGTGCCTTGGCAAGTGCCTCGGCCACGTAGCCGGTGATCGGGTCGATGCTCCTCGAGGCGACGACCGAGGTGGCGGCTCCGGCCCACGCAGTATACGGTCGAAGCCAAAATCTGGGCAATCGTGCTCAGCCGGCCCTCGTGCTCGGTCCGCCCGGCGTCCTGCCTCGCCCCTGGGTCCTGCCTGGCCCTGAGCCATCATGCCTCGCCGTACGTCCTGCCTGGCCCTGAGCCATCATGCCTCGCCGTACGTCCTGCCTGGCCCCGAGCCATCCCGCCTCGCCGCCGCGTCCTGCCTGGCCCCGAGCCATCCCGCCTCGCCGCCGCGTCCTGCCCGTCGGTTCTTCTCGTTTAGCAGCCCCAGTGGTACTAGAGAACGAATCGAGCGGATTCGGGCCTCCGTCGCGCCGAAGGCCGCCTGGGTCGTGCACGAACCGTCCGTGGCCAGGGCTCCGAATCGACCGAAGCTCCTTCGGATTCCTCCTTATCACCACCGGGATTGGCAGACGCGCATTTCGGGCCTGGGACGGGGCGTAGCGCGGCAGGCGCGGCAGGCGCGGCAGGCGCGGCGTGATCCAGATGCGACTCCCGGCGGGATCAAGCCGCCAGGCATCGACGACCCGAGCTCAGGCGCCAGGCGCTGACAGGCCCGCTGCGAGACGAAAGACAGCGCCAGGAACTGCTGGTCTCGAGCCGGGCGGCTCGTCCACCCCTACTGCATATCAGACCCTCCCTCGCCCCCCGCGCGACGATCGCCTACGGGACTCGGGTACGGGACCCCAGTGAGCGCGATGTTTCACGTGAAACTCACGGTGAAGGTCCGGCCAAGCGCTGGGTAAGAGAGGCCGGCCAGGGTGAACAACGCTTCGAGAGTCCTCCAATCACGCGGACGAGGCCATCGCGATTGCTCGGCGGACCTGGCCTGGCAACCGTGACCAATTCGCCCACGTGTTCTTGCTCGACGCTCGGGAGTGGCGGTTTTGGTAGAATGATCGAGCGTGAATGACATCGGACCGGGGTACTGAGTGGGCCAGACGATCGCCTGCGCCAACCAGAAAGGCGGCGTCGGAAAGACGACGACCGTCGTGAACCTCGCGACGGATCTTGCGCTCGGCGGGGACCGAATCCTCGTCATCGATCTTGACCCCCAGGGCAACGCGACCAGTGGCTTCGGCGTGGATCGCGGGGCGGTCGAGCGGTCGAGCTATGACGTCCTCGTGAACGGCGCCGCGGTCATCGACGCCCTGATCACGATCGCCGAGACCGGGGTCGCGCTCCTCCCATCAGCTGGAGCACTCGCCGGAGCCGAAGTCGAGCTCGCCTCGATGAACGGCCGGGAGAGGCGCCTCGCCCGCGCCATCGAGCCGATCGCCGGCGATTACGACCTCGTCCTGATTGACTGTGCACCGTCGCTGGGGCTGCTCACCGTGAACGCGCTGACGGCCGCGGACTCCGTCCTGATCCCCCTCCAGTGCGAGTACTACGCCCTCGAGGGCCTGGGCCAGCTGATCGGAACGATCCATCTCGTGCGCGACCACCTGAACCCTCGACTGGCGATCCAGGGTGTCCTGCTGACGATGTACGACGCCCGAACGAACCTTTCCGCGGAGGTTCGCGCCGAGGTTCGCCGCCACCTCGGCCCATCGGTCTTCGAGACCCAGATCCCGCGCAGCGTTCGCCTGTCGGAAGCACCGAGCCATGGGCTGCCGATCGCGCTCTATGAGCCAGATTCGAAGGGTGCCCAGGCATATGCGGCCTTTTCCCGCGAGTTCCGAGCGAGGATCGGCCTCGGCGATCCGGCACTCCACTCCGAACGATCATCCGTCAAGGCTCCGGTGGCCAGGGCTACGCCGGCCACGCCGGCGGCCAGAACCCGGCCGGCTGGCGATGGGACCGGCTCGACGCCGGCCACCCGTGAGCCGATCCCGGTGATGGCTCCCAAGCCCGCGGCCGTCCATTGAGCGCGCGCGCTGCAGGACCGGCCCTCGGGCGCGGCCTGTCTGCACTGATCCCAGGCCGCGACGACGACCCGACGGCCCAGCACGAGATCCCGCTCGCCGAGATCCACGTCAATCCACACCAACCACGACGCGACGTCGAGCACGCCAACCTCGATGCCCTCGCCGCGAGCATCACGGATCACGGCGTGCTGCAACCGATTCTCGTGACCGAGACGCTCGATGGCTATCGGGTTGTCGCGGGAGAGCGACGGGTCCAGGCCGCCCGCCTGGCCGGTCTCGAACGGATCCCCGCGATCGTCCGCCAGCTGGCCGACCGCGAACAGCTCGAGCTGGCCCTGGTCGAGAACGTCCAGCGCGAGGACCTGAACCCGATCGAGGAGGCGAATGCCTTCCGCCAGCTGAACGAGGAGTTCGGCCTCACCCAGGACGAGATCGCTCGCCAGGTCGGGCGGGCGAGGACCACGATCACCAACACGCTCCGGCTCCTCGAGCTCGAGCCGGGCGTCCAGGAGGCCGTCGCCGACGGCCGACTGACGGAGGGTCACGCTCGAGCCCTGGTCGGGCTTCCGCCGGTCCAGCAGCTCCACCTCGTTGCGACGATTACCGAGGCCGGCCTGTCCGTTCGCCAGGCGGAGGAGCTGGCTCGTCGGCTGAGAGAGCCGCGCGAGCCGTCGAGCAAGGTTGAACGACGCCGGGATCCGGATCTCGAGCGGGTCGAGGACGATCTGCGCGCCTCGCTCGGCACGAAGGTGTCGGTCGCCCGAGGCCGGAAGGGCGGCCGGATCGTGATCGAGTACTACACAGACGAGGATCTCGGGCGCCTCTACGACCGCCTGACCGGAGGGCCTGCGTGACCGAACCAGCCAGCCCCAAGCTGACCGCCGCGAGTGCGGAGTCGAGCGCCGCCACGGCCCCGGCGCCGGCCCGGGCACCGCGCAACGTGAGGGCCAAGGGCAGCGAATACAACGCCGAGAGCATCCAGATCCTCGAGGGGCTCGAGGCCGTGCGCAAGCGGCCCGGGATGTATATCGGCTCGACCGACGCCCGCGGCCTGCATCACCTTGTCTGGGAGGTCGTCGACAACTCGATCGACGAGGCCATGGCCGGCTTCGCAACCCAGATCACGGTCCAGATCGCGCCCGATGGCCTCGTCACGGTCACCGACGACGGTCGGGGCGTGCCGGTGGGCAAGCACAAGAGCGGGATCGACGCGCTCGAGGTCGTCCACACGATCCTGCACGCCGGGGCGAAGTTCGAACAGGGGGGCTACAAGGTCTCGGGCGGCCTCCACGGCGTGGGCGTGAGCGTGGTCAACGCCCTGTCCGAGTGGATGCGGGTCGAGTCGGCCCGCGACGGCTTCATCTGGTCCCAGGAGTACGTCCGGGGCAAGCCGACCACGAAGGTGATCAAGGTCGGACCGGCCGGCAACCGACGTGGCACGAAGACATCCTTCCGGGCCGACCCCGAGATGTTCCAGGAGACCGACTACTCGTTCGAGACGATCTCGCAGCGCCTGCGCGAGTCGGCCTACCTGAACAAGCGGGTCTGGATCACGTTCATCGATGATCGACGCGACCGGGAGCGCTCGTTCTACTTCGAGGGCGGACTGATGTCGTTCGTCCGCCACATGAACAAGAACAAGGAGGTCCTGACCCTCCGGCCGATCTACGTCGAGCGCAAGGAGGGCCGAACCTCGGTCGAGGTGGCCCTCCAGTACAACGACACGTACACCGAAAACGTCCTGGCCTTCGCCAACAACATCAACACGGTCGACGGCGGGACCCACGTCACCGGCTTCCGGGCAGCCCTGACGTCCTCGCTCAACGATTGGGCCCATCGATCGGGCGTGCTCAAGGCATCGGACCCGAACCTGAGCGGTGACGACGTCCGTGAAGGCCTGACCGCGGTGATCAGCGTGAAGCTGCCCGAGCCCCAGTTCGAGGGCCAGACGAAGGCCAAGCTGGGCAGCGCCGAGGTCAAGGGCCAGGTCCAGGCCGTGCTGGCCGACGGGCTGATCCAGTACCTCGAGGAGAACCCCGGCGACGGCCGGCGGATCATCGAGAAGTGCCTCACCGCGTCACGTGCCCGCGAGGCTGCCCGCAAGGCGCGCGATCTCGTGATCCGCAAGGGCGCGCTCGACGGCCTGTCCCTGCCGGGCAAGCTGGCCGACTGCCAGGAGCGCGACCCGGAGCGCAGCGAGATCTTCATCGTCGAGGGCGATTCCGCGGGAGGCTCGGCCAAGCAGGGCCGCGATCGACGATTCCAGGCGATCCTGCCGTTGCGCGGCAAGGTCCTGAACGTCGAGAAGGCCCGTCTCGATCGGATCGTCGCCAGCGAGAACGTCCGGCCGCTGATCATCGCCCTGGGCGCGGGGATCGAGGGGATCGGCGACAGCTTTGACCTGGCCAAGCTGCGATACCACCGGATCATCATCATGACCGACGCCGACGTGGACGGGGCCCATATCCGGACCCTTCTCCTGACCCTGTTCTTCCGCCATATGCCCCTCGTGATCGAGGCCGGTCACCTGTACATCGCCCAGCCACCGCTCTACCGGATCAGCACCGGCAAGATCACGAAGTACGCCCAGACCGAGAAGGAACGGGACGCGATCGTCAAGCAGATGAACGTGAAGAACGTCTCCGTCCAGCGCTTCAAGGGCCTCGGCGAGATGAACGCCGAGCAGCTCTGGGAGACGACGATGAACCCCGAGACGCGGACGCTCCTCCAGGTCGACAGTGAGAACGCCGCGGTCGCCGACGAGATCTTCACGATGCTGATGGGCGAGAAGGTCGCGCCCCGCAAGGACTTCATCAAGTCCGAGGCACGCAAGGTGCAGAACCTTGACATCTGACGTGGGCGTCGGCGCCGGCCCATCGGCTCGCCAGGGATCGTTCGAGACGAAACGCCCGGCTTCGGCCGACGTTCGGGGCGAAGCGGGGCCGAGCTACGAGTTCGAGCCGCACAACTGCTTCGCCTGCGGAGAGTTGAACGAGCACGGGCTCCAGCTCAAGCTCCACCTCGGCGAGCGCCGTTCGTGGACCGATTTCGTGCTCGAGGACCGGTTCGAGGGCTGGGTCGGCGTGACTCACGGCGGGATCATCGCCACGATCCTCGACGAGGTCATGGCCTGGGCCCTCGTGGCCGAGGACAACTGGGGCGTCACCGCCCGGATGTCGATCCAGTTCAAGAAGCCGATCCCGGTCGGCACCCGGGTTCACGGCGAGGGCTGGGTCGTGCGCTCCCGCAGGCGCCTGGTGGACACGGCCGGCCAGATCACCGATCCGGACGGCACGGTCCTGGCCACGGCCGAGGCCACCTACCTGGCCGCTCCGCCCGAGCGCAAGCGCGAGCTGATGGCCCAGTACGGCGTCCGGATCCGGAACGCCCGGGTGAGTGGCGAAGGAATCAGCAAGTGACCGGCCAGTCCGAGGTCACCGCCCGGGCCGTCGCCTTTGTTGCGGCTCGCAAGCCCGCCGCCGAACAGCTCGGGCGCGAGGTGGCCGAGCTGATCGGGGATCCCGATACGTTCGCGCGCATGCTCGGCCGGGGCTTCGCGAGCCTGGCCGATCCGGAGTACCTCGAGGGCGAGCACCGGATCGCCCCGGGCCTCGGCCGGACCTACGGCGTGCGCTGGCCGCTCAGCGCGGCCGTCGACCGGGGCTTCCGCGCGGCCACCCGGCGCGAGCGCCCGACCGGCTACCTCGAGCTGGCCGACCGGCTGTTCGACGAGCCCGAGCTCGACATGCGCTGGTTCGCGTTCAACCTGCTCGATCGGCTCCTGCCGTCCGACCCCGAGCGCGCCTGGCAGCTCCTCCGCCGGGCGGCCCGCGAGGCCGCCGACTGGATCACGGTTGACTCCCTGGCTCATCCGTACGGCCGGGGAATCGTCCTCGAGCGGTTTCGCTGGGCCGAGCTCGAGCAGCTCACCTGGTCGCCCTCGCAATGGGAGCGCCGGCTGGTCGGGTCGACGATCGCGACGCTGCCGTTCGTCGATCACCAGGCCGGCCGCACGCCGGACGTGGCGGTCCACGGACTCGGGCTGATCGGGACGCTCCTGGGTGACGCCGAGCCGAACGTCCAGAAGGCCCTGGCCTGGGCCCTCCGGTCGCTGGTCCTGGTCGACCCGGATGGCGTCCTGGCGTTCGTCGAGCTCGAGGCGGCCCGAGCGGCGGCGACCGCCGATGGCCAGCGAGCCTGGGTCCTGCGCGACACGCTGGTCAAGCTGCCGGCGGCCGATGCTGCCCGGATCAAGGTCGAGCTCGGCTCGATCCGCCGGCGGCCGGGCGCTCCGGCCACCTCGGCGGCCGCCGGTTCACTGGCCAGCTTCCGAGCCGCTGACGCCGCCGAGGTCGCTGATGCCGCGGCCGAACCTGGCGGGAGCCGCCAGCCGGTGCTCGCCTGATGAACCTGCCAACGAAGCCGCACCTCGAGGCACCGCTGAACCCGCCCGGAGATCCTGAATCGTGACCGACGACATCGGCAACATCCGCTCGATCCGGATCGAGGACGAGATGCGGGTGAGCTACCTCGATTACGCGATGAGCGTGATCGTGTCGCGGGCCCTGCCCGACGTCCGGGACGGTCTCAAGCCGGTCCATCGCCGGATCCTGTACGCGATGGGCGAGATGGGCCTGTCGGCCGGCTCGTCCTACCGCAAGTGCGCCGCGATCGTGGGCGACGTCATGGGCAAGTACCACCCGCACGGCGACGTCGCCCTGTACGACGCCCTCGTCCGGATGGCCCAGGACTTCTCGATGCGCTATCCGCTCGTCGACGGCCAGGGCAACTTCGGCTCGGTCGACGGCGACGGTGCGGCCGCGATGCGCTACACGGAAGCGCGCCTGACCGCGATCGCGGCCGAGCTGCTGGCCGACATCGACAAGGAAACGGTCGATTTCGAGCCGAACTACGACGGCACCCAGCAGCAGCCCTCGGTCCTGCCGGCCCGGCTGCCGAACCTTCTGATCAACGGCTCGTCGGGGATCGCGGTCGGGATGGCCACCAACATCCCGCCTCATCACCTGGGCGAGATCGTGGATGCCACGATCGCCCTGATCGACGATCCCGAGAAGACCGTCGACGCGCTGTGCGAGCTGGTCCACGGCCCCGACTTCCCGACCGGCGGCACGCTCTACCGCTACGAGACCCGGCGCAATCCGATCACGGGCGAGACCGAGACGATCGACGCGATCCGCGAGATGTACGCCCACGGCCGCGGCCGGGTCGTCGTCCGGGCCCAGGTCGCGTTCGAGGAGAGCAACAAGGGCCGAACCGGGATCGTGGTCACGGAGCTGCCCTACCAGGTCAACAAGGCAACCCTCATGGAGAAGATCGCCGAGCTGGTCAAGACCAAGCGGATCGAGGGCATCAGCGACCTGCGCGACGAGTCCGACCGGGACGGGATGCGGATGTACATCGAGCTCGCCCGCGACGCCAACCCGCACAAGGTCCTGAACAACCTGTTCAAGCACACCGCGATGTCCTCCGCCTTCAACATGAACATGCTCGCCCTGGTCGACGGGCAGCCCCAGACGCTCTCGCTCAAATCCGTCCTCCAGCACCACGTCGAGCACCGCCGTGAGGTGATCCGGCGCCGGGCCGAGTTCGACCTCGGCAAGGCTCGCGCTCGGGCGCACATCCTGGAGGGCCTGAAGATCGCCCTCGATCACCTCGACGAGGTGATCCGGACGATCCGCGAGTCGGCCGACGTCGATACCGCCAAGGCCAACCTGATGAGCCGGTTCGACCTGTCCGACCTCCAGGCCCAGGCGATCCTCGACATGCGCCTCGCTCGGCTGGCCGCCCTCGAGCGGAAGAAGATCGAGGACGAGTACCTGGGCGTGATCCAGCTGATCGCTGAGCTGGAGGACATCCTGGCCAACCCGAGCCGGGTCCTGGCGATCATCAAGGACGAGCTGCTCGAGCTGAAGCGCAAATACGCCGGCGAGCGCCGGACCCGGATCATGGACGACTCGAGCCGGGAGATGACCGACGAGGACCTGATCGCCGACGAGGACGTCGTGATCACGATCAGTGGCCGGGGCTACGTCAAGCGCCAGCCGATCGCAACCTATCGCCGCCAGCACCGCGGGGGCAAGGGGATCATCGGCCACGTCACCCGCGAGGAGGATGCCGTCGAGCACCTGCTCGTCGCCAACACCCACGACTGGGCCCTGTTCTTCACCAACCGTGGCCGGGTCTTCAGCAGCAAGGTCCACACGATTCCGGACGCCAGCCGCCAAGCCAAGGGGATCCCGATCATCAACCTGCCTGGGGTCCAGGTCGAGTCGGGCGAGGTCCCGATGGCCACGATCACCCTCCGGGACTTCCGCGAGTCCAAGTATCTCGTCCTCGCAACCAAGCGCGGGATCATCAAGAAGACGCCGCTCGAGCAGTTCGAAAAGGTCCGCTCGTCGGGGATCATCGCGATCACCCTCGACGAAGGCGACGAGCTGGCCTGGGTGGATGTCGCCTCCGGGGCCGACGACGTGATCATCGCCACCGCCCTGGGCAAGATCGCCCGCTTCCACGAGTCGGAGGTTCGGGCGATGGGCCGGCCGGCAGGCGGCGTGATCGGGATCCGGCTCGCCCGGGCAGGCGACGCGGTGATCTCGATGAGCGTCGTCCAGCCCGATGCCGACCTGCTTGTCCTGACCGAGACCGGCTATGGCAAGCGGGTTCCGTTGACCGAGTTCCGGGTCAAGCATCGGGGCGGGCAGGGCGTGGGCCTGATCTCGCTCGAGGGTCGCAAGACGGGCAACGTGGCCGCCGTCCAGCAGGTCACCGAGCAGGACGAGGAGCTCTTCCTGATCAGCTCCGGTGGGCAGGTCATCCGAACCGAGACGAACACGATCAACCGCTACAGCAGCGGAGCGCGCGGAGTGATCGTGATGCGCCTGGCCGAGGGCGACCGGGTCGTGGCGATCGCGGCCTTCCGCGAAGGGCTGGCGGAGCGGGATGGCATCGACGACAATGACGGCCCGACCGGCGCGCCATCGACCGGCACACCGGCGACCTGACCCCGGGTCCGGATGACGGTCCTGGGCGGAGGTGATTCTCCCGTGTACGCGGATCATTTCGACATCTACACGGGCAATGCCAACCCGGATCTTGCCCGCAAGATCTGTCGCTACCTTGATGTCGAGCTGGGCAAGGCCGAGGTCTTCCAGTTCGCCAACGAGAACATCTTCGTCAAGATCCTGGACAACGTCCGCGAGAAGGACGTCTTCCTGATCCAGCCGACCTCGACACCGGTGAACCAGTCGATCATGGAGCTGCTCATCCTGATCGACGCCTTCAAGCGAGCCAGCGCCGGCCGGATCACCGCGGTCGTCCCGTTCTACGCCTATGGCCGCTCGGACAAGAAGGATCAGCCCCGAGTCCCGATCACGGCCCGCCTGATCGCCGACATGATCACCGTCGCCGGGGCCGACCGGGTCCTGACCCTGGACCTCCACCAGGGCCAGATCCAGGGCTTCTTCAACATCCCCGTCGACGAGCTGACGGCCGTCCACATCCTGAGCAACTACTTCAAGACGAAGCACCTCGACGACCTGGTCGTGGTGACCGACCTGGGCTTCGCCAAGCGGGCCCGGACGTTTGCCGAGCTGATCGACGCGCCCCTCGCGATCATCGAGAAGCGCCGGGTCGGAAACCTCGATCGGGCCGAGCTGATGAACGTGATCGGCGAGGTCCGGGGCAAGCGGGCGGTGATCGTCGACGACGAGATCGACACCGCTGGAACCCTGATCGAGATCGTCCGGGCCCTCGAGCGCGAGGGCGTGGAGGAGATCTACGCGGCGGCGACCCACGGCGTGCTGTCCGACCCGGCGGTCGATCGGATCCGGACCTCGAGCCTGAAGGAGGTCATCCTGACCGACTCGATTCCGCTCCCTCCGGCCAAGCGGATCTCGAAGATCAAGACGTTCTCGATCGCCCCCCTGATCGGCGAGGCGATCCGTCGGATCCACCGGGGTGAGTCGGTCGGCGCCCTGTTCAGCAGCGACGTGGCGCTCACCCAGCAGATGCTGATGTGGGACGACGGGATCGCCCGGACGCTCGACCTGAGCGACGAATCGCCGGGCGACGACGACGATGACGACGATGACGCCGGACCCGGCCTGGCCCTGGGAAAGGCGATTCCGGCCGCGCAGATGGGCGACCGATGAGCCTCCAGCTTCATCGGCCCGATGGCAAGGGCGGCCTCGAGAAGCGGACCGCCCAGCCCGAGGACTGGCGCAGCCAGCTGCGGTCGCCCCGCTGGGGCTCCAGCCTGCATGGCGGCCGGCTGCCCCGGATGGACAACCCGGAGATGAATCCGACCTCGACCTTGCGCTCCGTCCTGTTCTGGGCGGCCCTGGCCGTGCTCACCTTCGTGATCCTGCTGGCGGGCTACGGCGTGGGGGTCTGGAAGTAGCGAACGGGGAAACCTGACCTCCTCGCCTATACTCTGGCCCCATGGTTCTCGGCTTCCTTAACCGGTTCGTTGACTCCAACGACCGCGAAATCCGGCGGATTCAGCCCCTGGTCGACGCGACCAACGACCTCGAGGACGAGCTCGAGGCGTTGAGCGAAGCGGAGATCCGGGCTCGGTTCGACGCGCTGCGCGAGGAGATCCGGGCCGAGGCGGAGCCGGACGAGCCAAGCGAAGACGAGCTTCACCATCCCGACCAGGAACGCCGGCGGGAGCTGGCCAAGGCTCGCCGCAAGCACGAGAACGAGCGGATCCAGGCCGCCCTGGACGAGGCGATCCCGGAGGTCTTCGCGATGATCCGCGAAGCTTCGAAGCGGACGATGGAGATGCGCCACTTCGATGTCCAGCTGATCGGCGGGGTCGTCCTCCACCAGGGCAAGATCGCGGAGATGCGGACCGGCGAGGGCAAGACCCTCGTCGCGCCGCTGGCCGCGATCCTCAACTCGCTGGCCGGACGGGGGGTCCACGTGGTCACCCCGAACGACTACCTCGCCCGGCGCGACCCACAGTGGATGGGCCCGATCTTCCACTTCCTGGGCGTCAGCGTCGGGATGATCACCCACGACGCAAGCTACGTCTTCGAGCCGGGCTATCCGACCAGCGACGAGCGCCTGATCAACCTCCGACCGGTTGACCGACGCGAGGCCTACGCGGCGGACGTGACCTACGGCACGAACAACGAGTTCGGCTTCGACTACCTGCGCGACAACATGGTCGGCGACCTCGCCCAGCGGGTCCAACGCGGCCAGAGCTTTGCGATCGTCGACGAGGTCGACAACATCCTGATCGACGAGGCGCGGACGCCCCTGATCATCAGCGGGCAGGCCGAGGAATCGGCCGACAAGTACTACTCGTTCGCCCGCCTGGTGCCTCGCCTCACGGAGCGGCCCGAGGGCGACGAGGAGGGCGGCGACTACTTCATCGACCTCAAGGACCGGGCCGTGTCGCCGACCGAGCAGGGCATCGAGAAGATGGAGGGCTGGCTGGGCGTCCCGAACATGTACGACGCCGATCCGGCCCTGGCCCGCCACTTCGAGCAGGCGCTCCGGGCCCACGCCCTGTACAAGCGCGACCGCGACTACATCGTCAAGGACGGCGAGATCATCATCGTCGACGAGTTCACCGGCCGCCAGATGCCCGGCCGGCGCTGGTCCGAGGGCCTCCACCAGGCCGTCGAGGCGAAGGAGGGGCTGCGGGTCCAGCGCGAGAGCGTGACCCTGGCCACGGTGACCTTCCAGAACTACTTCCGGCTGTACGACAAGCTGGCCGGGATGACCGGCACGGCGATGACCGAGGCCGAGGAGTTCCACAAGATCTACAGCCTCGAGGTCGTGGCCATCCCGACCCACCGGCCGATGGTCCGCGAGGACGAGGCCGACCTCGTCTTCCGCAACGAGCAGGGCAAGTTCAACGCCCTGATCGACGAGATCGTGGAGATGGCCGAAGCGGGCCGGCCGGTCCTGGTTGGCACGGTCTCGGTCTCGAAGTCCGAGATCCTGGGCGAGATGCTCAAGCGGCGGGGGATCAAGCACGAGGTCCTGAACGCCAAGTTCCACGAGAAGGAATCCGGGATCGTCGCCCAGGCTGGCCGGAGCGCAGCGGTCACGATCGCCACGAACATGGCCGGCCGGGGGACCGACATCAAGCTCGGCGGCAGCCCCGAGGGCCTGGCCTCGGACCTCCTCCACCAGCGCGGCCTGAACCCGGCCGAGGTGGACAAGGCGACCTATGACGAGGCCCTGGCCGAGGCGCGGGCGATCTGCGACGCGGATCACGACCGCGTCGTGGCCGCCGGCGGCCTGCACATCATCGGCACCGAACGGCACGACAGCCGGCGGATCGACAACCAGCTCCGGGGCCGGGCCGGCCGGCAGGGCGACCCGGGCTCGTCCCGCTTCTACCTCTCGCTCGACGACGACCTGATGAAGCGATTCGCGTCCGATCGGGTCGCCGGCCTGATGGAGCGGATGGGCCTCGAGGACGACGTCGCGATCGAGTCGCGGATCGTGAGCAAGACGATCGAGAGCGCCCAGACCCGGGTCGAGGGTTTCAACTTCGACATCCGCAAGCGCGTCGTCGAGTTCGACGACGTGATCAACAAGCAGCGCGAGACGATCTATTCCGAGCGCGACAAGGTCCTCCACAACGAGGACCTGGGCGAGACGATCACGGGCTTCCTCGAGGAGGAGGTCGATGCCCTGGTCGAGCAGTACTGCTCGGGGGAGCTGCCCGAGGAGTGGGGCTACGAGGGCCTGTCGGTAGCGATCCGGGCCCTCGGCGTGGGCAACGAGGGTACGAGCGAGGATGAGCTGTGGGAGCTCGGCACGCGGGACGCGATCCGGGACCACCTGCTCGAGCTGGTCGACGCGAAGCGGGCGGCCAAGGAAGCGGAGGTCGGCGAGGCCGACTGGCCCACGATCGAGCGGATCGTCCTCCTGCGGACGATCGACAGCCTGTGGGTTGAGCACCTGACCGAGCTCGACGACATGCGCCGGGGGATCGGCCTTCGCGGCTACGCCCAGCAGGACCCGCTGGTCGAGTTCAGGCGAGAGGCCTACAACCTGTACGCCGAGCTGCGCGGATTCATCCGCCACCAGCTCGCCACGTCGATCCTGCGGGTCCAGGTCAACCGCCAGGAGCCTGCGGCACCTCAGCCGTTGCCGGGGCCGGGCCAGCCGGGTGCGAACGGGTCCGATGGCACGGGCGAGGCGGGCGCCACCGCGATCGCCGCCGGGGCGGGAGCTGCCGTCGGCGCTGCGGTCGGTGCCGCGGCGGGCGCTGGGGCTGGTGTTACGGCAGGGACAGGCTCGGCCGGTTCCGGCGCGGCGGCGGACAGTCAGGCCGCCCGAACCGCGGCGACCGGCAACGCCGTCCTGGGTTCGATCGCCCGCGGCCTGCCGCCTCCCCCGGCCGTCCGCGGCATCCGCGAATCGCTCGGCGACGAGGTGGTCGGCACGTCCAACGGGTCTGGCGCGGGCGGTGGTTCGGGCGCCCTTCGACCCGGCTTCGCCCCGGACGGCCGGCGGATGGGCCGCAATGACACGTGCTTCTGCGGATCGGGCCTGAAGTACAAGAAGTGCCACGGCCGATGAGACCCAAGACGGTATGCGCCGGGCACTGATCAAGCTGGCGGCCGCCACCGCCGTGGGCATCGTGCTCGTCGGGGCGTACGGCGCTTTCCGGATCTGGTCGCAGGGCAACCAGGATGAGCGCCGGCCGGCCGGTGCGCTCGTCGTCCTCGGGGCTGCCCAGTACGATGGCCGGCCCTCGCCGATCTACCAGTCGCGCCTGCAGCACGCCGTCGACCTGTTCAAGACCGGCGACTACGGCTACCTGTTCGTGACCGGCGGCAAGCAGCCCGGTGATCGGTTCACCGAGGCCGCCGTCGGCCGCCAGTTCGCGATCGACCACGGCGTGCCGGCCGACCGGATCCTGATGGAGGACCAGGGCCGGAACACCCTGGAGTCGCTTGGAGCGGTGCGCCAGACCCTGATGGCCAAGTCGATCCACGACGCGGTCTTCGTGTCGGACCGGAGCCACATGCTGCGGGTCCTGCGGATCGCCTCCGACCTCGGGATCACCGCCTATGGCTCTCCGACCCCCGATAGCCCCGGGGACACCGATCCGCTCCACGCCGTCGAGATCACGTTTCATGAGCTGGGCGGCCTGGCCGTCTACTTCATCACCGGCCAGAGCCCGCCCGACTGAGCCGGCCGGGCCCGGGAGGCCGCGCGATCTAAGGTACGAACCAGGGCGGGAGCGGCCTGGCTTCGATCGCCGCGATTCGACGCTCACTCGGTAATCACGGCCTGTCGATTAGCGAGTGGTTCATTCGTCGTTAAAGGTGACCGGCAATTCTGCCGAGGCCTGCTGCACAAGTCTCAGGCCGGCAAGACCGAAGGTGTGGAGGTCCATTCGATATGGCGAACTTTCTGCTCACGTTCTACGGCGGCAGCATGCCCGAGACCCAGGAGGAGGGGGCCAAGGTGATGCAGGCCTGGACCGACTGGTTCGGCGAGCTCGGCGATCGGCTGATCGACGGCGGGAACCCGATCTCCTCGTCGCGCGCGATCTCACCCGATCTCTCGGTCATGGACGCAACGTCCGGCCCGACCGGCTACTCGATCATCAAGGCCGACAGCCTCGATGCCGCCGTCGAAACGGCCAAGGGCTGCCCGGTCCTCGCCGGCGGCGCCACTCTCGTCGTCTCGGAGACCTTCCCGGTCATGTAGCCGGCCGAAGCTCGGGTTCACGGCGTCGAGCCGGGCCAGGGGCCACGGTCCTCGCCGCGGGGCGCGTCGCCCGGAGCCGCTCGGGGCGTCGCCAGGGGCGAACAAGACGGCCCTGTCGAGCCCCGAGACGCGGCGAATGTCGCCCGAAACGCCGATTCGTTCGCGCCCGGCGAACGAATCGATGGAGAGCGCGAGCCTCAGGCCGAGGGACTGGCCCGATTCCGCCTGTCTGTTCGCCGGCGGCGACATGCCGAGGAGGCGGACCGGCAGGAGGCGCGTGGGAGATCAAGGCGTGATCCAGGGGACATCCACGGGACCTGACGGTCTCAGGCGGCGTCGAGACGAACGTGGCGGACGGACGAAGACGGGCGACCGGAGAATTGAAAACTGACATTCGGGCGAATTTGGACACGAATCTCGCGTTTTCCCTCTTGGCGAATTGAAGTTGCGCCGGTACACTGGGCCAAGCCCAGCGGGGTACGGGGCTGGAGACCCGGAGGAGCCCGAAAAACCGCGTTTGCGAGCAGACGCCGGTCGCCCGTGCCAAACCCTTCACCAGGCCACGAGAGAGGGAGCCCGTGAAGCAGGCCGAGGAAGCGTCGTTTATTGATCTGATCGCCTGCGAGCGAGACTGCCGTACGTGCAGCTACGCCGCGGCGCTCGACTGCGACGGCAACTGCGGCGTCTGCCCTCACAACGGCTACTGCCCCTGCGTGAACCCCGTCGTCGCCCGGAGCAAGACCGCCCTGCGGATTATCGAGCTCCGGCCGATCCTTCTCCAGGATGTCCAGGTCCGCGGCTAATGGATTCCGCCGCGATCAGGGACCTGGCCGAACGGATCCGGTCGACGTCGGGGCGTCTTTGACCTCGGGGTCAAGGAAGCCCGACTCTCCGAGCTCGACCAGCTGACCCTCGCCCCGGGTTTCTGGGACGACAGCCGGACCGCCAAGAGGGTCCTCCGCCAGGCCGATGGCCTGCGCACCGAGATCGACACCTGGCGGGAGCTTGAGGCCCGGGCCGAGTCACTCAGCTCGCTGACCGACCTCCTCGAGGATTCACCCGACCCCGACCTCGAGGCGGTCCTGACCGGCGACGCCGCCGCGGTCGAGCTCGATTTCAACCGCGAGCGGACGGCTCTCCTGTTCAGTGGCGAGTACGACGATCGTGGCGCGCTCCTGATGATCAGCGCCGGAGCGGGCGGGACCGAGGCCACCGACTGGGCCGAGATGCTCCTCCGGATGTACCTCCGCTGGGCCGAGCGCCATCGCTTCAAGACCGAGGTCGTGGACCAGCAGGAGGGCGAGTCGGCCGGCCTGAAGAGCGTGACCGTGGCGGTCGAGGCAGCCCGGGCCTACGGCTGGCTGCGGGCCGAGCGGGGGGTCCACCGCCTCGTCCGGATCAGCCCGTTCGACTCGCAGAACCGGCGCCAGACGACCTTCGCCCTGGTCGAGGTCCTGCCCGAGGTCGAGGAGGACGACACCGACATCGAGCTGAACTGGGACGAGATCCGGGTCGACACGTACCGCTCCCAGGGAGCGGGCGGGCAGCACGTCAACAAGACCAATTCGGCGGTCCGGCTGACCCACCTGCCGACGAACATCGTGGCCCAGAGCCAGAACGAGCGATCGCAGACCCAGAACAAGGAGACCGCGATCAAGGTCCTCAAGGCCCGCCTCCTCGAACGGCGCCTCGAGGAGAAGGAGGCCGAGCTGCGCGAGCTCAAGGGCGAGCATATCTCGGCCGGCTGGGGCAACCAGATTCGGAGCTACGTGCTCCATCCCTACCAGATGGTCAAGGACCTCCGGACCGGGGTCGAGACGAGCAACACCGGGGCCGTTCTCGACGGCGATCTCGACATCTTCATGCAGGCCGAGCTCGAGCGTTTGGCGACTGGCCGCGAGCTGGCGGCCGTCGACGAGCCCGCCTGATGACGGCTCCGGCCGGCCTCGAGATCCGCCCGGCGAGGTCCGATGAGCTGCCGATCTGCGCCGAGATCTGGCGCGAGAGCCTCAACGACTACATCGTTCGGCTCAACCAACCGCCGATTCCCGATGACCTGACCGGGATCACCCGGCTGTACAGCCATCTGGCCGAAACCGACCCCGAGCGGTTCGTCGTGGCCGCGGACACGGCGCTGGGCACGATTGCCGGCTTCGCCTCTGCGGTCGTCCGCGGCCGGCTGTGGTTCCTGTCGATGTGCTTCGTCCGCCCGGACCGGCAGGCCGGCGGGATCGGTCGAGCCCTGGTCGAGGCGATCCTGCCGCCGGCCGGCTCGGAGATGGTCCTGGCCACCGCCACGGACAGTGCCCAGCCGATCTCGAACGCCCTGTACAGCCGGTTCGGGATCGTGCCCCGCATGCCGCTCCTCTCGATGAGCGGCTACGTGACGGAGCCGGAGCGCCTGCCCGGCCTGCCGGCCGGCGTCTCGGCCGTGCCATTCGAGTCGATCGTGGCCGACCGCCCGGGCGGATCCGGGCACGCCGAGCTGAGCGAGGTCGTGGGATCGCTCGATCGAGAGCTGCTCGGCGTCGAGCACCCCCAGGATCACCGCTTCCTGCGGACCAGCGGACGGCACGGCTTCCTGTACCGCGCTTCGGACGGAGCGGACCTGGGCTACGGCTACGCCGCGGAATCGGGCCGGATCGGCCCGCTGGCCGTCCGCGACCCGGCGCTGCTGGGACCGGCCCTGGGCCACTTGCTTCAGGCCGTGCCCTTCCGGGGCGCCCAGGCCGTGTGGGTCCCGGGGATGGCCGGACCGGCCGTCAGGATGCTCCTCCAGGCCGGCCTGCGCTTCGAGGACTTCCCGATCCTGATCGCCTGGAATCGGCCGTTTGCCGACTTCGAACGCTACCTGCCGATCTCGCCTGGGCTGCTATAGGAGGATCGTGTTACGGACAGGTCCGGTCCGGGGTGGTAGCCTCCCGGCGTGGCTTCCCCGAACGCGGCCCCTCCCCGAGCCGCCGCGCGCTCGCTTCGTGAGCAGCCCGCCGCCCATCCGATCGCCGAGACGCCGGATGAGCAGGCCATCCTCGTGCTGCACGACGTCACGAAGACCTACCCCAACGGCAAGACCGCCCTGCGCGACGTCGATCTGGTCATCCCCGAGGGCGACTTCGTGTTCCTGGTCGGTGCCTCGGGGGCCGGCAAGTCGACCCTGATCAAGCTCCTGATCCGCGATGAGATCGCGACGAAGGGCGCGGTCATCCTCGATGGCCAGGACGTGGCCCGGCTGAGCCGTCGGGAAGTCCCCCGGATCCGGCGCAAGATCGGGATCATCTTCCAGGACTTCAAGCTCCTGCCGAACAAGACGGTCCGCGAGAACGTCGGGTTCGCCCTGGAAGTCACTGGCACGCCCCGGCGCCAGATCGCACCGGCCGTCGAGCGGGTCCTCTCGCTGGTCGGGCTGACCGCCCAGGTTGACCAGCTTCCCTCGCAGCTCTCCGGCGGGGAGCAGCAGCGGACCGCGATCGCCCGGGCCCTGGTCCACGATCCGCGCCTGATCATCGCCGACGAGCCGACGGGCAACCTCGACCCGCTGATCAGCTGGGAGATCATCCAGCTCCTGTCCCGGATCAACGAGCTGGGGGTCACGGTCCTGATGGCGACCCACAACGCTGAGATCGTCACCGCGCTGCGCCGCCGGGTGGTCGCCCTCGAGGACGGCCGAGTCACTCGCGACGAGCTTGGCGCGGCCTACCACCGCGAGGATTAGAGCGTGCTGTCGTTCGTCGCCTTCAGCCTGAAGGGAGCCTGGCAGGGCTTCTGGCGGAACGCGGTCATGAGCCTGGCGGCGACCGCCACGATGGTCCTGATGCTCGTCCTGCTGAGCGCTTTCTTCGTCGTCCTGTCGGGCCTCGACGCGGGCCTCCAGTTCGTCGAGCAGAAGGTTCAGGTGGTGGCCGAGCTGCGCGATGATGCGCCCGACCTGAAGATCGCCCAGCTCAAGCAGGACATCTCTGCCCTGCCCGAGGTGGCCACGGTCGAATACATCGACAAGGCGACGGCGCTGGCCCAGTTCAAGCAGCGGATGGCCGAGCAGGGCCGCGAGGACCTGACCCAGTATCTCGACTCGAACCCGCTCCCGGCCAGCCTGAACGTCACGCTCAAGGATCCCCACGACTTCGGCTCGGTCGTCCAGGTGCTCCAGGCCCGGACCGACGTGGTCCAGACCGTCGAGCAGGTCCAGGACCTGGTCGATCGCGTCCTGACCGTGACGAATCTGCTTAGAACCATCGGCCTGGTCCTGCTCGCACTGGTCGGGCTGACCGTGTTGTTCATCATCATCAACACGATCCGACTGGCGGTGGTCGCCCGTTCGGAGGAGATCGAGATCATGCGCCTGGTCGGGGCGTCCGACGCGTTCATCCGCTGGCCGTTCATCTTCGAGGGGGCGATGGTCGGCCTGTTCGGGGCCTTGATCACGCTGATGCTCCTGGCAGCCGGGGCCGCCCCGCTGAGCAGCCTGATGACCCGCTTCTTCGAGGTCCTGCCGCTCCAGGTCGGCTCGATCTCGCGCGACCTCGTGATCATCGTGCTGGCCACCGGGATCGGCCTGGGCACGATCGGGTCATGGGTCTCGGTCCGGAGCTACCTGCTGAAGTAGTCCCGCCCGGATTCGCTCGCCCTCGCCGAGGCAGCCCGGGCCGCGTCGCGGTAGGCTGCGCCTGCCCAAGCTCCACACAGCCGGAGCCGGTGCCACCCCGAACCCCAGGATCGATCCGATGTCTCCCGCCGAACCTTCCGCTGCTGAACCGCCTGCCCCCGAACCGTCCGCCGTCGAACCACCCGCCGTCGAACCACCCGCCGTCGAACCACCTGGCCCGAAAGCCGCCCCGCATCGGCCTCGCCGGTCCTGGTTCCTCGCGATCGTGGCGATCCTGGCCGGGAGCGGCCTCTTCCTGTCCGGCTTCGCCCTCGGCGCCCAGCGCGCCTCGACGCCGGGGACGGCCGTCTCGGACCAGGCCGCCTTCCAGCCGTTCTGGGACGTGTACGACGCGATCCAGAGCGATTTTGCCCTCGGCCCGGTCGATCGTCAGACCCTCGTCGATGGCGCGATCCGGGGGATGATCGGCTCGCTCGACGATCCATTCAGCCAGTACCTGAGCCCGGACGACTTCCAGAACACGCTCCAGGGAATCAACGGCACATTCACCGGGATCGGGGCCGTGATCCCGGCCACCTCGATCTCGACGAATGCCACTTGCACAACGCTCGACGCCGTCTGCACCCTGGTCGTCTCGAGCGTGATCCAGGGTGCCCCGGCCGACAAGGCGGGCCTGCTGCCCGGAGACCGGATCGTGTCGATCAGCGGCCAGGCCCTGACCGGCAGCGTCGACGCGGCCGTGGCGAAGATCCGCGGCCCGAAGGGAACGACGGTCGTGCTCGGGATTCGCCGGTCCGGGGTGACCGGACCGCTCTCGATCTCGATCGTCCGGGACGTCGTCGTCCAGAAGGAAGTCGAGACCCGCTCGCTGGCCGACGGATCGGTCGGCTACATCCGGCTGACCGCCTTCAGCGACACCTCGGCTCGTGAGTTCGCGGCGGCCGTCAAGGCCGATGTGGCAGCCGGCCAGAAGCGGATCGTGGTCGACCTGCGCGGCAACGGGGGCGGCTTTGTCACGGCCGCCCAGGTCGTGGCCAGCCAGTTCCTGCCCGGTGGTGTCATCTACTACGAGCAGGGGGCGGACGGGGTCCAGACGGCGATCAGCGCGGCCTCGGACGGGGCCGCGACGGACCCGGCGATCAAGGTCGTGGTCCTGATCGACGGCAACAGTGCCTCGGCCAGCGAGATCGTGGCCGGTGCCCTGCAGGCCCGCGGCCGGGCCGAGCTGATCGGCAGCCAGTCGTTCGGCAAGGGCACGATCCAGGCCTTCCAGCAGCTGTCCGACAGCGGCGGCGGCTTCCGGCTCACGATCGCCAAGTGGCTGACCCCCGACAAGGTCTGGATCAACCACGTCGGGCTGACCCCGAATATCGCGGTGTCGGTCGCGGCCGATGCGCCGGCCGGCTCCGACCCGGTCCTCACCCGGGCCCTCCAGGTGCTGGCAACCGGGGGCAGCGCCGCTGCGGGCTCCGGCCCGGACGGCACGGAGCGAGCCTTCGTCCCGGGCGACACCGAGCGGGTCCCCGTCCCCGGTGACACCGGGCCGGCCTCCGTCCCCAACGACACCGAGCGGGCCTGGGCCGCCTGAGGCATCGCTTTCACCGACCCGGTGGCTGGGCCTGGTGTCTTCGGGCTATTGCGCTGCTCGCGCCCTTCGGGTACGGTTTCGGGGCACGAAAGGAGGTGATGTGCAGTGTCTGAACATTCTCGCTGCACCACCTCGCAGGAGATGACCGTCTAAGCGGACACCCTGCGGGTGGTGAAGCGTTTTCGAGCGCCGGTCCGCAAGGGCCGGCGTTCGTGCGCCCAGCCCAGCCAAGGAGCCGATCATGGGCGAAGAGACGATCGCCCTCAACCGCAGAGCCCGCCACAACTTCACGATCGACGACACGTTCGAAGCCGGGATCGCCCTGACCGGGACCGAGATCAAATCGGTCCGGGGCCACAAGGTGAACCTGTCGGACGCGTATGCCCGGATCGATCGGGGCGAGATGTGGCTGTACGCGGCGCACATCGCGCCGTACGAGGGCGGCAATCGGCTGAACCACGAGGCGAAGCGGACCCGCAAGCTCCTCGTCCATCGGGCCGAGATCACCCAGCTCCTGTCCAAGACGAAGCAGAAGGGCCAGACGATGGTCCCGCTCCGGCTCTACATCAACGAGCGCGGCCGGGCCAAGGTCGAGATCGGCCTGGCCCGGGGCAAGCAGCTGTACGACCGCCGACGTGACATCGCCGAACGCGATTCCCGCCGGGATGTGGACCGCCAGCTGGCCGACGTGACCCGCGGCCGCTCCTGAGCTGGGCACGCCGCCCCCGATTGCCCAGCCCCTGCTTTCTCTTGCCAAATTCCGCTGGGCGCCGCGCCGGTCGTTCGACGAGTGGTTTGACGGCTTCGGGGTGTTGCCCTGAGGCAAGCTCGTGCTCGAGGTAAGGCGCGGGCACGGCTCGAACCACCGCCGAAGGACCGCGAACGTCCATCCGGCGGCCGTGGGCGGAATTTGACAACAGACTCGGCCGACCCAGGCCCGCTTCATCGCCGCAGGCCCGCTCAGCGGCCGGTCCTGAACCGGGGCCGGCCGCCCTCGCGCAGCGGTCCGGTCCCCGACGCGGCAGCCGGCCCGAAGCTTCGCGCTCGCCCGCGGTTCGGCCGCGGACCCAGCGGGCGGCTCCGCTTGGCACCCGGCCCGCTTGGCAGCGAACCGATGGTGTGGCATGATCCGCGTCCGTCGAATGAAGGTTCGGCGGCCGTGGGGATGCGTGGATTCGACAGGGTCCAGCTACCAGGGAACGCGAGCCGAGGATGTCGCTCTGGCCTCGTAAAAAGGCGACAAAACGAAGTAACTGGCAACCGCCAGCCTGCTCTCGCCCTCGCTGCTTAGGCAGTAAGGTGAGCGTGGAAGCAGCCTCCTCCTCGTGGGCTGTGGAAGCGTCATTCAGCGAGGATGCGAACGGTGCAATCGCCGCGTAGCGTCGTTCAAAGCCCGATCTAGGGACACGTGACTGGACCGGCCGGGAGCCTGCCGATGGGCGCCCGACTGGTTGACGACAAATCATCGGACACGCTCGTAGTGGTCCCTGGCGAAGGGTTCTGGACGGGGAGTTCGACTCTCCCCCATCTCCACCACCAGCCGATTCGTGGCGCGGGGCTGCCGGTGCCCACCTCCGCGGCCCTCGGTCGAACGGAGGCTTCTTCGATGGATTTCAAGCTTGAGCTCGTGATCATGCCGGTCGCCGACATCGACCGGGCCAAGGCGTTCTACGCCGACAAAGCCGGCTTCGTGGTCGATGTCGACTTCAGCAGCGGTCCGGAGTTCCGGGTCGTCCAGCTGACCCCGCCCGGCTCGGCGTGCTCGATCTCGCTCGTGTCGCAGACCGGCATGGCCCCCGGCGCGATCCAGGGCCTGCACCTCGTGGTGTCGGACATCGAGGCCGCCCGGGCCGAGCTGGTCGGCCGCGACCTCAAGGCCAGCGAGATCTTCCATTACGCGGAGGGCCACCAGGTGCCGGGCCTTGACCCGACTCGGCAGAAGTACGGCTCGTACGTCTCGTTCAGCGACCCGGACGGCAACGGCTGGCTGCTCCAGGAAGCCTGACCGGGCGCCCGGCGGCTATTGCTGGATCGAGGCCTGCTGGAGCTCCCCGGCCACGGCGCTCGGGAGTCCTTCCGTGTCGCTGATCCCGACCGGGCTGTAGCCGAAGATCCGGCTGAACAGGACGCACGCAGCGAGGTAGGTCCCGGCCAGCGTCGGGTGGCTGCCGTCGGCCTGCCACAGGGCGATCCCCGGATCGAGCCGAGTGGCCGCCTGCCAGGCCTGGCCGGCCGGCGCGACCACCACCCCGAGCTGACCGCCGATTGTGGCGTAGCCCTGGTCGAGCGCCGTCTGCATCGAGCCATAGCTCAGTCCATCGTCGGACCAGCCGGCCTGGTGGGCCCACGTCTCGAGCAGGACCGGCGTCCCGCCCGCCTGCCGGATGTCGCCGACGAGGGTGCGCACCGCCGGGTAGAACTCGCTGCTCCGGAGCGCCGCGACCGCCGGGATCTCACTCTGCTCCTGGAGGACCACGAACTGCCAGCGCGCCTCGGCGATCGGGCCTGGAGCGTCGCCCGTGGAGACGTGCTGGGCGAGCGTCTCGCCGCCCTGGGCAACCATCGCCGTCTCGACGTTCTCGCCGGCCGCCCGGGCGAGGTGACGGAAGACGGTCGGCAGGTCGTTGACGTAGGTGTAGCTGTTGCCGACGAACAGGACCCGGGTGCAGGCCACCCGACCGAGCAGGTTGCACGAGGCATCGAGGTAGTTGAGGGCCCCGAGGAGCCCGGCGCCGGACAGCACGGCGACGATCGCCCCGATGAGCGCGGTCCGGAGAAGGTGGTTGCCCGCACCGGATGATCGAACGGGCTCTTCTTCAATCACCGGCGCACTCTCGATCCCGGAGGGTGGCTCGCCAATGATCCGATAGTGCCGGAGGCCCTTCCTGCATGGCACCATCGGCAGCCTGATGGGAGCGTCCGAACCGGCAGCCTGATGGGAGCGTCCGAACCGGCAGCCTGAGGGAGCGCAACCGACCCGGGGCCGCTGCTTGAGCGCACCGCGGCCCTCGCGATCGACTACCTGCGGTCCCTGCCCGAGGCTCCGGTCCGGGCCAGCCAGGATGTCGATTCACTGAACTGCGCGACCGGGCCCGATGAGGCCGAGACCGCGGTGGCGGCCATCCTGCCCGCGGCGGAGCGGGCGCGGGCGAGGCGGCAGGCCTGGCGGGCGACGCTCGTCGCCAGGGGTTGCGGTCCGCCGTTGAGGATCGGCGGGCCGGACGCTCGGTCTAGGCCTCGCCCTTCATGATCACGCCGATCATCCGGGCGTAGTGCGAGTAGTACGTCTTCTGGCTGATGATCTTGCCCGACTTGTCCTTGACCGTGACGGTGACCCAGACGTCCTGGCCGTCGGCCTGGTATTCACTCTGGAGCGTCTGGCCGGGCTTGAGCGCCTTGGTGTGCTCGACCACGGTGTAGCCCTTGATGTAGTTCTTGACGATCGGCTTCGAGATCGAGACCGTCCGGCCGTTCGGCACGCTGTACAGGGTGAACCGAACGATCCCGGGCTTGGCGTACGTCCGGATCAGGATCGGGTAAGCCGTGTCGTTCGTGAACGACATGTCCTGGACGGCGTTGCCGTCCTCCCAGACCGTCGCGTCGAGCCCCAGCGGATAGCGGCTGATGTAGTAGTAGTGGTTCGCCCGGGCGTCGGTCTGAAGCCCGGCCCGGAGGGCGGCATTGAACAGGGTCGTCGAGGTCGAGCAGATCCCGCCGCCGATCGTCTTGCCCTCGACCGAGTGGCCGTTGATGATCGCGCCGCCGAGCTTGTAGCCCTTGGCTGCGCTCACCGTCCCGACCGCCTTCCAGAAGTCGAACTTCGCACCGGGGGCCACGACCGTCCCGTCGATCGCCATCGCCGGGATCGTGATGTTCGCGCTGTTGCCATTGTGCGGACCCGGGGCGTAGTAGGTCGTCCAGCTCGAGATCGCCCGCATCTGGGGGGCGGCACTTGTGGCCGCAGCGGTCGAGAGAGTCGGGGCGACGGTGGTAACAGCCGGGGTCAGGGGGGCCGTGGTCGCCAGGCCGGTTGCCCGCTGGGCGAGCAGGCCCTGGATCAGGGTCACCGAGTCGGCCACGTCGAGCGTCCGGCCGTCCTTGCCGGCCACCACGCCGAAGACCTTGTTCTTCTTGCTGATCAGGAAGGTCGCGTTGACCGCCTTCCGGTTGATCTTCGTGGCCAGGGCGCTGAGGGTGGCCGAGACCTTGCTGGGATCGGCCTGGACGTCATACGTGCCATCGGGCTTGACCGTGACGACGAGCCACGAGGCGACCGTGGCCGCCGGGATCGTCCACGAGTCGGTCTCGTGGCTGAGCACGATCGGGGCGATGTCAGCGTTGGCCGCGGCGGCCGTCTGGGCCGCGCTCGCGCTGCTGAACGTGGGCGCGATGGGGACGAGGTCGGACGAGACGTCGAGCGTCTGCTGGGCGCCGGCGTCGACCGGGCCGAGGGCCGTCATGACCTGGCTGGCGAGAGCCCCCTCGGAGAGGCTCCGGCCCTCGGCCGAGGCGGTGCTGGTGTAGCCCGTGGGGCTCGACTTGATCGTAGCGTTGACCGGCGGGATCGAGGCGGCCGAGGCGACGCCGCCGATCCCGGAGGCGAGGGCGACCTGATCGAAGGTCACGACCGGGGCGATCGTCGTCCCCTTGAACGCTACCCGGATCTCGTCGGACACCCGCTGGAGCGGGTTGCCCGTTCGGCCGACGGCCATGGCCGCATCGACCACGGCGTTCACGTCGAGCTGGCGACCGAGACTGGAGTAGCTGGCGGTGGAAGTTCCGTCGGGCAGCTTCAGGGTGAGCGTACCCTGGCTGAGCGAGGCATAGGCCGCAGTCAGGCGGGCGGCGGCCTCGTCCCGGGTCAGCCCGGACACGTCAACCGAGCCGACGTGGACGCCCGAACCGATCTTGCCGGCATGGGCCTGCTCGTAGGCGAGCACCGCGCCGACGGAGATCACGAGGGCCAGGGCCAGCCCCAGCAGGAACATCGCGAGCACGCGGGTCCAGCCGATTCGATGGCTCGAAACGACCTCGACGGGCAGCTCAGATTCTGAAGCGGTCGTCATTGTGCGGTCTGCATCCTACCAGCCACGTCAATCCGGTCCCCTCGGGCAGTGGTCCTGCCGTCCCTGGTACGTCTCGACGGGTGGGCCGGATTGTTCGTGACGATCAGGCCCGGGGCAGGACGATCACCCGCCGATTTGGCTCCTCGCCGATCGACTGGGTGGCCACGTCCGGGTTGTCGCGCAGGGCGATGTGGATCCAGCGTCGCTCGAGGGCCGACATCGGCTCGAGCTGGAGCATCTTGCCCGTCTCGCCGACCCGGTCGGCCGCCCGGCGGGCGATCTCGACCAGCTGGCGTTCGCGCCGGCCGCGGTAGTCCTCGACATCGACGAGGACCCGGGTCCAGGCGTCCATCCGGCGCGACAGCATCAGGTTGACCAGGTGCTGGAGCGCCGACAGGCGTTCACCCTTGCGACCGATCAGGGCGCCCAGGGCCTCCTTCTCGTCGCCCTGGCCGATCACGTTCAGCCGGCTCGTCTCGCCCGAGCGGATCTCGACGGTCACGTCGAATTCCATCAGGCGCATCAGGTTCTCGAGGATGTCCTTGCCCGCGGCGAGGGCCTCCGGCGAGGCGTCGGCGGCCTCCAGGTCGGCCCGCTCGGCGGCGACCGAACCACGAGCCGCGGCCACCTCGGCCGCCTCGCGCTCGGTCAGGTCGGACGAGGCCCGCCGGGGCGGCCGACTCCGGTCGTCCTGGCGGGGCCGGTCGCTGCGCGGCGGTCGATCGTCGCGGGGCGCGGACGGGCGCGGCGCGTCCTGGCGCGGCCGGTCATCCCGGGGCGCGTCCTGGCGAGGCCGGTCGTCCCGGGGCCGGTCGGTCCGCGGCGGACGATCGCCCTGGGGCCGGTCTCCATGCGGGCGGTCGTCCCGGGGCCGGTCGGTCCGCGGCGGACGATCGCCCTGGGGCCGGTCGTCCCGGGTCGGAGCCGGCAGGGGCGTCGCGGCGGCCGCCTCGCGCTTCGGGGCGCTGCCGCCCAGCGCGTCGCGTGGCGCGGCCACGATCCGGGCCGGCTCGGCGCCCATTCCGAGGACGCCCCGGCTGCCCGGGGTGAGGATCTCGAAGTCGAGGTCGTTCAAGCCGACCCCGAAGGCCTCCCGGGCCGCCTTCAGTGCCTCTTCGACCGACTTGCCGGTGAATTCCTGATACGCACTCATGTTCAGCGTCGTCTCCCTCGTCGGCCCTGCCGGCCGCTGCGTTCTCGGGGTCGAATTGTGGTCGCGGCTTTCGCCGCCCGTTCGTCGGTCGCCAGGACCGAATTCGGCGCACGTTTGGCCGGATCCACGGTGGGGATCGCCACCGGGAAGCGGGGCTTGTGTTCTCGAGCAAAGAGCGGATCCCAGTTGAACAGGGGGAACATCCCGCCCCAGCCGATGATCAGGTATTGCTGGACGATCGAAAACAGGGTCGAGACGATCCAGTAGATGAAGAGGCCGGCCGGCAGGAACCCACCGTAGAAGATCGAGATGAAGGGCAGGAAGAGCATCGACTGGCGCTGGATCTTCGTGTTCTGGTCATCTGGGATGGTGGGGTCGCGTCGGGGCAGGGTCATCCGGGACTGGACCAGCTGGAGCAGCGACGAGATGATCGCCAGGAGGCTGATCCCGATCCCGATCGTGAACAGGACCGAGGGCTGGCTCAGGTCGATCGTGTAGCCCAGCAGGTGGATCGTCGAGTCGATGCACGGGATCACGTGGCCGGCCGCGTTGTAGCTCGGCGTGGCCGGACAGGTCAAGGGGACGACCTGAACGCCGAACACCGTCAGCATTCGGGTTGGGTCGTAGTTCTGGAGGCCAGAGCTGAAGACCGAGTACATCGGGATCAGGAGCACGAACTGGAGGATCAGCGGCAGGCAACCCTGGGCCGGGTTGACCCCGCGCTCCTTGTAGAACGCCTGGGTCGCCTCCTGGGTCTTCGCCCGGTCGCCCTTGTAGCGTTTCTGGATCTCCTTGAGCTCCGGGTTGAGGAGCTGCATCCGCTTCTGGCTGACGATCTGCTTGCGATAGAGCGGGATCAGGATGACCCGGACCATGAGGGTCACGGCAATGATCGCAAGGACCATGCTGCCCGTCGCCTGCTCGACCGCGACGAGGCTGATGAACAGGGCCTGGAAGATCGGGGTGAACAGGAACGCGACGAGCGACAGCGGGTCGGTCGGGGTGGCCGGATGGAGCGGGATCGCGGCCGCCGGCAGGGTCGCCGAGGGGCTCGGCCCGGCGGTCTGGCCGGGGGCCAGGGTCGCCGTCGACTGCGTCGCGCAGGCGGCCACGATCAGGGCCGTGAAGACCAACAGCAGACCCAGGCTGAGCCACGGCCGCGCTCGACGGAGCGCGAGCCGCACGGTCAGGGCCATCGCTCAGCGCACCGGGTCGTAGCCGCCGGGATGCCACGGATGGCAGCGGGCGATCCGCTTGGCTCCCATGTAGCTGCCCTTGAGCAGGCCGTAGCGCTCGATCGCCTGCTCGGTGTAGTGCGAGCACGTGGGCTCATAGCGGCAGCTCGAGGGCAGCCACGCGAAGACGACTCGGTAGACCTTGATCAGTCCGATTCCGATCCGTTTCACGCGCTGTTCGGTCCTTCCAGGACCCCTCCCCGACGGAGGAGCCGTGCAATCGTCCCGGTGAGTTCCTCGTGCGTTGCGGTCACGAGCGCCGGACGGGCGATGATCAGAACGTCCCAGCCGGGCTGGAACGAGGGCGCCAGTGCCCTGAGTGCCTCTCGGAGGCGGCGGCGGAGCCGGTTCCGAATGACGGCGCCGCCAAGCTTGCGGCTGGTCGCCAGTCCGAACCGGGTGACCTCGAGGTCGGTCCGGAGAAGGCGTACGACGAGGAGCGGGTGAGACCGGACCGTCCCGGCCTCCTGGAGCGCTGCGAAGTCCCCTGGGCGGGAAATCATCACGAGGCGCGGCGAATGGGTGCCTCGCTCGATCAGGCAGACAGTCGCTTGCGACCGCGGGCGCGACGAGCGCTCAGGATCCGCCGACCGCCGGCCGACTTCATCCGGGCGCGAAAGCCGTGTTCCTTGGCGCGGTGGCGCTTCTTTGGCTGGTAGGTCCGTTTCATCGGAGGTGCGTGCGATCCTCTCCATCGGCCGTGCGGCCCCACCCCTGGCGATCGGACGATTCCGGGCCTCAGAGGCACGAGAACGCGCCGTGCGCACGAAAAAGCGCCTGGCGCGTCGACGTCCGGGTGAGTATATGGATCGCCCAGATCGAGTGTCAAACGGTGGGACGGCTCGCCGGAGCGCCTCGGGCGCGCCTGCCGGGCCGAGCACGCCGGGCGGCGGCTCCACTCGGGGATACTCCGGGGGAGTATGGGGATTCTGATGCGCGGGCGCCTTGCGGGGCCCGGAGAGCCGGTGCTATTCTTCGCGGGCCCCCGACGCCGGGACGCTCGCGGGCACCTCCGAAATCCCCCGGAGGAGCCAGTGGAGCGGCCTTCGTATCCGGCCCCGCGCAGCGGCGTCCGTGGCCCCGAAATCGGCTCCGCCTCGACCGTTAGCCCAGGCCGCCGCGTCGGCGATTCATTCCTCCGAGCTGCAGGGTCGCATCGACAATATGGACGCGAAGCACGTATGGCGAGCCGCCCTCGGTGAGCTCCAGGTCTCACTGTCGCCGGCTAACTTCGAGACGTGGCTGCGCGACACGAGCCTGATCGAGGTCAACGACAACCTGTTCCGGATCGCGGTCCCGAACGGGTTCGCCAAGGACTGGCTCGAGACCCGCTATCGCTCTCTGATCTCCCAGACCCTGGCCCGGATCGTGGGCTACAGCGTCCAGGTCGAGTTCGTCGTCCGGGCGGTCGAAGCCTCCCCGGTGGACGACAGCCCCCAGGCCGGGCCGAGCCAGCAGGTTCGCCTCGAGCCCGGCCGGGTCGGCGGTGAGGGCGGGTCCTCGAACCTCAATCCGCGCTACACCTTCGCCAACTTCATCGTCGGCTCGGCCAACCGGCTGGCCCATGCCGCCAGCCTGTCCGTCGCCGAGCGCCCGGGCCACGCCTACAACCCGCTCTTCCTGTACGGCGGGGTGGGCCTGGGCAAGACCCACCTGATGCACGCGATCGGCAACCAGGTGATCGCCAAGTTCCCGCGCAAGAAGGTCGTCTACGCGACCTCCGAGAAGTTCACCAATGAGTTCATCACCTCGATCCAGCAGGGCAAGATCGACGAGTTCCGGGCGCGCTACCGGCGGATCGACCTGCTCCTGATCGACGACGTCCAGTTCATCGCCGACAAGGAGCGGACCCAGGAAGAGTTCTTCCACACGTTCAACACGATCCACGAGGATGGCAAGCAGATCGTGATGAGCTCCGATCGGCCGCCCAAGCAGATCGTGACCCTCGAGGAACGCCTGCGCAGCCGGTTCGAATGGGGCCTGATCGCCGACCTGACCGCGCCGGATCTCGAGACCCGGATCGCCATCCTCCGGGCCAAGGCCGAGGAGATGGGCGTTCCGATGACCTCGGACGTGATCGAGTTCATCGCTCGCAAGGTCGTCAGCAACATCCGCGAGCTCGAGGGCGCCCTGAACCGGATCGTGGCCTACGCCAGCATGAGCTCGACGGCGATCAGCATCGAGCTGGCCCAGGCGGTCCTGGCCAACGTGATCTACAACCCGAAGAAGCGCCAGGTCACCCCCGAGCGAATCGCCCGGGTCGTGTCCGACTACTACGGCGTGCCGATGGATGCCCTCCAGGGCCAGAAGCGCGACCGGGCGATCGTCGTGCCCCGCCAGATCGCGATGTACCTGATGCGCGAGGAGACCGATGTCTCGCTCCTGCGGATCGGGGCCGAGCTCGGCGGGCGCGATCACTCGACGGTCCTCCACGCCTGCGACAAGATCAACCGCGAGACAGCTGCCAACGACGAGCTGCGACGCGAGATCGCCGCCGTGCGCGAGCTGATCTACGCCGACTGAGGCTCCCGGGCCGGACCCCTCGGCCCGCCCCGGCCGAGCCACGGCCGCCACGGTCCTGCCCGGGCCCCGCCGGCTCACGTCCGACGAGCGGTGGACAACCCCGGCCCCGACGGTGCCAATCCGGCTCCTCGCGGTGGGCCGCTCCGGGCGATTCCTGGAAGCCACCCGCCGGAGCGTCCGACAATCCACACCGACGCCCCGGTTCCGTCCCCCGAAGCGACCCGTCGATCCACCCATCGAGCCGACTCATCAACGCCCGAATCGTGCCCGGCCGAGCGCGGCAATCCACACCGTCAACAGGATGATGATGATGATGACGGACTAAGATAGGTTTGATTGAATCCCCAGAGAAGCACCGACCACGTGGGGAACGGCGCCCGAACCCGCGCCGGCGTCAGCCCCCGGTGGCAACCCGGTTCTCGACTCCCTGGAGCGTGCCTTCCGTGAATGTCTCGGTCATGCAGGAGAACCTCGCGCGCGGCCTGTCGGTCGTCAGCCGGGCCGTGTCCACCCGCAGCACGCTGCCCGTCCTGAGCAACGTTCTGATCCGGACCGAGGATGCCGGCCTGAAGCTGACGGCGACAAATCTCGAGATCGGGATCACCTACTGGGTCCCGGGCAAGATCGAGAAGGACGGTGCGATCACCGTTCCGGCCCGGCTCCTGAACGACATCGTGGCCGGCCTGCCCTCGAGCGAGAAGGTCGAGCTCGAGCTCCAGGCAGGCGACACGCTCAGGATCCGCTGCGGTCGTTTCGAATCCCACGTCAAGGGGATCGACGCCGAGGAGTTCCCGGCCATCCCGACGGCCGCTGAGCGACCCACGACCCGGATCTCCCAGAAGGTCCTCAAGGAGGCCCTGACCGAGACGACCTTCGCCGCCGCGAGCGACGAGGCCCGGCCGATCCTGACCGGCGTCCTGTGGAAGTTCGAGGGCGATCATCTGACCCTCGCCGCGGCCGATAACTACCGGATCGCGGTCAAGACCCTGCCGATCCTCGACCCGGTCGAGGAGACGAGCCTGGTCATCCCGGCCCGGGCGCTGACCGAGCTGAGCCGGGTCCTCAACGAGACCGACGACGCGATCGAGGTCATGCTGGCGCCGGCCCGCAACCAGGTCCTGTTCCACCTCGACGGGATCGACCTGGTCAGCCGCCTGATCGACGGCCAGTTCCCGAACTACCAGCAGGTCCTGCCCAAGGGCCATACGACCCGGACGGTCGTCGACCGCGAGGAGCTGTTCAAGGCGGTCCGCCTGGCCGCCCTGATTGCCAACGCCGCGGCCAACATCGTCAAGCTCCAGGTCAGCTCGGACGGCGGCGGGGTCGTGGTCACGGCCGCCGCCGAGGTCGGCGACAACGAGGGCCTGGTCGAGGCCAGCGTCGAGGGCGACGGCACGACGATCGCGTTCAACTCGCGCTACCTGTCCGACGTCCTCGAGAAGGTCGACGCGGAGCAGTTCGCGCTCGAGCTCAACGGACCGCTCTCGCCGGGCGTCTTCCGGCCGATCGGCGACGACACGTACACCCACGTGGTCATGCCGGTTCGCACGACCTCCTGAAGCCGCGGGGGACCGGACCTTCCGGCGCGGCCCGGAGCCGGCTCGAATCCACTGCTTGAACGCCTCGTCCTCCTCGACCTGAGGGGCTACCACGCCCTCGACCTGGAGCTCGGACCGGGGCCCCACCTCTTCCACGGCCCGAACGCCGCCGGCAAGACCAGCCTGCTCGAGGGGATCGTCCTGCTGGGCAGCGGGCGCTCGCACCGGGCGACGAGCGACACCGAGCTGATCCGCTGGGGCGCCGACGTGACCCGGGTCGAGGGCGTCGTCGATGGGGGCCAGGCTGGCGGTGGCTCGACCGTCGAGGTCGCCCTGCTGCGCGAGGGGGCCGGGAGCCAGCGCAAGCGGATCCGGGTGAACGGCGTGCCCCGCCGGGCGCCCAGCCTGGCCGGCACCCTCCGGGTCGTCCTGTTCGCGCCCGAGGAGATGCTCCTGATCGCGGGCCCGCCCGGCCTGCGGCGGACCGCTCTCGACAACCTGGCGGGCGGCCGCTCGGCCGCCTATCCAGCCGACCTGGCAACGTACGGCCGGGCCCTGGCCCAGCGCAACAGCCTGCTCCGGGCGATCCGCGAGGAGCGGGCCGGACGGGACGAGCTCCGCTTCTGGGACACGGCCCTGCTCGACGCCGGCACGGCCGTGGTCGGCGCCCGGCTGGCCCTGCTCGCGGCGATCGCCGAGCCCCTGGCGGCCGCCCACCGGGAGATGGCCCCGGACGAGGGTCGGCTGAGCCTGCGCTACGAGACGAACGCCCCGGCCCGGCCCGGCGAGTCGATCCGCGACGCGCTCGCCCGGCGCCTCGCCGAAACGGCCGACAAGGAGGTCTGGAACGGATCGACCCTGGTCGGGCCCCATCGGGACGACCTGGTCTTCGAACTTGACGACGGCCAGGTGGCCCGGAACCTGGCCGGCTTCGCCTCGCGCGGCCAGCAGCGGACCGCGATCCTCGCCCTCAAGCTGGCCGAGCTCGATCTCCTGACGAGCCTCGACGGCCGGCCGCCCCTCCTCCTCCTCGACGACGTGTTCAGCGAGCTCGACCCGAGCCGGCGTTCGCATCTCGTGCGCCGGATCGCCGAGCTGCCCCAGGCCCTGATCACGACCACGACCCTGGCCGACCTCGATCCGCAGCTCCGGGCACGTGCGACGAGCTGGGCGGTCGAGTCCGGCCCGGATGGAGCCGCGCTCCGGGGCCCGCTGCCGCCCGAGCTGGACGGATGAGCCGGGACGAGGACGGCGGACCGAACCGGGGCCCCGGCCCCAGCGAGGCGGGCCGAACGCGGCGCCGGCCGATGGAGCGGATCGGCGACCTGATCCCCGAGGCGGCGCGCCGGCTCGGCCTCGAGGATGAACTGCGCCTGGCCCGGGCCGGGGCCACCTGGGAGGCGCTCGTCGCCGAGCGCGTGCCGCCGGCCGCCGGGGCCTGCCGGCTTGTCCGAGCCGACGCCGGGGGGCTCCTGGTCGAGGCTGACGAGCCGATCGTCGGCCAGGAGCTCCGGCTCCGCTCAGCGGAGCTCCTGGCCGCTTTCCGGGCCGCCCCGGGGGGCTTCGCCGCCCGCGATCTGAGGGTCGTCGTTCGCCGCGTATAATCCGGCAACCTGCCAGCCGCCCCGGGGGGTCCTGCCCGCTCTTTCGGGCAGGCCGCCCGGCCGTCCCTCCGAACTGTTTGACTGACCACTGAGGCCCGCATGGCCGTACGGCTCCAGATGAAGCTCGGCTACGCCGCCGCTGCCGCGCGGCCGCCCGGCTCGCCCGATACGATCCTGTCCGAGGAGCCCTCGATCGGGAGCGTCGTCCGGTCGAAGGGCAACCTGTACCTCGTCGTGACCTCGCGGACCAGCGGGCCGCGCGTGGCCGAGGCCTCCCGGCTCGTGGCCGAGGCGATTCGCGACGCCTACTACTACGACGAGTCAGCCGGGATCGTGGTCTGCCTCGAGAAGGCGATCCGGGCGGCCAACAAGAAGGTCCAGCACCAGCGGGACCGGCTGGGTGGCGACAAGAGCGACGAGGCGAACGGACCGCTCGGCGTCGGCCTGGCCGTGGTCCGGGGCAATGAGCTGTACGTCGTGACCGTGGGGCCGGCCGAGGCCTACCTGATTCGGCAGGCCCGCCTGTCGACCCTGCCCGATCCGAACCGGGCCCGGGGGCTGCCCTCGAACGACCTCGAGCCGACCGTCTGGCGGGGCGAGATCAACGTCGGCGATTTGCTCGTGATCGCGTCTGAGAACCTCGTCGCCCGGATCGGCCTGGAGGAGCTCAAGGACGCCCTGCTGACGCTCCACCCCCAGTCGGCGATGGAGCAGGTCTACGCCCGGTTCACCACGGCCGGAGGCAGCGGCAGCGACGCGGCGATCGCGATCGAAGCGACCGAGGTGTCGGCGACCAGCCGGCAGCGCCGGCTCGTGCCCGTGGCCGCTCCCGAGCCCCTGGCTGGGACGCCGGATCGCTCGCCGATCCCCCTGGCCGACAGCGTGACCGGTGCGGCGAGCACGATCCAGGAGTCGGCCGGCCGGGCGACCGCGGCGGCCGGCGGAGCGGTAGGACGCGGCTTTGGCCACTTGCTGGACCGCCTGCCCCGGCGCAAGCCGGGTCAGACTGTGGTCACGCCTGCCTCGAGCCGGGTCGAGACCCAGCGCCGGGCCGCGATCGCGGTCCTGGCCTTCGTCGGCCTGGCCCTCGTCCTGGTCGGAGCCATTTCGGTCACGAACTTCGTCAAGGGCAGCCCGACCGACCTCAGCTCGATCACCGCCGCCCAGCGGGCCTTCGAGGCCGCCCAGGCCGACCTCGGCCAGGTCTCCGGCCCCGGGGTGGACCTGGTCAAGAACGACCGGAACCGGGCCCAGCAGCTCCTGACCGACGCCTGGCAGCAGCTCGACGCGGCCGAGAAGGCCGGGATCGCCACGTCCGTCACGGCGCCCCTCCGGGCCCAGGCCCGGGCCGGCATCGACGAGCTGTACCAGATGATCTCGGTCGGCTCGACCGTGGACGTCTCGTTCGCCTCGGCCAACCCGGCCCTGAACCTGAGCTCGCTCGTGCTCGGCCCGGACGGCGCCCCGTACGTCCTCGACCAGGCCACCAAGGCGGTCTATCGGATCGACCTGAAGACCGGCCAGGCGGTCGCGATCGCCAAGGCTGGCGAGGTGGTCAAGGGCGTCAAGATCGACGTCCCGACGTTCATCACCCTGGGCGGGCCGGACCTGCTGATCCTCGACGCCAAGAACGACCTGTGGCGCTGGCGGCCGTCGGACGCAACGGGGCGGGGCACGATCGTCAAGGAGATCGTGCGCAACTCCTCGAGCTGGGGCAACGACATCCGGGGGATCGGCACGTTCGTGCGGAACGCCAACCAGGGCCTCTACAACCTGTATGTGGTCGACCCGTCGCAGCGCAACATCATCGTCTACACCCCGGCTGCCGACGGCAGCTTCCCGGCCTCCTCGACCGGCCGGCTGGCCACGCCCCAGGACGTCTCGGCGGTCGATGACGTGCTGATCGACGGCGACATCTTCATCACCCAGAACGGCGTCCTGACCCGGTTCATCAATGGCGCCTCGCAGGGCTGGAAGGCTGACGATCCTGGCGACGAGATCCTGCGCAGTGCGCCCCAGTACACCCTGATCGCCACCTCGACCGCCCGCGACCTCGGAGTCGTGTACGCCTATGACAAGTCGAACCAGCGGGTCGTCGCGATCGACAAGGACACGGGCAACATCGTCGGCCAGTACGAGCTGGCCAACGGCGACACGTCCTGGTCGGACATGCGCGGCCTGGCCGTCCTGCCCGGCACGAACGGCGGACCCGACAGCCTGATGTGGATCGACCACGATCGCCTTCTGACCTCCGCTCTGGTGGCCGTCCAGGGCTCGAACGCCCCGTCGGTCGCTCCGAGCTCGCCCTCGCCCTCGCCCAGCGTCAAGGCCAAGCCCACCCCCAAGCCCACCCCCAAACCGACTCCGAGGCGGACGGCCAAGCCGAAGCCGAAGCCAACCCCAAGCCCAAGCCACTAGCCCTGGCGTCCGGCCCGCCGCCGATCGAGGCGGCCCGACCGCGTGGGATAATCGGGCGGTGACCGAGCTGATCGAAGTCGTGGTCGAGAGCGTCCGGGTCCACATGCCCTCGAGCAACCACGTCGTGATCCTCAAGGAGCGCGATCGGGAGCGCTACCTGCCGATCTGGATCGGGCCGTGGGAGGCCAACGCGATCGCGATGCGGCTCCAGGGCGTGTCGTCCGAGCGACCGCTCAGCCACGACCTGTTCAGCACGATCCTCGAGGAGCTCGGCGCGACGATCCGCCAGGTCGTGATCGCGACCCTGGCCGAGGAGACCTACCACGCCCGGCTCGTCCTCGATGCCGAGGGCCGGACGATCGAGGTCGACTCGCGCCCATCCGACGCGATTGCCCTGGCGGTTCGGGCCGGGGCCCGGATCTACGCTTCGGAGGCGGTCCTGGACCGGGCCGGGGTGAGCCCCGATGCCGCGGTCGTGGCCTCGCTCGGCGGCGAGCTGGAAGAGGGCGCCGAGCCGGGCGATCCGCGCCTGGCCGTGTTCCGCGACTTCGTCAACTCGCTCGACGTCGACCCGGAGAGCCGCGAGGGCCCGAGCCCCGAATAGGCCCGGCCGGCTGCCTGCTCCGGCCCGCGCCGGGAGGACGGGCTCCGGCAGACCTTGGGCTCAGCCCGAGCGTCAGGTCACGGCCGGTCGTCGGCCAGGATCGGTTCGCCCCGCCGGATTGCCCGGGCGGCGTTGACCCACAGGCGCAGGCGCAGGTTCCAGAAATCACGCACGGCCCGCAGGACCACCGACGGGCGGGCGCCGGTCGCCGACCCGACCGTCCGGGGGTAGTGGGGCACGCCGACCTCCACGATCGAGCGGTGGGCCGCGCCCAGCTTGATCAGCAGCTCGGCCGAGAAGAACGCCCCGCTCGACTCGACCCGCAGGCCGTCCAGGGCGTCGCGCCGGAACAGCTTGCAGGCACAGTCCACGTCGGTCACCCGCAGCCCGAAGAAGATCCGGTTGGCCAGCCGGTACGAGCGGGCGTACAGGGTCCGGATGATCGGGTCGGCCCGCTTGATCCGGAAGCCGACCACGACGTCGGGCCGGTCCGCCTGGGCGATCCGGGCGGTCAGCCGGCCGAGGTCGGCCACCGCGAACTGGCGATCCCCGTCGGTGAAGGCGACCCACTCGAAGCGGGCCGCCTGGAAGCCGGACCTGAGGGCCGCACCATAGCCCAGGTTGGTCGGGTGGTGGACGGCCCGGACGACCCCGGGGTGAGATATGGCCAGGCCGTCGGCCAGGGCGCTCGTCCGGTCGGTCGAGCCGTCATCGACCACGATGATCTCGAACTGGTCGGCGATCGCCGGCAGGGCGACCAGCGCGTCGGCCACCAGGGCCTCGACGTTGCCCTCCTCGTTGTGGGCCGGGAAGAAGTACGACAGGGCCGCCAGACGCTCCGGATCCACGGTCAAGGCTGAGCCTCGACCCGGCCGGTGACCTCGTAGACGGGTTGCGTGGGATCGGTCGAGTCGACCAGGGTCATCGTGTACTCCTGCTGGAGCGGCGCCAGGTCCGCGGGCAGGCGGACGAGGTAGACCGCCCGCTTGCCCAGGTTTGCATTGATCACATCCGCCACGCTGCCAAGTCCTTCGTCGAGCCGGGTCCGATCATCGACGATCGAAACTTGCGGAATCATGAGGTCAATGATCTGTGCGTACCATAGCGGCGTCGAGTAGCTCCACCAGCTGATCACCACCCCGTGCGGGTCGAGCTTGGGCAGGACCGCGGCCAGCCATTGCGAGGCGGTCCGATCGGCGCTCCGGTCGACGGCCCGCCAGGTCGTCGGAATGGCGCTCACGGCCGGGACCAGGAGCAGCCCGACCAGGACGATCTCGACCAGCCCGCTCGCCCGCCTCCGGCCGCGCGGGTCGATGTCCTCGCCTCCAGCGCCGGCGTCGAGCTCGTCCACGCTGTCCGAGGCCGCCAGCGAACGGGCCAGTGAGCCGGCCGGGGCGTGGCCCAGGGCCAGCTCCGCCAGGCGCACGACCTCCGCGGCGAGGACCGCCAGCCAGGTGATCGCGATCAACGCCGGACCGAGCAGATAGCGCCAGATCTCGGCGTTCTGGTACGACGTCGCGAACCAGCAGGTCAGGACCAAGCCGGGCACCGTCAGCAGGGCATAGCGCGGCCGGCGCGCCACGGTCGCGACGAGGCCGACCGGGATCAGCCAGGCGAGCGGCCCGAACTGGGCCACGGCCTGCGCGGCCAGCCAGGCGAGCTTGCTCACGAGGTCTGGCAGCGGGCCGCCCACGCTGCCGGCGAACTGGGCCCCGAGGACGACGTAGAGGAAGCCCGAGAGGGTGTTCGGCTGGCCGTACACGAGCGGCGCCGGGAACGGCCCGGCCCGGAGCGGCAGCTCGAGGTAGAGCAGGCCGGCGGTCACGAGCGTCGTCCCCAGGCAGCGCCAGACGAACCACGGGCGGTGCAGGATGCCCGGCTCCACCACCAGGACGTACAGGGCGATCCCGGGTATCAGCAGGATGCTCAGGGTGTGGTTGGCCAAGGCGATCCCGAACACGAGCGCGGCGGCGACCAGGCTTCGATCGGCCCGCCGGTCAAGGCCCTCGCGGTCGGCGGCGGCCCGGCGGCGCTCCCAGTCGACCAGGAGGCCGAGCAGGATCGCCACGAGGGCCAGGTGCAGGGCATGGACGTCGGCCCGGGTGGCAATCTGCCAGGCGATCGGCAGGGTGGCCAGCAGGAGCCCGGCTCCGAGGCCGATCCAGCGCCGGTCGGTCAGCCGGATCACGAGCAGGACCGTCGCTCCGGCCGCCACGCCCCCGAGGATCGCCGAGAGCAGATTCATCCGAAAGGCCGGGTCACCGAACGGCTGGAGCAGGATCGAGGCGAGCCAGCCCAGGATGATCCAGGCCGGGAAGCCGGTCGGATGGCCGGTCCCGAGGACCGGGCCGACCGTCTGGAGCTCGCCCGTGTCCCACAGGTAGAGCCCCGGCAGGAGCGTCCGGAACGCCAGCCAGAAGGCGACCACCCCGGCCAGCAGGGCCAGGCCGGCGATCAGCGCCCGATCCCGGGTCACCAGCCCAGCACGTGGCCCCAGATCACCCCCCACAGGTTGATCACGATCGACAGGCCGATCAGGCCGTAGCCGATCCAGCGCCGGCGGAGCGCCTGGAGGGCCAGCGCGAACAGGATCAGGGCGAACGGTGCGAAGTCGTTGCTGAAGCGATAGCCGAACTGGACCCAGCCCTGGCTGAAATGCATCAGGTTCACCACCGCGATCGCGCCGACCGCGATTGCCGCCCCGGTCACCAGCCGGTCGACCCCCCACCAGCGGAGCGACAGGAAGCCAAGCAGCCAGGCCGGGCTGGTCACGAACAGCCCCATTCCCACGTCGCGCGGCACGATCAACGGGCAGTCCACGCTGAACAATCCCCGGGCGGCGTTCGGGTCGGTGCACGGCCGAAGGATATCGGGCAGCCCGCTGAGCATCAGGGGAAGGTTCTGGATCAGGTAGCGCGGGTCCTCGATCGACCAGCCAGCGTGGTAGTCGAGCTGGGGATAGGCCCCGGTCTCGAGCTGGTACAGGTAGTCGTAGACCGGGGTCATCAGGTGGCCGGTCGAGGCCAGGTCGTAGGCCAGGAAGGCCGCCAGCGGGATGGCCGCGCCGATCCCGGCCGCGATCGCCCGCCGGCGCCACGAGCCACCACCACCGACGAGCACGAAGAACGGGGCGCCGAAGACGACGGTCAGGCGCGAGGTACAGGCCAGCCCGAACAGGAGACCGGCCAGGAGCTGGCGCCGGTCGAGGCCCAGGGTCAGGTGGCCGCCCGGCTCGGCCACGACTGCCTCGTCGTCGCCCACGGCCGCCCGGGGATCCGCCTCGATCGCGATCCCGATCGCAGCCAGGGTCAGGCCAACTGCCACGACGTGGGCGAAGAACCAGGTCGAGCCGAGCTCGGCCGCGTACCACAGGACCGTCCCCAGCCCGAGAAAGATCGTGCTGGCGATCCGGACCGCCTGGTCGAGCCGCAGCCGGCCGAGCATCCAGAAGGCAATCGCCACGTCGATCGCGCCGATGAACGTGGCGATCAGCTGGGCGTTCGTGGACAGCCCGAAGATCGCCACGAGCGGCAGCAGGACGACGGCCGGCAAGGGCGGGAACGGAATCAGGGCCCGGGACGGGTCGCTGCCGGCGATCGGGAAGACATCCTGGAAGTAGTCATTGCCGGGCGATGTGCCGGTGGCCGTGACCGGAAAGCGGATCCCGAACTGGCCCTCCAGCCAGGCCGAGGCCTGCCACACGAAGTGGTTGTAGAAGTTCGCCCGGTCGGGGTTGCTGACCCCGTAGATCACGAGCATTCCCAGGAAGATGAGCAGGCCGATCCAGACGGTCGGCGAGTCGCGTTCCTGCTCGGCGGCGGGGGCCTCGGCGGCGGTCGTCACGGGGCCTTGTGCTATCCTCCGCTCCACATCAGCGCTCGTGCAGGAGGCCAACGACGTTGGCAGGCCCCGCGATGGGTGCGTCCGACCGGGGCCCGAGTGTGACGTGGCGGTCGTTCGGGGCCGCGGGCGGACTGCTCGCAATCCTCGGCGTCGGGCTCGCCTTCCGCCTCATCATCGCATACGTCCTCCTTCCCGGGTCCGGCTTCGGAACCGACCGGGCCTCGTTCATCGGTTGGGCGGAGGACCTCGCGGCCCACGGCCTGTACGGCTTCTATGGGCGCGTTTCGTTCATCGACTACACCCCCGGCTACCTGTATGTCCTGTGGCTGCTGGGGATCGTCGGCAATGCCCTTGGCGGCCTGGGCGACCTGATCAAGCTGCCCGCGATCCTGTCCGACATCGTCGTGGCCTACCTGGTCCACCAGCTCGTCCTCGAGCTGGGGGGATCGCGCCGGGCAGCCCTGATCGGGGCCCTGATCTTCGTGGTCAACCCGGTGACCTGGTTCGACAGCGCGGTCTGGGCCCAGGTCGACTCGTTCGGCCTGATCTTCGTCCTGCTCGGCCTGCGCGAGCTGTGGCGCGACCACCCGGAATCCGCGGCGATCCTGGCCACGATCGCGGCGGTGATCAAGCCCCAGCTGGGGATCCTGATCCCGATCCTCGTGGCCGTCCTGATCCGGCGCTACCTCGTCGACTGGTGGCAGGCTCGCCAGGCCGGACCGATCGCTGCGGCCGGGACGGTGGGCGATGCGACCGAGCCGCGGGCAGCTGGGCCGGCTTCGTCCGCGACGGGCGGTGGCCTGCTCGGGCGGCTCGGCCGCGGCCCGGCCCGGATCGTCACGGCCGGCGTGGCCGGCCTGGTAACCGCCGCCATCCTGTGCGCCCCGTTCGGCCTGACCGTGATCGATCTGCTCGTCCAGGTTGGCAAGACGGCCGCCGGCTACCCCTACATCACGGTCAACGCGTTCAACCCGTGGGCCCTGATCGAGCAGGCCGGCAACGGCCTGGCGGCCAATGGGACCTGGCTGCCGGACATCGCCAACTCGGTCGCCACGGGCTCACCGGTCACGATCCTGGGGATCCCGGCCCTGTTCATCGGCACGATCCTGCTCCTGGCCGTGATCCTGCTCGTGTGCGTGGTGGTTGCCCGGCATGACGATCGGCGGACGATCCTGGTCGGGGTCACGGTCCTGGCGATCGCCTTCTTCGTCGTGCCGACCCGGGTCCACGAGCGCTACCTGTTTCCGTTCTTCGCCTTCGGGGCGATCCTGGCCGCAACCTCGTATCGCTGGCGGGTGGCCTACCTGGCCCTCGTCCTGGCCAACTTCGCGAACCTGTACGCGGTCCTGACGAACCCCTTCTACAACAACCCAGGGGTGAGCGACTGGCTCGGGATCGGCGACGCACTGCGCTCGCCGCTGGGGGTCACGATCGCCGCCCTGACCCACCTCGTCGTCGGCCTGTGGGCCCTGACCGAGCTGCGCCGGAGCGCCACCGCGCGGCTCGACGCGGAGACGGCGGCGGGGCTCGCGGATGAGCTCGCCGCCGATGAGCTGGCCGCTCCCGGGCTCGCCGCGGATGAGCCCGCCGCCCACGAGCTCGCGCCGGATCTGGCGGCCGCGGCAGCGGCGAACCCGGTCGGGCAGGCTCAGCCCTCGCCCGGCGCCCTGGTGGCGACGACCATCGCGGCCGGCTCGGCCGGCGGGCCGGCGATCGCCCTGGCTCAGCCGGGCGTCGTTCCGCCGCTGGCCGCCTTCTCGGCCGGCTCGATCGGCTGGGCCGCTCGACCCGTTCGGGATCCGGTCATCGAGGGGCCGCCGATCACGACCCCGGCGGTTGACTACGAATCAGATCGCGGCTTCCTCCGGAACCTGTTCGACCGACGGCCCCGCCTGGCCGACCGTTCGCGCAGCCTGTGGGGCGAGCCGGGCGGCCGGTTCGACAAGCTCGACGCGTTCATCATGGTCGTCCTGCTCATCGGGCTGCTGCTCCTGCGCCTCTTCCGGCTCGACGCCCCGATGGAGTTCCACTTCGACGAGGTCTACCACGCCCGCACGGCGATGGAGTTCCTCCAGGGCTGGAACTACGGGATCCCCCACGACATCTACGAGTACACCCATCCCCATCTCGCGAAGTACGCGATCGCGGAGGGGATCCAGTACCTCGGTGACAACGAGGTCACGGCGACGGCCGAGCTGGGCGGGCAGGCCCAGGCGATCCTGGTCGAGCCACGCTGGGAAGACGACACGCTGCCCCAGAGCCGGGCGGGCGATCGGTTCTACGTCGCCGGCGGCGACGAGGTCCGGGTGTACGACCTGCAGACCCGGGACCTGATCGCGAGCTACAGCCTGCCCGGGGCCCAGGCCCTGGCCCTCGACCCGACGAACCACAAGGTCTTCATCGGGACCGCCAGCGGCGAGATCGCCACGATCGACACGACCGAGGAGCTCGATCCGCTGCGCACGGCGAGCCCGCCGCCGGCGCCCGACGGAACGACCCTGCCGGCCCTGGCGAATCTCGGGGTCGGGATCAACCTGCTCTGGGTCAGCGACGACGGCACGGTCCTGGTCGCCGGCACGGCCGCCTCGAACACGGTCCCGGTCGATCCGGCGACCGGGGCGCTGGGGCCCAGCCTGCACGTCGACGGGCTGGCCGACCTGGCCGCCGCCGGCTCGGTCGACGGCCTGGTCGTGACCCCCTCGGCGATCAAGGATCCGACCGCCGAGGCGAACGTGATCGCCGGGATCACCGGGCTCGATGCGGCCCCGATCGAAGCCCGCCTCAAGGCGATCGCCACCGAGGGTGGCGACAACGCCCTGCCGGTCCTCGGCTCGTTTCCCGCGGACAAGGTCCAGGCGATCACAAACGGCCTGTCCGGGGCGATCGGCGACGGGCGGCTGCTCGGCTACCAGGTGTCGCCCCTGCCCCAGGTCGCCGCGGCCGGCAGCGCCGGGGTTACCTTCATCGCGGCGACGACCGGCGAGAAGATCGGCCTCGTCGCGCTCGACGCCCCCGCGACCGGCCTGGCCGACGTACTCGCGGACACGCCCAACCTGTACGTCGCCCAGACAGACAAGCAGATCGCGGTCATCCCGATCGGCGATTCGGGCACGATCGTGGCCCTCCCGTCCGTCCCACCGTCGACCTTCGCGATGCCCGGCGAGGTCAGCAAGCTGATCTTCAATGCGACGACGAAGATGGTCCACGTCCTCGGCCGGACCCCCGACGGGTCGTCGGCGACGATCTATGTCGTCGACATCACCGGGAATCCACCCTCGAACGCGACCTACGCCGACGCAAAGCTGCCCTTCAGCCCGGTCTCGTGGGCCCTGGACGCCACCCACGATTACCCGGCCAGCGACCGGGAGGCGATCCTGACCGCCTCACCCAGCGCCGAGATCGCCTCGGTCGACGTCGGCGGAAATCCGTTCGCCTGGCGCTTCCCGGGGGTCGTGGCCGGCGTCCTGACCGCGGTCCTGATGTACCTCCTGGCCCGGATCCTGTTCCGCCGGCGCTCGATCGCGATCCTGGCCGGTCTGCTCGTGGCGATGGACGGGATGTTCTTCGTCCAGTCCCGGATCGCGATGAACGATGTCTACTGCGGCCTGTTCATCGTGGCCGGCTACGCGGTCTTCGCGGCTCTCTGGACCGGCTGGTGGCGCTGGCGCTGGGCCTGGCTCGTGGGCCTGCCCCTGGTCGGGCTCCTGCTCGGCCTGGCCCTGGCCAGCAAGTGGGTCGGCCTGTACGCGATCGCCGGGGTGGGGATCCTGATCCTGGGCCGATCGGCCCTCGGCCGGATCATCCTGATCCTGGGCCTGATCGGGGGCACAGTCGTCCTGGGCAACGTCGCCCTGACGGCGGTCCCGGTCAATGCCACGACGAGCGGCCCGAACTACTTCTTCGTGGTCGTCATGGTCGGGTTGACCCTGGCTGCGGTCCTCCACGCGGTCCTCCGGCCGGTCGCCTGGACCGACGACGAGACGCGCCTGGCGATCGCCGGCCCGGCGATCCTGGGCATCCTGGTCTTCCTCGGCGCGGTCGCGGCCGGCATCGCCTCGACGAGCTACACCCTGGGCTCGATCAGCGTCGCCCCGGTCGAGGCTGCCTTCGGGTTGATCGTCGCCTCGGGCGTCGTGTACCTCATCTTCCGGATCGCCGGCTCGTTCGGGATGGGTCCCCTGGCGGCCCCGCCCGATCCGTCCGACCCGCTCAGCCAGGCCGAGCCCGCGGCCGAGCCGCCGCCTGGCTGGATGCGCCTGGGCTGGGGCTTCGGTCTGCCGATCGTGTGGATGATCGGGACGCTCCTCGTCCTGCCCCTCGTGGTGTACGTGATCAGCTACATCCCGTGGGCCGTGTCGTCGGCCGGCGGCCCGCAGCTCTTCCCGGGCTGGCCGCCGGGCCACACCGGCCAGACCCTGCTCGACCTGACCAAGGCGATGTACAACTACCACAACACCCTTCGAGCCGCCCATCCGGCCTCATCGCCGTTCTGGGCCTGGCCGCTCGATTTCAAGCCGGTCTGGTTCTACCAGGGCAGCTTCGCCAACAACACCTCGGCCGCGATCTACGACAACGGCAACCTGATCACCTGGTGGCTGGAGATCCCGGCGATCGCCTTCGTCGCCTGGCAGGCGTTCAGGCGGGGCAGCCTGGCCCTCGGCCTGATCACGGTCGGCTTCGTCCTCCAGTGGGTGCCCTGGATGCGGATCGACCGGGCGACGTTCCAGTACCACTACTACACGAGCCTGCCGTTCATGGTCCTGGCCCTGGCCTACTTCCTGGCCGAGCTGTGGCACGGCGCCTCACGGCGGACCTGGCTGCTGGCCAGGGTCTCGACCGCCCTGGTCATCCTCGGGCCGGGCCTGCTCTGGCTGTTCAAGGACCCGCTCTGCGCGGTCGTCGGGGTCGACCGGGCGAACCCGGGCTCGGGCGCCTGCGTCAACTCGACCCCCGGTGATCTGCTCGTCACGGTCCAGGCGGCCGGGATCGCGATCGTCATGGGCGTGGCCGGGCTCGCCCTCGTATTCCTGCTCCTGCGCCTGCGCGACGGGGCGACCGATCGCCAGCTGGCCCGGGTCGTGGCGGTGGCCGTGGCGGCCGTGGCCGGGGTCGTCCTCGCCCGGCTCTTCCTGCCCACGACCCCGCTGATCGACCAGGCCGGCTTCTCGACCGAGCCGATCGCCGTGGCGATCGTGCTCGTCCTGTCGCCTGTCGCCTACGTCGCCCTGACTGCCCGCGACGCCCGCCGGTTGGTCGGCTCGATCCTGGCCGGGGGGACCCTATTCTTCGTCGTGTTCTATCCGAACATCGCGGCCCTGCCCCTGCCCTCGACGATCTTCAACTTCTACCAGGGGATCATTCCGCCCTGGCTCTACCCGTTCCAGTTCCCGGACAACACCGACGTGGCGGTGGCCGGCAGCCCGCTCTTCTCGCTCGTGCCGATCCTGACCGGGCTGATGCTGACCGTGCTCTGCGTGGTCGTCGGCTACAGCGCCTGGACGGCCCGGATCCCGCGCCTGGCGGCCGGTCCGGGAGACAGCCGGGACGGAGATCCGGGCGATGGATCGCCTGGCGGACCGGGCGATGATGGACCGGCTGGTCCGGGCGCCCCGCTGCCGGCCTGATCCGCGCCTCGGAGGAACCTAACGGTCGTTCGGTAGGACGAGATCCGGGGCGGCCTCGCGGTCGCGCCCGGGCTGGCCGCCCGGGGCCGGGGGGATCGCGGCATGAAAGTCCGGGGGCAGGCGCCCGGCCGCGGCCGCCCGGCGGATCGCGAAGCCGTAATAGGCCTCGACCTTCGCGGTCACCCGCTCCCAGCTGAACTCGGCCGCCCGGGCCGGGCCGGCCCGGCGCATCGAGGCGCGCAGGTCCGGGTCGCCCAGCAGGCGGCTGATCGCCCCGGCCAGCTCGCGCGGGTCGTGGGGTTCCACGAGCAGGGCGTTCTCGCCCCGCCGGACGACGCCCTTGTAGCCATGGATGTCGGAGCACACGATCGGCGCGCCGGCGGCCATTGCCTCGAGCAGGACGATCCCGAACGATTCGCGGCCGGTGGCCGGCGAGACGAAGACGTCGGCTGTCTTGAACAGCTGGACCTTCTCGGAGTCGCTGATCCGCCCGAGGAACTCGACGTCGACCAGCCGGCGGGTCAGGACGTAGCGCCGGGCCTCGCGCTCCTGCGGCCCCGAGCCGACGACCAGGAGCCGGCAGGCGACCCCGTCCCGGCGCAGGATCCGGTACGCCTTGAGCAGCTCGAGCAGGCCCTTGCGCGGCTCATGTCGGCCGACGAACAGGAGGTTGAGCAGGCCGTCCTGCCAGCGCGCGATCGGCACGGCCCGCTCGAACCGGGTCAGGTCGACCCCGTTCGGGATCACCTTGTAGTCGCCCGGGAAGTAGCGATCGATGAAGTGCCGGGCGGCCGCGCTGACCGCGATCCGGCCGTCCAGCCGCGCCGCGTGACCCTGCATGAACCGGCGCCCGAACTCGTACGAGGGCGAGAAGCCGGCATAGGCATGAAACGTCGCGATGTTCACGCTGCGTGACTGGCGGAGGAGGATGAGCGACAGGAAGGGCACGAACGGCTCGTGGAAGTGGAGCAGGTCGAAGCGCTCCCGATCGAGCATCTGGCTGACCTGGCTGACGTAACGGGGCGAGACGGTGATCGTTCCGACCGAGCCGTTCGTGGGCATGCTGAAGCCCTTGCCGAGGCGGATCACGTCCCCCTCGGACGAGCGCTGGAGGCCGTGGCTGCTGCTGATGATCCGGACGTCGTGGCCCCGCAGGCGGAGGTTCTCGTAGAGGTAGCGGACGTGCTCGTTGACCCCGCCGGGGACCGGATAGACGTACGGCGTGACCAGCCCGATCTTCATCGGGCTGGGCGCTCGGACGCCGGCGGCCCGGGCTCGCTGCCGGGATCGAACCGGGGCGGCCGGGCCTGCCCGCCCGGGTAGCCGTGATCCCGGCCGGTGCCGTCGTTGCGGACCCGGCCGCGGGTCTCATCGCGGATGTCGCGGCCGTATTTCCGAAGCTGCCGGCCGAACGTGCCAAGCTGGCCGGCCGTGGCGTGGAACGTGCCCTGCCAGCTCGTCTGGCCGGTCAGGATCGCCGTCCGAAGGTCCGCCGCGGTCCCGCCCGGGAAAAGGGTCGAACCCTGGGCGATCGCCTCGAGTGCGTGGGCGTCGCTGCTCCCGACGGCAGCCAGGCCATGGGTCGCCGCGAACCGGACGACCCGGCGATGGACCGGCCGGCCGAACGTGGTCGGGTTGAACACTTCGAGGGCGTCGGGACGGCAGCGCGGATCCGGGTCGTCGATCAGCCGCCGGAGGAGCACCGCCTGGGCGCACAGCGGGTAGGGGAAGAGGGGATGGGCCGGGATCGCCAGGCCGCCCTGCTCGTGGATCGCGATGATCGAAGCCCGGAGCGACTGCCAGGGCCGGATCGGCTCGGTCAACCACAACCCGAGCAGGTGCCCGCCCCGGGTCGAGATCTCCTCGCCCACGATCACCTCGATCGGCAGCCCGTTCCGAGCGGCCAGGGTCGAGCCGGCCTGGGCGGCGTCGATCCGGTCGTGGTCGGTGATCGCGACCGCGGCCAGTCCGGCGATCACGGCTGCGCCGAGGATCGCCTCGACCCCGGCCGTCCCGTCCGAGGCCAGGGTGTGGACGTGCAGGTCGGCTCGCCCGATCTGCCCGCCCAGCTCGGCTGGATCGCTCCCGTCGCTGGGGCTCACGGCGCTCATGCGGCGGTCGCCGGCGCGGCCGCCGGCGATGGGGCCGCCGCCTGGGCGAGATCGGGCCAGATCGGGAAGAAGATCGCCCACCACTGCTCCGGCGCCCGGCAGATGATCTGCTCAAAGGCCCGGGTCTCGGCCTCGAGGAACGCGCCGATCCGTTCGCGCCGGCTGCCCTCCGAGCTGGCCTCGATCCGCTCGAGCCGGCCCCGGTAGTGGCCCGGCCCGGTCCGCCAGACGCCGGCCGCAAAGGCCGGCACGCCCGACTGGACGGCGAGCAGGCCCGGCCCGACCGGGACCGGCGCCGGGACCCCGAAGAAGGGGACCTCGTGGCCGCCGCCGGTCACGTCCCGGTCGGCGATCAGGCCGGCGACCTCGCCCCGTTCGAGGGCCGCAGCGAGCTCGCGCCGGGCGGCCGCGAGGCTGATCAGGCGGACCCCGATCACCCCCCGGGTCCGGACGAACCAGGCCTGGATCGCCGGGTCGTCGACCGCTTCCATCGGGGCGGTCACGGGCCGGCCGCCGCGCTCGATCAGGTAGAAGCCGGGCAGCTCCAGCGAGCCGAAGTGGAGGCCGATGAAGATCATCGGACCCTCGACTGCGAAGGCGGCATCGACATCGGCCGGGTTCTCGATCGAAATGCGCTCGCGGACGTAGCGGCCGCCCATGACCGGCGCGCGCATCGTCTCGAGGTAGTTCCGGGCGTAGTGCCGGAAGGCCGCCCGAACCATCCGGTCAAGCTTGACCGGATCCGTGGCGGCCGGCCAGGCAGCGGGATCGCCGGCCCGCTGGGCGGCCATCCAGGCGACGACCCGGCCCAGGTTCGCCCGGGCCAGCCGGCGCTTGTCGGGCGCGCTCCGGTACCACGCGTCGCCGGCCAGCTCGGCCAGCCAGATTGCCGTCCGTTCGGGCAGGTGGCAGGCGATCCACGAGACGATCCCGAGGAGCCGGGCGGCGATCCGTCCGCGGAGCGAGCCCATCTCGGGCCGTGGCTCGGTCATCGCTCGTTCGCGGCCATCCGGGCGGCGCGCTGTTCGAGCTCCAGGGCCTCGGCCGCGGTTGCCGGCCACATCGGCTTGAAGCTGTACCACTGCTCGGGCGCGGCCCCGATCGTCGCCTCGAGGGCGGCCGCGATCGCCTGGGTCGCTCGCTGCAGATCGGCCGGCTCGCCCGAGGGGACCGTGAAGGGCTGGTTGACCACGATCAGGAAGTGATCGTTCGGCTGGCGCCGGATCGTGATCGGCAGGATCGACGCCCCCGTCTTGGCCGCCAGGACGGCCGGCCCGGCGGGGAGCGCCGTCCACGCCCCGAACAGCTGGACGGGGATGCCATCGGGGCGGTAGCCCCAGTCGACGAGCAAGGTCAGCATCTCGCGCCGGCGGAGGACGCCGTAGACCTCGCGCAGGTTGCGCCAGGGGATCACGTGGGCGCCGAACGCCTCGCGCTGCTGGCGCAGGATCTCGAACAGCTCGGGAAAGGTTGTGTCGTCGGCCACGACCGAGATCGGCCAGCCTCGATCGGCCACGCCGGCGCAGGCGATCTCGTTGTTGCCCACGTGGCAGGCGACCAGGATGATCCCCTTCGATTCCCGCCAGATCGACTCGACCTCCTCGAGGCCGACCCCGTCGATGAGCGCCGCCGCCTCGGCCAGGCTGCGGCGCGGCAGGCGCATCAGCTCGACCAGGTAGCGGGCGTAGGTGCCGTAGGCCTGCAGGGCGAGCCGGCGAACGGCCGGGCTGTCGGGCGACTTGCCCAGGACATGGCCGAAATTCAGGTTCGAGTAGCGCCGCTTCGACGGGAAGAGCAGGTACCCGGCCCGGGTGAACCAGCCCAGGATGACCCAGGCCGGCCGGGCCGGCAGCCGGGCCAGGACCGCCCCGGTCGCCACGTAGAGCCGGGCGCTCGTCCGCTCGACCAGCCGGTTGCCGGCCATCGGCGGGGCCGGCGGATCGGGCGGCCGGCTCCGCCGGGCAGGCGCGGGCGCCGCTGCCCCGGACGTGATTGGGCGGTCGGGCACCGGCATCCCGCCGGCAGCCGACCGCCCGTCATCGGTCATCGCGACCCTAGCCGGCAGATGCGGCGACCTTCGCCTTGGTCCCGGACATTCGACGGTAGGCACGCTTCACCGGAGCCTCCGTCCCGACCAGGGTCTCGTTGTCCTCGCCGCGGATGAACGCCTCGACCCGGTTGAAGGCGATGTCGTCGTGGATCTGGCGGGGCGGGCTCTTCATGAAGTAGCTCGACGGCGCGACGAGGGTGCCCTTCAGGCCGCGATCGAGGCCCAGCTTCAGGCAGCGGATCGCGTCGGTGATCACCCCGGCGCTGTTCGGGCTGTCCCAGACCTCGAGCTTGAGCTCGGCGTTGAGCGGCACGTCGCCGTAGGTCGTGCCCTCCATCCGGATGTAGCACCACTTCCGATCGAGCAGCCACGGTACGTGGTCGCTCGGGCCGACGTGGATGTCGTCCGGGTCGAGCTCGTAGTCAAGCATCGAGGTGACGGCGTTCGTCTTGCTGATCTTCTTGCTCTCGAGCCGTTCCCGCTCGAGCATGTTCAGGAAGTCGGTGTTGCCCCCGAAGTTGAGCTGGTAGGTCCGGTCGAGCCGGACGCCCCGGTCCATGAACAGGCGGGTGAGCACGCGGTGGGTGATCGTCGCCCCGACCTGGCTCTTGATGTCGTCACCGATGACCGGCAGGCCTTCCTCGGCGAAGCGGCGCTGCCAGTAGGGCTCGCGGCCGATGAACACCGGGATGGCGTTGACGAAGCCGCAGCCGGCCTTGAGGGCCTGCTCGACATACCACTTGGTCGCTTCCTCGGAACCGACCGGGAGGTACGAGACGACAACGTCGACCTTGCGCTCCTTGAGGATCCCGACCACGTCGGCCGTCGGCCCGGGGGCCTTCTCGATCACCTGGCTGAGGTACTTGCCGAGGCCGTCGTGGGTCATCCCGCGCTCGACCGTGACCCCGATGTGGGGCACCTGCTTGAACACGTAGGTGTTGTTCGGCTTGGTGTAGATCGCCTCGGAGAGGTCCTTGCCGACCTTGTTCTTGTCGATGTCGAAGGCGGCCACGAAGTCGATGTCGCGGATGTGATAGCCGCCCAGGTCGACGTGCATCAGGCCCGGGACGAAGTCGTCCTTCCTGGCGTCCTCGTAGTAGTAGCGGCCCTGGACGAGGCTGCTGGCGCAGTTGCCGACGCCCACGATCGCCACCCGGATCTTGCCGTCGTTCCGGCCGTAGCCGGCCCGGGTCGGCGTCTCGAGCGAGGCGCCGCTGGCGCGCCCGGCCGACTTGCCGTTCGTGGCGGACTTTCCGTTGTCGTTCTTCGGCACGTGTGCTCTCCTACTTGCCGCTCGGGGCGGCCTGCTGCATGACGCTGATGATGCGCTGGATGACGGTGACCGTGGCGAGGATCCCGATCAGGCCAAGCCCGGCGGCCAGCCAGGTCTGACCCGAGCCGGCGGCCACGCCGCCGGCCAGGCCGGCCGCGAGGATGGCCAGGCTGAGGATGATCAGCCGGATCTCGCGCGGAGCGAGGCCGACCTTGGCCATGCCCTTGCCCGGCGAGAAGCCGAGCAATTCGGCCCGGGCCCGGGCATAGCTCACCAGGAAGGCGGCCGACATCGCGTAGGCCGCGAGGGTGGCGCCCAGGTTGAAGCCGGCTGACAGGCAGCCGATGATGATCCCGAGGTAGACGATCGCCTCGCCCCAGCGATCGAACAGCGAGTCGAGGAAGGCGCCCAGGTTCGAGGCCGTCCCGGTTGCCCGGGCGAGCGACCCGTCGAACATGTCGAAGGCGCCCCCGATGAACACGATGAACGCGGCGGCCAGCCACAGGTCGAGCGCGGCCAGGATGCCCCCGATCACGCTGATCCCGAAGCCGATCAGGGTCAGGCCGTTGGGGGTCAGCCCGAGCCGGCCGAAGAACAAGGCAAGCGGCTCGCCGAGATGGCGGATCCGGTCGCGCAGGGTGGTCATGTTCATTGCCCGCCGTTCATCGGCCGGACGCCAGGCCGAGGACCGTCCGTTCCCGGACGGCCGCCTCGGAGAACACCCCGGGCCGGAGGCTGCAGATCGTCTCGCGGCCGATCCGGCTGGTCGTAACGATGCCCGACATCCGGAGCTTGCCGAGATGCCAGCTGACGAGCGGCTGGCTCAGGCCGATGTGGTCGATCAGGTCGGTGACCGAGGCCGGGCCGTCGGCCAGGCGCTGGACGATCCGCAGCCGGTTCACGTCGGCCAGGGCCTTGTGGAACAGGCGAATCTCGCGCAGGTCCTCAGGCTGGTCGACGACCGACGCGACGGTCGAGCGGATCCGGGCGGGTGACGGGCTCAGGTTCAGGCTCCGGCTGCATCTGGGGCGTCCGCTTCAACGGACATTTATATAAATCATTGTTGATCCTACGGCCTGGTCCGGAGGCTGTCAAGGCCGAACCGGGTTGACGACCCGGCCGTCTACACTCGGGCCGTGAACGGACGAGACCGGGCGATCCTCCTCGGCGTACTGGGCGTGGCCGTCTTCCTGACCGGCCTCGAGCTGATGATCACGGCGGTCGCCCTGCCCACGATCGTGACCAGCCTGGCCGACTGGACCCAGCTCCGGAGCGCGTCCTGGATCGTCAATGGCTACCTGCTCGTGTATGTCGCCACGATGCCCCTAGCCGGCCGGCTGGCCGACCTGTGGGGCGCCCGCCGGCTGCTCCTGGTGGGCCTGGCCGCGTTCACCATCGGCTCGGCCCTGGCCGGGGCGAGCCAGGACCTGGCCGAGCTGATCGTGGCCCGGCTGTTCCAGGCCCTCGGTGGCGGGATCATCGTGCCCGTGGCAACGGCTGCCGCGGCCCACCTGTATGGGCCCGCGGCCCGACCTCGAGCCCTCGGCGTCATCGGTGGCCTGACCTTCCTGGGGATGGCCGCCGGGCCGTTCGCGGGGGCGGCGATCCTCGCCTCGCTCCACCCCGCGACCGTCCTGGCCAACCTGGGCAGCGGTGACGGGCTGTGGCCGGCCCTGCTCGACCCGGCCTGGCGCTGGGTCTTCTACCTGAACGTCCCGATCGGGATCGCGATCCTCCTGCTGGCCTGGGCCGCGACGACCGGCTGGGACACGCCCCGCCGGGTGACCCGGGTCGACCTGCCCGGCGGGATCGCGTTCACGGCCGGGCTCGGCCTGCTCCTTGTCGGGATCACCCTCGTCGGGACTGGCCTGGCAGCCTGGCCGGTCGTCCTGGTCGGGCTCGGCCTGGCCGGCCTGGTGGTCGCCGTCGTCCTGGGGGCCACCCGGGCGGATCCGTTCATCGACGTCCGCCTGTTCCGCGACCGGGTCTTTGCCTCGGCCGCCCTGCTCTCGCTCCTGACCGGCTACGCCTTCGCGACCGCGATCATCGGCGGGGCGGTCTTCGTCGACCGGGTCCTCTACGGCGGCCCCGGGCTCCAGGCGGAGGCCCTCGGGGCACTGGCCGGGGCGACGGCGGTCGGAGCCCTCGCCTCGGGCTTCATCGTCCGGGTCGTCTCGCTCCGACTGGTCAGCCTGGCTGGGCTGCTCCTGGCGATCGGCTCGCTCGTGGTCATGGCCGGCTGGTCGCCCACGACGGAGATCGCGATCGTGGCCCTGGGCCTGGCCGGGTTCGGGCTGGGCTTCGGGCTGACCGTGACGCCCCGCTCGACGGCGGCCGTGGAACGGGCCGGCGAGGCCGCCTTCGGAGTCGCCTCGGCGACCGTGACCGTCGCCCGGATGATCGGGATGTCGATCGGCCTGGCCGTCCTGACGGCCTACGGCTCGACCGTCATCGACCAGCTCCACGACCAGATCTACAACACGCCCGGTGGGTACCTCCAGCACATCCCGCCCGACCTCCAGAACCGCGACCTGCACGACCCGCTGGTCGTGGGCGCGCTCGAGAGCTGGGCGGCGGGCGAGGCTGCCCGGATCATGACCGGTCTGTTCCTCGTGGCGGCGGCCCTGCTGGTGATCGCGATTCCGGCCGGCCTGGCCCTGGAGTCGCGGGCGCGAAGCCGCCCGGTGCGGAGCGAGCCTACTGGCAGAACACCGGGTGTGGCGTCGGATGGGCGGCCGCTGGATCAGCCGGGCCCGAGCTGAGCGGCGTGGCCACGACCTGGACCTTCGGTCCGACCTGGTTGGCCGGGAGCCGCGGCCCTTCCGAGGTCTGGAGCCAGAGCGTCTCGGCGGTCGTGGCGAAGGCCGGGCCGAGGTCGGTGATGTGGCGATGGACGGCGGAGATCGCGTACAGGAACTCCATGTTGTCGCTGGTGTAGACCTGCACGAGCATCCCGATCATCGCCTTGCCGTTGTTTACCTGGGACGCGGTCAGGATCGGCAGGAACATGCCCGTCCGGGCATGGGCGTAGATGTACGTCGCGCCGGCCTGGCCGGGCTGGTGGAGCTGCTGGATGTACATCGCCACGTTGCACGGCGGGAACGAGTTGGCATTCCCGGGCTGGAGGATGACCGGCAGGTCGATCCCGAGGGCCGGCACGACGACCCGGGTGACCACCCGGGCGACGGCCGCCGCTGATGCGCTCGGCCCGGGCGTCGCGAGGGGCTCGAGCGTCTCGAGGGCGGACGGCTGGGGGCTCGCGACCGGGCTGGGCAGGTCGATCTGGCCGGCCGGCGCGGCCGCAACCGGCTGGGTGTAGGTCAGCAGCCCGGCCGCGACCAGGACCACCCCGATCGCGGTCAGCAGGGCGGACGCGATCCGGCGTCGGAGCGAGGCATAGGTCTCCATCGACGGCCGATCCTAGCGCCAAATCGGCGAACCCGCCCCCGGTCCCGTCGTACTGGTACGCTCTCGCCCGATGTCCAACCGGCTGATCCTGCTGATCGCGCTCGTGGCCGGGCTGCTGACCGGGGGCCTCGCCTTCAGCGCGATCGTCCTGTTCAGCCCGGTCCAGAACCATGCCGCGGCGACGCCAGTCCTGCCGAGCGTCGCCCCGTCGCCCTCGCTGGCGCCGAGCCTGGCTCCCAGCCCGCCGCCGAGCGCGGCCCCCAGCCCGGTGCCGAGCGGCCCAGCGATCCCTTCGGGCGCCCCGAGCGCGACCCCGGCCCTCACGCCGACGCCCACCCGGACTCCGGCCGGTACGCCGACTCCGACCCCGGTGGCCAGCCCGGTCCCGACCCACACGCCCGCCCCGAGCGCCTCGCCCAGCCACTCGCCGAGCCCGACCCCGGGCGGATCGCCCGCTCCGAGCCCGACCTGAGCCCGGCTGGACCGCGGCGCCGCGGACCGACCGGGTCGCTCCCGGCCCTGGCGGCCCGGGTGGCCGCTCAACCGGGCCGGATCCTCGTGATCACCGACTACGACGGGACGCTGGCCGAGATCGACCGGGATCCGATGGTCGCCCGGCTCGTTCCCGGGGCCGGCCGCGCCCTCGCCCGACTCGGCCGGAGCGCGGCCGCCCGGCCGGACCGGCTGGCCCTGGTCGTCCTGACCGGCCGGGCCGTGTCCGACGTCGTCGGGCGGATCCGGGTCGGGGGCGTGCTCTATCTCGGCAACCACGGCCTCGACCGGGGCTGGCTGCCACGCCACGGCCGGGTCGGGCGGCTCATCGCTGCTGACGGCGCGGCCGATCCCGAACGGCCATCGGCCCGGCTCGGCCGGATCGTCGCGGCCGAGCTCGGCCAGCCGGCCTGGCTGTTCGTCGAGGTCAAGGGCGGCTCGGTCGCCTTCCACTACCGTCGGGCCCCGGACCCGAAGGCCGCCTTCGAGCAGATCGACCGGGCGGTCGAGGCGATCCTCGACGCGGACGGCCTTGAGCTCGAGCGCTCCGACGGACGCCTGATCGTCGAGCTCCGGCCGCTCGGAGCCGGCGGCAAGAGAGCCGCCGTGAGCCGTCTCGTGGCCGAATACGAGCCGACCTCGGTCCTGGCCCTGGGCGACGACGTGAGCGATGCCGAGGGGTTCCGGCTGCTCGCCGCCGAGCGGAGCGCCGGTCGGCTGACGGCCCTGAGCGTCGGGATCCACGACCGGATCGCCACGCCGGCCGAGGTCCTGGATTCGGCCGACGTGATGCTGGACACGCCGGGCGATGCGGGCCGCCTGCTGGCGGCGCTGGCGGCGATCCTGGCGAAGGAGCTGGGGGAGGGCCCCGGCTAGCTGGTCAGCGCCCGGGCGGCGCGCTCGACCACGGGCAGCAGGATCTCGGGCAGGACGCCCAGCAGGATCGTGAACACCGCAGCCACGATCAGGCCGGTCCGCATGAGCCGGCCGATCACGACCGGCTGCGGCTCACTCTTCGGGTCGCGCATGAACATGTAGACCACGACTCGCAGGTAGTAGAACGCAGCGATCGCCGCATTGAGCACGGCCACGATCGCCAGGATCCCGGCCGGCCCGCCCGCCTCGACCGCGGCCAGGATGATCGAGGCCTTGGCGAAGAAGCCGGCCGTTGGCGGGATCCCGACGAGCGACAGCAGGAAGAGGGTCATCAGCAGGGCCAGGAACGGCTCGCGTCCGCCCAGGCCCGCGAACGACTCGAGCTGGCTCGAGATCCCGGTCCGGCGCTGGATCGCGGCGACCACGGCAAACGCCCCGATGTTCATGGCGGCATACGCCGCCCCGTAGTAGAGCAGGCTGTTGAGGCCCTGGATCTGGGAGTTGACGCTCGACCAGGCGGCCAGCCCGACGAGCATGTAACCGGTGTGGGCGATCGACGAGTAGGCCAGCATCCGCTTGACGCTGTCCTGGCTCAGCGCGACCAGGTTGCCCAGGGTCATCGTGGCCGCCGCCAGGAGCACGATGATCACGTTCCATTCGGAGCTGAGCGGTCCAAGCGCCTCGACGAACAGGCGCAGGATCAGGGCGAACGCGCCGACCTTGGGCACGATCGAGAGGTAGCCGGTGACCGGCGTCGGGGAGCCCTGGTAGGCGTCCGGCGTCCAGTAGTGGAAGGGCACCGCTGCAATCTTGAAGGCGACCCCGGTGGTCAGCAGGGCGAGGCCCATGGCCACGCCCGGCGAGAGCGGCGCGGCGCCATCGACCATTTGCGACAGGGCGGCGGCCACGCCGTCGATCCGGGTCGTCCCGGTCAGGCCCCAGACGAAGGCCAGCCCGAACAGGAAGATCGCCGAGCTGAACGAGCCGAGCAGGAAGTACTTGATGGCGCCCTCGGTCGAGAGCGCATCGTGCTTGGCGAAACCGGCCAGGAGATAGCCCGGCAGGACCATCAGCTCGAGGCCCAGGAACAGCACGAGCAGGTCGGCCGAGGCCGAGATCAGCATCACCCCGCTCAAGGCAAAGAGCAGGACAGCCGCGAACTCGGGCGCCGGCAGGTCGCGGGCCTCGATGTAGTCGGCCCCGATCATCAGGGTCACCGCGACCACGGCCACGAACAGGATGTCCAGGTAGGTCGTCAGGTCGTCGACCCGGTAGGCGCCGTCGAACGCGCTGACCGGAGCCTTCTGGCCGACCGCGATCGTCAGCAGGGCGACCACGCCCAGCCCGATGAAGGCCACGGCCAGGGCGGGCGTCCGCCGGCCGGGCAGGATCATGTCGGTCACGATCACCAGGCCGGCGGTGAAGATCGCAGCCGCGAACGGGGCAATCGTGGTGAGGTCGGCCCAGGTCATCGGCTCGGTCCGCCCATCACTGCCAGAAGAAGATGTGGATCGGGGGGATGGCGTGGACCTCGCTCAGGACGGTCGTGACCGTGCCCTGGACCATGTGCAGGAGCAGGCCCGGGAAGAGCCCGAAGACGACGATCATGGCCGCCAGCGGGACGACCGTCAGGGCTTCGATCGGGGCGATGTCGGTCAGGTGATCGCCCAGGCCGCGCAGGAAGTCGGACAGTTCACCGGTGAAGATCCGCTGGAACATGAACAGCAGGTAGCCGGCTGCCCAGATCATGCAGGAGGCCGCGATCGCGGCGACGAGCGGGTTGTAGGCGAACGAGCCGAGCAGGACCAGGAACTCGCCCACGAAGCCGGACAGGCCAGGCAGGCCGGCACTGGCGAAGGTGAAGAAGCCGAACGTCGCGGCGTACACCGGAGTTCGGCCGGCCAGCCCGCCGAACTTGGCGATCGTCCGGTCGTGGGTCCGCTCGTACATCACCCCGACCAGCAGGAACAGGCCGCCGGTGATCAGGCCGTGGTTGATCATCTGGAGGATCGCGCCCTGGAGGCCCTGCTCCTGGAAGATGAAGATGCCCAGGGTCACGAAGCCCATGTGGGTCACCGACGAATAGGCGATCAGCTTCTTCCAGTCGGGCTGGACGAGGGCCACGATCGCCCCGTACACGATCGCGATCAGGCTGAGCCCGATGATGATCGGGCCGAACGTCTGGGCGGCGCCCGGGAAGAGCGGCAGGGCGAACCGGATGAAGCCGTACGCGCCCAGCTTGAGCAGGATCGCCGCGAGCATGACCGAGCCGGCCGTGGGCGCCTCGACGTGGGCATCCGGCAGCCAGGTATGGAACGGGAACATCGGGACCTTGATCGCGAAGGCCAGGAAGAAGGCCAGGAACGCGAAGATCTGGATGTTGTTGGCGAAGCCGGTCGTGCCCGCGAAGTTGCGCAGGGCGATGAAGTCGAACGCTCCGACCCAGGAATGGGTCGCGCTCTGGTAGCTGTAGGCCGTGGCCAGGATCGCGACCAGCATCAGGAGCGAGCCGACCAGGGTGTACAGGACGAACTTGATCGTGGCGTACACCCGGTTCGAACCGCCCCAGATCCCGATGATCAGGTACATCGGGACGAGCACGACCTCCCAGAAGATGTAGAAGAGGAACAGGTCAAGCGAGACGAACACCCCGATCAGCCCGACCTCGAGGATCAGGAAGGAGATCATGTATTCCTTGAGCCGGACCTTGATCGGCCGGAACGAGGCCAGGACGCTGATCCAGCTGAGGGTCGTCGTGAGCACGACCAGGACGGTCGCCAGGCCGTCCACCCCGACCTTGTACTGGATCCCGAAGACGGGGATCCAGTCGACGACCTCCTGGTACTGGAAGGTCGGATCAGTCGGGTTGAAGCCGACGAGCAGGAGCAGCGACAGCCCGAAGCTGACGAGGGCGAAGATCAGGGCCGTGCCCCGGATCAGGCCGGCCTGCTCGCGCGGCAGGAAGGCGATGACCAGCGCCCCGACGAGCGGGATGAACGCGATCAGGCTGAGCAGGGGCACGCCCGCGACATTCACGGATGGGCCACGATCAGGAGATAGGCCGCGGCCATGACGAGCAGCCCGAGGGCGATCCCGAGGGCGTAGTTCTGAACCCGCCCGGTCTGGATCCGGCGGAGGCCGCCGCCGGCCGAGCCAACGACCCGTCCGGTCTCGTTCACGGCACCGTCGATCACGTTCCGGTCGAACCACCACAGGCCGTTGGCGATCCGTCCGCCGATCTGGATAAACAGCAGGTCATTGAGGTCGTCGAACCACCACTTGTTGAGCGAGGCCCGGTACAGGAAGCGGGTCGGCCCATTGGCCGTGGCGATCGCATTGACCGCGGCCGGCCGCGGCTTCGCCTTGAGTGGACCGATGCCCACCCCGAAGAACCGCCAGGCCAGGACGACCCCGATCGCGGCGACCGTCACGCTGGCCAGGATCAGGACCCCGTCGATCCCGAACAGGGTGAAGGGCTGCTCGGTCTTGCCCGAGGCGGCCACGGCCGGGGCGAAGACCGCCTCGAGCCAGCCCTGGATCCGGCTGGCCCCGAAGGGCAGGCCGAGGTACAGCCCGATGAAGATCGTGGGGATCGACAGGAGGATCAGCGGGACGGTCATCCAGGGGCCGGATTCGTGGATCTCCGGCTCGACCTCCGGATCCACCCGGCTGTCACCCCAGAACGTCAGGCCCATCAGCCGGAACATGTAGAAGCCGGTCATCCCGGCGACCAGGAAGCCGATCCCCCAGACCCACAGGAAGCCGTTCTTGAACGCCTCGCCCAGGATCTCGTCCTTGCTGAAGAAGCCGGCCAGGGGCGGGATGCCGGCGATCGCGATCGAACCGATCAGCATCGTCCAGTAGGTGATCGGGATCTTCTTCGACAGGCCGCCCATCTTGCGCATGTCCTGCTCGTCGTGAACGGCATGGATCACCGAGCCCGAATCGAGGAACAGAAGGCCCTTGAAGAAGCCGTGGGCCATCAGGTGGAAGATCGCCGCGGTCCACGCCCCGACCCCCAGGGCCGCGAACATGTAGCCCAGCTGGGACAGGGTTGAGTAGGCCAGGACCCGCTTGATGTCGGTCTGGGTGAAGGCGATCGAGGCGGCCAGGATCGCCGTGAACGTGCCGATCGCCGCGACCACGACCATCACCCCGGGGGCCTGGGCGAAGATCGGGCTGGACCGGGCGATCAGGTAGACCCCGGCATTGACCATCGTCGCGGCGTGGATCAGGGCCGAGACCGGGGTCGGCCCCTCCATCGCGTCGGGCAGCCAGACGTGGAGCGGGAACTGGGCGCTCTTGCCGACCGCCCCGCACAGCAGGAGCAGGGCGATCCAGCTGATCGTGGTCGGGTTGAGGGTCCCGATCTGGGCCAGGACGGCCTGCACGTTGAGGGTGTGCAGGCTGACCCAGATCAGGCTGATCCCGAGGACGAACCCGACGTCGCCGACCCGGTTGACGATGAACGCCTTCTTGCTGGCCAGGGCCGCGCTCCGGCGCGGGAACCAGAACCCGATCAGCAGGTAGCTGCTCAGGCCGACCAGCTCCCAGGCCACGAAGATCACCAGGAAGCTGTCGGCCAGGACGAGCAGGAGCATCGAGAACATGAACAGGTTCAGGTAGGCGAAGAACCGCCAGTAGCCCCGGTCGTGGCCCATGTAGCCGACCGAATAGACGTGGACCAGCAGGCCGATCGTGGTCACCACGATCAGCAGGCAGGCGGTCAGTGAGTCGACGAAGAAGCCGACCGTGACCGTGAACTGGCCGGCCGGGATCCACTCCCAGAAGGAGATCCCGAAGCCGTGCTCCCCGAACGGAGCCGCCCCGGTCAGGGCGCCCGCGGCGACGGCCATGGCGGCCAGCCAGGACAGGAACACGGCCAGCAACGGGACCGCGCTTGCCGCGCCCTTGCCCAGCCGGGACTGGAGTCGCCGGCCGAACACGACGCTGAACACGAACCCGGCGATGGGCAGGATGGCAATCAGCGGGATCAGGCTGTTGTAGGGCATCGTCGGCGCCTAGTCGCGCATCGTGTCGTATTCGTCGACGAGGGGTGTCTTCTTGTTCCGGAAGATCGCGATCACGATCGACAGGCCGACCGTCGCCTCGGCCGCGGCCACGGCGAGGACGATCAGGGCGATCACCGAGCCCTGGACCTTGAGGCTGGCCACGAACGCGCCGAAGGCGACGATCGTCAGGTTGACCGCGTTCAGCATCAGCTCGATCGACATGAGCATGCTGATCGCGTTGCGCCGGGCCAGGAAGCCGAACGTGCCGATCGCGAACAGGATCGCGGCCAGGATCAGGTAGCCATCGAGCGAATGGCTCACGCGGAGCGATCCTCGCTCCGCCGGGCCAGGAAGATCCCCCCGATCACGGCCGCCAGCAGGAGCACGCTGACGACTTCGAGGGGCAGGACGAACTGGTCGAACAGGACCTTGGCCAGCTCGGCCGTGCCGGTCCGGATCGGGGCCGAGACCGCGTTCCAGTTCGTGGCCAGGATGCTCAGGACGAGCAGGATCGCCAGGACCAGGGCGGCCAGGGCGGCCGGCACGGCCTGGGTCTGGAAGACCAGGCGGATCGGCCCGCCCTTCGTCTGGGTGAGCATGATCGCGAACAGGATCAGGACGCTGATCGCCCCGATGTAGATCAGGACCTGGGCTGCCGCGACCATCGGCGCGCCGAGCAGGACGTACAGCCCGGCCAGGGCGGCGAAGCTGATCATCATCGCCAGGCCGCACCTGATGATGTCGCGCAGGGTCACCACAAGCAGGGCCGAGCCGATCATCGTCACGCTCAGGATGATGAACAGGACGTCATCCCAGCTCAGGTTGATGATCGGCACCGCGTCGGGGATCGCCACGCGTCCTGTCTCTCCCTCTTGGCCGGGCGACCGGATCGGCACCCCGGCCGAGCCGCTCGTCCCCCGGATCAGCTACTTCGTGTGGGCGTGACCCTGGCCCGCTCCGGCTCCACCGCCGGAGTGGCCGTTGCCCTGCCCGTTGGTCGCGCCGGGGCCGATCCCCAGCTCGGAGATGATCGACGGCGGGAGGACCGGCAGGAGCCGGTCCGGATCGACGATCCGGCCGTCTGCGCGGGCCCGGTCGAGCCAATCGCGTTCGCGCCGGATGTAGGTCATCTCGGTTTCGCGGTTGATCGCGGCGAGGGCGATCAGGTCGATCGTGGGCTCTTCGCGGCTGGCGTGGGCGAGCTCGAAGTCCGCCCCGTCGCGAAGGGCGTCATAGGGGCAGGCGTCGACGCAGATTCCGCACAGGATGCACCGGCTTTCGTCGACCTCGTACTTCTGGAGGAGCCGGGGCTTGGGCATCAGGGCACCGGTCGGGCAGGTCTCGGCGCACCGGCCGCAGGACACGCAGGGCGTGTCGTTCAGGCTCATGTCGAGGGGCGTCGTTACCAGGGTGTCGAAGCCGATCCGCATGAAGTCGTAGCAGGCCGCGCCGACGACCTCGGAGCAGACCTGGGCGCACCGGCCACAGTCGATGCAGCGCGACGGCTCGCGCAGGATGAACGCGTGGCTGTCGTCCCGGATGTAGTCGTGGTTCAGCCCGGTGAACCGGTTCTCGGACACGCTCCGGTAGCCGGCTCCCTGGTGGAAGGCCGGCTCGAGCGTGGGCAGGGTCGTGCCGTACTCGATCCCGAGCCGGCGCAGGTCGCAGAAGCCGATCGCCTCACAGGTGCACTGGAGGCAGCGGGTGCTCTCGGCCACCGCCTCGGCCCGGGTGTATGGGATCTCGTACTCGACGTAGCTCTTGTTGCGCAGCTCCGGATCCATTGCCTTGAGCCGGTAGCGCGGCTCCTTGGCCTCGCTCGTGAAGGGCACGATCGAGAGGAACTCGGGTTGCGGCTCGGCCAGGGTCTGGCGGGTCTTCAGGGCCGACAGGTCGAGGCCCTTGACGAAGGCATCCACGGCGTAGGCGCTGCGCCGGCCCTCGGCGATCGCGGCGACCACGGTCGCCGCGCCGATCCGGACGTCGCCCGAGCCGAACACGCCCGGCCGGCCAGTCTCGAAGGTCACGGCGTCGGCCTTGAGGCGTCGCTGGCGGGTTGCCTCGAGGCCGTCCGAGCCCGGCCCGAACCAGGTCAGGTCGGGGCCCTGGCCGATCGCCAGCAGGACCCGGTCGCACTCGAGGGTGAACTCCGTCCCGGGGGCCGGCTCCGGCCGGCGGCGGCCCGAGGCGTCCGGCTCGCCCAGCTTGTTCCGGATGAATTCGACCCCGCTGACCTTGCCCTTGCCGTCGACCAGGACCCGGGTCGGGGCGGCCTGGAAGATGGCCGTCGCGCCTTCCTCGATCGCCTCGTGGACCTCGTCCGAGGCCGGCATGTCCTTCATGTCCCGGCGATAGACCAGGGTCACCTCGGAAGCGCCCTGGCGGACCGAGGTCCGGGTGCAGTCCATCGAGGTGAAGCCGCCGCCGATGACCACGATCCGCTTGCCGGCGTGGCCCGGATACTCCAGCCCGAGGGTCGCCGTCTTGAGGTATTCCAGGCCGTCGAGGACGCCCTCGGCGTCCTCGTTCGGGATGCCCAGCTTGTTCGTGTCGTAGCAGCCGATCGTGATCAGGACCGCGTCGAAGCCCTGGCCCTGGAGGTCGTCCAGGGTGAAGTCCCGGCCGAGGGCCTGGTTGCACTCGATCCGGCCGCCCAGCCGGATCACGCTCTCGTACTCGGCCTCGAGGACTTCAACCTTGGGCAGGCGGTACTGGGGGATCCCGTAGCGGAGCATCCCGCCGGGAGCCGCGTCGCGCTCGAAGACGGTCACCGCGTGACCCGCGATCAGGAGGTAGTAGGCGGCGGCCATGCCCGCCGGACCCGAGCCGATGACGGCCACCCGTCGGCCGCTGGCCGGCTGAACGTCGAACGGGATCGGTGGATCGACGCCCTCGTTGAGCATCGCCCGGATGACCTGGTCGCCGGCGTAGCGGTGGCTGTCCCGGATCGCGATCGCCTCGTCGACCTCGTCCCGGCGGCAATGCTCCTCGCAGGGGGCCGGGCAGACCCGGCCGAGGACCGACGGGAACGGGATCGTGCGCTTGAAGATCCGGCTCAATTCGCGCCAGTTGCCCTCGGCGTTCTGCTTGAGGAAGCCCGGGATGTCGATGTGGCTCGGGCACTTGTTCTGGCAGGGCGGCAGGCAGTAGGCGTTGTGGTCGCTGAAGATCAGCTCGAGGTTGGTTGCCCGGAGCCGGCGGACGGCCTCGGTCTGGGTCGCGACCTTCATGCCCTCCTCGGCCGCCCGCGAGCACGAGATCGGTGGATGCTCCTCGCCCTCGACCTCGACCACGCACATCCGGCAGGCGCCGAAGCCGGGCAGCTTCGGTTCGTAGCAGAGGGTCGGGATCTCGATCCCGTTGTCGCGGCAGACCTCGAGGATCGTCTGGCCCTCGCGGCCTTCGATCAGGCGGCCATCCACCTCGACCCGGATCGCCGGGGTCGACTGGGGGCGCTGGGGTGACTGGGTCGTCAGCAGGCGCTCGGGCAGGCTCGTGGGGGCGGCCGGGGCAGGGCGCTCGATCAGCTCGGTCATCGTGGGCTGGCCCTCATTGCGCCGGATCGCCGTCGGCCACGGCGGCGACCTCGTGCGGGGCGGCGGCCTGCTGCTGGGCGGGCTGGAGCTTGGCCTCCAGGTCCGCCTGAAAGTATCGCATCACGCTCGTCAGCGGGAGGGTCGCCAGCCGCTCGTGATCGCACAGGCCGCTGGCCACGATGTCGGCCGACAGGTCGGCCAGCAGCTGGCCGTCGGTCGGCCTCGGCGTCCCGGCGTTGATCCTCGTCGCGATCTCGTCCAGCCGGCGGGTGCCGATCCGGCAGGGGATCGTCTTGCCGCAGGCCTCGCCGGCACAGAACCGGGTGAGCAGCTCGGCCAGGTCCAGGACGTCGGCCTCGGCGGCCGTGGCCACGACCGAGCCGGACCCGACGTGGGCGCCGACGGCCCGCAGCTCGTCGAAGCTGTAGGGCGTGTCGAGAAGCTCCGCCGGCAGGATCCCGCCCGAGGGTCCGCCCACGAGGATCGCCCGAGGGGCCGGTCCGGAGCGGGTGATCGTGCCGGCCAGGGCGACGATCGCCCGGAGCGGCGTGCCCAGGGGCACCTCGGCGACGCCGGCCCCACCGCCCCCCCGAACGTGGACCAGGATCGTGCCCGGCGCGGCCGGATCACCGATCGCCCGGAAGGCCTGGGCGCCCTCGCGCAGGATCCAGGCGGCCAGGGCCAGGGTCTGGACGTTCTGGACGACCGTCGGCCGGCCGAACAGGCCGCGCTCGGCGGGATGCGGCGGGCGCTGCTCGGGTTGGCCGCGGCGGCCCTCGAGGGCCTTGATCAGGACCGTCTCTTCGCCCAGCATGTAGGCCCCCTGGACCGGGCGGATCTCGATCGACAGCGAGCGACCCGTGTCGAGCAGCTCGTCACCCACGAAGCCGGCGTCCTCGGCCGCGGCCAGGGCCGCCTCCAGGCCGCGGATCGCGTCCGTCTCCGTCGCCCGCACGGCGATGATCGCGGTGTCCGCTCCGATCGCCCAGGCGGCGATCGCCAGGCCCTCGATCAGGGCGAACGGATCGCGCTCCATCAGGATCGCGTCGGTCCGGACCGCCGGGTCGGCGCCGTAGCCATTGGCCACGACGTAGCGCCGGTCGGCCGGGGTGCTCGCTGCGAGCTGCCACTTGTCGGCCGTCGGGAAGCCGGCGCCCCCTCGACCGCGCAGGCCGGCGTCCCGGATCTCGCCCACGACCCCGGCCGGGGACAGCCCGACGGCCTTCTTCAAGCCGTCGAACGCGCCGGCCTTGACCGCCCCGTCGAGATCGGCCGGGTCGACCTCGGCCGATCGTCCGAGGAGGGGCTGGGGCCAGGCGCCGGTTGTCTTGAGCAGGTTCGTCATCGGCTCAGCTCGCCCGTCCGGAGCGCTCGCCCGGGCCGTTCGGGGCCGCCCTGGAGGCCGAGCCGGAGACCAGGTCGAGCTCACCCAGGTAGCTCGCGGCGGCCCGTTCGCGGCTCGTCCGCGAGTCGGCCGGAGAGCCGTCGCCGCCGGCGGGCGAGGCGCTCGGCGGATCGAATCGGAGGTGGTCGTAGTAGGTCGCCGTGCCGTAGACCATGGCATACCAGGCGCCCGTCCCGAAGCTGATCCGCTTGAGGGCCGCCACGGGCAGGTAGCCGTAGGCTGCCTGGGTCGCCTCGAGGATCTCGAGCATCCGCTTCGGATCGTGGTCGGCGTCGTGCAGGATCGCGTCGACCGGACCGGTGTCGATCGGGCTCCAGTGGAGGTAGGCCTCGTCGGGCACGGTCCGGCCGGACCGCCGGAGGGCCGACTCCTCGCGCCGCTCGCCGTACGTCTCCGAGGCGCCCCAATGGACCGCGTAGCGTCCCTTCGTGTCGATCCCGCCCATGTCGATGCACTCGATCGGGCAGGCCTGGGCGCACTGGAAGCAGGTCTCGCACTTGAGCGACCCGTGCTCATCGTAGAGGAGCTGGAGCCGGCCCCGGAACTTGGGCGAGATCTCGGCCGGGACCTCGGGATAGAGGTGGGTGACCTTGGGTTGGAAGAAGCGGCGCAGGGTCAGGGCCATGCCCCGAACCATGCCCATGCCCGGGACGAAGCTCATCGGGTCACTTGTTCAGGACCACGATCGCCAGGGCCGTCACGAACAGGTTGACCAGGGAGACCGGCAGGAGCCACTTCCAGGCGAAGCCCATGAGCTGGTCGATCCGGACCCGGGGCAGGGTCCCCCGCATCCACACGAAGGTGAACACGAAGACATACGTCTTGGCCATGAACCAGAGCAGGCCGACAACCCAGTCGAAGCTGATGAAGGCCAGCCCCAGGATCGCCGCCACGACGATGATGTTGAACAGGATGAAGCCGATCACCAGGGCCTGCCAGAAGCGGACGGCGCTGTTGAGCAGGTAGAAGGGCAGGCCCAGGACGAGGATCGCCAGGGGCGCCCCGATGAACACGAGCAGGAGCAGGCCGATGCCCAGCTGACCGGGATCGAGCGAGACGGTCACCGGCCAGGGCCAGTTGAACGGGGCGTTCCAGCCTCCCAGGAAGAGGGCCACGACCACGCCCGAGGCGATGAACACGTTGACGTACTCGGCGAAGAAGAAGAACCCGAAGCGCATCCCCGAGTATTCGGTGGCGAAGCCGGCCACGATCTCGGAATCCGCCTCGGTCAGGTCGAACGGGGTCCGGTTGGCCTCGGCCGTGACCGCGATGAAGAAGATCACGAAGGCCAGCGGCTGGCGCCAGATGTACCAGTCGAACAGGTTGCCGCCCTGGCTGATCACGATCTGGTTCAGGCTCATCGTGCCGGCCAGGAGGATCACCCCGACGACCGACAGGGTCAGCGGGATCTCGTAGCTCACGACCTGGGCCGCCGAGCGTAGCCCGCCCAGGAGCGAGTACTTGTTGTAGCTCGCCCAGCCGGCCATCAGCAGACCGACCACCCCGAGGCCGCCCATCGCGAAGAAGAAGAGCAGGCTGATGTTGAAGTCCTGGCCGTACAGGCCCGGAGCGAAGGGCAGGACCAGGAGCGACATCACCGGGGCGAGGTAGACCACGACCGGGGCCATCGTGAACACCGGCACGTCGGCCCCCGTCGGGGTGAAGTCCTCCTTCATCAGGACCTTCAGCCCGTGGACCACCGAGAGGGCCGAGCCGAACGGCCCGACCCGGTCCGGGCCGTAGCGCAGGTTCATCAGGGCGATCACCTTCATCTCCATGAAGATGATCAGGAAGGCGCTCGGGATCGTCATCAGCAGGACGACGGTGACCGCCACGACGAACCGGACGAGGGGCAGGTTGTCGGCCAGGAAGTCGACCACCAGGCCGCCCAGCAGGGCGATCACGACGGCCAGCCCGATCGTCAGGATCGCCCCCAGCGGGACGACGACGGCCAGGATCTTGCCCGGGATCGTGAGCCGGTCCCAGGTCCGCCCGACGACCGTCATCTACTTGTCCACCCCGCCCATGACCGGATCAAGCGAGGCCATGATCGCCATCGTGTCGGCGATCAGGTTGCCCGGCATGAGCAGGCCGACCGCCTGGAGGTGGACGAAGCTCGGGTCGTGGATCCGCATCCGGTACGGCTGGTCGGTCCCGTCGCTGATCACGTACGACGAGTACTGGCCGCGCGGGCCCTCGATCGCGGCGTAGGCCCGGCCCGGCCGCGGCCGGATCAGCCGGGGCAGCTTGGCCATGACCGGCCCGTCGGGCATCTCGTGGAGGCACTGGTCGATAATCCGCAGGCTCTGCTTGATCTCGTCCATCCGGAGCAGGTAGCGGGCCAGGCAGTCACCCTCGCTCCGGGTCGGGATGTCGAAGTCGAGCTCGGGATAGACGCTGTAGGGATGGGCCCGGCGGATGTCGAAGGGCACCCCGGTCGCCCGCAGGTTCGGCCCGGTCATGCACATCCGGAGGGCCGTCTGGGTGTCGAGGATGCCCAGGCCGCGGGCTCGCCGGACGAAGATCTCGTTCTCGTTCAGGAGCGCCTGGTTCGAGTTGATCTGGTGCGTGGCCCGGCTCATCCAGGTGCCCAGGCGGCTCATGAACTCGTGGTTCAGGTCACCGTTGACGCCGCCGATCCGGAAGTAGTTGAAGAGCATCCGCTGGCCGGTCAGGGCGGCCAGCATCTCGACGATCTCGTCGCGCTCGATGAAGCTCCACAGGATCGGAGTCAGGCCGCCCAGGTCGAGGGCGAACCAGCCCATGAACAGGGCATGGCTGGCGATCCGGTTCAGCTCACCCGAGAGGACCCGGATGTACTCGGCCCGGCGGGGCACCTGGACCTCATGGAGCTTCTCGAAGGCGATCACCGGCGACCACTCGCAGAAGAGCGAGCTGATGTACTCGAGCGGGTCCATGTAGCAGATCGCCTGGTGGTAGTCGGCGTTCTCGCACAGCTTCTCCACGCCCCGATGGAGGTAGCCCAGGACCGGGTCGAGGTCGACGACCTTCTCGCCGTCGATCTTGAGGACGACCCGCAGGACGCCGTGGGTCGACGGGTGCTGGGGGCCCATGTTCACGAACATCTCGCCGTCGCGCAGGGTGTAGAACTCGGCCTCACGCTCCGTTCGGGGCGGGTAGGGCGGGATCGGCTCGAAGACCCCGAGCTGCTCGTCGAGGGTGATCCTCGGATCGTCGGCAGAGGCGTGGGCGGGGATGTCGAAGGGGGCGTTCGGAGTGGTCATCGTCAGCCCGCCGTTGCCTGCCGGATCCGGTCCTCGTCCCGGGCGTTGGCCGGGCCATGGGTCTGCTCCATCGGCCGGACCCCGCCACCCGGCGAGCGCGAGGCGTCGTCGGGCAGGTAGAAGTCCTTGCGCAGGGGAAAGCTGGTGTAGTCGGCCGGCATGTAGATCCGGCGCAGGTCGCGATTGCCCTCGAAGGTGATCCCGAACATGTCGTAGGCCTCGCGCTCCATCCACTCGGCGCCCTTCCACAGGAAGGTGACCGATGGAACCCGCGGGTCGTCCCGGCTCAGGCCGTCGGCGATCACCCGGAGCCAGTCCGGGGTGCCGTCGCTCCACAGGTGGTAGACGACCTGCATCGTCCGGCCGGTGTCCACCCCGGCCAGGTCGGACAGCATCCGGAAGCGGAAGTCGCGGTCGTCGTGGAGGGTCAGCAGGACCACGGGCACATCGCCCGGGCCGATCCGGATCTCGGTCTCGTCGGTGCGCTGGCGAACCGGCCCGGTCAGGCGCTCGCCGAAGCGCTCCTCGAGCCGCTTGCGGAGGGCCCGGTCCACTAGAGGTCCTCGGGCACGGTCGGCCCGATCGCCCGATCCGGCCAGTGGCCGCGGCGATCCTTGATCAGCTGCTGGAGCTTCATCATCCCGTAGATCAGGCCCTCGGGCCGGGGCGGGCAGCCGGGCACGTAGACGTCGACCGGCATGATCCGGTCGATCCCCTGGATCGTGCTGTAGCTCCGCTTGTAGCGGCCGCCCGAGCAGGTGCAGTCACCCATCGCCACGCACCACTTCGGCTCGGGCATCTGCTCCCACAGCCGGACGAGCGGCCCGGCCATCTTCGTCGTGCAGGTCCCGGCGACGATCAGCACGTCGGCCTGGCGGGGCGAGGCCCGGAACGGGAACATGCCCCAGCGGTCCATGTCGTTCTTGCTCGTGGCCGCCGACATCATCTCGATCGCGCAGCAGGCCAGCCCGGACAGGAGCGGCCACAGGCTGTTGGCCCGGATCAGGTCGAGGACCAGGTCGGCCTTGGTCGGGATGACCTCGAGCGGACCCGCCCAGCGGGCGTTGTCCCGCCGGCCGGCACCCGACGCCTCGAACTCGCGCAGATGGGTCACGTCCGACTCGAGGCCGCCGTTGTAGGCGATCGGGTTGGTCGACTGCCAGAGGGTGTTCGGGACGATGACCGGCTCGACCAGGTCGCGCGGTTCAATGATCAGCGCGGGCAGGTCGGGGCCGCCGCTCGCGTCGGGCTTCAGTGCCACGTCAGGACTCCCTTGCGCCAGGCGTAGCCCAGCCCGAGCAGGAGGATCCCGACGAACAGGAGCATGCTCACGAAGCCGCCCAGGAGCAGGCTCCGGAAGACGATCGCCCAGAGATAGATGAACACGACCTCGATGTCGAACGCCACGAAGAGCAGGGCGTACAGGTAGAACGACAGGCCGAACCGGCCGTGGGTGTCGCCGAAGGTGTCGATCCCGGACTCGTAGGGCAGGCCCTTGTGAACGTCGCCCCGGTTGCGGTGGGAGATCAGCCAGGCCGCCCCGATCGTGCCGAACACGAAGGTGACCCCGGCGAAGGCGAACCCGATGATGTACCAGATCCCGGTCAACTGATCCTCGCGTGCAACTGATCCTCGCGTGCTCGTCAGGGGCAGGGACGCGGCAGGAACGTGGCAGGTCTGGCAGCACGGCCCCGCTCGGCCATTCTAGCGCGGAGCGCCCTCCCGGGAACGTTGACGACCTGACCCTGCCGCCCTCGTGGACACAGCCCGATCGGCGTTGCGGCCGCCTCGTCGAGCTCGTCCCGGCAGCCATCTGCCGACCTGCCTTCTGCCAGATCGTCGCGGGAGTGCTACTCGGCGACTCCGTTGAGCGGCCGTGGCCCGTTTCAGGCGATCCGGGCACCGTCGTCACGCTCGGGAGCGTCGCGTCCGGGCTTCGACGGGCCTGGGTTGGCGACACGTCTCGCCGAGCAGCACAGGGCCTACTGACTGGCGAAGAAGACGTCGGCGCGCAGTCTCGCGGACGAGCACTGGGGCTGCTCGCTGGCGAAGAAGCATCGACGCCAGACGGCCGCGGTCACAAACATCGGCATGGCCCTGGGCGCGGGCAGGCCATTTGCGCCGGGACCGAGTGGGGAGAAGATCGAGGGACCGGCCGCGTCGAGCGCGCGTGCAGTTCGCGGCCGATCCCTCGAAGGTGGCGCCGTGCCCAGCGCCCGGTGCAAGACTGCCGGTCGGCCGCTGACCCGATCAATAGGGCGAATGCCGTAACTGCTCGAGCCCTCGCAGGGGCAGGCCGATGCCCCGGCCGAGCACGACCGCCCGGAAGCCGCCGAGCGCGGCTGGATCGAGGAACCGGCCGATCGCCGACCGGGCCGCCAGCCAGTCCTCCAGGGTCGTGGCCGGGTTCGAGCGGATTCGCTCGAGCAGCTCCTGGAGTCCGCAGCCGAGCAGGAAGGACGACTGGGTGACATCCCCGAGCACGTCCAGTCCGACGGACCGGGCTCCGGCCTCGAGGGCGGACAGGTCAACGTGGGCGGTCAGGTCCTGGCGTCCGACCGCCCGGAACGGGTCGGCGTGGGCCTGCTGGCCGGCGTACGCCCGGAGCGACCCGCCGACCCGGGCCGGGTCGTACAGGACCGGCCCTGGATAACCGTAGTCGAGGACGAGGACGAGGCCTCGTTCGAGCGCGGCGGCGACCTCCTCGAGCCACGGATCGACGGCCAGGCAGATCTCGCTGACCTGGCCGTCGGCCAGGCTGACGCCATCGTGTTCAAGGCGAGCCTCGAGACGGGCGTCCGATGGGGCGGCGGCCCGCTCGACCAGCCGTCCCGAGGCGGCATCCCAGTCGACGTAGCGCTCGAGCAGCCGGCCGGCCCGTGCCTCGACCCGATGGACCGGCAGGGCGTCCAGGAACTCGTTGGCCAGGATCGCCCCGTTCAGGGGACCCGTCCTGCGCGGGAGTTGACCGGCGGGCAGGTTCGACCAGAGCTCGGCCCGGGTCTCGAGCTCGGCCCGGCGATGCTCGTTGATCTCGACCGGCTCATAGCGCAAGGCCTCGGCCAGGCCCGAGCCGTCTGCCCGCAGCCCGGCCAGGATCGTCGTGGCGAGCGTGCCCGAGCCAGGCCCGTACTCGCGCAGGACGAACGGATCGGGCCGGTCCATCCGCTGCCAGGCCTCGTCGAGCTGGCGGCCGAGTGCGGCCCCGAACATCGGATGCGTCTCGGGCGCCGTCAGGAAGTCGCCCGAGCGGCCCGGCCGATCGGCTTCCACCCGGTAGTACCCGAGGCCGGGCTCGTACAGGGCAAGCTCCATGAACCGGGCGAAGGTGAGCGGACCGGTGGCGGCGATCTCGGCCCGGATCCGCTCGAGCAGGACCGGGTCGCTCTCGGCCGGTGAGGCGTCCGGCGGCGGAGTTCGGACGAGGCCCGGCTCGATCTGTCGGCCGGCGCTCGATCGTCCCTCGCTCGCTCGTCCCTCGCTCGTCGGCTCGTGACTCATTCGGTCGCCACGAGCTGGATGCCCGGTCCGACCAGCGAGTGTCCGCCGAGCAGGATCGGGATCGGCGCGTCGAGCGCGGCCCGGGTCAGCCCGGCCAGCCACGGGTCCGCGATCGAGCTCAGCTCGAGCAGGTCGGAGGCGAAGCGATCCTCGGCCGCCGGCCAGCCCGCCTCGTCTGGGCCGAGGCGGTGGGCCAGGAGCACCCGGCTGTCGACGAGGGCCGCATCTCCGAGCTCGGCCAGTCGGGCCCCGAGCCCGGCCGGGCCATCCCGGTCGAGGACCAGCCCTAGGACCGAACGGGGCGGTCGCTGCGGCCGCCGGCCGGGTCGCTTTCCGATCTCGCTCGCCGCCAGCGACGCCCGCAGGCCGCGCTCCTCGATCAGGGCCCGGATCCGGCAGCGGGCCGACCTCTCGAGCCAGGCCAGGGCCGCCGTCGACATCCGGCCGGCCACGACGAGCTCGGCCGCGGGATCGGCCAGGACCCGGCGGATCGCCCCGAGGCGGGATAGCACGGGATCGTCCCCGGGATGCGGCCCGGGATCGATCGCGGCAGCCCGCCGGCCGAGCAGGATGAGGTCGAGCGGGGAATCGACGTCCACCCCCAAGCGCGGTCGGCGACGCAGGTCGGCCACCGCCACGCCGGCCTGCTCGCTCAACCAGCGGGGCAGTGCGTTGTCCGTCGTGAACCCATCCGGGAGGCCCGCCAGCCAGTCGACGTCAGCCACCGCCAGGATGTCCGACGAGAAGCGGTTGTTGGTCAGGGCGGGCGGTCCGACCCCGGCGGCGGACCGGACGAAGGCCCTCCGGTCGGCCGGGCGGGCCAGCGGGATCGCGCCCGATCCGAGCACGACCAGGCCGCCTTCGGGCACCTCGCCCAGGGCGGCCCGGAGCCGCGCCCCGAAGGGCAGCCGATCGGACGGACCGCTGATCACCCGGACCGAGGTCGCTCCCGCTCGCCGGAATCCTGCCTCGTGGAGCCGGGCCAGCCGGGCGCGCGCGTCGGACAGGCGCTGCTCGAGCGGCCCCGCACCGAGCTCGGCCTGCGGGTGGAAGATGAGGACCGTGATCGGACGCACAGTCCGAGTGTATGGCTGGCGGAGGTGGCATTGGCGCGACGGGTCCGGGCCTACATCGGGCTGGGAGCGAACCTGGGCGATGCCGCGGGCACGCTGAGCGCCGCGGTCCACGCCCTCGGGGCACTGCCCGGCGCCCGCCTCGTGGCGGTCTCGCGGCTGTATGCCACGGTCCCGGTCGGCGATCCGGATCAGCCGGAGTTTCGGAACGCCGCGGCCGCCCTCGAGGTCCCGGCGGCCTTGGACCCGGCGTCCGGAGCGACCGCCCTGCTGATCGCCCTGAAGACGATCGAGATTGCATTCGGACGGCAGGCGCGCCGGCGCTGGGGGCCGCGCGAGCTCGATCTCGACCTGCTCGTCTTCGGCCGGGCCCGCCTCTCGATCGACCGCCCCGAGGCGGCCCGGTCACGTGACGTCGAGCTGGATCCAGCCAAGGCTGCCCGCCTGCTCGAAGTGCCCCACCCGGCGATCGCCGAGCGGCTGTTCGTGCTGGCCCCGCTGGCCGACGTGGCCGCAGGGCTCGTCCCGCCAGGCTGGCACGAAAGCGTCGGGACCGCCCGCCGGCGGCGGGCGATCGCGGAGGGTCCCGACGCGGTCCGGCCGATTGCCGAGTGGTCGGTCGCCGATGGCGACTGGACGCCGCTCGCGGGCCGCTAGAGGCGCACGCTTGGCGGGCGGGACCGGTCGAACATCTGGACGGTGTCGACGAAGCGCACGTGGGCTTCGCGGAACGACATCACGAGCGAGTGGGTCCGGGCCCCGCCGCCGAAGAAGCGCACCCCAGCGAGGAGGTCGCCGCTGGTCACCCCGGTCGCGGCGAAGACGAGGTTGTCGCCGGACGCCAGGTCGGCCGTGAAGTAGACCCGGCTCTCGTCATCGTCGTTGCCCATCCGCCGCGCTCGGGCCCGCTCCTCGTCGTTGCGGAACCGGAAGCGGGCCTGGATCTCGCCGCCGAGACAGCGCAGGGCGGCTGCCGTGATCACGCCCTCCGGCGCTCCGCCGGTGCCCATCACGGCGTGGACGCCGGTGCCCGAGACCGCCGTGCTGATCGCGGCCGACAGGTCGCCGTCGGAGATCAGCTTGATCCGGGCGCCGGCCGCCCGGACCTCGCTGATCAGGTCGAGGTGCCGGTCGCGCTCGAGGATGACGATCGTGATGTCGGCCACCCGCCGGCCAAGCGCCTCGGCGATCAGGTGGCAGTTCTCGGTCGGGCTCTTGCGGATGTCGACCTTGCCGGCCACGACCGGCCCGACACAGAGCTTCTCGAGGTAGGTGTCGGGAGCGTGGAGCAGGCCACCCCGCTCGGCGGCCGCAAGGACCGTGATCGCGTTGGCCTGGCCGTGGGCGACCAGGTTCGTGCCCTCCAGTGGATCGACCGCGATGTCGACCGCGGTGGCGGCCTTCCGGGCGGCGGCCCCCTTCCGGCCAACCTCCTCGCCGATGTACAGCATCGGCGCCTCGTCCCGCTCGCCCTCGCCGATCACGATCGTGCCGGCCATGTCGATCTCGTCCATCGTCCGGCGCATCGCCTCGGTGGCGGCCCGGTCGGCGTCGTCCTTGGCCCCCCGGCCCATGAACCGGGCCGAGGCGATTGCAGCAGCTTCGGTGACCCGGACCATCTCTAGGGCAAGAAGCGGCTCCATCGGACTGGTCCTCCGGTTCGGTCGGGCTGGGGTCAGTGGCGGAAGTGACGACGGCCGGTGAAGACCATCGCGAGGTGGTGGCGATCGGCCACCTCGATCGCCATCTCGTCCCGGATCGAGCCACCGGGCTGGATGATCGCGCTGACCCCGGCGTTGGCCGCCAGGGCGATCCCGTCCGGGAACGGAAAGTACGCGTCGCTGGCCATGACCGACATCCGGGCCCGGTCGCCGGCCCGCCGGAGGGCCACCTCGACCGAGACCTGGCGGCTGGCCTGGGCGGCCCCGATCCCGACCGTCGCCCCGTTCCGGGCCAGGACGATCGCGTTCGAGCGGACGTGCCGGACGGTTCGCCAGGCGAAGAGCAGGTCGGTCAGCTCCTCGAGCGTGGGCCGCCGCCGGGTGACAACCTGGAGCTGGCGCTTGTCGAGCTCGAGCGAGTCCTGGCTCTCGACGAGCAGCCCGCCGCCGACGCGCTTGAAGTCGAGGTTGGCGATCCCGTAGTCGCGCAGGCCCTCCGACGGATCCGGCGGCACAGACAGCAGCTCGAGGCCGGCCTTCTGGCGGAGGATCCCGAGGGCCGACTCGGAGAAGCCGGGGGCGATGACGGCCTCGTACGAGTTGGCCGCGATCTCCCGGGCGGTCGCTCCGTCGAGCTCGCGGTTGACCCCGACGATCCCGCCGAACGAGGCGACCGGGTCGGTCTCGAGGGCGTGCCGGTAGGCCTCGACCAGCTCGTCGTGGGAGGCCATCCCGACCGGATCGGTATGCTTCACGATCGCCACGGTCGGGGCGGTGAAGTCCATCGCGATCCGATAGGCGGAGTCGAGGTCGAGCAGGTTGTTGAAGCTCGGCTGGCCGCCCTGGAGCAGGTGGGCATCGGCCAGCGTCCCACTCCGGTGGGTCGTCTCCCGGTAGAACGCCGCGCGCTGGTGGGGGTTCTCGCCGTAGCGCAGGTCCTCGACCTTCTCGAGGACGAGGGCCAGGCGGCTCGGGAACTGGTTGCCCGAGACCTGGTGGATATAGGCGGCGATCTCGGCGTGGTAGGCGGCGACCATCGCAAACGCCTCGGCCGCGAGCTGCTGGCGCAGCTCACCCGACAGGCTGCCGAGTTCGCGCAGCTCACGGGCGACCCGGCCGTAGTGGGTCGGGTCGGAGATGGCCGCGACGGCCGCGTAGTTCCGGGCTGCGGCCCCGAGCAGGGCGACCCCGCCCACGTCGATCAACTCGATCACGTCGGACAGGGCCACGTGACCCGCCCCGACCTGGGGTGCGAACGGCTTGACGTTGACGACCACGATGTCGATCGGCCCGATGCCATGCTCGGCCAGCTCGGCCAGCTGCCCGGGGTCGTCTCGCCGGGCAAGGATCCCGGCATAGACCGCCGGGTGGAACGTCTTGACCTGGCCCCCGACGAGGGGCGGGACGTTGGTCAGGTCCGAGACGGAGCCCACCTCGATGCCGTCCTCGGCGAGGTAGTCCCGGGTCCCGTCGGTGGCAAAGATCTCGACCCCGAGGGCGAGCAACTCCCGGGCGAAGGTGCTGATGCCATCACGATTCGCCACCGAGACCAGGGCTCGCACCCGGGCTACCTCCCTCCCGCGTTCGCGCTCGTCGCGCCCCTGGGGTCGTCACTCGGCCGACGCTGCCGCACCTTCGGCCGAGTATAGCGTTCCGGCGTGGCATACTCGGAACCCTCGTCCGGCGGCAGGCCGGCGAGCTGGCGCCCGGTTCCGGGCGGCCGGAGCATCCCCGGCTGCGAGCCGGCTGATTCAAGGAGCGTTCGAGCCAGGTGAAGCTGCTCCCCTGGGAATACCTGTTCTACCCGTTCAGCTCGGCCAACTTCCACGACCTGTTCTATCCGGTCGCCTTCGGCTCGCTGGTCATGCTCGTCGTCCTGTGCGTGATGTACGCGGTCCGGACCCGTCAGCTCCGCCACCACCCGCCGTACCTCGACCTGTACGAGTGGCTGCTCTGGACCGGGATCATCGGCTTCGGGCTGCTGATCATCTTCAGCGTCTTCGTGTGGGACTTCCTGTTCGTCCTGATCACGATCATCGGGACCTGCGCGGTCTTCCTGTGGACCCGCTTCGTCCACTTCCCGCCGCTGTTCGTGCTGTACGAGCAGAAGCTTGCCCGGCAGCGCTATCTCAGCCGCCAGAAATACGCCCATCCGGACACGACGATTCGGAGCAAGTCGGCCAAGCCGGCCCGGACGGCCAAGGCCGGGCCGGCCAAGCGCAACCGAAAGCGCCGCTGAGCCGGATCCCGGGCTGGCGATCAGGCAACGATCGGAGCTGAAGGCGGTGGAGATCCGACGCTTCGGAATCGGCCAGCGCCGGCCCGACGGGCCGGCCGGCACCCGCAACGTCCAGGCGGCCGTCGTCGATTCGGGTCCGGCAGGGCTGATCGCCGAGCTCGCCCTCGGCCGTCACGCCTCGATCGAGCCACACTCGAACCCGAACACGACCTGGTTCATCGTGATCGAGGGGGGCGGCTTCGTGACCGTCGGCCCGGACACGGCCCGGGTCTACGCCGGGGAGGCCGTCCTGTGGCCGGCCGGGATTCCCCACGGCGCCGGGACCGAGCTGTCCGAGATGCGCGCGATCGTGGTCGAGTTCGCCCCCCCGGGCGACGGCCCGGCGCTCCTCGAAGGTCGTGCCTCGCTCCTCGCGGCCGGGCCGGCTGAGGGTCGCCTGATCGACGAGCGTCCAGCCCCGTACGACCCGCGCCACGGCGAGCCGCGCTAGCTGCGATTCCCGCGTAGGTTGTTGACAACGGCGAAGCCCTCCCCAGGCTTGGGGGTCAGTGGCCGGGGCTGTCAAACGGTTCTTTGAGGAAGCGTTATTCGGGTTCGCGGCCGGAGCTCGGCTGTCGGAGCGTCCGTCAAACCCGCCCGTGATCCTCGTCCCCGCTCAGGTTGGGCCGCGCTCGACCAAATCGGCCCGGGGAAAGCGCTCCGCGTCGACGTAAGGCGCCTTCCAGGAAACGTTTGACCGGATCAGGGCTGACCGTCCTCGTCAATGACGTTTCCGGGAATCACAGCTGAGGCCGCTGCCCTGCCGATCCGCGGCACATGACCATTGGATCAGCCTGCCTGCGGTTCGGACCACCCATAGTTGGCTGGTGGTGCGCTTCCCGGTTCGCTCTTTTAGTGCCCTCGCCGTGTTCAGCGCGGTCGTCGCCGCGATCGTGGCTCTCCTCGCGCTGGCCGTGGTCCAGCCGACCGATCCGGATTGCATCGAGTTCTGCTCCGTCGGCCAGACCCTGGCGACCGGGGCGATCACGCTGGTCTCGCTCCTGTGGCTGACCGTCGTGCTTGCCGTCGCCCTGCGCCTCCATCGCCGGGAGCCGGCTGTCGCGATCCTTGGCGCGTTGGCGGCGGCGCTGTTCCTCGCCCTCCTGTCGGGCCTCGACACGTACCTTTGGAGCGTGCCGTCGAGCTACGACTCGGCGGCCTTCGTCTTCGATCAGTTGGTCCTGGTCCTCGCCGTCGGGGTCCAGCTCCCGGCGATCTGGCGACTGGGCGGATCCGCCCGTCCGGCGAGCGTCGGGCGCCTGGCCGTCGTCGTCAGCGGCGTGGCCGTGGTCGTGATTGCGTTCGCCCTGGTCGTGCTCGGAACGACCCCGTTCGACTCGGGCCCCCAGGTGCAGTTCGTGGCCTACCTCATCTTTACCGCTGCGGTCGCGGTCCTGGCGGCAGCCAGCTGGGGTCCGGCCGGGCCGGAGCGCCCCGGCCTGGCGCTCGTCGGTGGGGCCGCCCTGTTCTACGCCCTCGTCGGTACCTACGACTACGCCCTGCCGCAGGACTCGACGGCGATCCTCCTGATCGCGGGTCCGATCATGGCCATCGGCTGGCTTTGGATCGGCCTGGCCTGGCTGCGTGCGCCCGCGCCGCTGGGCACGACTCCGACTCCGGATGCCAGCGTCGGGGCGACGAGCTAGGACCGGTCGAGCCGGCCGAATGACCCGTCGAGGAGTCGCTACTCCCGAGGTCCGAGGGCCGCGACCAGCGCCCCGAGCTGGCCGAGGATCCGGGCCGTGGCGCCCCACACGTGCAGGCCGTCGATCCGGTAGCCGCCGTAGCGCAGGGGCCACTCGCGGACCGTCCGCTCAACGACCTCGATCGGCGCCCCCGGCAGGAACGCGGCCAGGGGTGCCTCGATGATCCGGGCGACCTCGGTCGGAGAGCCGCGCAGGTCCGGCCGGTGCCGGCCGACGGCCAGGATCGGGGTCAGGCTGAACCCGCTGACCGGAATGCGTACGACCTCGAGCCGGCCGATGACCTCGAGCCCGGCCGCGACCGGATCCAGGCCAACCTCCTCGGCAGCTTCGCGGAGGGCCGTCGCCTCCAGGTCGGGGTCGCCCGGCTCGACCTTGCCACCCGGGAACGAGACCTCGCCGCTGTGCAGGCCGTCGTAGGTCGCCCGCTCGGTCAGGACCACCACGGCCTGGCCGATGTCACCGGGCACGATCAGGACGAGGACCGCCGCCGGCCGGTCGCCCGGCGTCTCGCCGAGGCGGATCTCGGGCCGGGGCCGGCCGTCGGTGAGGACAGGTATGAGCGCGGTCGGGGCCGGCGGCAGGCGGAGCCGCCCGATAGGGCCGGCCGGCTCAGCCGCTCGATCGGGCAGGCGGGCGAGGCGCGCCGCCGCCTCCTCGAAACGCATCAGTTGGGCAGGCTTCCGCCGGGCGTCCCGTTCGAGCTCTTGTCGGGATCGATCTCGGGCACGTCGAAGATCGCCGGCGAGCGCCGGCCGCGACCGGAGTGGGCCCCCGCCCCGACCGAGCTGCGGGCATCGCGCCGGTCGGTCGATTCGACGGCCACGCTCGCCTCGCCCGAATTGAACACGATCGTGCCGCTGTTGAGATCCGCGTCGGCCATGATCTGGTCGCCCGGCTTGAACCGGCCCTGGAGGAGCGCCCGGGCGAGCGGATTCTCGACCAGGCGCTGGATCGTCCGCTTGAGCGGCCGCGCCCCGAACGCTGGGTCGTGACCCTCCCGGGCGATCAGGGCCCGGGCCGCCGGGGTCAGCTCGAGGGCCAGGTCCTGGCCGGCCAGCCGCCGGGCCAGGTCGGCCAGGAGCAGGTCGACGATCGCGCCGAGCTCGGCGTCGGTCAGGGCATGGAACACGATGATCTCGTCGATCCGGTTCAGGAACTCCGGCCGGAACCGGTCGTGGAGCGCCTCGTTCAGGCTGGCCTTCATCGCCTCGTAGTTCGCCTGCTCGTGACCGCCCGCAGCGGCGATCAGGTCGCTGCCCACGTTGCTGGTCATGATCACCAGCGCGTTCCGGAAGTCGACCGTCCGGCCCTGGCCGTCGGTCAGGCGGCCGTCGTCGAGGACCTGGAGCAGGATGTTGAACACGTCCGGGTGGGCCTTCTCGATCTCGTCCAGCAGGACGACCTGGTACGGCCGGCGCCGGACGGCCTCGGTCAGCTGGCCGCCCTCCTCGTAGCCGACGTAGCCCGGAGGCGCTCCGACCAGCCGGCTGACCGAGAACTTCTCCATGTACTCGCTCATGTCGATCCGGACCATGGCGCTGTCGTCGTCGAACAGGAACCCGGCCAGCGCCCGGGCCAGCTCGGTCTTGCCGACCCCGGTCGGGCCCAGGAACAGGAACGAGCCGATCGGGCGATGCGGGTCGCGGAGGCCCGCCCGGGCCCGCCGGACGGCGTCGGCCACGGCTTCGATCGCCTCGTCCTGGCCGACGACCCGCTCGTGCAGCCGCTCCTCCATGTGGACGAGCTTGGCCGACTCGCCTTCGAGCAGCTTCGTGACGGGCACGCCGGTCCAGGACGCCACGATCTCGGCGATGTCGTCGGCGTCAACCTCCTCCTTGAGCATCCGGCCCGGGCCATCGAGCGCGGCAATCGCCGCCTCCTCGGCCCGGAGACGCTCCTGGAGCTCGATCAGGGTGCCGTACTTGAGCTCGGCCGCCCGGCCGTAGTCGGCCTCGCGCTCGACCTGCTCGATCTTCGTCTGGAGCGCCTCGAGCTCGGACTTCGTGGCCCGGATCGCCCGGATCGCATCCTTCTCGGCCTGCCAGCGCTGCTTCATCCCGCCCGAGCTCTCCTCGATCTCGCTCAGCTCGCGCTGGAGGACCTCGAGGCGGGCCTTCGAGGCGTCGTCCTTCTCCTTGCGCAGGGCCTCCCGCTCGATCTCGAGCTGAACCGTCCGGCGCTCGAGCTCGTCGAGCTCGATCGGCATCGAGTCGATCTCCATCCGGAGCCGGCTGGCCGCCTCGTCGACGAGGTCGATCGCCTTGTCCGGCAGGAACCGATCGGTGATGTAGCGATTGGACATCGTGGCCGCCGCGACCAGGGCCGAGTCGGTGATCCGGACGCCGTGATGGACCTCGTAGCGCTCGCGCAGGCCGCGCAGGATCGAGATCGTCTCTTCGACGCTGGGCTGGTCGACGACGACCGGCTGGAAGCGACGCTCGAGGGCGGCGTCCTTCTCGATGTGCTTGCGGTACTCGTCGAGGGTGGTGGCCCCGATCGTGTGCAGCTCACCCCGGGCGAGCATCGGCTTGAGCAGGTTGCTGGCGTCCATCGCGCCCTCGGCCGCGCCCGCCCCGACGACCGTGTGGAGCTCGTCAATGAACAGGATGATCCGGCCCTCGGAATCCTTGATGTCCTTCAGGACGGCCTTCAGCCGTTCCTCGAACTCGCCCCGGAACTTCGCCCCGGCAATGAGCGCCCCGAGGTCGAGCGAGATGACCTGCTTGTCGCGGAGCGTCTCGGGCACGTCGCCCCGGACGATCCGCTGGGCCAGGCCTTCCACGATGGCGGTCTTGCCCACGCCGGGCTCGCCGATCAGGACCGGGTTGTTCTTGGTCCGCCGGCTCAGGACCTGGATCACCCGCCGGATCTCGTCGTCGCGACCGATGACCGGATCGAGCTTGCCGGCGCGGGCCTCGGTCGTCAGGTCCCGGCCGTACTTCTCGAGCGCCTGGTACGTCGCTTCGGGATCAGCCGAGGTAACCCGCTGGCCGCCCCGGACGCTCTGGAGGGCACCGAGAATCGCTTCCCGGCCGGCGCCGTGACGCTCGAGGAGCGCCTGGGCCTCGCCACCCGACTCGGCCACGCCGAGCAGGAGGTGCTCCGTTGAGACGTACTCGTCGGTCATCCGGCGGGCCTCTTCCTCGGCCCGCTCGATCACCCGCCTGGCCCGAGGGTCGAGGCTGATCTGGCCGCCCCGAACGCGGGCCCGCCGAGCAAGGATCCCGGCCAGCTCATTGCGGAAGCCGGGCAGGTCCGCGCCGAGCCGCCGGAGGGTCTCGGCCGGCACGCCGTCGTCGGGCTCGAGCAAGCCGGCCAGGAGGTGCTCGGAATCAAGGATCGGACTCTCGAGCGTGGTCGCGCTCTGCTGGGCGGCGACGATCGCCTCCTGGGCTTTCTGGGTGAATCGGTCGAGCTGCATGTCGGTTACTCGCTAGGAATTCGTGACCCGTGGATCCGCTTGATCGACGAGGTCGAGGAATGAGGTGGCGGCGGCACGGGCGTCGTCGCCGAGACTGGTTGGCAGGATGACCCGGACGGTGACCAGCAGGTCGCCGGTCGGCTTGACCCCTTCCCGGGGCTTCAGCCGGGGCATCCCCTGGCCGGTCAGGCGGAACGTCCGCCCAGCCTGGGTCCCGGCCGGAATCTTCAGGAGGACCTTGCCCTTCAGCGTGCCGACCGGGACCTCCCCGCCGAGGAGGGCCTCGCGCAGGGTGATCGGCAGCTCGCGGGTCAGGTCGGCTCCCCGGCGCCCGAAGACCGGATGGGGCCGGAGCCGGGTCACCAGGTCGAGGTCGCCACCTTCGGCGCCCTTGCCCCGCAGGCGGATCCGGCTGCCGGTCTCGACCCCACGCGGAACGGACACCTCGAGGCGCTTGCCGTCCAGTTCGAGCAACCGGCTCGTGCCGTGGAAGGCCTCCTCGAGGGTCAGCTCGACATCGGCTTCGCTGGTCACCTGGCCGAGGGCTCGGGCCGAGCGTCCCTCGGCCGAGCGGGGCCCGCCCGCCCGCCCGCCCGCCGGGGCCGGCTGGCCACCCCCGTTCACGTTCAGGCCGGCCAGGATGTCCTCGAAGGAGGCCCCGCCGACTGGTCGCGAGCCACGGCCGCCGGTGGCCGGTGATGACTGCGCCTCGCCTGCGGCGGCCCCGAAGAACGTTCGGAAGAAGTCGCTGAAGCCGTCGCCATCGGAGCTGGTCCGGAACTCGTAGCGAACGCCGTCCTGGCCGGTCGCGTTACCGAAGCCGGTCGCGAAGCCCGCGAACGGATCTCCCCCCGAACCACGCCGGCTGCCTGCGGCGCCCCGCCCGGCACCGGCGTTCGAGAGGGCCTCCCAGTTGGCACCCAGGCTGTCGTACTTCGCCCGCTTCTGGGGATCCGAGAGGACCTCGTTGGCCTCGTTGATCTCCTTGAACTTCGCCTCGGCCGCCCCGTCACCGGGCTTGACGTCCGGATGGTGCTGGCGGGCGAGCTTGCGGAAGGCGCGCTTGATCTCGGCCTGGGACGCGTCGCGCTTGACCCCAAGCGTCGCGTAGTAATCGCGGTAATCCATCACCTCAGGCCCTCCAGACGTGCTGCCACGTCAACCTGAGCCGGTGGGACCGGCCGCTTCGTCAGCGGCTGGTCCGATCGTGCTCCGGGGCGCCGATCGCCCGATCCCGAGCCGGCCGGTGAGCGCCGGCCCGCTGGACCGCGACCGGCGGCTGGTCGGTTGGCGGGAAGGCTGGCCGGATCGCCGGCCGGCTCTCCTTGCCCGGTTCGCGCCCGGGCACCGGCCCGGGTCGCGGGGCGAGCGGCCGCGGCTTGCGCCGCAGTGCGGCGTCGAGGACCTGGCCCATATCGTCGACCAGGACCAGCTTGATCTGCTTGCGGATCTCTTCCGGGATCTCGCGCAGGTCGCGCTCGTTCTTCCTGGGCAGGATGACCATGCCCGCGCCCGACAGGTGAGCGGCCAGGATCTTGCTCTTCAGGCCGCCGATCGGCAGGACCCGCCCGCGCAGGGTGATCTCGCCGGTCATGGCCACGTCCTTGCGGACCGGGATCCCGGTCAGCGCGCTGACCATGGCCGTGGCCATCGTCACGCCCGCCGACGGGCCATCCTTGGGGATGCCCCCGGCCGGGACATGGATGTGGAGGGTGTTCCTCTCGAACACCTCCCGCTCGATGCCTAGGCTGGCGGCGTTCGCCCGGATCCAGGACAGGGCGGCTCGGGCGGACTCGCGCATCACTTCACCGAGCTGGCCGGTGAGGATGAAGTCCTCCTTGCCCTCCATCTTCGTGACCTCGACGGCGACGATGTCGCCCCCGACCTCGGTCACGACGAGGCCGGTCGCGGCACCGGTCTGGTCCTCGGCCTCAAGCTCGCCGTATTCCCAGCGGGGCGGCCCTAGGTACTCCTCGAGCTTCCTGACGTCGACCACGGTCTTGCGCTTGCGGCCTTCGGCCACGCTCCGGGCAACCTTGCGCATGACGTTCGCGATCTCGCGCTCGAGGTTTCGAACGCCGGCTTCCTTGGTGTAAGCCTGGACGAGCTTGACCATGGCCTCGGGGGTCAGCTCGACGAGCTTCGGGCTCAGGCCGTGGTTCTCCATCTGCTTGGGGACGAGGAACCGGCGGCCGATCTCGATCTTCTCCTGCTGGGTGTAACCGGGCAGCTGGATGATCTCCATCCGGTCGCGCAGGGCGGCCGGGATCGGATCGACCAGGTTGCCCGTTGCGATGAACAGGACCTTGCTGAGGTCGAACGGCACCTCCAGGTAGTTGTCCTGGAAGGAGTTGTTCTGCTCCGGATCGAGGACCTCGAGGAGGGCCGAGCTCGGGTCACCCCGGAAGTCCATCCCGATCTTGTCGATCTCGTCGAGCATGAAGACCGGGTTGTTCGTGCCGGCCGTCTTGACGTTCTGGATGACCCGCCCCGGGAGCGCCCCGATGTAGGTCCGGCGGTGGCCCCGGATCTCGGCCTCGTCGTGGATTCCGCCGAGGCTCATCCGGACGAACTTGCGGCCCATCGCCTTGGCCACGCTCTTGCCGAGCGAGGTCTTGCCCACGCCGGGAGGTCCGACCAGGGCCAGGATGGGCGAGCGGATCGTGTCGGCCAGGACGCGCACGGAGAGGTATTCGAGGATCCGCTCCTTGACCTTCTCGAGGCCGTAGTGGTCCTCTTCGAGGATCCGGGCAGCTTCCTTGATGTCCAGTTGGTCGTCGGTCGAGACGTTCCAGGGCAGGCCGACCAGCCAGTCGACATACGTCCGGATCACGCCGACCTCGGGCGAGGCGGATGGGATCCGGCTCATCCGATCGACTTCCTTGATCGCCCGGGCCTTGATCTCCTCGGGCATTCCGGCTGCATCGATCTTCTCGCGCAGCTCGTTGATCTCGGCCTGCTGGGGATCGTCCTCGCCCAGCTCGCGCTGGATCGCCTTGAGCTGCTCGCGCAGGATGTACTCCCGCTGGGTCTTGTCCATCTCGGACTTGACCTCGGACTGGATTCGTCCCTTCAGCTCGAGGATCTCGACCTGGCGGGCCAGGAAGTTGCTGACGAGCTTGAGCCGCTCGGTGACGTCGATCGTCTCGAGCAGCTCCTGGCGCTGTTCGGTGGTCATGTCCGGGCTGTACGCGATCATGTCGGCGAGCAGGCCCGGGTCGGTGATGTTGCGAGCGGCCACGGCGGCCTCGGGCGGAACGGGCGCGCCGTTCGCGACGTAGGCCTCAATCTGGGTCTGGACCGAGCGCATCAGGGCCTGGATCTCGACCCCAGCCGGGGTCTCGTCGGCCAGGTGCTCGACGGTCGCCAGGAGATAGGGCGAGGTCGCGCTGAAGCCGGTTACCCGCAGGCGGCTCTGGCCCTGGACGATCGCCCGGACGGTGCCGTCCTGGAGCTGGACGACCTGGGCGATCTTGGCCAGCGTGCCGATCGGATACAGCTCGGACGGGTCGTTGATGTCTTCCATCTCGGCCGAGCGCTGGGTGACCAGGGCGATCGGGCCGCCATTGGCAACGGCGGCGTTCAGGGCCGCCACGCTCTTATCGCGGCCGACCTGGAGCGGCACGATCATCTCGGGGAAGATGACCGTCTCGCGCAAGGCGACGAGCGGCAGCTCGCGCGGGGCGCTGTCGGCCGAGCCGCCACGGGGGGTCGGCTTGCCGTTGGGCTCGGACGCTTCCGTCGCGGACGCGACGGAATCCGTCGTGCGCCGGCTGCGCCGCCTGGTGCCGGACTTCGCGTCCGGATTCGTCGCCGGGTTCTTGCTCTCCGGGTCCGACTTACTGGCCATTGCCTGGGTCTCCTTGTCGACGGCGCGTGTCCGTCGTGCGTTTGTCACGGTATCGGGTTCGCATTCGTCCGCCAGCGGACGAATCTCCTACGGTCTGCGGTTGTTGTTGGTCACGGTTGCTGCGGGGCCGGTTGCTGGACGGCCGGTTGCTGCGGGTGGTTCCGGTGCGACGGGCCTGGCCCGGCCCGGCTGAGTCGCGCCGGGTTGGGTTCCGTTCTGCTGGGCTGCGCCCGGTAGGCCTGTGGCTGATTGCGTCGCGCCTCGTTCAGTCGGGCCGTTGGCCTCGGCGCCTGATTGGGCCGTGACTCGTTCAGTCGGGCCGTTGGCCTCGGCGCCTGATTGGGCCGTGACTCGTTCAGTCGGGCCGTTGGCCTCGGCGCCTGATTGGGCCGTGACTCGTTCAGTCGGGCCGTTGGCCTGGGCGCCTGCCCTGTCCGCTTCGTCCTGGGCGTTGGCCTCGTCGAAGAGGGTCTCGAGGATTCGCATCCCGAGCCGCTCTTCAAGCTCGAACAGGACTCGGACGCCGGCCAGGTTGACCCCGCGGTTCTGGGTCAGGTGACGGATCCACAGGATTCGGCGGACGTCTTCCTCGCTGTACAGTCGAATGTTGGTGGCGGTCCGGGCGGGGCAGAGCAGCCCCTCGTCTTCGTAGATCCGAAGGGTCCGCGGGTGGGCGCTGACGATGCTCGCAGCGACGCTGATCACGTACACGGGACGGGTCGGATCGCGATCGAGATGACCCATCTCTAGGGGCTCCGGCGACAGTGCCCTGCCGCCTCATTGGTGAACATGGACGAAGTCTAGAACCCTGTCAATACCATTGTCAAGACTCTACGTCCCGCAATTTCACTAAGGCTGCACGTGGTTCGGGGAGCCGACCTGCCATGTGCCGGCTCGAGGCCCCCGCCCGAGCCCAGCCCGCTCCACCCTCGCCCCGAGCCGATGTCGCCGTGAGGCTCGCCCGCCCCGCTCCGCCTCTGGTCGAATCCACCGTCGGTTATAACCACGATTGCTAAGACGCGGCCTCAGCCCGCGAATGGGCCGGAAATCCGGGCTCGCGGGCCTCAAGACGGGCGATTGATGCATGGCCCCTATAAAACGGCCCGGTGGATGACGGTCCACAGCTCTGACCAGGCCTGGAGCGTGCTCGCTAACAATGGTGGTCATAAAGTCGACTCGTTCCCAGGGACAGGCCGCGCCGAGCCGGGTTTCTGGGATGGGCCGCGCCGAACCGGTTTCCAGGCATGGGCCGCGCCGAGCAGCGGCCTGGGGACAAGTCCGCGCCGAGCCGCGGCCGGGGGACGAAGCCCCAGCCGCGCGAGCCTCGGGCCCTACGCGCCGGAGGCTGCCCCGACCTCGAGCTCGTCCGGCGGGCTGCCGATCAGTTGATCGTGGAGCGCGTCCTGGCACTCCGTCCGGCCGATCGCGATCACCTTGTCGCCCTCGGCGAGGACCGTGTCGCCCCGGACAGACAGGGCCACTTCGTCGCGGATCACGGCGAAGATCGCGCAGCCTTCCGGCAGGGGAATGTCCCGGGCGTTCCGGCCGACGGCCGGCGACGAGGGCTGGAGGAGCGCCTCGATCAGCTCGAGCTCGCCGCCCCCGAGGACCGCCAGGTGGAGCAGCTCGTGGACAGGGATGTCCTGCTCGATCGAGCCGAGGATCATCCTGGTCGGGCTGATCAGCTCGTCCACGCCGAGGTGCCGGAATAGCTCCTCGTTCTTCGGGTTGTTCACCCGGGCGATCGTCCGCGGCACGTCGAAGTGGTGCTTGGCCATCTGGCAGATCACGAGGTTGTCCTCGTCGTCGCCGGTGACCGCAGCCACGACGTCGGCCCGGTTGCAGCCGGCCTCCGCGAGGTACTTGCCCTCGCAGCCATCGTGGGCCACCACGATCGAGCCGATCTCGTCGGCGATCTGGCGCGCCCGGCCGGGATCCTTCTCCATCAGGACGACTTCGTGGCCGGACCCGAGGAGCTCCTTGGCGAGGTAGTAGCCGACCTTGCCGCCGCCGATGACCAGGACGAACATCGCTCAGCCTTCCTGCTTCGATCCGACCGGCAGCGAGCCGGCGGGTGACGGCGCGGCCTCGAGTGTTCGGGTCGGGATGCCGATCGGGGAGGATCCCGGCCCGCCTCCAACTCCGGCCGGCCCGCCCAAGACACCGCCCACGACCCCGTCCGGCCCGCCCCCAACGCCGCCGGCCCCGGCTCCGATCCCGGTCGCTCCGGCCCCGGAGCCACTCGCGGAGCCACTCGCGGAGCCACCGGCTGGACCACTCCCGGATCCCCGGCCCGATTCGCCCGTCGACGGCTCGTTGGCGTGGCTGTGATGCTCGGATGCGGCGCGCACGCCGGGAACGACCGCCACCGGCAGCTTGAGGTGGGACAGGATCGCGTTCGCCATCAGGTCCGTCCGGCAGATCGTCGAGACACCCAGCTCGGCGTAGGCCTGGGCCCGCAGGGGATCGTTGATCTTGGCGATCACCTGGCCGATCCGGAATGCCTCGGTGGCCAGCTGGGCGGCCATGATGTTCCGGTTGTCGCCCTCGGTCATCGCCAGGAACAGGTCGGCGTCCGCCGCCCCGGCTCGCTCGAGGGTGTCCTCATCGGTCCCGTCGCCGCGCAGGGCGGAGCCCTTGAACGTGCTCGGCAGGCGGTCGAATGCGCCCGTCGAGATGTCCAGGACCGTCACGTCGTGGCCGCCGTCATCGAGCATCGTCGCGAGCATCGCGCCGACCCGGCCGCAGCCGACGATCACTGTACGCATGCCATCACCCTCGTGGACTTGGGCTGAGACCTGGGCTGATCGGATCGCGGATGACCCACACAGCGCATGGTGCGTTCGAGAAGACATAGGGTACGGTCCGGCCGATCGCGAAGTCTCCCCCGAAACGCTTGCGGTAGGGCAGGCCCAGGATCAACAGGTCGGCCGCCCGTTCGGTGGCCTCGTCGACCAACGCGGCGCCCACGTCCCGCGCCTGGAGCAGGACGGTCTCGATCCCCTGGTGCTCTGATTCGGCGATTCCCTCGACCGCGTCGAGGACCCGTTGGGCATCCTCGGACCGGCTCGCGATATCCGCCTCAAGAGGCAGGCTCCAGTCGATCTCGACGACGTGGACCGCGACCAGCTCCGCCTTGGCCGACCGAGCCGCCTGGCACGCGATTCGAACGATCCGGGCATCGCTCGGGCCGCCGTTGACTGCGAGGACGCCACGCCGAAACGGCGGTTCGTGATGGTCGGGCACGGCGTGCACGATACCACCGCCATCGGCGCCTGAGCCCCGGCCCTACGGCTCGCTTGAGCCGTCCGGCGCCGACTGGTCGAAGCGGGCCTCTTCGTCGCGCCGATAGGGCGCGCTCACGACCACGGTGTGCGGCCGGCCGATCAGGATCGTGCGCAGCCGCTTCGACGACTGGTTGTACAGGATCCGCTCCCACCAGTGCCGGGCGACGTACTCCGGGATGACGATGAAGGTGATCGGTTCGGGCTTGTCGGGCGGCCAGGCCCGGTCGAGCACGTCGAGGTAGGCCAGGAGCGGACCGACCAGCGCCCGGTAGGGCGACTCGACGATGACCAGCGGCACGCCCGGGACCTGGCGATCCCACTGGGCGCGCATCCGGCTGGCCTGTTCCGGATCGTCCGAGATGTACACGGCCCGGATGTCCTGGCTGATCGAGCGGCCGACGTTGATCGCCTGGATGACCGCCCGGGTGATGCCCGGGATCGGGATCACCACTCGCTCCTCGCGATGGGGCGGCAGCGCCACGTAATCCGAGCGGATCGCCAGCTGCCGCTGGGCCGAGGAGTACTGGCGTTCGATGAACAGCATCAGGAAGACGAGGATCGGGATCAGGAGGATCACGAGGTAGGCGCCGCTCTGGAACTTGACCGAGGTCACGATCAACAGGACCACAAAGGTCAGGACGCAGCCAAAGGCGTTGACCATGGCCCGCCACCACCAGCCCGCCTCGCGCGTCCCGACCCAGTGCTTGACCATGCCTGCCTGGGACAGGGTGAAGCACACGAACACGCCGACCGAGTAGAGCGGGATCAGGGCGTGGGTATCGCCGTTGAACAGGACCAGCAGGCCGAAGGCGATCGCCGCCAGCAGGACGATCCCCCAGGAATAGGCCAGCCGGTCGCCCCGGAAGCTGAACTGGCGGGGCATGTAGCCGTCCCCGGCCAGGATGGCGGCCAGGCGCGGGAACGCGTTGAAGCTCGTGTTGGCGGCCAGGAACAAGATCAGGGCCGTGGCGATCTGGAACAGGTAGAACATCGGGCCCATCCCGAAGACCGTGGTTGCCACGAGGGCCACGACCGTCGGACCGCCGCTGTTGTCGACCGAGGGCACGATTGCGTAGGCGTGGGCCACGATGGTGATCCCGACGAAGATCACGCCTAGCAGGAAGGCCATGATGATCATCGTGTTGCCGGCGTTCTTCGCCTCCGGCTTCTTGAACGCCGGCACGCCGTTGGCGATCGCCTCGACCCCGGTCAGGGCGACCGAGCCGCCGGCGAACGCCCGGAGCAGCAGGAACACGGTGAGCGGCTCGTTGCCCAGCGGGATCGCATCGGGCTGCGGTGGCAGGGGAGCCGCGCTGCCGGTGATGATGTGGCTGATCCCGCCGGCCACGATCAGCAGGGCCAGGACCACGAAGAGATAGGTCGGGACGGCGAAGATGTTGCCCGACTCGCGCAGGCCGCGGAGGTTGCCGATCGTGATCAGCGAGATCGAGATGAAGGCGATCTCGATCCGGTAGTCGTAGGCGGCCGGCACGATCGACTGGATCTGCTGGATGGCCGACGCGGTCGAGACGGCCACGGTCATGACGTAGTCGATCAGGAGCGCCGCGGCCGCGATCAGGCCGAAGATCGGGGCGAGGTTCGTGCGGGCCACGACGTACGCTCCGCCTCCGCCCGGATAGGCCCGGCAGACCTGGCGGTAGGAGAACGAGACGATCGTCAGGAGCAGGGCGATCGCGATCGACACGCCGATCGAATAGGCCAGCGCCCCGGCCGCCCCGGCCACGATCAGGACCCGCAGGATCTCCTCGGTCGCGTAGGCCGACGAGCTGATCGCGTCGGAGCTGAAGATCGCCAGGGCCTTCTTCTTGGCCAGGCGTTCGCCGATCTCCTCCTCGCTGGCGAGGGGCCGTCCGAAGACGACGCTCCGGACGCGGAACACGAACCGGCCGGTCGGGGTCAGGGGCAGGCTGGCAGCCTGCTTGGCGACGAGCTGGCCCGGCCCGGTATAGCGAAAGTAGGGGCTGTGCGGGCGGTCGACCCGGACGCGCCGGTCGGCGATCTTGCGCCCCGGCAGGGGGCGGCGTCCGCCGCTCATCCTGGGGCTGCGGTTCCGACGATCTCCACCGGTCCTCCGTCAAGGATGCCTGCGACGGCCAAGGCTACCACCCGGATTCCGTCATCTCAGAAGCCTTGCGCGATCCGGGCGATCCCACGGGCGGGCAACCCGACGGCACGCATCGCCTGCTGGGTCGCCCCGACGTCGTAGCGGGCCCGGACCCAGGCGGCCTCGGCCAGCTCCGTGTCGAGGACCATGGCGCTCGCCTCGGGATTGCCGTCGCGCGGCTGGCCGACGCTGCCGGGGTTGAGCAGGGCCCGGCGCCCGGCCAGGCGGGTCGTGTCGCCGGCCGCCGGCTCCAGCGCCTCGACCCGGCCACGATCGGCGGGATTGCCCTCGGCTGGGTCACGGGCCAGCCAGGCCCAGGGCAGGTGAGTGTGGCCGAAGAGGCCCCACTCGGTCGGGCAGATGGCCAGGTTGGCGGCCGCCACTGAGGCCGCCACGATGTACTCCCAGGTCGGGTCGCGCTGGCTGCCGTGGACCAGGCTGAACGCCCCGATCGTCAGCCGTTCGGGCAGTCCCGCCAGCCAGTCGCGGGTCTCCGGCCGGATCACCCGGCGGGTCCATTCCATCGCCGCCCGAGCGTCCTGGTTGAACTCCTCGATCACGTCCGAGCCGGTCGCGGCCAGGTCGTGGTTGCCGCGCACGCCGAGCGCGCCCAGCTCGCGCAGGCGGGCCACGACCGCGTCCGGGTCGGGGCCATAGCCGACGACGTCGCCGAGGTGCCAGATCGCATCAACCGGACCGGTTCGCTCGAGGATTGCGTCGAGCGCCCGGAGGTTGGCGTGGATGTCGGACAGGACGGCGACGCGCATCAGGCCGAGGGTAGCGGGTCGCCCGGCTGGATGGGCCGGTTCCGCCTCCGGGCCGGATCTCGCGGGTAACCGCGCGGACTCGGGGCGGCCTTCTCGATCACGACGAGGACGTGGTCCTCGAGCCCGATCACCGGCACCGGCTCGATCGTGACGGCGTCCGCCCCCAGGCGATCGAGGGCCGGGCCGGCCGCGGCGAGCTCGCTCGAGAGCAGCCCGGACGGGTCCTGCTCGTCCTCGAGCTGACGGCGCTTCCAGGCCACGAGCAGGCCGCCCGGCGCGACCAGCGGCAGGGCCAGCTCGGACAGCTCGGCCAGCGGGGCGATCGCCCGGGCGACCACCGTCGGCCAGCGCTCGCGGTGCCGCAGATCGGCCGCCAGGGCCTCGGATCTGCCGGCATAGACATCGATCGCAGGTCCGCCCGGGCCCCCCGCCACGATGCCGGCGGCGGCCGACAGGAAGGCCGCCTTCTTGGCCACGCTCTCGACCAGGAGGGCCTGCCGGGCGGGCAGGGCCAGGGCCAGCGGGATGCCCGGGAAGCCGCCGCCGCTGCCCAGGTCGAGCAGGGCATCGAGCCCCCGGCCACGGAGCACCGGGACCGCAGCGAGGCTGTCCAGGACGTGCTCGCGAATCGCCGCCTCGGGCGTTCGGATCGCGGTCAGGTTGATCGCCTCGGTCCAGGCCAGGAGCAGCCGGACGTGATCGATCAGGCGGATCCGAACGTCCGGGGCCAGCCCGGCCAGGCCCAGGTCGGCCAGCCCGGCCGCCAGGCCGGCCTGGATCCCGGCCAGCTCGCCGGCGGTCATCGCCGGCAGGTCCCTGACACGCGTCGGGAGCGGTTCGCGTTCCTGGTTCACGCATCCTCCGGCTTGGGGGAGGTGAACCGTCCGCTAGCGCTCCCGGCGTCGACGTATTCGCGCACCCAACGTCGTTCGGTCTTCCGCGTCGCGTCCGGTTGCGGTCCGGGTCTCCCCGAGCCCCTCGCGTGCCACGTTACCCTGCGACCTGTTCGAGTGCGGATGCTGGACGCTAGGGGAGCGGCCGGGCCCCGTCAACGGGGTTATCCACGAAGTGCACATTTGATCGGCTCGAACGGTGGACAACCCACGCTCCAGGTGCCTGCCCGGCCCGCCGACCGCCCGACTCGTCCCGTCAGCCTGCCCGGCTGGGTTCGGAACCTCCCGGCCCGCCCGGCGCCTGATCAGGCTCCGGAGCTTCCGGACGGTCCGATCCTGCCTGGCGCATTGCCCGGATCACGGCGGCCTCTTCGAGCCGGATCTCCTCGGCGGCCAGGGCCGCCTCGAGGGTCGACATCAGGACCGCCCGGTCGACCTCGGCCGGGCCGGGCAGGGCCAGGACGAAGCTCGAGCCCGAGTCGAGGACCGAGGCGACGTCGAGCCAGCCGCCCATGGCCCGGGCCAGCTCGCGCGCGATCGGCAAGCCGAGGCCGGTCCCGGTGATCCGGGCGTGGCCCGGCAGGCGGTAGAAGCGCTCGAAGATCCGGGTCCGGTCCTCGCCGGCGATGCCGGCCCCGTCGTCGCGCACCGCGACCAGGGCCACGAGCCCGTCGAACCAGCCGGCGATCTCGACCCGGCCACCCTCGGCCGTGAACTTCAGGGCGTTGCCACCCAGGTTGGTCAGGATCTGGGCGACCCGCCGGCGATCGCCCACCGCGGCCCGGACCCGCGGCGGCAGGTCGGAGCGGAGCTCGACGTTGCCCTTCAGGGCAATCGGCCGGAGCGAATCGAGGACCCGCCCGGCGACCTCGGCCACGGAGAACGGCTCGAGCTCGAGGTCGAGGCTGCCGGCCTCGATCCGGCTCATCTCGAGCAGGTCCGCCACCAGCTCGGCCATGGTCTCGACGATCCCCCGGCTGCGCTCGATGAAATCGGCCTGGACCGCCGGATCGTCGACCCGCCCGTCGGCGATCAGGTCGAGGTACCCGGCCAGCCCGGTCAGGGGCGTCCGCAGGTCGTGCGCGACCGTCGAGACGTAGCGCTCGCGTTCGTGATCGCGGGCCCGCAGGTCGGCCGCCTCCCGCTCGACCGCGACCTGCTGGCTGACCAGGGCCAGGGCCACGGCAGCGTGCCGGGCCAGCTGGGGCGGGAGCTGCCGGCCGACGGTGGCAATGCCCTCGGCCTCGGGCAGCTCGAAGCCGAGGATCACCCGCCCGCTGCTCGGGATCTCGAGCCAGGCGTAGTGGCGTTCGGCCTGCTCCGGCGCCTCGGGCGCGGACCTGCCTCGAGCCGGCCGGGCCTGGGTCGCCCTGGGTCGGCCGGCTGCCGGCGGCCGGCCGGCGGACCGCGCGATCGAGACCTCGGCCGGACCCCGGGCGGCCCGTTCGGCCCGCGACGCGGGCGCGTGGGCATCGAGCCAGCCGGCCAGCGCCAGGGCCGCCTCGGGATCCTCGTCCGGGTCCGCGGTCACGGCCATCCGGCGTTCGCCGGAGGCCGCCAGGATCGCCACCCGGCGAGCCCCGACGGTCTCGGCAAGGAGGTCGAGCAGGCCGGCCAGGCGCGCCTCGGCCGGCTGCTCGGCGACGAGGATGTCGAGCGACCGGGCGAGCAGGGTTGTCTCACGCCAGGACATCCGGTCGACGACCCGGCGCGAGGCGAGGCGGCGCTCGGCAAAGGGGGGCGGCGGCCCGGTCAGCGGGCCGGGCCGCGGACGACGGGCGGGCGGCTCAGTCATCGAGCCGATCGTCGCAGCGTCGCGGATCGCTCGAGATCACCCGATCGTCCTGCCGGGTCAGGCCGGGCGGCCGGCTCCGCGGACCGGGCGACCGAGCGTGCGCCGGACGACATCGACCACCTCGTCCACGTAGACCTCCGCCTCTCCCCGCTCGGCGGCGGTCCGGATGCAGCCGCGCACGTGATCCTCGAGGATCAGGATCCCGACAGAGTCAAGGGCGGCCTTGAGGGCCGCCGTCTGCTGGAGGATGTCGACGCAGTATTCCTCGCGCTCGATCATCCGGGCGATCCCCCGGACCTGGCCTTCGATCCGGCTCAGCCGGCGGACGAGCTGGGCCTTGTCCTTGGAATAGCTGTGGCGAAAGTGGTCAGGAGCCTCGGCGCCGGGACGGCCGTGCGCCCCCGGGGCCGTCGAGGTGTCGCCGGACCTGCTGGATCGAGCCTGGCTGGTCATCGTCGTCCGATAATACTCCCCAGGGGTATCCGTCGCCAGATTGCCGGGCAGGTCGGCCAGCCCGGGTCCGCCGAACCGGCCCAGTCGGCTAGACTGACGGCCGTGGATCATCGCGTCGATTCTCCGGAGGCTCCGAGCGGAACCGACGCTCGGCCGGCGTTCGCCCACGTGAGCGAAGCGGAGTTCGCCCGGATCCTCGACTACTACCAGGTCCCCTGGGAGTACGAGCCACACACCTTCCCGATCCTGTGGAACCTGTCCGGTGACGTCCTCGAGAGCTTCTCGCCCGACTTCTACCTGCCCGACGCCGACCTGTACATCGAGCTGACCACCCTTCGCCAGAAGCTCGTGCGCAAGAAGAATCGAAAGCTGCGCCGCCTGCGCGAGCTCTACCCCGCGCTCCGGATCAAGCTCTTCTACGCCCGCGACTTTCGGGCCCTGATGCTCAAGTACAACCGCCTTGGGCTGGCCGAGGAGCTGAGCGGGACGCCCGGCCACATCACCCCGATGCGCTCGGCGGAATCGATGCTGGCCGGCCCGTTCGGGCCGACCCGGGAGGTTGTTACAGCCCCTGACTTGAGCTCGGCCGGGGCAGCCGGCGAGCCCGCTCCCGAGGTCGCGGCGGCCGGCCTGCCGGCCCATCATCGCCGCCGCCGACGGGCCGCCCGCCGGGCCGCCGGCACGATCACGAGCGTGGCCGGATGAACGTGCCGATCGATCTCCAGTCCGATGTCGCCGCCGTCCTCGTCTCGGAGGACCAGATCCAGGCCAAGGTGCGCGAGCTCGGGGCCCGGATCAGTGCCGACTACGCCGGCCGCCAGCTGACCCTGGTCAGCGTCCTCAAGGGCGCCCTCCCGTTCATGGCCGACCTGATGCGCGCGATCAGCCTGCCGGTCCGGATCGACCTGATGGAAGTCTCGTCGTACGGCGGAGCGACGACCGAGTCGTCCGGCCTCGTCCGGATCCTCAAGGACCTCAAGGGCAGCATTGCCGACGAGGACGTCCTGCTGGTCGAGGACATCATCGACACCGGCCTGACCCTGAACTACCTCGTGCGCTATCTGCGCGGAAAGAACCCCGCCTCGCTCAGGATCTGCACCCTGCTCGACAAGCCTGCGCGGCGCCTGGTCGAGATCCCGGTCGACTACACGGGCTTCACGATCGACGATCAGTTCGTGGTCGGCTACGGCCTCGACTACGGCGAGTTCTACCGCAACCTGCGTTATGTCGGCGTGCTCCGCCCCGAGGTCTACGCCTCGGCGACCGGTGCCGGGGACGAAGGTCCCGCGGCCGCCAACGTCGCCTCGGACGGGCCCCTCCCGGCCGGGTCCGAATGACGATGCATCGCCGGCCGCTCGGCCGGGGCAGGTTGCTGGCGGCCGCCGGGGCGGTCGTCATCCTGATCGCATCGTGGCTGCCCTGGTACACGGCCGGGGGCGACGCCGGGGGCCTGAACCCGATCGCCTGCAATGCCTTCGACGGCCGGTGCGGGACGGCGGGCGGGATGATCACGTTCATCGTCGCCCTGCTCGTGCTGGCCCTGGTCGCCCTGCCCTACGCCGTGGGCGACCGGCCGGTGGCGATCGATCGGGGGCTGAGCTTCCTGATCCTGACCATCTTCGGATGGCTCGCCTGGCTCTACGCGATCGTGTCGTTCCTGATCCAGGGCGACCTGAGCGGCCTGCGCCCCGACCGGGCGCCCGGGACCTGGCTGGCCGGGATCGGACTGATCATGCTTTCCCGGGCGACCTACGTGATCAGCCGCGGGGGCGACCGAATCTAGGCATGGCCCGGCGGCGGCTGGGCGATCTCGACCGCGAACCACTCGCTCCTGGCCGCGTCCGCCAGACGGACGACGAAGACATACTCGGCCGGGGTCCAGCTGGTCTCGGTCCCAACGGCGCCCGGCCCGGCCGCCGGCGAGCTCGGGGCCGTAGCCGGCGGCCCAAAGATCACCCCGTCGAGCGGGCTGGCTGAGCCGGTCGGCCCGATCGGCTCCGGGGCGATGGCCACGGGCGGGGCGCCCGGCGCGAGCCGCCAGACCGACGTGGCCAGGACCGCGCCCTGGGCGGATTCCGGGACGCCGCAATAGCCGAGCTGATCAATCGTGTTCGAGTGGATCACGACCGCCTTGATTCGGCTGTCGGTCGGGCCATCGGCCTCGACCGGAGCCAGGGCGTACCACGTGCGGACGATCCCGACATCGCTCGGTTCGGTCGTGAACAGTCGCCAGGCGCGGCCGTAGTAGCACGGCCCGCTCGTGTCGTCGTGCGGGTCCGGGCTGGCCGTGGGGCGAAGGGCAACGGGCAGGCCGGCGGCATCCGGGGTGGTCGACAGCTGCCCGTCGGCCGCTCCCCGCGAGGCCGGGACCGGATCGTCGGGCGGCGCAGCAGCCGGGCCGTTTCCCCAGGGCTTGAACAGGCCGAGGCCGATGATCGCGGCGATCAGCCCGGCGACCACGAGTGGCCGGCCTGAACCGCCCCCTGGGAGAAGCCTGACCGGTTCGCCAGCTGGCATGGAGACCGAGCCTCCCGTTCAGCGGCCCGGCTCGGATCGGCCGCCCTGACGTCGTCCCGCCGCCGTCCTGGCTGGATGCTACTCGCCCAGGTAGGCCTTGCGGACCATCTCGTTCTCGCGCATCTCCGCCGATGGCCCGCTCAGGACGACCCGGCCGGTCTGGAGGACGTAGCCGCGGTTGGCTACGATCAGTGCCTGGAGGGCGTTCTGCTCGACGAGCAGGACGGTCGTGCCGGCCGCGTTGATCTCCTGGATGATCGCGAAGATCTGCTGGACGAGGATCGGCGACAGGCCGAGCGAGGGCTCGTCCAGGAGGAGCACCCGCGGTCTGGCCATCATCGCCCGGCCGATCGCGAGCATCTGCTGCTCACCGCCGGACAGGCTGCCGCCACGCTGGCTGGTCCGCTCCCGGAGGCGTGGGAAGAGCTCGAAGACGTGCTCGATGTCCCCGTCGATCTCGTTCTTCGGCCGGGTGAAGGCGCCCATCTTCAGGTTCTCCAGGATCGTCAGCCGGGAGAAGATGCGGCGGCCCTCCGGGGAGTGGCCGATGCCGGCCCGGACGAGCTCGTGGGCGGGCGTCTTCGAAATGTCCTTGCCGTCGAAGGTGACCGTCCCCTCGCGCGGATGGTGGAGCCCGGAGATCGTCTTGAGGGTCGTCGTCTTGCCTGCGCCGTTGGCCCCGATCAGGGTCACGATCTCGCCCCGGCGGACATCGAGCGAGACGCCCTGGAGGGCGTGGATGTGGCCGTAGTACGTGTGGACGTTGTCCAGCCGGAGCAGGACGTCGGGAGCCTCCGGGACGGCGGCCAGCGACGGTCCCGGGGCCACGGCGGGCCCCGGCGAGGGCTGGGCCGAAGCCGGGGGCGGCCCGACCGGCGGCTGGGCCAGCGGGTCGGGCCCGGACGGCTGGCCGGTCATTCGGGCGGCTTCCCGAGATAGGCTTCGATCACCCGGGGATTCTGGCGAACCTCGGCCGGCGTGCCCTCGGCGATCCGCTCCCCATGGTCGAGAACCGTGATCCGATCGCTGATCCCCATGACGACCTTCATGTCGTGCTCGATCAGCAGGAACGACAGGCCGAGATCCACCCGGAGCCGGCTGATCAGCTCGGTCATCTCGCGCGTCTCGCGTGGGTTCATCCCGGCGGTCGGCTCGTCGAGCAGGACGAGGCTCGGTTCGCTGGCCAGGGCCCGGGCGACCTCGAGGCGGCGCTGGTCGCCATAGGGCAGGTTCTTGGCCAGCTCGTCGCGCCGGTTCGTCAAGCCGACCAGCTCGAGGTACTCGAGCGACTTGGCCACCGAGGCCTCCTCCTCGCGACGCGCCCGTCGGGTGCTGAACAGGGCGTCCCCGGCGTTGGACTGGAGCTTCAGGTGCATCCCGACCTGGACGTTCTCGAGGGCGGTCATGTTGGCGAACAGTCGGATGTTCTGGAAGGTCCGCCCGATCCCGGCCCGGACCATCTCGTTCGGCCGGGCACTCTTGAAGATCCCGAAACCGGCCAGCATCGAGCGATACCAGCCTGGCCGGACGATCGCAGCCAGGAGCATCAGCACGAGCAGGCCGATCGCCACGAGCAGGACGAGGGCCCCGGCGACGGATGAGGCCTGGTACACGATCAGGCCGAGGATCGCCGCGATCAGGGCCGGAATGACCCAGGTGACCGGCTCGAGCCAGGAGCGAATCGGGCGGGCAACCATCCGCTGGCCGTCGAACTCGACGTTGCCCGAGCTTGGGTCGATGATCCCGGCGATCACGTTGAAGAAGGTCGTCTTGCCGGCCCCGTTCGGTCCGATCAGGCTGATGATCGCCCGACGCGGGATCTCGAGGTCGACCTCCTTGACCGCGGTCAGCCCACCGAAGGTCTTGGTGACCTTGTTGGCGTGGAGCAGCAGGCCCGAGTCACCGCTTGGCGGCGTAAGGGTGGCCGTCATTCGCCCAGCTCGGTCGGCGGCGCGACATCCTCCGGTTCCTCACCGGCCGATTCGTGGAGCTCCTGCCGTCTGCGGCTGCTCGGGAAGAGGCCTTCGGGCCGGAGCAGCATCATCCCGACCAGGGCCACCCCATACAGGAGGTACTGGTACTGGACGAAGTCGATGTTCTGGAGGATCGGCACATGGAGCGCCTGGAAGAACTGGTTGAGCTCCTTGAGCAGGACGGCCTGAATCGTGTAGATGATGAATGCTCCGGCCGCCACGCCCCAGATGTTGCCCATGCCGCCCAGCACGACCATGGCCAGGACGGTGAACGAGACCTGGAAGCCGAACTGGTCCGGGCTCACGAAGGTCAGCTTGGAGGCTGCGTAGACCCCGGCCAACCCGGCCGTCGACGCGCCCAGGGCGAAGGCCAGGAGCTTGGTGGTGATCGTGTTGATCCCGCTGCTCGCGGCCGCCAGCTCATCCTCCCGGATTGCCATCCAGGCCCGGCCGAGGCGGGAGTCCTGGAGCCGGTAGAGGAGGACCATCGTGATCGCCAGGATCGCCACCATCGTGATGTAGTACGGGACCGGATTCTCCAGGGTGAACTGGAAGCCGAAGATCGTCGGCTTGTAGATCCCGCCGATCCCGTTCGTGCCCTTGGTCAGGCTGCTCGCATTCAGGAAGACGGCCGGCACGATCTCGCCGAAGCCGAGGGTCACGATCGCCAGGTAGTCACCGCGCAGGCGCAGGGTCGGCGCGCCGAGCAGGATCCCCATCGTGGCTGCCGCCCCAGCGCCGACCAGGAGCATCGGCCAGAACGGGATGTGCAGGCCGGTAAACGGCGAGGCGCCGAAGGCGTAGACGTAGGAGCCGATCGCGAAGAAGGCGGCGTAGCCCAGGTCGAGCAGGCCGGCCAGCCCGACGACGACGTTCAGGCCCATCGCCAGCAGGATGAACACGCCGGCGTTCGAGAAGCCGTCGATCCAGAGCGACTGGGGCTGGAACGTGCTGAGCGGCGGGATCAGGACGATCAGGGGCAGCACCGTGGCCACGAGCGCCCAGCTGACCAGGATCGTCAGCGAGCGATGCATCCGGGAGCTGGCCCGCAGACGCGTCCAGGGGGAGGGCTGCGGGGTCGGGCCCGGGGCGTTGGCAACCGCGGTCATGCCCGCTCACCCAGCTGCGTTCCGAGCAGGCCGCTCGGGCGGAAGACCAGGACCATGATCAGGACCGAGAATACGGCCACCTCAGACCACTCGGTATAGCCGAGCACGGTGGCGTAGACCTCGACGAAGGCGATGACGAACCCGCCGATGGCCGCACCGGTCGTGTTGCCGATCCCGCCCAGGACGGCGGCCGTGAACGCCTTCAGGCCGACGTAGAAACCCAGGGTGAACTGGATGCTCCCGGCGTACAGGCCCTGGACCATGCCGCCCGCCCCGGCCAGGGCCGCGGCGATAAAGAAGGTGATGGCGATCGTCAGGTTGATGTCGACGCCCATCAGCTCGGCCGCCTCCCGGTCCATGGCGGTCGAGCGCATCGCCCGTCCAAGCCGGGTCCGGCCGACAAAGAGGTTGAGCACGATCATCAGGAAGATCGCGAGGGCCAGGATGCCCACGTTCAGGACCGGGACCTGGGCTCCCAGCACGCTGATCTTGTTGGCCGGGACGATCTGGGGAAAGTTGACCGGCGACGGTCCAAACAGGACGGCGATGATGTTCTGGAGGATGAACGACACGCCGATCGCGGTGATCAGGGGGGCCAGCCGCGGAGCATGACGCAGGGGCCGGTAGGCCACCCGCTCGATGAACATCCCGATGAAGCCCATTCCGACCATCGTGGCCAGCAGGACGATCGCCAGGATCGCGATCAGGTTGACCACGTTCGTGACCGGCCCCTGGAGGCCGAAGACGGTCGTCAGGATCCACATCGCCAGGAACGCGCCGACCATGAACACGTCGCCGTGGGCGAAGTTGATCAGCTCGATGATCCCGTAGACCATCGTGTAGCCGAGGGCGATCAGGGCGTAGATCGCGCCGAGGACCAGGGCATTCGAGAATTGCTGGCTCCCGAGCAGGAGCCACTCGATGACGAGGGCGACCGCCCCGATGAGGATCGGTCGGACAACGCCCCGAAAGTCGATTGACATCGTTCGGCAGGCCCTGCTGGGGAGGTCTTCCGAGGATAGGAGAAAGCCGGGGAGTTTGGCGCTCCCCGGCTTTCAGCTGCGCAGTTCTACTGGCTGGCGGACGGAGCCGCCGGGCTGGAGCTGGCACCGCCCGCGTTCGGGTCGGTGAAGGACTCCTGCTTGACGAAGACCCAGTCGCCCTTGCCACTGTTGAGCGTCATGTCGGTCTTGTAGAACGAGATGAACGGCTTGGTGTTGTCGCCGTACTTGTCGAAGGACAGCGAGCCGAGGGCGGTCGTGAAGGTGTTGGAGGAATCAACCGCGTTGGCGCGGACGCCCTCGCGGAGGCTGGCCAGGTCGGTCGCCGTGGCGGCGGCCTTGGTCAGGGAAGCGACGATGATCTGGGCGCAGGCGTAGGCGGCTGCGCTGTAGGCACCCGGGGCGCCACCGAACATCGTGGTGTAGTCCGCGGTGAACGTGGAGCCCGAGGCGAGGTCGTGGGCGGCGCCAACGGTGCCGTAGACGTTCGCCGCAGCAGTGCCGGCGATGGTGATCGTCGCGCCCTGGGTCCCACCGGGGCCGAGGTCGGCAACGCCGTCAGGACCGACGAACGGGATGTCCGCCATGCCGGTCACTGTCCGGCCCTGCTTGAGCGCGAGGCCCATGCCGGTCGGGGTGGTGCCGGCGAGGTAGACGCCCTGCGGGTTCATGGCCGCTGCGGCCGTGAACAGCGGGGTGTAGTCCGTCGTCGACTTCGGGGCGCTGTCGTGCTTGACGACGGTTCCACCGAGGGCCTTGAACTCGGCCTCGAAGCTCTTGCCAACGCCGACGCCGAAGGTCTCGGTGTCGTCGATGATGTAGACGCTCGTTTTGCCGAGGTCCTTGTACAGGTAGTCAGCCGCCGACGGGCCCTGGATGCTGTCCGGAGTCGCGGTGCGGATGTAGCTGATCTTGTCCGGGTGGGCCGAGCGGTACTGGTCGCCTTCAGGCGGCTGGGTGACCGCGTTGGCCGTGTTGGCCGGGCTGCACATCAGCAGGCCGGCGCCGTTGCTGATCGGGATCTCCGCCTCGGCAACGCCCGAGTTGAACGGACCGACCACGCCGACCACCGCCGTATCGGCGACGAGGGTCTGCATGTTCTTGGCGCCCGTCTGCGGGTCATGGACGCCGTTCAGCGCGTCGTCCTGGACGTTGATGTCGAGCTTGCAGCCGAGCACGCCGCCCGCGGCGTTGACCTGGCTGATCAGCAGCTTGACGCCGTTCGCGGTCGGGACGCCGTTGGCCGTCTCACCACCGCTCATCGGCAGCTCGGTGCCGATCTTGACGGTGCCCCCGGGGCACCACTGCGACAACGTTGCCGAAGTGCCTCCTCCGGCACTTCCTGTGCTCGCTGCCGGGGCGGTCGTCGCGGTCGACGAGCACGCAGACAGGATGAGCACTGCTCCGGCGCCCAATGCGCCGAGCTTTCCGTACTTCATCAAGACTCCTCCTCTTATCACCATCCACCGTTGTCGATGGATGACCGGTCGAGACCCTGCAGTCCGGCCGACGCCCGGACCCGGCTCGCCGCTGGCGCCCACGATCCCTCCGGCCGGGTGGCCGTGAGGGGCACTGGTGCGGTCAGCAGACGGCACGGCGAACGAGCTACGGGCGGCGCGCAGGTGGCCGCCGGGGCGATGCCGTATATTAGGCGCTGGCGCGTCGATTGCAATACCGCTGTTGGCGCCCCTCGGGTGGTTGAGAAGCGCTTCGGCGCCCGCCGCCGAGAGGCGCGCCCACGGTGGAAGACGGCGGTCCGGTCGAAATCGATCGCATTGCAGCAATCGGCTTGCGTCCCCTCGCGAGGTCAGGCCCGTCGGCGTGGATTACCAGGTTCGGACGGCTCGTATCACGGATGTCGATCGGCTCGGAGCGCTCTTTGCTCCGGCCATCGTTCCGGGCGGCGGGCCGCTCGTCGCCCCCGATCTCCTGCGGCAGCTGATGTACCTGCCCCAGGCCAGCGTGCTCGTGGCCGAACGCCGGCGCGAGATCATCGGCGGCACGATCCTGACCCTCAGGCCGTCGGTTCGCTCGGGCGGCTACATCGGCACGATCGACCTGTTCGTGGTCGATCCCAGCGGGGACTCCACCAGCGTCGCCAACGACCTGCTGGCGGAGCTCCTCCGATCCGCGCGCAACAAGGGCTGCACCGTCGTCGAGGCGGACTGGCCCGACGATCCGGGCGAGCGAGCCCGCTGGGAGGATCGTGGCTTCGGTCGTTCGGGCTCGCTGATGACCAGGTCCGTGGCCGCCCGGCGGGCGGTCGTGAACTCGGTTCGGTCATGAACTCCGCCGTGCAGCAGCGATTGCGCCGGCGGCAGGCAAGCAGGTATTAGGGAGTCATTGTGGGCAAGAACGTCGCCGTCTTCGTGGACGTGGCGAACATCTTCTATGCGGCCAAGGCCGCCGGCGTGGACATCGATTACGTCACGCTCCTCAAGTCGGCCATCGCCGGACGCGACTTCGTGCGCGCCTACGCCTATACCGGGCTCGATCCCGACAACGAGAACCAGCGCAACTTCCACTCGTTCCTGACCCGCCACAGCTACAAGGTGGTCAGCAAGGACATCCGCAAGTACGGCGACGGGAAGGTCAAGGCGAACCTCGACATCGAGCTCGTGGTCGACCTGATGAAGACGGCCCGCAACCTCGACGTGGCGATCATCGTCTCGGGCGACGGCGACTTTGCCCCGGCGATCCGGGCGGTCCAGGAGATGGGCGTCCGGTGCGAGGTGATCAGCTTCCGCGGGAACACCAGCTCGGACCTGATCGAGGTCGCCGACCTGTTCACCGACATCACCCAGATCGCCAAGGTCGAGAAGGGCTCATCGCGTTCCGGCCGGCGGGTGGCCGATGACGATGAAGACCTGTCGATGACCGAGGTGCCCGACAAGCAGACCGAGGGCACCGGCGTCGGGCGCGGGCGAGGCTCGCGCGGCGGCCGGACCCGGACCCGATCGGGCGAGCCCGAGCCGGTGGCCGCCGTCTCGCGCTCGGCCTCGCCCCGTCCGACCGGTCGCGGCCGGCGACCGGTCGAGGCCGATGCCGCCGAGGTTGCGGCCGTCAATGGGCCAACCGCCCACCCGCCGGCGCATGGCGGGGGCCTGGTCGCGTTGCCCGGCGAGAAGCTGTCCAGGGCCGCCACCGCGGCCGCCGCGACGGCCGCGGCTCGAACCGAGGCCGAGCCGGCAGCCGATCTCGAGGTGGACCTCGAGCTCGAGCTCGACGAGGAGGCCGTCGGCGAGACGCCCCGAACCGAAGGCGAGGAGGCCCCCCGGCGCCGGCGGCGTCGGGGTGGTCGAGGTCGCGGCCGAGGTCGTGGTCGGGGCGAAGGCGCCGAGGATGCGCCGGCCGCCTCGCGCGAGGCGGCTCCGGCTGCCCCGAGCGTCGACGAGGAAGAAGATTTCGAAGAGGACGACGAGGTGCCGGTCGCGCCCAGCCCGTCCCGCTCGACCGCCTTCGGATCCTTTTGGGACAGCCAGATCGGAATGGACCGGGCACCGGCGGCCGGCCTGTCGCCGCTCGATGTCGAGGACGAGGACGAGCCGGCGATCCCGGAATACCTGATCGCCGAGCAGCGCCGGGGCAACCGGCCGGGCGGCCGGGACGGGCGGCGCCCGGCTGGCGGCCAGAACCGGGGCGGCCGCGGCGGTGGCTATGCCGCTGCCGTCGACCGCGAGCGCTACGGCCGGGGCGGCGGCGGGGGCGGGATCAATCGCTACCCGGATGTGTCCGGCCGGCGCGACGAGCGTCCCCGGACCGACGATCGAGCTCCGGCCGCAGCGCGTCCAGAGCGGCCCCGCGGCGGAGATGAGCCGTGGAGCGAAGTCCCGCCCGAGCTCGAGGCGATCCTCCGCGCCCAGATCGCGGCCAAGCCGGCCCGCCCGTCGGATAGCCGCGGAAGCGGCCGTCCCCCAGCCGACCGAGCGGCTCGTTCGGAGTCCGGCGCCGAAACCGTGACCGCGGGGGCGCCTGAGGCCGTGGCCGAGGCCGCCCCGAAGCGGCGCACGGCCAGCCGGAAGGCCGCCGAGGCCGAAATCGCCGGCACCGCCGGCGGCCCCCCGCGGCCGCACGTCGAGCCGGTCTTCCGCCGGCGCGGCCGCGACCGAACCAGTTGCCGAAGCGGCTTCCGTGGCCGCCAAGGCACCGGCCCGCAAGGCACCGGCGGCCCGGGCCAAGGCGAGCGACTCGGCCGTCAAGCCGGCCGCGACTGAGCGGGCCGTCAAGCCGGCCGCTCGAGCCCGGACGACGAAGACGGCGGCTCCGCCTTCAGCCGTGGTCCCCGACGCGACCGCTGCCCCGGCCCGCAAGCCGCGGGCCACGAAGAAAGCCGCCGAGTAACCGGCGGCAGACATCGGTGGCGCTCGAGCGCTGGACCACCCGGGCGCAACCGGCGACGCTGGCCGAGGCACAGGCCCTCGTCGACGGCCGGGGGTCCCACGCGATCCTCATCGTGGGTCCGGCCTCGGTCGGCAAGACCACCCTGGCCGGCGACCTGGCGGCTGGCCTGCTCTGTCTCGCGCCCCCGGCCGAGCGGCCCTGCCGCGAGTGCCGGTCCTGCCGGCTCGTCGCCAGCGGCAATCATCCCGACCTGCACCATCTCGGGCCGGAGGGTCCGGGCGGCCAGGTCGTGATCGGTGATGCCGGACGGCCGGTTCCCCGGGGCGTCCGCAACCTGGTCGCGGAGCTGGCCTACCTGCCGATCGAAGGAGGTCACCGGGTGGCGATCGTCGAGCACGCCGAGCGGATGAACGAGGACGCCCAGAACGCCCTGCTCAAGACGCTCGAGGAGCCGCCGGCCGGGGTCGGCCTGATCCTGTGCGCCGACGACGAGGATCGGCTCCTTCCGACCGTTCGCTCGCGCTGCGTCCGGCTGCGCGTTGCCCCGCTCGGGATCCGGGCGATCGAGGAGCTGCTCGAGGATCGCGGTGCAGCCGACCCGCCGACGGCCGCCCGGTTGGCCCGGATCTCCGGTGGCCGGCCGGGGGTCGCCCTGGCCTATGCCCGACGGCCCGAGGCGGTCACGATCCATGACGAGATCGCCCGGACGCTGCTCGACCTGCTCGCCGCCCCGTCATCGGCCCGCCTCGCTGCGGGCCGGGACCTGGTCGAACGAGCCCTGGCCCTGGACGCGGCCCTCCGGCCCGCCGTCGAGCCACCGCCGCCTGCCGCTCGCCTGCCCCGCGGTCGAGTCGCGGCGAGCCGCGCCGTCGGAGCGGCCGAGGCCGGTCCGGCCGGCGATCCCCCCGAGGCAGGCGAGGAACCTGCGGGCGGATCAAAGCGCGCTCCGGCCGAGCGGCGCCGGGCGGTCCTGGTGATCGTCGGACTGTGGCGGGACCTGGCGGTCGACCTGGCGATCATCGGCCTCGGCGGCCGCCAGCAGGTCCACGATGTAGGGCTCCTCGACGACCTGGTGGCTGCCGCCGGGGCGATCACCCCGGCCCGGATCGGGACGTTCCTGGACCGTCTGGATCGGATCGCCGAGCTGGTCGAAGGCAATGCCGGGCCGGAGCTCGCCTTGGACGTCCTGCTCCTGGCCTGGCCGAGGGCCGCCGCGGTCGCGGCCTGATGGCGCCCGAGGCCGAGACCGAAACAGACGCCGAGGCGGGCGCCGGCCCGGGTACCAGCCCGGAGCTTCGCCTCGACGCCCTCGTCAGCGGCTGGGTCCAGGGGGTCGGCTTCCGGATCTTTGTCGCCCGGATCGCCGGCCAACTGGGGCTCACCGGCTGGGTCCGGAATGAGCCCGACGGCCGGGTCCGGACGGTGGCTGAAGGCCGCCGGGCCAACCTCGAGCAGCTCCTGGCCGCGCTCGAGGAAGGTCCGGCCGGTGCCCGGGTGAGCGGGCTGAGCACCACCTGGATGGCCGCGAGCGGCAGCTTCGACCGGTTCGAGATCCGACCCGGCACGACCCCGGGCGACTGAGCCGGCCCGAACGCCGATCAACGGCGGGGCCGGGTTATCCGGTCAGGGGAGGCCGGCGATCAGGCCCCCGTCGACCGCGCTGAACGTCCCGGTCTGGTAGCCGGCCAGGTCCGAGGCGAGGTACGTGACCAGCGTCGCAAGCTCGTCCGGGCGGCCGTAGCGGCCGATCGGGATCGTCGCCAGGTGAGCAGCCCGGACCGCCTCGACGGTCTGGCCAGTGCCCTCGGCCCGGCCGCGATCGAGGCTATCGATCCGGGGCGTGTCCAGCCGGCCGGGCAGGACTCCGTTGATCGTCACGCCGTCCGCCGCGACGGCCCGGGCCGTCGTCTTCAGCCAGGCGGCCAGGGCCCCCCGGCCGGCATTCGAATAGACGAGGTCGGGGATCGGCTGGCGGATCCCAGACGACAGGATCGCCACGATCCGGCCCCAGCCGGCGTCGCGCATCGCCGGCAGGAGGGCCGTGGCCAGCTCGATCGGGGTCGTGGCCAGGAGCTGGAAGGCCCGGGCCCAGGCGACCGGGTCGGTCTTCGTCGGATCGCTCGCTGGCGGTCCACCGGCGTTCAGGACGAGGATGTCGACCCGGCCGAGCGCTGCCGTGGCCTCGGCCGCGATCCGTCCGGCCGAAGCCGGATCGGCCGCGTCGGCGACGAGCTCGAAGACCTCGACGCCGTGGCTCGCCCGGATCCCGGCCGCGACCTCGGCCAGGCCGGCCGGGCCCCGGGACCAGATTGCCAGCCGGCAGCCTTCCCCGGCCAGACGCTCGGCGGTCGCCCGGCCGAGGCCCGATGATCCGCCGCCGACGAGCGCCCCTCGCCCACGAATGCCCAGGTCCATGTCGTCCTCCGCTGCTCCCTCGTCGGGGCCATCCTGCCACGGATCGGTGGGCCGATCGCCGGATCCGCCCCGGACCAGTTCGTCATGGCGATGGACCCGATCGTGACGGACCTTGACCGTGATGGAATCCCGGGCGGACCTCGCCGACTCACTGCCGCGCCTCTATCGCGCTGCGCTCGACGCCGTGGACGAGCTGAGCCAGCTCGGCCTCCGGCCCGAGGCGGCGAAGCTGCGCGAGGGGGCGATCCGGGCCTACAGCCGCTCGTGGGACGACGGCTGCGCGGAAACGCTGATCAAAGTCCGCCAAGATGCCCGGGCGGCCAGCATCTCGGTCGCCGCCCGTCTCGGCCGGCCGCTGCCCGGGACCGGCCTGACCGGCTGACGGTCCGACAATCTCCCGGGCGAACGAGCCCAACCCGAGGGTCCGACCGCCCATTCCGCTACCCTCACCCGGATGGACGCCGTCACGATCCCCGAGCTCGTCCGGCAGGCGATCGCCGCCGAGGAGGCCCTGGCCACCCTGGGCGAGGAGATCGAGGACGAGTGGTCGTACGTCAACGAGCTTCGCGACGCCTGGATCGACCGGCTGAACGATGCCGCCGCTCCGTTCGACGGGACGGACCCGGCCGATCCGACCGTGGTCGAGGCGGTCCGCCTGGCGATCGACGAGGCTGGGACAATCCGCGACCCGCATCGGGCGATCGACTGGCTGTCGACCCTGCCCCAGGTCGTACTCCTGGCCCTCGGCGGCTGAGACAATCCGCCCATGCTGAGGATGGCCGTCGGCCACAGCGATGCATTCGATCCCGAAGCGGCCTTTGCCGCCGCCCTCGAGCAATGCCGTCCCCAGCTCGCCGCTGCCCAACCTGCAGCCGCGATCATCTTCGCCGCCTTCGATGCCTTCCACCCGGCCATGGTCCAGGTCCTGCGGGCGGAGTTCCCCGCGATCCAGATCCTCGGCTCGACCTCGGCCGCCGAGATGTCCAGCTCCGCCGGCTACCAGGAAGATTCCGTCACCCTGGCCCTCTTCGTCGCCGAGGGCGTCGACTTCACGACCGGTATGGCCTCGATCGAAGTCGACCTCGAGGGTGCCGCCCGGGCTGCGGTCGAGCGGGCCCTGGGCGCGACCTCGAAGCGGCCTCGCCTGTGCCTGATGCTGGCCGACGGCCTGGCCGGGCAGCGCGCCCTGGAGGCGGTCCGCAGCGCGCTGCCTGAGGACGTCGTGGTCGTCGGCGGCGGCTCGAGCGGCCGGACCGTCGGGACGCGGCCGTCGTACCAGTTCTCCAATGAGCAGGTGGTCGAGAACGGCCTGGCGATCCTCCTGCTGTCCGGGGAGTTCGCCTTTTCGGTCGCCGTCGGGACGGGCCTCCGGCCGATCGGGCCGATCGGGACGGTCACCCGTTCGGACGAGGGCGTGATCGACGAGATCGACGGCCGGCCGGCGGCCGAGTTCATCGCCGACTACGTCGACGCGGCGGGGCCGGCCACCTACGGCAATCCGCTGGCCGTGCGCACCCTGGGCTCGACCGAGCCGTACCTCCGGGTGATGCTCCGCCAGGACCCGACGACCGGCTCGGTGGCCGTGCCCGGCAGCGTCCCGGCCGGGAGCACCGTCCAGATCACGACGGCCAGCACCGACGAGATCGTCCGGGCGAGCGGCGACACGGTCCGCCGGGCAGCCGAGGCCTTCCCCGCCGGCGCGACCCCGGCGGCGGCCCTCCTCTTCTCGTGCGCCGTACGGCAATTCCTGCTGGGCAGCCGGACGGCCCAGGAGGTGGCCGAGGCACGGGCCCTCCTGCCGGCCGACCTGCCGCTCGTCGGGATGTACTGCGGCGGCGAGATCGCCCCGGTCGACGCCGGCAATGTGAGCCGATTCCTGAACGAGACGTTCGTGGCGGTGCTCCTTGGCAGCTGAGCCCGGACCCGACGACCCGGCCCGCGAGATCCAGCGGCTGAGCCGTCGGGTCCAGCGGCTCGAGGAGACGCTCCAGGGAGTCGAGTCGATCCGGGACAGCAATCGCAAGCTGCTCGACCGGCTCATGCAGGACCTGGACGCGGAGCGAACTCGATCCCGGGATCTGTTGCTGAACGTCCTGCCGGCCTCGATCGTCGAGCGTCTCGACTCCGGCGAAACACTGATCGCCGATCGCCACGAGCGGGTGGCCGTGGTCCTGAGCGACTTCGTCAGCTTCACCGAGATCGCCGGACGGCTCGCCCCGGCCGACCTCGTCCACGAGCTCAACTTGCTGTTCACCTCCTTTGACACGGCCTGCGAGGCGCATGGGGTCGAGAAGATCAAGACGATCGGCGATGCCTACATGGCCGCCGCCGGCCTCGAGCCCTCAGGGCCCGATCCGTGCGCGGCCGCGGCCGGCCTGGCCCTGGACATGCTCGAGGCGGTGGCCGCCACCCAGGGCGCCTGGCGGGTCAGGATCGGGATCCACGTGGGCCCGCTCGTGGCCGGCGTGATCGGCAGCCGGAAGTTCGCCTTCGACATCTGGGGCGACAGCGTGAACGTGGCCAGCCGGCTGGAGCAGACGGCCCTGCCCGGCAGGATCCAGGTCTCGCAGGCGGTGGCCGACGCGCTGGGCACGGCATTCGTGCTCGAGTCGCGTGGCTCGGTCGAGCTGAAGGGCAAGGGGGCGGTCGAGACCTGGTTCCTCCTGGGCCGGGCGGCGCCCCTGGTCGAGTCCCGCGCGGGCGGCTGAGATGCGCTTCCAGGATCCGGCCCGCGACGGCCGGGCGGTGGTCTACGCGGCGATCCAGGCCGATCCGCTCGTGGCCAGGGCCGGCGAGCTCCTGGCCGACGCGTCGACCGCCGAGCGGATCCTTGCCCGGGCGGTGATGAACGGTGAATCGAGCGATCCTGCCCGCTGGCGGGCGATGTTCCCCGGGCTGTTCAATCCGCCGACGGACCGGGCCGAAGCGGTCCTGGCCGTGGCCCTCGCGGTCGCCGATCGGGGCGAGCAGGTTCGCAGCCAGCTGCGCGGCGCGATCGTCGAGGAGCTGACCGCCCGGCTCCTGGCCCGGCGGGCGCCGGCCGGCCAGGTCCGGCGCGAGCGACGGATCCTGTTTGATGGCGTGGCGGCCGAGATCCATCCCTATGACGTGACGGTCGAGCTGCCTGGAGCCGCCGAGGCGTTCGACTGCAAGTGGGGCGCTCGCGGGATCAACGCCGACGTGCTCTACCAGCTCGACGATGCTCGAAGCCATGCCGCGGACGAGGACGAAGCGCTCCGGGTTGCCCTCGTGATCTTCGACGCCGAACGGTCCTGCCTCGTGCGGCTCGAGGCCCAGACCGCGCCAACCGGCGGAACTCGCCTGGTCGCCCTCGAGACGCTCAATTCGCTGGGGACGCGATGAGCGGCGAGCCGCCGGTCCACGATCCGGCCAACGAGCGGTACGCCCCGCCCGACGAGACCGAGCGCCGGACGACGGCGCCCTACCGGGTTCGCTTCGACGAGGCCGGGCCGGACGGGATCGCCCGAGCCTCGACCTATCTGCGCTACGCCCAGGATGTCGCCTGGCTGCATTCCGAGCGGCGCGGGTTCGGGCGGTCCTGGTATGCCGACCGGTCCCTCGCCTGGGTGGTCCGGGCGGTCGAGCTCACGATCATCCGGGCGCTGCCCACCGGCGCCGGCCTGGTTGCCACGACCGAGGTCGTGGGCGGCCGACGGGTGATGGCCCGGCGCGAGTGCCACCTGCGCGATGAGCTCGACGGTTCGCCCGTGGCCAGCGTCATCACGGACTGGGTGATGACCACGACCGGGGGCGTGCCGACCCGGGTCCCCGATGCGTTCCCGATCTCGTTCGGGGTGGCCCTCGAGAGCTTCGAGCCGATCCGGATCCGGGTCTCGCCGCCGCCGCCCGAGGCCGCCCGTCGATCGTTCCGGGTCCGGCTCCATGAGCTCGATCCGATGGGTCACGTCAACAACGCCGTCTACCTCGACTGGCTGGATGAGGCCGTCGAGGCGGACGCGCCGGCTGCGATCCGGGCCGTCCCGCGGCGCTATCAGCTCGAATACCGGGCCGCGGCCGTGCCCGGCAGCCTGCTGAGCGGGACCGCCTGGTCATCCGGGCGAGGCTGGTCCTACCAGGTCGAGGACGAGGCTGGGCGGATCAGCCTGGTCGGCGCGCTGGAGCAGCCGGTCGAGAGCTGATCGCGGCCGAGCCCGGTCGTGCGCCCGGACGGCGCGTGCGATCAACACCGCCCGGTGCTCGCTTGCACCGAACACCCCACTCGACGCCACCGGACCGGTGACCGGGCGGTACTTCCGGGGCGCCTTCGGGCGGGACGTGCACCCAGGCACCGCCCGGATCCGGCCGGGTACCGGTGACCGGACCCACCCCGGCGGACGATCTGGCTATACCGATCCGGGACCCTGCTCGCCACTGTTCGGATGACGCCCGTTCGATCCCAGGCAGCCCTGCCGGGACGCTCGGACGCCGGCTGAAAGGGACAACCCGGCGATGACGATCCCGTCCGGCACCGAGCTCCTGCTCGCTGCGCTGGTGATCGCCTTCACGGGAGCCGTGCTCGGCAGCGCCGGCTTCGCCGCGACGGTCAGCCGGCGCCAGATGCGGCGGATCACCGCCGTCACGGAAGCCCTGGCCGGAGCGACCGATCCGTTCTCCCCGGTCGACCTGAATTCCCTCGACGACCCGAAGCTGCGGGCCGCCTTCGGGCGGCTGGCCGGGCGCCTCTCGGAAGCCTGGACCCTGGCCACGGTCGATCCGCTGACCTCGGTCCTGAACCGGCAGGCCCTGATCGGGCGGATCGACGCCGAGCTCGAGCGAGCCTCGCGCTACGGCCGGCCTCTGTCGCTCGTCCTGGTCGACCTCGACCACTTCAAGCGGGTCAACGACACCCACGGCCACTCGGCGGGCGACACGGTCCTGCGCGAGTTCGCGGCGGTCCTCCAGGCGAACGTCCGGGCGGTCGACATCGTCGGCCGGTACGGCGGCGAGGAATTCATGCTGGTCCTGCCCGAGACCGACGCGGACGCGGCAGCGGCCATGGCCGAGAAGCTTCGCCGGGTGGTGGCCGGACGCCAGATCCGGATCGAGGACGGCAATGTCCTCTCGATCACGATGAGCGCCGGGGTCGCCGGCGGGCTTGGCCCGCACCTTCGGCTCGAGGCCCTGATCAACGACGCCGACGCCGCGCTCTACTCGGCCAAGGCCCTCGGCCGCGACCAGGTGTACGTCTTCCACGAGCTGGCCGACGGCGACCTGGTTCGCCGGGCCGCGATCGGTCCAGCGGCCCGCCAGCGCGCGGTCGATGTCGGCCGGGCGGCGATGCGGGCCGCAACCGCGACCCTCCAGGCCGCCCTCGAGGAGCGCAACGGCTGGACCGGCAAGCCCTCGAACATGATCGCCGAGCTGTCCACGACCCTCGCCCAGGCCCTCGAGCTGCCGCCCGGCGAGGTCGAGCGGGTCCACACCGCGAGCCTCCTCCACGACCTCGGCAAGCTGGCCATCCCGGATGAGATCCTGGACAACCCGGGCGAGCTGAACGATCGCGAATGGCGGGTCGTCTCGGAGCACCCGAAGATCGGCCAGGTGGTCCTGGAGCAGGCCGGCGCCCTGCGCGATGCGGCCACGATCGTCCTGCACCACCACGAGTGGTTCGACGGCCGGGGCTATCCCCACGGACTGTCCGGCCAGGAGATCCCGGTTGGGGCCCGGATCGTGGCGATCGCCGACGCCTACGAGGCGATGGTCGCCGGGCGGCCCTACCGCAGCCCAATCGCCCACGAAGCAGCTCTCGCCGAGCTCCGCCGACACGCCGGTGTCCAGTTCGATCCGGAGCTCGTCCGGCTGTTCGTGACCCTGTTCGCCGAGGGCGTGCCCTGGGAGCCGAGCGAGAACGGCCACAGCCACGACGACGAGGAGCACGACCTGGTGGCCGACCACCGCCATCACGGCGCGATCCACGATGCGATCCACGCTCGCCGACGGGGCGAGCTGGCCCCGGCCGCGGCCCGGTCCCGGCGGGTCACGAACCCACCGAAGGCGGTCTGAGGTGCTGGCCGTCTGCCTGCGCTGCGGATCCGCCCTCGAGGAGCGGCGCAACCGGACGACCGGGCTGCCCTATCTCGCCTGCACCGGCGATCCGGCGTGCCCGGGCACCTTGGCCAGCGTCGACGGCCACGGTCTGCTCCGGTCGGCTCAGGGTGGTCGTACGGCTGCCGCCTCAACGGCTCCCGGAACGTCCCGAGGCCGCTGGCTGCGCGCCGCTCGCCGGGCAATCTTCTCGCTCACGAACTGATCCCGGGCCGAATCGGCCGAGGCGGCCTCGGCTGCCTTCGCGGCGCCGGCCTGCGGCCCGGTTCCAGCCGGGCGGCCTGGACGAGCCGCCACCGCGGCGGCGCACAATCGCAGGATGGATCGCTTCGTCGGCGCTCTCGACCAGGGCACGAGCAGCACCCGCTTCGTCGTCTTCGATCAGGCCGGCCGGCCCGTCGCGTTCGACCAGCGCGAGCATCGCCAGCTCACCCCCAGGAGCGGCTGGGTCGAGCACGATCCGATCGAGCTCCTGGACCGATCACGAGAGGTGATCCGGGCCGCCCTGGCCAAGGCCGGGATCGACGCCGCCCGGCTGGCGGCGATCGGGATCACGAACCAGCGCGAGACGACGATCGTCTGGGATCGCCGGACCGGCCGGCCGATCCACAACGCGATCGTCTGGCAGGACACCCGGACCGACCGGATCGTGGCCGAGCTCGCCAGCGACGGCGGCCAGGACCGATTCCGAGCCCGGACCGGCCTGCCGTTGGCAACCTACTTCTCGGGTCCCAAGGTCCGCTGGCTGCTCGACCACGTCGATGGCGCCCGGCAGCGAGCCGAGGCCGGCGACCTCCTCTTCGGCACGGTCGACACCTGGCTGATCTGGAACCTGACCGGCGGCCCGAACGGCGGGCTCCACGTGACCGACGTGACGAACGCCAGCCGGACGATGCTGATGAACCTGGAGACCCTGGCCTGGGACGAATCGATCCTGGGGGCCCTGGAGATCCCGGCCGCGGTGCTGCCCCGGATCGCCTCCTCGAGCGAGGTCTACGGCAGGGCGGTCGGCGACCTCGCCGGGGTCCCGATCGCGGGCGACCTGGGCGACCAGCATGCCGCCCTGTTCGGCCAGACCTGCTTCGCGGCAGGCGAGGCGAAGAACACCTACGGAACCGGCTGTTTCCTGGTCCTGAACACGGGCCTCGAGATCCGGCCCTCGAAGAGCGGCCTGCTCACGACCGTTGCCTACCGCCTGGGCGATGAGCCCGCCCGGTATGCCCTCGAGGGCTCGGTCGCGGTCGCCGGTGCGCTCGTCGGCTGGCTCCGGGACAACCTCGGCCTGATCACCGACTCGAGCGAGATCGAGCCGCTCGCCCGAAGCGTCGAGGACAACGCCGGGGTCTATTTCGTGCCGGCCTTCTCGGGCCTGTTCGCGCCGTATTGGCGGCCCGAGGCGCGGGGGGTGATCGTCGGCCTGACCAGCTTCGTGAACCGTCGACACATCGCCCGGGCTGCCCTCGAGGCGACGGCCTGGCAGACCCGCGCGGTCGTCGACGCGATGGCCGCCGACGCCGGGGCGCCCCTGGAGTCCCTCCTGGTCGACGGCGGGATGGTCGGCAACGAGCTCCTGATGCAGCTCCAGGCCGACGTCCTGGGCATTCCGGTCATCCGACCCACGGTGACCGAGACGACGGCCCTAGGCGCCGCGTACGCGGCCGGACTGGCGGTCGGTTACTGGCCCTCGCTGGACGCCCTCAAGGTGAACTGGCAGTCCGATCGAGAGTGGCAGCCGGCCCTCGACCCAGCCGAGCGTGAACGGGCCTACCACTGGTGGACGAAGGCGGTCGGCCGGACGTTCGACTGGCTCGAGCCGGACAACGGATGACGATTCGCCATGATCGGTCGATGACCAGCCGAAGCGAGCTGCCCGGGAGCGTCGATGTCCTGGTCGTCGGCGGCGGGGCCACGGGTGCCGGGCTGCTGCGCGACCTCGCCCGGCGCGGCCTGCGCGGCCTGCTCGTCGACAAGGGCGACCTGGCCAGCGGGACGAGCGGGCGGTACCACGGCCTGCTCCACTCCGGGGCGCGCTACGTGGCCCGGGACGCCCAGGCAGCCCGCGAATGCATCGTCGAGAACCGGGTCCTGCGCCGGATTGCCCCGGCCTGCATCGAGGACACCGGGGGCGTGTTCGTGGCGACTCCGGATGATCCGGAGGACTACGTGGCCGCCTTCGCCGGGCGCTGCGCGGCTGCGGGCATCCCGTGCGACGAGGTCGGGCTGGCGGACCTGTTCCGCCGCGAGCCGGCCCTGAATCGCCGAATCCGGCAGGCCTTCCGGGTGCCCGATGCGTCACTCGAGCCATGGCAGCTCGTCGAAGCCAACCTGGCCGACGCCCGCAGCCGGGGCAGCGTTGCCCTGCCCTACAAACGGGTCGTCGGCATGACTCGCAACGGCGGCTTCATCAGCTCGGTCGCGATCGCCGATACCCGCTCGGGCAGCATCCAGCAGGTCGAGCCCCGGATCATCGTCTCGGCGGCGGGCGCCTGGGCCGGCCAGGTCGCCGGGCTGGCCGGGGTGGACCTGGTGATGGCGCCGGGCAAGGGCACGATGCTCGTCTACAACCAGCGGATGACCGACACCGTGGTCAACCGCTGCAGCGTCCCGGGCGACGGCGACATCATGGTCCCGGTCCACACCGTGGCGATCCTGGGCACGACCGACATCGCGGTCGACGATCCGGACGACACCGAGCCAACGGCGGCCGAGATCGAGCAGCTCCTGGTCGAGGGCGAGAAGCTCTTCCCGGACCTGCGCCGGATGCGGCTCCTGCGGGCGTACGCCGGAGTCCGGCCGCTGTATGCCCCGGCCGAGCTCGTCGGCAGCGGCGCCGGCGGCGCCGAGCGGGCGATCTCGCGGTCCCACGTCCTGGTCGACCACGGCGCCCGCGACAGCGTCTCGAACTTCATCTCGATCGTCGGCGGCAAGCTCACGACCTACCGGCTCATGGCCGAGCAGACCGCCGACCTGGTCTGCGCCCGCCTGGGGGTGGACGTTGCCTGCTCGACCGCCGACGAGGTCCTGCCCGGCCAGGGCCCGGATCGCGCGTATTACTGGCTGGGCGATCGGCTGGCCGAGCACGAGGCGGAGGGCGGTGGCGATGCGGACCTGATCTGCGAATGCGAATACGTCACCCGGCCGATGCTCGAACGCTTCCTGGCCGAGCGGATGCCCTGCAGCATCGACGACGTCCGGCGGGGCACGCGCCTGGGGATGGGTCCCTGCCAGGGTGCCTTCTGCACGTTCCGGGCGGCCGGGACGATCAGCGCGGGCCAGGCCTCGGGCGGCGAGGTCGAGGCGGTTCCCGGCCAGGCGGTCCTGCCCGACTTCCTGGCCGAGCGCTACCGGGGAACCCGGCCGATCGCCTGGGGCCGCCAGCTCCAGGAGCTGTGGCTGTCCACCGGGATCTACTGGGGCAGCCTCGGGCTCGACGGCACCGCCTCGCCGCCACCTCCCGGAGCGAACGATGGCCCGGGCTGACGTGGCCGTCCTCGGGGCGGGCCTGGCCGGCCTGACCGCGGCAATCAGCCTGGCCGAGGCCGGGGCCCGGGTCCAGGTCCTGGCTGCGGGCCACGCGGCGACCCATTGGACCCACGGCGGGATCGATGCCGGGGCGGACCCGTCGGCGACGACCCCGGCCGATGCCGTGGCCCGCCTGGCCGGCCGGCCGGGCCATCCCTACCAGGTCCTGGCCGGCGGCCTCGCCGAATCGCTCGCCTGGCTGCGGGCGACCCTGGCCGGCGAGGGCCTCGTCCTGGTCGGAGCGCTCGATGATCCGCTCCGACCCATCCCGACCTCGATCGGCCTGACTCGTCCGGCCGCGATCGTGCCCGATGCTGTCGCCGCGGCGCTGCCGGCCTGGGGCTCGGACGAGACGCTCCTCGTCTGCGGTGTCGCCGGCTTCAGGGACTACTGGCCGGACGCGATCGCGGCCGGCCTGGGGGCTGGCCCGACCTGGCGCGGCGCGGATCGGCCGGCCAGGGTCGAGGCGCTCACGGTCGAGCTGCCCGGACTCGCCGGCCGGCGCAACCTGTCGGGGCTTGATCTCGCCCGCCAGTTCGACGACCCGGCCTGGCGGACGGCTGCCCTCGATCGGATTGCCCGGGCGGTCGACGAGCACTGCCGCCGCCGGGGCCTGGGCGGCGCGGGCCGGCTGGCGCTGCCCGCGATCCTCGGCCTGCACGAACATCCGCAGGCCCTGGCCGAGGCTCGGGCCCGGCTGGCCTGGGCCCCATTCGAAGTTGCCCTCGTCCCGCCGAGCATTCCCGGCCTGCGCCTGTTCGGAGCGCTGCGGGCTGCGCTGCGCCGGCACGGCGGGCGCCTCCAGGTCGGCGAGCCGGCCCACGGGGCGATCGGTTCCGACGGTCGGCTGGCCGAGGTGCGGGCGCCGGCTGCCGCCCGCGAGTTCGTCCTGGCGGCCGACGCGTTCATCCTCGCGACCGGCGGGATCGCGAGCGGCGGGATCATCGTTGAGCAAGGGGGCCGCCTGGTCGAGACCGTGCTCGGCCTGCCGGTCGAGTGTCCGGCCACTCCCGGCGATCCGGCGGGCCTGCTCCTCGCCGACCCATTCGATCCGGCCGGCCATCCGCTCGAGCTGGCCGGGATCCGGACCGACGCCCAGCTCCGCCCGACCGCCCCGGGGACGGGCCGGCCGGGCCCGGGCTCATCCGGAACGCCCCTCGCCCAAAACGTCAGGATTGCGGGCAGCCTGCTGGCAGGCCAGCGCTACCTCCGCGAGCGGTGCGGCGATGGCGTCGCCATGGCCAGCGGCCGGCTGGCTGCCGCTGGGAGCTGGTCACGATGACGATTGCGGAGCTGGTCGCCGACGCCGCCGCGAGCGCGGTCGGCCTGACCTCGGATGACTGCCTGAAGTGCAACGTGTGCACGACCGTCTGCCCGGTCGCCCGCGTCACCGACCTGTTCCCCGGCCCGAAGTACGCCGGCCCCCAGGCGCAGAGGGCCCGCCTCGGAACCCTGCTCGGGCCGGGCAGCGGTGCCCTCTCGGTCGTCCCCTCACCCGATCGGACCGTCGATTTCTGCTCGGGCTGTGGAATGTGCACGACCGCCTGTCCGGCCGAGGTAAAGATCGCCGAGATGAACAACCGGGCCCGGGCCGCCCAGCGCGCGGGCCACCGGCCGCGCCTCCGCGACTGGCTGCTCGGCCAGACCGACCTGGTCGGCCGGCTCGGGGTCCTCGCCGCGCCGCTCGCCAACTGGTCGCTCCACAACCGGCCGCTCCGGGGCCTGATCGACGTGCTGATCCGAATCGATCGGCGGGCTCCCCTGCCGCGGTTCAGCGGTCGGACCTTCCGGGCCAAGCTCGGCCGGCGGCACCAGGCGAGATCACCGGCCGGCGCCCCGCCCCCGGATCGGGCGGTCGTCTACTTCCACGGCTGCTCGACGAACTACTACGAGCCACAGGTCGGCTGGGCCGCGATCGAGATCCTGGAGCGGAACGGGCTCGAGGTGATCGTCCCGCCCCAGGTCTGCTGCGGGCTGCCCCTGATCAGCAACGGCCTGTACGGCCAGGCCCGCGGCCGGGCCCGGCGGAACCTCGACGTCCTGGCCGGATACGCCCGGGCAGGCTACCGAATCGTCGGAACCTCGACCTCCTGCAGCCACACCCTGAAGGCCGAATACCGGGAGATGCTCGACCTCGACGATGACGATGCCCGGGTCGTGGCCGAGGCGACCTGGGACATCTGCGAGCTGCTTCTCGACCTGCACGAGCAGGGCCGACTGGACACCGGCTTCGGCCGGCTCGAGCAGGAGCTGCCGTACCACGCGCCATGCCAGCTGCGAAGCCACGGCATCGGCCTGCCCGCGCTCGACCTGTTCGCCCTCGTGCCCGGGCTCGACGCGATCGACCTCGACCATGACTGCTGCGGGATTGCCGGGACGTACGGCCTGAAGAGCGAGAAATACGACATCGCGATGGCAGTCGGGGCGCCGTTGTTCGAGCGGGTTCAGTCGAGTGGCGCAAGCCAGGTTGCCTGCGATTCGGAGACGTGCCGCTGGCAGATCGCGGCCGCGACCGGCTCGAACCTGCGCCATCCGGTTGAGATCCTGGCCGAGGCCTACGCCGCGGGCGACCGCGAACGGGCCGGCGACGGGGCGGCGCCCGGGTGATCCTCGTGATCGGCGCCGGGGCCGTCGGCTCGTTCCTCGGTGCGACCCTGGCCCAGGCGGGTGAGGAGGTCGAGCTGCTCGGCCGGGGCCGGCCCCCTGACTCCGTGGCGCGAACCCCCAGGCTGATCCTGATCGCGGTGAAGATGCCCGACCTGGACGGGGCGATCACGACCGCTGAGGCCTGGCCTGATGCGCCGGTGCTGGCCGTCGAGAACGGGCTCGGGGCGGACGAGGCGCTCCTCGCCCGACGACCGAACGGTGGCCTGATCGCCGGCTCGCTGACGACCTCGATCGAGCGAACCGAGGATGGCTCGATCGAGCGGCTTTCGAGAGGGGGGATCGTCCTGGCCCCGGTCCGGGGCGACGTGAGCGGCCTTCTCCGACAGGAACGGGACGCGTTCGTCGCCGGCGGGCTGCGGGCCCGGGTGACCGCTGACCCGGCGGCGATGCGCTGGTCGAAACTCCTGATCAACCTGATGGGCAATGCCTCGGGCGCGATCGTCGATCTCGACCCGGTCGCGGTCTATCGCGATCGCCGCCTGTTCCAGGTCGAACGGCGCCAGCTGGCCGAGGCCCTGATGGCAATGCGCGGACTCGGACTCCGGCCGATCAAGCTGTTCGGGGCAGACACCCGGCTCCTGCCGATCGCCGCCCGCCTGCCCGGACCCCTGGTCCAGCCGATCCTCGTCCGGGTCGTGGCAGCCGGGCGGGGCGGCAAGCGGCCCTCGCTCCACCTCCATCTCGCCGCGGACGGCGCCCGGCGGACCGAGGTCGACTGGCTGAACGGGGCCGTGGCCCGGGCGGCGGCCGGGCTCGGCCAGGCGGCGCCGGTCAATGCCCGGCTGGCCGAGCTGGTCGAGGAATGCAACCAGGACCCTGGGCGCTGGGCCTGGTTTCGCGGCCGGCCGGACCGCCTGGTCGAGGCGATTCCGGCCTTGTAGGACGCCCTGCAACCGGCCGATCTTCGGTCCGGTCGGGCGTTCCTCGGTCGATATACTCGGCCGGCATGGACACGACGACCGTAGCCCTGGGGGCGTTCGCGATCGCCGCCTCCTACCTGGTCGGCGGGATTCCCTGGGGGGTCGTGCTGGCCCGGCTCGTGGGCGGCCCCGATCCGCGCAGCCAGGGCAGCGGCCGGACGGGCGGGGCGAACGTCCTGCGCGTGCTCGGCCCCCGCGTTGCCGCGGTCGCCGCCGTGCTGGACCTGCTCAAGGGCTCTTTCGCGGCGCTCCTGCCGGTCGTCCTGGGGGCCGGACTCGTGGTCCAGGCGCTGTGCATCCTGGCCGCGATCGTGGGCCACAGCCGATCGCCCTACATCGGCTTCCGGGGCGGGCGCGGAGTCTCGCCCGCGTTTGGCTCGCTGGTCGTCACCTGGCCCCTCGTCGCCCTGATCGTGACGCCGGTCTTCTTCATCGTGATCCGGCTGACCCATTACTCGTCGCTCGGCTCGCTCACCGCCGTCACCCTGGCCGGGGCCCTCGTCAGCGGCTGGGTCCTGGTCCAGGGCCTGCCGCCGGCCAACCTGATCTACGCGATCGGAGCCCCGGCCCTGATCTGGTATTTCCACAAGGACAACATCGAGCGCCTGCTGGCCGGCCAGGAGCGAACGATCGACAATCGGACGCCCGACAAGCCCAGCCCCGATGGCGGTCCCGGCCCCGGCTAGAGGATCGGCGCGATCGAGCCGGTCCTGGCCGGGCGGACCTGACTGGGCAGATCCCCGGTCTGGCGCGCCCCGGGCCGGACCACGATGATGCGCGGTATCACGCACCGGCACGGACGACCGGTCGCGGACAGGACCAGGAGATCGGGCCATGTCGGTGAGCTTCCAGCACGTGCCGCACCCTCGGATCGCCGAGCACCAGAAGTCGGGCCCGCCAAAGGCCGCCGATCAGGTCGTCGGACTCAACGGACGAATCGCGATCTTCGTGACCGCCACGGTCGGCACGATGTGGTGCGCCTACCTGTTCACCCTGCTCGCCCTGATCAGCCTGCCGTCGGCGATCAAGACCGGCGACACGATCATCATCGTGGCCTGGATCGCCCAGACCTTCATCCAGTTGGTCCTTCTGCCGGTGATCATCGTCGGCCAGAACATCGCCTCGCGGGCCTCGGACAAGCGGGCCGAGATGACCTACAAGGACGCCGACGCGACATTCCACGAGGCCGAGCAGATCCAGGCCCACCTCAAGGCCCAGGACGATGCCCTGAATACGCTCCTCGACAAGCTTCAGGCGCTCGAGGTGGCTCGCGCCGCCGGTTGATCGAGGCAGGCCGGCCGGCGGCCCGTGGTCGGGGGCCCGGCGGAGCGGCGATTTGTCCGTTTCGAGCGCCGGCGCTATGGTTTCCGGGTCCCTGGGCTTCGTCCGCCTGGGTCCATCGTGCTGGGAGGCACCGATTGCCCTTCAGACCATTTCCTTCGGCCGCATCCGGCAGTGTCGGCGAGCGCTATGCGAGCGGCCGGGCGGCGCGCGGCGAGACGCCCCGCTCCAGCCACGCCAGCTTCGTGCCCGCGCAGAATCGGCCTGACCCGATCGAGCTGCTCGAGGAGCAGGCGAAGCGACGCACGCCCGATCTCGTTCCGATCCGGTATGGCCGGATGGTCTCGTCGCCGTTTGCCTTTTACCGCGGCGGGGCCGCGATCATGGCGGCAGACCTGGCCACGACCCCCCGGTCGGGGATCGAGACGCAGCTCTGCGGTGATGCCCACCTATCGAACTTCGGCGGGTTCATGACCCCCGAGCGGACCCATGTCTTCGGGCTGAACGATTTCGACGAGACCCGGACCGGCCCGTGGGAATGGGACGTCAAGCGGCTGGCGACGAGCTTCGAGGTCGCAGCCCGCGATCGCGGTTTCGGTGAATCGCAGCGAGACGCGGCGGTGATCGCCTGCCTTCGGGCCTACACGAGCGCGATCTCCCAGTTCGCGGCGATGCGCAACCTGGACCTGTGGTACCTCCGCCTCGAGGCGGACCGGGCGATTGCCACGATCGCCCGGCGGTCGGACCCCACGTACGTCCGGCAGGCCAAGGCCGATGTCGCCAAGTCCCGCAGCCGTGACCATCTCGTCGCCCTGGCCAAGCTGACCACCCGGGTCGACGGCAAGCTCCGGTTCCGGACGAAGCCACCGCTCGTCGTGCGGGCCAAGGAGCTGTTGACCGCGGAACAGCTCCACGGCTACCGGGCCACGATCGACGAGTTCCTGGCCGGCTACCGGCTCAGCCTCTCGGACGAGCGAGCCCACCTGCTCGATGGCTACCACTTCGTCGACATGGCCCGCAAGGTCGTGGGGGTCGGCAGCGTCGGGACGCGCTGCTGGATGGTCCTGATGGTCGGCAACGGCGATGCCGATCCGCTGATCCTCCAGCTCAAGGAGGCGACGACCTCCGTCCTGGCCCCGTATCTTGGGCCGACCGAGTTCGAGCACGAGGGACGGCGGGTGGTCGTCGGCCAGCGCCTGATGCAGGCCGCCTCCGACATCCTGCTGGGCTGGTACCGGATCAAGACGTTCGAGGGCGTCGAGCGCGACTTCTACGTCCGGCAGCTGTGGGATGGCAAGTTCTCGGCGAATATCGATACGATCAGCCCGGCCGGACTGGTCGGCTACGCGGAGCTATGCGGCTGGACCCTCGGCCGGGCCCACGCCCGCTCCGGAGATCGGGTCGCGATTGCCGGGTACCTTGGCCGCGGCCGGCCGTTCGAGGAGGCCGTCGCGGCCTTTGCCCGGTCGTACGCCGACCAGAATGAGCGGGATTGGCGGAGCCTGATGGCGGCCGTCGGGGACGGGCGGATCCAGGCCGTCACCGGAGTCTGACCAGGACGTAACGTTTCGCATCGAGGCAGGCTGATGAACACCGAGCAGATCGTCGACCAGGCCCGGGCCAGCGGGCTCCAGCTCGTCCGGTTCCTGTATTGCGACAACGGCGGGGTGATCCGGGGCAAGAGCACCCACGTCGGCCAGCTCGCCCGGCGGATGGACAGCGGGATCGGCCTGGTCAAGGGCATGCAATCGTTCACAAGCGTGGACACCCTGGCCCCGGACGCGACCTACGGGCCGGTTGGCGAGATCCGCCTGATCCCGGATCCCGACACGTTCGTGGTCCTGCCGTACGCCCCGCGCAGCGGCCAGATGTTCTCGAACATGGTCGAGCTCGACCACACGACCTGGGCGCTTGACCCGCGCGGGTTCCTGCAGCGGATGGTGGCCCAGGCGGCCGGGGCCGGGCTGGCCTTCGACGCCGCCTTCGAGAACGAGTTCTACCTGGCCACGAAGACGCCCGACGGATATGCCCCGGTCGATCAGAGCCTGTGCTTCAGCGCGATCGGGATGGAGTCGACCGAGGACGTGATCCAGGACATCGTGGCGGCCCTGACCCATCAGGGCCTGACCGTCGAGCTGTCGCACCCCGAGCTCGGCTGGGGCCAGCAGGAGTTGTCGATCCGGCACGCGCCAGCACTCCGGGCCGCCGACCAGCAGCTGATCTATCGCCAGACCGTGCGCGGCGTGGCCGGCCGGCACGGACTGATCGCTTCGCTCGCCCCCAAGCCGTTCGCCGATCAGGCCGGCAGCGGGGCTCATCTCCACTTCTCGATCTGGGACAAGGCCCATGCCTCGAACCTGCTGGCTGATCCAGCCGCCCGGGACGGCCTGAGTCCCCTCGCTCGGCAGGCGATCGCCGGCGTCGTCGCCCACCTGCCCGGCCTGCTCGGGCTGACAACGCCCAGCGTCAACTCGTTCCGGCGCCTCCAGCCTCATTACTGGAGCTCGGCCTATACCGCCTGGGGGATCGAGAACCGCGAGGCGGCCGTCCGCGTCCCGAGCCGCTACTGGGACGACGAGGCCGGCTCGACGAACCTCGAGCTGAAGGCGAGCGACGCAAGTGCCAATCCGTACATCGCCCTGGGCGGGGTGATCGCGGCCGCTCTCGATGGGATTGCCCGCAACCTGGACCCGGGCGCCCCGGTCGACCAGGACCCCGGCAACCTGACCGACGCCGAGCGGGCGGCGCGGGGCATCCAGCGCTTTCCGGAGACGGCCGGCGCGGCGCTCGACGAGCTCGAACGGGACGAGGTCCTGATGACCGCGCTCGGAGCACCGCTCGGGAACGAGTACCTCAAGGTGCGCCGGGCCGAGGCGGCCGCCTATGCCGAGCACGACACCGCGTACGAGCTCGCCCAGCACTTCTTCAAGTACTAGTCCGGTTCCGGCTGGTGCCACTCGAGCTCGACCAGGTCCCGATCGTCGACAACCACTGCCACTCGCTCCTCCGCCGCCAGCCCGTCGATGACGAGGCGTTCCGGAGCCACCTGACCGAGTCGTACTTCCCGGAGATGGCCCGCGACCACGCCCAGCACTCGCTCCTCTACCGCTGGACGATCGTCGAACTGGCCGGGCTGCTCGGATGCGAGCCGACGGCCGAGGCGGTTCACGCGGCTCGGGCCGCCCGCGGGCTCGAGTCGCTCACCGGCGAGATCGTCGAGCGGGCCGGTTTCAGGACCTGGCTGATCGATACCGGCTACGGCGGCGACACGACGTTCTCGATCGAAGAGCTCCGTTCGATCGCGCCGTGCCGGATCGAGCAGGTCGTTCGGCTCGAGCCGTTGATCGAGGCCCTGATCCTGGAGGCCGACACCTTCGCCGGCTTCCTCGACTCCTACCGGGCGGCGCTCGACAACCTGCGGGGGCGGGGGATTGTCGGCCTGAAGTCGGTGCTCGCCTACCGCTCGGGGCTCCAGCTCGAGCTCGTTGACCGGGCGACGGCGGCCGGCGCGTTCAAGGCCGTCCAGGCGGCCGCCCGGCGGGACGGCCGGATCCGGATCGAATTGAAGCCGCTGCTCGACCACCTGATCGTGATCGCGGTCGAGGAGTGTGCCCGCCAGGGGGTCCCGATCCAGTTCCACACCGGGCTGGGCGACCCGGATCTCGACCTCGTGAAGGTCGATCCGGCCGCCCTCCGGCCGATCTTCGCGGAGCGCTTCCGGGCCGCCCCGATCGTCCTGCTGCACACGGGCTACCCCTACGTCCGATCGATGGCCTACCTCGCCGCGATGTTCCCGAACGTGTACGCCGACATGGGCGAGGCGATCCTGTTCGCGGCCGGCGAGGCGACCGAGATCACCCGCGAGCTGCTCGGCCTGGCCCCGGCCAGCAAGATCCTGTTCAGCACGGATGCCTCGCTCGTGCCCGAGCTGTACTGGGTCGGAGCGCGGCTCGGCCGCCGCGCCTTGGGCCGGGTCCTCGACGAGCACATCGCTGATGGTGTGCTCGACGAGCCGACCGCCCTCGACTGGGCCGAGCGGATCCTGTGGCGCAACGCGGAGCGGGTCTATCAGCTCTGATCCGGGCCCGACGGTTGCCCGTCGGCGCGAATCACAACCGAATCTGCCCCTTGTAACCCGTCGATTCGTCGCGCATCATCTCGGCCATCGGTGGGACGGGCACCGAGGATGCCCGTCGTCCAGGCCGATGGAGGAGGGTTTCGGGTGGAGATCACGGGCCACGTGGGGGTTGCCAGCAGCGAGCCGCAGAAGCTTCGCCGCGAGCTGAACCTGTGGGAGGCGATCGGCATCTCGCTCGCCCTGATGGCGCCGAGCATGGCCGCCAACATCAACCCCCAGGGCACCGCCGGCCAGGTTGGACGCGCCGTTCCGCTGGCGTTCCTGCTTGCGACGGTCGGCGTGCTTCTCGTGGCCTACGGCTTTGTCCGGCTCACCCAGCAGTTCCATCATGCCGGCTCGGTCTATGGCTTCGTGGGCGTCACCCTCGGGCCGCGAGCCGGGGTGTTCGCCGGGCAGGCCCTGATGGGTACGTACATCTTCTACGCCTGCGTGACCTCGATGGCCGCCGGGATCTTCGGCGCCGACTTCCTGCAGGCGATCGGGATCATCCCGGCTGGCGACATTCCCACCGTCGCTCCATTTGCCATCGGCTTCCTGGCCCTGGCCGGATCGGCCTGGCTGGCCTTCGTCCCGGTTCGCAACGGCACCCGGATCCTGCTCACGGTTGAGGGGATCACGGTTGCCCTGATCCTGATCACGGCGGTGATCATCCTGATCAAGCTCGCCGCTGGCAGTGCCCCGGCTGGCCAGACGATCTCGCTCGACCCGTTCATCCCGACCTCGGGCATCGGGCTCGGCGCGATCGCGGTCGGCTCGGTGTTCGGCTTCCTGTCGTTCGCCGGCTTCGAGGCCGCGGCGACCCTGGGCGAGGAGTCGAAGGATCCGACCCGGCACATCCCCCGGGCGATCCTGGGCGTGGCCATCTTCGGCGGGATCTACTTCGTGTTCGTGACCTGGGTCGAGGTCCTCGGGTTCGGGCCCGGCGACGACGGGATGAAGGCCTTCGTCGCCTCAGGCTCCCTGCTCGGTGACCTGGGCACGGCCTTCATCGGCCCGTGGATCGGCAACCTGATCACGATCGGCGCCGCGGTCAGCGCGTTCGGCTGCTGCCTGGCCTGCCTGGTGGGCGCCTCGCGGCTCCTGTTTGCCCTGTCCCGCGATAACGCCGAGACCGTCGGGTTCAACTTCATGGCCAGGGTCAGCACCCGCTACGGGACTCCGATGGGCGCGCTCATTGCGGTCACCCTGGCGGCGGTCGCGATCATCCTGGTCTGGGCGATCTTCTTCGGCGCCAAGGCGTTCGATGTCTTCGTCGGCTCTGGCGTGATCGGGACGCTGATCCTGCTCGTCGCGTACTTCTTCGCGACCGTCGGGGCGATCAAGTTCTTGTTCTTCACCGGTGCCGCGCGCGTCGCTCGCTGGGAGATCGTCATTCCCATCGCGGGGTTGATCGTCCTGGCCTACACCCTCTGGGCAAACCTGTCGTTCGACCCGACGACCCCGGCGTTCTACTTCGAGATCGTGACGATCGTCTGGTTGGTGATGGGCCTGGCCCTGGTCTTCGGGATGCCGGGGATCGCCCGGCGGGTCGGTGAGCGGCTATCCCAGGACGAGGGGCTGAGCACGACTCGAAGCTGAGCCCGGGACGGGCTTGGCACAGGCGCACATGAGCTTCCTCGGGGAGACGACCGATCTCCTGGCCCGAACCCCGAGGGTGCTCCGGGCGCTCCTGCACGGCCTGCCCGAGGACTGGCTCGAGACACCCGATACAGCCGGCGGCTGGCGGCCGCGTGATGTCGTGGGCCATTTGATCACCGGCGACACGACCGACTGGATCGCCCGGGTTCGCCGGATCGTCGAGGACGGTCCGACGGTCCCCTTCGAGCCGTACCAGCGGTTCGCGATGCTCGAGCGCGACATCGGGCTGGGCCTGGACCAGCTCCTCGAGCAGTTCGAGACGCTCCGGGCGGCCAACCTGGTGACCCTGGCCGAGCTCGCGACCGAAGATGATCTCGACCGACGGGGGCTGCACCCAAGCCTCGGCGAGGTGGCCCTGCGCCAGCTCCTCGCTTCGTGGACGGTCCACGACCTCGACCACGTCGGCCAGGTCTACGCCGGGCTGGCCGGTTCCCGGGACGCCGCGGTCGGACCCTGGAAGGCCTACCTCGGGATCCTCCTCCGTCGCGACGATCTGGCGGCCGTGCCGGGCTGAGCGGAATTTCGACCGCCGCGGCGGGCTGGCGGACGCCCGTAGACTCTGGCCATGGCCTATGACACGCCCGAGGAGGAGTGGCGGGCGATCCTGACCGGTGAGCACAAATCGGTGCGCCACCTGCGCTCCATCTTTGGGCACGTGCCGAACGGGCCGCGCTGCAAGCTTTGCCACGCGCCCTTCCATGGCCCGGGCGGATTCGTCCTGGGGCCCTGGTTCGGGCCGTGGGAACGCAACGCCCAGCTGTGCAAGAGCTGCATGCGCTATCTGAATCGCCAGGGGGTTGGCGGGGCCGAGATCGAGCTGTCGATGCTGTTCGCCGACATCCGCGGCTCGACCGGCCTGGGCGAGCGGCTCCGCCCGGCCGAGTTCTCGGCCCTCCTGAACGTGTTCTACCGGCTGGCCGCCGACGCGATCACCTCGGCAAATGGGGTCGTCGACAAGTTCGTCGGAGACGAGGCGATCGGCCTGTTCGTGCCTGGCTTCTCGGGGCCTGACCACGCGGCCCGGGCGATCGATGCCGGGCGGGCGTTGCTCGACGCCGCCGGACGGAAGGATGCGACCCCGCAGGGTCCGATCCCGGTCGGGGCCGGGGTTCACACGGGCGTGGCCTACGTCGGAACGCTCGGCTCGAGCGAGCAGATCTCGGACTTCACCGCCCTCGGCGACCCGGTCAACACGACCGCCCGGCTGGCCTCGCTGGCGGCCGCCGGCGAGCTCCTCGTCTCGACCGAATCGGCGACGGCGGCCGGCCTGACCACGACCGGCCTCGACCTGCGCACCGTCGAGGTTCGGGGTCGCGAGGCCGGGCTCGACGTCTACTCGATCCGGGAGACCTGGGGTCAGTGACGATGCCGGCTGACCAGGGGGATCCAGGCCATTGCCGGCTGGTCCAGCGTAAGGGGTCCGGCAGGCCAAGCAGGGCCCGGACCCCGCGGCTCAGTTCGTTCCGGATGACCTCGGGCGTCGCCGACATGATGAGCTGGGGCGCCCAGTCCTCGAACGCGGTGATCGCCCCCAGGGCCGCGAACATCCGAACCTCCTCGGACAGGTAGGCCGCGGCCTCGTGGGCGGCCAGCCCGACGCGTTCGTGGATCCTCAGGTGGTCATCGGCGCCGTGAAAGGTGCTCTCCACCCGGTCTTCGATCACGTGCCGGTTGCGCTCGAGGAGTTGCATGAAGTCCCGGTGGTCACCAATCAGCCCAGAGGTAGCCCGCGGAGCTTCTCGGGGTCGGCAATGAGGTCGATCTCGACAATCCGGCCATTGACCACGGTGAAGGCTCCAAGGAGTGACCGGGTGGGGAACCGGGCGAGTAGCCCAGGTGCCCCGTTCACGATGACCGGCACCAGCCGCGCCCCAACACTCCGGAAGCTGCTTGCTTCGCCGGCAACCGCCGCGGCCCCGACGGCCGGTCGGCGCGAGAACGGTCCCGGCGCATTCGGGCCACCGTCGACCCGGAGGACGACGTTCGGATCCAGCACCCTCAGGAGCGCCTCGAAGTCTCCACTGCGGGCGGCGGCCAGGAACGCGTCCACCACCGGCCACTGGACGGCGAGGTCAGCGTCGGGCTCCGGCGCGCGCGTCCTGACCCGTCGCCGAGCCCGGCTCGCAAGCTGGCGTGTCGCGACCGTCGACCGCTCGACCACCGGGGCGATCTCGTCGAATGGGACGCCGAAGACGTCGTGCAGGACAAACGCCAGCCGCTCCGGCGGGGTGAGCGTCTCGAGGACCACGAGCAATGCCAGTCCGACCGAGTCCGCCATGAGCAGGTCGCCCTCCGGCTCGGCTTCATTCGCCGCCCGGACGATCGGCTCCGGCAGCCAGGAACCACTGAGCTGTTCGTTGCGCGCCTTTCGACGGCGCAGGGCATCGAGGCAGATCCGGCCGACGACCACCGTCAGCCAGCCTCGAACGTCATCGCTCCCGCCCGGGTCGCCCCGGTCAAGCCTCAACCAGGCTTCCTGGACGGCGTCCTCGGCCTCGGCGACCGATCCAAGCATCCGGTAGCCGACTGCGCGCAGGTGACCGCGGTGGCGCTCGAACTCCGCGGCGAGCCAGTCGCGTCGGGCCAGGTCATCGCCCGGGTGAGGGATCGTCACGGGTGGAACACGGATCGACGCCGCCAAAGGTGACACCGGCCCGGTTGTTCATCGCTGGTCACATCCGGGGACGCCATTTCGTAATCACTGGGACAACGATCGAGAAGCTCCACGAGGTACCCCATCATGACGGCCGATCATCGTGCGCCAGCCAGGCTCAGCCTTCGGAACCGCCTGGCCGGCCTGTGGCTTCGCGCCATCAACCCCTTCGCCCGCCGAATGATTCCGGCCGGGATCCCGACCGGCGCCCCGAACGTGCTCCTGACCGTGGCCGGCCGGCGCACCGGCGTGCCCCACACCGTCCCGCTCGGCATCGTCATCCTCGACGATCGTACGTTCGTCCAGGCGTCCTTTGGCGAGGCCGGCTGGGTCGCCAACGTGCGGGCGGGTGGCGAGGCGACGGTTACCTATCCCGGCGGCGATTCTGCACTGGTTCAGGCCATCGAGCTCCCTCCGGAGGAAGGGGCAGCCGTCCTTCGGCGGGTGCTCGAGCCATACCATCGCTCGCGCTTGCTTGGCGCGCTGCTCGGGGGCCAGTTCAGGCCTCCCATTGGCGTGCTGTGGCGGATCCATGTCCGGATCGATGAAAGCGTCGAGGAGTACTTCGCCGAGGCTCGACGCCATCCGCTCTTCGAGCTTCGACCCTTGACCGACGCCTCCGCTAGATTGGCCCAGGCGACTGACTCACTGACATGAGTCGGCCCGGGGACTCATGAGAGGGACGTCGATGGCCGTGCGTGTTGACCTGAACATCTCCCTGGACGGTTTCGCGACGACGACCGACCAAACCCCCGACAACCCGTTTGGGCCCGACTGGGCGCGCCTGGTCGAGGCCTACGTCGCGACCCGCACGTTCCGGGCCCGGGTGCTGCACGAGACATCCGGTGAGGGCACGACCGGGGTCGACGATCAGTACGCGGAGGCGTACTTCGCCGAGGTCGGGGCGGAGATCATGGGTGCCGGCATGTTCGGGCTCCATGTCGCCGGGGATGATCCGGACTGGCGCGGCTGGTGGGGCGACGAGCCTCCCTTCCATGTCCCGGTGTTCGTGCTCACTCACAGCCCGCGCCCGATGCTCGAAATGGCCGGCGGGACGACCTTCGAGTTCCTCGCCGCGACGCCCCGCGAGGCCCTCGACCTCGCCCTGGAGGCCGCGGGCGGCAAGGACGTGCGGATCGGCGGCGGCCCAACCGTCGTCCGCGAGTTCCTCAAGGCCGGACTCGTCGACCGGCTCCACGTTGCCATCGTCCCAATCCTGCTCGGCCGCGGCATCCGCCTCTGGGACGATCTGCGCGGATTCGAGGACGGCTACAGCGTGACGTCGGAAGTCGCCCCGAGCGGGACAACACACCTGACCTTCTCGCGCTAAACAGTTGGCTGGCCTCAGGGCAGAATGCGTGAGTGGAAGTGCACCGGCCCGAGGACCTCGGTGACCTTGACCCCGCGGCGATCGTCGGGCGCGCGCGTGCGGCGTATGACGAGGGGCACCTGGCAGCCGCTGCCGATCTCGCGCTGCTGGGGTCCGACGCCGGCGTCGCCCGTGGAGATGGAAGCGCGGTCCTGGCGGCGGCACTCGCCTGGACCGGAGTGCCCGATCCGAGAATGGCCACGGCGACCGAGCACCTCTGTCGCCAGGCACTCCGGATGCAGGATTCGGTCGACGTCGCACGCGCCGCGCGCCTGCACGGCCAGCGTTCCGTCGCGCTCCACCTGCTCGAGCGGTTCGATGAAGCCCGCGCCGAAGCACAGGTGGCCGGCTCACTCGCCGACTCGACGCAGGACCCGATGGCGGGCATCGCAGCCCGGCACGCACGACAACTGGACATCGCCGGCGTCGGCAGCGGGCTGTCCCTCGCCGATCTCGGCGAGCAGATGCTTGCGGACGCCGGTCGAACGCCGGACCCGGACGCGGGGCTCCTGGCCCGGTCATGTCGCCTCGAGGGGCGGTTGCGCGTCGGTGATACCGCGGGGGCGCGCCACGACATCGCCGCCTTGGAGGTCCAGGCGACGCGCACCGGTCGACCACTCGACCGATGGAATGCGCTTTTGGCACGTGCCGGCCTGGAGCAGGCCGTGGGCAGCTTTGCTGACGCCGAGATCCATGCCCTCGCGGCGCGTGTCGCCCTGCCGCCGGACCAGCGGCCGCACACGGAGCCGCTGTTCGCGGCGCAGCTGTTGCTGATCAGCACCGACATCGCTCACGAGCCCGCGGAATCGGTCGAGGCACGCGAATTCATCGTCGGCGGACCGCTCATCGCCATCGCGATGACGGGTCGCTTCGACCTGGAGCTGGGCAATATGGCCCGTGCTCGCCTGGCACTCGAGGCGGTCCGCTACCGCCTCGAAGACGTTGCCCTCGACCGACGTGGGTTGCCGACCCTGACCGCAGCCGTCGAGCTGGCCGCCGCGTTCTCGGATGTCGAGCTGGCGACGGCCATCGGCGAGCGCCTCGCCCCGTTCGATGGCGCCATGATCGTGAGCGCCCTCGGCGCGGTCGGCCCGGTCGCCCACTTCCTGGGGATCGTGGACCGCATGCGTGCCGGGGTGGCGGCGGCCGTCGCCCACGCGACATCGGCCACGACGATCGCCACCAAGGGTGGGTTCGGGCCGTGGGCGGCGCGCAGCCGATTGGCGCTGGCGGAGGCCCTGGCGCTCGACGCGAGCGTGGACGCGCGGCGCGCTCCCCGGGAAGCGACTCTCGCCCTCGAGGCGGCCACGCAGCTGGGGATGCGAGGTCTCGTCGCCCGCGCATCAGGCCTGGCCGATCGGCTCAGCTCGAGTCGCCGACTCTCGTCACGGGAGGCGGAGATCGCTGGCCTCATCGCCGGCGGCGCGTCGAACCGGCAGATCGCGGATCGGCTCGTCCTGTCCGAGCGCACCGTCGAGACGCACGTCCAGCACGTCCTCCAAAAGCTCGACTTCCAGTCGCGGACGCAGGTCGCGGCCTGGGCCGTCGAGGTCGACCTACCCCGACAACCGGGGCCGCTTCCGTAGTCAGAATCCGTGGCCTCACGGATATGCGGGCGGCTGCGCGTCACCTACGGTGCGGTGAGGATCCCTCGCGACGGGCGCGGGAGTGTCGGATGAGGCGCTGCCATGGACAGCCACGGGCTCGTGCGCGACTGGGTCGCGGTCTTCAACACGGGCGACACGACTCGCGCGGACCAGGTCGTGTCTCAGGCGTTCCTGGAGCACGCGATGGCGCCGTTCAGCCAGAACACTCCAGGACGCGTCGACGGGCCGGTGCACCTCACCGAAGCATCAAGCTGGCTGCGGGCCCAGTTCCCGGACCTGCGGATGGAAGTCGAGGCGATCGTCGCGGAGCGAGACACCGTCGCGGTGCTCGTGACCTCGACCGGCACGAACCTTGGCCCGCTCAACGGCGTCATCCCGGCTACCGAGCGCACATTCTCGGCCCGCCAGAGCCACTGGTTCCGGGTCGAGGACGGACGGCTTGCGGAGCATTGGGCGACGCGAGACGACCTGAGCACGATGCTCCAGCTGGGCATCGTCGGCCGGCCAGTCGCCGGGTGACATCGTGAGCGTCCTTGTCGACCCTGGGCCTGCGCCCCACCCAACCGCGTTGCGCATGCAGATCCTCACAACGGAGCACTGGTCCCTCCTGTCCTCGCGATCACTCGCGTGGAACGAGGCCTTCGCCCGTGTGAGCATGTACCTGACGGCATTGACCGGGGCGATGGTTGCCCTGGGCCTCGTCGCAGGCCTCAACGCCGGGGACGACATGCTCTCGACGGCGGCCCTCGTCATCCTCCCCATCGTCCTGTTCATCGGCGTCACCACGGTCCTGCGGCTCGGTGCGACGAACTACCACGACGCGACCGCGGTCGTGGGCATGAACCGGATCCGCGCCGCGTACCTGGAGCTGGCGCCCGATCTCCGGCCAATCTTCGTCATGGGCGTCACGGACGACGCGGCTGGCGTCGCCCGCACGATGGCCGTGCCGCCAGGACTGCCCGGGTTGGTCCACCTGCTCGCCGCGGCGCCCTTCCTGGTCAACGCCCTCAACGGCGTCGTCGCGGCAGCCATCGTCGCGTTGGGCATCGCCCGACTCGGGGCACCGGCCCTACTCGCCGCGATCGCGGGCCTGATAGCCGCGATCGGCGTCGTTACGGTCCAACTGCGGCTCATCAGCGCGGGCATCAGGCGAGGGCGAGCGACGCTACCCCCGATGTTCCCGAGGCCAGCGCCCGACCCGCCGGGCCGGGTGGTCTGACTGCCTCGAGCGTGAAGAGCCTCCTGGGTTCGCAACTGACCAGGAACCTGTCGAGCGGCTCCGTTGACCCGATTGAAGACGTTCACTTGAGCAATGCCCAGAGGATCAGAACGGTGCGCCGAGCACGAGCGTGTACACGAGGTAGAAGGCGACCGTCGCGATTATCGAGAGCGCCAGCATCAGCGCGATCCCGCGCCACGTTCGCGTACGGATTGCCGCGAGGACCACGATGGTGAGGCCGAGGACGACCTCGCCGACCCAGTAGCCGACAGATGTCGTCGTCGCCGCCACCGTGAGGCCGTAGAGTCCCTCGCCCAGCAGGATGCCGGCGATTGGGGCGACCCCGGCAGCGGCGCGGCGCGGGTCCGGGCCCCTCAGCCATGCAGCCCCGACGCCGAGGGCAGGCCCGGCGATGACGGCCGCAGCGCCCCAGCGGACGAACATCGAGGTCCCGAGCGGGTACCCGCGGAGCTCCGTCGCCAGCGCGTAGCCGGCGAGCATGGCGACGAGCGCGGTGAACCCGACCAGGGCGGCCCGCCGCGGATCGCGCTCGAGCAGCGCGAGGGCGAAGGCGCATAGGCACCACGAGCCCGACGAGTTGCTCAAGGGCGTCAGCCCCTCCGGCAGCGACCCCTGCCCCACGGAGGTGGCGATCCCGATCGCGAGCCCCGCCCCGACCGCGACGAGCAGGATCCGGGTCGAGAGGGCGTTCCCACGCGCTGAGAGACGCGACGCGGCGCCGACGGCGGCAGGGGATCGGTCGGGCGTCACGGAGGCGACCTTAGCAGGGCCCGGCGAACCAGCGCGTCATCCGGCGCTGCCCGCAAAGGTTGGAATGGCGCGCCCGACAGGATTCGGACACGCGTTAGCAACCTACAACATCCCGATTGAAGAGCGGGCCGAGTGGGAAGCCGCCGCGGGGATCGTGTCGGCCCACCCCGTCCAGAGGTAGGCGTCAAGGTGACTCTGCCGGCTGGGGGAGGACCTGCGCGCCTTCCGGCTTTACGACGGTCCCACCGAGGTGCACAAGTACGCCGTCGCGCGCGAGGTCCTGTGCTAGCGGTCGGGTGGTCCCACTCACGGGCAGAACGAGGCGACCACTACTCCGCGGCCCGAGGGCGAGCCGGTTGTCCTGACCACGACGATGCCGCTGCGGGCGCCGGAGATGGTCGAGCCGGACTTCGTCACGCTCGAGGTCACCAGGACGCCCATGTAGCTGGGCACGGCGGACGGCGGCTGGCCGCTGTTGCCGGGGTCCGCGGTAAAGGTGCCGCCGCAGGCCGGCGGGTCGCCGGGGTCGGTGGCAAAGCCCTTGAACGATGAGGGTGCGCTGCCGCCGCTGAGCGAGTTCACCTTCGACCACTGGCTGTCGGAGTAGGTCACGGTCGCCCCCGGGGTCGCACTAAGGTCGCCGACCACGAAGGCGCCGCCCTTCGGGAACGCGAATACGACCGCCGACTTCGTGTCGCCGGACGTCACGTAGTACGGGTCCTGCGCGAACGACGCGGTCACGGTGCCTGGTCCCAGCGGTTGGTCGACCGCGGCGATGTCGCAGGCCGCGTTGCCGCTCGCGTCGGTGAACCCCGTGCACGTCTGGGCGCTCGAGCCCGACCCGAGAGTGAAGGTCAGCGTGCGGCCAGGGACCGGGGTCACGCCGTCCTCGAGCAGGCGTCCGGAGGCGTGCAGCGTGCCGCCGTCGAGGACCACGGTCGGCCCGGTGTACGTCGTGGTGGTCTCCTCACGGGTCACGACGAACGGACGTGACACCGCGCTCGGGGCGTACGTCCCGTCGCCGGCGTACGTCGCGCCGACACTGTAGGTGCCGGCGGGCTCCTGCGGGACGACCGCACAGGGCGCGACGCCGTTCGCGTCGGTGGTGCCCGAGCAGCTCTCACCGGCCATCGTGAACGCCACCGGCCGCCCGGCCAGCGGTGCGCCGTCGTCGCGCCTGGTCAGCCGTGCCGAGAGGGTCGCGGTGTCGTGGTAGTCCGACGTCGTGGCATCGGCGTAGGTGAGGACGGTCGCGGCCTTGACGAACTGGCTGGTCGACCCCGAGCTGCCGGCGAAATTGCCGTCGCCCGGCAGGTAGGTGGCCGTGATCGTGTGCGAGCCGGGACTGAGCGCGCTGGTCGTGGTGCTCGCGTGGCCGAAGTCGTCCATCGGCTGCGAACCACCGAGGGCCACCCCGTCGGAGCTGAACTGCACGCTTCCGCTTGGCGTCCCGCCGCCGGGAGATACGACGCCGACACTCGCCGCGAGTGTCACGGGATCGCCCTCGACCGACGGGTTCGGTGAGCTCGTGACGGACGTGGTCGTCGCTGCCGGCTCAACGAGCTGGCCAGGAAGCAGGCCGAGAAAGAGCGTTCCGTCGCTGTCGGACTCACCGCCGTTAGAGGTGAAGTGCGCGGTGATGTTGTGCAGTCCCGCGGGCAGCGCCGCGGTTGGCATGGCGGCGTGGCCGCTCCCGTCGAGGGTCTGCGGCGCCCCGAGGTCGGTGCCGTCGGCCTGGAACTGGACGCTGCCGTCCGGCGTACCTCCGTCGCTGCGGGTGACGCTTGCCGTGAACGTCGTCACCTGGCCGTAGACCGAGGGGTTCACCGAGGACGTCAGCGAGGTGCTCGAGGCCGGCGCGCTGACGGTCTGCGTGACGGTCACGCCCGCGAACCCGTTGCACTGCGGCAGGAACGGGTCGAGGACAACGCGGATCGTGTGGGTGCCCTGGGAGAGTCTGGACGTCGTCGCCGTGACCGAGCTGTGGTCGACGGTCGGGCCGTCGGGGAGCAGGCCGTCGACCTCGAGGACGGAGTCTCCGTCCAAGAAGGTGACCAAGCCAACGGGTCCCGGTGGGGTGTCGGTCCCAGTGCTCACGAAGAACCGGAACGACACCGGCGAACCCAGCGGCGACGGGTTGGGCGTCGCGGTGACGAAGCACTGCGGCGGGCTCGGGTCGCCGATGGCCTGCGCCGACGACGGCGCCGCCAGCATCGCGGACACCGCCGCGATCGTCGTGACGACGACCACGGCGAGACGTCGCGTCGCGAACCAGCTGGAACCGCTGAGAGCACGCAGGAGTGCCTCCACAGAGCGCCCCCTCTGCGAGCAATCTGCTCCTGCCGCCCCGGTCCAGATCCTCCGCGAGACGCGGCGCCGGGATCCCAAGTGGTGCAACCGGGTCATCGTGTTCTCCTCCGTGGACGTGCTCACCTTGGTACGTCCTCAGAGTGCGCGGCGTCGATCGCAACTCGATCGCAGGCCTGATGGGCCTACGAGCAGCAAACGCCGCGCTGGCTTGCCGTTGCCAGTCGCTCCGCAATGCCATCGAGGTACCCGTCGTACTCCCCTGGATACCCACCGTGCAGAAGCCAGGAGACCTCACGTGCAACAAGGGTCGCTCGACCTACTGTGCGGGCCATGACACTCGGCAGTGGCTCAGCGGACGTCTCGTCTCTTGCAGGCCTAGATCGGCCGCGCGCCGTTGGGCGACCCGAGGTTAGAGCAGGACTCGAGGCAGTCGGTGGCGCGCCCGACAGGATTCGAACCTGCGACCTTCGGCTCCGGAGGCCGACGCTCTATCCACTGAGCTACAGGCGCGCGAGTCACTTGGGTTCGTGCTCCGATCGAGCACAAAACCCGCGCCGCTGGATCGCGAGGCATCGGCCTAACGCTCGTCCAGCGCCTCTACTCATGGTACCCGTCCCGTGACGATGCTGGCCGATCCCAAGTCGGTGTCCAGGCAACCACCACGCGGCCCCGGTCAACCTTGGGCCCGGGCCGGCGTTTCGGGCCAGTCGGCCCTTCCAATGAACAGCAGACCAGCCCATGCTCGATTCCCAAGATCCAATGGAGGAACCGGCATGGGAGCACGAACCGCGACTGCGAGGCTGGAAGGCGACGGGATGCGGTTCATCGCGATCACGGGTAGTGGCCACTCAATCGCGATGGACAATGCCCAGGGCGACACCGGCGCTCGACCGGCCGAGCTCCTGCTTGTCGCCCAGGCCGGATGTACGGCGATGGATGTCATCGCGATCCTGCGCAAGCAGCGGCAAGTCGTGGCCAGCTATGAAGTGCGGGTCGGCGGCGAACAGCGCGATGATCCCCACCCGCACGTATTTGAACGGATCCGCATCACTCACGTAGTGGAGGGGAACGTCGACCCGGAGGCACTCCGCCGAGCAATCGAGCTCTCCGCGACGCGCTACTGCACGGTCACGGGGAACCTCGCCTCAGGGATCGCCGAGATCCATCACGAATACCTGGTCCGTGATGACACCGGCGTTGAGCACAGCGGCATCGTCGTGGTGACAGGCCCAGGCGAGAGCCCTGATGAACTCGGATCGCGGCGCGTCTCAGCGATCGCTTGAGTTCGGTGTGGTGGCCATGCGTCCTCGACAGGTCGTGCACAGATCGCGGCCATCGTCTCCCAGCCGAAGGTCGCGCAATCTGATCTGCAAGCCGGATGGGCAGTCGAAGAACCTGTGGTAGACGAGCTCCCGCGTTACCCGTACATCGTGATACGGCCGCCGGGCCATCCAGGCGACAACGCCTGTTGAGATCTCATCGATGTTCGGCGTCATATGTCCACCCTACTGCGATAGCTCGATGTATCGCCGTCGACAACCGCCGACCTGCGAACCCGGCTCGGTCGGTACCTGTCGCCCCCGCTCTTCCCGGTTCGCGTGCGGGACCTTGGGACGCGCCTTGTGCTACATGACGCTCCCACGACACCGACGGCGATCGGACCATTCGTGGTACGTGCGGAGCTTGTGATCCATCCGGGACCAACGGTCGGCTACCGGATCGCCGATGGGTCGCGAACGCTCGCCTATCTACCGGACCACGAGCCTGCCCTGGGCGTTCCGGCCTTCCCGACGTCGGCCCGATGGACATCCGGATTCGCGCTCGCTCATGAAGTGTCGGTGCTCATCTAGTCCGAGACGCCGCTGGTCATCGTGTCGACCCGAGCGACGGAACTGGTCCTGAGCTCTTGAGCGCGGGTCCGAGGTAGCTTGAGTCCAACGTCGGTGGACCATGGTCGCGGCGCCGCAGGCCGGCCAGGGTGACCCGGATGACAAGTAGCCCATCCGATCAATGCCGCTCAGCACTTATCGAGACATGCGCATAGGTCGATCCTCGGGCCATGGACGAGATCACGATCCTGCAGGCCGAGGTCCTCAAGACACTCGCCAACCCACGTCGGCTGGACATCCTGCACGCCTTGGCCAACGGCCCGATCGAGGTCGGCCGACTGGCCGCAGCCATTGACGCGAGCCAGCCAAACGTCTCGCAGCACCTCGGGATCCTCCGGAACGCCGGCCTCGTCGAGGCCGTGCGCGTCGGCCGGGAGGTCCGCTACGAGCTGGTCGACCCGGACGTGATGGTTGCCTGCGGTTTGATGAGGACGGTCCTCGAGCGCCGCCTTACCCGCCTGGGTGCGATCGCCGCCCGGGCCGGAACGCCGCTGACCTCGACCGCGCCAACCGCCACCCAATCCGTTCCGAGGTAGTCGCCATGGACGAGTCCCTGAACCTGGTCCTCTTCTCCGGGACCGACGACAAGCTCCAGGCCGCGGCCGTCCTGACGGCGGGAGCGGCGGCGCTCGGCAAGCCGGTCAACATCTTCCTGCAGTACTGGGCGCTCGATGCCTTCCGGGCCACGAAGATCGGTGCCGACCATGGTCTCGCGCCCGAGGCCGGGGAGACCGGTCGCAGCGCGGTCGATGCCCTCGCCCGGGCCGGCCAGGCGCCGTGGGCCGAGACATTGCGCCAGGCCAAAGAGCTCGGCGGGGTCGAAATCGAGGCCTGTTCGCTGTCGATGGACCTGCTCAAGCTCGAGTCGAGCGACCTCGATCCGCTGGTCGATGGAGTCGAGGGCGTGACTGCGTTCTACCTCAATGCCGGTGACGGCCAGATCGTCTTCATCTAGGAAAGGAGCCTCCGATGCCAACCCTCGCGATCAGCCACACGGTCGATGCCCGCGGGCTGTCGTGCCCGATGCCGATCGTCAAGACGGCCCAGGCCTGCCGGGTGGTCCCCGCCGGTTCCGTTGTCGAATTGCTGGCCACCGATCAAGGCTCGACCAAGGATGTCAGCGCCTGGTGCCGGGCGACCGGCAATGAGCTGCTCGACCAGACCGTCGATGGATCGGTCTACCGCTTTCTCATTCGCAGGAACTGAGGTCCGCCATGACCACCACGCTCGCTCCCACGTTCGATCCCCTGGCCGAGGCGATTGCCGCCGCCGAGGGGGTGCCCGAGCTCGCCCAGGCGGAGCTGCCGGCCATGCTCGGGGACACTCCGGCGAAGACGAAGGATCTGCTGATCATTGACTACAGCGGTGACCTCGAGAAGGTCTGGGCCGCCCTGATCCTGGCCTCGACCGGCGCCGCGATGGGCGTCCGAACCCGCGTCTTCGTGACCTTCTGGGGCCTCCAGGTCTTCGTCAAGGATTCGAAGCGGATCACCGGCGAGAACTGGATGCAGAAGATGCTCTCGGCGATGCAACGGCCCGGGATCAGCCATCGCAAGCTGTCGAAGATGAACTTCCTGGGAATGGGTCCCTGGATGATGGGCCGCCTGGCAAAGCAATACGGCGTGGCCAGCCCCAAGGAGCTGCTCGAGGCCGCCCAGGCCCTGGGCGTCGAGTTCATCCCCTGCCAGATGACGATGGACATGTTCGGGTTGAAGCCCGAGGACATGATCGAGGGGATGGGCGAACCGGTCGGCGCGGCCACCGTGATCGGCCTGATGACCGAGAACTCCACGCCGCTGTTCATCTAGGAAGGTCGCGCTGCCATGACTGAGACCGCACCCGTCGTCACGAGAACGGTGGACGCCCGGGGAAGCTTCTGCCCGGGTCCGCTGATGGAGCTCATTCGGGTCATCCGCGAGAGCCAGGTCGGCGACGTGATCGCCGTCTACTCATCCGACAAGGGCTCCCGGACCGACATCCCCAAGTGGGTCGAGAAGGCCGGGCACCGGCTCGTCGAGGTCAGTGCCCGTGACGGCTACGACGAGATCGTCGTCGAGAAGCGTCGCTAGGAGATCGAGATGCAACGGATCCTCATCCTGGGGGGCGGCGTCGGCGGGACGCTGACCGCGAACCTGCTGGTCAAGAAGCTGCGGATCCCGCTCGATCACCACGAGGTCGAGATCAAGCTCGTCGACGCCAGCGGCCAGCATGTGTACCAGCCGGGCTTCATGTACATCGCGATGGGCGGCGAACGGGCGGCCAACCTGCACCGCCCCGAGCGCTCCCTCCTCGACCACCGGGTCAAGCTCGTGATCGGCGAAGTCGCCCTCGTTGATCCGGCTCTCCAGGTGGTCACCCTGGCCGACGGCCGGCCCCTCGGCTACGACCAGCTCGTCCTGGCCACGGGCTCCCGGATCGTGCCGGAGGCGATCGACCACTTCGACACCGAGGCCCAGCACTTCTACACGGCCGAGGCGGCGGCCCGCCTGCGGGCGGCCCTCGATGCGTTCACCGGTGGACGGATCCTGATCGGGATCGCCGGGATGCCCTACAAGTGCCCGCCGGCGCCGCTCGAGGTGGCCTTCCTGATCGAGGCCGAGCTGCGAGAGCGAGGAATCCGCGACCGGTCGACGATCGACTACTGCTCGCCGATCGGCCGGGCCTTCACGATCGAGAGCGTGTCCGAGATGGCCACCCCGATCCTGGCGGAGAAGGGGATCGAGCTCCACACCTTCTTCAACGTCGAGGCGATCGACCCCGAGTGCAAGGTGGTTGTCAGCCTCGAGGGCGAGGAACTCGGCTACGACCTCCTGATCCTGGTTCCGCCCCACAAGGGCCAGCAGTTCCTGATCGACTCAGGCCTCGCCCCGGCTCCCGGCGGCTGGCTGCCGACCGACCGGGCGACGCTCCTGGTCGGTGCGTGGCCGAATATCTACGCCCTCGGCGACGCGACCGACCTGCCCCTGTCCAAGGCCGGCTCAACGGCCCACTTCGAGGCACCCGTTGTGACCGAGCGGATCGTGGCCGCGGTCGAAGGCCGGGCGATCGACCACAAGCACGGCGACTACCTGGGCAAGGTGATGTGCTTCTTCGAGATCGGGGACGGCAAGGGCACGCTCCTCCAGTTCGACTACAACCACCCGCCCCGGCCGCCCAAGCCAAATCGTCTGTGGCACCTGGGCAAGATCGTGTTCAACAAGACCTACTGGCACACCGTGCCGAAGGGCCGGGTCTGACCGACCTTGTCGGCGGGTCTGCGACCGGCTGGTTGGCGGGCGATGATCCAGCGATGAGTTCGCGCATCCCCGAGCTCGGTCCGCGCGGTGAGGGCTGGGTCGTCGCCCAGTTCGTGCTGTTCGCGATCATCGGCTGGGCCGGCCTGCGCGCTGTCGTCGATACCGGCGTCCCCGGACCCTGGGGATGGTTGGCGCTCCTCGTCGGGTTGGTCGCGATCGCAGGCGGCGGATTGTTGGCGGCACGCGGCAGCTGGGACCTGCGACGGAGCTTCAGCCCGTTTCCGCGGCCGGTAGAGGGAGCGCCCCTGATCGAGACCGGTGCCTACCGACTGGTACGCCACCCGATCTACGGCGGGCTCATCCTCGGCGCCCTGGGCTGGGCCCTGGTGACAAGCTCGGTCGTCGCGCTCGTCGGCGGAGGCCTGCTCTTTGTGCTCTTCGCAGCCAAGGGTCGGCGTGAAGAGGCCTGGCTGGCCGCGATCCATCCCGACTACGGCGCCTACCAGCGACGGACAAAGCGCCTGATCCCGTGGATCTACTGACTGGTGGCCGATAGAGCCGCCGAGGTGCGGCCACCGAGGCTCTGACGATCAATCAGTTCCGCCCACGGTCCTGGCGTGCACGCCGGTTTGAGCGTCGTCTCTGGCAGACTTGAGCCGTGATCAACATCACTCCCGACCCGATCGCGTTCTCGGTCGGGCCCCTCGTCGTCCACTGGTACGGCGTCGCCTACGCCCTGGGACTCGCAGCTGCCTATCTCGTGATCACCCACGAAGCACGCTGGCGCGGACTGAATGTCGGTCTCGTCGCGAACGGGATGATTGTCGTTGCGATCGCTGCCCTGGTCGGGGGTCGCCTGTACCACGTCATCGACCAGTGGCAGCTCTACAAGGACGACCTCACCAGGATCGTCCTGCCGCCCTACTCGGGGCTCGGGGTCTATGGCGGGATCATCTCGGGCACGATCGCGGCATATCTCTACATTCGCTGGAAAGGCCAGCCGTTCCTCTCCTGGGCGGACGCGGTCGCGCCGGGCCTGTTCGCGATGCAGGCGGTCGCCCGCTGGGGCAACTTCTTCAACCAGGAGCTCTACGGCTCACCGACGAATCTGCCCTGGGGGATCGCGATCCAATGCCAGTACCGGACCCAGGGCTACCCCTGCCCGCCTGGCTCAGACCCGACGGCCACCCTCGGCCAGTATTTCCAGCCGATGTTCCTGTACGAGTCGATCTCGGGCCTCCTCGGGATGCTCTTCCTGATCTGGCTCGCGCGCCAATTCGCGGACCGCCTTCGCCCTGGCGATTTGCTCCTGGTGTTCTTCATCTGGTACGGCACGGTCCGGTTCGCGGTGGAGTCGCTCAAGGCCGACAATTGGACCTTCTTCGGGGTGCCCACGGCCCAGATCGTTGCGGGGATCACGGTCGTCGGAGCGACGGTGATCCTCATCGCCCGACATTCGCGCGGACCCGATCCCGGCCGACGGATCGAGCAGCCATCGACGTCACTGACAGGGTGAGACGATTGGACAGAGGAGGGAATCGAAGGTGTACGACCTGTTGACGGCTGAGGATCTGAGGCGGCTCATGGCCGACCGGTCTCCAAGGGCAATCGATGAGCAGCGGCGGAATGAACGACGCACGGACCGCTCGCAACTCGGGCTCGCGATCGGCATGGTGATCGCAGCGCGCCGCTGGCACGACTGGGCGTGGCTCGATCAGGATGTTTCGCTCCACCGCCCGTGAGGTGAGTCGTCAGCGGAGGATTAGTGCAGTCCGAATAGGCTCACGAGCAGGATCGCCAGCACCGCCAGAGTGATGGCGGCGTAAAGGCGATCACCTTCGAGGGTGAAGCCAACGACTGACGCCATGACCCGGACGACCGGCGTGGCCACAAGGACGAGCAGGCCGAGCTGGGCGATCGCGATGGGTCGTAGCCTCGTCAGGCTGCCGATCAGGCCCGAAAAGTCCGAATCCGGGCGAGCCCGATCCGCCGCCCCGGCGAGCGAGCCATCCCAGCCAACGAACAGCGAGGCGACGAAGGCGGTGGTAAGCAGGATTGCGCTGGTCACGACGCCAACGATGAGGACGCCGCTGACGACGGTTCGAAAACGCTCGGGTGTCACAGACCCAGCCCCAGGCCCCGCGCCAGGGTCTCGAGTCCGATCACGACCAAGACCGGCAGGAACACCAGACGCACGTGTCGGTTTGAGAGGTGGGGCAGCACGCGGGCCCCAATCACCGAACCCGCGAGCACGCCGACGGCGACGGGGGTCGCGATCGTCGGGTCGACATCGCCCCGGCTGAGGTAGATCCCGGCCGAGGCCGCCGCGGTAACCCCGATCATGAAGTTGCTCGTGGCCGAGCTGACCTTCATCGGCAGGCGCATCGCGCCATCCATCGCCAGGACCTTGAGGGCTCCCGAGCCGATTCCGAGGAGGCCAGACACGAGCCCCGCGAAGCCCATCAGGACAAACCCAAGCGGGACCCGCTGAGCCGCGTAAGCGACCTCTCGTCCGAGCTTTGCATCTGGATAGCTCCCGCTCAGGCGAAGGCGGTCGGCGAGGCCCGAGAGCTCCGTATCCGGCGGAAGCTCCTCGCCGAGGCGCAGAACCTGCTGGGCCGCGGAGCCCAGGAGGATCAGCCCAAGGAGGACGAGGAGGAGCGCTGGAGCAACGACCGCCGCGAGCAACGCCCCGGCGATTGCGCCGCTGGTTGTCGCCAGCTCGAGGAACATGCCGACCCGCATGTCGGTCATGCGGTCCCGGACGTACGCGGCCGCAGCCCCGGAGCTCGTGGCGATGACGCTGACGATGCTCGCCCCGATCGCGAGGCGAATGTCGATTCCGAAGCCGATCGTGAGTGCTGGCACCACGATGATCCCGCCGCCGACCCCGGCCAGCGCGCCAATTAGCCCGGCCATCACGCACACGAGGAAAATCCCGAGATCGGCGCTAACCGTCAACCGACAATCACTGCGTAGATCGTCACGAGTACGTGGTCGGAGGTGCCATGCCTGGCGAGGATTCTACGCGAAGGACCTCGGTACCTAGAGCGGGGAAGGCCACTTAGTCCGAGCCGTAACGATCCGCTCACCGTGGCCCCGGTGCGCTCCAGCGCCAACGGCAAGGCCGAAGAGATCGCGAAACCAGAGCCGAGCGGCTCTCGATGTCTCGCCATGACATCGGCAGACTGAGCCCAACGGAGGTTCGCGCTCATGACGTACGGCTACGACTTCACCACGCCTGACGGCTGGTTCATGCTGGCCGCGATGGGGATCCTCGCCGTCGCGATCCTCGGCTCCGTCCGGATGGTCGTCCACCGGCCACGGGCAGCTACGCCGTCCGGTTCAAGCGCGGATGACATCCTGCGCGAGCGGTTCGCTCGCGGCGAGATCACCGCCGAGCAGTTCGACGAGGTGAAGAAGCGGCTGGGCCAGAGGACGTGACCGAGCTCGTTGAATACCGACCTCGACCCCTGCTGATCTGCGTTCCAATCCGGTCAGATGGCCAGGTTGACCCGCGCTGGGGACGGGCCGCCAGGGTCGCGATCGCCGAGACGAACGATGACGCCCTGACCGCTTGGCACGAGTTCGAGGTCGGCTGGGACGAGCTCCATGACCTGGGCACCGAAGGCAGCCATCACGCCCGGGTGGCGCGATTCCTCAAGGATCACGGCGTCGAGATGGTCGTCGCGCAGCATGTCGGTCCCCCGATGATGACGATGCTCGATCGGATGGGACTGTCCGTCCGCCTGGGGGCAAGCGGGGATGCCCACGAGGCAGTGCTCAGGGCCGTCCAATCACCCGTCGGGGACACTCCGCTGGAGGACCGGGATCATTGATTTGACCGCCTGCGGCCCCGTGGTGTTCGAATGCGCGCCGAGGCGACGCGGTAGTCGCCTTTCGGCTGATCGGGGTAGGCGCCGGCGGTCACGCTGTCACGCTGGCACCACGATCAACTCATCGGGTGGGCTACCCGCACTACCTAGGCCGGCCCGGAACCGACCCCGGTCGAACGCGAGCCCCCGGTGCAGAGCTCGGGCACAGCTCAGTGGTGGCGCGGGCGATATGATCCATCTGGTCCCCTGGCTCGGATCCCACGGCCCGAGCCACCTGCTTCATCGCTACGGCTAGATTCGCGTGAGTGTCGTCCTCTCCTGGGTGGCGAGTTCTGGGGTCGTCCAGGGTGTGATCATCGGTGCCACCCTGGCGTTCCTGACGACGATCCTGGTCCTGGATTCGGTGGCGAAGGCGGAGACGACGACCGTCAACGGTTGGAACTCGATCCGCCGGGCCGGCCAGCCCGGGAACGGACTGTTGGTGCGGGCCGCCTTGCAGAAGGCGCTGCCGGTCGTCAACGTGTTCGAAGAGGCCGCGTACTGGACGACGAACGTCGACAGCACGGGCAACAAGCTCACTGGTGAGGAGGCGTACCGCCTGCGCTTCCCGCCAGGGCATCTGCCCCCGAATCACGCCTTCTGGTCGGTCACCGCCACGGACACCGTCGGGTACATCGTGAGTAGTCCGGCCGGTCGGTCAAGCGTGGACGATCACTCCGGGCTCGCGATAAATCCGGATGGTGCGGTCGACATCCTGCTCCAGGCGCAGGCGCCAGGCGGCGAGGCACAGAACTGGCTGCCGATCCCGCCCGGTCGATTCAAGCTGATGCTCCGGGCGTATCTGCCCGGGGTCTCGATCGTGGATGGCACCTATGAAGTGCCGCCAGTCGTCAGGGTCTCGTGACGTGAATCGCCTGATCCTCAAATACCCCTACCCGATCACCGCCGCCATCCTGGCGGTCTTCGCCTGGGTCGTGTACCGACGCCTCGCGGAGGGAGTGGCGGCGCTGATTCCGCTGGCGGTGACGGCCGTGGTCGTGTGGCTGGTCGGGGCGTTGGTCTTCATCTATCTCTGGCCGCGGATCACGGTGAGCGGGTTCAAGCGGGCGATTGTCAACCGCGGCTTCGGTGGCGGCCCGATCCAGATCAACACCCTGTACGCGGTGGCCGAGCGATCGTCCCAGGTCGCTCCGGCCGGCAGCCTGATGGCGGTCGGCACCGACGATCTCGTCTATGTCGGCGGCTGGCTCGACCTGGCGGCGGGGCCGCGAGTGCTCCATGTGCCCGAGATGGCGGGACGCTACTACAGCGTGCAGTTCACCGACCCGACCAGCGGCGCCAACTTCGCGTACATCGGAAAGCGGACCACGGGGACGGGCGCCGGCGACTTCCTGCTCTGCGAACGGACGTGGACTGGAAGCGTGCCGACGGGGATGCCCCGGATCGAGGTGCCCCATCGTTCCGCCCTCGTGATCGGTCGCGTGTTCGCCGCCGATGACGACGACCGGCAGGTCGCCGTTGCGCTCGCCAAGCAGATCGAACTCAGGCCGCTCGACAACCCGGCGTGAACTCGGTTCCGCAGCGAGAGCTCATGGACAAATGACCTGACGCCTTGAGGCCGGCGATGCCCGGGAGTTCACCGCGTCGAACTGAGCAGCAGCGCCACGCCCAACACGAGCAACACGACGCCAGCGACATATCCGGTCTTTGGGGACAGACCCAGGTTCGGTCCCCGAACGCGGGTGATGACGAGGGCAAGAACTCCAATGACGGCGAGGATGATGCCGAGGGTCATGTTCGCCTCCTCACTCCGGACCTGGACACTGACGGCGTCGGACCCCTGGAGGATACCGATCGGGCGCTAGCCTCAAGACACCGGAACCGGCTGCGGTCAACGCGGCGGTGCGTGGCCGGCGTATCCGTGACGCGTCGCGGCTCGTATCCTGCGCGTGTGGCAACCCCTCAGACCGGCATCTTTGCCCTCGGGACGATGTCCCATGCCTACCTCGAGCTGGACGGGCGTCCCGGAATCGATCCGCGCGACCTGATATCGGCGGTCGCCAGCCTGCGCGAGCCACGCACCACGATCGGCGGGGTCAACCTGGTCGCCGGCTTCCGGCCGGAGCTCTGGGCGTCGGTCGCGCCCGATGCCGCGCCAGCCGGCCTGCGTGGTTTCAACGAGCCGCTCGTCGGCCGCGACGGGTACACGATGCCGGCCACCCAGCACGACGTCGTGGTCTGGCTCTCCGGCGCCGCCTACGACGTGGTCTTCGACGTTTCGCGTGGGATCGTTTCGGCGCTCACAGACCGCGCGACCCTGGCGCTCGAGGCCGTCGGCTGGCCATATCACCGGGACCGTGACCTGACGGGCTTCGAGGACGGCCTCGAGAATCCCAGCCTGGCCGAAGCGAGCAAGGTCATCTCGATCGATCCAGGCTCGCCCGGTGCAGGCGGGAGCGTCCTGCTCCTGCAGCAGTGGGAGCACGACTCGACCAGGTGGGAGGCGCTCCCGATCGACGAGCAGGAACGGGCCATGGGTCGAACGAAATTGACCGGCGTGGAGCTCGACCCCAGGCCAGAGACATCCCATGTCGGGAGCACCGACCAGGATCGGTTCGGCAAGATCTTCCGACGCAACATCGGCTACGGCTCGCTCGGCCGACACGGCACGATCTTCGTGGGCTTCAGTCGTGACCGCGATCGCCTTGAGGCGATGCTCAGGAGCATGGCCGGGATCGGCGGCGGGCAACCCGACCAGCTGACGAGCTTCACCCGGCCGCTGACGGGCGCCTACTACTTCGTCCCCTCGAGCGAGGCGCTGGCCGCGTTCGCGGCGCCGGCGTAGCGCCACTCTGAACGGTGCCCACGATGGGGTCAGCGATCGCCCCGCTCGGACGGCATGGACACCCGCCCATCGGCGATTGCCGCGAGATAGGCCGCGTGGTCGCGGGCGTTCTGGTCGGCGTAGGCCTCGGCGAAGTCGGCCAGGGCGCCGTCGAACGTGTCTCCGGTCCCGAGGTAGGCCGCGATCGCGACCGCGTCCCCGCCGCGGGCGTGGGCCCGGGCCAGGGCCCAGCCACAGATCCCGCCGTAGAAGCCGAGACCAGCGGGCTGCAGGGTCGTGGTATCGACCGAGCCCTTCATGTCCCACAGCTGGCGGATGTAGAAGTCGCGGCCGCCCGGTCCGCGGGTCCAGCCCAGGAGGACATCGGGCGTGGCCTGCATGACCTGCTGGCCGACCACGACCCGCTGGCCGTGGTTGGCGTGGCGGCTTGGCTCGAGATACGGCTCGAGGACCGACGCGGTTGCCTCCTTGGCCTGCAGGATCAGGGGGTCGTTCTCGTCGCGCCCCTCGAGCACCAGCATGAAGCAGCGGGTCCCCACGCTGCCCACGCCGACCACCTTGAGGGCCGCATCGACGAAGCGGTAGCGCTCGAGGAAGTCACGCCGGTTCTCGGGCATCGTGGCCCGGTAGTCGTTGAACGTGCCGGCCAGGGCCTCCACGCCACCGGCGAACTCGACGTGGCTGATCGCCGGCGGGTCGTCGAGGATGACCCGGCGGCCGTCGACCACGCCGGTCAGCTGGTTGAAGGCGCGCATGCCGTCGCGCTGGCGGGCCTTGCTGAAGACCGCCTCGACCCGCTGGCGACGCCCGGCGGCGGACCGACCGTCGAGCAGCCCGGAGGCCTCGGCCACCTCCCGGATGCTCGCCTCGGTGATCGAGGCATAGGACACGTTGAGCAGGCCCATGGCGGCGTAGCGGGCCAGCCACTGGCGGTAGCCTCGGACGGTCTGCATCGTGGCCGCCCGGTTCTGGGCCGCGGTGAAGCCGTTCGCCCGACCGGCGATCACGACGCTGGCCGCGAGACGCTTGATGTCCCACTCCCACGGCCCAGGCAGGGTCTCGTCGAAGTCGTTGGCATCGAAGACCAGGGTCCGTTCCGGGGACGCGAACAGACCGAAGTTCGAGAGGTGGGCATCGCCACTTGCCTGGACCAGGATGTCGGTCCGGGGAGTTTCGCCGAGGTCGAAGGCGAGCACGGCCGGCGTGCCCCGGTAGTAGGCAAACGGTGATGCGGCCATCCGGTCGTGGCGCAGGGGCACGAGCTCGGGCAGGCGATCGGACTCCTGCTCGGCCAGGATGGCGATCGGATCTCGACCCGGTCGCGCTTCGAAGGCAGCGTGGCTGACCCGCGGGACGCGCTTGCGGGCGGCCTTGCCGGCTGCGGCACGCTCCCTCGGCTGGACCCACGGGCGGGCCGTCCAGGCGTTGCCGGCGGGTGGTTCGATCGCCCAGGCGACATCGTAGGCCGCGGCCGCATCGCTGTGCTTGCTGTTCGCCGCCGGCCGTCGAACTTCCGTCGGTTCCGTCATCTCAGTCCTCCGCGACACCGGGCCCCCGCAGATCATGGTCCAACGGGCACTCTGGCACACCATCAGAGTAGACGCGTCCCGGGACGGCTACTGGCTGTCGGAAGGGGCCGATCCAATCGGGATGATCGACACGCCGCACGCGGCCTGCTCCGCAACCCGAAGCGAGATGCTGCCGTGGGTCAGCCGTCCGAGGCGGCCTCGACGATGCGAGCCGAGCACGATCAGGTCTGCCTTCTCGGCCGCGGCCGCCTCCAGGATCGAGTCGGCCGGATCACCATTCCAGACGAGGAAGGCCGCACTCGCTCCGGCCGCCCGGGCGCGGGCAACGATCGAGCGAGTACCGGATTCGACCCGGGCCCGCTCCTGGTCCATTCGTCGGACGTAGCGACCGCCCGGCAGGCGGAGGCCCTTCGGGTCGACGACGCTCAGGACGACCAGCGCGGCGCCGTGCTCAACGGCCAGCTCGATCGCGTGATCGACCGCTCGGTCGCTGACCGCCGACAGCTCGGTGGCCAGGAGGATCCGCCGAATCTCCAACGACGAACCAGCGCTCGCCTGCTGGTCGGCCTGGACGGGCAGGTTGCTCATGGGCCGGATCATCGATCGCGCCAGCCTGGCCGGACAGTGACCTACGTCCCGATCCGGGGGAGCCGTCCAGCCCCTCCGGCTCGCAGTCGCCTCGGCCGATATCATCAGATCGTGGAAGCGAGACCGCGAGCGCCATCTCCGCCCCATCCCCAGGACGTGGCCGCGGCGCTTGATGCCGCCGTCCGCGGAGTCGCCGGGCTTGTCTCGGTCGACGAGGCGCTCCAGGTGATCGTCGACCGGGTCCGCCCGCTTGTCGGAGCGCAGTACGCGGCCCTCGGGATCGTCGACGACACGAACCGGATCGAACGGTTCATCACGAGCGGAATGGATCCCGAGACGCGCCATCGGATCGGCCCGTTGCCCGAGGGCCACGGCCTGCTCGGACTGATCATTCGGGAGGACCGGGCGTACCGGATCCCGGACATCAACGTCGATCCGCGCCGCTCGGGCTTCCCGCCCAATCACCCTCCGATGAGGAGCTTCCTGGGGGTGCCGATCACGGTCAAGGGAACGACGGTCGGTCGACTCTACCTCACGAACAAGCTCGCCTCGCCGGAGTTCAGCGCGGAGGACGAGGCGATCGTCGAGACGTTCGCGCTCCACGCGGGGATCGCGATGGAGAACGCCCGGCTGCACGAGCAGCTCCAACGGCTGGCCGTCGTCGACGAGCGCGAGCGGATCTCCCGGGACCTCCACGACGGGATCATCCAGAACCTGTACGGCGTCGGGCTCTCGCTCGAGGACGTGCCCGAGCTGATGGCCGACGATCCAGCCGAGTCCTCGGCCCGGGTCGAGCGGGCGATCGACGCGATCTACCTCGCGATCCAGGACATCCGCAACTTCATCTTCAGCCTCCGGCCGGGCCTCCTGGAAGGTGCCTCCCTGGCTGGCGGCCTGGCCGCACTCATCGATGAATATCGTCACAACACGATGATCGAGCTGGCCTTGCACCTGCCCGACCCCGCCCCCGAGCCGCCCGAAGTCGTGACCAGCCACCTGCTCGCGATCGTCGGAGAGTCGCTCAGCAATATCGCTCGCCACTCGGAGGCAACCCAGGCGACGATCGAGCTGCTTCGCGACGGGGACGAGCAGGGCTACACGATCCGGATCGTCGACAACGGCCGGGGGTTCGATCCGTCCGGCGTGGTTCGCCTCGGTCACCAGGGTCTCGCGAACACCCGTGACCGGGCGGCCCGGATTGGGGCGACAATGACGATCGAGAGCGAGCCTGGCGCCGGGACTCGCACGACCATCACCTTGCCGGCCACGCAGAGGACGCCAAGTGCCTGATCCTGATCAGGCGGCAGACCCCGCCGCCCCTCCCGCCTCAAGCCACGAGCCCCACGGTGTCGGCCAACCCGCCGGACGCCCGCTCACCCTGCTGATCGTCGACGATCATGAAGTGGTCCGGCAGGGCCTCGTGGCGATGTTCGAGCGCCGGCCGGAATTCCAGGTGGTCGCGGAGGCAGGGACCGTGGCCGAGGCGATCGAGGCCGCCCGGCGGTTTCGGCCGGACCTCGCGATCATGGATGTCCGGCTGCCCGATGGCTCGGGGGTCGAGGCCTGCCGCGAGATTCGCTCGGAGCTGCCAGATACCCGGGTCGTGATGCTGACGAGCTACCCGGACGAGGACGCGGTCCTCTCGGCGATCGTCGCCGGGGCGAGTGGCTACCTGCTCAAGCAAATCCGGGCGCGCGACCTGGTGGCGGCCCTCGAGGCGGTCGGCCGGGGCGAGTCGCTCCTGGACCCGGCGGTGACCGGCCGGGTCCTCGAACGGATCCGGCGGGTCGCCAATACGGACCAGCCCGATGAGCTCGGCCAACTGACGGGCCAGGAGCGCAAGATCCTGCTCCTCGTGGCCGAGGGCAAGACGAACAAGGAGATCGCCGCCGAGGTCTTCCTGTCGGACAAGACGGTCAAGAACTACGTCAGCTCGATCCTGGGCAAGCTGAACCTGGAGCGAAGGGCCCAGGCCGCCGCCTACATGGCCGAGGTCCGCCGATCGAGCGGCAGGGGCTGAGCCCGGAGGTGTCCCCGCACCGGGTCGTGATCGTCGGCGGCGGGTTCGCCGGCCTCTATGCCGCCCGCGCGCTGGGCAAGGACGAGCGGGTCCAGGTGACCCTGGTCGATCGTCGCAACTTCCACCTGTTCTCGCCGCTCCTGTACCAGGTCGCGACGGGCGCCCTTTCGCCGGGCGATATCGCCCAGCCTCTCCGCTCGATCCTGCGCAACCAGGCGAACACGACGGTCCTCCTGGGCGAGGCAGTCGGGCTCGACCCGGCCCGCCGCACGGTCCGGCTCTCGGACGGCGCCACGCTCGGCTATGACAGCCTGATCGTCGCCTCCGGTGCCCGCTTCTCCTACTTCGGCAACGATATCTGGGCGGCCGATGCGCCCGGCTTGAAGGGGCTTGACGATGCCCTCGAGATCCGGCGCCGGACCCTGATCGCGTTCGAGGCGGCCGAGCGCGAGCAGGAGCCCCGGCTGCGCGCCGGGTGGCTCACGTTCATCCTCGTCGGGGGTGGTCCGACCGGGGTCGAGCTGGCCGGCTCGCTGGCCGAGATTGCCCGGGACACGCTCCGCCACGACTTCCGCTCAATCGACCCCGGGGCGGCCCGGATCATCCTGGTCGAGGCCCTGCCCAGGATCCTGCCGACCTACCCGGCGGATCGCTCGGCTTCGGCCGCCCGCCAGCTTGGCCGTCTCGGCGCGATCGTCCGAACCGGCACCCGGGTCGTGGACATCAGCGACCGGTCGGTGATCGTCGAGACTGCCCTAGGGAGCCGTGAGGAGATTCCCGCCCGGACCGTCCTGTGGGCGGCCGGGATCCAGGCGTCGAGCTTCACCCGGGCCGTCGCGACGGCCACGGATGCCCCGACCGACCGATCCGGCCGAATCCTCGTGGGGCCTGATCTCAGCGTGCCCGGCCATCCCGAGGTGTTTGCGGTCGGTGACGCCGCCGTCCAGCCCTGGAAGAGGGCCAGGCCCGTGCCGGGCGTCGCCCAGGGCGGGATCCAGGGCGGCCGCTATGCCGCCGCGGTGATCCGGGCGCGCCTTTCGGGCGAGACCCTGGCCCCGTTCCGTTACAGCAACCGGGGCGACGTTGCCGTGATCGGCCGGCTCGCCGGCGTGACCGACATCCCGTGGCTCGGCCCGTTCGGACGCCAGAGCGGCTTTCCGGCCTGGGTCCTGTGGCTGACGATCCACATCCTGTACCTGATCGGGTTCGCCAACCGGATCGTCGTCGTGATCCGCTGGGGCTGGAGCTTCTTCACCCGCGGGCGCGGCTCCCGGCTGATCACCGGCTCGCCGCTCCTGCCGCCGATCGAGTCATCTGTGCTGGCCGAACCCGCCGATCCCGGCCGGGCCGACGACAAGGCGCTGGCCGGGCCGGAGCCCTAGCGTCCCTGGCCGGCAAGCTCCGGGAGCGTCCGACTTGGCCAGCGGGAGCGCCGCCGCGAGTTCGCTCAGCCTTCGCCGCGCTCGGCCATGGCATGGACCAGGTCGGTCAGCGACAGGACCCCGATCGGCGTCTCTTCGACGGGGTCAACGACGACCAGGCGATGGATGTAGAGCTGCTCCATGAGCTCAGCCGCCTCGCCAACTGAGGCATTCGAGAGGATGCTCACCGCCGGTTCGGTCATCAGGTGGCGGACCGCCAGGCCGGGCCAGGCCTGCCACAGGGCCTGGTTCGTCCGGGCGTGGAGCAGGTCGGTCTGGCTGATCACTCCGACCAGCCGGCCGTCCTCGTCGACGACCGGCAGGCCGCTCACCCGGTAGAAGTCCATCAGCTCGGCAGCGTCGGCCAGGGGCGTGTCGATCCCGACGACGATCGGATCGCGGGTCATCAGCTCCGCGACGGATCGGGGCTCACCCGAGGTGGTCATGTCCGCACCTCCGCGACGAGTTCATCGTCCCATCCTCGTCCGGCCGCCCTCGAGACCGCAGTGCTGAACGGCTTGATCCGCGGGGCCGGATGTCCCGTCCCGGGCCCGGCTTTCGAGTCCGTTCGGCACTGGGTCCGGCCGTGCGGCGGAGTCATCGTCCGGAGCGAAAGGGGTGCTCCCATGACTGATCCGCGGAATCCCGCTTCGAACGACCGGCAGGCCAGCGTCTGGGTCGACCACAACCAGGCCGTCGTCATCGACCTTGGACCGATCAGCAGCGATCCGACCGTCAACGTGCTCGTTCGAGCTTCCCTCGAGCCCGAGGCCGCCTTCCAGGCGCGAATCGTCGAGGACGTCGCGGACGACGCTCGGATCCTCGTGGCCGGGGACTCGGCCGTGCGGACCGCCTTCGACCGGACGTTCGTGGCGATCACCCACCGCCCGGAGCGGCTGGTCGATGCCCCGCCACCGGATCGAACAAAGGTCTAGGCTCCGAGGGATGCGGATCGTTTCCCCGGCTGAAGCCGTCGCCGGTATCTCGAGCGGCCAGCAGGTCTACGTTCACTGCGCCGCCGCGGTCCCGTCCGTCCTGCTCGACGCCCTCGTGGCGCGGTCGGCGGACCTGCACGACGTTGGGATGGTCCACCTCCACACCGAAGGCCCGGGACCGCACCTGGCCCCGGAGATGGCTGGCCATTTCCATCACCGTGCACTTTTCGTCGGGCCGAATGCCCGGGCGGCAGTGAACGAAGGCCGGGCCGAGTACGTGCCGGTCTTCCTGTCCGAGGTCCCCGAGCTGTTCGACCGAGGGGTCCTGCCCCTGGACGCGGTCCTCGTCAACGCCACGCCGCCCGATGCCCACGGCTTCTGCTCCCTGGGCGTCTCGATCGAGGCGATGCACGCCGCGATCCGCTCGGCCGGGAACGTGATCGTCCAGTTCAATCGGGCGATGCCCCGGACCTTGGGCGAGAGCTTCATCCATGTCGACGCGATCGATCTGGCGGTCGAGGTCGACGTCCCGCCGTACGAGCATCCGGTCGCCCGGATCGGCGAGGTCGAACGGCGGATCGGCCAGTACGTGGCCGAGCTCGTCCCGAACGGCGCGACGATCCAGCTTGGAATCGGCTCAATTCCGGCCGCGACGGCCCTCGCCCTGGCCGACCATCGCGACCTTGGGATCCACACCGAGATGTTCACCGACGCAGTCGTCGAGCTGGTCGAACGGGGGGTCGTGACCGGCGCCCACAAGGAGCGCAACCGGGGCAAGATCGTGGCCTCGTTCGTCATGGGCACCCGCCGCCTGTACGACTTCGTCCACGACAACCCGATGGTCGAGATGCGCTCGGTCGACTTCACCAACGACACCCATGTCATCCGCTCGTTCCGGGCGATGACCGCGATCAATTCGGCGATCGAAGTCGACCTGACCGGCCAGGTCGTGGCCGACTCGATTGGCTCCCGGATCTACAGCGGGGTTGGTGGCCAGATGGATTTCGTCCGGGGAGCGGCCCTCGCGCCGGACGGCCGGGCGATCATCGCCCTGCCCTCGACTGCTGCCGGCGGCTCGATCTCGAGGATCAATCCGGTCCTGGCCCCGGGCGCCGGTGTCGTGACGACCCGGGCCCACGCCCGCACGATCGTGACCGAGTGGGGGATCGCCGAGCTCTTCGGGCGGAGCCTCCGGGAGCGGGCCGCCGCCCTGATCGCGATCGCCCATCCCGACCACCGCGATCAACTCACCAGCGAGGCCCGCCGGCTTGGCCTCGGCTGAGCCGGGACGCTCGACTGCAGGCGGCGCCGACCGGATGCGAGCCCTGGTCCTCGAGCGGCCCGGACCGCTCGCCAGCGGGCCGCTCCGGCTGATCGAGGTCGAACGACCGTCGGCCGGTCCCGGCGAGCTCCTTCTGCGCGTATCGGCCTGCGCGGTCTGCCGAACCGACCTCCAGCTCGTGACCGGAGACCTGCCCGCCCATCGGCTGCCCACGATTCCTGGCCACCAGGCGGTGGGGGTCGTCGAGGCAATCGGGACGGGTGTCAGCGGCTGGGCGGTCGGTGAGCGAGCCGGGACGACCTGGCTGGCCGGCTTTGACGGAACGTGCCGGTTCTGCCGGGCCGGGCGGGAGAACCTGTGCCCAGCCGGGGTGTTCACCGGCTGGGATCGCGACGGCGGTTTCGCCGAGCTCGCCGCGGTCCGGGCGGACGTGGCCGTCCGGCTCCCGGCTGGACTTGATGACGCAACTGCGGCGCCGCTCCTGTGCGGGGGCGTGATCGGCTATCGAGCCCTCCGCCTGAGCGGGATCGAGCCGGGCGGCCGGCTCGGCCTGTACGGCTTCGGTGCCTCGGCCCGCCAGGCGATCCAGGTCGCCCGCCACTGGGGCTGCACCGTCCACGTCGCCTCGCGCTCCGAGCGCGACCTCGACCGGGCGCTCGAGATGGGTGCGGCCTCGGTCGGCGGGTACGACGACCCGCCGCCAGCGCCGCTCGATGCGGCAATCACGTTTGCCCCGGCCGGCTCGGTCGTGATCTCGGCCCTCCGGGCCGTCGACCGGGGCGGGGTGGTCGCGATCAACGCGATCCATCTCGACGGGATCCCGGCATTCTCGTATGACGACCTGTGGTGGGAGCGGACGATCCGCTCGGTCGCGAACGTGACCCGGACGGATGCCCGGGAGTTCCTCGAGCTGGCCGACACGATCGGGATGACCTCGGAGGTAGAGGTCCACCCGCTCAGCGCCGGTCGTGAAGCGCTCGAGCGGGTGGAGTCGGGCGAGGTGGCCGGAGCAGCGTTGCTCCTGCTCGACTAGAGAGCCGGCCGCCTCGCCGCAGGTGGTGCGTCGTCCTCAGCGGGCAACGACGACGGTGGCCTTGGCGTGGGTCGCGACGTGCTCCGAGACGCTGCCCTGGAGCGCTCGCGAGAGCGGGCCGAGGCCCCGCGAGCCGACCACGACCATGTCGTAGCCGTGCTCCTCGGCGATCCGTTCGATCGTCGTCGCCGGGTCGCCGGCCGGCTCATGGAGCGTCGCCCGGATTCCGAGCTGCTCGAGCTTCCGGGCCGCATCCGCCAGCTCGGCACCGTGGACCGACCGGTCGTCCCAGGGATCGACCGGGACCCGGCCGGGATGGACCGGGACCACGCTGACGACGCCCATCGTTGCATCGAACCGGGTTGCCAGCTGGGCGGCCATGCCCAGGGCACGATCGGACGACTCTGCGCCGTCGTACGCCAAGAGGATCTTCATCTCAGGCTCCTTTCTCGTCGTCAACGAGTTGAGCTGCAGGTCGGTTTGACCGTGTTCCCACGATTGCGCGCCGGGCCGGCCGACGCGACGGCCGTCGGTCACCTCGCCAGGTGACGGACGGCCCTTTGGCCCGCCGGGCGATGCGGGCAGAGTGAGATCGGACGAATCCGGCGATCCGGGAGGTCCGCAGCGAGGGTTCGAACGATGGCAACGCGAGCAAGTCAGGCCCCACCGGTCTGGACATTCGAAGAGCACGAGCATCGGGAGCTCGAACGCGGGCTCAACCGGCTCCACGATCTGGCCTGCGAAGTCGGCCATCGTCCGACCTCCGAGTTGTCGCTCGAGGTCCTCGACATGCTGCGCTGGCTCGACCAGGTCCTCGAGCCGCACATCGCCTGGGAGGAGGGCTGGCTATATCCCGAGATCGACGCCCGGATCGGAACGTCGTGGGCGACCCGTGGACCGCGCTTCGACCACCACCAGATCCGGGAGATGGTCGAGCACGTTCGGGTGGACCAGCTCGGGCTGGCCAGCCACGGGCCGAGTGATCGAACGGAGGAGCTGCGCGGCCACCTGTTTGGCCTCGAGGCGTTGGTCCGGGCGCACGTGGAACGCGAGGAGCAATTCCTCATCCCGATCCTTGATGAGGATGTCCAGCCGCGCACCGCGGATCGGCCGTCACAATGATCGATCCGGCCAGCGCCGCTCCCCGGCTGGCCACCCTCGGGTTCCTGGCCAGTGGGAGCGGGAGCGACCTGGCCAGCCCCGGTTACCTGCTCGTGGCCCTCCGCGAGGAGCCGACCCGGACGCACTTCGACCCTGAGCACATTGAGTACTGGACCAGCCAGGCCGGTCGCGGTTCCCGCCGGGTCATCGATCACGACACCCGGCTGCCGCTGACCGGCGATGTCTCGTGGGGGCCGATCCGGGTTACCGACCGCCTCGGCGAGAGCAACGACTACGTCGGCTTCGGCGGCCGGCTGAGCGTCGCCCGGATCGACGGGGCTGTGATCGCGGCCTTCACCTCGCCGGCCCCGCTGCTCGTGGTCGGCGGTCATTCCCAGGCCGGGGAGCAGCTCGCCGCGATGGTCGGAGCCTTCTTCGCCCGGCTGCTCCTGGCGATCGACTACGTGGCGGGCCTCGAGACGACCCTCGCCAGCCTCGATCCCGTTGCTCGCTATTCGGCCTTCATCGCGAACCAGGGCGGGCGCTATCGCTCGAGCCCCGGCCTACGCGATGATGAGGTGGACCTCGCCCGGCTGATCGAGCGCGAGGAGCGTCGGCTCCGGCTTGATCAGGGTCCGGCCTGGTCGGCCGGCGAGGCCGTCTCGCTCGCCATCGGCCGCCTGGTAGCCGGGAACGGGCAGCCGGGCCGCCCGCTGAACCCGTGACCCGTCGAAAGGGATCCTGACATGCGCGTTCTCCTGGCAACCGATGGTTCGTCATCTTCCGAACAGGCTTCCGCGCTGGTTGCCCAAACGCCCTGGCCGAGTGGCACGGCCATCCGGATCGTCCACGTGATCGATGGCGGCCAGGACGCGTTCATTGCCGGGCCCGGGGTCGTCGTCTCCGAGGAGACGATCGAGCGAATCGAGATCGCGGCGGCCGAGCAGAACCAGCGGATCGTGGCAGACGCCGCGGCCCGCCAGGCGCGGCCCGGCCTGGTCGTCGACACGGCCCTGCTCCGAGGCCGGCCGGCGAGCGCGATCCTCGACGCGGCAGAGGCGTTCGCGGCCGACCTCGTCGTGGTCGGCAGCCACGGTCGCGGTACGTGGGCCAGCCGGCTGCTCGGCTCGGTCACGGCCGAGATCGTCGAGTACAGCACCCGGCCCCTCCTTGTGGCCCGGGGTTCGTCGATCCGGCGGATCGTCCTGGCCGACGACGGATCACCCTCGGCCGCCCGGGCCCGGGCGCTCGTTGGCCGGATGCCCGGGTTCAAGGGCCTGGCGGTGCGCGTCGTCAGCGTGGCCGACCGGTCGCCGAGCTGGATCGGCGGATTCGCGTTGGGGGCAGCGGATGAGGTCCAGGCGATCGAGGATTCCGCCCGGGCCGAGGGCCGGCGTCACGCCGACCTGGCCGAAGCCGCCGCCCGAGAGCTTGGAGCAATGGGCCTCGAGGCTGGCTCGACGGCGCCGGTCGGGGATCCGGGCAGCGAGATCGTCCGGGTCGCTGCCGACTGGCAGGCCGACCTGATCGTGATGGGCACGCGCGGCCAGACCGGCCTCGCCCGGCTCCTCCTGGGTAGCGTCGCCCGCAAGGTCGTCCAGCACGCCCACAGCTCGGTCCTCGTCGTCCGGGGCTGACCCGGCGACCCCTGTCGTTTGGCCTGTCCGGGTCCCGGCCGGCCCGGGTCTCGGCCTGGTCGAGGGGGTGAAGCGCTGGTTCTGGGGGCCTGCCCCGGGCTCGAGACGGGGGTCGTGACCTTCGGCACTGGAAGATCGCCGTCGTCCGATCGATGCTGAGGCTTGGAGTCCCCAGGAAGCGAGCGGCATCGACTTCGCCCACGATCGCGGGCCCGCTGCCTCGAGCGCATCGCCGGGGACCAGGAGGCATGGCACGATGACCATTGCATCCAGGGAGTTCACCTATGCGTCACCCGGCGCCGCGGGCAGCGTGGTGCCCCTCAGGGAGCGCTACGACAACTTCATTGGCGGGGCCTGGGTGGCCCCCGTCAAGGGCAAGTATGCGGTCGACCTGACTCCAGCAACCGGACGGGCCTTCACCGAGGTTCCACGTTCGACACCGGAAGATGTCGAGGTCGCCCTCGATGCTGCCCATGCAGCGCAGGCGGCGTGGGGAGAAACGTCCGTGGCCGAGCGGTCGCGGGTCCTGAATGCGATCGCGGACGCGATCGATGCCAACAAGGAGATGCTCGCCGTCGCCGAAAGCTGGGACAACGGCAAGCCGGTGCGCGAGACGCTGGCGGCCGACATTCCGCTCGCAGCTGACCACTTCCGCTACTTCGCCGGCGTGATCCGGGGTGAAGAGGGTTCGATCGGCGAGATCGACAAGGACACCGTCGCATATCACTTCCGGGAGCCGCTCGGCGTCGTCGGGCAGATCATTCCCTTCAATTTCCCCCTCCTGATGGCTGCCTGGAAGATCGCCCCGGCGCTGGCCGGCGGCAACTGCACGGTGGTCAAGCCGGCCAGCCCGACGCCCTGGTCGATCCTGAAGCTGGTCGAGTTGATCGAAGGGATCGTCCCGGCCGGCGTCATCAACGTCGTGAATGGCCCGGGAGCCGAGGTGGGCATGGCCCTGGCCTCCAGCAAGCGGATCGCCAAGGTCGCCTTCACCGGCGAAACGGTCACCGGCCGGCTGATCATGGGCTACGCGGCTGAGAACATCATCCCGTCGACGACAGAGCTCGGGGGCAAGTCCCCCAACATCTTCTTCGGCGACGTGATGGACGCCGACGACGAGTTCCTCGACAAGGCGATCGAGGGCCTCGTGCTGTATGCCTTCAACAAGGGTGAGGTCTGCACCTGCCCGTCGCGGGCCCTGATCCAGGAGTCGATCTACGACCAATTCATGGACCGAGCCCTCGCCCGGATTGCCGCGATCAAGCAAGGCAATCCGCTCGACATCACCACCCAGATCGGGGCCCAGGTCTCCCAGGCCCAGCTCGACAAGATCCTGGGCTACATCCAGGTCGGGCTGTCCGAGGGGGCAGAGCTGCTGATCGGCGGCAAGCGCAACTTCCTGCCGGACGAGCTCGCTGACGGCTACTACGTCGAGCCCACGGTCTTCAAGGGCACCAACCGGATGCGGATCTTCCAGGAGGAGATCTTCGGGCCGGTGCTCTCGGTCACGACCTTCAAGAACGAGGCCGAGGCGCTGGAGATCGCCAACGACACGATGTACGGCCTCGGTGCCGGCGTGTGGTCCAGGGACGGCTCGTTGGCCTATCGGATGGGCCGGGGGATCAAGGCCGGTCGGGTCTGGACCAACTGCTACCACCTGTATCCGGCCGGAGCTGCCTTTGGTGGCTACAAGGCGTCGGGCGTTGGACGTGAGACGCACAAGATGATGCTCGACCACTACACCCAGACCAAGAACCTCCTGGTCAGCTACAGCCCGACTCCACTCGGGTTCTTCTAGGACCAGGCCCGCTGCGAATCACCCCGCCGACCGCCCGCCTGATCGAGACGGTCGGCGGGGCCAGCGGGAATCGGGAACCGGTGAGCCGCCTCCCCGAACGGGAGCGCCTCACCGGTTCAACGTGTCAGCCGGGAACTACCGGGCGATGACCACGGTGGTCCTCGAGTGGGTCGCGACATGCTCCGAGACGCTTCCCTGGAGGGCGCGTGACAGGAGGCCGAGGCCGCGCGAACCGACTACGACCATGTCGTAGCCGCCGTCCTCGGCGACCCGTTCGATCGTCGCCGCCGGATCGCCGGCCGGTTCATGCAGGAGAGGCTCGATGCCCTTCTCCCGAAGCAACCGAAGGGCCTCGACCAGCTCGTTGGTGTGAACGGTCCGGTCGTCCCAGGGATCGACCGGTACCCGATCGCCATGGACCGGGATCACGCTGACAACGCCGACGGTGGCCTCGAACCGCTGGGCGAGTTCGGCCGCCAGGTCGAGGGCTCGGTGCGAGGCCTCGCCACCGTCATATGCCACCAGGATCTTCTTCATGTTGACCCTCCTTTCGCCCCAGTAGGGCGGGCCCCAACGGGCTGCTCCTCGGCGGTAGGATGGTCCTGACCGGACCGCACGACGACGGCCGAGGGTCATCTGGAACGGTGTCTGATGGCTCTCGCCCGGAGTCTGCCTACCGGGGAGGATTCGTTCATGACAAGCGTCGGCGTGGCAACGATGCTCCACGACACCTGGTTCGGGGGCGACCTCGGAACGCGGGCGCTGGAGGACCTTGCCGTCCTGGGCAGGTACGAGGAGATCCCGGCCGGGACGGTGGTCGTCCGGGAAGGAACGCCGTGCGACTCGCTCGGCGTGGTGATCAGCGGCGTGATTGCCCTCCGGTTGGCCGTACCCGGCTCGCCCGATCGGACCCTCCTGACCGTCCATGCCGGCGACATCTTCGGTTGGTCCGCGGTCCTGCCTCGGCCGATCGCGACGTCGACCGGTGTCGCCATCGTGCCGAGCAGCGCGATCACCTTCGACGGCCCGGCACTGCGCGCCAGCCTGGCGGTCGATTGCGAGCTGGCCTCGGCCCTGTATGAACGCCTCCTGGTGAGCGTTGCACGACGACTGACGGCCACCCGGATGCAGCTCCTGGACGTCTACCGATCCGGTTCCGAGCCATGGTGAGCGAGCTCGCCTACTTCCTGCCCCGATCGAGTCTCGATCGATTGTTCCAGGCCCTGCGTGCCGACGGGCGGAAGATCGTCGGTCCGACGGTCGCCGATGGCGCCGTGATCTATGACGAGCTGGACAGCCCAGCCGAGCTGCCCACCGGTTGGGAAACCGATACGGCGCCCGGCAGCTACCGCCTCCGGACGACGGACAACGATCGATCGTTCGACTACGTCCTGCCGGTGACCTCCTGGAAGCGCTATACCCACCCGTCCCTCGTACCCCTCGCCCGGGCCCGGCGTGATGGCACCCAGGTCACGACGGAGCCGATCCTCGAGCCGCCACCGCGCCTCGCCTTCGTCGGAGTCCGGGCCTGCGAGATCGCCGCACTCGACATCCAGGAGCGGGCGATGCGGGCCGGCCCGCTGGGCGATGCCGATCATGCCGGCCGGCGAGATGCCGCCCTGGTCGTGGCGATGGAGTGTGCGGCGGCCACGAGCACCTGCTTCTGCACGTCGATGGGCACCGGGCCGGAAGTCCGGGATGGGGCCGACCTGATCGCCTCCGAGCTCGACGATGGGTTCGTTCTGCGGAGCGGCAGTCCGGCCGGAGCGGACATCCTGGCCAGTCTCGACCTGCGCCCCGCCGAGCTGGCCGAGGTCGAGCTTGCCGCCAGCCAGGTCGCCGCCGTGCGGGCGAAGATCGGCGATCCGGTCGCCACCGAAGGGCTGCCGGAGCGACTTCGGGCTGCCCTCGATTCGCCGGCCTGGGATCAGGTCGCCGAGCGCTGCCTGGCCTGCGCCAACTGCACTCTCGTCTGCCCAACCTGCTTCTGCACGAGCGTCGGAGTGGCCTCGGATCTCGATGGGCTGGAGGCGACGACCGAGCGCCACTGGGACAGCTGCTTCAGCCTCGGGTTCGGCCGGGTCGCCGGCGAGGCCAACTTCCGGCCGAAGGTCAAGGATCGCTATCGCCAGTGGCTGACCCACAAGTTCTCGACCTGGTTCGACCAGTTCGGCTCGAGCGGCTGCGTCGGCTGTGGCCGGTGCGTGGCCTGGTGCCCGGTCGGGATCGACGTCCGCGACGAGCTGGCGGCGATCGCGCCGGCGACGACGGTCAGCGGGCCGATCCCGTGGCCGCCGGCCCCGCCCGAAGGGCACGCTCCGGCCGCGCTGGCCACCGTGACCCCGGCCCGCCACGTGACGGTCACCGTCGAGTCGATCAGCCCGGAGACGGCCGACACGGCGACCCTCCGCCTGGCCACCTTCGACCGTGAGCTGCTCGCCGCCCGGCCGGGCCAGTTCGTGATGGTCGAGCTGCCCGCCTTTGCGGCGCCGGCGATCTCGATCTCCCGGGTCCGGCCGACCGGGCTGGAGCTGACAATCAGAGCCGCGGGCCCGGCCACGGCGGCGCTGGTGGCGCTCGGGCCGGGCGCCCAGGTGGCGCTGCGCGGTCCGCTCGGTCGGGCCTGGCCAGTCGAGTCGGCCGTCGGACGCGACATCGTGATCGTCGCCGGTGGCGTTGGCCTCGCCCCGCTTCGGCCGGTGATCGAAGCGGTCCTGGCCGAGCGGCCCCGGTATGGCGCCGTGCGCCTGTATCTCGGAGCCCGGACACCGGCGGACCGGCTGTTCACGGCCGAAATGAACGCCCTGGCCGGTCGGGCGGATCTCGAGGTTGCCGAGATCGTCGATCGAGCCGGTCCCGAATGGCTTGGCCGGGTTGGAATCGTGACCCACCTCTTCGACCAGGCCACATGGGCCGGGGATCGGGTGACCGCCTTCATCTGCGGACCGGAACGGATGATGCAGGCGACCGCCGGGGTCCTCGGCGACCGGGGGGTCGATCCAGGCGCGATCTGGTTGACCCTCGAACGGAACATGGCCTGTGGCGTCGGCACCTGCGGCCACTGCCAGCTGGGCCCGTTCTTCGTCTGCCGCGATGGCCCGGTCTTCTCGATGGCCGAGCTCGGCCCGGCGTTCGGCCGGGAGGGGCTGTGATGGGCCCCCAGGAGCTGATCACGGTGACCCGGCGCGGCGCCCGGCTCGACGCCCCCCGCCGGCCGCGAATCGGGGTGGTCAAGTTCGCCTCGTGCGACGGCTGCCAGCTCACCCTCCTTGATCTCGAGGACGAGCTGCTGGCGATCGCCGAGCGGGTCGACCTGATCGAATTTGCGGAGGCGACATCGCGGCGATCGATGGGCCCTTTTGATGTCCTGTTCGTGGAGGGCTCGATCAGCACCGCCGAGCAGGTCGAGGAGATCGCCCGGCTGCGGGCCGTATCCCATCGCCTGATCACGATCGGGGCATGTGCCACGGCCGGCGGGATCCAGGCGATGCGGAACTGGTTCGAGCTCGACGAGGTCCACGCGACGGTCTATCCGGAGCCGACCTACGTCGAGTCGCTGGCGCAGGCCCGACCGGTGAGCGACTTCGTGGCGGTCGATGGCGAGCTCCGCGGCTGTCCGATCTCGCCCGCCCAGCTGCGCGAGTTCCTGGTGGCCCTGGTCACTGGCCGGCGGGCGCAGCTGCCCGACGAGGCCGTGTGCATCGAATGCAAGCGGCGCAACGTGGTCTGCGTCGCCGTGGCCCAGGGGATTCCCTGCCTGGGTCCGGTGACCCGAACCGGCTGCGGGGCGATCTGCCCGGCCTATGGTCGGGGCTGCTACGGCTGCTTCGGTCCACGCGAGTCGGCCAACACGACGTCGCTCGCCGAGTGGTTCTCGGACAGCCGCTCGGCCGCGGAGGTCGGCCGCCTGTTCTCGGGCTTCACCGCCTGGTCGGAGCCGTTCCGGTCCGCGATCGATGCCCATGGTGGTCCGCCTGGCCAGGCCATGGTGCCAGAGGAGCCCGGCGATGCATGACACCGATCCAGCCACCGGCTCGAGCGGTGACCTGGCGATCGATATCGCCGGCCTGACCCGCGTCGAGGGCGAGGGCTCGCTCCGCCTGAAGGTTCGCGACGGGGTCGTCGAGCAGGCCCAGCTCCAGATCTTCGAGGCGCCCCGCTACTTCGAGCGGCTGGTCGTCGGGCGCACCCCCGACGAGGTGATCGACATCGTCGCCCGGATCTGCGGGATCTGCCCGGTGGCCTACCAGATGACCGCCGTGCACGCGTTCGAGCACGGCCTGGGGATCTCGATCGACCCGGCCGTTCGGGTCCTGCGCCGCCTCCTCTACTGCGGCGAGTGGATCGAGAGCCATGCCCTCCATGTGTATCTCCTCCACCTGCCCGACTTCCTGGGCTACGCCAGCGCCCTCGAGCTGGCCCATGACCGGCGGGCCACGGTCGAGGCGGGCCTGAGCCTGAAGAAGGCCGGCAACCAGATCGTCGCCCTGATCGGCGGGCGGGCGATCCACCCGGTCTCGGTCCGGGTCGGCGGCTTCTCGCGCTCCTTCCGGAGGAGCGAGATCAGGGCCCTCCGGGAGCCGCTCACGGCCGCCCTCGAGGTTGCCCTCCAGACCGTCGACCTCGTGGCCGCCCTGGATACCCCAAGGTTCGAGCGGCGCGGCCCGCTCGTCGCCCTGAGGCACCCGACCGAGTACCCCATGAACGAAGGTCGGATCGTATCGAGCGATGGCCTCGACCTGGCCGCACCGGCCTGGCGCGACGAGTTCAGCGAGCAACAGGTCGGCTGGTCGAATGCGCTCCAGTCGCGCGATCACGCCGACCGGCCGTACCTCCTTGGCCCGATGGCCCGGATCAGCCTGTCCGGGGATCAACTCCACCCAACCGCCGCGATGGCCCTGGCCAGGACCGGCCTGGCCGGCGAGATCGCGGTCAACCCGTACCGGAGCATCGTCGCCCGGGCGATCGAGCTGGTCGATGCGACGGCCGAGGCGCTCGACCTGATCGAGGCCTACGAGCCGCCAGCCGACCCGGGCGTACCGTGGCGGCCGGGCCCGGCTTCGGCGGCGTGGGCGACCGAGGCGCCCCGCGGCCTGATCTTCCACGCCTACGAGCTCGACCAGGAGGGGCTCGTCAGGCAGGCCCAGATCGTGCCCCCGACGAGCCAGAACCAGGCGGCGATCGAGGCCGACCTGGCTGCCTTTGCCCCGAGCGTCCTGGACCTGCCACACGAGGAGACAACGCTCCGGATCGAGCAGCTGATCCGAAGCTATGACCCGTGCATCAGCTGCGCCACGCATTTTCTCGACCTGTCCGTGGAGACGATCCGATGACCGGCCTGACGGCCCTCACGGTCCGAGACCGGCCTGGGTCCGATCGATCCGATCCGGTCCTCGTCGAGGTCCTGATCTGCGGGTCGCCCGATCGCGGGGATGATGGAGCGGGCCCGGCCGCGGCCAGGATCCTGGCGGCCGTGTTGCCCGTCGAGGTGGGCCTGCGTATCGTCGGCCAGCTCGACATCGAGGACCTGCTGGCGACCCCGGCGGGAGCCGCCACCGTCGTCGTCGACGCCGCGACGGGCATTCGCCCGGGTCGTATCGTCAGCCTGCCGCTCGACGATCTGACCGGGGGAGATGACCTGGTCCGTCCGCGGTCGTCGCATGCCCTGGCGATTTCCGAGGTGCTCGGGCTGGCCGAGCTGCTCCGGGGCCATCCGCTGCGGGGCCGGATCGTGGCGGTCGGGGCCGAGGACTTCCGGCTTGGGCAGGCCCTGAGCGAGCCCGTCGCTGGAGCGATCCCGGCGCTGGTCGAGGGCGTGCGCGAGGCCGTTGAGCAGCTGCGTGAGGTCTCTCCCTCCCGGACGGCAGGCTGAGCCATGTGCATGGCGTTTCCCGGCCGGGTGGTGGCGATCGATGCTGCCGGGGCCGTCGTTGAGACCGAGGGCCGCCTCAGGCGCGCCTCGACCTTGCTCGTCGACGACCTGTCGGTCGGCGATTGGGTCACCGTCGCGGCCGGGACGATCCTGGCTCGGCTCGATCCGGTCGAAGCCGCCGAGATCCAGGAACTGATGCGTACAGCAACCACGCCGGGCGGGCCGAACGTCCAGATGGCGTCTGCCCGGATCGAGAAAGGGATCATCTGATGGTCGATCGAATCCGTCGGCGAGGAGCGTCGGCCGGCATGCCCACCGGTCAAGTGGGCAGGGGACTCATGCTCGCCGTTGGTGCCGCCCTGATCAGCGGCCTGGCGATCTACCTGAATGCCTTCGCGGTCAAGCAGCTCCCTGACCCGGCCGTTTTCACCACCCTCAAGAATGCCGTGGCTGCCGGGATCCTCGTGGCCGCCGCCATCGCCCTGGGCCACGCCCGCAACATCCGCACGACGATCCCGAGGAGCAGCTGGCCGGCGGTCGTCGCCGTCGGCGTGATCGGCGGTGGGATCCCGTTCATCCTGTTCTTCGTCGGCCTGGCGGAGGCGAGCGCGCCGAGCGCGGCCTTCATCCAGAAGACGTTGTTCATCTGGGTGGCCCTCCTGGCCGTCCCCTTCCTGGGCGAGTCGCTCGGGATCATCCCCGTCGTGGCGCTGGCGGTGCTGCTCGTGGGCCAGGCGCTGGTCCTGCCGCCGAGCGGCCTGCGCTGGGGAGCCGGCGAGACGCTCATCCTGGTGGCCACCCTGATGTGGGGCGTCGAGACGATCCTCGTCAAGCGCCTCCTCGGATCGATCCCGTCGAGCCTGATGGGCGCCCTTCGAATGACGATCGGCCTGCTGGTCCTGGTCGGCTACCTCGCCCTGTCCGGCAAGCTTTCGAGCGTGTTCGGCCTGGGCCCCAGCCAGTGGGGCTGGGCGCTCGCCACCGGCCTGATCCTGGCGGCCTACGTCGCGACCTGGTTCGCGGCGCTCCAGCGGGCGCCGGCATCGGCTGTCGCCAGCGTCCTCGTGCTTGGGGCCGTCGTGACCGGGACGCTGACCGCGATCGCCAACGGCGCCGCCCCGAGCTTCGGGGTCGTCGGCGGCTACGTCCTGATCATCGCGGCGGCCGGGGCGATCGCGGCCTGGTCGATTCGAACCGCCAGGCCGGGATCCGATCCGTTGGGCCAGGTTGCCTCCGGTGCTCCTGCCGATTGAGCCGGCCCTGCGGCCGGATCCCGAGCCGTCCGGGCCGGTGCTCTTTGCCCGCTACGCCTTCGGTCCCAACCGGCTGGGCTATTGCGGTCCGGATGCCAGCGACGAGCTGTTTGGCGAGGCGACGACTGCCGGGGACGATCGTCTCGTTCGCCAGCTGGCGCAGTCGTTCGAGGGCGCCTGGCCCTACCTTGAGCTGATCGCCCGGGCCAACCATCGCCCGGATCCCCTGGATCGGGCCGTCGTCGAGGCCTACTGGCTCGGCAACTCCCTCCTGGACCGGGTTCGGCCCGATGCGTTCACGACTTCCCTCGCCGGCCGATTCCGGCCGCGCCTGCGGCCCGAGGGCTGGCGCTGGCTGGCGGCTGGCCCGACTGCCGGCGGAGTCCCCGTGCACGCCTTCCATGTCCTGGACGTCTTTCCGAGGGTGGGCCTGTTGCGCTCGGGATCCATCGATCGAGTCCTCGAGACGATGGACGCCTGTCGGATTCGCTGGGGCCGGGTCCTGGAGCAGGATGGAGATTGGCTGGTCGTGGCTGTCGTCCCCCTGGTGATGTCGGCCGGCCAGCTGGTCCTCGGGCCGGCCCGCACCGAGCGTGTCCAGGCCGGTCGTTCCGGGTCGTCGTTCGTCGGTCGGATCGAGCCGGGTGACGTGATCGCGGTTCATTGGTCATGGGCCTGCGATCGCCTCTCGCCGAGTCAGCTGGCCGGCCTGATCGAGTGGACGAAGCGCCAGATCGGCGTGGCCAACCGGGCGATCTGAGGACAGGCCGGCTGATCGGACGGTTGAGTCGTCAGATCGTCATGGTCGTCGCCCAGATGGGGTGACCCACGATCGAAGCATCCGGATGTAGTTCGCCCGCTCGAACGCGGCAGGATCGGGGGCGGTCGCCTGGCTCGCGCTGGCCCGCAGCTGGGCGACCGAGTCGTAGCCGCCTTCGTCGAGCCACGAGCGGAGATTGGCTTCCACGATCGAGACGTGCTCCGGGCCGTGACGCAGGAGGGCCGATGTCATCATCGCGATATCGGCGCCGACAATCAGGCACTTGACCACGTCGCTTGCCTGGTCGACGCCCGAGCTCGCGGCAAGGCAGACCGAGGGCCCCAGCTGGGGCCGCAGGATCGCGATCCAGCGCATCGGCAGGCGCATCTCCCAGGGTTGGCTCAGCTCCAGCCTGGGCTCGACCTCGAGGGTGTCCAGGTCGAGATCGGGCTGGTAGAAGCGATTGAACAGGACCAGGCCGTCGGCCCCGGCCTGGACGGCCGAGGCGGCGAAGTTCGCCAGGGCCGAGTAGAACGGGCTCAGCTTGATGGCCAGGGGGATCCTGATCGAGGCGCGCACCGCGGCGATCAGCTCGAGGTCGGCCGCCTCGATCTCGCTCGCCGTTCCGGCCGGATCTGCGGCGATTCGGTAGACGTTCAACTCCAGGGCATCCGCTCCGGCCGACTCGATCCGGCGGGCATAGTCGACCCAGCGACCGGGCGTGGTGGCGTTGAGGCTGCCAATGACCGGCACCGCCACCGCGGCCTTGACCCGTTCGAGCGAGGCGAGGTACCGGTCGGCGGCGCCGGCCACATGCCCGATCGCCGGGAAGTAGTCGAGCGCCTCGGCGAAGTGCTCGGTCCCTTGCTCGAGCGATCAATTCAGGTCGGACTCCTCGGCCAGGATGTCCTCCTCGAACAGGGAGGGCAGGATGATCGCGCCGACCCCGGCCCGCTCAAGGCGCCGGGCGAAGGCGGGGTCCACGTTCAGGGGCGAAGCTGAGGCGACGATCGGCGAACGCAGGTCGAGTCCCAGGTAGGAGGTTCGAAGATCGGCGTTCATGCCGGGTCCTCATCGATCTCGGCGCGACCAGCGGGATCGCCCTCGAGCTCGGCCGGGACGACCCCGTCGGGTCCAACGAGATGGGGTACGGTCCGTTCGATCTCGGCCAGCTGCCGGTAGTAGTGCCAACGCTCGTCGGCGTCCGACTGGGCAAGCCGGGCCAACGAGGCGGCCCGCTCGGGATCCGTCCGTTGCAGGATCGCGAAGCGTGTTTCATTGGCCGCGAAGGCCGCGATCGGGATCGACGGAGCCGCGGAGTCCAGCTTGAACGGCTTACCGCCGTCGACGTCCGAGGGATGGAAGCGATAGAGCGGCCAATAGCCACTCCGGACCGCATCCTTCTGGTGGGTCATCGACTTGGCCATGTCGATCCCGTGAGCAATGCAGGTGCTGTAGGCAATGACCAGCGACGGACCCGGCCAGGCATCGGCTTCGAGCAGCGCCTTCGTCGTCTGCTGATCGTTGCCGCCCATCGAGATCTGGGCGACGTAGACGTTGCCGTACGATCGGGCGATCGCGCCGAGGTCCTTCTTGGCGGTGGCCTTGCCGGCAGCCGCGAACTTGGCGACGGCCCCTCGCGGGGTGGCCTTGGACGCCTGGCCGCCCGTGTTCGAGTAGACCTCGGTGTCGAGGACCAGGATGTTCACGTTGCGACCCGACGACAGGACCTGGTCGACACCGCCAAAGCCGATGTCGTAGGCCCAGCCGTCGCCGCCGATGATCCACACGCCCTTCCGCACGAGATCGCCGGCCAGCGAGAGCAGCTGCCGGGCGCTCGAGGCGCGCGGGCCGTCGATCCCGGCCAGGCTGCGGCAGAGTCGGGCGACCCGGGCCCGCTGCTCCTCGATCTCGGCCTCGGTCTCCTGGCTTGCCCCGAGCAGGTCGTCGGCCAGCCCAGGTTCGAGTTCGCCGGCCAGCGCCCGGACGAGCTGTCGGGCGTGATCGGTCTGGGCATCGAGGGCGAGGCGCATGCCCAGACCGAACTCCGCGTTGTCCTCGAACAGCGAGTTGTTCCAGGCCGGGCCTCGACCGGCCGCGTTGACCGTCCAGGGGGTGGTCGGCAGGTTCGCGCCGTAGATCGATGAGCAGCCCGTCGCGTTGGCGATGATCATCCGATCCCCGAACAGCTGGCTGACGAGGCGCAGATAGGGCGTCTCACCGCACCCGGCGCAGGCGCCCGAGAACTCGAACAGCGGCTCGAGCACCTGGCTGCCCTTGATCGTGTCGTGGGCGATCAGGCCGCGATCGAGCGGGGCGATCGACTGGAAGAACTCCCAGCGCACGCGCTCCACGTCGCGGTGCTCCTCGACCGGCGCCATGTTGATCGCCTTGTGGCTGGCATCGGTCTTGCTCTTCGCCGGACAGACGTCGACGCACACGCCGCAGCCGGTGCAGTCGTCGGGCGCCACCTGGATCGTGAGTCGATGATCGAGCAGGTCGTGCGAGCGGAACTCCTTGTCGAGGTACCCGGCCGGCGCCGCCTCGAGCGCAGAGGAGGGGAAGACCTTCATCCGGATCGTGGCGTGGGGGCAGACCATGGCGCACTTGCCGCAGTCGATGCAGATCGTGGGGTCCCAGATCGGGAGCATCTGGGCAATGGCCCGCTTCTCGTATTTCGTCGTGCCGGTCGGGAACGTCCCATCCACGGGGAGCGCGCTGACCGGCAGGAGGTCGCCGTCGCCAGCCAGCAGGCGGCGGGTGAAGGCGGCGACAAAGTCGGGCGCCGCGTCGGGCGCCGGCATCGCCGTGGGACGGGCGATCCGGCCCTCGAGCGACACGTGAGCCAGGCGCTCGAGCGATCGGTCGATCGCCGCGAAGTTGCGCTGGACGATCGCGTCGCCACGCTTGGCGTACGTCTTCTCCACGAACGCCTTGATCCGCCTGATCGCCTCGTCGGCCGGCAGGATTCCGGCGAGGTGGAAGAAGCACGGCTGCATGACCGTGTTGATCCGGCTGCCCATGCCGACCTCGGCAGCGACGGCCAGGGCGTCGATCACCCACAGGTCGATGTCCTTCTCGACCAGGAGTCGCTGGACGTCGGCCGGCAGGTGATCCCAGACCTCGTCCGGGCCGTACGGGGCGTTGAGCAGCAGCGTCGCGCCATGGCAGGCGGACTCGAGCACCTTGGCTTTGCCCAGGAGGCCGAACTGATGGCAGGCGACGAAGTTGGCTTCCTCGACGAGGTAGGTCGAGCGGATCGGTTCGGGCCCGAACCGGAGATGAGACACGGTGACCGATCCCGACTTCTTGGAGTCGTAGACGAAGTAGCCCTGGGCATACAGCTCGGTGCCCTCGCCGATGATCTTGACCGACGCCTTGTTCGCCCCGACCGTGCCGTCCGACCCGAGACCGAAGAAGACCGCCTGGACCTCACCGGCTGGTCGCGGGTGCCGGAACTCAGGGTCGATCGACAGGCTCAGGTGGGTAACGTCGTCGTAGATCCCGACCGTGAAGTGGCGCTTCGGCCGGTCCGCCTTGAGCTCCTCGAAGATCGGCTTGATCATCGAGGGGGTCATCTCCTTGGAGGACAGCCCGTAGCGACCGCCGATCACCCGGGGGGCGCTCGCGAACGGCGGGTCGGCCTGGTCCATGGCCTCGGCCAGGCCGGCGACGACCTCCAGGTACAGCGGCTCGCCGACGGCGCCCGGCTCCTTCGTCCGGTCGAGGACCGCGATCGCCCGGACCGTGGTTGGCAGGGCGGCGATGATCTGCTCGGCCGGGAACGGCTGGAACAACCGGATCCGGAGCAGTCCGACGCGTTCGCCGGCGGCCACCAGGGAATCCACGGTCTCCTCGATCGCGCCGGTCGCCGAGCCCATCGCCACGATCACCCGTTCGGCGTCGGGAGCGCCGTGGTAGTCGACCAGCCTGTAGTGCCGGCCAGTCCGGACGGCCAGCTCGTCCATGACGTCCTGGACGATCCCAGGCACGGCCAGGTGAAATGGGTTGGACGCCTCGCGCGCCTGGAAGAAGACGTCGGGGTTTTGGGCCGTGCCGCGCACGACCGGCGCGTCCGGGGTCATGCCCCGCCCCCGGAAGGCCAGGAGATCCTCTTCGCGGACGAGGGCTCGGATGTCGTCGTCGTCGAGGACGACGATCTTGTTGATCTCGTGCGACGTTCGGAATCCGTCGAAGAAATGGATGAACGGGACCCGGGCCCGGAGTGTTGCCGCGTGGGCCACGAGCGCGAAGTCATGCGCTTCCTGGACCGAGCCAGCGGCGAGCATGGCCCAGCCGGTCGTGCGCGCGTGCATCACGTCGCTGTGGTCGCCGAAGATCGACAGGGCATGGGTGGCCACGGTCCGGGCGGCGACATGGATCACGGCCGGGGTCAGCTCGCCGGCGATCTTGAACATGTTCGGGACCATCAGCAGGAGGCCCTGCGAGGCCGTGAACGTTGTTGCGACGGCGCCTTTCTGGAGGGCGCCGTGGAGCGCTCCCGCTGCCCCCGCCTCTGACTGCATCTGGACGACGTCGGGCACCTTGCCCCACACATTTGGCCGGCCGGCGGCGGACCAGTCATCACAGTGCTCGGCCATCGGCGAGGCCGGGGTGATCGGATAGATCGAGATCACCTCACTGACGGCGTAGGCGATCCGCGCCGCGGCCTCGTTGCCGTCCAAGCAGGCGTAGGTCTCGTCCACGTCTGATCTCCTAATGGGACCCGTTGCCGGCGGGACGGCAAGCCGGCTGCCACTGGCAAGTGGCTCCATCATCCGTCACCCACGGCTTCCGCGTCGCCCGCAAGGTCGTCCAGCACGCCCACAGCTCGGTCCTCGTCGTCCGGGGCTGACCCGGCGACCCCTGTCGTTCGGCCTGTCCGGGTCCCGGCCGGCCCGGGCCGGCCAGCCCCCTCGATCAGGCCGATCAGCCCATCCGCCGGCAGCCGCTCGGACCGTACGTTGAGCGGGCTGATAGAAGCCCCCGATGGACAGGGGCCCTGAGCCGAAAGGGATGGCACGAGCAGATGACACCAACCAAGGAACGGGCGATTGCGGGACTTCGGATCGCCCTCGGCCTCGGCTTCCTGTATGCCGGGATCGAGAAGGTCTTCCAGCTCGCCGGTGCCGGGGCCTTCAATGCGGCCGGCTTCCTGACCCACGCGACCGGGGGCGCCCTGCCGGGTTCCGCCGCGACGGCCATCGTCAACCCGACCCACGACTTCTGGGTCAGCCTGGCGGGCAACGTGGCCGCGGTCAACGCGATCAACTTCCTCGTCCAGGCCGGTGAGATCGGGGTCGGGATCGCCCTGATCCTCGGCTTCGCCACCCGGTTCGCGAGCGCCACCGCCCTGCTGATGATGGTCCTGTTCTATATCGCCAACTGGAGCTTCGCCACCGGACCATTCAACGAGCAGTTCATGTACGGCGTCGTCGCCGCCTTCCTGGGCCTCGTCGGGGCCGGCGAGTACTACGGGCTCGATGCCCTGATCGAGAGGACCGACCTGGTCAGCCGGAACCACGTTCTTCGCTACGTGCTCGGGTAATCGGCCGGTCGGGCTGGGGCCCGACTGACCCGGGCACTACTCTCCGGAGCGGCGGCGAGCGAGGAGCTCACCGCCGCTTCTCTGTGCCCGGGCCGAAGGCCCCGGGCGGCGGGTCCGGTTGTGCCGGCCGTCAGGCCCTGGCCGGGATCACCCAGCCGGGCTCGGGCTCGCCGAACTTCTCGAGGAGGTAGTTGCGTGACGCTTCGACGGCCTTGCGCGGGCCGCCCAGCGCGGCCTTCAGGCGGTGGTCCTCCTTGACGATCTCGCCGTCGACCAGGACGGTCTTGACGTTCGAGACGTCCGCCGCACAGACGACGGCCGCAACCGGGTCGATGATCGGGGCCACGTTGACCGCCGCCGCCATCGATGATCACGATGTCCGCCTTCTTGCCCGGGGTGAGCGAGCCCGTCCGGTCGGCGATCCCCGCGACATGGGCTCCGCCGAGGGTCGCCCACGCGAGCACCTGTCGTGCGGTGATCAGCCCGGGCGACGCCTGGAGCCCGTCGAGGTCGGCCTCCCAGGCCTCCTGGTGCTTGCGTCCCCGCTCCGAGCCGAAGATCGCGTGCATCTGGGTGAACTGGTCCGACGAGGCCGTGGTGGCCACGTCGGAGGACAGCCCGATCGGGATGTCGTAGGCCGTCGCCGTGACCGCCGGCGCCCAGCCGTGGCCCATCTGGATCTCGATCTGGGGGGCGAACGAGACGTTGCCGCCGGACTCGCGGACCAGGCGCCCACTCCTCGTCCGTGAAGTGCGACCCATGGACGTAGGTCGTGCCCGGCTGGAGCAGGTTCATGTCCCGGAGTGCCTTGACCTGGAGCTTCGTGTAGCCGAAGCGATCCATCGCCACGTGGACCGTGATCTGGATGTCGAGCTCCCTGGCCAGGTCCCAGTCGTGCTTGACGACGTCCGGCTTGCAGAAGCCCGGCCCTCGGGTGGCCAGGGACATCGTGATCAGGCCGTCGTTCGAGTTGAAGTACTGGGCCCGGATCCGGCGGGCCTCGGCCCCGTCGCTGGTCAAGATGCTGCCGGTGTAGTCGGGTCCGAACCACCAGTCCTGGAGCGACGTGTTGGGGAAACCGTAGGCAAAGACCGAGCGGATGCCGGTCTCCCGGAGGCCCCGGATCGCTTCGTCGGCGTGGGCCGGCGTGTTCATGATGTGCGACCAGTCGACGAGGGTCGTGATGCCCGGCATTCAGGCACTCGAGCGCGCCCCACTGGTTGGCCGCGAAGACATCGTCGGGCCGATAGTGGGGGGCGAACTTGTCGAGGATGTTGCCGAAATAGGTGATCAGGGCGAAGTCCGGGGCACAGGTCCGGATCGAGGTCTCCCAGGTGTGCCGGTGGGTGTCGATGAAGCCGGGGATGACGATGTCGTCGGTCGCATCGACGGTCCGGGCGCCGTCGGCGGACAGGCCGTGACCGACGGCCACGATCCGATCACCTTCCACCAGCACGTCCGCGCCGACAAGCTCGCCCAGGGTCGGATCCTGGGTCAGGACGTAGCCCCCTCTGATGAGCATCCGGTCAGTCACTGCCTGTCTCCTCTCGCCTTGCTGCCTGGTCGACGACGGGTTGCCATGGACGGACGGTGGGTCAAACGCGTCCTCCGGGACTTCGGGCCTGATCTCGAAGGTGGCTGGCAACGTCGGCCAGGTCGGCCCCGGGGCCCTGGCTCCCTTCGGCCTGCCTGATCGTCGCCAGGTTCGTCTGGGCCTGCGGCACGGGGACGCCGAGGCCGTCCGCGAAGGCAGTGATCAGGCGCAGGTCCTTCTCGGCCAGCTCGAGGGCGAAGGCCGTCGGCGTGGCCTCGGGCGCGACGAACGCGCTCCGCTTGTAGCCCACGTACGGTGCCCCGGCGGCACTCTCGACCAGCACGTCATAGGCGGCATTGCGGTCGATGCCCGCCCGTTCGGCCAGCACCAGGCCTTCGGACAACGCCCCATTCAGACCGAAGACGACGGTGTTGACGGCGAGCTTCATGGCGGCTCCGCTGCCCAGCGGCCCGAGATGGAAGATCCGCCGGGCCAGGGCCCCGAGCGCCGGCCGGGCTCGTTCCAGGTCGTCGCCCCGGCCGCCGACCATCAGGGTCAGCTGGCCCGCCGTGGCCGTGCTGACGCTGCCCGAGACCGGTGCGTCGAGCAACCCGGCCCCGCTGGCCCGGACCGACGGCTCGAGGCCGAGGATCGTGCTCGGGGGCACGGTGCTCAGGTCGACCAGGACGAGGCCCGGCCGCCCGGCCGAGATCAACCCGTCCGGACCGCCGTAGACGGCCGCCACGGCCGGTTCGTCGGCCAGCATCGTCAGGCAGATGTCGGCCCGGCGGGCCGCTTCCACGGGCGACGTCGCGACGCCCGACTTGAGCTCGTCGGCGAGCGTCTCGGCCGGGCCGGGTGAGCGATTCCAGAGGATGAGGTCCGCGCCCGCGGCGGTCAGGGCCCGGGCCATCGCCGCGCCCATCCGGCCGGTGCCCAGGAGCGCGACCGTGGTCATCTCCGCTCGTCCCGCCGTCCGGTCATCGCGACTCGTCGAGCCGACGCCGGATCGTCTCGACGATCCGCTCGACCGACGGAACGGCCAGGTCCTCGAGGGCCGCCGCCGAGGGCAGGGGGATGTTCGGGGTGGTGATCCGGACGAGGGGGGCGTCGAGACTGTCGAAGCCCTCGTCGGCCACGATCGAGACGATCTCGGCACCCCAGCCGAGGACCCGCGGGTTCTCCTCGACCGTGAACAGGCGGGCCGTCCTGGCGACCGAATCGAGGATCGCCCGGGCATCGAGCGGGATCAGGCAGCGCAGGTCGATCACCTCGGCCGAGATCCCATCCTCGGCCGCCAGGCGCTCGGCCGCCTCGAGCGCCCGGGGGACCATCGCCGCCAGGCTGACGATCGTGCAGTCCGTTCCCTCCCGGGCGATCCGCGCCTGGCCCAGGGGCACGACGTGCTCACGGTCGGGCACGTCGCCCTTCGTCGCGAAGAGGGCCTTGTGCTCGCAGAAGATGACCGGGTCCGGATCGCGGATCGCGCTGACCATTAGGCCGACGACGTCGGCCGGGGTCGATGGTGCGACCACCTTCAGCCCGGGGATCGCCATCGCCCAGTTCTCGACGCTCTGGCTGTGCTGCGCCCCGAAGCGCAGGCCGGCTCCGTTGGCCGTGCGCAGGACGAGCGGCAGCGACACCTGGCCGTCGGTCATGTAGCGGGTCTTCGCGATCTGGTTGGCGACCATGTCCCAGGTCACCGCGAAGAAGTCGCTGAACATCAGCTCGGCGATCGGCCGCAGGCCGGTCATCGCGGCGCCCATCGCCGCCCCGACGATCGCCTGCTCGCTGATCGGCGTGTCCCGGACGCGCTCCGGGCCGAACTCGATCGAAGAGGCCCTCGGTCAGCTTGAACACGCCCCCGGCGGCCCCGATGTCCTCGCCGATCAGGACGACCGACGGGTCCCGCTCCATCTCCTGGGCGATCCCCTCGGCGACGGCGGCCCGGTAGGTCAGTTCCGCCACGACGAGCCCCCGTCGCTCCAGAGCTGGGTCTCGAGTACCTCGGCCGTCGGCTCCGGCGCGGCCCGGGCAGCCGCCTCGGCGGCGGCGACCTCGGCCTCGACCTCCGCGTCGATCGCGTCGAGCCGGGCCGGCGTCGACGCCCGCCGCGATCAGCTCGGCCCGATAGCGCGGGATCGGATCCCGGCCAGCCACGCCGCGACTTCCTCGGCCGGCCGGTACTTGCCCGGGTCGGCCCGGCTGTGCCCGCCGTGGCGGTAGGTAAGCGCCTCGATCAGCGACGGGCCGTCGCCGGCCCGGGCGCGGTCGATGGCCCGATCGGCCACGGCCCGGACGGCGGTCACGTCGTTGCCGTCGACCACGATCGGCTCGAGGCCGTAGGCGCTCGCCCGGTCGGCCGCCGGACGCGGCACGGCGGTGACCGCCCCGATCGCGGTGTACTCCATGTACTGGTTGTTCTCGCACACGAAGACGACCGGCGCGTTCCACACGGCGGCCATGTTGAGGGCCTCGTGGAACGCCCCGATGTTCGTCGTCCCGTCGCCGAAGAAGCAGACCGCGACCTGGCCCGACTTGCGGTACTGGGCCGACCAGGCGGCGCCCGAGGGCGATCGGCAGGTGGGCCCCGACGATCGCGTACGAGCCCATCGCCCCGTGCTCGACGCTGGTCAGGTGCATCGAGCCGCCCTTGCCGCCGAGGAGGCCCGTCCCGCGGCCGAACAGCTCGGCGAAGATCGGGGCCATCGGCACGCCCCGGGCGAGCGTGTGGTTGTGGCCGCGATACGTGCAGAACGTGTAGTCGTCGGCCCGCATCGCGGCAGCCGAAGCCCGCGGCCACCGCCTCCTGGCCCACGCCCGAGGTGGGTCGTGCCCCGGACGAGGCCCTCGAAGAACAGCTCCTGGGCCCGCGATCTCGAAGTGCCGGCAGTCGACCATCGTCCGGTACATCCGGAGGCGCGTCTCGAGGTCGGTGGGGCGGCGTCGTTTCAGCTGGCTGGGCGGTCACGCTCAGAACCTCAGTACGGCGTTGGCGACGAACAGCTCGTGCGGACGGGAAGCGGCGTGATGACCTGCGGGCCGTCGGCCGTGATCACGACCTCCTCCTCGATCCGAGCCGCCGAGTAGCCGTCCTTGGCCGGGCAGTAGGTCTCGAGGGCGATGACCATGCCCTCCTTGAGCTCGACCGGATGCTCGAGCGAGTTCAGCCGGCTGATGATCGGGCGCTCGTGCAGGAAGAGCCCGACGCTGTGGCCGAACTGGAGCCCGAAGCACTCCATCTCGCTCGAGAAGCCGAAGTCCTCGGCCTTCGGCCAGACGCCGCGACCTGGTCGGTCGACACGCCCGGCCGCATCAGCTCGATCGAGGCGTCGATCCACTCGCGCGCCTGCTTGTACGCGTCGCGCTGGGCGTCGGTCGCCCGCCCGACCACGAACGTCCGGTAGTAGCAGGTCTTGTAGCCGACGAACGTGTGGATGATGTCGAAGAAGGCCTGGTCGCCGGGCCGGATGATCCGGTCGCTGAAGACGTGCGGGTGCGGGCTGCAGCGCTCGCCCGGATACGGCGTTGATGTTGTCGACGTGCTCGGAGCCCGAGGTCGAACAGGCGCTTCGTGACGTCGGCCACGAGCTCGCTCTCGCGGACGCCCGGCTTGAGCCGCTCGGCCAGGTACTGGTAGGCGCCGTCGACCATCGCGCAGGCGGTGTTGAGCAGGATGATCTCGTCGATCGACTTGACCTCGCGGGCATCGAGCATCACCTGCTGGCCGTCGCGGACGGTGACGCCCTCATCGGCCAGGGCGGCCAGCATCGGCGGTTCGACGATGTCGACCCCGAGGGGCATGTCGGCGACGCCCTCGGCTTTGAGGATCGCCGCGATCTCGCGAGCCGCCGAGCGGAACAGGCCGGCGTCCGGGGCGACCGCGCCGCGCAGGCCGACCATCCCGGCGTGGATGTTCTCGGGCCGCAGCCACGGGACAGTTGAGGCGATGGTGCTTGGCGGCCGAGCCGAAGTCCCAGATGTGCGGATCGCCGCCCCGGGTGAGCAGGGCGTAGCGGGTCATCTTGTCGCGGGCCCACTCGCCGATGTGGGTGCTCGTCACGTAGCGGATGTTGTTGAAGTCGAACAGCAGGACGCGCCCCGAGCTCGGACGCGGCCAGGGCCGCCCGGGCCCGCCCGAGCCGGTACGTCCGCAGGCGCTCGACGTTCCAGCGCTCCTCCCAGTCGACGTTCATCGAGCCGGGCGAGGCGATTGTCTGCGGCATCGGTCGATCCAGTCCTGATGCGGTCGTTCGACGGTCCCCAAAGTATGCATGGTCGATCGCTGGCGGGCCGCCATCGGCCGATCGCCGGGCGCCGCTAGACTGGCGTCCAGGCGCTGAATCGCAGTCGACGCTGAGGTGGATCGTGCACTACGTCGGGCGGGTCGATTGGTCGTTCCTCGAGACCCCCGTGCCTCCCGGCCCGACCTCGTCGGGAGTCGCTCGGCAGGTCATTATCGGCCCGGCCCAGGGTGCGACCCACACCGAGTTGGCGGTCGGCGGCTTCACGCCTGACGGCTGGCTGGCGCGCCATGTCCATTCGTTCGAGGAGGCGCTCTACCTCCTTGGAGGCGAGCTCATCCTCGAGATCGACCAGGAGGTCCATCGGCTCGTACCGGGTGACTACGCGGACATGCCGATCGGGACCCATCACACCCTCGTGGCCGGCTCGCCCGGCGTTCGCTGGCTGAGCGTGAATACGCCGCCGCGCCGGCCGCCCGGGGCGGAGGTCCCCGACACGATCTACGCCACCGATCCGCCCGATCGGGAAGCCCTGATCGCCCGGGCCCAGCGTCTCGCCGGACGCGACCTGACCCGTCACGTCGGGCACTATGACGGGACGCCGCCCCAGCTCGAGGCGCTCCAGGTCGACGATCCGGCCCGGGGCCGGGCGGTCGCCGGCATGGATACGGCCCTGCTGGCGTATAGCGGGATCTCGGTCAAGATGCTGGTCGACCGAAACCTGGGTGCCGACCTGCTCACGATGTTCACCGTCGACTACGAGGTTGGTGGGGCGGCCCAGGTCCACGATCACCCGTTCGAGGAGGCCTACTTCTTCCTTGCCGGCGAGGTCGAGGCCGAGCTCGACGGCCAGCCCTACCGGCTGCGGGCCGGCGACGTCGTGTTTGCCGGGGTTGGCAGCTCGCACGGCTTCTGGAACGCCGGACCGGAGCGGGTTCGCTGGATCGAGACCCAGGCACCCCAGCCACCGGCCCGCCACGCGTATCGCTGGCAGCCGACCTGGAAGCGGCTCGCCGAACGGGGGATCGAGCCATGGCCCACGGCCTCGCCCGGTACGGCGACCGGCAGGGTGGCCGGCCCGGACCATTGATCGGATGGCACACGGAGGCAGGACATGACTGACCAGGGAGCCGTGGTCGTGGTCGGGGGAACGCGGGCGCTCGGCTTCGAGATCGCCCGGCACTACGTCGAGGCTGGGCGCGAGGTCGTGATCACCGGCCAGGATCCGGCCAACGTGGCGAGCGCCGTCGCTGCGCTGGGCGGATCGACGCGCGGCGCGACGTTCGACCTCGCCCGGCCGCACTCGATCGGCCCGGCCTTGAGCGACGTCGGACCCGTCCACTACCTCGTCCTGGCCGCAATCGATCGCGATTCGAACAAGGTCGACGAGTACGAGGTGGATCGGGCGATCCGGCTGGTCACCCTCAAGCTCGTTGGCTACACCGAGGTGGTCCATGCCCTGCGTTCACGACTCGGCCCGGACTCGTCCCTCGTCCTGTTCGGCGGCATGGCCAAGGAGCGGCCCTACCCTGGCTCGACTACCGTGAGCACGGTGAACGGCGGGGTCGTCGGGCTGACCCGCAGCCTGGTCGAGGAGCTTCGGCCGATCCGGGTCAACTCGCTCCACCCGGGAATCGTGGGAGAGACCCCTTACTGGGACGGCCGGCCCGAGGCGACCGAACGAGCCCGCCTGGCGACGCCAACCGAACGGCTTGCGACGATGGCCGACATCGTCGGGGGGACGGTGTTCCTGCTCGAGAACCAGGCCGCCAACGGGATCGAGCTCCTCCTCGACGGCGGCTGGCACTGCCGCTGACCGGACGGCCCGCTGAACAGCCCGACCGAACAGCCCTGGACAGCCCGCCCGGAACAGCCCCGGACAGCCTGCGTGCCGGCCGCGCAGCCCCGGACAGCCCGCCCGGAACAGCCCCGGACAGCCCGCGCGCCGGCCGCCAGGGCTCGTCGCCGGAGGCTGGGGAGCCGCGCCATATCGCTTGCGGATATCTCGTGGGGAGATCCGATCGGCGAATGCGCAAGGTCGGAACGCTGCCTCAAGCCTTGTTCTTGGCGCTTCGTTCTGGGCGGTTCCATCTCCGGCCGAGATCAAATCGGCGAAATGGAGCTCGAGGGCGGTCGACCTGGTTGTCGATCTGGCCGAAATCGATCTCCCACGGAGATATCGCCGCCCGAGTTGGCAGATTCCGCTCTCCGCCGCACGCCGGTCGGTCGTCCGCCAGTGGTGGCCGTCGTCGCGGATCGAACTCTCGGATCTGAGCACGATCAAGGTCCGTCGAGGGGAGTTCCGTGACTTAGATTGGTCGTCTTCTGCGCTGCGACGGACCACGGCGCGCTCGTCAGCGGAATGTGCCGAGTCAACGATCGTGGGTTGGAGCTCGCGCCGGGGCGCTGATGCGCTCGTGAGGGGAATCTACCGACTAAGCCGGGGACGATCGTGGGTTGGAGCTCGCGCGGGACGCTGATGCGCTCGTGCGGGGAATCTGCCGACCAAGCCGGGGGCGATCGCTGTGGGGCTCACGCCGGAAACGGTCCTCGGTGGGCGCAAAAAGTTCGGAGCGGCCCTCCGAAGAGAACCGCTCCGATGCTGTCCCGGTGAAGGTGTCCGCCAGGGCGGACTCTTCTGCCACGCTGCAAGGGCATCTATCACGTCGGCTGTACCGACTACCCTGACCCTACCTACCCATGACCTTCCAGCTGGGGCAGCTGGCTGCTTTCGCAACGTTGCGAGCATACCCGACCCGGGCCGCTGAGCCAATAGTTTCGTCAGGAATCCGGGTGAAAAATCCTTAACCTTGGCGCGCGGGCGCTCGAATCCCCAGGTGGCCGACGGAATCTCGCGCCCAGGTCGCGGCGGCCCAGTCGCGCGGCCGGGCGCTGGATTGGCGATTTTCGCGGCGGATCCGCGCGGCGCGGCCCGGGTCCAGCCGGGCGTGATGCCCGCGATCCCGGCCCGATCAGGCGATTGTGACGGCCGTGATCGCGACCGGATCGTCCGGCAGGTCGTGGCTGTTGCGCGGGGCCGAAACGATCTTGTCGGCCACGTCCATGCCCTTGGTAACCAGCCCGAACAGGGTGTAGTTCTTGGGCAGCCGGCCGGTCAGGTCGGCGACGCAGATGAAGAACTGCGAGCCGTTCGTGTTCGGCCCGGCATTGGCCATCGCCAGGGCTCCGCGAACGTAGTCGCCCTGGACCTTCTCGTCCTCGAATGTGTAGCCCGGACCACCCGTCCCGACCCGGCCGGCGTTCAGGCTGGCCTTCTTGCCGTACTGGCCGTCGCCGGCCTGGATCACGAAGCCGGGGATCACCCGGTGAAAGATCACCCCGTCGTAGAAGCCGCTCTGGGCCAGCTTCGTGAAGTTGGCCGCCGCCTTCGGGGCGCTCTCGTCGTACAGCTCGACGACGATGTCGCCAAGGTCGGTGCCGATCGTGGCCGTGCTCATCTGGTCTCCTCGTGCTTGGCTCGCCTGGTCATGGGCCGACCGTGACGTTCGTCATCGGGACCGGATCCGCGGCCAGGTTGTCGGGATCACCCGAGTTGGGCATCGCCGCGATCGCGTCCACGACATCCATCCCGGAGGTGACGGTCCCAACGATCGCATAGCCGTACTGGTTCGACCCGGTCAGCGATGCGGCAGCGCTTTCGTCCAGGACGATGAAGAACTGGGATGCCTGGGAGTGGGGGTCGGAGGTCCGAGCCATGGCCACCGTGCCCCGGGCGTAATCCGTCCGGGGTGGGTCATCGGCGATCGTGTAGCCGGGACCACCGGAGCCGACCAGGGCGGCGTCGCTCGCCGAGAGCTTGCCGTCCGGGCCGACCCGGCCGTACTGGCCGTCACCGCCCTGGATCACGAAGCCCGGCACGAGCCGGCTGAAGACGACTCCGTCGTAATAGCCGCAGCCGGCGAGGGCGACGAAGTTTCCGGTCGCGATCGGCGCCGTGTCGGCCTTGACCGCGATCACGATCGGGCCCTTGGGCGTGTTGATCGTGACCGTCCGGGTCTGGCCCGCCGCGAGCGCCGGAGGCTGGCTCGTCGGGCAGTTCGTGCCGGCCGGCTTCGGGCTGGCCGACGGCCCATTGCCGACCGGCAGGCCGCCCGGGTTCAGGCAGCCGGCCACGATCACCATGGCAATGACGCCGAGCCCGCCCGCGAGGGCACGGGACGAGCGGGACAAGCGAGACGGGCGAGACCCACGGGACGAGCGGGACACGCGGGACGAACGGGACACGCGGTCTTGTCGGGGAAGCATCAGGCGGCGGCCTCGAGCGCGGCGGGGTAGTCGATCGCCCCGGACAGGAGCGCCTCGCCCAGAATGATGCCCCGGACGCCCGCATCGCGCAGACGGCTGATCCCGGCCAGGTCGCGCACGCCGCCGCCCACGAACAGGTCGATTTCGTTGGCCCGGATCAGGCCGGTCAGCAGGCCGAGGTCCGGCTCGGCCCCGCCGTGGGCAAGGACGAACCGGCGGACCCCCTGGCCGGTCAGCTCGGCGACCAGGCCCGGCAGGGTCGGCGGCCTCGGGCGGCGCCATGGGAAGGCGGCAAATCGTTCAGGCCGTGGATCGAGGCCGACCGCCAGCCAGTCGCCCGCCACCTCGATCGACTCACCCAGGACTGCGGCGTCCTCGACCACGCTCATCGCCAGGACGACCCGGGTCGCCCCGGCCGCGAACGCCAGGCGGATCTGATCCGCACCCTCGACCCCGCCGGCCAGCTGGAGCGGGGTCGCGATCCGGGCGGCGACCAGGCCGACCGCCTCGAGGTTCATCGGCTGTCCGCGGCGCGCCCCGTCGAAGTCGACCAGGTGGATCAGCGGCGCGCCGAGCTCCACGAACCGGGCCGCGATCCGTTCGGGTCGGTCGGTCGGGCTGCCCTCCCCGGTGGACGCGCCGGGCCAGTAAATGAGCCGCGATCGACCGGCCTCGAGGTCGATCGAAGGGATGACCTGCACGCCGGCTCAGTGGCCGGTGCTGCTGCCCTCACCGGCCAGCAACCGGCGGTGGAAGCTGACCGGAAGGCTGCCGTTGCGCAGGAGCGTGTCGTGGAAGCCGCGCAGGCTGAACTGCGCACCGAGGCGCTTGCGCTCGTCTTCGCGGAGCTGGAGCAGGAGCACCTTGCCAATGAGATACGACAGCTGGTACGTCGGAGTGTGGGTGTAACGCCGAACCTCGGCCCGGGCGTTGGCGTGCTCGAAGCTCGTCTGCTGGACGAGCCAGGCGATGCCTTCGTCGACCCCGATCTCGCCCCGGTGCATCCGCACGTCGAGGATGATCCGGCAGGCCCGCCAGATCGCGTCGGTGTGCATGCTCAGGCGGAACGTGAGGCCGTCATCGAAGCCCTGCTCGCGCATCAGCTGCTCGGAGTACATGCCCCAGCCCTCGACGAACTCGGGCGCCTGGACCATCAGTCGGCTCAGGCTCGGGTGGCGCCCGGCCACCGACAGCTGGAGGTGGTGGCCGGGGTAGGCCTCGTGGATGCTGGTGTTGCTGATCGAGCTCCAATTGTGTTCGCGCATCGCGGCCGGGTCCCCGTCGACCGACGAGGTGACGATGTACAGGCCCTGCGGATCCCGGTCGAATGGCGGCGCGTCGAAGTAGGCCGCGAAGGGCATCACGTTGCGCAGGTAGTCGGGCGTCGGGATGACCGCGAGCTGCTCGTCGTCGGGCACGCTCACGATTTCGTGCTCGATCAGGTAGGCCCGCGAGCGGAGCATGGCGTCGCGGTAGCCGTCGAGGGCCGCTTCGAACGTGGTCGGATGGTCCAGCTTGATCCGGTCGATCACGGTGGCCTCATCGGCGTCCGGGTCGATCTGCCGGGCGATGGCCGTCCGGGCGGCGTGGTGGTCGCTCAGCTGCTGCCAGCCGATCTCGAGGATCTGGTCCGAGTCGAGGCCGTCGAAGGCGCGCCGCCGGACAAGCTCGGCGTAGAGCTCCTCGCCCAGGGTCCAGTCGTCCAGCGCGGTCTCAAGGCTGGTCCGCAGGTAGGTCTCGTAGTCGAGGACCGCCGCGGTTGCCTGTTTCGCCGCGGTGGCCAGGCGCCGGCGCTCGGCGTGGGGCAGGTGCTCGCCAGCGGCCGCGATCTCGTCGAAGAACCCGGGCAGGGTCGAGGCCGACTCGAGCTCGAGCTCCTGCCACAGGCGGACCTGCGGGCCGCGCGGCCGGGTCCGATGCTCCGCCAGCAGGGTCGGAACGCCCTCGAGCCGGCTGGCCAGCGAGCCGAGCCGCTCGTCGAGCGGGGCGAAATCCCGGGCGAACAGGGCGAAGAGCGGGTCGCCGATTCCGTCCATGACAGTCGAGCGGCGCTCCCACTGGCGCTGGTCCTCGAGCTCGAACAGCTCAAGGGCGAAGTTATGGAGCTCAACGTCCCGCTCGAACCGGACCTCCGGCGAGAGCCCGGCTGGGTCGATCTGCTGGATCGCCGTGCGCTGCTCGTGCTCTGCCCGGATCCGATCCTCCACGGCTTCCCGGCTTCCGTTCGGCAGCCGGTGGTCCTCGCTGTGGACCCCCAGGAAGGTAGCCAGGTCCGGTTGTTCGGACAGGATCCGCCGGAACCGGGCCTCGACCAGGTCGTAGAACCGATCGTCGAGGGGGCCCGGGTTGGGGGCCGGCGCGGGCCGGGGGAGGGGGAATGCGTCGACGGCGGCGCTCACCGGCCTGCCGCGGCTGCCGCCGGGCTCGGGGCAAGGTCGGCCAGGACCGCCCGGGTGGCCGCCACGATCGTGTCGACGTCGGCCGCCTCGATCCCGTAGTGGGTCGCGGCCCGGACGGTGCCGTGGGGATATTCGACCATCAGGATGCCCCTCCCTCGGAGTGCCTCGAGGAACGCGGCCCGGTTGCCCCGGACCCGAAACAGGACGAAGTTCGTCGAAACGCGCCCGGGGTCGAGCCGGCCCGGCTCGGGCTGGGCGATCCCGCCGGCCGATTCGATCCCGTCGAGCTCGGCCAGGCCTTCGGCCAGCCGGCGGGCGTTGGCATGGTCATCGGCGAGGCGGTCGATCATCCCGTCGGGACCGTCGCTCAGGGCGACCAGCCCGGCGGCGGCCAGGATGCCGACCTGGCGCAGGCCGCCCCCGACGAGCTTGCGGCCGCGGCGGGCCCGCCAGATGAAGTCCCGGCTGCCCACGACGACCGAGCCGACCGGGCAGGCCAGGCCCTTGGACAGGCAGAAGGTGACCGAGTCGGCCGGTCCGGCCAGCTCGCGAGCGGACACGCCCTGGGCGACGACCGCGTTGTAGAACCGGGCCCCGTCGACGTGGAGCGGGACGCCCCGCTCGTGGGCGACGGCCGCGACGGTCGCGGTGTAGGCCGGGCTGAGCGGCTGGCCCATCGAGTGGGCGTGGGTGTTCTCGATCGTGACGAGGCCCGTGATCGGTTCGTGGGGATCACTCGGATCGCGGAAGGCGTCGGCGATCTCGGCCGGATCGAGCGTCCCGTCGGGCCGCTCGCGGAGGGCCCGGATCGAGGTGCCCACGATCACGGCGTGGCCGGCCGCCTCGTCCTGGATGATGTGGCTCTCCGAGGCCGCGATCGTCTCCTGGCCGCGGGCCAGATGGGCCAGCTGGGACACGAGGTTGCCCTGGGTCCCGGAGGTGACGAACAGGCCGGCCTCCTTGCCGAGTAGCTCGGCAGCCCGCTCCTCGAGGGCGATCACGGTCGGGTCGTCGCCGAACACGTCGTCGCCGACCTCGGCCGCGGCCATCGCCCGGCGCATCGCGTCGGTCGGGCGGGTCACGGTGTCGGAGCGCAGGTCGATCAGGCTCATCGCGGCCGAGTCTAGCGGAGGCGGCCCTACCAGGGCAGCATCTTGCCCGACGCGTCGTACAGCTGGCCGAGGACGACCCGGCCGTCCGTGGCCGGGTTGAGCAGGTTCGGCTGGGCTCCGCCGAGGATGACTGTCGGCTCGAGCCCGACCTGCATCAGGCGCGTGCCCTGGAAGGTCAGCTGGAGCAGGAGGCCCTCGCTGGTCGGCTCCGACCAGGTCTGGTCGAACACGAAGTTGCCGAGGGCATACCAGATCGGATGGCCCTTGTAGATCTCCATCGCCCCGACCCAGTGGGCATGGTTGCCGATGATCATGTCGGCCCCCGCGTCGATCACCGCGTGAGCCAGGGCCTGCTCAGCCGAGAATGGCCGGGGTGAGTATTCGGTCCCCCAGTGGGGGTAGACGATCACGAGCGTGGCCCCGGCCCTGCGGGCCGCCGCCACGTCGACCTTGACGGCGGCCGCCGTCAGCTGGGCGCTGCCGGGCTTGTTCGGGCCGGCGGCGTAGTACTTGGCGATCGTGTCGTAAGACAGGATCGCAACCTTGATCCCGTCGACGGTCATGATCGCCGGGGTTCGGGCGGCCGTGATGTTCTTGCCGGCCCCGCTGTGCTTGATCCCGTACGAGTCGAGGTTGGCCAGCGTTTGCAGCAAGCCCTTCGGCCCGGCGTCGCCGATGTGGTTGTTGCCCAGCGAGACGTAGTCGATCCCGGCGTCCTTGAGGCCGGCGATCAGGCGCGGGTTGGCTGAGAAGATCGTGCCGTCGGTGTGGTAGTGGTAGGCGTTCGGGGCTGGGTTCTCGAAGTTGGCCACGGCCAGGTCGGCGCTCTTGAGCAGGTTGCGCACGGCTCCAACGTTGCCGGTCTGGACGGCGCTGACTGTCGGCCAGCCGAGCGAGGAGCAGCAGTGGCGGCCGGTGATCCGGGCCGTCCCTCCGTTGAACGGGTAGTCGACCCCCTTCTTCTGGACCGTCACCGCCTTGGCCACGCCCCGGTCGAGCATGATGTCGCCGCCGGCGACCATCGTCCAGACGGCCGCGGGGTTGAACGCCGGGGTCGGGCCGACGGTCGCGGGCAGGCTGGCGTTCAGCTTCCAGGCCCCGGCAACCTTGACCCGGCTCACGCCGAAGAGCGACTGGCTGCCCCAGGCGAGCGCCCGGACCGACGGCGTCACCTGGTCCGCCCGGATAAAGGCGAGCCGATCGGGATGGGCGGCCACGTCCCGGGCCAGGGCGGCCGCGCTCGCGGCCACGATCAGGCGAGACGTCACGTCCGGGCGGGAGGCGCCGAGGGTGGCCAGGATCGGGTCGGCCTCGCTCGAGACGAGCTCGAGGCTGGTGAACGTGGGGTGATGGCCGTTCAAGATCGCCCGGACGTCGACGATCGAAACGGACAGGAGGGTGGACCGGAAGTCGACCACGGGCACGATCGGCACGCTGCCGATCGCCGCCGGGCCGCCGGAAGCGCCGGGTCCGGTCTGGCCGAAGCTCGAGATCGGGCCGGGGCTGGAGCCGGGTCCGAGGCTGGAGCCCGGGCCGCCCGTCGCCTGGCTGCCGGACGAGCCGGAGCCGGAGCCGGAGCCGGAGCTGGCCGACGGTCCGAGGACGCTCGTGGCCGGAGCGGGGGGCGCCCCGAGCAGGATCGCGATCATGGCCAGGCTGGCGAGGGCCAGGGTGGCGACCGCGATGAGGGCGAACGAGGGACCGCCCCAGCCGCGCTGCCGGCCGGTGCCGACCCGACGGGTCGGAGAGGCCGGCTTGATCTGCCGGGCGTGGTCCCTACGTCGCGGCCGCTGGGTCATCGCCGCGCATTCTGCCACTACTTAAGGAACGCCCCGTCCGGGCGGAGGACGGGGCGTCGGGATATTCGAGAATGGCGGACCCGACCGGATTCGAACCGGCGATCTCCAGCGTGACAGGCTGGCATGTTGGGCCGCTACACCACGGGTCCGCGGCGAGCCGGAAGAATAGCAGGTGGGACCCGGTTGCGGCACCGGCGCGTCACGGGCCGGCCGCGAGCCTGGCTCAGGATGGGCGCTCGACTAGGTCAACCCGGCGAAGAGATCCGTCTCGGGGACCGTGGCCGGGATTCGCGTCTCGCGCAGGACGTAGCTCTCGGTCGACCAGAACTCGCGCCAACCGTCGGCGCCCATCTGGGTGAAGGGTGATTCGGAGCTGATCTGGGTGACGTGGCGGCCGATCGCGGCCAGCTTCTGGTCGATCTGGCCCGAGATGTCGATCCTCGTGGTGATCGCCTCCTCGGGCACCGTCGCCCGGGCGATAAAGGCCTCGTGCTCGGCCAGCTGCTCGGGCGTGGCGTCCTCGGGCGGCAGCCAGAAGCTGCGCCGGCCGAGCTCCTTCATCCGCTCATTCATCTTGTCGCGCTGGCCGCGCGAGAAGGCCTGCTCGTACAGCTTCGATGGCGCCCAGGGCTCGACCCCGTCGCCCAGCTGCTCGGGGTAGGCCAGCGCGTCGCCGGCCCGCTCGAACGCTCCGACCGCCACGAAGTGGGTCCGGATGTGGTCGGGATGACCGTAGCCGCCGAAGTCGTTGTAGGTCGTCATCACGTCCGGCTGGACCCGGCGGACGATCCACACGAGGCGGCCGATCGCCTCGTCGAGGTTCGCCTGCCAGTAGTTCCGGGGGTCGCGGTTGCCGGGGTCGCCCATCATCCCCGAATCGCGATAGCCGAGGTTCTCCCACTCGGTCACGCCGAGCTCGCCCATCGCCGCCTCGAGCTCGCCGGCCCGAATCTCGCCCAGCCGGCGGTGATTCTCGGGGGTGTCCATCTCGGGCACGACGATCTCGCCCAGCTCGCCCCGGGTGCCGGTGACGAGGACGACCCGGTGGCCCTCGGCCACGGCTTTGGCCATCGTTCCGCCGGTACCGATCGTCTCGTCATCGGGATGGGCATGGACGGTCATCAGGGTCAGTCGGTGGTCGGTCGTCATCGATCAATCGTAGTCGAGAACGCGGCCCCCGGCGCCCGCGGCGGGAGCAGGCAACCCGCCTCGGAACCGGGAGCCGGCCAGGATATCTGGTGGATATCCGGAGCGACCGAGGTCCCGGAGGGGACAAACGGGCGGCAGGGCCGAGAAGGCGGCCCCCTCTCGACGCTCAGGGCTCCGCGGATTACGCTGTCGGCCATTCACTGGCGATAAAGAGGTTCCGAGTTGCCCTGTCCCAATTGCGGCGCGGCCAACGAGCCGGGGCGAAAGCCCTGCGGCGAATGCGGAACGCGTCTCGCTCGGCTGTGCGTGAATTGCGGCTCGACGAATCCCCAGGGCACGAAGTGCTGCGGCGAGTGCGGCAACCAGCTCGAGGATGCCGCCGGGCTCGACCTGGCACTGACCGAACTCGACGCGGTCTTCATCCCCGGCAGCGGCGATTCCGAGCTGCTCGACGCTGCGGCCGAGGCTGCGGCGATCTTTGGTGAGCTCCGGGCGACGCCGTTCCTGGCCCGTCTCGAAGCAGCTGTCGCAGGTACGCTGACGGCACCGTCCGAGGATCGCGGCAGTTCCAGGCCGAGGTCGGCCGAAATCCAGTCCGAGGTGGCCTCGTGACCTGCCAGACCTGTGGAACCGTCAACCTTGCCGGCGCAAAGTTCTGCTCGGAATGCGGCGGTCGGCTGCTGGCCGGCTGCCCGAACTGCGGCGCGACGAACCTGCCGGGCGCGAAGTTCTGCTCGGAATGCGGGACCCATCTCGAGGCGACGGCGAACTCCGGCGTGCCGGCGGCCGTTCAGCCGTCCGCTCCGGCTGTCCGCCTGGCGGCGACGACCGAGCGGCGTGTTGTGACCGTCCTGTTCGCCGACCTCGTCGGCTTCACGAGCCTGGCCGCCGACCGCGATTCGGAGGCGGTCCGAGACCTGTTGAGCCGGTACTTCGACGCCGCCCGGGAGGTCGTCGAGCGATACGGGGGCACGGTCGAGAAGTTCATCGGCGATGCCGTCATGGCCGTCTGGGGGGCGCCGGTCGCGCGCGAAGGGGACGCCGAGTGGGCCGTCCGCGCGGCGCTCGACCTGCTCGTTGCCGTCCGGACGCTCGATAGCGGGGCCGATGGGCGGGGGCTCGAGGCGCGGGCAGGCGTCCTGACCGGCGAGGCCGCGGTGACCCTCGGGGCGACCGGCCAGGGGATGGTTGCCGGTGACCTGGTCAACACGGCCAGCCGCCTCCAGTCGGTCGCGCCTCCGGGGACCGTCCTCGTGGGCGAGGCGACCCAGCGAGCCGCCAGCTCGGCGATCGTGTTCGAGCCGGCTGGACCGCAGGTCCTCAAGGGCAAGACCGCCCCGGTGCCGGCCTGGCGTGCCCTGCGGGTGGTGGCCAGGCTGGGCGGTCAGGGCCGCTCGGAAGGGCTCGAAGCGCCGTTCGTCGGCCGCGACGATGAGCTGCGCCTGCTCAAGGACTTCTTCCATGCGACCTCGCGCGAGCGTCGCGCCCGCCTCCTGTCGGTGACCGGAGTCGCCGGGATCGGCAAGAGCCGATTGGCCTGGGAGTTCCTGAAGTACATCGACGGCGTGCTCGAGACGGTCTGGTGGCACGAAGGCCGATCGCCCGCGCTGGGCGAAGGGGTCACGTTCTGGGCCCTCGGCGAGATGGTCCGGCGGCGGGCCGGGCTGGCCGAGACCGACGATGAGGCGACGACCCGCGAGCAGATCGCGGCAACGCTGCTCGAGTTCGTCCCGGACGAGGTCGAGCGACGCTGGATCGAGCCGGCCCTGCTGACGCTCCTCGGCTTCGGCGACGCCGGCGCCCGCAGCCGAGACGAGCTCTTCGCATCGTGGCGGACGTTCTTCGAGCGGGTCGCCACGGAGTTCCCCGCGGTCCTCGTGTTCGAGGACCTCCACTGGGCGGATCCCGGCCTGCTCGACTTCATCGACCACCTGCTCGAGTGGTCCTCGAACAGCCCGATCTACGTCATCACCCTGGCGCGTCCGGAGATGCTCGAACGTCGCCCGGGCTGGGGTGCCGGCCGGCGCAACTTCGTGGCGCTGTCGCTGGAGCCGCTGACCGAAGCGGCCATGCGGGAGCTCCTCGCCGGACTCGTGCCGGGCCTGCCCGAACCGGCGATCCGGGCGATTCTCGATCGGGCCGGCGGGATTCCCCTGTATGCCGTCGAGACCGTCCGGATGCTCGTGGCTGAAGGCAAGCTCGAGGAAGCCGAGGGTGCCTACCGTCCGGTCGGGGATCTCGGCGACCTGGCCGTCCCGGAGACGCTCCATGCCCTGATCGCCGCCCGCCTTGATGCCCTCGACCCGGGCGATCGAGCGCTCCTGCAGGATGCCTCGGTCCTGGGTCAGACGTTCACGATCGACGCCCTGGCGGAGCTGCGAGCCGAATCGCCTGAGGTGCTCGAAGCGCGCCTGCGCGGGCTGGCCCGCCGGGAGATCCTGGTCCTCGACACCGACCCCCGCTCGCCCGAACGAGGCCAGTACGGGTTCGCCCAGGCGCTCCTCCGGGAAGTGGCCTACTCCACCCTGGCCCGGACCGACCGCCGGGCGCGGCACCTCGCGGCGGCCCGCTACTTCGAGGCCTCGGGCGACGAGCAGATGGCCGGCGTCCTGGCGACCCACTACCTCGATGCCTACCTGGCCTCGCCCGACGGCGACGATGGCGGCGCGCTCGCCACCCAGGCCCGTGTTGCCCTCCGTGGAGCGGCCGAGCGCGCCCGGGCGCTCGGCTCGAACGACCAGGCGATTGCCTATCTCGAGCGGGCTCTGACGATCACCTCGGACCCGGCCGACGAGGCCGACCTGCTCGGCCGGCTCGGTGGGGCGGCCGACCTCGCTGCTCACTTCGAGCTGGCCGAGACGGCCCTCCGGCGGGTCGTCGAGATCCATCGCGAGCGGGGCGATCGCCCCGCGCTGGCTGGTGCCGTGGTCGCACTCGGACGAGCCCTCAGCTCGGCCTATCGGATCGATGACGCCCTGGCGGTCCTGGAGCCGGCCTACGCCGAGCTCTCCCCGGAGCTGTCCGACGACCCATCGCTGATCTCGCTGATGGCGGCCCTGGCTCGCGCCTACCAGCTTCACGAAGAGCCGGCTCGGGCGGTGGAGTGGGCTGACCGGGCGCTCGTTCCAGCCGAGCGGCTGTACCTGGTCCCGGTGCTCGCTGACGCGATCACGACCAAGGGCGGGAGCATGGCCGTCCTCGGGCGCGTATGGGAAGGTCTCGGCCTCGTGCGGGCCGGTCGGATGCTTGCCGATGCGAATGGTCTGACGACCCTCAGCCTGAGGGCGGCGATCAGCCTGACCGGCCACCTGGCCGTCCACGACCCGCGCGGGGCGACCGAGGTTAGCCGCGAGGCGTTCGACCTGAGCCGGCGCCTCGGGCTCCGCCACATGGCAGTGATCACGGCGGCCAACGGTGGCGAGGCCTCCCTGCAGACGGGCGAGTGGGCCTGGGCCCTCGAGGCCCTCCACGATGCGGGTTCCGCGGAACTCGAGTCCCTCGACCGAGCCGCGATCGAGCTGGTCGAGCTCGAGATCCTGGCCGCCCGCGGCGACGATGTGTCCGGGCGCCTGAAGGCCCTTTCGGCAGCCCACGACCTGAACGACCCGGTGTACGGCTCGTCGATCGCCTTGACCGAGCTATGGTCCGCGCTGGCCGATGGCCGATTGGCGGACGCTCGGCGGCACGGGCAACGCGCCGGCGAGCTCAGTCGGCTGAACCGACCATACGGACTGTTGTGGGCCGCCTATGCCGCGACCCGCGAGCGAGACCTTGACGAAGCCCGCCGGTTGCTCGCGGAGCTCGTCGCCCTGTCGGTCCGAGGGCCAGCTCTCGATGCGGAACGGATGGCCCTCGAGGCCGCGATCGCGGCGCTCGACGATCGCTGGCGCGACGCCGTTGGCCTGTTCACTGAGGCGACCCGGGCGCTCCGGGAGCTCGGGGTGAGCTTCGATGTCGGACTGATCCTGCTCAACGCCGCCGCGCTTGCCCCGGAGGGAGATCCGTTCGGCGAGGCGGCCGCCGCGGAGTCTCGGGCGGTCTTTGCGGGACTCGGGTCGGCGGCCTTCCTGCGCCAGCTCGATGAGGTCGAGGCGACCCGGCCGGCCCTCGGGTCGAAGTCAGCCTCTCGGTCGACCGCCGACGACGCTTCGGCCCTCGTCTCCCTTCATCCGCTGCCCTCGCGCGAGGCGGCCCCATCGCCCTGAGCGGCGCGTCGCCCGGGCCGCTGGCTGGGATCGCCGTCGTCGATTGCTCGACCGTCCTGGCCGGGCCGTACTGCACGATGCTCCTGGCCGACCTCGGGGCCGAAGTGATCAAGGTCGAGCCGCCCGAGGGCGACGGGACCCGGGCCTGGGGCCCGCCCTGGGTCGGTGCCGGCCGGCTCGGCCCGGATGACCCGGGGGTCGCCGCCTACTACCTGGCGGTCAACCGCAACAAGCGGAGCATCCGGCTCGACCTGCGGACCGAGAGCGGCTCGGAGGTCCTGCGCCGCCTGATCGCCCGGGCCGATGTCCTGGTCGAGAACAGCCGGGTCGGGGGCTTCGAGCGTCTCGGCTTCTCCGATGTGGTCCTCGAGGAGCTGAACGCTCGACTGGTCCACCTGGCGATCAGCGGCTATGGCACGACCGGTCCCGATGCCCAGCTGCCGGGTTACGACTTCGTGATCCAGGCGGTGGCGGGGCTGATGTCGATCACCGGCTTTCCCGACGGCGAGGGCGGCGGCCCGACCAAGGTCGGCGTCGCGATCTCGGACGTGACGACCGGCCTGCTCGGCTGCGTGGCGATCCTGGCCGCGCTCGAGGGACGCGGCCGGCCCGGCTCTCCGGCCTTCGAGAAGGGCCAGCGGATCGACCTGTCGATCCTCGAGTCGACCCTGGCCGTGCTCGTGAACCAGGCTCAGAATGCGTTTGCCCTGGGTCGCTCGCCGGGCCGGCTGGGCAACGCCCATCCGAACATCGTCCCGTACGAGACATTCGCGACGAGCGACGGCCAGATCGCCCTGGCGGCCGGCAGCGAACGCCAGTGGGCCCGCCTGTGCGCAGCGCTCGAGCTGGACGCCCTGGTCGATGATCCGCGCTTCAACGCGAATGGCCCGCGGGTGGCCAACCGGGCCGAGCTCCGGCCGATCCTGGCCGAGTGTTTCGCGGCCGGGCCGACGAGCACCTGGCTGGCCCGACTGGGCGAGGCGGGAATCCCGTGCGGGGCGATCCAGGGCGTGCTCGAGGCGTTCGAATCCGAACAGGCCCGCGCCCGCGAGATGACCGTCGAGGTCGAGCACCCGCTGCTCGGCCCGCTTCGCCAGGTCGGTGTGCCGTTCAAGCTGGCGGCCACGCCGGCCACGATTCGAACCGCCCCGCCCCTGCTCGGCGAGCACTCGGCCGCGATCCTGGCCGAGCTGGGCTACACGCCGGCCGAGGTCGCCCATCTGCGCATCCATCAGGTGATCTGAATCCGTGCAGGTCTGCAGGCAGGGCACGCCCGGCCCGGATCGGCCACGCTAGACTCGGCCGATGAGCGACGAACGTGAGCGCTGGGCGCTGATCCTCGGCGCCTCGAGCGGGATGGGCGAGGCGACGGCTCGGGCGCTGGCCGCCGACGGCTACCGGATCTGCGGGATCCACCTCGACTTCCGGGCCGCCCTGGAGCACGTCGAGGAGGTCAAGGCAGCGATCGAGGCGGCCGGCTCCGAGGCGCTCTACATCAACATGAACGCTGCCGACGACGAGAAGCGGGCGTCGGCCCTGGCCAGGCTCGCCGCACGCTTCGACCAGAGCCGGGCCGAAGGCCGTCAGCCCTATGTCCGGGTCGTGATGCATTCGCTCGCCTTCGGCTCGCTCGTGCCGTTCATCGCCGAGGACCCCAAGGCGGCGGTCGATCGCAAGAAGATGGAGATGACCCAGGACGTGATGGCCAACAGCCTCGTCTACTGGGTCCAGGACCTGTACCGGGGCGGCTTCCTCGAATCCGGTTCGAAGATCTACGCGATGACGTCGGAGGGTTCGACCCGGGTCGTCCCGAGCTACGGCGTCGTGTCCTCGGCCAAGGCCGCCCTCGAGTCGCACGTCCGCCAGCTGGCGATGGAGCTGGCCCGGACCGGATCGGGGATCACCGTCAACACGATCCGGGCGGGCGTCACGATGACCCCGGCCCTGATGAAGATCCCCGAGCACGACATGATCATCGAGGCGGCCACCCGGCGCAACCCGACCGGCCGGATGACCACGCCCCAGGACGTGGCCAGCGCGATCCTCGCGTTGAGCGGCGAGGGCACCGGCTTCATCAACGGCGAGACGATCGGGGTCGACGGCGGCGAGTTCATCACCGGCAGCTAGGTTCGAGCCGCCGGCCAGGCCGGGGCAGAGCTGATCGTGGCGCGACCCCGAAGCGAGGAGCGAGCCGGACGATGAGCGGACGAGTGATCGTGATCGGCAGCGTCAACGTCGACCTCGTCGTGAGCGGCGCGCGCCTGCCTGGCCCGGGTGAGACCGTGACCGGCGGCCGGTTCGAGCGACATGACGGGGGCAAGGGCGGCAACCAGGCCGTGGCCGCGGCCCGGCTCGGCGCCCAGGTCGAGTTCATCGGTGCGGTCGGCAATGACTCGTTCGGGGCCGAGGCGCGGACCGCCCTGGCGGCTGCCGGCGTTGGCCTCGACGGGTTGGCCACGACCGAGGAGGCCACGGGCATCGCCCTGATCCTGGTCGATCCGGCCGGGGAGAACCTGATCTCGGTCGCCTCCGGCGCGAACCGGGCGCTCGAGCCGGACCGTTTCGTGGCCGCCCTGGCCCGCCTGGAGCCGGGTGCCGGCGATGTCGTGCTCGTCTCGAACGAGGTGACCCCGGCGGCCGTCGCGGAAGCCCTTCGGGCCGCCAAAGCCGCCGGGGCCCGGACGATCCTCAACCCCGCACCGGCGGACGGCGTCGAGCCCGCGATCCTCGAGCTGGTCGACATCCTGACCCCGAACCGGGGCGAGCTGTCCCTGCTCGCCGGTGCGCGGCCTGGCTCGGACGAAGCGGAGGCGGCCGCGTGGCTGCGGGTCGGTGAAGCGGTCGTCGTGACCCTCGGACCCGAGGGGGCGCTGGTGGTACCACGGGATGGGCCGGCCCGGCGCGTCCCGGCGCTTTCCGTCGAGGTCGCCGACACGACCGGGGCCGGCGACGCGTTCAACGGCGCCCTCGCGGCAAGCCTGGCCGAGGGCCGCTCGCTCGCCGAGGCCGTCCGGCGAGCGGTGGCCGCCGGGAGCCTGGCCACGATCCGGGCCGGGGCCCGCGAGGGGCTGCCCACCGCCACCGAGCTCGAGGCTACGATGGACCGATGAACGACCAGAAGGCTGCCCCGATCATCCTGGTGCCTGGGTTCTGGCTCGGTGCGTGGGCCTGGGATGAGGTTGCCGGGCTGCTCCGGGCCGATGGCCACGATGTCAGCGCGCTGACCCTGCCCGGCCTCGACGCCGCGGCGACCGACCGCTCGTCGATCACGGCGGCCGATCATGTCGATGCGATCTGCGCGGCGATCACCGCCGCGAGTGAGCCCGTCATCCTGGCGGTTCACAGCGCGGCCGGCTTCCCTGGATATGCCGCGAGCGACCGTCTCCCGGAGCGGATCGCCGCGATGGTCTATGTCGACACGGCCCCCGGACGCGGTGCCCTGGACCCCGACTTCGAGCGTGCCGAGCTGCCGCTCCCGGCGCCCGGGGACCTCGCCGCGGCAGAGAATCTCGACGGCTTGAGCGCCGAGCAGCTCGACACGTTCCAGCGTCGCGCGGTGCCCGAGCCGGGCGGGGTCCTGCGCACGGCCGTTGAGCTCACGAACGAGGCCCGGCGCGACATTCCCAGCACGATCATCTGCACCGGCTTTCCATCGGACAAGGTCAAGGAGTACGCAGCGTCCGACAATCCGCCCTGGCTGGCCGGGCTCGCTGAGCTGCGCGACACGACCTGGATCGACCTGCCGACGAGCCACTGGCCGATGTGGTCGCGGCCGCAGGAGCTCGCCGCGATCATCGGCGACGTCGCCCGGGCCCACCCGCCGGCCGGTTGACCCTCACATTCCGCGATGCTGCTCCCGGGCAATCAGGACCGGGCCGACCAGGAAGCGTGAGCCGAGGTACACACCGAAGCTCAGCGACGTCACGTAGACGCTCACGGCGATGTTCGTTTCGAGGGCCAGCAGGATCCCGGCGAGGACGCAGAACAGGGCGATCGAGACGCTGTAGATCGCGGCCCGCCCGGGCCGGGCGGTCAGCCGTTCGGCCGACGCGCCGGGCGTGATCAGCAGGGTCAGGATCAGCAGGACGCCGACGACCTGGACCGCCTCGGCGACGGCCGCGGCCAGGATCAGCAGGAACGCGATGGCGAGACCGCGAACGGGCACGCCCCGGGCTTCGGCCACCTCCGGATCGACCGTCGCGAACGTCAGCGGCCGAAAGACGACGGCCAGGGCCGCCAGGGTCACGATCCCGATCACGATCAGGAGCAGGACGTCGGACAGGGTCACCCCGACGATCGTCCCGAACAGGATCGACAGGGCCTCGTTCGCGTAGTGCGGATAGAGGGTCAGGAACAGGACCCCCAGGCCAAGCCCGAAGGCCATCACGACCCCGACGACCGCGTCCCGCTCGCGGACCCGGACCCCCAGCGTCCCGATGAACACGGCCGTGATCATCGAGCCGGTCATCAACCCGATCACCGGCGAGATCCCGATCAGGATCGCCGCGGCCGAGCCGGTGAACCCGAGCTCGGCCAGGGCATGGACCGCGAAGGCCATGTTCCGGGCCACGACGAAGCGGCTTACGATCCCCGACACGATCGCGATCACGATCCCGGCCGCGATCGCGTTCTGGGCGAACGAGTAGCCGAGCAGGTGGAGGAGCTGGTCCATCAGGGCTCCTGCCGGGGCGATGGGCTCGTTCCGCCGCCGGGATGGATCTCGGGCAGGTGATGCGGCTCCTCGAGCTCGAACCCCGAGCCGGTCGACTCGCTCACGACAAGGATCCGGCCGTGGACTCGCATCACGTCCACGTGCGAGCCGTACAGCTCGGACATCCGCTCCGAGGTCAGGACCTCGTCCGGCGTGCCCAGCGCCCAGCGGCCGTTGACCACGAACAGGACCCGGTCAACGAGGCTGAGGATCGGGTTCACGTCGTGGGTCACGAACAGGACCGTCCGGCCGGTCCGGCGCTGCCAGCCGCCGATCAGCTCGGTGATCTCCTGCTGGTGATGGAGGTCGAGGCTGGCCAGGGGCTCGTCGCACAGGAGCAGTCGGGGATCGCCCACGATCGCCTGGGCGACCCGCAGGCGCTGCTGCTCGCCGCCCGAGAGGCGCCCGATCGCGGCATCAGCGTAGGCCGTCGCCTCGACCGCCCCGATCACCTCGGCCACCCGCCGGCGGTCCTCGGCCGAGGACCGGCCGATCCCCCATCGGTGCCCGTCGATCCCCATCTGGACGAGATCACGGCCGCGCAGGGGCAGGTCTGGGTCGAAGGCCTGGTGCTGGGGGATGTAGCCGATTCCGGGATTGCCGCGACGCGGCGCCCGGCCCAGGACCTCGACCGATCCGGCCGACAGAGGGGTGAGACCCAGGATCACTCTGAGCAGTGACGTCTTGCCCGAGCCGTTGGGTCCCAGGATCGCCACGAACGAGGGCTCGTCGAACTCGAGCGAGAGGTCCGACCAGACCTGCCGGTCGTGGTACTCGAGGGTCGCAGCCTCGAAGCGGACGGAGACCCGCCGCTCGGCCTCAGCCACCGCTGCCGAGCGCCTGCTCTAACTGGTTCAGCTGCGCCAGCTGCCAGCTGGCGTAGTCGGAGTAGGCCGGCGGGATCGTCTCGGCGACTCCCACGACCGGAATGCCATTGGCCACGGCCAGGTCGTGCATCTGGCTCGTGATCGGGGTCGTGACCTGGCTGTTATAGATCAGGACCTTGACCTTCTTGCCGGCCAACAGGTCGGTTTCGGCCGCTACGTCGGCAGGAGCTGGGTCAGTGCCATCTTCGATGGACTTCTGGAAGCCCTCCGGAGTAAGGACCTGGAGGCCGATCGCGGTTGCAAGGTAGCCCGCGACCGGCTCGGTAAAGGCCACCGGCGTGTCGTTGAAGCGGGTCTTCATCTCGGCGATCTTAGCGGCCAGCGGCTTGAGCGAATTGAGGTAGAGCGCCTCGCGCGCGTCGAAGTAGAACGTGTTGGCCGGGTCAATCGCGTCGAGCGCCCTGGCAACGGCCGCGGCGACTGCTGGCATCGTTGTCGGGTCATACCAGATGTGGGCATTTGCTCCGTCGGGCGCGCTCAGCAGCTGCTGGACGTTGATGACCGTTCGGCTCGCGTTCGGCGAGGCAGCCAGCAGCTTGTCCATGAACGCGTCGTAGCCGAGGCCGTTCTCGATGACGAGGCGGGCATCCGCGACCTCAGCCGCGTCCTGGGGGCTGCTCTCGAACGCGTGTGGGTCGGCGTTCGGATCGTTCAGGAGGCTGATCGCGCTGACTCGCGCCCCGCCGACCTGGCTGAGCAGATCGGCGTAGAAGTTCTCAGCGCCGAGCACGGCAATCGGCCCGGCCGTGCCCGCCGGCGTGGGACCGCCAAGTTGCGGGGCCGTGGGCCCAGGTGACGCGCTGCCCGCCGCGGCGGAGCAGCCGATCAGCATCACAAGAGTCAGGATGCCGACCGCGGACAACCCCGGGAGGACCCTGACGTGAGCCAGATCCGGTCTCAGTAATCGACCCATCTGCATGACCTCTTGTGCGAACCCGGCGAGAATACATACTGAGACTGAGTATCGTCAAGCCGCTTCGGGACTCGGGCCAAATCCGTGGTATCGTCCGGCCATGACCGATGCCACCAAAATCGTGACCAGCCTGGATCGGGCGGGCTACCGGTTGACCGAGCCGCGCCGGGTCGTGGCCGGCCTGATTGCCCAGCGGGAAGGCCACTTCACGGCCGCCGACCTCGTCGACGATGCTCGCCGCCAGCGCCTCGATGTCGGCCGAGCCACGATCTTCCGGACGCTCGAGCTGTTCACGGAGCTGAATGCCGTGGAGCGGGTGGACCTGCCCAGCGGCGAGCACGCCTACGTCGAGTGCGAGCCGATCCACCACCACCACGTCATCTGCTCGCTGTGCCAGCGAACGACCGAGATCGAGGCCTGCGGGATGCCGGCCGTGACCCGCGATGTGGCCCGCCGAACCGGCTTTCGGATCCAGTCCCACCGGCTGGAGCTGTTCGGCGTCTGCCCGGACTGCCAGGCCGCGACCGGCCGGCGCGCCTGACCAGCCGAAGACTCGACCATGACCCGCAAGGATCCCGCACCGAACCATGCCGCGCGCCGTCGCCAGCGCCAGGCGGCCAAGTCGGGCCAGGCCGGCACGAGCTCAGCCCCTGGCTCGGCGTCCCCCGCGAAGCCCTCGGGCACAAAGCCTTCGAGCTCGAAGGCCTCGCGCGGCCGGCCCGTCGCCCAGAAGCGCCCGCTGTGGGCGTCACCAACCTTCCTGGTGACCGCCGCCGCGGTGATCGCCACCCTGATCCTGATCTACACCCTCAACAACAAGCCGAATCCGAGCCTGACCGCGCTGGTCGCGCCGGCCAACCCGGTGCCGGCCTCGATCGCCCGGACCGGGACGACCCTCGGGACGAGCGGCGCGCCGGTCAAGATGGATACCTGGGAGGACTACCAGTGCCCGTACTGCGGCGTCTGGACGCGCCAGTGGGAGCCCAACCTGATTCGGGACTTCGTCGCGCCGGGCACGATGACCTACACGTTCAACAACTTCGCCTTCCTGGGCGATGGCCACAATCCGAATGAATCGCTCGATGCGGCCGTGGCCGCGTCGTGCGCCGAGGATCAGGGCAAGTTCTGGGAATACCACGACTGGCTCTACGCGAACCAGAACCCGAACGGCGAGAACCGTGGCTGGTTCACCAGGTCGACCCTGGACGCAATCGCCGTGAAGGTCGGCTTGGACCAGGCCATGTTTGACACCTGCCTGGCTGATCCGGCCAAGGCCACGGCCGTCCAGGCTGAACGGACCGCCGGGGAGGCCCTCGGCGTGGGCGGGACGCCGACGATCTTCGTGAATGGCAAGGTCGTGACCCTCACGACCTATGACGCCCTGGCCAACCTGATCCGCTCGCTCGCACCGGCCTCTCCGTCACCGGCCAGCTCCAACGGCCCGCCGGCCTCGCCCGCGCCCGGCGGCTCCAACGGCCCGACCGCCTCGCCGTGACCGCGCGCCGGAGCGGTCCGATCGCCAGCGGCCTCGCCCTCGCCGGGCTCCTGATCGCGGGCTACCTCAGCCTGGTGCGCTTCTCCGGCGGCCTGCCCGTGTGCGGGCCGCTCCAGGGCTGCGAGACGGTCGCCCTCAGCCCGTACAGCGAGATCCTCGGGATCCCCGTTGCGTTCCTGGGCGTCGTCTTCTCGGTCATCCTTGTCGGCCTGTCGGTCGCCTGGTGGCGGGGCCAGGATCGCCGGGCGCTCCTCGCCCTGTATGGCCTGGGTCTGCTCGGCGTGCTGTTCGTGCTGTACCTGACCTACCTCGAGCTGTTCGTGATCGACGCCGTGTGCGTCTGGTGCGCGAGCTATGCGATCACGATCGTGGCTGGCTGGCTCGTGGCCGCGGTTACCCTCCGCCGCTCGCCCGCCTGACTCCGGACTCCCACCCCGGCCTACAGGCCCGGACCGTAGCCCGTCAGCTCCACGTAGGCCTGGCCGCCCTCAGGTGTTCCGGCCCGGGTCGCGCTGACGACCTGCGAGCCCTCCCAGTAGACGACCCCGGTCGTGGCCCGGGTGTCGAGCTCCTGGTTGGCCACGGTCGGCTTCAGTTCGATCGCGAGGCCCTGGCCGGGGATCGTGATCGTCCAGCCGGCCGGATAGGTCGCACCCGTCGCCGGCGATCTCCAATGCCCCGTGACGGCCACCGAGAACGCGCTGCGACCGAGATGGGTCGCCCTGCCGGCTGGGTCGACCAGGGTTCCGTAGACCAGGGCATCGCTGCCGTCGGCCGCCCGGACCAGCGACAGGGTGAGGTCGGTCCCGTCGGCCAGGTTGACCGCGAACCAGTCCCAGCCCCCGCCACCGACCGCGATGAAGTCACCCCACTGGTGGTCGAACCAGGCCGTTCCGCTGACCTCGAGCCGGCGGCCCCCGACGACGATCGAGCCGCTCGCCAGCTCGTCGGTCCGGGAGTAGTAGTACGAGCCGCCGGCCGGCCCGAAGTCGATCCAGCCGTTGGCGCCATGGAGGACGGCCAGCTTGGCCGGTTGGAGGGCCAGGTCCAGCCCGAGGCCGCCCGGCGAACCAGCCGCGCTCGCCTCGGCCGGCGCCAGCTCGGCAGCCAGGTGGTCGTGGCCACCGGAACCGGTCATCGTCCAGGCCGGCCGGCCGGTCGTGCTCGGGTCGGTCGGATCGGCTCCGAGGCTGAACGAGAAGCCGGCGCTGCCGGCGGGCAGCTGGTTGACCGACGGTCCGACGACGCTGCGCTGGGCGTAGTGGAAGGCGTCACTGGCCTCGTCGGTGATCGCCAGATGCGAGGCCCAGGTGACCGGGAAGCCGCCCCGCTCGGCCCGGAAGATCACGTATTCGAAGCCGTAGCGGGCACCCGTCGCCTCGTCCTGGAGATGGCCGGTGTAATACCACCACTCCGTCAGGCGCTGATGGGCGCCGTCGTCCTGGGGCAGCCGGATCGGGACCGGGTCGGCCGGCTGACTCGGGGTCGGGGCGGCGCTCGGCACGGGCAGGAGCGAGGCCGGCGCGTTGGCCAGGACCGGCCCCGACACACAGCCTCCGACGAGCGCGGCCAGCAGCGCGAGCAGCCCGAAGCGGGCGGGCCAGGTCAGCCGTCTCCGGCCCCGCGCCGGCATCAGCCCACCACCTCCGGCTCGAGCGGACCGGCTTCGGCATCGGCGCCCGGAACCCGGTCGGCCAGCCAGCGCCGCATCCGCTCGGGCATCCACCAGTTCCAGTCGCCGATCAGGCGCATCGTGGCCGGGACGAGCAGGGCCCGCACGATCGTGGCGTCGATCGCGACCGCGATCGCCACGCCCAGGCCGACCGCCTTGATCAGGACGACATCGGCGAAGGCGAACGATCCGGCGACGACGACCACGATCAGGGCCGCCGAGGTCACGATCCGGCCGCTGCGCTCGAGCCCCCAGGCCACGGCTTCGGCGTTGTCATGGGTTCGGTCCCAGGCCTCCTTCATCCGGGTCAGCAGGAATACCTCGTAGTCCATCGACAGGCCGAACAGGATGCAGAACAGGATCACCGGCAGGGTCGTCTCGACGTAGCCGAGCGGCTGGAAGCCAAGGAGGGCCGACAGGTTGCCGTCCTGGAAGATCCAGACCAGGGCGCCGAACGAGGCCAGGATCGACAAGCTGTTCATGACCAGGGCCTTGGCCGGCAGGATGACCGAGCGGAGCAGGACGAGCAGGACCAGGTAGGTCGTGACGATGATGAACAGGGCCGTCCGCGGGAAGTCCGCGGCGACCCGGTTCACCACGTCGGTCACGTCGGCAGCCCCGCCGGCGACGAGGACGGTCATCCCCGGCGGCGCCGCAAGCGGCCCGGTCCCGGACCGGATGTCATCGACGAGCGCCCGGCCCTCGGCCGCGTTCGGACCGTATGGGGTGGTCACGCTGAAGGCGGTCAGGTTGCCCTTCGTCGTGGCCGCCAGGGTCGTCGCGACGTATCGATCTGGCGGGCCCGTGCTGCCGTCGTAGAGCAGCTGGTATTGGGCCAGGCTCAGGCGCGGATCGAGGTCCACCAGGCCAGCCACCGCCGTGACCCGGGGATCGGCCGCGAGCCGGCGCGAGTAGTCGTACAGGGCGGCCAGGTTCTCCGGACTGGTCGCCGGCCCGGTCGTCTGGATCGCCAGCGAGAGCGGGGCGAAGCGGCCCGTCCCGAACGCCGCATCCAGCCGGTCGAAGGCCACCCGTGAGGGCACGCTGGCTGGCAGGATCGTCGCGTCTGGGGCGTTCGGCAGGACGTGCAGAAACGGGACGCCGAGGAGCAGGAGCAGGCCCAGGGTGGCAACGAAGACCGGCACCGGGCGACGCATCACCCACCGGGCGAGGCGGGCCCAGGGCTCGCTCGTGCTCGGACCCCGGTCGAGCCGCCGGACCGCCAGCCGGTCGATCCGGCTGCCGATGATCGACAGGATCGCCGGCAGGAGGGTCAGCGCGGCGAGGGCGGCGACGCCCACCACGATCGCCCCGGCGATGCCCACCGAGCGCAGGATCGTGAACTCGAACAGGACGAGCCCGAGCAGCCCGAGCAGGACGGTCAGGCCCGAGAAGAAGACGGCCCGGCCGGCCGTGGCCACGGTCGCCTGGACGGCCCCCGCGACCGCCTGCTCGGGCGACCAGCCCGGGACCTCGGGCCGGTTCCTTCGGCGCAGCTCCTCGCGGAAGCGGCTGGTCATCAGGAGCGAGTAGTCGACTCCCAGGCCGAGCCCGAGAAGGGTCGCCAGGTTGAGCACGAAGATGCTCATCTCGGTGAAGCTGGCCACGATGAAGATCGCGGCCAGGGACACAACGACGGACGCCCCGCCGACCGCCAGGGGCACCCCGGCCGCGACCGCCGAGCCGAACACGAACAGCAGGGCGATGGCCGCCAACGGGAGCGACACGAACTCGCTCCGGCGCAGGTCGTTCTCGGACACGGTCTGGATGTCGCCGTAGAAGGCCGGACCGCCAGCCAGGGCGATCGTGACCGCTCCCGCCGGCAGGGCCGCCAGCCGCGCCTGGATCGCCGGCAGCGCGTCGGGCGAGTTGTCCGGATCGATGTTCAGCAGGACGACGTCGTAGGCGGTCCGGCCGTCGACCGAGACCTGGCTCGGAGCGAATGGATAGGCCAGGACCTGGGCGACGTACGGGGCGGTTGCGACGGCCGAGCGGGCCGCCGCCGTGGGTTGGTCGAAGGCTGGCTGGCCGGCCCCGGCCGTGTCGCTCGAGTAGACCAGGACCAGGGCCGATTCCGGCAGTCCCAGCTGATCGTGCAGGAGCGCCCGGGCTCGGGACGACTCGAGGTCGGCCAGGTCGAAGCCGCCCGCCCGCAGGGCTCCCGATGCGCGCGGGGCGAGGGGCAGGGCCACCCCGAGCAGGAGCAGCCAGGCTCCGACGATCCACCAGCGTCGCCGGTACGAAAGGGCCCCGAGTCGCTCGAAGACGCTCCGGCCCGGCGCGGCCTGTGGGGAACGGTGATCCGGGGCCATGACCGCATCGTAACCGGGTCAGGCCGGACGGCCGGAATGCCCGACCCGCTCGTCGAGCGGACTGGCGCTCGGCCCGATCAATGCGATACTTGGGAGCGGCTCGTGCGGGACAGTGCCACCCGGCCGGGCCGGACAAGGGGCTGCAGACGGAACAACGCAGGGTCGGCGAGCGCGACGCCGAACGCCGAGGGGAACCCGAGCTCAGGCTGGGCGGTTCCGAGGTTGAGCGCGCCCAGGAGGCGATCGACGACCTCAGCCGGACCCAGGGGATTCACCATTGCTCGCTGTTCGTGTGGGATCCATCGGTCGGACGGCTGCGCCTGGCCGCGATGCACTGGGGCGCCGGCGAGGACCTGGGCGAGGTCCGGGTGGGCCACTGGACGATCTCGCTGAACGGGATCTGTGGCCGGGCCTTCCAGGCCGGCCTGCCCTGCCAGGTCGACAACGTCGAGGACGATCCGGGCTATCTCAGCTTCCCCGGTAGTCGGACCCGGAGCGAGCTGGCCGTGCCGATCCTGATCGACGGCCGGCCGTGCGGCGTGGTCAACCTCGAGAGTCCCCGGCGAGCGGCCTTCGGGCCGGCCGAGGTCGAGGCAGTCAGCCGCTGGGCGGCATCGTGCGATGGCCTGATCCGCTCGTTCTTCGAGCCATCATCGGGGCCGGGATCGAGCGGCTCGGGCGGGCAGCCATCTGATAGGATCGAATCGTCCAGCTGACGATCGCCGAGGCGCCCAGGTGCAACTCCTCCTCGTTCCGTTCCAGGGACCGCTCCAGTTCGCGATCTTTGCCATCGCGATCTCGATCGCCAGTCTGTTCGTGTACATCTTCCTGCGTGCCGCGATGGCCGCCGAGGGCCGGTCGCCCCGCCTCGTTCGGGCGATCACCAACCCGAACTCGAAGTTCCTGTTCACGTTCCTGGGCATCGCCTGGGCGCTGGTCTTCGGGATCGGCCTGCAGCTCGTTCCCCACGAAGGGGCGAACTCGCCCTACGGTGGTCTCGCCCTGATCGCCCTGTTCATCGGCTTCTTCATCATGATGGGCCTGCTCTGGTCGGTGATCGGCGAATAGCGCAGGGGCGCGCCCGCTGACGGCGGCAGGATCGGCGCCGCCTGCTCCAGTTGACCTCGACCCTTCCGGCGTCGCCCGCTCCGGCTGAGGTCGGCTCCGTCGGCGCCGCCCGGACGACCGGGAATCCCTGTCGCCACCTGACCTTCGGACGCTTGCGGCCGCCCGGCGCCGGGGTATCATCCGCCATGCAGACTGCATAGAGTTTATGCGTCGCGGAAGGACTCGAGACCGGAGCGGGAGGCCAGCGCATGGATGCCAACGAGATCCAGGCCGCGGCCGTCCAGCAGGCCGTAGCCGCGGCTGAGGCCGCCCCGTTCGTCAACCGGCGCGACCCTGCCCGGGTTCTTGGACCGAACGGCCGGCCGGCGGTCAGCCGGCGCGCCCCGATCTGGGCGGACGTGCCCGACGAGAAGTGGAATGACTGGCGCTGGCAGCTCAGCAACCGGGTCAACGACCTCGAGGAGATCGAGCAGATCCTCGAGCTGACCGACGAGGAACGCGAGGGTCTTTCCGCGGTCGACAAGTTCCGGGTCGACATCACGCCCTACTTCATCAGCCTGATCGATCCGCACGACCCCAACGACCCGATCCGGCGCCAGGTGATTCCCCTTGGCCGGGAGCATGTCGCCTTCACCGGGATGATGGAGGACTCGCTGGCCGAGGACCGCCACTCGCCTGTGCCCGGCCTCGTCCATCGCTACCCCGACCGGGTCCTGATGCTGGTGACGACCCAGTGCGCAAGCTACTGCCGCTATTGCACCCGGAGCCGGATCGTCGGCGACCCGACCCTGAACTTCAACCGCAAGGAGCACGAGGCGCAGCTCGATTACCTCCGCCGGACACCCCAGGTCCGGGACGTCCTGATCAGTGGCGGTGACGGGCTGACCCTCGCCCCGAAGCTGTTCGAGTCGATCCTCCGCGGCCTGCGCGAGATTCCCCACATCGAGATCATCCGGATCGGCTCGCGGGTCCCTGTCTTCCTGCCCCAGCGGATCGACGACCAGCTGTGCGAGATGCTCCAGCAGTATCACCCGCTCTGGATCAACCTCCACTTCAACCACCCGAACGAGATCACCCCCGAGGTGAGCCGGGCGGTCGACCGGCTGACCCGGACCGGCTTGCCGGTCGGCAACCAGTCCGTCCTGCTCGCCGGGGTCAACGACTGCGTCCACATCCAGCGGGCGCTCGTCCACAAGCTGGTCGAGAACCGGATCCGGCCGTACTACCTGTACCAGTGCGACCTGGTCGAGGGCTCGGGCCACTTCCGGACGCCCGTCGGCAAGGGCCTCGAGATCATGGAGGGCCTGCGCGGCCACACCAGCGGCTACGCCGTCCCGACGTACGTGATCGACGCGCCGGGTGGCGGCGGCAAGATCCCGGTCATGCCCAACTACCTGATCAGCTACTCCGATCACAAGGTCGTCCTGCGCAATTACGAGGGCTACATCACGACCTACGAGGAGCCACCGACCTACCAGCAGCACGATCGGGCGGCCTGCGTCTACTGCCAGCACGAACGTTCCGAGCCGGGCCAGTCCGGGGTCCTCGGCCTGCTCGAAGGGGAGCGGATGTGGATCGAGCCGAAGGGCTTCAGTGAGGTCCACACCCGGGGCAATACCGAGGCCCACCGGCTCCAGGATCCGGCCAAGTGGGTGCCCTTCGGAGTCGGGGCGATCGAGGGCACGGCCAGCGCGCCGTTACTGGTCCTCGAGGCAGGCGCGGCAAGTCTCGAGGCCGGAGCCGAAGCCGGGTCCGGAGCTAGTGCCAACGGCGCGAGCGGCAATGGTGCGAGCGGCAATGGCCCGAGCGGCAATGGCCCGAGCGGCGACCCGGCCCCGAAGGTCTACGGACCCGGCGAGGAGCCCCGCCCGCGCGACGGCGAGCCGACCGGCTCCGCCCACGGTGAGCTGCTGTAGCCCTCGTTCGAGGCTACTTCTAACCCGGCGTTCGGCGGGCAACCATCCCCTCGTTCGAGCCTTCTTCCGGGCCAGCGTTTCGGCGCGCATCCATCCCTAGACATGCCGATTCCGGGTGCATGGTCGCTCCGGGCTCAGCGTCGCCGCCTAGAGCAGAGTCGGGCGATTCGGGCGTGGAAGTGCCGCGCCGGTTCACGTTCAGATGGGACTAGTAGTGGTCGCCGAACGATCGAGGGCCGAACGGTCGAGGAGCCGAACGGTCGAGGAGCCGAACGGTCGAGGAGCCGCACGGCAGGCAGAAGGCGAACGACAACTAGCTCGCGCCGACGATCACTTCGCGTTGAGCGTCGAGATGCCCTTCAGGAGCTGCAGGTCGCCCGAAGCGTTCAGCTGGGCGGTGGTCATCTTCGACAGGTCGGTCGGGACGACGATCGTGCCCTTGGGGTTCGAGTCGAGGGTGATGTCGGGCTGGATGCCGTGCTTCCAGATCTGCCGCCCATCCCGGGTCAGCCACTCGACCGTGCCGATCAGCAGGGCCGATCCGTCGCTGAGCGGGAACTGGGTCAGGACGGTCCCGGTCCCGAACGTCTTTGCTCCGATCAGCTCGCCCCGCTTGGCGTCCTGGATCGCACCGGAGACGATCTCGGCCGAGCTCGCCGTCCCGTTGTCGACGAGGACGACCAGGGGCAGGTCGGTGATCGTGCCCCCGGGGGTCACCGGGACTGGGGTGATCTTGCCGTCCTTGTCCTGGTTCTCGTAGACGTTGCCGTCCTTGAGGAACTGGCTGGCGACCCCGACGGCCTCGCCGACGTAGCCGCCGGGATTGCCCCGCAGGTCGAGGATCATGCCCGTCGCCCCGGCCTTGCGGGCAGCTGCGGCCTGGTCGGTCAGCTCCTTCGTTGCGTTGGTCGCGAACTGCTCGATGCGGATGTCGGCAATCTTCGTGCCGGGGATCATCGCCCAGCTGACCGAGGGCACCTCGACCTTGGCCCGGACGATGCTGACGCTGACGGGACTGCTCGCCCCGGCATGCTGGACCGACAGGACGACCGTCGTGCCGGCGTCGCCCCGGATCTTCGAGACGACGGTGTCGACGCTCTGCCCGCTGGTCGACACGCCGTCGACGCTCAGCACGGTGTCGCCGCCCAGCAGGCCGGCCTTCTCGGCGGGACTGCCCGGAATGACCGACTGGATCACCGGATTGCCGTTGACCGTGCTCATCTCGGCCCCGATCCCGACGACCTGGCCGCTCAACGAGGAGTTCTCATTGGCCAGGTCCGTCGGTGACAGGAAGCGGGTGTGGTCGGTGTCTCCGACCGCGCTCATCAGGCCCGAGATCGAGCCGTAGGTGAGAGTCGTCGGATCGAGCGCCGAGGGATCGACGTAATTGTCGTGGAGGATCTTCCAGGCCTGCTCGTAGACCGCGAATTCGGGCGGAAACGAGGCAGAGGTCTGGGGCAGGTTCGAGCCGGCCACGCCACCGCCGGTGACGGGCGCGCCGATCGCCGCCCCTGCGGCAAAGGCGATCGCGATGGCCAGGATGAAGGCGAAGACGTTGCGCACCGCCGGCAGGCGATCGTGCTTGGGATTTGCTGCCTGGGCCGGAATCGGCTGCCAGCCCTGGGGGGCCTGCCAGCCGGTCGCGGCCGCTGCGGGCTGGCCCCATGAGGCGGGCTGGCCGGTCGAGCTCGCGGCTGGCTGGCCCCAGGGGGTCCCGGAAGGGCCGCCAGGATCGGGCGCGGCCGGGTTCGGGGACGACCAGCCGGGCGCCAGCCACTCGACCTGCGGGGCAGGCTGGGCGGGCTGGTCCGACGGCGGACCCGCGAGCGATCCGGCGTCGTCGGCGGCGTCCGGACCGGGATTCGCGTTGGGCTGATCGCCAGGGCCGGGGCCCTGAGGAGGGAACGTCATGGCGGTGATGGGCTCATCTGCGGAGTCGGGCAGCGCCCAGTGTGACCTACCGTTGTCCAGATCGGGTGTCGGACAGATAAAGAATCGACACGGGTCGGATCGATCATCGGTGTCGCCGGGCACCGTAAATGGGGCCCTCGCCAAGCGTTGGCCGATCGTCGCCGGAGGTGCCGTGGTAGTCTCAGGACGAAATCCTACCGGATAACTTGGCTTTCCTTTCTCGAGCGTACCCAGACCCCGAGGAGCCGTCTCTTGACCGACCCTCGCCGGAGCACGGCGACAAGGCCCGGTGCCGTCCCGATGCGCGCCGCGCCGGCGGGCCTGCCCGACCCGAACCTCCAGCCGCCGAGCGTGGCCGAGTCCGGCAATCCGTTCAGCCTTGTCCGGATCATCGACCTGGTGGCCCGCCTCGAGCGCGGCGTCCCGATCCGGATCGACGACATCGCCAGCGCCCTCGACCGGAGCTACCTCGACTGGACGTTCGCGCCGTCGGTCGTGGCCGATGCCCTGATCGGCCTCCAGGCGAACTGGCTGACCGACTACCGCAACAGCTCCGGGATCGTCCTGGCCGACGGCCCGTATGGCGTGACCGTCACGATCGAGGATTCGAGCCGGGTCGACCCCTGGATCGTCCGTCAGGCTGATCGCGCGGCGGCCGCCTGCCGGGCCGAGCTGGCGGCCTTCAGTCGCCGGGGCGGGAGCGGCTTCGATGACTGAGCTGCCGACCGCCGCCGGCCAACGAGCCCGGGCCGGATGCAGGTGTCAAGGGCGGGCCGATCGGGGTCGATCCGGTCCGCAGGTCCCGTCGCACGTCCAACGGCACGTCCCAGCCGCCGGTCCCACTGCAAGTTCAACTCCGATCCGTTGACCGACAGGAGCACGATTTTCGATGAGCAACCCCGTTCTCGTTGACGCAGCCTGGGCCCAGGCTCACCTGACCGATCCGACCGTTCGATTCGTCGAGGTCGATGTCGACACGACCTCGTATGAGCAGGGTCACATTCCCGGGGCCGTCGGCTGGAACTGGACCAGCCAGCTGGCCGACGGCATCCGGCGCGACATTGCCAGCCGGACCGATTTCTCGGCCCTGCTATCGGCCGGCGGGATCGGCCCGGACACGACAATCGTGCTCTACGGCGACAACAACAACTGGTTCGCGGCGTGGGCCTACTGGCAGCTCAAGCTGTACGGCCACGGCGACGTCCGGATCCTCGACGGCGGGCGCAAGTACTGGCTGGACAACGGCCTGCCGCTGACGATCGACCTGCCCTCCTACCCGGAGACGGGCTACCAGCTGCCGGAGCCCGACTTTGCCCTGCGGGCCTATCGCGACGACATCCTGCCCCGGCTCTCGGACTCCGAGCTCGTCCTCGTCGACGTGCGCTCCCCGGCCGAGTTCAGCGGTGAGCTGCTCTCGCCTCCCGGCCTGAGCGAGACCGCCCAGCGGGCCGGCCACATCCCCGGCGCCGCTTCGATCCCGTGGGCCCAGACGGTGCGTGAGGACGGCACGTTCAAGAGCGTCGACGAGCTCACCGCGCTCTATGCGGCCAAGGGCGTCACCGGCGACAAGGACATCATTGCCTACTGCCGGATCGGTGAGCGTTCGTCCCATACCTGGTTCGTGCTCCACGAGCTGCTCGGCTATCGTCGGGTTCGCAACTACGACGGCAGCTGGACCGAGTGGGGCAGCATGGTCGGCGTGCCGATCGAGAATACGTTCGCAACCAGCGCCAGCAGCTGATCCGGGAGGATTCGTTTGGACGAGGCAGGGCCGGGAACGCCGACATCAGTCGGCCCGATTCCCGACGCTGCCATCGTCGAGCCGCTCGACGCTGCCGGCGTGCTCGGCCTGGCCCTCCGGACGCTTGGTCCGGACCGCCTCGCCCTGGCCAGCTCGTTCGGGGCCGAGGACATGGTGATCCTCGACCTGCTGGCCGGAATGACCGCCCGGCCGAGGGTCTTCACCCTCGATACCGGCCGGCTGCCCCAGGAGACCTACGACCTGATGGACGCCGCCCGGCGGCGCTACGGGATCGAGATCGAGGTCGCCTTTCCTGACCGGCTGGCGGTCGAGGCGATGGTTCGCGAACGGGGCCTGAACCTGTTCTACGACTCGCTCGAGGCGCGCCGGACGTGCTGCGCCGTCCGCAAGGTCGAGCCGCTCGGACGAGCCCTGGAAGGCCTCGCCGGCTGGATCACCGGCCTCCGGCGCGACCAGCTGGTCACCCGCTTCGCCACGCCCAAGATCGCCGCTGATCCGGGACGGCCGGGCGTCTGGAAGGTGGCCCCTTTGGCGGACTGGTCGGAGGACCGGGTGTGGACCTACATTCGAGCTAATGACGTCCCGTACAACGCGCTCCACGACCAGGGCTATCGCTCGATCGGCTGCGCGCCGTGTACCCGGGCCGTGGCCGATGGTGACGACCCGCGATCCGGTCGCTGGTGGTGGGAGCGCCCCGACGAGCGCGAATGTGGAATCCATTTCGACCCGGTCACCGGCCGGATGACCCGCGATCGAGCGGTCGAGGCGGTCGACCGGGTCGCGGCCACCGGGCTCGATCGGCGCGAGGTCTTCGATGACTGAGCGAACTGCCGCGACCGAGCCGGACGCCACTCCGGCCAGGGTCGCCCCTGGAACCTCGGCCCGGCATCCCCGGACGAGCGAGCTCGACGAGCTCGAGTCGGAGTCGATCCAGATCCTGCGCGAGGTCGCGGCCGAGTTCGACCGGCCGGTCATGCTCTTCTCGGGCGGCAAGGATTCGCTGGTCATGCTCCGGCTGGCCGAGAAGGCGTTCCGGCCGGCCCACTTTCCGTTCCCGCTGATGCACGTCGACACGGGCCACAACTTCCCGGAGGTCCTGGCCTATCGCGATGCGCGGGTGGCCGAGCTGGGGGAGCAGCTGATCGTGGCCAGCGTCCAGGAGTCGATCGACCGGGGCCGGGTCCAGGAGGAGCCCGGCCACGACCCCTCCCGGAACCGGCTCCAGACGACGACCCTGCTCGACGCGATCGCCGAGCACAAGTTCGACGCCGTGTTCGGCGGCGGCCGGCGGGACGAGGAGAAGGCCCGGGCCAAGGAGCGCATCTTCTCGGTCCGGGATGCCTTCGGCCAATGGGATCCGCGCAATCAGCGGCCGGAGCTGTGGAGCCTCTACAACGCCCGGATCCGGCGGGGCGAGCACATGCGCATCTTCCCGATCAGCAACTGGACCGAGCTCGACGTGTGGTCGTACATCGCCCGCGAGCAGCTGGCGATTCCGTCGATCTACTTCGCCCATGAGCGCGAGGTCGTGAAGCGCGACCGGATGTGGCTGGCGGTCGGCCCGACGATCCACCCCCTGCCGGGCGAGCAGGCCGGTCGGCTGAGGGTCCGCTACCGGACGGTCGGCGACATGAGCTGCACCGGCGCGATCGAGTCGTCAGCCACGACCCTCGAGTCGGTCATCGCCGAAGTCGCCGTTGCCCGGATCACCGAACGTGGCGCGACCCGGGCCGACGACATGTTCTCCGAGGCGGCCATGGAAGACCGCAAGCGCGAGGGCTACTTCTGATGGCCCTCGCCGCCGGCCAGCTTGATCTCGCGCCGGCCACGGCCGACCTCCTCCGGTTCTCCACGGTCGGCTCGGTCGACGACGGCAAGAGCACCCTGATCGGGCGCCTCCTGTTCGACTCGAAGGAGATCTTCGAGGACCAGTTGGCGGCGATCGAGCGGGCGAGCCTGAAGCGGGGCGACGGCTACCTGAACCTTGCCCTGCTGACGGACGGCCTGCGAGCCGAACGCGAGCAGGGGATCACGATCGATGTCGCCTACCGCTACTTCGCCACGCCTCGGCGCAAGTTCATCATCGCCGACACGCCCGGCCACGTTCAGTACACCCGGAACATGGTCACCGGCGGTTCGACGGCCGACCTTTCGGTCGTCCTGATCGATGCCCGCCTGGGCGTCGTCGAGCAGACCCGGCGGCATGCCGTGATCGCCTCGCTGCTCGGCATCGGCCATCTCGTCGTGTGCGTCAACAAGCTCGACCTGGTCGATTTCGACGAGGCCGCGTTCGAGCGCGCCCGGCGCGACTTCCGGGCGTTCGCGGAGGGCCTGGACGGCATCCGGAGCGTGACCTACATCCCGATCTCGGCCCTGCACGGCGACAACGTGGTCAGCCCCACCGACCGGATGCCGTGGTACGACGGGCCCACGTTGCTTGGCTTTCTCGAGACCGTGGATGTCGCCGACAGCACCGACTGGACCCACCGGCGGCTGCCCGTCCAGTGGGTCATCCGGCCGATGTCGGAGCGCCACCACGACTACCGGGCGGCCGCCGGCCGGATCGAGGGCGGGATCTGGCGGCCGGGGGACGAGGTGATCGCCCTGCCCAGCGGCGGCCGCAGCCAGGTTCGCTCGATCGACACCTTCGACGGTCCGCTCGAGCTGGCCCATCCGCCGCTCAGCGTGGCCCTGACCCTGGAGGACGATCTCGACGTCGGACGGGGCGAGCTGCTCGTCGGTCCGGGCGGCCTGCCGACGGTCACGACCGAGCTGCGGGCCAGCGTGTGCTGGATGACCGACACGCCCTTGACGGTTGGCCGGCGCTACGAGCTCAAGGCCGCCGCCCGAACGGTCCGGGCAATCGTGACCGCGATCGAGTACCGGCTCGATATCAACACGCTCGAGCGGATCGAGGGCGTGGACCGGCTCCAGCTGAACGAGATCGGGCTGGTGACGCTCCACCTGTCGGCGCCCCTGGCGGTCGACGCCTACCGTGACAACCGGGCGACCGGCAGCTTCATCCTGATCGACGAGGCGACCTTCGCCACGGCCGGCGCCGGGATGATCGTGCTCGATTGACGAGTCCGAGCCCAAGCCCCCGGCCCAGGCCCCCGGCCCAAGTTCCCTGTCGTGGGCGGCGATAATCGAGCGATGATCCTGACAGCTGCGAGGATGGATCGCCGGGCGGTCTCCGTCCCGGGCGCCGTCCGGGGAGTCGAGCGCCTGCCCGAGCTCGACGGGGCTGCCCCGAACGAGGTCGCGGAGGGCCTGCGCGACCTGCCCGGCCTCGTCCTGCTCGAGAGCGCCCGGCCCGGCCGCCGCTCCCACTGGAGCTTCCTGGCCGCCGACCCGCTCGAAGTGCTCGACGGACCGAGCCCCGGCCCGGATCCGTTCGGCGCCGCCCGGCGCCTCCTGGCTCGTCTCGACCCGACCGCCCCGGCGGCTGGCGGACCGCCCTTCAGCGGCGGCCTGGCCGGCTTCCTGGGTTACGACCTCGGGCGCAGCTTCGAGCCGCGCTCCGTGAACGCCAGCGATGACCAGGGCCTGCCCCCGATGCGGCTCGGCCTGTACGACTGGGTGCTCGCCTGGGATCGCCGGACCGGCCAGGCGTACCTGGGCGGCCGCCCGCTCGATGGAGACAAGGCACGCCTGGAGGAGCGGCTCGACGACGTCCGGGCCCGGATCGGGCGCCTCGCCGGACCGTCCTCAAGGAGTCGGGGTGCCGTGGGCCTGGCACGAGACGGCCTGATCTTCGAGACGAACCTCGATCGAGCGGCCTACGAGGCAGGGGTCGAGAGGATCCGGGCGTTCATCGCGGCCGGGGAGATCTACCAGGCGAACCTCGCTCGCCGGCTGGCCGCGCCATTCAGGGGTGACCCGTGGCCCGTCTACCAGGCGGTTCGGACCGGCGACCCGGCCCTCTTTGCCGGGTATCTCGACCTTGGGGCCGGGGAACCGGGCCCAGGCCGTGGGACTCGAGCAATCGTGTCCGCCTCGCCGGAGGCCTTCCTGTCGGTCGACGGCGAGGGCATCGTCTCGACCGACCCGATCAAGGGAACCCGGCCGCGGGGTGCCACGCCCGAGGCCGACCGGGCCTTCGCGGCGGAGCTCCTGGCCAGCGACAAGGACCGGGCCGAGAACGTGATGATCGTGGACGTCCTGCGCAACGACCTTGGCCGGGTCTGCCTGCCCGGCAGCGTCCGGACGCCCCGCCTCTGCCGGCTCGAGCGGACGAGCGCGGTCCAGCACCTCGTTTCGACCGTGACCGGCCGCCTCGCCCCGGGCCGCGACGCGTTCGACCTGCTGGCTGCTGCGTTCCCGGGCGGCTCGATCACGGGCGCCCCGAAGATCCGGGCGATGGAGATCCTCGAGGAGCTCGAGCCCGTCCGGCGCGGTCCGTACACGGGCACCGCCCTGTGGCTCGGCCCCGACGGCCGGCTGGGTTCGAGCATCCTGATCCGGACCTTCGTGGCCGACGGCCAGCGGCTCACGCTCCACGTCGGGGGCGGCATCACCTGGCGGAGCGATCCAACGGAGGAGTGGTTCGAAACGGTGGCCAAGGCGGCCGGGCCGCTCCGGGCGATCGGCGCTCGTGAGGCGGCAGGGTCGTGAGCTGGTCACCCGGCTCGGGCCCGCGTTCGATCTGGCTGGATGGCGGCCTGGTCGACGCGAGGGGTCCGCACCTGAGCGTGACCGACCGCGGATTCCAACTAGGCGACGGCCTGTTCGAGACGGCCCGGGCTCGGCGCGGGATCACGATCGAGCTGGACGAGCATCTCGAACGGCTGCGAGCCGGCTGTTCCGTGCTTGGGCTGAACCTGGCCGTATCCGACGATCAGCTGGCCGACGGGATTGCCGAGCTGCTGGCAGCCGAGGAGCTGGACGCCGCCGGGCGCGACGATGGTCCGGTCGGCGACGCATCGATTCGGATCACGGTCAGCCGGGGATCGGTCGAGCGGCGTGGGCTCCTGCCGCCCGGCTTCGAGCAGCTCGTCGCGACCGTCGCGATCCAGGCCTGGCCGTACGCACCAACCAGTCCGGACCTGCTCGCCCGCGGGGTCCGGGCCGTGACCAGTGCGATCCGGCGTGACCCGCAGTCGCCCTTGAGCGGGGTCAAGACCACCTCCCGGGCCGACTACGTGTTCGCCCGCCTGGAAGCCGATCGGGCCGGGGCCGACGATGCGCTCTTCCTGACCCTCGATGGCGCGATCAGTGAGGCAACGGCCGCCAACCTGTTCGTCCTCGCCGGCCAGACGCTTGCCACGCCGCCCCTGTCCGCGGCGATCCTGGCCGGGACGACCCGCACCTGGCTGCTCGCCCATGCCGAGCAGCTCGGCTTGGTGACGGCCGAGGTCGATCTCCGGCCGGCCGAGCTGCGAGCGGCCGACGAGGCCTTCCTGACCGGCAGTGTTGCCGGGATCGTGCCGCTCGTCGAGCTCGACGGACGTCCGATCGGCGACGGGCGGCCGGGTCCGCGGACCAGCGCCCTCCGCTCGGCCCGCGAGGACTGGATCGACGCGATGTCGATGGCTGCATTGCTGCCCGAGCCGTGACCCGCGCCGAGCTGATCGTCCGCACCCGCCAGCTCGTCGACGAGGGCGAGCGGCTCCAGCTCAGCCCGTCGCTCGGTGCCCTCCAGGTCTGGCTGCAGCTGTCCGATGAGCTCCTCCGCCAGGCCTGGGGCACGATGGATCGCTATCACCTGAGCTGGCTGATGGTCGGTAAGTCGCGCTCGATCGTGCGTGGGCGGCCGATGCAACCCGACGAGGAGGCCGACTACGTGCGGGAGGTCGCCGGCCAGAAGACGGCCGCCCTGCGGATGAGCCTCGAGGCTGTCGAGCGGCGGAACATGCCGTTCGTGGGCGAGACGCCGGCATGACCGCCGAATCCGGCCGGGTGGGGAATGCCCCGGATCCTGACTCGTCCGGGATCGCGACCGCCTACCTTCGCCTGGCCCTGCGCCTCGACCAGCACCGGCCCGGGTTCGTCGACGGCTACTTCGGTCCGCCGGCGCTCAAGGCCCAGGTCGACCTCGAAGCGCTGCCCTCCCTGAGACGCTTGGCCGCCGACGCGGCCGAGCTCCGGATCCGGGTCGAGGCCGAGATCGCTGAGCGGCACCGCCGGGCCTGGCTGATCGCCCAGCTTCGGGCGATCGAGGCGAACGCGCGGGCCCTGGACGAAGCGCCGGCCGGCCCGACCGGGACCGCCTACCTCGACCACGTCGAGCAGTGCTTCGACTGGCTGCCCGTGCGCCGGCCGCCGGAGCAGTTCGCGGCCGCCCGGGCCGAGATCGATCGGCTGCTGCCCGGACCCGACCCGGCGGTCGAGCGCCTCGCGGGGTGGGATGCTGGGCTGGTGGTTTCGCCCGAGCGTCTGCGCCCGGTGCTCGAATGGCTGGTCGAGCGGTTTCGGGACCGGGCGCGGATGTTGTTCGGCCTGCCCGAGGGCGAGGGCCTGCGGATCGGAATCGTGCGGGATCAGCCCTGGGGCGGCTACAACTGGTACGACGGGCGGTTCCAGTCGCGGTTCGACCTGAACACCGACCTGCCGATCCGGGCGCCCGAGCTGATCGGCCTGGTCGCCCACGAGACGTACCCGGGCCACCATCTCGAGCACGCCTGGAAGGAGTCGAGCCTGGTCGACGGGGAGGGCCGGCTCGAGTGCAGCGTCCTCCTCATCAACACCCCGGAGTGCCTCGTCAGCGAGGGGCTGGCCGACCTTGGCGGGCAGTTCGCCGCGCCGCCCGAGGGTGAGCAGGCCCTCCTCGAAGAGCTCCTGGAGCGGGCCGCGATCAGCCCTCGAGATGGCGGACGATCCCGGAGCGATCTGGCCGCCACGGCGATCGCCCTGGAGGCCCAGCGTCGCCGCCTGCGCGAGTTCGATGTCAACGCGGCGCTCCGCCGCCACGTCGACGGCGTCGACCACGCGACCGTCCGGAGCGAGCTCGAGCAGGTCGCCCTGTTCTCGCCGGAGCGCGCCGAGAAGACCCTCGAGTTCATCGAGGATCCCCTCTGGCGGACGTACATCTTTGTCTACTCGGAGGGCGAGGCGCTCCTTCGCCGCTGGCTCGAGGCCGTGCCCGGGCCCGACCGGCCAGCTCGCTTCAGACGCCTGCTGACCGAGCAGCTCTCGCCGGCCACGATCGTGGCCGAGCTGGGGTCGTGACCTAGTTGCCGCCCGATCCCTTGAGCGACTTGGTGAGCGCGCCGCCGTCGACCCGGGTCACGTAGCACTTCACGACCCGGTCGCCGCTCGCCCAGCCATCTGACTGGGGGTAGAAGAAGCCAACGGTCAGGTCGGGCGTGGACTCGAGGCTGGCCCCGACGTAGGTCGTGTAGACCGGGTTGCACTGGTTCTCGGCGAACTGCTCGAAATCGGCATCGGCCGGGTAGGCCGCCGCGTCCGGGTAGTTCGCGATGAAGAAGATCTCGCCGGTGTGGCTCGCGGTGCATGGGCCGCTCTTGACGCTATCGATGTTCGTGCTGGCCGAGGGCACCTCGAAGCAGTCACCGACCGTCAGGTCGCTCGCGCTCTTCTGGCCGCCCTTGGTGAAGTAGGCAACAGCTCCGACGACGAGGACGATCAGGACCACGATCCCGAGGACTCGGACCAGCCGGCCCTTCTTCGCCGGGGGAGCCGCACTAGCCGCCGCCAAGTCACCACCAGCGACGGCGCCCGGGGTCCAGCCCGTGGACGAATCGCCGGCGCCGGGGATCGCGCCCTGGTAGGCCCCCGGATCGCCGGCCGGAGCGCCCGGCTGGTATCCGCCCAGGTCACCCGCTGCGGCGCCAGTCGGAGCTCCGCCCAGATCGCCGCCCAGGTCACCCGATGCGGCAGCCGGATCGGACGCAGCCGGAGCGCCTGCCTGATCGCCGCTCGGGTCACCCCAGGCAGCTGCGGCCGGATCGGACGCGGCCGGGCCGGGAGAGGTGGCAGGATCGTCGACCATGCCGATCGGCAGGCCGTAGCCGGGGCTGTCCTCGAGCGGCGTAGCGGTCTCGGGGACAGATCCTGCCTCGGGGACAGATCCTGCCTCGGGGGCTGACGCTCCCTCGGCCGCCGGTGGCTCGGCCGGGGCGGCCCAGGACGGATCGGCGGCACCCGGATCCGTGGGCTGGGCGTCCGGCGATGAGGCCGGAGCCGGGATCGGCCCATCGGGCAGGCCAGCCCCTCCCGGCGTATTTGGTTCCGTCATCGCGACCCTCCTGTCCGGATCATACCCAGCCCCTTCCGCCGGTTTCGGCCGAGTCCGCACCCGCTCGTGCTCGAGTCCGGTCGGCAATGGGGCCCGGTCAGGCCCATCGGGGGTCCGCCCCGCCGTCGCCACGGTCCGGGGCCCGGAGGCTGCGCTAGACTCTGTAACCGTGAGCCATCCAGCCCTCGGCCTGGCGCCGCTTGACCAGACTGCCGGGCTGCCCGCCGCGGCCGCCCGACTTCGCGCCGCGAAAGGCCGCCTCGGTACGCGAGCCCTCGAGATCGCGCTCGAGCGTGACCCCACGATCCGGGTCCACAACGACGAGGATGGCGTCCGGCTGCTCCTGCGCGACACGGAGATCCTGGTCGATCTGCTGGCCGAATCGCTCGCGACCGGGAGCGTCGCCGCGATTCGCTCGTGGTCTGAGCAGGCGTCGGTCATCTATCGCCGCCGGCGCGTGCCGATGGACAACGTGATCGCGCTGTGCGAGGGCCTGCGCGAGGCGGCCCAGGCCGTCCTTACCCCGGCCGAGCGACCGGCGGCCGATGCCGCCCTCGACAGCGCGATCGAGCGCTTCCGCTGGCAGCGCCGGATCGCCGGTGACGCCCGCAAGCGCAATCGGATCCTCCAGCTCATCTACAAGGGCGCCTGAGCCGATGACGATCAAGTGGGTCAAGGCGGACCCGCTCGTGATGAACGGCGAGCCGTTCTGCTACGGCAGCCGCCTGACCGTTCGCCAGCTGCTGGACCTGCGCCGGAACGGCTACGACCTGACTCGCCTCCTGGCCGAACACCCCGAGCTGCGGGCGATGGGTATCGCCAGCGCCTACGCCTATGCCGGCGAGCATCGGGAGCGCTACGCCGAGTACTTCGAGGCCGACGGCTCGCTGGCCGGGCCCGGCTACAGCCCGGGCGAGGCCGAGCGACTGCCCGAGCATCTCCGCCAGTCCGGGATCGTCGTCAAGTCGTTGCCGGCCTGATCCGCCGGCGAGCGGTTCAGCCTGGCCCGGCTCGCATTGTTCCGAAATACCAACCGGGGCGCTGCAACGGATCGATTTCGGATGGCACGCGCCGGATTCCGCGCCGCGGGGCAGCGCAGGCACAGCGTCTCGTGCTCGCCGGCAACCGTCGGGCGGTCCGTTGGTCTGGCAGGTCCTCCATAACACTCCGGGGATTGCTAATCCGGAAGAAGCGAGGCAGGTGGCGGCCACGGCTGGCGCCCTGACGTTTGGCGGCGGCAATCCGCGGGCCGCGCGGTCGCACGCTCCCACCCCGCAGGCACAGCCGCCCGTCGCCGCGGCTGCCACACCGCAGGGCCGCGTCGCCGCAGGCCCGCATGGCCGCCCGTCAAGCCGCCAGTGCCGCAGATCTGCCACCCCGCCCCAGGGCTGCCAACGCTGTATGGCGCCAGGCCGCAAGGCCGCAGGCCTCCCCGCCTGCCACGTCGCAGATCCGCCGCCACTCCCGGGGTCGCCGCCTCCGGGGTGGTCATTTCCGAGTCATCTGGTAGGATTTCGGCATGACCGAATCCGCGACGAGCGACGAGACCGCGCAGGCCCCCGTGCCCGGCCAGGAAGCTGCCCCGTTCGATGCCGAGCGCCGGGCGACCGAGCTGGCGATTCTCGATGCCTTGCGGGCCGTGGTCGACCCCGAGATCGGAATGAACGTCGTCGAGCTGGCCCTGATCCGGCAGATCATCCTCGGACCCGAGTCGACCGAGATCAAGATGATCCTGACCACCCCGTTCTGCCCCTACGCCGGGTCGATGATCCAGCAGGTCAAGGAGCAGGCCGAATTGGTCGTCGAACACGAGGTCAAGGTCACCCTCCTGGCCGAGCGTTGGGATCCCCGCGACGCCGGCCTGATGTGGTGACCCGCTAGCGACGTGTCGAAGATCGATTCGGTCGTGACCAGCGGCCGAGGGGATGACGGGACAACCGGCCTGCTTTTCGGCGGGCCGCGCATCCGCAAGGACGATCCGAGGACCGAGGCCTACGGCACGGTCGACGAAGCCGTTGCCGCCCTGGGCCTGGCCCGGGCCGAGCTCGGGGTGAAGAGCCAGTACGGGATCCTCAACTCCGGCCTGGCCTCGGTCGGCGAGCTGATCCTGCGCCTCCAGCGCGAGCTGTTCGTGGTCGGGTCCGAGCTGGCCACGACCCCCGAGGCGGTCGATCGACTCGAGGATGGCCGAACCCGGGTTTCCGCGGCGATGGTCCAGGACCTGACCGAGCTGGTCGTCGACCTCGAGAAGCGGATCGAGATGCCGCGCGAGTTCGTCGTGCCGGGCGAGACCCGGACGAGCGCCGCGCTGGAGCTGGCCCGCACGATCATCCGGCGGGCCGAGCGCCGGGTCGTCACGCTCGAAGCCGAAGGATTGCTTCGGAGCGAGCACCTGCTACCGTATTTGAACCGTTTTGCGGACCTGGTCTGGGTGCTTGCCCGGACCGCCGAGCAAGCCGAGGCGCGGACGAGCACGCCCGCGCGGACGAAGCGTAAGGAACGATCGCGATGAACTATCCCCAGACACCCTCGCAGCTCGGTGTCCGGCCGTCGGCCAAGCTGTCGACCGGCCTCGTCAGCCAGGCGCTCGCCTGGATGTTCGGCGGCCTCCTGATCACGGCCGCCGTGTCGTGGGTCGTGGCCGGCAATCCCAGCCTGATCAGCGCCGCCGAGTCGCTCTTCCTGCCGGCGATCATCCTCCAGCTCATCGTCGTGATCGTCCTGAGTGCGGGGATCCAGAAGCTCTCGGCGACGGCCGCCCTCGGCCTGTTCTTCGGCTACGCCGCGCTGACCGGCTTTACCTTCTCGCTCATCTTTCTGGCCTACGACCTGGGCACGGTGACCCTGGCCTTCGTCAGCGCCGCGGCGATGTTCGGGGCATCGGCCGTCTTCGGCTTCGTGACGAAGCGGGACCTGAGCGCCTTCGGCCGGTTCTTCATGATGGCCCTGATCGGGATCATCGTGCTCTCGCTGCTCAACCTGTTCGTCCAGAGTTCGGGCATCAACCTGCTGGTGTCCTACGCCGGGGTGGCCCTCTTTGCCGGGATCACCGCCTGGGACATCCAGCGGATCAAGGACGGCCAGATCGCCGGATTGGTCGGTTCGATGGAGAAGGCCTCGGTCCTCGGGGCACTCCACCTGTACCTCGACTTCATCAACATGTTCCTGTTCCTGCTCCGGATCTTCGGGTCCAGCCGCTAGGAATGAGCCCATCGGCCGCGAGCCAGCCAGGAACGAGCGCAGCGGTCGCGAGGCCGCGATGAACCAGCCGAGCGGCCGGAAGGCCGCTCACTGGGGGAGCGGCCGGCCCTCGTCCAGGATCGGGTCGAGCTGCTCGGCCGGGACGGGCCGCGAGAAGTAGTAGCCCTGGCCCCGGTCCGAGCCGAGCTGGCGCAGACAGTCGCGCTGCTCGATCGTCTCGATTCCCTCGGCCGTGACCTCGATCCCCAGGCCGTGGGCCAGTGACACGACCGCCTGGACGATCGGCAGGTTGGCATCCTCGTCGGCCAGGCCGGCCACGAAGGAACGGTCGATCTTGATCGTATCGAGGGGCAGCCGCTTGAGGTAGGCCAGCGACGAGTAGCCCGTCCCGAAGTCGTCCAGGACCAGCTTCACGCCGAGTCGCTTGAGCACCTCGAGGGCCTCGATCGCCGCCTCGGAGCTGTCCATCACGACCGACTCGGTGATCTCCAGCTCGAGGCTGTCCGGGGCGAGGCCGGTCCGGGCCAGGATTTCGGCAACCTGCTCGCCCAGGTCGGGCTGGGCGAACTGGCGGGCCGACAGGTTGACGCTCATCACCGGCCGGACGCCGGGAAAGGCGACCTGCCAGGCCTGGGCCTGGCGGCAGGCCGTTTCGAGCACCCAGCGGCCGATCGGCAGGATCAGCCCGGTCTCCTCGGCCAGGGGGATGAAGGCCATCGGCGGGACGAGGCCCCGAAGCGGATGCTGCCAGCGCACGAGGGCCTCGAAGCCGACCAGGCGATTGGTCGCCAGGTCGATCAGGGGCTGGTAGTGGAGGACCAGCTCGTCGCGCTCGATCGCCCGGCGGAGGTCGTTCTCGAAGTCGAGCCGTTCGAGGATCTCGGCGTTCATACCCGGCTCGAAGACCGCCCGTCGGGTGGTCCGATCGGCCTTCGCCCGGTTCAGGGCAATCTCGGCCTCGCGCAACAGGTCGCCCGGGTTGGCCACGCCCGGCGCGCCGATCACGATCCCCATGCTGGCGCTCAGGAAGACGTCCCGGCCGTCCAGCTCGAACGGCTCGCGCAGGGTCGCATCGAGGGTCTCGGCCAGCTCCCGGGCGACGTCGGCCGAGGTGATCCCGTCGAGCATCACCGCGAACTCGTCGCCGCCGAACCGGGCGACCGTATCGCCGGGCCGAAGGGCCGCGACGAGTCGCCGGCCGACCTCCGCCAGGAGCTGGTCGCCGACCGCATGGCCGAGGCTCTCGTTGACGACCTTGAACCGATCCAGGTCGAGCAGGATGACCGCGACCGGATCGTCGTCGTCCTGGCGGGTCCAGGCCAGGGAGTGAGCGCAGCGATCGATGAAGAGGGCCCGGTTCGGGAGGCCCGTGACGGGATCGTAGAACGAGCGCTGGCTGATCTCTTCCTCGAGCCGCCGGCGCTCTCGCAGGTCGTGGACCGAAACAACCGTGGCCGGCGGGTCCTGGTCGTCGGGCAGCTGCCGCCAGACGACCTCGACCGGGAAGGTCGTGCCATCGACAGCCCGGGCCATCGCCTCAAAGGGGGCAGCCGAGAAAGCCGATAGCCCGCTGACCTGGGCTCGGGTCTCGGGTGCCGCCAGCTCGAGCACCTGCCGGCCGACGAGGTCGCTGGCCTGGTAGCCGAGGAGCCGGCAGAACGCCTCGTTGACCTCGACGATCTCGCCGTTGCGATGGATCGCGATCGCCTCGGTCGAGGCGTCGGACATCATCCGGTAGCGCTCCTGGCTCCGGCGCAGGCTCTCCTCCGCAGCGGCCCGTTCGACCACCTGGCGCTGAACCGTGGCGAACAGGCGGGCGTTGTCGAGGGCGATCGAGGCCAGCTGGGCGAACCGGCCGAGGACCGCGATCTCGCGCTCGCCATAGGACCGCTCGCCGGGGCCGGAGCTGACCCCGATCACCCCGATCACCTGGCCGGCCGAGGTGAGCGGCACCCCGATCGTCGAGCCAAACAGGCCGACCGGCAGCGCCTGGGAGCGGTGCTCCCAGGTGTCGTAGTCAGCCACGGCGAGGGGTTGGCCGGTCTGCCACACGCGGCCGCCGATGCCCACCCCGCGCTCGAGCCGGAAGCCGTGCCAGTCGGCAAAGATCCCGATCCCGACCTCGACCACGAGGTCGCCGGCCTGCTCGTCGACGAGATACAGGTAGCCGCTCGTTGCGCCGAGCAGGGTCGAGGCCCGCTTGACGATCGTTTCCAGCACCTCGGCCGGCTCGAGCCGGTCCATCAGGGTGACCGCCGTGTCGTGGAGCGCGCTCAGGTAGGCTTCCCGGGCGACCGACGCCTCGACGTTGTCCCGGGCGGAGCTCGGTTTGGTCATGAACAATCGGGCGTCGGCCGCCGCGACCAGCTCGGCCTTCGTCTCGCCGTCGGCCGGGTAGCAGGCGATCCCGACGGTCACGGTCACCGGGGCCGAGTCGTGGATCGTGAGCGCTTTGACCGCTGCCTGGATCCGGGCAGCAGCCTCCTGCGCCCCGGCCTGGTGGGTCGGGCTGAGGATCACCGAGAACTCGTCGCCGCCATAGCGGTAGGCCCGGTCGCTGGCCCGGATCGAGCCGCTGATCGCCTCGGCGATCGAGCGCAGGAGGGCGTCACCGGCCGGGTGGCCCTTCGTGTCGTTGAAGCGCTTGAACGCGTCGAGGTCGAGCATCAGGACCGCGAACGGATCGGGTCGGGCGGCCTCGAGGGCCGCCCCCAGGTCACGCTGGAACGCCCCGTGATTGCCCAGGCCGGTCAGCGCATCGTGATCGGCCCGGACCTTCATCGCGAGGTGGGCCTCGGCGTTCTGGAGGGCAATCGAGGCCTGGCCACCGAACAGCTGGGTGAGCTCGAACTCGTACTCGGTGAAGTGCGACTCCTCCTCGCCCATCCGGGCCACGTTCAGCGTCCCGATCACCTCGCCCCCGACCTGGAGGGGGACGACCAGCATCGATTCGGGCTCGATCGGCGTGCCCGGGATCTGGACGCTCCGGGGATCGTCGAGGGCGTCGTTGCACAGGACCGCCTCGCGATGGTCGATCGCCCAGCCGGTCAGGCCGACCCCGAGGGGCATCTCCTCGCGCAGGATCACCTCGGCGAAGCGGTCCCGGGCGATGACCGCCCAGCGCCGGCTGGTCGCGCGATCGACCCGGTAGATCGTCAAGGCGTCATAGGCCACGACCTCCTTGAGCAGGTCGGCGATCGTCTCGAGGACAGCCACCGGGTCGAGGGTCGAGAGCAGCTCGGCGTTGACCTCGAGCAGGCGGCGTTGGCCCGCCAGGCGCAGCTCGAGCTCTTCCTGCTGGCGCCGGACGCGAGCCCGGTTGTCGGCGTTGACCAGGGCCTGGGCCGCGTGGCCGGCGAAGATCGAGAGGGTCGCTTCCTGGTCCGGCCCGAACCGGTTCCGGCCGAACCGGGCGAGCACGATCACGCCCTCGACCTGGCCGTCGTAGCTGACCGGGACGAGGAGCATCGATTCGGGTCCATCGACCGGGCCGATCACGATCCGCCGGGGATCGTGCTCCGCCTCGGGGACCAGGAGCGACTGGTTGTTGGCCGCGACCCAGCCGGTCAGGCCCTCGCCGATCCGGCAGCGGAGCATCTCGGGCCGGACGTCCGGGATGCCCATGAACGTGCCCTGGAAGGCGATCGGTTCGCACACCCCGTGGTCGTGGTCGACCCGGTAGACCCGGATGTTGTCGTAGTCGATCAGGTTGCGGGTCGCGGCCACGATCGCCTCGCCGATCGCGGTCACGTCGTTGAGGCCGTTCAGGCGGCCGCCCAGGGCCTGGATCGCCCGCAGCCGGGCCGCCATGTCGTGGGTCTGGCTGCGCAGCTGGGCGTTGGCGATCGCCGACGCGACCTGGTCGGCGAAGGCCTGGGCCAGCTCGATCTCGGCGCCCGGCCAGGGATGGGCCGCTTCGTGCAGGATCGACAGGACGCCGAGGGCCGAATCGCCGAAGACGATCGGCACGAAGCAGGCCGTCCCGACGCCGGCGGCCTGATAGGCGTCGCGCAGGCCAGGCGCGGACACTTCCATCGCAGGATCGACCAGAACCTCGACCCGCAGGTTGCGCACCGAACGCACGATCGGCAGGTCGTCGGCCAGGCTGACCCGGGCGATCGCTTCACGGAGGGCCGGGCTCAGGTTGTGATGGGCGGCCAGGCGGAATGGCTGGGCGACGTCCGGATCGCACAGCCAGAGGGCCGCCCGGTCGGCCGAGAAGAGGCCGACGGTGGCGTCCAGGACGTGGGCCAGGATCGTGTCGAGCTCGGTTCGCCGCGAGACCTCGCCGGCGATCCGGCGGATCGCGTCCTCGCGCTGGCGAGCTTCGGGGGCGCCCCCCGACTGCGCCCCAGGTTCGCCGCTCCGGCCGCGGCTCGCCGGAGGAGGATTGGAGACGTTGGCGGCGTCCGGTCCCGCCCCGGCGATTGCGACGGCCTGCTCGGCCGACCGGCGGTCGACCAGGCCCTGGAGGTCGCGCCGCCGGATGCGCCGATCGCCGCGGTGGTTGATCCGGACGCTCGACAGCCGGCCGGTGGTACACCATGTCCGGACCGTATTGCGGTGGACGCCCGCCAGGCGCGCCGCCTCGGCGATCGTGACCAGGTCGCCGCTCGTTGTTCGGTCGAACGCGGGCGCCACTCCGGATGCGTCCTCCACTGGCCCGCTGGGCTGGCTACGGCTGCGCGTCCCCGGGCTGATCGGCCCTGCGCATCGGTTGCACCGTAGGGCACGGTCCCGTGTGCATGAATAGCCCGGATGTACCGGTCGCAGGTAGACTCGACGTCGATGGCACGACGCCGCCGGCCCTTCCGCGAATCGACCACCTTCAGGGTTCTCGTCGTCCTGTTCGTGATCGCCTTCGTCCTGCTGCTCGCCCTGCCGGCCGCCGGCTTCGTGTCAGCCCCGGCCGCCACCCCGTTCAGCGGGGCGTCGCTCGTCCCCTAGGAGGCCGGGGCCGGCCTCAGGCCAGGTCGGCAATCGAGTCGATCACGAAATCCGAGATCGGCTCGAGTTCCGGGCGCCGGCCGATCCCCGAGAGGACGCCGATCCGGCGGCCAAGCCCGGCGGCCAGGCCCATCCGCATGTCGGCCACCGAATCGCCCACGATCGCGGTCCGAGCCGGCTCAGCGCCGGCAATCCGGCAGACCTCCAGGACCGTGTCCGGGGCCGGTTTCGAGGGCAGCCCGTCGTCTGCGCAGATGACCGCCTCGAGCAGGCCGGCGATGCCCAGGCCGGCCAGGGTCGCCTCGGTCGGTGCCCGGTCGTCGGAGGTCACGATCGCGACCCGGATCCCCAGGTAGCGCAGCCGGCCGAACAGGCCCGGCAGGTCGGCCAGGGGATGGGCCAGGCTGACCGGGTCGGGCGCCGTCCAGATTGCGTCGACGATCCCGCTGGCGGAGGCTCCACCACGGCCCGTGACGTCGCCCACGACCTGGGCAGTCAGGACCCGGAGCTGGGCCATCGGGGTCGCGGCCAGGGGCGAGCCGGGGATCGTCCGCTGCTCGCCGATGTCGTAGCCGATCGCCCGATGAAGCTCGGTCCGGATCGGTTGTCCGAGCTCGGCCTCGAGGCGATCGGCCAGGTCCTCGGCCCAGCCGCCCCACATCGCGTCGAAATCGATCAGGGTGCCGTCCTTGTCGAAGGCGACGAGGTCGAGCCCCCGCAGGTCGATCAAGCGGCGCCCGGTTCCTCCGTCGCCGCGGCCGCCGCGGCTGCGACCAGGGCCTTGTCGATGACCAGGCAGCCGCTCGGTGGGAACGAGATCGTGACGGCGCTGCCCCGCTCCGGGACGGCCAGGGACGGGTTGTTGAACATGTCGAATGACAGGTCGCCGCTGTCGTCGGTATGGCGCAGCCGAACCCGGACGATAGAACCGAGGAAGGTCACGTCGTCGACGACCCCGGTCATCTGGTTCATCCCCTCGTGCGCGCCGAGGCTGACCATCTCCGGCCGGAGCGCGATCGTGATCGGAGCGCCGGCATGGCCGTCGATCGGGCCCTCGGTCCGGATGGACTGGCCGGCCATCTTCATCGTGCCTGCGGCCGGGTCGTCCACGGTCCCGGACAGGACGTTCAGGGTGCCCACGAAGCGGGCCACGAAGCCGGTCGCCGGGAAGTTGTAGATCTCGAACGGCGTCCCGATCTGCTCGATCCGGCCTTCGCTCATGACCACGATCCGGTCGGACAGCGAGAGGGCCTCCTCCTGGTCATGGGTGACATAGACCGTGGTGATCCCGAGCTGGCGCTGGATCGCCCGGATCTCGTTTCGGAGGCTCACCCGGATCTTCGCGTCGAGGGCCGACAGGGGCTCGTCGAGGAGGAGGACCTTTGGCTCGATCGCCAGGGCCCTGGCCAGGGCGACTCGCTGCTGCTGGCCGCCCGACAGCTGCCAGGGATACCGGTCGGCCTTGTCGGGCAGATGGATCAGGTTGAGCAGCTCGCCGACCTTCGTCTTGATCTGGTCCTTGGGCAGCTTCCGGATCCGCAGGCCGAAGCCGACGTTGTCGGCCACGGTCATGTTCGGGAACAGGGCGTACGACTGGAAGACCATGCCCACGTTGCGCTTGTTCGGGGCCATGTTCGTGATGTCCCGCCCGTCCACCACGATCGTGCCCGCGGTCGGCTTCTCGAACCCGGCGATCATCCGCAGGGTGGTCGTCTTGCCGCAGCCCGACGGCCCGAGGAACGACACGAACTCGCCCGACTCGGCCGCCAGGTCGAAGTTCTGGACGGCCGCGACCTCGCCGAACCGCTTCTGGATCCCGCTCAACACGAGGTAGGCCATGGCTGCGCGCTTCTCCTTGCTCTGCCTAGCCGACGGTGACCTTGATCCGGCCGCGCGAGTTGCGACCGAGGATCGCGATCAGGACCATCGCCAGCCAGGTGATTCCGAAGCTGACCAGGGCGAGGGCCGCCTGTTCGTAGGGCTTCTCGTCTCCGACGATGTAGAGGTACGGGGCGAAGGCCGGCCGGCTGAGGAAGTTGGCGATCGTGAACTCGCCGATGACGATCGCCAGGGTCAGGAAGGCTCCGCTGATCAGGGCCGTCCGGATGTTGGGCAGGATCACCTGCCACAGAATCCGGATCCAGCCGGCCCCCAGGCTCTGCGAGGCCTCGGTCAGGCTCCCGATGTCGATCGCCCGCAGGCCCGTGTCCACCGCCCGGTACATGTACGGGAACGACAGGACGACGTACGCCCCGACCAGCAGGATGTTCAGGCCCTCGTCCGAGTTGGCCAGGGGCAGCGGCCCCGAGCTGTACGTGTTCTCCAGGCCGAAGACCAGGATGATCGGCGGGATCACGAACGGCAGGAGGGTGATGAACTCCACCACCGGCCGCAGGTTGGGGTACTTGAGCCGGACCCAGAACGCGGTCGGGACGATGACCAGGATGCTGACCACGATCGTGAGCAGTCCGGCCACGAACGAATAGCTCAGGGTCGCCACGAACTGGCTGTCATTCAGGATCGCGGTGTAGGCCGAGCCGAACGGCTTCGACTTGAGCGAGTAGACGAGGGTCGCATAGAGCGGCACGAGGAAGTACAGGACCGCGATGAGGAACACGACCCACCAGGCAAGGCGCGTCAGGCTCCAGCGGCGGCCGGGCGAGGCGGCGGCCGGGGCAGGCGGCTGCCCTGGGCGGGTCGGTTCCTCATCGAGGAGCGGGTCGCCCGGAACGGCGCGGCCGGTGAATGCCATGCCTGGACTACTTCCTTGCCGAGGGTTGGGTCGTCACTTCAGCCAGCGCTCCGCGCGCCGTTGGAGGATCGAGTAGGCGAAGATCGAGCCGCCCATGATGATGACCATGCCCATCGCCAGGGCGTAGCCCAGGTTCGGGTCGAACAGGACATCGCCGCGCATCTGGCGCGAGATCGCGATCGGCACGATGTCGATGAACCCGCCGGTCAGGGCGTACGCGGTGGCCTGGGCCCCGAAGGCATTCCCGAACAGCAGGATCATCGTACCCAGGATCGGTGGGGTCAGGATCGGCAGGGCGACGAGGCGCCAGTACTGGCCGGACGAGGCGCCCATGTTCTCGGCCGCTTCGCGCCAGTCCCTCTTCAGGCCGTCGATCGCCGGGGCGATGATCAGGACCATGAGCGGGAACTGGAAGTAGAGGTAGACGATCCCGAGCCCGAGCTTCGAATAGATCGAGAAGCCGCTGGCCCGCAGATCGATCCCGAAGTTCATCAGGAAGACGGTGACCATGCCGACCGAGCCCAGGGTGAAGATGAAGGCCAGGGCCAGCGGTACGCCGGCGAAGTTGGAGGCCACGCCCGAGAAGGTCATGAGGCCCGACCGAAGGATCCTGGGCAGGCCGCCCAGGATCACCGAGTAGGCCAGCAGGAACCCGAACCCACCGCCTACGAGGGCGGTGGCCAGGCTGATCTCGATGCTGTTCAGGTAAGTCTGGGAGATCTGGGGACCAAACAGCTGGACGAAGTTATTGAGGGTCCAGTTGCCGGCAGCGTCCTTGAGGCTGCCGATCACCAGGTAGAAGGTCGGCCCGATCATGAACAGGATTGCGACCAGCAGGAATGGCACGAGTCCGAGCCATCCCCGGCCAATCCGGATTCGACGGCCTGGACGCGCCGGTGGCACGCCCAGGTCCTCGATGACGGGCTGCCCGCCGGCGCCGTATGGGGCGGTCACCGGCGGGCTCCGAGCGGCCTAGCGGCGTTGGTCACCGCACGTCCGCGCTTCAGCTCAGGTTGCTACTTGATCGTCGCGCCGACGACCGTCGGCCAGCCCTTGGTGATCACGTCGGTGGCCTTCGTGATCTGGTCGAGGGTTGGCAGGACCGTGCCGGTCGTGTCCGGCAGCTTGGCCTGGGCGGCCGTGTCAACCGTGCCCGCCTTGACCATCGCGTCGTAGCGGATCGGGTTGCAGTAGCCCTTCAGCCAGATGTTCTGCCCGGCATCGGAGTACAGGTACTCCATCCAGAGCTTGGCCGCATTCGGGTGCGGTGCATAGGCGCTGATCGCCTGGACGTACATGCCGCCGAAGCGACCGGACGTCGGGACGGTCACGGTGATCGGCGGGTTGCCGGCCAGCGAGTCCTCATCCGACAGGGCGTTGTAGGTCCAGGCCAGCTTGATCGGAGTCTCGCCGGAGGCGATCGTCGCGGTCTTGGCAATGCTCGGGACCAGGTTGCCCGCCGTGTTCAGAGCCTTGAAGTAATCCAGGCCCGGCGCGGCGTTGTCGAGGGAACCGCCGGTGGCGATACCCGCGGCCCACACGGCCGAGATGGCCTGGTTCGAAACGGTCGGGTCACCGGCGAGGGCGACCTGGCCCTTGTACTCGGACTTCTGGAGGTCCGACCAGTCCTTCGGGACGTCGTGGACGACCGTGGTGTTGACCTCGAAGGCCATGACGCCGTAGTAGTCGCCGTACCAGTAGCCGTCGGCATCCTTGGCGTTGTCCGGGATGTCCGCCCAGGTGCTGACCTTGTAGGGCTGGATATCGCCGGCGGTCTTGGCCTTCGGGCCGAACGCCAGGCCGACGTCGATCACGTCAGGCGCCTGGGGCCCGGTGCTGCTCTTGTTGGCCTCGATCGCGTTGATCTCGTCGCCCGACCCGCCGTCCGGGTTGAGCTCGTTGATCTTGATCCCGTACTTCGCGGCGAAGCTGGTGAGCATGTCGCCGTAGTCGCACCAGTTGTGCGGCAGGGCGATCGTGGTCAGGTTGCCTTCCTTCTGGGCCGCGGCGACCAGCGACGCCATCGCGGCATCGCCACCCGCGGACGGGGCGGCGGACCCCGCTGCGGCCGAGGCCGGGGCGGTTGAAGCCGGGGCGGTGGACGGTGCGGTCGTCGCCGGAGCCGCGGTGGCGGCCGACGAGCAGGCAGCAAACAGGAGGACGGAGACCGCCCCCAGGCTGACGATCCGGAACGGTGAACGCTCAGTGCGCAATGCGGTTCTCCACTAACTGCATTCGTGACGTGGACCGGGCATCAGGATGACCAGAACGCCCTGCGATGTGGCACCTCCTCCGGGGTAATCGCCAGGCTCGAAGCGCTCGGTCACGGTCCACCGACGGGCGGCCAGACGCCGTCTCGTCGGATGCATTTGACCTCCGCGTTAACACAACGTCAAGGCCGAATCGGTTAACGGGCCATTAAGCCCGGCGTCCGTGCTCGAATCGAGCCGGTCGAGAGTCGCGCAGCCCGGAACCGAACGAGCCAGCCGATCCGCCGGAGTCGGGCGTTGACGGTCGGCCGAAGGTCCGGCTAGAGTAATCCCGACAGATTCACTCGGAATTGCAGGAGCCTTCCCTGTCCACCCCACGGACCCAGTTCCACGGCAGCGGCGCCGTCTCCTTCAGCACGAAGGGTGAGTACGGCGTGCGGCTGATGGTCCAGCTCGGCCGGCGGTATGGCGCTGGTCCGGCCAGCCTGGCCGAGATCGCGACCGACGAGGACCTGCCCCGGCCGTATCTCGAGCAGCTCGTGGTCAGCCTGCGCGATGCCGGCCTGGTCGTCAGCACCCGTGGTTCGCACGGCGGCTACGAGCTCGCTCGCCGGCCCGAGGAGATTCCGATGATCACGGTCCTGCGCGCCCTCGAAGGGCCGATTGCGCCGATGATCTGCGCGGCCGACGAGTCGCTCGAGGCGCACGAGCCGACCTGCGACCGGACGGCCCGCTGCACCGTCAACTTCCTGTGGATCCGGATCCGCGACGCGATCAGCGAAACCCTCGAGGGGATTTCGCTGGCCGACCTCGTGCCCGAGCGGGTCTCGCCTCTCCAGCCCCTCCAGCTCCAGGAGTCCCGACCATCGTGACCAGCGACGACCAGCTGAGGATCCGCGGCCTGCGCGTCGCACCAGTCGGTGCTCCCCAGCACGAGATCCTCAAGGGCATCGACCTGACCGTCGGACCGGGTGAGGTCCACGCGATCATGGGCCCGAACGGGTCCGGCAAGACGACCCTGGCCTATGCCCTGATGGGCCACCCGGCCTACGTGATCACCGGTGGCGAGGTGACCTGGAAGGGTCACGACCTGCTCAAGCTGACCGCCGACAAGCGGGCCCGGCTCGGCCTGTTCCTGGCTTTCCAGTACCCGACCGCGATCCCCGGCCTGTCCGTGGCCAGCTTCATCCGGTCGGCCGTCAATGCGAAGCGGGCCGGCCTGAACCCGGACCCGGCGATCGATCCAACCGACTCGATCCGGGGCGGCATCTCGATGGGCGAGTTCCGGCGCACGATGCGCGAGAAGATGGCTCTCTTGAAGGTCGACGATTCATTCGCCAGCCGGTACGTCAACGAGGGTTTCTCGGGCGGCGAGAAGAAGCGCCTCGAGATGCTCCAGATGGCCGTCCTCGAACCCGAGATGGCGATCCTCGACGAGACCGATTCGGGCCTCGACATCGACGCCCTGCGGATCGTCGCGGAGGGGGTCAACGCGATGCTCAACCCGGCGATGGGCGTCCTCCTGATCACCCACTACCAGCGCTTGCTGAACTACATCAAGCCCGATGTCGTGCACGTCCTGGCCCTCGGCCGGATCGTGAAGACCGGCGGGCGCGACCTGGCCCTGCGCCTCGAGGACGAGGGTTACGGCCCGATCCTGCGCGAGGAAGGCCTCGAGCTCGACGTCCCGGACGAGGCGCTCCTGGTCGCCGAGCCGGCGGAGGCGGCCCGCTAGCCGGGCCCCCGGACATGACGATCACGACCAAACAGGACCAGGCTGGAGCGGCGGACGCCCAGCCAGGGGCGGCCGCCCAGCCGGAGGCCGCCCGACGAAGCCGGCCGGCGCTCGATCCACTGCTCCTGAAGGCCGACTTCCCGATCCTCCGCCGCGAGATCAACGGCCGGCCGCTGGTCTACCTCGATTCGGCCTCCAGCAGCCAGAAGCCCGACGTGGTCATCGATGCCGTCTCGGACTACTACCGCGAGTACAACGCGAACGTCCATCGTGGGATCTACACGATCGGCGAGGAGGCGACCGCGGCGTACGAGCAGGCCCGCGCCCAGACGGCCCGATTCATCAACGCCCCGGACAGCCACGAGGTCGTGTTCACCCGGAACGCGACCGAGGCGATCAACCTCGTCGCCTACGCCTGGGGCCGGCGGAACATCGGCCGGGGCGACACGATCGTCCTGACCGAGATGGAGCACCACGCCAACCTGGTGCCCTGGCAGATCCTCGTCCAGGAGAAGGACGGCGACCTCGAATTCATCCCGATCACCGACGACGGCCTGCTCCGGCTCGACGTCTTCGAGGTCCTCCTCCGGCTGAAGCCGAAGCTCGTCGCGTTCACCCACGTGAGCAACACCCTGGGCACGATCAACCCGGTCCGCGAGATGACCGAGCTGGCCCACGCCGCGGGCGCCCTCGTCCTGGTCGACGGGGCCCAGGCCGTGCCCCACCTGCCGGTGGACGTCCAGGAGCTTGGCTGCGACTTCTACGCCTTCAGCGGCCACAAGATGTTGGCCCCGATGGGCTCCGGCGCGCTGTGGGGCCGGCGGGAGCTGCTCGAGGCGATGCCGCCGTTCCTGGCCGGCGGTGAGATGATCCGGGAGGTCCACCTGCGCCGGTCCGAGTTCAACGAGATCCCCTGGAAGTTCGAGGCCGGCACGCCGGCGGTCGGCGATGCGATCGGGCTCGGGGTGGCCGCTGATTACCTGGCCGGGATCGGCATGGCGGCCGTCCGAGCGCACGAGCGCGAGCTTGTGGCCTACGCCATCGAGAAGCTCAGGCAAGCGGTGCCCGGGATCGAACTGTATGGGCCGGCGGATCCTGACCTGCGGGGCGGGGTGATCCCGTTCAACCTGCCGGGGATCCATCCCCACGACGTGGCTCAGGTCCTCGACCGGTTCGGCATTGCGGTTCGGGCGGGCCATCACTGCACGATGCCGCTCCACGAGCGGCTCGACCTGGCTGCCACGGCCAGGGCCAGCTTCAGCGTCTACACGACGCCCGGCGACATCGACGCCCTGGCCGCCGCCCTGCTCGAGGTCCAGCGGGTCTTCGGGGCGTAAGGCTCGCCTTTCCCTGGCCCTGGCCCCAGGTCCCGCCCCGAGGCCGATCTCGGCCCGAAATGGCCAAGTTCCGCTGAGGGCCGCGTCGTGGTCGGATCCGGGTGGGATTCGGGTCTTCCGCCGAGGAATCGAGCCCGACCTCGTGCTCACGACTCCCACCGGTCGTCCTTTTCGCGCTGGTGGACGGCCTGCGATTGCCCATAAGGCGGCCCCGAGCGGAATTTGGCAGATTGGGCGGGGTCAGACCGGGCCGGGCTCGTAGTTCGTGATCGTCAGGTGGGTGGCCAGCCGGTCGTTGCGCGACTTGATCGTCCACATGTAGGTCTTGGGCGCCTCGACAACCCGCCACCGATCGGGCGCATAGAGCGCCCGGATCGCCGGGGCGTCCTTGATCACGACCATCACCCGAGCGGGCAGCGTGGCCAGGACAGCCTCCAGCCGGGCCTGGTCCGTCCCGTCGAACGACCGGTTGTCGTAGGCGCTGAAGTCGCTGTCGTAGGGCGGGTCGACGAACACGAAGTCCTCGGCCGCGGGGGTTGCCTCGGCCAGGAACGCCTCGAAATCGCGGCTTTCGAAATGGGTCTTTGCGAGGCGCAGGCGCATCGCCTCACCGAACATCAGGCCGGCCTTGCCGGTCAGCGACTTGCGGTTGTAGGTGATCCCGCCGTAGGGCACGTTGAACGCATCGTGCCGGTTGAACCGGAACATCGCGGCGTAGGCGAGCTCGCGCAAGAACAGGAAGTCGGCAGCCCGGATCTCGTCCCAGCGATCGGCCAGCCTGGCCGTGTTGTACCGGCTCCGGACCGCGACGTAGAGCGAGGCCCGGACGCCGCCTTCGATGTTCGCCAGGAGGTCCCCGTCCGAGAGCTCCTGGCCGCGACGGATCTGGAGCCGGCGCATCCGCTCCAGCTTCGCGAGCACATCCCGCTCAACCCGGGCCGACACGATCGAGGCGAGGCCTGGTCCCGCCTGGTCGACGACCGAGCGCAGCCGGCTCCCATGGGCCCGGAGTATGGCTGGTACTCCGACTGAATCGCCGGCCCGGAAGCCCTCGGCCAACTCGGCATAGAGCGGAGCGAGCCAGGCCATGCCCTGCCAGGCGGCCCCCACGCCCTCGACCGCCTGCTCGAAGGCGAGATCGCCCTGGGCGGTCGATCGGTAGACCTCGATCAGGTCGCGGCAGGCGTCGTTGGCCAGGACCGGAACATCTGTCGGAGTGGCCAGCAGGATCGTGCCCCCTCCCACGAACGGGTCGAGGAGCCGCCCGCTCAGGGACGGCGAAGCCGCCGCGATGGCCGCCAGCTCCTGGCTCTTGCCCCCAGGCCACTTCAGGAACGGCCTGAGAGCAGGGTTGGGCTGGATCCGGGGTGCGGATTCGATCTCTGAAACGACCGGCGAATTCGAAACCCGCCTCACGAACTGACGCTCGGGACAGTGCTCGGGACAGTGCTCGGGAACGTGCTCGGGACGGCCTCCGGGACTGCCTCCGGGACGATGCTCGGTTGAGTGCTCGAGAGGGGGTCCGGAACGGCAGCGGCTCTGCGTCCCTGGTCTCGGAAGAACGTCCAGATGATCTCGCTGGCGTCGATCGTCCGGCTGACCCGACCGAGCAGGAACTGGGGCACGGTCCAGCGCGAGCCCGGCCAGGTGTGCCCACCGCCCTCGATCCGGTAGAAGACGACATCGGACCCGGGCGTCGGACCGGGCCAGCTCCGGACCGTGACGTCCGGCGGGATCGACTCGGCAACGGGCCCGGGCTGGGCCCCGTTGACGCCGACCCAGAAGGCCGCCCAGTCATCGACGCCGACGCTCGTCGCCCGGCTCCCCCGGATCAGGATCCGGGCAGTGGCGGTCCGGGCCAGGCCACCTTCGTACCGGGCGAGGCGGTCGGCGGTGCCATGGAAGCTCAGCACGGCGACAGACCTGACCGGACGGCGGCTGGCCGTCGCGCTTGAGGCCGTCCCGCTGACCTGCGCGATCGCGGCGACCAGATCGGCTCGCTCGACCGCCAATCGGCCGGCCATCGCCGCTCCGTTCGACATGCCCACGATGAAGATTCGATCCGGGTCGACCGGAGCCCTTCGACGGGCATCATCGATCACGCTCGACAGGTAGCCAACATCGTCGATCTCGGTGCTCACGCTGCCCGGCGCCAGGCGTCCGTCGTTCCAGACTCGATTCACGGCGTTCGGGATGGCCAGGGTCCAGCCGGCCTTGGCGCAGAGCGGACCGAAGCCGGTCATCTGGTCGAACCAGGGCCCGCCCCCGCCGCGTCCGTGGAGCTGGATCAGGAGGGGAGCGGGCGGCGAACCCGGGTCACTGGGGGTCTGCAGCGCATACGGGCGATCGAGCCCTGCGTGGTGGAGCGACGCGATCGCACCGGTCGAATCGATCGTTGGGTGCCTCCTCCGCCCGCCTGAGTGCGTCTGCCAGCCAGTGTAGGCGTCACCCGTCGCTGGGGCATTGACAGGTGACCGAATGGTCACGTATGATCGACCGGTGGACGAGGTGTTTCGAGCCCTGGCCGATCCAACCCGAAGGAGCCTGCTTGACGAGCTCTATCGGCAGGATGGCCAGACCCTGAGCGACCTTCAGGCCCGCTTCGCGATGACCCGTTTCGGGGTGATGAAGCACCTCCGGATCCTCGAGGATGCCGGACTGGTCGTGACCCGGCGTCACGGTCGCGAGAAGCACCACTTCCTGAACCCAGTCCCGATCCGGCTGGTCCACGACCGCTGGGTAAGCAAGTACGCGGAGCCGTGGGCCGCCGGGCTGAGCGAGCTCAAGAGCAGATTGGAGCGTCCGATGGAAAAGGTCTTCGAGATCTACATCAAGACCACGCCGGAGCGGCTGTGGCAGGCGATCACCGACCCCGAGATCAGGAGCAAGTACCAGTTCGGAGCGGCGGTCAGGTCGGACTGGACGCCCGGTGGCCGCTTCGAGATGGGTAATCCGGCCGCGCCCGGGCTGCTCGGCGAGGGAGTCAACGTCGAGGTTGATCCGCCCCGCAAGCTCGTCCAGACGATGGTCGCCCTGTGGGGCGAGGACGTGAAGAGCGAAGGGCCGAGCCGGATCACCTGGGAGATCACCCCGGTCGGCGACTCGTGCCAGCTGACCGTCACCCACGACCAGCTCCGGGAGGGCGCGAACGAGCAGCTCTACGGCGGCTGGCCGATGATCCTGTCCGGCCTGAAGACCTGGTTGGAGACCGGCGAGCTGCTCACGACGCCGGGCTCGCTCATGTACACGGGCCGCTGATTCGATCGGTCGACACGCGGCGACCGGGTTGCCAGCGGCCGCCGGCAACGGGGCGGCCGGCCCGCTCGGCAGGTCGCATTCGCCAGCCAGCACTGCCAGTGCTACTCGGCGAGAAGACCGACGGCGGCCGCGCAATCCGCGGGGAGTCCACGCTCAGCCGGGGCTCGGGTTCGGTCGCCAGACGCTCCGGATCCCGGAGATTCGGATGGCCTTCGTGCCGAACAGCACTGGCAGCGCTATGCGGCAACTCCAGGCGTCGCTCCTGGTCCGGGTCTCCGGTCGCGGCCGGCCTCCGGTCGCGGACAGGGATTCTTAGCCGAGACGTGACCATTCCCGCTCTGGTTCGGCCACCCGGTCGGACGTACGCTCGAGTCCTCGCATCGCGACGAACTCGAGAACCCGGTGATCAACCCAGGCCCCGGCCACGACGATCCTTCGGCCGCCCCAGCCACGCTGGACTCGAGCGGCCTGAAGGCACTTCGAGAGGCGCAGACCGGGGGGATCTCCCGCCGCCAGCTCATCGGCTGGTCGATCAAGGGCGCGATCGCCCTGTGGCTGGCCGAGCTCACGGCCGGCACGATCGGCTTCCTCTGGCCCAACCTGGCGGGTGGCTTCGGCGGGGTGATCACGATCGGCAAGATCACCGACGCCGCGAACAACCTCGACTCCCCGGGCGGCCCGCCGTTCAGCTCGGGCGCCCCCGCCCACTTCCCGGAGGCGAAGCTGTTCATCATGCTCGTCGACCCCTCGAAGAACGCCTTCGTGCCGGGCACGAGCGCCGATGGCAATGGGACCGAGACGAACGTCCGGACGCTCTACCAGGCCTGCACCCACCTCGGTTGCACGCCGAACTTCTGCCCAAAGAACTACTGGTTCGAATGCCCCTGCCACGGCTCGCGCTACGACCGGTTGGGCACGAAGGTGGCAAACCTCGGGCCGGCCCCCCGCAGCCTCGATCGCTTCTGGTCCCAGGTGGCCGCGGACGGGACCGTCACGGTCGACACCGGCAAGCTGACCCTCGGGCCGCTGCCGGTCGCCCTCGGCCAGCCCGGCCTGATCCCGCCATCCTCACCGACGGGCTGCCTCTCGTAGGTTCTGTTCCCGGACGACTTCCCGGCGCGTGCCCAGGCGCATCGGATGCCGCCATGCCACGACTCCAGCGGCGAAGCTTCGATGCCCCGGACCAGGTTCGACAGTTCAATGCCGGCCGGATCGAAGTGATCAACCTCGACGAAACGGCGATCGGCCGCTTCGTCTTCGAGCCGGGCTGGCGCTGGTCCAGGGACGTTGGCTGGAGCCGGCGAAGTGTTAGTGAGCGCGACCCCGGGATCTCCTCGACGGATCCGATCTGGTGTTCGAGGACCGGGGCGAACACGAGCTCATGGGCCTGGTTGGGCCCGCCGGATCTACGCCCTCGCCCCGGCCCGGTCCGACTCCTAGCGATCGCCCACTCGCTCGGACAGGCGTCTCGCGAGCACCTCGGCGATCGCGACCGTGGTCAGGTTCGTGTTGGCTCGGGGAATCGTGGGCATGACCGACGCGTCGGCGACGACCAGGCCCATGACCCCGTGAACTCGGCCGAGCCCGTCGACGACCGCCATCGGGTCATTCGGCTGGCCCATCGCACAGCTGCCGACGGGATGCCAGTAGCCGCTCACGTTCTCCCGGACCCACTCGCGGAGATCGAGCCCCTGGGCCTCCCGGCCGAGGTCGATCGGGGCGCCGAGGGCCCAATCGTGGGACACGGCGAGGGTTCGTCCGTCGAGCAGATCCGCCGGCCAGCGGCCACCGGCCAGTGGGCGGTAGTCGGAGACCGGCCTCGACCAGGCAAACGGTCCGGTTTGCGTCCTCGCTGAGCCTGGCTGCCAGGACGCAACCGGCCGTTCCCCCGCCAAGGATCAAGACGTCCGAGCGACGATCGGAGCGGGGGACCGGAGCGCTCACTTCAGACGTCTCCTCTGACGGGGGTGGCCGACGCCGGTCGATGATCGAAGCGGAACCCTTGACGCTCGCCCATGCCCGGACCATCATCCGAAGTCTCTCACTCGACTGCATTCGAGAACGGGGCCGAGCATGTCGATGACCACGTTGGGCCGGAGGCTCGCGGCGCTCGTCGCCGCATCGCTCCTCCTGCTTTCGGCCGTCGGAGCGACGACCGCGGCGGCAAGATCTCCGATCTGGAGCCACCGCGATACCGAGGTCTGTGGCCGACCGGGTCCCGGCCAGGCTCGCTGCACCGCGATCGCTCGAGCGTTCTACCTCGATGGGCGCGCCTATCCCGTGCGGACCAGGTCAGCCCTCGCGGCCGCGGCCGCCGCGGCGCAGTCCATCTACTTCAACGGAACGAGCCTCAGGACCGCCTACGGCATCACCGCTCAGGGTGATCCCTCGAAGGTCGTCGCAATCGTCGATGCCATGGACGACGCGAACGCGCTGGCCAACCTCACCCGGTTCCGGAGCGATTCGGGCCTGCCAGCGATCCAGAGCTGCACGCTGGCGACCTTGACGACCCTGCTGGGCACCGCTGCCAGCCCCTGCTTCACCAAGACGAATCAGACCGGTGGAACATCCCTGCCGGCTGGCGATGCCGGCTGGTCGAACGAGATCGACCTGGACCTGCAGGCCGCGTCGGCCGTCTGTCCGATGTGCAGCATCCTCCTTCTCGAAGCGACCTCGGCTTCGGTCGGCAATCTCGGGACCGGGGTGACGACGGCGTCGAACACGGCCCATGTCACGGCGATCTCGAACAGCTATGGCATCTCGGGCGATTACCCGGGGAGCTTCGCCACGGCCTATGACACCGCTGCGAAGAAGGGGATTGCCGTCACTGCCTCAGCCGGTGACGGCGGCTACGGCGCGCTCTTCCCGGCGTCGTCGACGGACGTCATCGGCGTCGGTGGGACGACCCTGTCGGTTGACAGCAACGGCGTCCGGAATGGGGAGACCGCCTGGGCGGGCACGGGCAGCGGCTGTTCGCGGTATAACGCCGCCCCTGCCTGGCAGAGCATCGCGGGCAACCCGTGCGCGGGCAAGAAGGCCGTCTCCGACGTATCGGCCGATGCCGACCCGAACTCCGGGCTCGCGATCTACACGACCTACAGCGGGGTCACGGGATACTGGGTCTTCGGCGGCACGAGCCTCGCTTCCCCGATCGTCGCGGCCTTCTACGCGACGCACGGTGGCTACAGCGCGACGACCCTCGCAGGCCAGTACGCCTGGACGCCGAGCACGCCCTACTTCGACGTCACTTCCGGCTCGAACGGGACATGCAGTCCGGCCGTGCTGTGCACTGCCGGGGTCGGCTGGGACGGCCCCACCGGTCGTGGCAGCATCGCCACGGCGAGCATCCCGCCGGTCCTGACGACGATCTCCGTGACGCCTTCGAGCGCGTCAGTTCAGCCGAACGGGACGCAACGGTTCAGCGCCTCGGCGATCGACCAGTTCGGCCAGCCGATGAGCCCCCAGCCGACGTTCAGCTGGGCCGTGACCGGCGGCGGAACGATCGACAGCACCGGCCTGTTCACGGCCGGATCGACCACCGGCGGGCCGTTCTCGGTGACGGCCATGAGTGGGGGCGTCACCGGCACGGCCAGCGTCACCGTGGCGAGCCTGCCTGCCGACTTCTCGCTCTCGGTCAGCCCAACCAAGCAATCGCTGAGACGTGGCGCTACTGCGACCTACATCGTGACGATCGCGCCGGTGAACGGCTTCAATGGCGCGGTCACCCTGAGCATCAGTGGCCAGCCGGCGGGGTCGACGGTGACATTCACGCCCAACCCGGCGAACGGTACGACGACGCTCAAGATCGTGACCCAGTCGACGACCTCGCGGCAGACCTACAGCCTGACGATCAAGGGTGTCAGCGGCAGCCTGAGTCACAGCACGAGCGTGACGCTGACGGTCACGAGATAGGGTTCGTTCGGCTCTCCCGAAGACGGCCAGGTGATCCTGGACCGGATCCGGACCGTCTCAGGGAACTTCCTGCACTGGTGATCAGAGCCGGGAATCGCTGAGAGCCGATGACCGGACCCCTAGTTGTAATTCCCGGACGCGGGAAGCACAGCTAGCCGAGGTGCCGGTCGCTTAGGCGCCTGGGGCGGTCGGCTCGGGCGCACTGGCCGCAACGGCCTCGAGGGCCTCGTCGGTCACCGCGTGCTTCTCGACCACACCACCGAGCTCCTTGAGCTTGCTGGCGATCAGGTCAGCCTCGTAGGTGGGCGTAAGGACCCCAACTGCCGCCTTGCCACCGCTGAGCTCGGTGCCGAGGCGTTCGCGATCAGCGTCAGTGAGCCCAAGACCGTTGTGATGGAAGTGGCCCAGGATGCCTCCTCCGACGATCCCGGCGATGAGGGTCGGGGGCGCGATGACGGCGAGAACGAGGCCAATTCCGGCGCCGGTCGTGCCGCTCCGGCTGCCCAGCTTGTGTTCCTTGATCTGGCCCGACTTGTCGGCGACCAGGACGCCGATCGAGGTGAGCTTGATCTCATCGGTGATCTTGTCCCAGGACTTCAGGGACCCGACGGCCGCGTCCGCGGCAGCCTCGTCGGCGAAGAGTCCGAGAACGACCTGTGTATCTGCCATGTCGAATGACCTCAGCGTGTGGTGTCGGCCCGGACGGCGTCCGGCCGGACGGCGGCACCGACGGCGTCCGCCCTGGCGATTCTCCGGAATGTCGGCCCAATCCCCAACGGTGGAATGACCCAGGCGGCAAACCGCAAGAGGCGGCGGATCGTCCGAGGCAGGCAGTATGCGCCGTTTCCGATCCGCTCCATCCACCATCCTCCGGAGCGTTGACGGGGTAGTCCTGGCGGCGTTCCAGGCGATCGTGATCGCCGATAAATCACTTGACCGCCCGGCGAGCATCTGTGGGTTATGACGGCGATCTCGAGCCTGCCCCTTGAAGGCCTCGCCGCGTTGATCGAACGCGCGGCGACCGGGGATCAGGCCGCGTTCGCCCGGATCGTCCAGGCCCATCACGACGACATGACCCGGGTCTGCTTCCTCATCTGCGGCGATCTCGACCTCGCTGACGAAGCCGTCCAGGCCGGCTGGACGATCGCCTGGCGAAAGCTCGCCACCCTGCGCGATCCCGAACGACTCCGGCCCTGGCTCGTCTCGGTCGCCGCCAACGAGGCTCGCCAGCTCCTGCGCCGAAGCCGGCGCCGAACGATCGTCGAGCTGTCCGTCGCTGGGGGCGGCGTAGGCCGTGGTACCGACCCCGCCGGCCGGGCCACCGACCTCGACCTGGCCAATGCCCTGGCCCGCCTGAATCCCGACGATCGGGCGCTCCTCGCCTTGCGCTACGTCGCCGGCTTTGACTCGACCGAGCTCGCCCGAGCGACCGGCCGGTCCGCCTCGGGTACTCGGGCTCGCCTTGCCCGCCTCCTCGATCGCCTCCGAACGGAGCTCGGCGATGACTGATCGACTCGACCTGGAGGCCCGCTTTGAGGCGCTTCTGGAGCAGCGACTGAATGCCCGCTCGGTGGCTGCCTCGCGGTCATTCGACCCCGTTGCCATCACCCAGGCGGCGGCCCAGGCCGGTGGCCGCCAGGACGGCCGGGGCTTGCCTCGACTGGAGTGGCCGGGAACGCGGCTCAGCTCAACCCGGGTCACGCTCGTCGTCGTCCTGTTCGCTCTGCTCCTGGCGGCCTTGGCGGCCATCGCGGTCGGGGCCAACCTGCTGCGCCTGCACGAGCGATTGCCGGGTGCGATCTACCCGACCGGTCCGATGGTCACCCTCCGAACCGGGGCGGCGGTCGCGGTCCTGGGCGATGGCCGGGTCCTGATCGCCGGTGGCCAGGCTGAAGATCAAACGCAGTCCGCCCAACCGCCGACGAACGTTGCCGGGGCCGAGCTCTACGACCCCGCGACGAACCGGTTCATACCGACCGGCCAGATGGTCCAGCCGCGCTCGCTCGCGACTGCGACGGCCCTGGCCGATGGCCGGGTCCTGATCACCGGCGGCACGCTCGACGCCGGCGGGACCCCAATGTCGACGGCGGAGCTCTTCGATCCGGCGACGCAGACATTCAGCCTGACCGGGGCGATGTACGAACCGCGGGTCCAGGCATCGGCGATTCTGCTGGCCGACGGGCGAGTCCTGGTGTTCGGGGGATCCCCGACGACATCCGACGGAGCCAACCCCGGTCTGACCTCGACCGAGATCTACGATCCGACGACGGGCAAATGGTCAAGCGGCAAGCCAATGCCCGAAACCCGGAGCTCAACAGGCACGATTGGCTCGACATGGCCGACCGCCGTCTTGCTGGCCGACGGCCGAGTCCTGATCGCCGGTGGCTCGGTCAACGACACACCACTTGCCTCCGCTCTCATTTGGGATCCATTGACCGGGTCGACCAGCCCCACGGGTTCGATGACGGTGGCTCGCTCCGACGCCTCCGCCACGCTCCTCGCCGACGGCCGGGTCCTGATCGTGGGCGGCAACGCGGCGACGCCAGCCTCGCCGCGGCGGGTCGTCGCGTTGGCCAGTGCAGAGCTCTTCGACCCGGCCACGGGCCGATTTACCGCAACGGGATCCTTGAACACCGAGCAATTCGGGCATTCAGCGACGCTGCTGCCAGACGGTCGGGTCCTGATTGCCGGGGGAGCCAACGCGATCGGTTCTCCGCTGAGTACAGAGGTATTCGACCCGGCCACCGCCACATTCAGCGTCGGGCCGATGGCGGCAGCGTCCCATGGGACCGAAGCCGCCCTCTTGCCGGCGGGGCGGGTGCTCCTCGAGGGCGATTCGCCCGAGGTGTTCGACCCGGCGCTCGCCGCTCCGGTCCAGCCGGTCGGGCCATCCGAGTCGCCAAACCGAGCCTTCATCAAGACGGGGAACCCCATCCAGGACCGGCTGGCTCACACCGCCACTCCGCTGCTGGACGGTCGGGTCCTGATCGTGGGCGGCCGGCTGCCGGACGGGACCGTCCTGTCGTCGGCCGAGATCTACGACCCCAAGTCCGGCACCTTCAGGGCCACGGGATCGCTGAAGACAGCCCGGAGCTCCCCTTCGGCGGTGCGCCTTGGCGATGGGCGCGTCCTGATCGTCGGCGGAACCCCAACGGCGGTCGTCCCAGGCACGCCCATCCAGACGTTCGAGCTCTATGACCCGGCAACCGGTCAATTCACCGAAGTCGGATCCATCCACCCGAGTGGCCCGGCCGGCGTCGGATTCATCGAGGCGATCGTTCTTCCGACTGGAGACGCCCTGGTGCTGGCTGCGGGGCCGTACACCGGAAGCAGTCCGGACCCTGCCAGCACGCAGGTCTACGCCTTTGATGGCGCGAAAGGGACAACCACCCTGATCAAGACCCTGCCGCCCTGCCAGCCTGCGGCCGGCGATGCGGTCACGACCGATGGTCGAGTTCTGCTGTACTGCAGCGCCGCCATCGACGGGACGGTTACGCTCCAATTCTTCGATCCCGCCAGCGGCCGGTTGTCGAGCCCCGTCCCGGCGGCGCCGGGCGGAACAGTGGTTCGACTGGCGGACGGTCGCTTCCTGATCGATGACTGGCGGTCGACCGGCACGATCGCAATTCTCGATCCGGCGATGAACCAGCTGACTCCGGTCGACCCGCTCCCGACAGACTTCGGACCGGTCACGCCGAGCCGCCTCGCCGACGGTCGAGTCCTGTTCATCGGTTATGCCTCCGCCATGGTCTGGGATCCGCAAACGAATCTCTTCCGGAAGACGCCTCCAACACTGACCAGCCTGGGCGGCGAAACGGCCACGTTGCTCGCCGACGACCGGATCCTGATCGTTGGTGGGACGTCCTGGCCGGCCGACCGCGGGCTCCCCCATCCGCCCAGTGCCGAGCTGTTCGACCCAACGGTGACGCCGTGATCACCGCATCCACCGAGAAGCACGTCGATCCGTTCGCAGGACGCCTGCTTCCAGCAGCCGGCCGCGACGGCCACTTGCTCTCTGAGGGTCAGGGCAGCCTCGCGACAGCCGACTCAAGCCACGCGGGCCGTCCGCAGATCCCAGACCACCATTCCTCCCCCCACGGAGCGTGGACGGGGCACTAGGCAGAGGCCTCCGAAGTTTCCGCGGTAGCTCCAAAATCCCCACTTCGGGTGGGCCGACTACCGCCAGCGAGCCATTCGAGCTACGACGTCTTCGAGCCCGGCAATCAGAGCCGGGTCCTGCGGAAGCGAGCCCAGGCTCTCCTCGATCAGGAATCGACGACGCCCGATGACATTGGAACGCAAGGCCTCGCCAGCTTGGGTCAGGGCGATCCGCCGGCCTCGTCCGTCGCTCGGATCGCGGGAGATCGAAACAAGACCACGGCGCTCCATTCTTCGGATCAGCCGACTCGCAGACGGCATCGATGCGCTGGCCCGATCTGCCAGCTCGTTGACCCGCAACGGTTCGTCGGAGCTGCCGAGGACCATCAGCGTCCGCCACTGCAGGAGCGACAGATCGCCGGCGCCAACATCGAATATTGCCGCGTTGGTGACGGCCACGAGCTCGACGGCAAGCTGTTCCAGCTGCTCGAGTACCAGGACCAATGACATCGTGTCGACCTCCCTCGACTCAGTCTAGAATCCGCACTGTTATTGTCATCGGGCAAGTATTTGCCCGGAGGAATCATCTCGACGTATCTGGAGTCTGGAATCATGACGATCCCGAAGCGGATCACGGCAAGGCTGTCGAATCCGGTACCGAGCGGCCAGGGACTCGCTGAGTACGCCCTGATCCTCGCCCTGATCGCGATCGTTGCGATCATCGCCCTGATCTTCCTGGGCGGCCAGGTCTCCAAGATCCTCAGCAACGTCGGCCACAGCGTCTAGCTCAGCCGGTACGGCCGGCCCCATCGGGCGCAAACGCTCAACCGGAAACCAACGGCTGCAGTGGCGCTCCGGTCAAGTGGCCGGCAGGTCACCCCCAGTCGCCAGCAATGCTTCGAGCGACGCCCGAGCGGTCGGCGTCGAGAAGACCGTGAGCCGATCGCCGACCAGCATCGTGAGGTCGCCCCTGGGGACGATCAGCTGCTCGTCTCGCTCGACCGAGACGAGCACCGTGTCTCGAGGCCAGGCCGTTGCGGCAACCGTATGGCCCGCGACGGCCGAGCTCTCACCGACCTGCGCCTCGATCAGCACGCCATTTGGCCCAGCCGAGCGGATCTGCCGCATGTTGCTGGCCAGCGCCGACCGGTAGGTCCCGAGGATGTCACTGGCGGACAGAATCCCGACCAAACGGTCATCGGCGACCACCGGTACCCAGCTCCGGTGATGGTCGGTCAAGACGCCCAGGGCATCCACGAGGGCGTCCTCGGCTCCGACAAACCAGTCGTCAAGTTCGAGCGTCTCGACGGTCTTGGCGGGCTCGGCCGCCGCGAGGTCCGGAGCCTCGACTGATCCGCGAAATCGTCCCCGGTCGTCGACCACCGGGGCGCCCGGGAGATCCGCGGCCTCGAGCTGAGCATGGGCTGCGGCAATGCGTTCGCCGATCTGAAGGGTCAGCCGAGGGACGCGGGCGGCGGTACCGGCGGGAATCGCCGCCAGGAGCGGGAGGGCGACCCGCAGTCGATGGGCCGGCAAATCGGCTCGGCTTCGGATCTGCTCGCTGTAGATCGAGCGGTCGCCGACGATCAGGATGGCGATCCCGATCGCCAGCATCGCCGGCGGGAGCATGGCCAGGCTGTCGGTCATCTCGGCAACCATCAGCATCACGGCGAGTGGCGCGTGGGCGATGCTCCCGAACAGGGCCATCATCGCCACGATCACGAATGGCGATGGGTCGATCGGGACGCCGGGAGCGATTGGCTCGAGGATCCGCCAGATCCCGGCGCCAAGCAGGCCCCCGACGACCATTCCCGGCCCGAAGATTCCCCCTGAGCCCCCCGAGCCAATCGAGAGGGACGTGGCGAGGATCTTGGCGAACGGCAGAACAAGAAGCACCCACAGTGGCAAGCCGAGCAGGGCTGTCCGATCAAAGCCCGCCTGGACCCAGCCATAACCGGTACCGAGGACTCCAGGTAGCACGATCCCGATGCACCCGACGGCAAGTCCACCGAGCGCCGGACGGAGGTATCTGGGCACGGATATCCCGCGAAACCATGATGTGAACCCGTAGAACGTGGCGATGTACAGCCGGCCAACGAGGCCAGCGGCCAGGCCGAGCAGGGCGTAGTAGACGAGCTGGCGCGGGTCCGTGAACCCGAGGCCGGCGACGCGACCAAAGATCGGGGCGAAGCCCACGAACGTGCCGAAGACACTGAATGCCACGATCGAGGCGACGAACGCCGGCACGAGCGCCTCCGAGTCGACATCGTCGCGGAATGGGATCTCGGCCGCCAGGACGGCCCCACCCAGGGGTGCGCGGAAGATCGCGCCGATCCCGGCGCCCATGCCGGAGCTCACCGCGATCCGGGCATCTCGCGCATCCAGGTCGAGGAGGCGGGCCAGGTATGACCCGAAGCCGGCCCCGATCTGTGCTGTCGGGCCTTCCCGTCCGCCAGAGCCGCCCGAGCCGATCGTGATCGCCGAGGCGACCAGCTTGACCGCGGGGATCCTCGAGCGGATCCCCCGTGGGTCGTGGTGGATGGCTGCGATCGCGGCATCGGTGCCGTGGCCTTCGGCCTCGGGGGCAAAGCGGAACACGAGGATCCCCGAGATCAGGCCACCGGCTGCCACGATCAGGGGCAGGGCCCATGGCCGTCCGATATCGACGATCGGCGCGCCACCCTCACCGGCAGGCGAGGCGGGGGTGAACCCCGCCAGCGTGCCGAGGAAGAAGCGAGTGGCGAGATCGAGCGCCCAGAAGAAGAGGACCGCGCCGAGGCCGCTGATCAGCCCGATCAAGGCGCCGAGGATGACCCATTTGCGCAGATATGGGGCGTTTCGGATCATCGCCCGAAGTCGGGTGAGGTCCGGCCTTCGTTCCAGGGGGCCGAGCGACGATCGTCCGGCGGGCTCGATCAGTGCCATGTTGTCATGTGACAATCATAAGGCTCACGGAGTCTACCGAGCTGCGTTCACACCGCCCCCTAACCTTGAGATGCGACCATGAGCTTGGAGCGAAGCACCTTGGATCCAGTCCTCGAGATTGAGCGGCTCGTCAAGCGGTATGGCGCCGTTGAAGCCGTCCGCGGGATCGATCTCACGATCGAGCGCGGCGAGATTTACGGGTTCCTCGGACCAAATGGGGCCGGCAAGAGCACCACGATCCGCTGCCTGCTTGGGCTTCTGACGCCGACCGAGGGCTCCATCCGGGTGTTCGGTCTCGACGCCCGCACCGACGGCGTCGCGATCCGCCGCCGCGTCGCGTATGCACCCGGTGAGCTTCGCCTGCCAGAGCGGCTGACGGCGGCCCAGTTCATCACCAGCATCGGCCGTCTGCGCGGTGGCTTCGACCCGGCCCGTCGCGATGCACTCGCCGAGAGACTCAAGGTCGACCTGCACCGACCGATGCACGAACTCTCGAGCGGCAACCGGCGGAAAGTCGCGATCGTGCTGGCCTTCCTGGGCAACCCCGAGCTGCTGGTCCTGGACGAGCCGACGGGCGGGCTCGATCCGCTGATGCAGCGTGAGTTCATCGACCTCCTGCGCGAAGCCCGGGAGGCGGGGGCTACGGTGTTCCTGTCATCGCACGTCCTGTCCGAGGTCCAGCGCGTGGCGGATCGGGTCGGAGTCCTTCGCGAAGGCCGGCTGGTGGCCTCGGGCACGATCGACGAGTTCCGGGGGCGCGCTCGTTCGCGCGTCGAGGTCTTCTTCGACGACCCGCCGCCGGCGGCGGACCTCATGGCGCTGCCGGGGCTAGTTGAGCCACGGGTGACCGGCCAGCGCTTCACCGCGACCCTGTCAGGCCCGATCGGGCCGTTGCTCTCGCTCCTGGCCCGCCACGAGGTGACCTCGATGCTGGTCGAGGAACCCGATCTCGAGGAGGCCTTCCTCGACCTCTACGGTGGCGGCCAATGATCACGTCGAGCGTCGAACTTGTCGCGGGCCCGTTCCGGGCGATGCGCCGGGCGGTCGTCTGGTGGTCGGCGGCACTTGCCGGACTGGTCATCCTGACGGTCGCATTCTGGCCGATCTTCAAGGGTTCGACCGGCATCTCCGAGGCGCTCGACAAGCTGCCGGCCGGCATCCTGGCCGCGTTCGGGCTCCAGGATTTTGGCTCGCCGGCGGGCTATCTACGGGCGAACCTGTACGAGATTCTCGTGCCGATCCTGCTGGTCGCAGCGGCAGTCACCTTTGTCGGGGGTCAGACTGCCGGCGAGGAGGCCGCGGGGCGTCTCGAGCTCTACCTCACTCAGCCGATCAGCCGGCCAACGATCTACCTCGGTCGAGCGCTCGCGGCGTTGCTCGGGCTCATCCTGGTGAGCGTGGTCCTCACCCTCGTCCAGCTCGTGAGCGATGCGGTCGTGGGCCTCCAGATCCCGCTCGGCAATCTCGTCTCGACGATCCTGCTGTCGACGTGCCTGGCTGCCCTGTTCGGCTCGGTGGCCTTCGTGATTGCGTGTGTCCACCCGCGGCCATCGGTTGTGTATGGAGCCGGGATCGAGCTTGCCGTGGCGAGCTATCTCGTTGTGGCCCTCTTCTCGTTCAGCCCGGTCCTGGAACCCTGGAGCCACCTCTCGCCGTGGAACTGGGCCTTTGGCGGGGATCCCCTCGGGCAGGCCACCGACCTATGGCGATACCTCGTCCTCGTGATTCCATCGATCGCCCTGATCCTGGTTGGCCTCTGGGCAGTTGCCCGGCGCGACATCGCTTCAGGCTAGGCGAGCTTGACTCGAAAGAAGAACGGCCACGAACACGACATACCCAACGATGATGATTGATCCGGCTCTGCGATCGAGCCCTTTGAGGTAGATCGCAAGGGTGACGGCAAGCACGGTGAGGCCGAGGTAGTAAAGCGCCACGAAGCCGGCCTCCGTGGTCAGCGGTCCTAGGCCCAGGATCGCTGCCGGAATCATCAGGCCCACAATCGCGTTGATGGCATTGCTGTTGAATGCGGTACTCATCGTCGCGGCGCCCCGTCCCTTCGAGGCCAGGTAGATCGCCGCGACGGCGTTTGGCAGGCTCGTTACTGCTGCCAGGACGACGCCCCCGATGATGATCGGGGAGATCCCAGCGTCTGAGCCCAGAGCTGTTGCTGACTCTTCCATCGCGATGCTGGCCGCGACCACGACTGCGACGGCCACGACCACTACGGTGGCGTCTCGCCAATCGCCCCGCCGGGGATGGATCGCGACGGCCAGCTCCAGCTCTTCGTCGGCGATGGCGCGCTCGAGCCAGATCGACCACCTCCGGGGCAACCGGATACCCCGGCGGTCTACCGGGCGCTGCGCGCTGTACACGACGTATGGAAGGAAGAAGAGCAGAGCCACGAGAAGGCCGATCCACGGGCCGAACAGGCCGGACACGACGAGGAGGGCGAGCAGCGCGATCAGGATCGCCAGCCCCCCTTCGAGAAGGATCGATCGGCGGTGGAGCCGGATCCGGCCCGCCAGGACCGCGCTCAAGCCCAGCAATGCCGCCAGGTTGAAGACATTCGATCCGAGGGTCACCCCGACCCCGATCGTGCCATGGCCGCCGGCCATCGCCGTGATCGAAGTGGTGATCTCAGGGGCATCAGCGGCCAGTGCGGCAAGCAAACCGAGCAGCGCCTCCGACGCGCCGACGCGCTCTCCGACCCGCTCGAGCCTCGTCACGAGGAGCGCGCTCGCAGTCAGGCTGAAGACCGCGCTGAGAGCGAAGACTCCGAGGTCCACCGCCGAGATTATGGAGCCGACTAGGGCGTGCTGATCAGGGATTGGCCGTCCGCAGTCCGGAGCACGTCCGGCGTATAGTTACCCGATGACAAGTACAGTTCGTCGGAGGAAGCGATGAACCGCCAGATCAAGGTCAAGGTTGTTGACTGGCAAGATCCAAGGTTCCTGGCCGCCTTTGAGGCGGGCCTCACCGCCGCGTTCCACGAAGGCTTCGAGGTGGGCGAGGCTGGCCTAGCTGAGCGGGTCGAGGCCGACCTTCACCAGCGAGGCTTTCCGTTCGCCTGGATCGACGATCGGAGGTCCTTCGACGATGCCCTCGCGGGAACAGCTCGCTGGACGGTCTGGCGAGATCGGTCCTTGGCTCGACACGTCAGCTGATCGGCGGAGCACCTCGGCGAGCTGACCGGCCGGTCAGGCCGTGACCGACCGCGTGACACGGCCGCGTGCAGATCGGCCAACGCGCTGCGTGGACTTATGATTGTCACATGACAACTTGAGTTCGAGTGCCAGCCCGACGAAGCTACGGGAGAGGCCGTCATCGACCACATGTCGACGTGTCGAGTCGGACGAGAAGGAGCAAAGAGTGTTTGAACCCATACCGGGACTCCCTGGGGGCGTGATCGGTTTCGAGGCGGTGGGAGTGGTCGAGGCGGCCGACTACGAGGACGTGCTGCTGCCGGCATTGGCCAGCAGTGCGTCTCATGGGAGCGTCAGGCTCGTCCTCGTGCTGGGCGATCGATTCTCGGGGTATTCGCCCGGAGCAATCAAGGAGGACGCTGGCCTCGTTTCCCATAGCAAGGCGTGGGAGCGGACGGCCCTCGTCAGCGACCTCGGCTGGGTCGCCCACCTGTCCACTGCCTTTGGCTGGATGGTCCCAGGCAAATTCCGGCACTTCGGACTGGCAGAACGGGACGCCGCGATCGCCTGGGTCGCCCAACCGAGTTGACAACGAGGCTGGCGGCTCCAGAATCGACGCTTATGCGCGGCAGGCCGACGCTCAAGGTCCTAGCTTCGCGGCAACTTCGGAGGCCTCTAACTATTACCCCTCCGGAGCGTTGACGGCTCGCGGCGGCCAGCGGTACGATCAATCCCGACAAGATCGCTCGGAATTCGATTTGGGCGACGGCACGGTACACTCCTGAACCTGATGGACGACCTCTACCGCGACTACATCCTCGAGCACTACCGGCGGCCCCATAACTTCGGGGTGCTGGAGGCGCCGACGGCCAGCTTCGAGGGCGCCAATCCGCTGTGCGGTGACCGGATCACGATGCAGCTCGGGATCCGCGACGGCCTCGTCGCCGAGATCGCCTTCACCGGGCGCGGCTGCGCGATCAGCCAGGCCAGTGCCTCGCTCCTGACCGACGAGATCATGGGCATGCCGGTCGAGAAGGCCGAGGCCTATCGCGCGGACGACCTGCTCGACCTGCTCGGCATCGACATCAGCCCGGCCCGCCTGAAGTGCGCCATGCTCAGCCTCGAAACGCTCGAGCACGCCCTGGCCGAGAAGCCCGACTCGGCGAGCGCCGCAGACGGGGTCGACACAGCCGGGACCGGAGCCACGACGTCATGACCGCGTTCCGCGGCCGATGCAGGTGTCTCGCGCCGGCCTGAGGCCGGCCGCCCTCGTCGTCCGGCGCGCACGCGCCGATCTTATTCGCCCTGGTGCGCAGACCGCGCCAGCCCGTCGCTTCTCCGGAGCCATTCCGATCCCCATGACCAAGTCCTACTCCGACATCCTGCGCGACGCCCGCGCCCAGGTCCGCGAGGTGTCCGCCGCCGAGGTTGATGCCCAGCGCGAGGCCAAGTCGCCACCCCTGCTGGTCGACGTCCGCGAGACGCACGAGTGGGAGGCGGGCCATCTGCCCGGGGCCGTCCACGTCCCGCGGGGCCACCTCGAGAGCCGGATCGAGGGCGAAGCGCCCGATCGCTCCCGCCCGATCGTCATCTACTGCGCCTCGGGCGTCCGTTCGGTCTTCGCCGCCCAGACCCTGGCCGAGATGGGCTACGCGGACGTGGTCTCAATGGCCGGCGGCTTCCAGGGCTGGAAATCGCAGGGCCTGCCGTGGAACAGCCCGACCGTCCTGACGCCCGAGCAGAAGCTCCGCTATAGCCGCCATCTGCTGATCCCGGAGGTCGGGGCCGAGGGCCAGGCCAGGCTGCTCGAGTCACGGGTCCTGCTGGTCGGGGCAGGCGGGCTGGGCTCACCCGCCTCGCTCTACCTCGCCGCGGCGGGCGTCGGCACGATCGGGGTGATCGACTTCGACGTCGTCGACCTGTCGAACCTCCAGCGCCAGGTCGTCCACACGACCGACCGGGTCGGCCAGAAGAAGGTCGACTCGATGCGCACCTCGCTCCTCGCCCTGAACCCCGGGATCGAGGTGATCGGCCACGACGAGATGCTCGTCGCCGACAACGTCGAGCGGCTCATCTCGGGTTACGACGTGATCCTCGACGGGACCGACACGTTCGAGACCCGCTACCTGTTGAACGACGCGGCAGTCATCGCAGGCATCCCGGTGGTCCACGCCAGCGTCTTCCGGTTCGAGGGCCAGCTGACGGTGTTCAAGCCGTTCGAGGGCCCGTGCTACCGCTGCCTGTACCCGACCCCGCCGCCGCCCGAGCTCGCTCCGGGCTGCTCGGTCGCCGGGGTCCTGGGGATCGTGCCCGGGATCATGGGCCTGCTCCAGGCAAACGAGGTGCTCAAGCTCCTCCTCGGGATCGGCGATTCGCTGGCCGGTCGCCTGCTCCTCTTCGACGCCCTTGATGGCGCCTTCACGGAGCTGCAGCTGCGCCGGGATCCGGCCTGCCCAGTCTGCTCCGACGCTGCCGTGGCGGCCAGGGCGGCGGGCGCCCCGCTGGCCGCGGCCACCGTCGGTACGGATGCCCCGTTCGTGCTGGGCACGCCCGTCGGGCCGGGCTCGATCAGCTCGGGATCGCTCGGTCAGGGATCGCGATGAGCACGATCTGGATTCCGCCGGTCCTGCGCTCGTCGGCCGGCGGAGCAAAGCAGGTCGAGCTGGGCGGCGCCACCGTCGGCCAGGTGATCGATGCCCTGATCGAGGCCCATCCGGCGCTCGGGTCCCAGCTGCGGACGCCCGAGGGCAGCCTGAACCGGTTCATCAATGTCTACCTGAACGGGCAGGACGTGCGCTACCTGGAGGGCGAGTCGACCGCCGTGGCCGCGGCCGACGAGGTCCGGCTGCTGCCGGCGATGGCGGGCGGCGCGCTCGACCGGCCGGCCGACCGACCCGCCCTCGGCCGAACCCCAGTCGAAACCCCAGGCGGATCGCCACGGCTCCGTCGATGGCCGCGTCGATGGTCACGCTGAGGGACGCCGCTCCGGGTCACGAGCACGCCCACGCCCACGAGGAGATGACGCCCCACGGCGGCCGCTACGAGAGCATCCTCGACGCGATTGGCCATACGCCGCTGGTCGAGATTCCCCGGATGTCGCCGAATCCCGATGTCCGGATCTTCGCCAAGCTCGAGATGATGAATCCGACCGGCTCGGTCAAGGACCGGATTGCCCGGGCCCTGATCGCCGATCTCGAGGACTCCCATCGGCTCAAGTCCGATTCGATCATTCTCGAACCGACCTCGGGCAACACCGGGATCGCCCTGGCGATGATCGGTCGTCGGAAGGGCTATCGGGTCGCCCTGGTCATGCCCGACAACGTGACCCAGGAGCGGCGCCAGCTGGCGGCCCTGTTCGGGGCCGAGGTGATCGACTCGCCCGGCCGGCTTGGCAGCAACGGGGCGATCGCCCTGGCCAAGCACCTCGTGGCCAAGGATCCCCGCTTCGTCATGCCCTACCAGTACGGCAACCCGGCCAATCCCCGGGCCCACGAGGAGACGACCGGGCCGGAGATCCTGGCCGACTGCCCCGAGATCGACGTGTTCGTGGCCGGCCTCGGGACCGGCGGGACGCTCATGGGCGTCGCCCGCTTCCTGGGCCGGGCCAAGCCCGGGGTCCGGATCGTGGCGGCCGAGCCGCTCCCAGGTGAGAACGTCCAGGGCCTGCGCTCCCTTGACGACGGCTTCGTGCCCGAGATCCTCGATCCGGACCTGCTCGACGCGAAGTACCTGATCAGCAACCGCGATGCGATCGCGGCCCTGCGCGACCTGGTCGATCGCGAGGGGATCTTCGCCGGGCCATCGTGCGGAGCGGTCCTCGTCGCCGCGGCCCGCGAGGCGCGCCGGATGACGTCGGGCACGATCGTGGCCCTCCTGCCCGACGGCGGCTGGAAGTATCTCTCGGCGGGCACGTTCAGCCGCGACCTCGACGAGATGGAAGCCGACCTCGAAGGCGGCGTGAACTGGTGGTGACCCACCCGGGGCCGCTCACGGTTGCCCTGCCGGACGACATGCGCCGGGCGATCATCGAGCAGGCCCGCCGGGAGTACCCGAACGAGGCCTGCGCCGTGATCATCGGCTCGGCCCCGGCGACCAGCGGAGGTGTCGGATTGCGCTATATCCCGACCCGCAACGAGGCCGCTTCGCCGCTCCGTTTCCGGGTCCACGCCGACGACCTGTACCGCCTGAGTGTCGAAGCCGACGATCGCGACGAGGTGTTCTGGGCGATCGTCCACTCCCACACCCACAGCCCCGCCCGGCCCTCGCCGACCGACATAGGGCAGGCCCGGTCGTATCCTGACGCCCTGTGGATCCTCGTCTCGCTGGCGGAGGCCGAAGCGGATCCGGCGAGGGGCGAACCGGGGATCCGGGCCTGGCAGATCATCGACGGAGAGGTGTTCGAGGTGGGCCTGACCCCGTGAACCGGTCCCGTCTCTATCTCCCGCTCGGGCTTGGCCTGGCGGCTCTGGTGCTGGGCACGGCGTTCGGCTGGAACAGCGCCCTGCTCGACACGATCGTCAGCCCGCCCCCGATCGTCCGGGCCGCGCTCGTTGGCACGTCGGCCTGGCTCGCCTTCGAGATGCTCCGGCGGGCCCTGCTCGGGATCTCCAACCGCGATGACCTGCGGGTCCTCGTCCGCGGCGTCCGGTTCATTTTCCTGGCGGTCGCCGCGTTTGCCGCCGGGGCCGGCTGGCTGCTGGCCAGCGCCCTGCCCCTGATCGTTGCCTTCGTGATCGCCGGCGTGGACGTCGTCGAAACCTCGTTCCTGCTCATTGTCGTCGGGGCCGGCCGGATCGGCGGCGCCTCGGATCAGGCCGACTGACGAGCGACGAGTGCCTCGATCACGGCGGCATCGGTCGGCGTCCCGCCCAGGCCGAGGCGTGAACCGATCCGGGCGGCCAGCGGCGGGTCGACATGGGTCCGGGCCAGGGCCGGCCAGCTCGGCTCGCTGAACACCTCCGCCGGCGTCCCGTCGAGGGTCACCCGGCCCGACTCCATGACCACGACCCGCCCGAAGGTCTCGGCCACGAACCGCATGTCGTGGCTGACCGCGACGATCGTCCGGCCGGCGGCCATGAGCGAGGCGACGATGGCCTGGATCCGCTCAACGCCGGGCCGGTCCTGGCCGGTCGTCGGCTCGTCGAGGATCACCGTCGGGGTGCTCATCGCCAGGATCGAGGCGAGGGCCAGCAGCTTGCGATCGGAGAAGCCCAGGTCGTACGGATTCGTGTTCGCCTGGTCGGCCAGGCCGACCGTTCTGAGGGCATCCCCGACGGCCGCCTCCAGGGCCGGGCCCCGCAGCCCGAGGTTGCGTGGCCCGAAGGCGACCTCGGCCCGGACCCGGCCGGCGAAGATCTGGCGGTCGGGATCCTGGAAGGCGAGCCCGACCCGGGCGGCGAGCGCGGCGACGCGCAGGCCGGCCGTTGGTTGCCCATCGAGCAGCACCCGGCCTTCGGACGGGCGGAGGAGCCCGTTCAGGTGCCGGACCAGGGTCGACTTGCCGCTCCCGTTCTGGCCGATGATCGCGACCGCCTCGCCATCGCCAATCACGAGATTCACCCGGTCGAGCGCCCGCACGCCGCCGGGATAGACATGGCTGACCGATTCGAGCTCGATCACGCCGGGCCGGGTCCCGCGATTCGTCCGTCGGCCAGGCCGCTCGTATCGGCCAGGGCCTTGGCGAAGGCCGCGCCGACCCCGGCTTCCCTGGCCAGGCGCCCGAGCCGGACGGCAGCCGGAGGGTCGACTCCCAGGCTCGGTAGGCGCGGATCGGCCAGGACCCTGTCGGCCGCCCCGAGAATGGCGATTCGGCCGGCTGCCACGACGGCGACCCGATCCGCGATCCGGGCCAGGAGGTCGGTCTTGTGCTCGACGATCAGGAGCGCCGTGCCGGTCTCCCGGCCGAGCCGGGCGAGTGCGTCGCCGACGAGGATCGTGCCCGCCGGGTCGAGCTGGCTCGTCGGCTCGTCGAGGATCAGGCTGGCCGGCCGCAGGGCGAGCACGCTGGCCAGGGCAACGAGCTGGGCCTGGCCGCCCGACAGTCGGTCCGGCCGGCGCTCGGCCAGGTCGCTCACCCCGGCGAGCTCCATCGCCCAGCCGACCCGCTCGATGATCCCTGCGACATCGAGGCCCAGGTTGCGTGGCCCGAACGCCACCTCCTCCCAGACCGTCACGGCCGTGCCCGACAGCTGGGTGGCTGCGTTCTGGAAGAGGATCCCGCACCGCTCGGCAACCCGGAAGGGAGGGAGCTCGCGCGGATCGTCGCCGCCGACCCGGACCATGCCCTCGAGCTGGCCACCGATCGCGCCGGGGGCCAGACCCGCTCCGACCAGGCACAGGGTGGTCTTGCCGGCATCGTTCGCGCCGGTCACCCCGAGGACCTCGCCGGCCTCGAGCTCGAGGTCCAGGCCGTCGAGCGCCCAGGCGGCCGCTCCGGCGTAGCGATAGCGGACACCCCGCAGGCTGAGCTCGCTCACGGCAGGACCAGGTGGCCGGTCAGCGTCGCGACGATCAGGACGACGGTCGCGATTCCGAGCAGCCAACGGCCGATCCGCTGGGCCTGGTCATCGGGCATCGGGCGGATCGTGGCCCGCCGGAACGGCGCGCTGAAGGCGCGGGCCTCGAGGGCCATCGTGCGCTCCTCGACCTCGGACAGGGAGCCCGAGATGATCGGCCCGGCCAGCGGCACGAGACCCCGGATCCGGCGCCAGGGCGACCCCTCGGTGTCCAGTCCGCGGGCCCGCTGCGAATCGGCCACCTCGCTGCCCCGGGCGATCAGGCGGGGGATCGTCTGGATCGCCGCGCCCACGATGAACGTCGCCCGGCGGCCGGCGCCCCGCCGCTCGAGGTCCACCAGCAGGTCGTCGGTCGGGGTGGTCAGGGCAAACACGGCCACGCTCAGGGCGAAGGCGATCACCCGGAGCGATGCCTGGCCGGCCGCGGTCAGGCCGGTTGCGGTCGCCTTGCACGGGCCGAACGTGAAGATCGTGTCGGTCGCCCCGGGGAACAGGAACGTGTTGATCAGGAGGATCGACAGGATCAGCGGGATCGTGGCTAGGACGAAGGGCACGAACGCTCGGCCGACATGGGCCCGCAGGACGGTGAAACCGACGATGGCCAGGGCCAGCAGCGGGACGAGCCAGCCGCGGAGGATGAACACGAGCCCGGCCGTGCACAGCGCGATCACGAGCTTGGTCAACGGGTTCAGGCTGCGGTAGAAGCCGGCCGAGGGCCGCCGGACGAAGTCCGGAACGACGGTGGTCAGGGTGTTCGATCGCTCGTCGGCTGGGGATCGGCGACCGGCGCGGTCTGGGCCGTTGGCCCGGCGTCCGCAATCGGCTCCGGGTCGGCGACCGGCGCGGTGTCGGCAATCGGCTCGGTTGACGGCGGGCTCGCCGGCGCGGGGCTTGCCGACCCGGGGCGCGCAGGCTGGGCGCCTTCGGCCTGCGCCGCGGCCTGCGGGACGATCAGCTTCGGGCCGTTCGGGAACCGGGCGATGATCCGGACCGACATCCCGGACAGGATGATGAACACGACGAAGCTCGTGATCGTCTTGTCGATCGGGTCGCTGAACAGGCCCTGGCCGAGCGAGGCCTGGATCACGCTGGCCCCACCGGAACGGAGGGCCGCCACGATCACGTCGACGCCGGAGCCGGTCACCCCGCCGAAGGCGATCGCCGAGATCGGAGCCGACACGAAGGCCGCCACGATCCCGGTCACGACCCCGGCCAGGGCCACCCACAGGCCGGCCATGTCACGCTTGATCAGGATGAACCCGCCGACCATCGTCGCGGCAATGAGCGCGATGACCGTGATTGCCTCGTACACCCAGCTCGGGTAACCCCCGATGTCCGGGTCGGTGTAGGCCGGATTGTTGATGATCGGGACCGCCAGGAGGATCACCACGGCGGCGCCCACGATCGCCCCGGCAATCAGCTTGTTGCGTGAAGCCGGCCGCGAGCGATAGACACCGAGGTAGCCCCACAGCCCGGCCAGCAGGCCGATCACCCCGGCCGTGATCGCGAACGGGCCGATCGTCCCGCCGCCGATCCCCGGGGTGTACTGCCAGATCAGGTTCGAGAGGACCCCGGTCAAGGCGCCGGCCAGCGGCCCGGCCAGGACGCCGACCAGGATCGTCCCGATCGAATCGAGGTAGATCGGCAGCTTGAGGACCGACTGGACGATGAAGCCGAGGACGATGTTGATCGCGATGGCGATCGGCATGAGCACGATCACCCGGGTCGTGAACTGGCGTGAAACCCAGCCCATCGCCTGATCCTCCGCGTCTTCCGGTCCAGGAACGCCCGGTCTGAGCCGGTGGGCGACGCCCCTCGCGCCTAGGGTGCCACGTTCGAGGGGTCCGATGCCAGCCGGTCGACCCGTTCCGCGAGCCCGCCCACGCGCTCGACGAACCGGGCCAGGAACCGGGCCGGATCGGCCCGGACCGCGACGTCGGCATTCGGGACCCGCCGCCACAGCTCCCGGAAATCGGCGATCGTCTGGCCCGCCGTCAGCTCGCCGGTTGTCTCGACATCGACCGCGAGGGCCAGCGTCTCGACGAGCGTCTCATCGAGCGCCGCCGCGGCCGCCAGTGGATCGTGGATGAAAGCCCCGTAGAAGCCGTCGTACATGGCGTGGAATTCCATGTAGAAGCGGAGCGCATCCGCGATGAACCGGACGACCGGGTTGCTCGCGACCGACCGCTCGGTCCGCATCGGGTCCTCGCCCCGTTCCAGGGCGATCGCGTCGTCCGGCCGGCTGCCCGCCCGGCGGGCCAGGGCCACGACCGAATCGGGCCGGATGATCGCCTGCTCGGTGACGTCCAGGCCGAGGATCAGGAACCGCGCGACGACCGGGTTGAACTCGATCGCCTTCGTCCAGGCTCGGCACACGATTCTCGGCGGCGTCGGGATCGCAGTGAACGTTCCACTCGGAGACCGGGGTCGTGTTGCCGGGCACCTGGAAGGCGCCGCCCATCACGACCAGCCGGCGGAGGAGCCCGGGCAGGCCGGGCTCCCGTTCGAGGGCGACCGCCAGGTTCGTCAGGGGCCCGATGCAGAGGAGGGTCAGCTCGCCCGGCCGGCGACGCGCCTCGTCGATGATCAGCTGGGCGGCGTGACGCTCCGAGACCGGCCGCTGTCCAGCCGGCAGCTCGGCATAGCCGATCCCGCGCGGGCCGTGGGTCTCGGGCGTGATCTCGAGCTCCCGGACGAGCGGTACGGTCCGGCCCATGGCGACCTCGATGTCGCGGCGCTCGACCAGCCCGAGCAGGCCCAGGTTGTTCCGGGCGACCTGGTGCGCTTCGACGTTGCCGCTGCAGCAGGTGACGGCGACGACCTCGGCCTCGGGCGAGGCCAGGAGATAGAGCAGGGCGAGGCTGTCGTCGATCCCCGTGTCGCAGTCGACCACGATCGGGCGCGGAGCGGCCGCTCCCGGCGAGACTTGAGGTGAGTCGCTCAACCGAGCTCCAGTCGGACGATCGAGCGAACGACCGTGGCCTGGGGCGACTGGACCTCCTGGACCACCTGGAAGCCGGCCCGGAGGAAGGTCGAGAGCGTGCCCGTGTAGAGCGTGGGCGTCGTCGGCTTGCCGAGCGAGGTGTCCACCGGATAGGCCTCGAGGGCAGGCGCTCCGTGCTCCCGGGCATAGGCGATGCCGCCGTCGAGGAGCTTGCCGCCGATGCCCTGCCGGCGCGCCCGGCGCGAGACGGCGAAGCAGACGATCGCCCAGACCGGCCGATCGTCGAGGCGCGGCCGGGAGCGCGATCGTTCGAGATGGGCGAAGTCGGCTCGTGGCCCGAGGCTGATCCAGCCGACGGCTCGCCCGTCCTCGGCCAGCGCCACGAGGCCGGGCGAGATCGGGCGATCGGCTTCTTCCCGAAGTGCCCGGCGGGCTTCGCTTCGCTGGGCTTCGCGGTCACCGGTGAAGCTCGCCCCGTCGCGCCAGAACTGGCACCAGCACCATTTCGGATCGCCGCCCTCCTCGAACAGGTCGGCCAGGGCCGGCCAGATCTCGGCGGTCAGCGGTCGGATCTCGACGTCCATCCCCGAACGATAGCCTCCACTCACTGCCCGGGGCGACTCCTGCGCTTCCGGGGCGACTCGCCCGGCCGGGATGTGCACTCAGTACAGCAAACGGGCCGGAGTCGGCATCGGAGGAAGCTGCACAAAGCCAAACAGCGTTGGACGGGATGGTCGATCAACCGCTGGCAGCTAACTCGTGCCGGCCGACTCGACCTGTGCGAGCGTAGATGCGAGCGTAGACGTGGCCAGGCATGCGCCAAACCCGTTGGCTGTACTGAGTGCACATCGGCGTCGTTCAGGCAGAGGGCGTCCAGGCCAGAGGGGGCAGAGGGCGTCCGGGTGCCCGGCCATCGACTCCCTGGCCGGATCGCCCCATTCCGCTTGAGGCAGTCGAGCTGGCGGTGCTGCGCCACGAGGTTCCCGACTCAGCTCTCATTGGCGACGCCGCTCGCCCGTTCCTCCGCGTAGTTCATCAGGTCGAGCTCACCAGGTGAGCGGCCCTCGGCTGTCAGAAGCGCCGCGGCCTCCGATCGGTGCTGCGTACCGTGATTGACGACATGCACGAGCATCTGCCACACGGGCACACCTTCGTGGACGTAGCCGATGAAGCCTTCGGTGACCGTTGGCAGCCACGCGTCCACCGCTTCCCACTCCGCCTGCCAGCGGTCGCGCAACTGGTCGACCGTCGGCAGTGGCCCACGTTCGGGCTCAGGGACCTCCCCGGTGTCCTGGAATGCGTGGCGCCAGCGCTGCGAGGCGCCAAGGTGGTGGACAAGGATGGCCCCGAGGCCCCGGTCGCCCACGACATCCGTCCGTGTCCAGGCGGCCGGGTCAACGCCATCGAGGACGGACAGCACCCGACGGGTCGCCCAGCGGTCGTAGGCGAACAGGAAGCGGATCTCATCTGGTTGCACGTTCCGTCCCTCCTCATGTTGCGGTGGAGTCGATCGACCCAGGGAGGCTACTTTGACGGACTCGGTGCACGAGCCGGAGCCCGCACAACCGCCGCCCCTACACTCCGGGGATGAGCAACAGACCGGCCGCAGACCCGATCCTGCCGCCGGCCGTGATCGGGATCATCGGCGGCGGCCAGCTCGGGAGGATGCTCGCCTCGGCCGCCCATGCGATGGGCTACCGGATCGCGATCCTCGACCCGGATCCGGCCTGTCCTGCCGCCTCGACCGCCGATCAGCTGATCACCGGCGGCTACGACGACGTTGTCGCCGCGAGCCGGCTGGCAGACGCGTCGGACGTCGTGACGTACGAGCTCGAGCACGTCGCTGCCGCGGTTGGTCGGGCCGTGGCCGAGCGGCGGCCCCTCCGACCAAGTGTGCGGGCCCTCGAGGTCACCCAGGACCGGCTCGCCGAGCGTGCGTTTCTCGAGTCGTCCGGGGCCGTTGTCGCGCCGTGGCGGGCCGTCCGTACCCGGACCGAGCTGGAGGCAGCGGCCGCAGAGCTTGGGTTCCCGCTGAGGTTGAAGGCGGCGATCGGCGGCTACGACGGCCGGAGCCAGGTCCGCCTGGCCGGGCCAGCCGATCTCGCTGCGGCCTGGCAGGTGCTCGAACGCTCGGCCCACGCCGCCGGCCTTCTCCTCGAGCGCGAGCTCGACTTCGCCTGCGAGCTGTCGGTGGTCGTCGCCCGCGGGCTCGACGGGCGGGCCGTGCCGTTCGAGCCGGGTCGTAACCGGCATGACGCCGGGATCCTGTTCGAGACGGTCGTCCCGGCCCCGCTGCCGGTCACGACCGGTGTGGCGGCCCGGGCCGGCGAGCTGGCCGTTCACCTGGCCGAGACGCTCGAGGTGGTCGGCACTCTGACGGTCGAGATGTTCCTGCTCGGCGACGGCTCGCTCGCCGTGAACGAGCTTGCGCCGCGGGTCCACAACAGCGGCCACTGGACGATCGAGGGCGCCCCGACCAGCCAGTTCGAGCAGCACATCCGGGCGGTCTGCGGGCTGCCCCTGGGTGAATCGGCGCCGCATGGTCCGACGGCGATGGTCAACCTGCTGGGTACGGGCGAACGACGCGAGGCGCACCTGGTGGGCCTGGCGGAAGCGCTCGCCGATCCAGCCGTCCATCTCCACCTGTACGACAAGCGCGAGGTCTTCGAGCGTCGCAAGATGGGCCACCTGACCGCCCTGGCCGAGTCGACCGATGACGCCCTCGCCCGGGTGACACGGGCCCGGGACGCGTTGTCCTGGGGCTAGGACGTCGATTCTTAGGCCCGAGTGAGAGTCCGCTTGAAGTGGTCGCCAAATAGCGGCCCCGGTGCTGTTGGGCGCCCCACGGCGCGGCCAAGCGCTCGGTCAGGGCCTGGTCATCTGAACCTGGAGCACGAATCGCCGCATCTCTGGCCCCCGAGTCCGCCTCGAGGGTCATCTGGCTCCGCCGACCAACACTCCCAGCGCTGACTGGCGGAACCAGGCGGACCGAACAAGCGCTTGACGCGGGCCACGAAACGGTCGATCAGGCTGCCCGGATGGGGCAGAATGAGGGCATCCCGCGACCCGCCAGGAGTGTTCCCCCGATGCCGCCAGCATCTCACCGCGTGACCGTCATCCCGGGCGACGGCGTCGGGCCCGAAGTGGTCCGGGCCGGGGTTCGGGTGATCGAAGCCGCCGGTGTTCGGATCGACTGGGAGGAGGCGGCCGCCGGGGCGAGCGTCTTCGAGAGGGGCGACACCTCGGGCGTTCCGGCCGAGACGCGCCACTCGATCGAGCGCACGAAGGTCGTCCTCAAGGGCCCGCTCGAGACGCCGGTCGGGTTCGGCGAGAAGAGCGCCAACGTCACCCTGCGCAAGCTGTTCGAGACCTATGCCAACGTCCGTCCGGCCCGCGAGCTGCCCGGCGTCCCGACCCGCTACGCCGGCGAAGGCGTGGACATCATCATCGTCCGCGAGAACGTCGAGGACCTGTACGCCGGGATCGAGCACATGCTCACGCCCGACGTCGGGCAGTGCCTCAAGGTGATCAGCCGGAAGGGCTCCGAAAAGGTGATCCGGTACGCCTTCGAGCTGGCCCGCCGGCAGGGCCGCCGGAAGGTCACTGCGGCGACCAAGGCGAACATCATGAAGATGACCGAGGGCCTGTTCAAGAAGGTCTTCGAGGAGCTGGCGCCCGAATATCCGGAGATCCGGGCCGAGCACCTGATCATCGACAACGTGGCCCACCAGCTGGCCAAGGATCCGGCCCAGTTCGACATCGTGGTCACGACCAACCTGAACGGCGACATCATCAGCGACCTGGCCTCGGGCCTGGTCGGCGGCCTCGGCTTCGCCTCATCGGGCAACTACGGCGACTCGGTCGCGATCTTCGAGGCGGTCCACGGCTCGGCCCCGAAGTACGCCGGCAAGGACGTGATCAATCCGACGGCCCTGATCCTGAGCGCGGTGATGATGCTCCACCACCTGGGTGAGGACGCCGCTGCAGACCGGGTCGAGGACGCGGTCCTGGTCACGCTCGAGGAAGGCACGGCCACGACCCAGGACCTCGTTCGCCAGACCGGTGGCGACGTCGATACGGCCGCCTCGACGAGCGGCTTCACCGATGCCGTGATCGGCAACCTCGGGCGAGCGCCGGCGACGCTCAAGCCCCGGCGGGCGGCCCCGGCCGACCCCCAGCTCGCCCCGCTGGAGCCGTGGTCGTATGGTCCCGAGCGCGCTGCCGCGATCAGCCGCCGGGCGGTCGGCCTGGACATCTTCATCGAGACCGCCGATGAGCCCGAGCGGCTCGGCCCGGAGCTCGAGGCGATCGCCGCCGGTGGCCAGTTCGAGCTCCACTTCATCGAGAGCCGGGGGACCAAGGTCTATCCGTCGGTCGGGCTGTCGGCGGATGGGGTGGGGCTCCTCCGGGCACGCTTCCTGACCCGGGACGGCGGCGCCGCGACGGATACCGACCTGCTCGCGCTCCAGGCCGAGGTCGCCCGGCGCCAGCCCGGCTGGACCCACGTCGAGAAGCTCCACGTCTTCGACGGCGCCGACGGGTTCACGAAGGCCCAGGGGGAGTAGACCAGATGGCTGCGGCGAAGCCCAGGGGCGAGGCGGCGAAGCATGGAGGCCAGCCGGCCAGGCTCGAGCCCGCAAGGCGCCCGATGGCCAGGCGCGAGCCCGATGAGCCTCAGGCCCGGCCGGTCCGGGTCGGGATCGTCGGCGGCAGCCGGTCCGACTTTCCGGTGCTCGAGAAGGCCGCCGCGCTGCTGGCCGAGCTCGAGATCGCCCATGAGCTGCGGGTCGTGTCGGCCCATCGGACGCCCGACCTGCTCTTCCGCTATGCCGAGGAGGCGCCCGGGCGGGGGATCGAGGTGATCATCGCCGGGGCCGGCGGCGCGGCCCACCTGCCCGGGATGCTGGCCGCCAAGACGATCCTGCCGGTGATCGGGGTCCCGATCCCGACCCAGCACCTGGGCGGGCTCGACTCGCTCCTGTCGATCGTCCAGATGCCGCGGGGGATCCCGGTCGCGACGGTCGCGATCGGCAATGCCGAGAACGCCGCGATCCTGGCCGCTGAGATCCTGTCCGTGGCGGATCCCGAGGTCCGGGCTCGGGTCACGGCCTACCGCGCCAGGCAGACCCAGGCGGTCCTCGACGACGAGTCAAACCGGGCGGGCTGATGTCGCTCGCGCCTGACGTGCAATTCGGCTGAGCTGGTCCCTTCACCCGGCCCTGTTTCGCGCCGCCGGCTAGTCACCTCTCCGCCAAATGTTTTCGCGCCGCAGGCTGGGTCACTTCTCCGCCAATGTTTCGAGCCGCAGGACAAAAGCCAGTTTCCGTCGCGTCGCGCATCGGCCGCGACCCTCAGTTAGACGCCTGCGGCTACCTGCAGATCGAACTAGAGGCCACACACGCGTCGATCCGTCTGCTCACGAGCTAGAACACGCGGTTTGTCCTGCCGGGCGAAACAACGACCGAAGGGCGTCGGGGCGAGCCGGCTGAGCTCGGCGAGCCCGCTGAGCTCGACGAGCCGGCTGCCCAGGCCCGATCAAGGCCGGCGGGCCCTACACTCGATCGATGACGGAGCCGCGCTCGATGGACGACGAACGATGGGAGCCGGGGATGCCCGTGCTCGATCGCCAGGCCGTCCGCGAGGCCGCACCTGGACCCGTAGCCGGACCTGGGGCCGGGTCGGTGGGCGCATCGTCGGCTGGTGCGACGGCCGGTGCGACGGCCGGTGCGACTGCCTTGGCCGGCGGGCCTGGTCGGAGCGGCGCCCGTCCGGTGCCTGGCCCCCTGCCTCCGAGCCTGGCCGGGCTGCCGCCCCGGAGCGTCCCCGAGACGAAGCCGACCCGCCTCCAGCAGCAGTACGTCCTGATGTCGGTGCCCGGCCTGATCGCCGGGTTCATCGCGATCACCGCGCTCGAGCTGGGCATGCCCCTGAGCAGCCCGCTGATCAAGCTGTGCGTCTTGATCGGCGCACCCTTGCTGGTCGTCGCGAACGCCGACGCGATCGTCCGAATCTGGCGCGCGGCCTGGGCCTGGATGCCCGTCGATCGGACGAAAGGCCTCTTCCGGCTGGCCTGGGTGGCCGTGGCCTGCATCTCGTGGCTGCTCCTGATCGCGCTCGCCCTGCTGGTCCTGTTCACATGACCTGCGTTGCTGGAGGACGGAGCCGGTGACCGCCAATTCCCGGCGCGGCCCCGACGGCCGCTCGACCGATATCGCCTCCGGCCGGGGTGTGCCCGCCTGGCTCGGTTCGACCCTCAACAACTGCACCCGCTGCGGCACGGCCCTCGTCTTCGGGGCGGTCGACGGCGAGCACCGCGACAGGCTTGTCTGCCCGGCCTGCGGCTGGATCGCCTACGTCAATCCCCGCCTGGTGGTGACTGCGCTGCCGGTGACCGACAGCGGCGAGGTCGTCCTGATCCGGCGGGGGATCGAGCCGGCAGTCGGGGCCTGGGCCCAGCCGGGCGGCTTCCTCGAGATCGACGAGACGGTCAACGAGGGCGCGATCCGCGAGACTCTTGAGGAGACCGGCCTGCTGATCGAGCCGGGCCAGGTGATCGGGCTTTACTCCCGGCTCGAGGCGGCCGTCGTTGTGCTCGTCTTCGAAGCCCGGATCGTGGGTGGGGCATTCCGGCCGAGCCCCGAGGCGACCGAGATCGTGGCCTTCGAGCCGGATGCAATTCCGTGGCCCGAGATCGCCTTCAAGACGAGCTATTGGGCGCTCAGCGATTGGCTCGGCCTGCGCCACCCCGAGCTGCGCCCGGGCGGCGTGATCGACGAGCGCCGCCACTGGGAGGGCTAGGCGCGTGACCGGTCGTCGGGCGGCCTCGGACGTAGCGACGGACCGCGCCAGTCGGTTGCTCGACGAGTCGAACCTCGTGGTCTATCGCGACTCGACCCTGCGGGCCGGCGGGCGGGTCGTGGAGCTCGCCGGCTTGACCCTGATCATCGGAACGCATCCGTCGCCGTCGATCGTCAACACCATCCTCCGGACCGGTCCGGTGGCCGACCCTCGCGCGGCCCTGGCCGAAGCGGTGGAAGTGTTCCATTCGATCGGCCACGGAACGTCCTTGATGACCAGCAGCCATGCCGACGCCGAGCTGGCTGCGGCCGCCTCGGCGGCCGGCTGGACGTGCGTCTTCGAGCTCGTCGGGATGATCCTCGAGCGGCCGGTGCCCGCGAGTTCGATGGCCCCAGTCGCCGAAGGCACGACCGTCTTCGAGGCCGATCCCGAGGCCGACCTCGGCGCGATCCGGGCGGTCGAGATCGCCGGTTTTGCCGAATCGGACCACGAGCGATCGATGGTCGAGTCGGTCTTCGGCGACCCGCGGATGCTCACCTCGCCCGACACGGCGGCATACCTGGCCTCGGTCGAGGGCCCGGCCGGCCGCGAGGTGGCTGCGGCCGCGATCGTCGATCGGGCGCCGGCTGCCCTGATCACCTGGGTCGCGACGCTGCCCGCCTTCCGCCGGCGGGGCCTGGGCGGGCTGGTCACGGCGGCGGCCGCCAATCGCGGCTTCGAGATGGGCTGCCTGGCCGTCGTCCTGCAGGCCTCACCGATGGGCCGGTCGGTCTATCGCCGCCTCGGCTTTCGGGAGCTGGACCAGTACCAGCTCTGGGAGCCACCCAGCCGCTGAACGCGGCTCCGTCCGCTGATCCGGCCCGGCCGCTGATCCGGCCCGGCCGCTGATCCGGCCCGGCCGCTGAATCCGGCCCGGCCGCTGCCGGCGGCCGTGACCGGCCCGTCGGTCTACTGGTTCGGACCGTAGACGGGCCGTGGCACCGGCGGGGCCTTGACATGCCGCGGTCGCTGCGGCCGTGTGCACCAGCTCCGCTGCGGCGGTGTGCACCAGGCGAGCGCAACCGACAGATCCTGGCGCGTGGCGGGTCCCCGGGCGTCGATTCGGTGCGGGGGATGCACGTCTTGCCAGTTTCGTGCACCGGGCGAGCGAAAGCGCCGAGATCGAGTCGCCGGCTCGTCGCTTGCGCTCATGTCATGCACATCGGGAGGAATCGGCCCACGGAAATCTGGGTCAGGACCGGCGGGCGGGCACCGCGCAACGGCCCTGGGCAACGGACCGGCGGGCGGGCACCGGGCAACGGCTCTGGGCAACGGCCCGGCGGGCAACGGCCCTTCCGGGCAACGGCCCGGCGGGCAACGGCTCCGGGCAACGGCCCTTCCGGGCAACGGCCCTTCCGGGCAACGGCCCTTCCGGGCAACGGCCCTTCCGGGCAGCGGCCCTTCCGGACGGGGCCTTCAGGACAGGTCGATGAAGATGTTCTTCGTCTCGGTGTACAGGTCGAGCGCGCTCATTCCCAGCTCGCGCCCGATGCCCGACATCTTGTAGCCGCCGAAGGGCGCCTCGGTGTGGACCGAGGAATTCGAGTTGACGCTCAGGACGCCGGCCTGGATCGCTCGGGCGGTGCGCAGGGCCTTGCCGATGTCGCGGCTCCAGACCGAGCCCGACAGGCCATAGGGCGTGGCGTTGGCCAGGCGGATCGCCTCCGCCTCGGTGTCGAACGGAATGATCGACACGACCGGTCCGAAGATCTCCTCGCTGGCAATCCGCATCTCGTTATGGACGCCGTCGAAGACGGTCGGCAGCAGGAAGGCGCCGCCGGCCAGGGCCGGATCGTCCGGGGCGGTGCCCCCGCACACGAGCGCCGCACCCTCCGACTGCCCGAGCGTGACGTACTCGCTGACCCGCTCGAGCTGCCGGGCGCTGATCAGCGAGCCCATCTCGGTCGCCTCGTCCTCGGGGTCGCCGACCTTGACGTTCCGGGTCGCCTTGACGAACGCCTCGACGACCTGGTCGTGGGCCGAGCGCTCGACGAAGATCCGGCTGCGGGCGCAGCAGTCCTGCCCGGCGTTGTCGAACACGGCGTAGGGCGACTCGCGGGCGAACCGGTCGAGATCGGCATCGGCGAAGACGATGTTCGGGCTCTTGCCGCCGAGCTCGAGGCTGATCTTCTTCACGTTGCCGGCGGCCAGGCGCATGATCTCCTGGCCGGTCGTCGTCTCGCCGGTGAAGGCGACCTTGCCGACCCCGGGATGGGCCGCGATGCTCGCTCCGGCGGTGCCGCCAGGGCCGGTGACGACGTTCAGGACGCCCTTCGGGAAGCCTGCCTCCAAGGCCAGCTCGGCCAGGCGCAGGGCCGTCAGCGGGGTATAGCTGGCGGGCTTGAGGATGCACGTGTTGCCCGCGGCGAGGGCCGGACCGAGCTTCCAGGCCGCCATGAGCAGCGGGAAGTTCCAGGGCACGATCAGTCCCACGACGCCGATCGGCTCGCGCAGGGTGATGTCCAGGCCGGGCTTGCTGACCGGGATCGTCTGGCCGAAGACCTTGTTGGCGGCCCCGGCGTAGTACTCGAACACGAGGCTGACCCCGAGGATCTCGCCGCGTGCCCCGCTGATCGGCTTGCCCCCGTTGCGCGACTCGAGCCGGGCCAGCTCCTCGAGGTTCGACTTGACCAGGTTGCTCAGCTTCTGGAGCGTCCGGCCGCGCTTGCTGGCCGACCAGCTCGACCAGCCCTTCGGATCGTCGAACGCCGTGCGGGCCGCATCCACGGCCCGGTTCACGTCCTCGCGCCCGCCCAGCGGGGCCCGCGCGATCACCTGGCCGGTGGCCGGATTCGTGACCTCGAAGGTCTGGCCGTCGGCGGCGTCGACCGGCGCTCCGCCGATGATCATCCGGGCAGCCGACGGAGTCGTGATCGTCGGAGAAGAGTCGGTCATGTCGGGGTGATCCTCGCTTCGTGGTGGCGCCCGCGCCGGGGCCTGCCAGGGTCCCGAATCATACGCTCGGCCCGCCGGTCAGCCTCGACTCGCCTCGCGCTCGACCGCTCGGACCAGGCTGGCGACCTGCTCCCGCAGGACCTCCTCGAGCTGGCGTCGGAACGAGACGACCGAGCCTTCGAGTTCGAGCGCCCCACGGTAGCCGACCCGGGTGCCGGAGGAGATCTTCTCGAGGTCGACCGGGACCGACAGGTGAAGCGCGCCGCCCAGCCCGCGGGGCCGTCCGTCGAGCTGGAGCCGGAGGTGGTGGGGCGGCTCGACATCGTGCCAGGTGGCGTGGAGGTCGACCCGGACGGTCATCAGGAACTGCTTGACCGCGACGACGATGTTCAGCCCGCCGGCGCCGTCCGGCGCGACGCTTTCGGCGTTGGGCAGGATCCGGCCGATCGCGGCGGGATCGTTGATGACCGCCCAGGTTGGCTCGAGGGCCGACGTGAGGTCGGCCATCCCCGAGAAGTCGTCGGTCAACCGGCAGCCGCGGCGGCTGACGTTCCGCCGGCCGAGGTTCCGGCACCGGCTTCGGCCGCGCGATCCTCGGCCGCCCGGGCGGCCACATCGGCCTCTTCGCGGGCCATCTCGGTCTCGCGTTCCAGGCCGACCATCGCCGCCCCGACGATCCCGGCCTCGTTGTGGAGCTCGGCGGCCACGATCGGACCGGGCGCGTGGAGATAGGGCAGGAAGCGATCGGCCTTCTTGCTGATTCCGCCACCCAGGATGATCAGGCTCGGGCTGAACAGGAGGTCGATCGCCCGGAGGTGGTCGTCGAGGTCCTCGGCCCAGGCCTTCCAGCTCAGGCCGCGCCGGGTTCGGGCGTTGGCCGACGAACGCTTCTCGGCGTCGCGCCCGTTCACCTCCATGTGGCCGAGCTCGGTGTTCGGCACGAGCCGCCCGTCGACGAAGATCGCCGAGCCCACGCCCGTACCCAGGGTCAGGACGATGACGACGCCCCGCTTGCCGTGGCCGGCCCCGAAGCGCATCTCGGCGACGCCCGCCGCATCGGCGTCGTTGACCAGCCAGGACCGCCGCTTGAAGGCCTTGCTGAAGGCGGCTTCCGCGTCGTATCCGATCCAGTCCGTATCCACGTTGGCGGCCGTCCGGGTGACGCCGTTCAGGATGACCGCCGGGAAGCCCACGCCAATCGCCTGGATGACCGGGGCCGGTTGCCCGGCCGCGCTCGCCGCGGCATTGGCGGCCCTGATCAGCCGGGCGACCACCCGCCCGGCCGAGGCCACGACCGGGCCGGGCTTCGAGGGCATCGGGGTCAGGACCCGGATCCGCTCGCCGGCCAGCTCACCGGTCCGGACGTTGACCAGGGCGGCCTTGATCCCGGTTCCGCCGACATCGACGCCGATCGCCAGCTCGGGCACGATCGGCATCAGAAGTAGTTCACGCTGATCCCGCCGTCGACGACGAGCTGGGCGCCGTTCGTCCAGCGCGATTCATCGGAGGCCAGGTACATCGCCATGTACACGACCTCCTCGGGCTTGCCGAACCGGCCGGTCGGGTTGCGGGCCAGGCGAAGCTTCTTGGCGGCCTCGTCCTTGACCAGCCAGTCCATCAGGAGCGGTGTCTCCACCGGACCCGGGCAGATCGCGTTCGTCCGGACGCCGCTCGGGCCGAACTGGACGGCGAGGCTGCGGGTCAGGGCCAGGAGAGCCCCCTTCGAGGCCGTGTAGGCGTCCTGCGGGACCGAGCAGCCGAGCAGGGCCACGAAGCTGGCGATGTTGATGATCGAGCCCGAGCCGCCCTCGACCATCGCCGGGATCGCGTACTTGCAGCCCAGGAAGACACCTCGGACGTTCACAGCCATGACCTTGTCCCACGTCTCGACGTCGGTGTCGATGACCGAATGGTCCGCCTCGGGCATGATCCCGGCGTTGTTGTACAGGACGTCCAGGCGGCCATAGGTCGCGATCGCGTGGTCCACCATCGCCTGGGCATCGGCTTCGCGACTGACGTCGGCCTTGACGAACGTGGCTTGGCCGCCGGCCCCGCGGACCAGCTCGACCGTTTCGTTGCCGGCCGCTTCGCTGAACTCCGCGACGACGACCTTCGCGCCCTCGCCGGCGAAGAGCTGGGCGGCCACCCGGCCCATCCCGCCGCCGCCGCCGGTGATGATCGCGACCTTGTCCGTGAGACGCATTCGTGTTCTCCGCTGATCGTGAGATGCCATCGTACCGGCCGAGCGGGCGGCACCAGCCCGGGGCTGGCCGCGGGTCAGCTTCGCTCGAGGTACCGCTCGCGGTCCCAGTTGTGGACGATCGAATCGTAGACCTGCTGCTCGTAGCGGGCCGCGTTGAGGTAGTGGTCGACGATGTCCTGGCCGAAGATCTGGCTCGCGGCCTCGCTCTTCTCGAGCTCCCAGATCGCCTCGTACAGGGCCCGCGGCATCCGGTCGCAACCGGTCGCGATGTAGCCGTTGCCCTTGAACTCGGGCTCAAGGGGCAGCTCGTGCTCGATCCCGTACAGGCCCGCCCCGATCGCCGCGGCGTAGGTCAGGTAGGCGTTCATGTCGCCACCCGGAAAGCGATCCTCGACGTGAAGGTTCGGGCCATGGCCGACGACCCGGAAGCCGGTTGTCCGGTTGTCGCGGCCCCAGACGACGTTGACCGGCGCCCACGACAGCGAGGCGTAGCGCTTGTACGAGTTGATGTTCGGGGCGATGAAGATCGCCAGCTCGCGGGACAGCTTCATCATCCCGGCCACGAAGTGGCTGAACGTCCTGGACATGCCGTAGGCCAGCCCGGCGCCCGGATCGTGGGTCAGCGAGTGCTCGCCGGCCTTGTCCCACAGGCTCATGTGGAGGTGCCCGGACGAGCCCGTCCAGGTGGCGTCGGGCTTGGCCATGAACGTGATCCCCCAGCCGTTGAGGTAGGCGATCTCCTTCGCCCCGTGCTTGAAGATCACGCTCCGGTCGGCCGACTCGAGGACGTGGTCGTACCGGATGTTGACCTCGTGCTGGCCGGCCGCCGCCTCGCCCTTGCTGAACTCGATCGGAATCCGGGCCTCGGTCATCTGGTTGCGCAGCAGGCGATGGAGTGGCTCGGCCTTCGTCGCCTGGAGCAGGTGGTAGTCCTCGTTGTAGTAGCCGAACCGCTCGGGGATCGCCCAGCCCCGCCGATTCGACTCCTCCCATGACTCCTTCAGGACGTAGTACTCGAACTCCGACCCGGCCTTGACCGCGAACCCCAGGGCCGCTGCCCGGTCCACCTGGCGCTTGAGGATCGTCCGCGGCGCGACCGGGATCTCGTTGCCCGTCTCCTCGTCGGTCGCATCGCTCAGGACGAGGGCAGTCTTCTCGAGCCAGGGCAGGACGCGCAGGGTGTCCCAGACCGGCCGGGCGATCCAGTCGCCGTAACCGGTCTCCCAGTTCATCAGGGCGAAGCCATCCGGGGTGTTCATCTCCATGTCCGTACCGAGCAGGTACGTGCAGAAGTGGGCCCCGTGGTCGATCACCCCGGCCAGGAAGGCCTCGGCCTGGACCCGCTTGCCCATCAAACGGCCCTGCATGTCGGTGATCGCCACGATCAGGGTGTCGATCCGGCCGTCGCGGACCATGTCCTCGAGCTCGAGCAGGCGGGCGTGCTTGGCGTGGCCGTGGTCGTCTTTGCTCATCGCAGGTTCCCTCACGCTGGCCAGTGGGTTGGTGATGGGTTGGGACCGGTGGGCGGATGCTAGAGCGCTCGGCGGGATCGCGTCCGGCCTACTTCGCGGTCATGCCTCCGTCGGCCACGATGACCGAGCCGGTGACGAAGGACGATTCGTCCGAGGCCAGGAAGAGCGCGACATTGGCGATCTCCCGCGGCTCGCCCGGTCGGCCGATCGGCTGGAACGAGTCGATCGTGGCGTAGACCTCGGCCAGGCCGCCCAGCATCTCGGCGTGGGCGTAGTTGATCGGGGTGTCGACCCAGCCGGGCGCCAGTGCGTTGCAGCGGATCTTCTGCTTGGCGTAGTCGAGGGCGATCCCCTTGGAGAGCATCACGATCGCGCCCTTCGAGGTGGCGTAGATCGTGAGAAACGGCTCGGCCACCAGCCCGTTGACCGAGGTCGTGTTGATCAGCGATCCGCCACCGCGCTGGAGCATGTGGGGGATGGCGTAGCGGCAGCCGTAGATGGCGCCCTTGACGTTGACGTTCAGGGTCCGGTCGACGACCTCGTCGGACGCCTCGTGGAAGATCCCGGGGAGGTTCACCCCGGCGTTGTTGAAGACGACGTCGAGGCCGTCCCAGCGCTCGACCGTGGCGTCGGTGTAGGCCTTCACGAGGGCCGCATCGGAGACGTCGGCGACCACCGCGAACGCGCTCGAGCCGATCTGGCGGACGGTCTCCTCGAGCCCGTCGGGCGCCACGTCGACGCAGGTCACCCGGGCGCCTTCCTCCGCGAATCGGATCGCGCTGGCGCGGCCGATGCCGGATCCCGCGCCGGTGACGATGCAGACCTTGCCCGCCAGTCGATCGCCCATCGGGCCTCCCTCGGGACCGGGCCCGGCCGCGGGCGTGACTGCCGCACGCCGCCAATCTGAGATTCCGTATTGACAGGAACCCATCAGACCGGCCTAATCCGCCCATCTCCAATCGTACGCTGCCAATGGAGGACTCGAGGGATGTCTGACAGGCCCGGCGGAACTCAATCAGCTGACGAGGCGCAGCTGCATCGCCTGGGGTATGCCCAGGAGCTCCGGCGCGGAATGAGGACATTCTCCAACTTCGCGGTCTCGTTCACGATCATCTCGATCCTGTCGGGCTGCCTCACCCTGTTCGCCTTTGCGATGAACACCGGCGGCCCGGCGGTCATGACCCTGGGCTGGCTGTTCGTCGGCTTCTTCGTCCTGATGGTCGCCCTGGGCATGGCCGAGGTTGCCTCGAGCTATCCCACCGCTGGCGGCCTGTACTACTGGTCGGCCAAGCTGGCTGAAGAGGCCGGCGGCAACGGGGCCGCCTGGAGCTGGTTCGTCGGCTGGTTCAACCTGGTCGGCCAGGTTGCCGTCACCGCCGGGATCGACTTCGGCCTGGCGTTCTTCATCAACACGTTCCTGACGATCCAGTTCGGCGTCCCGTCGGACCCGCCCCACACGATCCTGATCTACGCGATCGTCCTGTTCATCCACGGGTTGCTGAACACGTTCGGGATCCGGATCGTCGCGATCCTCAACAACGTCTCGGTCTGGTGGCATCTCGTGGGCGTCGGCGCGATCGTCCTCGTCTGCACCGTCTTCAACCAGCACACCCGGACCGACCTGGGGACGGTCTTCACAACCGGCGTGAACAACACGAGCGCCGACCCCAACCAATCGTTCCCCGGGTTCCTGATCTTCGGGATCCCGCTGTACGTCGCCCTCATCGGCCTGTTGAACGCCCAGTACACCCTGACCGGCTACGACGCTTCGGCCCACATGTCCGAGGAGACCCATAACGCGGAGCGTTCGGCACCGCGCGGGATCGTCTACTCGGTGATCATCTCGATCATCGCCGGCTTCATCCTGCTGGTCGCGATGAACGTCGGGATCACCCCGGACCCCGTCTTCAAGGACTCGACCGGCGCGGCGATCGCGGGCTACCAGCACGCGCTGAACGCCGCCGGCCCATATGGGATCGCCGGACCGCCGACCCAGATCTGGATCGACGCGGTCGGCCAGTCCGCCGGCCTGATCATCCTGCTGATCGTGATCGGCGCCCAGTTCTACTGCGGGATGTCCTCGGTCACGGCCAACTCGCGGATGATCTACGCCTTCTCGCGTGACGGCGCCATCCCCGGCAGCAACTTCTGGCATCGGATCAACAAGCGGACCCGGACCCCGACCAACTCGATCTGGCTGGCGGCGGTGGCCGCGTTCATCCTCGGACTGCCGTACCTGTACAGCCCGGTCGCCTATGCGGCGGTCACTTCGATCGCGGTCATCGGCCTGTACGTCGCCTACGTTTCGCCCGTGTACCTCAGGCTGCGCGCGGGCAAGAAGTTCCAGGAGGGCCCCTGGACGCTCGGTCGCTGGAGCAAGCCGATCGGGATCATCGCCACCCTGTGGGTCGTGTTCATCTTCGTCCTGTTCATGCTCCCGCAGGCCTTGCCGGTCAACATCAGTACCTTCAACTACACCCCGGTCGTCTTCCTGATCGTGCTCGGCGGCGCGGGGATCTGGTATGCCGTCTCGGCCAAGAACTGGTTCAAGGGTCCGAAGATCCAGGGCACGCCCGAAGAGCTCGCGGCGATCGAGGCCGAGCTCGAGCTCATCTGACCATCCTCTCGCGTCGGACCATTCCGGTCGGACGCCTGAACGTTCGTTCGAGCCCGGTAGCCGTGACGGCCGCCGGGCTCGTCTTCTCCGGCCCGGCCAGGCCTGGCTCCGGCTATGCTCTGGACCCCGGACCGGAGGTGAGGCGATGAGGATCATGGGCGCGCTGGCGTCGGCCGTGGCGGTCGCCGGTGTCTTCGCCTGTAACGCCCTGGTCCCGCTCCTGTGGGTCCTGGGCCTGAACCTGCGGTCGCGCGCGCGGAACCTGACGGCCATCCCGGCGGCCGGCCTCGAAGGCGCGCTCGGCCTGGCCGGCGAGGCGGCCGGCTGGCTGGCCGACGCGTCCGCGGCGATCGCTCGAATCAAGGCCCTCGCCGACGACCTCGCCGAGGCCACCGTGGAGGCCCCGGCCCGGGCCGAGGACCTGGCGGCCGAGATCGACGCGTTCCTCGCCGGACCCTACGCCACGCTCAGAACCGTCCATCTCAGCCTGCGCGACCGGGCCCTCGCGGTGAGCGATTTGTTCGAGAGGATCGGCCAGGCAGTACCCCTGCTGGCGATCGCCGACACGCTGGCCGAGCGCCTCCGGGCGATCGACCTCCGGATGCAGGAGATCGACCAGACGATGACCCGGTTGGGCCAGCTCGGGCCGGCGGGCTTGGCCGAGCCGGGGGTCGCGGCCACGGTCTCGGAGCGGGCGATCGCGGCCGGGGAACGGGTCGAAGTGGTCGGCGCGCTGATCAGCGAGGTCGAGGCCTGGCTCCGCGAGAGCCGCCACGAAGTGGCCGACGCCGATCGACGAATTGGCCGGGCGCTGACCCTCGGGGCGGTCGGCGGGACGGTCCTGTGCCTGTTCGGGGCCGGCCTGAACGTGCTCCTGTACCAGCAGGGCCGGCGCTGGAGCCGACGCCAGGTGCCGGGCGGCTAGTAGATCAGGGTCGCCCCGCTCGGAAACGCGAACTGGAAGGTGGCCGGCGTCAGCTCGGCATTCGGAACCAGGCTGGTGACCTTCGCGTCGCGGGTGACGGCCCCGGCGATCGTCTCGATCAGGCGCACCACCAGGCCGGTCTCACGGTCGAATGACACCTGGATCTCGTGGTCGGGCCGGTCGGCCGCGATGCCGATCGTGCGGGGGTGGTCGCAGGTCACGACGAGCGCCTCCCGGTCGGCTACCAGGGCCGTGCCCGAGATCCACGTCCGTCCGGTGGCCAGCACGTTCTGGCACAGCCCGGCTGGATGGATGAAGGCATCCGGGAGCGAATCGGACGGCAGCCGGGTGACCTGCCGGTAGACGGTTGCGCTGCCCGGGAAGTCGGGATCCTCGAGGCCGACGACCCGTCGGCGGACCGGCCGCTCGGTGCCCTTGCGGTGCTGGGCCGACCAGGTCCGGACCGTCTCGCCGTCGGAGATCCACAGGTCGAAGTTGGCGGCGACCCCGGCGCTCGGATCAGTCGTCGTGACCCGCGCCTCGCCCGGATGGCGCAGGGCGGTCTCGATCACCTGGACCGGGTCGCCAGCGGTACCGGCCACCCGATCCTCGATCCGCATCCGGAGGGTCTCGAATCGGAGCTCGGCATCGCGGGCGAAGGTGAACAAGTCGTCCAGGCTGGGAGCGCCTTCGGGCAGGCTGACCAGCTCGGGCCGTCGTCGGCCCGACGCGGTGAGGCTGCGCGAGTCGGACGCGGACGTCCAGGGAACCGTCGCCATTGACCGTATCGTAGCGCGTCAGGTCCGCCCGAACGCTCTCCGGCGGACAGGCTTCAGCCCGGGCCCGCCGCGCCCGGCCGGGTCATCCGGTCCGGATCGAGCAGGACGTCCAGGTCGGCTGCCGGAATGCCCTGTTCGAGGGCGAGCTCGCGGATCGTCCGGCCCGAGGCGAGCGCCTCCTTGGCCAGCTTCGCGGCGGCGTCGTAGCCGATCACCGGGGCCAGCGCGGTCGCCAGCATCAGGCCCTGCTCGACCAGGCGGGGTCCCTGGTCGGTCGCCCGGAGGCCGGCGATCGCCCGATCTGCCAGGTTCGTGGCGGACGCCCCGAGCAGTCCGATCGATTCGAGCAGCGCGGCGGCCGCGACCGGCATCATCACGTTCAGCTCGAGCAGGCTGCCGGTCTGGCTGAACCCGATCGTGGCGTCGTTGCCGACCACCCGGGCGACAACCATCGTCAGGCTCTCGATGATCACCGGGTTGACCTTGCCGGGCATGATGCTCGACCCGGGCTGCGTCTCCGGGATCGCCAGCTCGGCCAGGCCGGCCCGCGGGCCCATGCCCATCAGCCGGATGTCCGAGCCGATCTTCCACAGGCTCAGGGCGATCGCCCGGAGGGCCCCGTGGGCGGCGATCACCGTGTCGAGGGTCGCCTGGGCGTGGAAGTGGCTGTCGGTCTCGTGCAGGTCGAGTCCGGTCAGCTCCGCCAGCCGGGCGATCGTCTTCCAGCTGGCTCCGGCCGGGGCATTGATCCCGGTGCCGACCGCGGTTCCGCCGAGGGGCAGGCTGAGCAGCTCGTCGAGGGCCGCCTTCGCCCGCCGGATCGATGCCTCGACCTGGCCGGCGTAGCCGGCGAACTCCTGGCCGAGCCGGATCGGGGTCGCGTCCTGGAGATGCGTCCGACCGGTCTTCACGATCGGGTCGAACTCGAGCGCCTTGACCGACAGGGCCTCGTGCAGCCGGGACAGGCCGGGCAGCAGGCTCGTTCGGATCGCCAGCGCGGCAGCCAGCTGCATCGCGCTCGGGATCGTGTCGTTGGACGATTGGCCGGCGTTCACGTCGTCGTTGGGATGGACCGGCCGCCCGAGCCGGCCGGCGGCGAGATGGGCGATCACCTCGTTCGCGTTCATGTTGGTCGAGGTGCCCGAGCCGGTCTGGTAGATGTCGATCGGAAAGGCGTCGTCGTGCCGGCCGGCGGCGACCTCGGCGGCGGCTGCCGCGATTGCGCCGGCCAGGTCCGGGGCCAGCAGGCCCAGCTCGCCGTTGGCCTCGGCGGCCGCCTGCTTGATCAGGGCCAGGGCCTGGATGAAGGCCGGCGGCATCGGCTGGCCGGAGATCGGGAAGTTGAGGACGGCGCGCTGGGTCGAGGCGCCGTATAGGGCCGCTGCGGGGACGGCCATCTCGCCCATCGAATCACGCTCGGTCCGGGTGTCCTGCCCGCCCTTGGCGTCGCGCTCCGTCATGGCCCGATGGTAGCGCCCCGGCCACGGGCCTCGAAGGCCCCGGGGTGGTCCCGGGCGACGCCCGGCCGGGCAACGCGAGCGGCAACCCGGGCGAACTCCCGTATCCTCGGGAGCATGACAGGCCAGGCGATGGACTCGATCCGGGCCGGCGACCTCGAGATCGGGTACGACGTCCACGGCGCCGGCCCGCCGCTTGTCCTGCTCCACGGTGCGACGTCGACCGGACGGGAGGACTTCGCCGCCCAGGTCCCGCACCTCGCGAAGGCCTTCCACGTGTACCTGCCCGATGCCCGCGGCCACGGCTCGACCCGCTACGACGTCGCCGGCGGTTTCACCTACCGCATGCTCGTCGATGATGTCCTCCACTTCGTCGACGCTCTCGGCCTCGACACCTTCCACCTGCTCGGCTTCTCGATGGGCGCGATGACCGCCCTCCAGTTCGCAGCGCGCCACCCGGAGCGGCTCCGGACGCTCGTCGTGGTCGGAATCACGACCCAGCGGGAGCCACGGGCGAGCGTCGTCCGGCGGCTGATGGATCCCGAGCGGATCGGGCGCGACGACCCGGCCTGGGCGGCGCTCCTCGGCCGACGGCATGATCCGGTCCAGGGCGAGGGCGCCTGGCGGGGGTTGCTGCCCGCGATCGCAGCCGACGTGATGAACCAGGAGCTGCTCACGCCGCGCGATCTGCGCCGGATCGCCTTGCCCGCCCTGGTGGCCGTCGGGGACCACGATCCGTTCGTGCCAGTCGACCATGCCTGGGGCCTGATGCGGCAGATGCCCGACGCCCGCCTGTTCGTCGCGCCCGGCTGCGGGCACGAGGTGATGGTCAGCCGGCCGGGCCTGTTCAACGAGGCGCTGGCCGGCTTCTATCGTTCGACCGAGCTGGTCGCCCGGGGACGATCGAGCCATCCGGCGGGCGGCTCCGGGGCAACCTTCGAGGGAGGTCAGCAATGACGACGCTGCTGGTCCTGTTCCGGCGACCCGAGGGTGGCGACGAGGCCGTCCGGTCGTTCGAGCGGGCCTACGCCGAAACCCATCTGCCGCTCGTGGCCGGGACGCCCGGCCTGCGCGCGACGCGGGTCCGCCGGGTGGTCGAGGCGCTCGGTGGCGAGACCGACCTGATCGTCGTGACCGAGCTCGACTTCGACGACCGAGCGGCCCTCGATGCGGGCCTTGCCTCGGACGCGATGCGCGCGGCCGGCCGGAACCTGCGCTCGATCGCCCCCGGCCTGGCCAGCCTGATCGTGCTCGAGGACGGCCCAGACCTTCTGCCCGCGAACCTGCTCGCCTAGGCCGTCTTCCGGCGCGGCTCAATCGTGGCCGGGCAGGGGTAGATACTGGCGGCGTGTCGTCAGAGCCGCTGGTCCGGGTCGCGTTCCCGGCTCCCGCTCCGTTCGGGACGGGGGAGCCGGCGCCGGGCGTCGCGCTTGTCACGATCGACCGGCCCGGCGCCCTGAATGCCCTTTCGTTCGGACTGCTTGATGAGCTGGTTGCTGCCCTGGAGCGGCTCGACCGCGACCCGGACTGCCGGGCCGTCGTACTGACCGGCGCCGGGACGCGGGCCTTCGCCGCGGGCGCGGACATCAAGGAGCTGGCCGGCCAGACCCCGGAGTCGCTCAGCGCGAGCGACCGCTTTGCCCCGTGGGACGGACTGCGTGAGATCGGCCTGCCGATCATCGCGGCCGTCCGGGGCTATGCCCTCGGCGGCGGTTGCGAGCTTGCCCTGGCCTGCGACCTGATCGTGGCCGGCGAGGACGCCCAGTTCGGCCAGCCCGAGATTCGGCTGGGCGTGATTCCCGGGGCCGGCGGCACTCAGCGACTGACCCGGGCGATCGGCAAGGCCCGGGCGATGGAGCTGATCCTGACCGCCCGTTCGATCACGGCACGCGAGGCCGAGGCGGCCGGGATGGTCAGCCTCGTCGTGCCCTCTGAGGAGACGCTCGACCGGGCGCTCGAGCTGGCCGGCCGGATTGCGACGATGCCCCCGCTCGCCGTCCGGGCGGCCAAGGGGATGGTCAACGAGGCCTTCGAGTCGAGCCTGACCGACGGCCTGGCCGACGAGCGTCGGACGTTCTTCGGCCTGTTCTCGACCGAGGACCAGAGCGAAGGCATGGCGGCCTTTGCCGAAAAGCGTGCGCCGAGCTGGCGCGGACGGTGAGGAGGGCACGGTGATCGACGAGACGGCTGGCCATCCCGACGAGGGTGGGTCCGACTATGGCAGCGATCTGAGCCGCGACCTGGGCGCCGGGCCGGCGTCGTCGTATCGCGACACCGCGCCGGACGTGCTTGCCCCGATCGATGCCGATGCCCCGGTCAGCGGCCATGTCCCGACGTCGGCTGATGCTCCGCCCGTGTCGCTGGCCCCTGAGCACGACTGGGAGGCGGCCCGGGCGCTCCTGATCCCGCTTCTTCGGCCGATCGGCACCAGCGGTGTGCGCCTGGCCGAGGTCGACCGGGCCGCCCTGGCGATGAACCCGGCGAGCCACACCCTGCCCGTGCTGGGCGACGGCCCGTGCGGGCTGCCGGTCGTCTACGCGATCCCGGCGGCCGGCTTCGACATCGTGGTCAACGGCGAGCATCTCGTGTCATGGGGCGTGGTGCCGGCCGAGATCGAGGCGGCGGCCCTGGCCAACCTGGCTGCCTGGTCGGCGGGCGCGGACTGGACCGACGAGGAATCGGGTGATCGCCGGCTCACCTCGTCGGATACCGGCACCGGGCCGGACGCCGCCCGAATCCTCCTGCCCGAGGTCCGGGCGCAGCTCGCCCAACGGCTCCAGGCCGGCGGCCGGCCGATCCTGGTCGGCCTGCCCGAGCGGAACCTGCTCGTGGCCGGCATCTCGACCCCCGGCGATGCAGAGTTCGTCGAGCAGCTGGCCGGCTTCGTGGCCGACCACGCCGACGGGGCCGATGAGCCGATCGACCGGCGCCTGTTCGAGCTGGTCGGCGACGAGCTGCGACCGCTGGCCGGCTGACGACATGGCGGCGGCCTACCGCGCGCTCCGCTGGGAGGTCGATTCCGGCGTCGCCACGGTCACCCTCGACCGACCGGCCGCCCTGAACAGCCTCGAGGCAACGCTCAAGGCCGACCTGCTGGCAGCCCTGCGGGAGGCCGCTCGTGACTCGACCGTCCGGGTCGTCGTCCTGACCGGAGCCGGCCGGGCGTTCTGCGCCGGCCAGGACCTGAAAGAACGGCTTGAGCCGAACCCCACCCCGCTCGATGTCGAGGTCCGGGAACGGTTCAACCCGCTCGTCCAGGCGATCGTCGGGCTCGAGAAGCCGGTGATCGCGGCGGTCAACGGGGTGGCCGCCGGGGCCGGGGCCTCGCTCGCCTTCGCCTGCGACTTGCGGATCGCGGCCGAGAGCGCGTCGTTCGTCCTCGCCTTCGGCCGGATCGGCCTGATCCCCGACAGCGGCGCGACCTGGCTGCTGCCCCGCCTCGTCGGACTCGGCCGGGCGACCGAGCTGATGCTCCTGCCCGAACCGATCACGGCCGCCCGGGCGCTCGAGGTCGGGCTGGTCAACCGGGTCGTGCCGGGCGATGGGCTGGCCGACGAGGCGGCTCGAACGGCCCGCACGCTCGCTTCGAGCGCGCCGCGAGCGCTGGCCCTGACGAAGCGGGCGATCCAGCGGGCCCTGGTCTCGAGCCTCGAGACGACCCTCGACTACGAGGCGTCGCTCCAGGGTATCGCCGGCCGGACGAGCGACCATGCCGAGGGCCTGGCCGCATTCGTCGAGAAGCGCGAGCCTCGATTCAGCGGATCCTGAGTTGAGCCGCGCGAGAGCCCTGCCCTGGCTCGTCGTTGCCGGTGGCGCGGGCGTGATCCTGCTTGGCGGGCAAGCCTGGCAGCTGCCGGGCTCCTACGGCTGGCCGCCGGTCCTGGTCTGGGCGGTCCTGTCGGCGGCCGCCTTGCTGCTCTTCGTCGCGCCACGCCGCCGGCTCCAGCCGACCCTCGTCCTGGCCATCCTCGTGGTCAGCGGCTGGCTCCTGGTCGACCTGACCTTCCTGGGCGGCCAGGCCCTGCGCGACCTCGACCTCTATCTCAAGGCCGGGCTTCACTTCAGGCTCGGACAGCCGGTCTACCTGACCGATCTCGTGACCGGCCGTCCGCCCGACCCGACCGACTACCCGTATCTCTATCCGCCCCCGACCCTGCCGATCGCCGCGCTCCTGTCGAGCCTGCCGAGGCCGATCGTGGCCGGTGGCTGGGTGATCGCGCTGGTGGCCGCCGCCCTGGTCGGGCTCGGCCGGATCGGCCTCACCGGCTGGTGGCGGATCGCCTTCCTGGCCTGGCCGCCGTTCGCGGAGGGGATCTACGTCGGCAACGTTGTGGTCTTCCTGTTCCTGTTCGTGGCGCTCGCGCCGTGGTCCGGCATTGGCCTCGTCCTCGGCCCGCTCCTCAAGCCCCCGAGCGTGGTGGTCAGCCTGTGGCTTGTCGCCGAGCGGCGCTGGCGCGACCTGGTCGTCGGGCTGGCGATCCTGGGCGGAATCGTCGTCGTGACCCTGCCGCTCACCGGCCTGGGGCTGTGGGCCGACTGGCTGGTGGGGCTGGGCTGGTTCGCTCGTTCCCAGCCGCTGGTCCCGGCCACGTTCTATGGGATCGCCCTTGATCGCTACCTGCCGGCGCTCGCGGTTACCCTGTTCGGGTTCGGTCTGCTCGGCCTGGCGGTGCTCGCCCGCGGCCGGCCGCTCCTCGGCCGGCTCGGGCTCGTCAGCGTGGCCGTCTCACCCTCGCTCTACGCCCATGGCTTCATGGTCGCCTTGCCGGCCCTGCTCGAGCTGCGGGCGCTCGCGCTGTGGGTTGCCCTGGCCTTCACCGCCGGGCCGCTCGGCCCGGCCTGGTTGGGGACCCTGGCGGTCGTCGTCCTTGGCTGGTTCGCTCCGCTGCTCCGTCGGCCGGAGGCGCCGCGGGCGGACGTGTCCTTCATCAACGAGGAGCTTGAGGACCAGCTGCACCCGCTCTGGCCGGCGCCCGAGCCGTGGCCGGGGGCACCGGCCAGCCCAATGAGCGGCTGAGCCTCAGGGGTAGGTGTAGGTGACCTGGCCCAAATCGGCGACGATGAGGCTCTGGACGGCGGAGCCGTGGACCGCCACAACCGAGAACTTGACGGTCTCGCCGCTCGACCAGCCCGGGATCGGGATCGGGGAGTAGTTCTGGATCATCGAATTGACCACGATCGTGTACTGAACTAGGTCGGGCCCCGAGTAGACGACCCGGTACTCGGTGAAGCAGGCGGCTGCTCCAGAGAACGGGGTCCAAGTGAAGTCCAAGCCGCTTACGCTGACGTCCGGGTTGGTGTCGCCTCTCGGCAATCCGTAGAACGACTCGGCCTTACTTGCGGCGAGGACCTTGCCGCCGGCCCCGAGGGCCTCGGTCTGGTACGTGTGAGTCGTCGCCTCGATCTGGTCATAGCCGGTGGTGACCGACTGCTTCGTGCTCGTGCCGCTCGAGATCGGCGTTCCATCGCGGGTGGTCACGTACTTCACGAAGCCCGAGCCCGAGTACTTCGTCCAGGACAGGACGACCCCGCCCGGGCACGAAGTCGCACTCAGGCTGAAGCTCGGCCGGGGTGTTGCCGTCGGGCTGGGCGTCGGGCTCGCCGTCGGCGTCTCGGTCGGTCGGGGCGTGGGGGTGGCTTCCGGGGACGGGCTCGCGATCGGCGTGTCGGTCGGGCTGGGGTTCGCGATCGGCGTGTCGGTCGGGACTGCGCTCGGAGCGGGCAATTCCCTCGGCTCGGCGGTCGGCGTGTCGTTCGGCGCGAGGGCGACCCCGGCAAGGGCACCGATCGTGTCGCCCAGCTGCTCGTCGGCCTGGGCGTTCGCGATCAGCCATGGGTCGCTGAAGGCGCTGGTCGGGATCGCGCTGATGGTGAGCTCGGCAGGGGCGCTGCCCCCGAGCTGGATGGTCGCCGCGCTGCCCTGGCCGACCTCGGTCTCGGCGTTCGGGCCGCTGACCGACACGTTGTGCTCGAGGGCGAGCAGGGTGATCTGCTCGGTGCCGCCGGGCAGGGCCGCCCGATCGAGGTCGAACGCCGTGCCGGTCGCGCTCCACGAGTACGGGCCGGTCACGACGACGTAGCTCCCTCCGGCCGGCAGGGACACCCGCGAATAGGCCCGCCCGGCCCGCAGGTCGAGGGCGACCTTGGTCGGGTCGAGCGAGTCGAGCACGACATCGGCGCCGCCGGCCAGGCGGGCCTGGCTCGAGCCGAGCTGGAGGGTCGCGTGCCCGCCGGGCGAGACCCGAATCTCATCGCCATTTGCCAGGGCGCCGCCCGGGCCAAGGTTCGAGCTGGCGCCGGCATGGACGAGCGTTGCGCCCGAGGCATCGACTGCCCGGTCGCCGGGCGTCCCGGCCAGCCGGCCGGACGCGATTCCCGCGGTCGCCACAGCGAGGATGAGGACGGCGGCGCTGAGGACAACCCACAGCGCGGTGCTGCGGCGGCGATGCGCTGCCGCGTTGGTGTCGGATCCCGGGCTGGAGCTCACGGCGGGGCCGGCCGTGACCCGTGGCCGGCTCAGCGGTCCGAGCCCGTCGTTGGCCGGTGCGCTCGCCGGCGTGACCCGGGTCAGCTGGTCGCGCAGGCCCTGGCCGTAGGCCGGGTCGGGTCGGGCGCTCTCGGCCTGGGCCTTGCGGCTGCGAGCGCGTCGCCCGGCGCCGGCCAGGCTCGTCGAAAGGGCCTCGAGCTCGCCTGCAGCAGGATCGCCCGCGGCGGTGAACGGAATCGGCTCTGGCGCCTTAGGCGGCATGGCTGGCTCGACCCGCGCTCGCGGTACGGAGGGCCCGCAGGGCCCGGTTGAGCCGGACATCGAGGGTCGTAGCCGAGATGCCCAGGGCCGTGCACAGCTCGGCCGGGCTCAGGCCGTCGAGGAACTTCAGGACGAGGACCCGGCGCTGTGGCTCGGTGATCCGGGCCAGACCCCGGCGCAGGTCGTCCCGGTCGAGGGCGGCTGCGAAGACGGCCGTTGCGGCGTCGTCGCCCACGAGCGCCGCGTTGCGCTCGGCGTCGGGGGCCGCCCGATCGCCGGATCGCATCCCGTCGGCTGGCCCCTCGTCCGCTTGCCCGGCCTGATCGGCAATCGCCGTCGCCGCGACCCGGACGAGCCAGCCGCCAAGGCTCGCGTCGCGCAACGTGCCCGACTGGACCGCCTCGAGGCCGCGCTCGAACGTGGCCGAGCAGATCCGCTCGGCGCTCGCCCGGTCGGCGACCCGGCGCGCGATGAAGCCGTAGACGCGGGGCAGGTAGAAATCGAACAGCTCGCCGTAGGCCGCCGGATCGGTGCGCGCTCGGACGACCAGCCCGCGCTCCCGTTCGACGTCCATCCGCGTGCCGGGTCGTTCAGTGGCCATGTCAGGCGACAGTAGAAGCCGTGGATTCCGGGCACCATCGGCCAGCGGTACTGTCGCCGGTCGGATGAGGTACCGATCGAGGCCCCCGAGGCCTCTGCGGCCAGGGGAGCGGGACGCCATCCGGAGCACGGGCAGCTCGGGATATCCACGAGATATGCGGGCCGGCAGATGGCTGAAGCCGCGGCAGATGGCAGCGGGCGCGGCAGATGCCCGGAGCGGCGGCCGATGGTGCTGGCACTGCCGAAACTCGAAGGCTCGGCGGACCGGGGTCCCGGCTCTTGGCGGCGCTTGACAGGCTCGACGGCTCGTCCTAGCGTGGCCTAACAAGCGTTCGGTTGGTTGGATCACGGCACGAAAGGTCGAGAAACGTTGGTCGAGACGCGACGCCGTCAGATCGAAGATGTGGCCTCGAGCCTGTTCCGGCAGCAGGGCTACGCCGCCACGAGCGTCCGGGACATTGCCCGCGGCGTCTCGATCCAGGGAGCCAGCCTCTATGCCCACGTCGCCTCGAAGGAGGACCTGCTCTGGGCGATCGTCCGGCGGGCGGCCGAGCGCTTCGAGGCGGCCGCCGACCGGGCCGAGCTCGAGACGGCCGGCCAGCTTGCTCCAAACCGGCTCGAGGCTCTCGTCGTCGCCCACGTCGGGGTCGTGACCGAGGATGTCGGCCAGGCTGGGGTCTTCGTCCGCGAATGGCGCTCGCTGAGCGCCGACCGGCGGAGCCGGATCGGCCAGCGCCGGGATGCCTACGAGAGTCGCTGGCGGCGGCTGATCGCCGAAGGCAGCCAGTCGGCTGACTTCGCGCCGGTCGACCCGGCCTTGGCCGCCTCGTACATCCTGACCGCCCTGAACGGGATCGCGACCTGGTACCGGCCCGACGGGACCCTCTCGGCCCGGGCGATCGCCGACGAATACGCCAACCTCAGTCGACGGGCGCTGAGCGCCCGGGAGATTGTCCAATGACCGACCCGCGGGCTCTCGATCCGATCCTGCCCGAACGCGACCGGACCCGGCTGCCGTTCAACGAGGATCGCCCACTCGACGAGCGCTACCGGGCGTTCGAGGAGCATGTCCTGGCCGGGGGCAAGGTCGAGGCCGGAGACTGGATGCCCGACGAGTACCGGATCAGCGTCCTGCGCTTCGTCGAGATGCACGCGAACAGCGAGCTGATGGGCGTCCTCCCGGAGCGCGACTGGATCATGCGGGCGCCGACCTTGCGCCGGAAGCTCGCCCTGACCGCCAAGATCCAGGACGAGGTCGGGCATGCCCAGCTCCTGTACCGGGTGGCCGAGGACCTCGGCAAGTCGCGTGAGGCGATGATCGACGACCTGCTCGCTGGCCGGACGAAATTCCACAACGTCTTCCACTACCCGACCCGGACCTGGGCCGACATCGGGGTGATCGCCTGGCTCGTCGATGCCGCCGCAATCGTCGCCCAGCAGGCGTTGCGCGACTCGAGCTACGGTCCGTATGCCCGGACGATGAAGAAGATCTGTTGGGAGGAATCGGTCCACATCATGCACGGCCGGGACGTCGTGGTGACCCTGGCCGGCGGCACCAGGGAGCAGCGAGCGATGGTCCAGGAAGCGCTCGATCGCTGGTGGCCGCCCCTGATGCAGATGCACGGGCCGCGCTCGCCGCGGGAGAAGGATCGCGACCTGTACTGGCGAATCAAGGCCAGGAGTTCGGAGGAGCTGCGCCAGGAGTTCCTGTCGATCTACGTCCCGCGCGTCCGCGAGCTTGGCCTGAGCCTGCCCGATCCGGAGCTCCGCCAGGATCCCGAGACCGGCGCCTGGCTGTACACCGAGCCCGACTGGAACGAGCTTCGCTCGGTCGTGACCGGTCATGGCCCGGCGTCGCAGGCGCGGGTCGGCTTCCGCCGCGACGCGTATGCCGAAACCCGCTGGGTCCGCGAGACGATCCTCGGGGCAGCCGGGCCTATCGGGCCTGCCGGCGCGGCCGCCTGATGCTCCCCCCGAATTCGGGCCCTTCCAGCCCGCCTGAGCGGGCCGGCGAGACCGGCCCTGGCGGACTGGCCGCCCCGGGTCTCGAGCCATTCGAGGTCTTTCGCCAGGAGCGCGAGGGCGATCCGATGCGTCATGGCGGTAGCGTCGTCGCGCCCGACCCGACCCTGGCTGCCCATTACGCCCGGGAGCTCTATTCCCGGCGCGGCGAGAGCCTCCGCCTGTGGGTCGTCCGCCGGGCGGACATCGTCGAGCTCGACGACCCCGACCTGCTCAACCCGCCACTCGATCGCTCGTACAAGAAGCCGGGTGGCTTCGTCATGCGCAACAAGCTGGCCGAGGCCCGCCAGCGGACGGGCCAGGCGAAGCGGACCGCATCGACCGGCCGGCCCGGCCCGGCCGCCGGCCGGGTGGAGCCGAAATGAGGGCGGGATGACCGCCGAGGCCGAGATCCAGGCGGCCCACGCGGACCTGCTGTTCGCCCTGGCCGATGACGACTTCGTGCTCGGCTTTGCCGACAGCGAGTGGACCGGCATCGCCCCGCACCTCGAGGAAGACGTGGCGATGAGCTCGATGGCCCAGGACGAGCTCGGCCATGCCAGCGCCTATTACGGCCTCCTGGCCGAACTCCTTGGCAGCGATCCGGACCGGCTCGCCTACGATCGGCCGGCCGGGGCCTTTCGGCACTGCCGCCTGGTCGACCACGGCCGAGGGGACTGGGCCCGGACGATGACCCGGCGCTGGCTGTACGACACGGCCAATGCGGTCCGACTCGAGGCCCTGGCCGGATCGAGCGACACCGCCCTGGCCGTGCTCGTCGGCAAGGTTCGCCGCGAGGAGACGTACCACCTCGCTCACGGCGAGGCCTGGCTCGAGCGACTGGCCCGGCGTGCCGGCGAGCCCCGGCAGCGTCTCGGGGAAGCCCTCGACCTCGTCGGGCCGGACGCCGCCAGCGTCCTGGCGCCGCTGGCTCGTGAACCGATCCTGCTCGAGTCGGGCCTCCTCCCGGTGGGCGGGCAGGAGCTGCTCGATCGCTGGCAGGCCCAGGTCGAGCCGGTCCTCGAGCGCCTCGGATTGCGCCTGCCACGGGCCGCAGCCGCTTCGCTCGATCCGTCCACCGCTCGCTCTGATCACGGTCCCGCGTTCACCTGGCTGTGGAGCGAGCTCACCTCGGTCCGCTCCCTCGACCCGGTGGCGACGTGGTGACGATGGCCGCCGATCAGGCGCTCGGCAACCGGGCAGGGGCAGTCAACCAGGCAGGGACGGTCAACCGGGCGCGGGCGATCCTGGCCGGGATCCGCGATCCGGAGATCCCGGCGATCTCGATCGTCGACCTTGGGATCGTCGGCGAGGTCAGGCTCTCCGGCGGTCGGCTCGAGGTCGAGCTCCTGCCGACCTTCATCGGCTGCCCGGCGCTCGACCTCGTCCGGGCCGACGTGCTCGACCGGCTCGCCGTGCTTGCGGCGGACCCTGCCGACGCGGTCCAAACCGTCGCCGTCAGGACGAGCTTCGACCCACCCTGGACGGCCGAGCGAATCACCGAGGCCGGGCGCCGGGCGCTCGTCGCCAGCGGCTTTGCCCCGCCGTCGCTCTCGCTTGAGAGCGTTCCTCGGGCGACCTGCCCGTACTGCGGCTCACGCCGGACGGTGCTCGAGAACGCATTCGGGCCGACCCGCTGCCGCTCGATCCACTACTGCACCGACTGCCGCCAGCCGTTTGAGCAGTTCAAGGACGCCTGAGCGGGTGGCGCCCGAGATCGCGGTCATCGGCGCGGGCACGATGGGCGCCGGGATCGCCCAGCTCGCCCTCGAGCACGACCATCCAGTCCGCCTGATCGACGTCGATTCGGCCGGGCTCGAGCGAGCGCGGTCACGGATCTTCAACGGCCTCGGCCGCCGGCTCGTCAAGCGGGGCCTGGCCGGCCCGGCCCTGGACGATGCCCGGGCGGCGATCCTCGAGCGGCTGTCGCTGGGGATCGACCCCGCCGAAGCGGCCGGTGCTGCGGTCGCGATCGAGGCCGTCATTGAGCAGCTCGAGGTCAAGCAGGCGCTGATTGGCCGCCTCGATCGGCTGCTCGAACCTGGCGCGATCCTGGCCACGAACACGAGCGCGTTGTCGATCGACAGGATCGCGACGGCGGCCGGCGAGCATCCGGAACGGGTCCTCGGGCTGCACTTCTTCAATCCGGCCCCGGTCATGGCCCTGGTCGAGGTCGTCGCCGGCCGGCAGACGAGCGGGCAGGTGGTCGAATCGGCCGCCGCACTCGTGGCGGACTGGGGCCGGACCCCGATCCGCTGCTCGGATCACCCCGGCTTTATCGTCAACCGGGTCAACCGGCCGTTCACGATCCAGGCGCTCCGTGAGCTCGAGGAAGGCGAGTCGACGATCGTCGAGATCGACGCCGCCCTGCGAGCCGAAGGCTTTCCCCTCGGACCGTTCCAGCACATGGACCTGATCGGGATCGACGTGAACCTCGCCGCGGCAACCGGCGTGTGGGAGGGCTTCAACCGGGCGCCGAGGTTCCGGCCGTCGCCGATCCAGACGGCGCTGGTGGCCGCCGGGCGGCTCGGCCAGAAGACCGGCGAGGGCTTCTATCACTACGACGCCAGCGGCGCTCGCCTGGGTCCGGCGGCGGAGTTCGACCGGGAGTCCGAGGCCGGCCACGACCGGCCCGACCAGGTGGCCAGGCGGATTCGCCTGGCAATCGCTGACGAGGCGGTCCTGGCCCTCGACGAGGGCGTCGCGGCGGACGAGGCCACGATCGACCTGGCGATGCAGCTCGGGGCCGGCCATCCGGAGGGTCCGTTCGCCTGGGTCCGGGCGCACGGCCGGCGCCGCGAGCCATGAGCAGGCGGTCCTGCGATCGAGTTGCGATCGATGGGCCGTTGACTGGTCCCTGCAGGTGAACCGTCCGGTCGCCTGACGTCGATCGAGGTTCAGGCCATGGTCACCGCGCCGTTCCGATGTCCCCGGATCCTGCTGCCGACGCTGGTCGGCCTCGCCTTCGTCGCCGCCGGCTGTTCGGCCGCCTCGGGATCCAGTGTCCCGGCGCCCTCGATTCCCGTTGGAGCCGGCCAGGCCAGTTCGGGCCCGGTCCCGGGCGGGGGGAGCGACGGGGGGACCACCAGCGCGATCGACCCGTGCCAGAAGCTGACCAAGGCTGATGTCCAGCCGTTCTTCAGCGTGCCGGTGGTGACCGAGCTGCCAGGTCCGAAGGAAGTGGGCGACACCTGCGAATTTCAGGCGAACGATGCCCCGGGCGGGGTTTCGACCGCGCTCGATATCAACATTCGGACGGGTCAGGACGCGACCGATTGGTGGTCGATGGCAGGCGGGCCGACCAGTGGCGCCACGATGTTCAGCGGCGTGGGCGACGAGGCTGAGCATTTTCCGGGCAGCACCGATTTCGTGTCGGTCAAGGGCCAGGTCGCGTGCGGGCTCACCACCACCGGCTATCAGCACCTCGCCGGCAAGGCAAGCTACCAGCCCGGTTCGATGCCCAATGATGCCGCGACCCAGATCGCCCAGGCCTACGGCACCCTGTGCAACAAGATCTATGGCAGCGGCAGCACGACGCCCACGATCACGGCGTCCCCCGCGGTCGACCTCTCGAGCGCATCCGCGACCCCCGGGCCTTCGATCGCCATCGTGGCCCCCGGCGGCACCCTCGGCCAGGGCTTTCCGCTGCCGGTCGGCCTCGACTGCGGTGGCGTGACGGCCACCGACAGCGAAGGCACGATCACCTGCTCGGCCACGAACGTGGCCGATCCGAAGTCGATCTACCCGTTCTACCTGAGCACGCTGCCAGCGACCGGCTACACGATCAACCACCAGTCCGAGGAGACCGGCCAGGACGGCTCGGAGATCGCCTCGATCGTCTTCGAAGGCCCCGGGGCAGGAGGCTTCTCCACGATCAACGTTCTCGGCGGTCGGGTCACGATCACCCTCCAGGCGCCCTGAGCGGCTGGTGCGGCCGGGCCACGGGCCCGCCCTACAATCAGGGGTATGACCCGCGATCCCCACCGGCCCCTGCGCGACCCCTGGATCATCGATGCTGTCCGGACCCCGATCGGACGCTATGGTGGCGCACTGGCCTCGGTCAGACCGGACGACCTGGCCGCAGTCGTCCTGCGGGCGATCGTGAACCGGGTCGCGATCGATCCGGGGCTGATCGAGGACGTGATCCTGGGCTGCGCCAACCAGGCCGGCGAAGACAACCGCGATGTCGCCCGGATGGCCCTCCTGCTGGCCGACCTGCCGATCGAGATCGGCGGCCTGACCGTGAACCGGCTGTGCGGCAGCGGCCTCCAGGCGATCAACTCGGCCGCCCACGCGATCCAGGTCGGCGATGGCGAGGTGTTCATCGGAGGCGGGGTCGAGTCGATGACCCGGGCCCCCTTCGTGATGGCCAAGCCCGCCGCCGCCTGGGAGCGCGGGAGCCACGAGCTCCAGGACACGACCCTTGGCTGGCGCTTTCCGAACCCGCGCCTGGCCGAGCGTCACAAGCTCGAATCGATGGGCGAAACGGGCGAGAACGTGGCCGAGCGCTGGCAGGTTGCCCGGGAGCGCCAGGACGCCTTCGCCCTGACCAGCCATCGGCGGGCAATCGCGGCGATCGAGGCGGGTCGGTTCGACACCCAGGTGGTGCCGGTCGAGGTGCCCGGCCGGCCCGGCGCCGAGCCGGTCCTCGTCGGCCGCGACGAGCATCCCCGGGCGGACACGAGCCTCGAAGCCCTGGCCCGGCTCAAGCCGGCCTTTCGAGCCGACGGGACGGTCACTGCCGGGAACAGCTCGGGGATCAATGACGGCGCCAGCGCGGTGCTGCTGGCCGAGGCCGATCGGGCCCGGGCCCTGGGCCTTCGGCCGCTCGCCCGGATCGTCTCGACCGCAGTCGCCGGGGTCGATCCTGCGGTCATGGGCATCGGGCCGGTGCCGGCCAGCCGGAAGGCGCTCGAACGGGCCGGGATCGGCGTGGCCGACCTCGACCTGGTCGAGCTCAACGAGGCCTTCGCCAGCCAGTCCCTGGCCTGCATCGACGAGCTCGGGCTCGATCCCGAGCGGGTCAACGTGAACGGCGGGGCAATCGCCCTCGGCCATCCGCTCGGGATGAGCGGCGGACGGCTGATCACGATGCTCGTCCACGAGCTGGCCCGGACCGGCGGCCGCTTCGGCCTGGCCACGATGTGCATCGGTGTCGGCCAGGGGATCGCGACCGTGATCGAGCGGATCGACGGCTGACCGACCGGTACGAACGAGTTTCGACAGTACGCTTGTCGAAACCGGTTGCGTTGCGTACGATGGCCTCGAGCACCAAGCCCTGCGCCACCTGATCAGCGCCTCCGAAGGAGGAAGCACCGAATGCTCGAGATCCAGCCCACGACCCTGAGCCTGACAGACGCGGCCGCCAGCAAGCTGCGCGAGCTCACGGCCGCCGAGACGAGCCCCGAGATCGGCCTGCGGGTCTATGTCTACAGCGGGGGCTGCTCGGGCTTCAAGTACGGGATGATGATCGAGGACGCCCCGACCCCCGAGGATCAGACTCTCGAATCGAACGGGGTCAGGGTCTACGTCGATGGCAAGAGCATCGACTTGCTCCGGGGTGCCCAGATCGATTACGTCGACACCCTGATGGGCGCCGGCTTCACGGTCAACAACCCGAATGCGGTCGCGGCCTGCGGCTGCGGATCGAGCTTCCGGACCGCCGATGACGGCGGGGCCCCGCGAGGCTGCGCCCACTGAGCCGGCCGGCCTGAAACGGCCCTGGTTCCGACGCCGCCGGTGAGCAACCCCGGCGGCGTTTTCCGTTCCAGGGGCGGCTGAGCGTGGAGCTCCCGCTCTTCCCGCTCCACACCGTGCTCTGTCCGGGAGTGGCCCTGCCGCTCCGGATCTTCGAGGAGCGCTACCGGGCGATGACCCGCCGCTGCCTGGAGCGTGACGAACCGTTCGGGGTGGTCCTGATCCGGGATGGCCGGGAGGTCGGCCCGGGTGCGGCGTCGATCGCCTCGGTCGGAACGATCGCCGAGATCCGCGAGGCATCGAAGTACAGCGACGGCCGCTTCGACCTGCTCGTCGTCGGCGGCCGCCGGTTCAGGATCGAGAACGTTGCGATCGGCCGCGAGGCGTACCTCGTGGGTGAGGTGAGCGAGCTCGCCGAGTCGCTGGGCGATCCCGGTCGGGCGATCGATCTGGCGATCGACCTCCAGCAGCGCTTCGTGCGCTACCTGACCCTGCTCCAGCCGGCCGAGGGCGAGGACGGGCCGGAGCTCGACGTCCAGCTCGAGGTGGACGTCGACGAGAGCGAGCCCGAGGAGGGCGACATCGTCCTCGACCGGGGCAGGTCGATTGAGGAGACCCGCTTCACGATCCCGAGCGATCCGACCGTCCTGTCCTACCTCCTCAGCGGGATCATCCAGGTCGACCAGCCCCGCCGCCAGGCCCTGCTCGAGGCGGACACGACCGTCGAGCGGATGGAGGAGCTGCTCCGGCTGGTCGAGCGCGAGGTCAGCCTGCTCGAGCGCCGCCTGCGGATCTACAACGTCGATCCCCGGATGGCGGCGATTCGCCGGAACTGACGACCAGGAGCTGCCGCGCCTGGAGGCCCGCCGGGGACCGGGCTACTCGGAGAAGCGCTCTTCCTTCCACGGATCGGCGTCGTTGTTGTAGCCGTAGCGCTCCCAGAATCCGAGGATGTCGTGGTCGGTGAACTCGAGGCCACGGATCCACTTGGCGCTCTTCCAGAAGTAGCGCTTGGGCACGAGGAGGCGAAGCGGCCAGCCATGTTCCAGCTCGAGCGGCTGGCCGCCGAACGTGTCGGCCAGGAGGACGTCGTCGTCGTCCAGGACCGACAAGGGCAGGTTCGCCGTGTAGCCCTGCTCCGAGTGGGCAACCACGAACCCGACCGACGGGCGGAGCTGAGCCCGGGCGAGGATCTCCTGGATCGGCACGCCTTCCCAGGTCGTGTCCAGCTTCGTCCAGCGGGTGACGCAGTGGATGTCCGTCTGGACGGTCTTGCGGGGCAATGCCTTGAACTCGGTCCAGGTCAGCCGGAACGGGCTGTCGACCTCGCCGAAGACCTTGAAGTCCCATGTGGCGAGGTCCGTCGTGGGTGTGGACCCGTAATGGAGGACGGGGAACTTCTCGGTCCGGTACTGGCCGGGTGGGACCCGCTGGGCGATCGCCGGGTCCTGGGTCTTCCCGCCAAACACTCGTTCGAACACGTTCGCTCCCTGGGCTGGCCCGGCCACGGCGCCGGTTCGATCCTACCCTACGGGGCGGGGTCGATCCGGTCCACCCAGATTCCGCGAGCGGGATCGGACAGCAGGGGGGTGATGACAATTCGACCGATCGTGGTCGGCCGGTCCACCTCGAGCAGGTCAAACGCCGGATCGGGTTCAGCAAGCTGGTCGTGGACGATCACCTGGCCGACGACCGGATAGCTCCCGTCGATCGCGAGCCGCAAGCCGGCCGTGCCCTCCACCTGGGTTAGCGGCAGGCCCACGTCGACGGCGAACTGGGGTCGGAGCAGGATCGGCACGAGGAGAGCCGGCGTGCCTCCGTTGGTCCAACCCGGCCAGTCAGTGACCCCCGGAATCGCGGCCATCGCCCGTCGGACGACCGGCAGCGCCTCGGCGGCGTTCGTCGCGATCTTGAGATTGGTTCGGATCGTCACCCGGGCCGGAGTGCTGAGCGGCGCGAACGGGATCGAGAACAGAACGGCGACGACCGCAGCCCCGAGGACCAGCAACATCGCTCGGCGTCCCGGCGACCTGACCCGGCGGCCGAGGGCGATCGCGTCGGGCACGACCACGGCCCCGAACCCGATCGCTGCGGCGATGATCAAGCTGAGGTCGATCGGATCGAAGTACCGGCTCGAGATGTAGATTCCGCGCGCCGCCAGGAAGACGAGAAAGGCGGCCACGCCGGGGCCCATGGCTGCCAGGCCCACGAGCACGGGCCAGGCCCGGCGTCGCACGAGTGCGATCGCCCCGACCGCGGCGAGCGCGACCAGCGGCCCCTCGCTGAGCAGGTGGGTGCGAATGCCCTTGATCGTCTCGATGGGCCCGGGCAGGACCAGCCCCGCCGACGCGGCGCTCGATACGTGCTCGGCGTAGAAGGCGTTGCCCGTGAGGAGCCAGTCGTGGGCGAACTGGATCGGCAGCGCGGCCAGCCCGATCAGGATCAACCAGGCGCGCGGGTCTGGCGCAGGACCGCCCCGCCAGCGACACCAGAGCCAGCGTCCCGCGAGGACGACGGCGCACAGACCGACCAGCAAGAGGACCTCGAAGCGGGCGAGGGCGGCCAGCGCCAGGGCAATGCCGGCCCAGGCATAGCGGGGCCGTGCTCCGGTCACCGCGAGGCCAGCCAACAGGCAACCCACGAACGCCCAGACGACCGCATAGCTGAGGGCCACATCCGTGAGCAGGGCCTGCGAACCGATGACCGCCACCCCGGCGAATGTCGCAGCCGCCAGGCCCCCGAACCGGCCGGCGAGGATTGCCGCCAGGACGGCGCTCAACCCGAAGAGGCCGATGACCAGCCACGAGATCGGCCGCCAATCGTGGAAGGCGTTGTAGACGAGCCCGTAGACAGTGGTCAACAGTGGCTTGGGCGTCGAGGTGATGGACGACTCCAGGCGGTGGCCCTGGACGAGCCGGTCGAAGTAGACGACGCTGGCCGCGGCGTCGAAGCCGACCGGGCCGACGCGCACGGGAACGATCACGTAAAAGGCGGTGGCGCAGGCGATCAGGAAGAGCACCGCGCAGGCCGCGATCGCCGCTCGCCGGCTGAGTACGGCAGGCGTGCTGGCGCTCATCGCGGCAGTATAGGCAGCGACTGGCTCGATCCCGGACACGCGGCTCTGCCCACTCCGTGAATGCGGTAGGCTACCGGCCCGTGAACCGACCATCATCCGACCCGGCTGCGCCGACTGGGAATCCCGCCGCGCAGCCCCGGGTGATCGTGGTCATGCCGGCCTACAACGCGGCCCAGACCCTCGAACGGACCTACGCTGATATCCCGTTCGAGCTGGTCGACCACGTGATCCTGGTCGACGACGTGTCCCGCGACGACACGGTCGAGATCGCCAAGCATCTCGGCCTGCAGGTCGTCGTCCATCGCCAGAACCGGGGCTACGGCGGCAACCAGAAGACGTGCTACGACACCGCCCTGGCCGAAGGCGCCGACGTGGTCGTCATGCTTCATCCCGATTACCAGTACGACGCCACCCGGATCCCCGAGCTGATCGCCCCGATCGTCGCCGGCCAGCGGGACCTCATGCTCGGCAGCCGGTTCCTGGGCAATCCCCTGGCCGGCGGGATGCCCCGCTGGAAGTACGTCAGCAACCGCTTCCTGACCAGGGTCGAGAACCTCGTCTTCGGGCTCCACCTGTCCGAGTACCACACCGGCTTGCGGGCCTACAGCCGGGCACTCCTCGAGGCGATCCCGTACGACCTCAACAGCAATGACTTCGTGTTCGACCAGGAGCTGATCGCCCAGGTCGTGGCCGCACGGCGCTTCCGGATCGGCGAGATCGGCGTGCCGACCCGGTACTTCGAGGAAGCCAGCTCGGTCGGCTTCAAGCGCAGCGTGGTGTACGGCCTGGCCACCCTCGGGGTTGTCGTGCGCTACATGCTCCACGCCACCCGGATCCGTCGCTCGGCCAAGCTCACGACCCGAACGCCCACGACCGGCTGACCCGGTGCGCGGCCCGCGGGGATCGGTCGTCGGGTCGGGCTCGGCCTGGCCATCTCGGTCGTCTCGCTCTGGCTGGTCATTGGCCAGGTAGACCTGGCCGAGGCATGGTCGGTCATCAAGTCGGCCAGTCCGGCCTGGCTGGCCGTGGGCATGGTCTTCCTCTCGGCGGATGTCGTCATCCGGGCCTGGCGCTGGCAGCGCCTCGTCCTGCCGATCAAGCGGGTCCGCTATCTGCCGATCCTCCAGTACACCCTGGTCGGCTACCTGGCCAACAACGTTCTGCCGGCCCGCCTGGGCGAGCTGGTCCGCTGCCACTACCTCGGCGATCGCGAGAAGATCAGTCGGGCCTCCGCGCTCGGCACGGTCGTCGTCGAGCGGGTGGTCGACGCGGCGGTCGTCGTCGCGATCGCGGCCGTCGCGATCCTCGTCCTCAACGTCCGCGGGGTGGTCGCCAGCGCGATCCTGGTCGGCCTGGCGATCGTCGGCCTGCTCGTGGTTGCCCTGGCCATCGGGATCGTCGCTCACCGCCTGCCCGGCGCTCAGCGGCTGACGGGGCTGATCGAGCGCTGGCCGGGTGTCGCCGAGGCCGGCCGGCGCCTGCGTGACGGCCTTGCTGTGGCTGGCCGGCCCCGGACCCTGGCCGAGGCCCTCGTCCTCAGCGTGGTGGCCTGGAGCGCGACGGTCGCCGCCTTTGCCGCGATCGGCCAGGCAATCGGGCTGCATCTGCTGATCGGCGAGGCCGCCCTGCTGGCCGCCGGCGTTGCCCTGGCCACGGCGATCCCGTCGGGGCCAGGCTACCTGGGCACCTACGAGCTGGCCGCCGTGAAGATCGCCGAGGCACTTGGCCAGTCGACCGAGCAGGCCTTCGCCCTGGCCCTGCTGGCCCATGCCTCGGTCCTGATCCTGACCTCGGTGGCGGGCGCGATCGCGTTCATCCGGCTGGGCTGGACGAGCAGCGTCCACGAGGTCGGCGAGGTCGTCGAGGAGGTCATCGGCGGGCCGTCCGATGCCGACGCCGACGCCGACGCCGACGCCGTGACCTGATCGGAGCCCGTCAGGGCCGATGGACCCCTGGGCTGTGCACCGGGGCCCGGCCCGGCTGGCCAGCTGGCTTTTGCACGAGGCGCGGCCCGCTGGCTGTGCACCAGACGAGCGCAAGCGACAAGTTGCGCCCCATGCCGACGGCCTTCGCGGTGGTTCTGCTCATCTGACGCACGGAATCGACCGCTTACGCCCGTTTCGTGCACGGGCTGCACAAGATCGACGTAGTGAGGCGTCGAGGTCGTCGCTTGCGCTCGCCTCGTGCACATTCGCCTCAGGTCCGGCTGGAGCCACGTCTCCGGAGCACCGGCCTGGACTCAGCCCCGAAGCCCGGTCTCCTGAGCGCGCCCCCGCCACGGCCCCCGGAGCACGCCCCGGCCCCGCCCCCGCCCCGCGACTCCAGCCGCCGAAGCCAGGTCTCTGAGCACGCCCCGGCCCCGCCCTGGCCCGGCCCCGCGACTCCCAGGGAATCGACGAGCTCCGGCGCCCCGGCCCCGCGCCCCCGGCCCCGGCCCGGCCCCGCCCTGGCCCGGCCCCGCGACTCGCAGGGGATCGACGAGCCCCGGCGCCCCCGGCCCCGGCCGCGGCCTCGCCCCGGCCCCGCGACTCGCAGGGAATCGACGAGCCCCCGGCGCGAGGCCGAGGGCTCGAGTAGGTCTCCGAGGAGCGGCTAGCTCACGAAGCCGCCGGCAGGAAGCCGTTGGCCTGGAGCCACTGCTTGGCCACCGCTGCGATGTCCTGCTTGTCGACCGAGATCTCCTTGTTCAGGGTGGTCAGGGTCGCCGTGTCCATCTTGGCCGAGACGTTGTTGAGGATCGTCTCGAAGGCCGTCTTGTCGACCTTGGCCAGGTAGTCGTTCCGGACGAGCGGCGCGATGTTGTCGGCCGGCTGGGTGCTCTTGTCGTCCTGGAGGACGACCCAGCCATTGACCGCGATGTCGGGCTGGGTCGAGCACAGCTCGCCGACGTCGATCGTCTTGCCCAGCAGGGCCTGGGCCATCGGCGTGTCGCAGGCCGACAGGAGCGTTGCCTTGGACAGGTCGAGACCGTAGGCCGACTTGAGGGCGGCGCCGCACACCGGGTTGGTCGGGCAATCCGTGGCCACCCCGAACTTGAGCTGGGCCTGGACCGCGGCCAGGTCGCTCATCTTCGTCAAGTGGAACTGGGCCGCGGTGTCGGCCCGCACGACGAATGCGTTCTGGTCCGCTGCCGGCGAGTAGTTCAGGACGGTGATCCCGCCACCCTTGCCGTTCAGGACGTTCTGGAGCTCGGTCGCGTTCGCCTTCGGGTCACCGGTCTGCTTGCCCGGCTCGTAGTAGGCGAGGCCGCTCCCGATGTACTCGGGCTTGAGATCGATCTGGCCGCTCTCGAGGGCCGCCGCGGACACCTTGCGGGCGCCGATCGCCATGCCGGTCCGATCCACGGTGTACCCGTTCGCCTCGAGGGCCTGGGCGTAGATCTCCGCCATGAGGTTGGATTCATAGAAGCCGTCAGAGCCAATCTTGATGGTGGCCTTGCTGCCCCCTCCCGTCGAGCAGGCGCTCAAAAGCACCAGCAGCGACGCCCCGAGGGCTAGCGCGCGGTTCAGCCGCATTGTGGGTCTGCCTCCTCTTCGCTTCGGGCCGCCCTGGGGAGCGGCTACTCGAGCCGCCTGACTATACCAGCGGACTTGTCAGGAACCGTCATGTTCGACCAGCCGCGAATGACCCGGTCAGGCCCGGCCCTCGGCAACGACTACGCTGGCTCGAGCCCCGCGGATGATCGGCCCCGGCGCAGTCCGGGCGAGGTCAGCCAGCGCTGGAGCAGGGCGAAGCCGCCCTCGACCGCGAGGGCCAGGACGGCCACCAGGAAGACCCCGCCGTAGAGCTGGCCGTCGTCGCCCTGGGCGACGCCATCGACCAGGTATCGGCCGAGCCCGCCGAACCCGAACAGGGCGCCCAATGTGGCCGTCGCGACCACCTGGACCGAGGCCGAGCGGACTCCCCCGGCGATCACCGGCAGGGCGATCGGGACCTCGACCCGGCCGATGATCTGGCGCTCGTGGAGGCCCATCCCGCGGGCCGCCTCGACGAGATCGCGGTCCACCCCATCGATGCCCGCGTAGGCATTCACCAGGATCGGCGGGACCGCCAGGATGATCATCGCGAAGAGGGTCGGATAGACCCGGAAGCCGAGGTTCGGGTCGAGCGCCTGGGTGATCGGGAGGACGATCCCGATCGCCGCCAGCGAGGGGATCGCCCGGCCGATATTGGCCACGTTGACGGCCAGGGTCGCGCCCCGCCCGGTGTGGCCGATCCAGACCCCGACCGGCAGGGCGATTGCCCCGGCGATGAGGAGCGAGATCGCCGAGATCCCGACCTGTTCGGCCATCCGGATCGGGATCCCGTTCGGACCGGACCAGTTGGCCGGGTCGAGCAGCCAGGCGATCAAGCCGGGGCCCCTTCCGGCTCGATCACGAGCTGCTCGGCGGTCGGGCCCCGGCGCGAGCCGCCCGAGGTCCAGGGGGTCAGCCGGCGCTGGAGCCGGACGAACAGGACGTCGACCACGATCGCCAGGATGATCGAGGGGATAGCCCCGACCAGGATCTCGGTCGGGAAATTGAGCGTGTAGCCCTGGAGGATGAAGAAGCCCAGGCCGCCGAACGAGCTGCCGAGGGTCGCCGTGATCGTGACCAGGCCGATCGTCGATACGCTGGCCAGGCGCAGCCCGGCCACGACCAGCGGTACCGACAGGGGCAGGACGATCTGGCGGAAGCGCTCGCGGCGGCTGTAGCCCATCCCGTCGGCTGCCTCGAGGACGTCGGCCGGAGCCGAATCGAAGCCGGCCACGATGTTCCGGACGAGGATCACCAGGGTGTACATGATCAGCGGGAGGAGGGCCGTGTAGATCGTCAGGCCGGTGACCGAGACGAGGGTGGCGAACACGGCCAGGCTCGGGATCGTGTAGAGGATCCCGGTCGCCCCGCTGATCCAGGGATAGGTCCAGCGGCGGGACTGGATGACCAGGGCCAGGCCGAAGGAGACGGCGAAGCCGACCACCACCGAGATCGAGGTGAACTCGATGTGCTGGAGGGTCCGATAGGCGATCGCCCCGAGGTGGTCACCGATCCAGGCCCAGTCGATCACGGCGCCACCTGGCCGGCCTGCTCGCGCAGGAAGATCCCGATCATTTCGGTCGTCAGGAGGCCGACGGCCTTGCCCGCCCGGTCGACCACGATCCCGGAGTGGACGTCGGCGTCGAGCATCAGCGACAGGGCGTCCTTGAGGGTCGTTTCGGGCGACAGCAGGGGCGACATCGGGACGGCCATGGCCTCCGTCAGGAGGCCCTCGCCGGGGATCGCCTGATCGGGCACCCAGCCGACCGGCCGACCCTCCCCGTCGACCAGCAGGAGATACGGGAACGGGTCGACGGCCGCCCGCCGGCGGGCTTCGGCGGCCGGTTCGCCCAGGGTGGCGCTGACGGCCGGCCGGAGCTCGACGTCGCGGACCTTGCTGAGCGAGAGCCGCTTCAGGCCACGGTCGGCCCCGACGAACCGGGCCACGAAGTCCGAGGCGGGCGTGGCCAGCAGCTCCTGGGGCGTGCCGAACTGGGCGACCCGGCCGCCCTCCTGGAAGACGGCGACGAGGTCGCCCATCTTGATCGCCTCGTCGATGTCGTGGGTCACGAACAGGATCGTCTTGGCCAGCTCCTGCTGGAGCCGCAGGAACTCATCCTGGAGCCGTTCGCGGACGATCGGGTCGACCGCCCCGAATGGCTCGTCCATGAGCATGATCGGCGGATCGGCGGCCAGGGCCCGGGCCACGCCGACCCGCTGGCGCTCGCCACCGGACAGCTCGTTCGGATAGCGCCGGGCGTACTTCGCCGGATCCAGCCCGACGAGCGCCAGGAGCTCCTCCGAGTGCTCCTTGACCCGCGCAGCCGGCCAGCCCAGCAGGCGGGGCACGGTGCCCACGTTGTCGCCGATCGTCTGGTGCGGGAACAGGCCGGTCTGCTGGATCACGTAGCCGATCCCGCGGCGCAGCTCGGTCCGGTCGCGGGTTGCGGCGTCCACCCCGTCCAGGAGGATCCGCCCGGAGGTTGGCTCGATCAGCCGGTTGACCATCTTGAGCGAGGTCGTCTTGCCGCAGCCGGACGGACCGACCAGGACGCAGATCCGGCCGGCCGGAATCGCCAGGGACAGGTCGTTGACCGCGCCCGGCGTGGCGACCCGCCCATCCCCCCCGGGGCCCTTCGAGGGAGCTGGCCCATAGACCTTGCTGACGTGGTCGAACTCGACCGTGGCAGCGCGGCCGGCTTCGGTCGGCATCGTGACCCGCCCACGATCCTCGGCTCGATCAGCCGAGGAGAGGCTTGACCTCGCCGATGAACCGCTCGAGCGTTTCGACGTCATGGGGCGCGGGCTGCTCCGAGATCACGGTCCTGAAGCCGAGCTCGAGGTACGGCCGGAGCCGGTCGGCGATCTGGGCGGGCGACCCGTTCCAGAAGGTGTCGTCATCCTCGACATCCGCCCAGGGCGTCCGGTTGTGCTCGAGGTGGGCGTGCATCACCCGCTCGGCTTCGGCCTGGGTGTCCCGGATCGTGAGCTTGACCCCGAGGGTGAACTCGATCGCCGAGATGTCCCGGCCGACGGCCTCGCAATGGCCCTGCAGGACTTCGACCTTGTGGGCGATGAACTCGGGCGTGCCCATCGCGTTCCACATGTCGGCATACCTGGCCACGGTCCGCAGGGTCTTCTTCTCGCCGCTGCCGCCGATCATGATCGGCAGGTGGGCCTGGATCGGAAGCGGCTGATGGCGCAGGTCGTCGAAGTGATAGCGGCCGCCCGGCGCGGAGGTGACGCTCTGCCCGGCCAGGAGCGGCACGATCGCCGCCACTGACTCGTCCAGCCAGTCGAGGCGTTCACCGAAGCCCGACCCGAAGTCGATCCCATGGGCCGCGTGCTCGGGCTCCATCCAGGCCCCACCGATGCCCAGGATGGCCCGGCCGGCGCTGATGTGGTCGAGGGTCGCGGCGGACTTGGCCACGAGGCCCGGGTTGCGGAACGTGTTGGCCCCGACCAGCAGCCCGAGCCGCGTCCGGTGGGTCGCCGTGGCCCAGCCGGCCAGGGTCGACCAGCCTTCGAAGATCGGCTGATAGGGGTCGCCAAAGATCGCGTACAGGTGGTCCCACGCCCAGAGGTGGTCGTAGCCGAGCTCGTCGACGCGCTGGGCGGTGGCAAGCATCTCCGGCCAGCTCGTCGACTGGCCCCAGGGCAGAATTCCAAGCTTGAGGTCGGGCATCTGGGCGGACTCTCCGGTGCGTGGCTGGGAGTGCCAAGTATCGCCGATCAGGTCTGGCGGCACGGCCCAGCTCGGGTCCGCACCCCGTCGTTCGCTCGGGCCGCGCCTGCCGCCAGCCTCGACCGGGGCCCACCCGAGCCGGAACGGTTCTCGTGGGCCTCGTCGGGTCGCGCCTGCCGCCAGCCTGGGCCGGGCCGCTCCGGGCCACTCCGGGCCGGGCCTCGGCCGCGCCTGCGGCGCCTGCCACCGAGCCTGCCGCCAGCCTGGGCCCGGCCCTCGTCCGAGCCAGGCTGTCCCTGAGCCCGCAATTCCGGGTGCATGGTCACCGACTGGGGATGCCGTGGCTTAACGACCCGACGCGGTGCCCTGGGGGTCGCCGTACTCTCGATTCGTGCTCGGGGCTCGGTCGGTGTGGCGCCGGGTGGCCCCCAGAAGGCGGCACCAGGCCCATTCCGCCACTGCCCGGTGCTCGCGACGTCCATGCACACGGAACGTTTCGCCCTAAGGGCGAACAGCCACGGTCCAGGGCCTACGCCGGCCCTCGCCCGAGTCGAGCCAGTTCCCGAACGACCCCTGGCCGCCCGGCCGGGGCGAGCCAGGCAATGACCCTCAGGCGTTGTCGAGCTCGCGCGAGATCGCCCGGAGGATGAATCGGGCGGCCTCGGCGCTCTTGCCGCCGAGCTTCTGGCCCTCGTCCTGCTCCAGGGCGACGCCGAGGTCGCTCAGCATCTGATCAAGCAGGGGCGTCCGCTGGAGTGCCCCGCTGGCGAAAGCGGCCTCGAGCCCGTCGGCGGCCGCCCGGGCGTTGTCCACGGCGTGGCCCTTGGCCTCCATCGCTGCCCGAAAGTCCGCCCGTGCCGCGTCGGCCGCGGGACTGCTGCTGGCCACGCTCAGCGGATCCGCTCGATCGTCGGCGTGTCGAGGAGGCGGCCGGTGGCCGGATCGGTCAGGGGCCGGCTCTCGCCGCCCGCGCCCGCCGGATCGTCCGACCGGTCGCCGGCCTGGCCATTCCGGCTCGCTCGCTGGCCTTGCCAGTCACCCTGGAGGATGCTCATCTCGACCTCGTCCCACCAGCGGTCGTCGCGCCGGATCGCCTCGCGGGCCCGGCCCTCGATCACGAAGCCGGCCCGCTGGTAGGCCCGGATCGCCCGCTCGTTGAAGGCGAAGACGCTCAGCCCGATCCGATGGAGCCGGAGCCGCTCGAAGGCGTGCTCGAGCATCAACCGGGTCGCTTCCGTGCCGAAGCCATGGTTCCAGGCATCCTTTTCGCCGATCGTGATGTGGAACAGGGCCGAGCCGTTCTCGCCGTCCAACTGGCTGAACGCGCAGGTCCCCAGGAGTCGGTCGGTGGCCCGCTCGTGGATCGCCATCGCCAGCGAATCCGAGCCCAGGACGCGGGCCTGGAAGAAGCGCTCGATCTCCGGCCGGGCCATCGGCCCTTCCTGGTAGCGGGTCAGCCGGGCCACCTCGGGATCGGCATACCAGCGCATGAAGGCGGCCAGGTTTCCCGGCACGTGGCGCTTCAGGACGACCCGGTCGCCGGTCAGTCGGTCCGGAAACCAGCTGCGGTAGAGCATCGAGGCGGACGGTATACCATCCCCGCCATGCGCCGCTGGAGCGAGGTTGCGGAGCGGGTCTCGGCCACGACACGGACGTCCGTCAAGACCCGATTGCTGGCTGAGTACCTCCGGACGCTCGACGTCGCCCAACTGCCCGTCGGGACGGTCTTCTTCGCCGGCCGGCCGTTCCCCGAGGCCGACGGCCGAACGACCGGGCTGGGCTGGGCCGCCATCTCGGGGGCGATCGCCGGCCTGCCCGGGGTCCCAGCCGATGCCCTTGGCGACGCCTACGACCGCACCTCCGACCTCGGCCTGTCGGTCGCCGACGTGCTGGAACGGGCCGCCGGGGCGCGCCGCGCGGCCGGCTTTCCGGAACCCGTCGTGGAGCCGCCCAGCCTGGCCGACGTGGCCGTCGCCTATGCCGAGGTCGAGGCGGCCTCCGGATCGCAGGCCAAGGCCGAACGGTTCGCCCGGCTGCTCGAGCGGTGCGATCCGCTGACCGCCTGCTACGTCGTCAAGGTGCTGACCGGCGATCTCCGCATCGGCCTCCGAGAAGGGTTGCTCGAGGCGGCCCTGGCCGAGGCCTTCGATCGCCCGATCGGCGCGGTCAAGCGGGCCGGGATGCTGACCGGGGACGTCGGCCAGACCGCCCTGCTGGCAAGGGCCGACCGGCTGGGCAGCGCCGCGATCGCCCTGTATCACCCGCTCAAGTTCATGCTTGCCTCGCCGGCCGAGGACGCCGCCGAGATCATCAACCGGCTCGGCCCGACGGCCTGGGTCGAGGACAAGTACGACGGGATCCGGGCCCAGCTCCACCGGGCCGGCCGCGAGGTCCGCCTGTACAGCCGCGACCTGCACGACATCACCGGCCAGTTCCCGGAGGTCGTGGCCGGCGCCCGGGAGCTGGCCTGGAGCGGAATCCTCGACGGCGAGATCCTGGCCGTCCGGGATGGCCAGGTCCTGCCCTTCGTGGCCCTCCAGAAGCGGCTCGGCCGAAAGGCCCCCTCCGCCGCGATCCAGGCCGAGGTGCCGGTCGTCTACGTGGCCTTCGACCTGCTCGCCCTGGCCGATTCAACCGCGGCCCGGGATGGCACCGAGCCGGCAGCCGAGGCCCTGCTCGACCGACCGCTGGCCGAACGCCGGCGGGCGCTCGAGGCGCTTGCCCTGCCGCTGGCCCAGGCCGGCGGCACGTTCGCCCTGTCGCACCTCGTCTCGGTCGACTCGGCCGAGGAGCTCGAGCAGGCGTTCGAGCAGGCCCGCCGGCGCCGCAACGAGGGCCTGATGGTCAAGGACCCGGCCAGCCCCTACTCACCGGGCCGGCGTGGCCTGGGCTGGCTGAAGATGAAGAAGGCCCTGGCGACGCTCGACTGCGTCGTCGTCGGGGTCGAGCTGGGCCACGGCAAGCGCCACGGGGTCCTGTCCGACTACACCTTCGCCGTGCGCGACGAGGCGACCGAGCGGCTGGTCACGATCGGCAAGGCCTATACCGGGCTGACCGACGCCGAGATCGCCGAGATGACCGCGTGGTTCGAAGCCCACACCCTGGCCCGCTACGGCCGCTACCGGACGGTCGAGCCGACGGTCGTCGTCGAGATCGCCTTCGACGTGATCGTCCGCTCGAACCGCCACAGCTCGGGCTTCTCGCTCCGATTCCCCCGGATCGCCCGCCTGCGGCTCGACAAGGATCCGGCCGAGATCGATACGATCGGCTCGGTCGAGGCGGTCTGGAGCGGGCTCCAGCACGACTCGGAGCAGCTCGTCACGGCCGGCCATCGAGCCGCCTCCGCGAACCGCCCAGGCTAAAAGCCCGGTTGCCGCACCGGGCGAGATGGGCGTGGGGAGGACCCAGGGCGGCACTGGCCAAGGGCGGCCTTCCGTGCCGAATAGCAATCCCCGTGCTGTTAGGCGGGCGCCACGTGGTCGGCTCGTGCAAATCTGGGGTTCGGCGGCCGCCGTCCGAGCACGCTTCGTGGCGGTCTGCGCCCGGCTGGTGCGCGATCGGCCCCCGCAGTTCGCCCACGAGCACGGCCACTGCAAGGTGGCGGAAGACCGGCCGTTCCTTCGCCCACCAGCACCGCCACTGCTACGCGGCGAAACCGGACCGGCCGCTGACCGAACGAGCGCCGATCGCTCACGACAGGCACCGCTTCGCGGCGAAGGCTCGGGCTCAGCTCGCGCGAGCCGGGTTCGTCAGCGCTCGACCGGCAGGTCGAGCCGATCGCCCCACTCGGCCCAGCCGCCGTCGTACACGGCCACTTCGTCGTAGCCGGACAGGCTCAGGATCCAGGCCAACTTGGCGGCCGCGATGCCCGAACCGTCGTAGCACACGATCCGCCGACCGCGCACGACATTCGCCCGCAGGAGCAGCTCGCGCAACCGGTCGGCCGGCTCGAGCCGGCCTGTCCCGGGTTGGGTCAGGCTGGCCACCGGCAGGTTGATCGCACCCGGGATGTGACCGAGCCGCTGGGTGTTGCCCTCGAAGCCGTGGTATTCGGCGCTGGCCCGGGCATCGACCAGGAGCAGGCCGGGCGAGCCGAGCAGAGCCCGGACATCCTCGGTCGTGAGCCGGAGCTCGGGCCGGGCCGGGGGATCGAGCCGTTCCCAGGCAGCCGAGGCGGCCTGGCCGGCCGACGTGTTCTCGAGCTCGTGGCCGGCTTCGGTCCAGGCCCGCAACCCACCGTCGAGGATCCGGACCGAGTCGAAACCGAAGGCCGTCAGGCTCCACCAGGCCCGGCCCGCGTACAGGCTGGCGACGTCGTCGTACAGGACGACCGTGCTGGTCGCCTCGACCTTCGCCCGTCCGAGGGCCGCCCCGATCCGCTCGGGGTCGGCCAGGGTGAGGATGCCGCTGGCGTCGTCCCGCTCGGACAGCTCGACCAGCCAATCGAGCCAGGTCGCGCCGGGGATGTGCCCGGCCGAGTAGACGACCCGGCCCGAGCCGTCGGGCCGCCAGCGCACGTCGATCGGGCGGACGTCGGGACGGCGCAGGTTCGCCGCCAGCCAGTCGGCGGTTGCCACGAGCTCGGGGCGGGGGTAGTCGACCATCGGCCCATATCATACGGACCGTGGTCAGCCTCCCAGCCGCCGATGCCGAGCGAGTCGCCGCGCTTCGCCAGGCGCTGCCGGCCGTGGCCGCGGGGATCTACCTGAACGCCGGCACCTGCGGCCCGCTGCCGGCCGAGACCGCGGCCGCGATGGCCGAGATCGCCGACTGGGAGCTCCGGATCGGGCGGGCCTCGCCCGACACGTACGACGACGTCCTGCAGCGGATGGACGAGGCCCGGGCGGCCCTGGCGGCGATCATCGGGGCCGATATCCGGGACATCGCCCTGGTCCATTCGGTCACCGAGGCGATGAACATCGCCACCTGGGGGATCGATTGGCGGCCGGGCGACCGGGCCGTGACCGCCCGCCGTTCCGAGCATGCCGGCGGGCTGAGCGCGCTGTACACGGTCCGCGACCGGCTGGGCGTCGAGCTCGACCTCGTGGACCTTCCCGATTCCGGCGATCACGACCGGGTCCTGGCGACCTTCGAGGCCGCGATCCGTCCCGGGACCCGGCTGGTGAGCCTGTCCCATGTCTCGCATGCGACCGGGACGCTCCTGCCGATCGCCGAGATCGTGGAGCTGGCCCACGCCCGGGGCGCCCTCGTCGTCGTCGACGGGGCCCAGGCCATCGGCGCGATCCCGGTCGACGTGGCGGCCCTCGGGGTCGACCTGTACGGCGTGGCGGGCCAGAAGTGGCTCCTCGGTCCCGAGGGAACGGCGGCGCTCTACGTCGCCCCGGGCGCGCTTGAGCGGGTTCAGCGGACCTATGCCTCGTTCTGGTCCTACGAGGAGCACGACCTGGCCGGCCTGGCCCGGCCCTGGCCGGACGCCCGGCGATTCGAGGGCACGAGCGGGGTCAATCACGCGCTGGTGATCGGACTGGCCCGCAGCACCGGCTGGCTGTCGATGTACGTCGGCCTCGACTGGGCCCATCGGCGGACGGCCGCGCTGGCCCGCTCGACGGCCGTCCGGCTGGCCGCGATCCCGGGCGTGGAGCTGGTCACGCCGGTCGAGGCCATGGCCGGCCTGATCGTGTTCCGCGTTGCCGGGTGGCCCGCCAGGACGATCGTCGACGAGCTCGGGGCCCGGATCTTCGTGATCAGCCGAACGATCGACGAGCTCGACGCGATCCGCTTCTCGGTCGGCTGGTTCAACAGCGAGGATGAGCTCGAGCGGACCCTGGCCCTGGTCGCCGAGCTGGCCGCCCACACGCCCGATTCGATGCCGCCTCGCCGGACCTTGAACGTCCTCGACGGCCCGTGACCGGCGCCCCGGTCGAGCCGCCCGGACCGGTCCGGCGCCGGTCTGAGCTGGAGATTCGCTGGCACCAGTTCCGCAACCCGCCCCGGCCGATCCTGCGGGCGGTGCTCAGCTCGCTGATCGTGGCCTCCCTGCTCGGGCTCGTCTACCTGGCCTACGACGTCCTGCTCAGCCGCGGGGCGAACCTGCCCGGGGGCGACCTGCGGGCGCTGGCCGTGACCCTGTTCGTGATCATCGTGCTGGTCTCGGGCAGCCTGATCACCTATCTCGTCGTGCCCCAGCCGACGGGATCGGGCACCGCCCGCCGGCGGAGCCGCTGGAGCGCCGCCCTCGGGCTGTTCGCGGCGGTCCCGATCGCCTACCTCGTGCTCGTCGTCGAGGGCCAGATCCTCCGCCCGCTGCTCGGCTGAATCGGGTCGGCCGGAATCGCTGGCGGTGCCAGGACGCACCACGGTCGGGCGGTTCGTGCTCGGACCGGGTAGCCCTTTCGTACTCTTCCGCGCTACCCTGTGGCCGGTATCATCCGGGGCGGATCGCCTCGCAGGGATCCGAGCGTTGAGGTTCTTTGTGTCCGAAGAGCAGCACGTCGCCCTGCCCCACCTGTTTGGGGCGCCCGCGTACTCTCGTCCGCCGCGTCCGGTCGAGGAGCTGCAGCGTCCGTTCGACATGGACGAGCTGCCGCTCGAGGCCGATCGGACCGAGGACGACGTCGTCCTCCTGGCCGAGCTGATGGGCACGACCCTGACCCCGGCCGCGATCGTGACCCCCAAATCCTCGCGCCGCCTCCGGTTCGGCCGGTCGCCGGCCGCCCCGGCGTCGGAAGAGGCGACCCCGGTGGCCGTGGCCGCCGCCACCAGGCCGAGTGCATCAAGCGAGCAGCCGATGCCGGCACTCGAGGGCCGGCCCTTCAGCCTGCGGAGCCTCGGAAAGATCTTCGGCAGCGACCAGAAGTAAGGCGCGACTCGACATTTCGGCCCGAACATGGCCGAATGTGCAGGTGGCCCACTCGAAGTCCCCAGGATCAGCCGCCGAGTTGCCGACCGAGCACGAGTCGCTCGAGACCGAACACGCCCTCCGGATCGGCCAGGCGGCCGAACTCCTGGGGGTCGGGATCGACACCCTCCGGCGCTGGGAGGCGACGAAGAAGCTGCGGGTGGTCCGCACCCCCGGCGGCCAGCGAATCGTGCCGATCCAGGAGGTCAGCCGGCTCCTGACCGAGCGTCGCCGGGTGACCGCCGATCGCCCGATCGTGGCCCAGTCGGCCCGCAACCGGTTCGCCGGGATCGTGACCCGGGTCGAGCGCGATGGGGTGGCCGCCGTCGTCGAGGTCCTGGCCGGTCCCCATCGGCTGGTCAGCCTGATGACCGCCGAGGCCGTCGACGAGCTCCTCCTGACGGTCGGTCAGGAGGTCGTGTGCGTGGTCAAGTCGACGAACGTGATCGTCGAGATCCCTCGCTGACGAGCGGTCCGGAGCCGGCCTGGGCCGGTGCTACGATGCCCCCGGGGGAGTAGCTCAACGGTTAGAGCGGCGGGCTTATATCCCGCTGGTTCCAGGTTCGAATCCTGGCTCCCCTACCACGCCCTCGGTCGATCAGGCCAGCGAGTCCCGGATTCGGTCGAGCACCTGCCGCCGCCGGGCGGGGTTGAACGTCCGATGGGGTGGCAGCGAGGCGAGATAGGCCGGGACCTGGCCCGGCCGGACAATCGCCACGTTCGGGTTGCGCCCGACCGGGTCGACCTCGGCGATCATCACCGCGTAGACCTTGACCACGAACCCGTGCTCATCGGCCACGAGCCAGCGTCGGACCGCCTCGGCGTCGCGGGCCGTCCGGTCGTAGGGATCCTCGATCGCGATCCAGTGGTCGTCGTCGAGCCGGCCTTCCCAGTGGCCCTCAACCTGGCGGGTTGTGGCCGGATCGGGCAGCCGGGCCAGGACCACGATCCCGTGCGGGCCGACGATCATCCGGCTGATCTGCCGGCCGCCCGGCAGGACCAGGCCGTGGATCGCCGTGTAATCCGGGCCGAGGCTCGCCCCGAGCCCGCTGGTCGGGTCGCTTCGTCCCGTGGCGAACGGGTTCGGGAGCTCCACGAAGCCGAGGATCCGATGGGCGCCGACGACCAGGCACAGCCCGGGCAGGGCCAGCGCCGTCAGCCAGGCCAGGGCATGGACGGTGCCGTCTCCGGCGAAGGCGCGACCGTGGGCTGCGAAGACATCGACATAGGGCGTGGTCAGGGTCAGCCAGGCGATCCCCAGGCCGGCGACGAGGTACCCGAGGCCGATCAGGCGGGCAAGGGCCAGCGCTCGGGCGCTTGGCCGATGACGGCCCTGGGCGCGGATGACCTCCATGTCCCGGATCGTGCCCTCGATCGCTCGCAGGCGCCATCCCCAGTTCGGGTCAATCAATCACCGCCAGCCTGACCAGCGGCCCATCCCAACCGCTCAAGACCCGACCGCGCCCGGTGCCGGACCGCACCGGGACCGGAACGGGAAGCACCCCCGGCGAGGGAACCGGGGGTGCCAGGGAAATTGCGCAAAGCGGATGCCGGGCCGGGCCCGGACGGTCCAGCAGGGTCAGGCGGTCGCCGTCGTGTACCGCCGGCTGCGGGCCGTCCAGGCGACGAGGAAGCTGATCGCGGCCAGGCCGATGGGCATGAGCTGGCCGGCCGCGTTGACCGGGTAGCTCAGCAGGCCGACGGCCACCAGGACGATCCCGACGAGGCCTGCATGCGCTCTGATCATTGGACGGGCTACCTCTCTGGTCATCTGCCGGCGATCTCCTGGCGGGCGCATCTGAGCGGGCATACGCAGCGCGAGCGGGGCCGGATGACCGTGTTCGGTCGGGTGGGCTGCGGTGCGGTATCCGCGCGGCCAGCGCACCTCTAGAATTCGGGCATGGCCGCCGGGTACACGAGCGCGCGGTTCGTCGGGCGAGAGCGCGAGCTTGCCCGCCTTGCGATTGCCCTCGAGGGGGCCGCCGCAGGCCGCTCGTCGACGCTCCTGATCGGCGCCTCGGCCGGGATCGGCGTGTCGCGCCTGCTGACCGAGACCCGCCGTCGCCTGGCCGGGCTGCCCGAGCCGTTCGAGATGATTCGCTGCCGAGCCCGCTTCGGCCGCTCGGGCGATCCATACGCGCCGGTCTCCGAGGCGTTCGTCCGGCTCCTGGCCGGGATCCCGGATCGTGACCTGCCGGCCCTGGTCGGAACCGGGGCTGAAGAGCTGGTCCGGCTGATTCCCTCGATCGAGGGCCGGCTGGCCGGCCTCGGGGCGCTGCCCAGCCGCTCGACCACGATCGATCCCGAGCGACGCCAGACCCGGATGCTCGAGGCGATCCTCGGCCTGCTCACCCGGCTCGGAGAGCGTCGTCCGGTCGTCCTGACCCTCGAGGACCTCCACGCTGCCGATGCCGGCACCCGGGCCCTGGCCGCCTTCCTGGCCCGCGTCTCGCGGCCGGGCCGGTTGTGCGTCCTGGCGACGTACCAGCCCGACGAGCTCACCCGCCAGCATCCGCTCCACGCCACCCTGGCCGCGATGGCCGATGCCGCTCGACCCCCCGACCGCCTCGTCCTCGAGCCGTTCCGGCGGGACGAGCTGGCCCGGCTGATCGAATCGATCGAAGGCGAGCGGCCGTCCGCCTCGGTCCTGCTCCTCGTCGCCGAGCGCTCCCGGGGCAATGCCCTGGTCGCCGAGGAGATCCTGGCCGCCCGGCGCGAGCTGGCCGGCGCGTCGCTCACCGGCTCGCTCGACGAGCTCGTCGTCGCCCGCCTGGCCGGCCGCTCCCCGGAGTGCCGGCGCGTCCTGCGCCTGCTTGCCCCGGCCGGCGAGCCGCTCACCCTCGAACAGCTCTCGAGCGCCTCGCTCGCCTTCGAACGCGAGGCCGACCGACCCGCCCCGCGGTCCAGCTCGTCCCCGCGCCGCGGTGGCGGGATCCTCGAGGCCGATCTCGGACACGGCCTGGCCGAGGCGCTCGAGCATGGTTTCGGCCAGCTCGAGGGGCCCGATGGCGAGGCGCTGAGTCCGACCGGCTCGGTCGCCGACGGCTCGATCGCCGACCTGCCGGCTGAAGCGGTCGTCGGGATTCGCCATCCGCTCATCGCCCGCTCGATCGAGGCCGACCTGCTGCCGGGCCAGCGCCGGCGTCACCACGCCGCCCTGGCCGAGGGCCTGACGGACCGACCCGGCGCGCAGGCCCGTCACTGGCTGGCGGCCCACGAGCTCGGGCCGGCCCGGGTGGCTGCGATCGAGGCCGCCGGCCTTGCCGAGACGGTCGACTCGCTGGCCGATGCCCTGGCCCATCTCGAGCTGGCCCTCGAGCTGGACGATCGGGCGAATCCGGCCGGCGGCGAGGCCGATCAGGCGACCCCGGCCAACCTGCTCGGGCGAGCCGCGGAGGCCGCATTCGCCGATGGCCGGCCCGGCCGCGCGGCGGCCTATGCCGAGTCCGCGATCGCCCGGCTCGACGAGCGCTCGGATCGACTCCGGATGGGCCTCCTGTTCGAGCGGCTCGGTCGCTACCGACGCGCGGCCGGCGACCAGGACGGTTCGATCAGCGCCCACTGCCGGGCGGTCGAGCTCGTCCCGCCAGAGCCGTCCCGCGAGCGGGCCGTGGTCCTCGGGGCGCTGGCCCAGGTCCGGATGCTCGAGGGCACGTTCACCGAGGCGGAGCGGCTGGCGGTCGAGGCGATCGAGGTCGCCCGGGCGGTCGGGCCGGACGCGCTGGGCGAAGAGGGCCACGCGATCTGCACGCTTGGAATCAGCCGGGTCTGGGGCGAGGATCCCGAGGGTGGCCTGGTGCTCCTCCGCCAGGCCCGCGAGATCGCGACCGAGCTTGCCCGCTTCGACGACATCTTCCGGGCCACGGCCAACCTGACCACGGCCCTCGACGTCCTCGGCCGGAAGCGTGAGGCGGTCGAAGTCGCCCGGGCCGGGATCGAGGCCGCCCAGCAGGCCGGCCAGGAGGCCGTCTTCGGCAACTATCTGCGGGGCAATGGCGCCGACTCGCTGTTCATGCTGGGCGACTGGGCCGCTTCGCGGGCGCTCGTCGAGACCGCCCTCGAGTGGAGCCCGGTCGGGGTGAACCTGGTCAATGCCCTCTCGAACCTGGCCATCGTCGAGATCGAGACCCGGGCCGGCGAGGTCGCCGGGCGCCTGCTTGGACGCCTGCTGCTCGAGCTCGAGACGGTGCCCGATGCCCAGGATTCGGTCCCGACCTACCAGGCTGCGGCCTCGTTCGCCCTGTGGCGGGGCGACCTCGAGGATGCCCGCCGGGCCGTCGCCCGAGGGTGGGGCCGGGTCCGCGAGACGGAGGATTGGGTCCTCGTGGCCCGGATGGCGGCCGTCGTCCTGGAGGTCGACGCCGTTTCGATCGCCGATGCCCGGGGCGGGCGCGACCTGGCCACGGTCGCCGAGGCCCGCAGCCGGAGTGCCACCGTGCTGGCCGAGGCGGAGGCCGCGGTTCGCGAGGCGGGTGTGCCCGCCGCGTTCGGCTCGCGCCGGGAGGCCGACGCTCACCTCGCCCTGGCCCGGGCCTACCGGGCCCGGATCGAAGGTCGAGACGAGCCCGTCGCCTGGGATGCCCTCGCCCGGACGTGGGAGCAGCTCGAGCGGCCCTACCAGGTGGCTCGAGCCCGCTGGCGCCAGGCCGAGGCGGCCCTGGTTGCGGGCGACGGGCGGGCCGGCCGGCTGGCCGCCAAGGCGCCCTTGATCGAAGCCGTCCGGCTGTCGCGCGAGCTCGGTGCCGGGCCGCTCCTGCGCGAGCTGACGGAGCTTGCCGGCCGGGCCATGATCACCCTGCCCGAGGCCGCTCCTGCGGTCGTCGCCGCGGGTTCGGACGGCGTGCTCGAGGCGACCCTCGACGGCGCCCCGGTAACCGGCTCGGCGGGCGTCGGGGCGGGCTTTGCCAGTGAAGGCGAGCGGGGCGCGCTGGTGGCCGTCCCGATCGGAGGCGGCCCGTCCGAATCCGGACCGGAGCAGGCCGCCTGGCCGTCGGCCGCGGTGCTGCCTGGTCGGAGCGAGCTCGAGCGACCCGGCTTGGCCTCAGCCTTCGTCGGCCCGGCCGAGCCGCCGCCGGGCGATACGTTCGGCCTGAGCCGGCGCGAGCGCGAGGTGCTTGTTCAGCTCGCCCAGGGGCGTACGAACCGCGAGATCGGCGAGCGTCTGTTCATCAGCCAGAAGACCGTGGGCGTCCACGTCGGCAACATCCTGGCCAAGCTCGGGGTGTCCGGCCGGGTGGAAGCCGCCGCGGTCGCGATTCGACTGGGCCTGACCGAACCCGCCTGAGGGAACTCGGGAGGCTGCTCCCCGCTGAGCGTCGCCGCCCGCCCGAGGGTCGGCTCGCGATGTAGCCCCCAAGGGTCAGCTCGGGACGTAGGCCAGGAGCGGAATGCCGTGGGCGTCGTGGGCCAGGCTGACGCACTCGACGCGGCAGCCGCGCGCGTCGCGACCGGTGGTCCCGGGAAAGTGGCGCCAGGTCTCCTCGAAGGCGTCGACCTTCAGCCGGCAGCCGCAGGTCGCGCAGGTGACCGGGCCCGTCGCGAGATCGGCCTGACGGATCGGCCAGGCGGACCGGGTAGTGGGCTGGATCATCGGACACCTCCGCGGGGCTGGGATCGAGATCGCGACTCTGCGCGACCCTTACCGGCAGGATGCCCGTCCGCCCGGGCGGCCTGCGATATCGAGCCGGATTCAGCACGGTTGCGATTGGGAGCCGCTCCGGCCCGCGGCCCGGCGCAGACCGGGGCGGAGCCGGCCGGATCGTCGGGGCGAGAGGCCCCAGTCGCCTCAGTCGGCCGAGTCGGCCGCTTCGAGGCGGTAGCCGACCGAGCGGACCGCGACGACCGACGGGCCGCCGGCCGCGACGACCTTCGAGCGCAGCCGGGCGAGGTGGGGCTTCAGCCAGAGCAGGTCGGGGTTCGGCTCGGAGGGCCAGCCTGCCCGAACGAGGCGGGAGTGGGGGACGACGTCGCCGCCGGCCCGGACCAGGGCTTCGAGCAGCCGATATTCCGTGGCGGTCAGGGTCAGCAAGGTCGCTCCGACCCGGGCCTCGTGGCGTCCCGGGTCGATCGCCAGGCCGCCCCATTGGAGCGTGCTGCCTCCGGCCGGCCCGCCGGCCGCATCGACCCGGCGCATCACCGCGGCGATCCGGGCGAGCAGCTCCTGGCGGCCGAACGGCTTGACCAGGTAGTCGTCGGCCCCGAGCTCGAGCGCCCGGACCTTGGCGCCCTCGTCGTTCTCGCCCGAGACGATCAGGATCGGCACGTTGCCGGCGGCCCGGATCTGGCCTGACACGTTGAAGCCGTCCGGGCCGGGCATCGCCAGGTCGAGCAGGACGAGGTCGGGCGATTCCTCGCGGAACCGGCGCACCGCCGTCAGCCCGTCATAGGCCGTGATCACCTGGTGGCCGTCCTGGCCGACGAGCGCGGTGATCGCCCCGACCATGGCCGGGTCGTCATCGACGACAAGGATTCGGAGTGGTCGCACGTTGGGCATCGGGGGAATCCTAGACGACCGCGGCCAAGGGCAGGACGAGCAGGCGAGCCACGGTCGCGGGCAGGCAACGCCGGACCCAACCGTTGCCCTGGGCATGATCGCGTGACGGGCAGGATGGGCAGGGCCAGCCACGGACCCGAGCAGGCAACGCCGGACCGGCCACGTTCCGGCCCATCGCCCGCCGCGGTGCCTTCCGGGCAGCAATTCCGGCTGCATGGTCGCGCCGAGCGCAGGCCGGGCCGTGGCGCGCCGAGTCGGTCAGATTCCGCGTCGGGTGCGATGAGCCACGCTTGGATCCCGACGCGATTCGGGCGACTCACGCTTGGCGACGGCCAGGGCAGCGTCTTGTGGACCCGTGCTGTGCACCTAGTGTCCATGCACCCGGCACGAGCAAGGCTCCGGCTCGGCCGGCCCCAATGGGCTCCGGCCTCAAGGCTTCGGCCTCCGGCCTGGCCCCGGCCCAATGGGCTCCGGCCTCAAGGCTTCCGGCCCTCCGGCCTGGCCCCGGCCCAATGGGCTCCGGCCTCAAGGCTTCCGGCCCTCCGGCCTGGCCCCGGCTCCGGGCAGGCAATGCGGACCCGGCCGTGGCCTCGGGCAGGACGTTCTAGACGGCCACGGCCGCGGGCAAGGCGAGCACGAACCGGGCCCCGCTGCCCGGGGCCGGCTCACACCACAGCCGGGCGCCCATCGCCTCGGCCAGCCGCCGGGCGGCGTACAGGCCGATCCCCGAACCGCGCGCCGTGTGGGTGTCGCGCCGGGCATAGGGCTCGAAGATCCGCTCGCGCCACTCGGGCGGTATGCCCGGCCCCTCGTCGCCCACGCCCAGCCGGACGACGCCCTCGACCAGGGTCACGTCGACCGTGATCGTCGTATCGGGCGGGGCGTACTTGACCGCATTCTCGATCAGGTGCTCGATGATCTGGCGCAACCGGGGCGGGTCGGCCAGGGCATGCCGCCGGACTTCGACGTGGCGCTCGAGGCGGTGCTGACGGAGGAGCGGCTGGAGCTCCACGACGAGCTCCTCGAGGAGCGCCCCAACGTCGATCGGGACGACCTCGACCGGGCTCTCGGCCTGTGGCCGGATCGAGGCCAGGATCGAGTCGACCAGCCGGTCCAGCCGATCGATCTGGCTGAGGGTGCCCTGGTACCACTCCTCGCGCTGGGCCCGCCGCTCCGGATCACGGCTGGGACGTCCCTCGAGGGGCGGATCGTCCGCCAGCAGGTCGGCGTAGGCCCGAACGACCGCGAGCGGGGTTCGGAGCTCGTGGGTGACCATCGCAATCAGCTCCGTCCGGGCGTCGTCGAGCCGCTGGAGGGCGATCACCTGGGCCTCCGCATCGCGCTGGAGGATGCCCTGATGGACGATCCCGGCCAGCAGGTCGGCGATCGCACTGAGCTGGGCGGCGTCGTCCGGGTCGAACTCCCGGTGGGCCTCGGTCTGGACATTCAAGACGCCCACGATCTGGGCGTGCCACGACAGGGGGACCGACAGCATCGAGGCGATGAATCGGCGCTGGTCAATCCCCCGGACCCACAGGAAGTGAGGATCCTGCCGAACGTCGCTCACGATCATCGCCTGCTGGCTGGCCGCGACCCGGCCGGTGACGCCCTCGCCGTAGGGCACCTGGGCCCGGCCGATCTGGTGACGATCGAGGCCGTTGGTGGCGGCCAGGGTCAGCCGGCTGCCATCGCGATCGAGCAGGTAGAGCGAGCTGACGTCGGCGTGGAGGGCGTCCCGGGTCTCGTCGACGATCGTCTCGAGCAGCTCATCCCAGGTCCGGGCCGTGGTGGCCAGGCGTGCGACACGATGGAGGAAGCGCAGCTGCCGGAGCTGCTCCTCGGGCGGGCGCGGGGTTCGGGCGGGCTCGACCATGCCCGGAATGGTACGAGAGGTCCCGCTCGACCTAGAAGCTGAGGCCCAGAGACTCCGTCCTGCGGGGCCGTGATTGGCCAGAACGTTCTTGCGTTCGGCCGAGCTGGGCCCCAAAAGGCGCGGTACACGGGGCACGCCATCCGGGCCATCAGCCGGCATCTGTACGAGCGGCGGCTCGCTCCCGCGCGAGCTGGCGGCTCGCTTATAAGCCCCATTGTTAGCTGCCGGGATTCAGCGACGTCACAGGCTGTGACCGGCCGTCAGCGGCTGCCGCGAGGGCGAAGCCGAGCACCGCTGAGCACGAATTAGGGCATCGACCGATCTGCAGATGCCTCCAGGCGGCGAACGACCGCGTGGCTACGTGATTCCTAGCAGTGGGGCTTATGGGGGAGGCGGCAGGAAACGGCCCCGCTGCGAAACCGAGTGGTTAGCGTGAGCCCCCGTTGTGCGGCTTATGCGGGATTCGGCTGGAAACGGCCAGGGCGGGGAGCCGAAAACGAGCAGGGGTCGGATGACAGCAAGAGACCCGGAGTCGGATGACAGCAAGAGACCCGGACGGAGGGCGTCCGGGTCTCTTGCCATTGGCCGTGGTAGTCAGCGAGGTGGAGGGAGTCGCTGACGTACAGCCGGGATGCGTCGGCGGGCCGGGGCACCGGACCGCAACGACGAACGAGGTCAGGCCCAGCGGCGACCGAGAGGAAGGACGACGAGAACGAGCACAACCGGAACCACGGTCACCCCGAGGAGCCAGGCCTGTGCCTTGATCCGATCGAACATCCAGATGAACTCCGCTTGCCGGCGTGCCAGGAAAATAAGTCCAGGAACAACGAACCGAGAACACCGTTCGCGCGCCGGTCGCGATTGGGAGCCGGAGGTTACGCGCCGAAAGGGCCACTCGCCAAGCCGGACGAAGGTACTGGTACTTTCGGGTCAGTGCGTCCTGGCACCATCGGCGCGGCGCGGTCGACCGGCCCGCCCGGCCGCCCTGGCCCGCCCCACCGACCCGCCCGCCCCACCGACCCGCCCGCTCGGCCCACCGGCCCGCGGCCCGCCCTGGCCCGACCCCCGCCCGCCGGCGGCCTCGCGGCATGAACGGGTAAAGTTGGAGTCCAACACAACAGAAAGGACGATTTCCCGAGATGCGTCTCGCTCGAACCCCTCTCGTCGCCCTGCTCGCCGGGCTTGCCGCGCTCGCCCTGGCCGGCTGCGCCTCCACGACCGAGGCCGGCTGGACATTCGCTCCCGTTCCGTCGGTCACGCCCGCTCCGTCGGTTGCGGCCAGTGGCGGCCCGACGGCCAGTGGCGCCCCGGCCGCCAGCAGCGGCCCCGTCGCCAGCGCCTCACCGGCGGCCAGCAGCGGCCCGGTGGCCAGCGCCCCGGCGGCTGCCTCGAGCGGCCCGTCCGCCGCGCCGAGCGGCAGCGCCGACGTGACGATCAGCGCCCTCAACGTCGCCTTCGAGCAGACCTCGGTCGACGCTCCGGCGGGCCGGGCGTTCACCATCCTGTTCGACAACAAGGACGCCAGCATCCCTCACGACGTATGGATCAAGGATTCGACCGGCACGGCGGTCTTCCAGGGCGCGCGCGTGACCGGGCCGGCCCAGATGACCTACAACGTGCCCTCGCTGCCGGCCGGAACGTACACGTTCAATTGCTCGGTCCATCCGAACATGACCGGCACGATGGTGGTCAAGTAGGCTCGAACCGCCAGGCTTGAGCCGCTTCGTTCGAGGCGGGCGATGACCGACGCGATCTGCTACCGCGACAGCTATGCCCGGCAGATCGGGGCGACGGTCGCGTCCGTCACGCCCGGAACCGACGGTCAGGGCAGCCTCATCGTCCTCGATCGGACCGTGTTCTACCCCGGTGGGGGCGGCCAGCCGGCCGATCGCGGCGTCCTCCTCCGATCGGCCGACGGCAGGACCTGGGCCGTCCGGGCAGCCCGCAAGGACGGCCCCGACATCGTCCACGAGCTGGAGCCGGACGAGGCCGAGCCGCCGGCCGTCGGGGAGCACCTCGAGGTCGAGCTCGAGTGGGCCCGGCGCCACCTGCTGATGCGGACCCACACCGCGCTCCACGCCCTGTGCGGGGTCGTCTGGCGGGACTACGGGGCGCAGGTCACCGGCGGCAACATGGAGCCGGGCGTCGGCCGGATGGACTTCGAGTTCGAGCGGATGAACGGGGAGCTGGTCGGCGAGATCGAGGCGACCGTCAACGACGAGCTGAGCCGCGGTCGCGAGATCCGGGTCAAGGTCCTGCCCCGGGACGAGGCCTTCGCGATCCCCGACCTGATCCGGACCAAGGTCAACCTGCTGCCGCCGGGCATCGCCGAGATCCGCACGATCGAGATCGTCGGCCTCGACCTGCAGGCCGACGGCGGGACCCACGTCGCGAACACGACCGAGGTCGGCCAGGTCCGGGTCACCGGCTACGAGTCGAAGGGCCGGATCAACAAGCGGATCCGGATCGCCCTGTCCTGACCCGAGCGCTGCACAGGCCGTCGATCGGGTCAGGAGCTCGGCTCGGGCTATACTCCACGTCCGCCTCGCAGCCCACGCGTTCCGCTCCGCCGCGCCGCCCGAGCTCGCTCGCCCGAGTTCGGCCACCTCGCTCGCAGCCATCTCGCGCCTGACCACCTCGAAGGAATCGCCCGGCCCATGTTCGACCGCCTCCTCGGCCTCTTCTCCCGCGACATCGGGATCGACCTGGGGACCGCCAACACCCTGGTCCACGTTCGAAATCGCGGAATCGTGATCAGCGAGCCGAGCGTCGTGGCGATCGAGGCGAAGACGAAGAAGGTCCTGGCGATCGGGGCCGAGGCGAAGCGGATGGTCGGCCGGACGCCCGCCACGATCATCGCCGTGCGACCGCTCCGCGACGGCGTGATCAGCGACTTCGACGTGACCGAGCAGATGATCAAGTACTTCGTCAACCGGGTTCACGACCGGGTCGGGCTGATTCCCCGGCCGCGGATGCTCCTGGGCGTCCCGTCGGGGGTGACCGAGGTCGAGAAGCGGGCCGTGCGCGACGCCGCCCTGAACGCCGGGGCCCGCTGGGCCCGCCTGATCGAGGAGCCGATGGCCGCCGCGATCGGGGCCGGCCTGCCGGTCAGCGAGCCGTCGGGCAGCCTGATCGTCGACATCGGCGGGGGCACGACCGAGGTTGCCGTGATCAGCCTGGGCGGGATCGTGATCGCCCGGAGCATCCGGATCGGGGGCGACGAGATGGACGCCGACATCGTCACGTTCGCCCGCCGCGAGTACAACCTCTTCCTCGGCGAGCGGACGGCCGAGGACATCAAGATTGCGATCGCCTCGGCCTACCCCGGCGAGTGGGATGCCCAGCGGGTCACCCTGCGCGGGCGCGACCTGCTGACCGGCCTGCCCCGCAGCGTCGAGGTCGGGGCGGACCAGATCCGCGAGGCGATCGAGCCCTCGGTCCAGCAGATCGTCGACACGATCAAGGACACGATCGAGGAGACGCCACCCGAGCTGGTGGCCGACATCATGGACCAGGGAATCGTCCTGGCCGGGGGCGGTGCCCTGCTGGCTGGCCTCGACCAGCGGATCGCCGAGGCGACCCAGATGCCGGTCCACATCGCCGACGACCCATTGACCTGCGTGGCCCGCGGCACGGGGGTGGTCCTCGAGGAGCTGGCCACGAACCCGGCGATGCAGCGCGTCCTGGTGGCCGACACCTATGCCCGCGCCCCGCGCTGACGGCCGGCCCGCGTCGGAGCGGGCATGACCGCCGTCCTGAACGACCGTCGCGTTCGGCGCAGGACGGTCACCTTCGTGGTGCTCCTGGCGACCTGCCTGGTCCTGATGGTCTTCTCCTCGAGCCCGCCGGTCCAGGGCCTCCAGAAGGGGATGGCCTTCGCCTTCGAGCCGGTCCAGAGCGCCGTCGATTCGGTTGCCCGGGGAATCGGCGGGCTGGTCAGCACCGTTCGCGAGATCGATACCCTGCGCCGGGCGAACAATGAGCTGACGGCCCAGAACCAGACCCTCGCGGCCGAGAACGCGCGGGACCAGGAGATCGAGCGGGAGAACCAGATCCTGACCGGCCTGCTCCAGGTCCAATCCGGGCTGTCGTACAAGACGGTCGCCTCGACCGTCATCGGGCGCGAGACCTCCGAGTTTCGGCGCGAGCTGACGATCGACGTCGGGACCGACCGGGGGATCGCCGTGGGCGACGTGGTCGTGGCCGGCGGGGGGGCGCTCGTCGGCCGGATCACCGATGTCTCCGGCTCGACGGCCAGCGTCCTGCTGATCAACGACACGAGCTCGACCGTGATCGGCCAGCTCGGCACGAACCAGGCCACCGGCTCGGTCATCGGCCAGCTCGGCGGTGTGCTGGTCATGGAGAACATCGATTCGACCGAACGGGTCCAGATCAATGACCAGGTCGTGACCGCCGGGATCGACCTCGGCAACGGCGTCCGCTCGCCCTTCCCGAAGGGCCTCCTGATCGGGACCGTGGTCGACGACGAGCGCGACGCCAACGCCGTCGTCCAGACCGCCTTCATCGAGCCCGCGGTCGATCTCGACAAGCTCGAGTACGTCCTGGTGATCACGAACTACAAGGGCGGCCTGCCCCCGGTCGACCAGCAGGCCGTGCCCTGCCCGACCGGGGCGGCCACCCTGCCGGCCGGCGAGCAGCCGTGCATCACGCCGGGTCCGTCGTCCGCGCCCAAGCCGTGACCGCTAGGCTCTGCTAGATGAAAGGCATCGTCCTGGCCGGCGGCACGGCGACCCGCCTGTTCCCGCTCACGATCGTGACCAACAAGCACCTCCTGCCGATCTACGACCGGCCGATGATCTACTACCCGATCGAGACCCTGGCCGGGATGGGCATTCGCGAGGTGATGGTGATCGTCGGCGGCAAGAGCGTCGGCGACGTGGTCGAGCTGCTGGCCGACGGCTCGCACTTCGGCCTCGACCTGACCTACCGCTACCAGCACGGCGCGCTGGGGATCGCCCACGCGATCGGCCTGGCCCGCGACTTCGTGGGCGACGAGGCGTTCTGCTGCGTCCTGGGCGACAATATCCTGCTGGGCGAGCCCCTGGCCGCCACGGCCCGCGAGTTCGAGGCGGGCTCGTACGGGGCCGGGACACTCCTGTACCGGGTGCCCGATCCCGAGCGGTTCGGGGTGGCCGAGCTCGGGCCGGACGGCTCGGTCGTCGGCTTCGAGGAGAAGCCGGCCAAGCCGAAGAGCGACCTGATCCCGATCGGGGTGTACTTCCTGCGGGCCGACGCGTTCGACGTGATCGACCGCCTGGCGCCCTCGGGCCGGGGCGAGTTCGAGATCACCGACGTCCTGAACCATTACATCCCCGCGGGCGGCCTGTACACCCAGGTATACGAGGGCCAGTGGGCCGATGCGGGCACGGTCGGCTCGCTCATGCGCGCGGCCGGCCTGGCCGCCGCCGACGATTCGGCAGGCCGGCTGAGCCCGGCTCCCCAGCGGCCGGGCCGCTGACTCCGGGATTGAGCGCCGAGCGCTTCGGCCCGGGCTCGCACCTGCTCGTGACGGGCGGGGCCGGGTTCATCGGCTCGTGCTTCGTGCGGGACCTCCTGGCTCGGGACGACGGCACCCGGCTGACCGTCCTCGACAACCTGACCTACGCCGGCAACGAGGCGAACCTGCAGCCGGCCCTCGACCAGCCCGGCCAGGCGGCCCGGCTCCGGTTCATCCGGGGTGACATCGCCGATCCGGAGGTCGTCGGGCCGCTCGTGGCCGAGGCCGACGCGGTCCTGAACTTCGCGGCCGAGTCGCACGTCGATCGCTCGATCCTCGACCCCGAGGCCTTCCTGCGGACCGGGGTGATCGGCGTCCACGTCCTGCTCGACGCCTGTCGGCGCGAGGCCGCCAAGCTCGCCTCCGGCGAGCGGCGCACGCCGGCCGGTGATCCGCGGCCCGCGCCGCGCTACCTCCAGGTCAGCACCGACGAGGTCTACGGCTCAGTCGAGACCGGCGAGTCGGTCGAGAGCGATCCGCTTGCCCCGCGCTCGCCCTACGCCGCCAGCAAGGCGGCCGGCGAGCTGCTCGTCCGGAGCTACGTCGTGACCCACGGGATCGACGCGGTCGTGACTCGCGGCTCGAACACGTACGGGCCGTACCACCACCCCGAGAAGCTGATCCCCCTGTTCATCACGAACGCGCTCGACGATCAGCCGCTGCCGCTCTACGGCGACGGCCTCCAGCAGCGCGACTGGCTGTACGTCTCCGATCACGCCGGGGCGATCGACTGGGTTCTGCGACACGGCCGGAGCGGCGAGACCTACAACATCCCGGGCTCGGCCGAGATGACGAACCGGGTCGTGGTCGCCCTCCTGCTCGAGATCCTGGACAAGCCCTGGTCGCTCGTCCGGACGGTCGAGGACCGGCCCGGCCATGACCGGCGCTATGCCCTTGACGGCACCCGCCTGGCCGCCCTCGGCTGGCGCAACCAGGTCGAATTCGCCGACGGCCTGGGCCGGACCGTCGACTGGTTCCGGGCCAACGAAGCCTGGTGGCGGGCAATCAAGGCCGGCGACTGGGACGCCTACTACGAGCGCCAGTACGGCCGGCGCCTGGCGGATTCCTCCGCCGCCGTCGCCGACGCCGAACCGGGCCAGCCCGCGCCGAGCCGGCCGGGCCTCTGACGTGCGGGTCGCGGTCAGCGGCACCGGCGGCCGGCTGGGCCGGGCGGTCCTGGCGGCCTTCGCCGAGGCGCCGTTCACCGGGATCGCCGGGCCGATCGCCTGGCACCGACCCGAATACGATCTCGACGATCCGGGCGCGCCGGCCCGGCTGATCGCCCGGGATCGGCCCGAGGTGATCGTCCATGCCGCCGCCTGGACCGACGTCGACGGCTGCGCCCGCGACCCCGACACCGCCCTGCGCCGGAACGGCGAAGCCGTCGGCCACCTCGCCCGGGCCGCGGCGGGGGCCGGCGTGGACCTCGTCCTCGTCTCGACCAACGAGGTCTTCGATGGCCGGCGAACCGACGGCCGGGGCTATCGGCCGGAGGACACGCCCAACCCGATCAATGCCTACGGCGCAAGCAAGCTGGCCGGCGAGCAGGCGGCCCGGGCCGCCTTCGAATCAGCCGGGCCGGCCGCCCTGGCGATCGTCCGGACGGCCTGGCTCTACGGACCGCCCGGCAACGACTTTCCCGAGAAGATCGCCCGCGCGTCCGAGCGAGCCCGGGCGGCCGGTGAGGCCCTCCGGGTGGTCGCTGACGAGACCGGCTCGCCGACCTTCACCCGGGACCTGGCCGAGGGGATCGTCGACCTGGTCGGGTCCGCTGAGTCGATCGGCGGAATCCATCACGTCGTCAACGGCGGGGTCGCGACCCGGGCCGCCTGGGCCCGGGCGGTGGTCGCCGCCCTGGACATCGAGGTGCCGATCGAGGAAGTCCCGGGTTCGACCTGGGTGCGGGCCTCGACCCCGCCGGCCTGGGCCGTCCTCGAGCCCAGCCCGCCGCCCTCGGGCGAGCCCCTTCGGCCGTGGCCGATGGCCCTGGCCGACTACCTGCCGGCCCTCCGTCGCCAGCTCGCGGGCAGCGAGGCATGAGCGACCAGCCGGCCGCCTGGCCGTCGTCGCTGCCGGGCGTGCGCTGGTCGTCGATCGTCCGCCACGGCGATTCGCGCGGCTCGTTCCGGGAGCTTTGGCAGGCCTCGGCCGGGTTCGACCTCGACCCGCGCTGGACCGGCGAGCCCGATGCCCGCTTCGTCCAGGCCAACCTGTCCACCTCGGCAGCCGGGGTCCTGCGCGGTCTGCACTACCACCGCCGCCAGCTCGACCACTGGATCGTGGCCTCGGGCCGGGCCCTCGTCGCCCTGGTCGATGTTCGGCCGGCGACCGCGCGGACCGGCCCGGCCGTGGTCGAGACCCGGGAGCTGCCCGCCGATGGGACGGTCACGATCCCGGTCGGGGTCGCCCATGGCTTCCTGGCCCTCGAGCCGCTCGAGCTGGTCTACCTCGTGACGAACGAGTACGACGGTTCGGACGAGCTCGGCTTCGCCTGGGACGATCCAGCCGTCGGGGTGCCCTGGCCGGCCTGCCCAACCCCCGATGGGCGGCCGATCCTGTCCGAGCGTGACCAGCAGAATCCCTCGCTGGCCGGCCTGCTGGAGCGCCTGCGGGCCTGATTCGGGCGCCAAAGCGGTGCACCGGCGCGCCGCAATCGGCTACCGTGGAATCCGGCGACGCACCACCTGCGCCCGCCACCGACCACCGCCAACTCCACCGCACGCCGCCTGACCGAGCCGTTCCGACCGGCCGTTCGGACGAAGGGCCCATCCGGCCCCCGGGACCATGTCGGCATTGAGTTCGAGCGACCCTGTCCGGGAGTCTGGGGTCGCCCTCCATCGCCGGTTCGCGGGATGCCGCCGACCGGCCTACGGAAGCTCGGAGACTCCCATTGCGCAAGATCGTCGGTGCCCTGGCCCTCAGCCTCATTGCCGCTTTCGGCCTTTCGGTGCCGGCGGTCGCCGCCGCCAGCCCGGCCTCGGTCGGCCTGTCCACGGCCAAGGTCGTGATCATCGTCGGGCCGGTCGGGAACACGAGCACCCAAAACTCGTACATCGCCGACGCGAATGACGCCGCGGCCCATGCCCGCGAGTGGAGCGCGAACGTCATCACGATCTACTCCCCGAACGCGACCTGGGCCAACGTCGAGCCCGCCCTCCAGGGAGCCTCGGTCGTGGTCTACATGGGCCACGGCAATGGCCTGACCAGCCCGTATCACCCGACCTTCGACATCAACAGCATCCCCTCGGGGGTCGACGGCCTGGGTCTCAACCCGCCCGGCAACACGACCAACAACAGCACGACCACGTACTACGGCGAGGCGACCCTGGCCAAAAACATCAAGCTCGCCCCGAACGCCGTCGTGATCCAGGCCCACCTGTGCTACTCGGCCGGCAACTCGGAGCCCCAGAACAAGCCACCGACGTACGCCGTGGCCCGCCTCCGGGCGGACAACTTCACTGCAGGCTGGTTGAAGACCGGCGCCCGGGCCGTGATCTCCGAGGTCTATGCCTCGCACATGGCCGGCTGGTACATCGATCAGCTGTTCACGACCCACGAGACGATCGACCAGATCTGGCGCTCGGCCCCGACGTTCAACAACGACGTTGCGGTGTCCGCCTCGATCCGGACGAGCTGGGCGACGATCGAGATGGACCTGAACCCGAACGTGACCACGAACGAGCACTTCAGCCGGGCGATCGGGGGCGACCTGACCCTGACCAGCGACGCGGTGATGGCCGCCGCCGCTCACTCGGCCTTCCTGCGGGTCACCCTCGGCCAGTCCAACCCGGTGGGCCGCTCGATCTTCGGCTCGACCTGGGTCAGCAGCCTGCAGGCTCGCTGACCTCGGGGCGGCCCCGCCGCCCTTACACTTGGGCCGTGTCCGACCCGAGACCTGGACCCTGGGTCATCCTGCCGACCTATAACGAGGCAGAGAACCTGTCCGGGATTGCTGCCGCGATCCTGGCCGCCCTGCCCAGCGCGACCCTCCTCGTGGTCGATGACGGCTCACCCGATGGGACCGGGGCCCTGGCCGATTCGCTCGCCGCCGGCGACGACCGGATCCGGGTCCGCCATCGGCCGGCCAAGCACGGCCTGGGCCGGGCCTACCTCGACGGCTTTTCGGTCGCCCTGGCCGGCGGGGCGACGATCGTCATCCAGATGGACGCCGACTGGTCGCACGATCCCGCCAGCCTGCCGGGCCTGACCGATCCGATCGCGATCGGCGAGGCGGATCTCGTGATTGGCTCACGCTACGTCAGCGGGGGCGGAGTGGTCGACTGGAGCCTCGCCCGCCGGGCGATCTCGCGGGGCGGCAGCCTGTTCGCCCGGATCGTCCTCGGCCTGGAACCGCACGACCTGACCGGCGGCTTCAAGGCCTGGCGCTCGGACACGCTGGCCGGGATCCCGTTCGATGGCGTCCACGCCGGCGGCTATGTCTTCCAGATCGAGATGACCTTCCGGGCGAGCCGCCTGGGAGCCCGGATCCTCGAGGTCCCGATCACGTTCCGGGATCGCCGGGTGGGCCAGTCGAAGATGTCCCGCCGGATCATCGGCGAGGCCCTGATCGTCGTCCTGCAGCTGCGCTGGGACGAGCTCCGTGGTCGGGGGCCGCAGCCGGTCCAGCCGCCGACGTGATCGACAGCCGATCCGGACCCGATCCGATCGGGTTGCGGGTCGTCATGGACTCTCGCCCGCTCGAGGATCCCGGCCGCAGCCCGATCACCGCCACCTACCTGGCCGAGCTGCTGGCGGCCTACGACGCCGAGCCAGTCGAGGGCGAGTCGTTCGCGTTCCTCGTCGGGCTCCGCCGGCCCGATCCGACCACGGCCTTCGGCCACCTGAGCGTCGCCGCCCGGCGGCGGATGCCGCCCAGCCGGCTGCTCCGCTCGGCGGCCCTGACCGTCGACCCGTTCCTGCTCCGCGGGGCGGCGATCGGCTCGGCCTGGTGGGCCGAGCAGAGCGGGGCTTCCGGCGCGGTCTTCCACACGGCCTCCGGGGCCATCCCGATCGCTTCGCGCCTGCCCCTGGTCGTGACCCTGCTCGACCTCGCCCCGTGGGAGATGCCAGGGGTCTACCAGCGCAGCGTGGCAGCGGCCTTCGGCCAGCGGCTGCGGGGCCAGATCCTGCGCGAGGCGCAGGCGGTGATCGTCGGAACCGAGGCAGTTGCCCGGGCCGTCCAGGGCGTCCTCTCGATCCGGCCCGAGCGGATCGTCGTGATCCCGCTGGCCGCCCGATCGGCCTTCCATCCGTCCGCAGTGGATCCGTCCGCTGGAGCACGCCCGACCAGCAGGGGCCGGGCGGCCGACTCCGACGGCTCGCGCGACCATCGCTCCGATCGTGAGCGGCTGGGACTGCCGGAGCGCTACCTCGTCTACTCGGGCCGCTACGATGCCCGGCAGGACCTCGGCTCGCTCCTCGGTGCCCTCGCCCGGCTCGCCGCCGCGGGTCGGCCGGCCGGGCTCGATCCGGGCGTCGCCTGGCCCCCTCGAGTCCTGCTCATGGGTGCCTCTCCGGACGACCGGGCGGCCCTTGCCCGGGCCTCGGCCCGACAGCGAGTCGGCGAGCTCCTGGCCTACGCCCCAGGCCTATCGATCGAGCGATTTGCGGCCCTCGTGGCAGGCGCCCGGGCGGCGATCCTGCCCTCGATCAGCGAGTCGGCCGGGCTGTCCGCGATCGAGGCGGTCGCCTCCGGGACGCCGGTCATCGCCAGCTCGGTCGGGGCGCTGCCGGAGATCGTGGGCGGCGCCGGGATCCTGGTCGAGCCCCGGGACGCCGATCGGATGGCCGCCGCGATCGCGGCGGCCTGGACGGATGACGACCTGTGGCAGCGCCTCCGGGCCGAGGCGATCGCCCGGGGCGGACCCGGCCGCCGAAGCTGGTCCGATGTGGCCCGGGCGACGCGCGTGGCCTATACCGATGTCGGGGCCCGGCGTGGCCCCGAGGACAGCGCGACGGGGATCTAGGGCGGTCCATTGCGAGGCGGCAGGGGCGCGCCGTCATGGACCGAGACCGGGCTGCCCCAGGTCAGGACGTTGACGAACGTCTGGCCGACGGTCAGGTGGATCAGGTTGCCCCGGCTGTCGTAGAACAGGGTCGGGCCGGTCAGGGAGGCCTTCTTCCAGGTGCCCTTGACCGTGTGGCCGTTCTCCGCGACCCAGGCCGGTCCGCTGCCGACGACGGTCGCCTCGAGACGATGCTTGTACGCCTCGCCGTCGTTGAGCGGCCCGAACTTCATCCACATGATGATCACGTTGGTCGGGGCGATCCGGACCTTGGTCGCCGCATCGTGCTGGGCGCCCTCACCGCTGACGGTCCGGAGATACGTGTTGGTCACCCGGTCGTAGGTGTAGCGGATCGCGTTATGGGGGTAGGCGAACGAGATCGTGCCGCCGACCGGCCGGTCCTCCGGCTGCGACGGCGGGTCGAACGTCCAGATCGCCTTCGGGGCGGCGGTCGCGTGGAGGGTGTTTGCCAGGCGGCGGAGCTGGCGCCCGGTCGTGTACAGGTTGTGGGGAGCGACCCGGCTGCTGATCCGGCGGAACGAGCCGCCGTAGTTGAACTCGTCGGCGTTGTAGACCAGCTGGCCGTTACCCTGGGCGCGGAGGGTTGCCAGCGCCTGGGGCGAGCCGCCGGCGTGGACGTACATCGCCTTGTACTCGGACGCCCAGGCGATGTAGTAGTAGCGCGAGCTGCGGACCGGCCCGACGTCGGTCGGAACGGTGGCCGCGAAGATCGCCATGTAGCGCGGGATGCCGCCCTCGGCCGGCGCCTGCCAGACGATCGAGGCCGAGCTCAGGCCCGACTGCGGCCGGGCCGGGCCGAGGTCGTCGATCATGACCGCGATCGGATGGAGGGCCGCCGCGGCCGGGCTGACCATCTCGCCGGTCAGGGGATCCGGCACGAGCGACGGGCTGGGGACGGGCGTCGGCGAGGGGCTGGGGGCGATGCTCGGTGCCACCGACGGGGCGACCGAGGGGCTGGTCAGGGGCGAGCTGCTGGCCTGGCCGGACGAGGGGCTGGTGGCGGGGCTCGCGACCTGGCCGAGACCGGGGGAGGCGCTCGGACCGGGCGAGCAGGCGGCGAGCAGGACGGCAACCGCTGCCGCCAGCCCGACGCGACGAACTCGGCGGTCCCGTCTTGTCACGTCGGGCAGGATATCCGAAGCGCCGATTTGAGGCCGCCGGGCGACTCTGCCCCGCCGCGAGCCCCGCGCCGCACTCGTCGGCCGAACCGGGGTACGCTGGCGCCACGCACCAGAGGGAGCCCGATGCCTGACGAATCCGAAGCGCGACCGAAGCGCTCGACCCGTTCGAAGACGACCTCGTCCGCCGCCGAATCCGGAGCGCCGGCCCGGACCACCGCCGGGTCCTCGGCCGCCCGGAAGGGAACGGCCGGGAGCAAGCCCGCCACGTCTCGGGCATCGGCCGGTTCGAAGGCGGCCGTCGCCGTCCCGGTGATCGCTGATTCGGCCCTCGATCTGGCTGACGACGCTCCGGCCAATGAGGCGGCAACCGCTGAGCCGGCAAACCCGCCGGCACGCTCCGGCGATGTCTCGATCCAGCAGGGCGGGATCGGCGCGGTGACGGCCGGCGAGGTGACCGTCAGCCAGGGCGGGATCGGGGCCGTCCAGGCCGAGCGGGTCTCGCTCGAGCAGGGAGGGATCGGCGCGGCAATGGCCGGCCGGATCGACGTCCGCCAGGGCCTGGTCGGGGCGGTGATCGCCGGCGAGGCTCGCTTCGAGCAGGCCGGCGTTCGGACGATGATCGCCAACCGGGTCACGTTCGGGCCGAACTCGGGCGCCGTGGTCGTCCTGGCTGCCCGGAGCGAAGGGAACGTCCGTCCGGTCTTCGACTGGCGAGCCGGCCTGGCCTTCGGCCTGGCGGCCGGCCTGATCAGCGCGATCCTGCGCCTCCGCCGGAGCTGATTCGCCCGACGGCCAACGGCCGAGGGCCGGCCCGACGGCGGACCGATCGGCCGGTCCCTGGGCAGGGCTCCGGTATACTCGACCGTCGGTTGACCAGTCGGTTGGAGCGCCCCGCCGGCCGTTCGTTTTCGCCCAGGAGTGCCCGCCCGACCGTGATCGATCCGACCGCCCGCGTCCACCCGTCCGCCGACCTCGAGGCCGACGTCGAGGTCGGGCCCGGTACCAGCATCTGGCATCGCGCCCAGGTCCGGACCGGCGCCCGGATCGGGCGCCGAGTGCGTGATCGGCCGGGACGCCTTCATCGACGAGGGCGTCGTCGCTCGGCGACCGGGTCAAGGTCCAGAACCTGGCGCTCTCGTCTACCACGGGGTGACGGTCGAGGACGGCGTGTTCATCGGCCCGAACGCGATCCTGACCAACGACCGCTACCCGCGGGCGATCACCGCCGACCGGCGAGCTGGCCCGGGCCGACGACTGGACGGTCTCGCCGATCGTGCTCCGGCACGGCGGCCTCGATCGGCGCCGGGGCGGTCGTCGTGGCCGGTACGACCGTCGGCCGGTTCGCGACGATCGGCGCCGGCGCGGATCGTCACCCGCGACGTGCCGGACTACGCCCTCGTGGCCGGCAGCCCGGCCCGCCGGATCGGCTGGGTGTGCGCCTGCGGGGCCCGCCTGCTCGACTCGGAAGGGCCGCAAGGCGCCGGCCGAGCCGGCGGCCTATTCCATCGACCCGGAGCTGTCCTGCCCCGCCTGCGACCGGCACTACCGCTACTCGTCACGAGGCCGACAGCCTCGATCGAGCGGGCCGGCCTGCACGCAAGGAGCCGCGCGCATGATCCCGATCGCCCGCCCCGACATCGGCGAGGACGAAGTCGCCGCCGTCACCGAGGTCCTCCGGACCGGGATGATCGCCCAGGGCAAGCGGGTCGCCGAGCTCGAGGCGCGCTGGGCCGACGTACTGCGGCGTCAAGCACGCGATCGCGATGAGCAACGGGACGCTGGCCCTGATGGCGATCTTCGCCGGGCATCGGCCTGGGGCCGGGCGACGAGGTCATCACCGTCTCGCACACCTTCGCCGCGACGGCCAACGCGATCCTGTCGACCGGCGCGATGCCGGTCTTCGTCGACATCGAGCCCGACACGTACCTGATCGACGCGGCCCGGATCGAGGCCGCGATCACGCCCCGGACCCGGGCGATCTGCCGGTCCACCTGTTCGGCCTGGTCGCCGACATGGACATGATCCAGGCGATCGCCGACCGCCACGGCCTGGTCGTCGTCGAGGACGCCTGCCAGGCCCACGGCGCGACCTTCCGCGGCCGCAAGGCCGGCAGCTTCGGGCCGGCGCCTTCAGCCTGTACGCCACGAAGAACATGACCACCGGCGAGGGCGGCTTCGTCACGACCGACGACGACCGCCTGGCCGACTGGTTCCGGCTCTATCGCAACCAGGGCATGCGCGCGCGCTACCAGTTCGAGATGCTCGGCTACAACTTCCGGATGACCGACCTCGAACGCCGCGATCGGGCTCGTCCAGCTGGCCAAGCTCGACCGCAACACGGCCCGTCGCCAGGCGATCGCGGCGGCCTACGACCGGGCCTTCGCCGACCTGCCGGTCCGGACCCCGGTCACGCCCGACGGCCGGACCCACGTCTTCCACCAGTACACGCTCGACGTCGGCGCCGCAGCGCGACGCGATCGTGGCCGACCTGCGCGAGGCCGGCGTCGGCGCGGACATCTACTACCCGATCCCGGTCCATCGCCAGCCGTACATCATGGAACGCGGCCTCCACGCCGACCTGCCGCTGACCGACGCGGCCGCGGCCCGAGACCCTGGCCCTGCCGATGTTCCCGGGCCTGACCGACGCCGAGCAGGCGACCGTGATCGGGCGGTCCGGGCGGCCGTCGCCGGCTCAGGTCCGGCCGGCCGTCGAGACCGTCGCCTGATGGCCGTGGCCTGGCGGCCCGCCGGCCGGGAGCGCGAGCTGCGGGTCGGACTGGCCGGGCTCGGCTCGATGGGCCGCAACCACCTGCGCGTCCTCGCGGACCCGCCCGGCTGCCGGCTCGTCGGCCGTCGCCGACCCGATCCCGGAGACCCTCGCCGCGGCCGCGGCGACGGCCGACGGTCCGTCGCCCAGGGCTTCCCGAGCCGCTGGCGATGATCGCCGAGGCGGAGCTCGACGCGGTCGTCATCGCCGCCCCGACCACGACCCACCTGCCGCTCGCCCTGGCCGCGATCGAGCGCGGCCTGCCGGTCCTCGTCGAGAAGCCGCTCGCGGCCACCGTCGACGAAGGCCTCGAGATCCTGGCCGCCGCCCGACGCCGGGGCGTGCCGGTCCAGGTCGGCCACGTCGAGCGGTTCAACCCGGCCGTCCTCGAGCTCGGCCGGCTCCTCGGGGCCGGCTGGCTCGAGCACGATCTACGCGATCGCCAGCCGCCGGGCCGGCCCGTTCCCGGCCCGGATCCGCGACGTCGGGGTGACGATCGACCTGGCCACCCACGACGTCGACATCCTGTCCTGGATCGCCGGCGAGCGGCCCGACCGGGTCTATGCCGAGCTGGCCCAGCGGATCCACGCCAGCCACGAGGACCTGCTCTTCGGGCTCCTGCGCTTCCCGTCCGGCGCGACCGGCATGCTCGACGTGAACTGGCTGACGCCGGCCAAGCGCCGCCAGCTGACCGTGGTCGGCGAGGAGGGCATGTTCGAGCTGGACTACCTGACCCAGCGCCTGACCTTCACCCGAGCCGGGCCGGCGAGCGCCGCGCCTGATCGCGGGCTACGCCCCGACCTTCAGCGGCGACGTGGCCGAGCTGCCGGTCGCGAACGCCGAGCCGCTGGCCGCCGAGCTCGACGCGTTCCTGCACGTCGTCCGCAACGGCGGCCGCCCGATCGTCGATGTCGAGGACGGGCTGTGGGCCGTGGCCATCGCCACCTCCCTGCTCGGCCGCCGCCGCCAGCGGCCGCCCGATCGACCTGTCCGACTTTTCCGCGAGGCTGACCGCCGCATGACGATCACCGACCCGACCATCCAGCGCCGCTCCCAGCCTGCTCGGCGGCTCGATCGAGCTGCCAACCCGGGCCTGCCGCCACGCTGACCGGCCCGCTCGTTGCGCCCTGGACCGGCGAGCCCGGCACGGCCGGACGGGTCACGGTCGTCGGCGCCGGCAAGATGGGCCTGCCCCTGGCCGTCCAGTTCGCCGGCCACGGCTGGGACGTCACCGCCGTCGACGTCCAGCCGGCGGTCGTCGACTCGATCAACGCCGGCCGGAACCACGTCGACCGAGGAGCCCGGGCCTGACCGAGGGGGTCGCCGCGGCCCACGCCGCCGGCCGGCTCCGGGCCACCCTCGACGGGGCGGCCGCCGCCGCGACGCCGACGTCGTCGTCCTGATCGTGCCGGTCATGCTCGACGACGAGCAGCAGCCCGACTACCGCTACATGGACGCGGCGGTCGAGTCGATCGCGCCCGGGGTCCACCCGGGCTCGACCGTCATCTTCGAGACGACCCTGCCGGTCGGCGACACCCGCGGCCGCTTCGCGCCACGGCTCGAGGCGGCCAGCGGCCTGGCGGTCGAGCGCGGACCTCTTCGTCGCCTTCTCGCCCGAGCGGCTGTACAGCGGCGCGGCCCTCAGGAACCTGGCGACCTATCCCAAGCTCGTCGGCGGACTCGGGCCCGAGTCCGGCGGCCCGGGCGGCGGCCTTCTACGGCTCGGTCCTCGACGCCGAGATCGTCGCTGATGAGCTCGGCCGAGGCGGCCGAGTTCAGCAAGCTGGCCGACACGACCTACCGCGACGTCAACATCGCCCTGGCCAACGAGTTCGCCCGCTACGCCGACCGAGTCGGGGTCGACATCCAGGAGGTGATCGCGGCGGCGAACAGCCAGCCCTACAGCCACATCCACCAGCCCGGCCTCGGGCGTCGGCGGCCACTGCATCCCGGTCTACCCGCACTTCCTGCTCAGCCGGGCGCCCGGAGATGGAGCTGGTCGGCCTGAGCCGGCGGGTGAACGACGGCCAGATCGGCCTGGCGATCCGGACGATCCAGAAGGCCGCTCGGCGGGCTCGACGGCGTACCGGTCCTCGTCCTCGGCCTGACCTATCGGGACGGGGTCAAGGAGCTGGCCTACTCGCGGGCCCTGCCGCTGATCGAGCGGCTGGCCTTCCACGGTGCGGTCGTCGTCGGCCTACGACCCGCTCCTGTCGCACGGCCGAGATCGACCGCGAGCGCGGCCAGCCCGTATGCCTGGGGCACGCCCAGCCGGCGCCCGGGCGATCATCACCCAGACCGGCCGATCCGCTCTTCGCGCTCGCTCGACTTCGAGCCTCTTCCCGGCAGCCGAGGTGCTCTTCGACGGGCGGAACAGCCTGCGCCAGCTCGGCCTGCCCGAGCGGATCGCCTACCACGGGGTCGGGGTGCCCGCGGCTCGGCCGCGCCGCGTGGTCGAGGCCGCCGCCCGCTGATGCGGATCGTCAGCGTCGTCGGGACCCGACCGCAGCTGATCAAGGCAGCCGTCCTCCAGCCCCTCCTGCGGGCCCGCCACGACGAGATCTTCGTCGACACCGGCCAGCACTACGACGACGCCCTGGCCGGCGCGTTCGTCACCGAGCTCGGGCCTCGCCCCGCCCGGACCACGCGCTGGGCGTCGGCGGCGGCGGCGCACGGCGCCAGACCGGCGGCGATGCTCAGCCGCTCGAGCCGATCCTGGTCGCCGACCCGGCCCGACGCCGTGGTCGTCTACGGCGACACGAACTCGACCCTGGCCGGCGCCCTGGCCGCCGCCCAGCTCGGCCTGCCGGTCGCCCACGTCGAGGCCGGCCTGCGCAGCTTCGACCGGCGGATGCCCGAGGAGCTCAACCGGGTCGTCGCCGATCACCTCGCGAGCTGGCTGTTCGCCCCGACCCCGACCGCGGTCGGCAACCTCGCGGGCTGAGGGGATCGACCGCGGGCGTCCTCCTCGTCGGCGACCTGATGCAGGACCTGGCCGCCCGGGTGAGTGCCGAGGTCCGCGATCCGCCGTCCTCGACGAGATCGGTCGACGCCTGGCGATCGGCCCGCCTGGCCTGCGGCCCGGCGGCTACCTCTTCGCCACGGTCCATCGGGCCGAGAACCGCGAGCCGAGCGCGATCCGGGCCTGGGCCGACCTCCTCGGCGCGGTCGCGTCGTCCAGCCCGGCCGGTCGTCCTGGCCCTCCATCCGGGCACCGCGAGCGCTCGTTGCCGCCGCCGGGGTCGAGCTGGCCCCGACGATCCGGGTGGTCGAGCCGCAGGGCTACCGGGCGACCCTGGCCCTGCAGCTCCATGCGGCCGCCGTCCTGACCGATTCGGGCGGGGTCCAGCGCGAGGCCGCCTGGCTCGGCGTGCCCTGCCTCGTCCTGCGCGGAACGACCGAGTGGGTCGAGGCGGTCGCATGCCTCGGCGGGCCGGATGGTCGTCGTCGGGCTCGATCGTGGCTGGCCGTGAGCACGCTCGCCCGGATCGCCCCGGCCGGGCGCTCGGAGGAGGTCGCGATCGACCGGGCCGCCGCGCTGCAGGTGCCCCCGGCCGGTGCCGCCGAAGCGATCGTGGCCGCCCTCGAGGCAGGCCCGTCTCGATGACCGGGCCGGCGGTCCCCCAGCGACTGACGATCGTCACCCCGACCACCGCCGAGTTCCATTCGGGCACGTACCGGATCGCCAGCAGCGGCACGGCTCGCGGCCACGAGGTGAACGTCGTCGCTCGCTGGGCGCCCGGGCTGGCGATCGAGGAACGCCATCCCGCCGGCTACCGGATCATCCGGATCGCCTCGGACCCGCGCGAGGGCCTGCTGATGCCGGCCGGGCTGCGCGACCAGGTCCGCCGCCGGGCGGCGTCTCGAGCGGCCCATCGGGAGGCCGACCAGGCGGCCGCCGGGGGAGCCGGTCCCGCCCGGCAGCGCGGCCCGGTCGGACGTCTGAGCCACGGCCTCGGCCGGGTTCTCGCCCTGCGGGCCGACCAGTTCGAGGCGGCCCGGATCGTCCCGCCCGCCGACATCGTGCTGGCCTACCACTACCTCGGGATCGGGACCGGCCTCGCCCTCGGCCGGCGCGACGATGTGCCGGTGATCTACGACGCCGGCGACATCTTTGTCGCCTCGACGGCGGTCCAGGCCCTGCCCCGGCCGGCCCGCCTGGCGATCGCCCGGTACGAGCGTTCGGCGGCGCACCAGGCAGATTCGGTCGTGACGGCCAACGACGGCTACGCCGACGAGCTGGCCCGCCGGCTGGACGTGCCGAAGCCCGTCGTCGTCCTGAACTGCCCGCCCCGCCGGGCGAGCCCCGCCGCCTTGGACCCGTGGCCGCGCCGCTTCCACGAGGCGCTCGGCCTCGATCCGGCCGAGCGAGTCGTGCTGTACCACGGCGGCTTCACGCCCGAACGAGGGATCGAGGAGCTGATCAGCGCCATCCCGCAGGTCGAGCGGGCCGTCCTCGTGCTCCTCGGCTTCGGGCCCCTGGCCGGGAAGTACGAGGCGATCGCGGCTGATCCGGCCAGCAACGGCCGCGTCCGGGTGATGCGGGCCGTGCCACCGGCCGAGCTGATCGACTGGGTCGCCTCGGCCGACGTCGCGGCGATGACGATCCTGCCCACGACCCTCAACCACCGGTTGACCACGCCCAACAAGCTGTTCGAGGCGATCGCGGCCGGTGTCCCGGTCGTCGCCTCGGACCTGCCCGGGATGGCCCCGATCGTGCGCTCGATCGAGGCCGGCCGGCTGGTCGACCCGGACGATCCGGTGGCGATCGCGGCGGGCCTGACGGCCGTCCTCGATGCCGGCCCGGATGAGCAGGCTGCCCGGCGCGCCCGGTTGCTGGCAGCCGCCCGGGATACATACAACTGGGAGATCCAGTCGGCCCGCCTGTTCGCCGAATTCGGCCAGCTGACCCACCGACCGTGGTGATCGCCGAGCCTCGACCGCGGGCGGTGGTCCTCGTCGCGAACTCGGTCAATCCCTACTCGCGCGCTCTGCGCATTGCGCGCAGCCTGGCCGGAGCCGGCTACGAGGTCGAGATCGCCGGCGTCGACGAGCCTGGCGTGCCTCGTGAGGAGCGCGAGGGCCCGGTCGTGACCCGGCGCTACGTGGCCGAGCGGGAGCACGCCCTGGTCCAGCTCCAGGGGGTCCACCAGGCCCGCCAGCTGTGGCTCTGGCCGGAGGCCGATCGGGGCTGGTATCGGACCCTTCGCCGGCAGCTTCGGCCGGCCGACCTGTATCACGCCTGCGGCTACCGGACGGTCGGGATCGCCCTCGAGCTGGCCGAAGCGGCGCGCCGGAAGGGGCGGGTCGGGCGGGTCATCTATGACGTGGTCGACGTCCAGCTCGAAACGCCCGCCTACGATCGCCTGCCCGGGCTGGTTCGCAAGGTTCACGGCCGCCGGGAGCAGGCCTGGGTCCGGGCGGCCGATGCGATCGTCACGATCAACCAGCCGATCGCCGAACACCTGGCCCAGGCCTGGCCGCTGAGGGAGGTGCCCACGGCCCTGCTCAACTGCCCGCCGCGCTGGGATCCGCCACCGGTTCGGCCGACCCACCTGCGCGACGCAACCGGCATTCCGCCCGAACGGACGATCGTCCTGTACATCGGCAAGCTGGCCGAGCATCGCGGTCTCGACGAGGCGGCCGAAGCGGTCCTGCAGCTCCCGAATGCAGCCCTGGTCGTGATGGGCTGGGGACGCAGGCAGGAGCAGGTCCAGGCCCGCGACCACGACCCCCGCTTCGCCGGCCGGCACTTCACGATCGCGCCGGTCCATCCCGACGACGTTCCCGAATGGACGGCCTCGGCCGACGTCTCGATCGTGGCCCTGCCGACCGAGACGCTGAATCAGCGTCTTTCGACACCGAACAAGTTCTGGGAGAGCCTGACGGCAGGCACGCCAGTCGTCATCGGGCGACAACTCGAGGTGATGGCCGAGATCCTCGCCCGCGACGACCTTGGATCGAGCGCCGACCCGAACGATCCGGTCGATCTGGCCCGGGCCCTGGGGACGATCGTCAACCAGCCGGGCCCCGACCGGCTCGCCCAACGCGAGCGTTGCCTGCGGGTCGCCCGGGAACGCTACAACTGGGAGACGACGGTCCAGCCCTATCTCGGCCTGGTCGAGCGGCTGGTCTGCCTGCCCGCCTCAGGCTCGGACCGGTTGGGCCCGGGCCCGGGGACCGGCTAGAGCGAAGCCTCGGCCATCAGCCGGGCGACCTCGGCCTCGCGTTCCAGGCGAGCCCGATCCGAGCGCTCTCGGTGAAGCGCCACGACCTCGCTCGGCTTGCCCACGGCAACGACCCGGCCCTTTTCGAGGAGCATCGCCCGGTTGCAGAACTCCTCGGCCCAGTGCAGGTCGTGGGTCACCATGACGATCCCCTTGGCCGACTTGGCCAGCTCCATGACCCGGCGCTGGCTCTTGACCCGGAAGACGGCATCGCCGGTTCCCAGGACCTCATCGATGATCAGGACGTCGGGGTCGACCGCGGTGGCGATCGAGAAGCCCAGCCGGGCCCGCATGCCCGACGAGTAGGTCCGGATCGGGGCGTCGATGAACTGGCCGATGTCGGCGAACTGGATGATGTCCGGCAGGCGCTCGTGCATCTCCCGCCGGTCGATGCCCATGAACGCTCCGGCCAGCAGGATGTTGTCCCGACCGTTCAGCTCGAGGTCGAAGCCGGCGCCCAGGGTCAGCAGGGTCGAGATGTTGCCCACGACCTCGATCCGGCCTTCGCTCGGGACGAGAATTCCGGCCAGGACCTGGAGGAGGGTGCTCTTGCCGGCCCCGTTCGGACCGATCACGGCCAGGCTTTCGCCGTGGGCCACCCGGAAGCTCACGTCGCGCAGGGCCCAGAACGAGCGATCCTCGCGCGAGATCCGGGTCAGGTTCCGGAAGGCGCCCCGGACGGTCGTCTTGCGGGTCAGCCGGAGGTCGTAGCGGACGCCCAGGTCCTGGACGTCGATCATGAAGCCGGGGTCCGCCGTGACCGTGGGCTGGCCCTTCCGGGCGAGCCGGACACCAGGGTTGAACGTCCGGCTTTGCTTGCGGAGCGAGACCACCTCAGATGACCTTGGCGAACGCGGGCTCGAGCCGCTTGAAGATCAGGGTGGCGGCCAGGATCAGGAAGAGCGAGGTCACCAACAGGGTGAACAGGCTCAGCCAGTCAGGCTGGGAGCCGCTGTAGATCACGTTGTGATAGGACTCGAACAGGGGGACCCACGGATTCAGCTTGTAGAGGGTCGCCAGGATGCCGTATTTGGCAGGGTCGAGGTCCTTCGTCGCGTAGAGCGCCGGCGACAGGTAGAACCACAGCCGGAGGAGATGGCGGGCCAGGTTGGCCAGGTCGCGAAAGAAGACATTGACCGCCGCCGTGACCAGGCAGATCGACATCGTGAAGAAGAACTGGACGAAGGCGACGACCGGGATCAGGAGCACGAACGGCGTTAGTCGATCGGAATAGAACAGGATCATCATCCCGAACAGCGGGATCAAGCCGAAGACGAAGCTGACGACACCGCTGGCGTTCGACGCGACCGGCAGGACGATCGTCGGGAACTTCACCTGCTTGATGATCGATTCGCGCGATGTGACCGAGGTGATCGCATCGTTGATGCTCGTGTTGAACCACTTCCAGGGCAGGATCGCCGAGAACACGAAGAGCGGGTAATCTGCGCCGCCCTTGCCCAGGATCACCGACACGAAGATGACGTAGACGGCCATCTGGAGGAGCGGATCGAGGACCCACCAGACGTTGCCAAGGATGGTGTTGGCACCATGCTTGATCATCTCGGCCTGGACGAGGTAGCGGGCGAGCTGGCGGCGCGACCAGATCTCGCGGATGCCCTCGACAACCAGGGGGATGGAACCCGGGCGCGCGCGAGTCTGGACCCGGCCTACCGTCCCGGTCGTGGTTGCCATACGGGCGGTATCCTAGCATGGAGACTGCGCCGGCCAGCCCGACCGCCCGATCAATGGAGCAGCCGGGGCTGCCCCATCTCGCCGGCTTCACCCCGCCGACGCCTCCCTCGGAAAGGATCAGTGACGTGGGCCAGTGGCTGATCATTGCCGAGACGAAGCGGCTCCGCTGGGGGGGTGACCTGCGCAGATATCACATCTTCAAGAAGCTCGCGAACTCGACCCATTCGCCGATCCACCGGGCTTTCACCGCGGCCGACGTCGAGCTGATTCCGAGCCCACCGGCCGGGCAGTCGGCCCTGCCCTTCGCGAGCGCCGAGTTCCTGGCCCCCGACGCCTTGAAGTCCGCCCGCCGGCTGGGTGTCCCGACCGCCCTTGACGTCCATGACGACCAGCTCCTCCAGATCCGGAGCCTGGGCTTCGAGATGGATCCCGCCCACCTGGCTCAGATTGCCGAGAGCCACGACGCCAGCCTGGACGCATTCCGCTGGCACGTGGCCAACAGCGAGCCATTTGCCCGCCTGGCCGGGCTCGAGCGACGGCGGGTCATCCTTGCCCCGAACGGCAGCGATCCATCGAAGGTCATCCCGGCGCCGTGGCCCGGGGGACCGGCGATCGGCCTCGTGTCCGGTGCGGCGCCCGGCCGGGGGATCGAGCTGACGATCGCCACCGCCCGGCTCCTGCGGGCCGACAATCCCTCGATTCGACTGCTCCTCGCCCTGGCTGCCACCGGGACGGACAGCGAGGCGTACCTCGCCCGGTTGCAGGAGGAGTGCCGGGAGGACCCGTGGATCACCTTCGCGACGGCGCCCTACGACGAGCTCGGCACGCTGCTCGGATCGGCCACCGTCCTGTGCGTGCCGCATCCGCCCTCGCCGTACTGGGACGCCGTCCAGCCGGTCAAGCTGTTCGATTCGATGGCTGCCGGACGGCCGATCGCGACGACGCCCCGGACGGAGACCGCCGCGGTCGTCGAGCGATACCGCTGCGGCGTCGTTGCCCGGGGCGACTCGGTTGATGACTTCGCCGCGGCGATCGCCCCTCTGCTGGCCGATCCCGCGCGGGCCATGGCCCTGGGCGCGGCAGCCCGACGGGCAGTCGAGCGTGACTTCGACTGGCGGGTGATCAGCGGCCGACTGTCGAACACGCTCCGCTTCCGGACCGATCGCCTGTTCGTCCCGAAGTGGGCCGCGACCGGGATCGGCAAGCGGGTCCTCGGAGGGCGCCGCCCGAGCTGGCTCGGCCGGAGTCACCTCGGCTGATGCGCATCCTGCATGCCGCCCGGAACATCGCGAACCAGCCGGGCGATGTCGTCCGCGCGCTCCGTCGCCTGGGTCATGAGGCCGAGCTATGGGAATACGGCAAGAGTGCGTTCGACTACCCGGTCGACCGCAGGATCGACCTCAAGGAAGGTGATCCGACGATCTTCTGGCAGACCTTCCTGGAGTCGATCGAACGGTTCGACGTGATCCACTTCCACTTCGCCCGGACATTCTTTCCGAACGCCTGGGGCGGGGTGCCCGCGTTCTGGGACCTGCCGATCTATCGGATGCTGGGCAAGAAGGTCTTCTTCACCTTCCATGGCTCGGACATCCGGATCCGCCGGATCCATGAGCAGGTCAACCCGTGGAGCTACTACCGCTTCTCGGACATTGCCTCGGACGACGATCGGACCGAGAAGGTGATCGAGGCGATCCGGACGTACGCCAACAAGATGTTCATCCAGTCGATCGACTACCGCTATTTCGTGCCCGAGGCCGAGGTGATCGAGCGGGTCATCGACCTCGAGTCGTGGCCGGAACAGCCGCCCGACCAACGTCGCCGGCCGGTCGTGCTCCACGTCCCGTCGCGCCGGGGCACGAAGGGCAGCGAGTTCGTGATCAAGGGCATGGACTCGCTGGTCCAGGCCGGCGTGCCGGTCGACTTCCGGCTGCTCGAGGGTGTCTCCCATGCCGAGGCCCGCCGGGCGATCCAGGATGCGGACATCGTCGTCGACAACCTGCTGACCGGTGACTACGAGGTGGTCTCGCTCGAGGCGATGGCCTCGAGCCGGGTGCCCGTCGCCAATATCCAGCCGGCGGTTGCCGAGGCGTACCCGGATGCCCCCGTGGTCAGCGCCGATCCGGACACGTTCGTCGGCCGGATGCGCGAGCTGATCGACAACATCGACGAGCGGCGCGCCCTGGCGGCCCGTGGCCGACCCTACGTCGCCCGGATCCACGATGCCCCCGTGATCGCCGCCCGGCTCGTCCACTTCTACGAGGCCGACTACCCTCCGGTTCGGGCCGGTACCCTGCCCGATTGGCTGAGCATGGACGGCAAGCGCACGATCGAGCGTCTCCACTCACGGATCGCCCGCCTCGAGCAGGACGTCGCCCGCGAGCGCCGAAGCGGGGACCGCCTGCGGATTCAGCTCGGCCTGCCGCCCCTCGGGGTCGACCTGCCGGGCGACCCGCGCGGGTTCTCCGAGCGGGCCAAAGCCGGCCTGCCAGCGCCGGTCCTGCGCAGCCTGCGCAAGGCGCGAGCCCGCCTCCCGCGCCGAAAGCGGCCGACGTGACCGGCAGGCCGGGCGCTTGATCACGACGCCCGGGGGGCGTCGGCGACGTCCGATCGCGGTGATCGCCCACACCCACTACGAGGAGGATCCCCGGGTCCGGCGCGAGGCCGAGTCGCTGGTCGAGCGCGGCCGGCCGGTCGACGTCTATGCCCTGCGCCGGGAGGGCCAGCCGGCCGAGGAGACCCTCGACGGCGTCCGGTTGATCCGGCTCGGAGTCGAGCGCCATCAGGGCGCCGGGATCGCGGTCTACCTGCGCGAGTACCTGTCGTTCCTGGCCCGGGCCGGTTGGGCGGTCACCAGGGCCCACCGCCGACGCCACTACCGGGTGGTCCAGGTCCACTCGCTGCCGGACTTCCTGGCCTTCGGCGGGTTGCCGGTCCGGCTGGCCGGGGTGCCGATCGTGCTCGACCTGCACGAGGCGATGCCCGAGTTCTTCACGATGCGCTTTCCGGCGGCGGCCGGCCCGCTGCCCCACCGGATGCTGCTCGTCCAGGAGCAGGCGAGCATTGCCCTGGCCAGTGCCGTGATCACGGTCAACGACGCGCTGGCCGACCGGCTGGCCGCGCTCGGGGTGGACCGGGCGAAGATCACGGTGATCCTGAACAGCCCCGACCTGCGCCGGTTCGACCCGGCCGCCCTGCCCGCCCGGGCCTTCATGCTCGACGGAGTCCTGCGCCTCGTCTACGCCGGGGCCCTGACTCCGACCTACGAGCTCGACGTCGTCCTCGACGGCCTGGCCGAGCTGCGCCGGCGCCGGCCCGAGCTCCGGTTCGCCCTGGAGCTGTACGGCCGGGGCGACGCCGAAACGGCCCTGCGCGACCAGGTCGAGCGGCTGGCCCTCGCCGAGGACGTCCGATTCCACGGCCGGATCCCGATCGCCGACGTGCCGGCCGCGATCGCGGCCGCCGACATCGGGCTTGCCCCGACCCGGCGGAACGCCTTCACCGAGATGAGCCTGTCGACCAAGGTCTTCGAGTACGGCGCGATGGGCCGCCCGATCGTCGCCTCGGACCTGCCCCTCGTCGAGCGGACCTTCGGGCCCGGAGCCGTGGCCACGTATCGCTCGGGCGACCCGGCCGACCTCGCCCGGGCCCTGCTCGAGCAGGTCGACGACCCGGCCGGCCGGACGGCCCGGGTCGCGGCCGCCGGGGCCCGGATCGAGCAGCTCGCCTGGGTCCACGAGGCGGACCGGCTGGCTGGCCTGATCGATCGACTGGCGGCCGACGGCTGACCGGCCGGGGCCGAACCGGTTTTTCCGGTACGATGCTGCACCGCTACGACGTGGCCCACTGATCGGGCCCACGTGCCTTCAGAGGTCAACCAACAACTCCAATGACGCAACGAGCCAAGCCGGCGACGCCCCGGGCGCACCGATCGGCCTCCGACCGATCCGACCGGCGAACCTTCTACCTGAACATTGCCTTCGTGGTCACGATCGCGGTCGGTGCCGCGATCCTGATCGGAGCCGCATTCGCTTCGTACGCCGGGACCCACTGGGCCGAGGTGGCCAGCGTGAACGGGGTCTCGATCAACCGGGACCAGGCGACCGCCCAGGCCAACGTCGCCCTGTTCCGGCTCACCGAGCAGGTCTCGCTCCTGCACGATGACCTGTCCGCGGGCCGGATCACCCAGGACGATTTCGATACCCAGAACCAGGCCCTCCAGCAGGCCGAGCAGAGCGTCTCGAGCGGGATCGTCGACGCCCTGGTCGACGACGAGCTCCAGCGCCAGCTGGCGACGGCTGCGCCCTTCAAGATCAAGATCACCGACGACGCAGGTCGAGGCCCAGATCCAGGCCGATGCCACGAACGCCGAAGCGCGCCACCTGCTCCAGATCGTGGTCACTCCGACCGGCGGGACCGACGCCACCGACGCGGGCCAAGGCCCAGGCCAAGCGGACGGCCGAATCGGCCCTGGCCGAGCTCAAGGCGGGGACCGACTTCGCCCAGGTCGCGAAGCAGTTCTCGACCGACGGCACCGCCTCGAGCGGGGGCGACGTGGGCTGGATCCGGGTGGCCACCGCCCAGCAGGACGACAACCTCGTGGCGGCCGCCTTCAAGCTGCCCCTGGACGGGCTGACCGACGTCGTCGTCGGGACCGACGGCTCGTACCAGATCGGCAAGGTGACCGGGATCGCCCCGGCGATGATCGATCCGAACTTCATGCAGCGGATGAAGGACGCCGGGGTCAGCCTCGACGCGTACAAGGCCTCGACCGTCGCGATCCTGACCGAAAAGGCCCTCCAGGCCCGGGTGATCTCGGACGCCACGACCCTGCCCTCGATCCAGCGCGAGGTCAGCGAGATCAAGATCGACACGAGCTCGTATACCGGACCCGGGTGAGCAGGTCCGGGCCCGCCACATCCTGTACACGCCGGGCGGAGCCGACCCGAGCACGTCCTCGCCGCCTCCCTCGGCCGATCCCGGGCTGGGACTTCGCCAAGGCCCAGGCCGAGGCGACCTACAACAAGCTCAAGCCGCTCGTCGGGACGCCCCAGCTGGCGACCGAGTTTGCCTCGATCGCCCAGACCGACAGCAAGGACACCGGTTCCGCGGTCGATGGCGGGCTCCTGCCCTACTACGACGCGGGGTCCGGCCTGGACAGCGCCTTCGCCGGGGCGATCTTCGCCTCGAACGTGAAGGCGGGCGACCTCCTGCCGCCGGTCCGCAGCCAGTTCGGCTGGCACGTGATCATGATCGACTCGGTCCGGCCGGCCCCGACGGATCGGGCCGCCGCCCTCCAGAAGCAGGCGGCTGCCGCGGGCGCCGACTTCGCCGCGCTGGCCAAGGCCAACTCGGATGGGACCGAGGCGAGCCAGGGCGGCGATCTCGGCTGGATCGCCCGCGACCAGCTCGACGCAGCGACCGAGAAGGCGATCTTCGCCGCCCCGGTCGGCTCGGTCAGCCAGGTCGTGAGCCTGTCCGATGGGCTGTACATCTTCAAGGTCAACCAGGAGCAGACCCGCCTGCCCGACGCCAGCCAGATCGCGACCCTCAAGGGCACGGCCTTCACCAACTGGTACAACGCCAAGAAGGCCGCCGCCACGATCACCGGCCCGGACGTCACCCCGGCATCGACCGCGCCCTAGGACGCGGTCGTGCTCGACGCACTGCTGGCTGAGGCACGGCTTCGCTGGGGGTTCGACGCCTCGGCCGGGCTCCAGCTGGTCAGTTGCCGAGCGGCTCATCGCCACGCCGATCGAGGCCAGCCGGCCGCTGATCATCGTGCCGGCCGGCGCGTTCGGGCTCGCCCTGGCGCGGTGATGCCGAGCCGCTGCCGGGGCGGGCCGGGCCCAACCGGACGCGACCCGCTCGACCTGCTCGGTCGCCTCTACCCGGCCGGCCATCCGATCGGCCGATTCGGGCGGACGGCCGAAACGACGATCGCCGAGCTTGGGCTCGACGACCTGGCGCGGACCGCTCTACGTCGGTCCGCTCGCGCCCGAGCTGGCCGGCGCCGGGCCGTGGGCGATGCCCTGGATCGCCTGGCGCCTGCGCCTGCCCGACGGCTGCCCGTGGGACCGCGAGCAGACCCACGCCTCGCTCCGCAAGCACCTGCTCGAAGAGGCCTACGAGGTCTACGACGCCCTGGCCGAGGGGGCCACGCCGGCCCTCGCCGGTGAGCTGGGCGACCTGCTCCTCCAGGTGATCCTGCACGCCCAGCTGGCGGCCGAGGCGGGCAGCTTCGACCTGGCCGACGTCCAGGCGAACCTGACCACGAAGATCGTCCGGCGCCATCCCCATGTGTTCGGGACGGCCGAGGCCCACACGGCCGCCGACGTCAACCGGCAATGGGAGCGGATCAAGGCCGCCGAACGGGCCGAGGCGGTCGACTCGAGCGGCGGTTCCGGCGACGGCTCGGCCCACCCGGGATCGGTTGCCGGCGCAGGTTCGGACGCCCGGCCGGCGCCGAAGAGCGCGCTCGAGGGGATCAGCCGCTCGATGCCCGCCCTGGCGGCCAGCCAGGAGATGCAGGAGCGAGCCGCTGCCCTGGGCTACGACTGGCCGACGATCGAGGGCATCCTGGCCAAGCTCCACGAGGAGCTGGCCGAGCTGCTCGCGGCCGGTTCCGACGCGGAGCGCGAGGAGGAGCTGGGCGACCTGCTGATGGTCGCGGTCAACCTCGGGCGGCGCCAGGGAATCGAGGCCGAGGCGGCGCTCCGCCGGGCCAACGACAAGTTCCGGCGGCGCTTCGCCAGCGTCGAGCGACAGGCGCATGATCAGGGGGTCGCCCTGCGCGACCTCGACTTCGAGCGGCCTCGACGTGCTCTGGAAGCAGGCCAAGATCGAGGAGCACGAAGCGGCCGGAAAGCCGGCGATGGACCAGGATCAGGCGACCGACGAGCACCAGGCGACCGACCAGCACCAGGAGATGCCCAGATGACGATCGGCAATCCGCCAGCCACGATCCGGGCCGACGGCCGGGGTCCGACCGACCTGCGCCCGATCACCCTGACCCTCGACGTCCTGAAGTGGGCCGAGGGCTCCTGCCGGATCCGGGTTGGCGACACCGAGGTTCTGTGCGCGGCGTCGATCGAGGACCGGGTCCCGCCGCACCTCCGGGGCAAGGGCACCGGCTGGGTCACGGCCGAGTACTCGATGCTGCCCCGGGCGACCGCCGAACGTTCCCAGCGCGAGTCGGCCAAGGGCCGGATCGGGGGCCGGACCCACGAGATCCAGCGCCTCGTCGGGCGCTCGCTGCGCGGGGTGGTCGACCTGGCCCGGCTGGGCGAGCGCACGGTCACGATCGACTGCGATGTCCTCCAGGCCGACGGCGGGACGCGGACGGCCTCGATCACCGGCGGCTACGTGGCCCTGGCGGCGGCCCTGATCGGCTACGGGATGGAGCGCACGATCCAGGGCAAGGTCGCCGCGGTCAGCGTCGGGATCGTCGGCGAGCAGGCGTACCTCGACCTCGACTACTCGGAGGACTCGCGGGCCGAGGTCGACTTCAACGTCGTGGGCACGGATGCCGGCGCCTACGTCGAGCTGCAGGGCACGGCCGAAGGCAAGCCGTTCGACCGGGCTCACCTCAACGAGCTGCTCGATCTCGCCGGATCCGGGCTTGAGCGGATCTTCGCCGCCCAGGCCGAGGCGCTCGCCGGGGTCCATCGCTGACAGCCTCGGCGGCCGCGAAGGCTGTGGCGGCCAGCTCGTCCCCGAGGGTGCCGGGCGACCGGCCCCGGATCGTCATCGCCACGCGCTCGAGGCACAAGCTGGCCGAGCTGGCCGAGCTGCTTCGGCCGGCCCGGGCCGAGCTGATCAACCTGGATCGACCTGGGGGTTGAAGGCGATCCGGTCGAGGACGGCGAGACGTTCTCGGCCAACTCCCGCCTGAAGGCCCGGTTCTATGCCCGGCTGACCGGCCTGCCCACGATCGCCGACGATTCCGGGATCGAGGTCGATGCCCTGGGCGGTGCGCCCGGGGTTCGCACCCGGCGCTATGCCGGCGAGGAGGCGACTGACCTCCAGAACAACGACAAGCTGCTGGCCGCCCTGGCGGGCCTGCCGCCCGCTGCCCGCGGCGCGCGATACGTCTGCGTCCTGACCTTCGTCCGGCCCGATCGAGCCGGACCCCGGGCCGGGCTTCCGATCACGGCCGAGGCCCGGGGCACGCTCCGCGGCCGGATCGCCGCGGGCCCGCGGGGCTCGGGCGGCTTTGGCTACGACCCGATCTTCGAGCCGCTCGGTGAGCCCGAGGCCGGCGGAAGGACCCTCGGCCAGCAGTCGGTGGTCGAGAAGGCCGCGATCTCCCACCGATCGCGCGCCGCCCGGCGCCTCGGACGCCGGCTGGCGGCCCTCGGCTACTGATCCGGCCCGCGGTGGGCCAGGCCTACGGGCCGGCGCCGGGTCGGCCGGCGCCCGGTCGGCTCTAGGGGCCGGCCCCCGGTCGGCTCTAGGGGCCGGCGCCGGGTCGGCCCCTCTCCTTCGGCAAATTCCGCCCGCAGCCGCAGCACAGTTGGTCGGAATCCCCGCTGACCGCCGGGCTGGCTCCGAGCCTTCCCGGTTGAGCACGATCGGACCGTCGCCGACCCCCGTGTCGGGTTCGATCGGGCCGACGACCGCCCATTGCGCGGCCAACGGCGGAATTTGCCGAGTCGTGGGGTGAGCCAGGGCGGCCAGGCCTGCAACGGGTCCTCCCCTGGCACCCAGGTGTGGGCCCGTGTCTAGGGTCCGGCGCTCGGACTCGACCCGGGACTGGCCGCCGGCTCGGCGCTCGCCTTGGGATCGACGACCGGCTTGCTGCCGGGTTCGCTGAACAGGGCGGCTGCCATCGCCCGGATCCGGGCCAGGTCGGGCACCTGGACCGAGCCGTACGGGGCGATCGTCTTGGGCTTGATCAGCGGGATCTTGATCACGACCTGGTAGATCGAGCCCGGCCCCATCTCCGCGGCGATCGCGGCCAGGTTCGGGAGCTGGTCACGGGGCAGGTCGGTCTCGACGTCATGCCCGACCGCGGCGATCAGGGCCGGCAGCTGGAGGACCAGGTCGGGGCGGGTGATCTGGCGCTTCAGGGCGACGAGCAGCGCCTGCTGGCGGGCCTGGCGGGTGAAGTCGCTCTCGCCGGCCGGGTGGCGGATCCGGGCATAGGCCAGCGCGTCCGAGCCGTCGAAGTGATGGGGCCCGGCCGTGACCGACCAGCCCATGTGGACGCCGTAGCCGTGGTAGGTCGGGTCGTCGAGCGGCTTGGCAATGTTGATGTCGATCCCGCCCAGGGCATCGACGAGGTTCACGAACGACTGGAGGTCGGCGTACACGTAGTAGTGGATCGGGATCCCCAGGATCAGCCCGATCGTGTCCTCGAGGGTCCGCATCCCGCCCTCGGGAAAGTCCTTCGGATGGGCGATGGCGAAGCTCATCAGCGAGTTCAGCTTCGGAGCGTAGGTCTGGCCGCCGTCGAGCGGCGCGTTGACCATGTCGCGCGGCACCGAGACCATGCTCACGCTGTGGCCGACCGGATCGACCGAGACGACCATCATCGAGTCGGTCAGGGCGTGGTCCCGTCCGGCCCCCGAGTCCACCCCGATCAGCAGGATGTTGATCCGGCCGCCGGCAACCGGCAGCGGGCCGCTCTGCGCCCCGGCCACGCCACCGGTAACGGCCGAGCTCGAGAAGATCGACGAGAAGGCGTTCATCGCGCCGAGCCCGACCGAGGCGACGAACAGGTGGGGGATCGCGGTGACGACGAGGATCAGGGCCAGCGCCACGGCCGACAGCCGGCTCGGAGCCCAGTCGAAGCGCCGGTCGAAGAACGCCTGCCCGGCGGCCAGCACCTGCCAGCCGAAGATCACCGCGTTGGCGATCAGCAGGGCGACGATCGTGGACGGAGCCATCGCCAGGGCGAGCAGCTGTGGGACGGGCACGACCTTGCTCACGAGCAGGGCGAGCGCGACCACGACCAGGACCGGCAGGCCGAAGATCAGGGCGCTCCGCCAGCGCAGGTTGATCAGCTGGCCGGTGCCCGGGATGAGCGACGAGAAGAACGCGCTGACGACCCGGCGGGTATTGTTCGGCCCCGCTTCGACCTCGATTTCGGGTTCGGCCCAGGTCCGGCGCTGGTCCGCTTCGCCGACCCGGCTCGAGCTGGGCTGCGCGGTCCGCTGGCGACGCTGATCCGGGCTCACGGCTCGTCCGGCCGGCGGGCGCGGGACTGGCGGATCCGTGCGAATTCGGTGGGCCTGCACGCGGGGCGGAACTCCGGCTTCGGTCTCCGACGGGCCGCCCGCGGAACGGCCGGCGCGCCAGAGTCTAGCAGTCCGAACGCGATTTGCTCGAACGAACGTTCAGGGAATCCTGTAATTCACGCTCACGTGTCGTCAGGCGCAGCTGCGCGAGGGACGCCCGCTGGCGAGAATGGCGACGCTCGCGGCCAGGAATGGCGACGCCGGGCGGTCCCAAGTTGCCTGCCAGTCGCCGCCCGGCGCCGAGATACAGACGCCCGAGCTTGCCCGGATGTAGCGCGGCGGGCCGGACGAAGTGCGACGTCCCGGACGGAGTGCGACGTGCGTGCGCTTGGCTCGGACCGACTTGCCGGCTCGTTCGAGTCAATTCCTTCCCGTGAGACGCGCTACCGACAATCGCGCAGATTGCACCGATCTCGGGATGGGCGCGTGAGCCGTCCCGCAGAGGAACCGAGCTTGGAATGACCAGTGACCGCCCGCGGATCGTCGTCCGGCAGCAGCCCGAGAGCTCGCGAGTCCTCGTAACGCATCTCCTGCCAAGGAATTGATCCCGTCGGCGAGGAGCGGCGGCCCGCAGTCGGGCTACAGGATCTTCGAGAGGAAGCTCTTCGTGCGTTCCTGCTGCGGGTTGGTGAAGAACGCTTCGGGGGTGGCTTCCTCGATGATCAGGCCCTCGTCCATCATCACGACCCGGTCGGCCACCTCGCGGGCGAAGCCCATCTCGTGGCTGACCACGATCATCGTCATCCCCTCCCGGGCGAGCTCCTTCATCACCTCCAGGACCTCGCCGATCATCTCCGGGTCCAGGGCGCTGGTCGGCTCGTCGAAGAGCATCACGGCCGGCCGCATCGCGAGGGCCCGGGCGATCGCCACCCGCTGCTGCTGGCCGCCGGAGAGCTGGGCCGGGTAGGCGTCCTCCTTGTGGGCCAGCCCGACCCGGGTCAGCAGCTTCCGGCCCATCTCGATCGCCTCGTCCTCGGAGGTCCCGCGGACGTGGATCGGCGCCTCGATGATGTTGTCGAGGGCGGTCTTGTGGGGGAACAGGTTGAAGCGCTGGAAGACCATCCCGATCTCCTGGCGCTGCCGGGCGATGTTCCGCTCCTTGTCCTCGACGAGCTTGCCGTTGTCCATCGCGGTAGCCGATCAGGTGGCCGTTGACCTTGATGCTGCCCGACTGGATCTTCTCGAGGTGGTTGACGCAGCGGATGAAGGTCGTCTTGCCCGAGCCCGACGGCCCGCACACGACGACCACTTCCTGCTGCTTGACGGTCATCGAGACGCCCTTGAGGACCTCGTTGTGGCCGAAGAACTTGTGGATGTCGGTGACCTCGACCACGTTCGTAACGTCGGCCGTCGGCGCCCCGCCGATCGCCTCGAGGAGTTCGTGTCGCCCGTGGAAACCGGGTCGGCCGCCGGCGGACGCCGGCGCGGTCGCGGACGGTGGCGTCGGCACCGGCGATCGGGCATCTGCCGCGCACGAGCCGATGCAGTCGCGAAGCCCGAACAGGCGAGCCGAGAGCCCGGTCGAGGGCGGTGGCGCGCCCGGCGTACCGCGGGCCAGGCGACGCTCGATCCAGGCCTGGATGAAGCCCCAGATCGTGGTCAGCAGCAGGTACCAGACGGCAGCGGCCAGGAACAGCTCGAACGGCGCGGAAGTCCTGACCCTGCTTGATGTTGAAGACCGAGTACAGCTCGACCACGCCGATCACGAACAGCAGCGAGGTCGTCTTGAGCATGTTGTTGAACTCGTTGCCGAGGGGCGGAATGATCACCCGGGCCGCCTGCGGCAGGACGATCCGGCGCATCGCCTTGCCCGGGGTCATGCCCAGGGCTCGGGCCGCCTCCATCTGGCCAGGATCGACCGCGAGGATGCCGGCGCGGACGATCTCGGCCATGTAGGCGCCCTCGTTCAGGCCGAGGGCAAAGATCCCGGCCTGGACGGCTCCCTGCGATCGTTATCGGGCCGAACACCAAGTCCGGCCAGCCGTACAGCTTGGCCACCCCAAGGCCGAAGATAGAAGAACACGAGCTGAACGATGAGGGGAGTTCCCCGGAAGATCCAGACATAGGTGCTGGCCAGCCATCGAATCGGCCGGATCCTGGACATCTTGCCCAGCGCGGCGAAGACGCCGAGGATCACGCCGATGATCTGCGCCGCGACCGCGATCACCACGGTCAGGTACAGGCCGCCGAGGATCTGGTGATCAGGCTGGAAGATCGAGCTGAAAAAGAGCGGCCACTCGAACTGGAAGTTCGTCTTCGCGTTGGAACAGCCAGCCACGAGCAGGGCCAGAACGAGGAGCACCCCGACCGCTCGCACGGATCGGGGTGCCCGGATCGCTCGAATGCGTCGCTCAGTCACGAGCCCGACGCCTCTCGAATCCGATGTGCTACTGCGAGATCTTGTTGAGCGTTGCAGCGTCCGCGGCCGTGACGGCCCCGGTCTGAACGCCGTACTTGGTCAGGATGGTCGTGTAGGTCCCGTCGTTGATCATGTTGACCAGAGCCTGCTGGACGGCAGCGCGTCAGGGCCGTTGCTCGTCTGGGGGACGCTGATCCCCTCGAAGGCGGGCTGGAGCGGGGCGATGCCCGACAGCGCGAACTGGTCGGGATGCTGGACGGTGTAATAGCCGGCGACCGGCGAGTCGGCAAAGTAGGCATCGACCTGGCCCGACTGGAGGGCGAGCAGGGCATCCGAGTCCTTGCCGAAGGTCTTGACGTCGATCGCCGGCTTGCCCGCCTTGGTGCATGCCTGTGTCAGGCCCAGCCCCTTGTAGTCGCCGGTGCCATTCAGGTAGTCGACCTCGGTCGTGCCCGTCTCGGCCGCGATCTTCTTGCCGCACAGGTCGGCGGTCGCGTTGATCCCGGCCGGGTTCCCGGTGGCGACCACGAACGACTGGCCCGCCTGGAAGTACGGGATCATGTCGACCTGCTTGATCCGATCTGACGTGATGTTCTGGGCGCTGATGATGATGTCGCACTTGCCCGAGGTCACGGCCGCGATGATCGTGTCGAAGACCGAGTTCTGGACCTCTGCGGTCAGGCCGAGGCGCTTGGCGATCTCCGTCCCGATGTCGATGTCCGAGCCGGTCGCGTTGCCGTTGGCGTCAAAGAACTCCTGGGGCGGGTAGGGGATGTCGGAGCAGATCACGAGCTTCCCGTCGAAGATCGTGCCACCCGACGGGATCGGCGCGATCGCCGGCTGGGACGCAGCCGCCGACGGAGCGGCGCTTGCCGCCGAGCTCGCCGCCGCGCTCGGGGCCGTGCTGGCCGGCGCTGACGGTGCGGTCGAGGGCGCGACCGACGGCGACGCGGCCACCGGTGAGGCGCTCGCGGCCGGCGTGCCCGAGTTGTTGTTGCGCAGGGCGATGAAGGCCACGATCACCACGACCACGACCACGCCGATGCCTATCCAGGCATTCCGCGACAGTTTCATCCAGGGTCTCCTCCAAGAAGCTCAGGGTACGGGTGCAGATTGACCCTCGGCCGGCTCTCCTCCCCGGTCCGAGACGCAGCAATGTACCACCACGGTCGACTAGCATGATCCGCGCATGAGCACCGGAGCGATCGACCGCCGACTCCCGGCTTCGTTCAGGCGGGTGCCGCTCCCGGACAGGATCTCCGCTCGTGCCAGCTGAGCCGGAATCCGAATCGGCGGCCGGCCCGAATCGGGATTGGCTGATGGTCCGAGCCTCGCGCGAACGACGCTGGGGCGGCGAGATCCGGCGCCAGATGATCTTCAAGCGCCTGGCCGAGCGGACGGACGCCAAGACCGTCGACACGTGGGGCCAGTTGCGCCGCTATGTTTCGGGTCGGTGGTGGCCGCCGTTCATTCGACCCAACCGGCTCGGTCGGCCCCTGGCCGCATCCGAGCAACCGCACGCCTACCACCTGGCCTGGATCACGGAGATGACGGATCCAGCAGTCGTCGCGATCTATGACGACCCGGTCGCTCAGACCCGGGCCCTGGGTGCGAGCCTGAGCCCCGAGCGGGAAGCCGAGCTTGAGCGCAGGCGCCGGGGAGCGATGAGCGCGTTTCGCTGGTACGTGGCCCCGACCGCCTCGTTCGCCTCGATGGCCGGCCTCGATCCGGACCGGCTGATCATCGGCGGCAACGGCACGATCAGCGACCTGGTTCGCCCTGGCCCCTGGCCGGACCAACCGTCGATCGGGTTCGTTTCCGGGGCGGCGCCCGGCCGGGGGATCGAGAACCTGATCGAGGCGAGCCGGCTCGTGCGATCCTCGTGGCCCGACCTTCGGCTGTTCCTGTGGCTGATCGCCACCTCGCCCGAAGGCGAGCGCTATGTCGCCGGCCTGCGAACGGCGACCGCCGGCGACCCCTGGATCTCGATCGGTCCCCTCGAGCATGCCCACCTCGGCGCGGGCCTGGCCCAGGCCACGATCATGACGATCCCCCATCCGGCGAACGAGTACATGGACGTGGCCCTGCCGGTGAAGCTGCTCAATTCGATGGCCGCGGGCCGGCCCATTGTCGTGACCCCCCGTCTCGAGACGGCGGCGATCGTGGAGCGATACGGGGTTGGAATCGTGACCGCCGGCGACGCTCCCGCTGACCTTGCCGACGCGTTCAATCGCCTGCTCGGCGACGAGGCCCAGGTGCGCCGACTCGGAGCGGCGGCGCGGGAGGCGGCGGTTCGCGACTTCGACTGGCGGGTCGTCGGTGATCGGATCGCCGACGAGGTCCTCCGCCGGGAGGCCCTGCTCGGCTCGAGCGGTTGACTACGGCTCCCGCGTGGGCTAACGCCCCGACCTGGCGATCCCCGGAGATGCCCAAGATTCGGCTGGGCAGGAGCCCATCGGGCGTTTGACCGATTGACAATGGCCCGGCGCAGCCCATCCTTGTGGCTGAACCCAAATCACCCTCGGGAGTGCCAGCCCAATGCCGCTTTACCTTGACAGCCACCACAAGGTTCCCGGACTGACCGGCGAGGCCGTCGCCCAGGCCCACGCCGCCGACGTCGCCGTCCAGGCCAAGTACGGCGTGACGTACTTCCGGTACTGGTATGACGAGGCGACCGGCAAGGTCTTCTGCCTCGTCGACGCTCCGACCCCCGAGGCCGCGGAAGCCGTCCATCGCGAGGCCCATGGGCTCCTCGCCGACGAGATCACCGAAGTCAAAGAGGGAGCGTAGCCAGGGCCTCGTTCGGGGTCATCTGGCGACCCTCACGCCGGGCGGCCTCGAAGCGATCCTCGCCCAGCCGCTCGGCCAGGGCGGCCATGACCTGGTCGTGGTCGGCGGCGGCCTGCGGTGGGAGCTTCGCCCGGATCGCCTCGCGGAGCGATTCCGCGGCTCCGTCCAGGCGGGCCGCGGCCTCGGGTGCGTCCGGAGCAACGGATCCGGCCAGGTTCTCCATCGCGCCGGCCAGGCCGGGCATGTCGCCCAGGCCCTGGCGGATCGCCAGGCTCTGGCTGAACAGGCTGCGCGCCCGGGCCGGATCGCCGTCGGCCAGGGCCAGCTGCCCGAGGTGGGCCAGCACCCGGGCAACGCCCCGGCGATCACCGACCCCCTCGAGGATCCCGAGCGCCTCGCTCAGGAGCGCTGCCGCCTCCGAGCGGTCGCCGGCCTTGCTGGCGGCAGAGCCGAACGAGTCGAGGGCAAATGCCTCGATCCACAGATCGCCCAGTCCCCGGATCGAGACGAGGATCTCGTCCTGGAGCTCGTGGGCCGTCGCAACGTCGCCCTCGCTGGTGGCGACGGCGGCGAGGTTGATCGCGCCGAAGATCATCCCCCGCCGATCGCCCAGCTCGCGGGTGATGGCGAGGGTCTCCTCGTACAGGCTTCGGGCCCGGCCGTGGTCGCCCAGCTGGAGGGCCGCATTGGCCAGGTTGTTGGCCGCGTAGGCGATGCTCTGCTGGTCGCCGAGCTGGCGGTGCAGGGCCAGGCTTGCCTCGTGGAAGCTTGAGGCGGCGGCAAAGTCCCCCTGCATGAAGGCCAGGTTGCCCGCCCCGGTCAGGGCGTTCGCCCGGAGGTTCGAGCGTTCGCCTCGAACCGCTTCCATCGTCAGCTCGAGCCAGCGGCGACCCTCGGCGAGGTAGCCCCGAATCTCCCAGTAGCGCCACAGGCCGGCGGCCATGCGCAGGCCGGCGTGGGCCTCGCCCGGCTGGGCGAGGCACCAGCTCATGGCCGCCCGGAGGTCGTCGTGCTCGCGATCGAGCCGGGCCAGCCACTCGGCCGGCTCGGGTCCCTGGAAGAACGCCGCCGAGGCGCCCTCGACCAGGACCAGGTACCAGTCCCGGTGGCGGCGCAGCGCCGTATCGGCCTCGCCTGCCTCCTCGAGGCGCGTCCGGGCATACTCGCGGACCGTTTCGAGCAGCCGGAACCGAGCCTCGGTCGACGAGGGATCGGTGAAGACCAGCGATTTTTCGATCAGCCGCTCGAGGATGTCGAGAACGTCGAACGATTCGACTGGATCGCCCTCGCAGATCGACTCGGCGGCCTCGAGACCGGCCCCGCCGGCGAAGGTCGACAGGCGCCGCAGGACGGCCCGCTCCGGCTCGGTCAGCAGGTCGAAGCTCCAGTCGATCGTCGCCCGGAGGGTCTGGTGGCGGGCGACGACCGCCCGGCTGCCGCCGGTCAGGAGCCGGAATCGATCGTCCAGGCGGGCCGCGATCTGCTCGACCGGGAGGGCCCGGACACGGGCCGCGGCGAGCTCGATCGCGAGCGGAACGCCATCGAGCCGGCGACACAGCTGGACGACGGCCGGGGCGTTCTGGCGGGTCAGCCCGAAGCTCGGCTGTACGGCCCTGGCCCGCTCCACGAACAGCCGGCAGGCGGCGATCCCCTCGAGCTCGGCCAGCCCGAGGTTCGCCTCGGATTCGGGCGTCGCCAGCGACGCGATCGGCATGATCGATTCGCCCGGGACGCCCAGCGCCTCGCGGCTCGTGACGATGATCCGAACCCGGGGACAGGTCCGGACGAGCGCCTCCGCGAGCTCGGCGCAGGCCGACAGGACCGGATCGCAGTCGTCGAGGACGAGGAGCAGGCGCTTGCCCTTCAGGTGCTCGACGATCGTGGGCAGGAGCGAGCGGCCGGTCTGCTCGGCCAGACCGAGCACGCCGGCGACCGACGGCAGGACGAGCGCGGGATCGCTCAGGGCGCCGGACTCGACGACCCAGACACCGTCGTCGAACTGGTCGAGGAGGGTCTGGGCGAGGCGTGTCCCGAGGCGCGTCTTGCCGACCCCGCCGGGGCCGGTCAGGGTCAAGAGCGCGGAGCGTGCTCGAGGATCCCGGCCGCCTGCTCGATCTCGCGCTCGCGCCCGATGAAGCTGGTGACCTCGAGGTGGAGGTTGTTGCGGGGCGCCTCGCTCGTCCGGGGCGGCGGGAACTCCGCTTCGAGGCCCGGGCCGGTGACCTGGAAGAGGCGCTGGGCCGGGCCCTCCAGGGAGCGCAGCCGGTGCGCCCCGAGATCGACCAGGCCCATCGGCGGGTGGATCTGGCCGGCGACGAGGTCGCGGGTCGTCTGCGAGACGAGGATCTGGCCGCCGTGGCCGGCCGCGCAGATCCGGGCCGCCCGATGGACGTCGAGGCCGATGTAGCCCTCGGTTGCCTGGACGGGCTCGCCGGTGTGGAGGCCCATCCGGTCGCGGACCCTGGCGTTGTCGGGCCACTGCCAGGCCGCAACCGCCAGCTGGCCGTCGACGGCGGCCTGGACGGCAGAGCCGGCCGCCTGGAAGACGAAGTAGAGGCCGTCGCCAGCCGACCCGCGCTCGAGCGCGCCGTGCTTCGCGAACGCCTCGCGGATCAACCGATGATGATCGGCGAGGACCGCCGGATACCGATCCCCGAGGGTCTGGAGCAGGCTGGTCGAGCCCTCGATGTCGGTGAACACGAGGGTCACGGTCCCGGACGGGTTTGCCGGCTGGACTGGCTGGATCGGCTGGATCGACTCCGCGGTCATGTGGGCGTCACCGTACCCGAACCGCCCTCGCGACGGAGGCGACCGCAGACAAGAAGAACGGGTGCCTTTCGGCACCCGTCAGGATTGGCCTGCCCGCTCCGCGGGCGCGAGTCAGGAACGCGTCAGGTCAGACCGCGTCCCGTCAGGACCGCGTCCCGTCAGGAAAGCGTCAGATCAGGAACGCGTCGTGAACCAAACCGTCGGTGCACCCTGGACGCCGGCGTCGTGCATTGCCGAGCGCAGCTCCGGGCTGCTCCCGAACTCCTGGGCGGCGGCCAGCGTCGCGAACTCGTGGCGCACGGTGATGTCGTTTGGATTGTCGATCGCCTGGTAGACGGCCTGGTCCTGGACGCCGAGCGCGGTCTGGGTCGGCCCGAAGCCGTCATAGACCTGCCGCCACTTGGCGTAATCCTCGACCTGATGCCGAACGAAGAGGGTCGTCATCGTGATGCCTCCGCCTGTCCCGCGGCTGCGGATGTGCGCCGCTGGGTTCGTCGGTGATCCTGTCACGACGGATACTGTTATGTCAACTACTTAGTAGTCAGAGATTGCCAAGTCAGGAGATCCGTCGTACGATTCGGCCGTGACGAACGACGACAGAATCCACCCGGCCGGTCACGCTCTGGTACGACGCGTGGCGGGGCGTGCTCTTCGCCGCGTCACGAACCCTCCAGGTGGCCGAGCCCGATCTCATCGCCCGGGCCGGATTTCCCCTGACCTGGCTCGACGTCCTCGCCCAGCTGCATGACGCCGGCGACGACGGCCTGCGGATGCAGGAGCTCGAGCAGCGCTCGTTGTTCACCCGGAGCGGCCTGACTCGCCTCGTCGACCGGATCGAGGCCGCCGGGCTGGTTCGCCGCGAGGCGGTTCCCGGCGATCGGCGGGGCGTTCGGGTCGCCCTGACCGAGGAGGGTCGGCGCCGCCACGACGTCGCGTTTCGCGATCACAACCAGGTGATCGAGCGCGTCTTCGCCAGCCGGCTCAGCCAGCCCCAGCTGCAGGCCGTGGCCGACGCCCTGGCCACGTTCTGGCATGACGACGAGGGCGTCTCGACCGAGGGCTAGCTCGGCTTCGCGGCGACGCTCCCGGTCGACGCCCCCGTCGACGGCGCCCCGGATCGGCGTCCGGATCGGCGCCACGGATCGGCGCCCCGGAAGAGCCCTTGCTCGCCCGGGCGGGGAGCGGGTCACGGCCACTGAGCGCTCTTCGCCACCGGACCCCGTGAGCGCTCCCCGGGTCACGGCCGCCCGGATGTCGGGTATCGTGAGGCCCGGGTCCAGCGGGGCGTAGCGAAGCTTGGCATCGCGCGTGCTTTGGGAGCACGAGATCGTGGGTTCGAATCCCGCCGCCCCGACCAACCTCCGGCCTGTGGGCATGAGAGCGAAGCCGAGCCGGCTCGAGGCCGGGCGGCTCCGGCCGACTGAGCGCCGCGTGCCCGCTCCCGGGCAGTGCCCCGCTGTCGGCCGTACGTCGAGATATAGCCCACACTTTTAGCGGGCAGCTTTGTCGGCTCGATTCGGCTCGAATCAGGAGCTAGCGCGCTTGGAGTGGCCTGGATCTGGGACGGACCACGCTCAGATGGAGCGTTTGGGCCGGTCCCGAGCTGCCGATCTGGGTGGCCGATGGCTCCGAAGCCCGTCTGCTAACAATGTGGGTTATATCGCGCGGGCCCGGGCGACGTTCGAAGCCGGGAACGCCGCGAGACCCGGGAGTTCCGCCCCCAGCCGCGAGACCCGGGAACGCCGCGAGACCCCGGGAGCTCCGCCCCCGGCCGCGAGACCCGGGAACGCCGCGAGACCCGGGAACGCCGCGAGACCCGGGAACGCCGCCCCCAGCCGCCGCTCGACGGGCGGGGCCGCGCCGTGCGCCAGCCCGAACCCCGGGACCCGCGCAATGAATGGCGCCCCCGAGAATCTGACGAGATGCCGCCAGGCGGCTATTGCCCAAAAGGCTTCTCTCGAAGACCGGACGTAGACTCTGGACGTGGTTCGCGAGCAGGCATCTACCGCTGCCATCGACCTCCAGGACGTTCATCGGAGCTTCGGCGACGTTCGTGCCGTGGACGGCATCGACCTGCACCTCGAGGTCGGCGAGATCGCCGCGCTCCTCGGACCGAACGGGGCCGGCAAGACGACCACGATGGACATGATCCTGGGCCTCGGGCAGCCCGACCAGGGTACCGTGAGCGTGCTCGGAATGGCTCCCGGCGACGCGATCTCCCGCGGCCTCGTGTCCGCCGTCCTCCAGACGGGTGGGCTGCTCAAGGACCTCACGGTCCGCGAGACCGTTCGCCTGACCGCGTCGATCTACGCCGATCCGCGACCCGTCGACGAGGTCCTGGACCGGGCAGGGATCGGCCATCTCGGCGAGCGCCTGGTCGGGAAATGCTCGGGCGGTGAGCAGCAACGCCTTCGGTTCGCCTTGGCCCTTCTGCCTGACCCGACCCTGATGGCACTCGATGAGCCGACCGCCGGGATGGACGTGGAGGGCCGCCGTGACTTCTGGACTGCGATCCGACAGGACGCCGAGCGCGGTCGGACGGTGCTTTTTGCGACCCATTACCTCGAGGAGGCTGATGCCTACGCGGACCGCATCATCCTGCTCCGCCAGGGCCGGATCGTCGCCGATGGGACGGCCGCCGAGATCCGCAACCTCTCGAGCGGCCGCTCGGTCGAGGCCAACCTTCCCGGGGCTGACCGGGCCACCCTTTCGAAGCTGCCCGGTGTTCGGGCGGTCGAGATCCGCGGCGATCGCGTGCTCATCCAGACGATGGATTCCGATGCCGTGGCGAGACACCTGTTGACCGCAACCACCGCGCGCGACGTCGAAATCGTTGCCCATAACCTTGAGGAGGCGTTTCTCGCTCTCACCTCGGACGATGGAGTCCAGGCCTCGGCGACGAGCGCCCTCGTCGGAGATGCAGCATGAGCGCGGGGGCTCCGGTAACGAGGCCGCTGGCCGATCGCCACGCTCCGCCGCTCGGCGGCTTCAACCTGACCTTCCTCGCGATCGAAATCCGCCGGCTCCTTCGAAATCGACGGACGGTCGCGGTGACCGTGATCATCCCGGTGGTCCTGTTCTTCCTTCTCAGCCGAAGGCTGACCGCTGTCCGCGGCACCGAGATCACGGCCGTCAGCACGATGATCGGCATCGCCGTGTACGGCGCGATGCTCGCGGCGACCTCGGGCGGGGCGATGGTCTCGATCGAACGGACCCAGGGCTGGAGCCGACAGCTCCGGCTCACTCCACTCCGCCCGGCCGCCTACATCGCCATCAAGATCATCGTGGCCATGTTGCTCGGGCTGACCTCGGTCGTGGTCGTCTATGCCACGGGTGCGATCAACGGGGCCCAGATGGAGCCAGCCGTCTGGGTCGCGACCGGTGCCCTGGCGTGGGGCGCCTCGCTCGTCTTCGCGTCATTCGGCCTGTTCATGGGCTATTTGCTGCCATCGGAAAACGTGATGCAGGTCATCGGGCCGATCCTGGCGATCTTCGCTTTGTTCGGCGGCCTGTTTGTGCCACTGACCTTGCTTCCTGACGTGATGCAGCAGATCGCTCCCTTCATGCCGACCTACGGCGTCGCAGAGATCGCGCGCTATCCGCTGGTCGGCGGCGACTTCAATCCGGCCTGGCTCTTCAGCGTCGTCGTCTGGACGCTGGCATTCGCCGGTGCGGCCGTGCTCCTGTTCCAGCGGGACACCCGGCGCACCTGAGTCGGTGCGGAACGGCGGTCGGGGCGTCTGTATATCGTCGTCGGGCGGACTCGTCGCCCGGCCTTGACGTCGAACGGCCAGTCTCCTGACGCCGATCCGCCGGAACCTTGACGCCGATTCCGCCAGAGTCTTGACGCCGATCCCGCCAGAACCTTGACGCCGATCCCAGTCGATGCTACCTTGACATAGAAAGGTAGTAGGTCGGATGGATCCAGCCAAGCACAGTGCGCTTCGCAAGGGGTTGCTCGAGTTCCTGATCCTGGGCGTCGTGTCGACCGACACGGTGTATGCCGCGGACATCATCCGGCGCCTGAGCGCGACGGACTTCGCGACCCAGGAGGGGACCCTGTACCCCCTCTTGAGCAAGATGCGCCGGGAGGGTCTGCTCGACTACGAGTGGCAGGAGTCCGCCTCGGGCCCGCCGCGCAAGTACTACCGGCTCACGGCCACCGGCCGGGCGGAGCTGAGCGAGTTCCGCGCCTACTGGGCGTCGACCACGCGGGTCATCGAGGAGTTGGGGAGCTAGGTCATGCAGCGCGAGATCACGATCCACCTGGAAAGCCAGCCGAATCCATTCCGGCTGCACGAAGATGCGTACGCGGCGCTGAGCCGCTACCTCGATCGGGCTCGAGCGCGGCTCGCCGCGGACCCCGACCAGGCCGAGGTCATGGCCGACCTCGAGCGATCGATCGGGGCGAAGCTCACCGAGCGGCTCGCCGGCGCCGATCGGCTGCTGACGATCGAGGACATCAATGCCGTCCTCGAGGCGATCGGCCCAGTCGGGCCGGTCGGGACTGCCGACGATCGGCCGGCCGGCCGGATGGATCGACCTCGCCGCCGGCGCCTCTACCGGATCCGCGAGGGCCAGTGGATCGCCGGGGTGTGCACGGGTCTGGCCCTCTATTCCGAGATCCGGGTTGACTGGGTCCGGTCGCTCTTCGTCATCGGCTCGCTGTTCTCGGCGGGCCTGCTCGTCGTTGTCTACGTCGTCCTGGCGTTCCTCCTGCCGATTGCCGACACGCCCGAAGCCTGGCTCGCGCAAATGCGGCTCGAAGAAGGCTCCTGAATGGCGCTCGCCTGACCGGCCCTCACCTCGCGGCCGGCGCTTGGGTCTGGCAGCCCGCTCTCGGGGTCGCCGCGCTTACTGACGGGTCCTGCCGACAGCAATATTCCCCACATTGTTAGCGGGCTGGGTTTCGCGTCAAAACGGGCCGAAGTCATGGTCGCTGAGAGGCAACGGGCCAGGGGTAAGAGGCCAGGGGCCGAGAGTTTGTGCTTGCGCATGCTTGGGCGAAGGGTCGCGCCTGACCCGATGCCCGATTTGGACAGAACGCGGGCTCGGAAGACCGCAACTTAAGAATGTGGGTTATAGATCGACCGTCGGCGGCGGCTCTGCCGATAGCGGACGCAAGCGGCCGTGCCCGCCGGGCGCGGCCGTGGGAGCCGAGGCGGTCGTTCGGGCTAGATCCGGGCGAGGATCTCGGACTTCTTGGCCTCGAACTCCTCGGGCGAGATGGCCCCCCGATCGCGCAGGTCGGCGAGGCTGGCGAGGACCGCGGCCTGGTCAACCCCAGACGGCCCGGTCGGAGCCGCAATGGTCGGGGCCGCAACGGTCGGAGCCGCTCCCGGAGCCGCAGCTGCAGCTCCAGCGGCCGCCGCTCCCGCAGCCGCTTGCGCGGCAGCCTTGGCCTGGGGCGTCTCGGCCAGCTTGCGGGTCATGATCGCGTTCCGGAACTTGTCGGGTTCGGTGATGGAGCGGAAGCGATCGGCACCGGCTGCGCCCGACTGGGTGAAGATCAGCAGGTCGCCGTAATGGAGCGACCGACCGAGGAAACCCACCCTCGACTGAACGTCGCTGATGGCGGTCAGGAGCGTGGCCGAGGATCGGCGGGAGACGAAGCCCTCTTCGCGGATCACCCGCAGATTCGTGACGGCGAACTCGGCCGTTCGCCAAACGACGATGTTGTAGACGATCCAGCCGACGGCCACCACGACCAGGCCGAGCCGGATCAGGTCGAGGATGTTGGCGATCGTGCCGGCGATGCCGGTTGTCGCACCGGGCGTGATCCAGTCGACGAAGAACGCACCGATCAGCAGCAGGACCGCGATGCCCGAATCACGGACCGGGGCGATCCACGCCTTGGTCGATCGCGTATCGATCGTCTCGGTGGCAATCAGGTTCTCTTCGATCGACACTCGGCTTGGTCCTCCTGGCGACCCAGCCTAGCAGCGCGCCGGACCTCCAACATGGCGAATTGGCGACGGGGCGCAAGCGCCGTGAACCAGCGGAAGCGACGTGGCGGAAGCGCCGAGGCCGGCGAGACGCCCGAAACGGAACGCCCGGAGGTCAGGCGAGACGCAGCCCTCCGAGCCGCTACGGCTGGAGCTGCCAGAGATACTGGCGGACCGTCCAGCCCGAGTCATGGATCGACTTGGCGGCGGCCAGGCCGACATAGCGGAAGTGCCACGGCTCGTATTCGTAGCAGGTCTTCGACGGGCTCGCGCCCTTCGGGTAGCTCATCGCGAAGCCGTATCGCCAGGCGTTTGCCCCAAGCCAGCGGCCGGCCGCGGTCTTGCCCCAGTCCGTGTAGTACCAGGGGTCCGAGCCGCCCCGACTCGTGAAGTCGATCGCCAGGCCGAGCTGGTGCTCCGAGTGGCCCGGCCGGGCCGACCCGAGCAGGGCGGCCTGGAGCCCCGACACGGCGACCCAGTGATTAAACGTGGCAACCTGGTTCGAGTAGCTCCGATAGGCGCTCACGATCTGGATCGGCGCCCCTGCTCGAGCGGCAGCCTGGGCCATCGCCCGGAGATCGGGCACGACCATCCGGCGGATCAGGCCGCCGCCGGTGACTCCGGTCGAGGCGAGGTCCTTCGGCGCGTAGGTCCTGGGGACCATGTAGGTCGTATCGACCAGGGTGGTCAGGCCGTCGTCATACGAGGTCAGCTTGGCCAGGGTGTCGTGGTAGACGCAGGCCGCCGGCGGCCGGTACGGCGGAGGGGGTCCGCGCCGGCCGCCGAGGGTGACGGTCAGGATGCTGTCAGCGTCGCCAACCGCGGGCAGGACGCCGACGAGGGCAACGGCAGCGGACACGGCCAACATGAGGCTGGCCAGGAGCCTCGACCCAGGGCGACGTCGCGTGCGCATCACGGGTTCAACGGTGACCGGCCCGGGCCAAGCCGGCCATAGGGCATTTGTACCCAATCGCCGACCTGTCCGGAACTGTCCAGCGACAGGTCAGACGGGCTCGGCCAGAGGATCGACCGAGGGTTGGGCGAGGGTCGGTTGCAGCGCCTGGGAAGGCACGCTGCGCGGCCGCCCGAACCGGTCCTTGAGGCCCAGGAATGGTTGCTCGATCAGGTGGAACGAGACGATCGCGATCCCGATCGAGAGCGGCACGGCCACCAGCCACGGTAAATGCCACCAGATCACGAGCCCGTGCCACAGGTACAGCCCGTAGCTGATCTTGCCGATGTACATGAGTGGTCGCCAGGCCAGGATCGACGGGCAGCCGGCAACGGCCAGGGTGCCGGCGATCGCAGCGGCCGGAATGAACAGCATCTGGACTCCCAGGCCGGGGTCGCCTGGCCAAGTCGCAGCCAGCAGCCCGACGCCGAGCAGGCCAAGCCAGCCCATGCTCGGTCGCCAGCGGGTCTCGAGCAGGGCCAGGACACAGCCCATGAGCAGGGCATCGCCCCGGCTGTCAGTGCCGACGAAGACGTGCATGAACCCGTCGCCGAGGTCGAGCCACAGCCGATACGGAAGGTCGAGAAAGACGAGGGCCAGGAGGGCGACGACGATGACTGTCCGCCCGAATCGAAGGCTCCCGAAGTGCAGGCCGAGCAGGAGCAGGGCCGGCCAGAGGAGATAGAACTGTTCCTCGACGGCCAGCGACCAGGTGTGGCCGAGCAGGCCGATGCCCTGTCCGGCGACGACCAGCCAGTTGACCACGTAGGCCATGACGCTCAGCTCGACCAGCGGATAGTTGACCTGGTCGGCCGGGGCAGGGACCCAGTGGAGCATCGCCAGGGCGGCGACCACGACGAGGACCGCCGCCAGGGCCGGCAGAAGCCGCAGGCCGCGCCGGATGTAGAACGCCCGCAGATCCACCCGACCAGTCCGTCCACGCTCGGACAGGAGGAGCGAGGTGATCAGGTAGCCGGACAGGACAAAGAAGAGGACGACGCCCACGCCGCCTCCGCCCCCGGCGAAGCCGGGGACGCCGGTATGCGCACCGAGCACGACGAGGATTGCGATTCCGCGCAGCCCGTCGAGCTCCGGTCGATGCTTCACCGATCTACTCCGCAGTCCGGTTCGGGCCCTGCCGGCAGCTCACCCGATCGTATCGGCCCAGCCGACGCGAGCGTGATCCACCGGGCCCGTGCCGCCCATAGTGCATTGGTACCTGCGGCTCCACCACGGATCGGGCTCAGCCACGGATCGCCAGGCCGATTGCGAGAAGCCCGAAGGCGCCAATCAGGATCCCCGAGCCGATGTTGATCACCCGCAGCCAGCCCTCGGTGATCCGGTTGGCGAGGAGGGTCAGTGCCGTCGTCAGGATCAGCCACCAGGTGACGGAGCCGGCCAGGACTCCGAGCGTGAGCAGGGCCGCGTTGGCCGTCGTTCCGCCGGTCAGCCCGAGGCCGGCGAAGAGTGCCCCGAACGACAGGATCGTGAGCGGGTTCGTCAGGGTCAGGGCGAGGATCGACAGGTAGGCCCCGGCCAGGCCGCCGCGGCGCTCGACCACGGCTGGCCCGGTTGGTTCCATGCGCACGATTCGCCAGGCCAGCCAGAGCAGGAAGATGCCGCCGACCAGCCCGAGCAGACGCCCGCCGCCGACGAGCACATTCGTGATCGCGGTCAGGCCGAAGGCGGCGATCCCGCCGTAGGTCGCATCGGCCGTGGCCACGCCCAGACCCGAGGCCAATCCCACCGCCCGGCCCTCGGCCAGGGTCCGCCGAATCACGAGCAGCGAGATCGGCCCGACGGTCGCGGCGATCGTGAACCCGAGGACGAAGCCGCGGGCCGGCGACACCGGGTCCATCGCCACCTCCTGATCAGCACCGTGTCGCGCTCGTGCGCGCTGCAGCCAAACGGATCTGCCTCGAGCCATCGCCCCGACGCGCCCCAGCCCGAGCAGGTCCCGCAGGGTGCGGGATCGCCGTCCGGCCTGTCAATTCGACGAACCGCGCTCGTGAAACCGACCTGGCGCCTCCGGTACCATCGGGCGGTTCGGCCGGGCCGAAGCGGGGGTTAGGATCGCGGCGATGCGGACGAGTCGACTCATCGCATTGATGGTCGGTGCCGCCGTCCTGGTGGGCGCCTGTGGCTCCGCGCCCGCCACCCAGGTCCCGACGATCGCCCCGTCGATCGCGGCCGAGCCGACCCCCACGCCGAATCCGCAGCTCCACGACCCCGCCTCGCTCGGCACCGTCCTCAGCGCGCTCCAGGTCGCCGGGCTGTCGATGACCCCGAACTCGGCCGATGCCCAGAGCGGGGACATGGTCGAGCGGCTGCACCTGACCTACGACGGCTGGCCGCTGACCCTGACCGCGTACACCAGCTCGCGCACGCTCGCATCGCAATCGGACTTCAACCCGAAATCCAGGCCGGGGATCGGCGATCCGCCCTTCGCCGTCGCCGGCCTGAACATCCTGGTCGAGTTCGGAGCGAACATCCACGACGGCTCGCCGGCCGTGCCGGACTCCCAGTACGCAGTCGCGTTCGAGAAGGTCGTCCTTGCCCTGAGCCCCCTGATCGGTCCGCTGCGCCAGCAGTCGTCGAGCCCGGTCGCGCTGCCCACCCCGGTCCCGACGCCGACTGCCTCGCCGCTGCCCTCGCCCAGCGGAGCCAGCCCGAAGGCAAGCGCGAAGCCGAAGGTCACGCCCAGGCCCAAGGCGACGCCGAAGCCGAAGGTCACGCCCAAGCCCTAGCTCGAGCCCCGGTCCGGCGGAGGCCGCCTCGTCGCCGTGTCCCGGCGGGTCGGTTCCCGGTTCGCTATGGTTTGGCCGAGATGACCGGCACTCGACGAGCCCTGGATTCGGGCACTGAACTCCGATGACCGAGGCACGCCGTGCACGTCATCGGGATGGCCGCGGGTCGCGCGACGGCGGGGCCCGGGCACAGTCGGACGCCGGCTCGGCAGGCCTCGAGCCGGTCGATCCCAGCCGATTCCCCGGGCTCGAGGAGCGCCGTCGGATCGGTGGCGCAGCCCGCTCGCGCTGGGACGCGCTCCTCGCCGAAGGCCGGCCGATCCTGGCCGACGGGGCGATGGGCACGATGCTCTTCCTGAACGGCCTCCAGTTCGGCGATCCGCCCGAGGTCTGGAATCTGACCCAGCCCGAGATCGTCCGGCGGATCCACCGGGGCTATCTCGAGGCAGGCTCGAGGATCCTCCTGACCAACACGTTCGGCGGCAACCGCCTCCGACTCAGCCTGCACCGGCTCGAGGGTCGCGTGGCGGAGCTGAACCAGACCGCGGCGATCCTCCTGCGGTCCGAGGTCGAGGCGGCCGGCGGGACGGCCCTCGTCGCCGGCGACATCGGCCCGAGCGGCGCGATCATGGCCCCGATGGGCACCCTCGACTACGACGAGGCCGTCGACGTCTTCGCCGAGCAGGCCGCGGCCCTCGTGGCCGGCGGGGTCGACCTGATCTGGATCGAGACGATGTCCGATCTGACCGAGATCCAGGCCGCGCTCGAGGCCGTCCGCCGGGTCGCCCCGTCGATCCCGGTGATCACCACGATGACCTTCGACACGCGCGGCCGGACCATGATGGGCGTGACGCCCGAGCAGGCGGTCGAGGCGCTCGCGGCCTGGGGCGCCGACGCGATCGGGGGCAACTGCGGCAACGGGCCCGACGAGATCATCCCGGTCGTCGCGAAGATGCGGGCCGTGGCTCCGGAGGTGATCCTGGTCGCCAAGTCGAACGCGGGGATGCCCGAGCTGGTCGACATGCGGGCCGTCTATCGCGCCTCGCCCGAGACGATGGCCGAGGCCGGGGTCGAGATGCGCGCGGCAGGGGCCCTGATCGTGGGGGCCTGCTGCGGCAGCACGCCCGATCACCTCCGGGTCATGAACGCGGCGCTGGGCGAGGCCGCCGGAGCGGGCCAATGACCGACAATCGCGGATCGCGCGGGCGGAACGGCCGGGGCCCGGAGGAGGTCTCGGACCTCGACAAGCGGATCATCGAGCACCTCCAGGAGGATGGCCGGCGGCCGTTCACCCAGATCGCCGCGGAGCTGAACGTCTCGGAAGCTGCCGTCCGGGCCCGGACGAACCGGCTGGTCGATCGGGGGATCCTCCAGATCGTCGGGGTGACCGACCCGCTCAAGCTCGGCTTCCAGCAGATGGCCATGGTCGGGATCCGCTGTGAGCGGGATCGGCTGGTCCAGGTAGCCGAGGCGGTCGGGGCCTTTCCCGAAGTCGATTACGTCGTGATCACGGCCGGCACGTACGACGTCCTGATCGAGGTCGTCTGCGAGGACAACGCCGCCCTGCTCGACTTCCTGGCCGGCAAGCTCCGGGCGATCGACGGGGTGCGCGACACGGAGACGTTCGTCTACCTCCGGATGGTCAAGCAGACCTACCAGTGGGGGACCCGCTGAGGCATGTCGGTCGAGGTGGCAGCGCTGCTCGTGTCGGGCCTGGTCCTGGCCGGGCTGGTCGCGATCAACCTGGCCCTTGTCGGGGCGCTCGTCGGCCCGGCCCGACGGGCGCGCCAGCGCGGTCCCGGGAGTCGCCAGGGCTCCTGATCGGCCACCCGGTGTAGCATCCGGCGATGGGCAAGCGGGCGAACGATCCCCAGGCGCAGTCGGCTCGCGGCTTCTCCACCCGGGCGATTCGGGCCGCCACGACGCCGCCCGTCGTCAACCAGCAGTCGAACGCGGTCCCGCTCTACCTGGCCGCCACGTTCTCGTCGGGCGATGCCGCCGAGCTCGGCGCGATCCTGACCGGCGCCCAGCCCGGCTACAGCTACGCCCGGATCGACAACCCGACCGGGGCGGCCCTGGCCGAAGCGATTGCCGAGATCGAGGGCGCCGAGGCGGCCCGGGTCTTTGCCAGCGGGATGGCCGCGATTCACGCCAGCCTGGCCTCGGTCCTCCTGGCGGGCGATCGGGTGCTCGCCACGAAGGCGATCTACGGCTCGACCCGCTCCCTGCTCGTCAACCACTTCGGGCAGCTCGGCGTGCGGGTCGAGTTCATCGACGCAACCAGCCTGGCCGACGTGGAGGCTGCCCTGGCCGCGACGCCGACCCGCGTGCTGTACGTCGAGACGATCTCGAATCCCGACGATCGTCGTCGCCGACATCGCCGGCCTGGCCCGGCTCGCCCATGCCCACGGCGCGCTCCTGCTCGTCGACAACACGTTCGCCTCGCCCTACCTCTGCCGGCCGGTCGAGCTCGGCGCCGACCTGGCGATCGAGTCGGCGACCAAGTTCATCGGCGGCCACTCGGACGTCCTCGCCGGCAGCGTCGCCGGGTCGAGGGAGCGGATCGAGGCGATCCGCCAGATCGAGATCGACACCGGCGGCACGCTCTCGCCCCTGTCGGCGTTCCTCGTCCTGCGAGGCATGACCACCCTCGCGATCCGGATGGAGCGCCACGCCGCGACCGCGGCGGCCCTGGCCGAGTGGCTCGAGACCGAACCTGCCGTCGTGCGGGTCCTCTATCCCGGCCTGCCCAGCCATCCGCAGCACGAGCTGGCGAGGCGCCAATTCCTGAACGGCGGCGGGATGCTGGCCCTCGAGGTGGTCGGTGGCCGGGCTGGCGGCGGGGCATTCATCGACGCCCTGACGATCCCCGAGGTGACGGCCTCGCTGGGCAGCATTCATACGATCGTCGCCCATCCGCCGACGACCACCCATCGCCAGCTCAACGACGAGGAGCTCGTCGCGGCCGGGATCGCCGGCGGCCTGCTGCGCTGCTCGGTTGGCCTCGAGGACCTGGCCGACCTTCGGGCGGACTTCGCCGGCGGCCTGGCGGCAGCGCTCGCCGCGGCTCAAGCGGCGGGACCGGCCGTGGCGTCGGTCTCGGATGCGGCGCCGGCCCCGGATGCGGCGCCGCCTGAACTCGACCGGTCGGTCAGCCTGCCCGTCGGCAGCTAGGGGACACCGATCGCCACCCTGACGGCCGCCCGGGCCGTCACCTCTCGTGACCAGCGCCTCTCACCGCCGGCCCGGCTCGGGCGCGGCCTGTGGCGGCTGTTCACGTCGGTCAACTTCGCCGTGCTCCAGATCATCATCCTGGTGGTCGTCGGGGTGATCGGGATGACCGTCACCCAGCTGCCCGACTTTGCCTTTCGCTCGACCTCCGACTACATCGCCCAGATGGAGATCATCCACGCCAAGTACGACCCGGCGATGGGCGCGGGCGTGGTCTCGATCCTGGAGCGGCTCCAGGTCTTCAACATCTTCACGGCCTGGTGGTTCAGCGCCCTGCTTGTGCTCCTCGTCATCTCGATCGTCGTCTGCACCCTCGACCGGACGCCGAGGCTGTGGCGAACGTCGGCCGAGATCCGGATCGTCCAGCCGGAGCCGTTCTACAACCCGATCCTGCCCGACCGGGCGGCGATCACGGGGGTGGACCCGAACGCCGTCCGGGTGGCCCTGCGCCGCTCGCACCTCCACATTCGCGAGGCCCAGGAGGACGGCGTCCACTACTTCTACGGCGACCGCCACCGCTGGACGAAGCTGGCCACCCTGATCAGCCACCTCGGCCTGATCCTGTTCCTGGTGGCCGCGGCCGTGACCAGCCGGTTTGGGTTCGAGAGCGGCATCGAGCTGACGACCGGCGAGAGCCAGCCGGTGACCGCGATCGGCTCGCCCAACCTGCTCGTGGTCAAGAGCTTCGGCTTCTCCGACCCGACCGCGGCCGACGGGACCGTCCTCGACTACACGACCGACCTGGGCGTCTACCAGAACGGGACGCTGCTGGCCCGGAAGGTGATCCGGGTCAACGACCCGCTGAGCGTGGCCGGCTTCACGTTCCACCAGAACGGGTTCCGGCCGGCGCCGGACCTCGTGATCAAGGACAGCAAGGGCCAGCCGCTGTGGAGCGGGCCGGTCGCGCTCGACGACACGGCCGCCGGCTCGCCCCACGGCACGATGAGCGTGCCCGGCCAGGGCAACATCGGACTCGAGATGCTCTTGACGAAGGCGTCCGACGGGACGACCGGGGTCCTGTTCCTACCCTACCGGGCGACCGGCCAGAATCCCGATGGCACGCCGATCACGACCTCGCTCACCCCGTTCTTCGTGCCGGTCGGCGGCGTGGGCGGCTCGCCCGACACGGACTTCTACGTCCAGCTGAACGGCATCCAGAACGCGACGATCCTGGTCGCGAAGCAGGACCCGGGCCAGGACATCGTCTGGTTTGCCTTCCTGAGCCTGATCACCGGGCTGCTGATCACGTTCTACCTGCCCCGGCGCCGGGTCTGGGCCCGGCTCGATTCGAGCGGTGAGCTGCGGATCGCCGGGATCTCCGAGCGCTACGTCGACTTCCGGCGGGAGTTCGGGCGGCTCCTGGACGACCTGGTCGCCGCGCGGCCATCGTCGCCCGGTGCTGCGGCTTCGCCGGGTGCCGTCGGCGCGTCTTCGGGCTCCGTCGGCGCGTCTTCGCCCGCCGCCGGCGCGGATTCGGCCTCGCCGGCTGCCAGCCCGTCCTCGACCACCGCTTCACCGCCCAGCGCCGGGTAGGCTAGAGCCGACCCAAAAGCCGATCCGGAGCCGACCTGCAAGGAGTGCCGCCCTCGATGCCCGCCAAGGACAACGCCGCCAAGGACAAGGCCGCCAAGGACACGGCCGACCGAAACAAGGACGCCGAGGCCACGATCGATGCCGCGGCGGCCGCCGGGATCCGGTTCATCCAGCTCCAGTTCACCGACATCATGGGCCTGGTCAAAGCCGTCACGATCCCGATCCACCAGCTCAAGGGCTCGGTCAAGCACGGGACGTGGTTCGACGGTTCGTCGATCGAGGGCTTCACCCGGATCGCCGAGTCGGACCAGTACCTGATGCCCGACATGTCGACCTTCGCCGAGATTCCCTGGCAGCCGGGCAGCGGTGCCCGGGGCACGGCCCGGGTGATCTGCGACGTGTACACCCCGAGCGGCCAGCCGTTCGTCGGCGACCCGCGCTACGTCCTGCGCCGACAGGTTGAGCGGGCGGCCCGGCTGGGGTACGTCGTGAATACCGGGCCGGAGCTCGAGTTCTTCCTGTTCCGGCGGGGCGAGGAGGGCGAGATCGAGCCGCTGCCCCACGACCAGGCCGGCTACTTCGACTTCTCGACCGACCTCGCCCAGGAGATCCGCCAGGACATGGTCGACGCCTTGGAGGCGTTCGGGATCCGGGTCGAGGCCGCTCACCATGAGGTCGCGGTCGGCCAGCACGAGATCGACTTCGAGTACAGCGATGCGCTGCGTACCGCCGACAACGCGATCACGTTCAAGTTCGCGCTCAAGGCGATCGCCCAGCAGCACGGCCTGTACGCGACGTTCATGCCCAAGCCGATCCACGGGATCAACGGCTCGGGGATGCACACCCACCAGAGCCTGTTCTCGATCGCCGACCAGCGGAATGCCTTTGCCGACGCCTCGAATCCGTACGGCTTGTCCGACGTCGCGCGGTCGTACATGGCCGGGATCCTGGCCCACGCGCGGGGGATGATCGCGGTCCTGGCGCCGCTCGTGAACTCGTACAAGCGGCTCGTGCCGGGGTACGAGGCACCGACGTATCTGACCTGGGGCCGGACGAATCGCTCGGCCCTGATCCGGGTGCCGATGGTCTCGCCGGGCAAATCCGTCGAGGGGACCCGGGCCGAGGTGCGCTGCCCCGACCCGTCGTCGAACACGTACCTCGCGTTCACGGCGATGATCGCGGCGGGGCTCGACGGCGTGGAACGCGGTTTGAAGCTGGCGCGAGCCGGTCGAGGAATCGCTCTTCGAGATGGATGCCTCCCGGATCGCCGAGCTCGGGATCCGCGAGCTGCCCGGCACCCTGGGCGAGGCCCTCGACGAGCTCGAGCGGGACGAGGTGATCTCCGACGCCCTCGGCGAGCACGTCCTGAACCACTTCCTCGACGCGAAACGCGCCGAATGGGACGAATACCGGACGCAGGTCTCGGACTGGGAAGTGGAGCGCTACCTGGAGCAGTTCTAGGGGGAGTGCCGGGCGGGGCCGCGGGTGGCGTGCGGCGGGCCGCGGGCCGGGCTCCGGCGTCGCGCGGCCGCCTCTGAGCCGCGCTACTGTCGGCTGACCTTAGGCGGCAGCTCGCCGAGTCCGGCCCCAACGAGGCTACGCCCGGCGAGATCGACCGGCCACCCCCGGATGCCCGAGGCGTCGAGAGGCGCCCGCCGAACGCTTGGCAGAACCGGCGATAATCGAGCCGCAAAGAGCCGTTCCGTAACAGTGTCGCTGTTATGGATCGACCTCAGATCGAGGCCCGTCGGGCCGGCGCCGGCAGAGCTCGCAGGCCGGATCCGGGCTCGAAGATCGTCGCTGCGCGCCTCGGAACGGCACTTCGCGAAGCGCGCACGAGCGTTGGGATGACTCAGGCCGAAGTCGCGGCTCGGGCGCGCTGTCTCAGACGTCGGATCAGCGACCTCGAGATCGGCCCGGCGCACGGCGCCTCGATCGAGACGTGGTCGTGGTGGCAGCCGCGGTCGGGGAGCAGCTCGCGGCGTTTCTCGAGCGGGCGCCGGGGGCGAGCCTGCCGCGCGACATCGAGCACGCTCGAAGACAGAGCGCTCTGATCCGGATCGCGACGCCGGGCGGTTGGGCCGTCGCTGCCCGAGTTCAGGCTGGACCAGGACGCCCGATGGTCGCGTTCGATCGATGTCGCCCTGGTGCGTCGGGCGACTGCCGAGGCGGTGGTCGTCGAGATCTGGAACTGGTTCGAGGACGTCGGGCGGAGCGCTGCGTGGGCTCGACGGCAAGGTCACGGCGCTGCGCGAGCACCTCGACCCGAGCGTCGAGTGGACGGTCCGAGGCTTGTTCGTCGTTCGGGATACGAGGCGAAACCGGCAGCTGGTGACCGAGCTCGGGCCGGTATTTGCGGCGCGCTTTCGGGGCAACGCCCGAGCCTGGCTTCGGGCGTTGACGGATCCGGCCCAGCGACTCCCCGAAGGGGATGGACTGTTGTGGAGCGACCGAGCTGGCACATCGCTGAGGGCGAGCCGGCTGTCGGGAGTCGGGCCGGGGCGTCCGTGAGGGCGAGCCGGCTCGAGGGACGGGCTCGGGCCGCAGAGCGCTCGGCGTCGGGGAACAACGGTGCTGCGCCGGAATGGCCCAACCGGGTGGTCCAAATGCGCGAGAATGGGCGGCCATGGGCGACCCTGAGCTCGAGGCCGATCTGGTCGAGGTTGCGGCGATCCCGACGCTTGGGCCGGAGGCGGCGCTCGAGCGAGGGCTCGCGGCCGAACCGACGCTCCCCGCCGAGCCAGCTCGAGTCGCCGAGTACGCCCCAACCGCCGAGCCGATGATCGCGGCCGCCCCAACCGCCGCCCAGCCCGCGAACGTCCACCCCAATCGATCGCTCTGGCTGCTGTCGATCGCCCATCTCGTGAACCACGCGCAGGCGTTCGTGCTGCCCCTGATCTTTCTCCAGATCATCGACGAGTTCAACGTGAGCGTCGAGACGATCGCCTTCCTCGCCGCGTTCGGGGCTGCGTCGTCGGGCCTCGTCCAGCTCAGTTACGCGCAGCTGACCAGGGTGATGTCGCGTCGTCGAATCCTCGGGGATCGGCGGAATCATCTTCGGCGGCGGCTTCGCGGCCCAGGCGCTCGCGTTCAGCTTCCCGTCGTTCGCCATCCCGAATGTCATCTCGCGGATCGGCGGCTCGCCTCAGCATCCCGTCGGCAACGGCCTGCTCGCCGAGCAGTTCGTGCCCGAGCGACGCGGCTTCGCGATCAGCGCGCACATCGCCGGCGGCAACGTCGGGACCGTGATCGTGGCGATCACCGGCGCGCCGATCATCGCGCTGTGGGGCTGGCGCGGCGCCTCGATCATTTTCGGGCTGCCGGCGATCGTGATCGCGATCGCGATCCTGGTCCTGATCCGCGAGACCGGCACCGATCGAGCCGCTGCGCGGGCCGGCGGGACTGTCCGGCAGGCGTTCGGCCAGATCATTCGCGACCGCGACCTGCGCTGGCTCTACCTGACGTCGATCCTGGGCGGCGGCGGGCGCGGCCTCGGGGTCGTCAACCTGTTCGCCCTGCTCTACCTGACGACCGTCCTCCACCTGTCCGACGCGCTGGCCGGCCTGATGTACGGCGTCCTGATCGTGTTCGCCGTGCCGATGCCACTCCTGTCGGGCTGGCTGTCGGACCGGATCGGGCGCAAGCCGGTGATCATCGGGGTGTACCTGGGCGGGGCGATCGGCTTCCTCGTATTCCTTGCCGCCGGGACGAACATCGTCGGGCTGTGGATCGGGATCGCCCTGATGGGCCTGTTCAGCTTCGCCGAGAGCCCGCAGCTCCAGGCGCTCCTGGCCGACATCGCGGCGCCGTCCCTGCGCGACGCGACCTACGCCGTCTATTTCACGCTCGCGTTCGGGGTCGGCTCGCTGTGGACCGCCCTCTACGGCCTGATCATCCAGCAGGCCGGCAACACGACCGGGGTCCAGATCGTGTTCCTGCTCATGGCCCTGACGTTCTTCCTGGCGGCGCTCGGGACGATCCCGATCCGGGCCGACGAGCGAGCCCGGGCGAACGCCGCCCACGAGGCATCGCTCTAGGGCCAGCAGTCCCCGGCTGCGCGCCGCAGGCTCCGGGCTGGATCGTTCCGCGGGCGCATCGTTGCCGTTGTTCACGTTCCGGAAACCGGACGGACATGCGCCGGGCTGACACTGCCGATTCCTGAGCGGACCCGGCCCCGGGTGATCGCGGCGCGGAGGACAACCGAATGAGGATCGAGGCGGCAGATCCGCGCGTGACGGAGGCGGTGTTGGCCCGCTGGCGGGCCACCGAACGCGACCTCGACGCGCTGGGCCACGATGCGGCCGCGGCCGACGATTTGAGGGCGCTTGCGGCTGAGCTCAAGGACGAGTACGAGCGCCTGATCGACGAGGCGAAGGACGAGCTCGGACCGACGCGCCGCCCGCCCAGGCACTGATCGCTCGACGCTCACGTAGAGGCCCTGATCGGCGCGCTCCTGGCGCGGGTTCGTCCCTTCGGCTGAGCCGGTGAGGGCTCGATGCCGCCACTACGCTTACGAAGCGTTCTTCGCGGCTCCCGGGCGTGTCGACTCATCCCGAACCGGCGCTCCGGGCCTCATCTCATCAGTACTGGCGGTAATCCGGGACGTCCAGGCCGAAACCGCCACTTCGAGCAGCCCGGACGAGGCCACCCTGCTCTCCAAACCGCGTCGCCTAAGCGCAGTGGCGGTAGCCGAGGCGCTCGGCCGACGCGCGTGCGCAGAGGTGACAGGCGGAGACAGCGGCGGCGGGCAGCTTGCAGCATGAGCAGGGACCACCCGGACACGGTGGTGGCGAGCCGTTAAATTCGTGCCCGCCGAGCCCGTGGGGTATCATCCCCGAGCCCTGTTCAACGGGCACTTTTCGGTCGGGGCGTGGCGCAGCTTGGTAGCGCGCATCGTTCGGGACGATGAGGTCGGAGGTTCAAATCCTCTCGCCCCGACCAAACCCACCAACTTTGGGATCGAGCTCTACCACGCTCGGCAGGGCTGCATCGAGCCCCAGTTCGACGGCGTCCTCGGTCAGCTCGCACTCGAGTCGCCGGAAGCCCAGGACATCGGTCAGGCAGAGGCAGCGGTGCACCGCCCTTGGATTTGTTGAAGCCAAGGCATACGCTGCTTTCACCGCTGGCCATGGCAGTGCGAGACGAGTCTGGGGGCCGAACTCATGCGAAGGTTCTCGTGGGCCATCCTCGCCTGGACTGGGCTTGGGCTCGCAGCCGCATGGTTCAGAGATGACGCATCGCATTCCGGCGGCAGGCTTGGCCAGCTTGGAGAGCTGATCCCAGCGTGGGTCGCGTTCGAGCTCTGGGCGATCGGCCTTGTGATTCTCGTCAGCCTTTGGATCAGGGCCGCCGCCACATCCGGCTCGGCGTTTATCGGGCTTCGGCGAACGCGGAGGGTCGCCTCAGTGGTTGTCGCGTGGACCGTTCTTTGGATCGTCCTGGTCGGGATCTGGGCGTTGGACCCTGCTGGAGCAACCCGCGGAAATGGCCCGGGTTCTGGTGCTCCGGTTGATCTGAAGCCGCCAGACGTGGTGCTTTTCGCCGCGTGGTTCCTCGGGATTGTCGTGCTCGGCGGAGCCTGGCTCGTTACTCGACTGTGGAGCGCACGGCCCCGCCGATCGTTGTCCGCGACTTGAGACTGCCCGGGTGGCTCCGGTCGCTCGCGGGGATCAGCTTGGCGACGCTTCTGGTTACAGGCTGCATGGAAGGCCCGGTCTCTAATGCGACTCTGATCGTCGAAGTCTTCAACCAGACGAACTCGGTGGGCTCGCTTCGTTACCAAGGCCCGGGTCCGTCAGGAACCGACCCGATCGAACCATGCCGAACCGCTGGATCGGCCCGCGGCCTCGGACCCGGCACGTGGCAGATCACGATTTCGAACGGTTCTCAATCGCTCAAGACCACCCTCGTCGCCCAGGAAGCTGGCGAGGTCACCGAGGCATACGTGATTCGGCCCGATGGCAAGATCGCCCACCTCTACGAGCAGGGCGACCAGGACACCGCGCCACCACCCCCGTCTGGATGCCCCTGATCAGGCCAGGCCCCGCACGCACGATTGACCAGATGGTGGCGTTGGTCCAGAAGGGCCAACGGGTGGAGTCAGTTCGAAGTCGGGGACCGTCAGGGGCGACTATCCTGCGGGCGTGAGCCGCGGCAGGCGGATAAGGTGAGAAGGCGATGATGTTCTTCGGCACTGGATTCGGTATGGGCGTCTTTGGCTTGTTATGGCTGGTAAGCGCCGTCCTTTCGGTGGTTCTGATCGTCGTCCTGATCATGCTGGCCGTCCGGTATCTCAATAGGACGAGCCCTCCCGCCCAAGGCCAATGGCCGGGTCAGGTGCCGCCGCCGGTCGCTCCGGGTCGGACCGAGCCGCTCGACATCCTGCGCGAGCGGTTCGCTCGGGGTGAGATCAGCCTCGACCAGTTCGAGACGGCGAAGGGAGCCCTCGGCTACCCGACCAGTCCCCAACCGCCGCCCCCCGATCCAGGCTCGCATCCAACGGGCTAGTTCGAGGCCTGAGGCGCGTACGCAGCTCACGATGAGAACGTCGTGATCACGGCCCCGTCGCGAGCGGATAAGCAGGGCAGCCGGGCGACAACGAGGGTTCGGCAGCTTGAACATGGATCACTCCAGCCGGATCAATCGTGACCGACAAGCCGCCCGTCTCACTCCGTGTCGCGACGCCCGGAAAGGTCGTCGGCTGCGTGATCGATGGCCCGGACAGGGTGACGCTGCTCTGGGCGAGGTCGTCCCCGGGGCCCTAAGCACCGAGTCCGACCACGGCCGCCGGACACCAACCGGCCTGCCAGGTCGGGACCCAGGTCACATCTCGCTGCGGCCCCAACAAGCCCCATGGCCAGCCATTCGGGCGGTCGATCTCGACTTGAACCGGTTGCAAGGAGTCATTGCGGACGGCCACTTCGCCAACCGGACGAGCGCTCTCGGCGTTGCACTGAGAGCACTGTTCCCCTTGACCGAGGCGGAGGCTACGCTGACCACGCGAACCGTCGTCCTCGCCTCCGTCTCACGTCGGCCGATCGATCGAGGAGTCCAAGCGATGCGACCTGAATACCACCCACGTGTCTGGGCCGCGCAGGTGCTCGTGGGACTGATCGTCGCCGCGTGCAGCAGTTCAGCGACCCTGGGTCCGTCGTCCGCGACAGTCCTCCCGTCGGCGTCACCTCAGCCTGTCCCGAGCTCCGCCGCGTCGCCGGAAGCGCCCAGTCCGTTGCCGAGCGCCGCCTCGAGCAAGGGACCTGCGAGCGCCCAGCTCGCGATCGTCGGGACGGCCGGTTTGACCGGGCCGGTCACGGCTCAGACGATCAGCTGCAATCGGCCGGCGCTCACGGGCGGCCCCGAGATCTCCTACATCGGCCAGGCGGCAAGTGGGCCCCAGATCGTGATCTTCGCGCAGGCCGGTCACGTCGAGGTCAGGGTCGGGACAGGAGCGGCCTCGACCCTTCTGTTGCGGACCTTCGTCGGTAATGGGGTAACGAGCTTCGACGCGGCGATGGGCGCCGTTCTTGACACCAAGCTCACCGAGACCACCGTTCCAGGAACGGCGGTCGGCACGCTTGGCGCCCTCAGCTCGATCTCGGGCAGCATCGACTGTGGCAATCAGCAGCCGGGCAGCGCCAACGTCGTGGTGAGCGGCCTGTCGCCGTATGGGCAGCTCACGGCCCCCCTCACAAATGTCGCGGTCACCTGCACGGTGATCGGGCCAGCCACGTATGTGGGAATAGACGGACTGAGTACAGCCGGCACGACCCCGGTCGTGATGTTCGTGACCGCGAGCACGGGCGCACTCCAGGTTGCGGTCGAGACCGGGTCAGCCGGGACGTTCTACACCGGCAAGGGGGCCGGACTGACCACCCTCGAGCCGAACGGGGCTACGTTGTCCGGTGATGTCAGCGAGTCGGTGGCGAAGGGATCGAGCCCGTCGCCGAACCTGCTTCATGTGACGGGTAGCGCGACCTGCGGAGTCACGGTCCACCAGTAGGCTTGCGGCCAGCCGGCGGTCAGCGTCGAGCGTTGCGAGCGATCGGATCCCTGTGCGCTCAGGAGTCGTTCGAAGCGATCAGCACGAAATCGGTAAACACGACATCGCCCCCAACAAGGTACGGCCGATATGTGGCCTCGAAACGCTCGACTGCCGCCAATTCACTGTGGGCCGCCTGTGCGGCTTCGGACTCGAACGTGAACAGGTGGACGAACCGCGTCGGGTCATCCTGCCGCTGCCAGGCCTTGTACATCCGCGTCCTTGGCTCAGCGGCCCGAACGTAGTCCACGAATTCACGGATCGCTCGCTTGACCTCTTCGACGCCCTCGGCGGTCACTTGGTATTCGGCCGCCTGGTAGATCGCCACGCTTGGCTTCCTCCGTGTCTACTGCCGTGACGCTGGACGAGCTGGTCCGCGAACGGTTAGGTCAGACCCTCTTGGACCAGTCTGCGCGGACGGGACCCGCCACGCCATCGACTTTCGAGGATCGGTGACTCCCACGATGGGTGGATCGTGCGATCCGTGATGTGCCAGATCGCCGCCCTTGGATTTGGAGAGGCCAGGGAATACCCTGCCTCCTACCGTCAGGTCTGGCGGAGTGGGGCGAGCCTGGGGGCTGAACTGGTGCGCCGGGTCACGTTGGCCATCCTCGCCTGGGTCGTCCTCGGGGTCGTCGGCGCCTGGGCATTGGATGGTGCATCGCACGTGGGCGGGCCTGGGTATCCGAGTCCTGTCCCGGCTTGGCTCCTGTTCGAGGTTTGGGCCGTCGGCTTCGTGCTCCTGGCCACGATCGGAAGGAAGTTGTTCGAAGGCACCCGCGCGACCCCAGATCCCGTGAGCACCGAAGAGCCGTCCTTGCGCAGGATCACCTCGGCGATCCTCGGCTGGACCGTTCTTTGGATCGTCCTGGTCGGGATCTGGGCGATGGACCCGGCTGGGACCATCGCTGGCGAGGGGCCTGGTCCCCGGGACGCGATCAGTCTGAAGCCCCCTGACTGGGTCCTGTTCGATCTTTGGTTTCTCGGGTTTGTCGTGCTCGGCGTGATTTGGCTCGTCAGTCGACTGCGGAGCGCGCGGCCTGCCTGAGACGTAACAGTCCGGCGGAGGAGCGCCGGTGGCGAGCTTCACGATGACAATGGCTGAGCGCGTCCGGAGCACGATGACCAGGTTGTAGCTGCCGGGTCTCGCATCACAGTGCGCCCGACGTGAGCGTGCGTGAATGCTGCAATGCGCCGTGCAGTTCAGGACCTTCGGCTCTTGGGTCTGGCCATCGTTGCGGTCCAACGTTGTGGACAAGAGCCAAGGGTGAGAATGGCGGACCTCCGTTCGGCTCGGCGGATTTCAGAGTCGTCCTGAGGAGGTGGGTGATGCGTCGTACCGTCGGTCCCGTGGCTGCCCTTGTCGCGCTCCTGCTCGGGGTGGCGCCGGTGCTTGCCGGGAGCTGGACGACTCCGCTCGCGATCACCTCGAGCCACAACGCTTGGGCTTCCTACGCCCGCTCGATGGCGGCGTCGAACGGCGTCGTCCATCTGATCGACTCACGTGGCTCCGTCAATCTCGACTATCGCCGTTCGACCGATGGTGGGTTGCGCTGGTCGGCCAGGGTCACCCTCGCCACGCCCAGCTCGCGCTATCCGGTCATCGTGGACGACCCAGCGATCGCGGCCCTCGGCTCGCTGGTGGTCGTTGCCTACCCGGCGAACGACGCGACAAACGCGTACCTGATCCTCCGGATCAGCCACGACGCTGGGCTGAGCTGGGCGGCGTCGAAGACGATCGCCCAGGTTGTGACCGACCGCCGGATCGGCCTTGAGTCCGTCGCGATCAGCCCGGCCGGGATCTTTGTCGCCTGGACGAACCGGCAGACCGGTTCGATCATCGTTCAGCGCAGCACCGACCAGGGCGCAACGTTCCACAGGGCCCAACGGATCGGCGTGACCACGGCAACCTTCGCGACGAACGATCCGACGTACACCGACGGCCTGATCGGGCTCGCCGCGACTGGCTCCAAGGTCTATCTCGCCTGGACCCAGTCGGGCAATGGCGGCCCGGTCTCGATGGTCCTGAGCCGCTCGATCGATGGCGGCATCACTTACCTGCCTCCGACGAGCTTCCTGGACAGTCCGAGCTGGGGCTTTCCGGCGTTGAGCGCTGCCGGGAACTACCTGGCCGGCGAAGTGCTCGGGATGGATGACGGGATCATCGCCCTCACCTCGAAGGACAGGGGAGCCACCGTTTCAACACACCGACTTGCTGGAGCGGGTCCCCAATCAGAAGTGATCAACGGATCGGTCCTGGTCGATGCCAGCGGAAACATCGTCCTGAACTATATGCGGGTAGGGGTCGTGATCACGGTCCCGAACAGCGTCCTGATCCGGCGCAGCCCAGATGGCGGAAACACTTGGGCGCCCCTGGAAACCGTGTGGAGCGGCGCGAGCTACCCCAAGGTGGTCGACTCAGCGTTCGTCGCCGGCGGGACGCTCCTGGCCTGGACGACCTGCCCGGACTGGCTCATCGGTTGCGATATCGTCGAGTCCCGCGGACCGTAGCCCCGACGGTCCGTTCATCGCGGGGGAACTCGTGAGCCGGACCGCGCACCGCTCGGATGACCGGTGTCGAGCCACGCTCGGACGGTGGCACGGTGTGTGGACCAGTCAGCCCAGACCGCGTCCGCCCAACCTCGGACGGCAAATTCGTGGGCCGCTCGATCGTCGACGGCAGGAAGGTCCAGGAGAGTCAAGGTCGGACGCGAGCTTGGCGGCACAAGCCAGGGAAACGCCGGCTTGCCCGCCAGCCAGGCTGGCATCAGGGCGACTGCTTCCTCGATCGGGAGTCCGCGCTCCAGGACGGCGCCGAGGACCATCAGGTGAACGCCCACGGACTGGGACTGGCGACGACCCTCTTGCCCAGGATGCTGGACCGCATAGGCGTGGACCGACAGACGGCCGGGACCTGGGATGCCGAGCGTGAGCTCTCGGGCGCCGAGCTCCCCGAACGCCGCCCAGCACGCCGCGGACCCACCGAGGTACGGGTGGACGGGGCCGTCAATCTCCGGCACTCGAGCGCCGCAGTCCGGACACGGCGTGACCAGCCCGTTCATCCATCGATGATATGGAGCAAGGAGACCGACGACACGAGCTGGAGAGCGGGCCAGCGATCCTGCCGGGCCTGCTGCGACGGCCAAGGGCGTGCGGCGCTCATTAGCACCATCAACTGATCGTGAAGACTCGACCCGGTCGTCATTGCGCCTGCACGCTGACATCAGTCGTGCGATCAGCCTTGTTCAGGTGGCAGGTGCCCTCAGCCTTGTCGCAATCCTGGCCTGCGCTGTCCTCGTTGGATCCGCCACGATGCGACGGGAGCAGCGTGGCGCAGTAGCGATGACGCTCGGTCTGGGGCTCCTGACCTCCGCAGCCTTTTTGATCCTGGCTCGCACGGCCGGGGCCGGTACGGAGAACTTCGCGGGGGGCGGCCAGCTCTTGCTCCTGGCTGTCCTCGTGTGGGCAGTTGGGACCGCGTGCGTTGTGCGGATGATCGGACCGCAGCCTCCCGATCCGATGTTTCTCCGTCGGGGCCTGACCATTGGACGGATCGGCCTCATCGGGATGGGGATTACGCTGGCTGGCAGCTTGGTGCTCACCGTCAGCGTGACCCTCGAGGCCCCGTCAATGGGGGCTGAGATCCACCCGCTCATCGCGATGGCTGTAGCCGCCGCTTGGGCGGCTGTCGCCGCTCACCACATGACGGACACGATGCCAAAGGCGTCCATCGGCCAGTCAAGCGCCACATAAAGCAGCGTTCACGATCGCATGGCTGGGACTAATCCGTTTCAGTTCAGTGGTCGGGGGCGGGACGAAATAGGTGGGAAGACGGAGCGGATCGCGGAGGATCGAGTCGCTCCAGTCGGACAGGATTCACTCGTAGCGTCGGCTGCCGGACGATAGACGGTGACTGGAGCCCGCCCGCCCTCTACGCTTGGTGGAGTGATTGGTTCCGTCCGCTGGCTCGGCAAAAGCAGTCTGGTCCATCCGAAAATTTCGGGCATGCGGATTCGCCAGGGCGATCAAGGTCGCTACCCATCCAACCTCGTCCAGCAGATCGAGCTGGGACTCGGGGTGTTCGAGGGGGACCGAGGGTCAGCCGAGGTAGAACCGTACGAGCTCTGGCGCCAGGATCTCCGGCGCTGGCGAATGAGGCTGGCCCAGGAGCGTCACCAGCTCCGCATCGGGCAGAGCCTCCGAGACTCGCCGTGCCGTCTCACCGATCCAAGGGAAGCTGGCGCCGCCGCGAAGGACGAGTACCGGCATCGAGAGCCGGGCGAGCCGTTCGACGGGGATCTCCGAGTGGACGGTCAGCGCGGAGTCGTACGCGGTCGTGTGCGCTATCGCGAGCATCTGTGGCCAGATCGGCGAACCGCGCATCTGGTCGACCGCAGCGACCGGCAGGCCGACTTGGTCGATCAGGAAGCCGAGCAGGGCGCCCTCGCGATCGCCTGCCGCGATCCGATCACGGACCTCGTTGGCGGTCTCAAGCGGGGGTCGAGGCCGCGTCCCCTCCACAATGTACGGCGGCTCGCTGACCGCGAGGCGCCGCATTCGCAGGCCGCCCATGGCCGCCTCGAGCGCAAGGATCGCCCCGCTCGAATGCGCGAAGACAAAGGTCGCGCCAGGATCGGACACCGCCTCGAGCACCGCCGCGAGATCCTCGATCTCGCGGTCTGGCGCATACGCGGTCGCGTCGCCGCTTGCACCGCGCCCGCGGCGGTCGTAGCGGACGAGCGTGAAATGCGGCTCTAGAAGTGGTCCGAGGACGTTCGAGGTGGTGCCGACCGAGAGGGCGCCGTTGACCACAACGAGGGCCGGACCCGAGCCGCCCCGCTCGAAGGCGATGCTCGTCCCGTCCGCCGACGTCACGTGCTCCATGCTGCCTCCTCCACTGGCGCTTGCCGGCGTGGCGGGCCGGGGCGTTCAAGCACGAGCTCTCAGCGAGACGCGGCGTGTCCGTCCACGTCTGCGGCCTGCCGGGGCAGATCAGCCAGCATCTCGCCCCAGTGGCTGATCGGGAACAGGTGACCAGCGTCGGCGAAGATGACAAGGGCCGCTCGCGGGATGGACTCGGCCAGGTACTTCGCATGACCAGGACCGACGAGTTGATCGCGCTCTCCGCTCCAGATCAGGACCGGCTGGCGGGCGTCGGAAACGGAGAAGCCCCACGGCGTCCACCTCGCGAAGTCGTCGGCCGTCCGTCCAGCCGGACCTTGCCGCGCTCCCTCGCGGATCAGCGCCTTCATCGCCTCGAGGGTCGCCGGCTCGGCGAGCAGCCGATCGTCAGCCTCGCCCCAGCTGCCGGTGAACATCGCCTCCCACCCGTCCCCAACGTACCAGGCGTCCTGCTCGGCGATCAACGCGATGCCGGCAGCCCGGTCGCGGGCGATGAGCTCGACGACGGCCTGATCGTCCTGCGGGAGCGCCTCGATGCCCCCTGGGACCTCGCGTATCGGGCCTGGGCTCGCAGCCAGCCCGATGGTCGTCACGCGACCGGGGGCACGAATGCCCGCGGCAAGGGCGAAGGGCCCGCCTCCCGACCATCCCACGACGGGGCACGGCGGGAGATCGAGCAGGTTGGCGAACTCGACGAAGTCGTCGGCCCACTCCACCAGGGCTCGGCCCGGTCGAGGATCCGACCGTCCGTATCCCGGGCGGTCGATCGTGAGGAGGCGCACCCCGGCCGCCACGGTCGCAGCTTGGTTCGGACAGAACAGGCGGGAGCCCGGGATCCCGTGAAGGAATACCACGGGGCTGCCGGCCGGGTCGCCCCATTCCGCGTAGGCGAGCGTGCGGCCGTCCTCGAGCGGGATCGTTCGATCGGCTCTCGGCGAGCCCGTGGCGTTCGTCATCGGTCCTCCGCCGACGAAGTGCCGCCGACGACCAGGCGGTTGGACCCCCTTACCTGCGGTCACATCATGCCTGTGGCGTCAAGGCCCGACGAAGCTGCACGGTTGACCAGCACTCGCCACGCCCTGGTCGTTGGCCGCCGTCGGGTTGCCGACAGAGACCCGTCGTCCGGGGATCGAGCCGATCGACAGGCTCGGATTCCCGCTTGCCGCAGGCCTCGTCGGTGGCGCGCGGTGGCGCGTGACGGCTGCTCACGCGCTCCGAAGCCACTCGCAAGGCTCGGGCGGCTCGGCCAGGCGCATGATCACCGGAAGGTCGGTGGTCGCGGCGCTATCCCCCTCGCCCCGACCAGTTTGACCCAGTGCCCGAACGATCTGCTGCCGCGTCGATGGCTCGGCGTCCGCGAGGAGGCTCTGCAGGTCGGCGAGTGATTCGAGGATCCCCTGCAGGGTCAGCGCGGCACGATCTCGTCAGGGACCGGCGACCCGCCGCCGTCCGACATTGATGTGCCGACCCCTTTCGCAGGCGCTATGGTCGCCATGCGGATCCGTCCAGCCCGTCCGCGTGCGCCGAGGAAGAACATGTGAAACACGAGCTCGATCGCCGGCTCGTTGCGGTGGCCTTCACTGACATGGTCGGCTACACCACGTTGATCCAGACGGACGAGCGCCAGGCCGTCGGCAGGCGCGACCGGTACTGGCGGGCGGTCGACCGTCATCATCGGACCTTTGGCGGGACGATCGTTCAGCGGCTCGGCGATGGCAGTATGAGCATGTTCCCGAGCGCGCTCGCGGCCGTCCAGGCCGCGGTCGAGATCCAGCGTGAGCTCGCCGTCGACGACGTCCCGGTGCGCATCGGCATCCACGTCGGCGAAGTAACGGTCGAACGAGAGCGGCTCACCGGGGAGGCCGTGAACATCGCCTCCAGGATCGAGTCCTTCGCGGTGCCCGGCGGGGTGATGCTGTCGGACAGCGCGTACGACCATCTCAGAAACCGGACAGATGTCTCCGTCGTCAGCCTGGGGCGCTTCAGGCTCAAGAACGTCGGTCGTCCGCTGGAGCTGTTCGCCGTTTCCGCTGACGGCATCGTCGTGCCAGATCCGCGGGCACTTGAGGGCAAGGGCGAGCGGTTTGCGAGCTTGCCGAGCAACCTCCCCGAGGCGGTCGGACCGTTGCTCGGACGGGCCACCGAGCTCGACCTGCTCGTCGCGTCGGTCCGAGACCATCGGGTGGTCACGATCACCGGCCCGGGTGGGGTCGGGAAGACTCGCTGCCTGATCGAGCTTGGCCGAGTGCTCGCCCCAGACTTCCTGGACGGTGTCGCGTTCATCCCGATGGCCGACATCCTCGAGGCCGATGCCTTCATACCCGCTCTCGCGGCTGCGCTGGACGTGAAGGAGGCCGAGGAGCGGACGCTCGGCGACGGTGTCACGTCGATGATCGGTGACAAGAAGGCGCTCCTGCTCCTGGACAACCTCGAGCAGATCGTGTCGGCTGCACCGGAGATCGCTCGGCTGGTGGCAGCCTGCCCAAGGCTTCGGATCGTGATCACCAGCCGGACCCTGCTGCGGATCGCTGCGGAACGGGAGTTTCCGCTTGCACCACTGGCGCTCCCATCCTTGTCCGACGCAAGCTCGTCCGAGTCGCTTCTCGACTACCCCGCCATCGCGCTCTTCGTCGAGCGAGCCCGCGCCTCGAAGGGCAGCTTCGCGCTGACGCCGCAGAACGCGGGTGCCGTCATTGAGGTGTGCCGCCGCCTGGACGGTCTTCCCCTCGCCCTTGAGCTCGCTGCAGCACGGCTGCGGATCCTGTCACCGGAGGCGCTCCTGGAGCGGTTAGACCACGCCTTGAACGTGCTCACCTCCGGTCCTCGCGACACGGCCGAACGGCACCAGACGTTGCGCGCCACGATCGACTGGAGCCACGCCCTCCTGACTGAGTCGGAGCAGCGTCTGTTTCGGCGGATGGCCGTATTCGTCGGCGGGTTCGCCCTCGCGGATGTCGAGGCTGTCTGTTCAGAGCCAGGCGAGGCGAGCTTCGAGCAGCTGGAGTCGCTCGTCGACAAGGCGCTCGTTCAGGTGGATGGCCGAGGCGACAGGTTCCGGATGCTCCAGACGATCGGCGAGTATGCCCGGGAGCGCCTCGAGGGCTCCGGGGAAGCCGGTGCGATCGCGCTGCGTCATGCCCAGGGGTATGCGGCGATTGCGCGTGACATCCGCGACGGCATCGAGGGAACCGACCAGGTCGGCGCCGTCGAACGCGGGATCGTCGAGGAGGGCAATCTCCAGGCCGCACTGGATACGCTCCTGGCGTCCGCAAAGCGGGGGGACACGACCGCGCTCGAACAGGGCCTGCAGCTCACCGGCGACCTATGGATGTACTGGCATATCCGTGGCAAGAACCTCAGCTCACGGCAGTACGCGACCACCTTCCTCGATCTCGATCCTTTCGGCGTTCCCACCGTCGGGCGGGCGGGCGCCCTGCTGACGGTGGGGCTCGGGTCCTGGATGTCGGGGCAGTTCGAGCGGTCAGCCGACGAATGGGGCAACGCGCATCGCATCGCGGCCGAGCTTGATGCCGGGCGCGAGCTGTGCCTCGCCGGATCCTGCGAGGCCCTCGCGGTTCTCGGATCCGACGTCGCTGCGGGGCTTACGCTGACGAAGGAAAGCGCCGAACGCGCCGGGGCGCTCGGGTTCGTATGGGCCCAGGCGCTTGCCTGGACCGTCAACGGGATGTTCCAGGCGCTGGCAGGCGATCTTGGTGCGGCGAAGACGAGGTACACCGATGCGCTCGCGATCCAGCAGCGACTCGGCGACAAAGAGGGAGGGGGCATGTCACTCGGCGGCCTTGCCGAGTTGGCCTCCGGTCGCGGCGACCCGGTCGCTGCCATCGACCTCTATGGACAGTCGCTCGAGGCGTTCGAAGCGGTCGGCGATCGCGGCGAGGAAGCCCGGATCCTCGCGGAGATTGCGTGGACGCACCTCCAGAACGACGACGCCGCGCTCGCGCGCCGCTACTTCTTCAAGTCGGTGCAGGCACATACCGACGTGGCGAGCGTCCGTGGAGTAGGTCTGTCCTTGATCGGGCTCGCGGCCGCCGAGGCGGCCGAGCGCCGACCCAACCGCGCCGTGCAGATCGCGGCCGCGGCCGAGGTCTACGCCAATCAGGAGGGCATCGTCGTCATCTACTCCGATGAGAACCCGGGTCGGGACTTCGTCGAGCAGGCACGCGCATCACTTTCGGATGTGGATGTCGCCCGAGCCACGGAGATCGGCCACGGCCTTACGATCAAGCAGGCGCTCGACCTCGCCAGGATCGCCGGTGCCGCTCCGGACTAGATCCCCGGTCAGGCTTGGTGGAGCCTCGCTGTCTAGACGCCGTCGGGGTGGCATGGGTGCCCGTACGCGCTGTCCCGAGCCCGATCCGAGCTCGACGGGTACAGCACGCGATCCTCGAGACCGATGCGTCGGGCCCTTTCGGTGCAACCCAGCACCTTCGGTTACGAGGAAGTCGACGGCTCCGGCCTCGACAGCGCCGATCAGCTCGTTATCGACCCAATCGTTTGGGCCGGCATCCGGAGCTCCCAACGTCGCCACGAGGTCGGCAGGCTAGAGAGTCAGGTGCCGTTCTAGAAGCTAGGCAACGCCATTGAGTTTGGTTCGGTTCGTGCCCCAGGCCACGCGAACAGACCCCACCAAGTCATTTCCGAAGGTTCTATTCCTCTCGCTCCGACCAACCTCACAAACGTAACTACCGCGCGGGTGTCCGCCCGTCCGGGTGGGCGACGGCGACGACCTCCAAGCCATCGATGCCGGTGAAGTCGTCCGGGTTGCACGTATACAAGGGCAGCTCGTTGGCGATCGCGATCGCGGCGATCATCGCGTCGTAGGCTCGGGCCGATGTCTTGCGCCCGGCCCGGCGGAGTGAAGCTGCAACCTGACCGAATGCGCGGGCGGCATCCGCATCGAAGGGCAGCGGCTCGAAGTCGGCCTCGGCCTGTTGCAGGTGGGCAAGGCGGGCGGCGCGCTCGGCGTCTGTCGCGGCGACCAGGGGACCGACCGAGAGTTCCGCGAGGGTGATCGCAGAGATCAGGGGGGCGTCGGGCAAGTCTCCGGGAGCGCGAAGGCGAGGCAGGAGGATGACCGTGCTTGTGTCGAGCAAGCCGGCAGCGTGCGTCGTCACAGGCCCGAATCGACGACCGCGTCCATGTCACCGCGCAGGAGCTCGGCATCGAGGGCGGGCAGGCGTCGCCATCGACGCAGGAGTACCGCGGCGCGCAGTGGCGCCGCACGATACGGTCTGAGTTCCGCCACTGGTCGTCCGTCACGGGTCACCGTCAGACACTCTCCGGCTGCGACCCGGTCCACGACCTCACCACCGCGATTGCGCAATTCCCGGATCGTTACTTCTGCCATACCCCGGACTGTATCACGCGTGAGACTACCCGGTCCAGCCGAGCGCAGCCGCGCCGTTTGGGACATACGATGCCGTGCCACCCCAAGGAGGTCGCAACCCATGCACGGCAGCGAGCAACCGTCAGGCCCCAACGATGTGTCCCCGCCGTGGCGCGGGCGGTTCCCCTACAACGAGATCATTTCCCTCCTCGACCTGAACCGGCCGTTCAACCTGGCCGAGAGCACGTCCCAGGACCTGACCCTCGGCGACTTGATCGACCTCGTGGGCATCGAGAGCCTCCGCGGCGTGACCCTGGGCTACGGCTCGTCAGCCGGCTCGAGGGCACTGCGCGACGAGATCTCCCGGTCGTGCGGGGTTCCTGCCGAGCAAGTCATTACGACCCAGGGCACGGCGCTCGGGCTGTTCCTCCTGGCCTACGAGGTCTGCCGGCCGGGCGACGAGGCCGTCCTCGCCACACCGTGCTTCCCGCCCAGCCGAGACTGCCTCCTCGGGTCCGGCGCGCAAGTCCACGAAGTCAAGCTGTCGTTCGAGAGCGGCTACCGCCTGGACCCAGGCCGCATTGGCGCGAGCCTCTCGCCCAAGACGAGGCTCGTCAGCGTCGCTACGCCCCAGAACCCGAGCGGCGTATCTGCGTCCCGGGCCAGCATCGAAGAGCTGCTCGAGCTGATTGATGCGGTGTGCCCCGAGGCGGTCCTCTTTGTGGACGAGACCTACCGCGAGGCGACCTACGGCGATGCGGCCGCGGCGGAGAGCGTCGCCGGGCTCCACCCGCGCGTCGTGACGGGGGCCTCGGTGTCCAAGGCGCTCGGCGCGCCCGGCCTGCGGACAGGCTGGCTGACCGTGCCGGACGCCGAGCTTCGCACGCGCATCGCCGTCGCCCGGATGAACATCGTGATCTCGGGCTCGGTGCTCGACGAGGTGCTCGCGACGGTCCTGCTGCGCAACAAGGAAGCGGTGCTCGAGCCGCGGAGGGTGGTGCTCGCCGGCGCTTTGCAGCAGCTGGTGGCGTGGTGCGAGGGCGAGCGCGACCGGATCGATTGGGTCAGGCCGGATGCCGGCGCTCTGTGCTGCCTGCGCCTGCGCGTCGATGCATTCGACGAGGCGGCCGTTGCGCGGTTCTGGGGTGGGCTACCCAGCCACGACGTCCAGCTGGCACCCGGAACCTGGTTCGGCGAGGAGCCCCGGGTCTTCCGGCTTGGCTTCGGCTACCTGCCGCCCGACAGGTTCGGCCCGGCGCTGGCCGCCCTGTCGGCAGCCCTCGACGCCGCTTTGGCGTGACGGACGTGTCGGCGAGAGTGCGACATAGCAACACAATGGCAGGGTGATGATGAACGGCGAGGCTCAGATCCGGCCAGCGACGCTTGACGACGTGCCGGCCATCCGGAGCCTCCTCGCAGCCCACGGCGATGACGGACCGGCGACCACGGTCGACATCGTGGGGCCCTACCTCGGCCACCTCATCGAGCATGCGACGGCCCTGGTCAGCGAGCGAGCCGGCGAGATCCTCGCCTTCGGGGCCGGGGTGGATACCGGCGTCAGCCGCCACCTTGCGGACCTGTTCGTCCGGCCCGAGTTCCTGGGGCAAGGGATCGGTCGGCCGCTCCTGGAAGCCGTGTTCGATGACACCTGGCCGCGGACCACGTTCGCATCAGCGGATCCGCGGGCGTTGCCACTCTACGTTCGGGCGGGCATGACGCCCCTCTGGCCGTGTCTTTACCTCGAGGGCTCGTCCGAGGGGCTGCCCGCGCCAGATCCGGCGATCACGATCGCTGCGGCGGCTCCGGACCGCCTCTCTGAGCTCGAACGGGCGTGGACTGGAGCGCATCGCCCGATCGACCATGCCTTCTGGGCGAGCCAGGCCGACGCCGAGCCGTTCGCCGTCTTCGAGGGCGAGCAGCCGGTCGCCCTGGGTTACGCTCGCGCTCGCCAGGCCAGCCCGGCCCGGGTCATCGATCGGATGGTCGTCCGGCCCGGGTCCGATCCGATCGCGCCGGTCCTGGCGGCGATCCGCCTCGGCGCCCGCAACTCGGCGATCGTGGTCTGCCTCCTCGGCCCACATCCGGTCCTGCCGATCCTGCTCCAGGGTCGCTTCCGGATCATCGACCGCGACCAGTTCATGACCTCGGATCCAACCCTCATCGATCCGATCCGCCTGCTGCCCAATCCAGGGATGCTCTAGCCAGGCTCATCTGGAGATCGTGGGGACTCTGGACAGCGGTAGCCCAGGTCTCGCCATCCCGTCCTAACCTTTTCCCGCCTCCGTGGTAGCAGCCGTGAGGCGCTTCCCCGAGATCCAACGTCCTCCACCACGCTCTCCAGAACCCGATCCGCATCGTCACGAGGACCAAATCGTGGCGGCGCCTTAGGACTTTCCCGGTAATCCATCTACTCTGACGACGATGTCTGGATCGCTGAGGCTCGTGCCGTGGCTGCTGGTCCTCGTCGGGCTCGGCGTTCCTTTCGCTCTCGGGGGAGGCGCAGGCTGGCCATATGTCGTCGCCTGGCTCGTCGTGATTGGGATCTTTTGGTTCCTGCGGCCGCTGGCGGGCGCAAGCCACCAAGTTCGGGTCGAGTCGGCGCTTGTCTGCGTTGTCCTGCTCGTGTGGCCCGGATGGATCATCGGCGGTCCGTACCTGCTCCCCGCCGTGCTCGCCTGGCTGGCGCTCGGACTGCTGACCCCTCGCAACGTCCTCGCCGCTGAGTGAGCCTCATGGACTGGCAGATCATCGTTCTCGCCGCCGGCCCAGGGCTCATTGTCTGGGGGATCGGACTTGTGGCTAGCAGGCGGCCGACTGAGCCAGTCGTCATCCAGCAGGCCGGCCGCGTCACGACGACAGGCTTCGCCCTCGTGTTCGTGGGCCTCGCGCTGCTGCTCGTTCTGAACGCTGTGCTGTCCTCGTCCTCGCCGGCGTCCTGACATGGCACTGGCCGAAGGGAAGCGAATGCGCCGCTCAGTTGTCGCGGTCGTGCTCACCATGTTCCTAGTGGGCTGCGCCAGTAGCCCGAACACTGCCACGCCCGGCCCGACGGTGGCGCCAAGGACGGCTCCGGCCACGGCAACGGCCTTGGCCAGCTCTGCTGCCACTCCGCTCCCAGGAACGAGCGGTCTGCCAACAGAGGGCTGTATCGGCGGCTTGTCGCCGGCCACCTGCGATGAGGCAACGCAGGTCGCCCTTGCCGCGGTCGCATCGTCCGGCTGGACGCCGACGGCTGTCTGGATTGACAGCGGCCAGCTCTGCCCGGCCGAGGACTGCCTCTTTGATCCGAGTCAGAACTTCCCCTATCCGGATCCGCCGTCGGGTGGCCAGTGGATCGCTAATGCCGAGATCGCGTTTGCGGGGACCGACCAACATGCCGGGCTGAACATCGCAATGGTCGGCGGAGCCATGGCGCCGGTCCTCATCGGGTATCGCGTCCCGCTGCCCGGCTGGTGCTCAGGTGGTTGTCCCTCGTCGGTCGCGATCGACGGCAGCTACCGACTCGAGCTCGTTCTGCCCCGCCTGACCTGGAATGTGGGCGACCCGATCTCGGGGACGGCGATCCTGTCGCTCACCGACGGTCAGCCGACGAAGGTCGCAGGTGCCGCGGCACTGATCGGTTTCGCCTACGACGAGGTTGGAGGCGTTCGCCATGTCGCTCCGATCTGGGATCAGTCGTGTGTCCTCTACCCACTCGATCCGGCGACACCGCAGAGCGTCGCCCTGGACAGGTCAGGAGCTGTCCAGGGAAATGAACCCGACGCGGACTTCCTTCGGACGTTCCTTGCTGATCCCGAGATCCATCTGCCGGCCGGCACCTGGGACATCTCGGCGATCGCATCGTTCTCGGAGACGGGATGTGCCGGTCCAAACAAGACGATGACGGCAACGGTTCGGATCCACGTGGGGCTGTAGGGGCGGTGGGCCATCCGCGATGAGAACGTCGTGATCACGGCCCCGTCATGAGCGGATAGGCAGCGCGGCCAGGCGACAAGGTAGTCGTCCGGGTGTCGCGAGATCCTGAGGACGGGCGAGCGGCGGGTGGTTCCGGGGTATTGTCCGAGTCATGGGGTTCGAGTGGGCCTATCAGAACGGGGTTCCTCCCTGGGACATCGGGCGGCCCCAACCGGCGATCGTTCGGCTTGACGAGCTGGGGCTCATCTCGGGCGACGTGATCGACGTGGGCTGCGGCACCGGCGAGAACGCCCTGTACCTCGCCGCTCGAGGGCATGAGGTCGTCGGGGTCGATGCCGCACCAACGGCGATCGCCCGGGCGCAGGAAAAGGCCCGCCTCCGGGGCAGCGGTGCTGCCTTCGTGGTCGCCGACGCGCTCGAGCTCGAGACGCTCGGGCGCACCTTCGACATCGCGATCGACTGCGGCCTCTTTCACACGTTCTCCGACGCCGATCGCACCCGCTTCGGGCGCAGCCTCCATCGGATCCTGCGAGTAAGTGCGCGCTATGTCCTGCTTTGTTTCAGCGAGCACCAGGCGGGCGACTACGGGCCCCGTCGAGTGACTCAGGCGGAGATCCGGGCGACGTTCGAGACCGGGTGGACGGTCGACTCGATCGTCGCGGACCGATTTGCCGCCCAACTCCCGGGCGATGGAGCCGAGGCTTGGCTCGCCCTGCTGACCCGGATTTGACGACCTGAGCCTTCGGCCCAACAAGCGAGTCGCACACGATGATCACGTCGTGACGCGAACTCGACCGCAGGGCTTGTAGGTGTCAGAGGGCCTTCAGGACGCGGTTCCTGCGTCGACGCTACCTGTGACGGCGTCCATGACCTCGTCAGTTTCGCGCAGTCGGCGCGTCTCGTTGGCTTCGTAGGTCGTCCGGATCAGCCTGGCGAGCTCCTTGAACCCGTCCTCACCCAGAATCTCCCGGAGCGTCGGATACGACTCGGCCGTTGCGTCAGCCATGGTGATGGACCCTCCAGCATGGCCGCTCGCCGACTCGTACGACGCGGGCCAGCCTGGCTCGAATCCGGCCGGGGCCGGCCACGACGCAGTCTATCCCGGCGCCGGCCGGGACGACGCGAGCTAACCCGGTCGTGAAGGCTTTCATCGGATCGACCCGAGGACACCCGCGAAGCGTTCATCGTGTGGCCGCTAGCATCGGTCGAGTCCGCCACACTCACGCGCACACCGTCGAACGAGCCCACCAAATCGGACCAACTGGTCCTGCGTGAGCGTGACGCAGTCCACTGATGGTCGCATCGCCCGCAGCAGGAGAATCCCGTGCGTGCATTCGAGATCGGCGTCGTCCTCGCCAGCTGGCGCTCGACCGTCGATGGGACAACGGTGCCGTGGGCGGAAACTCGCGCTCTCGCGTTGAAGGCCGAGCAGATCGGGTTCGACGCTCTGTGGATCCCCGATGAGCTCCTCGGGCGGCTTGTCAAGGACGGTCCGCGTTACGGCTTCTGGGATGGCGTCGCCGTCGCGGCCGGGCTCGCCGCGGCAACGTCCAGGATCAAGATCGGAACGTGGGTGATGTCGGCCCTCCACCGCAACCCCGGCATGATCGGCAAGAACGCAGCCACAATCGATGCAATCAGCAACGGCCGGTTTGTTCTCGGCCTCGGCGCAGGCCACGCGGGCAGTGGAGCCCATGCCTTCGGCCTGCCAGAAGACGACATCTACGATCGTTTCGAGGAGTCGCTCGAGATTATCGTGCCGCTCCTGCGGACGGGCCGGGCGGACTTCGCCGGGACGTACCACGTGGCCCGTGACCTCGAACAGCTACCGCCGGGACCACGGCCGGGCGCGATCCCTCTGCTGCTGGCTGCGCATGGTCAGAAGGGCTATCGCCATGCGGCCCGCCACGCTGACATCTGGAGCTGCTACGCCACGGAACGGAGCGATGTAACGGAGCTCGGTCCACGCGTCACGGCCTTCGAAGCGGCCTGCGCCGAAGTCGGTCGCGACACATCTACGGTCGGCCGTTCGGCGGGCGTCGTCGTCGCACCGCTGTCCAACGCCGGGTACCAAGGCGGCTTCGGCACGGCCATCACCGGCTCGGCGGAGCAGATCGCCGACGCCTTCAGGACGTTTCAGGCAGCAGGTTTCACCCAGCTCGAGTTTCTGGTCGAACCCCAAACATTGGGCGCGCTCGAAGCAATGGTGCCGGTTCTCGATTTGCTCGACGCCGGCTAGTCCGCGCGTGTGTCGGTCCCGTTCGCACGTCGGGTTCATCGTGCGGCGGATTTGGCCTCGATCAACTGCCGTTAGTGTTAGTCGAGGGTCGCAAGGTCCTGGGCTGTCGCTCAAGAAGCGCGTCCACCTGGGCGAGCGCCGGTGCAGCGTGGAGCCGCTCGAAGATGTCGCGGGCTTGGTTGAGCACGGGCGCAGCTTCGGTGGGCCGGCCCATCAAGATGAGACAGCGGCCGTGCCCAACCAGCGCGAACGCCAGCTCAGCAACGACCCCGAACGACTCCCAGTGACTGGCAACGTCCGCGTAGGCAGTGGAAGCGTTTGACAGCTCGCCACCTGCCTCGCTCATGGCGGCGGCCGCGGCCGCGATCGCAAATCTGCCGTACGGGAGGCGGGCTGTCAGACCGGTCACGAGTCTCTCGGCCAGCCCCAGATCGCTGATTTCGATAGCTGTCCGAACCATCGCCGGCAGCGATCCAGAGAGCGGCCTGTACTCGAAGCTGTTCGGATAGGCCGCCACCTCGGCCAGCAACGCCTGCGCCGCCGTATTCTGACCCAAGGCTGCGCGTGCGACCGCGGACGCACCGAGAGAGGACACGATCGACGGCATCATCTCGCTCCGGCGGGCCGTCTGCTCGATCCACTCGAGCTCACCCGGCACGCGCTCGCCCAGACCGCGTAGCGCGAAGACCGCGGCTTCGAGGACGCGTACGCCGAGGAGCGAATCGGTGTGCCGAATCCTCTCCAGGCGTGGTGTCAACTCGGCGGCACCGCGAAGCACCTCATCGTGCTCGCCGGCCTCGAAGAGAGCAGCGAGCATGCTGAATTCGAGAAAATCGACCGCTGACTTCAATCTCCGGGCCTCCGCGAAGGCGATCGCCTGGCGGAGGATCGGGATCGATGCAACGGGCCCGTCGACCAGAGCCGTCGCGGCCGCGAGGTCGTTGTAGGCGGCGGGCACGCCGCGGCCGCCGGCCGCGATCGCCAGCCCAATCGCCTCGCGCATATCGTCGAATCCGGCCGGGTCCCCGAGGTCCGCCCGGGCCACGCCTCTCACCCGCAACGCGAGTGCCGGACGGGGCATGGCGTGCTCCGCCGCAATCGTCAACGCATGTTCGGCGCTTATGAGGGCCTCTTCGTCGCGTCCCTGGTTGATCTCGTTGGCCGCGACCCGCGCAAGCACGTCGAGAAGCTCCTGGCTTGGGGGCAGAGGTTCCAGCATCGTCGCAGCCTCGGGCATGATCACCCACTGACGCGGATCGCCCAGGGACTGGAGCACTCCGAACGTGGTGAACATCGAGCGGGCTGCCGCGAGGAGGTCGCCCCGATCCCTGAATCCCGCCGTCGCCTCGTCAAGGGCTGCCAAAGCCTCGGGGTACTGTCCAAGCTCGTAGGCGGCCTGGCCGAATCGGACGAGGACATCGGGTCGGGCCTCGTGTCCCGGGGGTGTCAGCATCAGGGCTTTCTCGAAGTCCGCCATGGCCGACGCTGCATCGAGATACAGGGCCCTGTCGCCCGCCAAGATCAGGAACCGCAGGGCGGGCCGCTCGAGCTCGTGAGCTCGGTCCGTCTGCCCGGCGGCTCGGGTCAGTTCGAGCGCGGTCGCATAGTGGTGAGCAAGGACCTCGGCGATGTCCTCGGCGCGGTCGCCGGCCTTCGCCTCGAGCCACTGGGCGGCGGCGACGTGGCGGGCCGCCCGTGAGGCTCGCGGGAGCTGGGCATAGGCAACATCGCGGACGAGGACATGCCAGAAGGCGTACTCGGTCTCGCCGGCCATCGAGGAGTGGCGGGCCGATCGAACCAGCTCCTTGCGGCCGAGCTCACGCATCGCGCCGATGACATCGGCCGAGTCGCGCTCGCCCATTTCGGCGACGGCTCCGGCCCAGAAGACTTTGCCGACCACGGCCGCGTCGGCGAGTATCGCCTTGCGTTCCGACGGCAGAGTATCGAGACGAGCCGCGATGATGGCCTCGATCGACCTAGGCAGCGCGATCTCCGCCCCGGGTCGGAGCGAGACGGCCCCGTCGGTCTCGACCAGCAGGTCGCGGTCCCGCAGGAGGCGGACGAACTCCTCGGCGTACAGGGGGTTGCCCTCGGCGCGCTCGAGGATCGCCGTCTTCAGCTCAGATGGGACGGTCGCTCCGAGCTGCCCCGCGACCAGCTGCCCGGTTTCCTGCTCGGATAGAGGCGCCAGGTTGATCCGGTTGACGTTCGGCAGGCCCGCGCCGAATGTGGGATGGCGCTCGAAGAACTCGGGGCGGGCCGTCGCGACCAGGAGGAGCGGGACGTCTTCGGCGCGGTCGGCAAGGTGCTCGAGGAACGCGAGCATTGCGTCGTCGGCCCAGTGGATGTCCTCGAACACGAGCACGGTCGGGCTCCGCTCGGCGACGGTCTCCAGGAACGTTCGCCAAGCCGCAAAGAGCTCCTCGCGCTCGGCGCCCGAGCTCGCGTCGACGCCGACGAGCGGCAGCAGGCGCCGGCGCAGCCAGTCGCGGTCGGGTCCGGCGGGAACGGCGTCCTCGATCTTGGTCGATGCGACGGCCGGGTCGTCGGTCTCCAGGATGCCCGCCTGGGCCTTGACGATCTCGCCCAAGGCCCAGAACGTCACCCCGTCCCCGTACGGCAGGCACCGGCCCTGGCGCCAAGTCAGAGCGGGCGTCCTGCCCTGAGCGTATCCAAGGAGCTCGGCGACGATCCGACTCTTGCCGATGCCGGGCTCACCGACGATCGTCACCAGCTGGACGTTGTTCCCGGCGACGGTCTTGTCGAAGAGGCCCTGCAGAAGGGCAAGATCGATCTTCCGGCCGACGTAGGGGGAATCGTAGGTTCGGGTGAGATCCACCCCGAGGCGGGCCCGAGGGGCGATGGCATGAAACACGCGGACCGGCCCGGTCTTGCCTTTGAGCATCGCGGGTTCGCCCTCGGCGTATTCGAAGAGGGTCTTCGTCGCTTCGTAGGTCCCGAGCCCAACCGCGACGCCCATCTCGGGTGCCAGAGCCTGGATGCGCGATGCGGTATTGATCGCGTCGCCTGCAAGAAAGTGCTCGCCGGAAGCCGGAGTCACGCCCAGCCGGATGAGGGCTTCGCCGGTGTCGATCCCGACCCGAAGTCTCAGTGGTGACCCGCTTGGGGTCGGGAGACGGTCGGCGTCTTCGCAGATCCGGAGCGCCGCCCGAACCGCTCGTTCAGGATCGTCTTCATGGCCCGACGGGACACCGAATACACCGACGACTGCGTCGCCGATGAACTTCTCGACGACCCCGCCATGCGCCTCGATGTGCGAGCGCGCGAGACCGAAGTAGGCCGTGAGCATCCGGTCCACGTCCTCGAGGTCGGCCGACTCGGAAGTCGCGGTGAAGCCCACGAGGTCACAGAACATGGCCGTGACCAACTTGCGCTCTTCGGGCAGGAGCTCAGGACTCGGAGGCGTCAGGGCTGTCCCGCACGAGCCGCAGAACCGCTGCGCTGTGGGATTGTCCACGCCGCACGAGGGGCAGGCCGCCATGCGGCGCAGCGTACGCGCCACGACCTGGATCGTTTGGGCGAACTCGGGGACCTGGACCAGGAGAAGCCAGCGAGCAGGACGCACATCGATCCGGCGAGTGCCTTCATCGTGGGTAACGCCGCCCATTCATAGGACCTCGCGCAAGCGCCCAAGAGGGCCAGCCCCGTGAGTGTCCACGAGCGTTCCTACGCCACCAAGCCCTGATCATGAGCCCAACGTGCATCATGGGCGGGTGAGATGAGAACTCCGACCGTCGCTCTGATCGCGTTCGTCCTCGCCGGTTGCGGCGTGTCAACCGTCACCGCGTCGCCCATCACCCCGTCCCCTCGCCCAACTGTCTCGTCCCCGAGCCCAGCGGCCGAGTCCCCGAGTGCTGCTCCCGCCGTGACCCTCCTGGTCGAGTGCGGACCGCGGGACGTCGACATCCCCGACTGCCTCTCGATGGTGGCCGGGGTCGCAGGGGCGATGAAGCCGACCCCGGGCGCCGGATCGAGGGCGATCGTCACCGACGGCAGCCCCCTGATGCCCTGTCGGACCGGCCAGGGTTGCGATGTGACGTTCGTCTCGCCGACCGGCAGTGCGACGACGATGAGGGTCGTGGAAACACCCTTGGGCTCCTACACCGGAAGCTACCTCCCAACGAGTCCGGACCTCGAGCCTGCCCCGCCCACACTCACGATCGACTGCAGCCAGATGGTCGGCGAGCCGATCGGCGTCTACGAAACCCTCCGCGAGATCCCGGCCTGCGCCTGGATGGTCTCGGCGGCAGCCAAGGCGCTTGCGCCCGCTCCGGCGATCGGGTCCACGACACGCGTGGCCCCAGGCAGCGGCCAGGTCGGGAACACGCGCATTCTCGCCCGGGTGACCTTCACCTCGCCCCAGGGGACCCTGGCCTCAGCCGACGTGACCTACGCGATCGCCGGTTTAGGCGGAGCCGGCGGCTTCGTCGGCCTGAACCCGACGGCCGGGCCGTAGCGGAACCCGCCCCAAGAGGACGAGACGCGGACTGACGCCTCCAGCCGATCAGCTCGGCCCGACGAGCCCGATCGCCTGCGGCCCCGTCCGGGCTCAGGCTGCGCCACGGACCAGCGCCAACGAGTGCCTGGGCTGATAGAGCCCGATCTCAGAGCCGCTCGGCAGCTCGATCTTGGTGACCGAGCCCCAGCGGCCTTCCTCGACCGCGGAGCAGCGGATCCTCCCCTGGGCCAACGTCAGCGTAGGATCAACCGATGGACCCAGGCTGGCTTCCCGCCCTCGGCCCGGTCGCACCGACCGCGGCATCGGGTGCCCATTGTCCGCAGGGCGCGGTTCGCTGGCCGTGATCCCGGGCGGCCTGAACACGCTCACGGTCATCGTCCTGCTTCTCACGCTGTGGCACGCGTCCCACGCAGTCGGGCCCCGGCTCACGTTCATGTTCTTCTCGATAACTGCGCTCACGTCCTGGTTCTTCGAGCAGATCGGCGTGACCACCGGGCTCATCTACGGCTCGTACCACTACACCGCCTCGCTCGGCCCGTCGCTCGGATCAGTCCCGGTCCTGATCCCTCTCGCCTGGTTTGTGCTCGTCTACTCGAGCTATGGCCTGGCCAACCTGATCGTGGACCGCTGGCCGAGTGAGTTCGTCGGAGGCGGTCGCCGGCTCATCCGCCTGGCTCTACTCGGTGCCCTGGTGGTCACCGCGTTGGACCTCGTGGTCGATCCGATCCTCTCCGGCCCGGGCTTCCGCGCCTGGGTGTGGGACACCACGGGCCCTTACTACGGCGTGCCGCTCCAGAACTACGTCGGCTGGCTGGTGACCGCCTCCCTGATCCATCTCACGTGGCGTTCCCTGGAGCAACGGGCACTGGCCAAGTCCGCCGGGCAGCCGTCAACGACTCACGCGGGCCTGTTGCTCGCGTCTGCCTGGTCGGGTGTGTCGAGGTGGGCTGATCTTCGTCCGGGCTAGGCAGGCAGGCTTCAGACGCTTCCGTCCCCGCGCGGACGAGCTCGGATCGGCGACTCGCCTCTCGCGAGCGTGTCGATGTACGTTTCGATCTTGCGTGCTCGCGTCTCGCGGCGCTTGAGCGCGAGCAGCCGGAACACGATGCCGAAGCGCCCCTGTGCGCTCAGCGCGGCGAAGGTCGCCGCGGCCGCTGGGGATGCGTCGAGCGCTGCCTGCAGGTCGTCGGGAATCTGGGTGCCCTTCTGCCGATAGGCCGCCTCCCAGCGACCGTCGGCCTGCGCCCGCTGCACCTGCTCGATACCGAAGGCGCGCATGCGACCCTCGTCCGTCAGGCGGGCGATGATCTCGACATTGCGCTGCGACCACACCGACCGTGGGCGGCGTGGCGTGAACACCTGCAGAAAGTAGTCGGCGTCGAGGCCCTTGGCCTGACCGTCGATCCAGCCGTAGCACAGCGCCAATTCGAGCGCCTCGTCGTAGGTGATGCCGGGCGCGCTCGACGCCTTCCTGCGGATCCTCAGTCGCACCCCGACGTGGTCGAGGTTCTCGCGCAGCCACGACTCCCACCGCTCGACCGTCTCGAACAGCAAGATCGGCTTCTCTTCGTTGGACACCACAGGTTCAGGGTAGGTGACTCGGGCCGGCGGCGACCATGCTCAGATGGATGGTTTCGGGCTGGGGCTGGCTAGGGCTCCAGGTTCGGCTCGATCCGGTCCTCGCATTCGATTAGAAGACCCGAGTCCACCACCTCGCCATAGACCGTCGCGGTCTCCTCCTCGGCGGTATGGAAGTACACCGTGCGATCCGGGTCATCCGCCATCGCCACACGAATGACCGGCGTGTCGGGGCCAAGAACCGCCTCGTCCAGAAAGCACTGATGCACCGGATCCTTCGGAGGTTCGACGGCATCGGGTCGGTCGGCATCGGGGTTGATCCCCATGAGCGCCCCGAGCGCCTCGATCTGGCGCTCGTCGCGATCTGGCTGGGTCTCGATCACATGGATCTCCTGTCTCCCTCGGCGAGTCGCGGCGAGCCGTGCTCCGGCTGCCAGGTGAAGGACGCGTACCTGAAGGCTGTGTCCATTGGCATCAACCCTGACGGCAGGCCGGTAGCTGCGAGGACATGTCCGTGCCCGCCAGCGATCACAACGGCGTATCAGTCCTCGGCGTCGCTGACGAGCCCGAGGATCGGGCGGCATCCCATTGCCCCAGCGGTGAGTGGCGCTCAGGCGTGACCGCCCGCCAGGCGCTCGCCGGCCTCCAGACGAATCGAGAGGCGGTTCTCGGCTGGCGTGATCGGGCACGAATAGCGCGGGTTGTACGCGCAATACGGGTGGTAGGCCAGATTGAAGTCCAGCGTCCACGTCCCGTCGTCCCCCGCGACCGCGTCCAGGTAACGCCCGGCGCCGTACGTGTCCGCGCCCGTGGTGGCGTCCATGAACGGTACGAAGAGGCCCGCCTCCGGCTCGTCGTCGTCCCCGAGGAACCGATAGGCGACCAGCCGATTCTCGGCGCCACCGGCTTCGAACCGGAACGTCCCGGCCCGGACCGCGGGACGGTCTTCGCCACGGGTTGCCGCCATCCCGAAGCGAACCGGGGCGTCGCCCTCGTAGGGCTGCAGGACGAGGCCGGCGAGCCGCCAGCCCTCGTCGACCGGGAAGTACGGGAGGCCAGGGAACGCGGCCCGCGCCTCCGGCAGCAGCGGGCTGTCCTGCGCCGTCCGGAGGTACTCGTCGTTCTCGGCCCGCTTCCGAATGACAGCCTCCCGATAGGCCGGGTCGGGCGTCATGTGCGTCTTGTCATGCATCGGCTTCCCTTCGCCCCGGGACACAGTCAGCGACGGCGCAAGAGCCGGTCGAGGAGGCTGCGTCGCGGTCGGGGTGGCGGAGTGCCTGTCTGCTCGCGCTCGAGTTCGGCCAGTTCATTCTCGTCCAGCTTGGCTTGGCGCTCGTTCGATTCGAGCGTCTTCAGCTGCTGCGCCTCATCTGGATGGAGGGCCTCGATCGTGAAGCGATCTCGACCAGGAACGAACCCTGCCATCGCTGTCGCCTTCGCCTGGTCCACGGCGTGGACATCAATCTACTCTCGATTGAGGGCCGCCCAATCGGGATGAGAACGGCATGACCGATCGGTCGGAGTCGGGCTCCGAGCCTGTCTGTGGGCGAACGTCGATTGAGGCTCAGACGAGGAGATTCGGACGGCCTCGGCCGTTAGCCTGCTAGACCTCGCCCCGGAAGGCGGCAATCGAGGCGACGAGACCACTGCCGAGCGCGATCACCGCGAAGGCCATGAGTGGCACGACGTTCGCATTCCCACAGAAGTCGCTCGTTTGGGAGCACGACTGGACCGTCGTGGTCACCATCAAGAGCAAGGCCAAGCCTGACCCGAGCGTGGCCCCGGCGAGCATCGCGATTTGTTCACGTCTGCGGGCCAGCTGGATCCAGGTCGTTACGACCACTACGCCGATGGCGATCACGGCAGCGACCGGGACAACCGACATCAGGAGGGCGAGCAGGACGCCCCCCGCCAATCCGACAACAAGCGGCCCAATCACGCGAGCCGTTTCTTGCTTGCCGCGTCACGGTTCTCGCGCACCCCGCGATCAGACGCCGGCCGAACCTCGATGTCAACTAGCCCACGCTCCGTGCTGGCCCAGCTTCCGCGTCGATGACAGGACGGGAGACAAGGGTCCGGACACGACGGCCAGAGAACGGGCCGGTCTGCCCTTGACGGTGGATGCCGGGCGGCGCAGCGTTCGATGTGGACAAAGCGCCGGCCTCGGCGCGAGTCCGAGAGGTGCGAGATGCCCGAACCCGAGCCCAAGAAGGCGGTCCACAACGCCGGGGCGTTCATGACACCCGGCGGCGATGTCGGCGGCATGATCCCGATACCCATGCGGACCCTCAGCGACGACTACCACGACGAGCCAACCGAGCCCGAAGACTCGGATCGTGTCCCGGACCCCGAACCGCCCGGGCTGCTCCGCAGGTTGGTCGATCAGTTCCGCCACAGTCGCGGTCGTTGAGTTCAGCCGGGTTGCGGTGAACCCGCCATCGGCCGGGTTGAGCCTCGGGTGTCCATTGCGTGGCGGCATATGATCCGAAGCGGACGGTTGCCCGGTTTGAGGAGGGGGAGCGATGTCAGATCGTTCGGCTTTGAAGGTCGTCGCGGTCGTCGGCGCGGGCATTCTCCTGGTCATCGCGGCCTGGCTTGACTCCGTCGTTCTCGTCGCGATCGTGAAGAGCGCCAGCGCCTCGTTCGACGTGCAATCCCTGGTCTGGGCGGAGTCGTTCGGCTTCCTGGCGGTCGCCGGCACGGTGCTCGCCGTCGCGCTGCTGGGACGCTGGGCCAGGAGCGCCCTCGTCGGTGGCGTCTACGCGATCGTCGGCGCACTCCTCGTGTTCCTGGGCCCGATCAACTGGCTCTGGGCAGCCTCGATCAACGGTGCCCGCCCGGTCCTGCCGGGCCCGATCACGACCCTGGTCAACAACCTCTACATCAACGCCGAGCAGGGACCGCTCAACGCGGTCGCGATCATCGGCGCGGGGATGCTGTTGGTCGGGATTGCGAGCATCGTCGATGCGATGCGCCACCGGGCGCCGGCTGCTGCCCCGCCGGTCGCAACGTCTTCGGTGACCTCCGAGGTCAGCCCGGACCCGACGTGACGAGGGGGCGGACTCGTCGCCTCAACCGAATGTGAAGCAATAAGCCTCGACGTCCGCGGCGAGGAACTCGATCTCGAAGCGGCGATCAACGATCGGTCCCGGCTGTCGGATCAGCTGGTACGTGCGCTGGTTGCTGACCGTGCCCTTGCCGTTGACGGCCACGTCGGATCCATGCGCGTCACCCACGGGCCGGCCGTCGAGGTAGAGCCGGAACGGGATCGACGTCCCCCTGGCCACCGGTCCCATCACGAGGTTCACGTCGCGAGCGTGGAACTGGAAGGCGATCCGGCCGCCAGGCTTGATCGCCGCCACCGCCGGGCCAGCCACGGTCCAGGTGCCCGACAACGCCCAGCTGTTGAGCGCCAGCCGACCAGGCGCCTGGTACGTGTAGGGCTCATCGAATCCAGCGACGTCCTCCTGCGCGAAGCCGCTGCCCTGGCGATAGCCGGTATACGTCTCGCCTGACTGGACCGTTCGCCAATCGGCGGACAGCTCGAGACCGACCGGGTCGACCATGACCAGGTCCTGGTCGATCCCCGCTGCGCCGGCATCGATCAGGAGCTGCTGGATCACCATCTCGGTCGCGGCGTACTCACCCTCGCCGAAGTGGTGATAGCGGATCCGGCCTTCGGCATCGGCGATGTAGACCGCCGGCCAGTAGTGATTTGCGAACGCGCTCCAGACGCCGTATCTGCTGTCGAGCGCGACCGGGTACCCGACTCGGAGCGCGCCGACTTCGGCCTTGACATTGTCGATATCACGTTCGAACCCGAACTCCGGAGTGTGCACGCCGACGACGGTGAGCCCGGCGTCCGCGTACTTGGCGGCCCAGGCCCGGACATACGGCAGGGTGCGGAGCCAGTTGACGCAGGTGTACGTCCAGAAGTCGACGAGGACGACCCGCCCCTTGAGCCCTGCCGGGGTCAGGGGTTCCGAGTTGATCCAGCCCGTCGCGCCCGTGAACTCCGCCAGGTGCCCTTCGATCGGCAGGGCGACCTGCTCGCCGGTAAGCCGGTGGGTGATCGAGCGAACGAGGCCGGTGCTGCCGGCAGCGCGCCGTGTCTCCATCGGGTTCAGAAGCCGTCGACCTCGATCACGGCGTCGGCGAAGGCGCGCGGCGCTTCCTGGGGCAGGTTGTGTCCGACGCCTCCGGTGATGATCCGATGGGCATATGGCCCGTTGAACTTCGCCCGATAGGCGCTCGCGTCGAGGTGCGCCGCCCCGTTCGCATCTCCTTCCATCGTGATGGTCGGGACGCTGATCACTGGACCCTGCGCCAGCCGCGCCTCCAGCTCGTCGTATCTCGGTTCGCCCTCGGCGATGCCGATTCGCCAGCGGTAGTTGTGGATCACGATGTCGACGTGGTCGGGATTGTCGAATGCCGCGGCGCTTCGATCGAAGGTGGCGTCATCGAACGCCCATTTCGGCGAAGCGGTCTGCCAGATGAGCCTCGCGAAGTCGTGGGTGTACGCCTCGTAGCCGGCTCGGCCGCGGTCGGTCGCGAAGTAGAACTGGTACCACCACACGAGCTCGGCACTCGGCGGCAAGGGCTTGCGGTTGGCTTCCTGGCTGCCGATCAGGTAGCCGCTGACGGACACGAGCGCCCGGCAGCGCTCGGGCCAGAGCGCGGCCACGATGTCGGCGGTGCGAGCGCCCCAGTCGAAGCCGCCCACGATCGCCGAGGGGATCTCGAGGGCATCGAGCAAGGCGATCGCGTCAACCGCCAGGGCCGCCTGCTGGCCGTTGTGGACCGCCTCGGCCGAACGGAAGTGGGTCGTCCCGAAGCCGCGCAGATAGGGCACGATAACCCGGTAGCCGGCCTCCGCCAGGCTCGGCGCCACCTCGGCAAAGGCGTGGATGTCGTACGGCCAGCCGTGCAGGAGCAGGACAGCTCGGCCGTCGGCGGGCCCGTATTCGGCGTAGCTGACGTCGAGGTCGCCGGCCTCGATCCGCTTCACCGGTGCGAACCCGATGCCCGGCGCGTCGGTCATCAGGAACGGATCGAGCGGAAGGCGGCTCGGAGCTCCTGGGCGAACAGCTCAGGCTCCTGCCAGGCCGCGAAGTGGTTGCCCTTGTCCAGCTCGTGGAAGTAGATCAGGTTGGGATAGGCCTTCTCGGTCCATGTGCGTGGCGCCTGGTACAGCTCTCGCGGGAAGACGCTCACCGCAGCCGGAACGGTGACCCCCTTGATGTCGAAGAAGCCGAGCCGGTTCTCCCAGTAGAGGCGACCCGACGAGATCCCGGTGTTCGTGAGCCAGGTCATCGTGATGTTGTCGAGAACCTCGTCCCGGGTGAGGTTGTCAACAGCTTCGCCGGCGAAGGCCCGGGCGATGTCCTCGAGGCTGTACGCGTCGTGGTCGAGCATCCAGGACGCGAGGGCCACCGGTGAGTCGGCCAGCCCGTACAGCGTCTGCGGACGGGAGGCCATCTCGACGGCATAGCCGACGCCCTTCGTGAACAGGAAGCTCAGCCGGTCGTAGGCCCGCTGCTCGTCGGCGGACAACCCCGTCGGAGCGGGGTAGCCGGTCCCGAAGACGTTCGAAGTGAGGGCCCTGGAGATATCGGGCGGGACGGTGCCGGGCATGTTCGAGTGGATCCCGAGCAGCTCCGGCGGCGCCTTCGCTCCGATCACGTCGGTGATCTGGGCACCCCAGTCGCCGCCCTGGGCCACGAACCGGGTGAATCCCAGGCGCCGCATCAGCGTGATCCAGGCATCCGCGATGTGGACGGGGTCCCAGCCGGTGGTCGAGGGCTTGGCCGAGAACCCATAGCCGGGTAGCGACGGGATGACCACGTCGAAGGCATCCGCGGCATCGCCGCCGTGGGCGGTCGGATCGCTGAGCGGGCCGATGACGTTCAGCATTTCGATGATCGAGCCCGGCCAGCCATGGGTGATCAGGACCGGCAGGGCGTTCGGGTGACGCGACTTGACGTGGATGAAGTGGATGTCGAGGCCGTCGATCTCGGTCAGGAACTGCGGCCAGGCGTTCAGCCGGGCCTCGACCCTCCCGAAGTCGTAGTCGCTGCCCCAGTACCGGGCCAGCTCCTGGATCGTCGCCAGGGGTACGCCCTGCGACAGGTCGGAGACGGTCTCCTTCTCGGGCCAGCGGGTCGCCTGGATCCGCCGGCGGAGCTCGTCGACCTCCGCCTGGGGGATCCCGACCTGGAATGGGCGGATGCTCGCCGTGTCGGCAAAGACGGCCCGCTGATCCTGGACGTTGGTCGACATCGCGGCGGCCTCCTGACGCTTGCCAGTCCTCCGCGACGGACGTCGCGCTCAGGCAACTGGACTGCCGCCAAGGTTGCCCGGGAGACACCCGATCGCGCTGCTAATCGATGCCTGGGCTCCCGAGCGTTCGCTGACCAGACGGGGGACACCACCGGGGCTGTTGCCTCGCCAACCCTGCTCCCAGGACCCGCGGCACCGAGAGCCCATCGTACTCGGCCCCGCAAGGTTGGCTCGAGGCCGTGGGCTCGCATGCCACGCCAGTGCACGGCAGGCGAGGTACCGGCCTACCCTTGAGCCATCTCCCGTCCACTCTGAGCCCGAGCGACGCAATGGAGGTGGCCCCAAGTACACGCCGGCGCCTGTGCCAGGAGGCGATCGCTGCCTTTTCCGGATCAGGCGTCGGGGAAGATCGAGGTCCAGTCGTGGCGCATGCTCACGACTGTCCAGCCGTCGGTTGCGGCCTGGGCCAGCGCCTTCTCGGCGCCGGCGTCGTAGGCGAACTCGCGCTCGGCATCGTCGTGGTGGACCAGGAGCCCGAGTGAGGGCCGGCTCGCGTGCTGGGCGAAGCGGAGGAGGGCGATGTCGCCGTTCGAGTTGCCTCCGGCGATCAGCGGCCGGCGGCCCGTCCGGTTCCACATCCGGATCGGCTTCTCGGGACCGTCATCGATGATGTCCAGGGCCGGCTTGATGACGATCGAGCTGCCGTCCGGTCCATCCCGGAATTCGAGGGCGGCGGAGCTTCCGACGACGCGCTCGCGGGGGATCGAATAGAGCTCCTCGGAGATTGCCCGCATGAAGTCGCGCCCGCCACCGGACACGATGTAGGTCGTGAACTCGTTCGCTTCGAGGTAGCGCAGGAGCTCGATCATCGGGGTGTAGGTACACCTCGAGTACGGTCGCTTGAGCGTGGGATGCGACTGGCCCATCACGAACGCGGCCGCCTCGGCCTCGATCGTCTCGACGTCCTTGCCCGCGGCCCCGGCCAGGACGCCCCCGAGAATGACCTCGACGTCGGCGGGATCGCCCTGGTAGTACTTGGCGAACGCGCCGCCGAGCCACCTGAAGTCGTGCTCCGAAACGGCCTTCCAGGGCTGGCGCTCGCGGAGGGATGGATCGGCCGCCGTAGCCGCGCCGAGTCCGCGCAGGAGGTGGTCCAGCTGGATCGGCATCGGCTGCTCGGCCCACAGCGTGCCGTCGTTGTCGAAGGCCGCGATCCGGTCGGCCACCGGCACGAAGTCGGGTCCGCCGGCGGTGGTCACCCGTTCGACGAATTCGATGACCGAGCGCCGGGCCGGGCCGTCGGACCACGACTTGAGCAGGTCGGATCGAACGCTGGTCGAGGCGGCCACGGGGAACCTCCGGTCGGGAGCGGGCAGGGCTGCGAGCGTCTCGATTCTACCGAGCGCTGGGCACGCCGCCGGACGAATCGGGCCGGCCTCAGCCTTGTATCCTTGCCCGTGAAGCACGCTCCCCGCCCCCGCTCCATACGGGATCCAGGCTTCGGGCGCGATCGGTCCGAACCTGTTCGAGACTGGCCAGGGGAGTAGATTCCGTGACTGTTCCGTTCAAGGGCAAGATCAACCAGGACATCCGGGATTCGGTCGAGGACTGGTCGCCCTTCGTTGCGCCCGAGGCGCCCAAGGGCGCCCCCAATGTCGTCTACATCGTTCTCGACGACGTCGGGTTCTCGGCGATGTCCTGCTACGGCGGGCCGATCCAGACGCCGAACATCGACCGGATCGCGGCGAACGGCCTGCGCTATACCCAGTGGCACACGGTCGCCCTGTGTTCGCCCACCCGCTCCTGCCTGCTGACCGGGCGCAACCACACCCGCAACAGCATGGCCTGCATCACCGAGGGCGCCAGCGGCTTCCCGAACGCCAGTGGGACCATCCCGCCCCAGAACGGCATGCTGTCCGAGATCCTGGGCGAGCAGGGCTGGAACACCTACATGGTGGGCAAGTGGCATCTCTGCCCAACCGTCGAGATGAACCTGGCGTCGACCCGCCGCAATTGGCCGACGGGCCGCGGCTTCGAGCGCTGGTACGGCTTCCTCGGCGCGGAGACGAGCCAGTGGTATCCCGAGCTGATCTACGACAACCATCCGGTCGATCAGCCGAAGACGCCCGAGGAGGGCTATCACTTCTCGGTCGACATCACCGACAAGGCGATCGAGTTCATCATGGATTCGAAGGCCGTCGCCCCCGACAAGCCATTCATGCTCTACTACTCGTTCGGTGCCGCCCACGCTCCCCATCACGCCCCGAAGGAATGGATCGAGAAGTACAAGGGCCAGTTCGACCAGGGCTACGAGGCGCTGCGGGTCGAAACGCTCGCGCGCCAGAAGAAGATGGGCATCGTCCCCAAGGACACCGAGCTGCCGCCGGTCAACCCGATCGGCACGACCGCGACGCGCAAAGGCCCGAAGGGCCAGTCGTTCCCGCCGCTCGACGAGACCCGGCCGTGGGATTCGCTGTCGGCCGATGAGCAGCGCCTGTTCGCCAAGATGGCCGAGGTCTATGCCGGCTTCCTGTCCCATGCCGATGACCAGATCGGACGGCTGCTCGCCCACCTTGAGGACACCGGCCAGCTCGAGAACACCCTGATCTTCGTCGTGTCCGACAACGGCGCCAGCGGTGAAGGCGGCCCGAATGGGTCCGTCAACGAGATGAAGTTCGTGAATGGCGTGGCCGATGACATCGCCTCAAACCTGGCGATGATCGACGACCTCGGCGGGCCGAGGACCTACAACCACTACCCGAACGGCTGGGCGATGGCCTTCAACACCCCGTTCAAGATGTGGAAGCGCTACGAGTTCAACGGCGGGACCGCCGACCCGTGCGTCATCTCGTGGCCGGCCGGGATCAAGGCCAAGGGCGAGATCCGCGAGCAGTACCACCACGCGGTGGACCTCGTGCCAACGGTCCTCGATGTCCTGGGCGTCGAGGCCCCGGAGTCGATCAAGGGCTACACCCAGAGCCACTTCGACGGCGTGAGCATGCGTTACAGCTTCGACGCTCCGAAGGCGCCGAGCGAACGACAGACGCAGTTCTACTCGATGCTCGGCTCGCGGGGCATCTACCACGACGGCTGGAAGGCCGTGACGACCCATCCGACGATCGCCGGCTGGAGCAACTTCAACGACGACGTGTGGGAGCTCTACCACACCGAGGTTGACCGTTCCGAGTTGCACAACCTCGCCGCCGAGCATCCGGACAAGGTCCGCGAGATGGTCAACCTGTGGTATTCGGAGGCCGGCGCCAACGAGGGCTTCCCGCTCGACGACCGGTCGGCCCTGGAGATCTTCATCGCCAAGCGGCCCCAGCTCTCGGCGCCTCGCACCCGGTATGTCTACTTCCCGAACCACGCCGAGGTTCCCGAGGCCCAGGCGGTCGTGGTCCGGGGCCGCTCGTTCGTGATCGGCGCGGTCGTCGACCTGCCGGGGGCCGAGGCGAACGGAGTGCTCTTTGCCCAGGGCTCGCGATTCGGCGGCCATTCCCTGTACGTGAAGCACAACCGCCTCCACTACGTGAACAGCTTCATCGGCATGTTCGAGCAGAAGATCGAGGCGACCGAGGAGCTGCCGATCGGCAAGAACCTGATCTTGTCCGCCTCGTTCGAGAAGGACGGCGAGGATCCGCCCCACGTGCCGACCGGCATCCTGACCCTGTACTACGGCGACAAGAAGGTCGGCGAAGGCCGGATCAAGACCCAGCCAGGCGGCTACATGATCGCCGGCGAGGGGCTGGCGGTCGGCCGCGATGTCGGCGATCCGGTGACCCAGGACTACATCGGCGAGGCGCCCTTCCGGTTCACCGGCGGCACGATCAATCGCGTTGCGGTCGACGTGAGCGGCGAGCCGTACATCGACATGGAGCGCGAGGCCGTGGCCATGCTGATGCGAGAGTGACGGCGGGCTGGCCGAATCTTCGCCGACCCCACGGGGCCGGCTAGCGCTCCAACGCGATCAGGGCGATCGCCGTCGCCGTCTCGCCCGTACGCAGGTCAGGCGTCGACCCGGACGATGCAGCGGAAGCCGAGGTGGGCCATCGACGTGTCGATCGCCTGGGGCTGGCGCGCCGCCGGGCGATAGCGATGACAGTAGTTGGGCGCGCACAGATGGGAGCCGCCCTTTAGCACCCGGCGCGGGAACTGCTCACCCGGTTGGCCCACGTTGTAGCTCCGATCCGGAGAGGCCATCCTCGGGTTGAGTCGCGGGCCGGGCGGCCCGCAGCAGGCGTGGACCTCGGGCAGCTCGTGCTGCGGCGCGTAGAAGTCGACGGTCCACTCCCAGGCATTGCCGGCCATGTCGAACAAGCCGTAGCCATTGGCGGGGAACGACCCCACCGGCGAGGTCCCCTCGAAGCGATCCAGCAGCAGGTTCTGCCAGGGGAACTCGCCTTGCCAGGTGTTGGCCATCATCCGGCCGCGCGGGGCGAACTCGTTGCCCCAGGAATAGGTGGCACCATCGAGGCCGCCCCGGGCAGCGAACTCCCATTCGGCCTCGGTCGGCAGCACCTTGCCCGCCCACCGAGCGTACGCTTCGACGTCCTCGAAGGCGACGTGGGTGACCGGATGGTATTCGCGGCCGCCCACTCCACTGCCCGGCCCTTCCGGATGCCGCCACTGCGCCCCTGGGACCCACGACCACCAGTTCGTGTAGTCGTCCAGCGGAACCGGCCCGGCCGTCCGGTGGAACACCAGCGAGCCCGGCACCAGGAGCTCCGGGTCCGCCTCGGGATAGCCGGCCGGATCGGGGCTGCGCTCGGCCACCGTTACGTAGCCGGTCGCCTTCACGAAGCGGCGGTACTCGGCGACGGTCACCTGGTGCTCGTCGATCCAGAAGCCGTCGACCGTGACCTCGTGGACCGGGCCCTCTTCCGGGTAGAAGTCTTCGGACCCCATCTTGAACGTGCCGCCCGGGATCCAGCGCATGTCGCGTGCCGGAGCGGGTCCCGGGCTGATCATCGGCCAAGGATACAAGTCGTCCGCGCCACGTTGCGGGGGCGGTACCCGGGCGCAATCCGTCTGCCACGATCGGCGGCCCAAAGTGAGTCGGCCGCAGCCCGGTCGAAACGTGCGATCGTAGGACGCTTGACTGAGCCCGTCGCTACCGACGACACGCGGATTGATCGCTGGCTGTGCGCCGTGCGTCTCGTGAAGACGCGCCCGCTCGCCACCCACCTGTGCGACGGCGGCCACGTCCTTGTGAATGGGTCGCCGGCCAAGCCGTCGACGAAGGTTCGCGCCGGCGACCGGGTCGAGGCGTTCATCGCCGATCGCAAGCGCATCGTCGAGGTCATCCGGCCGATCGAGTCGCGGGTCGGGGCCGCCGTCGCCGCGACCTGCTTCCTGGACCACAGCCCGCCTGTCGTGCGGCCGGACCGGCAGGGGACCGTCCCGGTGCGCGGGGAGGGTCGCCCGAGCAAGCGTCTCCGGCGCGAGTTCGAGCGCTTGCGCCGGGCTGCCGGCGCCTGAGCGTCCCGCGGCCGGATGGGAGCTCCGTGTCGGGCGTCAGCCGGGGAGTGCCAGCGGCTCGAGCGGAACGTCCCAGTGGGCCTCGAGGAGGGCAAACCGGCGCTGCTCCTCGGCAAGGTAGGCAACCTGGTCCGGGAACAGCCGGGCGGCGATCTCCGCCTCGCCATGCGCCTCGACCGAGGCCCAGTCGCGGTAGAGGATCGTGACGAGAACGTCCCAATCGGCCCGGCCGTCGCCGTGGAAACGGGGCACGTCGAGGCTGACATCGAGGAAGCGGCCGCCGCGCAGCTGCTCACGGAGGATCGGCCAGTGGTTGCGGGTGAACAGTTCGACGAACTCTGCGTGGGCGCCCCAGCGAGTCCGGTAGTAGTACGCGACGCGGACGGGTGAATTGGCCATGGCGGGCCTCCTGGACGGCGATGCTCGATCTGGCGATTGTGGCGGGGACTGCCCGGAGGTGCGCGAGCCGCAGTGCGGCCCCTTGCATTCGCGGATTCGCGGGAGCATACTGAACCGTGTGGTTCAGTATCTGAACGGCCAGCTCGATGTCTCGTTCGGGGTGCTTTCGGATGCCACCCGACGCGGCGTCCTGGAACAGCTCGGACGTGCCGACGCATCGATCACGGACCTGGCCCAGACCTTCCACATGACCCTCACCGGCATGCGGAAGCACGTCGGCGTGCTGGAGCGGGCCCAGTTCGTCACCACCGAGAAGGTCGGGCGCGTCCGAACGTGCCGGCTCGGCCCGCGCCGACTCGAGCAAGAGACGGCCTGGATCGAGCAGTACCGCCAGCTCTGGGATGCCCGCTTCGACGAGTTGGACAAGGTTGTCGAGGAACTCAATTGGAAGGAGAAGGTCGATGGACGCAACGAGCCAGGGTGAGGCAACGTTCGTGAGGAACGGGACGACGGTGGAGCGGAAGTCGGAGCGCGAGCTCGTGATCAGCCGGACTGTTCGCGGCCCCGCGTGGATCGTCTTCGAAGCGTGGACCAAGCCCGAGCTGCTCGAGCGGTGGTGGACCCCGAAGTCGTTTCCGATCAAGCTGCTGTCCTGCGAGATGGATGCTCGCGTCGGAGGCAGCTACCGCCTGGTGTTCGGCTATGACGGCTCGCCCTTCGAGTTCTTCGGTCGGTACCTCGAAGTGACCCCGCACTCGCGCCTGGTCTGGACCAACGACGAGGGGGAGGGCGAGACAATCACCACGGTGACCTTCGAGGAAACGGCCGGCACGACGCTCCTGATCGTGCACGACCAGTATCCCTCGAAGGAGGCCCTCGACGGGGCGATCGCCTCCGGGTCGACGTCCGGCATGCCCGAGTCGCTCGAGCAACTGGATGAGCTCGTCGTCAGCCTCGGTGCGAGCGTCTGACTCCGCCGAGCCGGGCGACGCGGATCAGCTGTCGGGCGTGATCGCGTCCAATCTGCGCCGAGCTTCCGCGGTGTTCACACCGAGAGCACCAAGCAGCACCGCCGCAGGATCTGGCGGTTGGAGAAGGAGGATCCGGGCCAACACCTGCTGGGCCGTGACCTGGGTCTTCCGGCGATTGGGCTTGACCGCTTCCTCAAGCACTCGCTTTGCCGCGGGCGTCATGCGCAGGCGATCCTTGTTCATGAGGACTCTGAACGTCGGCTTCTTCGGCACGGCGCGCATCGGCAGTGGGGGTGACTCGGTGCTGGATCCCATGCCCAGGGCACCCAGCGCCTCCTGATCGAGCGATCCCAGGGCTCGGCGAGCTTCCTCGAGGCTCACGCCCAACGAGACTTCGATCGAGGGATCCTCGAACAGGGCGAGCAGGACGTGATCGGTACCGACTCGGCGATCACCTCGGCGACGGGCCTCTTCGCCCGCCCGCAGATAGATGGCCCAGACGTGAAGGACCCCTGGCATAACGGATTCGGCAGTCACCATGACTCCTTGTTGTATTTGGCGTGCACGGATTGGCGGGTGACGCCCAGGGCGTCCCCGATCTGCTGCCACGACCAGCCCTTTTCCCGGGCCGACGCAACGTGGTTCGCTTCGACCCTCTCGGCCAGGCGATGGAGCGCCAGCGAGGCGCGAAGCCCAATGGCCGGGTCATCCGACGAGAGATTCACGCTGAGTTCTTCGATGTCCATATCCGTCAGTCTAGCCTGACACCGTCGGCTCTGTCAACCTAAACTGACAAAATCGATGAGCCTGCGATCGGCGCGTGTTCTCGAGTCAGGCGACGGGCGGCCCGGCCTTGATTCGCGCTCGGAGCGACTCCTCGGTCGCGTCCTGCCAGTCGGCTTCGATCCACCAGGTGGCTCCGGCGTCCGCCCAGGGCCTGACCGTTGCCGCGGCGGCGGCTCGATCATTTGCCGATGACGTGCCCTGGGCGATGATCTCGAATGGCCGGCCGCGCTCGCTCGCCGCTCGCTCCCTGGCCGCGTAGGCCGCGATCTCCCGGACATGCTCGGGACGGAGATCGACCTGGCCACCGTCCTCGTCGTGAGCCTGGGGGATGATCCCGTCCCAGCGGATCGCCCGGCGCATCGATCGTTCCCGGGGCCAGGCCCCGACAACCCAGATCGGCACGCGCGGGCGTTGGATTGGCGTGGGCAGGAACGTCATCTCGGCGAACGAGTAATGGCGTCCGCTGAAGCCGAACGGCCGGCCCGACCAGAGGCCTACCAGGATCGCGAGGGATTCATCGAGGAGCTCCGCTCGGATCCGGATGGCGGTCGGTTCGCCGACCGGGCCGAAGCCCGCGTCGTCGAGCACCCCCAAGCCAACGGGCAGGACCAGTCGGCCGCCTGACAGCCGGTCGAGGGACATCGCCTCGCGAGCCAGCTTCCACGGTCGGCGTCGGGCGGGCGGAGTGATGATCGCGCCCAGTCGAACCCTGCTGGTTCGCTCCGCAATCGCCGCCAGGACCACCCACGGGTCGTACAGCTCCATCGACCCGATCGCGATGGCATCGAAGTAGAAGACGCCATCCCAACCCGCGGCCTCCGCCTCGGCCGCGAGATCGGCCACGGTCCCCGGATCGCCGGTCGTGATGATCAATCCGTAGTGCATGACCGGAATCTTATCGACGCCCAGGCCCGCCAGGCTTCCGCGGGGGTCTGCTGCCAGGCAAATCTGATCCCCGGCATCGCCCCCGATGCGGTCAGCGTGAGAGCTGACGTTGAGCTACGGGGTCTGGAGCGGGAGGCGCGGCACCGCGTCGGTACAGTGGTCACCCACCTGCGGTCCGGCAAGGCAGACCAGTCTTGGTGGTTGACTTGCCAAATAGGCGCCAGCGATCAGCACGATAGCCAGGATCGTCATCACCGCGACCGCCTTCGTGCGACTCATCGGTCAGTACCGATGCTCTTCCCGATACGCCATCCATGGAGTGTTATCCAGCGACATCGACGAGGCAAGGCGCACTGACGGAAGGTCGTTGATCGCCGTTGGCAGACGATTGACCCGTGTCGTTCCGAGAGCGAGGCCGGCAGTTGATCAAGGCCGCCGAATGGCCTGAAGCGCTTGATCCCGACTCGGGTAACCCTGCATGCGAGTGACCAGTCCCTGGTGGGATGACACGACCGAAAAGCTATCTCGATCGTCGCCCGGGCCGTAGTGCCGGCGCAACCCGAGAAGCACGCGATCGCCAACGTCGGTTGCCTCGGTAACCTCGAGACCGGTCCGGCCAGGCTGGAACTCCCGGAGGAAGCGGACCACTTCGTCACGCCCATGACAATCCCATCGGCTGGGCCCTGGACCCAGCATCTCAACTTCGGGATCGAGCCATTCGAAGATGGCCTCCGGACCAATCTCGAGGAGCAGATTGAGCCCTGCCCGGACTGTTTCGGCATTCATGACTCGATCCTGCTGTAGATGTTGAACTGACGACGAAGGCCCTCAGGGGGGTCAGTAACCCGACGGATACGGCGCCGGCGTGCCGACCGCAGCCGCCCCACTGGCCCCAGCGGCGATGTATACGACCAGCGGCGGCCCGCTCGCGAAGGTGAAGATCACGATCCCCTGGTCACCGGTTGGGGGAACGCAGGGAGCGCCGGGTGGGCAGAGGCCGCCCCAGCGGAACTCCTGGCGCGCGATCGGCGGATGCCCGGCCGGCAGTGCGGCCGCTGCAGCGGCCAGGGCCGGCGCGCAGGTGAGAGTTGGAGGCGGGGCGAACTGCGCGTCATCGCAGGTGGTGACTGCCGCCGATGGCTGAGCCGAGGGCGCCGTCGAGGCGGCAGCCGAACAGCCTGAACAGGCGATCGCGAGCATCGTCGCGACGGCCAGGAACGTTCTCATGTCGGATGCCAAGCCTCCCACACGGTCGTTCGGCGAGCCCGGTACGGACAGGTCCGCGACGCTCACGATACGGCTCATTCCTCGGACGTGGATCAGCTTCGGCGATACTGCCCTCAATGGCCACGCCGACACCGTCCCGGTTCGACGCTTACCTGAACTTGGTTCGGGCCGCCCCGAGCGACTCGGGCCGGGTCGAGCTCCTGGTTCGGCGGCCAGCCGTCGATCAGCGCGAGGTGCTGGTCGAGGCGGTCGTCGATCCCGAGCTGGGACTGGTGGGCGATAGTTGGCTGGCCCGCGGGACCCCCAACCGGGCTGACGGATCAGCCGACCGGGCGGTCCAGCTGACCTTGATCAACGTTCGGGTCCTGGCAGCATTCGAGGCCGATCGCTCGCGCTGGCCGCTCGCCGGCGACCAGGTCTACGTCGACTTCGACCTGAGCGTGGATCGGCTGCCTGCCGGGAGTCGGCTGGAGATCGGCAGCGCCCAGATCGAAGTCAGCCCCCAGCCTCACACTGGTTGTGCCAAGTTCAGCTCCAGGTTTGGCAGCGAGGCGTTGCGCTGGATCAACTCGCCGGCCGGCCGGGCCGGCCGGATGCGCGGACTCAACGCCCGGGTGATCCGGGGCGGCACGATTCGGGTCGGCGATGAGATCCGGCGGGCCTGAGGACCTGATGGACGATTCAGGAAGGCCTGGTCCACGGGACGTGCAGCCCGCGTCTGTCAACGGGATCGCGACGTTCAGTACCGGCCGGGTCAAGATCCACCCGGAGCACGTCCACGGCAGCCGCCTGCCGTCGCTCGCCTGGATCCTGCTGAGCCCGACCTGGGGAGCCTGGCGCCCGATCCACGTCTTCGTCATCGAACATGCGAGCGGGCTGGTCCTGTTCGACAGCGGCCAGGACCGAGCCTCGGTGACCGACCGCGACTACTACCCCTCGTCGCCGATCATGCGCCTCGTCTACCACCGGCTCGCCCGCTTCGAGATGGGACCCAACGAAACGGTTTCGGCGCAACTGGCCGCCCTGGGCTATCGCCCGCAGGACGTCCGCTGGGTCGTGCTCTCGCACCTCCACCAGGACCACATTGGCGGACTCCGCGAGCTGACCGCGGCCCGGTTTGTCGTAAGCGCGGCCGAGTGGGACGCAATGCAGGCGCCCAGGGCGGAGATGGCCGGCTTCCTTCCCCGCCACACGGACCTGCCCGGGGCAACCTGGGACAAGGTCGGCTTTGAGTCGACGTCGGACTCGGCTCTCGCGCCGTTCACCTCGGCGCACGACCTGCTCGGCGATGGCTCGCTCGTCCTGCTCCCGACGCCTGGCCACACCGCCGGCTCGATGTCGATGCTCGTCCGCGGCGGCGCTGCGCCCCTCCTGCTCGTCGGTGATCTGACCTACGACGTGGATGCGATGCGGAGTGGCCAGGTCCCCGGCGTCGGCACCCGGGCGGAGCTCCGGGAGACGTCCGAACGGGTGCTCGAGCTCGAGCGCCAGACCGGTAGCCTCGCGATCCTGCCAGCCCATGACCGTGGCTCGGCGAAGCGATTGACCGCTGCCGGCGGCCGCGTCGGCTAGCGGTAATTCCCAGAGACGTTGTACGAGGACGGTCAGGCCTGATCCGGTCAAACGCTTCCTGGAAGACGCCTTGGGTCGACTCGGAGCGGCTCCTGCTGGCAGAGGCGTTCGAGGGCAGCCCAACCTGAGCCTGGCCGAGCACCGCGAGCGGGCTTGACGGACGCTCGGCAACCGAGCTCGGGCCGCGAACCCCGAGTAGCCCTTCCTCAACGAACCGTTTGACAGCCCGGGCCACTGACCCCCAAGCCTGGGGGAGGGCTCCGCCGTCAACAACCTACGCGGGAAGCACAGCTAGCGGCGAACCAGGCCCGGCGGGCCGACTCGCGTCAGGGCGTCAGTACCCGAGTTCGGTGAAGATCGCGTTGACGACGGTGGCCAGGTTGGCCTGGGTCGAATCAGGGGCTCGCTGCGAGCCGCCGTACTGGACCCCGAGCGAGATGCTCACCGGACCCTTGTTGGCGACCAGGAGCTTCGTGCCGAACCCCTGGTCATCGCCGTTGGCGCCATACGTGGCGTTCTCGCCGACGCCGCTCATCGGCTCCGGCGAGTCGGCGACGGGCACCGGAGCAAAGCCGTTGTCGCTCGGGCTCAACTTGATCGTCACGCCGAGGCGCAGTGCGTTGGCGTTACCGGTTCCGGTCGTGAGCCACTGGCACGTCTCGTAGTTCGCGGAATAGTCGGTCTCCGACGAGCTGCCCGCTCCTCCGATGAGCTGCTTCACCTGGTCGGCCGTGACGAGATCGCACGCCTTGAAGGCAGCGAGGGAGGGGATCGCGGCGCTCGACTCGGCCGCGCTGGAGGCCGCCGGGAGCGACGCCAGGCCCGCGGTCGAGCCGCTGGTGGTCCCTGTGGAACCGCCGGCGGCCGGCGATGCAGTTCCACTCGTCCCGCTGCAGGCACTCAGGAGCAGGCTCAAGGCGAAGGCCACCGAGAGCTCTACCCACCTGATCGCCCGGTCGGTCCTGTCCGATGAATCCATCGCCGCCCTCCTCGATGATGCGATCGAGAGATCGTACCGTGGGTCGCAAGGTCCACCAGGACGGCCCACATCGGGCGCAAGAACAACCCGTCGGTGGCTATTCCTCGCCGCCCAGCCCCCGGACATAGCGGATCAGGGTCACGATCAGGATGAGGAGGATGACGAGCAAGCCCACGTTGACCCAGTCATAGGGCATCTCCTTCGGGAGGATCCGGCGGGTGTCGTCCGGAAAGACGAGCACGAGGTAGAGGACGGCCCCGACGATCAACACGGACGCGCCGAGCCTGATCAGGCCGCGACGGGCCGAGCGCATCCGCCGTCGGAAGCCGAACAGGGAGGTCTCGGCTTCGAGGATGACCGGTTCCTGGGCCTCGAGGAACTCGACGAAATCCAGGGCGCGCTGCAGGCGCCCGGTCCCGGCGTACAGCCGGTCAAGGGTCCGCCGCGGGTCGAGCCAGGCCAGGCCCTGCTGGCGGGCAAGCCGCCGAACGAAGTGCCGGACGTTCTCGGGCAGGTCGTAGTCGACCGCCAGCTGATGGCGCAGCGTACCCAGGGTCACCAGCATCTTCAGGTAGCCGACGATGCTCGACGACAGGGAGAGCTGTTCATCCCGAATGGTCTCGAGGATGTCGACCGCGAGCTTGGAATACGGGTTGTCGGTGGCGCGACGCGCCGGGCCTGGCAGGCCGGCGTGGTCCCCTGATCGGTCGGGGAACGTGTCGTACAGGAAGGCCTGGTGGACGCGAATCAGCTGGCGGCGGGCGGCTGCCGTATCGGTTGCCGCGGTCGGGGCAAGCCAGCGCATCAGCTCGCGTACGGCGGCTTCGACCTCGCCCCGGAAGAGCAGCCAGCTGTAGCGCGTGAGCGACTCGCGGACCCGGTCAGGCAGCTGTCCGACGATCCCGAAGTCGACGTAGCCGATCGCATCGTCGGCCAGCACGAAGAGATTGGCTGGGTGCAGGTCGGCGTGGAAGTACCCGAAGACGAAGACCTGGTTGAGCATGTTCCAATCCAGGTGCCGGACGATCCGGTCGAGGTCGTGACCGCGCCGTTTCAGCTCATCGAGGTACTCCTGGTTCCCCTCGCGTTTCGCGATCATGATCTCGATCAGCGGGATTCCTTCGATCAGCTCCGTGGTCAGGACCCGCGACGTCGTGTAGTCGCGGTAGACCCGGGCAATCCGCTCGTGCCTGTCGCCCTCGGCATTCGCAAAGAGCATCAGCGCCTGCCGGGCCTCGATGAGGTAGTCGAGCTCGTCGGCGGTCCACCGGGCGAATTCGTCGATGACCTCGCGGCTGCGGGTCGCCCCAAAGAGGTGGGTCCAGTCGAGGACCCAGGTCATCGAGTACATCAGGTCGATGTCGGCCTGGAGGGTCTGGCGGATGTGCGGCCGCTGGATCTTGACCGCGACGTGCTCGCCGCTGTGCAGGATTGCGCGATGGACCTGGCCGATCGACGCGGCCGCGAACGAGCTTGGCGTGAACGAGCGAAAGACCGTCTCGGGCTCGCCCCCGAGCTCCTGCCGGACGATCTCGCGGACCTCGGCGTACGGGAATGGCGCGACCTGGTTCAGGAGCTTGAACAGCTCGTCGCAATAGGCGGGTGGGAGCAGGTCAAAGCGGAGCGCGAGCATCTGGCCCAACTTGATCCAGGCACCGCCGAGCTGTTCGAACGCGAGGCGGGTCCGGACGGGGCCGCTCCGCGAGTCGGACCCGGGCAGGTGGAGGGCCGGGGCGATGAAGAACCGGATGAAGACGGCGAACACGCCCCAGACCCGCCGGGGGTGTCGAAGGAGCGTTCTCACGCGTTGACGCGCGGCCTACGGGTGGCCGGTCGGGGGCCCGGGTCGGGCGCTATCGAGGGTTCGGGCAGTGAGCCCGATCGATCACGAACCCTCGTCATCCAGGGGGACGCGCCGGCGCCGGCCCGGGACGGAGGTCTCCTCCTCCCACTCGCGACCGGCTCGAATGAGCTCCGTGACCGTCCGCCGAGACCAGCGATAGAACAGGTTCATTGCCCCCTCGGCGGCCAGCTGCGTGTCGCGTCCGTAGCGGACGCCGGTTCGCACACCCTCCGCGATCCGGGTCTCGCTCTCGTCGAAGGCCTCGGCCAGGCGACGCTGGCGAAGCCGCTTGGCGTAGGCCGCCCGCTCTTCGGCCGTCGGTCCCTGCAGCCATGCCTCGCGGCGCTTCCGCTCCCGGGCAACCCACTCGTCGATCTCGGCCTGGGTCGGCTCGAGCGCGTCAGGTCCATCCACTGCGTCCGTCGACGCCTTGACCGCTGGATCAGTCATCTCAACCACCCCGGGATCCCTGCTTGTCGACCGTCTCATTCCTCGTGGGAGTCTACGCTTCCGACCATCGCTCGGGCTCTCAAGCGCGTCGAGGCCGATGGAGCCATGTAGGCACCTGTCTATCGCTGCTGCGGTCGGCCGATCCCGGCCGGGCAGGGTCTCACCTCGAACGAAGCGTGCGGATCCGCCCGGTGAAGGCGAGGCGATACCACCGAAGGTAGTAGGGCAGCCATTTTCGAAGGCGGAAGCGGCTCTCTCCCCCGGTCCGGTCACGCCAGGTCGTGGGGATCTCGGCCAGGCGCCGGCCCTGCGAGCGTCGCCTTGACCGAGAGCTCGAGTGCGAGCTCGAAGCCGGCCTCGCTCTCGATCGGGGTGGCGTCCCAGAAAGCCGCCGCTAGTACAGCTTGAAGTTGTTCGTCGGGTCGTGGGTCGGCACGCCGGCGAACCAGTGGAGCGAGAGCCCGGCCGTTCGAGACAGGAGGCGCTTGAGTGGCGGCCCGCCGACCTGGTGCCCACCCTGCATGTAGCGGCTCGCCGCGACGACGTCGGCACCGCCCTCGGCCAGCTCGACCATGCGCTCGACATCCGCATAGTCGTCCGATCCGTCGGCCATCGTGATCAGGACGTAGGGGGCCTGGGCAGCCGACGATGCCGGCCTTCATCGCGTTCAGGACGCCGCGGACCGAGGTGTTGCGGTGGGCCCTCAGGCCTGGGATCTCCGGAGCGAGCCGCTCGACGACCGGGACTGTCGTGTCCTCGGGGAAGTCGTAGACGACCAGGAGCTCGAACGGTGGCCTGACGTTCGCGGCGAAGCTGCGGATCGTTGGGGCGACCCGTTCGCCTTCGTTGCAGACCGGCATGACCGCGGTCAAACGTGGTCGAAGTGTGTCGCTCCCATCGCTAGATCGCACCGGCCGCATCCTCGAGCCGGATCCAGGGGATCACCTCGTCGAGCATCTCCGAGAGCGTCGTCGTCGCCTCGAAGCCGAGCACGTCTGCGCGCCTTGCGGACGTCCGGCACGCGGAGCTGGACGTCGTGCTCGAAGGGTGGATCGGAGACGTAGCGGAACGGCTCGTCCGGGCCGTGGATCTTGCGCCAGATCAGCTCGGCCAGCTCGAGCACGGTCGTGCTGACGCGGCGTCGAGAGGTTGAAGTCCTCGTTGATCGCCGCATCGCGACTCCATCGCCAGGCGGATGCCGTGGGCCAGGTCGCCGCCGTAGGTGTAGTGGCGGACCTGGTTGCCGTCGCCCAGGATGTGGAGCGGATCCTGGCCCTTGAGCACCTTGAGCACGAGGTCGGGCACGACGTGGATAGGGCGAGCTTCACGTTGCCGCTCATGACGTCCGTGTCGCGGAGCGCCCGGCGCTCGCCGATCCCGACGCAGTTGAACGGCCGGAGGATCGTGTACGGCAGCCCGTACTGCTCGCAGGCACCCTTGGCGAAGTACTCCGAGGCGAGCTTCTGGAAGCCGTACGTCGAGATCGGCGGCGGCGAGGTCGCGCTGGGCGCCCTCGGGCGTCGGGAAGACGGTCGCCGACTCGTAGACCATCGATGAGCTCAGGACGATGATCCGCTTCGAGGTGCGCCGTCGCCGGTGGGCCGCGATCGCCGCGTCGAAGGTCGAGGCGAGGATCCGCTCGTTCTCGGCGAGCAGGTCGTAGGCGAACTCGTGGAAGTAGCTGATCCCGCCGATCATCGCGGCCGCGGCGACGACCTGGTCGCAGTCCGCGGCCAGCTCGCGCGAGGAGCGACTGCGTCCTTGGCGTCGCCCTCGACGAAGCGGTAGCCGGGGTGGTCGTCGTAGACTTCGCCGGCCGGCCCGTACTTGCTGAAGTCGTCGAGGCCGACGACCTCGTGGCCGGCGTCGAGCAGCTCGGGGACGAGGTAGCCGTTGATGAACCCGGCCGCGCCGGTGACGAGGATCCGCATCAGAGCCGAGATCCCGTCGCCGAGCGCGCCCCAGACGTCGACGACGTCCCGTGCCGCCGAGCGACGAGGCCCCGATAGGTCCGATGGGGCGCGCCGAGGACGAGGATCGTCGCTCTCCGCGAGGACGTCTTCGAGCGGGACGAGCCGGTCGTCCGCGAACGTACGGATCCGTGCACAGGACGCTCGGCGCCCGGCCCACGGCGAGCAGCTTGCGCAGCTTGTAGCTCAGCGACGCGCGGGTGTCGTCGGACTCCGCCTTGAAGGCCATCCCGAGGATCCCGACCGTCCGGCCCTGCAGGCCGCCGTAGCGACGCTCGAGCGCCGATGACGATGTAGGCCGGCAGCCCCTCGTTGACCTGCATCGCCGCCTGGCCCATCGGGAAGTGGTCGCTGGTGAAGGCCGCCAGCTGCATCGTGTCCTTGAACAGGCACGGTCCGGCGGCGAAGCCGGGCCCGGGCAGGTCGGCGGCGCGCGGGTAGTCCTCGCGGATCGGCGCTCAGGACGTTGTCGTAGTCGACTCCGGCCTGGTCGGCGATCATGAAGAACTGGTTGGCGATCGCGAACTTCATGTAGCGCCAGGTGTTGGTGAAGAGCTTCGCGAGCTCGGCTTCCCTGGAGCGTCGTCCGGATCGACCTGCGCGGTCAGGCGTCCGGAACAGCGCCTCGGCCCGGTCGCCGGCCGATCGTCGTATCCGCGCCGACGATCTGGGGCAGCGAGCGGAGCTCCTCGAGGGCGTGGCCCTCGGCGATCCGCTCCGGACAGAAGGCGACGTCGACTCGACAGCCACGCTCGGCCAGTGCGTGCGGTCACGTACGCCGTCGTCCCCGGGATAGACGGTGCTGCGCAGGACGACGAGCGCCCCGTCCACGAGGTGCGGGGCGATCTGGTCGACCGCCTGCTCGAAGATCGTCATCGACGGGCCGAGGAATTCGTCGACCGGCGTGCCGATGACCACGATCACGACGTCGGTCCGGCCGATCATCGCCGGCGTCGCGCTGAAGCGTCGAGGCGGCCGGTCGCGCAGGACCTCGCGCGAGCAGCTCGTCGGCGCCGTTCTCCAGGAACGGCATCTCGACCGGACCGCGATCCGCTCGAGCGTCGGCTCTGGTTCGTGTCGAAGATGCCGACCCGCAGGCCGGCATCGGCGCAGGACGAGGCTCAAGCGGCAGGCCGACGTGGCCGCCGCCGCCGAGGACGACGACATCGTGGAGCGCGACCCGGCCAGGAGCGTCGGCCACGGCCAACGAGCGTCTTGGATCATCCATCGCCGTTCCCAGAGCCTCCGACATATGGAGCTGGCCCGACTTCCGAGGTCTCGAGGGTAGTCGCAATCCGTGCCGACGGACAAGGTCCGTGCCGCCCAGGGACGTGGTACTCCGTGTGGCCAAGGGTAGACTGGCAGCGATGCAGGCGACCGACCGCCGACGTCTGTCCACTTCGGCGGCCCGCCACGTTGGCGATCGGCTCGCCGGATTCGCTTCGGACCCGCATCGGCTGACCCTCGTGATCGCGGGTGCCCTGTTCGTCCTGTGCTGGCCGGTTGTCGATCGGCCCGGCGGCGTGGGGCTGGACCGATCGTGGGAGCTGGCCCTGCATCTCGCGGCGACCGGTCACCTTCGGTTCGGGACGGACTTCATCTTCACCTACGGGCCGCTCGGATTCCTCACGGTGCCGACGCCCTTTCTCGGCTTCACCAGCGTTCTTGGCCTCATCTACATGGCCGTGCTCCACGCCAGCCTTTGCCTGGCGATTGCCCTGGTGGCCGTGCAGATCAAGCCACTCTGGGTGGCCTTGCCCCTCGCCTATGTCGCGGCCCGCACGATCACCGGGCTCGCCGCGCCCGATACCGAAGGGATCGTCGTGGCCGTCCTCGTCGGCGCGATCCTCGTCCTCGATCGCCGGGTGGTTGTTCAGACGGGCTGGCTGGTCGGCGTCGCGGCGCTCATCTCGGCGATCGCGCTCCTGGGCAAGCTCGACGCCGGGATCCTGGTCATGATCCTGTCCGGCCTGGCGATCGCCGGATCGGCGCGACGGCCGCTGAGGGCGGTTGCCGCCTTTGTCCTGGCCAGCGCGCTCGCGACCGGGGCGATCTGGGTTCTGCTCGGCCAGCACCTGGAAGACCTCGTCGCCTATGGACGGGGGGCGATCCAGATCATCGCGGGCTACTCGGATGCGATGACCCGGGGGCCGGAAGCAGGCCTCCTATGGGAACCCCTTGGAATCCTCGTGGCCTTCGCGCTGACCGGGTGGCTGGTCATCCTGGGAACGGCTGGGCTCGAGCGGCGGCCGCGAATCGCGATTCTCCTGGCCTGCCTGGTCGTGGCTGGGGCGTTCACCAAGATCGCCCTGACCCGCTGGGAAGCGACCCACCAGGCGGTGCTCTTCACGGCGGCGCTGTTCGTGGCCCTCCTCTACGTGAAGCGCGGACCGCGGTTCGAGGCCGCGGTCATCGCCTTCACCGCGATTGCGATCTGCCTGGTCGCGGTCTCCCAGGCCGATCCGGTGCGCTTCCTCAACCCGGTCTCGAACGTGCGGACGCTCGTCCGCCAGGGTGCCACGATCGTCCTCCCGGGTCGTTCGGAGCGGGCCGTGGCCCGAACGACCGCCCAGCTTCAGGCGCTGCTGGCGGTCCCTGGGCCGATCCTCGCAGCGCTCCAGGGTCGAACGGTCCAGGTCGACCCATGGGAAACGTCGGTCATCGCCGGGTATCCCCAGCTCGCCTGGAATCCAGTGCCCGTGTTCCAATCGTATTCGGCCTATACCCCGGCCCTCGATGCCGCCAACGCCGACCGGTTGGCCAGCCCTGATGGCCCGGATGCCATCCTTCGCACGCCGGTGTTTCCGGGTTCCCTCGAGCCTGGTCTGGGCACGATCGATAGCCGCTATCGCTGGTTTGAAGCCCCGGAGGCGATGCTGGAAACGTTCTGCCGTTACGGGCAGACCGCGATTTCCGGGAGCTGGCAAATCCTCGTGCGCACCGGCGGGAAATGCGGAGCCCAGGTCCCGCTGGGCACGGTCATGGCGAAGCCCGGCGTTCCCGTGGCGGTCCCCTCACCACCTGGTCCGAATGACTTCGTGATCGTCCGGATCATCGGTGCCAACCCGACGCCCCTCGAGGCCCTGACCGGCGCAATCCTGCGTGCTGCGCCGTGGCAGGTCGTCGTCGACGGCCAGCCGTTCCGGCTCGTCCGGGCGACCGCCGGGGACGGGCTCCTGCTGGCCGTACCTGACCATGTCCGTGGCTCCGCCCCGTTTGATTTCGGGCCCCCTCGGAGTTCGATCAGCATCCGCCCGTCGACCGGACACGACAATCGCGTCCTCGACTATGAGTTCTACGCCGTACCCCTGCTGGCCCCCGGTTCCTGATCACCGAGCTGCCATTGGCGGGGCATCAGCTCGCGGGCTTGGCCGCCGGAGCCGGGATCCAAACGGGCGGGTGGTCGAGGTAGTCGATCCACAGGCTCGGCCGGGCGAGATCGATCCGCAGGCCACCGAACAGCGGCAGCCGGCTGCGGGCGAGCGTCGGGCCGGCCGCGGCCAGGATTTGAACAAGGCGCCGGTGGGTGAACACGGAGACCCCCTCGAGCTCGGCCAGCCCGACGTACTCGTCACCCGGCGGCTCGAGCCACCACTCGACGGTGAGATCGCCGATCCACGTTCCGCATTGCCACGACCGGAAGGCATCGATCACGACGACCCGGCCTTTGGCCGCCTGCCCGAGCCGGCCTTCGAGCGACGGCCCGATGCCCAGGTTCATCTCGTCTTTCGGCATCCAGGCTGAACCATGCCTCGGCTATTCGCCGCCCGGCGAGAACCGTTCCACGTAGGGTGCTCGCCACTCCGGGGCGTCGAACGGAGCTGCGTACCAGCTGGTCGACTTGGCGACCTTGCCACCGCGGAGCTCGATGATCGCGACCATATGCCACATCTCGCCGTTCGCATAGCGCACCGATCCGACGAAGGTATAGACATCGCCTGAGCCTTCGATCCGGAGCTGGGTGAACATCGGCGTGAGGACCCAGCGGTCCTCGGCCCCGACCAGGCGGACACCCTTGGGGTCCACCGTCCCGACGCCGCCAGGGTAGTTTCGAACCATCGCGAGGAAAGTGGTCTTGCCCCGTGTGCGTTCGCCGGATTGGGGCATCTCATCGATGAAGTCGTCCGTCAGCAACTCGGCTACAGCGTCGAAGTCCTTGTCCTGGATCGCGCGGGCATAGCGCTCCGCAATGGATCGACCGCTTGGCTGAGCCATGTCTCCTCCAACGGGGTGTCGCTTGGTACCAGCCACCTGGAGCCATTCTAGGCGCCGACACCTCCCGGCCAGAGTCGATCTCGGGCGATCAAGGATCGCTCCCGCGTGCCGTCCGCCCCGAACCCTGGACCCGACTCCGTGCTCGCAGCGGCGACGCCAGGCGTTCGCCCAGCCCGGCTCGAGCCCGCGCATCCCTCCAACGTGGGGCCATCCACCGTAGGCCCTCCACCGTGGGCCCTCCAGGTGCCCGCCGGGCGCGGTTGCCCGGCCTTAGCCCCGCTCATGCTGGGTCCATGGACGTTCGGACCACATCGCGGGTCCCTAGTGGCGGCCCGGACGGTCACCGAGCCTGGGTGGCCCGGCTTCTGGTCGGGATCCGAGCTTGGTGACCCGCGTTCGACGATCGCATCTGGCCATTTCGGCGCGCTCGGCCATCGGCCTACGCTCAGAGTGACCATGCACCCGGAATTGCTGTCGACAAGGCGGCCGGCGGGGCCGACGGCAGCGACCCGGGCGGACACGGCCGACCGATCCGGTCGAAGAACTCAGACGAGCTGGCTGATGACGAGGGCCACCGACAGGAGTCCGATCCCGACGGTGACGGACCAGCCCAGGAGCATCGCTCGACGGCCGCTCCGGAGCTCGCCCATCACCCTGGGGTTGCGCGCCAGGAGCATGACGAAGACCAGGATGACCGGCAGCAGGAGGCCATCGAAGACCTGGCTGAAGAACAGGACCGCGATCAGGGGCAGGCCTGGAATCAGCACGAAGAACGCCGCGAACCCGACGAAGAAGGCCAGCAAGGCATAGAACGCCCGGGCCTCCGACCAGCGCTGGTCGAGGCTGCCTTCCCAGCCGAACGCCTCGCAGGCAGCGTAGGCGCTCGTCAGCGGGACGGTCCCCAGCCCGAGCAGCGACGCCGCCAGGAGCCCGAAGGCAAAGAGCGCGGTGGCGGCCGGCCCGGCCAGCGGCTCGAGGGCCTTCGCCGCATCGGCCGCGTCGTTGATCACGATCCCATGGGTCCACAGCGTGGCCGCACAGGCGATGACGATGAACGCTGCGACAAGATTCGTCAGGAATGACCCAACGGTGACGTCGACTCGCGAGCCCGGGAGGTCCTTGGCCGTCAGGCCCTTGTCGACGACATACGACTGGATGAACGACTGGCCCCAGGGCGTGATCGTGGTTCCGACGACCCCGATCACGGTCAGGATGTAGGCCGCGCTCGTGAAGTTGCCGTGGGGGATGACGAGCGACACCGCGGCTCGCCCCCAGTCCGGTCGGGCCAGGATGGCGCTGACCGCATAGGCGATCGAGACGGCGATCCCGACGACGACAAACAGGACCTGGATCCGGCGGTAGTTCGCCCGGGCCAGGAGGATGACCATTGCGAAGGCAGCGATCAGGGCGCTCAGCTGGATCGGCACCCCGAACAGGTCGAGGGCCGCCCCGATCCCGGCGAACTCCGCGACCGTGTCGCCCAGGTTGGCGGCCAGCATCGTCAGGACGGCGAAGCTCGCCCAGCGCACGCCGTACTGCTCGCGGATCAGACCCGAGAGGCCATGCCCGGTCGCCAGGCCCAGCCTGGCGCCGGCTTCCTGGGTGACCATCAGGGCGAGCTGCGAGACGAGCAGGACCCAGAGCAGGTCGTACCCGAACGTGGCCCCTGCAATCGAGTAGGTGGTGATCCCACCGGCATCGTTATCGGCGAAGCCCGAGACGATGCCGGGCCCTGCCACAGCGAGCAGGGCGACGAGGGTCAGGCGGGCGCGGGAGGGCCGCGGCCGAGCCGGGATAAGGCGGAACACATCGATGACCTCCGGCCGGCAACTGCCGGCAACAGGGGACAGGCGGTGACGCCCGCCCGGCTCTAGGAGGTCAGGTTGGGGCGCTCAGCCGCGGAGGCGAATGCCGGCGCTCCACGGGGTGTGCGCCGGCGAGGGTGATCGACCTTTCATCCCTGCCTCCTGTCCACGGCTTCCAACGGCAGCCCGGGAACGGGCGCCGACGCATGGTAGCCCCGGGCCCGGGATCGAGCAACCCTTCCCGACCCAGGCTTCAGCCAGAGCTCAGCCCCCGGCCATCGCCGGCAACAGGACGATCGAATCGCGCTCACCGACGGCGGTGTCGAGCGTTTCGAGATGGCAGATGTCGGTGTCGTTCACGAAGACGTTCATGAACCGGTTCAGCTCGCCGGCGTCGCCGAAGATCGGTCCGGCCAGGCCCGCGTGGGTGGCGACGAGGTTGGTCAGGACCGCGCCGACCGTGTCGCCCGGGATCTCGACCACCTTCTGGCCGCCGGTCGACGTTCGCAGGACCGGCGGAATGCGCACCCTGGTCATCGCTCGAGCCAGGCTTCGAAGGCCGAGTAGCTGGGTGACGATCGTCGGGGCCAGTCCGGGCAGCCCCGGCTCGGCGGGGCGTGGCTCGATCCCGTGCCGGAAGGCGTCCGGCGTCTTGAGACCATTGCCGGTGATCAGGGCCACCACTTCGTCAGCCGGGCCGATCACGCCGCGACGGCGAGCGAGCTCGGCGGCCGCAAGGGTCACCCCGCCGGCTGTCTCTGGGTAGATCCCCTCGAGTCGAGCGGCCTGCCGGATCGCCTCGGCCGTCTCCGCGTCGGAAATCGCCTCGACCGAGCCGCCGCTCCGTCGGGCGAGCTCGACGGCATGGCGTCCATCGGCGGGACTGCCGATCGCCAGGGAGCGCACGATCGTGTCGGGCGCCCGAACCGGCTCGATGTCCGTGCTGCCGCGGGCGAAGGCCGTCGCCACCGGCCCGCACCCGGCTGCCTGGCCGCCGACGAAGCGGACGGGTGTCCGCTCGACCAGGCCGATCGAGGCGAGCTCGTCGAAACCCTGGGCGATCTTCGTGAACATCGCGCCCGAGGCGATCGGAGCGACGATCACGTCGGGCAGGCGCCAGCCGAGCGACTCGGCGATCTCGAATGCCAGGGTTTTGCTGCCCTCGGCATAGAACGGCCGGAGGTTGATGTTCACGAAGCCCCAGCTGAGCTCGTCGGCGACCTCGAGGCACAGCCGGTTGACGTCGTCGTAGGTGCCCTGGACCGGCACCACCGTCGCCCCATAGGCCAGGGCGTGCTCGATCTTGGCCGGCTCGAGGTCGGCCGGCACGAAGACATAGGCCGGCAGCCCAGCGACGGCCGCGGCGGCTGCCGTGGCTCCGGCGAGATTGCCGGTCGACGCGCAGGCGAGGGCTTCCAGCCCGAAGTCGACCGCCTTGGCCACGGCCACGGCCACGGCGCGATCCTTGAAGGACAGGGTCGGGTTGCGGCTGTCGTCCTTGATCAGGAGTCGCTCGATCCCGATCGCCTGGCCGAGTCGGGGCGCCGCGACGAGGGGGCTCGAGCCGACCGGGAGCGCCCTGGCCGGCTGGGCCTCGACCGGGAGCAGCTCCCGGTAGCGCCAGATGCCGGGCGGGCGGGCCTCGATCGTCGCCCGGGTCAGGCGACGACCCACGACGTCCAGGTCGTAGGCGACCTCGAGGGGGCCGAAACAGCTCGGACAGACGTAGCTCGGGCCGAGCGACTCGGCGCGGCCGCAGGCTCGGCAGCGCAGGCCAAGGACCCGCCCGCCATCCGATCCGTCGGTCGATGCCGGTGCTGCGCCCAGGAGTTCGGTGGTCACGGTGTCCTCGGTTCTGGCCGCGTCGGGGACGCGGCAACGGCCTGGCAGTGGCGCGGACCGGCAGAAACGAGAAGACCCTTCCTGCACGGAAGGGTCTCACGAGTTCCCTATCGTGCAGGCGAGCCTGCCCGGAATTGGCACCTTGCCGGCTCTGCGCCGGTAGGTTGTCGTGGCATCAACGGGCCGGTCCCTCCGCCACTCTTGATAGAGCTATTCGGTTGCCAAACAGACTACGGGCAGCGTGCTACCTGCGTCAAACGCCGTGGTTTGCCCTGTTGACTCGGGCATGCGCTCCCTGCTCGCTCCTGCCCGCAGGCTCATTCAACCAGGACATCCAGGGATCAGTCTTGAATCGGCCCTGAAGGCCGGCACTGCGTTCCCAATCGATGATCGCGCCTCAATCGACCGGCCTCTTGAGGAGCTGCTCGCGGAGGCTCGCGCCGAGCCACGTTCGGTACTCCACGTCCGACCAGCCCCGGCTCCGCAACTCCAGGTAGACCTCGAGCAGGCTGAGGGCCAGCAGCAGGTCGTGGGCCGTTTCGACCGTGAGCGGTGCCCGCAGGTCAGGCCCGAGGCCCGCCACTACAGCCTTCAGCCGTTCAGCGCGGCCGGCCAGGATCGCGGTGACCTCGGCGGCGATCTCCGGGTCGGCCCGCATCGCGTCTTGCTGAATGGCGATGGCCTGCGATCCGGTCAGCCACTGGTTGGCCATGAACCCCGCATATGCCTCTAGTCGGGCGCGGGGTTCCTCGACCGCGAGGACCTCGGCGAACCGCGATGTCGTATTGGCGGCCTCGAACCAGGCCTGCCGGATTTCCGTGACCAACCCGCGTTTGGATCCGAACGCCCAGTAGATCGTCGGCACGGCCACCCCCGCGGCGGCGGCGATGTCGGCGATGGTGGTCGCCGCGTAGCCGCGCTCGAGGAACAACGTCCGGGCGGCATCGAGCATCCGTCTCCGCGTCTCCGCTCGATCGCGTCGGCGAGGAGCCTCCCGGGCTGTTTCGGGGCCGGACTTGACAGGGCTCATGTAACTAGAGTATCACTCCAGTAGTAACTATAGCAGCCACATAGTATTGGAGCTGATGCACCGTGGTGATCTCAAGCGTGTCTGTCACCGAGGCGAACATCGCGACGTTCCGACGGGCGATCGACGAAGGCTGGAACAAGGGCAATCTCGAGGCGATCGACGAGCTCTTCGCCCCCGACTTCGTTGAGCACCAGGCAGGGATCGCACCCGGGCGGGACGGGGTCAAGGGCTCCATTCAAACGCTGCGGACGGCCTTTCCGGACCTTCACCTCACGGTCGAGGACGCGATCGCCGAGGGCGACAAGGTCTGGTTGCGCCTCGCCGCCATCGGGACCCACTCCGGCCCCTTTATGGGCTCGCCCGGGACGGGTCGCCAGATCGAGTTGACCGTGATCGACATTGCTCGCCTGGTCGACGGACGATTGGTTGAGCATTGGGGCGTCGCCGATCGCCTCAGCGTTGGCCAGCAGATCGGCCTCGTCCCGGGCGGACGCCCCTGAATTGGATGATGGCAGGAGCGCGCCAATGGCGCGTCGCCGCGTCAGTTCCCCCCGAGCGCCTATCGCCTTATCGCCGCAAACCGACCGCATCGTGGTCCCAGAAGACCTGAGCGTAGACGAGGGTCCCCGTCATCCATGGTTCTCGCGCCGGGAGGTTCATCGCCTGGAACGCTGCCTCCGGGATGCGCAGGGACGGGCGGCGGTAGCCAAGCGAGGCTCCCGCGACGAAACCCAGGCGCGAGTAGTAGGCCGGGTTGCCCTCGAGGAACACGACCGGCGCCCGCTGGCCGGCCACGATCTCGACTCCGCGCCGCACCAGCGCGCTGCCGACGCCTCGGTGCTGGGCCGCCGGCAGGACGCCCAGCGGGCTCAGGACCTGGACCGTCACGAGCGCCCGCGGCGCATCGAGCAGGCTCGGCGTGAACATGACGTGCCCGATCACCCGAGCGCGCTCGATGGCCACCAGTGATACCCCGCAGTCATCGGTGATCAGATCCCGGAGCGACTCGACCAACCCGGCGACCTGCGCGCCGTGGTCTGCGAAGGCGGCCCGCTGAACCTCGTCGATAGCGTCGCGGTCAGCCGGACGTTCCGGCCGGACTTCGATCATCCCAGCCAAAGACAAGCTGATCGAGCGGCTGGCCTGCATCGATTGAGAGTACGGGAGCCGGCGGCCGGCAGGCATCGGCCCATGTGCGGCGACCGGGCGGGCGACCGCTCCGGTGGGCGGTGACCGCCCAGAAGCCTTCGCGCTCCGCCGCCTTGCGAGGCAGCAGCCCGACGAGGGCCATGCATCCGACCAGTACAACACCCACCGCGACCAGGCAGGTCAGCATCGCACCGGCGATGTCGGTCGCCACCGACTGGAACCAGATCGACACGATCAGGGCCGCTGACGACCGAGAAGAACGCGAGGGCCATGACCAGCCCAGCGCTGAAGCCGCGGTTCCGGAGGAGTGACGGCATGGTGCACTAGGTACAGCAAAAAGACCGCCAACGCTGGTGACAGCCGTCCTATCCGCTCTGTCGAGGCCCGGACGGGAGCGGTGGTCTACTTCGGAGGTTTCGTCGGCTTGGGTGTCTTGGTCGGCTTGGGTGTCTTGGTCGGCTTGGGCGTCGCGGTGGGCGCGTGAGTGGGCGCAGCGCTCGCGGATGGGCTCCCGAGGGAGTCTCCGGCAGAACTCAGGGTCGACGAGATTCGTCCGCCAGCGAGAACCATCACGCTGACCACCAGGACGGCCACCAGGACGAGCAGCAGGGCGTACTCGACGAGCCCCTGGCCACTGGCGATCAGGATCACCAGCCGGCGTGAGCGCCCGAGGGCGCTCAGCGTCTCCGACCAGGATCCAATCAACCCGTAAATCCGACCCACGTCGCCTCGTTCATGCGTGAGTTGAGGTACTTGATCGTAGGCAAGCAGGTTGGTGGTGTCCCTTGTACTGACGAGCCGGACGGGGACCGGACTTTGGTACCGGAGGCGGCCAAACGCCACGCAAAGAGCGGCAGCGAAACCGCTGCCGCTCTTTGTGGGCTCGGTACGTTCAGGCCGGCCGGCTCGAGCGCACCGGGAGGTGAGAGATGTGGCCGGAAACATCCGACTCGGTCGCGACCCGGGCCACGCCGTGCTGCCAGTGGGCGTGGACGGCGGTCCAGCTCGAGCGGATCCGATCGATCATCGACGGACCCGCGATCAGGTCGGTGATGGCCGGCGAACCGGCTCGGCGAGCGTCCCTGGCCAGTCGTGCCGCGTCCGCGTCCCGGAGCAAGCTCGAGGTCTGGTGCTGGACGAGCATCTGGCGTTCGTACGGATTCATCTGACCCTCCTTGGAGGCCGACTGGATCGTCCTCGATCTGCGGTCATTCTCCGGGTCCGCCTGCGATTCCCGCGATCAGGCCACGGACACCTTGCGGGTCAATCGCGAGGCCAGCCAGGTGACTCGCCAGGCGCGCAGCAGGTGTCGTCGAGGTGACCCCGACGTCGGTCACCCAGTCGCTCACTCGGGGGCGATTGCACTGGATCTCGGCCGGGGGCCGTCGGCGGGACGTTTGGGTCGTTTCGATCGGCGCCCTGCGGCGTACGCTGTGGCAACTCCCAGGCAGGTGATCGAATGGGGGCACGCAGTGACCGGCCCGCAAGAGCAAGTCCCCGGCCCGCAAGGGCAAGTCCCCGGCCCGCAACGGGTAGAGCGCCACTATTCGGGTGACCAGCAGGCCGCGCTCGCCGCCTACGAGGCGGATCGCCGGCAGGCCGAGGCCAACGGCTGGGTCGTCGTGGCCCACAAGGTCGGACCCGACGGGCTGTCCGTCCTGTATGAGCCACGTCCGGCCCAGGCGCCCTGGGCACCGACGTCGGGCTGGGTGGTGCCAAAGGTCCAGGCCGGCCCTGCTCCCGGATATGCCTACGTCGGGTTCTGGCGGCGCTTCTGGGCGTTCCTCCTGGACGGTCTGATCCTCGCGATCCCGACCTGGCTGATTCTCGTGCCGCTGATCCTCAATCGACTGTCGTTAACGGACCTCAGCGCCCTGAGCGGACAGGGCCTGTACGTCGTCGACCCGACCACTGGGCAACTGGTCGAGAGTCCCCAGGCGGTCGCCGCGCTCAATGCGGCGATGGTTCACCTGTTCTCTGGCGCAGCGATCGTCTGGCTGGGCATCTTCGTGCTCCAGCTCCTGTACTTCACCGTCTTCTGGTCCCGGCGTGGCGCGACCCCGGCTCAGCAGCTCCTGGGAATCCAGATCCGGAACGAGCAGGACGGCTCGCGGATCAGCTTCAAGCGCGCCCTGCTGCGCTACGTCGGCTACATCATCTCGATCTGGATCCTGTACATCGGCTTCATCTGGGTCGCGTTCGATTCCCGCAAGCAGGGTTGGCACGACAAGATCGGCGGGACGGTGGCCGTCCGGCGGGTCGGCTGATCGATGGGCCCCGGCGATCCAATCCCGGGCTGGGGGCAGACACTCTCAAGCCCGGCCCGCGAGCGCCGGCGGGGCATCCCCGACCGCCTGGCGCTCGCCTGGCAGACCTATCGGGCGCATTGGCAAACGGTCCTGGTCCTGGCCATCCCGATCCAGGGGATCCTGGGCCTGATCACCCTGCCCGCCTATGCCACGGCGCTCAGGGAGTATCAGGACCTGCTTGGCGGCAACCTGTTCTCGGCTGATGATCCCCGGTCGATCCATCAATTCGTGACCGCGTACCTCCCGAACGGCGGTCCGGCCGAGCTGGTGTGGGCGCTCGGACCAGCCGCCGGCTTCGCGGTGATCGTGCTCCTGACCGTGGCCTTCGCCCTCTTTCTCGAAGCGAACGAAGGTGCCCTGGCTCGGCCCAGCCTGGCCGCGATCGTCGCCCGATCGACCCCGTTCCTGCTCCCCCTGGCGATCGTCGTCGTGGGCGGGATCGTCTTCGTCCAGCTCGAGGCGGCGTTCCTGAGCCAGAGCCTGGCGTCCGGATCGCTCGACACGATCGAGCCCGGCTACCTTCCCCTGCTCGGGATCGCGGTCGACCTGGTAATCCTGGGCGGGGCGATCGCGCTCGTCTACACGGTCGCCCGCTGGACCCTGGCGATTCCGATCGCCGCCATCGAACGCCATGGCCTGCGTTCGGCGCTTGGCCGGAGCAGCGAGCTGAGCGAGGGCAATCGCGTCCAGGTCCTGCTCAGCCTGGCCGTCCCCGCCTTCCTGGTCGGCCTGGTGATCCCGGTCGTGCCCGTCGCCGGGTCGGCCCTGGCGGAGACGCTGTTCGGGTCCGGCTCGCCGCTCGCACTCGGGCTCGGCGCCCTGGTCGCCCTCGCTGCCCTGATCGTGACCGCGCCGTTCGTCCCGATCATGATCGTCCTGCTCTACCAGGATCTGCGCGGTCCGGCCTCGAGCCCGGAGTCCGGTCTCAGCTGAGCGATACGCGGCGTGGTTGATGACGTGCCCGAGGACGTGCGCGAGCGCGGATCGGCAGGCCTTGCCGACGAGCTGACCGGCTGGCAGGCCGGCTCGGCGAGGTTCCGCGCCTTCGCCGAGCTGCACCACGCGAAGATCCGCAAGAAGCTCCGGACCGCTGCCGATCCCGAGGCGATCCGCGACGTTCGGGCCGAGCTCGAGGCGGCCTACCTCCTCCTGGCGGATCCCCGGATCGAGCTCGCCTTCGAAGCCTACGGCTCGGGCAAGCGCGGCCCCGACCTCACGGTGAGGTACCGGACCCGACCGGCCTTCAACCTCGAGGTCACCCGGCTGCGGCGCATCCCGGCTGCGGCCGACTTCGAGGCGCCGCTGCTGGAGAAGCTTCGACAGCTCCCACCGAGCATCCCGAACGTGCTCCTCGTCGCGATCGGCGGGGAAGCCGCCGGGGCCCTCGATGTGGCCGGCGCGGCTCGCGGCCTGCGATCTCGGGCGGACTTGAAGGACGCCGGGATGTTCAAAGGCGAAGGGTTCCGAGGGCCCAGGGCGTTCTACGACCGCTACCTGCGCCTGGGCGGCGTGATCACCTGGTGTGAGGCGGCCGGGGCCGGTGCCCGGACCGAGCTCTGGATCAACCGGTCGGCCCGGATCCCGCTGCCTGAGCGGGCGCTTCGGGCCACGATTCGCTGCCTCGAAACCGGTCCCTGAGCTCAGGCCTCGCGATCAGCCCCCGGTCAGAGGCGGCCCGCCCTCCGCGGCGACCTGCCCCCCGCGTCGGCCCGCCCCGCCGACCGAACTTCCTGCCAGGTAGCGCTGGCCGTGCTGGTAGGCAGAGAATCAGGGGAGTCCGGTCCCCCGCGAGCTGAGAAGAGCCGTGGCCGGCGCTCGGCCCACGCACGAGACGGTCGAGGGATCCCGGACCGTCGCGCTAACCGACGCTGGACCGTCGCCGAGGAGCACGCATGGCGCTAAACGGCGACAAACTTCGACCCGGCTGGCCTGGGCATCGGGCTCCGGCGACCGGCCGTCGCAGGAACCTGCCGGCTCATCTTGGTGGCGGTACTGAGGGCCTCGAGCCTCGCGATCAGGCCCGCCGTCAGAGGCTCGCGACCCGGAACACCGGGTAGCTCGGGGCATTGGCGACGACCTCGTCGGGCGTCTGCGAGCCGAAGAACCGGACGCCGCCCGGCACCTGGGCCCGGAATGCCCGCAGGATCGGCCCGCGCCGATCGACCGGCAGCTCGTCGAGGCGGACCTGCTCAACGACGCCGCCCCGCTTGAGCGTCCTCGACTGGGCGGCCCGGACGTTCTAGACCCAATCCGCCTCGGCAAAGGCCGCCACGATGTAGCGCTCGCCCTCGACCGTCGCGATCGAGACCGGCGTGCTCCGGATCTGGCCGGACTTCCGGCCGGCCACGCTTAGGAGCTGCTCCGAGCCCATCTTCAGGCCCCGCCGCAGGAAGGCGACGTTCAGCCGGACCATCCACTGGGGCGGCGGCTTGACGCCATCCGGTCGCTCCTGTCGCCCCGCAGTCAGCGCAGCTGCTGGAAGCGAATCAGGTTGCCGGCCGGATCCCGGAAGGCACAGTCACGCACGCCGTAGGGCTGCTCGGCCGGCTCCTGGACCACCTCGGCCCCGGTTGCCTCGAGCCGCTCGAACACGCCGTCAAGGTCCCGGGTGCCGAAGATGATCGCGGCATAGGTGCCCTTGGCCATCATCTCGGCGATCGTCCGACGCTCCTCGTCGGTCAGGCCCGGGCTGGCGGTCGGCGGAAAGAGCACGATCGAGGTGTCCGGCTGACCCGGCGGACCGACGGTGATCCAGCGCATCCCGCCGTAGCCGACATCTCCCCGGACCTCGAAGCCGAGGTGGTCGCGATAGAAGGCGAGCGAGGCGGCCGGGTCGTCGTGAGGCAGGAAGCTCGTGTGAATCGTGATGTCCATGTCGTTCATCCTGCGCCTGTCCCGGCGGCCAGCGCTTCTCGATTCCTGCCCACGTAGGCGGCCAGGTGTTCGCCGGTCAAGGTCGAGTGCGCCGCGACGAGGTCCGCCGGGGTGCCCTCGAAGATCACCCGGCCGCCATCGTGGCCGGCGCCCGGGCCGAGGTCAATGATCCAGTCCGCATGGGCCATCACCGCCTGGTGGTGCTCGATGACGATGACCGACTTGCCGGAATCGACGAGCCGGTCGAGCAACGCCAGAAGGTGGTCGACGTCGGCCAGGTGGAGGCCCGAGGTCGGCTCGTCAAGCACGTAGATCCCGCCTTCGGTGCCCATCTGGATCGCCAGCTTGAGCCGCTGCCGCTCGCCACCGGAGAGCGTGTTGAGCGGCTGGCCGAGCCGGAGATAGCCGAGCCCCGCATCCGCCATCCGGCCCAGGATCGCCGTCGCGGCCGGAGTCCGGGCCGCACCGCCGCCGAAGAATGCCAGCGCCTCGCTGACCGACATCGCGAGCACCTCGCTGATGTCGCGGCCATCGAGCTTGTACTCCAGGACGCTCGCCTGGAACCGCTTGCCCTGGCACTCCTCGCATAGTGACTCGACGGTCTCCATGAAGCCGAGCTCGGTGTAGATGACGCCGTTGCCGTTGCAGACCGGGCAGGCGCCCTCGGAGTTGGCCGAGAAGAGCGCGGCCTTGACCCCGTTTGCCTTGGCGAAGGTGTTCCGAATCGGGTCCAGCAGCCCGGTGTAGGTCGCGGGGTTGCTCCGCCGGGAGCCCTTGATCGGGGCCTGGTCGATCGCCACCAGGCCGGCTCCCCTGGGCATCGAGCCATGGATCAGGGAGCTCTTGCCTGACCCGGCGACTCCGGTCACGACGACGAGGACGCCCACCGGGATGTCGACGCTCACGTCCCGCAGGTTGTGCTGGTTCGCGTGGCGGATCTCGAGCCGGCCTGATGCCGTCCGGACCGTCGGCTTGAGCGCGGCCCGGTAGCTCAGGTGCCGCCCGGTCAGCGTGTCGCTGGCCCGCAGGCCATCGACCGTGCCCTCGAAGCAGACGGTGCCGCCGTCGGCTCCGGCCCCGGGCCCGAGGTCGACGACATGGTCGGCCGTCACGATCACTTCCGGCTCATGCTCCACGACCAGGACGGTGTTGCCCTTGTCCCGCAGCTGGCGGAGCAGCCTGTTCATCCGCTCGACGTCGTGGGGGTGGAGGCCGGTGGTGGGCTCGTCGAAGACGTACGTGACGTCGGTCAGCGAGGATCCGATGTGGCGGATCATCTTGACCCGCTGGGCCTCACCGCCCGAGAGCGTCCCCGCGGACCGGTCGAGGCTCAGGTAGCCGAGCCCGATCTCGACGAACGAGTCAATCAGGTGGCGCAGGGCGCCGAGGAGCGGTGCCACCGATGGTTCGTCGAGTTCGTGGACCCAGGTGGCCAGGTCGCTGATCTGCAGGGCGCAGGCATCGGCGATGCTCACGCCGCCGATCCGGGACGAACGGGCAGCCTCGGCCAGGCGGGTCCCGTCGCAGGCGGGACAGACGGTGAAGGTCACCGCCCGGTCGACGAACGCCCGGATGTGCGGCTGGAGCGTCTCCCGGTCCTTGGACAGGAACGATCCCTGGATCCGGGGCACCAACCCCTCGTAGGTCATGTTGATGCCTTCGATCTTCATCCGGATCGGCTCGCGATCGAGGAAGTCGTGGCGCTCCCGGTCGGTGTACTCGCGGATCGGCTTGTCCGGGTCGACGAAGCCGGATGAGGCGTAGAGGCGGTAGTTCCACCCCCCGGCGGTGTAGCCCGGGACCGTGATCGCGCCCTCGGCTAGCGACTTCGTCTCGTCGAACAGCTGGCTGAGGTCGATCTCGGAGGCGGTCCCCATCCCCTCGCAGCGAGGGCACATCCCGCCGGTGATCGAGAACGTCTTCTTCTCGGCCTTCGCTCCGCTCCTCTCGACCGTGATCGAGCCGGCCCCGTGGACCGACGGGGTGTTAAACGAGTAGGCCTGGGGAGAGCCGATGTGGGGCTGCCCGAGCCGGCTGAACAGGATCCGCAACATCGCGTTGGCGTCGGTCGCGGTGCCGACGGTGGAACGAACGTTGGCGCCCATCCGCTGCTGGTCGACGATGATCGCGGTGGTCAGCCCATCCAGCACGTCGACGTCCGGCCGGTCCAGGGTCGGCATGAAGCCCTGGACGAACGCGCTGTAGGTCTGGTTGATCAGGCGCTGCGACTCAGCGGCGATCGTGCCGAACACGAGCGAGCTCTTGCCCGAACCCGAGACGCCGGTGAACACGGTCAGCCGCCGCTTCGGGATCTCGAGGCTGATGTTCCTGAGGTTGTTGACCCGCGCCCCCTGCACCCGGATCAGCTCATGGCGATCGGCGAGTTGGGGCGAGGTCGACTCCGGGTCGGTCCTCGCCGGGTCGCGGCCGCGAATGGCCGTCACCGGTCCTGGATCAGCCCGAGGACGTTGCCGTCCGGGTCGCTGAACGAGGCCACGAAGCGGCCCCAGCCCACCTCGTGGGGGGCTTCCTTGACGGTGGCGCCGGCGGCCGTCACCTCGTCGAGCTTGGCCTGGATGTCCGCGACGTGCCAGTAGCAGACCGGCGAGGTCATCCCCTGGGCTCCGGCGTTCGGGACCAGGCCGATGTGCTGGCCCTCGGCCTCGTAGCCGACGTAGTACGCGGCGTCCTGGGCGGGTGGCAGGCCGAGGAGGGCCGTGTACACCTCCTTCGAGGCCTCGAGGTCGGTCACCGGATGGAGCACGGTCCTGATCCCATGGGTGGTGCTCATCGTCGCTCCTTGCGCAGCGCCTCGGGCCGTTCGGTCGGGTCGGCCGGCAGCCTGCGCCCGGTCACCTTAGGCCGGGTCGCCGGCCGAGGCTTCTCAATTCCTGACCGGCCGGGTGACCTGCTTCGCCACGCACGAAGGGATCCCCGCGATCGACTGCTCCTCGCTCCGCCGGTAGCGGCTGGGCGGCAGCCCGACGAGTTCGGTGAAGCGGGTGCTGAACGTGCCGAGCGACGAGCAGCCGACCGCGAAGCAGACCTCGGTGACGCTCATGTCGCCGCGCCGCAGGAGGGCCATCGCCCGCTCGATCCGGCGGGTCATCAGGTAGCTATAGGGCGACTCGCCGTAGGCCCGGCGGAACTTGCGGCTCAGGTGCCCGGCCGACATGTGGGCGCCCCGGGCAAGCGCCTCGACGTCGAGTGGTTCGGCGTACTCGCGGTCGATCCGGTCTCGCACTCGGCGCAGCCAGGCGAGATCGTCGAGATGCTGCTCCTCGGCCCGGGCGGTCGCCTGGTCGAGGCTCCCCCGGTCCGGCCTGGCCGTCGCTGCGCTTGTCATCAAGCGATCATGCCACGGGCGCCGGTCGGACCCCGGCGAGGCTCCGGTCGCAGGACCCGACGAGGCAAGCCCGGGCTCGAGCGAGTCGCTGTCCACCACGCTCCTAGGCGGTGCTGGGGCCTTGCCACAGGTTGATCCCGCTCTCGGTGGCATACCGGTCGATCTCGGCCAGCTCGGCCTCGTCGAAGCCCATCCGATCGAGCGCCCCGAGGCTGTCCTCGAGCTGTTCGACCGAGCTCGCCCCGACCACGGTCGAGGTCACCCGCGGGTCGCGCAGGATCCAGGCGATCGCCATCTGGGCCAGCGACTGGCCGCGCCGGGCGGCGATCTTGTTGAGCGCCTTGACCTTGGCCAGGTTCGCCTTGCTGAGCATCCCGGTGCTGAGCGAATCGCCCTTGCTCGCCCGCGAGCCGGCCGGGATGCCCTCGAGATATCGATCCGTCAGGAGGCCCTGGGCGAGCGGCGAGAAGGCGATGCAGCCAACGCCCTCCTGGCCGAGGACGTCGAGCAGGCCGCCTTCGATCCAGCAATTCAGCAGCGAGTAGCTGGGCTGGTGGATCAGCAGTGGCGTGCCGAGCGAGCGCAGGATGGCCACCGCCTCGCTCGTCCGCTGGGCGGAGTAGGACGAGATCCCGACGTAGCGGGCCTTGCCAGAGCGGACGGCCGTGTCGAGGGCACCCAGGGTCTCCTCGAGCGGGGTGTCGGGGTCGAACCGGTGGGAGTAGAAGATGTCGACGTGGTCGAGGCCCATCCGGGCCAGGCTTTCATCGAGGCTGGCCAGGAGGTACTTGCGCGAGCCGAGGAAGCCGTACGGTCCGGACCACATGTCCCAGCCGGCCTTGGTCGAGATGACCAGCTCGTTCCGATAGTGGCGCAGGTCGGACCGGAAGATCCGGCCAAACGACTCTTCGGCCGCCCCGAACGGAGGGCCGTAGTTGTTGGCCAGGTCGAAGTGGGTGATCCCGCGGTCGAACGCCCGGCGGACGATCGCGCGCTGGCTCGGCCAGCGGCCGATCCTCGCCGAAGTTGTGCCACAGGCCGAGCGAGATCGGCGGCAGGTCGAGGCCGCTCCGGCCCGTCCGGCGGTAGGGCATCGTGTCGTAGCGGTCCGGCGCCGCGACGTACGGGGGCCGCTCGGTCGGCGGAAGCTCGGCCATCGGGATGACCCTCCACTGTGTCTTGCCGTCGGGACATTATCGGGTCACGCTGTGGGCAGTGGCGAGGCGACCTGATCCGAACCCTGGAGGACCTGCTCATGGCTGACTACCCGGACATCTATGCCGATGGCTTCTCGGTCACGGCCGGCCCGTTTGGGGTGACCCTGACTCTCCAGCGGTCGGAGCCGATGCTCGTCGCCGGTGCGCACGAGGACCCGAGCGCGATCGTCGGCCGGATCCGGATGTCGCCCAACCTGGCCAAAGCGATCGCCGACGGAATGAACCAGATGCTGCTCCAGGTCGCGGTTCAGCCGGTTCCCTCGGTCTCGTCCGACGCGGACAAGAAGCCCCACAACTAGGGCCGCCCGGAAAGCCCTTCGGCGGCGCGGGGATGCTCGCGTGACCGGCGTGCCCCTCGCGCTCAGCCGAGCCCAGATCCTCGCCTGCCGCCAGGCCGCCGGGTCGCTGGCGGAGCGGCTGTCGCCCGGGCCGGACTCGCTCCGGCGGGCTGCCTGGGCCGGCCTCCAGGACAGCGCCCCGCGGGCGGCCCTCCTGTCGATCCACGCTCGAGTCGGAGGTGTCGAATCGACCCACTGGGAGGATGACTCGCTCATCCAGGTCTGGGGTCCACGGTTCAGCGTGTACGTGATCGCGGCCGTGGATCGGGCCGTATTCACCCTCGGGCGGCAACCTGACGACGCTCGCTGGCGCCGGTTCGGGATCGAGATGGCCGATCGCCTGGAGGAGTTCCTCGTCGGGCGGCGGATGAGCTACAGCCGGGCCGGCCACGCCCTCGGCCTGAAACCGAACGAGCTCCGTCGCGGCGCGTTCACCGGCCGGATCCTGATCCGCTGGGACGGTGCCCGGTCGCCGGACGTATGGACCGTGCCGGCGCCCGACATGGATCCCGGCGAGGCTCGGCTCGAGCTCGCCCGGCGCTACCTGCACGTCTATGGGCCCTCGACCGCTCGCGCCTTCGGGGACTGGTCGTCGGTCGGCCCGGCCGGGGCGCGGCGGGCCTTCGGCGCGCTCGGCCAGTCGATCGTGCCCGTCCGAACGCCGATCGACGAGGGCTGGATCCTGGCCGCCGATGAGCCGGCGTTCCGGGCCTCCGGCAAGCCTGGCTCGTCGCCCGACCCCGCAGCGGCGTCGGCGATCGTCCAATTCCTGCCGAGCGGTGACGCCTACACCCTGCTCAAAGGGGCGGATCGCGAGCTGCTCGTGCCGGATGACGGCCAACGATCCGCGCTGTGGACGCCGCGCGTCTGGCCCGGCGCCCTGCTCCTTGACGGCGAGCTGGTCGGGACGTGGCGTCGGGCGGATTCGCGCCTCACGATCGAGGCCTGGCGGACGCTGTCGCCCACCGAGCAGGAGGCCGTCGAGGCCGAGGCGCAGACCTTGCCCCTGCCCGACGTCGCGCGCGGGCTCGAGGTCAGCTGGGGGAGCTGAGCCTCGCGCCGCTCGGTTCGAATCCAAGGGCCACGACGAAGCCGTAGGCCGCTCCGCCCCCGGCCGCCCACAGGCCGAAGGCCACCGGCTCGACCGACGCTCCGAAGGCCGCCGGCAGGTCGAAGATCGTGGCCACGAGGAGCCACACGGCGCCGAAGAACGCGGCCGAGACCAACGCGCCAACCCACCAGCTCACGCCCCGCAGGAGCAGCTCGACCACGACGGCCAGGCCGACATTGAGTGGGAGCGTGATGATCAGGACGAGGGGCACGATCAGGAAGCTCATTGCCAGCTCGTCGACCAGGTCCTGCATCGGGTCCAGGCCGCCCACGACCAGGACCACGATCAGGGCGTAGGGGATCAGCAGGGCGCACCACAGGACGTGCCAGGCCGCCGCGAACCGGAGGTTCGGCGCGAGCGAGACCAGCCTCGCCGTCATGGGCTGGGTGGGACGAAGACGAGGTCGACGTGCTCGACATCGCTGAGCGATGACAAGGTCACCGTGACCGGAGCCGGCGGCTCGGTGAATCCGCCGCTGATCAGGGCCGACACGACGACCGGGCCGGTCTGGCCGATCGGCAGGGTGTACGAGCCGTCGACCCCGGTCGTCGTCCGGCCGAGCTCGTTGCCGGTCGTGTCCCGGACGACGACCGTCGCCTCGGCGAGCGGCCGGGTGGGACAGGGCGAAGGCGGCGGCGAAACGTTCGCCGGGCAGGCCTCGGCCGTCACACTGCCCACGATCCGGGGCGGTCCTCCGGCGGTCGAAACCAGGGGAGTGCCCGTCGCCGACGGGGAGCAGCCGGCGACGACCAGCAGAAGCAGGAGCAGCGCGACGAGGCCTGGTCGGAGCCTGCCCACGCCTACTCCGCGGCCATCCCGTTCGGTCGGGCGATGAACCAGAGCTCCACGTCGAACCTCCAACCGTGCGCCTTGCCCGCCGACGCTACCACGCTCGGGCCGCAGTCCATACTGCCCACCGATGGCTGATGAGCTGCTTGCCGGGCACGGTCGGTTCCGTTGGGGCTATGCCGCCAGCCAGCGCGAGCTGCTCGCCCGCCTCCATCGCGACGGCCAGCATCCATCGACCCTGTTCATCGGCTGCTCGGACTCGCGGGTCGTGCCCGAGCTCCTGACGGACGCCGCGCCGGGGGACCTGTTCATCGTCCGGAATATCGCCAATCGCGTTCCGGCCCAGGGCGATCCGGATTCGAGCGTCGGGGCGGCGATCGAGTTTGCCGTCGGGCAGCTCGGGGTGCGGGACATCGTCGTGTGCGGCCACGACAAGTGCGGCGGGGTCATGGCGGTCGAAGGGGACCTGGCCGGAATTCCGGCCGGTTCCGATCTTGCCCGATGGCTCGCCGGCCTCCGTCCGGCAGTCGAACGGGTTCGGGCCATGAAGCTCGACCCGGCCGAGGCGCTGCCCCGAGCGATCGAGGCGTGCGCGCTTGATAGCCTGGCCAACCTGCTGACCTACGAACCGGTCAGCCGGGGCGTCGCCGCCGGCAGCCTGCGGATCCACGCCTGGGTCTACAGCCTCGAGACAACCGAATTGCGGACGTACGACGCAGGGCTCGACACATTCACTCTGGTCGGCGACGGCGAGCACGGAGCCGGCCCCTGCCCGTAGTCGTCCGAGCTCGGGAGCTCGCGGGACTCGAGTCCGCGTAACCCAACCGCAAGATGGCCCGTGGCACCGTCGTGTTGCGCAGGACCGCGACCACAAAACCAGGTCGACCCTGCCGGACACAGCGGAGTCACTCGAGCATGTACGAAGAACCAGATTCGCCCCTGGCGGAGTCATCCCCGGAGATCGAGCCGGCGGCGATCGCCGAGCCGGACCTCGGGCTCGGATCGCCCGAACCCGTCCCGCCGCTCGCGACACCCGCGACAGCGTCGGCGCGACGTCCGCACCGGCCCGGCGGTGTCGGCCGCCTGTTCGCCGCGTCGCTCCTCTCGGCGGCCCTGGCCTCCGGACTGACCGTTGCCCTCGTGCCCAGGAGCAGCTCGTCCGGGGGCGCGACCGCGGCCGCCAGTTCGAGCACGAGCCCGAACATCACGGTCGCCTCGACGACCACCAGCTCGGCCGCTTCAATTGCCGCCGCCGACAGCCCGGCCGTCGTCACGATCCAGACCACCTCATCATCGGCCGGCCAGTGGCCCGGCAGCCAGGGTGGATCAGGCGTCGGTTCGGGCTTCATCTACGAATCGGACGGCTACATCCTGACCGCCGCCCATGTCGTCGAGGGTGCCTCCCAGATCACGGTCGCCCTGGCCGACGGACGGACGTTTCCCGGGACCGTGGTCTCGAGCGACACCTCGCTCGACGTGGCGGTCGTCAAGATCAGCGCGACCGGGCTGCCGACGCTGGCCCTCGCGACGGGCACGTCCCCCCAGCTTGGCCAGACCGTCCTGGCGATCGGCGACCCGCTCGGGGAGTTCCCGGGCTCGGTCACGACCGGGATCGTTTCGGGCACGGACCGTTCGATCACCGTTGCCGATGACCTGACTGGCCAGGGTCACGACCTGACCGGCCTGATTCAGACCGACGCCGCGATCAACCCCGGCAACAGCGGCGGGCCGCTGGTCGACAGCTCGGGCGCGGTCATCGGGATCATCAACGCCAGCTCGTCGTCGGCCGAGGGAATCGGCTTCGCCATCCCGATCAGTGCCGCCGCGGGCGTGATGGCCTCGGCCAAGACCGTCTGAACCGGGCCACAATGGGCCGGTGACCCAGGCCTCGATTCGCGCGCGGCTCGCCCGCCGGTTCGACCCTGTCGAGCTGCGGGCGATCAAGCGCGCCTGGGTCCGTCATTCGATCGCCGAGGACGCCCGCGACATCGAGGGCCTGATCGCGACGCTGTCGCCCGACTGCGTGTACGAGATCGTGCCCACCGGCCAGCGCTGGGACGGGCACGCCGGCGCCCGAACCTTCTATTCGGAACTCTTCGCGGCCTTTCCCGACAACCAGTTCGCGCTGACGGACATCGTGGTTGGGCCGCAGGGCGTGTTCGAGGCGGCGAGGTTGACCGGCACGAACCTCGGGCCGTGGGCCGGGGTCGAACCGAGCGGACTGCCGGTCGCGCTCGAGGTGCTGATCCTGTTCCCCTGGAATCCGGTCACGGAGCGGTTCGACGGGGAGCGGATCTGGTTCGACCGAGGCGCGCTCACCAGCTGACGAGCCTCAGGGCCTCCAGGCCGAGGTGATCGGCTGATCCGACAGGGCCAGTCGCGGAGCTGCCTTCGCGCTCGGGAGGGGCCGGTTCGCCGGCGATCGAGTCGAGACCTCCTGGACAGGCGCCTCGACGGCTTGGCCAGGCGGACCGGCGGCGGCTATCCCGTCCCCAGATCGGGGCCAGAGGCTCGCCCCGGCCGCGCCCGGCCATTCGCTCACTGCGACGGTGGCGCGGCCCGTTCAGCGGCGTCTTGCGTCCGTCCTTCGAAGATCCATCGCCCAGACGGTAGGGCTGCACGCGGCCGATTGGCCACCAGCCCCGGGTTGGCGCGGGGTCAACATTTCCCCGGAAAACAAACGACCCGGTCACGGCCCGCGGAGAGGTGCGGGTGTCCATGTCGGGTCGTTCGCGTGTTGGCCGGCTGGCGATGCGGTCCCCGAGCCGGCTACAGCCAGTATCGCCAGCCAGTCTTTCCAAAGCATTACGGGCCGATCAACAACCGGTGGCCGGCCGCTCGCACCAGCTCGAGCCTGAGCCGGTCAACAACGGGTGGCGGGCCGCTCGCGCTCGTGCCGGCCTGAGCCTCAGCGGGCTCCGGCGATCAGCCGCTCGCGGTCGAACAGGCGTGACGTGACGCGCCACCCAGCGATGTTCAGGACGATGAGCAGGGCCGCGGCACCAACCGCCAGCTGGAGCGTCGCGGCGATCACACCGTAGGCGATCAGGGCGGCGATGATCGCCGACGGGACGCTGGCGAAGGTGCCGAGCTGCTGGGCCGTCCGAGCCTCGCCGACCTTGGTCGAGATGGCGATCCCGACCCAGATCGACCAGCCCGCGACGAGCGGGGTAAAGATGACCTGGGCCAGCACATCGGGACCCAGGATCAGCGAAGAGGCGATCCCGGGCTGGGCGAACAGCTCGATCGCAACGACCACCCCGATGAACACGACATACGAGATGAGGAGCGAGGGAACGAGCGCCGCGAGCGCCTTGGCGAGCAGGAACTCATCGCGCGGGATCGGTGTCGTCAGGACCGGTTCGAGGCTGCCCTGGAGTCGTTCACCCACGACGGAATAGGACGCAATCACGGCCGGCACGATTGCCGGGATGCCCAGCATGTAGACGAGAATGTGCTCGAACCGGAGCGCGCCGGCGGCATCGCTCGGCAGGGCGAAGATGTTGATCAGCGGTCCCAGGACGAAGACGAGCGGGATGACCGCCATCGTCAGGACGATCGATCGGTTGCGCTGGTATTCGCGCAGCTCCTTGCGAAAGATCGCTCGGATCCGGGTCCAGCTCAAGCCGCTCCCGCCTCGACGTCTTCGCCGATCAGCTCGAGGTAGACGTCCTCGAGGCTGTGGTGGGATTCCGCGATCGACAGGACGTCCGCCCCGGCGGCCACGAGCGCCCGGGTAAGGACCGGCGCCGCGGCCGCCGGGTCAGATACCGAAAGGACATACGCACCGGATCCGTCCCGGCGCCACGAGTCGACCGCCGGGACGCCCGCGAAGAGGTGCTTGGGATCGGGCAATGGACCGACCGTCCTGACGGTGAGCGTCTTCGCGAAGAGCCGATCCCGCAGCTCCTCCGGCGTGCCGATCGTCTGGAGTCGGGTGTTGAGGATCGCGACCCGGCTGCACAGCCGCTCGGCCTCTTCGAGCCGGTGGGTCGTCAGGAAGATCGTGACCCCCTGCTCGCGCAGCCCGTTGATCAGCTCGTGGACGTCGTGGGCCGCCACGGGATCGAGGCCGGCCGTCGGCTCGTCCAGGAAGAGGAGTCGCGGGTCGTTCAGGAGCGCCCGGGCGAGGCTGACCCGTTGGCGGAGTCCCTTCGACAGCGTTCCGCACGGGTCGTTGGCCCGGGCGGCGAGGTTGACCGCACCGAGCGCTCGTTCGATCCGTGGCCCGGGGTCCGCCAGCTCGTACAGGCCGGCGAAGCATTCGAGGTTCTCGGCGACGCTCAGGCGCGTGTACAGACCTGGCGACTCCGGCATGACCGAGATCCGCCGGCGGATCTCGACTCCGTTCTCGACGCTCAGCGCCAGGCCGGCGACCGTGGCCGAACCCGACGTTGGGGTCAGCAGCGTGCCCAGGGTCCGGACCATCGTCGTCTTGCCGGCCCCGTTCGGACCGAGGAATCCGAACACCTCGCCGGGCCGGACCTCGAACGAGACATCGTCAAATGCGAGACGGTCGCCGAACCGCTTCGAGAGGTGATCAACCGACAGTGCGGGCCCATCGAACGGTGTCGTCACTCGGCCGATTATCGCCCGACCGAACCGCCATCGGGCTACGGTTGGCGAATGACGCTCCGGATCACCTGGCACGACGGTCCGCGGGCCGAGCTCCGTCCGCTGTTCGAGCTGGCCGAGGATTCGAGGTCGCAGCTCGACGGGTACATCGGGCTCGGTCGCGTCCTCGTTGCCTGGGATCACGACGAGATCATCGGGCACCTCCAGCTCATCGAGGGTCCCGAGCCCGGCGACGTCGAGCTCAAGAGCATGGCCGTGCTCCCGGCCCGGCAGCGGTCGGACATTGGACGCGCCCTGGTCGCGGCGGCCGTCGAACGGTCCCTGGCGGACGGCCGGCGGAGGATGTTGGTTTCCACGGCCGCCGCCGACACCGGAGCCCTGCGTTTCTACCAGCGGGTCGGCTTCCGGATGGCCTCGATCGAGCGCGACGCCTTCACCCCGGCCACGGGCTATCCCGAGCCGATCCTGCTCGATGGGATCCAGCTCCGGGACCGGGTCTGGTTGTCGCGCGAGCTGGACGGGGGCTGAGCCTCGAGGCTTTCGCGGAGCGGGAGACGGCAGGCGGGCTGGATCGTCGGGACTAGGATGAGCGGGTGATCGACTTCGACGCCTATGCCGCCGACTGCCGGCTGTTCGGCAAGCTCGAGCCCGGTGACGGTCGCCTGAGCGATCTGCTCAACGCGTCGGCCAACCTGCAGGTCAATGACGCCCGGATCGAGAGCATCCTGGACGACCGGGTCGTCAGTCACCCAGAGCTCGACGTCCCGCTGAACGAGCTCTACGCCGTCGTCGCGACGGGCATTCGAGGCGACCCGACCCGCCGGATCCGGACCCGCACGATCGAGGTGATCGCGGAGCTCGGGCCGTACGAGGTGATCGGCGAAATCCATGGCACGCCGGCCTCGAACCCGCTCGTGATGGTCGTCCGACGGCCGCCCTGGGTGCCTCTGACCAAGGCCCAGATCTCATACCGGCGAGGGACCGAGGTGGTCACCGACGAAGGCCTGACCCTGATCATCAATCGGCCGCTGGCCCGATCACTTCACGCCCTGGACGAGGACGCTGAGCGGATGCCGTTCGACGCTCGAGAAGCCATGCCCCGGGTGAGCCGGCGAAGGCTTCAGGAGTCAGACGACGATGACGGCTTGAGCGGCTTGGACGAGGAATCCGACGAGCCCTGAGGCTGGCCTGGTAATGACGCCCGCGATCGCTCGTGGCTCTCAAGGCCATTGATAAGCCCCCCTTTTAGGCGGCGCGTTTCAGACGCTGTGAGCCGTCCGAATCGCTCGATCGACCAAGGGATGACGCTCGACTTGAGCTTGCCAGGCGTGAAACGAGGCCGCGGCGACCATTCCCGCCGGACATCCGCCCCCGGAACCGGCCAACGTTGCGCCTGCTAAGACTGGGGCTTATATCCGGCGCCTTGGTGCTTCCGGATTGAGGAGATGCCACGACGGGCTCAGGTCGTTGGCGGGGTGTCGCTCAGGCGGCCGTCCTTGAAGGCGTAATCCCAGGCGTCGATCGAGGGCGGCTCGATGCCGAGGTTGGTCAACGCCGTGCAAACCTGGCTTCGATGGTCGGTTCCGTGGTGGAGGGCCTGGGCCAGCCGGATCGTCAGCGGCGCGGAGCTGGTTGAGCCATCGTCGCGATGGCGGACGACGATCGCCGCCGGATCGAGGTCGCCGGCGAGGAGCTCGGCCCAGGCCGGCCCGTTGGCGAGCATCGCCTGGCGGAGCATCGGCAGGTCGAACGTTGCTTCGTCGATCTCCGGGTACCGGCCGTTGCTGATCGTGAACAGGTATCCGGCGTCGGCTCCGACCGTGTGGCGCAGGGTATCGATGATCGAGCCGTACGTGCCGGGAACCGGCAATTCGAGCTGAGCGGGGGACAGGCCGTCGCAGGCGTCGATCAGGCGAATCGTCGCCCAGACGTGATGGCCGAACGCATCCTCGAGCAGGGAACCCTTCACGGCGTCACCCTACCACCCGGGCTCAGGCCTTCGCGACTGAGAATCCGTTCAGGCCCTGACCGGGTTTCGCGGGGCTGGCGGATCGCTCCGCAACCGTCATGATGGCCGGGTTGGGCTTCGGGCAATCCTCGCTGCCACCCGGGACGAATACTCGGCAAGAGTCCAGCCGCTGGGAGCGCATCCGATATGACGAGCGCGGTTCGCGCCATCCCCGGCCGCACGCTCATCGCCGGCCTGGCGATCGTGCTGCTGGCCGCCGCCTGCTCGAGCGGGGGCACGCCAAACCCGGCGTCCTCCAACTCGAGTCCGGTCCCGGCCAGTCCGAGCCCGGGCGGCGCCGCTGCGAGCCCGACAGCGAACCCGTCGACCGCCCCGTCCGTGGCCGCCCGGAGCTCGGCGCCGGCGACATTCGCCCTGACCACCGCGGGTGACCACAACGTGACCGGGACGTGGAGCGGCAGCTTCGGGATCGCCTGCGACAACCCGACCTTTTCGACGCCCGACATCACCTTCTTCGCGACCTCGCCCGACAAGAAAGCGGTCGTCCTGATCACCCTGAACCAGGGCTCGATCGAGGTCAGCGAGCGGGCAGGTTCCGGCGCGTCCTACGCGGATCGCGAGTTCCAGGGAACCGGCGTGACCACGTTCAATCCTGCCTCGGGTGCGGCCTTCGATTCGAGCCTGACGATCATCTTGACGCCGGGCTCGAAGCCAGGCACGCTGGGCACGATCAGCCATGTAACGGGCTCGGTCGATTGCGCCGGCCAGACAGCCGGTGAGTCGACGGTCGTCTTCTCCGGGGCATCGGCCGAGGGGGCAATGACCGGGCCGTTCAGCGCCTTCCGGGTCACCTGCGTCGACGACGCCGCGAACGGCAACGCCGTCTCGACAACCGGGATCATCCCCTCGGGCAGCACCCAGACCGGGATGACCCTGTTCCTCGCGGCCAAGGGCTCAACGATCTTCAGCCACGGGACTGACGGACCGCCCCAGCATGCCTACGACATCGCCCCGCAGGGCACGGTCAACCTGACCGCCGGCGGGGCCCACGTCGACGCCGACTTCGTGGAGCGACTGGCCGCGGGAGCGGCCGGAACGAGCCACACTCTCCACCTGACCGGCGATCTCACCTGCGGCAGCACAACGAGCTTCTAGCCCTAATTAGTACTCGATCGAGGTCCCGATGCCATGCAGATTCCGAAGCCAAGCGAGTCCGACCGGGCCCGGTTCCAGGCCCTCGTCCCGGCCGATCCACGGGTTGCGGTCAAGCCGATGTTCGGCAACCTGGGCGCGTTCGTGAACGGCAACATGTTCATGGGCCTGTTCGGTGCCGACATCGGGGTCAAGCTGTCCCGAGCCGATGCCGAGGAGCTGCTGGCGACCGAAGGGGCTGGGCCGTTCGGTCCCGCAGAACGGCCGATGGGTGGATACGTGACGCTGCCCGCGATCGCCGACCGGGCGGCCCAGGATGCCTGGATTGCCCGGTCGCTGGCCTACGTGGGGAGCCTGCCGCCGAAGGCACCGAAGGCGTAGCAGCGTCCACTACTGGAACACGGCCCAGACCAGGCCGTAGGCCACGAAGACCACGCTGAGCACGATCAGGACCTGTTCGAGCCGCCCGAAGTGGCGCCGCATCGCCAGCCCGACGAGCGCCAGCAGGAACGGAACGACGTCGAGGAAGTAGCGGAAGCCGTACGTCTGCCAGCCTCCGCCGCCGTAGTAGAGGAGGAGCGGGATCGTCACGAGCCCGGCTGACGCCCACAGGATCGCCGCGCCCTGCCGCCGGATGCCGGCCCCAACCGAGATCAGCAGGGCGGGACTGGTCAGCAGGATCGACTGGCCGTAGGGGTCCGGCACGAGGAAGGGAAACCGGTCGCGGAACCCGAAGCCCTGACCAACCAGCAGGGCCAGGTTGTCGGTCACGTGCCGGACCGAGAACAGGCCGGCCGCCCGGGCGTTGGCCAGGACGGGATTGGCGAGGGCCGAGATCCCGTAGCCCGTTTCGAACGGGCTCCCGAACCGGGCTGCGTCGTAGATCGCGCTGAGGCCGACGGCCAGCCCGATCGGCAAGAGATAGCGGAACGCCGCCCGGAATCGCCGACCCCGGGATGAGAGGAGCAAGGCGACCCCGAACGGAATCGCGGCGAGCAGGACGGTCGGGCGAGCGAGCGCGGCCAGGCCGAACGCGGCCCCGACAACCAAGCCGCGCCGCCGCCCGCGCCACTCGACCAGGGCCACGAGCGTGAACAGCATCGCCTGGACCTGGGCGAGGTAATAGAAGTCGCCCTGGACGGCCAGGTCGAACAGGAGCGTGCCGAATGCTCCCAGCACCGCCAGCCAGTACGCTCGCGGGCCGGGTCCGGCGTAGCGCCGGGCGAATGGCAGGCACAGCCAGGCGGCCAGCAGCCCGAAGGCGCAGTCAGTGATCCAGCGCGAGGCCGCCCATAGCGCCGGGAACGGGACGAAGGCCAGGTAGGGGACGATCGGTAGGGGGCTGATCACCTGGTAGGTCAGGCCGCCGACCGTGGCCGTGTCATTCGTGCCGGCCGGCAGGTCGAGGTTCAGCCGTCCGTGCGAGAGGGCGACCGCAGCCTGCATCGCGGGATTGACCCTGGCCGGTCCAATCAGGGCGAGCAGGACCGTCGCGCCGACGTAGACGACGGCCACGACGATCGCCCAGGCGATCGCCCCGCGGTCACCGGCCAGGCGGCGAACCCAGGCCGCGAAGTCGGACGCCCACGACCGGATCGGCACGTCATCTCCCATCCTCCCGGGGTCTCGCTTCGACCCCGGGCTGCCGTCCACGCTAGCCGTTCCGGCTAACCTTGGCCGATGGTCGTCCACCCATGGTCCTGAAGGTCGGCTGGGCGCAGGCGCTGGCCTGGCGGATGAACCGCCAGCTGCTCGATCCGATCGGCCGGCTGCCCCCCGAAGTGGTCGTCCGACGACTGTGCGGGGTCCAGGCCCAGGTCGCCTCGTCGGCCGATCTCGCCGTCCGGGTCCGGACGAAAGCCGGGCGCCCGGGCGAGGTCGGCCGCGCCCTGGCCGACGGGCGGCTGATCAAGACCTGGGCGATGCGGGGGACGCTCCACCTGCTCACGCCGGTGGAGGGCCCTGACTTCCTGTCGCTCCTGGCGTCTGGCCGGACCTGGGAACGACCGAGCTGGCAACGCGCCTTCGGGATGCCGGTTGAGGCCTGGGCCCGGCTTCGGCCGGTCGTGCGCGATGCCCTCGAGGCGGGTCCGCTGACCCGCGAGGAGCTCGTTGCGGCGATTGTCGTCGAGCCCGGCCTCGAGCATCTTGGGGAAGAGTTGATGCGGGGCTGGGGAACGCTCCTCAAGCCGCTCGCCTGGCAGGGCGACCTGTGCTTCGGTCCGGCCCGGGGCAACCGGGTCACGTTCATCCGTCCCGAGGCCGCCAGTCCGGACTGGCCGGGCGTGCCGGATCCCGATCAGGCCGGCCCGCGGGCGATCGCCGCCTACCTGGCCGCGTACGGCCCGGGCACGATCGAGAGCTTCCACGGATTCCTGGCCCGAGGCTGGATGGGTGCCCGGCGGCTGCGCGCCTGGTTCGGGGCGCTGGGCGACCGGCTTGTTGAGGTCGAAGTGGAAGGGGAGCGTCGGTTCGTCCTGGCCGAGGATGTCGACGACCTGGCAGCGGCCCGTCCGACAAGGGCGGTCCGCCTCCTCGGCGGGTTCGACCAGTACGTCCTCGGCCCCGGCACCGACGACGTCCAGGTCGTAGCGGCCCCGCGCCGGCGACTGGTCAGCAAGCAGAGCGGCTGGATCGCGCCCGTCGTGGTCCAGGCCGGGGTCGTGGCCGGGACCTGGGGGCTGGCCGGCGACGTCGTCCAGGTCGCCTGGTTCGGGGAGTCGGGTGCGCCGCCCGGCGCCGCCCTGGCCGAGGAGGTCGCTCGCCTCGGCTCGATCATCGGCCGCTCCCTCGAGCCGGCGGTCAGGCTGACCTGAAACGGTCCCTGCCCGCGCTACGAGGTCTCGCCCGGTCTCGTGACGGGCACCTGGTCGCTCGATGACCTCGCCCACCAGCGATCCAGGACAAGGGATAATCGGCCGGTGACCACGCTGCGGACCTGCGAGTCCTCGTGACGAGTTCGTGACTGACCAGCGCGGCACTGGCTGGCTCCGCCGACGGGTCCGCGCCTCCGCCCGCCTGAGCGGCCTGGCGCGCGGCGTTCGGGTGTTCGTGCAGGGGGCCCCGAAGCCCTCCGGCTCGGACGCTCCACCCGTGGTCCAGCCGACGTGGGACCGCATCGCGGAGCTTCGCAGGATCAACTTCCGGGCCTCGAGCATCGAGGGCAACCGGCTCAATCTGATCGTCCCGACCCTCCAGCCGGCCAGAACGTTCGGCGGCGTAAGGACGGCCCTGGATCTGTTCGCGACCCTGGCCGAGGGCGTGCCAAGGGCCCGGATCATCTCCTACGGCCCCTCGCCCGAACCGGCCGAGGCCGGCCTGGCCGGCTACGTCCGGACCGACCTCTCCGATGACACCGATATCGCCCGCTCGATCGTGTCGATCGCGGATCCGGCGATGGAGATGCCCGTCGGACCAGGCGATGTCTTCGTCGCAACGTTCTGGACGACCGCTGAGCTCAGCCAGCGAATCCGCGCTTGGCAGACCGCCGCCTTCGGTCGTCCTGGCGGCCCGATGTTCTACCTGATCCAGGATTTCGAGCCGGGCTTCTATCCCTGGTCGGCCCAGTACCTGCTTGCCTGGGGGACGTACGCGGACCCGTCCGGGACCGTGGCGATCTTCAACTCGAAGCTCCTCCAGGACTACCTCCATGGTCAGGGCCTGTCCTTCCGGCGGGAGTTCACCTTCGAGCCGCGCCTCGCCGAGCCCCTCCGGCGATACCTCCCCAGCCAGCGGGTCGCCCGGCAGCGACGGATCGTGGTCTACGGCCGGCCGAAGACGCCGCGCAACGCGTTTCCGCTCATCGTGGACGGGCTTCGGGCGTGGGCGGCGACCGACCCAGGCGCCCGCGAATGGTCGGTCGTCTCGATCGGCCAGGGCCATCCCGAGATCGATCTGGGTGGCGGCCTCGTCCTGTCGTCGCGGGGCAAGCTGGGCATGGACGAATACGGCGCACTGCTCAGCGAATCCGCGATCGGGATCTCCCTGATGGTCTCGCCCCACCCGAGCTATCCGCCGCTCGAAATGGCCCATCTCGGGATGCTCGTCCTGACCAACCGCTTTGGCGGCAAGGACCTCGCTGCCTGGCATTCGAACATCACCTCCCTGGAGGTCGACTCGCCGGCGGGCCTGGCGGCCGGGCTGGCCGGCCTGTGTGCGAGGATCGAGGCGGATCCGGCCTGCGGCTTCGACGGCCGGACGGCGCGACCGGACTACCTGGAGAGGGCCGGTCAGTTCGAATTTGCGGGTGAGCTCGGGGCCCTGCTCTGGAACCGCAGCCCGGCCGAGACCGGCTGAGACCGGCTCAGGCCCGGGCGGACATCCGCGCTCGGCGGATCGCTCGAGTCACGACGGGCGGGAGCAGGTCGACGGCGAGGCGACGAGCTCGACCCGGCCGACGCGCGGCCGCGGGCGGGGCATCGGCACTCTCGGGCATGAGCCCGGCGACGCCCGGCCCGGATAGCCGGATCAGCCGCTGGCCCGCCACCGATTCGATGTCCATCCGGCATTTGCCCCGGTCGCCATCGAGCTTCAGGAGGTCGTCCTGGATCGTCGTCGGGCTGCCCCATGTGCCATACAGCTTCTGGTCCGTGGAGCAGATCAGGTTGAGCCCCAGGTTCAGGACGGCACCCCAGGCCGCCGCGGCCACGCCGGGGGTGTGGGGCTGGCGATAGTCATCGAAGACCACGACCCCGCTCGGTCCAAGGGCCGCTTTGGCGACCTGCGCGTCGACCACGACGTGGTCGTACAGGTGAGAGGCGTCGATATGCACGAAGCGACAGCTTCCGGCCGGAATGCGCCCATCCGCCAGGTCTCCCGTGGGTGCCTGGATGATCACCGGCAGCTGGGCATGGAAGTCGAGGTAGTTGGCCTCGAAGCGGGCTCTCGTCAGGCGGGTCCCGTAGGACCGGGCCACTTCGTTCGTGTTGCTCGCGTCGGGCGCCTCGTCCTCGAAGATATCGACGACGGTGAACGTCTCACCCTGGCGGACGTGCCAGCCGATCAGGATCGCGCTGCGGCCGAGGTACGGGCCGAGCTCGAGCAGGTCGCCTGTGATCCCAAGGTCTGATTGCCGATCCAGCAGCCAGCCGAAGAGCTGCTGGTCGATCGGCCAGAACCAGCCCGGCACATCCTCGAGCTTGCGGCCTGTGGGCCCGGCGCCTTGGCGCGGTTCTTGTGCGGTCGGCGCCGGCTGAGCCATCCGCTGATCCTAGCCAACTCGAACCGCGTAATCGAATCGCAAGGTGGCCACCGGCACGATCCGAGGGCATCCTCCGGGAGCCGGGCCAACTCCGGACTCGGGGAGTCCTCCCTCCTCTCGGGCGACCGGCCGAACCAAAATCGTTCGGCCGGTCGTCCTTTTGCTGGCGATATCGACAACGTCGCTGGTCGGGACTAGCGTGCCCTGTACGACTGGATGTACCGGGCGCGCCGAGGGATACAGGGAGGGCTCGTCATGCGTCGATTCGTTGGTCCGCTCGTGGGCTTCGTGGTCCTGCTGCTGGCCGTCTCGCCCGTCCTCGCGGCGAGCTGGACAACACCGCTCGCGATCACTTCGAGCCACGAAGCGTTCAGCTCGTATGCCCGCTCGCTGGCGACGGCTGGCGGGGTCACTCACCTGGTCAACGCGCGAACGGGTGGGCTCGACTATCGCCGCTCGACCGACGGCGGCCTGCACTGGTCCACGACCGTCACCCTGGCCCGGCCAAGCTCGCGTTATCCGGTCGTCCTGGGCGATCCGGCGATTGCGGCCTACGGCTCCCTGGTCGTGGTTGCCTACCGGGCCAACGACGCCTCCGCGGCCTACCTGATCGTGCGGGTCAGCGACGACGCGGGCTTGACCTGGGGGACGCCGAAGACGATCGCCAAGGTTGTCACGACCCGCAGGATCGGTGAGCAATCCGTGGCGATCAGCCCGGCCGGGGTGTTCGTCGCCTGGACGAACCGGGTGACCGGCTCGATCATCGTCCAGCGGAGCGTTGACCAGGGCCAGACCTTTGAGCCAGCCCAGCGGATCGGGGTCACCAAGGCGACCTTCCTGCCGAACGACCCGACCTTCACCGATGGCCTGATTGGCCTCGCGGCGTCGGGCAGCAACGTGGACGTGGCCTGGACGCCCAGCGGTAACGGCTCGGCTGATTCGATCGTCCTCAGCCGATCGATCAACGGCGGCCTGTCGTATCTCGCGGCCACGACGATCGAGGCGAAGCCGACCTTCGGTTGGCCCGCCCTGAGCGCCGCCGGGTCATACCTGGCCGGGGAGGTCGAGGGCCTCGACGGCGCGATCATCGGGCTCAGCTCCAAAGATGGCGGGGCGACGGTTGCGAGCCATCGGCTGGCCGGTCCGGGGACGGCCTCGAACCTGAGCGGCGGCTCGGTCGCGGTCGACTCCGCGGGCCGGATCGTCCTGGCGTACAGCCGAATGGGCACGACCCCATCCGTCCCAAACACGGTCCTGGTTCGACGCAGCTCCGATGGCGGGAGTCACTGGTCTCCGTTCGAGACCGTCTTCTCGGGCGGTGGCCAGGTCCCCGTCGTGGCGCCCACGTTCGTGGCCAGCGGGACGCTGATCGTCTGGACAGGCTGCCTGAACCCCGATCTCACGGCCTGCGACCTGTTCGAGTCACGCGGCCCGTAGCGAGCGAGGGATCAGGCCGGATCCGGATCCGGGACGGCGTCGTCGGCGAGCATCATCTCGACCTCGAGGTCGATCTCGCGCCGCTCCGGCAATCGGCGCGGCTTCGGATTGCGCCGGGTCGTGCCGTGACGCTTGTCGGCCGGGTCCGGCGCGGGCGTCCGGTACGGGCCGTTCGTCCGGCGGGGCAGCTCCTCGTCGGTCAGCTTGCGCAGCCGGGCGATCAGCTGTGGATCGGTCGGCCGGCGTGACGTCGAGCGACTCGTCACCTGCTGTGGGCCGCTCGAATGGGCGCCCAAGCGCCGGAGGAGGTCCGCGAACCGGGCGTGGGGCTGGCCGCGGCCGCTGACCTCGACCACGTCCAGGTCAGCCACCCGCTCGGCCAGATCGGCCAGGTACCGGCGCATCAGCTCGAGATGCCGGCCCTCGGTTCGATGAGCGGCGACGCGACCGCCGCTGGCCGGCCGGGCCGGCCCTCGCCGGATCGAGCCCACGGCCGTACGTCTCGGTGGCACCCCGCTTTCGAGCCGCTCGACGACTGGCTCCTCGCGCCAGCGCGCGATGACCGCGCGCTCGGCGTCCATCCAGACCAGGCCGACCCGCTCGGGGTCGGTGCCGTCGCTCGGCTTCGGGACATCCCTGGATTCAGCCACCTCACGCCTCCTTCGCTGAGCATCCGCGTTCGTTGGCCCGTCTAGCCTACGACCGATCGGCCCTCGGGCGCGGAGGGGCTCCGGCGATCCCGGCCGGCCCGGGAACGCCCGGGCGCCGGAGTCAGCGATGGACCCTGCGAACCGCCTCCGCGAGGCCGGCGTCGCCACGCGCCTCGAGCCCCTCGATCACCCCGTCCATGTCGGCATCGGAGCGATTCTGGCTGAGCTTCGCCTTGGCCTCGATCCGATCGATCAGGACCTCGACCCCGACGATCGCCTTGAGCTGGCCCGCGAAATACGCGGCCGGTGCGTCGTCGACCGACCAGGGCTCGCTGCGCGACGCTTCGTAGTGCTCGGTCAGGCGCCGGACGAGGGCCTCGAGCCAGGCCACGTCGTCGTGGATCACGAGCGGGCCGTAGACATGCGCCGTGACGTAGTTCCAGGTCGGGACGACCCGGCCGTGCTCGCGCTTCGTGGCGTACCAGGCCGGCGAGATGTACCCGTCCGGGCCGCGCACGATCACGAGGGCTTGGCCCAGGGCCGCCGCCCGCCACTGGCCGTTGTTCCGGGCAACATGTCCGACGAGCGAGCCGAGCTCTCCGGTTCCGGGCCGGCTGCCGGGCGGATCGAACAGGAACGGCAGCATCGTGGCGAGCAGCCCCTGGTCAGTCGAGGTGACCAGGTCGGCAGCGCCCTGGTTGGCCAGGAGCTCGTGGACGGTCTGCTCGTCCGGTTCGAAGTGGGCGGGAATGTACATCGCAGACCAATTCTACCGACGGCTGTCGGGCGAGCCTGTCCGTCGAGTCCCTGGTCGCCCAGCCTCCGCCTTGTTTCTGTCAGATTCGTCTTGTAGCAACTCTTATGGGCGGTTGCGCCTTCGATCTGGAGCCGGCGGCCGTCCGACTCAGGGAGCCGACCCCCCGTCCGTTGCCGAAGTGGGCGCTCCACGTAGTCCGAAGCCTGCGTTGTACGCTGCCTTGGTGAGCTTCGAAGAGGCGATCCTCGGCTGGCACGACTTCTACCTGGCGACAGCGGGCGCGGCGGCTGCCCTGCTCGGGCTCCTCTTCGTGGGCATCTCGATCAATCTCGGCGCCCTGAACGTGCCCGAACGGATCGACCTGCGCCAGCGGGCCAGCCAGGCCTTCACGAACCTGACCTTTGTCCTGATCCTCTCATTGTCCGTCCTGATCCCCCAGAACGACCCGCAGTCCCTGGCCATCACCTGCGCGATCCTGACCGTGATCGGGTTGTACCGGGGCGTGCGCCGGATTCGCACGGTGGCGGTCCACTGGACGGTCGTCGCCCACCCGGTCCTGGCCCTGCGGCGCCAGGCCTGGTCGCTCCTGGCCGTCGTCCTGCTGGCCTTTGCCGCCTATGACCTGTGGACCCGGGGGACGAGCGGGACGCTGTACGACCTGATCGCGGTTAACTTCCTGCTCCTGCTCGGGGCGGCGGACGTGTCGTGGGATCTGCTCGTCCAGGTCAGCGACGAGGAAGGGACGCCCGACCGTGCGCCCGAGCCGCCACCGGCGGCCAAGCCCGACTGAGCGGCCTCGGCCCGTTCCGGCCTGGCCGGATTGATCGTCCCTAGCGGGCGATCAGGTGGCCGTCGTGGAGCTCGAAGACCCGGTCGGCCACGTCGAGCATCGCCGGGTCGTGGGTGGCCACGATGGCCGTGACGTGCTCGTCCCGGACGACCCTCCGGATCAGGTCCATGATCACGTGGCCGGTCTCCGAGTCGAGCTGGCCGGTCGGCTCGTCGGCCAGCAGGATCCGTGGCTCGTTGGCCAGGGCCCGGGCGATCGCGACCCGCTGCTGCTCGCCGCCCGAGAGCTCCGCCGGCCGGTGCTCGGCGCGCGCCTCCAGGCCGACCAGCTCGAGCATCCGGGCGACCCGCGCGCGCCGGTGGGCAGGAGCCGCCCGGGCCAGCCGGAGGGGAATCTCGACGTTTTCGGCCGCGCTCAGGATCGGGAGCAGGCCAAAGCCCTGGAAGACGAAGCTGATCGTGCTCCGGCGCAGGTCGAGCAGGTCGGCCGTCGACAGGCCGGCCAGCTCGCGCCCCTCGATCGCGACCGTCCCGTCCGTCGGACGGTCGAGGCCGCCGAGCACGTTGAGCAGGGTTGTCTTGCCACTGCCCGATCGGCCGCGGACGGCGATCAGCTCGCCTGGCTCGACCTGCAGGTCGACCCCGGCCAGGGCGTGGATCGTGGTGTCGCCCGAGGGGTAATCGCGGGACACCCCGATTGCCTCGACCGCCAACGCGAGCACGCCCGGCCCAGTCGCCGCGACCGCGACCGGCCCGGCGCTGCCCGGAGAGCTCGCGCTCGACCCGGCGTCGGCGAAGGTCATCGCCGCTCCTCCTGGCCGGGCCAGATCTCGACATGGTCGTCCTCGAGCCGGAGCCGGACCCGGTCGGCCAGGCCGAGCTTGTCGATCTGCGAGCGAGGCAGCTGCAGGCGGCCGGCCCGGTCGAGGACGGCGAACTCCTCGGCGATCACGTGGTCGTCGCCGGTGGCCGTACGCTCGGTCCGGCGAACCGTCTCCGTGCTCGTTCGGCCGTCCCGGATCCGGACGGTCCGGCTGACATGATCGGCCACCAGCGGGTCGTGGGTGACGGCCACGATCGTCGTCCCGATCTCGTGGTTGACCCGGCGGAGAAGCTCGAAGATGTCGGCCGAGGTGGCACTGTCGAGCTCGCCGGTCGGCTCGTCGGCCAGCAGCACGGACGGGGCGTTGGCCAGGGCCACGGCAATTGCGACCCGCTGCTGCTCGCCCCCGGACAGCTCGCCCGGTCGGTGCCGGGCCCGCTCCGACAGCCCGACCAGCTCGAGCAGCTCCTCGGCTCGTTGATCCCGGTTCGAGCGGTGGTCGAGGACCATCGGCAAGGCGACGTTCGAGGTGACATCGAGGTGGGGCAGCAGGTTTCGCGAGGTCTGCTGCCAGACCATGCCCACCGTGGTCCGGCGGTAGCGCGTTCGCTCCCTGCGCGACAGGTGGGCGAGGTCCTGGCCGTCGACCAGGGCCCGGCCGGCCGTCGGCACGTCGAGGCCGCCCAGGATGTTCAGGAGGGTCGACTTGCCACTGCCCGAGGCGCCCACGATCGCGACCATCTCGCCCGTCCGGATCCGCAGGTCGAGGCCCTGGAGGGCGACCACCTCGACGTCGGCCACGCTGTAGATCCGGACCAGGTTGTCGCAGGCGATCATGTCGCCGGTGGCGGGCGGTGTCGCGGTCATTGGGTCCCATCCCGGAGTGCGGTCGCCAGCTCCCGGCGCCGTTCGAGCACGGTCGAGAGTAGCGTCGCGCCGGTGACCAGCGCCAGCGTGATCAGGGCCGGCGCCGCGAGCCGCCCGACGTCCGGGGCCGCCGGCAGGAGCTCGCCCACGCCGAGGACGGCGGGCAGGCCGAGGCCCGGGCCGACGAACTCGATCAGGAGGATGCCGACGCCGAGCCCGACGAGCACGCCGACGATGACCCCGGGCAGGTACTCGAGCAGGACGACGACGACGGACTGGCCATTCGACAGGCCGAGGATCTGGAGCCGGGCGGTCTCGTTCCGGCGGTTGGCCGTTCCGAGCGCGATCGCCAGGACGATCGTGAGCAGGCCGTAGGCCAGCACGGCAAGGGCGCCGGTCGCGACCCCGAGCGACACGGCGGTCACGACCGGCGCGCTGCGCAGGCTGGCCTCGGTGGCCGTCCGGCTCTCGATCGAGATCGTGGGCAGGCCGCCGGCGGCGGCGGACAGCTGGTCCAGCGACCGGCCGGGAGCCCGGACGAGGACCGCCGTCGGTGCGAGCGGTGCCTCCTGCAGGATCGCCGCCAGCTGGGAGCTCGAGACGACGATGAACGGCTGCCCGGCCGGCGCGGCCGGGAACTCGGCTCGGACATCGACCGCCTGGACCGACAGTGGCACGCCGCCGATCCTGACCGTGAAGATCTGGCCGAGAATGATTGGCCGGGCGGCTTCGCCGCCGCCGGAGACGATCGCCGGGAGCGCGCCCGAGGCCGGGCCGAACAGCGCGCCCGGGATCGCCGGATCGGCCGGAGTTCCCTGGCTGACCGGGCCGAGGGTGGCCGGATCCACCACAACGAGGTTGCGCAGCCCGCCCGTGCTCACCGAGACGCTGTCCAGGGTGACCGGCGACTCGGCCACGATGCCCGCGATCTGGCGCTTCTGGAAGGACGCCAGGTCGTCTCCCCGGCCGGTCACCTGGAAGTCGGCACCTACGAGCTGCCATGAGGCGGCCGTCGTGCCGGTGCTGATCCGGTCGAGCAGCGCGGAGGCGAACGTGCCGACCATCGTCGCGGTCAGGGCGACGATCAGGACGGCGGAGATGCCACCTTCCCGGGTGGCCCGCCGGAGGCCGAGGACCCCGACCAGGCCGCGGCCCCGGGCGAGGGCAGCACCGAGCAGGCGCAACCCGACCGGCAGCAGCCGGACCACGATGATCCCGACGGCGAGCCCGACGAGGGCCGGGGCGATGGCCAGCAGCGGATTGGGCGTGGCCGTCGTCGTGCTGTCGGAGCTGTTGCCATTGCGCAGGCCGACCGCACCCACGATCGCCAGCCCCACGACGAGGGCCTCGACGACGAGCCGCCCGGAGCCGGTCCGGTGGGTTCGCTGGGTCCGGCCGGAATCGCCGGCTCGCCGGAGGCGCACGTTCGCTCCGGCCAGGAGCGCGGCCGCGGCGAGGGCCACCGTGCCGGCCACGATCAGGGTCGGGCCGAGGTCCGCCGCCGGGACGAGGAGGATCGCCAGGATCGTCCCCGCCAGGGCCGCCGGCAGGACCAGGACAAGCGCCTCACCAAGGACCGCGCTGCCGAGCTGGCCGGCCGAGGCACCCCGGCGGTCGACGAGGGCCAGGGATGACCGGCGCCGCCGGGCGATGGCCTCCGCCACGAGGGCGAGGCTGGCCAGGATCACGATCGCAACGCCGGTCCACAGGATCGCCAGGATCGTCGCGCCCGATTGCCAGCGCGCCTGGTGGGTCTCGATCAGGCCGAGGAGCCCGGTCTGGAGCGACGCCGGGCTGAGCTGGTCGGGCCCGCCGATGCCCCCGCCGGAGAGGGCCGGGTTGGCCGGCGGATAGATCGTCTCGGCCCGGCGCAGGGCGGCGGCCAGGTCGTCGAGCTGGCCGGATTGGAGCTCGTCCGGGTCGATGTACGACCGCCAGCGATAGGTCATCGGCAGGCGGGCGCCCAGGGTCGCGTCCATCAGGGCGGGATACGCAGCCGGCGACAGGAGCATCGTGGCCCCGACGTACTCGGTGAAGCCGCTGAGCGCGTAGGTGTACGTGTGGTCGACCGACTGGTCGTTCATCCAGAACGGGTCGTCAGGATCGATGACCTGGTAGGTACCGACCAGCTCGAGCGCGATCTTCACGCCCCGATTTGCCGCCAGTGGATCGCTCGGCTCGGGTCGCAGGATCAGCCGGCCGCCGAGGGGGACCTGGAGCTTCTCGGCCGTCTGGGTCGAGGCCGCAACCTCGAGGACGACGAGCCGGCTGTCCGGATCCGCGCCAGGCGTCGGGTCGGCGATCGTCTGGGTCGCTCCGCTCGGCAGGCGGCCGCTGACGAGCCGGAGATGGGGCTCGACGTCCGACTGGATCCGCAGGTTCAGGACGCTGTCGAGCGGGGTTCCCGAGCTCGGGTGCCAGAGCGGCGTGTCGATCACCGTTGCGGTCGTCCTGGTCAGGGCCGGGATCGGCTCCGGGTAGCGCAGGCGCAGGGTGTCGCCGGCCGCTTCGACCAGCTGGAGCGGGTCATCGGGCGCCGCATTGATCCGGCCGGACCGGACGAGCTCGAGGTTGCGCACGGGCGCGGAGGCGGACTCGGCCTCCTGGCGGAGGGCCCGGTCCGAGGCCACGGAGAGCACCCTCGGGACTGACGACGCGAGCAGGACGGTGACGACGATCAGCCCGGCCACGCTCAGCGTCCGGATCGGCTCCGAGCGCAGGCCGCGCGACCAGACGACCAGCCAGCGGAAGCTCATTCGACCACTGCCCGGAGCGTTGCCGCGACCGAGATCCGGCCGATCACCCGGGCGGCCACGACGATCGTCGCGACCAGCAGGACGAAGCCGCCCGCGGCCATCGCTGCGAGGGCCGGCCAGGGCACGACGAGGCTCGCCGCCGGGACCGGTGCCTGGCCGGTCGGGGTGAAGTCGATTGCCGGCAGGACGATTCCGGCAAAGGCGATCCCAAGCACGATCCCGACCCCGATCCCGATCGCCAGCAGGAGCGCCTGCTCGAGGGCCAACCAGCCGAGCAGCTGCCGGTCGGCCAGGCCGAGCGCCCGGAGCAGGCCGAATTCGTCGGACCGCGATTCGATCGAGGCCGAAGCGGAGATCAGGAAGCCGAGGGCGGCAAAGAGGATCGCGGAGATCGCCCCGAGCAGGAGCGCGCCGACGACGCCGAGCGCGACGGGATCGCCCTCGCGGGCCGCCAGGAGGGCCTCGTGCGAGACGATCGTCGTCGTCGAGAACGGCGCCGCCGCCAGGCTGGTCGTCACCGCAGAGGCGCTCCCGGGCTCGACCGTCAGCCACCACTCGGTGGCCTGAATCGCCTGGCCGTCGTTGAAGTACTCGGCCAGGCTGAGGGTGGGGCCGTCGACGATCAGGAACGGCTTGGCCGGGTCGAGCGGTGGCATCGTCTCGGTCTCGGCGACGATCTGGATGTCGACCGGGTTGCCGGCCACCGATGCGGTGAACGTGTCACCGACGTGCTGCTGGGTCGCGGCCAGGTAGCTCGCCCCCGCGATCGCCCCGGCGACGACCGGCCCGGGCCCACTGGCCGAGGCCCGGAAGAGGGTGCCCTCGTTCTGGAACGAACCGTTGATCACGCCGCTGTCGCTCGTACCGACCTCGATCCGGTTGGGATGGCCGGTCGGCGGCTGGTATGGGCTCGTGCCGGGGTTGGCTTCGGGCACGATCGTGCTGTCCGGATCAACCCGTTGCCAGCCCCAGCCCGGCTGGCCGGCATTGAACGGCACTGCTGTCCAGGCCTCTCCCGTCAGGTCGTCGCTGGCCTGGACCGTGCTCACGTCCAGGGTTCCGCTCGTGGTCGCGTCGACCCGGGTCGCCAGCAGATTGATCTCGAGGGCCTCGAGCTTGAGGGGAGCGGCCAGGTGGAGGCCATGGTCGCCCGCCTGGGTCGAGGCCGCCCCCTGGGTCGAGGCCGCCCCCTGGGTCGAGGCCGCGCCCTGGGTCGAGGCTGCTCCCTCGGCCAGGCCCGACTGGTCGAGGGGGATCACGAGCTGTTGGCCCGGCCCGTGGAAGCCGCCGCTCGTGCTGGCGTTGAAGCGCCAGGCCCCCCCGTCGGCATCGAGGATCACCGCCGACACGGAGATCCCGGCGGGCGAATCAACCGTCTCTCCCGCCTGGCCTCCGAAGGCGCTCGTCGACAGGGTCGTGAGCCCCGCATCGAGGGTCACCAGGAGGCGGCGCGGGGTCCCCGGCAGCGTCGTCGCGTCGACATTCGGACGGGCCCCGGCGAGCCCCTGGAACGCACTCGCCAGTGGCCCGCTCGGACCGCCGGGCAGGTCGACCTGATCCGGGACCCGGAGAGTGTCGAGCCCGAGGACGTTCGCGCTCCGGAGGCTGCCTCCGATGTCGATCGTGCCGGTGATGACCGGGCTGGCGGCGGTCACCCCGTCGAGCGCCCGGTAGGCCGAGCCGACGAGGGGCGCCGCGATCTTCGGGTAGGCCGGCGTCACGACCCGGATGTCGGCGGCCGACTGGTAGGCCGCCTGGTCCGCCTGCGACCCGAACCAGGTGGCGTCGTAGACGAGGGCGAACGTGGTCAGGCCGACGGCCAGCATCACGAGCAGGGTCGAGCGGATCGAGCGGAGCGGCCGTCGGGCCAGGTCCCGCGCGCCGAGCTGGAGGGTGAGGGCCGGCCGGTTGGCCACAGCACGCTCGAACAGGCGGGCCAGGCGGGGCAGCGCCCGGGTGGCCAGGAGCGAGCAGGCCGCCAGCCCGATCGCCGGCCCGACGACCAGGATCGGGCTGATACCCTGGCCGCTGCCCCCGGCCGGCGATCCGGCCGCACGGAGCTGCCACAGGGCCAGTCCGGCCACGAACAGGAGGGCGAGGTCGATTCCGAAGCGCTGGCCGGCGACGTGCGAGCCTTCGCGCCCGATGCCCAGGCGGAGGTTGGCAAAGCGGCCGCCGACCGAGAGCGACGGTGCGATCAGGGCTGCCGCGGCAACCAGTCCGGTGGCGACCGCCGCGCCGATCGCCGAGCTGGAGATCGTGACCGGCACCTCGATCCCGTGGCCCGCCAGCGGGCCGACCGAGAGAAGGAGCCGGACCCCGAAGGCCGCCGCGGGCAGGGCCAGGACGACGGCCGGGACGGTGACCAGGATCGCTTCGGCCGTGCTGACCACGATCGTCTCGACCCGGGTGGCGCCGCGCGATTCGAGGAGCCGGTTCTCGCGCCGCCGCCGCTCCGACAGCAGGGCCGCCACGAGGATGACGGCGAAGGCCGCCAGGACGACGAACTGGAGGACGAGCAGGGCGACCCCGCCCCGGGCCAGGTCGAGCGATTGCTGGACCGCCGCCAGAACCGGGCCCAGGCCGGTGCTCACGCTGACGGCCTGGTGGGCCGGCAGGGCCGCGCTGATCGACGGCGACAGGCCGGGCAGGGCCTGGATCAGCCCCGGCAGGTCGGCCGGGACGACCTGGTCAAGGGCCACGCCCGCCCGCCAGGTCAGGTCCAGGTGGGGGACCAGGCCGCGGGTCAGGAGATCGGACGGCTGGACCATGATCGGCCCCTGCGAGGCGAGCGATCCCTGGTCCACGCTGCCGTGGATGTCGAGCGGATCGCCCAGCCAGTACGGATCGTCTGGATCGGCTGTCCACGTCCCGGTGACGACGACCGTGAGCAAGGGCTTGGTCGCCCCCGGAACCGAGGCGTCGACCAGGCTGAGGGTGTCGCCCAGCCCCAGGCCGAGGGCCTTCACCGCCGGCACCGAGAGGGTCGCCTCGACCGGAGTCCGGCCGGCGATCGGCCAGCGGCCAGACGCCAGGTTGGCGTGATCTTCGAGGCCGGCGTAGCCTCCCAGCACGGTCAGGTGGGTTGCGGCCTGGTCACTGGACATGCCGGCCGGAGCAAGAGACGACGAGCGGGCCGCCAGGAAGACCGGCGCGACCGGACCGAGGGCGTCGGTCAGGACCCCAGAGACGGATTGGTCGAACTGGGCGACCTGGTCGGGCGTCGCCGGGGTCTGGACCGAGACCCCGCGATCGATCGGCGAGGCATCGATCAGCGCGCCACGCAAGCTCCGGATCGCGACGGTGTCGGTGTACTGGAAGGCCGCCGCGACGAGGGTCGTGGCCGCCAGCAGGACGAGCCAGACGGCCAACAGGAAGGTTCGATCGGCCCGAACCCGCCGGGCCGCCAGGTGGGCCAGGCCGATCGTTGCGCCGACCGCGCTGAAGCTCATCCCTGGCTACCCGTTCCGACGACGGCCAGGGTGGCCAGCCCGACGCCGATGGCCGCGAGGAGCAGCCCGCCTCCAATCATCCGGCGTACGACGGTTGGATCGTCGGGCAGGTTCCGCAGGCGGCGTCCGGCGCTCCACAGCAGGCCGATCAGGAGGATCGTGAGCCCGAGCACGATCAGGCCGAGTCCGGCGGCGAGCCCCACGTTGATCTGGCCGAGGTGCAGAACTGCCTCCTGCGATACGATCGCTTTCCCGGACCCGGACGATAGCGCGAAATCCGATGACAGGACGCGCCAAAACAGGACTGTCGACGGCTGGGCGAATCCCGGTCGATCTGCGATCCTGCCGGGACCCTCACCGTTCATCGCTTGGAGTCTGTCGAACCAATGCCGTTGCGCCGGGTTGCCCGCACCGCCGTCCAGGCCTCGCTGATCGTTGCCCTGCTCGGCTCGTGGCCGGCGGCCGTTGCCGCCACAGGCCCGACACAGATCAGCGGCCAGCCCGCCAGTCGGGCGCTCTGCCCGCCGGCGACGCCGGGCACGATGACCTGCGATGCGCTGATCTCGACCCTGGTCAAGCCGCTGGCCCGAGCCGCGATCGGCTCGAACTTCGTGCCGCCCGGCTATGGCCCGGCCGATCTACTGAGCGCCTACGCCCTGCCGAACGCGGCCTCGGGGGCCGGCTCAGGGGTGACGGTCGCTGTGGTCGACGCCTACGACCTGGCCACGGCCGAGTCGGACCTCGGGACCTACCGCAGCCAGTTCGGCCTGAGCCCCTGCACCACGGCCAACCACTGCTTCCGCAAGGTCGACCAGACCGGTGGCACGAGCTACCCGACCACGGATCCGGGCTGGAACGGCGAGACGGCCCTCGACATCGAGATGGTCTCGGCGATCTGCCCGAACTGCAAGATCATCCTGGTCGAGGCGACGACCTCCTCGGGCAACAACATGCTCACGGCCGAGAACGAGGCGGTCGCCCTGGGTGCCAATGTCGTCACGAACAGCTGGGGTGGGCTCGAGTTCCCCGGCGAGGCCTCACTCGACGCGAGCTACCTCAAGCACCCCGGGGTCGCGGTCACGTTCAGCACCGGTGACGCCGGCTATGGGGTCCAGTGGCCGGCCGCCTCGCAATGGGTGACCGCGGTCGGCGGGACGACCCTGACGACGGCCGCCAATTCCCGCGGCTGGTCGGAGACGGCCTGGTCGGGGGCCGGCAGCGGGTGCTCGACCCAGGAGGCCAAGCCCTCGTTCCAGTCCGATCCCTCGTGCTCGAACCGAACGATTGCCGACGTCTCGGCCGTGGCCGACCCGTCAACCGGCGTGGCGGTCTACTCGGTGTCGCAGGGCGGCTGGGTCCGGTTCGGTGGGACGAGCGTCGCCTCGCCGATCATCGGCGGGGTCTTCGCCCTGGCCGGCAAGCCGACCACCGGGACGTATCCGGTCAGCTACCTGTACAGCCAGTCGGATCAGCTGAACGACATCGTGGGCGGCTCGACCGGCAGCTGCGGCGGGTCCTATCTGTGCACCGCCGTGGCCGGCTACGACGGCCCGACCGGCCTCGGTACCCCGAACGGGCCGGGCGCCCTCACCTCGCCGGTCGTGCCGGGCGCGCCGTCGTCCGTTGCGGCGACCGCGGCAAACGCCTCGGCCGTCGTCACCTGGCACGCCGCCGCCGCCAACGGCCACCCGATCACCGGCTACACCGTCACCTCGACTCCCGGCGGCCAGACCTGCACGACGACCGGCAGCCTGACCTGCACGGTCAACGGCCTGACGAATGGGACCTCCTACACGTTCAAGGTCAAGGCCACGAACTCGGCCGGGACCGGTCCCGCCTCGGCCGCCTCGAACGCGGTGATCCCGGCGACAGTTCCCGGTGCCCCGACCGGCGTGTCCGCGAGCCCTGCCGACGGCTCGGCCCTCGTGAGCTGGACCGCCCCGGCCTCGAACGGCGGCCGGGCGATCACCGGCTACACGGTGACCTCCTCGCCGGGCGGCAAGACCTGCACGACGAGCGGCGCCCTGAGCTGCTCGGTCATGGTCCTGACGAACGGCACGCCCTACACGTTCACGGTGACGGCCACGAACCCGGTTGGCACCGGCGCCCCATCCTCGGCTTCAGCGCCGGTCACGCCGGTGTCGGTGCCCGGGGCGAGCTACTTCATCCTGACCCCGACCCGCCTGGTCGACACCCGCTTCGCGACTGGCCTGAGCGGTGCCCTCCAGGCCAATCATTCGCAGACATTCCAGGTCACCGGCGTTGCCCCGACGAACATCCCGGCTGACGCCGTGGCCGTCACGGGCAACCTGACGGTGACCGGCCAGACCGCCGGTGGCTATGTCAGCCTGACGACCCTGCCAATCGATGCCCCCGCGACCTCGACCCTGAACTTCCCGTCGGGCGACACCCGGGCCAACGGCGTGACCGTTCCGCTCGGACCCGGCGGCACGATCGGGATCACCTACGTCGGCCCGGGCGGAGCGACGGCCCAGGCGATCTTCGACCTGACTGGCTACTTCTCGACGGATCCGGGCGGGTCCACCTACCACGTGATCACCCCGAGTCGGCTGGTCGACACGCGCAATGCCGAGGGTCTCGGAGGGCGCCTCGCCGCCAATTCCGGCCAGACGTTTGCGGTGACCGGCCCAGGCCTGGGCGATGGCTCGCTGAGCATCCCGGCCGGAGCAATCGCGATCACGGGCAACCTGACCGTGACCGGCCAGACGTCGGGCGGCTACCTGAGCCTGACCCCGGTCGCGACGAACGCGCCCGGCACCTCCACCCTGAACTTCCCGGTTGGCGATGTCCGGGCAAACGGCGTGACGGCGCCCCTGGGACCCGGCGGCACGCTCGGAATCACCTACGTCGCGAAGGCGGGCGCGAAGGCCGACGTCGTCTTCGACGTCACGGGCTACTTCATGGCCGACATGACCGGCGCGACCTACATCGCGGTGACCCCGAACCGGCTGGTCGACTCGCGCTCGGCGCTCGGCCTGGGCCATGGCCTTGCCAACAAGATCCCCCAGACCTTCAACGTGGCGAATCAGGCGGCCACCCCGGACCTGAACATCCCGGCCGATGCGATCGCGGTGACCGGCAACCTGACCGTGACCGGCCAGACCGCGGCGGGCTACTTCAGCCTGACGACCGCGCCGACCAGCAACCCGGGTACGTCGACCCTCAACTTCCCCCTCGGCGACAACCGGGCCAATGGGGTGACGACCGGCCTCGGGGCCGGCCAGACGTTGAGCGTCACGTATTCCGCCACGAGCGGGGCGAGCGCCCAGGTCGTGTTCGACGTGACCGGCTTCTTCGTCCCGTAGGCCGTCCCTGATCGCCTAGGATCGCCGGGTGACTCCGGCTCGAGATCAGCACCCGGGCGATGCCGGCCGACCTTCGGCCGTGCCGGGGATGGGGGCCGTGCCTCATCCGGGCGGGGTGAGCTTCCGGGTCTGGGCACCCCATGCGACGGCCGTCTCGGTCACCGGCACGTTCCTCGACTGGGCCGAGCCGGGCATCAGCCTCGGACGCGACGAGGACGGCGGGGGGGATTGGGCCGGGACCTGGTCGGCGGACGTTGACCGGGCGGCGGTCGGGGCCGAGTACCGCTACCGGCTCGAGACCCCGTCCGGCGACCTGTGGCGGATGGATCCCTATGGCCGCCAGGTGACCGGTTCGACCGGCAACGTGGTGGTCTACGACCCGGACGCCTTCGACTGGGGCGAGCACGAGTTCCAGATGCCGGACTGGAACCGGATCGTGATCTACGAGATGCACGTCGGAACGTTCGCCGCCGGGGCAGACCGGCCGGGCACGTTCGATCGGGCGACTCGGCGGATGCCCTGGCTGCGCGACCTGGGCGTCGACGTGATCCAGGTGATGCCCCCTTTCGAGCGCGCCGGCGACGTCTCGTGGGGCTACAACCCGGCCCACATCTTCGCGATCGAGTCGACCTACGGTGGCCCGGATGCGTTCAAGCGGTTCATCCGGGCGGCCCACGAGCAGGGCATCGCGGTGATCGTCGACGTCGTCTACAACCACCTCGGCCCGGGCGACCTCGACCTGTGGCGGTTCGACGGCTGGGCCGAGGGCGAATGGGGTGGGATCTACTTCTACAACGATGAGCGGGCCGTTACCCCGTGGGGCAACACCCGGCCCGACTACGGCCGGGGCGAGGTTCGCTCGTTCCTGCGCGACAGTGCCCTGACCTGGCTCGAGGAGTTCCGAGCCGATGGGCTGCGGTTCGATTCGACCCTCTACATCCGGACCGTTGACGAGACGCCCGAGACCGAGCTGCCCGACGGCTGGTCGTTCCTGGCCTGGCTGAACGACGAGATCCGGGCCCGCCATCCCTGGAAGCTGACGATCGCCGAGGACCTGGGCGATCCCGGCCCGCTCGTGACCTCGACGGAGCGCGGGGGCGCCGGCTTCGGAGCGCGCTGGGAGCCGCACTTCCTCCACCTCGTCCGGGACGTCCTGACCGCCCCGGCGGACGAGGACCGGTCGGTCGGGGCGATCGTCGAGGCGCTCCTGGGCGGTGGCGAGCAGCCGTTCTCGAGGGTGATTTATACCGAGTCGCACGACGACGTCGCGAACGGCCAGGTCCGCCTGGCCGAGGCGGTCGCACCGGGCGATGGGGGCAGCTGGTTCGCCCGCAAGCGGGCCACGCTCGGCTCCGCGATCACCCTGACGGCGCCCGGGATCCCGATGCTGTTCCAGGGCCAGGAGCTGCTCGAGGACGGCTGGTTCGACGACACGATCCCGCTCGACTGGTCGAAGGCGAACCGCTTCGCCGGAATCGTCCAGCTTCATCGCGACCTGCTCGCCCTGCGCCGTAACGCGGACGGCTGGTCGGCCGGGCTGACCGGCCCGTCGATCGCGATCCTCCACGCCAACGACGAGACGAAGCTGCTGGCCTGGCACCGCTGGCTGGATGGGGGACCGGGTGACGACGTCGTGGTCGTAATCAACCTGTCGATCGAGCCGCTGGTCGACGTGCCGATCGCGCTCCCCCGGCCGGGCCGCTGGCGAGTCCGGCTGAACTCCGACTCCCTCGCCTATGACGAGGATTTCGGTGGCTCGATCGCCGATGACCTCGACGCGACCGCGTCCGACGGTGGGTCGGTCAGCGTCGGGCCGTACGGCGTGGTGATCCTGTCGCAGGACCCCTGATCGGTCCGCCCCCTGGCGCCTGGCCGGTGGCGCCGCGCCCGGTTGGGCAGGCCCAGGTCAGGCGCTCGTCGAGGGTCGCCGGCGCTCCCGGACCAGGATCAGCCCGGCCAGCGCGATCAGGACCAGCCCGACGATTGCCCAGAAGCTCGAGCCGGACATCCCGCTGCCCTTGACCAGGTCCAGGCCCTGGCCGATCCAGGCGAGGCCGACGAGGACCAACAGGACGGCAATGACGAGTCGGGATCGGCGCATCGGGATCTCTCCGCAGCAGTTCGAGGACCGCCGGCGATGGCAGTCGAGAGATGGTACGGCCGGACCGGCTCAGAGGTTTTCGGCCCCGTCCAGCTCCTCGATCGTCGCCTCCGACGGGCCCCGCTCGCTCTGGATCCGGCGGGCGACGGACTCGGCCTCGCGCAGCAGGCGCAGGACGTTGCCCCCGGCGATCCGCCGGACATCGTCGGGCGAGTAGCCCCGGCCGAGCAGCTCGGCCAGGAGGTTCGGGAACATCGAAACGTCCTCGAGCCCGGCCGGCAGCCACGTTCCGCCGTCGAAGTCGCTGCCGATGCCGACGTGCTCGATCCCCGCGACATCGCGCAGGTGATCGATGTGGTCGGCGACATCGGCCAGGGTCACGGCCGGCCGGGGGTGGGCGGCCTGCCACGTCTGCCCGGCCTCGTCGAGCTCGGCCCGGGGGATATCCGGGCGAGCCTGCCGGAATGCCTCGATGTGCGCCTGCGCTTCGGCCTCATAGTCCATCCCGGCTTTCGACACGAAGCCGGCCAGGAAGACGGCCATGACCACCCCGCCATTCGCGGGCAGTCGGCCGAGGACCTCGTCGGGCACGTTGCGCGGATGGTCGGTCACTGCCCGGGCGCCGGAGTGGGAGAAGACGACCGGCGCCTCGGTCACCTCGAGGGCCCGGACCATCGTGCTCGGGGCGACGTGGCTCAGGTCCACGAGCATGCCCAGCCGGTTCATCTCTCGGACGACCTCGGCCCCGAACGGGGTCAGGCCGCCGTGCCGGGGCGAGTCGGTCGCCGCGTCGGCCCAGCGGGTCGTGAGCCAGTGGGTGAGGGTCACGTAGCGCACGCCGAGGGCATGGAAGTGGCGCAGGATCGCCAGCGAGGAGCTGATCATCGTCCCGCCCTCCAACCCGATGAGCGAGGCGACCCGGCCACGAGCGAAGGCCTGCTCGACCTCGTCGGCGCTCGTGGCCGGCTCGAACGCATCCGGGTGGGCGGCGACGAAGCGATGGACGATGTCGAGCTGCTCGAAGGCCCGCCTGGTCGCCTCGGGCTCGGGCAGGTCGGGCGGCACCCAGACCGACCAGAACTGGCCGCCCACGCCGCCCTGGCGCAGGCGCGGGATGTCGGTCATCAGGCCGGCGACCGGCCGGGCCAGGTCGACCTCCGAGATTCGCAGCCCGGCCTGCTGGCGGAGCTCCTCGGCCAGGTCGTTGTGGCCGTCGATCAGGGGCGCGCCACGCAGGATCTGGTCCACCTGCTGGATCTGCTCCGCCCGGTCAGCCACGGTCCGGATCGTACCAGCGGCCGCGGCTCGCCTTTGCCACGAGCATGTTCAAAGGCCTCGACCCTCTTGAGCCCGGCAATGCCATCTGGATGGACGCCGCGAGCATAAGGCGGCCGCTTAAGGCCGTAGCGGTCGGCCCCTCGGAGGCGGTCCTCGTCCGGATTCGTGCGCGGCCTACGCTCAGCCTTGCTGCTCCGACTGGCCCGCGGGGATCCGGTCGGTGATCGTTGAGGCCAAGGCCGGGGCTCGCGCTCAGCGCGTCCATGCAGCCGGCATGGCCGGGCTCAGCCGAGGAGCGGCCCGTCCGGTCTCCGGGAGCGATCCGGGCATGGCCGGGGATGGCCGGGGATGGCCGGGCCAGGGGCTCGGGAAGAGCCTTGGGCGGCAACGGATCACAATGAACGCAATGGAACCAGATCGCGGCTCACTCCCCCGCGCCGACGGGGGCAAGGAATGAACGCCCGCCGACCCGGGACGGTCGGCGCCGCCAGCCTGATGCGCTCGTTCGGGCGGGACGGCTCGGTCACGGAGCAGCAGCTTACCCCGGGGATCTTCCGGCGGATCCTGCTCTTTGCCCGGCCGTACCGGGCCAAGCTGACCGTCTTCCTGGCCCTGATCGTGATCGACTCGCTGCTCGGGGTGGCCAATCCCCTGATCTACAAGGCGATCGTCGACAACGGGATCATCCCCAAGAACACCGAGCTGATCATCCAGCTGTTCATCCTGCTGGTGGTCCTGGCCGTGGCCGACGCCGGCCTGTCGCTGTGGCAGCGCTGGATCTCGGCCCTGATCGGCGAGGGCCTGATCTACGACATGCGGACCCAGGTCTTCGGCCACTTCCAGCAGATGCCAATCTCGTTCTTCACCCGGACCCAGACCGGGGCCCTGGTCAGCCGCCTGAACAGCGACGTGACCGATGCCCAGCAGGCCTTCACCGACACGTTCTCGTCGGTCATCGGCAACATCCTGAGCGTGACCTTCACCCTGATCGTGATGTTCTACCTGTCCTGGCAGATCACCCTGATCGCCCTGGCCCTGCTCCCGATCATCATCCTGCCGGCCCGATTCGTGGGGCGCCGGATCCAGTCGATCACCCGGGAGAGCTACAACCTGAACGCGAGCATGACCGCGATGATGGCCGAGCGGTTCAACGTCTCGGGCGCGCTCCTGGTCAAGCTCTTCGGCGAGCCCGACATCGAGACGCGCCGGTTCGAGGACAAGGCGGGGCGGGTCCGGGACATCGGGGTCACCCGGGCGATGTACACCCGCCTGTTCATGGCCGCGGTCCTGCTGACCGCCTCGCTGGCCACGGCGATGACGTTCGGACTGGGCGGCCTGCTCGCCGCCAACGGCACCCTCGAGGTCGGCACGCTCGTGGCGATGACCGCCTACCTCGATCCGGCTGTACGGGCCGTTGACGGCCCTCTCGAACGTCCAGGTCGACATCATGACCGCCCTCGTGTCATTCGACCGGGTCTTCGAGGTCCTCGACCTCAAGCCGATGATCGCCGAGCGCGAGGATGCGGTCGCGGTGCCTCGCGGCCCGGCCACGATCGAGTTCGAGCACGTCGACTTCCGCTATCCGGCCGCCGACGAGGTTTCGCTGGCGTCGCTCGAATCGGTCGCCGTCCTCGACCAGGCGCCCAGCCAGCCGGTCCTGTTCGACGTCACGTTCACGGCCCGACCAGGCGAGCTCGTCGCCCTGGTCGGGCCCTCGGGAGCCGGCAAGACGACGATCAGCCACCTGATCCCGCGCCTGTATGACGTCCGGGCGGGCGCCGTCCGGATCAACGGGATCGACCTGCGCGACGCGACTCTGGCCTCGGTCAGGGCGATCGTCGGGGTCGTCACCCAGGATGCCCACCTGTTCCACGAGACGATCCGGACGAACCTCCAGTACGCCCGGCCCGGGGCGACCGACGAGGAGCTCACCGAGGCCCTCCGGGCGGCTCACATCCTGCCCCTGATCGAGTCGCTCCCGGACGGGCTCGACACGCTCGTCGGGGACCGCGGCTACCGGCTGTCGGGCGGCGAGAAGCAGCGGATCGCGATCGCCCGGCTGCTGCTCAAGGCGCCCGACATCGTCGTCCTCGACGAGGCCACGGCCCACCTCGATTCGGAGTCGGAGGTGGCTGTCCAGCTCGCCCTCAAGACGGCCCTGGCCGGGCGGACATCGGTCGTCATCGCCCACCGCCTCTCGACGGTCCGCGAGGCGGACCAGATCCTGGTCGTGGTCGCCGGCCGGATCGTCGAGCGGGGAACCCACGATTCGCTGCTCGCCGCCGGAGGCACGTATGCCGAGCTGTACCGGACCCAGTTCGAGCGCCAGGAGCGCGAGGCGGGGGCTCCCGCGGCCTGACCTCAGGTCGGTTCGCCCGGGCCCCCGGGGTTCGCGGCCGGACCATCCTGGCCGATGATCTCGACATCCTCCACGGTCACGACGCCCGATCCGGCCAGCTCGAGGAGACCGGGCAGCAGGCGTTCGACCCGCTCCGGAGCATCGATCCAGGTCAGGACCATCGGCAGGTCGAGCGACAGGTCGAGGATCCCGCTCGTATGGACCTTGCTGCTGGCGCCGAAGCCCTCCACGCCCCGGACGACCGTGCAGCCGGCCGCACCCTCCTTGCGCAGGTAGCTCAGCATCGCCATGTGGCGCGGGCCGTGACCGACGTGGTCGGACTCGCCCACGAAGACCTGGACCCGCTTGCCCTGACGGTGCGTGTGCATCGCATCCCTCCGATCAGAGGACCCGGCCAACGACGGTCCCGGCGTAGACCGCCCCGAAGCCCACGACGACGCTGGCCGCGACGTTGAGCAGGGCCCACGTCCAGGCTCCGTTCTGGACAAGCGCCAGTGTCTCGTAGCTGAAGGTCGAGAACGTGGTGTACGCGCCCAGGAAGCCGATCGCGAGGAGCGGCCGGAACCAGTCTGGCACGACCCGATCCATGCTTACGACAAGGACGATCCCGATCAGGAACGAGCCGGTCACGTTGATCACGAATGTGCCGTACGGAAAGCTCGAGCCGAGCCGGTCGGCGACCCATTGTCCGAGCAGGTAGCGGGCATTGGCGCCGAGGATCGCGCCGATCGAGATGGCCAGGTAGGTCATGCCGCTGCGGTGTCCAAATCGATCCCTCCGGAGCCGGGAACCAAACGACCCCCGGGCTGCTCGAACACAGGCCAGGGGTCATCAGCCCGTCCGGGCGGTTCAGACGCCTGCGCGTCTCGGCGGACACCATCGCCGGGCGCGAGGGTACGTCCCGCCGGGTCGAGCGTCAATCCACCGTCTGTCCGGGGTATGCGGCGCCCTGCATCCCGGGCCTTCAGCCGCCGGCCACCGCGGGCAGGATGTGGACCGTGCTCTCCGGCCCCACCGCACTGTCGAGGTCGGCCGGCCGCCCGTCGACATAGGCATTGATGAACTCGCGCAGCCGCGGCCCCGGTCGGCATAGCCGATCGCGCACGCCGGGCCAGCGCCGGTCGAGATCGTCGATCACCTCGCCGACCGTCGCCCCATCCGCCGCGACCCGGCGCTCGGTGCCCGGAAAGAGCACGACGAGAGAGCGGGGCAGGACGACCGTGGCCATGCGCCGCCCCGTGGCCTGGCTACGCGTCGACGAGGGCGGTCTCGACCGAGGTGATCGGCGGCAGCAGGTCGACCAGGCGCTGCCATGTCGCGCCCTCGTCCGCGCTGGCGAAGAGCTGTCCGGTGCTCGTCCCGAAGTACAGGCCGAACGGTTGGAGGTCGTCCCGGGCCATTGATTCGCGGAGCACGCCGACGAAGGCGTTGCTGCTCGGGAGTCCGTCCCGGAGAGACGACCAGTGGGCGCCGCGGTCGGTCGTCCGCCACACGGCCAGCTTCGCCTCCGGCACGTAGCGGCCGCGGTCATCGCCGTTGAGCGGGATCGTGAAGACCGTGTCCGGATCGGTTGGATGGGCCACGATCGGAAAGCCAAAGGTCGAAGGCAGACCGTCATCGAGGCAGATCCAGCTTCGCCCGGCGTCGTCGCTGCGGTAGGTGCCGCAGTGGTTCTGCTGATAGAGGCGGTCGGGCTGGCCGGCCGCGGCCACCATCTTGTGGACGCACTGGCCGGTCTCCGGGTATGGGTCGGGCAGGCCATCCACGCGCACACCCTTGTTGCGCGCTTCCCACGTTGCGCCGCCGTCCTCGGTCGCGAAACAGCCTACGGCCGAGATCGCAACCCACATCCGGTCGGCGTCGCTCGGGTGGGCGAAGACGGTGTGGCAGATCAAGCCGCCGTTGCCAGGCTGCCAGCTCGCCCGGCTCGGATGGTTCGTGAGGCCTTCGACATGGGCCCATGTCGCCCCACCGTCGCTCGATTTGAACAGGCCCGCCGGCTCGACACCGGCGTAGAGGGTGTCACCGACCGGCTCGACGTGCCAGACCGAGCGCATGTCCGGGCCACCTTCGCCGTAGGTCAGGCCATGGCTCGAGTGGCTCCACGTCGCTCCAAGGTCATCGCTCCGCCAGACCGCGGCCCCGTACCACGGGCTGCCGCCCCCGGCCAGCAGGGCGCCGCTCGCCGGGTCGTACCGGAAGTGGTTGATCGGCCAGCCTTCGCACAGGGGCCCGCTGAGCTGCCAGCCCGCCCGGGCAGCCCGCGACCCGGGATCGCCGCTCAGGATGAAGGCGCCCTTGCGGGTGCCGATCAGGATCGCCAGTCGCTCCGTCATGCGTCGTCTCCTTGATTCTGATCGAGGGTACCTGCCGGCACAAGCCTTCGCTGGTCTGGCCGCGATCCGTAACCCGACCGACAGCATTCCCGACCGACACTCGCCTCGACCGCCGCCCAAACGTGGCTGCCGGCATCGTCTTCGATCGGAGCGTGTTGAACAAGGTCCTCCGCCACGCGCCCCTGCTCGTCCTCCTCGGCCTCGGCCTGGCCCTGCGCCTGGTCCTGGCCTACGCGATGTTCCCCGGCCAGGGCCTGAGCAGCGACCTCGGCTTCTTCGAGGGCTGGGCCACGACCCTGGCCCGGGTCGGCCCGGGCTCGTTCTACGCCAGCGCCAGCGCGGCCAACTACCCGCCCGGCTACATGTACGTCCTGTGGCTCGTCGGCGCGATCGGCTCGCTGGCCGGATCGACCGCGGCCGAGGCGACCCTGCTCCTCCTGAAGCTGCCGGCGATCGCGGCGGACATCGCGATCGGGGCGATCCTGTATGTCGCAGGCCAGCGCTGGTTCGGCAGGCGGGCCGGGCTGATCGCGGCCGCCCTCTACTTGTTCAATCCGGTCGCCTGGTACGACTCGGCCCTGTGGGGTCAGGTCGATGCCATCGGCGCCCTGGTCATGCTTGGGGCGGTCGTCCTGCTGGTGGAGGGCTGGAGCGAGCCGGCCGCTGCCCTGGCAGCCTTCGGCCTGCTGATCAAGCCCCAGGACGCGATCATCCTGGTCGTCATCGTACCGGTCCTCGTTCGGCGTCACCTCCTGCGGCCCGGCTCGGGACCGACGCCCCAGCTTGGGTCGCGCCTCACCGGACTCGACCGGCGCCTCGGCGGGGTCCTGAGCGGCCAGGGCCCGATCCGGCTGGCCACATCGTTCGCGGCGGCTGCGATCGCCCTGACCGTCCCCCTGATCCCGTTCGACATCGGCCGCTACGCGCCGGCCTCGGTGGCCGACCTGCCGGTGATCGGCAACGTGACCGGATTGATCGGCCTGTTCGTCGCGGACGGCGGCCAGTTCAGCATCCTGACCGCCAACGCCTTCAACGTCTGGGCGCTCGTCGGGGACAACCCGCTGGCCAGCATCATCGGCGGCTCGGGCGGGTCCTGGACGGCCGACTCGATCGTCGTCATCGGCGGTCTCCGGGCGGTCACCCTCGGCGCGATCCTGCTGGCCTCCCTCGGGCTGATTGTCGCGGGGGGACTCCTGACCCGGGCCGATCGCCAGGCGGTCCTGCTCGGCTTCTGCCTCGTCGCCTTCGGCTTCTACGCCCTGCCGACCCGGGTCCACGAGCGCTACCTCTTCCCGTTCTTCGCAGTCGCACCGCTGCTGGCAGTACAGGCTGGACGCTGGGCCGCGGCCTACGTCGGTGCGGGCGTGCTCAACGCAATCAACCTCCACGCGGTCCTCGGGGCCGCCTCGTCGGTCACCCAGGTCGGCGGCGGTGGCGGCGGAGGCGGCGGATTCGGTGGAGGCTCTGGTGCGCCGGGTGGAGGCGGTGGACTCGGTGGTGGAGGCGGCGCCGGTGGGGGCGGCGGATTCGGTGGTGGTGGGGGCGGCTTCCGCGGTGGCGGTTTCGGCGCGGGGGCCGCCGGCGGAGCCGGCGGATCAGCGGGCGAGCCCGGCTCGATCTCCCTGCCGTTCACCGACCTCGCCCGGAGCGAGTGGGTCGTGACGGCGGTCGCCCTCGGCCAGACCCTGATCCTCGCCGGCCTGCTGGTCGGCTGGCTTGTGCTCGTCCTCCAACCGCTGATCGTCCGTCGTAACCCGGGCGAAAGGTCGCTGGCCGGATCCTGAGCGCATGAAGCCGACGAAGCCGATCACCGCCGCCGAGCGCAACCGGGCGGTCCGCCGCCTCCGGTCGATCACGGTTGGGACGGCCCTGGCCGCGATCGCGGCAAGTGGCGCCTTTGCCGGGATCGCGGCCGCGAGCTGGTCGGGCTACCCGACCGCCGATGTCGTCACGTCCGATTCGACCGGCACCGACACGACCACGACGACCGACACCACGACCACGACGACGGCTCAACCGACGGCCACCCCGACGATTCGTCCGGCGGCCACGCCCGCGACCACGACCACCTCGGGTGGCCAGGTGACGACCGGGGGTTCCTAGGCGTGATCGCGAGCGCCTCCTGGCGGGCACTGGGGACAGGAGTCGAGCTGCTCGTCGACGCCGGTGACATCGACCTCGCCCGGGCGGCGGTGGTCGAGGTCCTTGAGCGGGTCGATCGGGCCTACAGCCGCTTCCGGGCGGACAGCGAGCTAGTCGCGCTGAACGCCGCTGCCGGCCGGCCGATCCGGATCTCGCCGCTCCTGGCAGATGCGATCGAGGTGGCCCTCATCGCTGCCGCCCAGACCGACGGCCTGGTTGATCCGACGATCGGCCGGGCGATCCGGCTGGCCGGCTACGACGTCGACTTCGCCCACCTCAGGGACACCGGCCCGGCCCGCCTCGCGCCGCGTCCGGGTCCGGCCCCGATCTTCGAATCGGTCTCCGGCTGGCGAGTCGTCGAGCTTGACCACGAGGCCGGCCGGTTGCGGCTGCCCCACGGCGTCGAGCTCGACCTCGGTTCGACCGGCAAGGCGCTTGCGGCCGACCTGGCCGCGCAGGCGGCCGCCGCGGCCGCACTCGACCCGGACGGCAAGGGCGGGGTCCTGGTCAGCCTCGGCGGAGACATCGCCCTGGCCGGCCGGGCACCGGCCGGCGGCTGGCGGATCCTGGTGGCCGAGGACAGCGCCCTTCCGGCTGGCAGCCCCGGGCCGGTGATCGCGCTCCACGACGGCGCGATCGCCACCTCCAGCACGACCGTTCGCTGCTGGGTCCAGGGAGGCCGGCCGATGAACCATCTGCTCGATCCGCGAACCGGCCGGCCGGTCGACGGGCCCTGGCGCACCGTTTCCGTGATCGCGGCGACCTGCGTCGAGGCGAACACCGCCGCGACCGGGGCGATCGTCCAGGGAACCTCCGCGACCGCCTGGTTGGACGGCCTGGGCCTGGCGGCCCGGCTCGTCGCGAACGACGGGCGATGCGTGACGGTCGGGGCCTGGCCGGTGACGGCCGCCGCTGCGTAGCCCCGCCGCACCGACGTAAGGGAATCGAAAGGCACGGGCGGCGAGGATCGTTGCCAGGCCGGACGGAGGTCCGGGTCCAGTCCGCGGAGGTGAGTGAGAGATGGGCGACCAGATCCTGTGGTTCGCGGCCCGGGGCGCCGGGATCGTCTCGCTGCTCCTGTTCACGGCCGTGGTCGCCCTCGGCGTGCTCACCGTGACCCGATGGCAGTCGGCAGCCTGGCCGCGCTTCCTGACGGTCGGCCTCCATCGCAACCTCGCCCTGCTCTCGGTCGTCTTCCTCGGAACCCACATCGTGACCGCGATCGCCGACCCGGCCACCGCCCTGGGAGTGGTGGCCGCCACGATCCCGTTCGCCTCGTCCTACCGCCCGTTCGGGGTCGGCCTGGGGGTGATCGCGTTCGACCTGCTCGTGGCGGTGACCGCCTCGAGCCTGGTCCGGGAGCGAATTGGCGGGCGGGCCTGGCGCCTGATCCACTGGACGGCCTACGCTGCCTGGCCGCTCGCCCTGGTCCACGGCCTCCAGGCGGGCAGCGATTCGGCGACGCCCTGGATGCTGGCGGTCAACGCCCTGTGCCTCGGGGTCGTCGGCCTGGCCGTTGCCTGGCGGATCCGCGCCGGCGGTTCGAACCGACAGGAGCTGGCCGCGTTCGCCGCCGGAGCCGCCGGCGAACGTTCGGCCAGGGGGGTCCGATGAGCCTGCCCGAGCTCCTCGCTGGCCGGAGCCTGTCGGCCGGGGCAGAAACCCTGGCCGAGCACCGGGCTCGCCTCGGTCCGCTGCCGCTGGCCGCCGACCGGAACGACCTGATCCGCGTGCTCGAGGCGAGCGGCCTGGCCGGCCGGGGTGGCGGTGCCTTCCCGGTCGGGCGCAAGTGGCGGGCCGTGGCCGAGCGCCCCGACGGGCCGGCCGTCCTGCTGGCGAACGGAGCGGAAGGGGAGCCGCTGAGCGCCAAGGATCGGGCCGTGATGACGGTCCGGCCGCACGCGCTGATCGACGGACTGCTAGTCGCTGCCCGCGCGGTCGGGGCGGACGAGGCCACCATCTATGTCGGCTCGGCCCACCGGGTCGCGCGCCAGGCGATGACCGATGCCCTCGGCCAGCGCTCGCTGCCCCTGCCGGTCCGGATCGTCGACGCCCCCGATCGGTACGTCGCCGGCGAGGAGTCGGCCGCGATCCACTTCATCAACGACCAGGACGCCCGGCCGGTCATGGTCCCGCCGCGTCCGTTCGAACGCGGAATCAATGGGCGGCCGACCCTCGTCCAGAATGTCGAGAGCCTGGCCTATGCCGGACTGATTGCGCGCGTCGGGGGGACGGCCGAACGGGCCCTCGTCACGCTCGGCGGAGTCGGCCGGCCGGGCGTCCGGGAGGTCGATCTCGGGACGCCGCTCGGGGCGATCGTGGCCGGTGGCGGGGGCCAACTCGAGCAATCCCAGGCCCTCCTGGTCGGAGGCTACTTCGGGCGCTGGGCCGTCGCAGGCGAAGCCTGGGATCTGCCCTTCGACGGGGCCAGCCTGCGCAGCGCCGGCCTGACGACGGGCTGCGGGGTGATCTCGGTCCTCTCCCACGACCGCTGCGGCGTCCAGGCCACGAGCCAGATCCTCGAGTTCCTGGCCGGCCAGAGCGCGGCCCAGTGTGGCCCGTGCGTCTTCGGCCTGCGGGCGATCGCCGACGCGACGACCCGCCTGGCCGAAACGCGCTCAGAGCCGGACGACCTGGTCAGGATCGAGCGCTGGGCGGGCCAGCTTGCCGGCCGGGGCGCCTGTCGCCACCCCGACGGAGCGGCCGGCCTGCTCCAGAGCGCCTTGATCACGTTCGCCGGCGAATTCGACCGGCATGTCCGCCAGCGGCGCTGCAGCGCGGCCGGCCGGCCGGCCCGGGCGGCCTGAGATGGCCCTGGTTCGCCCAACCCAGGTTCGAACCCAGGGTGCCTCGGCCGAGCTGGTGGTCGACCGGATCCGATGTGACGGCTACGGCATGTGCGCCGAGCTGCTCCCGGAGCTGGTCGAGCTCGACGACTGGGGCTACCCGATCCTGCGCTCGGCGACCGTCCCGGACGGCCTGGCCGGCCACGCCCGGCGAGCGGTCGAGGCCTGCCCCGTGCTCGCGCTGCGAGTACGCTCCGCGGCGGGAGGCTGACCGAATGCGCGTCCTCGTCGCCGAAGATGATCCCGGCCTGCGTGACGTGATCTCGCTCGGCCTGCGCGACGCCGGCTACCAGGTCGATTCGGTCGAGCGCGGCGATGACGCGATCGACCAGCTGCGCTGGTACGACTACGACGTGGCGATCGTCGACTGGCGAATGCCCGGCGCCGAGGGGATCGAGGTCGTGGCCTGGGCCCGCCGGAACGGCAAGCCAACCGGGATCCTGATGCTGACCGCCCGGGATGGCCCGGCCGACCGGATTCGGGGCCTCGACACGGGTGCCGACGACTACCTCGTCAAGCCCTTCGACTTCGGCGAGCTGCTCGCCCGGGTGCGGGCCCTCCAGCGGCGGCCACGCGGGATCGACGGGCCCATCCTCCAGAAGGGCCGGGTCGCCCTCGACCCGGTCAGCCGGGCGGTGACGGTCGCGGACCGGCCGCTCAACCTGACTGGCACCGAATACCAGATCCTCGAGCTCCTCATGCGCCGATCGCCGGCGGTCGTCGATCGCAAGGCGATCGCCGAGCATGCCTGGGCGGATGAGACCGATCCGCTCGGCTCGAACGCCATCGACGTTCAGCTCAGCCGCCTGCGGGCCAAGCTGCCCAATGCGGGGATCCGGATCGTGACCGTTCGCGGAGCCGGCTACCGCCTGGAGGAGGCGTGACCCTCCTGCCGTCCCCGGAGGTCCGGCGCCAGTCGATCCGGGTCGCCCTGGTCGCCACGGTGGTCGTCGCGATCGTCTACCTGATCGTATCGGTCGCGGTCCTGGCGATCGTCGAGAACAACCTGATCGCCCAGATCGATACCCAGCTTACCGCGGCGCTCAACCGCTCGGTCAGCCAGCCCCACCCCGGCGGCGGTGGTGGCGGTGGCGGCGGCCAGTACTTTCCGCCGCCCGACTCCGAGAGGCCCGGCGGCCTGCCGTTCCTCACCTGGACGGTCCTCGAGGACGGCACGGTCGTCGCGCCGGCGGAGAACCCCGACCTGCCGGTCGAGTACGCCACGGTCACCTCGCCCGAGACGGCCACGATCGGTGGGGTCGACATGCGGATCGCCGGTGCCCCGGCCGGCGACGATCACGTGATCGTGGCCCAGAACCTCGACAGCGTGTCGCAGGCCCAATCGACCCTGATCCTGGCCGAGCTGCTGATCGCTCCGATCCTGCTCCTGGCCGTGTTCGTCGGGGCGGTGGCGATCGGCCGGCGCGTCGCCGCGCCGATCGCCCTGGCCAGCCAGCGCCAGCTGGCATTCACGGCTGACGCCTCGCACGAGCTGCGCACCCCGCTATCGGTGATCGAGGCCAACACGAGCCTGGCGCTTGCCCAGGATCGCAGCGAAGCCTGGTATCGGACGGCCTTCAGCCGGGTCGACAACGAGTCGAAGCGGATGCGCCGGCTGCTCGACGACCTGCTCTGGCTGGCCCGATTCGACGCAACGGCCAGCCCACCGAACGTGGAGCCGGTCGACGTCGGCGTGCTTGCGGCCCAGACAGCCGATCGCTTCGGAGTAGTGGCCGAGGCGCGCAATCTCCGGCTCGAGGTCCGGGCCCCCGACGAGAGCCTCGTGATCAACGCCCCGGCCGAGTGGCTCGACCGGCTCCTCGGGGTCCTCCTCGACAATGCCTGCAAGTACGCCCCGGAGGGCACGGCCGTGACCGTGTCCGTGCTGGCCGACCGGACCCGGGTGAGCCTGATCGTGGACGACCAGGGCCCGGGCATTCCCGAGGCGGAGCGCGCCCGGATCTTCGACCGGTTCCATCGGGCAACCGACCAGCAGGGCGGGGCCGGGCTGGGCCTGGCGATCGCCGATGCGATCGTCCGGGCGACGAGCGGGCGCTGGCGGGTCGAGTCGGCTCCGGGCGGCGGGGCGCGCATGGCCGTGACCTGGGAGCGCGCCTGAGGCCCGTCCCGGGTCATGTCCTCGGTGGGTTGGGGCCCGACGCGGCGTTTTGCCCCGGCCGGCGGGTCGATGCCGGGCCGTCCGCCCGTCAATCACGCATTCACCGGCTCTTCCGCCAGCGGATCCTGTATGCATGGACACCGTCCGCTTATCGACACCGGTTCGGGCTTCCAATCGGCACCCAGGCTCCGGGCGCGAGCACGACGTCGGCCCGATTCGTGCGCGGACAGAGCTGGCCCCCCTGTCCGGGACCTCTTGGCGCGGCCCTGAAGGGCGATATCGGCTGTGCTTGTGCTCCCAATATCCATGCAGCGGGAATCGGAGACCTCAAGACGCTGAGGAGGCGGGGACGGGCGGCCCGACCCGTGGCATGCCGAGGCCGTCAACCTTGATAGAGGACCGGCCAACCGGGAAGACCGGACCTGTCGACCGGGACCGCGCGCCAGCCGCCCCAGTGCAGTGCACCAGCCAGTCCACGTAACGGTTTCGAAAGAGACCCGGCCAGATCCTCGGGTCCATGAGATCAACCATCGGCCAGATCGCCCGGTTCGCCGTCATCGGCGTATCCAGCACGATCGCCTACGTCGTCCTGTACAGCCTCCTCCGCTCAGCCCAGGCGGCAGCCGTCGCCAACGCCCTGGCGCTGCTGGTGACCACCCTCGCCAACACGGCCGCGAACCGGCGGTTCACGTTTGGTGTCCGGGGCCGGAGCTCGCTCGTCCATGACCACCTGGCCGGCCTGGCCGGCCTGGGCGTGGCCCTCCTGATCACGACCTCGGCGATCGCCCTGCTCGACCAGCTCTCGGCCCGGCCCAGCCGGCTGGTCGAGGTGGCCGTCCTGGTGGCCGCCAACGCCATTGCGACCCTCTGCCGGTTCGTCCTCCTCCGGGCCCTGATCGCCCGGTCCGGCCGGCCCGCCAACCAGTCCTCATTGAGTCTTGAAAGGACCGCGTCATGACCACTGCACTCCAGCCCGGCCGGGAGGCGGCCCTGCCGCCGGCCGGGCGCCTGGCCGGGCTTGCCGGCCGGCTGCGCGGGCGGACCGACGAGGCTGCCTGGGTTCGCCCGGTGCAGCTCGGCCTGGGCGCCCTCGCCGCGATCATCTACTTCGTCAACCTGACGATCAGCGGCTACGCCAACACGTACTACTCGGCGGCTGCCCTGGCCGCCTCGAAGAGCTGGTCGGCCTGGTTCTTCGGCTCGTTCGACGCGGCGAACTTCATCACCGTCGACAAGCCGCCGTTCGGCACGATGCTGATGGGCCTGTCGGTCCGCCTGTTCGGGCTGAGCTCGTTCAGCATCCTCCTGCCCCAGGCCCTTGCCGGGGTCGCCACCGTGCTCATCCTGTTCGTCGTCGTCCGCCATTCATTCGGGCCAGTCGCCGCGACGATCGCCGGCTTGGTCATGGCCCTCACGCCGGTGGCGGTCCTGATCTTCCGCTACAACAATCCGGACGCCCTGCTGACCCTCCTGTTCGTAACGGCAGCCTGGGCCACGCTACGGGCGATCGAGACCGGCCGGCTGCGCTGGATCGCGCTGGTCGCCCTGCTCGTCGGATTCGCCTTCAACACGAAGTACCTCCAGGGCTTCCTGGCCGTGCCGGCCTTCGCGATCGCCTGGCTCATCGCGGCCCCATTCAGCTTGCGCCGGCGGATCGCCGGCCTGGCCGTGGCGGCGGTGGTCCTGATCGCCAGCAGCGGCTGGTGGGTCCTCGCGATCGAGCTGATCCCGGCGGCGGCCCGGCCGTTCATCGGGGGCAGCACGAACAACTCGGCCCTCGAGCTCCTGCTCGGCTACGACGGGCTGGCCCGGATCTTCGGCGGCGGCGGTGCCGGTGCGGGCGGCGGTGGTGGCGGCGGCGGCGGAGGATTCAGTGGAGCAACGGGGATCCTGCGCCTGTTCAACGCTGAATTCGGCGGGGGCATCAGCTGGCTGCTGCCATTTGCCCTGATCTCGTTCGTGTCCGGGATGGTCCTGCGGGCACGCGCTCCCCGGACCGACCGGGCCCGGGCCGGCTACCTGATGTGGGGCCTCTGGCTGGCGGTCAACGGGCTCGTCTTCAGCTTCATGTCGGGGATCATCCACAGCTACTACGCGGTGGTCCTCGCACCGGCGATTGCCGCTCTCGTGGGCGCCGGCGTGGTCGAGCTGTGGGGCCTCCGCGAACGCTATCGGTTCGGAGGCCTGGCCCTGGCTGGGGCGATCCTGGTCAGCGCGACGTGGAGCTGGCAGCTGCTCGATCGCTCGGCCGACTTCGTGCCCGGGCTCGGCCTGGTGGTCCTGGCCGTGGGCGCCATCGTGGCGCTCGTCCTGGCCCTGCCGGCGACCGCCGACCTGCGCCGGACCCAGGCCCTGGCCGTGGCCCTCGGCCTGGCTGCCCTCCTGATCGGACCCGCCGCGTACACGATCGACACGATGTCGACGGCCTATTCGAGCGGCGACCCGCGGCCAGGCCCGACCGTCGCCTCGGACACGAACGGCGGCTTCGGCGGCGGAGGTCAGCCGGGCGGCTTCGGCGGGGGCCAGGCCGGCAACCCCGGCGGGACGCCGCCGAGCGGCGGCGGCTTCGGCTTCGGCGGCTTCGGCGGCGGCGGCGGCTTCGGCGGCGGGGGCCAGCCGGGCGGCTTCGGCGGCGGGTCGGACGACACGGCCCTGGCCACCTACCTGACGGCGAACAAGGGTTCGGCCACCTGGATCGTGGCGATGAGCTCGGCCCAGAGTGCCGGCTCGCTCGAGCTCACGACCGGCGATCCGGTCATGGCCATGGGCGGCTTCAGCGGGAGCGATCCGGCGCCGTCGCTGGCCCAGATCCAGGCGTATGTCGCCTCGGGCCAGCTGCGCTATGTCCTGGTCAGCGGCAACGGTGGCATCGGCGGTGGAGGCGGTGGTTCGACTGCCTCGGCTGTAACCGCCTGGGTCACCTCCGTAGGAAAGGTCGTCAACTACGGCGGCAGCTCGGGGACCCTGTACGACCTCTCCGGCGTCGCCACCAGCGGCTCGTAGGAGGTCGAATGCAGAACTGCCAGTGAATTGTCAGGACAATGTCAACCAGTCACAGCAAGGATGAACCATGGACTCGATGAATCCGCAGGAACCGGCGCTGCCGGTCCCGGCGACCGATCCGCCCGCGGCGGCCGGCCACCATCTCTCGGGCGTGCGCCGGATCGTGGCGACGACCCTCCTGTCGGTCGGCCTGATGGCCATCGGCGGGGTGGCCATCGTCAACGCCGCCAGCCCCGCCCCGGCTGCCTCGGGTGCCCCGTCGGGCTCCGGCAGCCAGACTCATCCGGGTGGAGGCTCGGGTACTCCGGGCGACTGCCCGAACATGGGTGGTTCGACCGCTCCCGCGGGCTGAGCCACTGATCCGGATCCGCTCGGTGTTCAGGACGAACGCCGGGCGGATCGTCTCATCCGGCGATCTGCTCCTCTCCGAATTCCGCGTACCACCGCAGGCCGGCGCCCTGGAGGCCAGCAGGGAGACCTGACACGATGACGGTTGAAGACTCGGGCCGATCGGGGCTGGGATCGCGCCGCAATGCCGGGATCATCGCCGGCATCGTCGTGGTCGCCCTGATCGTCGTGGCGGGCTACGGCCTGTGGTACCTGTTCCTGCGGCCGGCCGGTCCGCCGCCCATCGCCCAGGAATCGCTGGCCCCGCTCCCGACGCTCAGCTCGAATCCGGCCCTCCCGTCGGGCGGCGTCGAGGGCCTCTGGAAGGTCGATACCTCGATCGGATCCATTGCCGATTCGACCGGCACGTTCGTCGGCTACCGGGTCCAGGAACAGCTTGCCTCGATCGGGGCGAACACGGCGGTCGGCCGGACCCCGAACGTGACCGGCACGATGACGATCGCCGGGACCCAGGTCACGGCCGTCTCGATCAGCGCCGACCTGACCGCGCTCCAGAGCGATGACCAGCGCCGGGACAGTCAGCTCGTCCATGGCGGGCTCGAGACCGCGACCTACCCCAGTGCGACGTTCAGCCTGACCTCGCCGATCGAGCTCGGGACGATCCCCGCCGACGGCCAGGAGATCGACATGACCGCGACCGGCAACCTGACTCTCCACGGCGTGACGAAGTCGATCCAGATGCCGCTCAAGGCGCGCCTGACCGGGTCGGTCATCCAGGTCGTCGGTTCGACCCCGATCGTGTTCAGCGACTACAACATCCAGAAGCCGACCTCGTTCGCCGTCCTGTCGATCGCCGACGAGGGCACGATGGAGCTCCAGCTCTTCTTTACCCACGGGTAGCCCCTGACAACGCCGCGGCCGGGCCGCGGGCCGTTACGATTGGCCCGATGAGCTCCGTCGCCCTGGTCACGATCGTCTCGACGTTCCTGGCCTCGGCGGTCGAGTTCGTCGAGGCGGTCACGATCGTCCTGGCGGTCGGGGTCACCCGCCAGTGGCGCTCGACCCTGATCGGCGTCCTGGCCGCGGTCGGCGCCCTGGCCCTGCTCGTGGCCGTCTTCGGGACCGCCTTGGCGGTGCTTGTCCCGATCGAGGTGATCCGCCTCGTCGTGGGCGGCTTTCTCGTGATCTACGGCCTCCAGTGGCTGACCAAGGCGGTTCTCCGGGCGGGCGGCGCGAAGGCGAAGCACGACGAGGCCCTGATCTACCAGGAAGAGCTTGGATCGCTGGCCGATGAACCGCCCGTGCCGGCGGTCGGGATGGACTGGATCAGCTTCACCGTCGCCTTCAAGGGCGTCCTGCTCGAGGGCCTCGAGGTCGCCTTCATCGTGGTCACGTTCGGGGCCAGCGCGGGCCTCCTCGGACCGGCTGTCCTCGGGGCAAGCTTCGCCGGGCTGCTCGTCGTGGCCCTCGCGATCGCGGTCCACCGGCCGCTCGAGCAGGTCCCCGAGAATGCGATGAAGTTCGTGGTCGGGGTGATGCTGACCGGGTTCGGCACGTTCTGGTCGGGTGAAGGGATCGGGATCGACTGGCCGGCCGGGGACCTGGCGATCCTGGCCCTCCTGGCCGGCTACCTGATCGTCGCCCTGGTTGGCGTCCAGCTCGTCCGGGCCGGGGCCGCAGGCCGCCTCGGTCCGGCCTCGCGAACAGGTCCGAGCGGGGCTGGGGCAGCCCAGCCGTGAGCCGGGCCCGGGCGTTTGCGGCGTTCTGGTCGGACTTTCTGGTCGGCGACCGGCCGGAGCTGTTCCTCGGCCCGATCATCGCCCTGATCGTGGCCTGGCTCCTGGTCGGGCTGGGCCTGCCGGGCGGCCTCGTGGGTGGACTGCTGTTCGCCGGGGTGGTGCTCGTCGGAGCCCTCAGCATTCGCCTGAGGACGAGCCGATGACGTTCTTCCAGGCGATCATCCTGGGCGTCCTCCAGGGCGTGACCGAGCTGTTCCCGGTGTCCAGCCTCGGCCACTCGGTGATCCTGCCCGCGCTCCTCGGCTGGGACGACGTGGTCGCTGCTCAACAGGCCTCCGAGTCGTACTTCCTGGCCTTCCTCGTCGGACTCCACGTGGCCACGGCCCTCGCCCTGGCCTTCTACTTCCGGGAGGACTGGAAGCGGATTATCAGGGCGGTCCTGGGCTCGATCGCCCAGCGCCGGATCGACGGCCCCGACGCCCGCCTGGGCTGGCTCCTGATCGTGGCCACGATTCCGGCCGGCCTGCTGGGGATCATCTTCGAGCACGAGTTCCGGGTCGTCTTCGCGACCCCCTTCCTGGCCGGGATCCTGCTCTTCATCAACGGCTTGATCCTGCTCGTGGGCGAGCGCCTCCGGCGCCGCTCGGCCGGCCCCCACAGCCGCCCGATCCGGCTGGGCCCGGCGGCCCGCGACATCAGCCGGGACCGCTACCGCGAGCTCGACACGCTCGAGTTCCGCGAGGCAGGCGCGATCGGTGTGGCCCAGGTCTTCGCCCTCCTGGCCGGCATCAGCCGGTCGGGAATCACGATGGTCGCCGGCCTGGTTCGCGGCCTCGACCACGAGGATGCCGCTCGCTTCGCATTCCTCCTGGCGACCCCGATCATCCTGGCTGCCGGGGTGTACAAGCTGCCCGACCTGCTCGGCCCGAACGGATCGGGGGTCCAGGGCCAGGTCCTCGCCGGGAGCATTGCGGCGGCGATCGCGGCCTATCTTTCGGTCCGCTTCCTGAGCCGCTGGTTCACGACCCGGACGCTCACTCCGTTCGCGATCTACTGCCTGATCGTCGGCTTTGTCACGGTCATCCGATTCCACTGATCACGTCGTACCAGGAGGCCAGGCCATGACCGAGACACCGAAGCGGCGCGGGTTCAGCCGGCGGGCCCTGCTGGCCATCGCCAGCGCGATCGTGGCCGCCCTCGTCCTGTGGCAGCTCCGAACCGGCAATCCGCCGGGGACGAGCGACCCGGAGGACTGACCCGGGCACTCGGCGGGTCGCGGGTCAGCCGAGGCCGCGAAGGTCGAGCACGCTGCCCCAGCGCAGGACCCGGACGGCGAACAGGACGCCGAATGCGGCCAGCACGAGGATCGACGCGGCGGCGACCGAGCCGTCGAGGTCGCCGCCCTCGAACAGGCTGTAGACGACGAGCGGCAGGGTCTGGGTCTTGCCCTGGACGTTGCCCGCGAACATGATCGTCGCCCCGAACTCGCCCAGGGCCCGGGCCCAGCACATGACCAGGCCGGCTGCCAGGGCCGAGCTGGCCAGCGGGATCGTGATCGAGCGGAACAGCTGGGATTCGGTCGCGCCGTCGACCCGGGCGGCATCCTCGAGGTGGCGGTCCACCCCGGCGAAGCCGAGCCGGGCCGAGCGGATGAAGAACGGGGCCGAGACGAAGGCCTGGGCGATGATCACCGCTGCCGTCGTGAACGGGATCTCGATCCCGAACGCCGACAGGGGCTTGCCGAGCAGCCCTTCCCGGCCCAGGGTCAGGAGCAGGGCCAGGCCGGCCACCGACGGCGGCAGGACGATCGGCAGGTCGACGACCACCTCGAGCAGCGACCGGCCGCGGAACCGGCGCCGGGCCAGCAGGTAGCCCAGGGGCAGCCCGGCGATCACGCTGATCAGGAGGCTGATCGCCGTCGTCTCGAGGCTCAGGACGAGGGCGTCCAGGACGACCGGGTTGGTCGCCGCCGTGGCCAGCGAACCATCCAGGATCGATCGGGCGAGGATCACTACGATCGGCAGACCCAGGCACAGGCCGACGAACCAGCCGAACAGGTAGAGCGCCCGCCCGCCTGGCTCCTGGCCGATCCGGACGCGGGCCGTGGGGGAGTTCTGGTCGGTGGCCATGGGCCCGGATTATCCGGCGATTGATCCGTCCGTGTCTAGGTATTCACGCCCGACTGTCACGCGATACCGATCTGCCCGATCAGTCGTCGACGGCGATCATCACCTCGGTCGACTTGATCAGGGCGACGACCTTGGCCCCGGGTACGAGGTTGAGCCGTCGAGCCGACTCGGCGGTGATCGCGGCGACCAGCTCCTGGCCGCCTTCGAGCTCGACCACGACCTCCGACATCACCTGGCCAGCAATCACGGCTCGGACCGTGGCCGGGTATTGGTTCCGGGCGCTGATCTTCATCGTCGATTCCTCCTGAAGGACGGTTCGTCCGGCTCAGGATGGCGGCAGGAACCCGAACGAGGCAAGGATCGCCTGGCCGTCGGGCCCGGCGAACCAGGTCAGGAAGGCGCTGGCCGCGGGCAGGTTCCTGGATGTCTTGATCACGACCCCGGCATAGGTCGCCGGCACATTGGCGTCGGCCGGTACCGGGATCGAGGTGACCGAGGTGGACGTCTTGGCATCGGTCACGTAGCAGATCGCGGCATCGCCCTCGCCCAGTCCGACCTTGGTCACGACCGCGGCCACGTTCGCCTCCTTGGACACGATGTTGGCGTTGTACTTGGCCACGAAGTTATCCGGGTAGCCCGGTTCCTTGGCCAGGTTCGCCACGAGCTGGGTGGCGTACTTGGTGATCGGCACGGAATCCTCCGCGGCGATGATCTTGACCGCGGGCTTGGCCAGGTCGGCCGGGGTCTGGATGCCGGCCGGATTGGCGGTCGGAACAATCACGGTCAGGAGATTCCCGGCGAACTTGACCGGGTCCGAGGCGAGGCCCTTGGCGACCAGCTTGGCCGGGTTGGTCGTGTCGGCCGAGAGGAAGACGTCGGCCGGGGCACCCTGCTCGATCTGCGTCTCGAGGGTGGTCGAGGAGTCGGTCGAGACCGTGATCGTCACGCCGGGATTGGCGGTCTGGAAGGCAGTCTGGGCCTTGGCCAGGGCGGCCTTGAGCGATGAGGCGCCGTAGATCGTGAGCGGGCCGGTAACGGCGGCAGCGCTGGGGGCAACGGAGGGCGCTGCGGTCGGGGCCGCGGTTACGCTCGACGAGCAGGCCGCGAGGACCAGGGCGAGGATCGCGACGGTTGCGAGACGGAATTTCATGGTCGGCTCTCCGCGGCGGAAACGTTCGGCAATACCACGCAGTATTGGTTGGATCGGGTGCGATGTCTAGGTCTCCACCGGGCGAACCCTGTCTCGCCCGGGCGGGTGCCGGGCCGCTCGGGCTCGACTACCATTCGAACCCGATGGCCGGCCCGAACGACGCCCTGATCGAGCGCTTCTACGACGCCTTTGCCCGGGGCGACGGCGCGGCGATGGCCGCCTGCTACGCGCCCGATGTCCACTTCCATGACCCAGTCTTCGAGGACCTCGACGGGCCCGAGGCGGGGGCGATGTGGCGGATGCTGACCCGCTCGTCGCGCGACTTCCGGCTCGAGCTGCGCGAGCACGGCTCGGACGCGACGGGCGGCTCGGCCCACTGGTTCGCCCACTACACGTTCAGCCAGACCGGCCGGCCGGTGGTCAACGATGTGACCGCCGCGTTCGCCTTCCGCGACGGCCTGATCACCGACCACGTCGATACGTTCGACTTCGGCCGCTGGGCCGGCCAGGCCCTCGGTTTGCGGGGGCAGTTGCTCGGCTGGACGCCGTTCGTTCGGTCCGCCGTCCGGCGGCGCGCCCGGGCCAGCCTCGATCGGTTCCGGTCCACCGAGGCCTCGTCCATCGGCTAGCCTTGGCCTGCGCGTGCCGGACCGAGAGGGGAGCACGTCATGAGCCAGGCCAATCCGACCGAGCCACGGGCGGCCGTTGCGCCCGACGTGAGGGCCGCGGCCCCGCCGGTCCGGGTCAACCGGACCGCCTTCGTGGTCGGCGGCCTGGTCACCCTCGCTGGGGCCATCCTGCTCTTCGGGTACTTCGGGCTGGCCAGCGTGCCGGTCGGACAGACGCCCCAGCAGGCCGCCGGCTATTTCGGCGCCAGGCTCATCCCGTTCGGCCTGCTCCTGATGGTCATCGGCTTTGCCGAGACGCTGGCCCGGGCGATCGGTGAGGCGCTCTACGAGCCCGAGCAGGGCGCCGTGAGGCCGCGGGCCACGATCGGCCTGTCGTCACTGGCCGAACTCCTCCGGGCGGTCACCGGCCTGTCCGCGTCGCCGGCCGGGATCGGGGCCCTGATCACGTTGCTCGGGGCATTCCTGCTCGTGGGCTCGGGTGCGGCTGCCAGCACGATCCCCTGAGCCGGACGACCCGCCAGGTCCCGGTCGACGGCGCGGGCCGGACGATCAGCCCGGGACCATCGCCTCGGCGAAGCCGGCCATGTCAGCGAAGGTGTAGTCGGGCGTGGCATCGGCCGGCGGGGTCGCGCCCGAGCCGGGCCGGCCCTGGCGACGATTGATCCAGGCCGTGGTCAGGCCCAGGGCGTGGGCCGGAACATGGTCGTGGAACAGGCTCTGGGCGACGTGGAGATGGCGCTCGGCCGGCCCGCCGATCTGCTCCCGGGCGAGCGCGAGATTGCGCGGGTTCGGCTTGTAGCTGCCGAGCTGCTCGGCCGTGATCACCCAGTCGAAGCTCACCCCGAGCCGGGCGTTCGAGCGGGCGAACAGGTCCGTGTCGCAGTTCGTGACGACGCCCAGCCGAAAGCGCGCCGCCAGCCGGGCCAGGGCGGCGGCCGAGTCCCGAAAGGCCGGCCAGTCCCCGACCGATTCCGAGAATCGCCGGACCTCGGCTTCGCTCGGCTGCACGCCGAGGGTGGCGGACACGCCCCGGAGCGAGCGGGCGAGCACGTCGCGATAGGGCAGGTACGGCCCGGCTTCGGCTTCCGCCTCGAACCGGGCGTAGGTCGCCAGGAGGGTCTCGTCGTCCGCCCCGGCGCCGTGGGCGTCGAGGACGAGTCGCAGGGCGGCCAGGATCCCGGCCTCCCAGTCGATCAGGGTGCCGTAGCAGTCGAAGGTCAGGACGTCGTAGCGGCTCGGCTCGATCGGTTCCGGCGAGCCGGTCCCGGGGTTGCTCATCGGGTTGCTCATCGGGCGGCTTCGGCCAGCTGCCGGGCGGCATCGGCGAACAGCCCGTTGAAGATGCGCGAGGTCGACGGAAAGGCATGGATCGTCTCGGCCAGGACCTCGACCTTGACCCGGGCCTGGATCGCCAGGACACATTCGTGGAGGGCCGCCGAGGCGTCGGGCACGGCCAGGGCCGCCCCGACGAGCTCATGGCTGGCCCGGTCGACGATGATCGTGACGTGGCCGAACTCGGCCTCGACCGAGTAGCCCTTGGAGGTCGTCGGGAAATCGGCGACGAGCTCGAAGGCATCGAGCCCCGCTTGCGTGGCCTGCTCGAGGGTCCGGCCGACGAAGGCCAGCTCAGGATCGGTGTAGGTCGCCCGGGGCAGGGCCCGGTAGTCGGGCGTGATCGGATCGCCGAGGGCCATCCGGACCGCCCGCTCGCCCTGGTAGTGGGCCTGGTGGGTGTGCAGCTCCGGGCCGGCACAGTCGCCGATCAGGAACAGCCCGTCGCCGATCCGGAGCCGCCCGTCGTGGGGCAGCGCCGCGCGATCCGCCGGATCGATCCCGACCGACTCGAGCCCGAGTCCGGCGAACGGGATGGCCCGCCCGACCGCCAGGAGGATCGCGTGGCCGGTCGCCCTCGAGCCGTCGTCCAGGACGATCACGTCGGGCTCCTCCGGCCGGGTCGCGGCCTCGGCCCGGACCGCCCGGACGCCGAGGCGGACCGTGACCCCGTCGCGCCGGAGGGCCTTGAGGGCCGCTTCGGCATTGCGCGGGTGGTCGGTCGGGATCAGTCGTGGGCCGGATTGGACGATCGCGGTCGGCACCCCGAAGCGGGCGTAGACCTGGGCCAGCTCGACTCCGGTCGGGCCGCCGCCCAGGACGAGCAGGCTGGCGGGCAGCTCCCGGGCCCCGGTCGCATCCCGGTTCGTCCAGGTCCGGACGCGCTCGATCCCCTCGATCGGTGGGACCTTCGTGATCGAGCCGATCGCCAGGAGGACGTTGCCCGCTTCGAGCTCGTGGCGCGCCTCGTCGTGGCTGACCTCGATCCGGCCCGGACCGGTCAACCGGCCGGTGCCCCGGAACACGGTCGCCCCGGCCTTCTCGAGGCCGCGCACGTGCCCGCCGTCATCGGGGTAGGGGATCCCCTCCCGATTGATCATGTAGTCACGCCGGTCCGAGGCGCGCTGCCAGGGGTAGTCGGCGCCCGAAGCGTGCCGCTCGGCTCCGTGGAGCAGGGACTTGGACGGGATGCAGCCCCAGAACGGGCAGGATCCCCCGAACAGGTCGCGATCGACCACGGCCACGCTGGCGCCCCGGGTTCGCGCCTCGTAGGCGGCCGCCTCACCGGCCGGGCCGGCGCCGATGATCACGAAGTCGAAGGGGTCCATCGGTCTCCTTCCTGGCGCCTGTTGATCCCCGGATTGTCGCCTGCCGGACATGGAAACGCCCGGTCCTGACGGACCGGGCGTCTGGCCTGAGCCGGCTTGGCTCAGGCGGCCTGGACCTTGATCGCGCGCGGACCCTTGGGACCGGACTCGACCTCAAAGGTCACATGCTCGCCACCGACGAGCTTGTCGAAGTCGATCGAGCGGTCAAGCCCGTCGCGGTGGAAGAAGTAGTCCTTCCCGTCGTCTGCGGTGATAAAGCCGAAGCCGCGGTCGGAGATGACCTTCTTGACGCTTCCGTTAGCCATGGTGTTGGCTCCTGATTTTCTCTTCTCGGGTAGGGGATTTCGGCGCATGGCCGGCACGAGAAGGGCACCATCGACCTAGCGGGGCCCCTGGGCACACAGGGGAGACCCGAGTATACACCCCCGAGCGTGAATCCGCCTCCCGAAGGAGTTCTCGATCCGACGGTGACGACTCACAGTTCAGGACTTCGTCAGGGATCAGGCAGAGGATGGGTCTCGCGGTCCGGCTTCCAATCCGAGCCAGGCTGCCGAGATTTCGTGTCCCATCGACTCATCCGAGCTGCACAGGTGCCTGTATGCGTTTGAAGATCCTTGCCGCGGTCGGCCTGATCGTGGTCGGCGTCGCGGCGATCGCGTTCGTGGTCATCGGGCCGTCCCTTGGCTCGAACGCGTCCGCCCAGTACATCACTTCGACGGCCGCGGTCACCGACGTGACCCAGAGTGCGGCCGCGACGGGCACCCTCGCGCCGACCGTGACCTACGGCCTGGCCTTCGGCAAGGACGCCTCGATCGCCGGCAGCAGCTCCTCGTCCTCTTCGTCCTCGTCGTCTTCGTCGGGCGGCGGCGGGTCGGCCACGACCTGGCCGGTCACCTCGGTCACGGCAACCGTCGGCCAGGCCGTCACGAAGGGCGAGGTCCTGGCCACGGCCGACACCGCTAGCGCGAACCTCGCCCTGTCGTCTGCCCAATCGACCCTGGCAATCGCCCAGGCTCGGCTGGCCAGCGATCAGGGCGGCCTGACGCCGATCAACAAGGCGATCGCCAAATTGTCGATCACCCAGGCGGAGCAGCAGCTCAGCAACGCCCGGGTCAGCGCATCGCAGACGCGCACCCAGAACAACCTGAGCATCGCCAACGCGAATACGGCGCTCAGTCAGGCCAAGGCGACCCTGGCCGCCGACGAGGCCGCCAGCGCGCCGGCCCAGCAGATCAGCCAGGACAAGGCTGCCGTGACGAACGCCAGCCAGAACCTGGCCCAGACCAAGGCCAAGGCGTCCCAATCGAACACCCAGGCCTCCCAGCAGGTCTCCTCGGCCAGCCTCCAGGTGACCTCGGCCGAGCAGGGCTACCAGAGCAAGACCGCCCCGGCGCCGGCCCTCACGATCCTGACCGATGAGGCCTCGGTGGCCAGTGCCCAGGCTGCCGTGGCCACCGCCCAGGAGACCGTCAACCTGGCCCAGATCACCGCTCCGGCCGACGGCACGGTCACCGTGGTCAACGTCGTGACCGGCCTGGACGCCCCGTCGGGGGACGCGATCGAGATGCAGTCGAACCAGATGCAGATCACGGCCAGCTTTGCCGAGACCGATCTGCCCAGCCTGAAGGTCGGCCAGGCGGCCTCGATCTCGATCACCGCCACGGGCGAGACCGCGACCGGCAAGCTGACCGAGATCGACCCGGTCGCCTCGAGCTCCGGCTCGTCCTCGGTCGTCACCTACCCGGCCGTGATCACCCTCGACACGACCCCGGCCGACGTCAAGACCGGCATGTCGGCCAGCGTCTCGATCACGACCGCCGAGGCCGACAATGTGATCGCCGTCCCGGCGATCGCCCTGGTCGGCAGCAACGGCAACTACAGCGTCCGGGTGATGGCCGCCGATGGCTCGATCTCCGAAGTGCCCGTCACGGTCGGCCTGACCACGACCCAGTACGCCGCGATCACCAGCGGGCTCAACGCGGGCGACACGATCGTGGTCGGGGTGTCCACCCCGAAGACCTCGACCGCCTCGAACACCACGACCAACCCGGGCAGCCTGACCGGCGGCTTCGGCGGCGGCTTCGGCGGGAACTTCGGCGGGGGGACCCGGAACCGCGGGACCGGGACCGGGACGAATCCGTGAGCCTGATCGAGCTCCACGACGTCAGCCGCATCTACGACCTCGGTCACGTCCAGGTGGCGGCCTTGCAGAACGTCGACCTGGACGTCCAGGAGGGTGAGTTCCTGGCGATCGTCGGGCCGTCGGGGTCGGGCAAGTCGACGATGATGAACATCCTCGGCTGCCTCGACCGGCCGACCGGCGGGACGTACACCCTGGCCGGCACTCCGATCGCCGAATTGAATGACGACGGACTGGCCGGACTGCGCAGCCGGACGATCGGGTTCGTCTTCCAGAGCTACAACCTGCTGCCCCGGACCTCGGCCCTCGAGAACGTGGCGACGCCCCTGCTCTACCAGGGCGTGCCCCGCAAGGAGCGGCTCGAGCGGGCCAGGGTCGCGCTCGAACGGCTCGGCCTGGGCGACCGGCTCGACCACATCCCGACCGAGCTGTCGGGCGGCCAGCAGCAGCGGGTGGCGATCGCCCGCGCCCTCGTGACCGAGCCGGCGCTCCTCCTCGCCGACGAGCCGACCGGCAACCTCGACAGCACCTCGGGCGCCGACGTGATGGCGATCCTGCGCGAGGTCAACGCGAGCGGCCGGACGATCGTGATGATCACCCACGATTCCGACGTGGCGATGGTCGCCGGCCGGCAGGTCCACGTCCGCGACGGGCGGCTCCTCTCATGAGGACGATGGAGCTCGTTCGGCTCGCCCTGTCGCGCCTCGGATCCTCTCGCCTGCGGGCGTTCCTGACGATGCTCGGGGTGATCATCGGGGTCGCCTCGGTCGTCTCGCTGGTCGCCGTCGGCCAGGGCGCCACGAGCGGCGTCACGAAGCAGCTCCAGAACCTCGGCACGAACCTGCTCACGGTCAATCCGGGGGCGACCACGACGGGCTTCACCCGGGGTGCCGCAGGGTCGGCCAACACGTTGACCGTGGCCGACGCCGCTGCGATCAAGGCCCTGCCCGGGGTGGCGGCGGTCGAGCCCGAGGTCTCAACCAGCCAATTCGTCGAGGCCGGCAGCGAGAACACCACGACCTCGATCGTGGGCACGACCGGCGACTACACCACGGTCCGCAACTACGACATCTGGCAGGGCTCGACCCTGAACGGGGCGGCCGTCGACGCCCGCCTGAACGAGGCGGTCGTGGGCTCGACGACGGCGGACGACCTGGGCCTGACCGCCAGCTCGATCGGCAGCACGATCACGATCGGCGGACTGCCTTTCCGGGTCGTCGGGATCCTCCAGGCCAAGGGCAGTACCGGGCCGGTCAGCCAGGACGACCAGATCCTCATCCCGTACACCGTGCTCGAGGCCCAGTTCGTGCCCGGCACGAATGTCCGGACGATCGGAATCAGCGTCGCCACGGCCGACCAGATCGACACGGTCAAGAGCGAGATCACGAGTCTGCTCGAGACCCGCCACAACATCGCCCCCGGGGGGACCGACGACTTCACGATCGCCGACCAGGCCCAGCTCCTGACCACGGTCAGCGGGGTGAGCGACCTGCTGACCCTGCTCCTGGCCGGGATCGCCTCGATCTCGCTCCTGGTGGGCGGCATCGGGATCATGAACATCATGCTGGTCTCGGTCCGCGAGCGGACCCGCGAGATCGGCATCCGCAAGGCAATCGGCGCCCGCGGCCGGGACATCCTGGCCCAGTTCCTCGTCGAGGCCCTGGTCCTGTCCCTGCTTGGCGGCCTGCTCGGGATCGTTGTGGGCGTGCTCGTTTCGGCCGGGATCGGCCAGCTCGCCGGCTGGGGCTTCGTCTTCAGCCCGGTGACGCCGATCGTGGCTGTCGTGTTCAGCCTCCTGGTCGGCGTCGTCTTCGGGGTCTGGCCGGCCCGCCAGGCCGCCCGGCTCGACCCGATCGTCGCCCTTCGTTACGAATGACCCATTCAACCGGCCCTGCCCGACGGCAGCGGCCGGACCAAGTCCGAGAGGAGATCCTTCGATGACCCAGGAACCGAATCCAGGAGCGACTCCGCCGCCGACCTGGACGCCCGATGCCGGCCAGCCGGCAGGAGCCCAGCCGGCCGGAGCCCAGCCGGCTGCTGGGGCCCAGGCGCCTGCGCCGTATGCTGCCCCGCCTGCCCAGGCGCCGTACGCAGCCCCGCCTGCCCAGGCTCCGGCCTCCTTCGCCCCGGCTCCGATCAGCCCGACCGTGTCGACGCCCAAGCCGAAGAACCGCGCCTCGGCCGGGACTGCCATCCTCCTCGTCGGGGCACTCGTCGCGATTGGCGGGGTGGCCTTCGCTGTCGGCCGGGTCACCGCGCCTGCAGCCGCGGCGGCCCCCGCCTTCGGCGGCCGGGGCAACGGGACCGGCGGCGGTTTCGGCCCGACCGCCTCGGGCGGCGCGGGCGGCCTCGGCGCTGCCTTCGGCCGGGGCGGCGGCGGGGTCAACGTGACCGGCACCGTCGTGTCGATCGATGCGACCTCGATCCAGGTCAAGCTGAGCACCGGCAACACGGTTACCCTCAACCTCGACAGCAGCACGACCTATCGCACGGCCACGACTGGCTCGGCCTCCGACGTGGCGCCAGGTGACACGGTCGAGCTCGGCCTGGGCGTCAGTACGCGGCAGCCGACCGCGAGCGGCAATCCTCGACCGAGCGGCGGCTTCGGCGGCGGCTTCGGCGGCGGCTTCGGTGGCACGGGCGGCACCGTGAGCACCATCACGGTCGTCAAGTGACCGCGGCATAGTTCGGCGATGCACATCCTTGTGGTCGAGGACGACCCACGCCTCGGCCGGATGCTCCGGCGCCTGCTCGGCGACGATCGTCACGTCGTCGAGCTGGCCCGGAACGCCGAAGAGGCGACGGAGCTGCTCGATTCCGAGGCCGCCCTCGATGCGCTGATCCTCGACCTTGGCCTGCCCGACCGCTCGGGCCTGGACGTCCTGCGCGAGCTGCGCCGGGGCGGCTCGGACCTGCCGGTCATGATCCTGACCGCGCGTGACTCGATCGACGATCGCGTTCGCGGCCTCGACGCCGGCGCCGACGACTACCTGGTCAAGCCGTTCGCCTACGAGGAGCTCGCCGCCCGCCTGCGAGCCCTCGCCCGGCGGGCCGACCGGGCTCCGTCCGGGCCGAACCTGGTCAATGGCCCGATCGTCCTCGACGAGGCCGACCGGGCCGTCAGCGTGGCTGGCTCGCCGGTCGCTCTCAGCCCACGCGAATTCGCCCTGCTCGAGTGCTTCCTGCGCAACACCGGCCGCCTGCTCACCCGGGACAATCTCCTCGACGCCGCCTGGCCGTACGGCCTGGCGGTGACCCCGAACACGGTCGAGGCCTACGTCCACCGGCTTCGCGAAAAGCTCGGCACGAACGCCGGGACCCTGATCCGAACCGAGCGCGGGATCGGCTACCGGATGGTGGCCGCATGAGGCCGGCTCCGAGATGAGCGCCGGCGGCCCGCCGCCGGGAGCTGCCGGCGACGCCCGGCTCCTGCGCCGGACGTGGAGCCGGCTGATCCTGTGGAGCGGCGGGATCACCCTGCTGATCCTGGTCGTCCTCGGAACGGTCATCTACCTGGCCGTCGATCGATCCCTGTCCGACAGCATCGACCAGCGGCTCCGGAGCCGGGCCGACCAGATCGTCAACATGATCAACCACGCCCCCGGCCAGCCGGCCGGGTTCGGCTCGGGCCTGCCGACCGGCCTGACCTTCGGCGGTCCGTCGTCGGGCACCCTGGCCATGGTCATCGGGCCGGCCAACGAGTCGCTCGGGCCCCAGAACTCACGGTACGACGACCTGCCCGACATGGCCGGGGTCGCGGCCGCCCGGCTCGGCCAGGTCGACGTGCGCAAGACGTCGGTCGAGGGCACCCCGGTCCAGCTCGTCAGCCAGCCGGTCATCGTGGCCGGCCAGACCTACGTGATCCAGGTCGTGGCCGACCGGACCGCCGAGGCCCGGGCCCTCGAGCAGCTCCTGGACGTCCTCCTGATCGGAGGCCTGGCTGCCCTTGGCCTGTCCGTGATCGGCGGCTCCCTGTATGCCCGGCGGGCCCTCGTCCCGATCCGCGAGTCGCTCGAGCGCCAGCGCGAGTTTGCGGCCGACGCGAGCCATGAGCTGCGCACCCCGCTGGCCGTCGTCCGGGGCAGCGTCGAGCACCTCCAGCGCCATCCCGAACTCGACGATCGCCGAGCAGAGCGAAACGCTCGACGACATCAAGGCCGAAACCGACCACCTGACCGAGCTCGTGGACTCGCTGCTCATGCTGGCCCGGGCCGACTCGGGCGGGATCGAGCTGGAGCACCAGCCCCTCGACCTGGCCGACACGACGACGGCCGCCCTTGAGCCGCTGGCCGGGATCGCGTCCGAGGCCGGGGTGACCCTGGCCCTCGATGCCGCGCCGACTCCCACGACCGGCGATGCCCTGCGCCTCCGCCAGCTGGTCACGATCCTGGTCGACAACGCGCTCCGCCACAGCCCTCCGGGCGGGACCGTCAGCGTGGTCGTCCGGCCGGTCGGCGACCGGGGCGAGATCACCGTCACCGACGACGGCTCGGGCATCCGGCCCGAGGACCTGCCCCATGTCTTCGAGCGCTTCTGGCGAGCTCCGGACGCACCACCCGACGGGGCCGGCCTGGGCCTCTCGATCGCCCAGTGGATCGTCGAACGCCACGGCGGAACGATCGAGGCCCACTCGCCGGCGCGCCCGCCGGCCCCGGGGGGCGCCCGCTTCGAGATCCGACTGCCGGCTCGCTGATCCGGCCGGCCAGGCCTGCGCCTCGCGCTTGACGGTCGGCGCCGTCCCGTCTTACGATCTCGCCTTACTCAAGTCGCCTTGCATCCCAAACGCAAGGACTCCTGTCGCTTCGGGGCAAACGATGCTGACCGTCTTCCTGATCATGCTCCGGGAGGGACTCGAGGCCGCCCTCGTCGTCGGGCATCGTGATCGGCTACCTGATCAAGGTCGGCCGGCGGGATGCCTTGCGCTGGGTCTGGATCGGGGTCGTTTCTGCCCTGATCGTGTCGGTCGGCATCGGGACGATCGTATTCGTCTCGATCGGTGATCTGCCCTCTTCGATCCAGGAACCGATCGAGGGCTTTGCCGCAATCTTCGCCGTCGTCGTCCTGACCTGGATGCTGTTCTGGATGCGCCGCCAGGGCCGGGCCCTGAAGGGCGAGCTGGAGGGCCAGCTCGACGCGGCCCTCCAGGCGGGATCGACGGCGGCCCTGGTCAGCCTGGCCTTCGTGGCGATCGTCCGGGAGGGCCTGGAGACGGCCCTCTTCCTGCTCGTCCTGTTCCGTTCCGCCGCTGCCTCCGACGAGCTCTCGCTCGGTCTGCCCCTGGCCGCCCTGGCCGGCCTGGCCGTGGCGCTCCTCCTCGGCTGGGCGATCGTCCGCGGCGCGATCCGGCTCAACCTGCGCCGGTTCTTCACCCTGACCGGGGTCATCATCCTGTTCGTGGCGGCCGGCCTGGTGGCATCGGCGATCGGCTCGTTCACCGATGCCGGCTGGCTGCCGGCCGGCAACCCGGCCCTGAACCTGAACGGCCTGCTGCCCGAGACGAGCCCGATCGGGTCCATGCTGGCCGGCCTGTTCGGCTATCGATCCCAGCCGACGACGCTCCAGCTCGATCGGCTACTTCGGCTACCTGATCCCGGTCCTGACCCTGTTTCCTGGCCGGTGATCGGATCCGGATGCCCGGCCGGACTCGCTATGCCTGAGCTGGAGTCGTGATCGCGGCCCTTGCTCCCGCCGGCAGACGGCACGTCAGCCGGGACCGGCTCACCCTGTCGTTCGTCGCCCTGGCCGGCCTCGCGGCGGCCTGCAACTCGGCTGGACCGGCCTCGGCCCAGCCGAGCGGCTCGACCGCGGCCCTGCTCCCGCTGCCGTCGGTTCGCCAGGTCCACGTCTCGATCAGCGATGCCGGGTGTGCCCCACAGCAGCTCCAGCTGACGGCCGGGCCGGCCACGTTCATCGTCACGAACAACGGTTCGGCCAACGTCTTGGAGTACGAGATCGACCAGACCGACCACGTCCTCGGCGAGGTCGAGAACGTGATCCCGGGGATCGATCGGAGCTTCACCCTCGACCTCAAACCCGGCACCTACAAGCTGTCCTGTCCCGGCGGCACGACGTCCGCCACGGGAATCCTGACCGTCACGGAGTAACCGATCGATGAATTCCGTTCGCGGGGCCGGCGCCATCCTGGCCGTCGCCGTCCTCGTCGCTGCCTGCAGCTCGTCGGCCGGCTCGACCGACGCGCCGGCAGCGGCCAGCAGCGGCCCGCCGGCGCAGGGCTCGGTTAGCCCGGCCGCCAGCTCCGAGACCGCCGCCGATGCCGTTGCGACGTATCGGACGTATCTCGAGACCAACACGGACCTGCTGGTCCAGCGGACCAAGGCCTTCACCGACGCGGTGATCGCTAACAAGCTGACCGAGGCGCGCGACCTGTACGCGCCGGCCCGCGAGCCGTACGAAGCGATCGAGCCGGTTGCCGAGAGCTTCGGTGACCTCGATCCCGAGATCGATGCCCGCGAGAACGATGTCGCGGCCGGGGCTGCCTGGACCGGCTTCCATCGGATCGAGAAGGCACTCTGGGCCCAGAACTCGACCGCCGGAATGGCCCCGACCGCGCGCAAGCTGATGGCCGACGTGACGACCCTCCAGGGCCTGGTCAAGACGGTCGAGCTCGACCCGGCCACGATCGCCAACGGGGCGGTCGGCCTGCTCAACGAGGTCTCGTCCTCGAAGATCACCGGCGAGGAGGATCGCTACTCGCACACCGACCTGTACGACTTCGACGCGAACGTGGCCGGCTCGCAGGCGGCGTTCAACGCCGTCCGACCGCTGGTCGTGCCCTAGCTCGCCGACGCTCGCGACCACGATCGACCAGCGTTTCGCGGCGGTCCTGGATGCCCTCCAGCCGTTCCAGAAGGGCAGCGGTTACGTGCCGTTCACCGACCTGACGACGGCCCAGACCCAGAACCTCAGCACCCTGATCGATGCCCTCGCGGATCCGCTCTCGCAGGTCGCCGCGATCGTCGTCGCGGCCAACTAGCGCCGGACCATGGCGAACTCCCCGGCCGACTCCGGGCCGGCCGGCGAACCGGCCAGCGGCCCGGACCCGGCGCTCGGCCCGGACCCGGCACTCGGCCCGGACCCGGCCCTCCGCCCGGACCCGGCGCCCAGCCTGGATCCGGGGATCAGTCGCCGCCGCCTGCTCGTGGGCGGGCTGGCGGCTGGAGCCGGGGTCGCCCTCGGCGGAGCTGCCGGGTTCGGCCTGGGCGGGCGACCGCTCCGGTCCCGCCGCCCGATCCGCAGGCCGAGGTCGTGCCGTTCCACGGCCTGAACCAGGCCGGCATCGCGACGCCCGCCCAGGAGCGCCTGCAGTTCGCCGCGTTCGATGTCCTGACCGATGACCGGACCGCGCTCCAGGGCCTGCTCAAGTCCTGGACGACGGCCGCCGCGGCGATGACCGCGGGCTTGCCGATCGGCGATCCGGGAACGGCCTCGAGCAACCCCCTCAGCCCGCCGGTCGACACCGGCGAGGCGCTCGGCCTCGGTCCCGCCCGGCTGACCCTGACCTTCGGCTTCGGCCCGGGCCTGTTTGGCGAGTCGGGCAGGGATCGGTTCGGGCTCGCCGCCCAGCGGCCGGCCCAGCTGGCCGACCTGCCGTCCGTTCGCCCACGACCAGCTCGACCCGACGATCAGCGGCGGGGACCTGTGCGTCCAGGCCTGCGCCGAGGATCCCCAGGTTGCCTTCCACGCCATCCGGGACCTGGCCCGGATCGGCCGGGGTCTCGTCGCGATCCGCTGGTCGCAGCTCGGCTTCGGGCGAACGTCCAGCACGACCAGCACCCAGACCACGCCGCGCAACCTGCTCGGCTTCCTCGACGGCACGAACAACGTCCACGGGGACGACCTGCCGACGATGGCCAGCCTATCTGGGTCGAGGACGGCGACGATCCCGCCTGGATGGCCGGCGGGACGTACCTCGTCGCGCGCCGGATCCGGATGCGGATCGAGACCTGGGATCGCTCGGGGCTGGGTGACCAGGAGGCGACGATCGGGCGCCACAAGCTGAGCGGCGCACCACTCGGCGGGTCGGCCGAGCATGACCCGGTCGATCTGCGGTGCGACGACCTCGAGCGGCAAGCTGGTGATCCCGATCGGGGCCCATATTCGAGTCGCTGCGCCCGATACGAATGGCGGGATCCGGATCCTCCGGCGGGGTTACTCGTTCACCGACGGGCTCGCCAGCCAGACCGGCCAGCTCGACGGCGGATTGTTCTTCATCTGCTTCCAACGAGATCCGCGGACGGGCTTCGTGCCGATCCAGACCCGCCTGGCCGCGAGCGACGCCCTGAACGAGTACATCGTCAGCACGTCGGCAGCGGCCTGTTCGCGGTGCCGCCCGGGATCAGCTGCCGGGGGCTACGTCGGCGAGACCCTCTTCGGCTAGAGTCGAGCCCACCCGAGCCGGCTCCCCGGACCGGGAAGTGAGCGGGGGTCACGGAGGCGACATGCGGATTCTGCTGGTCGGTGCGGGTGGCGTGGGCAGCGCCGTCGTGCCGGATCGCCGCTCGTCGGACGTTCTTCGATCGGATGGTCGTGGCCGACTACGACCGAATCCGCGCCGAGCGGTCGTCGAGTCGGTCAGTCGCGGCGGGCGGGAATCGCGGTTCGTGGCGATCCAGGCGGACGCCTCGAAATCGGTGGACATCGCCGCCCTGTGCCGCGAACACGAGATCAGCCACGTCCTGAACGCGGTCGATCCGCGCTTCGTGATGCCGATCTTCGAAGGCGCGCTCGCGGCCGGGGCGAACTACCTCGACATGGCGATGTCGCTCAGTCACCCGCATCCCGACAAGCCCTACGAGCTGACCGGCGAGAAGCTGGGCGATGCCCAGTTCGCGCGGGCCGAGGCGTGGACGGCCGCGGGCCGGCTGGCGCTGGTCGGGATCGGGGTCGAGCCGGGGCTTGTCGGACGTCTTCGCCCGGTATGCCGCCGACCATCTCTTCAGCGAGATCGACGAGCTCGGCGTGCGCGACGGGGCAAACCTGGTCGTGGCCGGCTACGACTTCGCGCCGTCGTTCTCCATCTGGACGACGATCGAGGAGTGCCTCAACCCGCCGGTGATCTGGGAAGAGGGCCGGGGCTGGTACACGACGCCGCCGTTCTCGGAGCCCGAGACGTTCGACTTCCCGGAGGGGATCGGCCCGGTCGAGTGCGTCAACGTCGAGCACGAGGAAGTGCTGCTCATGCCGCGCTGGGTCAAGGCCAAGCGGGCGACCTTCAAGTACGGCCTGGGGGACGAGTTCATCAACGTCCTCAAGGTCCTCCACCAGGTCGGCCTCGATTCGACGCGAAGGTCCGGGTGGGCCGGGTCGAGGTCTCGCCGCGCGACGTGGTCGCGGCCTGCCTGCCCGATCCGGCGACGCTGGGCGACCGGATGTCGGGCAAGACCTGCGCTGGACTGTGGGTCAGCGGCACGGGGCTCGACGGCCAGCCGCGGAAGGTCTATCTGTATCACGTCGTCGACAACGCCTGGTCGATGGGCGAATACGGCTCGCAGGCCGTCGTCTGGCAGACCGCGATCAACCCGGTCATCGCCCTCGAGCTGCTGGCCGGAGGCACCTGGCAGGGCAGCGGCGTGCTCGGGCCGGAGGCGTTCGACGCGGTCCCCTTCCTCGATCTCCTGACGGCCTACGGCTCGGCCTGGGGCCTGCGCGAAGGCGGCTGAGTCCGTCGGTTAGCCAGCCCCGCCGTCGCCGACCCGCCCGCAAGCGGTCTTCTGGGCAGATTCCGCTCAGGAGCGCACACGGGACCACTCCCGCCCGCATCGAGGGTCGACCAAGCAGGCGGGCCCCGATTCTTCGCACGAGCCCTGGCTCATCGAACCGCCGGGCGGGCCCGGCGAGCGCGCGACCGCCCGCGGCGCGCTCCACACCGGAATCGGTGTCGCCCCCGTCTCGATGGCCAGGCCGCTGACCTTACGCGGCCCTTACAGCGGGTGGTGGAGCCCTTGACTCCCGACTGACAGGCTCGGTTCACGGCGAACGAGCGCCGTAACCAACCACCGAGGACCAGCCATGCCAGTTCGTTCCTCGCTCCGACCCAGCTCGCTCCGATTGGGCGCGGCCCTCCTGGGCTCGGCCCTGGTCATCGCGGCCTGCTCCGGCGCGGCCGGTAGGTCCGCCGGCTCGGCCGGGTCTGGAAGCGGAGCCGCCGCGAACCCAGCAGCCGGTGCCGCCGGCCTCGCCGCCTCGCCGCCCGCACCATCGGTCGACTGGGTCGAGCTCCTGAGCCTCGGCCCGTACGGATCCGCCAGCCCGGACGCCAGTCCGGCGAGCAGCCCGGCCAGCCAACCGCCGGCCACCGAACCACCGGCTGCCAGCCAGCCGGCCAAGCCTGGCTCGACCGCGATCTCGACGACGAAAGCGGCCGGCCTCCTGTCGCAGGTCAACCACCTGCTCGATGAGCTGAACGGCGATCTGTCAAATGCCGACGCCGCCGCCAATAACCCGGGAGAGTGACTTCGATGCACGTTCCAGCCCCTGTCCGGTTCGGCCGGACGGCGATCGCTCGATCGATCGTCTCATTCGGCGCAGCCGGCCTCCTCGTGGCCGGCTCGTTCGCTTCGGTCAACGCGGCCAGCCCCTCGACCAGCGCCTCGACCGCCGCCTCGACCGCCGCCGCGGCCGGCCATCGCTTCTGCATTCCGGAGTGGACGGCGGCGATCGCCCAGCCCCGGGTCGACCGCCTTCGCGCGGTGGGCGATTGCGAGATCAACCGGCGCTTCGTCACCCTCGACTCGCTGACCCACCTGGTCAATGCCTCGGACGTCCTGACGTCCGAGCACAAGATCGACCTCCGCGACGTGAACTCGACCAACCCGGCCTCGTTCGCGGCAACCCGCTCGGGCCTGACCACCCTCAAGTCGAGCATCGACACCGACACGACGGTCGCCGCGCTCCGGACCGACATCGCCAAGATCGCGCCGGACTACCGGGTCTACCTGCTCGTCGTGCCGAAGACGTATCTCGTCAGCGCGTCCGATGCGGTCGAGAAGGCCTCGGCTCGGTTCGGCCCGTTGGCCAGTGAGCTCCAGAACCTGATCGACCTGGCCAAGGCCGATGGCAAGGACGTGACGGCCGCCCAGGCGGCCCTCGACGACCTGAACGCCAAGGTTTCCCAGGTGAACGGCCTGATCGGGCCGGTCGCCGGCTCGCTCCTGCCGCTCAGCCCGAGCGACTGGAACAACGGCACGGCCAAGCCGATCATGAGCTCGGCCCGGACCACGATCCACCAGTCGCGGGACCTGCTGCTCGCCGCCGGCAAGGATGCCCACAAGGTGATCGTCCTGCTCGGCAGCTGATCCGCCCCACCGGCCGGCCCCGAGCCGGCCCGGCTGAGGAGCCCCGGTTCGCCCACCACGGCGGGCCGGGGCTCTTACGCGTCGAGCAGCTCGAGGACCGGGCCAAGCTCCTCGATCGAGGCGAGCGTGATTGGATCGAGCACGAGCTGGACCTCGTCGATCCCGGCCCGGGCGTAGGCCCGGAGTTCCTCGGCGATCACCTCGGGTCGTCCGGCCAGGGGTCTGATCGGCTCCGTCGTCGAGCTGCCATGGAGGCGGCCGGCGCCCCCGGTCAGCTGGACCAGGACCGCGACCGTGCGCTGGATCGTGGCCGGGTCCCGACCCGCCTCGCGGGCCGCGGCATCGACCGCGGCTTGAAGCGGCTCGAGCCCGTCGGGCCGGTTGCCGGTCGCGTTGTACCAGGCGTTCCAGGCAGCGATCCAGGGCGCGGCGATCTGGAGCATCCGGGGGCCGCTCGAGCCGAGGAGGAGGGGCGGCCCGCCGGGCCGTGCCGGGCGGGGCAGCAGCTCGCAGTCGCGGGCCTGGTACCAAGTGCCCTCGAAGTCGATCGCCCCGTCGCGCAGGAGGGTCCGGATGATCGTGAAGGCCTCTTCGAATCGGCTGATCCGATGATCGAACGGGAAGCCGAACGCCCGGTATTCGGTCTCGTTCCAGCCCGCCCCGAGGCCGAGGACCAGCCGTCCGCCACTGATCTCGTCGACCGTCGCGGCCTGCTTGGCGAGCATCGCCGGAGCGTGGAAGCTGGTCGACGCGACGAGCGGGCCGATCGTCACCCGGCTGGTCGCCTGGGCAATTCCGGCCAGCGTCGTCCAGGCCTCCCAGGGGCCGCTGGCCTCGCTCGAACCGGGATCGCGGTAGAGCAGGTGATCGCCGACCCAGATCGCGTCGAAGCCGAGCTGCTCGATCCGGCGGCACATCGCGATCAGCTCCGGCCAGCGGACGACCCGCTCGACCTCGGGCAGCTGGACGCCGATGCGGAGTGGCCGGCTCATGCGGGATCGACTCCTGTCAACGGCCCGAACACGTCGGGAGTGTACCCGTCCGCCCCGCACCCGGCCCCTTCGTGCGGACCTTCGAGCGAATTTTCGGCAAACCTTCGTGCCCTGTCGGGACGCCCCTGGCGGCGGGCACGATGGCGGCCTACCGCATCGCTCGAGGGCACGATGTTCATCGACTTCACCGGCTTTGCCGGAGACTGCCTGATCAGCGGCAAGCTCGACCTTCGAGCGCCCCGCCTGACCGACCAGTTGAACGCCGATCCCCTCGTCCACCTGGTGGACGTGCGGCTCGAAGACCTGACCACCGGCCGCCAGGTGGAATTCGCCCGACTTCACGATCGAGCGGAGCCAGCTGTGCGCCGTCCGGGCCACCGGTCCGCGCGGCTCGCGAGCCCTCCGGATCGTGACCGCCCAGCATCGCCTGCGCGCCCAGATCGGCCCCTACACCGTCCTCGGCCGGCTCCATGAACCGCCCGGCGTGGACGCCCTGGCCCGGTTCAACCAGCGCGACCTGATGGTGCCCCTGACCGATGCCACGATCGCGTTCATGGTCGGTGGGATCATGGACGTCCGGGACTGGTCGACCCTGGTGATCAACCGCGAGCTCGCCAGCTGGTACCAGTCGGCCGACGCCGAATCCAACCTCGATGCCACCCCCGCCCGCGCCGCCTCGAGTCCGGGCGAGGCCGGGCCGGGCAGACTCGTCGGTGCCGGAAGCGTCCGCTCGCAGGCGGCGAGCGGGGATCGATCGACCCCCGGCCTACAGCCCGCCGATCGACCGCGACGGCAACCGGGGACCGCGCCGCGGGGGACCAACTCCCGGTAGGTCCCGGCTGGCCAGCTCGAGCCAGCGGACGACCCGGCCGCGCTGGCCGCGCCACGGCTCGAGCAGCTCGAGCATCCGGGCATCGTCGCCGTCCGACTCGCTTGCCAGGGCGTAGCACACCAGGCTGGGCAGGTGGTAGTCGCCCACGCTCAGCGCATCCGGGTCGCCCAGGGCAACCCGGCCCACCTCGCCGGCGGTCCACGGCCCGATCCCGGGGATCTGCTGGAGACGGACCGACGCGTCCGCGGCGGGGATCCGGGTCAGGGACTCCAGGCGGTCTGCAGCCAGCCCGATCCGGCGCAGCAGCTCGGCTCGGCGCCGCTCGAGCCCGAGCGGATGGAACGCGTAGTAGGGCAGGCCGGCCAGCCGTTCGGCCGACGGGGCGAGGCGCAGGCCGGACGGACCCGGCGCGTCCTCGCCGTACTGCCGGATCAGGGCCCGATAGACCCGGCGAGCCTCGTCGCCGGTGATCTTCTGCTCGAGGACCGCCGGCACGATCGCTTCGACCACGGCCTCGGTCCGACCGAAACGGACCCCGGCGTAGCGCCGGGCGAGCTGGTCGAGGAGGGGGTGGTTCGGCCGGAAGGCGGCCGGCTCGTCCGAGAGGCCGAGCAGGTCGGGCCCGTGCTCGACGGCCCAGGCCGCGCCGGGGCCCCAGGCCCGGATCCGGACCGCTGGTCCCACCACGGAGAGCTCCTCGGTCGCCGCCCCGGCCGGGGTTCGGGTCGCTCGCCAGGCCCGGTCGGGCTCGACCCGGATCGTCGGGTCGCCCCGGCCATGGGCCAGCGGGCCGAGCGTCCGGCCGAGGTCATACGGGCCGTCGATCGGGACGAGTCGCTCGGCGTCGGGGCGGGCGATTTCGGCGTGACCGCTGGGCAGGTTCATCGCCGGGATGGTAGCGTCCCATCCCGATGGCTCCCCGCCCGCGATCCCGGCCGCTCATCCTGGCCGGCCTCGCCGTCGGGCTGGGCGGCCTGCTGGCCGGTTGCGGCGGCTCGACGGCAGGCAGCTCGCCCAAGCTGCCGGCGGTCCCGGTCACGTTCGTCTATTCGATCGACGGGCCGGGGGAGGGCCAGGCCCACACGACGTACCTCCAGATCGAAGATGCGACCCGGACCGTGATCGACAGCACGATCCTGGCTCCGGCCGGCGACGTCGACACGACCTCGGTCGCCCTCTCGCCCGGGAGCTACGTGGCGATCGCCTGGGACGAGGAGACGGCTGGTCCCAGCGCCGTCATCTCGACCAAGTGTGGTGCTCCGTTCAAGGTGAATCCGGGACTTGCCCTGGTCGTGACGATCCGGAACTCGCGGATCGGCGCGTGCATCACCGACACGGCCGAACCGGGGGCCTCGAGCTCGCCCGGACCGTCCTAACCCTTCGGCCCGGCGCCGCGCGGGGACCCGTCGCCCGGTTCCCAGCCCGGCGCGGCAAGCTCGAAGCCGGCGAAGTCGAACGCGGGCGAGACCGTGCAGCCGAGGAGGCTCCAGGCACCGAGGCTGCGGGCGGCCTGCCAGGCTCCGGGCGGAACGACCGCCTGGGGCCGTTCGCCCTGGTCGATCGCGCTGCCCAGGCGAACGACCTCGACAGTCCTGCCGTCGGTGCTCAGCCGGAGCTCGAGCGGGGCGCCGGCATAGTGATGCCAGGCCTCAGCGGCGTCGACCCGATGCCAGCGCGAGCGCTCGCCCGCCTGGAGCAGGTAGTAGATCGCGCTGCCGACCGGACGCTCGCCCGGTCGGGCCGGGGCGAGCCAGGTCTCGGCGTACCAGCCGCCTTCGGGATGGGCCTGGAGCCCGAGCCGCGCGATCACCGCCTCGGCGTCCGGCGTCATCGGGGCGGACCACCGCCGGCCGCCCGGACCACGAGGCGCCGGGCCTGGTCGTTCCAGCGTGCCTCGGGCGCCATCACGAAGCTCGACAGGCGGAGCAGGGCATTGTCGTAGTTCACCCGCCAGCCGGCGAAGTCGCGCCAGGCCTGGTCCCGATCCGGGCGAATCGGCACGCCGGCGGCCGCCAGCTCGTCCACGGCCTGGTCGTATTCCGGCCGGGTGACGAGGATCGGATCGTCCGGCCGCGCCGGCCGTTTGATCGTGGCGATCCGGAAGAAGCCGAGGACCTGGTCCAGGCTCTGGTAGCCGGCCGTGATCGCCAGGTCCGCCCGAGGGTCCAGGGGCACGTCGATCGTCGAGCGCAGCAGGGCGGCGCCATCAAGGATCGTTCCGGCGGCGAGGATCCAGGAGCGGCTCGACCGGGGCGAGCGATAGAACGGCAGGGCGGCCAGGGTCGTGTGGCTCTCCTCGATGTCGATGAACCACGACTCGGCCTCGATCCACAGGTCGTCCAGGGCCGCCAGGAGGCCCACCGACCAGAACCGGATGAGCAGCTCAACCCCGGACGGGGGCGTCCCGGCCCGGACCCCGACCTTGGCCACGAACGCTTCCCGCCGCTGGAAGGCCGTGTACATCGTCGGGAGATAGGCGATCAGGAGGGCCACCAGGATCAGGCCGATGGCGGCCTCGGAGAACGACAGGCTGAGCGCGGGCCAGCCCTGGACGGCGGCGAAGCCGAGAGTAAGGAGGGCCGAGCCGCTGTCCCGGAAGGCCGTCTCGACCGAGTCCGCCCCGATCGCCCAGAACATCGCGCTGTAGCCGACCAGGACGAGGGCCAGCAGGACGATCGGCAGCAGGACGAGGCCGATCGGCGCGAACAGGACCATGATCCGGTCGCGCCGCTCGTAGCTGACGCTGGGCCGGGCGAGGGCTCGGAAGATCCAGCCGACGACCTGGAACTCGAGCGAGCTGATCCAGTCGTAGGCTCCCCGGGGCACCACGAACGTGCGGACGGCCGACAGGAGGGCCCGGAGCACGACGAGCAGGCCGGCCAGGAACACGACGAGATGGACGATCGGCATCGCCGGTCAGGGTAGCCGCTGGGCTCGGCCGGTTGCTCGGGAGCATGGTGCGTTTCGCCCCGCGCCCCACGGGGACGGGCGCACCCGGGGTACGATCGGGGCCGTAGCCGCAGGAGGATCGATGACCGCCGCCGCTCCACGAAACCCGAGCGCCGGATCGCTGGCCCAGGGCCGGGCCTACCAGCAGACGCTCCTGGCCGCCCTCGGCGACGACGATCCGGCGGCTGCCCAGGCCCAGACGCCGGCCAACCTGCGCAACCTGGTCGCCGACGCCGGACCCGACCTGCGGACGCGGCCCGAGCCGGCTCGAATGGTCCGTGATCGAGCTGATCGGACACATCGTCGATGCCGAGCTGAGCTCATCGGCGCGCTACCGCTGGATCCTGGCCGAAGATGAGCCGGAACTCGTGCCCTACGACCAGGACCTGTGGGCGAACCGGCTCCATTCGGTCGACGAGCCGATCGACGATCTCCTGCCCCTGTTCGATGCCTTGCGGGCAGCCAACCTTCGGCTCTGGCGGGCGAGCTCAGCCGCGGATCGAGCTCGCGTCGGCCACCACCTCGAACGCGGTCCCGAGAGCTACGAGCTGACCTTCCGCCTATTGGCCGGCCACGACCGGGTTCACATCGCCCAGGCCCGGGCCGGTCTCGATCGAATCCGCCGCCGCGCCGGGTAAGCGCTGGCTAGGTGTGGTGACCGAAGACGTTGTTGACAAACGAGAGCCCCGCGACACGGTGTGAGGTGTTCAGTACCCACATCGGTCGGAGGCTCTCGTGGCACATCCTAGAGCGCGTCTCACGGTGTTCAGTCGTCAACTCCTGATCAAACGGGTCCTGGTCGATGGCTGGCCGGTGGCCACGGTGTCCGATCAGCTGGGGATCAGCCGGGCGACCGGCTACAAGTGGATCCGCCGGTACCGGGCCGACGGCCTGCCCGGACTCGAGGATCGGAGCTCCCGACCGCGCCGATCGCCACGGCGTTCGTCGGACGCGGTGACCGCGACGATCATCCGGGCACGGGCCCGGCGGCGCTATGGCCCGGCCCGCCTGGCCCCGCTTACCGGCTATCCGCGCTCGACGATCTACGGGATCCTGCGGCGAGCCGGCCTCAACCGCCTGCGCGACACGGACCGGGTGACCGGTGCCCCGGTGCGCTACGTGGCGTGTCACCCGGGTGCGCTCATCCACCAGGATCACAAGAAGCTCGGACGGGTGCCCGACGGGGGCGGCTGGCGCGTCCTCGGGCGCGGGGTGGCGTCCCAGGACGGCCGTGTTCGGGGCTACGACCACCTCGAAGTGTTCGTCGACGACGCCAGCCGCTACGCCGTCGTCGTGCCCGTCGCCGACGAGCGTGGCGAGAGCGCCGCGTGGGCGGTCGAGCTGGCGATCGAGCGGTTCGCGCAGGTTGGGATCCACATCGAGCGGATGCTCACCGACAACGGCGCGAGCTATCGCAGCCACGCCTACCGCGACACGCTCGCCCGGTTCGATATCCGCCACAAGCGCACCCGCCCGTTCCATCCCCAGACCAACGGCAAGGCCGAGCGCTTCATCCAGACCTTGATCAACGAGTGGGCCTATGCCCGCCCCTACCGCACGAACGCACGCCGCCTACGGGTGCTGCCTCGCTTCGTCGACTTCTACAATCACGGGCGTCCGCACACCGCGATCGGCGGTCTCGTGCCCCGCGTCGCTGTCAACAACGTCCCCGAACATCACAGCTAGGCGGCGTCACCCGCCCGGGCTCGGGCCGTTCTGGTAGCACCGCGAGGCCCAGGGTTGACCGCGGACATAAGCCCCACGTTTCGCGTTCGCACTTCCGGACTCCGTCGAGGTCCGGGGCGGGCCGGCCCTGGGCCAGGGGCTGGCACATATCACTCGGGCTTATCGAATGAGCCTTGGAGGATCGAAACGATCTTCCCGCCGGCTCGGATGGGGCTGCGTGCCGCCCGAATCACGGAGGCCAAAGGTGGGGCTTATATCCGCATTCGGGGGCGGCCCGTCCGACCGTCCCGGTATTTCGCACATCATTAGGAACCACGGTTTGGGACGGCGCAGAGCGTCAGCCGGCGTCCGAGAGGCAGTGATCCGTGCCAGCTACGGCGCAATTCATTGCCCCGGCTGATATTCGTGGTTTCAGGCAGCCAATCCAGGTAGCTCGGAGCCGCGAACGAGGTCGGGAAGCTCCCGGCTAATGATGTGTGGAGTATCCGGGCCGGACCGCCGGGGGCCGGAGTGTCCGGGCCGTCCCCGCTCGGGATCGCCATCGCCGCCAGTGCCCCTCGGCGGCGATCCTGAGGATTGCCTGAATCTCGGGGCTTGTGCACCGGGGCAAGGTGGTCTAGGCTTGCCCGGTCCTCGCCCAGGGGACCAAGTGAATTGCACGGCGAACACGGTCACTCCTCTCACGGTTTCCGCGAGATCGATCGCGGTAACCGGGCATAGTAGGAGTGATTTTTCTTTGTACTCGGACAAGGTCCTGACCTGCGCTGACTGCGGTCAGGAGTTCTCGTTCACCGGGAGCGAGCAGGAGTTCTACGCCCAGCGTGGGTTCAGCGAGCCGCGTCGCTGCAGCAGCTGTCGGGCAAGCCGCAAGGCGGCCCGCGGCGAGACCGGCGGCTCGAGCTACGGCTCATCGTCGGGCGGCGGCTACAGCTCGGGTGGCTACAGCAGCGGCGGCGGATACGGCGGCAGCAGCCGCGGTCCTCGCGAGATGTTCTCGGCCACCTGCTCGAATTGCGGCAAGGAGGCCCAGGTCCCCTTCCGCCCGACGAGCGGCAAGCCCGTCTATTGCGCGGATTGCTTCGCAAGCCAGCGTCGATAGCCTGACCTCGGGCGGGGTTCGCCTGGCCTGATCTCAACGGACAGACGCCTCGGCTTCGGCCGGGGCGTTTTTCGTTGCCTGCCACGGAACCCCGTCGTCACCGGGCCGTCCAGCGGCCAGACTGAAGGCACCCGCCCGGGTTCCGCCCGACCACCGATCGACAGGAGAGCCGATGGCCCGCCGCCACACGCCCTACTACCACCAGTTCGTCGCCCTCGGCGCGGAGCTTGTCGATCGGATCGGGTTCGACGCCGCCTTCCGGTTCACGACGGTCGAGGAGGAGCATCTCGCCACCCGGTCGGCGGCCGGCCTGTACGACGTCTACTACCAGGGCGCGATCGATGTGAAGGGCCGCGACGCCGAGTCGTTCCTGAATGGCGTTCTGGTCAACGACGTCCGGCGGCTGACCGACGGGGGGATCCTGTACAGCTCGGTCCCGAACGAGTCGGGCGGAATGATCGACGACCTGACCGTCTACCGCTTCTCGGCCGAGCACTACTGGCTGTGCGCCACCCCGTCGCGGGTCGATCGGGTCGTGGCCCACCTCAGCGAGCAGGCCGAAGGCCGGCCCGCCTACGTCACGAACTGCGTGCCGGGCACGGCCTATCTCTCGGTCCAGGGCCCTCGCAGCCGCGAGATCCTGGCCGGACTGACCAGCCTCGACCTGTCGACCGAGGCCTTGCCCTACTACCGGTTCAGCGAGGGGACGCTGGCCGAGGTGCCGGTTGTCCTGGCCCGCACGGGCTATTCAGGCGAGCTGGGCTACGAGCTGTTCTATTCGCGCGACTATGCCGATCATATGTGGCTGGCCCTGCTCGAGGCGGGGGAGCCACATGGCCTGAAGCCGGCCGGCCTGGGGGCGCTCCGAAGCGTCCGGATCGAGAAGAAGTACCCGCTGTACGGCCTCGATCTGGACGAGACGACGAGCCCCTACGAGGCCGGCGTGGGCTGGACCGTCCACCTCGACAAGGGCGACTTCATCGGTCGCGACGCGCTCCGCCGGCAGAAGGAGCAGGGCGTCACTCGCTCGCTTCTTGGGATTGCCTTCGAGGACCTGAGCTTCCTGCCCAAGCCGGGCGACCCGGTCGACCTCGCCGGCCGGCCCATCGGCAAGGTCACCTCGGCCGACACCGGCTACAGCCTGGGTCGGACCCTCGCCCTGGCGTACCTCGAGCCGTCCATTGCCGACGGCACGCCGGTCCGGGTCACGACCGACGATGGCTCGAGCGCCACTGGCATCGGTCCACCGGGCCGCCCTGTACGACCCGAGCCGGAGCCTCGCCCGGGCCTGATCGCGCTAGGATCTGGGCATGTGCCGAAGCATCAAGACCCTGCGTCGACCCGAGACCGAAGCGACCGACGAGGAAGTCGCCGCTGCCGCGCTCCAGTTCGTCCGGAAGGTGAGCGGCTATCGCGTGCCCTCGCGCAAGAATGCCGAGGCGTTCGATGGGGCCGTGGCCGAGATCGCCGCCGCCTCCAGGCGTCTCCTGCAGTCGCTCGCCTCCTAGCCGTCCGTGGCGGCCCAGCGGACCGCCTCGGTTAGCTCGATCGCGATGATCGGGCGGGCTTCGAGGTCGTGGCCGGCGTATTGCGGATAGCGCTCCCGCAGGGCCTCGATCGCCGTGCGCCGCTCGGCCGTGTCGGCGGAGATGCCTGGTTCGAGCAGGCTCGCCTGGCCGTGGAGGCGGAGCCAGCCCAGCTCGGACCAATCCTCGGACCAGCGATCGACGAGCAGGCTGACCGCCGGCCAGGCCATCAGGTCGGTGACCCGGCCGAGCTGGCGCGGTTCGACCGATTGCTTGGGCTTTTCGTCGATCGGCGTCCAGATCCGGTCTCGGTCCGGATCCGCTGCGAAGCAGCACGGAACGAGCCTCGGGCGGCCGTTCGGATCGAGGGTGGCAAGGGTGGCCGTCCGACTCGCCCACAGGAGGCGGCGGTCGGACGGGCGAAGGATCGGCAAGGGGCTGGCCATCGGAGCCCATCGTAGACTTCGGGCGTGATCGAGCCGACCCGCCGTGTCTCTCGGAACCGGATCCTGGCGATCCGGGGGGACCAGGTCGAAGAGCGTGAGGACACGCTCGTCGGCGAGGAGCCGATGGAGATCCGGGCGGCCGGGCCGGGCCAGGACCCGGTGGCCGTGGCGGTCACGATGCGGACGCCCGGCTCCGAGACCGAGCTGGCCGTCGGCTTCCTGCGCACGGAAGGCCTGATCGGGGAGGACGATGTCGCGTCGATCGAGTTCGGCGACCCGGCCGAGCTGTCGCAGCCCGACGACACCGTGATCGTTCGGCTCAAACGGCCGTTCGACGCCTCGATCGTGCCCGAGCGCCACTTCGTCGCCACCGCCAGCTGCGGGATCTGCGGCAAGGCGTCGCTCGATGAGGTCGCCGTCCGATGTGACCCGATCCCGGCCGGGCCGCTCGTGGCCCGCGAGACCATCCTGGCCCTGCCCGGCCGATTGCGCGAAGGCCAGGCGGTCTTCGAGCGGACGGGAGGGCTGCACGCCTCGGGCCTGTTCGATCCGGCCGGGACGCTGCTCGCCCTGCGCGAGGACGTCGGCCGGCACAACGCCCTCGACAAGCTCGTCGGCTGGGCAGTCCTGGCCGGGCTGATGCCGCTCCACGACCGGATCCTGATGGTCAGCGGTCGGGTCAGCCTCGAGATCGTCCAGAAGGCGGCGGTCGCCGGCATCCCGATCGTGTGCGCCGTGTCGGCACCGTCCGATCTCGCGGTCGAGGCGGCCGAGCGCTTCGGCCAGACCCTGGTCGGCTTCCTGCGCGGCGACGGCTTCAACGTCTACACCGGTCGCGAGCGAATCCAGCTGTGACGCCCGATCCTGGCTCCGTACCAGTTCGCACCCATCAGCGCGGTCTCCTACGTCGTGAGGCCTCCGTCGGAGAAGCTCCAACCGACCGGGCGCTGAGGCAAACCTCCAAGGCCGACCCGTGCTAGTCCGTTTCTTGCCATCTAGCATCGCCAGTGCGACTCGCCGACGCTTGAGGAGCAGCTGACCGGGCGCCGAGGATTGGATCCCGTGACGCCCCTCGATTCGTGCGTGAGATTCCCGAGGAAATGCGATGGCTCGTCGGCAAGCCGCGCACTCGACCCGAACCCTGCATACCAGCACTGAGATCACTAGGTGGCGAGAACAGCCCGAATCCCCGGAACGGAAGTCGGCAGGCACGCTCCGGGGGTCGCCGCGACCGGATGCGATCAGCCGCCGGGTGGGCGGCTCTGGACGAAGGCGAAGCCGAAGCGGCCCTTGACGCACAGGTGGCCGTCGGTCACCGACGAGTCGAGCGGTGAGGTGACCTTGACGATCTCGTTGTCCTGGACATGCAGGCTGAGGGTGCAGCCGACGCCGCAGTAGGGGCAGATCGTGTCGGTCACGGTCTGGGCCGATTCGTCCCAGGTGCCAGCCTCGCGCAGCTCGTACTCCGATCGGAACATCAGGGCCCCGGTTGGGCAGACGCCGATGCAGTTGCCGCAGTAGACGCAGGCGGAGTCCGGCAGGCCGACATTCGACTCGGTCGAGATCCTGGCCTCGAAGCCGCGCCCGGCGACGGCGATCGCGAACGTGTTCTGGGCGTCGACCCCGCAGGCCTCGACGCACTTGTAGCAGAGGATGCACTTCGAGTAGTCGCGGACGTACAGCTCGTTGTCGATCTTGACCGGTTGGGCGACCGTGGCCGCGGTCGGCTGACCGTCGTTCGGATGGTGATGGCCGGACTCGGCGGCGTCGCGCTCGCCGGCGGCGGCCGGCTCGGCCGGCGGCCCGAAACGCGCCGGGTCGGCCCCGTAGCGCTCGAAGTAGCCCGGCGCCTGGGGCGCCGTCGACAGGTCGACCGACGAGCCGAGGAGCTCGAGGACGACCTTGCGGGCCAGGCGGACCCGCTCGGTATCGGTCTGGACCGCCATCCCGGCCTCGACTTTGCGCGAGCAGGCCGGGGCGAGGACCCGCGAGCCGGCCACCTCGACGACGCACACCCGGCAGGCATTGACCGGGGTCAGGTTCTCGAGGTAGCACAGGGTCGGGGTGTCGACCCCGCTCGCCCGGCAGGCGTCGAGGATCGTCGATCCGGCGGGGACGCTGACCGGCCGGCCGTCGATCGTCAGCTCGAGCTCGGTCCGAGGCGCTTCGGGCGGGGCGGCGGGCGGCCGGCTCGGGCGGGCCGGGGGATTGAGCTGGATCGGCGGGACCGTGCTCATCGTCAGGACACGATACCTGCCCGGACGGCGCTCTCGATCGCCGACGATGCGGTCTGGCCGAGCCCGCAGATCGAGGCGTCGCGCATCGCCTGGCCGATCTCGCCCAGGAGCGCCAGCTCGTCGGCCCGGCTGCCGTTCGGGTGCCCGGCGGCGAGGCGTCCGATCAGCTCTTCCTGGCGAACCGTACCCACCCGGCAGGGAACGCACTGGCCGCACGATTCGTCGCGGAAGAAGGCGGCAATCCGGCGGAGCGTGCCGATGAGGTCGGTCGACTCGTCGAAGACCATCACGACGCCCGAGCCAAGGGTCGCCCCGATGGCCCGGGTCCCCTCGAACGTGAGGGGCGTGTCCAGGGAGTCCGGTCCGACGAAGCCGCCGGCCGCCCCCCCGAGCAGGATCGTCCGGATCGGACCGGTCGGCCCGCCGCCGAGGTCGAGGAGTTGGCCGAGGGTCGCCCCGAACGGGACCTCGTACGTGCCCGGCCGGCGGATGTGGCCGGACAGGCAGAACAGCTTCGGGCCGGTCGAACCCTCGGTCCCGGTGGCGGCGAAGACGGCCCCGCCGGCGGCCAGGACGAGGGGCACGTTGGCCAGGGTCTCGACATTGTTGACTGCGGTCGGCTTGCCGAACAGGCCGACCTCGACCGGGAATGGCGGCTTGTTGCGCGGCTCGCCCCGGCGGCCCTCGATCGAGTTGAACAGGGCGGTCTCCTCGCCGCAGATGTACGCCCCGGCGCCGATCCGCAGCTCGATCTCGAAGGCGAAGCCCGAGCCGAGGATGTCCGGTCCGAGGAGGCCGGCCGTCCGGGCCTGGGCGATCGCGCCGGCCAGCCGGGCGGCCGCCAGGGGATACTCGCCGCGCAGGTACAGGAAGCCCCGGCTGGCGCCGGTGGCGAAGGCCTCGACCGTCATCGCCTCGATGACCACGAACGGGTCATGCTCGAGGATCACGCGATCCTTGAACGTGCCCGGCTCGGATTCGTCGGCATTGCACACGACGTACTTGGGTGAACCCGCCGCCGCCCGGACGGCGGCCCACTTGCGGCCAGTCGGGAAGGCCGCCCCGCCCCGGCCGAGGAGCTTCGAGGCCGTAACCTCGGCGATCACCGCCTCGGGGCCGATCTCGATCGAGTGGGCGAGCGCGGCATAGCCGCCGGCCGAGCGATAGTCCTCGAGCGAGCCGGGATCGACCCGGCCCACCCGGGCCAGGAGGCGCAGGCCCGGATCTCCGGCCTGGGGAGCAACCTCCCGAGCCCCCGCCAGCCGCTCAGGCTCGGCGCCGGTCGCGGCGCCACCCGGGCGGACTTGCTCGATCGACTGCTCGATCGATTGACCGGCCGAGGCCTGGGCGAGCCGGGCGATGATTCCGACCGCGTCGATCGGGGCCACGCTGACGTGTTCCGGCCGGGCCCCGGCGATCGTGAACAGGGCAGCGGGCGCCTGATCGCAGCGGCCGAGGCACGGGCTCCGGAGCCAGGTCGTCCGGCCATCCGCGGACGGCTCGCCGGCCGGACCGTGGGCCCGCTCGAGGTCCGCGCAGGCCTGCTCGGCGCCGGCCAGCCGGCAGGCAATGTCGTCGCACACGTGAGCGGCGATCGGGGCCCGTTCCCGGGTCGTGAGCAGGGCATAGAACGTGGCGACCCCGTAGACCTCGGCGGGCGGCAGGCTGAGCCGCCGGCTGATGTAGCCCAGGGCGGGCTGGCTCAGCCAGCCAACCTGGTCCTGGACCGCGTGGAGCACGGGCAACAGGCGATCTCGATCGGCCCGGGCCGCGTGGCCGCCGTGCGCCGCGTGACCCTCGGTGGGGGAGCGCTGGCCGCCCGACCAGCCCGAGGTCGCCGGTCCGAGCACGGCATCGACGGCGGCTCGCTCGGCAGGGCTGGCCAGCGGCGCGATGACGTGGATGTCCATCGCTCGCAGTGTAGCGAAGCAGCCTGACGGCCCGATCCAGGCCGGCCCGGCGGCCGAGCCACTTGACCGACGGCGTTCGCGCGGTAGGCTACGGCGAGCGTCCGGAGAATTCCGGCGTTTGGGGGATCGGCGCGCCCCGCTCCTGAAGCCCAATCGAGGAGTAGAGATGGAACGGTCGTCGATCAATGGACGCCTGGCCGGCGTCGGCGCTGCCACGATCCTGATCGCAGGGCTGTTCGCCCAGGCCGCCCCAATCCTGGCCGCAGGCCAGGCCGATGGGAGCCAGGCACGGTCCAGCACCTCGCAGACGAGCCGTGTCCACGCCCTCGCCCCGGCGACCGCCGGCGCCACCTCCCGGCCGATCAGCCGGGGCACGGTCAACGTCCGGGCCCTGCCCAAGAAGCAGGGTGTCCCATTCTCGGCGACAGCCGTCGCTACAGCGATCGCCAACGCGGCGGCAGCTCATCCGACGCATGCCGCTCCTGCCGCCAAGCCCGCGGTCGTCGGTCCGCCTGCCCCAGTCCTGGCGACCTCATCCGGCCAGCCCGCAGCATCAACGCCGGTCGCTGCCGCCGGCCAGACCGAGAACGGCGCGGGCGGATATCCACTGCCAGACTCGGGGGCGGCAGTCGGCCCGGATGGGACGCTCGAGGCTGATAACCTCCAGTTCCTGTTCACGGACCGGGCGGGCACGACCGTCAGCACGGTCTCGATGCCCACGTTCTTCGACCTTCCCGAGGAGGCCACCGGGTTCAAGTTCGACACCTTCGACGTCGAACCCCGGATCCACTTCGACACGCTTCGCCAGCGCTGGATCGCAACCGAGTTGAGCTGGGACTGCAGCACCTCATATCAGCTGGCAGGCCAGGCCGTCCCGCAATTCGGCCACGGCTTCCTGGACTTCGCGATCTCGCGCACGGCCGACCCGCAGGGCACCTGGGATCTTTCCTATTTCTCCGCAACCGATGCGTTCCCCAATTCGCCGAACTTCGGCTCATCCACCGACAAGCTCGGACTGGTCGCGTCGTACTCGTCGATGGCCGGAGGCGGGGGTGCCACGTCTCCCAATTGCACAGGCGGCGACTTCCTGGGCAGCGTCATCTTCGTCATGGATTGGGCGCAGCTCGGCCCGGCCTACGTGCCGAGCAAGGTCAACGAAGCCGGGTTCGAGCTCGCTACCGTGGACGGACTGCGGCTGGCCATCCAGGAGCCCGTCACGACGCCGCAGCTCCACCTCGTCGCTTCGTACGACAACACGAGTGACGGCGGTCCAAACGACGTGGCCTATCTTGAGATCTCGGGAACTGCCTCCAACAACAAGCTAACGGGTGAGTTCTATGACCTCACCGCGGACGGCTTGGTTGCCCAATTTCAGACCCCACCCAGCCCGCTCCAGTCGGGCGGCGGCTCTCTGACCGACGCGATCGAACCAACGCCCGATAGCGTGGTCGAGCACAACCGCACGGTGGCCTTCACCGCAAACTATCCATGCACACCGAGCGGGGATAGCACCACCCGGGCCTGTGTCCGGGTTGTGACGCTGAGCGCTTCTCCGGATCCGAACGAGCCGAACCCGATCGGTGACACGCTGGTCGGCACGAAGAATTTCGATGACTCGTTCGGCGGGATCGCCTTCTCGGGGTCCGGCGTCCTGCATGTCGTCTATACCCGATCCTCAGCGACCACGACCGCGGGCTCGTACGATCAGTACAATCTGCCGACCAATTCGTCAGCCCTCTGGAGTGCGCCCGCGCTCTTGACCGCCGGAGCCGGGACGTACACCGGCCTGCTGTGGGGCGAGTACCTCGGCGTCTCGCCGGATCCGATCGATCCCAACTCGGTCTGGGTCGGTGACGTCTATGCGGCAGCCTCGGGCAACTGGGCCACGATGATCCACCAGATCAGCGTGGGCGGGGGCGGTGCGAAGTACACCCCGATGACGCCGGTCCGGGCGCTCGACACCCGCTTCGCGATCGGGCTGTCGGGAACGTTCGTGTCGAGCACGCCCCGGACGTTCGCGGTCGCGGGCACGAACGGGATCCCGGGCGATGCCGTGGCGATCACCGGCAACCTGACCGTGGCCGGCCAGACGAGCGCCGGCTATGTCAGCCTCGGGCCGGTGTCGACCTCCAATCCCTCGAGCTCGACCCTGAACTTCCCGGCGGGTGACAACCGGGCCAACAACGTGACCCTGGCCCTGGCCTCCGATGGCAGCCTGGCGGCCGTGTTCAAGGGCGCAGCCGGGGCCCACGCCAACCTGATCCTCGACGTGACCGGCTACTTCGAGGTCGGGACCGGCGACACGTACAACCCGGTCACCCCGAGCCGGATCCTCGATTCGCGCCACGCGGTCGGGGTCGGCGCGGCCTTCGTTGCGAACGTCCCCCAGAGCTTCCCGGTCCGCAACGTGACCATCGGCACGGTGACGATCCCACCCGAGGCGACGGCGATCACGGCCAACCTGACCGTGACCGGCCAGACGAAGGCGGGCTACGTCAGCGTGACCCCCGATCCGACCGCGGCGCCGGGGACCTCGACGATCAACTTCCCGCTGGCCGATACCCGGGCGAACGGGCTGACGATCCCGATCGGGGCCGACGGCACGGTCTCCGCCGTGTTCAAGGCAGCCACGGGCAAGGTCGACCTGATCCTCGACGTGACCGGCTACTACACCCCCACGGGTGGCCTGCTCTACTACCCGCTCAACCCCGGCCGGCGGGTCGACACCCGCCAGGCGCTCGGCGTGGCGGGCCTCGGCAACGGCCTCTCGGGGCTCCAGAGCACGACCCCGCGCTCGGTCGCGGTGGCCGGCCATGACGGCGTGCCGGCCGATGCCGTGGCCGTGACCGGGAACCTGACGGTGACCGGCCAGACGGCCGCCGGCTATGTCTCGGTGACCGACGTCTCGACGACGGCGCCGGGGACCTCGACGATCAACTTCCCGCTGGCCGACACCCGGGCCAACGGGATCACCGCTCCCCTCGGCACCGGTGGTGACGCCGGTGCGCTGTGGTTCGTGTTCGAGACCCGGACGGGCAAGGGCACCCAGCTGATCCTGGACCTGACCGGCTACTTCAAGTAGGGCAGCGGCTCCGGCGCAGGTCGCCGGAGCACCTGGCGCGGAGCTCGGGCTAGCCGACCGGCAGCCCGAGCTTCTCGATTCGGATCGCGGTCGCCTTGAACTCGGCCGTGCCCGACTTCGGATCGGTCGCGTCGATCGTCAGCAGGTTCGTCGCGATCGCGTCCTGGAAGTGCAGGGTCATGAAGGTCAGCCCGGGTCGGAGCGACGGATCGGTCCGGATCGGCACCTCGACCTGGCCACGCCGGGAGACGACCCGGACCGTCTCCCCCTCGCTCAGGCCGAAGGCGGCCACGTCCTCGGGGGACATGTCGAGCGACTCGCCCCGTCGGAGCGGCGATCGGTAGCCGCCGCTCTGGACGCCGGTGTTGTACGAGTCGAGCCGCCGGCCCGTCGTCAGGCGGATCGGGAAGTCGGGGTCGAGCCGATCGACCGGCGGGTCGTGGTCGACCGGCACGAACGGCGCCCGCATTCCGGGCACCGGGTCCTCCCACAGGCGGGAATGCAGGAACAGCTCGCCCGGGTGGTCCTCGTCGTAGCACGGCCACTGGATCCCGCCCAGCTCCTCGAGCCGGCGGTAGCTCATCCCGGCATGGACCGGTGACAGCTGGCGGAGCTCGTCCCACAGGCCTTCGGGGGTCGTGGCCGGCCAGTTGCCGCCCATTCGCTGGGCCAGCTCGACCACGATGTCCAGGTCGTCCCGAGCCTCGCCGGGCGGATCGAGCGCCCGCCGGACCCGCTGGACCCGGCGCTCCGAGTTCGTGACCGTGCCCTCGGTCTCGGCCCAGGCGGCCGAGGCGGGCAGGACGACGTCGGCCAGCTCGGCGGTCTTCGTCATGAAGATGTCCTGGACGACCATGAACTCGAGGTTCGAGAGCAGATGGATCGCCTTGTGCTGGTCGGCCTCGGACTGGACCGGGTTCTCGCCGATCACGTAGACGCTGGTCAGGTCGCCTCGTTCCATTGCGTCGAACATGGCGGAGAGGTGCCAGCCGCGCCTGGGCGGGACGGCCACCCCCCACAGGGCGTCGAACTTCGCCCGCAGCTCGTCGTTCTCGACATGCTGGAAGCCCGGCAGCCGGTCGGGCAGGGCGCCCATGTCGCCGCCGCCCTGGACGTTGTTCTGGCCGCGCAGGGGATTGACCCCGCTGCCGTACCGGCCGACGTGGCCGCACAGCAGGACGAGCGAGATCAGGGCCAGGACGTTGTCGACGCCGTTGTGGTGCTCGGTGATCCCCAGGGTCCAGCAGATCATTGCCCGGGGCGCGCTGGCGAAGGCGTGGGCCAGCTCGCGGATCATCGCCGCGGGGACGCCCGTCTCACGCTCGGCGTAGTCGAGGGTGTACGGCTCGACCTTCGCCCGGTACTCCTCGATCCCGCTCGTGGCCCGGGCGATAAACTCCTTGTTCTCGAGGCCGGCGGCCAGGATCTCCCGCCCGATCGCATTGGCCAGGGCGATGTCCGACCCGACGTCGAGCCCGAGCCAGCCATCGGACCACTCGGCCGAGCCGGTCCGGCGCGGATCCACGGTGTAGAGCCGGGCGCCCCTGTTGATCGCCTTGAGCACGTGGTGGAAGAAGATCGGGTGGGTCTCGCGGGCGTTCGAGCCCCACAGGATCACGAGGTCAGTGTCCCCGACTTCCTGGTATGAGCTTGTGCCGCCACCGGCACCGAAGACGGTCGCCAGACCGGCGACGCTTGGGGCGTGTCAGGTTCTGTTGCAGCTGTCGATGTTGTTGCTGCCCAGGATCGTCCGGCTGAACTTCTGGGCGGCGTAGTTCAGCTCGTTCGTCGCCTTCGAGCAGCTGAACGTGCCGAACGCGGTCGGGCCGTGGGCCGCCGCGACGCGCCGGAAGCCGTCGACCGTCCGATCGAGTGCCTCGTCCCAGGTGGCCGGCCGAAATGGCGCACCCTCGCGCTTGTCGCCATCGCGCACGAGCGGAGTCGTCAGTCGAACGTACGGCCTGGGCACGATGCAACCTCCGGCTTGGGTCGACGCCCGCCGATCGGGTTCGTCCCGCCGAGTGTAGCGCGGGTCCGTGTGGCGCAGCTCCGAATCCGCCGGACTGGTCCGCCGCGGGCCCGGGTCAGCGAGCGAGGACGACGCCCGGATCTGTGCCGGCGGGGAGTGCCTCGACCCGGCCGACTCGCCAGCTCCGCACGCCGGCCGCGGCGAGGGCCGTCTCGATCGCCGCGGCGCCGCCCGGCTCGACCGCGGCCAGCAGGCCGCCCGACGTCTGGGGATCGTGGGCGAGGGTCACGACCTCGTCCGGAACGCCCGGCTCGATGATCAGGGCGGCCGCGGCATATCGGCGGTTGTGGCCCGCCCCACCGGTCTCCACGCCATCCCGGGCCAGCTCGAGCGCGCCGTCGAGGGCGGGCAGGCTCGGGCCATCGAAGACGAACCTGGTGCTCGAGCCGCGGGCCATCTCGAGGCCGTGGCCGACCAGGCCGAAGCCGGTCACGTCGGTCGCGGCCCGGACACCACCCGCGACGAGGACCTCGGCCGCGGCCCGGTTCAAACGGAGCATCGAATCGATCGCCGCCTCGAAGGCGGCTGTCGTGGCCGCGGGACGATGGCCGCGCTGGCCGGCCACGAGCAGGCCCGTGCCGAGCGGCTTGGTCAAGATCAGGACGTCGCCCGGGCGGGCCGCGCCCTTGCGCAGGAGGCCGTCGGGATGAGCCACCCCGATCACGGCCAGCCCGTACTTGGGCTCGTCGTCGACGATCGTGTGGCCGCCGGCCAGGGTGCCACCGGCTTCGCGCACCTTGGCGTTCGCGCCGGCCAGGATCTGGGTCATCGTGTCCCGCGGCAGGTCCTCGGGGAAGGCCGCGATCGACAGGGCGAAGAGGACCCGCCCGCCCATCGCGAAGACGTCCGATAGCGCGTTCGCGGCAGCAATCTGGCCGTACGTCCAGGGGTCGTCGACGAGGGGCGGGAAGAAGTCGAGGGTGCCGATCACGGCCACGTCCGGGGCGATCAGGTAGGCCGCCGCGTCGTCCGGGGGATCGAGGCCGGCGATCAGGTCGGCCGGCGCCTCGTGGCCGACGAGCCCGGCCAGGGCTTCGGCCAGGACATCGGCCCCGAGCTTGGCGGCGCAGCCGCCCGAGCTGGTCAGCGAGGTGAGCGGCGGGGCGTCAACGATCCGGAGATTCACGCTGTCGATGATACGGCCGGGCCCTGGACCGGCCGCGCCAGCGCCGACCAGCTGTCCGCGGATCGAGCCTCGCCCGGTCATCCCTGGCCAAGCGGGCCGCCGGTAGACTGGGTCCCATGGCGAGCGACCTGCGCACTCGAACCGGCCTGGCCTACGACGACCTCGGGCCGACATCCGGCAGCCCGGCGGAACCTCCGACCCGGGCCGTCATCCTGGTCCATGCCGGGATCTGCGATCGCCGGATGTGGGATTCCCAGCTCGAACCGCTGTCGGCCCGGCGGCGGCTGATCCGGCTCGACCTGCGCGGCTTCGGGACCTCGGACCGCCGCGCTCCCGGCGAGTTCGCCCACTACCTCGAGGTCGCCGGCCTGCTCGACGAGCTCGGCCTCCGGTCGGCTCACCTTGTCGGCGTGTCGATGGCGGCCGGCGTCGTGACCGAGGTCGCCCTGGCCCGGCCCGAGCTGGCCGGTTCGCTCCTCCTGGTCGCCCCGAGCGGCGCGCTCCGGACCGAGCTCACGCCCGACCTCGAGGCGTTCTGGGAGGCCGAGGCCGAGGCACTCCAGGAGGCGGACCTCGACCGGGCGGTCGAAGCCAACCTCGAGACCTGGCTGGATGGGCCCGGCCAGCCGTCGGATCGGGTCGCCGGCGCAGTCCGGGCGTTCGTCGGGCAGATGCAGCTGAAGGCCTTCGAGAACAGGGACGGCTGGGAGGACGAGGAGATCGAGGGCGGCTCGCTCCTCCCGCCAATCCGCGGCCGGGCCGCCGAGGTTCGCCTGCCGACCCTGATTCTCAGCGGCGATCTCGACGTTGCGGCCGTCGGTCAGACCGCTGCCCGGCTGGCCGAGGAGATTCCCGGGGCCAGCCTCGTCCGCTGGCCGAACGTGGCCCACCTGCCCTCGCTCGAGCGTCCGGACGACTTCAATCGCCTGGCCGCCGACTGGTTCGATCGGGTCGAGGGAGGATCGGGCCCGGCCTGATCCGTCCGCCGGGCGATCCTCTGGCCTATCCTCTGGGCCTTGGGAGCGGAGGGGTCCCGGTGGGTTCCCCGGTCTTCAAAACCGGTGGCGCCACGCTCCGCGTGACGCGGTGGGTTCGACTCCCACGCGCTCCCGCCAGTCGCTTGAGTCGGGAGGTCCGGTGCCGTCGTCAGGAGCGCCCCGTCCGCCGGCCGTCGAGCGCCTGCTCGCCGCCGTCCGGCCGCGGCTCGGAACGGGGCGCGATGCGGCGGCCGTGCTGGCCGCTGCCCGTGAGGTGGTCGGGCAGGAGCGCGCGTTGCTCGACGCCGATTCGTCGCCCCGAACCCTCGACGAGCTGGCCGGTCTGCTGGTCGACCGGCTCAAGGGCTGGGCGGATCCGGCGGGTTCGGGCGTCGTCCAGGTGATCAATGCGACTGGCGTAATCCTCCACACGAACCTCGGCCGGGCTCCCTGGCCGGTGGAGGCGATCGAGGCGGTCAGCCTGGCGGCCGACGGCTACCCGCTGCTCGAGCTCGATCGGGCGAGCGGCCGGAGGGGCGCCCGGTTCCGGGCGGCCGAGGAGCACCTGGTCGCCCTGACCGGCGCCGCCGACGCCCTGGTTACGAACAACAACGCGGCCGCCGTCAGCCTGGCCGTCGGCCTGGCCGGCCGCGGCGGACGGGTCGCCGTGTCACGCGGCGAGCTAGTTGAGATCGGTGGCGGGGTGCGGATCCCCGAGATCCTCCGCCGGAGCGGGGTCCATCTCGTCGAGGTCGGCACGACGAACCGGACGCGGCTGGCCGACTTCGAGGAGGCCCTGGCCGACGCGCGGACGAAGATGGTCCTGCGGGTTCATCCGTCGAACTTCACGATCCGCGGCTTTGCCGAGGAGGCCGACCTGGCAGCCGTCGCCGAGGCGGCCCATCGCCGGGGCGCGATCGTGATCGACGACCTGGGCAGCGGGGCCCTCCTCCCGACCGAGCAGTTCGGGCTGGCCCATGAGCCGATGCCGGCCGATCGACTGGCGGCCGGCGCGGATCTCGTCACGTTCAGTGGCGACAAGCTCGTGGGCGGCCCGCAGGCTGGCCTGATCATCGGTCGAGCAGACCTCGTTGCCCGGCTCCGGCGTGACCCGCTCGCCCGGGCGATGCGGCCCGACAAGGCGACCCTGGCGGCGGTCGGGGCGACGCTCGGGCTGTACCGGGCCGGCCTGGCGGTTGAGCGGATCCCCGTCTGGCGGATGATCTCGGCCGATCCGACGGGCCTCCGGCGCCGGGCGGAGGCAATTCTCGGCAGGCTGCCCTCGGCGGCCCGCCCACGGGTCGCCGTCGAATCGATGGAGTCGACCGTCGGGGGCGGCTCGCTGCCGGGCGAGACGATCGGATCGTGGGGCCTGGCGCTCCGGGCCGGCTCCGCCGAACGGCTCGTGGGGGCCCTCCGTCGGGGCGATCCCTGCCTGGTCGGGCGAATCAGCAGCGGGGCGGTCCTCCTCGACCTTCGAACGGTCGACCCAGCCGACGACCCCGGGGTGGAAGAAGCCCTGGTCGAGGCCCTGGGGACGGCTTGACCGTCGTCGTCGGGACGGCCGGCCACATCGACCACGGCAAGACGTCCCTGCTCCGGGCGCTGACCGGGATCGACGCCGACCGCCTGCCCGAGGAACGGCGCCGGGGGATGACGATCGATGTCGGCTACGCCCATCTCCAGCTGGCCGACGGGACGAAGCTGGACTTCGTCGATGTGCCCGGCCACGATCGCCTGGTCGGCAACATGCTGGTCGGGGCGGGCGAGATCGATGCCGTCCTGCTGGTCGTGGCCGCGGATGACGGCCCGCGGGCGCAGACGATCGAGCACCTCGAGCTGCTCAATGCGCTCGAGCTCTCGATCGGGGTCGTGGCCCTGACCAAGGTCGACGCCGTTGATCCTGCCCGGGTCGCCCAGGTCGAAGCGGAGATCCAGGCGACCCTCTCCGGGACGACCCTGGAGGGCTCGCCGATCCTGCCCGTCTCGTCGGTCGATGGTCGCGGCCTGGCCGAGCTGACCGGAGCGCTCGTGCGCCTGCGGGACCGGGCCCTGGAACAGGCTGGAACGGTCCGCCGCGGCGGGGTCCGCCTGGGGGTGGACCGGGCGTTCGTGATCAAGGGCCGCGGGCCGGTCGTGAGCGGCAGCCTGCGCGGCGGCCGGCTCGCCCGGGGCGATCGGCTCCGGCTCGTGCCGGGTGGCCAGGTGGTCCGGGCCCGCGAGGTCCAGGTCCATGGCTCGGAGGTCGCTTCGGTCGTCGACGGCGGGCGGGTCGCCGTCAACCTGGCCGGGATCGAGCCGACCGAGCTCCATCGGGGCATGGTCCTGACGACGGATCAGGCCGTCGTTGCGAGCGCCGAGGTCCTGGCAGTCCTGCACGCCGGCGGGGTCGATCGAGTGTTGGCGGCGTCCGATGGCTGGCCTCCGAAGCCCGGCCGGACGTTTCGTCTGCACCTCGGGACCGAGCAGGTTGAAGCCAGGCTCGGCCGGGGCAGGCGCGACCGACTCGTCCTGCCGGACAGTTCGCTGGTCACCCGGATCCGGATCGCCCGGCCGATCGCCGTCGCCGACGAGGACCGGTTCGTGCTTCGTCCGTCGGCCCAGGGAGGTGGGCCGATCGGCGGCCTGATCCTCGACCCGATTGCCCCGACGGGACCCTCGCGCCGGCGGGTCACTCCCGAGCGACTCGCGGCCCTCGCCTCGCCCGACCGGCTGGTCCAGGTCGGAGCGCTCCTGGAACTTCACGGCGTGCTCGCCCCCGACCGGTTGCCCGCCGGCGGTGGCGAGCCGGCGAACGCGCTCCGGCTGACCGGGCTGGTCGTCGATCCGGCGCTCGGATCCGAGCTCGACGCGATCGCCCTGGCCGAGGCGGTTGGCGGTGGCCCGGGGCCGGGGCCGGGGCGCTCGCGAGCAGAGGTTCGGGCCCACCTGGCCAGGGCGGCCCGGCGACTGGCGGCGATCAGCCCGGCTGACTCGGGCCGCCTGGCCGAGGCGATCCTCGAGCGGGCCGTGGCGTCCGGCCGTCTCGCCCAGACGGGCGACAGGGTCCATCTCCCCGGCCGGGTGGTCGGGCCGAGTCCGGCCGTCCTTGCCGCGATGGATCGGCTTGAAGCGCGCCTGGCGACGCCCGCCCCGCCGGCCCTGTCGATCGCCGCCCGCGAAACCGGCTGCCCGGCCGAGGGAATCCGGGCGCTCGAGTCGAGCGGCCGGATCATCCGGATCGAGGACGACCTGGCCTACGCTGCCCCGGCCTACGGCTCGTTCGCCCGGACGGCCCTTGGGATGGCCGAGGCAGGGCCGCTTGCGCCCGCCGCGCTTCGCGACGCGACCGGAACGAGCCGAAAGTACGTGATGGCGATCCTCGAGGATCTCGATCGCCGAGGGATCCTGCGCCGGACACCGGACGGCCATCGGCCCGGTCCGCGCGCGGCGCTCGCCGCCGGGATCGGTCGGATCGCGCCGTGACGACCGACCCGGCCAGGGCCGTGACCACCTCGGGGATCGTTCTGGCCGGGGGTGAATCGCGCCGATTCGGCAGCGACAAGCTGGAGGTGCCGATCGATGGTGTGCCGCTCCTCGACCTCGCGGTTGGCTCGCTGATCCACCTCGTCGACGAGATCATCGTGGTCGTCGCGCCCGGTCGAGCAGTGCCGGCCGTGGGGGCGGATCACGGACTCGCAGCGGTCCGCTTCGCGGTCGATCCAGAGCCGTTTGGCGGCCCACTCGTCGGGATCCGGACCGGCCTCGCCGCAGCTCGCGGCGGGCGGGTGATCGTCGTCGGCGGCGACATGCCCTCGGTCGTGCCGAGGGTGCTCCAGCTCCTTCTCGATCGCTCACCGGCCGCCCTGGCGGACGAGGCGGACGTCCTCCGGCCGCTGCCCTGCGTGCTCGACCGGATTCCGGCCCTGTCGGCCGCCGATCGGCTGCTCGGCTCGGGTCAGCGGCGGCTGCGGGCGCTCCTGGTCGAGCTCGGAACGGTGGCAGTTCCGCGGGCGGACTGGTCGGTCGAGGACCCGGCCGGCCTGAGCCTCCGCGACATCGACGAGCCGGCGGACGTGCCGGGCAGCAGCAGGGCCCCGACCTTGCGGTCGGGGCCCTGGAGGGAGGAGGAGCCCGGCCCCTGAAGGGAGGAGGAGGGCCGGGACGAGGAGTCCGGCCAGTCTGCCGACCGACCGTTATCGGCGGCTACGCGGAGGGTTAACTCTGGGTATGCTGCCCGCCCGCCACTCGAGGCCGGTCGACAGGGCCAGGACGGACCTCGGTCGGTCGGTCGGCGCGACCAGCCGGCGCTCAGACCTGGAACGTGTCCCCGGCGCGGTGGCGGTCGCGCCGCCGGCCGCGCCAGGCAGTGACCCGGCCCGAGCCTCGAACCTGCCAGGAGCTGCCGTGCTGGATCGCGGCCGTGCCCTCGTCGATCCCGAGGACCATGATCCCGCGCGGAGCCTGGGCCACCCGGAGGGCCGCCAGGGTCTCGGGGAACCGGTCGTAGTGGGGCAGGACGGCCACGCCCTCGACCACGCCCAGCCCCGGCTCGAAGCCGAGCGGCATCTGGGGTGGAGCGCGGAACCGAGCCTGCTGGGCGCACAGGACCATCGCCCCGGCCGAGCAACCAACGAGGACCGAACCGCGGGCGTGGGCGGCGGTCGCGGCGGCCCAGGCCGGGCTGGCCTCGAGCGTCGCCAGGAGGTGATGGGGCTTGCCCCCTGACAGGTAGATCAGGTCAGCCTCGCCGATCGCCTGGGCGTTCGCCGCGTCGAAGGCGTCGGCCCGCTCCCGGACGGCGACCAGCTCGACCTCCGCCCCGAGGCGCTCGAAGTGCTCGATCCCCATGTCGGCCCAGCGTTGGAAGACGCTCTCCCCGTCGGGCCACGAAGCAGTCGGCAGGATCGCGACCCGGGGCCGCCGTCGACCGGTCGCGGCGAGCAGCTCGGCATCGATCTCGTCCATCGCCGAAAGGAATTCATCGGCGCCGACCAGCGCCACGGGACCAGGCACCGGCGGAGTCTAGCGCGGCTCCCGCCGAAGCTGGGCCGGACCGCCTTGCGGGCGTGGCCGGGCTGCAGTCACACTGCCCCGGATGAACCTGCGCCAGCGCTGGACGATGGTCGCGGCCGTGCTCGGCTCGTCGATCGTCTTCCTGGACGGAACGATCGTCAACGTGGCCCTGCCGGCGATCGGCGAAAGCCTGCCCCATTCCACGATCGGGGTGCTCGAGGGCCAGACCTACATCACGAGCGGCTACCTGGCGACACTTGCCGCGCTGCTCATCCTGGCCGGCGCCCTGGCCGACTTCTACGGCCGGCGGCGGGTCCTTCTGATCGGCCTGACCGGGTTCGGCCTGGCCTCGGTCCTGTGCGGACTGGCGCCCAGCCTCGAGCTGCTGGTCGTCTTCCGGATCCTCCAGGGCGCGGCCGGCGCGCTGCTCGTGCCCTGTTCGCTGTCGATCATCACGGCCGAATTCGAGGGTCCCGCTCGCGGCCGGGCGTTCGGGATCTGGGCGGCGGCCACGTCGGCCACGACGATCCTCGGCCCGACCCTGGGCGGGCTGCTGGTCCAGACGATCAGCTGGCGGATCGCCTTCCTGATCAACGTCCCGCTCGTGATCATCGCCCTGTACGCGACGGTCGCCCACGTCCACGAGAGCCGGGACGAGACCGCGACCGGTCGGTTCGACTGGCTCGGCGCGGTCGTCATCGCCCTGGCCGTGGGTGGGCTCGCCTTCGGGGCGATCCGGGGCCAGGCCCAGCAGTGGACCGATCCAGTCGCGTTCATCGCCCTGGGCGTCGGGTTCGTGGCGCTGGTCGCCTTCCCGTTCCTGATGGCTCGCCGGCCCCATCCGCTCGTGCCACTCGGCATGTTCCGCAACCGCCAGTTCGCCACGATCAACCTGTCGACCCTGCTGATCTACGGGGCGCTCTACGTCACGTTCGGATTCCAGAGCCTGTTCCTGCAGGGCACCCTCGGCTACGCGGCCTTCGCGGCCGGGGCCATCGGGCTGCCGACGGGCTTGCTCCTGACCTTCCTGTCGACCCGGATCGGCAGCCTGGCCGGCCGGATCGGCGGCCGCCCGTTCCTGACGATCGGGCCCCTGATCAACGCCGCCGGGCTGCTCTGGCTGGCCCGGATCCCGGCCACGAGCGAGCCGTGGACGAGCGGGCTGATCCCGCCGGTCGACACCCTGGTCGACGTCCTGCCCGGAGTGCTCCTGTTCGGGATCGGGATGAGCATGGTCGTGGCACCCCTGACGAGCACCCTGATGAGCTCGATTCCGACCCGCAATGCCGGCCTCGCGTCGGCGATCAACAACGCGATCTCGCGGGTCGGCCAGCCGCTCCTGGCCGCCGTGATCTTCATCGTGGTGTCGGCCACGTTCTACTCGTCGCTGGCAGCCAACGTACCGGGCCTCGATCCAAACGATCCGACCCTGCGGGCCACCGTCCAGCCGCTCAACAAGCCCCCGGCGGGCACGCCCCCGGCGGTCGTCCAGGCCGCGAACGAGGCCTCGACCGAGGCGTTCCACCTGGCCGTGATCGTGGGGGCCGCCCTGATGGCCGCCGGGGCGGCGGTCAACTTCGTCGGGCTGCGGAGCGGGACATCGGCCCCAGCCGCCGAGGCGAACGAGGGTGGCGGCCAGGCCGAGGCAGGCGGCGAACCGGTCGCGGCCGCGGGTCCGGCCGGAGCTTGAGCCGGCCGCGAGACTGGGACGCGGCGACCTATGACCGGGTCGCCGATCCGATGACCAGCTGGGGGGAGAACGTCCTGGCCCGGCTTCCGCTGACCGGCAGCGAACGGGTCCTGGATGCCGGCTGCGGTTCGGGCCGGGTCACCGAACAGCTCGTCGAGCGGCTGCCCGCCGGTGTCGTCGTGGCCCTCGACGGATCGCCGGCGATGCTCGAGCAGGCCCGCCGCCGGCTCGGCCGGTTCGGCCCGCGAGTCGCCTATGTCGTGGCCGATCTGCGCGAGCCGCTCGTCCGGACCGGTCCGCTGGCCGAGCCCGTCGACGCGATCCTGTCGACGGCGACCTTCCACTGGATCCCCGACCACGACGCGCTCTTCCGGGAGCTGGCCGGAATCCTCCGGCCGGGCGGCCGGCTCGTGGCCCAGTTCGGAGGCCGGGGCAACATTGCCTCGATCCAGGCGATCCTGGTCACCCTCGGCGACGGCTGGCCCGGGCCGTGGTCCTTCGCCGGCCCGGACGAGACCCGGGCGAGCCTCGAGGCGGCTGGATTCGGCGAGGTCGAGGCGTGGCTCCAGCCCGAACCGACTCCGCTCGAGCCGGGTGAGCCGACCCTGGCCTACCTGCGCACGGTGATCCTGGGCGACCACCTCGCCCGGCTGGCGGAGGCCGAACGGGAGCTGTTCGTGGCCGCCGTGGCGGCCCGCCTGCCCCGGCCCGAGATCGACTACGTCCGGCTGAACGTCACCGCCCGCGGAGGAGGCTGACGATCCGGTCCGTCTCGGCGGGTTGGGAACGCGAAGGCCCTCGCGAAATGACCCCCGCGGAGGGCCGTGGCTCAGCTGGCGGAGTGGGTCCGGAAGCAGTCCGAACAGTAGACCGGGCGATCCATCCGCGGCTTGAACGGGACCTGGGCCTGGTTGCCGCAGCTCGAGCAGAGCACGGCGAAGTATTCACGGGCCGGCCGCTCGCCACGCTCGAAGCCGCGCGGACCGCCGATGTCGCGCAGGTCGTACTCCGACGACTCGCGGCTGGCTCGCCGGCTGGCCCGGCAGCTGGTGCAGCGTTTGGGATCGGAAACGAAGCCCTTCTGGACGTAGAACTCCTGATCAGCAGCGCTATGAATGAACTCGACGCCGCAGTCAACGCAGGTGAGAGTTCGATCGGCGTAGGTCATTCGAGGGAATCCTCCAAGGTCTGTCTCGTAGTGCCGGACAGGCCGCGGCTGAGGGCGGAAGCGATTCGGCGATGTCCCAGCGGGTGCCGCGCAATCCAGGTCCCAATGCCGAGGTCCCTGTCGGGGCACACCGGTTGTCTGAGCCGCGAGGATACCAAAGGTTCCGGAATCGAGCAGGCGCCGGTGCCAGTGAACCTGTCACAATGAGGAGCGAGTCTCGGGCTGGCGAGCGAGGACCAAGGGGGCTCCTCGCTCGCATCGAAATCCCGCCACGGAGGCCGCCGGACGCGGACGCTCGAGCAGATCGAACTCGACTCGCTGGAGGCGCCCCGATTTGCTCCGACTCCTGCAGACCTCGGACGTCCACCTCGGCGCTCGCGACGTGGACCTGGGCGAGGCCGCCGGGATGCTGCGCGATCGCCGGATCGCGGCATTCGAGCGCTCGCTCGCGCTGGCCGTTTCGGAACAGGTCAACCTGGTCCTCGTCGCCGGCGACCTGTTCGACTCGAACCTCGTCAGTCGGGCGCTCGTCGAGCGGGTGGCGGCCGGCCTGGGCGGATTGGCCAAGGCCGGAATCCGGACGGTCGTCCTGCCCGGCGACCACGACCCGCTCAATCCCTCGTCGGTCTGGCGGGCCTTCGACCTGGCCGCCCTGGCGGGCGCGCCGGGCATGGTCGATGTCCTCGACCCGGCCGCCGGAGCGGCCGGGGACCTGGCCCTGGCCGATCTCGGCCTGACGATCACCGCCCGGTTTCCCGCCGCCGATCTGCGCGATGATCGCTGGCGGATCGGCCTGGTCCATCGCCAGGCCCGCCTGCGCGACGACGAGATCGCCGGGGCCGGGGTGGATTACCTGGCGGTCGGCGGCCTGCACGAGGCGGCCTCCGGCGGTGCGGCCGACGTGGCCTGGGGCGCGAGCGGCGCACCGGACCTGGTCACGACCCGCGACCGGGCCGGCGAGGTCCTCCTCGTCCGCCTGGAGGACCGCGGCGAGCGGCGGGCGGTCACGGTCGAGCGGCGGCGCGTGGGCACGACCCGCTACGAAGCGATCAGCCTCGACCTGGCTGGCTATGCCGATGGCGCCGCCCTCCAGGCCGCGATCGCAGCCAGGGCCGACGGCGGCGCCGGGGCCGATCTCCTGCTCGATGTGGCCCTGACCGGTGACTGGGCCGACGAGCTCGAAGCCGACCCGGACGCGATCCAGGCGGCCCTCCGGGACCGATTCCTCCAGCTTCGCGTCCGGAACGAGGCGAGCCCGGTCCTGACCGGAGCCGAGGCGCCCCCGGCGGAGACGATCCGCGGCTCGTTCATCCGCGACCTCGAGGCCCGGATCGCCACGCCGGCCGAGGGCGATCCGCCACCTGACGAGCTGCGCGCCGCCCTGCGTCTCGGCCGGCAGCTGCTCGCCCCGCGAGACCGGACCTGATGGGCGCATTCAGGATCAGTCGAATCCAGCTCCGCGACTTCCGGCGTCACCACGCCCTCGATGTCGCCCTGGCTCCCGGCCTGACCGTGGTCAAGGGCCCGAACGAGGCCGGCAAGTCGACCCTGGCCGAGGCGATCGCGCTCGGCCTCGCGCCGGCCCTGGGGACCTCTGCAGAGCAGCTCCGGAGCTGGAGTGCTCCGCCGAACGCGCCGCCGAGGGTCACGATCGACTTCCGCGTCAGCGCGCCGATGGCCGCCGACGGGACCGCAGCCCCGGCTCAGCCCGAGGCCGGGCAGGTCAGCCGGACCTTCGGACCGGGCGGCGTCGCCACGGACCTCACGGTCGGCGGCACGAAGGTCGATCCGGCCGCCGCCGATGCCCGCCTGGCCGGGCTGACCGGCCTGCCGAGCGCGGCGCTGTTCCGGGGCACGGCCTTCGTCGGGCACTCCGAGCTGACCGAAATCTCGAACGACGCGACCGTCCGTCAGCGGCTGACGGCCTCGATCAGCGCCACCGATCAGGGGACCGTCGGGGCCAAGGCGAGCCTGGCTGCGACGCTGGCCGACCTGAACACCCGCGGTGAGGGCAATCCCGGCCGGATCGGCGTGGCCCAGGCGGCGGTTGATCGCTCGGCGGCCCTCGTCGCGAGCTCCGACGCCACACTCCAGCGCCTCGCCGCCGATCGCTCGGCCGCCGTCTCGGCCGAGGCCGCCCAGGCGGCCGCGACCGTCCAGGTCGGCGCGAACAAGGACCTCCTCGAGCAGGCCCGCCGGGCGGAGCGCCTCGTCGCCGAGCGGGACGCGGCGACCGAGCGGGCGAACCGCTACTCCCAGGCGATCACGATCTCGGCTGAGCTGGCCAGCCTGGCCACGAGCCACCCGTCGAAGGAACCGCTCCCGATCCTGCGCCAGACGGTCGGCCGGCTGGTCACCGTCGACGCCCGGATCAACGAGCTGAAGCGTCTCCTGGCCGGAGAGGTCCAGGTCGATTTCGAGGCGGAGGCGCCCCAGCCGACCTGGCGGCTACCCACGATCATCGGCCTGATCGCGATCCTGGCCGGGATTGGACTGGCGGTCGCCGGCGTCGTCCTGGCCGGATTGACCGTGCTCCTCGGGGTCGGGATTGGGATCGCCCTGATCGGTGCCGGTCTCGTCGTCTTCGCCCGCCGCCGGCGCACGGCGGCGTTCAGCGAGGAACGCAAGAAGCAGCTCGCCGATGTCCAGATCGACCGCCGCCTGCGCGGCCGGTCCCAGCTCGAAAACGAGCTGAAGGAAGCCGAGGCCGACTTCGCCCAGCAGCTCCAGGGGATCAGCCAACCCGACATGGCCACCGCCCAGGCCGAGCTCGCGGCGGAGGAGGCCCACGTCGCGAAGATCAACGAGCTGACGGCCCAGCTCGAGAAGCTCGTCGGGCGGGACGCGGTCGAGACCCTGCCGACGAGCCGCGACACGGCCCTGGCCGCGGCCGCCGGTCGGACCGCCGACCTGGCCAAGCTTGCTGAGCCGGCCCGGGCGGCGGGCGCCGTCGTCCGGTTCGAAACCGAGGTGGTCGCCTCGGAGGCGGCCCTCGAGACGGCCCGCCAGGCCGCCGCGACGGCTCGAGCCGCCGCGGACGCGAACCCGGTTGATCCGGACCAGGCGGCCCGCGAGGCAGAGCGGCTCGCCGTCTGGCAGGCCCAGCTCGGCCAGCTCCATCGCCGGGCGAGGGTGACCCAGGCGGCGCTCGCGGGGATCGAGCGAGCCGAGGCGGCCACGACCGCCCGGACGACCCGCTACGTCGAGCGCCGGGTGAACGCGTCGATCAGCCAGATGACCGGCGGTCGTTACCGCCGGGTGACGATCGACGACGCGACGATGGCGGTCCGGGCGTTCTCGGCCGAGCGGGGCGACTTGGTCCCGATCGAGAGCCTGTCGGATGGAACGGCCGAGCAGATCCTGCTGGCAGCCCGGATCGGGCTGCTTGGCTACGTGACCGGCGGCCAACTCCCGCCGCTCATCCTGGACGACCCGTTCGCCGGCTACGACGACACCCGGGCGGCCCGCTCGGTCGAGCTCCTGCGCGAGCTGGCCAAGGGCCAGCAGATCATCTACCTGACCGCCTCGAGCCGATTCGATGCCGCCGCCGACGCCGTGGTCGAGCTGGCCGGCCCGACGGCCACCGATGGAGCCGGCGGACCGACCTGAGCACGATTGTCCTCGGCCTGCTGGCGGCCCTGAGCTGGGGGGCCGGCGATTTCGGGGGCGGCATGGCGACCCGCCGCGGCCCCCTCCTGGGGGTCGTGATCGTCACCCAGTTCGTCGGTGCTGGCCTGACCTTTGTGATTGCCGGCGGCCGGGCCGAGGCCGTGCCTCAACCCTGGGAGATCGGCTGGGCGATCGCCGCCGGGGTGTGCGGCGGGATCGGGATCATGTGCCTCTACCTTGGCCTGGCGACGGGCCGGATGGGCGTCGTCGCGCCGATCAGCGGGGTCCTCGCCGCGGCGATCCCGGTCGCCCTCGGGATCGTCCTCGAAGGAGCCCCCAGTGTCGTCCGGCTGGCCGGGATCGGGGTCGCCTTCGTGGCGGTCGTGCTCGTCTCGCGAGCCGGATCCGGCCCGGACCGGCGAGATGTCATGCTGGGAGTCGCGGCCGGGCTCGGGATTGCCGCCTTCAACGTCGGCGTGTCGCGCTTCCAGGCCGGCCAGGTCTTCGCCCCGCTGACCGTCGTGCGGACGGCCGAGGGGCTCCTGTTCGTACTGATCGTGCTGGTCGGCCGGCGGCCGTGGCGCCTGTCCCGCTCGATCCTCCCCCTGGCCATCCTGGTCGGCGCCCTCGACATGGGCGGCAACGCCTTCTACATCCTGGCGACTCAGTCGGGCCGGCTCGACGTGGCCACGATCCTGTCCTCGATGTACCCGGTCACGACGGTCGTCCTGGCCGCGGTCATCCTGCGCGAGCGGATCGCCGGCTGGCACCTCGCCGGCGTCCTGCTGGCGATCCTGGCGATCGTCCTCGTCGGGATCGGCTGAAAGCCGCCGGATGACCGGCTCGACCCGCCCGGATCACGTCGCCCCGGCGATCAGGGCCAGGTGACGGTCATCGTCAGGTTCGTGATCCCGAAGCCGCCTTCCAGGTTGGCCACCGTCCCGTTGTAGATCGTGCCGGCCTCGGCCGGGAAGGTCGCGGTGGCCCCGGGGGCATTGCCCGAGGGGGTCAGGTCGTGGGGCGGCGTCGAGGCCGGCTCGACGAGCACGGCGTAGTCGAATGGATGGCCCCACTGGGCGGTCACGGTGATCGGTCCGGCCGCTCGCGCCTTGAGCTGGAAGGTCGCGCCGTCGTAGGGGAAGTCGGTCCCGTCGAACCGGCCGTTGGCCAGGGTCACCTTCGGGGTGGCCGTCCCGAAGGTGAGGCCGATGTCGAGGGTCGGCGCATCCGAGCCGCTCCCGATCGCGGTCACGGTCCAGTTCGTCGCCGCCCGGGTGGTCGTACCGGTCAAGGTCAGCGCCGTGCCCGTCCGGCACACGCCCGACCCACCGGCCGGCTTGAGGCAGAAGATCGCCCGGCCATTCGAGGCTCTCGGTTTCGTCGTGGCCGTGACCGTGCCCGCGCCCTGGGTCGAGAAGGTGAATGTCCGGGCGAGCCCGGCCAGGCTGCCCTTCTGGGCGTCGAGGCGCATCGAGGTGAAGGTGATCGAGGTCAGGTTGGCCTGGGGCGTTGGGCTGGGCGACGGCGTCGGGGGCGGAGCCGAAGGCGAGCCTGCCGGGCTGGGCGAGGTGACGGCGACCGGGCTGGAGCTCGGACCGGTCGATGGAGCCGAGGATGGGCCGACGGACGCTCCAGCGATCGTGGTCGGACTGGGCAGGGGTGTCGGCGCGGGGCCGCCGCTCAGGACCTCGGCCGCGGCGAGGCCGCCGAGAATCGCCAGGATCACGGCCAGGATGATTGCGACGGTCCGCCAGCGGTCGTTCACGGCCACAGCGTAGACTGCCGGCCGGGCCGCGTCAGGGACCGGGTCGGCGGCTCGATTCGGTCAGGCCCCCGCGGGCCGGCCCGACCAGGCGGATCGTCAGCGCAGACATCTCGGCCGGGTCGGTCAGGACGATGAGCCGGTGATCGGCCCCTTGCCGGGCCTCCGTGTCGAGGACGCCGAGATCGAGCTCCCGGCGAAGATTGGCCAGCTGCCGTTGGACGGCCGCCTCGGGCACGACCCGGCCGGCCCGACGGGCGTTCCGGGCAAGGCAGACCTCGGCCGGCAGGTCGAGCACCAGGACGATGACCGGTCGGCGGTGGGCCGCCGCCTGCCGAGTCAGCGGCTGCCGGGCGAAGGCCCCGATGTTCGTCGCATCGATCACGGTCAGCCGGCCGGCCCCCAGCCGGCGCTCGGCCCGTTCGTGGAGGATCCGGAACGCCCTGGGCGTGACGGCCTGGTTCGAGTCGTCGCCGGTCAGCTCGGCCCGGATCGCGTCCGATGAGAGAACCGACTCGGGCCTGAACAGGCGGGCAGCGAGCGAGCTCTTGCCCGATCCGGCGGCGCCGACCAGGAGGACCAGGGCATCGTCCGCGATCTCGGTCGGTTCGCGACCAGACTTCGGTTCGCGGCCAGACCTCGAATCACGGCCCGGGTCCGACTCGCGGCCAAGGTTCGAGTCGCCGGCCTTGTTCACCGGCCGATCATGCACGTTCGCCCGTCGCACGTCGCCCCGTCACGGGACGTTGCTCGCTTCGGTCGAGCCGTCTTCGTCGAGGCGTCGCGCTGGGTCCGTCGCGTAGCTCCAGCTCTGTCGCGTCGCTCCAGCTCCGTCGCGTCGCGCTGGGTCCGTCGGCGTCGCTCTAGCTCTGTCGCGTCGCTCCAAGCGAACAGAACTGGGGAACGAACCGGTAGCGAGGCGCAGTAACGGGCCATTCCGCCCGATTTGTTCGCCCGTGGCGAACGCCTGGCCGGAATGAGCCTGAGTGCGGATCGGCCGGCTCTGCGATTTGCTCGTTCTGTTCGCCGCAGCCGACGCCCGGGCACCGGGGCTTTCGCGCTGACACGCGACGCCGGCCCGAATGCGGGCCGGCCGGGGCCGAGCGAATGCGCGACGGCCGGCGTGGGCGAGCTGCCCGTCCGGTAGATTTGGCCGGTGAGCCTTGGATCGGAGACCTCCGAGCGCCCGGTCCAGGATTGGCGCCCGCTCCTGGTCATCTTCTGCCTGACCTCGGCCGTCGAGGGCCTGGGGGTCAGCCAGATCTTCGCCTTCGCTCCGGCCTACCTGACCTCGATGGGCGTGCCCGAAGCGGACCGGCTGCGCTTCGTCGGGATCTTCAGCGCCCTCGTGTTTGTCGTCGGCGCGCCGCTCGTGCCGCTGTGGGGGGTGTGGGCCGACAAGTACAGCCGCAAGGCCGTGATCGTGCGGAGCGCCCTGGTCGAGGCCGTGGTTTTCGCCTGCGTCGCCCTGAGCCGCGAGCCATGGCAGCTCGCCCTGTCGTTCCTGCTGGTCGGCTTCCAGCTGGGCAATACCGGGGTGATCCTGGCCTCCCTCCGGGACGTGACGCCGCTCGTCCGGGTGGGCACCGCGATCGCGATCTTCGGAGCCGCGGGTCCGGTCGGAATGGCGATCGGCCCGCTCCTGGCCGGCCGGATCGTCGACGGCCTCCACCTCGGCCTGCCGGCGGTCTTCTGGGTCTCCTCGGCGCTGTCGGTCGGCATCGCCCTGCTGGTCACGTTCGGCTCGAAGGAGGTTCGTCCGACGGTCATCCCCGAGGGCAGCGTGCTGAAGCTCGCCTTCGGCGCGGTCCGCAGCGTCCTGACCGACCCGGCGATCCGGCGGATCTTCCTAATCTTCGGGGTCGCCTTCCTGGGCACCCAGGTCAGCCGGCCGTACATCCCGGTCCTGGTCGAGAACGTCAATGGGCCGGTCGAGCTGGCCAGCGCGATCGGCTTCGTGACCGGGACCGCGGCCCTGATCGGGGCGCTCGTGTCACCGGCCGGCGGGGCGCTGGGCGACCGGATCGGCTTCCGACCGGTCCTCGTTGGCGGGCTGTTCCTGGGCGGGATCATGTCGGCGCTCCTGCCGCACCTGGGAAGCGTCACCGCCCTGGCCGGTGGCCAGCTCGTCTTCAGCGCGAGCTACGCGGTGATCGCGGCGATGGTCTTCGGGTTGCTCGCGACCGAGGTCCCCGAGGAGCGCCGCTCGGCGACCCTGAACCTCGTCTATCTGCCGCTCTACGCGGCCGGGATCATCGGTCCGATCGCCGGCGCGATCGTCGTCAGCGCCGGGATCTGGGCCCCGTTCGCGGTGGCCGCGTCCGTCTTCCTGGCCGGTGCCGTGGCGATCACCGCCACGATGATCCGGGCCCGGCCCACCACCGGACGAAGCTGAATCGCGCCTTGCTCAGGCTCCCTGGGCCGGGGCCTCGGGGCGAACCGGGGCGCCCGGGCGAGCCGGAGGGCTGAACGTGGAAGGCCGGCGCAGGGCCCGGACCAGGGAGTCGGGCAGCACGCGGGCCGGTCCCGACCAGTGAGCCAGCCGGCGCGGGTCGCGCAAGGGGATCACCGCCAGGAGGATCGCCAGGCCGCCGTACCAGAGAGCCGGCAGGGCGAGCATTGCGGCCACCGGGACGGCCCAGTAACGGTTCGTCCGGGCGCCCCAGACGACGACGGCCAGGGCGAACGGAAGGCGGAACCAGAGCGGGATCGGGAGAGCGGCCCACGTCCCGCTCGTCTTGCCGGCGCTCGAAGCGACCACGCCGATCCACTCGAACCAGGCCCGCGGGTCGATCACCAGGGACACCGCGCTGATCACGGCCGTCGCCCCGAACGCGATCGCCAGGGCCCGCCACTCGCGCCGGACGGCGAACCAGAGCAGGCCGACGCCCGGGGTGATCTTCGTCAGCAGGACAAGCGACCAGGCGGCCGGATAGCGGAAGCCAACGACGATCACGACGGCGATCAGCAGGTGGATGTTGCCGCCGATCAGCTCGGGCGCGGCGAGCAGGAGGGCCAGGGCGAACAGGCGCGGCCCTGACAGGAAGCGCACACACAGGATCAGCAGGGCGGTCCAGACCGCCAGGAACGGCTCCCAGGCCAGAAACTTCAGCGGAGCGAGCACCTGGAGGAACGCGGGCGAGTAGACGTAGGCGATCGGCGAGGTCCACTCGGACAGGGCGTACTGGGCGTCATAGCCCGGGACCCAGTAGCAGCGCGCGTCCTGGCCGGCCACGAGAAAACGGCTCCACGGCTCGCAGAAGGCCATGACGAGAAGCCAGATCCCGACCGCGGCCGCAATCCCGACGGCCTCGATCGAGATCGCGGGGCGGCCCGGGCGGGGCTTCGCCGACGTCCGGGCGAAGCCGATGTCGCTGAGAGCCATATCAGCTGGGAAGGTCGCGATCCAGTGGACCCGTGTAGCGCAGGTCTGGCCGGATCAGCTTGTCGACGCCGGCCTGTTCAATCGCGTGAGCGGTCCAGCCGGCGTGGCGGGCGAGGGCAAAGGTGGCCGGGAACAGGTCGGGGGCCAGGCCGACCCCCTCGAGGACCGCCGCGGCGTAGTACTCGACGTTCGTCTTCAGGCTCCGACCCGGCTTGAGCTCGGCCAGGACCCGCAGCACGATGTCCTCCACGGCGATCGCCAGGTCGAGCCACTCGGGCCGATCGTCCATCGACTCGGCGACCTGGCGCAGGGCGGCCGCCCGCGGGTCGTAGGCCCGGTAGACCCGATGGCCGAAGCCCATGATCCGGCCGTGGTTGGCGATCGTCTCGCGGGCCCATGCCTCGGCGTGGTCGACCGAGCCGATCTCGTGGAGCTGGCTGACGACCTCGGCCGGCGCCCCGCCGTGGAGCGGGCCTTTCAGGGCGCCGATCGCGCCGCAGACCGCCGAGGCGAGATCCGAGCGGGTCGCGGTGATCACCCGGGCAGTGAAGGTCGACGCGTTCAGGCCGTGCTCGGCACCGACGATGAAGTAGGCCTCCAGGGCGCGGGCCGCGGCCGGATCGGGCTTCCGGTCGGTCAGCTGCTGGAGGAACCCGCCGGCCAGGTCGAGGGACGGATCGGGCTCGACCGGTTCCAGCCCCTGGCGCAGCCGGCCGAACGCCGCGAGGGCCGAGGGCGAGAAGGCGGTCAGCGCGCGAGCCTGGGCGGGGGTGGGCGGCCAGGTCAGCCTCTGGGTCGCGCCCCAGACCGAGACGGCGGTCCGCAGGGCGTCCATCGGATGTGCGTCGCGGGGCAGCTCCCGGAGCGTGGCCAGAACCGGGGCGGGAACCGTCTCCGGATGAAGCTCGGCGCCGGGATGCCATTCGCCGGTCCAGAGCAGGTCGGCAACCTCGCCATACGTTCCCTTGGCCACGAGCTGGCCGATCGGGTAGCCCCGGTACAGGAGCCGGCCGCGGGCGCCGTCGACGAGGGCGATCGCGCTCTCGGCCCCGATGACCCCGGCCAGGCCGGGCGAGTAGGGCCGGTCGTCGATTGGCTGCTCGGCGGGCGGAGCAGTCGGCGCCGCGCCAGGCGCTCCTGCCGCCGGGGCCGGCGTGCCCGCGCCGGCGATGGTTCCCTCACTCATGATGCGATGGTAACCCTTCGTCACGAATCGCCTCGTCGAGGAACGCCTCGACGGCCGTGACGAAGGCGGCCGGGTCGGTGTGGTGGGCAGCGTGGCGCTGGCCGGGCAGGACGACGATCCGGCCGTCGGGGAGGATCTCATCGAGCATCTCGATCCCGTCCGTGAAGACCCGCGGGCTGTCCCCGCCGACAAGCTGGAGGACGGGGATCCTGACCTCGCCCAGGCACTCGGCGCTCGCGTCCCGGCCCGCTTCGGCGCGTAGCTCGCGCAGGGCCGTCGGCGAGGCCGCCGCCCGGATCGGCCAGGTCGGCGAACGGCGGTACGCCTCGACGCCCTCCGGCGAGAGGCCGACGACCTCGCTCATGAACCCGGCCATCAGGCCATCCAGGTCGCCGCTCGCCTCGAGGGCATCGAACCGGGCCAGCATGGCGGGGTTCTGGTAGGCCTGGCCCGGTGCGGCCGGTGCGCCTTCATAGACGACCAGCCGGCGCAGGTTGCTGGTCAGGCGGGCGGCGCCCAGGCCAACCCGGCCGCCGAACGAGTGGCCGACGACATCGACCGGACCGCCGGTCTCGCCGACTGAGCCAGTCGACGACGGCCGCCACGTCCTCGTATTCACGCTCGATCGCGTACGGCAGCCGGTCCCCGCTCCCGCCCCGGCCGCGCCGATCGATCGCGACGACGCGACGACCTTCGGCGAGGGTCGGGCCGACCGCCCGGAACGCGCTGTGGTCGGCCGTGGCGCCATGGACCAGGATGAGCGCCGGCCGCACCCGGGACGGCTGCCCAGGCGCGTCGAGCGGCTCGATCTGGAACCAGGCGATCGAGGTGCCGTCGCTCGATCGGACGAAGCCGGACGAGTCCCTGGTCATCCCCGCCGGGTCAGCTCGGCGGCCGGTTCAGCTCGGCAGCCGCGGCCGCATCGAGCAGCCAGGTCGCCGTCGCCCGCCGGGCAAACTGGGCCGGCAGACCCGCCGGGTCGGCCGGATCGAGCCGCGGACCGTCGAGGATCCGGGCCAAAATCCCGGCCTTGCCGGAGCCGGCGACCATGACCAGGATCGCCCGGGCCGCGGTCAGGATCGACGGATTGAGGGTGACCCGGGGCAGGTGCGGCTCGACATGCTGGGGTGCGGCGATTCCGAGGGCGAGATGCGTCCGAGCCGATGGCCGGGCTCCCCGGGAACACCGACAGGAGATGGCCATCGGGACCGATCCCGACCAGGACCAGGTCGAAGACTGGCAGACCGGCCGGATCGAGCGGAACGGCGGCCCGGACCTCCCGGGCGTATTCTCGGCGCACCAGCTCGGACCGAGGCCGCCGGCGATCGCCTGGCCGGTCGGCCAGGGATGGAGGTGATCGATCGGCAGCGGCACGTGGCGCTCCGGTGCGAGCAAGACCTCGTCGACCGGCAGGACGTTCGACATCGGGTGGTCCGGCGGGACGAAGCGGTCGTCGCCCCACCAGAGGTGGACCCGGTCCCAGGGAATCCGGCTGCGCAGCGGCTCGGCCGCCAGGCCTTCGTACAGGCCGGCCGCCGACGAGCCCCCGGTCGTCGCCAGGTCGGCCCGGCCGCGCTGGGCCACGGCCGCGATCAATTCGGCCGCAACCCGTTCCGCCGCCGACCCGGCCACGGCCGCCGGATCGGCCACGACCCGGACGAGCGGCTCCCCGGCTGGCAGCGGGTCCCTGATCACGTGGCCTCGGCCGCGATCAGGGCGGCCATCCGGACGGCGCCGTCGGCGACGGGATCGCGACCGCTCGCCTCGATCGCCTCGGCCAGGAGGTCGGCTTCGGTCCGCCGGGCCGCGTTGAACCGGCGGTCGAGGATCTCGACCCCGTCCTGCCAGGCCCGCACGCCGACGGATTCGGCTTCGGCGGTCACGTCGACCCGCAGCTCGGAGCCCCGTCGTTCGCACAGGAGCTCGACTCGCAGGGTCGTGCCGGGGGCGGTCGACGAGAGGACCGGCCGGACCACGACCGCGACATCGGATGACCCCTGGCGGAGGGTCGCGGCGTGGCCCCGACCCGGGCCGGGCTTGACCCCGGGCCGGAGCGGGGCGGGCGATCCGGGCACCGGACTGAGCGGCTTGACTACGACCATGTCCAGCCGTGACGCGAGCCAGGCGACGTGGTAGAGCGGCTTGATCAGGTTGGCGTGGCCCGGCTGGCCGCTCTCGTCGTGGGTCGAATAGGTCACCGCGACCCGCCGGAGCGAGCGCAGGTAGGGCAGAAAGTCGGGCATGTCGAAGGTCGAGGCGATCGCCTCGCGCCAGCGCGACTGGCGGGCGAGGGCGAAGTCGAGACACGGCGATCCGGCTGGCGGCCGCGACCCGGGCCAGCTCGCGCAGCCGGGATAGGCCGTCGCCCGTGCCAGCTCGCGCCATCGATCGACGAGGCGATCGGCCGAGCCCAGGACGTCGCGGGCCTGCTGGCTTTCGAGGCGGGCCTCGCCCGGCCACCAGACGGTGACCGGAAGGTCGTGGATCAGGAGCGGCTCGACGATCGCGTCGAGGTGACGGCCGGTGTCGCCGCCGGCGGTGATGTAGATCGTCTCGGCGCAGATCTCCGGCGCGTCGGCCCGGGGCAGCATGCACTGGGCGGTGATCCGGGCGTCGAGCCAGCCTGGGCCATCGGGATCGGCCGAGCTGAGGATCAGCGTCCGCGATGGATGGCGACCGGTCAGCTGGCCGATGATCGCGGCCCCGTGCTGGCCGTCCTCGGCCTGCTGGGCGATCACGACCAGGTTCATCACGCTCGTCCGGGCGGCGATGTGGCGGATCTCCACCCCGTCGACCTCGGCGGTCAGCTTGGGCTCGGCCCAGATCCGGGACAGCTCGCGCTCGATCCCGTCGATCGACGACGCCCGCGACGCCCAGCGCAGCTGGGCGACTCCGATCGGCGGCGTCGCCTGGATCGCGATCGGGCCATCCTGGGGAAGCCCGCTCATCGTGGCGCCTTCATCAGATCCGGCGCCAGCGGCGGCCGTCGCGGGTCATCAGCTCATCGGCCGCCTCCGGGCCCCACGAGCCGGCCTCGTAGTTCGGGAACACCGGCGGAGGCATGTCCAGCCAGGCGTCGATGATCGGGGTCACGATCCCCCAGGCCTCCTCGACCTCGTCGGCCCGGGTGAACAGCGAGGCGTCGCCCAGGAGGGCGTCCAGGATCAGCGTCTCGTAGGCCTCGGGCAGGTCCACGCTGAAGGCAGAACCGTAGGTGAAGTCCATGTTCACGTTCCGGACATCGATTCCGAGGCCGGGCACCTTGGCGCTGAACCGGAGCAGGATGCCCTCGTCCGGCTGGATCCGGAGGGCCAGCAGGTTCGGCTCGGGTTCCGCGGCCACGTCCTGGAACAGGCGGTGGGGAACCTGCTTGAACTGGATCGCGATCTCGGAGGCGCGCTTGGGCAGGCGCTTGCCGCTCCGAACGTAGAACGGCACGCCGGCCCAGCGCCAGTCGTCGATCGTGAACCGGGCGGCGACGTACGTCTCGGTCTCGGATTCGGGATCGACATCGGGCTCGGACCGATAGCCCGGGACCTTGGCCGCGGCGACCCAGCCCGGACCGTACTGGCCGCGCACCACGTCGGTCCGGATCTCCTCGGGGGTCATCGGCGAGATCGCCCGGAGGACCTTGACCTTCTCGTCGCGCAGGGCCTCGGCCTCGAATGCGGCCGGCGGCTCCATCGCGACCAGGGCCAGGAGCTGCATCAGGTGGTTCTGCAGGAAGTCCCGGGAGGCGCCGGTCTCCTCGTAGAACTCGCCCCGGTTCTCCACTCCGATCGACTCGGCCACGGTGATCTGGACGTGGTCGACGTAGCGCCGATTCCAGAGCGGCTCGAAGATTCCGTTGCCGAAACGGAAGACCATCAGGTTGCGGACGGTCTCCTTGCCCAGGTAGTGGTCGATCCGGTAGACCTGCTTCTCGCGGAAGACCTTGCCGACTTCGCGGTTCAGGCGGGCGGCCGAGTCGAGGTCGCGTCCGAACGGCTTCTCGATCACGACCCGCCGCCAGCCGCCGCCGTGGACTTCGTGGTCGAGGCCGACCCGCCCGAGCTGACCGACGATCTCGGCGAAGGCCGAGGGCTGGGTGGCCAGGTAGAACAGCCGGTTGCCCCGCGTGCCGTGCTCGAGGTCGATCGCATCGAGCCGCTCGGACAGGCGATCGAAGGCGGCTTCGTCGGTGAAATCGCCCTGCTGGTAGACGATCCGGCGGACGAAATCGTCGACGATTGGGTGCTCGACCGGGACGCGCGAGTAGCGCGCCAGCGAGGCGGCGATCTCCTGGCGGAAGGTCTCGTCCTCGTACGGCCGGCGACCGAAGGCGACGAGCATGAACTCATGGGGCAGCAAGTTCGTCCGGCGGAGCTGGTAGAGGGCGGGCAGGACCTTGCGATGGGCCAGGTCGCCGGTCGCCCCGAACAGCACGACGATGCACGGATCCGGCACCCGCTCGAGCCGGAGCCCCTGGCGGAGCGGGTTGACCGGCGGCTCTCGCGCGGCCGGCGCTTGCCGTCGCGGGCGAGCCGCAGCTCGCGGATCGTCCGGTGGCCGTCTTGCTGGTCACGAGCCGGCAGACGGCGCCGACAAGGCCTGTTCGAGGACCGCGGCGAAGGCGGCCAGCCCCGCGTCCGGATCCGCGTCGAGGTGGATTCGCAGGACCGGCAGTTGATGGCTCTCGAGGACCTGGAAGTCGCCCGCGGCCTGGGCGTCGATCAGGTCGCCGAAGGTGTACGGCCAGCCGGCGATCGGCCGGTCGACCGGATGATCGGCGGTGAACTGGAAGAACAGGCCGATCGGCGCCCCGCCCTTGTGGAGCTGGCCGGTCGAATGGAGGAATCGAGGCCCGTAGCCCGCCGTCGTCGCCTTTCCGGTCCGATCCCGCAGGAGAGTCCGGATCCGGGCGATCGCAGCGTCGCGGCCGGGCGTCTGTCCGACATAGGCCTGGAGGCAGAGGTAGGCATTGGGCTTGGCCCGGGCGAGGTGCCGGCGCAGGACGGCCTCGGCCGACTCACCCTGGGCGTTGGCGGCCAGGTCCTGGTCGCCGATCAGGGCCGAAGCCGAAGTCGGATGCGAGCAGGTCGGCCGGAGCGGCCGGGACCTCGTGAAGACCGGCCTGGCCTGCCTCGCCATGGATCGAGAGGAGCTGGCGGGTCAGGACCTTGGCCTCCTCGACGTTCGGCTGGTCGAATGCGTCGATCCCCAGGACGGCCCCGGCGATCGCGGTCGCGAACTCCCAGCGGACGAACTCGCCGGCGATGTCGATCGGATCGGCGAGAGTGATCCGGATGACTGGATGGCCGGCCGCCGCGAGCTGCTCGAGGAGCTGCGTCGGCGGTGGTCCCGTCGGGCGCGGGCGGCGGCCCGTCGGAGCCCTCCAGGCCGAGTCGCACGAAGACCCGGTCGGAGCCATACGAGCCGACGGCTCGCCAAGTGGCTCCAGGTCGACCGGCACGATCCCGACGCCCTGCTTGCCGGTGCTCTCGGCGATCAGCTGCTCGAGCCAGGAGCCGAGCGAGGCGATCTCCGGATCGGCCACGAAGGTGACCTTGTCGCGACCGGCCCCGGTCGGCGCGGCGAGGGCCAGGCTGCCCAGGGCCAGGCCGAGGCCCAGGCCCGGGTTGGTGGCCGGGTCGGGCGTCCGGCAGCGGTCGAGCATCAGCAGCGCGGCATTCAGCAGCTCCGAGATCGACAGGCCCATCAGGCTGGCCGGGACGAGCCCGACGTAGGTCAGGGCCGAGTAGCGGCCGCCGATATCGGACGGGTTCAGAAAGACCTCACGCAGGTCGTCCTTGTGGGGGATCGCCTCGAGGCTCTTGCCCGGGTCGGTGATCGCGACCATCAGGCTGCCGGGGCTGCTCACGATGCTCATGCCGGGCGTCAAGGGCAGCCTGGATCCGGGCCCAGGCGTCGGCCTGGAAGGCGAGCGGCTCGGTCGTCGTGCCCGACTTGCTGGCCACGATGAACAGGGTCGAGAGCGGGTCGAGGAGTCGCGATCGCGCTGACCGCCGCCGGATCGGTCGAGTCGAGAACGTGGATGTCGAGCCAGTCCGGGCAACGCCCCGAACGTCTGGCGCAGGACCTCCGGGGCGAGGCTGCTGCCGCCCATCCCGCCCACGATCGCGGCACCGAAGCCGTCGCCCCGGATCGCCGTCGCCGAAGGCCTCGATCGCCGGGGCCTGCTCGAGGAAGTGGCGGGGAGCGCTCGAGCCAGCCGAGCCGGTCGACGATCGAGGCCTGGACCTCGGGATCGCTCGACCAGAGCGACGGATCGCGGTCGAACACGCGTTGCGCCCAGCGACTCGGCCACGGCCCGCCGGGCCGCGGCGTCGACCAGAGCTCCGCCTCCGCGGGAGCCAGCTGGAATCCGGCGGGCAGGGTTCGGTCATCGGGGAAGACCTCCGGTTGGGAGCCTGGGCGGCAGGCTAAAGGCGGCATGGCGGGCGTCATCCGGGCGGATTCATCGGGTTTCGGCGGCCTCGATCGCCCGGACCTTGTCGACCCGGCGGCGATGGCGCGGCTCGTTGCTGAACGTCGCCCCGAGGTAGGCCCGGACGATCTCGAGGGCCAGCTCGACTGCCGACGATCCGGCCGCCGAGGCACAGGACGTTCATGTCGTCGTGCTCGACGCCCTGGTGGGCCGAATACGTGTCGTGGCAGACGGAGGCCCGGATCCCGCGCATCTTGCAGGCGGCAACCGAGGCTCCCGACCCCACTGCCGCAGACGAGCACGCCGCGATCGGCCTGGCCGCCCTGGATGGCCGTCCCGAGCCGGACGGCGAAGTCGGGGTAGTCGTCGGTCGGATCCGAGCCGTCCCCGCCCAGGTCGAGCAGCTCCGGCACGGCCGGCGCCGGTCAGCTCGGCCCGAGCCGGACCAGGAGCTCGTCCTTGAGCACGGCACCACCATGGTCGGCGGCGAAGGCGACACGCATCGGCTGGCCGCGCGACTGGCGGCGCTCACCTCGGTTGACACGCGCTGGCCGAGGCCCAGGCCGGCCGGCTGATGGCCCGGGTCGAGGGTCGGGATCCGGCCATGGAGTGCTCGTGAACGACCCGCCGGCCGATCTCGACCACCCGTTCCGGGCTGAAGCCGAAGTGCTCGAGTACGGTCGGCCCGGGCGCCGAGGCTCCGAAGTGGTCGATCCCGATCATCGCCCCGTTCGGGCCGGCATAGCGATCCCAGCCGAGGGTCACCGCCGCCTCGACGTCACCCGGTTCGAGTCACGGCCCGGGGCAGGACCGATTCGCGATAGGCCTCGTCCTGCCGCTCGAACGCTTCGAAGCAGGGCAGGCTGACGAGCCGGGTCCGGATTCCGTCGGCCTCGAGTGCGTCGCGGGCCAGCGCGGCCAGGCCGAGCTCGGAGCCGGTCGCCACGAGGATCAGGTCGATCCCGGTCGGTCCGCCGCTCGACTCGCGCAGGATGTAGCCGCCCCGCCGGACGCCGTCCCGGGCGGCAGCCGCCGTCTCGGGTAGTGTCGTCAGCTTCTGGCGGGTCAGTCCGAGCGCGACCGGACCGTCGCGCCGCTCGATCGCCAGGGCGCCAGGCCGCGACGGCCTCGTTGGCATCGCCCGGCCGGACGTACCACAGGTTCGGGATGGCCCGCAGCGCCGTCGGCTGCTCGACCGGCTGATGGGTCGGCCCGTCCTCGCCCAGGCCGACCGAGTCGTGGGTCCAGACGTAGGTGACCGGCAGGCCGGCCAGGGCGGCCAGGCGGACGGAGCCGCGCATGTAGTCGCTGAAGGTCAGGAAGGTGGCGCAGTACGGGTGGAACCCGCCGTGGTACGCGATCCCGTTGGCGATCCCGCCCATGGCGTGCTCGCGGACGCCGAAGCGCAGGTTCCGGCCCGGGTCGTCGGCCTCGAAGTTGGCGGCATCCTTGATGTCGGTCAGGTTCGACTCGGACAGGTCGGCGGCGCCGCCGAACAGGCCGGGCAGTGGCCCGGCCAGGGCATTGATCGCGGCCTGGCTGACCTGGCGAGTGGCGAAGTCCTCACCGACGGCGTAGCTCGGCAGGACGGCATCCCAGCCGTCGGGCAGGCGGCCGGCCAGCCGTCGCTCGAACTCGGCGGCCAGGTCGGGGAGGTCGACGCGATAGCGCTCGAACTCGGCCGTTCCAGGCGTCGACCAGCGCCTGGCCCGCGGGCATCGCCTGGCGGAAGAGCGTCGAGCGCCTCGTCCGGGATGTAGAAGTGGCGGTCGGGATCCCAGCCGTAGGCCTCCTTGACCAGGCGGACCTCGTCCTCGCCGAGGGGCGAGCCGTGCGCCTTCTGGCTGTCCTGCTTGTGGGGCGAGCCAAAGCCGATGTGGGTCCGGACGGCGATCAGGCTCGGCCGGTCGTCCTCGCGGGCCCGCTCGATCGCCATGCTGATCGCGGCCGACGTCGTTGCCGTCGTCGACTCGCTGGGTCTGCCAGCCGTAGGCCTCGAACCGGGCGAGGACGTTCTCCGAGAAGGCCATCGATGTCGGCCCGTCAAGCTGGATCCCGTTGTCGTCGTAGAGCATCACCAGCTTGCGCAGCTTGAGGTGGCCGGCCAGGGAGGCCGCCTCCGAGGCAATCCCCTCCTGCAGGTCGCCATCCGAGCAGATCGCGTAGGTCCGGTGGTCGACCAGGTCGTAGCCCGGCCGGTTGAACTCATGGGCCAGGCGCCGCTCCGCGATCGCCATCCCAACGGCGTTGGCCACGCCCTGGCCCAGTGGCCCGGTCGTCGCCTCGACGCCCGGGGTCAGGCCGCGCTCGGGATGGCCGGGCGTGTGTGAGCCCCACTGGCGGAACTGCTTGAGCTCGTCGAGCGAGAGGTCGTAGCCGGTCAGATGGAGGAGTGAATAGAGGAGCATCGAGGCGTGACCGGCCGACAGGACGAACCGGTCGCGATTCGGCCAGCCCGGTTCGGTCGGGGCGTGGCGCAGGAAGCGGGTCCACAGGCTGAACGCCATCGGGGCCATGCCCATCGGGGCCCCGGGATGCCCCGAGTCTGCCTTCTGGACCGCGTCGATCGAGAGCGTTCGGATCGTGTCGATCGCGAGGAGGTCCAGGTCGTCCGAGGCGAGGGTCATCCGGCTTCGTTGCTCCTTGAGGTGGACCCCGGGAAGGGCCGGCCGGGCGGGCCGGGCCATGTGGGCGTGGGCGACGGGTTCGTGTCCCCGGCATTGTAGTGCGCCGCGCGCCACGTCCCCGTGAACAGGAGTGAATCGCCGACAACAGCTGGTCATCGAAATCGCCCGGCTGACCGAACCGGGAGGCCGGCCCGGACCGTCCTCGGTATCCTCGCCCTGTGCCGAACCGGATCAGCGTTGCCAGGCGCCTGCCCCGCCGCACCCGGTCGCGCTCCGGCGCGGCCCCCCGGATCCTCGTCCTGGGCGACCTGACCCTCGACGTGGTGCTCCGGCCGGGCCGTCCCCTGGCGGTCGGGACCGACGTGCCGGGCACGGTCCGGCTGCGCCAGGGCGGCTCGGCGGCGAACACGGCCCGCTGGCTCGGCCGCCTCGGAGCGGCGACCCAGCTGATCTGCGCCGTGGGCCGGGACGTTCCAGGCCGGGCCCTGGTCGGGGCGCTCCGGTCCGAGCACGTGGTGGTTCGGGCGAGCCGGGTGGCCGGTCAACCGACCGGCCGAATCGGGGTCGTCATCGGGAGCGACGGCGAACGGTCGTTCGTGGCCGACCGCGGGGCGGCCGATTTGCTCCGGCCGGGCGACCTCGATTCGGCCTGGTTCGACCGGGCCGACCTGCTCCATCTCCCGGCGTATTCGCTCCTGGGCGAGCCGCTCGGCTCGGCCGGCCGCGAGGCGATCCGCCTGGCCCGGGCGGCCGGGGCGGCGATCAGCCTCGACCTCGCCTCGGTCGGTCCGCTGCTGGCCGATGGCCGGGAGGCCGCCCTCGGGCTCGTCCGGTCGGTGGGACCGGACGTGCTCTTGGCCACCGCGACCGAGCTGGCTGCCCTGCTCGACGTGGACGACCGGGCCGAGTTCGGCGCCCGCACCCTGGCTCTGGCTCCGGTGGTCGTGGTGAAGCGTGGTGCACACGGGGCCTCGGTCCACCTGCTCGATGCCGGGGGCGCGCCGATCACCTTCGAAGTGGCGACCCGGCCGCTGGCGGCCAGCGACACGACCGGCGCGGGCGATGCGTTCGACGCCGGGTTCCTGATCGGCTTCGTCGAGGACCGCCGATCCGGAGGCACGGCACCAGCCGGGCTGGCGCTCCCGTCCAGACGGTCGCGCCCGGCCGGGCTCCGGCGAGCCGTGCTGGCCGGCCACCGGATCGCCGCCCGCCACCTGGCCGGGCCCCTGCCCGAGCTTGACCTGGGCTGAGCCCGGACCCGGGCCGAGTCTCAGCCGGGCGGTTCGGGCGGGACGCCGAGGTACCGGTCGAACCAGTCGAGCACCCGGGTCATTCGGTCGATCCGCCGGTCGACCCGGCCGGTCGCCTGGTAGACGTGGGACTCCTCCGGGTAGAGGACGTACTCAACCGTCCGGCCCAGGGCCCGCAGGGCCACGAACAGCTGTTCGTTGTCGGCCTTCGGGCAGCGCTCGTCGGCCTCGCCCTGGAGGATCAGCAGGGGCGTGTGGATGCCCGTCACGTGGGCCAGGGGCGACTGGCGCCAGAGCTTGAGCATGCCGGCCTCGCTCAACGGGTCGCCCATGATCGCCATCCGGGCGAAGTCCGGACCGCCGTCCGAGTTGGCCCAGTCACTGACCTGGTTGGTCACTCCGCCCTCGCTCACCCCGGCCCCGAATCGATCGCTCGTCGCGATCAGCCAGTTGACCATGAACCCGCCGTAGCTCAGGCCGAGCAGGCCGACCCTCGCCGGGTCGACCAGGCCACGGGCGATCGCGTGATCGAGGACGGCGTGGACGTCGTCGGCATCGACCCCGCCCCAGTTCCCGAGCTGGGGCGTGATCCAGTCGCGCCCGTAGCTCGTCGAGCCTCGGATGTTGGGCAGCAGGACCCGGTAGCCGCGCGAGACGAGCAGGGAGACTTCCAGGCTGGGCGCCGCGACCCACCCACCGAGCGGGCCGCCGTGGATGTCGATCACCGTCGCAAGCGGGCCGTCGAATCCCGGCGGGCTGGCGACCCACACGTCGATCGGACCCCCGTCGCCAGGCGCCGCGATCCGCTCCATCTTCGGCTGGCCAACGCCGGCCTGCCAGGCGGAGCCGATCCGGGTGCGGGTTCGCAGTCCGTCGGGTTCGACCGTCATCACCTCTGGCGCCCGGATGTCGAGCGTCCCGACCAGGACGATTCGCCGGCCGTCGGCCGACACCGCCAGGTGCTCGCAGGCGGCCTCCGCCTGGGCCGTCGCCCGGGGCGGAGCGGTCGCCCGGCCGGTGGACGGGTCCAGGTCGAATTGCCAGGCGAGGCACCGTCCCCGATCTGATACGAGCGCGATCAGGCGGTCGTTGCCGGCCCAGAAGGGTCCGCCTCGTGACGTGGCCTGCCAGCCGACGAGATCGGTATCAAGGGCCCAGCCGACCGGTCGATCGAGGGCCGGCGCCAGCGCCGCGGCCGGACCGGAGCCGTCGGCCGGGGCGATGACGATCCCGGGACTGACGTCGTCCAGGGCAGCCGGATCGATCACCCCGACGGCGGCCAGCCAGCGTCCGTCGGGCGAGATCGCCGGGTGGCTCGCCGGGCCCCCGAGGGCCAGGATCTCGACCGACTGGGCCGTGTCCAGGCCCACTCGCCAGACCGATGGCCGGGGGTAGAGGTCGGCGGTATCGGTCCGATCCGCCACGTACACCAGCGACCGGCCGGTCGGATCCCAGCTCGCCTGGCGAACGCCCCAGTCACCCTGGGTCAGGCGGCGCGACCGCCCGCCCGGACGGGCCGCCACGACAAACAGGTGCTCCCAGCGATCAAGGTGGCCCGCCTCGTCCCAGCGCCAGTCGGCCCGCCGGATCGCCCGGCCAAGGGGCGCCCGGTCCGGATCGGCCTTCCGGTCGATGGCAGGCCGGCTCGGCTCGCGGAAGATGAACCGCTCGGGGCCCGCCTCCGCGGTGTAGGCCAGGCGTCGGCTATCGGGTGACCAGGCGATCTCGACGACGCCGTGGATTGGCGCGACCACGGTCCAGGGCGCGAGCGTCGGGCGCTCGGGGCGACCTCGGGCGGGTCCACCCGGCAGCTCGATGACCTCCAGGGTCGCAACCGCGTCCGCCTCGCCGAGGCGCGTCCGGCGGAACGCGACCCGGCCCCCGTCCGGGCTGATCCGCGGCCGGCCGTCGTGGACCGGCCCGCTGGTCAGTGCCCGCGCCCGGCCAAGTCCCCGAACGAAGGGCACGTACCAGAGGTGCGAGGTGTACCGGTCGGAACGGTCCACGGAGCGCCGGGCGACGACGGCGAATCGACCGTCGGGGGCGACGTCGAGCTCCTCGAGGACGACCTGGCGGCGGATGATGGCCGGGGTCATCGGCTTCACGTCCCAAGGGTAGCCACCGGGTCGACCGCCGTGACGTACGCTCCACCCGATGGAACGCATTCCTGCCGACGTCCCGGTGCGAGAGCGGCTGCGGGTGTCGCCCGAGGTGGCCGACGCGCTGCTTGCCGGCGCGCCGATCGTGGCCCTCGAATCGACCCTGATCAGCCACGGCCTGCCCTATCCCGAGAACGTGGCCGTGGCGCGGGCTTCCGAGGCCGCGGTCCGGGGGGCCGGCGCCACGCCGGCCACGATCGCCATCCGTGATGGGCGGATCCTCGTCGGGCTCGACGACGACGACCTCGAGGCGCTCGGGACGGCCCCGCCCGGGAGCGTCTTCAAGGCGGCCCGGCCGAGCCTGGCGGTGGCCCTGGCCGGCGGCGGCTGGGCCGCCACGACGGTCTCGGCCTCGATGATCGCCGCCCATGCGGCCGCGATCCGGATCCTTGCCACGGGCGGAATTGGTGGGGTCCATCGTGGCGCATTCGGCCCGGCCGCCAGCCTGGACGTCTCGTCGGACCTCGAGGAGCTGGCCCGGACGCCGCTCGCCGTCGTCTGCGCCGGTCCCAAGGCGATCCTCGACCTGCCGCTGACCCTCGAGTACCTCGAGACGCGGGGCGTGCCGGTCGTCGCCGTCGGCCAGAGCGAGGTGCCCGGGTTCTACTCGACCTCAAGCGGCGTCGCGGCACCGCATGTCGTGCCGGGCGTGGCCGAGGCCGCCTGGCTCGTGGCGACCCATCTCGGGCTGGGACTGGGGTCGGGAATCCTGCTGTGCATCCCGGTTCCTGCCGCGGTCGCCCTGCCCTACGACGATGCCCGGGTCGCGATCGAACAGGCCCTGGCCGAGGCCGATGCTGTCGCGGTCGGTGGGCCCGAGCTGACGCCCTGGCTCCTGGCCCGGGTGGCCGAGCTGACGGGTGGCGCGTCCGTTCGGGCGAACACGGCCCTGATCGAAAACAACGCCCGGACGGCCGGGCTCCTGGCGGTGGCCCTGGCCGGCTCCTGACCCGCGGCTGACCAGCCTCGGCCGGCGCCCGAGGCGAGTGATAGACTCGACCCTCCCCGAACCCGTCAGAGGCCGTGCCATGCCCGGCTCCAAGGCCGGCTCGATCGAGGCGCCAGCGATCGACGCTCGTGGCATCACGAGGGTCTACAAGGCCAAGCCGAATGACGTCGTCGCCCTCGCCGGAGTCGACCTCGAGGTCGCCCCGGGCGAGTTCTTCGGCCTGCTCGGGCCGAACGGGGCGGGCAAGACGACCCTGATCAAGATCCTGACGACCCTGCTCCTGCCCTCGAGCGGGACCGCCCGGATCTTCGGCTTCGACGTGGCCACCGAGACGAAGCAGATCCGCCGGATCATGAACATGGTCGCCGGCGGCGAGCAGTCGGGCTACGGCATCCTCCAGGCCCGCGAGCAGCTCTGGATGTTCAGCCAGTTCTACGGCCTGGGGGTCAAGGAAGGCTGGCAGCGGGTCGACGAGCTGATCGATGCGGTCGGCCTGTCGGAACAGCGCCACCAGCGGGTCAGCACCCTGTCGACCGGCCAGCGCCAGAAGATGAACTTCGCCCGCGGCCTGCTCAATGACCCGTGGGTCTTCTTCCTCGACGAGCCGACCCTCGGCCTGGACGTCGCGGCGGCCCGGGCCGTGCGCGAGCTGATCACCGACTGGCGGGCGGCCGTGCCTGGTCGGACCGTCCTCCTGACGACCCACTACATGGCCGAGGCCGACGAGCTGTGCGAACGGATCGCGATCGTCGATCGGGGCCGGATCCTGGCCATCGGCAGCCCGGCCGAGCTGAAGCGGCGGGTCCAGCACGAGTCCGTGTTCCGGCTCGAGGTCGATCGCCTGTCCGGCGGCCCGTCCGCCCTGGCTCGCCTGCCCGGCGTCGTTTCGGCCGCGGCCGCGGCGGGACGGACCGGCGAGGACGATCCGGCCGCCCGCCAGACCGTCGTGATCAACCTAGTCCTGGCCGAGGACGCCGCCCTGGCCGGGGTGGTGGCCGCCCTGGGCGGGCTCGACGCGCGGATCGTGGCCCTGACCAAGTCGGAGCCAAGTCTCGAGGATGTCTTCGTCGAGCTCGTCGGCCGGGGCTTCGACGACGACGAAGCGGAGCCGACCCGAACCGATGCTGACGACGAGGCCGAGCCTTCGAGCGAGCCGCACGAGGCCGGCCAGCCCGATCCCGACGAGGCGCTCCTGTGAGCGGCCTGGAGGCACCGACCGGCGCGGCCTCCCGGTCGGGCGTGCCCGGCCAGGCCGGCCGGCGTCCGTCCAAAGTCCGCGCCTTCGTGGGCGCCCCGACCTCCGGCCCCCGCGAGTCGGCGGCCTGGACCCGTCGCCGGATCATCGCCAACAACCTCCACTCGGTCGTCGGCCGGGCATATCCCCGGGTCCGCGGCCTGACCCGCGAGCCGTCCTGGATCCTGTTCGAGATGCTCCTGCCGTTCCTGACCACGTCGGCCTTCGTGTTCGTCTACCGGGCCCTCGATGCGCCGGCCTCGTACATCGGGTTCGTCGTCCTGGGCGGGGCGATGAGCGCGTTCTGGCTGAACGTCGTGTGGATGATGGCCGCCCAGCTCTACTGGGAGAAGGACCAGGGCAACCTCGAGCTGTACTTCGCGGCGCCGATGAACCTGATGAGCGTCCTGTTCGGGATGGCCGCTGGCGGCCTGGCCATGAGCTCGACCCGGGCCGTCGTCGTCCTGGTCGTGGCCACGGTCGTCTACAAGGTCAGCTTCAGCGTCGACCAGTGGGGCCTCCTGCTGGCCGTCTTCGTGCTCACCCTGGCGGCCCTGTACGGCTTCGGGATGATGCTGGCCAGCCTGTTCCTGATGTGGGGCCGGGAGGCCTGGCATATGACCCAGCTGATGGTCGAGCCGGTCTATTTCGTGTCCGGGCTGAACTTCCCGGTGGGCCGCCTGGGCATGCTCGGGGCCGTCGCGATCGCCCTGATCCCGCTGGCCGTCGGCCTCGACGCGATGCGCCAGCTGGCCTTCGCCTCGACCGGTCCGACCGGCACGCCCAGCCCCGAGATCGAGGCCCTGATCCTGGTGGCGATGACGATCGTGTTCACGATCCTGGCCCGCTGGCTGCTCCATTCGATGGAGATCCGGGCCCGCCGGGAAGGGCGCCTGACGGTGCGCTGGCGATGACCGCCACGACCCGCCCGATCCCGCCCCTCGGCGAGGCCCGCTTCGATCGGTCCCGGACCCAGGGCCACGGCCTGGCCGACGACCTGCGCAGCTTCCGGACGGCCGTCTCGCTGGGCTGGAGCATGGAGGCAAACTGGACCGACCCGGTCCTGTTCTTCATCTACTCGGTGGCCAAGCCGATCGCCTCGGCCCTGATCCTCGTGTTCATGATCGACGTGATTGCCGGGCCGGCCGGCCAGCCCCTGCGCGGCTTCGTGATCGTCGGGAGCGCCCTCTGGTCGCTCGTCCTGAGCGGAATCGCCGGCCTGGCCTGGGCCGTCCTCGACGACCGCGAACGCTACCGGATGCTCAAGTACGTGTACGTCAGCCCAAGCCCGTTCGTCGTGGTCCTGATCGGGCGGGGCATCGCCCGTCTCGCGGTCGGGGCGATGGGCGCCGGGATCACCCTGTTCGCCGGGGTCGTCTTCCTCGGCGTGCCCTTCTCGCTGACCGCGGTCGATTGGCCGCTCCTGGTGATCACGCTCGTCCTCGGGACGATCGCGATCCTGGCGATCGGCGTGCTGATGGCAGCGATCTGCATCCAGACCCGGCAGGACTCGTGGACCTATCCGGAGGCCGTGGCCGGGGCCTTGTTCCTGATCGTCGGGGCGGTCTTCCCGCTATCGGCCCTGCCCGATCCGCTCCAGGTCCTGGGCCTGCTCAACCCCCTGACCTGGTGGATCGACGGCGTCCGCCAGGCGCTCTTCCCCGGTGGGACGAGCTCGATCGGCGGGTCGGGCTCGGCCTGGTATCGGATCACCGGATCGTTGAATCCGAGCGACGGACAGATCGTCATCGCCTTGCTGGCCACAGGGGCCCTCGTTACACTCGGCTCAGCGATCGCCTTCCGGGCCAGTGAGCATCGGGCGAAGGACCGCGGCACGATCGATCGAACGACCGGATCCTGACAGGACAGGGAGACCGAATGCGGATCTACGAGGGGTCCCCGCGCCAGGACTTCGAGGAGGTCTTCCGCTCGATCGGGGCGTTCCTCGATCAGCGCGGGATGCGCGAGGTTCTGCTGGCCGAGGCGCCCGACGGGTTCATCGTCCAGGGCCTCGTGACGACCAAGTCGTCAGGCGGCTGGGGCGAGTCCCTGGGCAGCCAGGTCAAGGAGACGCTGACCTTCCTCGATGATGACATCGCCCGGTTCATGGAAGAGGCCGTGGCCCGGCGGAATCGCCAGGTCGCGGAGGATTGGAGCAAGGCGGGCTACTATGAGCAGGCATTCCGCGTGCTCGGGCGCTACATGGATGAGCAGAAGCCGAAGGACACGTTCTTCTTCGAGCAGGATGGAGCCTTCGTCGTCCGGCTGCTGATGTCGTCCCAGACCGGCAGCAAGCATGTCCTGTCGGAGTTCACCAAAGAGGACGTGGAGTCGATGATTGCCGGAGGTCCCGCGCTGCGTGAGGCGCGGCCGGCGGCCAAGGCCGGGGCCAAGGCCGCCACCGGCGAAAAGAAGTCGTAGTGGGGAGGTCCGAAATGAAGGCTCTCAAGACCGTCGCGATCGCGCTCGGGGTCACCCTCGGTGCACTGATCGTCATTCCGCTGGTGATCCTGGCCGGCCTGTTCGTGTGGCTCAAGCTGACTGAAGAGTCCGACGAGGAGTCGCTGGTTCTCGACCAGGACAACGGCTGACCGAGCCGCTCCCGGCCGATCTGACGCCCGACGCGACCGACGCGCCGGGCGTCGTCATGTCTGCCTTCGAAACATCGGGCCGCTCCGGCCCGCTGGCGGCCAACCCGGCGGGCGTCGCGGCGATCCCGGCGATCCCGGACCTCGCGCCCGGCTCGCCGGCCCTCGCCATCCTGGTCGACTACGACGGCACGATCGCCCTGACCGACGTATCCGACACGGTCATGGCCGAGCACGTCTCGCACGCCGATTGGGAGCGGATCGCCGCGATCTACGACGCCGGCCGGATGGGCTCGCGCCGGCTGATGGAGTGGGAAGTCACCCTGATTGACGCAACCGAGGCCGAGCTGCTGGCGACGGCCGCGCTCCAGCCCCATGATCCGGGCTTCGTCCCGTTCGTCCAGCGGGCCCGGGCCGCCGGGATCCCGGTCGAGGTGGTCAGCGACGGCTTCGGATTCTTCATCGGGCCGGCGCTCGCCCGGCTCGGCCTGGCCGACCTGCCGATCATCACCGCCCGGACCACGTTCGAGGGCCGGCAGGCCCGGATCGACTGGCCCAACGCCCACCCGGACTGCCGGGTGTGCGGGACCTGCAAGCGCCAGCGGGTTCTGGCCCACCAGGCCGCCGGGCGGGCCGTGGCGTTCATCGGCGACGGCGAGAGCGACCGCTACGCCGCGGGCTACGCCGACGTCATCTTCGCCAAGCGGGCGCTCGTCCCGATCTGCCTCGACAACGGCTGGGCGTTCGAACGCTGGACCGAGTTCAGCGAGGTCCACGCCTGGCTGAACGAGCGCCTGGACGCCTGGCGAGTCGATCCGTCGGGCGCCTTTCCGGCACCGGCCGGCCACCCGATCTTCTGCGGCCCGGAGGTCTGGGGGCCGGGGGTCGAGGACCTGCCGGGAGCCGAGCTGCCGCCTCCTCCGGGCGACCCCGGCTGACCATTCCGGGCGGTCGCCGGATTGCCTCCGGGGACGTCATCCGGTAGCATTGGAAAAACCCCCGGAGGATCGAGCGATGGCGAAGTATGTCTTTGTGACCGGAGGCGTGACCTCCTCGCTCGGCAAGGGCATCAGCGCCGCCAGCATCGGCCGGATCCTCCGCGCTCGCGGCCTGTCGGTCTCGATCCTCAAGCTCGATCCGTACATCAACGTAGATCCCGGGACGATGTCGCCGTACCAGCATGGCGAGGTCTTCGTGACCGACGACGGGGCCGAGACCGACCTCGACCTGGGCCACTACGAGCGGTTCATCGACGAGAACCTGTCGCAGCGCTCGAACGTGACGACCGGCCGGATCTACCAGGCGGTGATCGCCAAGGAGCGCCGGGGCGACTACCTCGGCGGGACCGTCCAGGTGATCCCCCACATCACCAACGAGATCAAGGAACGGATCGGCCGGCTGGCCAAGGACGGTGACCGCGACGTCGTGATCGTCGAGGTCGGCGGAACGGTCGGCGACATCGAGAGCCTGCCCTTCCTCGAGGCGATCCGCCAGATGCGCAAGGACGTCGGGCGGAACAACGTGCTGTACGTCCACGTGACCCTGCTGCCGGTCCTGATGGCGACCGGCGAGCTCAAGACGAAGCCGACCCAGCACAGCGTCAAGGAGCTCCGCGGGATCGGGATCCAGCCCGACGTGATCGTCCTCCGCTCGGATTACCCGGTCAGCGACGAGATCCTCGAGAAGATCGCCCTGTTCACCGATGTGGCGACCGACGCCGTCATTCCGGCGGTGACGGCCGAGACGATCTACGAGGTGCCGCTCCAGTTCGAGGCGGCCGGCCTGGGCGAGCTGATCGTCCGCGGGCTGGGCCTGGGCGAGACCGCCGGCGCGCCCGACCTGACCGCCTGGCAGGCCCTGGTCGACCTGATCAAGCGGCCCAAGCCGAGCCTCGAGGTCGCCCTCGTCGGCAAGTACATCGAGCTGCCCGACGCGTACATGAGCGTCAGCGAGGCGCTCCGCCATGCGGCCTGGGCGAACGGGGTCGACGCCCGGATCCGCTGGGTCAACTCCGAGGAGCTGACGGCCACGAATGTCGCCGAGCGCCTCGATGGAGTGGCCGGGGTGCTCGTTCCGGGTGGCTTCGGACATCGCGGGATCGAGGGCAAAGTCCTGGCGGCCCGGTTCGCCCGGGAGAACAACGTGCCCTTCCTGGGCCTGTGCCTGGGCCTCCAGTGCGCGGTGATCGAGGTCGCCCGCCAGGCGCTCGGGACGCGCGACGCGAACTCGACCGAGTTCGAGATGTTCACGGCCAACCCGGTCATCGACTTCATGCCCGACCAGCGCGAGCTGGAGGACAAGGGCGGGACGATGCGCCTCGGGCTCTACCCGGCCCGCCTGACGCCCGGCACGAAGGCCGCCGCGGTCTACGGCTCGGAGGTGATTTACGAGCGGCACCGCCATCGCTTCGAGGTCAACAACCGCTATCGGCCGACCCTCGAGGCGGCGGGCATGGTCCTGTCCGGCCAGTCGCCCGACGGCCGGCTGGTCGAGATCGTCGAGCTGCGCGACCACCCCTGGTTCGTGGCCAGCCAGTTCCATCCCGAGTTCAAGAGCCGCCCGACCCGGCCCCATCCGCTCTTCGACGGCTTCGTCGCCAGCGCGATCGCGGTGTCCGACGGCGTCGAGCCGGTCCTGACCGCCCGCCCAGCGACCCGCCACCCGGAGCCGGCCCCGGCGACCCAGCCGGCCGCGGCCAGCGAGGCGGCCCCGGTCAGCGAGCCCATCCCGATCAGCGAGGATGGCCGGGTCGTCTCGATCCCGGTCGACGCCGGCCCGGGTAATCCAGAATCGGCCGCGATCCGGCCCTGATCCGGATCCCCTTCGGGGCCGAACGAGACTCGGCGTAGAATCGGGACCCGATCAGGGATCCTTTCGCCCACCCGCAAGTCGCCGCCCAACCGTCCGGACAGCGGCTCGCTCCCAGCTCCGGAGTTGACCCGTGAAGATCTTCCTCGACACCGCCGAAATCGACGAGATCCGCCAGGCCGCCCGGTGGGGCGTGCTCGACGGCGTCACCACGAACCCGAGCCTGTACGCCAAGGTCGGCGGCTCGTACGACGAGATCCTGGCCGAGGTCTGCAAGATCACCGCCGGCCCGGTCTCGGCCGAGGTGATCGCCGACGATGTTGACGGGATGCTGACCGAGGGCCGTCATTTCGCCAAGATTGCCCCGAACATCGTGGTCAAGGTCGCGATGAGCGAGAACGGCCTCGAAGCGATCAGCCGGTTCGCCGACGAGGGGATCAAGACGAACTGCACCCTGATCTTCTCGGCCAACCAGGGCCTCCTCGCGGCCAAGGCCGGGGCGAGCCTGCTCAGCCCGTTCGTCGGCCGGCTCGATGACATCAACGAAGACGGCATGACCTGCGTCCGCGAGCTGGTCGACATCGTCGAGATCCACGAGCTCGATGCCGAGGTCCTGGCCGCCTCGATCCGCCACCCGCTCCACGTCACCCAGGCCGCCCTGGCCGGCGCCCAGATCGCGACCGTGCCGTTCAAGATCCTCCAGATGATGATCCACCACCCACTGACCGACGCCGGCATCGTCCGGTTCAAGGAGGACTGGGCGAAGGCCCGGGCGGGAGCCGCCGCCAAGGCCTGAACCCGCGGGAGGCGCGTCAACGATGACAACGGCGTGCCGACGATCGCCCGGAACACAGCCTGGGCACACTGGTTCGAATCTGGCAGATTGACGCCGCCCGATCCGGCGTCTATTCTCAGATCGTTCCCAACTCGGCTGCCGCCGGAATAGCAATTCCGCGCGAGCGCCCCGGAACCATTCCTGTGTCCCCTGTCACTGGTGATCCCTACCTGATGCCCGCACTCGGCCAAGACCCTCGTTCCCGCAATCGGCGCACTCGCCGCCGCCCCAATGCCCCCCGCCCGCCGGTGACCGACTTCGACGAGCAGCAGGAAGCCGAGGCCGCCCGCGGTCGGAACGACCTGGCGATCGCGGACCTGCGCGAGATGAGCGAGAAGGAGCTCCGCTCGATCGGCCGGGAGCTCGAGATCGAGACGGTCAGCGCAGACCGGCGCGAAGAGCTGATGGATCGGATCCTCCAGCGCCAGACCGAGCGGGCCGGGCTGGCCTACGCCACCGGCATCCTCGACATCGTCGACGAGGGTTTCGGCTTCATGCGCCGCCACGGCCTGCTGCCCAGCCCCGACGACGTCTACGTCAGCTCGAGCCAGGTTCGCCGCTTCGGGCTGCGGATCGGCGACCGGGTCTCGGGTGCGGTCCGCACGCCGCGCGAGGCCGAGAAGTACTTCGGCCTCCTTCGGGTCGACTCGGTCAATGGGCTCGATCCGGATGCGGCTCGCCGTCGGCCCCACTTCGGGGATATGACCCCGATCCATCCTGACGAGCTGATCAACCTCGAGTCGGATCCAAAGAACCTGAGCCAGCGCCTGGTCAACCTGGTCAACCCGCTCGGCAAGGGCCAGCGCGCCCTGATCGTCAGCCCGCCGAAGGCCGGCAAGACGATGCTCCTCAAGCAGATCGCCAACGGCATCTCGACGAACTATCCCGAGATCCTCCTGATGGTCGCCCTGATCGGCGAGCGTCCCGAGGAGGTCACCGACATGCGCCGGAGCGTCAAGGGCGAGGTGATCAGCTCGACCTTCGACGAGCCGACCGAGAACCACACCCACGTCGCCGAGATGGCCCTCGAGATCGCCAAGCGCCAGGTCGAGAGCGGCCGGGATGTGGTCATCCTGCTCGACTCGATCACCCGCCTCGCCCGGGCCTACAACCTGGCCCTGCCGCCCAGCGGCCGGACCCTGTCCGGCGGGATCGACCCGATCGCGCTCTATCCGCCAAAGCGCTTCTTCGGCGCCGCCCGGAACATCGAGGAGGGCGGCTCGCTCACGATCATCGGCACCTGCCTGGTCGAGACCGGCTCGCGGATGGATGACGTGATCTACGAGGAGTTCAAGGGCACCGGCAACTCCGAGCTGATCCTTGAGCGCAAGCTGGCCGAGAAGCGGATCTTCCCCGCGATCGACGTCCAGCGTTCGGGCACCCGGCGCGAGGAGCTGCTGCTCGAGGAAGGCACCCTCAAGATGGTCTGGACGATGCGCCGGATGCTCTCGGCCGTCGGCACGAACGAGGGGATCGAGCTGCTCCTGAACCGGCTCTCGAAGACCGAGTCGAACACGGAGTTCCTGGCCCAGCTCACCAAGGGCCTCGCCGCGAACGCCTGACCGGCCGCCCGCTCCGCCCGGCAACGGGCCGACCCCAGATTCGGTTGCGCCGGGGGGGGCCAGGATTGCAACAATTCCGCGGGCCGTGGTACGGTGACCTCAGCAAGATGTCCCGGCCAGACGATGTCGGGAAGCCGCCTTCATGAGACCCCAGCTCAAGATCGCGACCGACCCCGGACGGCGAGGCGACCCCCAGCGCTCCCATCCCTGAGCGCCGTCCTCAACCTCGGAGACCGTATTGCAGAAGCCCTTGGCCCGCGTCCAGCGTGCCCTGCACCGACTGCGCTCAGAGCTGCGTCCTGCTCCGCCTCGTGGCGCCGGATCCCGTCGATCGGGCGCCCACCGGATGGCTCGCACCGAGCGCCTGGCCGACCAGTTCCTGGCGATCCTCTCGCCTCGCCTGAACGGCGCCGTCACCCGGATCGGCGGCCGCGAGCGGCTCCTGCCGATCGGGGTCGCCCTGCTCGTGCTCCTCGCTTCGATCAGTGGGGTCGCTGCCACGGGCACCGTCAAGGGCACGACCGGCAGCACCGATGGGCCCAGCCCGACGCCCCGGCTCGCGATCGGCGGGGTCGACCCAGGCACCGACTCGATCACCGCGCCGAGTCCCGACGACGTGAACAACGCGATCGGGGCCACGTCTGACACGGCATCCGATGACCTCGGGCAGTACCTGTCCGACGGCACCCTGCTCAAGCCGATTGCGGTCGACACGACCGTCACCGACGCGTCGGCCCGGCTGGTGACCTACACGGTCAAGTCAGGCGACACGCTGACCGGGATCGCCCACAAGTTCGGGATCTCGATGATGACCCTGTGGTGGGCCAACAACCTGGCCGCCAAGGACCAGCTCCACATCGGCCAGAAGCTCCAGATCCCTCCGGTCGACGGCCTGGTCATCGTGGTCAAAGCGGGTGACACGCTCGACTCGATCTCGGCCCTGACCGGGATGTCGGCCGACGACATCGTGGCCTATAACAACCTGACCGACCGGACCCTGGTCATCGGCCAGGTCCTGATCGTGCCCGACGCGCTGGGCAAGCCGATCCCCGCTCCGGCCACCCCCAAGCCGGTCGCGGCGTCCACCGGATCCAGCTCCGGCAGCTCGAAGGCCCACGGCCCGGCGACCTACTCCGGCGGTGCCTTCAACTGGCCGGTTCCCGGGGGCTGGATCAGCCAGTATTTCCACGCCAGCCATCCGGCGATCGACATTGCCGCACCTGAGGGCACCCGGGTCCTGGCGGCGGCCGCCGGCACGGTGATCTGGGCCGGTTGGAAGGACAACGGCGGCGGGTACCAGGTCTGGATCTCGCACGGCAGCGGCCTGTTCACGACCTACAACCACATGTCCGCGGTCCTCGTCTCGGTCGGCCAGCACGTCGGGCGCGCGCAGCAGGTCGGTCGGGTCGGGATGACCGGCAACGCCACCGGTCCGCACCTCCACTTCGAGGTCTGGCGAGGCATGGTCTGGGGCGACGGCACGCGGGTCAATCCGCTCCCGTACTTCTAGGCCGAATCGCTCGGGGCCGGCTCGTCCGGACCCTGGATCCCTTCGATCCGCCGGAGCACCCGGGGCGTCGGCGGGTGTGCGACGATCGAACCGATGTTCCTTGATCACGTCCGGATCCTCGTCCGGGCCGGCGACGGCGGTGACGGCGCGGCCACCTTCCGGCGCGAAGCCCATGTGCCCCGGGGCGGCCCCGACGGCGGCGATGGGGGTCGCGGCGGTTCGGTCAGCCTCCGAGTCGATCCCGGCCAGACGGCCTTGCGCGACTACCGGGAGAAGCGCCAGTTCAAGGCCGGTTCCGGTGGCCGGGGGACGAGCTCCAAGCGCCACGGCAAGGCGGGGGCCGACCTGTCCCTGGCGGTCCCGCCCGGCACCGCTGTGTACGACGACGGGACCGGGGCGTTGCTGGCCGACCTGGTCAGTGTCGAGCAGGTCGCCGAGGTGGCTCGCGGCGGACGGGGTGGGCTGGGCAATGTCCACTTCACGACCGCCATCCATCGCGCCCCGAAGCACGCCCAGAAGGGCGAACCGGGCGAGGAGCGCTGGCTCCGGCTCGAGCTCCGCCTGCTGGCCGACGTCGGGCTGGTTGGCCTGCCGAATGCCGGCAAGTCGACCCTCCTGGCAGCCCTGACGATGGCCACCCCGAAGATTGCCGATTACCCGTTCACGACGATCGAGCCGAACCTTGGGGTCCTCGACCTCGGCCTCGACGACGGCCGCCGGCCGACGATCGCCGACGTGCCCGGGCTGATCGAAGGGGCGAGCATGGGGGCCGGCCTCGGCCACGCCTTCCTGCGCCATGTCGAGCGAACCCGGGTGCTCGTCCAGGTCGTCGACGGGTCCTCGCCGGACCCGGAGTGGGACTTCGAGGTGATCCGGTCCGAGCTGGCCGCGCATGACCCGGCGCTCCTCGAGCGGCCCTGCCTGATCGTGTTCAACAAGATGGACCTGCCGGCGGCGGCATCGGCCTGGCCCGCGTTCGAGCGCGCCCGCAGGCGGGACGACCTGCCCGTGGTGGCCGTGGCGGCCGCCCGGGGCGATGGCCTGGCCGAGCTCCAGGAGGCTCTTGCCGCGCTGCTGCCGCCGTCCGACGAGCTCGGCCGGCCAGCCGAGCCGGCCGGGGTCGTAGTCCACACCCTGGCCGGGCTGGCCGACGGGTTCAGCGTCGAGCGCGAGCCTGACGGGGCGTTCCGGGTCAGCGGCAAGCGGATCGAGCGGATCGCTGTCCAGACGGACTTCGAGAACGAGGAATCGGCCGAACGCTTCCAGCACGACCTCGCTCGCCTCGGGATCGAGGCCGAGCTCCGCCGGCAGGGCGTCGCCTCGGGCCAGACCGTCCGGATCGGCCGGGTAGAGCTCGAATGGGATCGCCCGGCGTGGGACGAGTGACCCGGGCGAGCCGATGAGCGGCTCGCCGGCAGGGCTGGGCGTCCTGGGCGGGACATTCGACCCGATCCATGACGGCCACCTGGCGATCGCTGCAGCGGTCCAGGCGGCTCTTGAGCTCGAAATGATCCTGTTCATCCCAGCCGGGATCCCGCCCCACAAGGTCGACCGGACGATCAGCCCGGCGGCCGATCGCAGGGCGATGGTCGAGCTGGCGATTGTCGGGCATCCGTCGTGGGTGCTGAGCACCCTCGAACTCGACCGGCCCGGCCCGTCCTACTCGGTCGACACCCTGGCCGAGCTCGCCCGATCGGGCGACACGGGGCCGGACGGGGGCTCGCCGGACGCGTCGAGCCGGGCAGCGCGAGTGCTCGAGTTCATCCTCTCGAGCGAGGCGTTCGCCGGCTTTCCGGACTGGCACGAGCCCGGCCGGATCCTCGAGCTGGCCCGGCTGGCGGTCGTTCCCCGGGCCGCCTCCCGGCCGCTTGACCCGGACCGGCTCGATCGCGACCTGCCCGGCTGGCGGGCGAAGGTCGATTTCGTCAATGCCCCGCTCGTCGCTACCTCGGCCTCGACGATCCGCGAACGGGTCCGCGCCGGCCTGGCGATCGAGGGGCTCGTGCCCGAGAAGGTCGCCGCCTACATCCGCGAGCGACGCCTCTACACTGACCCATCGTGAAGGAGACCCCCGCCATCGAGCCAGCCACCAAGCCCCCGACCAAGTCTGTCGCCAAGGCGCCCGCCAAGGCAGCGGCCGAGCCTGCCGCCGAGCCAGCCGCCAAGCCGGCGACCAGATCCGCCGCCAAGCCGGCGACCAAGCCCGCGACCAAGGCCGCGACCAAGGCCGCCGCCAAGCCCGCGACCAAGGCCGCCGCCAAGCCGGCCGCCGGAGCCGCAGCCAAACCGGCGGTCAAAGCCGCAACTCCGCCTGCCGCCGGGTCCCGGGCCAAGGCGACGGCCGATCCGGCGGCCGAGCGCGCGGCACCCAGTGCGGGCCTGCCGAAGCGGCCCCGTCCGGCTCGCAAGGCCGGCGCGAAGTCGCCCCTCGACATGGCCCGCCGGATCGTGGCCCTGGCCGAGGACAAGAAGGCGGCCGATATCCTGCTGCTTGATCTGGCGGGCCTGACGACCGTGGCCGACGCCTTCGTGATTTGCTCGGGCGGCTCAGAGCGCCAGCTCGAGTCGATCGCCGACGGGATCATCCGGGGGATGCGCGAGGATGGGATCCGGCCGATCGGCCGCGAGGGTCTGCCCGCCTCCCACTGGATCCTGGTCGATTTCGGCGACGTGATCGTGCACGTGTTCACCCCGCCCGAGCGTGACTATTACGGGCTCGAGAAGCACTGGTCCGAGGCAAAGGCGATCCTGCGCGTCCAGTAGCCAAGGCGGGGTACTGGTACTCACGGGTGATATGGAGCGGACCATCGGACGGCGAGCATCCGGGACCTCGGACACCGCGGGTGTCCTGTCAGAGGTCCGATCCGTGTCTCGGCTCCGCGAACGCTGCCCCGCCTGCGACCACAAGCTCGTCATCACCCGGTTCGACACGACGTTTCGTCTGCCCGACCGGACCGAGCGGCTGTGCTTCGGGATCCCCGCCGGGTTGTGCGAGGACTGCAGCCAGCTGTACATCGATCCCGACCTGATCGAGCTGCTCGACCTCGGCGACAGCCGCTGCGTCTTTGCGATCGAGAGTGACCTCGTCGTCCAGGAGCAGGCCTGGTCCAGCGCCGAATAGGCGCCCCGCCCGCGGCACCAGCACCGCAGACCGCGCCGGGCCCAACCGAACCTGCACCAGCTCGGGCGCGTACCTGACCGGGATCGCTCAGGCGCGGACCACGAACTCGCGCAGCCAGAGCGTGAAGCCGAGCTGACGGGCCGTCTCGCCCGATCCGCCCCGACCTGATCCCTTGACCGTGGCGTCGAGCTCGAGCAGGCCCCCCAGTGCCAATTCGAGCTCGGCCGGAGTCCAGCGACGGGCCTGGGTCTCGAGGTTTCGGGCCCGGAACTCGTGGAGCTTCATCGCCCGCGCTGCCGCCTGAAGGCTGGCCCCCTGGGCCTGGCGATCGGCAAGCTCGAGGAGCTCCCGGATCCGCCGATGGAGCAGGACAACGAGGACCGGCTCGGGGGTCGTTGCGAGCGCCCGGTCGAGGTGGGCGAGGGCGTCCGCCTGGCGCATCGCGACCGCATCGGTCAGGGCCCAGATCGAGCTCGGGATGACCTCGGGCACGAGAGCCCGGATGTCGTCTGCGCTGACCTCTCCGTCGAGCCGATAGAGTCCGGACTTGACCAGCTCGGCCGCGGCCATCTGGCCCAGCCGATCGTGCTCGACGTCAGCCTCCCGGACGAACCCGCCGAGGCGCTCGGCCAGGGCTCGGGCGGCGCCGTTGCCAAGCCGGACCCCGGCGGCCTTCGCCTGGTCGTCGATGAACCGGGTCAGGTTGCCCTGGGTCAGGGCTGGAATCTGGCGATATTCGCCGCCCGCGTCCACGACCGCGTCGCGCAGCGCGCTCCGGTTCGCGTCGATCGGCCTGCGGTCGGTGGGCAGCTCCTTGACCGGATCGACAAAGGCCAGGGCGTTGCCCGGCGCGACGAGGCCGATCACCGACAGGAGCGTGGCCCGGCCGTCCTTCGAGCGGAGGTACGTCGCGGGCTCGAGGATCGCGAGCGTCCCACCGCCGAACATCGAGCCGGTCGCGACATGCTCGGTGATCGCGTCGACGGTCGCTTCGGCAGCCGTCGCGGGCTGCCAGCGGGCAAGCGGCTCGGCGCCCGGCCCCGTGAGCCGGGCGGCGAGGTCGTCGGCGGCCGCGTCCAGCAGGAAGCGGTCGACTCCGTGGTAGTAGCCGATCGGCGCGGCGGGGACTTCGCTCATCGTCGGCCGGCCCGGATCGCCGGCCCGGTCCAGGCCAGCCGGCGGACCTCGTCGGGGGTGACCCCGGCGGCGCGGCAGACATCCTCCTCGAGCCGCTGCGCGCGCTTCCAGGCGAGGCCCCGCTCGGGCCCATTCCAGCCGCGGTCGTTACCGTACCGACGCTCCCAATCAGCGAAACGGGTCGCCATCGGAGCGAGCCGCTGGGCCGCCCGCTTGTCGGCGTAGGCCACGATCCGCTCTTCGCGACCGGCGAAGGCCGACCAGCTGCGATAGCGCTCCTCATCGACCAGCCGGGTCACCGGATGGCTCGCGACCAGCCGGGCCAGCTCCCCGTGGCCCTGCTCGGTCAGCCAGGCCGCGCTGCCCTCGCCATGGGGGAGAGCGCGCAGGGGGTCGTCCGCGGGCAGGCGCTTGCGCAGGACCTTGTCGATGTCGTGGAGCAGGGCCGCGGCCTCCACGGCCGCTCGATTGATCGGGATTCCGCGCCGGTCGATCCGGAGCCCCAGCCAGCCGGCCACCTCCGCGACCGCCCGGGCGTGACGCAAGGCGCGCGGCGACGGTGACTGCGAGAGCAGGAGTTGCATCGCCTCGATTCGGGACGGGATGGACATCGACCCGATGGTACAGGCCGTCCCCGGCCACCGCGAACGGGCGGTCCGGCCGAGTGGCCTTGTCCGGATTGACCGCCCTGAACGCGACCGGCACGATCCCGCAGCGGAACACCCCGGCCTCGGTCGACGCCGAGATCGCGAGCGCGTCCGCTGCTGGCGCTGCGGTCGAGTGGGCCCTGGCTGCGGTCGCGACGGCGGCTCGGCCTGGTGTGGACTGGGGCGACCCGGCCAGGGCCGGGCCGCCGTGCTCGGCCTGGACGGCGATGCTCCGACCGTCGAGGACCGCCTCGACGCTGCCATTCCGGTCAGTCCGGTAGAGGCGAGCGCCACGGGCCTCGATCCGGGCCAACGTCTCGGGCGCGGGATGGCCGTACGGGTTGACCGCCCCGACCGAGACGATCGCGACGCGTGGCCGGACGGCGTCGAGGAACGCCCCGGTCGACGATGTCCGGCTGCCGTGATGGGCAACCTTGAGCAGGTCCACCCGGGGCAGGCCGCGGGCCAGCAGGATCGGATCGATCTCCTGTTCGACGTCGCCGGACAGCAGGAAGCGCTGCCCGCCGAACGTCCCGAGCAGGACGATCGAGACGTTGTTGATCGCCGTCCCACCGTCTGCCGGCAGCCGGCTGACCGCATCACGGTCCGGCCACAGGACCCGAAACGCGATCGAGTCGATCTGGAGCCGATCGCCGGTCGAGAGGGTCCCCGGCGTCCGGGCCTGGAAGGCCAGGTCCGACCGAAAAACGTGGTAGGCCGGACCCGGCCCGAGCATGCCCGGCTCATAGATCCGGCCAATCCGGTAGCGCTCGACGAGCCTGGGCAGCCCGCCCGCGTGGTCCTCGTGCGGGTGGCTCAGGATCAGCACGTCGATCCGGCGGTCCCATGGCGGGAACCGCGCGTCGAGCAGGACGATCAGGCGGTCCGGGTCGGGCCCGCCGTCGATCAGGAGGCGGCTGCCAGCATCGCCCTCGACCAGGATTGCGTCCCCCTGGCCGACGTCCAGGACCGTGATGTGGACCCGGCCGTCGGCCCGCGCCGCGAAACCCGCCGCCAGGACGAGGACCGCCAGGGCCAGGCCGGCCAGGGCGGAGCCGGCCCGTCGGTCCGGACGGCGGTCCTCGTCATGGGCTGCCTGCCGGGTCATCGGACCGAGCTCGTCCGACCAACGCGGGGCACCCGGCCCAGGGCGGTGACTCGGACCCGGACGGACGGCAGCCGATGCGTCGCGGCGGCCGCCACGATCAGGGCGGCCACGGCCGCACCGGCCATGTTCCAGGGCGGCGGGAGGGTGACGCTGGCCAGGGGCAGGCCGGCCATGAACCGGACAAGCCAGACGATCAGGCCGAGGAGAGCCCAACCGGGCAGGCCCAGGACCGTCACGAGCGGCGCAGGCAGGCCAACGGAGCCCAGCCAGCCCGCCGCCAGGGCCAGGGCTCCGGCGGCCATCGCCGGAGGCACGATGGGAACGATCACGAGGTTCGCCACCGGAGCGACGACCGACAGCCGGCCGAAGCTGAGCAGGATGATCGGCAGGGTCGAGGCCTGGGCAGCCAGCGAGATCGCGAGGCTCTCGGCCAGCCAACCCGGCGGTCGACGTGCACCGAGCCGGACGGCTCCGATTCGCGCGGTCAGGGGCGCCGCCCAGGCGATCAGGCCGGCGGTCGCCAGGCCCGAGAGCTCGAAGCCCGGGTCGACGACCGTGGCTGGGTCCAGCAGCAGAAGGAACAGGACGGCCCAGCCGAGTGCGGCGTTGGCCGAGCTCGTCCGGCCACCGGCCCGGGCGAGCAACCCGATCGAAGCCATCACGGCGGCCCGGTCGACCGATGGCGAGGCGCCGGCGATCAGGGTGTAGGCCAGGATCGCGACCAGGCTGAGTGCCGTCCGCGGTCCGGCCGGCGCCCGGGCCAGCAGGGCGCCCACGACGGCCGCGACGATCGCGATGTTCCAGCCCGAGATCGCCACGATGTGAGAAACGCCGGCCGCCGTGAAGGCTGCCGCCAGGTCACGGTCGACCCGGTCGCGCAGGCCGACCAGGATGCCGCTCGCCAAGCCGGCCTGCGGCTCGGGTAATGCCCTCGCGAGGGCCTCGTCCGAACCCTGCCGGATCGCGTCGAGGAAGCCAACCAGTCCGTCCGGGCCGGCCAGCCGTTCGAGGATCGGCGAGCGCAGGGTGCCCGTGGCGCCGATCTGGCGGAGGTACGCGCCGTAGTCGTCCTCGCCCGCCGGCTGGACCCGCCCGCTGACGGCGATCAGGTCGCCGGGGCCCACTTGCGGGTAGCGGGGGAGGAGCGCCTCGACCGGGTTCGTCCCGGCGATTGGGCCGGGCGGGTCGACCAACGCGGCCAGGTTGATCAGCGCGATCTGCTCGGCCGCCTTGGGCGAGCCGACGCTGATCACGGTCGCCAGGCGCCGGCTGCTGGAACCCGTGTCGATCGGCGGTCCGACGCCCGAGCCTGCGCCGGCCAGGTGGCCGAACAGGTCGCCGGTGATCCAGGCCCGCCCGAGCAGGAGCAGGCTGCCGAGGGCGAGGCAGGTCGCCGCCCGAACGGGCCGCCGAGGTCGCCGGCCCCTCTCGGCGGCCGGTCGTCGAACCCGGCCGCTGACTGCGCGGAGCAGGGCCCCGGCCCCGACGACCGTGCTGGCGACCGCAATAGCCAGGACCACCGGCTGCCGGCCGCTCGTGATCGCCAGGGACCCGGCAACGGCTCCCAGCCCGAGCCAGGCGCTCCGGGCCAGCCGGGCGGAGTCGGCCAACAATCAGCCGACCGTGACGAGCTTGCGAATCTTGGCGAACTCTGCCTGTCCGACGAGCTTCCGGTTGAGCAGGTCGTCGATCGAATGGAACGCGTGGGCCGTGCGCGAGGCGATGATCTTCGCGACCGTGACCGGGCCGACGCCGGGCAGCGCATCGAGCTCGTCGGCCGTAGCCTTGTTCAAGTCCACCGGCCCAGCCGGGGTCCGAGCAGCGGCCGTCGGCGGCGGCGATGTCGACGGTCCGGACGAACCGGCCCCGGCCGGGTCGTCCCGAGACGGCACGATGATCCGATCACCGTCGGCAACCCGGGCCGCGAGGTTCAGTTCAGCCGTCGCCCGGTTGAGGTCGATCCGCGGCCCGTAGCCGCCGGCGGCGGCGATTGCGTCGGCTACCCGTGCGCCAGCTGCGAGATGGTAGACGCCAGGTCGAAGGACCGCTCCGGCGACCTCGACCACGACCTCGCCCTGAACGACCTCGCCCTGTCCGGCCGGACCATCCGACGCGCCGGCCGAAGCCGAACTCGAACCCTGGTCCGGCCCGGACGATGGATCTGGCTGCTGGCCGCTCGCTCCCGTGCCGTCACCGCCGGCCAGGCTGGTCCCGCCGCCATCACCCGGCGAGAAGGCCGGGCTGTCACCGCCGGCCGAGGCCACGCTGACGGTCGCGGGGCCGGCCGGACCGACCAGGAGGACGACCCCGGCCAGGCCGACACCGAGTCCGAGCAGGCCGACCAGCAGCCACTGCCGGGCCGGCCTCCGCCAGGCCGGCGAAGGCGACTCGGGCGGCAGGCCCGGTCCGCCCGGGTCGTCGAGCGCCCGCCAAGGCGAACTGGTTCGATCCAAGGGTTGCTCCCCGGTGGGTTCGAAGGCGGGGAGGCGGGACAGCGACGGGCGGCAGATGGGTGGACATCCACTGCGGCGGGGGCACTTCCGGCCCGCAGTGGATGTGAGCCGAACCCTATCGATGGCCGCTTATCTGCGCCTTATCAGGGCTGGACCGTGCTCGGTTCCCGACTCCGGCCGGTCAGGCGTCCGAATGCCGGCTTGCCAAATGCTGTAACGCGATATATCGTGATCCTCGATGCCGTCTATGCCGCCTGCTCGCTCGTGGCCGGGCCGTTCCTCGGTGCCCTGTCAGACCGGGTCGGACGCAAGCCACCAGCGGCCTGGTGACTTCCAACCTGAACCCGTTCCGGACGATCGCCGGAGCCCTCAACCGGCCGGCGCTTCGGCCCCTCCTCGTGGCATTCGGCCTGATGGGCTTCGCCCTGGCGATCCTGGCCACGTCCGTGCCGGTCTTCGCCCCCGACGTGCTGGGTTGGGGCCCGGCCCAGGTTGGCTTGCTCCTGTCCGCGGTCGGGGTCACCGACATCATCGTCCAGGGTGGCCTGCTCGGCCTGCTCCTTCGTCGGCTTGGCGAGCGCCGGGTCGTCATCCTCGGCCTTGGCTCGATCGGGATCGCGAGCGCGGGGCTCGTACTCGTCGGCTGGCTCGTGCCGATCCCCGCCTGCTCGTCGTCGCGACGCTCCTCTTCGCCGCCTCGGAGGGCGGCACCGGCCCCACCCTCCAGGGCATCCTTTCCCAGGCCACGGGCCAGGACGAGCAGGGCTGGCTGGCCGGCTCGATGTCGGCGATCGGGTCGATCACCCAGCTGGTCGGCCCGATCCTGGCGGGCCTGCTCTACGCCCAGGTCTCGCGGACCGCGCCGTACGTCCTGATCATGCTGGTCGCCGTGATTGCCGTGGTCCTTGTCAGCCGGCCAGCCGCCGAGCTGGTCACGGACGGAGCATCGCCGGCCACGGTCTAGCGCTCGTGGCCCCCGTAGACTACGGGCATGCCTGAAGTGAAGCTCGGTGCCCTGTGCTGGAACCAGTACGGGACGTGGCCGGATCTGCTCGAGGCCGGACGGCGGGCCGACCAGCTCGGCTATGACTCGCTCTGGACGTGGGATCACCTCTACCCGATCGTTGGCTCGGCCGACGGCCCGATCTTCGAGGGCTGGCTGACGATCACGGCCTGGGCCGGCGCGACGAGCAAGGTTCAGCTTGGCCTGATGGTCGGCGCGAACACGTTCCGTGAGCCGTCCCTGACCGCCAAGATGGCCACCACCCTCGACCACATCAGCGCCGGCCGGGCCGTTCTCGGGATCGGCGCGGCCTGGTTCGAAACTGAGCACACGGGGTTCGGCCTGCGCTACGGGGACGGCCCGCCCGAACGGCTCCGCTGGCTGGCCGAGGCGCTGCCGATCATGCGTGGCATGCTCGACGGCACCGCACCGACGGCGGCCGGTCCACGCTACGCCGCGAGGGCCGTCCAGAACGACCCGCCCCCGGTCCAGCGCCACCTGCCGATCCTGATCGGCGGGGGAGGCGAGAAGGTCACCCTCAAGCTCGTCGCGCGCTACGCCGATATGCACGACATGGGCGGCAACCTCGAGACGGTCAAACGCAAGGACGAGATCCTGGCCCAGCACTGCGCCGCGATCGGACGCGACTTCGACTCGATCGAGCGGACTCACGGCCTGGGCGTCGTCGTGATCCGCGACTCGCGCAAGGAGGCCGAGCGGGTGGCCTCGGGCATCTTCGAGCACAACGGCCACGCCCGCGAGTGGCAGGACCAGCCCGTTGGCACGCCCGAGGACGTGGCGGCCGCCCTGGCACCGTTCGTCGCGATCGGCCGGTCGCACCTGGTTGCCGGCTTCCCGGCGCCGTACGACGAGGAGTCGATGACTCGCCTGGTCCAGGACGTCAAGCCGCTCCTCGAACGGGGAGCCTGACCCGGAGCACAGCGCGCCGGAACAGGCCGGCCGGAACAGGCCGGCCGGAAACAGGGACGGAGACATGGGCTCGAACGACGCACTGACGGGCATCGCGGCGGTCACCCGGAGTGGCGGGCGACTCGATCGATTCTGGATCGGCCCGGACCGGAATCTCCTTCATGCCACGCAGCGCGAAGGCCGCTGGGGCGAGCCGGAGGACCTGGGCGGCCGGCTCGCCTCGGTCCCGGCCGTCACGGCCTGGGACGACGAGCCCATGGAGATCTTCGCGATCTTCGACGACGGGCAGCTCTGGGATCGCTACTGGGACGGCACGAATTGGCATGCCTGGGAGTCGCTCGGCGGCGAGCTTGAGCTCGGGTCGACCCCGGCCGCGGCCGCGACCGGACCGGATCGGCTCGATGTCATGGCCATCGGGCGGGACGGACGGGCGTGGCAGCGCTGGTGGGACGGGTCGCGCTGGGTGCCCTGGCAAGTGGCCGACTGACCGGGCCCTGGCAGGTCGCCTGCGCCGGCCCCCGGGAGGTCAAGCCCAGCCGGACGCCGTGGTCAGCCGGGCTCTTCGTCCTTCTCGGAGTCCTTGACCCAGCCGACGTGCTTGCGCAGCCAGCCGACCGAGGCAAGGTGGTATGTCGTCTCCTCGGCATAGTTCGGCAACTGGGCGAAGGCAGCCGCCGGGAGGTCCGTCTGGACCTGCCCGGCCGTGAGCAGGGTGGTGTGCTCCGACGCGAGCAACACGTCGCGCGACTCGCTGCTCAGCCGGACGCGCAGCCCGTGGAAGACGTCCTCCTCATCCGAGCCGAGGACCTCGCGCAGCTCGCCGACGACCTGGCCGTCGGCCGAGGCTATCGGCGTCCCGTAGACGAGCGCACGCCAGGCGATCGGCGTGCTGCCGGCGGGAATGTCGGTCATCGGCTCACCTCGGGTCTCGGAATGCTGCTCGGGATTCGTGTCCCGACAGCCTAGCCCACGCGGGCCGGACGAGCCGAGGCTGAAGCCGCGGCACATTCGTCCAGCGTCTCGGCGAGGCGGAGGGACTGGCGGCTCACCGCCAGGGCGAGCCTGGCGACGCCTCGACGAAGCGGATTCGGACGTGCCTCGGTCGGCATCTCGTCAAGGACCCGGCCGTGCTCCCGCTTGGCTGCCTCGTGATCCGAGGCCAGCCGGATGGACTCGTACAGGTAGTAGGTTGGCCACATCAGAAGGGCCCCCAGCTGTTGTGATGCTCGGGGAACCGATCGGTCTCCCCGTTGAATCCGGGCCGACTTTCGACGCCTGCCGTGATCGCGCCCCAACCGATCAGGAGGACCACGACGACGATGGCACCGAGGACCGCCGGATCGAGCATTCCAGCCATCGAAATCTCTCCTCTCGCTAACCGGTTCAATCATCTTTACCGGTTACCGTTAATCTAGCCCCTTGCGCGTAACCTGTCAACCCCCATATAGTGGTTAGGCGATGCCTCCCAATGACCGTTCTGCCCCCAACCCCCTCGAGACCAGCCTCGATTTTGTGAACACGTTCGGCCTGTCCGATGGCCGTCAGTTCGACGACTTCCAGACAACCCGCCAGGCGATCGATTGGTTGCACGAACGGACCGATCTTGATCCGGCGCTCATCCCGGACTCGCTCGATTCGCCGGCGGTCCTGCGCCGGATCGGGCGGGCCCGCTCGGCGTTTCGCGAGCTGTGGGATGCGACGGTCGACGTCCGCCCGGCCGATCCCGGAGCGCTTCGCGAGGTCAACCGGGTTCTGCGCCATCGGTGCGTGCTCGAGCTCGCGCCGGCCCCGGCCGGATCAGGCTCGGCTCTCCGCCTCGAGAACCGGTTCTCCGGCGACGAGGTCGACTGCGCCCTGGCCGGACTGGCCGAACCGATCGTGAGGACCGTCGGTGGCATCGAGGCCGAGCGCGCCCGAATCTGCGCCAACGACGGCTGCCGCTGGGCCTTCTTCGACGACTCGCGGACGCATCGACGGCGCTGGTGCGATATGTCCAGCTGCGGCAATCGGGCCAAGGCGGCCCGCCACCGGGCCCGGGCCAAGGCGGCCGGCTCCGGGCCCGCCGCTCCGACCGGCGAACCCGCCGGCGCGCCGACCGGCGAGCTGTCCGGTCAGCCCGCCGCTACGACTCCCTGACGACCAGGTTGACCAGCCGCCCGCCGGCGTGAATCACCCGGTCGGGCGTCCGACCCCCGAGGACCTCGTGGACCCGATCGCGGGCGAGGACCAGCCGTTCCAGCTCGTCCTGGCTGATCCCGGCCGGCACGCTGATCCGGTCGCGGACCTTGCCATTGACCTGGATCGGCACTTCGCGGGTCTCGGCGGCGATCGCCGCCTGGTCCACCTCGGGCCACGACCCGGCATGGATCGATGCCTCGGGGCTGCCCGCAGCAGCCAGGCGCCGGTTCCACAGCTCATCGCTGATGTGCGGCGCGGCCGGCGCGAGCATCAGCAGGAGCAGCCGGATCGCCTCGTCCCAGGCCGCTCCGCCGGCGACCTCGGTCCCCCGGTAGCGGTACAGCTCGTTGGTCAGCTCCATCAGGTGGGCGACCATCGTGTTGAAGCGGAAGCCCTCGTACTCGTCGGTGACCACGCGCAGCGTCCGATGGGCCGCCATCCGGAGGGCTCGTTCGGCCGCCGCCGCATCCTCGCCGGCCGGCAGGCCGCCCGCGTCGGGATCCCCGCCCCCGCGGCCATGCGGGTCCAGGACGGCCGTCCAGACCCGGTTCAGGAAGCGATGGACGCCGCCGATCCCGGTTTCGCTCCAGGGGCCGCCCTGGTCCCAGGGACCCATGAACATCAGGAACAGGCGGATCGTGTCGGCGCCATATCGGCGGACCAGGGCATCGGGATCCTGGACGTTGCCCCGGGACTTGCTCATCCGCTCGCCGTCGGCTCCCAGGATCTGGCCCTGGTTGAACAGGCGCAGGAATGGCTCGCTCTGCTCGACCAGGCCGAGGTCGCGCATCATCTTGGTGATCTCGCGGGCATACAGCAGGTGCATCACGGCGTGTTCGGCGCCGCCGGTGTACTGGTCGACCGGCGTCCAGCGCCGGACCAGGTCCGGGTCGATCGGCCCGTCGGTCTTGTTCGGCGAGAGGTAGCGGAACCAGTACCAGGACGAGTCCATGAACGTGTCCATCGTGTCCGACTCGCGCTGGGCCGGGCCGCCGCAGCTCGGGCAGGCCACGTTCAGGAATGTTTCGTCCCGGCTGAGCGGGTTCACCCCGCTCCCGGCGTAATCGACGGTTTCCGGCAGGAGGACCGGCAGGTCGGATTCGGGCACCGGCACGATTCCGCACCGTTCGCAGTGGATGACCGGGATCGGCGTACCCCAGAAGCGCTGCCGGCTGAAGCCCCAATCACGCAGGTGGTAGGTGACCGTCGGCCGGCCCGCGCCGCGCTGCTCGAGCCAGGCCACGATCTCGCCGAACGCCTCGCGGGCGGGCCGGCCGCTGTACGGACCGGAGTTGACCAGGACCTCGCTCGCTGAGTGCTCTGCGAACGCGCTGGCCAGGCCGGCCTCGGCATCGCCCCCGGCGGGCATCACGACCTTGACGATCGGCAGCCCGAAGCGGGTCGCAAAGTCGAAGTCGCGCTGGTCGTGGGCCGGGACGGCCATGATCGCCCCGGTCCCGTAGGAGCCGAGCACGTAGTCGGCCACGAAGATCGGGATCCGCCCGCCGTTGACCGGGTTGATCGCATCGGCGCCCAGGGCCACCCCGGTCTTCTCGCGATCGGTGGCCAGCCGGTCGATCTCGGTCCGGGCCGAGGCCTGGGCAAGGTATGCCTCGACCTCGGCCGTGTGCTCCGGGGCGGTCAGCTCGGCGACGAGCGGATGCTCCGGCGCGAGAACCATGAACGTCGCCCCGAACAGGGTGTCCGGCCGGGTCGTGAACACGGGCAGCGCCTGGCCGCCGGCATGATGGGCCGACGGAGCGGTCGTGAACGTGACCTCGGCGCCTTCGGAGCGGCCGATCCAGTTCGTCTGCATGATCCGGATCGGATCGGGCCAGCGGATCCCGCTGAAGTCGAGCAGCTCGTCGGCGTACTTCGTGACCCGGAGGTACCACTGGTCGAGCTCGCGCTTCTCGACCTGGGCTCCGCAGCGCCAGCAGTGGCGATCGACGCCCTCGACCTGCTCCCGGGCGAGCGTGCCGTCGTTGGGGCACCAGTCGACCAGCGACTTCTGGCGATAGGCCAGGCCGGCCTTGAGCAGCTCGAGGAACAGCCACTGGTTCCAGCGGTAGTACTCGGGCTCACAGGTCACCAGCTCCGCGTTCCAGTCGAACGAGGCGCCCATCGTCCGGAGCTGCGAGCGCATCTTGGCGATGTTGTTCATCGTCCAGGTCCGGGGGTTGACCCGGTTCTTGATCGCGGCGTTCTCGGCCGGCAGGCCGAAGGCGTCGAAGCCGATCGGCATGAACACGTTCTCGCCGTGCATCCGGTGGAACCGGGCGATCGCGTCGATCGGCGTCTTGGCGTACCAGTGGCCGATGTGCAGGTCACCCGATGGATAGTCGTACATCGTCAGGGCGTAGAACCTGGGCCGGGTCGCGTCTCCGAGATCGGCGTGGTAGAGCCCGAGATCCGCCCAGCGGGCCTGCAGGCGGGGCTCGATCTCGGCGGGCTGGTATCGATCGATCCGGGCGCGCTCGCTCACGTCAGGCCTCGAAATGCCACACCCCCCGCTGGGGCCTCCGGCCGCGTCGAGGGGTGAACGGACTGGACATTGGTGGAGCCACGGGGATTCGAACCCCGGACCTCTTGCATGCCATGCAAGCGCTCTGCCAGCTGAGCTATGGCCCCGTCGCGGAGCGGCAGTATACCAGCGACCCCGGGCGGAACCGGGCTCGGGCGGTCGGGCGCCGAGCCACCCGCCGATTCAGGCTCCTGTCAGGGCGGACTCGATAGAATCCGGGCGATGAGGGCCTGGACTTGACCGAGGCGAACTGGACGCGCCGCCGTTTCCTGAAGTCGAGTGGCGTGGCCGCGCTCGGTGCGTTGGCGGTCGGCGCCGTGGGCATCGGGCTCGAGGCATGCAGCCCGAGCGCGGTCGTCTCGCCCCAGCCGGCCGGATCCGCCGCACCGGGCACGTCGCCCACTCCAGTCGCCCGGCGCAACTACCGTTCCCGGCCCGATCTGACCGCCGCCCCGGTGGACGTGGCCAGTCCGGTCGGGGCGGTTGCCCCGGGCCTGGTCTTCCTGACTCCGAACAACGGCCTGGCCCCGGACGGACTGCTGATCACCGATAACGCCGGCAAGCCGATCTGGATCCGGCCCGACACGGGCTCCCACGCGGCCAATTTTCGGGCAGCCACGTACAAGGGTCGGCCGGTCCTGACCTGGTGGGAGGGCGCCACGAACGGCGGATTCGGCTCTGGCCAGTTCGTGATCGCCGACGAGACGTACTCCGAGATCACCCGGTTCGGCGCGGGCAACGGCCGCAAGGGCGACATCCACGAGTTCCAGGTCACCCCGACCGACACGGCCCTCGTCCTGACCGACGGTCCCGTCCCGATCCCGCCCGGCACCACGCCCGCCTGGCAGAACTGGGATGGCATCGTCGTCGAGCTCGACATCGCCAGCGGGGCGGTCCTGTTCGAATGGCACAGCGCCGACCACATCGACCCGAGCGAGTCGGTCCTCCCGCCGCCGTCCGCCGCGGCGACCCCGGCGCCGGCTTCGCCGGCGGGCGGAGGCAAGGCGACGCCCACGCCGGTGCCGACCGCGGTCGCCGGGCCACCGATCTACGACTCGGTCCATGTCAACGGAATCGAGCTCGACACGGACGGCAACTTTCTCGTCTCGGCCCGGAACACCTCGGCGCTCTACAAGATCGACCGATTGACCGGCCAGATCCGCTGGCGCCTGGGTGGCAAGAAGTCCGACTTCAAGATGGGTCCCGGGGCCACGTTCGGCCTGCAGCACGATCCGCGCCGCCAGGCCGACGGAACGATCACCCTGTTCGACGACGGGACCGGCCCGGGCAGCTCCCGGGCCATCGTCCTGGCGGTCGACGAGACCGCGATGACGGCCAACCTCGTCCGGGCCTACGCCCATCCCCATGGCAAGTTCGCGATGAGCCAGGGCAATACCCAGATCCTGCCCAACGGCAACGTCTTCGTCGGCTGGGGCAGCACCGGCTACGCCTCGGAGTTCAGCCACGACGGGACCGTCCTCCTCGACGCCGACTTCAGCGGTTCGATCCAGTCCTACCGCTGCTTCCGCTTCCCCTGGGTTGCCAGCCCAACGGGCCAGCCGGCGATCGCCGCCGACCCCCCGACGAGCGGGCTGGTCACGGTCTACGCCAGCTGGAACGGCGCGACCGCGGTGGCCAGCTGGGAGGCACTCGGGGGGGCCAGCGCGACCTCGCTCGCCTCGTTGGGGACGTTTCCCCGGACGGATTTCGAAACCGCGATGCAGGTCAAGGCAAGCGGCCCGATCCTGGCCGTCCGGGCCCTCGACGCGAACCAGAGGGCGCTCGGAACCTCGCCCACGGTGACGATCCCCGAGTAGGGTCTCCGTCCCGCAGGGCAGGGGCGAGCACAGCCGGCCAGCCGGCTGGAGCCGGGACGGCAGACCGGTGCGGCACGGGGCGCCATTCCGGGACCGGCGCGTGTGGCACCATCCGCGGGTGATCGTGGGTCGTGCCGCCTGGTGACGAGCCGGACGGAGGAGGCCGCTACCGTCGAACTGCCCGGGGGTCAGCTCGACTATGTCCTGCGGCGCTCGACTCGGGCCCGCCGGGTGCGGGTGACCGTCGATCCACTGCGGGGCGTGATCGTGACCGTGCCCGCCCGGAGGCCGGGCGCCCGGGACGCGCTGGCCTCGGTCGAGCCGTTCCTGCGCGAACGCGAGGACTGGATCCGGACCCACCTCGACCACCAGGCCCGGCAACGCTCCCGAGTGGCCGGCCTGACCGCCGGACTCAGCGCCGGCCAGCTGCGCGACGGCGCCCTCCTGCCATATCGCGGTCGGGCCCATCGGATCCGGATCGTCGGGCCTGACAAGGCCCTGACCCGTTCGCGGGTCAAGATCGAGGACGCCGACGTCCTGGGCACGACCCGCACGATCATCCTCGAGCTGGCCAGCCGCGACCGCCGCCGGCCGGCCCGGGTCCTCGAGGAGTGGCTGCGCAGCCGGGCGCTGATCCAGATCGACTCGGCAATCGCCCGGCATGCCCCGGGCCTCGGCGTCAAGCCCTCGGCCGTCGTGGTCCGCGACCCGCGCAGCCGATGGGGGAGCGCCTCGCGGACGGGTCGGGTCGCCCTCAGCTGGCGGCTCATCCTCGCCCCGCCCGAGGCCCTCGAGACGACGGTCGTCCACGAGCTGTGTCACTTGCGGGTGTTCGGCCACGGCCCGGCCTTCTGGGCCCTGGTCGGGTCACGCCAGCCCGACCATCTGCGCTGGCGGCGCTGGCTCCGGGATCACGCGGTCGAGCTCCACGCGGTCCTAGCCGCGGATCGCGTCGCCGCCTGACGTGGCGGCCGGAATCGGACCGGTGGAGGACTGGTGGAGATGAGGGGACTCGAACCCCTGGCCTCCGCGATGCGAACGCGGCGCTCTGCCAGCTGAGCTACATCCCCACCGAGGGTCGAACGGCAACGGCGTCCTGGCGCCGCCCCGCAACCGGCGCCGAGTGTAGCAGAGGGTCCCTCGGGTCAATACTTGGGGCGCTTGCCCGCCCCCCAGGTCCGGGTCAGGTCAGCGTTCGAGAGGAGCGAAGGTGCCTGATCCCGCCCGAGTCTTCTTCAAGGAGGCCGACTATGACGGCCAGCTCGTCCGGTCGCTGAGCGCCGCCCATGCCGGATCGGCCGACCTCGGCGAGGTGTTCGCAGCAGCCCGCCGGGTCGGCCCGCCCGAGGCCGGGCGCTGGCACGGGGCCTGGCTCGCGGCCGCCGGTCGAGCCGAGTCGACGGCCCGCGATGCCCTGGCCGCCGGCCGCCGGGTCACCGCCCGGGGCGCCTTCCTGCGAGCGTCCGAGTACTACCGGCAGGCGTTCTACTTCATCCGCGGCGAGCTCGACGATCCCCGCTTGCACGCGGCCTATGGCGCGCATGTCGCGATGTTCGAGCAGGCCGCGGCCCTGATGGACCGGCCGGTCGAGCCGGTCCGGATTCCGTATGACGGGACGACGCTCAAGGGCTGGTTCTGCTCCGCCGATGCGGGCGGCCCGCCCCGCCCGATCCTGCTCATGCCGTGCGGCTACGACTCGACGGCCGAGGCAGGCTGGGTCGACGTGCCGGCTGCCGTCGAACGCGGCTACCACGTGCTCCTGTTCGAGGGGCCCGGCCAGGGCGGGGCGTTGTACGACCAGCGGCTCTACTTCCGGCCCGACTTCGAGCACGTCCTGGGCCAGGTTGTCGACTGGGTCGTGGCCCGGCCCGATGTCCGGACCGACCGGATCGGACTGATCGGCCGGTCGTTTGCCGGCTACCTGGCCCCCCGGGCGGCGACGGTCGAGCACCGGATCGCCGCCCTCGTGTGCGATCCCGCCCAACCGGACATGGGCCAGCGCATCCCGGGCGGCCTCGTCGGCCGGGTGGCCTGGCGGGTCGTGGGTGCCGAAACGCGGCTCAGCGCCCGGCGGCGAGAGTTCTTCCGTGCCCGGATGGCGGCCCACGGCCTCGGTTCGATCGAGGCGTACCTGGCCGAGCTGCGCCGGTTCACGATGCTCGATCGAGCCGGCCAGATCAGTTGTCCGACCCTGATCGTGGAGTCGGAGAACGACTTCGCCGCCGGCGGCGGCAAGCTCCTGCTCGATGCCCTGACCTGCCCGAAGCAGCTCGTCGAGCTGACCAACGAGCAGGGCGTCGACGGGCATTGTGGGGGGCTCGCCCAGGAGGTCTGGGCGGACGTCGTGTACGACTGGCTCGATCCGATCCTGGGACCGTAGCCGCTCTGCCCATCGCGGCCTGGGCCGTTTCCCCGTAGCGAACTCTTCGGGCTCCTTGGCCCGAGCCGTTGTTTCACCCGGTGTGACAAATCGGCCGTCGGATGGCTCGAAGGTCACCGCGACCGATCTACGCCAATTCCTGCACACCCCTGAGCGTGGCTCGGGATGGATCCGAGCTCCATCGAGGGCCAGGGCTGCCGGGACATCGGCGAAACCCGGGTTTGTCCTATGGGGCGAGACATCGACCAAGATCGCTGAGGCAGGGTTTGAGCCGGTCGCGGGCCACCCCGGAGCCGGGTTTCAACATTGACAATACAGAACATTTGTTCGATCATCGTTGGCCCATGGCGAGCCTCTCTCCGGACGTCTCGGCCGCTCTTGCATCCCTTCGGACGCGCTGGGGAGCGGCCGCTCCGCGGGTGATCGGATCCCTCGCCGTGGCACCCGAGCCGGAGGCCGAGGCGCTCCCGGGTGGCCGGCCCCAGTCGGCCGACCCCGACCGGGTGATCGGGACGGGTTTCGCCGCCCTCGACGCGATCCTCGGGCCGGGTGGCATCCCCCGTGATGCGTCGGTCGCCCTGTGCGGCGATCCCTCGAGCGGCCGGACGACCCTGGCCCTCCAGCTCGTGGCGGCGGCCCAGGCCGGCGGCTCGATCGCTGCCTGGGTGGACCTTGCCCGGAGCCTGGACCCGGTCGAGGCCGTGGCCCGGGGCGTGGACCTGGAGTGGCTCGTCGTGCTCGAACCGGGCTCGCCGGACGAGGGACTTGCGATGGCCGGCTCGCTCCTCGCCGGGCGGACGGTCGACGTCCTCGTGATCGACCTGCCCGAGGGCGTTCGAGCGGGGGTTTCTCGAGCCGGACCCGCTCCCCGGGTGGATGCCCGACCAGGCGCCCGGGCCGAGGAAGCCCGGAGCGGCCATCCGCCGAAACGTCCACCCAGCCTGGCCAGTCGCCTCGAACGCCTCAGCGCACTCGCCCGACGGGCGGGGGTCCTGCTGCTCGTCCTCGAGCCGCCCGGGCTCGGCCGCGATCTGGTGGCTGCCGTGGCTTCGTCCACCGCGCTGCGGCTCGAGCTGGCTCGCCGATCGTGGATCCGGCTCGGGCGGGATGTCGTCGGCCAGCGGACCGAGGTCGTCGTCGGCCGGAACCGGTTCGGGCCGGCCGACCGTCGAGCCGAGCTGCGGATCCTCTACGCGGACGGCGGCAGCCGCGATGCCTGTCTCCTGCGCGACTCGCTCCTGGCCGAGCTGCCCGACCCGGGCGTTCCCCGCCGGGGTCTCCCTCGCCTGGCCGTGCCTGGGGCGATCGTCCCCGGCACGGCCGCCACCGCTCCCGAAGCCCCCATCAGCCTCTCATCACGGACTTCTGATCGTGCGACGTCTCCACCTCCTCTGGACGCACCTGCCGCTCCGCCTCGCCCGGGCCCGCTCCGCCTCGTTCCCGACCGGCCCGGTGATCCTGGGCGGCCAGCCCTGGGCGGCGGCGACCGTCCTCGACGCCAATCCGGCGGCGACCGAGCTCGGCGTCCAGCGAGGGATGCCGCTCGGGAGCGCGCACCGGCTCGCCCCTGAGGCGACCTTCCTCGATCCGGACCCGGACCGCGACCAGGCAGCGGTCGAGGCGGCGCTCGATCGGCTGGCCACGTTCAGCCCGGGGATCGCCGGGACCGTCGACCCGGCCGATCCCGCCTTCGGCCTGCTCGAGGTCCAGGTCGACGGGCTCGACCGGCTGTGGGGGCCGGAGCCGATCCTGGCCGGCCGCCTGGTCGAGGCGCTCTGCCCGATCCTGCCTGGCCGGCCCCGGGTCGGCATCGCCGGGACGCGCTTCGCTGCGACGATCGCGGCCGCCACCGCCCCACCGGCCACGCTCCGGCCCGCCGACGGCTCGACGATGATCGTGGGACCGGGCGACGAGGCGCAGTTCCTCGGGCCGCTGCCGGCCGGCCTGCTCACGCCGGACCCGGACATCCGGGCCCGGCTCGGCCGGTTCGGGTTGCGCCGGATCGAGGCCGTGGCCCAGGTCCCTCGATCCGCCCTCGTGGCCCGGTTCGGCGAGGAGGGCGCCCGGATCCACGCCCGGGCGACCGGCCAGGAGCTCGAGCCGTTCCGGCCCCGGCGCGCCCCTGAACGGATGTGCCTGGGGATCGGCCTCGAGCCGCCGATCGAGGAGCTCGAGCCGCTCCGGTTCGTCCTCCATCGCCTGACCTCGGCCCTGGCCGATCAGCTTGTTGCCCGGGGAGCGGCCACTGGCCGGGCCAGCCTGCGGCTGAGCCTGGACCCGGCCTTCGCCCGATCGGGCAGCCCGACCGAGCTGGTCGTGGAGCAGCGCCTGCCCGAGCCCTCGTCGGAGGCCGAGGCGATCGAGCGGCTCCTGTTCGCCCGGCTCGAGCGCGAGCCTCCGAGCGTGGCCGTGGCCCGGCTCGAGCTCGAGCTGACCGAGGTCGCCCCGGCCATGGGCCAGCAGCTGGCCCTGTTCATCCCCCAGGCGAATCGGCTCGCCCGGCTGCGCTGGCAGCTCGCCCGGCTGGCCCTGGCCTTCGGTGACGACCGGATCGGCCGGGTCGAACTGGCTGATCCCGAGGCGCCCCTCGCCGAATGCCGCTGGACCTGGCACCCGGTCGAGGTCGGGCCATGACCCGGCTCATGCGCGAGCACCCGGTCGAGGTCGGGCCATGACCCGGCTCATGCGCGAGCACCCGCTCATCGACGCCGAGCTCGACGCCTCAGGCCGGCTCGTCGCCTTCCAGTGGGCGGGGCGACGGGAGATGGTCGAGGTCTGCAATCGCTGGCGGGTCGATGAGGCTTGGTGGCGCCAGCCGATTGCCCGGGACTACTTCAAGGTCGTCGGCCCGCACTGGCTCGCCCTGGTCTACCTCGACCGCCTCGACGGCTCATGGCACCTTGAGCGGATCTACGACTGAGCCTCCGCCGGACCCAAATCGACCCATTCCGCGGTCGCGCGGCCGGAGGCGCCGCCCCGCCGGACTCGAGGGCTACATCGCCGGCCCCGAGGGCTACATCGCCGGCCCTGAATCGTCAAATTCCGCTCACGGCCGCGCAAGGGTCGAAACCGCACCCGATCTGACGCCAGTATCAGGCACGGCCTGGTCGTTCCAAGCGTGAGCCCAGTCTGCCGGAACACCCGAATCGCCGATCCGGGACCCGCGACCGACGACACGGCGGCTGCCGGCGGAATTTGCCAACTAGGGACCCGACGGCCGAGCTGGCGGCCCAGGCCGGTGGACCGCAGTGGCGTCGAAGCAAGACGCAGGTAGACCCGCCGGCACTCTACTTCGCGGCGGGGATGTTGCCCACCACGAACAGCACGACCATCCCGATCAGGAGGCAGGCCAGCACACCGGCCCCGATCACGTCGCGGATCCGCAAATTCATCGCCTCGTACTCTACCTGCGGATTGCTGCCGGGCGTCGGTTCGGCTTTGCGCGTAACGCTTGCGGGCGCCTGGCCGTCGCCTCGGACCGACTCGACCGACGCCAGGTCGGCCGAGCTGGGTCTGCCGCCGGACAATGTACGAGGCCCCGTCGCACGCTGACGACGGGGCCTCGTGGGCTCTGTCCTCGTGCTCGAGCGGCAGAGCCGGTCGGCGGTCCGACTGACGGGTCGGTCGCCGCCAAGAGCGGTCGCGAACCCCCAGGCACGCATCCGATCTGGCCTGCACTTAAGACGCCGGAGGCGGTCGAAATGTTTCGTCAATTCGCGGCCGATTGCGGCCGGGCTTCGCGTCCCGCTCCAGTTGACAGAATAGAACAGATGTTCGATCATTGGTCATGGCATACGCCGAGCTCCACTGTCACTCCAACTTCTCGTTCCTGGACGGCGCATCGGCCGCCGACGAGCTGGTCGAACGTGCCCTGGCGATCGGCCTCAGCGGCCTGGCCGTCACCGATCACAACGGGCTGTACGGAGTCGTGCGGTTCGCCGCGACGGCGCGTGAGGCGGGGCTCCAGCCGGTCCTGGGGGTCGAGATCGAGCTGCTCGATCCGTTCGTCCCCGATCCCGGCCGAATCGTCGTCCCGGCTCGCCGCCCCAGCCGCCGACCAATTCGTCGTCCTGGCGGCCGTCAGGGCCCAACGGGGGAGGGGCTGGGAGCCGCAGCCGGTCGCCGGCCGGCCCTGATCGACGACCCGGCGGCCACTCCGGGCGAGGGCATGCCCGTCCGGCCCCGTCCGGAACGGACCCGGCTGCCCGGCCGGCGCGAGCCGGTCAAGGAGGATCTCCGGGGGATCGGCGATGGTTCCCGTGGACCGCACCTCGTCCTGCTGGCTCGGGACGCCACCGGCTACCGGAGCCTGTGCCGGCTGATCAGCCGGGCCAACCTGGCCGGCACGAAGGGCGTGCCGCGGTTCAGCCAGGCCCTTCTGGCCGATCATGCCGAGGGCCTCGTCGCGCTGTCCGGATGCCGCGACGGCGAACTCGCCCGGCGGCTGCGGGTGGGCGATCGAGCGGGAGCCCGGCTGGTCGCCGAAGGCTACGCCCGCCTGTTCGGCGGAAGCGGTGCAAACGGCCATCACCCGAATGGCCGTGGCGGACGATCCCGGCGCGGTGGCGCGGTCGCGGCCGGCTTCGTCCTCGAGCTCCAGCACCACCTCCTGCCCGAGGACGACTGGCTCGTCGCCGAGACGGCGCGCCTGGCCGACGAGCTCGGCCTGCCCTGTGTCGTCACGAATGACGTCCATTACGCCCGGCCCGAGGGCCGCGAGCTCCAGGACGTGCTCAGCGCGATCCGCCATGGCCGGACCCTCGACACGTTGGCCGACCTGCGCCGGCCGGACGGCGAGTCGTACCTCAAGTCGGAGGCCGAGCTGCTCGGCCTGCCCCCGGCCGCGGCCCATGAGGATGGAGACGATGGAGACGACGGAGACGAACCGGCCCATGACGACGGGCGAGCGCACGATGACCGACGGACCGCCCGGGCGTGGGCCGCCGGACTGGCCGCAGCGGCCGAGATCGCCGCCGCCTGCACCGTGGATCTCGGATTCGAGCGCTACCGCTTCCCCGGCTTCGAGGTGCCGCGCGGGGAGACCCCGTTCAGTCACCTGGCCGAGCTGTGCCATGCCGGCGCCCGACGGCGCTACCACCCGCTGACCCCGGCCGTGCTCAGCCAGCTCAGCCACGAGCTCGCGGTGATCGAGCGGACCGGGCTGGCCGAGTTCTTCCTGATCTGCTGGGACCTGATGCGCTTCGCTCGCGAGAACCGGATCCCTGCCCAGGGCCGGGGCAGCGCGGCGGATTCGATCGTGGCCTACGTGCTGGGAATCACCCGGGTCGACCCGATCCGCCACAACCTGCTCTTCGAGCGGTTCATCAACGAGGGCCGGACGACCTACCCGGACGTCGACATCGACTTCTCCTCGGAGCGTCGGGAAGAGGTCATCCAGTACGTCTACGACAAATACGGGCCCGAGCACACGGGCATGGTCTGCAACGTCGTCACTTACCGGGCGCGCTCCGTCGTGCGCGAGGTCGGGCTGGCCCTCGGCTTTCCGCGGCCGCTCGTCGACCGGGTGGCCAAGGCACTCGAGACATACGACTCGGTCATGGTCCGGCGGGACCTCGAGACCGAGGGCGGCTTCGCCCAGTTCTTTCATCCACCCACCCACTCGGCCAGCCCGGACGATCCGGCCGAATCCGGGCAAGGACCCCTGGCCAGCGCCGGCCGGGCCGAAGCGCGGGGCCTGACCGATCGAATGGGCCGGCTCAACCTGCCGGGCAAGCCGGTCCTCCGGCCGGGCGGTCCGAGCGACGACAAGGGCGGCCCGGGCGATTCGACGGCCAGCGTCGAGTGGCTGCGCTCCGGCCGGGGGACAGGCCGGGAGACGGGCCAGGCGCCTCCGCCGGGTGATCCGCCCGGTATCTCGGGCGATCCGCCGGGCACGATCGGCGGCCGGGCGATCGACCCGGAAAGCGGGGTGCTCCTGCCGCCGGAGCGGACAACCGACAAGCTCGGCCGGCCGAACCACTGGAGCGGCAGCGGGCCGATCCTGTCCGGGGTCCAGGGCGGCAGCACGGTCGGACTCTCCGACTGGGAGCGCTGGCTCGAGCTGTGCGCCCGGATGGACGGCTTCCCGCGCCACCTGAGCATCCACAGCGGCGGGATGCTGATCACGGCCGCTCCGCTGATCGACATCGCTCCACTCGAGCGGGCCACGATGCCTGACCGGGTGGTGGTCCAGTACGACAAGCGCGACGTCGAGGCGATCAAGCTGATCAAGCTCGACCTCCTCGGCCTGGGCATGCTCGCCGCGATCGACGAGACGGTCCAGCTGATCGAGCACGACTGCGCCGTCTGCCTCGACCTCGACCGGCTGCCCGAGGACATCACCGACGTGTTCGAGATGCTCCAGGCGGCCGACACGGTCGGGGTCTTCCAGGTCGAGAGCCGGGCCCAGATGCAGACCTTGCCCAAGTCCCGGCCGAACTGCCTCGACGACCTCGTGGTCGAGGTGGCGATCATCCGGCCCGGCCCGATCCAGGGCAATGCCGTCCACCCCTACCTGCGTCGCAAGCAGGGGCTCGAGCTGGTCACCTACCTCCATCCCAGCCTCGCCCCGATCCTGGCTGACAGCCTCGGGGTGATCCTGTACCAGGAACAGGTGATGCGGATCGCGATCGACGTGGCCGGCTTCAGTCCCGGCGACTCCGATGGCTTCCGGCGGGCGATGGGGACGTGGCGCTCGAGCGCCGAGATGGAGAAGCTCCATGCCCGGTTCGTCGATGGCTGCGTGGCCGTCCAGGGCATGCCCCGCGACGATGCCGAGGAGCTCTTCCGGCGGGTGGCCGGGTTCGCCTCGTTCGGCTTTGCCAAGAGCCACGCCGCCGCGTTTGCCCGAACAGCCTACGAGTCGTCGTTCCTCAAGCTGTTCTACCCGGCCCAGTTCCTGACCGGCCTGGTCAATGCCCAGCCGATGGGCTTCTACCCGGTCGAGGTCCTGGTCAACGATGCGAAGCGCCACGGCGTGGCGATCCTGCCGGCTGACATCAACGCCTCGGCCTACCGGACGACGACCGAGTGGGTCGGCCGCCCGGACTGGGCCGTCGAGGGCGCCAGGACGGCCGGGACCGCACCCGCCATCGGCCCGGATCCGCTCCCGGCGGGGCTCGGGATCAGCCAGCGGCCGGAGCCGGTCCGCTCATCGGCCTGTGTCCTGCCCAGCCCTGCGGCCCGGGAGCGCTGGTCGGCCGAGAGCGCCGTGGGCTGGGGCGTCCGGCTCGGCCTCGGCCTGGTCAAGGGGATCGGCCCGGAGCACGCCGAGCTGATCGATGCCGAGCTGGCCCGTGGGCCGTATCGCAGCCTCGATGACGTGGTCGAGCGGACGGCCCTGCCCGAGGAGACGCTCGAACGGTTGATCCGGGCCGGGGCCCTCGACTCGGTCGGCCGCCCCCGCCGGGAGCTGCTCTGGCAGCTTCGCGAGGTCACCTCGCGCCGGGTTGCCGGTCCACCCGGTCGGGCTGCCGGACGGCCGCTCGACCTGCGCCTGCCGGCGACCGATCCACCGGCTCTGCCGGGGCTCGGGGAGGTGGAACGCCTGGGCGACGCCTACGCGGTCCTGTCGGTCGATGCCCGGCACCAGGTGATCAGCCTGTTCCGGCCGGCCCTCGAGCGGTTGGGCGCGGTGCCCAACGCCGCCCTCAACGAGCGCAAGCCGGGACCGGTTCGGCTGGGCGGCCTGGTCGTCACCCGGCAGCATCCGATGACCGCCCGGGGGACAGTCTTCCTGGCCCTCGAGGACGAGACCGGGATGGTCAACGTCACCCTCTGGCCGGCGACCTGGGAGCGCCTGCGTGGAGTCGTCCGGCGCCACGCCCTGCTGCTCGTCGATGGCGACCTGCAGCGCGAGGGCGAGGTGGTCAACGTCATTGCCCGCCGGGTCGAGCCACTGCCCGAGGCGACGGCAGCTGTCGGCGGACCGGCCCGTCCGCCTGGGGTGCGCCAGCTCGGCTACGCCGGGATGCGCCGGGTCGGCTGAGCGAGGCGTGTTGCGGACGCGCCCGGCGACCGATGGGTGCGGGCGACGAACCGTCGTTCGGTCCGAGCCTCCGTTCGGGGTCCGGCACCACGGCCGCCGGTCATCCGAGACGCGTCCTGCCAGTTATTCGTCATCCAGGGCGGACCGGATTGCGGACCGTGATCAGCGCTTTCGAGCGGCCTGCTTCGAGCTCTTGGCCGGCGCCTTCTTGCCCGCATTCGGGTTGGCCGAGCGCAGGAAGCGCCGGTAGAAGCCGGCGAACCCACCGATCGCCACGCCCGTCAGGGGGGAGACGAGCAGGGCATACAGGGCGAACTGGTAGCGCTGGGCGTCGGTTACGGGTTCCCCGGTCGCGGTCGTCCCGGCGGCCGTCATCACGTAGATGCTGAACAGGATGCCCGAGAGCAGGCCGGTGATCCCGCCCGCCAGGTAGCTCGACCGATCGGCCAGGATCCCGGCCAGGAAGGTCACGGCGAGGGGCGGCGGGAAGATGAACAGGTTGAAGGCGATCGACGAGATCGTCTGGTTGCCGATCTCCGCCCCGGAGGTCTCGAACACGATGAACACGACGATCATGAGCAGGCCTGGCACCCAGATCGCGAAGGTCCTCGTGGCGAGCCGAGGCAGGTCGGCCAGGTCGGACTTGATGTTCGCCGGCCGGATCGCCGTGCGCAGGGAGCCGATGACGCTTGGCCGACCGGCCTGGGTCGATCCGCTCGAGCGCGGCGCAGCAGTAGCTGCGGCTGGGGAAGCCGGGCTCGGGGTCTCGGCCTCGGCAGCCGCGGCGGCGGCCCGGTAGCGGCGCCGGGCCTCGGCGCGGTCGGTGCTCTTGGCGCGGGCCACAATGCCTCCTGGGGTCGGATGAACGTCGTCGGCACGGTTCGAGCGGCGGTGTGAGCCGGACCCGTCCTCGCGCATCGTAGACGAAAGACCGCCGGTTTGGCCGCCGCAGTCCCGGCTGGCCGGAACCGTGACAGGGACCCGGCCGTTGATTCCCGGGTGGTCACCCGATGAGCCGGAGATAAGGCCGCTCGGCTACAACTGGGGTCCGCCACGCGAATCCCCGCCGGGAGGTCGTCGATGATCCGAGCCCGGCGTGCGGCCACGGCCGCAATCATCCTGGTCCTGTCCGTCGCCGCGATGGCCCTCGCGGCGGCTCCTCCGCCGGTCGTCCCCGGCCTGGTGGGCAAGGTCGTTTCGGGCGTCGCCTGGCCTCCCTCCGGCGGACTGCTCATCTCGGAGGTCGTGACGGGCGGAGCCACGGCCTCGGATGAGTTCATCGAGCTCACGAATGCCGGAAGCAGCACGCTCGACCTGAACGGGCTCGAGGTCGCCTATGCCTCGTCGGCCGGCGCGAGCGCCACCCGGCGGGCCGGCTGGAGCGTGCCCACGCCGCTCGGTCCGGGACGCCATGTCCTGGTCGCGAACTCGGCCGGGATCTATGCCCCGGGCGCCGACGCGACCTATACGGCCGGCATCGCGGCGACCGGCGGCGCCGTCGTCTTGCGGCCGGCGGGGGGCGATCCGATCGACGCCGTCGGCTGGGGCGACGCGACGAACAGCTTCGTCGAAGGGACCGCGGTCGACGCGCCGCCGGCGGGCTCGAGCATCGAGCGCCGGCCCGGCGGCTCGGCCGGCAATGTGAACGACACGAACAACAACGCGGCCGATTGGCTGGTCAACCCGAGCCCGAACCCGGAGAACCTGGGCGCCCCGCCTCGGCCGACCCCCGGCTCGAGCCCCACGCCGAGTCCGAAGCCGTCGGTGACGCCGAGCTTAACCCCGAAGCCGACCCCGTCCCCGACACCCAAATCGACACCGTCTCCGACCGTGACGCCCACGCCGACGCCCGTACCGACGCCATCTCCGAATCCGAGTCCGTCGCCGACGGTCGCGCCGACCCCGACGCCGACCCCGACGCCGACCCCGACGCCGACGCCGATGCCCAGCCCGACTCCAACACCCGTCCCGACAGCGACTCCGACTTCCACGCCGGTCCCAACGCCGGTCCCAACGCCGGTCCCAACGCCGGTCCCAACGCCCGGGCCCAGTGCGACGCCGACCCCGACCCCCGTTCCGACCCCGACCCCCGTTCCGACCCCGACCCCCGTTCCGACCCCGACCCCCGTTCCGACCCAGGCGCCGACGCCCACGCCGGCGCCGAGCTCGGGTCCGACGGTCGTGACGATCGCCCAGGCCCTCGCCCAGGGCGGCAAGGTCACCGTCGAAGGGGTGGTGACAACGACCACGAGATTCTTCGATGCGAGCGGGCGACTGCTCGTCATCCAGGACGCGACGGCCGCGATCCAGGTGCGACTGCCGGTCGCCGGGACGGCGGCTGCTGCCGGGCTGGCCGGCCACGCGCCGGGAGTCGGCTCGGCGCTCCGGATCAGCGGCACGCTGGGTCGAACCTATGGCGCTCCACGGCTGACCGCGGCCAGCGTCACCTGGCTCGGTTCGATGACGCCGCCCATGCCGTTGCGGATCTCCACGGCGCCCGGGGCGAGCCTCGAGTGGCGCCTCGTCCAGGTCAACGGGCGGCTCGACACGGTCCACAAGCTGGGCGATCGCTGGCGCGCCGAGATCATCGTTGGCTCGGTCCGGATTCCGATCGGCGGCCTGAGCGGCGCGGCGATCGCCGTAGGCCGGCTCTTCACCGGGCGGCAGGTCGCGATCGTCGGGATCGTCCACCGGGCCTATCCGACCGCGGTCGACCAGCGCTTTGCGATCGATCCTCGCTCGATCGCGGATGTGGCCTTCGAGCAAGCCCGGCCGGCTCCCACCCACTCCGCGTCCGGTGGCGATTCCGGCGTGGCCGAAACCGGCTACGGGCCAGGTGTCGGGGCGAGCCCGGAAACGGGTTCGACCGGCTCCCCGGCGACGGCGTTGCCGCTCGTCGACCTGCGCAACCTGGCCAGCTATCGCGGTCGGCAGGTCCAGGTCGGCGGCCTGGTCAGCCAGGTCAACGGATCGGTCGTGAGCCTCGACGACGGCACGGCATCGGGCCGGCTGATCATCCAGGGCGAGGCGGCCCCGTATCTGGACCTGATCGAGGTCGGGGACCCAATCGAGGTCGATGGCCTGGTCGAAGCCGATGCCAGCGGCCCATACCTCCTCGTGACCGACCCCGCGGGCGTGATCCAGACGGGTGACCCTGATGCGGTCGAACCGGCCAGTCCGGATCCGGGTGGCGTTGCTGCCTCGCCCGGCGCAGTCGCCGGGATCGCCGGAAGCGGTACCGCCGGCGATGTCAGCGGCAGCCTAGCTCCCGGTTCCGGGCCGTCCGGCCGGAGCATCCGGACCGCGGGCTCGTTCGATCCACTCGGCGTGCTCGCGGCCGGCCTGCTGGGCGCCGTCCTGGCGATGGCCGGCACGGCGGCCGCCCTGCGCGGCCGGTCGCGATCCCCTCGACCTGGGCCGGGTCCAGCGATCACGAGCGTGGAGGCCGGTCCGGAGGCCCCCTGAATCCGGCCCCTGACCTGGGTCGCCACGGCCCGGTCGCGGAGCCTCTCCGCGGCCGGGCTGACCGCCGTCGGAGCGTGCGTCACGCACGAGCCACGCTCAGGGCGAGTTGACGCTCGTTCGAGCGCGGGGCTATCCTCGGCCGAGTTTCGCGCCAGCGAAGCGCTACGCGAGAGGAAGAGGTCTTGCCGAACGCGGATCACCGCGTCGCACTCCCAGACGGAGAACGGCAGTACCACATCGGACTTGGCCCGGGCGACCTGGCCGAGTACATCCTCCTCCCCGGCGACCCCGAACGAGTCCAACGGATTGCCACGCGCCTCGAGGATGTCGAGCCGTTCCGGCAGCACCGGGAATTCGCCTCGATCACCGGGACGTATCGCGGCGAGCGGGTCTCGGTCGTCTCGACCGGGATCGGCACGGACAACGTCGAGATCGTCGTAGCCGAGATCCTGGCGATCACGGAACGTCCGACCTTCATCCGGGTCGGGTCGTGCGGGGCGCTCCAGCCGGAGATTGCCGTGGGCGACCTGGTCATCTCGTCCGGCTCGGTCCGGCTCGAGGCGACGACGAGCTTCTTCGTCCACGAGGGGTATCCCGCGGTTGCCGACTACGAGGCAGTTGCGGCACTCGTCGAGGGGGCGGCGAACCTTGGCCACCGGGCGCACGTCGGGGTGACGGCCACGGCTCCCGGGTTCTATGGGGCGCAGGGGCGCCCGGTTCCCCGGTTGCCCATCCGCTACCCTGACCTCGCTGAGGAGATGGCGCGCCAGCGCGTCCTGAACTTCGAGATGGAGGCATCGGCACTATTGGTCCTGGCCGGGTTGGCTGGCAGTCGGGCCGGAGTCGTCTGCGCCGTGTACGCACATCGACCCACGGGCGACTTCGCAGTCGGGGCGGCCCGGGACCGCGCAGAGGCGGCCTGCATCGAGACCGGACTCGAAGGACTCCGGGTCCTCGCAGCCATGGATCGCCAGAAGCGGGCAGTGCGGGGCGGACCGCTGGCGGCCGTCCCTGTGGGAACGAACGTAGGGGCGGATACGGAGCAAACGCTGCGTAACGCCGATCAGCGTGGAGAGGAGACCAGGAATGGCCGAGGCGTATTGCGTCAAGGACAAGAAGAAGGTCGAAGTCAAGAATCCGCAGAAGATCACGATGAAGAACGGCAAGCCGGCGATCAAGGGCACCTGCCCGATCTGCGGCGGGAACGTCTTCCGGATCGGCGGCTGACGAGCCCTTCCTTCGCAGTCTCGAGGCCCCCGTCGAACGTCGGCGGGGGCTTCTTGCTGTGAGCCGGCCCGCGCTCCCTGCGGTGAGCCGCGCCGGGGGCGGCCGGTGAGCCGTCCAGTCCTCGCCCTCGACCTCGGGGCAACCCAGCTCCGGGCGGCGACCGTCCTGCCCGACGGCAACCGGCTCACCCGCCAGGCAATCCCGACCCCCGGCCGGGCCGGCCCGGGCGCGGTCGTCAGGGCCTGCATCGAGACCCTCCAGGCGGCCCTCGCCGGCGCCCCGTCCGAGATTCGGGCAGCGATCACCGGGATCGGCATCTCGAGTCCCGGGCCGGTCGATCCATGGACCGGCAGGCTGGTCAGCCCACCCAACATCGGGCCGGGATTCAGCGACATCCCCCTGGCGGCCGAGCTCGAACGGGCGCTCGGGCTGCCGGCCTACCTCGACCGAGACACGAACGTGGCGGCGCTCGGCGAGCGGGCCTTCGGGGCCGCCCGGGGCGTCGACGACTTCCTGTACATCACCGTCTCGACCGGGGTCGGTGGGGCGATCGTGGCCGGCGGCGAGCTGCTCCACGGGCCGGACGGGATGGCCGGCGAGCTCGGCCACGTGTCGATCGAGCTGGACGGACCCCGCTGCGGATGCGGTGGCTCGGGCCACCTCGAGGCGATCTCGAGCGGAGTCGCCCTGGCCCGTGACGCCCGAGCCGCCGCCGCCGACGGCAGCTCACCCTTCCTGGCTGCTCGTGCCGCGGCCGCTCGCGCGGCGACTGCCCAGGCGCCCGGAGCTTCGGCCGATCCAGGCGTCGGCAATTCTGACTCCGAGGCGCTGGCCGGGCTCGATGCGAGGGCCGTGGCCGAGGGTGAGGAGGCCGGTGATCCAGCCTGTGCGGCGCTCATGGACCATGCCCGGCGAGCCTTCGCGATGGCCTGCGCCGGCTTCGTCAACGCCTTCAACCCGGACCTGATCGTCGTCGGCGGCTCGATCGCCGAACACCAGGGCGAGCGGCTTCTCGGACCGGCCCGGGACGAGATCCGGCGCGGCTCGTTCCGGGTGCCCGGGGCGCGGGTCCGGCTTGTCCCGGCGGAGCTCGGACGGGATGTCGGCCTGGCCGGCTGCCAGCCCCTCGTCGAGGCCCGCCTGGGCGACGACCGATGGCGATCCGGCCGGAGCCCGTTCACCGATCCGGGACCGTCCATTCGCCCCTGACCGCCCTCGGCGAGTACGATGGGTCCGCGAGTCGATGGTCCCCTCATTTGATGACCCATGGCGGTGGTCGACGGGATCGGTCCGAGCGCAAGGTTCACGCAGGAACTGACAGGGCGCCCGGCTGGCGCCGTGCCCGCAAACGGGCGCTTCGAGGAGGAATTGCACGATGACGGTTCGGGTTGGGATCAATGGCTTCGGACGGATCGGCCGGCAGTCGCTCAAGGCCCTGATCGAGCGGGTCCCCGAGGTCGAGGTGGTGGCCGTCAACGACCTGGTCGAGACGTCGCTCAACGCCCTCCTGTTCAAGCACGACTCGACCTACGGCGCCTATCCGGGCACGGTTGACCACACCGAGAACGCCCTGATCATCGACGGCCGCGAGATCAAGGTCCTCAAGGAGCGCGAGCCCGCCGCCCTGCCGTGGGGCGACCTGGGGGTCGATATCGTGCTCGAGTCGACCGGCATCTTCACCGACGCCGAGAAGGCCCGGGCCCATCTCTCCGCCGGCGCCAAGAAGGTGATCATCAGCGCTCCAGCCAAGCACGAGGACATCACGATCGTGCTCGGGGTGAACCAGGATCTCTATGACCCCGCCCGGCACGACATCATCAGCAACGCCAGTTGCACCACGAACTGCCTGGCACCCGCGGTCAAGGTCGTCCACGACACCTGGACGATCGAGCGTGGTCTGATGAACACGATCCACTCGTACACGAACGACCAGCGGATCCTCGACGTGGCCCACAAGGATCCTCGTCGCGCCCGGGCGGCCGGCCTGAACATCATCCCGACCACGACCGGAGCGGCGAAGGCCCTGGCCCTCGTCATCCCGGACCTGAAGGGCAAGTTCGACGGCTTCAGCCTGCGGGTCCCGACGCCGACCGTCAGCGTGGTCGACTTCACCGTCGACCTGGCCCGGCCGACGACGGTCGACGAGGTCAACGCCGCCTTCCGGGATGCCGCGGCCGGGTCCCTCAAGGGGATCCTCGGCGTATCGGACGAGCCGCTCGTGTCGACCGACTTCCGGGGCGACGCCCGGTCCTCGATCGTCGACGGCGCGTCGACGATGGTGATCGGCGGGACGCTGCTCAAGGTGCTCGCCTGGTACGACAACGAGTGGGGCTACAGCTGCCGGGTCGCCGACCTGATCAGCTTCGTCGCCCAGCGGCTGCCCGTCAGCGTCGCCTAACCGAACGGGGATCACGATGGACAAGCTGACGATCCGGGATGTCGACGCCAGCGGCAAGCGAGTCTTCGTCCGCGTCGACTTCAACGTGCCGCTCCAGGACGGCAAGGTCACCGACGATTCACGGATCCGGGCGGCGGTACCCACGATCCGGGCCCTGCTCGGACAGGGCGCCCGGGTGATCCTGGCCAGCCACCTCGGCCGGCCCGATGGGCGGGTCCAGGACGGGCTGCGCCTCCGGCCGGTCTCGGAACGGCTCGGCCAGCTCCTCCGGATGAACGTGCCGTGCACGGGCGATGCGCTCGGGATCGGGACGGAGGACGCGATCCGCCGGCTTCGGCCGGGCGAGCTCCTGCTCCTCGAGAACCTGCGATTCCACGCCGAGGAGGAGGCCAACGACCCGGGCTTCGCCGCGGCGCTCGCCTCCTACGCCGACCTGTACGTCAACGATGCGTTCGGGACGGCCCACCGGGCCCACGCTTCGACCGTCGGGATCACGAAGTTCCTGCCGGCCTATGCCGGCCTGCTCATGGAAGCTGAGATCCAGGCGCTCTCGAACCTCCTCGAGAACCCCGCCCGACCGTTCTTCGCGGTCATCGGCGGGGCCAAGGTGTCGGGCAAGATCGCGGTCCTCGAGCACCTGATGGACCGGGTCGACGGCTTCATCATCGGCGGCGGGATGGCCAACACGTTCCTGCTCGCCCAGGGCAAGAGCGTGGGCAAGAGCCTGGCCGAGCCCGATCGGGTCGAAGAGGCTCGCCGGATCATGGCCGCGGCCGAGGGCAAGGGTGTCCGGATCGTCCTGCCGGTCGACGTGATCGTGGCCAAGGAGGTCACCCAGGGGACCGAGTACAAGACCCTGTCGGCCGACAAGATCCCCGCCTCGTGGCACATCGTCGACGTCGGGCGCCAGACCCTGGGCCTGATGGAGGAGGCGCTCGAGCCCGCTCGGACGGTCTTCTGGAACGGCCCGCTCGGGGTCTTCGAGATCCCCTCGTTTGCCCACGGCACGAACGCGATTGCCCGCTACCTGGCCGATCGGGCCGATGCCGGGGCCACGGTCGTCGTCGGCGGTGGCGACTCGGTGGCCGCGGTCACCCAGCAGGGCCTGGCCGCGCGGATGACCCACATCTCGACGGGAGGCGGTGCTTCGCTCGAGTTCCTCGAGGGGCGGGAGCTGCCCGGCATCGCCGTCCTGCTCGACCGGCCGACCGGGGAGCCTGCGGCGGTCACCGTCGCCGGCGAGGCAGGCCGATGACCAGCCTGATTGCCGGGGTCGATGCCCGCGAGATCCTCGACTCGCGGGGCAACCCGACGATCGAGGTCGACGTCATCCTCGATGACGGCGCGGTGGGCCGGGCGGCGGTCCCGTCCGGAGCCTCGACCGGGGCGAACGAGGCGGTCGAGCTGCGCGACGGGGACAAGACCCGGTTCGGCGGCAAGGGTGTCCTGCGCGCCGTCGCCAACGTGGTCGAGACGATCGGGCCAAGCCTGATCGGGGCCGATGCCGAGAACCAGATCCAGATCGATGCCGCGCTGATCAGCCTCGACGGCACGCCAAACAAGGCCAAGCTCGGCGCCAACGCGATTCTCGGCGTATCGCTGGCCTGCGCCGACGCCGTCGCGAGCTCATACGGCCTGCCGCTCTATCGTTATCTTGGAGGGGCTGGAGCGCGGATCCTGCCCGTGCCGCAGTTCAACATCCTCAATGGCGGCAAGCACGCCCTGAACTCGACCGACTTCCAGGAGTTCATGGTGATGCCGGTCGGCGTCGCCACGTTTTCCGATGCCCTGCGGGCCGGGGCGGAGATCTTCGCCGCCCTGCGCGGGATCCTCCACGAGCGGGGCCTGGCCACCGGCCAGGGCGACGAGGGCGGCTTTGCCCCGTCCCTGCCCTCGAACGAAGAAGCGGTCGAACTGATCCTCACGGCGATCGAAAAGGCCGGCTACCGGCCCGGTGACGAGGTCGGGATCGCCCTCGACCCGGCCACCAGCTCGATCCTGGTCGAGGGGACCGGCGTCGAGGGCACAACCGGGCAGTACCACCTGGCCAGCGAGAACCGGACGCTCGATTCGGGCGAGCTGATTGACCTGTGGGAGCGCTGGGTCACGAAGTATCCGATCGTGTCCCTCGAGGACGGCCTGGCCGAGGATGACTGGGCCGGCTGGCGCGAGCTGTCGGCCCGGATCGGCTCGAAGGTCCAGCTCGTCGGCGACGACATCCTCGTGACAAACCCGCGGTTCATCGCCCGGGGGATCGCCGAGCACGCGATGAACGCGGTCCTGATCAAGCTCAACCAGATCGGCACGCTGACCGAGACGATCGAGGCAATCGACCTCGCCCGGCGGGCCGGCTGGGCTTCGATCGTCAGCCACCGTTCGGGCGAGACCGAGGACACCACGATCGCCGACCTCGTCGTCGCGATGGGCTCGGGCCAGATCAAGACCGGGGCACCGTCGCGCTCCGAGCGGGTCGCCAAGTACAACCGGCTGCTCCGGATCGAAGGCGAGCTCGGGAGCGGCGCACGCTATCTCGGCCGGGCGGCCCTGTCCACCGCTCGGTGAGCCGGTTCGTCGATCGCGGGGCGATCACGGCCGCCTATGTCGGGATCGGCATGGCCGTCACGATCGGGGTCAGCTTCCTGCTCGTGATCCCGATCGAGCCGATCTACTGGCTCCTGGCGCCACTGGCCGGGTTGCTGATCGGCTACTACGCGAACCAGCGCTCGAACCGGACCCGCGACTCCTGGCGCCGGGTGATCGCGAACAGCCTGTTCGCGGGCCTGGTCACGGGGCTGACCCTGGCGGCGCTCCTGCTCGCGGTCAAAGCGCTCTTCTTCGTGGCCGATGACGGCTACCGCGACGCCAGCCTGGGTGGCCCGATCAGCTGCAGTACCGGGGCCGATTGCGTCTACCAGCGCTACCTGATCGCAGGCAAGGGCCCCCAGCTCGAGGCGATCGGCGTGACCGACGTCGGCTCGTTCTCGCGCTTCTACTGGAACCAGCAGCTCACCACGGCGGGGCTGCTGCTGCTGATCACGACCGGGAGCGGCCTGCTCGGCGGCCTGGCCTACGCGGTCACCCGGCCGCCTGGCGAACGCGCGATCGCGTCGGAGCAGCCCACCGCCTGAGCGGCGCCGCCGGCCGAGCGGCGGGACCTATTCGGTCGGCTTGGCGGCCTTCTCAGCCGGAGCCTTGGCCGTGGTCTTGGCCGCGCTCTTCGTGGTGGTCTTGGCGGGAGCCTTCGCAGTGGCCTTGGTCGACGCCTTGGTCGACGCCTTGGTCGACGCCTTCGTGCTCGCCTTCGACGCGGCGTTCGTCGCAGCGGGCTTCTGGGCGGCCGTGGTTGCCGGAGCAGTCTCGGCCTTGGCGGCGGCGGCAGCGGCGTTCGCGGCCGCCTCGGCCCGAGCGGTCTTGCTCAGCGCAGCCCGGGCCTTGCCAGCAGCCGTCTGGGCGCCCTTCGCCTTGTCGGCCTTGGCCAGGGCGATCCGGGTCTTGGCGGCCTTGGCGGCAGCGGCCTTGCCGGTCGTCTTGGTCAGCTTGGCTGTCGTCTGGACATGCTCACCACCGACCGCGGCATTGACCTTGCGAGTCAGCCGGGACTTGCGCCGGGCGGCAGCGTTGGGATGGATCGCCCCGGCCTTGGCGGCCCGATCGAGGGCGCTCAGGGCGTCCCGCAGGGCCTCGTTCGCATCGCCGGGCTGGCCGCCCGAGGCAACCCGAACCGCCTTCGAGACGAGCGTCTTGGCGGCGCTTCGGCGCGGCTGGTTGATCGCGGCACGGCGCTCGGCAGTGCGGACGCGCTTCAGCGCGGAGGGAGTTCGAGCACCGGTCCAGCCGCGGGGCTTCCTGGCCAAGTTCAGACCTCATCCGTTCAAGTCGGGTGCGGGGCGCGCTGATGCGCCACCCAGCATGGGGAGGGCGAATGCTACCAGAAGGCCCGCCCGACGGCCAGACGCGGATCCTTCTGACGCCCCGGCAAGCGGGCGACGACACACACGCCGCCCAGCACAGGCTCGGCTGCGTCCGTCAGACTTGGCTCGATGACCCCCATTCTCGGCGGTCTAGGTGCCGCCCTCATGTTCACCGTGTCCGTCCTCGCCTCGGCTCGGGCCAGCCGGCTGATCGGTTCGTCGTCGACGGTCGCCTGGGCGATGGCGGTCGGCTTCGTCGTCGCCGTCCCGATCGCCCTCTTGAGCCAGCCGGCCCCGGACTTCAGCAACGGCTCGCTGGCCTGGTTCCTGATCGCCGGGATCGGCAACGTCGTCGGGCTGCTCCTCACCTACGCGGCGTATCGGATCGGCGCCGTGGCCGTGGTCGTCACGATCGCCTCGACCGAGGGCGCGATCGCGGCAGTCCTGGCCGTCCTCGCCGGTGAGACCCTGGCGCCCGGCGCGGGGCTGATCCTGGCCCTGATCGCGATCGGGGTCGCCTTTACCGCCGCCGGGGCCAGGTCCGGTGCCGAGGGTGCCCCGATCACCCGCGAGCGGGAGCTCCGGGCGGTGCTGCTCGCGGTCGGCTCCGCCATCGCCTTTGGAGCCGGGTTGTACGCGTCGGGCCGGATCAGCAGCCTCCTGCCGATCCCCTGGGCGATCCTGCCCCCGCGGGTCGTCGGAATGGTCATCGTCGTCCTGCCCCTGGCGCTCATGGGCCGGCTGCGCCTGAGCCGGGAGGCCGCCCCGTTCGTGGTCGCGGTCGGCCTGGCCGAGGTCTTCGGCTACATCTCGTTCGTGATCGGGGCAAGAGAGGCGATCGCGATCACGGCCGTCCTCGCCACGCTCTTCGCCCCGATCTCGGCCGTCGCTGCCTACCTCTTCTTCCGCGAGCGGCTCATCGGCCGCCAGGTGCTCGGGGTCATCCTCGTCCTGATCGGAGTCGTGGCCCTCGGCCTCGTCCAGAGCTGAAGGGGGCCATCGGCGGCCCCATCCGCACCATCGGTTGGCGCTTGCTGCTAGCTCGACGGCCCGAGATAGCGATAGACCAGGACCGCCACGACAGCGCCGATCGGTGGCGCAACCAGGTAGATCCAGAGCTCCGACACGTTGCCGCAGACCAGCGCGGGACCGAGCGAGCGCGCCGGGTTCATGGACGCCCCACTGACCGGACCACCAACCAGGCCGCCCATCGCGACGGCGCTGCCGATGGCCAATGCCGCACCCTGTCCGACGAGCCGAGTGTCGGTTGCGACGGCGACGATCACGAGCATCAGGAAGAAGGTCAGGACGCCTTCCCAGACGAGCGCCTGGCCGACCCCGCCTGACGGTTGGGTGACGGCCTGGCCCACGGCATTCCCCAGGGTGATCCGAAGCACGGCGGCCGCCACGATCGCCCCCGCGACCTGGGCCAACCAGTAGGGCCCGACCCGCGACGCCGGAAAGTGGCGGCCGACCGCGAAGGCGAGCGTCACCGCAGGATTGAAATGCGCGCCTGAGACGTGCCCGAGGGCATAGATCATCGTGAAGATCGCGAGTCCGAAGGCGGCCGCGACGCCGGCTGTCCCGACCTTGCCAACGGCAATCGCACCGCAGCCGGCGAAGACCAGGGCGAAGGTCCCGATCGACTCCGCGATCAGGGCGCGACCGAGCGGCAGCGCCCTCAACCGGCGATGATCGGGCGCCGTCCGCGGCCGGCTGCCCGCAGGGCAACCTCGACGAACGGATGAATCCGCTGGGTGACCTCCATGTAGGTCCCGCGGAACGCCTCGAGCTTGTGGGCCTCCGAGCCCTCAACCTCGGCCGGGTCTTCCAACCCCCAGTGAAGCGTCTCGCCATTGCCCGGAAAGACCGGGCAGACCGTTCGCGCTCGATCACACACCGTCACGACATAGTCGAACGATTGGCCCAGGAATTCGTCCGTGGACTTGCTCCGCGCGGTCGACCAGTCGATGCCGGCGTCGGCAAGCACGCGGACCGTGAGCGGGTTCACGCCCTTGGGCTCGGTGCCGGCCGAATGGACCTCGAAGTCGGACCCGCCGACTCGCTGGAGGACCGCCTCCGCGATCTGGCTGCGGGCGCTGTTGCCGGTGCAAACGAACAGGACCCGGATTGGAGCGTCAACAGGCACGTCTCGCTTCCTTCTCATGCCGCGGACGCGTCCGGCGGCCGCGATGGTTGCCTCGAGATCGGTCAATTCCTCGTCGAGGCGGTCGAGGTCGTCGCGTTGGCGGGCGATCGCCGCGCGCTGCTGGGTGATCAGCGGTGCCAGGTCGCGGTCCACCTGGCCAGAATCCAGGCATAGTTGGGCGACTCGCCCGGCGTCAACCGGTCCGAGCCCGAGCCGGCGGAGGCTCACGACCAATCGCAGCCGGGCAAGATCTTCCTCGGCGTATTGGCGGTACCCGTTCGGTTGACGACTGGCTGCCGGCAGGATGCCGGCCGACTCATACCAACGGATCGCCGACGGGGCGACGCCAGCCCGATCGGCAAGCTCGGAGACCTTCACCGGGCGAACCTACACCTTCGAGCCGCTTGAAGGTCAAGCCAGGCTGGCTCGGTCGCCGCCCAGGCCCGACCGGCCTGGCCCGGACCTCGATCGTGCCGGTCGAGGTCCGGCGTCACCGACCGACGACCCGGAGCCGATACACTCGGCCCGGTGATTCCCCAGGAGCGTCTGCGCAACTTCTCGATCATTGCCCATATCGATCACGGCAAGTCGACCCTGGCCGATCGACTGCTCGAGCGGACCCACACGATCGAAGCGCGGCTGATGACCAGCCAGGTCCTCGATTCGATGGACCTCGAGCGCGAGAAGGGGATCACGATCAAGGCCCGGGCCGTGCGCCTGGACTATCAGGCCCGCGACGGCCAGACCTACGGCCTGAACCTGATCGACACCCCCGGCCATGTCGACTTCTCGTACGAGGTCAGTCGCTCGCTCCAGGCCTGCGAGGGAGCGATCCTCGTGGTCGACGCCGCCCAGGGCATTGAGGCCCAGACCCTGGCCAACGTCCACCTGGCCCTGCGCGAGGGCCTGACGATCATCCCGGTCCTCAACAAGATCGACCTGCCCAGCGCCCAGCCGGATGTCGTGATCGAGGAGCTCGAGAATGTCCTGGCGATTCCGCGCGAGGAGGTCATCCTCGCTTCGGCCAAGGAGGGCACCGGGATCGATGAGATCCTCGAGGCGGTGGTCGCCCGGATCCCTCCGCCCAAGGGCGATCCGGGCGGTCCGCTCCAGGGCCTGATCTTCGACTCCCACTACGACGCCTACAAGGGCGTGGTCGTCTACGTCCGGCTCGCCTCGGGCACCCTCCATGCCCACGACACGATCCGGCTGATGGCTTCCGGCGTGGAGTCGGGCCTGCTCGAGCTGGGCGTCTTCCGGCCCCAGCTCGTGCCGGTCAAGTCGCTGGCCGCCGGCGAGGTCGGCTACGTCGCGACCGGCCTGAAGAGCGTCCGGGACGCCCAGGTCGGCGACACCCTGACGAATGCGGCGGCCCCGGCGACCAGCCCCCTGCCCGGTTACAAGGAAGCCAAGAGCCTCGTCTTCGCCGGGATCTACCCCCTCAGCGGCGAGGACTATCCGCTCCTTCGCGAGGCGATCGAGAAGCTCCACCTGAACGATGGCAGCTTCACCTACCAGCCCGAGAGCTCGGTCGCCCTGGGCTTCGGCTTCCGCTGCGGATTCCTCGGCCTGCTCCACATGGAGATCGTCCAGGAGCGCCTCGAGCGCGAGTTCTCGCTCGACCTGATCGCCTCGGCCCCGTCGGTCGCCTACCGGGTGGTCCTGACCGCCAACCGGGGCACGATCACGGTCGACAACCCGGCCCTGTTCCCGAACGCCGGTGAGATCGAGGCGATCGAGGAGCCCTGGGTCAGCCTGTCGGTGATCACCCCGGCCAGCTACATCGGACCGCTGATGGAGCTCTCGACCAGCCGCCGGGGGACATTCGTCAATCTCGAGTACCTCGACCCGCAGCGAGTCCAGATCCACTTCCAGCTGCCCCTGGCGGAGCTGATCATCGACTACTTCGACCAGCTCAAGAGCCGCAGCCAGGGCTACGCCTCGATGGACTACGAGGAGATCGGCTACCGGGCGGCGAACCTGGTCAAGCTCGACATCATGGTGGCCGGGGAGCCGGTCGATGCCCTCAGCCTGATCGTCCACCGTGAACGAGCGCCCTCGACCGGCCGGCAGCTGGCCGAGAAGCTCAAGGAGCTCATCCCGCGCCAGATGTTCGAGGTCCCGATCCAGGCCGCGATCGGGGGCAACGTCGTCGCTCGCGAAACGGTCCGGGCGATGCGCAAGAACGTCCTCGCCAAGTGCTACGGTGGCGACATCACCCGCAAGAAGAAGCTGCTCGAGAAGCAGAAAGAGGGGAAGCAGCGGATGAAGCGGGTCGGGTCCGTCGAGATCCCCCAGGAAGCCTTTCTGGCCGTTCTGCGGATGGACGAGGGCTGAGCCCAGCCCTCGGGGCGCACCACCAGTAGAGTCGGGACAATGGACATCGAGCTCCTTGGCCCGCTCCGGATTCGCGACGCCGGGGCGGACATCCCCGTTGGCGGGCCGCTCCAGCGCAGGTTGCTGGCGCGCCTCGGGATCGCGGCCGGTCGGATCGTGTCCTTCGACGAGCTCGAGGCAGCCGTCTGGGGCGACGAGCCGCCGCCGACCTCGCGCCACACCCTCGCCGCCTATGTCTCGCGCCTGCGCCGAGCGGGCCTGGACATCGCCACCACCACGACCGGCTACAGCCTGCTCGAGCCGACCGACGTCGCCGCCCTCGATCGCCTTGTGGCCGAGGCGCGCCAGATCCTGCCGGCCGATCCCCGGCGCGGGGTGGAGCTGCTCCGGCAGGCGCTCGCCCTGTGGCGGGGCGGCCTGACCCCGGACCTCGAAGGCGATGCGGTCGGCCTGATCGAGGCGGCCCGGCTCGAGGAGCTCGTGGCCGGGCTGCGCGAGGACCTCCTGGCGGTCGAGCTCGACCTGGGGTCCGATGGAGAGGCCGTGGCGACCGCTCGTCGCCTGGCTTCCGACCAGCCCTATCGGGAGCGTGGCTGGGAGCTGCTCATGCTCGCCCTCTATCGGAGTGGACGGCAGGCCGAGGCCCTCGATGTCTATGCCGAATGCCGGCGACGCCTCGTCGACGACCTGGGCATCGAGCCCGGGTCGGGCCTGCGTCGGATGCAACAGGCGGTCCTGGCCCAAGACCCGCTGCTAGACCCTCCGGCCGGTCGGGACGCGGCGGCGGTCCCGCGGAAGTCACGCCTGCCCGGCGCAGCGACCAGGCTTGTCGGCCGGCTGGCCGAGCAGGATGCCCTTGCCGACGCCTGGGCGCGGGCCCGAGCGGTGACCCTTGTCGGGCCCCCTGGCGCCGGTAAGACGCGGCTCGCGGTCGCCACCGCCCGGGCGGCCGAGCCGCCGGTCTGGTACGTGTCGGTGGAGCAGGTTGCCCCGGAGCAGTCGATCGCCGGCGCGATCCTCGACGTGGTGGCCCCCTCGTCGATGGCCACCAACCTCCGCCAGGGGCTGGTCCAGGCGCTGGCCGAGGCGACCGGGTTGCTCGTCCTCGACGGCTGCGAGCAGCGTCTGGCTGATGTCGGGGCAGAGGTGGACGTTGTCGTGGCCGCCTGTCCCGGAGTGCGCGTCCTGACAACCAGCCGGGAGCGCCTGGGGCTCCTCGACGAGGCGCTCGTGCCGGTCGGACCGCTGGCCGAGGACGAGGCCCGCGACCTGCTCGTCGACCGGGCGCGCCTGGTCGACCCACGCTTCGAGCTTGCCCCCGACCAGCTCGACGAGGCCGACCGGCTGTGCCGCCTGGTCGACCGCCTCCCGCTCGGCCTCGAGCTCGTCGCCCGCCACCTCCAGCTCCTTCGCCTGGACGAGCTCGTCGAACGGGTCGAGGCAGACCTCGCCCGGTGGGCCGGCGGTCCGGCCCGCGGCCGAACCGGGCTGTGGGCGGCCCTCGATGCCAGCACGGCCCGCCTGCCGTCCCTCGAGCGGCGAATCCTGCTCGTCCTGGCGGTGATGGTCGCCGATGCCGACGCGGCGCTCATCGGGGCGGTCCTCGATCCGGCTGCGGCCGAGGCCGAGGTGTTCGAGGCGATCGCCCACCTCGTCGACGCCAGCCTGCTCCAGGTCCGGAGTGCGGACGGCCCGACCCGCTACGAGCTCCTCCGGACGATCCGGATCCACACCCTCGAGACGGCCGATCGGGAGCTCGTCGAGGCTGCCCGGCGGGGCTACGACGAGGCGATCCTCGACCGGGTCGCCTCCCTCGCCGGGCGACTCGGCTCCGCCGAGCGGACGGCCACCCTGCCGCGCCTCGACCGCGAGATGCCTCACCTCCGGGCGGTCCTGGCCCGGGCGGTCGCAGCGATTCCGTCGGCGATCTCGACGGACGCCCTCGAGCTGGTCGTCGGCCTGACCGACTACTGGCTTGGCCGACATCCGGCCGAGGGCCTGGATTGGCTCGTCCGCCTGCGCGAGGCGGCCGGTCCGGCCTCGGCCCTGCGCGCCCAGGCGGCCCTGAGCGGGGCCCACCTCGCCTACTGGCAGACGGACTTCAGCGCGGGTCGAGCGATGGCCGAAGAGGCCCGAGCGGGATATGCGGCGCTTGGCGACGCCCTGGGCGAAGGCCGGGCCCTCCGTCGCCTCGGGGCGATGGCCGCAGCGACCGACGACTTCGCCACCGCCCGGCGGGCGCACGAGGCGTCCCTCGAGCGACTCGAGGCGGCCGGATCCGAGCGCGAGATTGGAACGACCCTCCTCCACCTGGGCTCACTCCTGGCCGACCAGGGGCTGTCCGACGCCGCCCGATCCCTGCTCGCCCGTGCCCTGACGATCGCCGTCGCATCGGGCGACCCGTTGGCTCGGGGACACGCCCTGGCGGCCTTGAACCTGGCCGATTGGAAGGGCGGCGAGCTGACGGCCGCCCTGCGCGAAGGGGAGGAGGCCCTGGCGATCTTCCGCCAGCTGCATCACCGGCCCACCGAGGGCACGACGGCCTACCGCCTCGCCGCGATCTCGCGGGGGCTCGGCCGGCCGGCCGTGGCTCGACGTTACGCCCGCCAGGCGATCGCCGCGGGCGAGCTCGCGAGCACCCGCACGACGGTCGCCTTCGGTCACATCAACCTGGCCCGCCTCGACCTTGACGAGGGCGCGACGGAGTCGGCCGCGGCCCACCTGGTCGAGGCGCTCGAGGCAATCGATCCGGTGGCCGACCGGTGGGTCCTCGTCGACGCCCTGGAGGGCGTCGCCCGGCTGGCCGTCGCGACCGGGGCCGACGGGGCCGCCCACCTTCTCAGCGCGGCGGCGGCGATCAGGCTGGTGATCCACCACCCGGTTGCTCCGACCGAGGTTCCCGAGGTCGCGGCTACCCGCCGCCAGGCGGGCCCGATTCGCCCGACGAGCTCGGTCTCGACACCGGTCGGAGTGGCGGCGGTCGTGGCCGAGGCCCTGGCCGTCGCCCGCGGTCAGGCCCGGCCCGGGACAGCGCCGGCGGCATTGCGTCGAGCGAGGGCCTGAGCGCCACAACGCGGACTGGGCACCACCCGGCTGGGGCTTGCGATCGATCTGCGATCCGCCCGACGAAGACTCCGGGGCGAGGCCGCCTGGCTGCCCGTGCGGAGACGATCGGACATGACGAATCGACAGCCTATCGTTGGCCTGACGGCCGCCCTGGCAGCGGTCCTCCTGGCCGCCTGCAGCGCCAGCGCCGGGCCAACGACGCCACCCGTCGGCGGCGGTGCCTCGATCGCCCCGGGCGTTGCCGCGACCGCCCCAGGTGACCCATCGGCCGGTGGCGGGGGCGCCCAGCCGGCGGCCTCGGGCCCGGTCATCGGCCACGTCGGTGACAAGCTGACCTACGTCAAGCTGGGCGGTGACCAGGTCACGGCCACCGTGGTCAAGATCTTCGACCCGGCGATCCCCACCGATGCCTCGGAGGCGCCCCTGCCGAGTGCGACCCATTGGGTCGGCGTCGAGGCGACTGTGGACAACCCGACCGACTACTCCGGCGAGGGATCCCAGTTTGACGGTGTCACCTCGGTCGGCGCCAATGTCACGACGAACGATCCCGATCAAGGTGGGTCGTACACCCTGGGCGATGGCTTCCAGGGTTGTACCCAGACGGATGGCGATCCGCAGGACGTCGAGAGGTATACGTTCTGCCTGGCCTTCCCCGTGCCGGACGGCCAGACGTTGGCCAAGGTTGGGGTCGTGACCGGCGGAGCGGAGCTCGGCGGCAGCCCCGCGCCAACCGACCAGGCAACCTGGACGATCCCATGATCGGGCGGCTCTTCGCCATCGTTCTCGGCGCGGTCTTGCTGGCCGGCGCCTGCGGAACCGCTCCGACCCCAAGTGGGTCCGCCCGCGGATCAGGCGGAGCGGCCTCAAGCAGCCCCGGCGGCTCTCCGCCGGCAGGCTCCACGAACGCCACCGAGGCGAGCGCCATCGGAGCCCGCGCCGTTCCCGGCGGCGCGATCGCCCCGGTCGACGACGCCAGCTGGGCCTTGGCCGGGCGAATTGCCGTGCCCACCTACGGTGCCGACGCGACCGACGCGTTCAAGGCGGCTCTCGCCCGGGCAGGGATCGCCGTGGTCGCCGACAGCAGCACGGACCCCGCGACCGCAGCTCCCGAGGTACCGCTCAGCGGCCCGCCCAGCCCGGTCGAGCTGCTCGACTTCCAGGCCCACGCGCTCGCCGTCCAGAGCTGGGCCGGGGCGGGCTGGACCGGCGCGGAGCTGGATCAGGTCGTTCCGCTGCCGGCCGAGGCGACCGGCACGCCGAGCCTGGCCGATCTGCTGGCCGCCTACTCGGCCAGCGCGCTCACCCCGGGCGGCGCCTTTGCCCGGGCTCTCCTGGCCGGTCAGGACCTGAGGGATCCGGCGACCGTCCGCTTTCCGGCTGTCGTCATGTTCCTCTTCGCGTCCGACCTGGCCACCGACGGGGGGAAGGTCGGGCCGTCCGCCAGCCCGTCGCCCGCCGCGGTCAAGCTCCTGCCGGTGGCTGTGGCCAGTGAGGCCAGGATCGTCCCCGCCGTCGATATCGGCCTGCTCTGCTCCGGCCCGAGCGGCTGGATCGACGCGATCGTCTCGAACCTCGAGTCCGCCCTGATCGCTGCCATGCCCCCGGGGATCGTGGGCACGATCCTGGCCGGCGCCCTGTCCTGGTTCATCCACATCGCGGTCGGCGTGGTCAAGGGCCTCGTCGACACGTTCCTGGCCCCGGTCCTGACGGCCATCCGCGGGATCGCCGCGATCGCGACCGGGCTGGCCGAGCAGATCGCTTCCGTCCTGCCCTTCGCCGTGCAGGTGATCGCCGGCCATAGCGATGTCGCCGAAGGCGCCACCTTCTTCCTCGGTGAGGATCCCGAGCGGGGGCAGTACACGGCCTATATCAGCGCGGGCGACCTGCCCACCTGGCCGGCCCCCGTCCAGGCTTGCGCAACCGCGGCCGGCATCGCCCTGCCCGACTTCACCAGCAAGGGCGTGCCCTTGACCTTCGGCCCGCTCGACGCACCAGCGGATCCGCTCCTCGGTCCGACCGACCAGGCCGTGGCGAACGCCACGACCGACAACACCGGCAAGGCCGTCTGGACCTTCCTCACCGCGCGGGACCCGGGCGACGCAACGGGCGAGCAGCGCAACCAGTTCGACTACATGCCGGTGGCCGTCCACCGGCCCGAGCTGGACACCCTCCGGTCCGAGCTGACCAGCAAGCTCGTGGGCGGCCTGATCCCGATCCTGCAACCGTTCGTCGTCGCGCTCCTCAAGCCAGTGCTCGACGGCATCCAGGATCGGCTGAACACGATCCTCGATGCCCGCGGCAGCGGTCCGGCCGTCATCGTCTTCCACGACAAGGCGCCGCCCAGCCCGTCGCCCTCGATCAGCCCGAGCCCGAGCATCTCGACCGCCTGCACGGCGAGCCTGCCGGCCGGGACGTACCAGGGCCAGCTGACCTTCAAGTCGACCACGATCGTCCCCCCAGGCCAGATCGACCTGGGCGAGAGCGGCGGCACGAACGACACGGGTTCCGGACCGATCACCGTCACGGTGGCCGGTGACGGCAGCCTGACTGGAACGTTCAGCCAGACAATGCTCGAGCACCAGGTCTTCCAGGGCCTGTCGGTCGGCACCGAGGACACCACGATCGACGAGACCGGCACGATGGGTGGCACGATCTGCGGCCTGGCGATGACCTTCGTCCAGGAGTCGATCACGGCCTGCACGGACACCGGTGTGATGAAGCAGCTCGGGTGTGGCGCAGTTGGCCAGACGATCCCGCTCGCCGGGATGGTCCCGACCCTGCCCCTGGGCGGCCCGACCGTGGCCGGAGGCACGCTGACCTGGTCGATCTCGAGCGAGAACGGCTTCGATGCGGGCTTCGGGGGGCTCGGCGCTGAAGTCCAGAGCACGACCACGGTGACGATCCAGGGCAAATGACGCGTTGGCCGCACCCGGCGGCCGACTCGTGGCCTGGTCCCGGGCTGGGCCGATGGGCGTCGAGAATGGGCTCGCCAAGTGCTACGGTGGCGGGCATCACCATGGACGAAGCTTGAGCCTGCCTCGGGGCGATCGATGGACGAGCTGATTCGGCCGTTCGGGCTGCTGATCGCCCTGGCCTTCACCCTGCTCCTCGTGGTGCTCCGCTTCCAGGCGGAGCTGTTCGGGGTGGCCGAGTACGCCGACTACGGCCCCGACGGCCGGCCGGCGACCCGCCTGCGCCGCCGGCTGAGCTGGTACCTGGTTGGCTTCCTGATCATCCTGACGATGGTCTGGATCTACCCGGGCCTCGCCGAGGACCTGTTCGTCGGGCTGGGTGACAAGGGCGGGGCGGTCTTCTACGGGGTGATCCTGGGCGTGGCCGGATCGGCCCTGGCCGTGGGCGTGGCGCTCCTGCGCTACGGCCACATCCGGCTGCCCGCGGTGTCGTCCTATCCGGTGGCGATGATCAACGCGCTCGGCACGGCCTTCATGGACGAGGTCACGTTCCGCGGCGCCGTCCTCGGCTTCCTCGTCCTGGCCGGCCTGAACCCCTGGCTGGCGATCCTCATCGAGACCCTGATCTACGGCCTCGCCACCCGGCTCGGCGCGCCTGGTCGCGACCGTTCGCTGTTCGTCCTGGCCCTCGTCCTGGGTGTCGTCACGGGCTGGGCCACGATCGAGACCGGCGGGATCGGGGCGGCGTTCATCGGCCATTCGATCAGCCGGTTCGCGATCTTCCTGACGACCGGCCACTCCGGCCAGCCCCTGGCCAAGGGCCGGGAGGTCGAGGAGATCGAGAAGCGTCGCCGGCCGCCCGAAGGCTGGAGCATCGTGGGTGCGATGCGCGATTCGATCAACCGCGAGCGATGAGCGCCGCGGAGGGGGGCGCAGCGGACCCGGGCAACGCCGGGGGGCAGGAACGGCCGGCCGGGCAGCCCACCGAATTCCCGGCCCAACCACCCGTCGGCTTGTATGTCCATCTGCCGTTCTGCGTCTCGATCTGCCCGTATTGCGACTTCGTGGTCTATGCCGGAGCCGATGCCCGGGGGCCGCGCAACCGGATCGAAAGCCTGGTTGAGGCGCTCGTCGTCGAGATCGGATTGCGGGCCGCAACCGATGGAGCGGATCCCATCCGGCGGCCGCTCTCGACGGTCTATCTCGGGGGAGGGACGCCGTCGCTCCTCCCGGGCTCGACCCTGGATCGGATCCTCGAGGCGGTCCGGACCTCGTTCGGGATCGCCGCCGGAGCCGAGGTCACGCTCGAGGTGAACCCCGGTCCCGATGAGCGGGGCGATCCGGTCGTCCAGGCGCGGGCCGGGGTGACCCGGCTGAGCATCGGGGCGCAGTCGTTCTCGCCGACCGAGCTCAAGCGGCTGGGTCGGCGCCATTCACCGAACGACATCGGGCTGGCCCTGATTGCGGCCCGCGAGGCGGGCATCGCCTCGATCAACCTCGACCTGCTGTATGACGTGCCGGGCCAGACCCTGGGCAGCTGGTCCGACAGCCTCGATCGGGCCGTCGGGCTCGACCCGGACCACGTCTCGCTCTATGCCTTGACCCTCGACGACCCGGACGCCGAAGGGCTGACCGGCCCGGGGGGCGACCACCTTTCGCCGACCGCCGGCGCCCGGCGCTGGCGCGAGCGGGCGATGCCCGAGCAGGACGAGGACCGCGCCGCGGCGATGTACCACCTTGCCGGCCAGCGCCTGGCCGAGGCCGGCTTCCGCGGGTACGAGCTCTCGAACTGGGCCAAGCCCGGCCACGAGTCGCTCCACAACCTGGGCTACTGGGAGCGCCGCTCGACCGAGGCCGTCGGGCCCGGCGCTCACGCCTTCGATGGCCGGGCCCGGCGCTGGAACGCCGCCCGCCTCGACGCCTACGTCGCCTCGCTCCGGCCGGCGGGCGGGGGAGCAGGGGCGTTGCCGCCGGGCGGCTCGGAGTTGATCGACGCGACGACGGCGGCGGCCGAGACGGTGATCCTCGGTCTCCGGCTCGACCAGGGCGTGCCGCTCACGACGCTCCTCGAGCCGCCCTTCGTGGATGCCTTCGACTGGGCGGTCGCGGCCGGCCTGGTCGAGGAGACGGACGGGGCCCGAGTGCGCCTGACGACCCGCGGCCGGCTCCTGTCGAACGAGCTCTTCGCCCGGCTGATCTGACGGAGCCGACCCGGCGCCCGGCTCGACCGGGGATGCGCCCCAGCCCGTTGACACCGGCAGGCCGTGGCGGTACGATGCCGACATCGCGTTAGCACTCTGGTAGTGAGAGTGCTAACCGGAAGGAGCAAGTCCCCCGTGGCGCGACGAATGCGACCCACCAGCGACCCCCTGGATCCCCGTGCGAAGGCGATCCTCCAGGCCGTCATCGACGATTACGTGACCACCGCGAGCCCGGTCGGATCGCAGGCGCTGGTCGAGCGCTACAGCCTCGGCGTGAGCAGCGCTACCGTTCGGGGGATCCTGGCCGACCTCGAGGCGGCGGGCCTCCTGACCCACCCCCATACCTCGGCCGGTCGAGTCCCGACCGACGCCGGCTATCGCTCCTACGTCGAATCGATCGTCGAGCTCGGCGCGCCGCCCCCGGCGGTCGAGCAGCTGATGATCCGTCACCAGTTCGGCCAGGTCGAGTTCGCCAGCGAGCAGTGGTTCCGGCTCGCCGCCACGACCCTCGCCTCGATGACCCGCTCGGCAGGTCTGGCGACGGCGGCCAAGCCGACAGCTGCCCGGGTCCGCCGGATCGACCTCGTGGCGATCCAGGACCGGCTGGCCAGCCTGATCCTCGTCCTGCGCGAGGGCACGATCAAGCAGGGCCTGATCGCTCTCGACCTGCCGGTCAGCCAGTCCGACCTGACCCGCGTCGCCAACCTGCTCAACGAGCGGCTGGCCCAGCTGACGGCGGCCGAGATCGTGGCCGTCCTGCCCGCCCTCGACCACGCCCTGGGCGCCGACGAGGAGACCCGCAACCTGACCCGCAAGATCGCTGAGCGGATCATCCGGACGGTCGCCGAGTTCGATGCTCTGCGGGTCGAGGAGGTTTACAGCGACGGGCTGCTCAACGTGATGGAGGCGCCCGAGTTCGCCCAGAGCGAGAAGCTCCGGCGGGTGTTCAGCGCCCTCGAGAACCGGGCGTACCTGGCCGACCTGATCGCGGTCGTGACCGAGACCGGCCGGATCCACGTGTTCATCGGCCGCGAGAACGCCCCGGCCGAGATGGGCGAGGTGTCGCTCGTCCTGGCCCCCTACGGCCAGGCCGGCCGGGCCGTCGGCGTCGTCGGCGTCCTCGGTCCGACCCGGATGGCCTACGCCCAGGCGATCGGGACGGTCGGCTTCGTGTCGAGCTTGATGAACGAGCTCGTCGACCACCTGTACTCCTGAACCAGCACGTAGAAGAGTTCATTGACCATGACTGAACCGACCCACGGGCGCCGCGCCCGCCACCGCACCCGGGCCGAGGAGCGCCAGGACGAGCTCGACATCTCGCCGACCAAGCTCCTGGCCGACATCGAGCAGCTGACCGCCGAGCGCGACGCCGGGCTGGCCCAGGCCGCCGACTACCTGCTCGCCCTCCAGCGCGAGCGGGCCGAGTTCCAGAACTACAAGCGCCGGACGGCCGAAGAGCGCGAACGCGAGTCCGGCCTGGCCAACGAGGGCTTGATCTTCAAGGTCCTCGTCCTGGCCGACGACTTCGACCGGGCGATCGAGGCCCGACCGGCCAGCCTGGCCGACGGCGATGCGGCTGCCTGGGCCGAGGGCGTCGGGGCGATCGATCGCAAGCTGCGGTCCCTGCTCGAGAGCGAGGGCGTCCGGCCGATCGAGGTCGTGCCGGGCTCGGCCTTCGACGCTCGCGAGCACGAGGCCCTGGTCAGCGTTCCGGGCAGCGACCTGCCCGAAGGCTCGATCGTGGCCGAGCTCCAGCGCGGCTACCGGATCCGCGACCGGGTCCTGCGTCCCGCCCGGGTGGCGATCGCCGCCGGACCGGCCGGCCCGGATGGCGGTTCGCCGCTCAACTGACACACAACCAACTCGAATCCCTCAGCACGTTCAAGGAGAACCCGAACCAATGGGCAAGATCATCGGAATCGACCTCGGGACCACCAACTCCGTCGTCGCCGTCATGGAAGGCGGCGAGCCGACCGTGATCGCCTCGGCCGAAGGTGGCCGAACGGTCCCGTCGGTCGTTGCGTTCACCAAGACCGGCGAGCGCCTCGTCGGCCAGCTGGCCAAGCGCCAGGCGGTCACGAACCCAACGAACACGATCTACTCGATCAAGCGCTTCATGGGCCGTCGCTGGGACGATCCCGAGACGAAGCGCTCGATGGAGCTCGTCCCCTACAAGGTCCAGAAAGACGCCAAGAGCGACGGCCTGGTGGTCGTCGCCAACGACAAGCAGTACACCCCGCCCGAGATCAGCGCGATGATCCTGCAGAAGCTCAAGGCCGATGCAGAGGCCTACCTCGGCGAGAAGATCACCGAGGCCGTGATCACGGTCCCGGCCTACTTCGACGATACCCAGCGCCAGGCGACCAAGGATGCCGGGCGGATCGCCGGCCTCGAGGTCAAGCGAATCATCAACGAGCCGACCGCGTCGGCCCTGGCCTACGGCCTGGACAAGAAGAACGACGAGAAGATCGCCGTCTACGACCTGGGCGGCGGCACATTCGACATCTCGATCCTCGAGCTCGGTGACGGCGTCTTCGAGGTCAAGGCGACGAATGGCGACACCCATCTCGGCGGCGACGACTTCGACCAGCGCGTGATCGAGTGGCTCCTGAGCGAGTTCAAGAAGGACCAGGGGATCGACCTGCGCAAGGACCAGCAGGCCCTCCAGCGCCTCAAGGAAGCCGCCGAGAAGGCCAAGATCGAGCTCAGCTCGACCAGCCAGACCGAGATCAACCTGCCCTACATCACGGCCGACGCGAGCGGCCCGAAGCACCTCGTGATGACCCTCTCCCGGGCCAAGCTCGAAGACCTTGTCTCGGACCTGATCGACAAGACCCGCGAGCCGGTCCAGAAGGCGCTCAAGGACGCCGGCCTGAAGCCAGGCGAGATCGACGAGGTCGTCCTCGTTGGCGGCATGACCCGGATGCCCGCGGTGATCGAGGCGGTCAAGGCGATGTTCAACGGCAAGGAGCCGAACCGGGGGGTGAACCCGGACGAGGTGGTGGCCGTCGGGGCCGCGATCCAGGCCGGCGTCCTGGCCGGTGACGTCAAGGACGTCCTGCTTCTCGACGTGACCCCGCTGTCGCTCGGGATCGAAACCCTGGGCAGCGTGATGACCCGCTTGATCGAGCGGAATACGACGATCCCGAGCTCGAAGTCGCAGACCTTCTCGACCGCCTCGGACAACCAGAGTCAGGTCGAGATCCACGTCCTCCAGGGCGAGCGCGAGTTCGCCCAGGACAACAAGACCCTCGGCCGGTTCATCCTCGACGGGATCCCGCCCGCGCCGCGCGGCGTGCCCCAGATCGAGGTCACCTTCGACATCGACGCCAACGGCATCCTCGATGTCAAGGCCAAGGACCGGGCGACCAGCAAGGAGCAGCAGGTCCGGATCACCGCCTCGTCGATGCTCTCCAAGGACGACGTGGACAAGATGGTCCGGGACGCCCAGGAGCACGCCGAGGAAGATCGCAACCGGCGCGAGGAAGTCGAAACCCGGAACCAGGCCGAGGCCCTCACGTTCCAGGCCGAGCGCACGCTCAAGGACCTGGGCGACAAGGTCTCAGCCGAGGATCGGGCCGACGCCGAGGCCAAGGTCGAAGCGCTCCGGAGCGCTCTCAAGGGCTCTGATGGGTCAGCGGTCACGTCCGGGGCGACAGCCCTGGCCGAGGTCCTCAGCCGGATCTCGACGGCCGCCTACCAATCGGCCCAGGCCGAGGCTTCGTCCGCTGACGGCTCGTCCGATAGCACGGGCAACGGCTCGTCCGACGGTTCGTCCGGCGACGGCGCCGGGTCGGCCGACTCGGGCTCGGCCGATTCGGAAACGGTCGAGGGCGAGTTCAAGGAGGTCTAGCCCCCTCGGGCTTGAGCCCAGACCTCGCGCAAGCAAGAGCCCGCCGGCCACATCCGGCGGGCTCTTCGATTTCGGTGGCTGTTGGGGTGCCGCGGGCACTGCTCCGGCCCCGCGGGCCTGGTCCCGGCGGCGGGCCCTTCGATTCCGGCCTCGCAGGGGTGTGGCCGCCGTCCCCGCTCTGGGCGACCGCCGTCCCCGCTCTGGGCGACCGAATATCACCCACATCATTAGCAAGCGGCATTCCAAGCTCGTTGGGCGCCCGGATCGGCCGCCTGACGATCGGAATATCAGCCGGGGCACTGAAACCGGTCATGACTGGGCGATTCGTTGGCCCAAAGGTGCCCGAAAGACGCTGTATCTCGTCCGAACCGTGCCTCTTAATGTTGTGGCTGATATCGAGCCGGTTAGAGGCATCTGGTCGCGAGATGCGTCGATGCCTGGCGGTCGAGTGTCGGCGGTGGATGCAGGATCCCGGCGGATCCGAGTCGCTTCGCTGTCTCGGCGGTCGAACGTGGGCGTCGCGCGCTGGATCCGTGTCGCGAATATCCACCGGATGCACCTCGCCGGGGGTCGCCTCGGCGCGGGGCGAAGTGCGACGAGTGGCGGTACCATTCCCCTCCCCATGACGACTGCCCAACCCGTCGACGCGTCCAATTTGCCCGTGTCCGAACCACCGGTTGCTGGAGGGAGCCCCGCCGTTCCCGCCGGGGGTAGCGCTGCACCGGATGTGGCGGTGGCCGCGGCCGCGGATACGGCCGCTCCCGTCGCGACTGACGATGCTCCAGTCGTCCGCGCACAGGGGTCCGCGCCTTCAGGAAAGCCGCGCGAGAGCCTGATCCGGGCCCGGGCGTTGACCAAGAAGTTTGGCCAGTTCACGGCGGTCGACGGGATCGAGTTCGATGTCGCGCCAGGCGAATCGTTCGGCTTCCTGGGGCCCAACGGCGCCGGCAAGACCTCGACGATGCGGATGATCGGCTGCGTCTCGCCGGTCACCTCGGGGGAGCTGAGCATCCTGGGCCTGAACCCGGCCACGGACGGCGCCCGGATCAAGGCCCGGCTCGGGGTCGTGCCCCAGCAGGACACGCTCGACATGGAGCTGACGGTCCGCGAGAACCTGATCATCTACGGCCGCTACTTCGACCTCAGCCGGCGCGACTCGGGGCGCAAGGCCGATGAGCTGCTCGAGTTCGTCCAGCTGTCGGAGCGGGCCAACGACGCGGTCGAACCGCTCTCGGGCGGGATGAAGCGGCGTCTGACGATCGCCCGGGCCCTGGTCAACGACCCGGACCTGCTCCTGCTCGACGAGCCGACGACGGGCCTCGATCCGCAGGCCCGCCACCTCCTGTGGGACCGGTTGTACCGGTTGAAGCAGCGGGGCGTGACCCTCGTCCTGACGACCCACTACATGGACGAGGCCGAGCAGCTCTGCGACCGGCTCGTGATCATGGACAAGGCCCGGATCGTGGCCGAGGGCTCGCCTCGCAGCCTGATCGAGCAGTACTCCACGAAGGAGGTCCTCGAGCTGCGCTTTCCGATCGGCGTCCAGGAGACGCTCGGCAGCGAGCTCGATGGCCTGGCCGAGCGGGCCGAATGGCTGCCCGACCGGGTCCTCCTGTACGCCGATGACGGCGAGGCGGCCGCCGCTGCCGCGCATGCCCGCGGGTTGCGCCCGGAGGCGGTCCTCGTGCGCCGCTCGAGCCTCGAGGATGTCTTCCTGCGCCTGACCGGGCGGAGCCTGATCGAATGAGCGCGGCCGCCCCGGCCGCAGGCGGCGCAGGGCGAACACCGGCCGGGACCGGCGGATCCGGGATCGGCCCGGCCGGCGCGCGCCCGGGATTCGCCCGGGGCGCCAGCCACGTCTTCGAGTTCCGGGCGCGGGTCTATCGCCGGGTCTGGCGCGGCTCGGTCTTCTCCACGTTCCTCTCGCCGGTCCTGTTCCTGGCCGCCATGGGCATCGGCCTGGGCGGCTTTGTCGACCAGGGCAACGCGATCAGCTCGCTTGGAGGCGTGTCGTACGCCGCGTTCCTTGCGCCGGGCCTGCTGGCCGCCCAGGGGATGCAGACGGCGACCGCCGAATCGACCTGGCCGATCATGGGCGGCTTCACCTGGGACCGGACGTTTCACGGGATGTTCGCCACCCCGGTCTCCGTCGCCGGAATCGTCTTCGGTCACCTGGCCTGGCTCGTCGCCCGGCTGACCTTCGTCGCGACCGCGTTCTTCCTGGTGATGCTCGCCTTCGGCTACGTCGCATCGCCGTGGGGCGTGCTCGGGATCGCGGCGTCGGTCCTGACCGGGCTGGCCTTCGCCGCGCCGGTCACCGCCTTCTCGGCCGGCCAGAAGAATGACACCGCGTTCAGCGCGATCAACCGGTTCCTGATCACGCCCCTGTTCCTGTTCTCGGGCACGTTCTTTCCGATCGACCAGCTGCCAGCCTTCCTGCGACCGATCGCCTGGGTCACCCCGACCTTCCACGGGGTGGCGCTCGCCCGGGGCCTGTCCCTGGGCACGATCGACCCGATTGGTTTCGCGGTGCACACCGGCGTCCTGACGATCTACATCGTGCTCGGCACGGCCTGGGCTCTGCTGGCCTTCCGCAAGGCGCTGAGCAAGTAGGCTGCCGATGATCGCCACCCGGGTCCTGTCGGCCATCCCCTTCGCGCCCCGTGCCGACCGGCTGGTCGAGCGCAACGTCATGAACTACCGGCGAACGTGGCTCGTCCTCGTTTCGGGCTTCTTCGAGCCGCTCTTCTACCTGCTCGGGATCGGCTTCGGGATCGGCGCCCTGGTCGGCACGGTGACCGGGCCGGATGGCCAGGCGATCCCGTACAGCGTCTTCGTCGCGCCCGGCCTGCTCGCCTCGTCGGCCATGAACGGAGCGATCTACGACTCGACCTTCAACATCTTCTTCAAGCTGCGCTACGCCAAGCTGTACGACGCGGTCCTGTCCACGCCCCTCGGGATCAACGACATCGCGGTCGGCGAAATCACCTGGGCCCTGATCCGCGGGACCCTCTACGCGATCGGCTTTCTGGCGGTCATGCTCGTGCTCGGGCTGGCCCGCTCGCCCTGGGTCATCTTCAGCCTGCCGGCCGCGCTGCTGATCGGGTTCGCCTTCGCGGCGGTCGGGATGGCGGCCACGACGTACGTCCGGAGCTGGACCGATTTCGACTACATCTTCGTGATCACCCTGCCTCTGTTCCTGTTCTCGTCGACCTTCTTCCCGCTCGACGTCTACCCGGAGCCGCTCCGGACCCTGATCGCGCTGACCCCGCTGTCACGCTCGATCGACCTCCTGCGCTCGCTGTCCCTGGGCCAGATCAGCCCGATCCTGCTGGTCGACATCGGCTACCTCCTGATCATGGGTTCGATCGGCATGACGGTCGTCTCGCGCCGGCTCGACAAGCTCCTGCTCAAGTAGGTTCGGCGATGGACGGAGCCGCCGGACGCCGAGGCGATCCCGGTCGAGCCGCGGAACGCCGAGCCCGGCTGGCCGAGCTCGAGGCCGAGATCGTGGCCTGCCGGCGCTGCCCGCGCCTCGTCGACTGGCGCGAACGGGTCGCCCGGGAGAAGGTCGCACGCTACGCCGACGAGCCGTACTGGGGCCGGCCCCTGCCCGGCTTCGGGGACCCGGCCGCCCGGGTCCTGATCGTCGGACTTGCCCCGGCGGCCCATGGCGGGAACCGGACCGGGCGGGTCTTCACCGGCGATCGCTCGGGCGACTTCCTGTGGACGGCGCTCCATGAGACCGGCTTCGCCGACCGAGCCAGCTCCCGGCGGGCGAACGACGGGCTGACCCTGACCGACGCCTGGATCGCCGCGGCCGTGCGCTGTGCGCCGCCGCTCAACCGGCCGACGAACGCCGAGCGCGACACCTGTGCCCCGTTCCTCGTCCGCGAGCTGGCCTTGCTTGACGAGGTCCGGGTGATCGTGCCGCTGGGCGGCTTTGGCTGGGACGCGGTCCTCCGAACGCTGGCCAGCCTGGGCCATCCGACGCCTCGTCCGAAGCCCCGCTTCGGCCATGGGGCCGAGGTCGAGATCGGCCCATACCGGCTCGTCGCCTCGTTCCATCCGAGCCAGCAGAACACGTTCACCGGCCGGCTCGACAGGGCAATGCTGGCCGCGGTGATGAGCCGCGCCCGGATACTTGCCGCCGGGCCGGATCGGCCTACACTCATCGCTACGTGATCGAGATTGTCTGGTTCGCCCTGGGCTTCCTGCTCCTGCTCGCCGAGCTCCACTCGACGGCCTTCTACCCGATCTTTCTGGCCGTCGGCGCGTTCGTGGCCGGGCTCTTCGCCCTGGTCGAGCCCAACAGCGAGGTCTGGGTCCAGGCCGTCCTTGCCCTGGCCATCTCGATCGCCGGGGTGATCCTCGTCCGGCCCCGGCTCGTCGATCACTACCAGCGTCGCAGCGCCGACGCCGCATCGCGCGGCGTCCATGGCGGGTTTGTCGGGGAGCGGGCCCTGGCCACCGATCCGATCGGAGACGAGCTCCACCCCGGTCACGTCCGGTTGGCCGGCGAGAGCTGGCTGGCGATCTCCGACGATGGTTCGGAGATCGACGGAAATGCCACGGTCATCGTCACTGCCGTCCGGGGCACGACCCTTGTCGTGCGCGCTGCCGGTGAGCCTGGAACCAGCTGGAGTCCTGCATGAGCGGCGAGGCCATTGCCGGGATCGTTGCCCTGATCCTGGTCATCATCATCCTGGCCTTTGCCCTGAACCTGCTGCGCAACGCAGTGAACCTCGTCCAGCAGGGCTCGGTCGGCGTGGTCAAGCGGCTTGGGCAGTTCCGGAGCATCCGCGAGCCGGGCCTGGCCGTGATCATGCCCTTCATCGATTCGATCGTGATGGTCGACATGCGCGAGTACCCCCGGCCGGGCGATCGCCAGGAGGTGATCACCAAGGACAACGTGGTCGTCGCGGTCAACGCCACGATCTTCACCCAGGTCGTGGATGCCAAGCAGGCCCTCTTCAGCATCGCCAACTTCGACGTGGGGATCGACGCCCTGGCCAGGACGGCCCTGCGCTCGGTCATCGGCACGCTCTCGCTTGACGAGGCCCTCTCGGAGCGCGAACGGATCAACGTCGATGTCCAGCAGCAGATGGAAGCGGTCACCGACAAGTGGGGGATCCGGATCAACCGGATCGAGATCGTCGAGATCACGCCACCGCCCCAGATCCTCCAGGCGCTCGCCCTCCAGAAGCAGGCCGACCAGGAGAAGCGGGCGAAGATCCTGCAGTCCGAGGGTCAGCAGCAATCGGCCGTGAACGTCGCCGATGGCAACCGGCAGGCGGCGATCAAGAGCGCCGAGGGCGAACGCCAGGCGGCGATCCTGCGGGCCGAAGGCAACCGACAAGCCGCGATCCTGGAGGCCGAGGGCCGGGCCCAGGCGATCAAGACGGTCTATGACGCGATCACTGCGGCGGCCCCCAGCCCGACCCTGGTCGCGATCCTCCAGCTCGACACGCTCTCGAAGTTCGCGGCGAGCCCGAACGCGAAGCTGGTCATCCCGGCCGAATCGTCGGCCCTCCTGGGTGCCGCGGCCGCTCTTCGGACGGTCCTCGCCGACGTCCCCACCGAGGTCATTGCCGCGCCGCCGACTCCCTGACCCGGCGCCTGTCCAGGATTCGGTCCTGAGCGGGCTGGGCACGGCCCGCGACGTCCTCTCGTATCCTTGGCCTTCGAATGGTGACTGAGCGCGACTATTACGAGATCCTCGAGATCGAGCGGACCGCCGACGACGCCGAGATCAAGCGATCATTCCGGCGACTCGCCCAGAAGTGGCACCCGGACGTGAATTCCGATTCCGGTTCCGAGGTCCGGTTCAAGGAGATCAACGAGGCCTACCAGGTCCTGTCCGACCCGACCAAGAAGCAGGCCTACGACATGTTCGGCAAGGCCGGGGTCGACGGTGGCGCGGGGGCCGGCTTCGACCAGGGCTTCGGCGGTTTCGGCGACATCTTCGACGCGTTCTTCGGCGGGGCGGCGGCCGGCGGTCGGCGGACTGGCCGGGCGAACACCGGCGCCGACCTGCGCTACGACCTGCGGATCACCTTCGCGGAGGCCGTCCTCGGGGCGGACAAGGAGATCGAGTTCCCGGTCCTCGATCGCTGCTCAACGTGCGCGGGCTCGGGCGCCAAGCCGGGCACGAGCGCCACGAAGTGCCCCCAGTGCGAGGGCCGGGGCGAGGTCCGGAGCATCCGCCAGACGATGCTCGGCCAGATGGTCAACGTCCAGCCCTGCCCCCGCTGTCGGGGCAACGGCACGATCGTCGAGACGCCCTGCGAGACGTGCCATGGCGACGGGCGGGTCGAGCGCCGCAAGAAGCTCCGGGTCAGCGTCCCGGCCGGGATCGACGAGGGGCACCAGATCCGGCTGTCGGGCGAGGGCGAAGCCGGGCCGCATGGCGGGCCGGCCGGCAGCCTCTACGTGGCGGTCCACATCCAGGCCCACAAGACGCTCAAGCGCGAAGGTACCGAGCTGTTCCTCGAGCGCGAGATCTCGATTGCCCAGGCCGCCCTCGGGACGAAGGTGATGGTGCCGACCATCGAGGGCGAGGAGCAGGTCGAGATCAAGCCCGGGACCCAGCCCGGGGCCGAGATCCGCCTGCGAGGCAAGGGCGTTCCGCACCTTCGTCGGGCGAACGTCCGGGGCGACCTCCACGTCTTCATCAAGGTCAACGTCCCGACTCGGCTCAACAAGAAGCAGCGCGAGCTGCTCGAGTCGCTGGCGGCCGAGTCGGGTGAGATGGTCAGCTCCTCATCGGCCAGCATCCTCGGCCGGGTCAAGGACGCGCTTGGCTGAGGCCGGTCCCGAGGCTGGGCCAGCCGATCCGACATCCGGGTCTTCCGGGATCGGGCCGCCCGATGACGAGGGCCTGAGCGCCGGCGACACCTGGATCGAGCTCTCGGTTCGGGCGGACATCGAGGCGGTCGAGGCGGTCAGCGAGATCCTGTCCCGGTTCGCGCCGGGTGGAACGAGCGTCGAGCCGGGCTTCGTCCTGATCGACGACGGCCTCGGCGCGCGCGTCGACCCGAGCCAGCCGGCGATCGTCCGGGCCTACCTGCCGGGCCGGGACCGGACGGCCGCCCGGGCGGCCGTCGGCCAGGCTCGCCGGGCGCTCGGCCACCTCCAGGCGTTCGAGCTCCGGCCGATCGGCGAGCTCGGGGTGTCGGTCGTCCACGAGGCAGACTGGGCCCAGGCCTGGAAGGCCCACTTTCCGGTCCTCCGGGTCGGCCGGCGGCTGGTGATCCGGCCGACCTGGCGGCGCCATCGCCGCCGCCCCGACGACGTCGTCCTGGCTCTCGATCCCGGGATGGCCTTCGGGACGGGCCTCCACCCGACGACCCGGCTGTGCCTGGCCGGGATCGAACGGTGGGCAGACGCGGGCCTGGCGGAGGGTGCCAGGGTGCTCGACGTGGGCTGCGGCTCGGGGATCCTGTTGATCGCGGCCGGCCTGTTCGGGGCCCGTCCGCTCGTGGGCATCGACACCGACCCGATCGCGGTCGAGGCCAGCCAGGCGAACGCCGCTCGCAATCACCTCGCCGTCGACATCCGCCAGGGCACGCTGCCCAGCCGGTCGGGGCCTTTCGACCTGGTCCTGGCCAACCTGATCGCGAGCCTGCTCGTGGCCCTGGCCGACGAGCTGGCCGGCGAGCTCCGCCCGGGCGGGCGGCTGCTCAGCTCGGGCATCTTCATCGATCGTGCCGACGACGTGCGCCTTGCGCTCGAGGGGGCCGGCCTGCGGCTGGTCGATCGCACCGGCGAAGGGGAGTGGGTCGCCCTCGAGTTCGAGCGGCCGGGCTGAGCCTCGCCCAGCCCGCGTCTCGGGCTCGACGCCGGCCCCGACTACAATCGGGCTCGTGTCGAACACCAGCCGCCCAGCCGACCCCGAATGCCTCTTCTGCCGGATCGTTGCCGGCGAGATCCCGGCGACCCGGGTCCACGAGGACGACGTCGTCGTCGCGATCCGGGACATCGCCCCTCGGGCGCCAACCCACGTCCTGTTCCTGCCTCGCGAGCACATGGCCTCGGCGGCTGATCTGACCGAGGCGGATGGCCCGATGCTCGGCCGGCTGTTCGCTGTCGCGGCCGCGTTCGCCCGGTCGGAGGGCCTGGCCGAGCCTGGCTATCGGATGGTCACGAACGTCGGTGAATGGGGCGGCCAGACGGTCAGCCACCTCCACGTCCACCTGCTCGGCGGCCGATCGATGACCTGGCCGCCCGGTTGAAGCGTTCGTTCCCGGCTGGCCTTGCCCTCGACCTGGCCGTCATCGCCCTCGTCGCCGCCGGCTGCGGCTTCGCGGCCAGCGATGCCGAGCAGCCCAGCCCCGCGATCACCCCCCAGGCGAGCCTGAGCCCAGCCCTCCAGATCTGCCGGAATGAGCTGAGCCAGGTCCTCAGCGTGGCCGGCCTCAACCTCGTCCAGCCAAGCCAGCCGTATCGCCCGGCCGAGTCGCCCACGATGACCAGCGCGCCGCGCTTCGTGGGCCAGGTCCTCCTGCCCGAGGATCCCGACCACGGATACATCGTGATCTACGAGTTCAAGGATCCGGCGACGGCCTATGCCGCCGCCCAGGAGCAGGCGGCCTACATCGGGGGCAACCAGGGCCGGCTCCAGTTCCTGCCCGACACCCAGTTCACGATCCGGCAGTACGGCTCGTGCGTCGTCTTCTATGCCTACTCACCCACGGCTTCGACCGACCCGCGCTCGCCCGATATCGGCCCGGCTCTCGAGACGTTCGGACAAGCGATCCCAATCCCCGGCTGAGGCTCGCCCGTGGGCGAGCCGGCCCGGGCCGGATCAGTCCTGGCGGACCGGCAGCGGCTCGTCGACGGCGGCCCAGGCGCGGACCCGGTCGCGCTTCACCTTGAGGGTGTGGGTCCGCGGGAAGTCGGCCTCGGGCCACAACCGCCAGCCGTTCACCCGCTGGTGCGTGGCGAGGGTGCCGTTCGCGGCCTCGGACGGCCGACTCGATCGTCGCCCGGATCGCCGCCGGATCGGCATTGGCGGCGAGCGGGCCGCTCGCGCCACGGACCGGGATGTCGCCGCCTTGGGGCAGGGCATGGCTGCCCGGGGCAAGGACGACCGCCTCGATCCGGCCCGGCCGGCGTCTCGATCACGACGCTGTCACGGATCCCGGCCACCCGCAAGGCGTTCTCGATGTCCTCGGGATAGACGTTCAGGCCGTTGGGCAGGACGATGATGTCCTTCGTCCGGCCCATCAGGATCAGATGCCCGGTCTCGTCGTGCCGGCCGATGTCCCCGGTCCGGTACCAGCCGTCGGCGTGAACGCGGCGGCCGTTGCCTCGGGGTCGTGCCAGTAGCCCTGAGAAGAGGGTCGGCCCGGCCACCTGGATCTCGCCGTCGTCGGCCAGCCGGACCTGGATCGGCGGGATCGTCCGGCCGACCGTGCCCAGGCCGTGGTCCTGCTTCGTCGTCACCGAGGCCATCCCGCACTCGGTCGCGCCGTAGCCCTGCATGACCACGACCCCGAGTCCTCCCAGGCCTGCTGGAGCTGGGGCGGCAGGAACGCCGCGGCGCAGACGAGCAGGTTGAGCCCGCCCCCGAGCCGGCGATGGACCTGGCGGAAGAGGATCCGACGGGCGCCGTAGGGCAGCCTGCGGGCGACTCGGCGAAGGCGGTCGAAGCTGCCTCTGCCGCCCGGACGCCTCGACCTCGCGCTCGACCGCGCTCCAGAACAGATCGAGGATCTGGGGCACGACCAGCATCGTCGTGACCCGGTGGTCGCGGATCGCCTCGAAGATCACCCGCGGGTTGCGGCTCCGGACGTACAGGATGTCGGCGCCCACGGTCAGGGCGTAGAACAGGGCCGCGACCTGCTCCATCAGGTGGGACAGGGGCAGGAGCGAGACGAGCCGGTGCTCCTGCGGCGGGATCACGTCGTGGATCGCCTCGACCGTCTCGCAGATCATCCGGTGGGTCAGCATCACGCCCTTGGGATTGCCGGTCGTGCCGCTGGTGAAGATGATCTCGAACAGGTCCTCGCGCTGGGGCCGGGGCCAGCGCCAGGACCTGGGTCTCCCAGTCGTCGGGGAAGGCCACGTCCGGGTTGGCGGTTCCCGGTTCGGCGGCCAGCGCCTCGACGGTCGAGGTCGGGAAGGCTTCGAGCCGCGCGTCGCGCGGATCCGGTGCGTCGCGGCCCGTTCCGATCGCCAGCCGGCTCGCGTCGGCCCGCTCGGCGATCCGCTCGATCGCGTCGGGTGCCATCCGCAGGTCGAGCGGCACGACGACGATCCCGGCCCGGATCGCGCCGTAGTAGACGGCCGGCAGCTCGGGGGTCGAAGGCGACCAGGTGAGCAGGCGGTCACCCGGCTTCAGGCCGAGGGCGCGCAGCCGCCAGGCGACGATCCGGCTCCTCCGGTCGAGCTCCTGGAAGCTCCAGTGCATCGAGCTGCCGTCGTCCCGTCGCAAGCCGAGGGCGGGCTGGTCGCGGTACTGGGTCGCCGCGTCGTCCAGGATGTCGAGCAAGCTCGTCCAGTGGGGCGACGATCCGGTGGTGGAGTCGGGCATGACCCCAGCGTAACGGCCCGGAGGACCGCCTGGAGTGCCGCTCGGAGGACCGCTCGGAGGACCGCTCGGGGACCGCTCGCGGATCGCCGGCCTAGACTCGCCGCGATGAACGGCAACTCCAGGACGGACATCACCTGGACGGGCGAGCGGTGGACCGCGGTCGGGCCGGTCGGCGGCCCGGTCGTCGTGCTGGTCCATCCAACCCGGCTCAACCGGGCCTACTGGGCGCCCCAGGTCGCGGCACTGAGCGGGACAAACCGGGTGGTGGCGGTCGACCTGCCGGGCCATGGCCGGCTCGTCGATCAGCACTTCACGCTGCCGGCGGCCGTCGAGAGCGTCCAGGCCGCGCTCGAGTCGGAAGTCGGATCTCGCCGGGTGGCGCCAACCGTGATCGTCGGCCTGTCGCTGGGCGGCTACGTCGCGATGGCCCTGGCCGCCGAGGTGCCCTCGATCGCCGATGCCCTCGTCCTGGCAGGCTGCACCATCGAGCCGCTCGGGCCGCGCGCCGGGCTCATCCGAGCCCTGGCCGCGACCGTCGAATGGGCCGATCGAGCGCGACTCGACCGGCTCAGCCGGGCTTACTTCGGGCGTCGGCATCCAGGCCCGACCGGTGATCGGATCGTCGAATCGGGCCTTGCTCAGCGGGGTGCCGCCGAGGCGCTCCGGTCCCTGGCCGGCGAGCCGTTCCTGCCGCGCCTCGCGGCCTACCCGGGCCGGGTCGTCCTGGTCAACGGATCGCGGGATCTGGCCATGCGGCCGGGCGAGCGGGCCTTTCTCGCCGCCACGCCGAACGGCCGCCTCGTCCGCCTGGCGGGCGCCTACCACCTCTCGAGCCTGGAGCGTCCCGAGCAATTCAACGTGCTTGTCCGCTCCGTCGTAGTGCAGGCGGCGGCGGATCGTGCCGGCCAACCGACCGGCCTGGCCGCGGGTGATCCCTAGGCGGGCGTCGAGCGGCCAGAAACTGGCGAATATTCGCCCGCGTAGTGTTAGGCGCGATCCGAGGCGCTTCGCGGCCTCGATCGGGAACGACTCGTGCACGAATCGGCGTGACGGACGCGCCAGAGCGGTCGATCCGAGCCCGATTCTCGGCGCAACACTACGTCCGCTAATAATCGCCAGAAACCAGGCCGAACGTGGCCGGCAGCCGAAGCCGAACGTGGCCGGCAGCCGAAGCCGAACGTGGCCGGCAGCCGAAGCCGAACGTGGCCGGCAGCCGAAGCCGAACGTCGCCGGCCCGAGAGCGCTCGGTTGACCGACTCGGGGGCCTCGTCTATGCTCCGCCAGCCATTCGACGAGGCGCCCGAATCGTGGGTCGAGGGGCGTCGAATGCTCGCGGGTTCCACCGGCCACGAACCCGTCGAGGCAGTCCAGATCCTGGCCGTGGGAGGTGATCCCGGAATTGGCAGAAGTCCGCGTGGGTGAGAACGAGACCTTCGAGAGCGCCCTCCGCCGCTTCAACAAGAAGATCCAGCAGAGTGGAATCCTCGCCGAGGCCCGACGCCGCGAGCATTACGAGAAGCCCAGCGTCAAGCGCAAGCGCAAGGAAGCCAAGCGCAAGAAGGCCGCCCGCACGTCGCAGAGCTAGGTCGCAGACCTCGCTCCGCACCGGGCGACCCGCCCGAGGTGCCAGCACAACCGGTGACCCTCAAGGAACGACTCCAGTCCGATACGACCGCCGCGATGCGGTCGGGTGACGTGCTGCGCCGCGACACCCTGCGGATGGTCCAGAACTCGGCCTACAACCTCGAGAAGAAGAACGGCAAGCCGCTTACCGATGACGAGCTCCTGGCCGTGGTCGGGCGCGAGGTCAAGACCCGACGCGAGTCGGTCGAGGCCTTCCGCAAGGGTGGCCGCGAGGACCTGGCCGCCAAGGAAGAGGCGGAGATCGCCATCCTCGACGGCTACCTGCCCGAGCAGCTCGGACGAGGCCGAATTGGCCACTCTGGTCGATGAGGCGATCAAGGCCACCGGCGCCGAAACACCCCGGGATCTCGGCAAGGTGATGGGCTGGCTGGCGCCCCGGACCCGCGGCCGGGCCGACGGGAAGCGGCTCAGCGAGCTCGTCTCGGCTCGCCTGGCCGGTGCCGGCTGAGCCAGTCATGAAGGGCATGCTTGTCCAGCGACCCGACCAGGCAACGCCGTTCACCCGGCGTGACCTGGCCCGGCTGCTGATCGCCTCGATCGTCCTGATCGTCGGGCTGACGACCGTTCTCGCCTCGGACATCGTGCCGACCCGGCTGTCGGCCACCCTCGGCCAGGTCGCGACCGCCGACATCGTCGCTCCCCGTGCGGCGACCTTCACGAGCGATACCTTGACCCAGCAGGCCCGCGACGCTGCCAGCGCCGCGGTTGCCCCGCAGTACGACTACACGCCGGCCAAGGCCGATGCCGTCGACCAGGCGGCGACGGTCCAGCTCAACATGGAGATGACCCCGGCCGATGCCGCCTTCTCGGCCACCACCGTGTCCGATTCCGCCCGGGCGGCCCTGCTCAAGAACGCCATCCCGGGACTCTCGGACGAGTCGCAGGCGACGCTCCAGGCCATGCTGCCGAGCCGCTGGCCGACGGTTCGTGACGAGGCCCGCCGGTTGCTCGGCCAGCTCGAACAATCCGAGCTGCGCGATTCCGACCTGGCCGATACGCAGGCCAACCTGGCCGGCCTGGTCCTGGGCGGGCTGCAGGCCTCGGAGCGGCAGCTCGTGGCGGAGTTGATCGCGCCGGTCCTCGAAGCCGAACTCGTCGTACAGCTCCGAGCTGACCGATGCCGCCCGGCAGGCAGCAGCGGCGGCCGTCGCCCCGGTCGAGGTCAGCCTCAGCCAGGGCCAGGCGATCGCCCGGAAGGGCGACCCGATCACCGCCCTTCAGACTGGAGCAGATCGAGGCGTATGGCCTGACCGATGCCCGGCTGGACCTCGCGAAGCTGGCCGGCTGGGCCCTCCTGGCCAGCCTGATCGTGGGCCTCGTCCTGGCCTGGATCTGGCGCTTCCGGCCGAGCTGTCTGGCACAGGACGAACGTGCTCCTGCTGATCGGCCTGCTGCTCGTGTTCACGACCCTGGCCCTGAAGCTCACGGCCGGCCGGTCGGTCCTGCCCTTCTTCGTGCCGACCGCTGCGGCCGGGATCCTGATCGCGATCCTGCTCGATGCGAGCGCGGCCGTGATGCTGACCGCGGTGATCGCGGTGATCGGCGGGGCGGTCAATGGCAACTCGCTCGAGCTCACCGCTACATCTTCCTGGGCGGCCTGGCCGGGATCGTCGCCGTCCGCCGCGGCGACCGGCTCAATGCCTTCGTCCAGGCGGCGTTCGCGATCTTCGTGGTCAACGCCCTGGTCGTCACGACCTTCTCGCTGCTCGGCGAACGCGATATCACCGGCCTGATCCAGCTCTACGGGGCCTCGGCCGCCGCGGCCGCCGGTTCGGCCGTGGCCGCGGTCGGCAGCTTCGCCGTGATCGGCAACCTGTTCGGGATCCTGACCGTGTTCCAGCTGCTCGAGCTGGCGAATCCGTCGCAGCCGCTCCTGCGCCGGGTGCTGATCGAGACGCCCGGCACGTACCACCACTCGATCATGGTCGGCAACCTGGCCGAACGGGCCGCCGAGGCGATCGGCGCGGATCCGCTGATCACCCGCGTCGCGGCTTACTACCACGACGTCGGCAAGCTGGCCAACCCGACCGCCTTCATCGAGAACCAGAGCGGCGGCGAGAATGTCCACGACGAGCTCGATCCGGAGGTCTCCGCGGCGATCCTCAAGCAGCACGTCGGAGACGGGATCGAGATCGCCTACCGGGCCCATCTGCCCAAGCCCCTGATCGCGTTCATTCCGCAGCACCACGGAACGGCGCCTCCTGAGCTTCTTCTATGCCAAGGCCCGCGAGGAGGCGGCCGCGCCGTACGGCGGGGTCGAGCACGGCCGAGGGACGGAAGGCGGCCGACGCGGTCGACCAGCGGACGTACCGTCATAACGGGCCGAAGCCGCAGACGCGCGAGGCGGCACTCCTGATGCTGGCCGACGGGGTCGAGGCCTCGGTCCGATCGCTCTCGTCGCGCGACGAGCCGGCGATCCGGGCGATGGTCAACCGGATCATCGAGGACCGGCTCCAGGACGGCCAGTTCGACGAGTGCGACCTGACCCTGCGCGACATCGAGCGGATCCGCGAGGCATTCGTGTCCCAGCTCCTCGGGATGTACCACCAGCGAATCGCCTATCCCCAGTCGAAGATCGTCGAGCTCGAATCCCGCCGGCTCGCCGCGGCCGGGGGTGGCGGCTCCGGCCCACTGATCGGTGGCCCTGGCAGCGGCGGCTCGGGCGGGAGTGGCCTGACCGGCGGCGGCTCGGGCGGGAGTGGCCTGACCGGCGGCGGCTCGCCGGGCGACGGTGCCTGACCCGGACGAGGGTTCCGGCCGGATCTATCGCGGACCGTGGCGGATCGATCTCACGACCCGGCCCAACGTTCGCCGCCTCGTTCCGTTCAGCCGGCTTGCTGCGTCGATCGCCGCCACGCTCGATGCGGCCGGCGCGCCTCGGCCGGCCTCGATCGGGCTGATCCTGGCCGACGACGCCGAGCTGGCCGGGCTGAACGCGAGCCACATGGGCAAGACAGGCCCGACCGACGTCCTCTCGTTTCCACTCCTCCCCGTTGCCGCGTTCCCGCCCCAGCCCGGATCCCCGGCGAGGCCCGCGGGCGGCCCAGCCGGCCGCGCGGATCGAACCGGGCCCGTGGACTTCGTCCTGCCGCCCGGACGACGGCTGCACCTGGGCGACATCATCGTGTCGGTCGAGCGGGCGAGGGAACAGGCCGAGGCCGGTCGGGGCGGTCAGACCGGCGACCTGCGTTGGGGCGCCGCCGACGAGCTGCGCCTGCTGGTGATCCACGGCGCGCTCCACGTCTGCGGCTGGGATCACGCGGAACCAGCCGCAGAGAACTCGATGCGCGCTCTCGAGCAGCGCCTCCTCGCCGGCTAGGCCGGACCGACCGAGGCCGAAAGGCCGCGGGGCCACGGCGCGGAGCCACGGCGCGGAGCCACGGCGCGGAGCCACGGCGCGGAGCCACGGCGGGAGGCACGGCTCGGGGCCAGGCGCGGGGCCACGGCGGGAGGCACGGCTCGGGGCCAGGCGCGGGGCTTGGCCCGCGGCCTGGCCCGATGTGCACCGAGCGAGCGCAAGCGACTCGCTCCACCTGAGATGCCCTCGATTTGGTTCGTCGGGTGCACAAACGGGCAAATCCGTGCATCCCAGGCACAGGATCCGCGCCCTGAGAGCAGGGGTCGGGAATGACTGGTCGCTTGCGCTCATGGGGCACACACCAGCGCACGTGGTGGCGAGGGTCGCGGCCGAGCAGGCCGGACGCAAGGCCACGGGCCGGAGCCCGACGTCACGGGCCGGAGCCCGAGGCCGCAGGCCGGAGCCCGAGGCCGGGAGCCCGAGGTCACGTGCCGGAGCCCGAGGCCCGAGGCCGAAGCTGGCAGCCGAACCGCGCCGGGCGACGCTGCTACCATCGTCGGGCAGCCCGCCGAAGCCGGTCTGGGCTCTTCAGCGTGTACCCACGGGAGCCGTGGTGCACGCAGTTCGGCGTGCACGGCGGCACTCGGAGGACAGGTCGGTGATGGTCCGGAGATGAGGATGAGCGAGCAGGTCCGGAGGTCAGAGGCAGGGGCCGGGTCCGGCCGATGAAGATCGTGGTTGGCCTGGGCAATCCGGGCAACCAGTACGCGAAGACCCGCCACAACGCGGGCTGGATGGTCCTCGACCGGGTCGCGGATCGGGCGGGCTGGGCCGGCCGCGGCCGGACGCGCGATGCGAGCAGCGTCGTCCAGGGCCGCTTCCGCGGCCTCGACCTCGAGCTGGTCAAGCCGCTCACCTACATGAACGACTCCGGCCTGGCCGTGCGCAAGGTCCTGGCCCGCGAGCACGCCCCGCTCGTCGACCTCCTGGTCGTCGCCGACGACTTTGCCCTGCCCTTCGGCAAGCTTCGCTTCCGCGAGGGCGGCGGCCCAGGCGGCCACAACGGCCTGCGCTCGATCATCGATGAGCTTTCAAGCGAGGCGTTCAGCCGCCTCCGGGTCGGGATCGGCGACCCGGATCAGGGGGCGCTGGACCATGTCCTGTCGGCGTTCGAGCCGGCCGAGCTGCCCCGGCTGGACGAATTCCTGGAGGCGGCGGCGGATGCGGTCGAGGCGTGGGCGCGCGAGGGCACCTCGAAGGCCGCCAACCGGTTCAACCCGTTCCAGCTGCGGCAAGCCGACGACGAACGCCTCGCCGCCCCCGGCGAGATCGACGGCCCACCCGGACCGGATGGGATCCGGCGGACGAAGACCGGCTGGCGCAAGCCGCGGCCGGCCGACGATCCGGGCGAGAGCCGGTGAACGAGCGGCCGCCCTTCCGGGGCAAGCGCGGCGCAGAGCGGCGCCTGGCCGAGCGGATCACGACCGAGTACGCCGAACGCAAGGCGAAGGTCGAGGCGAGCGAGATCGACTTCGACGTCGCCGAGGTGGACGCCGAGGTCGACGACGCCCGCCGGCTCGAGCAGGCCGCCCTGGCCCGGGCCGCCGCAGCCGCTGCCGCGTCGGAGGCCGCCCGGTCGGCACCGAGCGCGACCGGCGCCGCAGCCGCCCGTCCGGCGCGGCGGATCCCGGACCTGTCTGTCCTGCCGCCACTGCTCGTCGCCAGCGGCTCGTTCGAGTCGCTTCGCCAGCGAATCGGCCAGGCAGATGCGCCCATGCCGCCGGCCGGCCGTCATGCGGGACTGACCATGATCCCGCACGGGGCGAAGAGCTTCCTCGGGGCGGCCCTCGCGGCGACCGGGGAGCGACTCCTCTGGATTGCCCGTGACTCGGAGATCGGCGACCGCCTGGCCGAGGAGCTCGGGGCGTGGCTCGGTGATCCGACCACGGTGGCCGTGCTCGAACCGAGGACCGCGCTGGCGTATGAGCGGAGCGAGCTTGTGGCCGACGAGACGGCCGCCCGGGTCGCTGCCCTGGCCGCCTGGCGGAGTGGCGCCGCGCGGGTCCTCGTGGCCAGTGTCCAGGCGCTCCTCCAGCACACGATCGCGCCGGCCGACCTGCCCGACCAGCCGCGTCGCCTCGGGCCGGGCGACCGGCTCGGGCTCGACCAATTCCTGGTCGAGCTCCTCGGACTCGGCTACCAACCGGTGATCGAAGTGGCCGGCCGGGGAGAATTCGCTCGGCGAGGCGGGATCGTCGATGTCTTCCCGCCCGGCTCGAGCCTGCCGGTCCGGATCGAGCTGTTCGGGGACGAGATCGATTCGCTCCGAAGCTTCGATCCGACCGACCAGCGGACGACCGGCCGGGTCGCCTCGATCGACCTGCTCCCGGCGACCGAGTTCCTCGTTCCCGCGAGCGGTACCGAGGCCATCCGGGCCGGGCTGGGCCGGGCGGCGGCCCGCCTGCCCGAACGCCTGGTGGCCGACCTTGCCCGGTTCGAGCAGGGGACCGGCCGGCAGGCCAGCGGCGGGCTGAGCGGAGACCCGGCCGACGGCAGGTCCGCCGGACGCGCGATCCATGTCGGCGACGCGGCCGAGATCTGGGCCGGGATCGTCTGTCCAGCGACCGGTCTTGACCACGTCGGGAGCGAGACCCTGATCGTCATGGACGAGCCGGGCGAGCTGGCCGAGGCTGCCCAGTTCCTGTGGCGCCAGGCCGACGAACGCCGAACCGAGCTGATCACCGGCGGTGAGATCCCGAAGGACTGGCCGGTCACCTACCTCGGACCGCGCGACTGGAAGAGCCGGCTCGTCCGGGCCCGGACGATCGAGCTGACCTGGGAGTCGGAGAGCCAGACGGGCGAGGGCCTGACGATGGCCGGCCGGGGACTGTCGTCGGGCGACCTGTTCGGCTGGCGCGAGCCGGTCCTGCCGGCGGCCCGCGCCGGCCGCCTGGCCGAGGCCCTCGATGCGTTCAGCCAGGACGGCGCCCGGATCATCCTCGCCTCCGACCAGGCCCCGCGCCTGGCCGAGGTCCTGGCCGAGGCGGGCAAGCCGGTCGGGCTGACCAGCCGACTGGCCGAGGTCCCGCCGCCCGGTGCGATCGCCCTGATCGAGCGCAGCTTGAACGGGGGGTTCGCGGGCGGTCCCGACGGGCTGGCCGTGATCACCGACCGGGAGCTGTTCGGCTCCGTCCGGGTCCGGCGGCCCAAGGCGCTCCGGCGGGTCGTCCCGCGCGACATCCTCGAGCGGCTGACGCCCGGCGACCTGGTCGTCCACATCGATCACGGGATCGCCCGCTATGAGCAGATGCTCCGGCGCGGAGGCGCCGGCGAGGAGCGCGACTACCTCGAGCTGAGCTTCGCCGCCGGCGACCGGATCTACGTCCCGGTCGAGCAGATCGCCCGGGTCAGCCGCTACTCCGGCGGCGAGCATCCGGCCCTGAGCCGGCTCGGCGGCACCGACTGGCTGCGTACGAAGCAGCGGGTCAAGAAGGCGGTCGATGACCTGGCCGAGGAGCTCCTCGAGCTGTACGCGACCCGGGCCGGCGCGGAGGGCCACGCGTTCCCGATCGACAGCCCGTGGCAGGCCGAGATGGAGGCGAGCTTCCCGTACGAAGAGACGATCGACCAGCTCCGGGCGATCGCCGAGGCGAAGGCCGACATGGAGTCGCGCCGGCCGATGGACCGGCTTGTCGTGGGCGACGTCGGCTACGGCAAGACCGAGGTCGCGATCCGGGCCGCCTTCAAGGCGATCCAGGACGGCTGCCAGGTGGCTGTGCTCGTGCCCACGACCGTCCTCGCCGCCCAGCACGACACGACGTTCTCGCAGCGTTTCGCCGCCTTCCCGCTGACCGTCCGGCTGCTCAGCCGGTTCGTGCCCGCCCGCGAGCAGGAAGCCACGATCGCCGGGCTCGCCAGCGGTTCGGTCGACCTCGTGATCGGGACCCACCGGCTCCTCTCGAAGGACGTCAAGTTCCGCGACCTCGGGCTGGTCGTGGTCGACGAGGAGCAGCGTTTCGGAGTGGCCGCCAAGGAGCGCCTGAAGCAGCTCCGGCGCGAGGTGGACGTGCTGACCCTGTCGGCCACCCCGATCCCCCGGACGCTCAACCTGGCCCTGGCCGGCGTCCGCGACCTGAGCGTGATCGAGACGCCGCCCGAGGATCGCCTTCCGATCCAGACCCGGGTGGCCGAAGCGACCGCCGGCCTGGTCCGCGATGCGATCGAGCGCGAGCTCGACCGGGGCGGCCAGGTCTTCTACGTCCACAATCGGGTCGAAACGATCGAGGCCCAGGCCCAGCAGCTGCGCGAGATGCTGCCCGACGCCCGGATCGTCGTTGGCCACGGCCAGATGGCCGAGGGTCGGCTCGAGCAGGTGATGATCACCTTCGCCGGCGGCGCCGCCGACGTCCTGGTGTGCACCACGATCATCGAATCGGGCCTCGACATCCCGAACGCGAACACGATCATCATCGATCGGGCCGACACGCTCGGGCTGGCCCAGCTCTACCAGCTCCGCGGCCGGGTCGGCCGGTCCAGCCGGCGGGCCTTCGCCTACCTGCTCTATCGCCGTCGCGAGCGCCTTTCGGACGAGGCACGCAAGCGGCTCCAGGCGATCTTCAACGCGTCCGAGCTCGGAGCGGGCTTCCAGATCGCCCTGTCCGACCTCGAGATCCGGGGAGCCGGGAACATCCTCGGCGGCGAGCAGTCGGGCCACATGGCCGCGGTCGGGTTCGACCTCTACAGCCGCCTCCTGGCCGATGCCGTCGAGGAGGTCAAGGCCCGGCGCGAGCTGCGCGAGCCGGTCCTGGCACCACCCCAGGCCGTCCTCGACCTGCCGATCGACGCCCATCTGCCGGACGACTACGTGGCCGACGAGGCCCAGAAGCTCGAGCTGTACCGGCGCCTCGCCCGGGCCCGTACGCCGGGCGACCTGGCCGCCTTCCGACAGGAGGCGATCGACCGGTTCGGGCCGCTCCCGCCGCCCGTCGTCCGGCTGGTCGAGGTCGCCGAGCTGCGCCTGGCCGCCGAGGCCGCCGGGATCGCTTCGATCTCGCGCGAGGATGGCCAGCTCGTCGTCCGGTTCGGGGCCCTGACCCGGGCCAGCGCGATGCGGCTCCTTGCCCCGCTTGGGGGCGGGCCCCGGGCGGTCGGCCTGGGCCTGCCCGGGGTCCGCCCGGGCGACGTGACCTTCGCCAGCAACCAGGTCAGGATCCGGCTCCCGCGAGATCCGCGCCTTGGCTGGCCGCTGACCCAGGCTGTCGTGGCCCGGCTGTCCGAGGGCGACCCGGCCCCCGCCGATCCGATCGGCAGCGATGGCTGAACCGCCGGTCGTGGCCGAGCCGGCCGCCGCCGCGGACACGTTGGGCAGCCTGGGCAGCCTGTTCTCGGCCGAACGTCGGGTCCTGTCGTTCGGCCTGATCCTGACCGTGACCCTGGTCGCGTTCGAGTCGCTGGCCGTCTCGACGGCGATGCCGATCGTGGTCCGCGAGCTGGGCGGGATCGAGCTGTACGGCTGGGTCTTCAGCGCGTTCTTCCTGGCGGACCTCGTCGGGATCGTGATCCTGGGCGGGCTGATCGACCGGGGCAGCCTCGTCCGACCATTGGCGATTGGCCTGGGCCTGTTCGCGACCGGGCTGCTGATCGGTGGCTTCGCGCCGAGCATGCCCGTCCTGATCGGGGGCCGGGTGCTCCAGGGGTTCGGCGCGGGCGGGATCACGCCGGTTGCCTACGTCGCGATCGCCCGGGCTCTGCCGCCGGACCTCCGGCCCCCGATGTTCGCCGTCCTGTCGACGGCCTGGGTCGTGCCCGGGATCATCGGCCCGGCAATCAGCGGCTTCATCGCCGAGCAGGCCAGCTGGCGGCTTGTCTTCCTGGGTCTCGTCCCATTCGTCCTCCTGGCAGCTGCCCTGACGATCCCGGCGATCAATCGGACCGTCCCGGATCGTCCGCCACTCGACGTCCCGGACCGGGCCAGGTCAGCTGGCGGCGACGGGTCGCCGGCCGGCCGGACCCGCTGGGCGTTGCTCCTGGCGGCCGGGGCCGGGCTCCTCGTTGTCGGCCTGACCGATGCCAGCCTTGTCCCGGGCGCCATCTTGTTCGGGCTCGGGCTGGTGATCGGCATCCCGGCCTATCGGCGGCTGACCCCGGCCGGGACGCTCGAGGCGAGACACGGACTGCCGGCGGCGGTCATGATCCGGGGCGTCCTGACCTTCGCCTTCTTCAGCGTTGACGCCTACGTGCCGCTCGTCCTGATCGGCTGGCGGGGGATCGACGCGGCCCAGGCCGGCATCGCCCTGACAGCGGCGACCCTGACCTGGACGGCCGGCTCGTGGATCCAGGCCCGCTACATCGGCCGGATCGGAGTCGCCCGGCTCGTAGCGGCCGGCTTCGGCTGCGTCCTCGCCGGAATCGGGATCCTGGCCCTGGTCCTGTCGCCGGAGGTCCCCGTGATCGTGGCAGCCCTGGCCTGGGCCGTGGCCGGCTTCGGAATGGGGATCGGCTATGCCCCGCTCTCACTGGCCGTCCTGGCCGAGGCTCCCCTCGAGAGCCAGGGAGCGGCCACCGCCGCCCTCCAGATGAGCGACGTCCTGGGCACGGCGATCGGGACCGGCACGGCCGGGGCGCTGATCGCGATCGCGGCCCGGAATGGCTCGGCCCAGTGGGTCGGGCTGGCTGCCGCGTTCGCCGTCGGCGCGATCGTCGGCTGCCTCGGGGTGGTCCTGTCGCGGCGGCTGCCCGGGCCGATCGCTCGGTCTCGCATGGCGCTCGAGGCGCGCTAGACTGCAAGCGCCACCCTGCGCAGTCCACCCTGGCTCCAAGCGAGCCAGTCACTCCGGAGGCCCCAAGCCGAATGTCCGCCGAGGAGCTCCGAGCCAAGATTCGCGAGATTCCCGACTTCCCCAAGCCGGGCATCCTGTTCTACGACATCACGACCCTGCTCAAGGACCCCGCCGCCTACCGGGAATCGATTGACCTGATGCTGGCACCCTGGCAGGACGACAAGGTCGACATCGTGGTCGGGATGGAATCGCGCGGCTTCATCTTCAGCGCGCCGATGGCCTACCTCCTGAATGCGGGGCTCGTCCCCGTCCGCAAGCTGGGCAAGCTGCCGGCCGAGACGATCACGGTCGAATACGCCCTCGAATACGGTTCGAACACCCTGGAGATCCACCGCGACGCGATCCAGCCGGGCCAGCGGGTCCTGGTCGTGGACGACCTCCTGGCGACGGGCGGAACGGTCCGCGGGACGATCGACCTGGTCGAGCGGCTCCAGGGCGAGGTGGTCGGCCTGGGCTTCCTCGTCGAGCTCGACTTCCTGAACGGCCGCGACCGGCTCCAGGGTCTCCGGGTCGAGAGCGTCGTCCGTTATTGAGTCAGCGGCCTTGAGCGACGAGCCGAGCCCGAGCGAACCGACCCCTGGGCCGACGATCGCCGCGCCTGACCCGGTCCCGAGCGCACCCGGACCGGATCCGGTCGCGGGCCCCGAGGTCGAGGTGGATCTCGCCCGCCGGCGCTTCTTCCGCCAGTTCGCTGCCGAGGTGATCCAGACCGCAGCGACCGTGGCCGGCTCGGCGGGCGCCCTTCAGCGGGCCGCAACGGACGCAGCCGGGACGCTCCTCAACCCCGAATCGATGCTCGGCCTGGGCGAGCCGCTGGCCGCCAACCCGGCCACCGCCCCGAATCCGAACCCGATGACCGCGGCGACGCCCGTGCCGGCCCTGCGACCCGTGACCGGGACCAATCCGGCCCCGGGCGAATCGCGCGGCTTCCGGACCGCCTTCCGGGTCGACGGCGGCACGATCTACTTCGTCGACCAGCGCCGCCTGCCGGGCGAGCTGCTCGAGGTCGCCTGCAGCGACGGCGGCCAGGTCGCGCAGGCGATCCGGGCGATGGTCGTACGCGGCGCACCGGCCCTCGGCCAGGCCGCGGCGTACGGCCTGGCCCTGACCGCCGAGCATGCCCGGAACGCCACGATGTCGGACCGCCGGGCGCTGATCCGGGGCGCGGCCACGGCCCTCCGTGAGAGCCGCCCGACCGCGGTCAACATCGGCTGGGCGGTCGACCGGATGATGGCCCGGCTCGAGGGCCTGGGCGACCTCGCCGACAACGGCGACGTCGTGGCCGGCACGCTCCGGGTCGAGGCGGACGCGATCTGCGCCGAGGCGACCCGCGACCACGGCCTGCTGGCCGAGCACGGCCTGGCGATCCTGCCCCGGACCCCCGATCGCGAGCTCCGCCTGCTGACCCACTGCAACACCGGCCCGCTGGCCTGCGGCCAGTTCGGCACGGCCCTCGGGATCGTCCAGGCGGCCTGGGCCGCCAACCGTCGGCTGGAGGTCTTTGTCGACGAAACCCGGCCGTACCTCCAGGGGGCCCGGCTCACCGCCTGGGAGCTGGTCCAGGCCGGCGTGCCCTACACCCTGATCGCCGACGGAGCGGCCGGTTCGCTCCTGGCCACCGGCCGGGTCGACGCCGTGCTCGTCGGGGCCGACCGGATCGCGGCCAACGGCGACACCGCCAACAAGGTCGGGACGTACCCACTGTCGGTCATGGCCGCCCGCCACCGCGTTCCGTTCTACGTCTGCGCGCCGATCAGCTCGGTCGACCTGGCAACTGCCGATGGGACGGGCATCCCGATCGAGCTTCGACCCGAGGACGAGGTCTTCCACGTCGGCACGACCCGGATCGCGCCGCGCTTCGGCAAGGCCTGGAACCCATCGTTCGACGTGACCCCCGCTTCGCTGATCTCCGGGATCATCACCGAAGAGGGAGTCCTGCGGGCCCCGTTCGGACCGGCTCTCGCCGCGGCCGTCGCCGCGCGGGCGACCCGCGACGTCGAAGCCAGGGTTCCGCCGGTCCAGCCCGCCGAGGTGCCGGTTGAACCCGCCGATGCGCCGGTGAGCGCCTGATGGCCAGCATCGTGGTCACCCGGCGGGGGACCGGCCTCGTCGTCCGCAACACGACCGATCGGGTCCTCTTGCGCGAGTTCCTCGCGCGCGACCGGTTGTTCGCGGCCTACGCGATCTGCGACCTCGACGACCGCGAGTTCAGCCGGACCCGCTGGGGTGGAGCCTTCGTCGGGACCGAGCTCGTGGCCGTCGCCCTCGAGTACGCCGGCCTGTCGCCCCAGCCCCTGTTCGTGATGGGCCGGAACGACGGGATCGAGGCGGCCCTGCGCGACCTGGTCAAGCCGCGGGCGGCGTACGTAGCGGCGCTGCCCGAGGCGATGCCCGCGGTCGAGGCGAGCTACCGGGTCGAGGCCGGGCCGCAGATGGTCCGGATGTGGGTCGACCGGACGACCTTCCGGCCCTATCCCGCCGACACGCGACGGCTCCTGCCGGTCGAGGTCGGCGACCTGAACCGGCTCTACCAGCTCGGCTTCGCCTCGTGGCTCGGCCAGGGCGCGATCGCGGATGGGGTCTACTACGGCGTCCGGGCCAACGGTCACCTGGTCGCCGCCGCCGGGACCCACGTGATCAGCGCGAGCGCCCGGCTGGCCGTCGTCGGCAACGTCCTGACCCAGGTGGAGTATCGCGGCCGGGGCTACGCCACGGCGACGACCGGGGCGGTGACCGCCGAGCTGCTGCGCTTCTGTGACCAGGTCGTGCTCAACGTCCGGTCCGACAATCCTCCCGCGCTCCAGGCCTATCGGAAGCTCGGCTACCAGGAGCACATCCGCTTCGAGGAGCGCCTCATCCACCGGCTCGGCTCGCCCTGGCCCGGCCTGCCCGGGCCGCTTCGGCGGTTCCTGTCACCCCGCAAGGAGTCCGAAATCTGATGACTGCCCCAGCCGCCTCGCTCCCGGCCCATGACGTCGTCGACCTCGCCCTGGCCGGCGAGGGCGTCCGCCGAATCGAGTGGGCGGCCCGCGAGATGCCGGTCCTCGCCCTGATCAGCGATCGATTCAGCCGGGAGCAGCCGCTGGCCGGCCTGCGGATCGCCGCCTGCCTCCACGTCACGACCGAGACGGCCAACCTGGCCCGGGCGCTCAAGGCCGGCGGGGCGGAGATCACCCTCGTCGCCTCGAACCCCCTGTCGACCCAGGACGATGTGGCCGCGGCCCTCGTGGCTGCGTACGGCATCAGCTGTTACGCCCGCCGGGGCGAGGACCACGACACCTATTACGCCCACCTGAATGCTGCTGCCGATGCCCATCCGGGGATCACGATGGACGACGGGTGTGACCTGGTCGGGTTGCTCCACGAGAAGCGCCCGGAGCAGCTGCCCGAGATCCTGGCCGGCACGGAGGAGACGACGACCGGGGTCATCCGGCTGAAGGCGATGAGCGCGGAGGGCGCCCTGCGCTTCCCGGTCGTGGCCGTCAACGAGGCCCAGACGAAGCACCTCTTCGACAACCGCTACGGGACCGGCCAGTCGACCCTCGACGGGATCCTGCGGGCGACGAACGTGCTGATCGCCGGGCGCCACGTCGTGATCGCCGGGTACGGCTGGGTCGGCAAGGGGATCAGTGCCCGGATGTCCGGCCACGGCGCCCACGTCGCGATCGTGGAGGTCGATCCGATCCGGGCCCTCGAGGCGCTGATGGACGGGTTCCAGGTGATGACTGCCGCCCAGGCGGCTGCCTGGGGCGACCTGTTCATCACCGCGACCGGCAACAAGAATGTCTTCCGGCGGGAGCACTTCGCGGCGATGCGCGACGGGGCGATCATGGCCAACTCGGGTCACTTCGACGCCGAGCTCGACCTCACGGCGCTGCGCGAGATGGCCGAGGGCCACGTCCGCGAAGTCCGGACGAACGTCCAGGAGTTCGACCTCGGCGGCAAGCGGGTCAACCTGATCGCCGAGGGGCGCCTGGTCAACCTCGGGGCGGCTGAAGGGCATCCGGCCGCGGTCATGGACATGAGCTTCGCCAACCAGGCCCTGTCGGCCGAATACGTCGCGCAGCATCATGCCGAGCTCAAGCCGGGTGTCTACGTCGTGCCCGAGGCGATCGACGCCGAGGTGGCCCGCCTGAAGCTGGCCGCGTTCGGGATCACGCTTGATCCGCTGACCCCCGAGCAGACTGCCTACGCCGCCTCCTGGCGAGCCGGAACCTAGGCCCGCGCCCGGGCTCGCGGGGAATCGGCTGACGGTCAGGCTTCGAACGGTGGGACGAGGGCGGTGCTGATCTTCGGCTGGGGACGAAGCAAGGCGAAAGACCGCGGCGAGGTCGCCCCGCTTTCGTGCCCGAACTGCCACAACACGGTCTTCCTGCACGACGTCGAATCGAAGCAGCAGTTCAGCCTGTATTTCGTGCCGGTCGTGAAGTACGGCGGCGATCGATACCTGCTCTGCCCGGTTTGTGGCCAGGGGCTCCAGGTCCTGCCGACCCAGCGGGCGGCCGTCGACCGAATGCGCTCGTTGACCGGGCAGTTCCGTCTTCGGGGCGTGACCGAGGAGACCTACCGGAGCGAGGTCGGCCGGTTCTGGCAGCAGCTCGGCGTCCGGACAGGCCCGGCCCTGGCCGCCGCGAGCTCCGCCCCGGCGCTCCCCGGTGGCCCGCCGGGCTCCTCCGTGCCGCCGGGCCTGGCCGCGCCGCCGGGCCTGGCCGTGCCGCCCGCGCCTGCGCTTCTGGCTCCGCTCGCGCCTCCACTTGCTCCGTCCCCGGCTCCACCCTCCAGCGTGTCGGCCCCGGCCGGAGCGCCCGCTCAGCCGTCGCCGGCCGGAATCGAGCTGGCGGGGCACCTGGCAGACCTTGCCCGGCTCCGGGCCGAAGGCAGCCTGACCGACGAGGAGTTCGCCGAGGCGAAACGCCGCCTCCTCGACATCTGACGTTTTCCGCCTCGCTTCCGCTGCGGCCGGGCCTTCAGCCGGTTGTCGCGCCGCGCCTGCTCCCCGTGCCCCAGGAGAGCCCAACCGACCGGGGTCGAGCCCTCCGACGCCGGGACGCCAGCCGGCTGTCGCCCGCGCCCCCGCGCCCGTACCCGGGAGAGCCCAACCGACGGGGGTCGAGCCCTCCGACGCCGGGACGCCAGCCGGCTGTCGCCCGCGCCCCCGCGCCTGTGCCCCGGGAGAGCGCAATCGACAGAGCGCGACCGCCGGACGTTGTCTTCCGTGCATCCGACGCACGTTTTCGACCAAATCGGCGGCAATTCGCACGTTGCGTGCACCAGGCGAGCGGAATCGACGAGGTCGGCCGGCCCGTTCGTCGCTTGCGCTCAGCTCATGCACGGCGGCCACGCACATCGGTCCAGGCACAGGCCAGCGGGCCAAGCTCGGACCAGGCCGAGGCCAGGCGCAGCTCAAGCGGCCCGGCCCGACCCGACCAGGCCTCGAACCGGATCGCGAGCCCTAGGAGGGCCGCGTCGCGATCAGGCCAAACGAGAGGGGCAGGCGTCCCCGCTCCTCGGGGGCAATGTCGCCGTGGCCCGTCCACCAGTCTCGCCGGTATTCGGCCAGGCGCTCGATCCGCAGTCCGGCGCCGGCCACGGCCGAAACGATCTCGCCCAGGGTCCACGACCGGGAGAACTTCCAATGCTGCTCGGCGTCGGCGATCGAGAGGTGGTCGATGAAGCCGGTCGACCAGCCGCGCGACGCCTCGGGTCCGGCGAAGTAGTCGTAGTCGGTGAGCTGCCAGCGGCCCAATTCGTCCCCGTCCACGAGCCACTCGAAGGGGTGGCCCTCGAACAGGACGAGCCGGCCTCCGGGCACCAGCAGGCGGGCGACCACGGCCGCCCAGGCGGCGAGGTCCTGGAGCCACAGGAGCGAGCCGCGGCCGGTGTAGACCAGGTCGGCCGATCCGTCGAGCACGGTCGGGGCGTCCAGGACATCGGCCACATACCAACGGGCTGGTGCGTCGGTCGCCGCGCTGAGGCGCTCGGCCAGCTCGATCATTCGCGGGCTGATGTCCAGGCCGATGACCTCGGCGGCCCCCAGCCGCCAGAGCGAAAGCGTGTCGCGCCCGCCGGCGCACTGGAGGTGGATCGCCCGGCGGCAGCCGCTGTGGAGATCGCCGAGCAGCTCCGCCTCCTCCGGGAAGAGGTTGCTCCCGCCGGCCCGGATCAGCTCGATCGCCTCGTCGAGCCAGCCTTCGTACCGTTCGGCCGCCTCATCCCAGGCCGCACCGGTCGCGGCGTGCATCGCCTGGACATCGGCCACCTCGGCCGGCGTTGCGACGCGGACGTCAGGATTGCCTGGATCGTCGTCTATCACCGACCGAGGGTAGCGCCCGGGGGCCAGACGCGACGGGGCAGCCGGGCCCCGGTGGGGCCCCGTGCTCGCCCCGCCTACCCTACGGCGCCGCCGACGCAGCTGCCTTGAGGCCGCTCAGGTCGATCGTCGTGTTGCCGCTGCCGTAGATCCGGTTGCAGAGGGTCGCCAGAGCGTTCGTGATGACGAGCCAGTTCGCCTCACCGATGTTGTTCGTGTTGCCAGCCGCGTCCATCAGGGCCCCGACGCCGGGGACGTCCTCTGCCTCCATGCCCACGCTGCAATACGCATTGCCCTTGAGGGCTGCGAACGACGCCGATTCGTCGTCCGCGTCGCGGGTCGCCTGATCGCCGACACCGGCCAACGGGGCCGGGCTCGGGAAGTCGGCGATGTCGCCCTGGTACTGCTGGGTGCCGGCGTCGCCGCCCACGACCAGGACATCGACGTTGTTGCTCGGGTCATCTGCGACGAAGCGGCACTCCTGGCCGCTCCCGTCCAGGCCGAAGGCCTGGACCTGGACCGCCTTGAGCGGCACGTCGAGGAGGGGCTGGACCTCGGCCAGGGTGAGCTGGTTGCAGGTTGCGCTCTGGCCGCCAGTGGGCGCGACCGAACCCGCCGCGCCGTTGCCACCCCCGACGGGAGCGACGGACCCGCCGGGCCCCCCGGACAACCCGGTCGCAGCCGAAGCAGCAGCGCCGCTCGAGCAGCCGGCCACGATCGAGGCGGTGGCGATGAGGCCCATGAGGGTCGACCGGGTGAAGCGGTTCATCGAGGCTCTCCTGGTGCGGTGTCGTTCGTGGCAGTGGTCGTCCAACGAGGCCGGAATGACCTCGCCACGCGAACGGTCGCGCGGGCCGATCGCAGTCCGATCGCAGGCGCGAATCGGCTACCGTTGTCGTTGACCAGGGGCGAACCCGGCGCGGGCCGGCGAGATCCGGCGAGGTCCGGTGAGAACAAGCGAGAGGTGGACGAGCGCGTGACTGGCGTGATCTGGGAGACCCCCGAGCTGAGCAGCCTGCACCGGCTCCCGATGCACGCCGTGCCACACGACGACCGCATCGATCTCGACGGGACCTGGCGCTTCCAGCTGCTCGAGCGGGCCGACGCCGAGCCCACGGGCACCTGGCGCGATATCACGGTCCCCGGGGCCTGGACGATGCAGAACACGTTCGACAAGCCCCACTACACGAACGTCCAGATGCCGTTCGCCGGGCAAGCCCCAAACGTGCCCGCCCTGAATCCGACCGGGATCTACGAGCGCTCGTTCGACCTGCCGGCCGCCTGGGCCGGTCGCCGGATCATCCTCCAGGTCGGCGCGGCCGAGAGCGTCCTGGTCGTCCAGGTCAACGGCCACGAGATCGGCCTGAGCAAGGACTCCCATTTGGCCGCCGAGTTCGACCTGAGCGGCATCGTGACCGCCGGCCCGAACACGATCCGGCTGCGGGTGATCAAGTGGTCGGACGCGACCTACATCGAGGACCAGGACGAGTGGTGGCATGGCGGGATCACCCGCTCGGTCTTCCTGTACGCCACCGAGCCGGTCCACCTGGCCGAGATCCGGGCGATTGGCGGGCTGACCGAGGATTCGGCGGGGGCCCTGGTCATCGGCACGCTCGAGCTGCGGGTCGAAGTCGGCTTTGCCGGGGTTTCGCCGGCACCGGGCTGGACGGTCGAGGCGATCCTGGGCGACCCGGCCGCGCCCGACGGGCCGCCGCTCCTGGGCCGGACGAGCGAGGCGGCGTTCAGCGATCACGGGCCGGAACGGGCGACGCCGGCCGAGCGCTGGGTCCAGGCCCGACGGGCATTCGGCGACACCTTGACCGAGCACGAGGCGACGGTCGAGTGGCCGGAGATCGAGTCCCGGATCGCTCCGGCCCTCGACGGGCTCGTGGCCTGGCGAGCCGAGCTGCCCGGGATCAAGCCCTGGTCGTCGGAAGCCCCGAACCTCTATCCGCTGGCGATCCGCCTGCGCGACCCGAACGGCGTGCTCGTCGAAGAAGCAACGATCCGGATCGGCTTCCGGCGGGTCGAGATCCGTGGTCTGGAGCTGCTTCTGAACGGCCGGCCGGTCCTGATCCACGGGATCAATCGGCACGACTTCGACCAGTTCACCGGCCGGACGGTGAGCCGCGCTTCGATCCGGGCCGACCTCGTCCAGATGAAGCAGTTCGGGTTCAACGCGCTCCGCACTTCGCATTATCCGAACGTGCCGGCCCTGCTCGAGCTGTGCGACGAGCTCGGCCTGTGGGTGATCGCCGAGGCAGACATCGAGTCGCACGCCTTCTGGTCGTCCCTGTGCGACGACCCGCGCTATCTCGGGCAATGGGTCGAGCGGGTCGCCCGAATGGCGATCCGGGACAAGAACCACCCCTCGGTCATCCTCTGGTCGCTCGGCAACGAATCGGGCTACGGGGCGAACCACGATGCGGCCGCCGGCTGGCTGCGCCACTACGATTCGAGCCGGCCGCTCCACTACGAGGGCGCGATCAAGTTCGACTGGGGCTCGAGCCAGACGGCCAGCGACATCGCCTGCCCGATGTATCCGCCGATCGCGGCGATCGTCGGCCACGCCACGAACGGCACCCAGCGGCACCCCCTGATCATGTGCGAGTACTCCCACGCGATGGGCAACAGCAACGGGACCCTGGCCGAGTACTGGGATGCGATCGAGTCGACGCCCGGCCTCCAGGGCGGCTTCATCTGGGAGTGGTGGGACCACGGCCTCGTCCAGGACCTGCCCGATGGGACGCGCCGCTGGGCCTACGGCGGCGACTTCGGCGACGAGCCGAATGACAGCAACTTCTGCCTCGACGGCCTGGTCTTTCCCGATCGCCGTCCGAAGCCGGCCCTCTGGGAGCATCGCCACCTGGCCGCTCCCGTTCGGATCTCGGCCACTCCCGACGACCTCCAGGCGGGCCGGATCCGGCTCGAAAACCGGCAGGACTTCTCCGATCTCGGCTGGCTCGACTGCACCTGGCAGCTGGCCGGCGAGCGCGAGGTCATCGCCTCGGGCGCCCTCGTGCTGCCCAGGATCGAGGCGGGGGCGGCCGTGGCCGTGGCGATTCCCGGCTGGCCGGCCGCCGACCGCCTGGCCGGGCGCGAGGCCTGGCTGACCCTGCGCTTCCGGACGAAGGCCGACCTGGCCTGGGCACCGGCCGGCTTCGAGGTCTGCGCCGGGCAGGTCGCCCTGGGCGGAGCCCCCGGCAGCCCGGCGGCCGGCGATTTGAGCGCGATCGACAGCCAGGTCCAGGTCAACGACGCGGGCCTCCTGGTCCATCCGCTGCTGGCGGCCTCACCCACGCTCAGCCTGTGGCGAGCGCCGACCGACAACGACCGGATCGGCGGGATGGGCGACCGCTGGGTGGGCCAGGGCCTCGACCGGCCGGCCCGGACGCTCGACTCGATCACGCGTGATGGCGGGACGACCGTCGTCAGGAGCACGTATCGCGCCGCGGACGGCATCAGCGTGGCCCACGAGCAACGCCTGACCCCGCTCGCCGGGGGCGCGCTCCGGATCGACGAGGAAGCGGTCCTGCCGGCCGAGCTGGCCGACGTCGCCCGGATCGGAACCGTCCTCGAGGCGATCGCCGGCCTCGACCAGCTCGAGTACTTCGGCAGCGGGCCCCACGAGACATACCCCGATCGGCAGCGGGGCGGCCTGCTCGGCCACTGGACGGGCAGCGTGACCGACCAGGCGACCCGCTACGTCCGGCCCCAGGAAAACGGCGGCCATGCCGAGGTCCGCTGGATCGAGCTGCGGGATCCGTCGGGACGCGGCCTGCGGATCACCTTCGACGCTCCCAACCAGGCATCGGTGACCCACTTCCGGGCGGCCGACCTGGCCAGCGCGACTCACGATGTCGAGCTGAAGCCGGCGGCCGAGACGATCGTCACCTTCGACGTCGCCCATCGCGGCCTCGGGACGGCCAGCTGCGGCCCCGACACGCTGCCCGAGTATCTCGTCGGGCCCGGAACCTACATCTGGTCGTGGACCCTCGAGACGATCGAATGAGGCATGGCGGGTGAACATCGAGTGGCTGGCCGAATCGGCCCAGCTCCACCTCTACAACGACCAGATCAGCTACGTCGTCCGGGTCCTCGAAGACGGCTCGATCGGCCTGCTCCACTTCGGCGGCCGGCTGGCCACCGAGCGGTCCTATCGCCACCTGGGCCGGGCCGGCTTCGCCGGCTTCGACAACCGGGTCGACGACCCGATCGCGCTCGAGCTGCCGACCGCCGGCGGCGGCGACTTCCGGGTGCCCGGGCTCGTGATCGAGCAACCCGACGGGAGCACGGTCCTCCGGCTCGAGTACGACAGCTACCGGGTCTTCGCGGGCAAGGCCCCGATCCCTGGCCTGCCCTCGACCTACGTCGAATCAGAGGACGAGGCGACGAGCGCCGAGATCCGCCTGGTCGATCGCCCGAGCGGGGTCGAGGTCAGCCTGTCGTACACGATCTTTCGCGACCAGCCGATCGTCGCCCGGAGTGTCCGGATCCGAAATGCCGGCTCACACCGGCTGCCGCGTCACGACCGCGATGAGCGCTTCGCTCGACCTGCCCGATCACGACTGGTCCCGGGTCCAGCTGAGCGGCGCCTGGGCCCGCGAACGGCACGTGATCGACCGCCCGCTCGGGCCCGGCCGGCAGTCGACCGGCAGCCTTCGCGGGGCGTCCGGCCTGGAGCACGATCCATCGATCATCCTGCGCCGGCCGGCCACGACCGAGACGTCCGGCGAGGCCTACGGGCTCAGCCTCGTCTACTCGGGCAATTTCCTGGCCGAGACCGAGGTCGGCCTGTACGGCACGACCCGGGCCCGGATCGGGATCCATCCGGAGGGCTTCGGCTGGGTTCTCGAGCCGGGCGAATCGTTCGAGACGCCCGAAGCGGTCCTGGCCTGGTCGGGCACGGGCCTGGGCAGCCTGAGCGATGCCTATCACCGGCTGTACCGGGAGCGGCTTGCTCGCGGCGTGTGGCGGGACCGGCCGAGGCCCGTCCTGATCAACAACTGGGAAGGCACCTACTTCGACTTCGACGAGACCCGGCTGGTCGACATCGCGACCGTGGCCCAGGGCCTGGGGATCGAGCTGTTCGTCCTCGACGACGGCTGGTTCGGCGCCCGGGATGCCGACGACAGCTCGCTCGGCGACTGGACCGTCGACCGGCGCAAGCTGCCCAATGGACTCGATGGGCTGGCCGCCCGGATCACCGGCCTCGGAATGCAGTTCGGGCTGTGGATCGAACCCGAGATGATCAGCCACGCGGAGCGAGCTCTTCGCGGCCCATCCGGACTGGGCGATCGGGGTCGCAGGACGGCCGCGCACGGCCGAGCGCAGCCAGTACGTCCTCGACCTGTCCCGGCCGGAGATCGTCGATCACCTGTTCAACGCCCTGTCCCTGATCCTGTCCAGCGCGCCGATCACGTACGTCAAGTGGGATATGAACCGGAACATCACCGAGCCGGCCTCGCCCAGCCTGCCGGCCGACCGCCAGGGCGAGTTCTTCCATCGCTACATCCTCGGTGTCTACGACCTCTACGGCCGGCTGACGGCAGCGTTCCCGGAGATCCTGTTCGAGTCCTGCGCGAGCGGCGGCGGCCGGTTCGATCCCGGGATGCTCGCCTTCGCGCCGCAGGCCTGGACGAGCGACGACACCGACGCCGTCGAGCGGCTCCGGATCCAGTGGGGTGCCTCGCTGATCTACCCCTTGAGCTCGATGGGCGCCCACGTCTCGGCCGTGCCGAACCACCAGACCGGTCGCCGAACTCCGCTCTCGACCCGGGCCGCCGTGGCCTTCTTCGGAGACTTCGGCTACGAGCTCGACGCGACCGCCCTGTCGGCCCACGAGCGATCCGAGGTCACCGACCAGGTCGCCTTCTACAAGGCCCACCGCGAGGTGCTCCAGCGCGGCCGGTTCGTCCGGCTGCGCAGCCCGTTCGAGGGTGACGGCGAGACGGCCTGGCAGGTCGTGTCGGAGGATCGGCGCACGGCGATCGTCGCCTTCTACCGGGTCCTGACCCGGCCGAACCCGGGTCCCAGCCGGCTCCGGCTGACCGGGCTCGAGCCCAGGCTCCGCTACCGGATCTCGGCCTGGCCGGCCCGGGGCGAGACGATCGAGCGGGACAACTCGCTGGTCCGGGGCGGCGACGACCTGGCCGCGATCGGGCTGTGGTTCGATGTCGATCGCCACGAGATCGCGGGCCACGGCGACTACTGGTCGCAGCTGTTCGTCCTCGAGGCCGAATGAGATGACCGCCGCGCGGGCCAGGCCTTCCGCCGTGCTACCCTCCGCGAGCACGAAACTTGGAGCCCAATGACCACGATCCTGGACGCCGCCGAGTACCTCTTCACGTCTGAATCGGTGACCGAGGGTCACCCCGACAAGATGTGCGACCAGATCAGCGACGCAATCCTGGACGCGATCATTCGCGAGGATCCCGAGGCCCGAGTCGCCTGCGAAACGGCGACCACGACCGGCCTCGTCGTCGTCCTGGGAGAGATCACCACCTCGACCTACGCGGATTTCCAGGCGATCGTCCGGGAGACGGTCCGCGACATCGGCTACACCCGGGCCGACTACGGCTTCGACCACCAGACCTGCGGCGTCCTGGTGAGCATCAAGGAGCAGTCGCCGGACATCGCGATGGGCGTCGACGGGCATGAGCTCGGGGCCGGCGACCAGGGGATGATGTTCGGCTTCGCCTGCCGCGAGACACCCGAGCTGATGCCCTTGCCGATCGCCCTGGCCCATCGGATGGCCCGCCGCCTGGCCGAGATGCGCAAGTCGGGCCAGCTGTCATACCTGCGGCCAGACGGCAAGACCCAGGTGACCCTCGAGTACGAGCGGGGCGTGCCGCGCCGGGTCAGGACGGTCGTGGTCAGCACCCAGCACGATCCGGACGTGACCACGGCGCAGATCAGCGACGACATCGCCGAGGCGGTGATCCTGCCCAGCCTGCCGCCCGAGCTTCGCTCGTCCGATCCGGTCATGCACATCAACCCGACCGGCCGGTTCGTGACCGGCGGTCCGATGGGCGACGCCGGCCTGACCGGGCGCAAGATCATCGTCGACACCTACGGCGGGATGGCCCGCCACGGCGGTGGGGCGTTCAGCGGCAAGGATCCGACGAAGGTCGACCGATCGGCGGCGTACGCCGCCCGGTGGGTCGCCAAGAACGTGGTCGCGGCGGGACTGGCCGAGCGTTTCGAGATCGAGGTCGCCTACGGGATCGGGATCGCCAAGCCGATCAGCATCTCGGTCGAGTCGTTTGGCACCGGCGTGATTCCCGACGAGAAGATCCAGGCCCTGATCGAGCGCCACTTCGACCTGCGCCCCGCCGCGATCATCGAGGCGCTCGACCTGCGCCGGCCGATCTACCGCCAGACCGCCGCCTACGGCCACTTCGGCCGGCCCGACCTCGAGCTGCCCTGGGAGCGGACCGAGCGGGCCGCGCTCCTGGCCGACGACGCGGGCATCGCCCCGCCGGAGCCCGTCGCCGCGAGCTGAGTGCATGTCGCCAGGGTCCAGGCGGCGAGGCCGCCAGGGTCGGGCTTGTGGCGCCGATGCAACGAACCCGGGCTGAACGAGGGCGAGAGGCCAATCGGCCCGGGTAGAATCGAGGGGTGTACGCCGTCATCATGGCCGGCGGCGGCGGTACCCGGCTCTGGCCGCTGTCGTCGCCTGAGCGCCCGAAGCCGTTCCTGCCGCTCCTCGGCGACCGAACGCTCCTCCAGCTGAGCGCCGACCGGCTCGAAGGACTGGTCGATCCCTCCTCGATCTTCGTCGTCACCGACCGCCGCTACGTCGGGTACGTCGCGGCCCAGCTCCCCGCAGCAACGATCCTGGCCGAGCCGGAGGGCCGCAACACCGCGGCCGCGATCGCCTACGCGACCGTCGCGATCGATCGCCCGGACGACGAGGTGATGCTCGTCCTGCCGGCCGACCAGACCGTCGAGAAGCTGGCACGTCTTCAGGGGCGTGCTGCGAGATGCCGAACGCGAGCTGGCGATGGGATGCATTCGGGATCGACGCACCGCTTGTGACCCTCGGCGTTCGAGCCCACCCGTCCCGCGACCGAATACGGCTATTTGATCCCGGATCTCGAGCGGTCAGCCCGGGACCGGCAAGCTCGCCGCCTATCCGTTGAAGGCCTTCGAGGAGAAGCCGAACGAGGCCCGGGCGGTCGAGCTGCTTGCTCAGCCGGGCGTGGCCTGGAACGCCGGGATGTTCATGTGGCAGCGCCGCGCGATCATGGCCGCCCTCCGCCAGCGATCGCGACCGACATCCTGAAGGCGTCCACCAGGGACACCGGTCCGGCTCCCTGGCCGAGACCTACCCCGAGCTGCGCTCGATCTCGATCGACTACGCCGTCATGGAGCCCGCCGCGGCGGCCGGGCAGGTCGTGATGGGCTCGATGGACGTGGGCTGGAACGACCTGGGCAGCTGGACCTCGCTCCTCGGCGAACTGGGCATGCCCGGGATCGAGGCGACGATCGCCAAGCCAGGAGAGCCGTTTGCCGCAGGCGACGATGATCTCGTGATCTGGCGCCCAAGGCCCCAGCGGCTGGTTTCACGGGCCGGCGCGGACGCTACGATGACCGGGTCCAACGGGCCCGTGGCGATCCTGCGCGATGCGCGCGCGGTCCAGGCCCGGATCAATGCGCTCCTCGACCGCTGCTCAAGCCCGGAGGCCCACCCGTGACCACGATCAGCCAGGCTCCTGCCCCGACGAAGATCGTCTTCGGCACCGATGGCTGGCGGGCCCGGGTCGCGGACGAGTTCACCTTCGACGCCGTCCGGCGTTGCGCCGACGGGGTTGCACGCTACGTCGTGAACCGGGGTGAGCAGGCCAAGGGCGTCGTGATCGCCTATGACCGCCGGTTCATCTCCGAGTATTTTGCCCAGGCCGCCGCCGAGGTCCTGCTCGCCCGCGACATCCCGATCGCGATCGCCCGGCAGCCCGTGCCGACCCAGATGTCGTCCTACGAAGTCGTCGAGCGGGGGGCCGCTGCCGGGATCGTGATCACGGCCAGCCACAACCCGTGGACCGACAACGGGTTCAAGGTCAAGGCCCCGACCGGGTCCGCCGCCGGACCCGAGATCCTGGCCGACCTCGAGGCGACGATCGCCACGAACGGTGGCACGGCCATCGAGCGCCGCCCGTTCGCCGACGCCGAAGCGGCCGGCCTGGTCGAGTGGTTCGACCCGTACGAGGGCTACGAGAAGTACGTCCGGCGGACGGTCGATCTCGACGCCCTCAAGGCGGCCGACGTGCGGGTCCTGGTCGACCCGATGTACGGCGCCGGGGCGACCTGGCTGCCGCGCCTCCTGGCCGGCGGCACGATCCAGGTCGACGAGATCCACAGCGAGCGAAACCCGTATTTCGGCGGGGTCAACCCCGAACCGATTCGGCCGAACGTGGACGAGGCGCTCGGGATCCTGGCCGGCGGCGGATACGACCTCGGGCTGCTCCTCGACGGTGACGCCGACCGGGCCGGAGCGGCCGACGAGCAGGGCAACTTCATCCACCAGCTCGAGGTGACCGGGCTGCTCATGTACTACCTGGCCGAGTATCGCGGCCTGCGCCAGCCGGTCGTCGAGAGCGTCAACAACACGGCGATGGCGATCCGGCTCGGCCAGCACTACGACATCCCGGTCCACGAGACCTCGGTCGGGTTCAAGTACATCGGCCCGAAGATGATCGAGACCGGGGCGATGATGGGCGCCGAGGAGTCGGGCGGCTACGGCTTCGGGATGCACCTGCCCGAACGGGACGGGGTCTACGCCGACCTGCTCCTGCTTGACCTGTTCCTCCACGAGAAGGCCGCCGGTCGATGGCCTGTGTCGCGCTCGCTGGCCGCCTTCCACGAGCTGGCCGGGCCGTCGTTCTACCGGCGGATCGACGTCCACGTGGCCAAGGAGCTATATGGGGCCCTCAAGGACCGACTGCTCGTCGAGCTGCGTGAGAAGGGCCCGAAGGAGCTCGCCGGCGAGCCGGTGACCCGGACCGATGCCCTGACGACGAACGACGGCTTCAAGTTCTTCACGCCGGACGGCTCGTGGCTCCTGATCCGGTTCAGCGGGACCGAGCCGCTCGTCCGGGTCTACACCGAGGCCAGCTCCGCCGAGGCGCGCGACGCGCTGGTCAAGGCCGGAGAGGCCCTCGTCCGTGCTGCCTGAGCACGACGCCCCCGCTGGCGGCGGCGGCTCCGGCCCGGGCGATACCGCGCGCCGGGTCGACAAGCCATGGGGCCACGAGCTGATCTGGACCCAGACGGACCACTACGTCGGCAAGCTGATCGCGATCGACGCCGGCCGCCGGCTGTCGCTCCAGAAGCACCTCCAGAAGGACGAATCGATCCTCGTGATCGCGGGCCGGCTCCGGCTCCATCTCGAGGACGAGAGCGGCACGATCCAGGCGATCGAGATGGGCCCAGGTGACCACCGGCGGGTCCCGACCGGGCGGATTCACCGGTTCGAGGCGATCGAGAAGACCGAGCTCGTGGAGGTCTCCACGCCCCAGCTGGACGACGTGATCCGGCTCGAGGACGACTATGGCCGGGAGGGCACGAGCGCGCCATAGCTCCCCGAGCGGGAGGTACGAACGCCCCATCGGGCGGGGGGCGATTCGGAGGTTGTTCGGCCCCCGTCGGAGGTGTATCGTCGGTCCAGCGACCGCCATCACCGGTCGACGGTGCAGGACCGGACGGCGGCCTCGAAAGCGCCCACGCAAGGGCGACGGAGGTCAGGGGCATGCACAGCTCGCTCATCGGTCAGGTCGAGAAGGCAAATCGCTACGCCCGCGAGCTCGACCGGGTCTCGTTCGACGAGTTCACCCTGACGTTCCGGGGCGACAACGACACCCACACGGTGAGCCTCCATGCCGGCCAGTGGCGCTGCACCTGCCACTACTTCGGCTCCTGGGGTAGTTGCGTCCACCTCCTCGCGATTCACAAGATCCTCGGCCCGATGGTCCCCGAGGAAACGCCGATCGAGTCGAGCTACGAGCTCCAGGCGGTCACGGCCTGACCGACCCGCGGCTCGGGCCGCACGCGGCGCTCAGGGTGCCGCCAGCCAGCTGACGACCGCCCGGTTCGTCCCTTCGGGGAGTGCGAGCCGGGCGATCACTTGTCCGCCGCTCGTGGCGACGACCTCGATCGCCTCGGCGTCGCCGTCCCCGTTCGTGATCACCTCGGCGAGCTCCTGGCCGTCGGGCGACGGCTGGACCTGGCCGACCGGGTCGGCGGGCGAATGGCTGGCCGGCGGCTCGGTCGCCGGGAGGACGCTTCCGGACCTGCCCGCGAGCCAGTCCGCGACGAATTCCGTTCGGACGAGGCCGGCCTCGTCGATCGTGGCCACGGTCCCGCCGCCGATCGCGACGGAGCGGATCGGACCGCCCGGCCCAGTCGTGAGCGTGCCCGTGGCCGGGTCTGCGATCATCGCCCGCGGCCGGTCGCTCGAGTCGCGGACGATCACGACGACCCGGCCGCCCGGGAGCCAGGCCGGGGCCGACTCGGCCGCTTCGACGAGGGCGAGCGCAGCGATCGGATCGCCGTTGAGCGACGCGACGGCCAGCCGCCCGGGCTGGCCCGAACCGGGTTCGCCCTCACTCGAGGCGATCTTGTCGGCGCCCGGATCGATCGACCCGAATGCCCGCGAGGGCAGTGCCCGGCCGAGATCGCCCGGCGCAGGCTGCCACGAGAAGCCCTGGGTCGAGACGAGCGTCGCCCCGGCGAGGGTCGTGGCCGCGAGCGTCGTGCCCCCGGTCGAGAGCCAGGCCGCCGTCGGCGGGAGGCCGGGCGAGTCGACGAAGCTCACGCCGCGATCGGCCGCCCGGGGGTCGGCGGTCCCGAGCCGCATCGCCCCGACCTTACCGGCCAGGACGACCAACGCTTCGGCCGCGACCGGCGACGCCGTTCGCGTGGCCGACCGGCCCGGCGACGGTCCCACGGAAGCGACCGGCAACGCGGCGCAGGCGGCCAGGATTGTCGTCCCCAGGGCAACCAGGATGGGGCCGGCGGTTCGAGTCACTCGAGGAGGTCTCCGCCGAGCGGCGTGCCCGTGCCGGCATCGAAGGCCATCTCCAGCCCTGCGACGGTGTCGGCCATGCTGCCGCTCATGGTGACCCGAACGATCCAGGCGAGACGGAGGGTGGCGCCGCTCCCGGCCGGGATCACGTCACCGAATGTGTCGTTCGGGGCGATCCACGCCTGGCCGACCGAGCTGATCGTCGCTTCGGACCGGACGGCAGCCGGCAGCCAGGCATCGAGCCGGGCAGAACCAAGCCGCCGGGCCGTGGCGGCGTCGATCGTGTTGGCCGGCATCGGAGCCAGGCCGTGCTGGGTCCGGACGATCCCGTGGATCGAGCCGTCCGGATCGAGCTGGACGCCGATCCCGTCACCGGGAACCGGGATCGTCCCGGCCTGGCGCACCCACCGGACGAGCCAGCCGCCGGCGGCGCGGGGCGAGACCGAAGGGCTGCCGGTGGTGGAGATCCCGACCTTGCCCAGGATCGCGCTGGCCGCCCCGCTCACATCGGCGCTGGCGATGGCGATTGCGGGCGGCGCAACGAACCCGAGGCGGACCGCCGAGACGAGCCCGCCAGTCGAATCGAACCGGCTGACCATCGTCGGCACGCCCGCGGCGTTGAGTTCGGTCACCTCGGCCACGGTCGTGCCCGTGCCCGGGTCGACGGCCTGGAGCAAGCTGCGGCTGGCCGGCTCGGTCAAGCCGAGTCGGGCGTCGAGCTGGGCGGCAAGGAGAACCGCCTGGCTCGCGTCGAGGCCCGCGACGGTCGCCGGACGGGGCGCCGCCCGGTTCATCATTCCGGCTCCCGGTCGAAGCTCGATCGCCATCACCTGACCTCCCATGACGATGATCCCGCTGACGATCAGCACGCCCGCAGCCGAACCGGCCGCGATACGCCCTGCCATCCGCCGCCTGCTCATTGGACGCCTGCCGCTTCGCAGCGCGGGCAGACGACCGCGGCGCCGGCCCGGCCCGACCACGCGTACGTACCCCACCAGTCGGCATCGAGCGGGTGGCTGAAGTTCTGGAGCAGCCCGAGGTCGAACGCGGCTCCGACGCTCCGGCCGCGCTCGAGGGCGGACCAGAACGCCGTCTCGAAGGCCTGCTCGTCGTTGTCATAGGCGATCCCGAGGTAGCCCAGGTAGAAGTGGCTCCCGCCGGCCTGGCTCTTCGTCCGGTCGATTCCGAAGGCGCCGGGCAGGGTCGTCCCGGGATCCGCGTTGTGGCAGGTCGAGATGACCACGAGGTTCGTGAACCGGCCGGCTCTGGCGGATGCGATCTGATTCGAGAAGACCACCGCCTGGCTGCAGTCGCCCGAGTCCTCGCGGAAGCCGTTGTAGCGGCGCTGCCCCGGGGCATACCAGTACTCGTCCCCGTGCGAGTGGACGTAGAACCCGAAATCGTTGACGGTTCGGGCGAGCACGCTGGCGTGAGTGAAGCCAGTCCCGGCGTACCCGGTCGTCGTGTAGCCGAGCGAGCGCAGCCCGGTCAGGGCAAGGGTCAGCATCCGGGCCGGGTGGCTGTCCTGAAACCCGACGCACGGGCTTCGAAAGGCCGACTCGTTCGAATCGGCGGAGGCCTGGTAGGCCGCGAACGCCGGGCGTGGCCCGGAGGCGAGCATCGCCAGGCCGGCCAGGATCGGGAGCACGACGAGCCGCCGCCTCCAACCGCGAGAATCCACGATGAGCTCCCCGGCGGGCCCTGCGCGGCGGATCTGCGCGGCGGATTCGGGCGCGGGGGCGGGGCGGATCCGAGCCGACTGGATGGGCTCTCGAGCGGCAGCGGACGGTCGTCGTTCATCGGCCCGCTGAGGATCGCAGGCGGTCCTTATCTGCGGCTCACCAGGTCAGGCCGACGACCCTGGATCGCAGGTCAGGCGTCGTTGACCGATTTCGTCGCGGGCCGCTAGGCTTCGCGGGTGACGCCCATGCGCCCGCCGACGGCCGGGACCGTCCGGCTCCCCCTGCTCATCGCCGGTGCGCTCCTGCTCGCCGTCGCCTGCTCGTCCGGTGCGCCGACGATCGGGCCAGCCTCCGGGCAGCCCTCCGCGCCGCCGAGCACGGCGCCCAGCACGGCGCCCAGCACGGCCCCGACGAGCCCTTCGAGCGGCGCGCCGAGCTTGGCTCCGAGTACGGCGCCGAGCCAGGGCCCGCAGCCCTCGAGCGCGCCCTCGAGTGCTCCGTCGACCGCCCCAACCCAGCCTGCCGGACCATCACCGAGCGCGTCCGGCCCCAGCCCGACGCCAGGCGCCTCAGCCGGCCCCGGGCCGAGCCCGTCGAGCGCCGCCTCTGTCTGCTCCGGGGCAAAAGACACCCCGGACTTCTACCAATCCTTCGCGAGCTCGGTCAACTTCCCGGTCTACTGCGCCGTCCTGCCGGCGGGCTGGTCGCTCGTCGCCGGGACTTACCGCCTGGCGAACGGCGGCCGGATCCAGATCCAGTTCCGGCGCCGCTCCGACAACGCGACGTTCGAGCTCGACGAGGGCTCGTTTTGCGCGGATTCGTCGGGCTGCGTGCCGAGCGGCTCGAGCGCCGGATCGGGCTCGTTCGGGGACCTGACCGGCGACCTCGTCCAGACCTCGAACGGCTATGCCCTGGTCGTGGCCAAAGGCGAGAAGCCGAGCTGGCTGGCGACGGGCAGCGGCCTCGACCAGGCCACCTTCGGAGCGCTGACCGCTGCGCTCGTCGCGATCAACTAGCCCCGGCCGGACGCCCGTGAAGATCGCCGACTTCGAGCTCGAGCGCTACTTCGCCCGCTGGGAGTTCTCCGTCCGCCACCTGATGTGCGCCTCGGATGTCGAGGGCTATCCGATGGCCGAGCTCCTGGCCCTGGCCGACGACGAGGCGCGCGGCCTGTGGGACGGTCTCCGCCTGGGCTACACCGAATCGAGCGGCCACCCACTCCTGCGGGCGGAGATCACCGGCCTGTACGACTCGCTCGAGGCCGACGACGTGCTCGTGTTCTCGGGCGCCGAGGAGGCGATCTTCTGCCTGCTCAATGTCGTGCTGGGCCCGGGCGACCAGGCGATCGTGACCTGGCCCGGCTACCAGAGCCTGTACGAGACCGGGATCGCGGCCGGGGCGGAGATCACGAAACACGAGCTGCGCGAAGCTGATGGCTGGCGCCTGGACGTGAACCGGATCCGCGCCTCGCTCCGCCCGAACACCCGCCTGATCGTGGTCAACGCGCCGCACAACCCGAGCGGAATGTTGCCGAGCCAGGCGGAGTGGCGGGAGCTCATCGAGCTGTGCGCCGAGACCGGCGTCCGGCTCTTCTCCGACGAGGTCTACCGGTTCCTCGAGTACGACGAAGCCGACCGGCTGCCGACCGGCGCCGACGCGCTGTCAGACGGCGTCAGCCTGGGCGTGATGTCGAAGTCGTTCGCGATGGCCGGCCTCCGGATCGGCTGGCTGGCCAGCCGTGATCGCGCCCTCCTCGCCCGCTGCGCCGCATTCAAGGACTACACGACGATCTGCCCGTCCGCACCGGCCGAGCTCCTGGCCCTGATCGGCCTGCGGGCAAAGGCGACCGTGCTCGAGCGATCGCGCTCGATCATCGCGGCCAACCTGGCTGCCCTCGACCGTTTCATCGCCGATCGCCCGGATGTGCTCGGTTGGGTCCGGCCCGGGGCCGGCTCGGTCGGCTTCCCGCGCCTCACGCTCGAGGGCCGATTCGCCGGCTGGGACGCCGACCGGTTCGCCGCCGAGCTGGTCGAAGCCGAGGGCGTCCTGCTCCTGCCCAGCTCGACCTTCGGACAGCCCGGCAACCACGTCCGGCTCGGGTTCGGGCGGCTCGACCTGCCCGAGGCCCTGGCCGGCCTGGAGCGCTTCGTCAGCCGCCCGCCCCGGTAGAGCCCGCAGGCAGGCTGGGCCGGGATGGCGAGCCGCCCGATGTCTCGGCGACCGAGACGATCTCGAAGCTCGCTCGCGCCCGCAGCCGGGCAAGCGTCGCCAGGACGGCGGTTCCCAGGGCCAGCACGAGGAGGGCGTTGCCGACCGCCCGGAACGCATCGTAGCCGGCCGACGTGAGCAGGTAGAACTGGCCGAATTGGGCGAGCGTCCCGGCGAGGCCCAGGCCGGGAACGAAGCCGAGGTCCGGGCTGCCCTGGAAGAAGGCCCAGTCCCACAGGTCCATCACGATTCCGTAGGCGAAGCCGGCGACGAAGCCGTAGCCGGCCAGGGCGATCAGGTCGCGCCGGGTCGGCCGGCTGATCCGTCCACTCCAGCCTCTCAGCACCTCGCCGATGAAGCCGGCACCCATGCCGACCCAGCCCGCGGCGAACATCTGGTAGGGCAGCCACGGGCCGATCCCGCCGGTCACGATCGCCGAGACGAGCATCGCGACCGTGCCGGCCAGGAAGCCGTAGCTCGGGCCGAACGTGTACCCGGCGCACAGGACGAGCAGGAAGAACGGGCTGAAGCCGGCGATCCCGGTCACGAGGGCGAGGCGCATCGCGGCGGCGAGGGCCGCGATCGCGGCCAGCAGGGCGATCCCCTTTGCATCGAGACGGCGCGTCCCGAGCTCGACCGCGCCGAAGGCGACCACCGTGCCGAGGGCGGCCGACGCGGCGATCGCCCCGCCGGGTGGCTCGATTCCGAGGTAGGGCAGCAGGAACAGGACGGCCCCGATGACCGACGCGCCGACCAGGCCGGCCAGGCTCATGGCGCGACCGCCGCCGGCGGGGCGATGGGCTCGATCGGCCGGCCGAGATCCGGGTCATTGCCCCGGTTGCCCTGGTGGGGCTCGGGCCGCCCGCCCGGTCGAGGCAGGTCGCGGACCGTGCCCGACTCGAGCGCGACGATCCGTCCCGCGGCCTGGCGGATCAGCTGCTCATCGTGGGTCGCGATGACGACCGAACAGCCGCCGGCCTGGAGGCGTCGGATCGCCCCGATGAGCGCCTCGCCGGGCCAGGCCGTCCATGCCCCGGGTCGGCTCGTCGAGCAGGGCGATCGTCGGTCCGCCGGCCAGGATCACGGCGAGCGCGGCCCGCTGGCGCTGGCCGCTGCTCAGGTCGCGCGGGTCGCGCTCGGCCAGCTCGGCCAGCCCGAACTCGGCCAGGGCGGCCCGAGCCTCGGCTGCGAACGTCCGCAGGACGTCCCGCGGGTCGCGCGTGCTCGAGCGTCCAGGCGACCTCGGCCAGCAGGGTCGGCCGGTGGAGGAGGGCGCCCGGATCCTGGGGCAGGTAGGCGATCCGTCCGGGAGCCCGTTCGACGCTGCCCCGGATCGGCGGCAGGAGCCCGGCCAGCGTCCGGAGCAGGGTTGTCTTGCCGCTGCCGTTCGGGCCGGTGATCGCGCTGACCTCGCCGATCCGGCCGGTGAGCTCGGGGCACTCGACGAGGGTCGCCCCGGCCGGTCCGGCCGCCAGGTCGTGGAGCGACCAGGCGGGCTCGTCTGCCTGGGGGAGGTCGGGCGCGGGGGGCTGCGGCTGACCGGGGCCTGCTCGGGCGGGTTCGCCGCCCGGCTCCAGGCGTCCGGCCGGGCGGCCGTCTTCGATCACGACGACCCGATCCGCGACCGGCAGCAGGCGCTCGAGGCGATGCTCCGCGACGAGGATCGCGGTCCCGGCCGCGACGAGATCGAGCGAGGCCGTGATCACCGCCTCGGCGCCGGATCGATCGAGCTCGGAGGTGGGCTCGTCGAAGGCGACCAGGCGTGGCCGCATCGCGATCACCGAGGCGATCGCGACCCGCTGCCGCTCGCCGCCGGACAGGGTCGCCACGCTCCGCTTCCGCGCAGGTCCACCAGGCCCAGCCGTTCGAGCGCCTCGCCCACCCGCCGGACCATCTCGTCCCGTCCGACCTGGAGGTTCTCGAGGCCGAAGGCGACCTCGCGCTCGACCGTGCCGTACACGACCTGCTGCTCGGGGTCCTGGAACACGAAGCCCACGTCCCGGGCGAGGGTCCGGGTCGGGGTCGTCAGGACATCCCGCCCGAAGACCACCGCCCGGCCCGAGATCCGGCCGCCGTGGAAGTGGGGGATCAAGGCCGTTGAAGAGCCGCAGGAGCGACGACTTGCCGCCGCCCGACGGACCGGCCACGACCGTCAGCCCGGGCTGGAGCTCGAGCCGGACATCCGACGAGCGCCGGGATGTCGCCGGGGTACCAGTACGACAGCCGGTCGAGGCGGGCCAGTCCTCCGGACCGCTCGGGGGTCGTCATCGGCGGATCGCCACGGCGGGGAGGATGGCCGCGATCGAGCATCGCCGGGCTGACCTCGGGCATCGACAGGCCCGGGTACGGGTACCAGTCCAGAGCGAGACCGGCGGCCCGAGCCCAGACCGCGAGCCCGATCGAGGCCAGCGAGGCGACCACGATCAGGATGTCCCAGCGGGTCCAGCGACTTGGCGCGAAGCGGGTCCGCGGGCCCGAGCCGAATGCCCGCGACTCCATCGCCTCGGCCAGCTCGAGCGAGCCTTCGACCGCGGTCAGAGCGACGGGCACGAGGACCTCGGACCACGACCGGATGCCCTTCGGTCGCCAGCCGCGCATCGTCTGGGCATCGCGGACCTGGCGGAAGCTCGCGACCGATCCCGGGCACGAGGTTGAGCGAGGCGGCGACCACGATTCCGGCCCGTTCGCGGGATTGGGCAGGGCATCGACCAGCTCGTGCGGCTCGACGACGTACGAGAGCGGCGCCACGACGAGGATCGCCGCGGCCAGCCCGAGCGCCGCGTCGCAGGCCGTACACGATCGACTCGAGCGTCCACGGCCCACCGATGATCGGCCAGCTCTCGGGCAGCGCGAACAGGACGGTCTCGCCGACGTGGCCGACCACGACGTTCAGGACGATCGCGCCGGCCGTCGTGAACGCGATCGGCGGAACAGGAAGCCGAGATCCTGGTCAGGCCGTCGCCACGCGCGCAGGACGTTCAGGGCGATCAGGCCGATGATCGCCCGATAGATCGGGTTCGAGGTGGACAGGGCGACGACGAGCCCGGCCAGCGACCAGACGATCAGCGCTCGGGCGTTCATGGCGGCGAACCCGGCCGGGTCGAACGGGTTCGAGCGATCGCCAGGACGGCCAGGCCGGCGATCGCCACCAGGCCGAGGAGGAGGCGATCGGCGCGCCCGAGGAGGGGTCATCGAGCCGGTCACCGGCGTCACGACGAGCCCAGCGGTCGAGGGATCGGGCCGAGCTGATGTCGCCCTGGACGAGCCCGCTCGGGCTGGCCGGCGGGGCGGCCGCCGGGCTGTCCGCGACGGCCGACCCGGCGTTCGCGCTCGGCTTGGCAGCGTCCGGCGTCGGCGTCTCGGCGGGTCCACCCGAAGGCGCGCCCGGCGCTGGCTGGGTCGGTTTCGATGTCGGGGTCGGCTTCGGCGTGGGCTTCGCTGTCGGCTTCGGCGTTGGCGTGGCCACCGGGCAGCTTGCCAAGATCGTCGGCGCCACCGGTCGGCTTGCGGTTCGTAGCGCAAGCCCTCGCTGTCACCGTCGTGCAGGACAAGCGACGAGACCCCGACGCTGGCCGCCGCCCAGGGCCGCCGGCCCGGGCGACGAACACGGCCCAGAAATCGCTCTGGCCGGTCCAGCAGCTCGGGCGGGAATGAGCTCGGTTCGCCGTCGACCTGGCAGACGGCCGGTCTCAGGCCGCCGAACGAGACCGTCTGGTACTTGATCCCCGAGCTCGCCAGGACCTGCTCGCCGGTCAGGCTCGCAGCTCCCGAACGCGACGCACTTCGACCTGGTCGAGCCGTCGCCGTGCTGGACGACGAGGGCGACGTGGTGCGCCGCCGGTCGCCGCGGCACAGGCCGCCGGCTGTGACCAGGCGATCGCGACGAAGGGAACCTGGCCGGCAACGGCGATGACCGCCGCCAGCACCAGGCGTCGCAGGATCAGCGTGACGAGCCGCCTGCCCATGCCCGGCTGCCGACGATCAAGGCGGCGAGCGTCGTCAGGCCGAAGACGACCGGCAGGCGCCGCCGCCCTGGTCATGGCGAGTGCGGCAATCGACGATGTCGCGGGCGGCGTGGCGATCGGCCCGGTCCCGGCCGACGGCTTCGGAGACGGGGCGGCCGCCGCGCACAGCCCCGACGGCAGGGCGAGGCCGGCCGTCCACGACGTGCTCCCCGGGAAGGGGACCTGGACGAGACCGGCCGGGACCTGGCTGGTCGTGAACGCGTCGGGACCCGGGTTGCCCGGGAAGGTGAAGCCGCCGTTCACGGACGTCCTGGAACGTGAGGACGTTGGACAGGGCCGTGTGGCCGCTCTTCGTCCAGGCCGAGCCCGGACGGATTCTCGCCGGCTGCCGACGAGACCCTGGATCACGACCGCGTCCGAATCGGGATCGCTGGCGGGTGGCCCGAACGCGTCGCTGTACGGGAAAGCCGCCGTCGCTCAGCTGCTGGGCCGTGCAGGTAGGCCAGCGCCGCTTCGTGATCGCCGGATCCGAGGCCGGCGTGCCGGCGCCGATCAGGGCCTGGATCGCGATCGACGTCGAGTTCGTGTCGCCGCCCGCCGGCCGCGTCCTTGACGCCCTGGAAGTCCCACGAGCCGTCCGTGTCCTGGACCGACGATCAGCTCGCTCACGGCCGCGGCCGGCAGGGGATGGGAGCCGCTTCGCGGCAGCCGTCAGGGCCAGGATCGCCAGCGACTGGGTGTACGTCTCGGCGTCGCCGTAGGCGTGGGTCGTCGAGTCGTAGGTCGCGTCGAGGGCGGTCAGCAGGTCGCGTGCGAGCCGAAGGTCGGTCGGATCGAGCTTGCCGTCGATCGCCGCGAGCGCCTCCTTGGCGACGAGCGCCGCGTTGCCCAGCGAGCCGCCGATGCCAGCCTCGAGATAGTCGTAGACGGTCTTGCCGCTCGACTGTCTTGAGCTTCGTCGGGATCGAATCCGGCGGCCGCCGCGCCGAAGATGTAGTCGGCGCTGACGCCCGCCTGGCCGCCGACGGAGCCGTCGGCCCCCTGCTGGCCGGCGAGGTAGCGCAGGGCACACGTCGCGGACGCGGCCGGATCGGGAACGTGCGGGCTGGCCGCTGAGGTGACGGGGACGGTGACGAGCAGGAGCCCTGTGGCCAGTATCGCGCTGGCCCACCGGTGTCGTTCCACGGTGGTTCCTCCGACGGCGAACGGCCCACACCGCGGAAACCTGCCGTCAGAGGTTCATCTACCGATCTGCGCGGGTGGGATGACAACCCGTCCGATCAGGTCTCCTGGCTCACGGATCAGCACGTCCGGCCGCCTTCCCGGGCTTGCACCCAGTGGCATCGTGGCCGGCCGTTCCCCGTTGACAGTTGCGCGACAGCGCCGGATTCACACCGGCTTCCCTTGGTCGAACGGACCTATTCAGTTGTCGGCCAATGGTACTCGTCGGTGGTGGATCGACGGGAACCCCGGGCCGGGCGACTGGACGCGGCTCCGGCGAGCTGCGTCGATGGTCGCCCGCCGCCACCGTCTGCAATCAGAACCACGAACCGCGGGTATCGGGCGCCCCGGCTGATGTGCATCAGATGAGCGCAAGCGACCAGGTTGGTCGGCTGCGCCCGTCGATTCTGCTCGTCAGGTGCACGAACCGGGCCAGTTGCGGCCAATTCGGTCGAAACCTTGCATCCGATGCACCGAACCGACGGGTCGAGCCCCGCCCTCCGTCGATTGCGCTCTCCTGATGCACAGTCCGCGGCGGGTCCAGCGCCGGGACGCTCTGCCGGCCTGGAAGCGCTACTGGCGCTTGCGGGGCAGGTCCAGGAACGGCAGCTCGACGACCGTCGCGCCGACCCGGCCGCGGCGGCGCCTCGACCGTCCACTCGGCCTGGAGCTGCGTGCCCGGCCGCTCGCAGGCGGGCGGCACGGACGCAAGGGCGATCGGCTTCTTGAGGATCGGGCTCCAGCCGTGGCTCGTGATCCGGCCGACCTGGCGGCCGCCCGCGTCGTACACGCGGCACGGCCGAGCGATCGACGACGGCCGGTGCGGTCGGTGGCAGGCCCTGGGCGTTGTACATCGCGTCGATGTCCGGCCAGTCGAGCTCGAGCCCGACCAGCCGCCGCGCGCGGGCCACCCGCGCCGGCGCTCGGCCAGCGAGCGCCCGGCGCCCGACGAAGTCGCCCTTGTCGAAGTCGACCAGCTTGCCCAGGCCGATCTCGCCGGGCGAGTAGGCCTGCTCGGAGTTCATCGCGTGGCGGGCGCTCGTGTAGTCGACCTCGAGCAGGATCAGCCCGGCCTCGAGGCGGACGACGTCGAGGGCGATCATGCCCGCCGGGCCGGATCCCGTACGGCCGCCCGGCGCCGAACAGCGCGTCCCACAGCGGCGACGCGCCTGGTCGGCCGGCGATCCACAGCTCGTAGCCGAGGTCGCCGGTGTAGCCGGTCCGGCTGACGTCGATCGGGATCCCGGCGATCGTCGCCGCCGCGGCGCCGGAAGTAGCGCAGGTCGGCGAACGCCTCGCCCGTGGCCGCCTCCAGGACGGCCCGGCTGCAGCGGGCCCTGGAGCGCGAGCGCCGCGGTCGACTCGCGTCGTGTCCTCGATCTCGACGTCGAGGCCGGCCGCGTTCAGGCGTCAGCCAGCGGTACTGCGGGTCGGCCGCCGTCCAGCGGAAGTGGTCGTCGGACGAGGCGATGGATCGTGCCGTCGTCGACGACCTTGCCGTCCTCGTCGCACCAGGGCGTGTAGAAGACCTGCCCGACCTTGAGCTTCGTCGCGTCGCGGGTGATCACCCGGTCGACGAGCCGCTCGCGCATCGCGGCCGCGGACCTCGTACTTGTAGAGCGGCGAGACGTCGATCAGGGCGGCCGCCTCGCGGATCGCGTTGTACTCGATGTCGTGGAAGTCGGCGTACACGCTGGCCGCGAAGTAGCCCGACCACTCGCGCCACTGCATCTTCCGGTTGAGGGGCTCGGTCCGCGGATGGAACGCGGTCCCGACGCTCAAGCTGTCTCCTCCGTCGCTCTCGCCCCAAGTATGCAGGGTTCGTATGCAGGCTGGATCACCGGAGCCGGGTCGGGGGGACCCGAGCGCCAATCGAGGCGCACGGATCCCGCCTCCGAAGGCCCGCCGAAGCGGTTCCGGACGGCTAAACTGCATCGATCCCATCCAGCCTGCATAGAGCCGTCGGCGCCGGCCGGGTGCTCTCGCCGGGTCGCCGGGTCGCCGGAGCGCCGGCGGCCTGGTCTCAACGGAGGATTCGTGGCCAAGACGTACGACGCGCTGATCATCGGCGGCGGCCACAACGGCCTGGTCAGTGCCGCCTACCTCGCCCGGGCGGGCCTGCGCACGGTCGTCCTCGAGAAGCGCGAGCTGCTCGGTGGCGCGGCGGTGACCGAGGAGATCTTCCCGGGCTTCCGCTTCTCGGTCGCCTCGTACGTGGTCAGCCTGCTCCGCCCGGAGATCATCCGCGAGCTGGACCTGCCCGCCCACGGCCTCGACATCCTGCCCCTCGACGGCACGTTCACGCCGCTCGAGGACGACTACCTGTGGCGGGTCAACGACCACGGCCGAACGGTCCGCGAGCTGCGCCGCTGGTCGAAGCTCGACGCCGAGGCGTACGAGGAATACGGCCAGCTGATGGTCGAGATGGCCCGCTTCATCAAGCCGATCCTGTCGATCGTGCCGCCCGACCCGACCGGCTTCGATCCCGCGCCAGTTCACTGCCGCTGGCGGGCCTCGCTCCGCTGCGTTCCAGAAGCTGCCCGAGAAGCAGCAGGCCGTCTTCGTCCAGCTGATGACGATGAGCGCGGCCGACTTCCTCGACCAGTGGTTCGAGACCGAGCCGCTCAAGGCCACGATGTCGGCGTCGGGGATCATCGGCACGTTCCAGGGCGTCCAGTCGCCGGGCACGGCCTACGTCCTGCTCCACCACTACATGGGCGAGATCGACGGCGCGTTCCGGGCCTGGGGCATCCCCACGCGGCGGGACCGGCGGCGTCTCGAACGCGATCGGCAGCGCGGCCCGCGCCCAGGGCGCCGAGATCCGGCTCGAGGCCCCGGTCGCCCGGATCATCGTCAAGGGCGGACGGGCGGTCGGGGTGGCCCTCGAGTCGGGCGAGGAGATCCACGCCCGGCACGTCCTGTCCTCGGTCGACGCCCGCCTGACCTTCCTCGGCCTGCTCGAGCCGGGCACGCCTCGAGCCCGAGTTCGAGGAGGAGGTCCGCCGGTTCAAGTTCCGGGGCTCGTCGGGCAAGGTCAACCTGGCCGTCGACCGGCTGCCCGACTTCACCTGCCTGCCGGGCGAGGGCGAGCATCTCCGCGGGGCGATCAGCTACAGCGCCTCGCTCGACGACATGGAGCGCGCCTACGACGACGCGAAGTACGGCCGCTGGAGCCGCCGGCCGTACATCGACATGATCATCCCGACCCTGGTCGACCCGTCGATGGCGCCGCCCGGCAAGCACGTGATCAGCTGCTTCGTCCAGTACGCGCCCGTACCACCTCGACCCGAGCCTCGGCACGTGGGACGACAACCGCGAGGCATTCGGCGACGCGGTGATCGACCGGATCGCCGAGGTCGCGCCCGAACATCCGCGAGATCATCCTCCACCGCCAGGTCCTGACCCCGCTCGACATCGAGCGCCGCTTCGGCCTGACCGAGGGCAACATCTTCCAGGGCGAGCTGAGCCTCGAGCAGCTCTTCTTCAACCGCCCGATGCCCGGCTACGCCCGGTTCAGGACGCCGGTCAAGGACCTCTGGCTGTGCGGCTCGGCGACCCACCCGGGCGGCGGGATCATGGGCGCGAACGGCCGGATCGCGGCGATGGAAGTCCTCCGGGCGGCCGGCCGGAAGGTGGCCTGACCATGGTCGGCGGGGAGGCAACCGGGAAGAAGACGGCCCTCGCGAAGCCGGCCGGCGGCAAGACCTGGGACGCGGTCGTGATCGGGGCGGGCCACAACGGGCTGGTCGCTGCTGCCTACCTCGCCCGGGCCGGCCTGTCGGTCCTCGTCCTGGAGCGGCCGCGAGCGGATCGGCGGCATCGCCGACACGGCCGAGCTGCGGCCCGGCGTCCGGGTCCCGGCCGTCGCCCACACCGTCGGCCGGCTCAAGCCGTCGATCGTGCGCGACCTCGCCCTGCGCTCGCATGGGCTGTCCTTCGTCGCCCCGGAGGTGCGCGTCTTCGCCCCGGCGCCCGACGGCTCGGCGATCACCCTCTACGACGACCCCGGCCGGACGGCCGAGGCGCTCCGGGCCCGGTCCGGCCGCGACGCCGCGAGCTATCCGGACTTCGACCGGCTCGTCCGCAACCTGGGCCGGTTCCTGGCCGGCCTGGCCGACGCCGCGCCGCCGGACCTCAAGGCACCCTCGCTCGGTGATGCCCTGAACGGACTGCGCCTGGGCCGCTCGTTCCGCGGCCTGGGCAAGCACGACTCCCGGTCGATCCTGCGGGTCCTGCCGATGGCCATCGCCGACTTCGTGGCCGAGTCATTCGAGACCGACGCCCTCCGGGCGATCTTCGCCGCGCGTGCCGTGCAGAACACCGCGATGGGTCCCTGGTCGGCCGGCACGACCGCCGTCTTCCTGGCCGATTCGGCCGGCAACGACGGGGGAGCGGCCGGCCAGACGGTCTTCGCCCGAGGCGGACCGGGAGCGCTCTCGACGGCCCTCGCGAGCCGCGCTCGCGGCGGCCGGCGGCGAGATCCGGACGAACGCCCGGGTCAGCCAGGTGACGACGAGCGACGGCCGGGCGACCGGCGTCGTGCTCGCCTCGGGCGAGGAGATCGCCGCCCGGATCGTGGTCGCCGGCAACGATCCGAAGCAGGTCCTGACCGAGCTCGTCGACCCGGTCGCGATCGGGCCGAGCCTGCGCTGGCGGGCGGCCAACATCCGGACGCCCGGCACCGTCGCCAAGGTCAACCTCGTCCTGGCCGGCCTGCCGGTCTTCAGCGCGGCCGGATCGGGCGCCGACGCCGAGCGCCTGCTGCGCGGCCGGATCGTGATCGCCCCGGGCATCGATTACATCGAGCACGCCTTCGACGCCTCGAAGTACGGCCAGGTCAGCCCGGCACCCTATCCTCGAGGCGACGATCCCGTCGCTCGTCGATCCAGGCCTGCTCGATCGACGGCAGCCGCCGGCCGGGGCGTCCGGGCCGGGCGAGCACCCGCCGAGCGGCCCAGCACGTGATGAGCATTCATTTCCAGTACGCGCCGTACGGCCTGCGCGAGGGCACCTGGCCGGCCCGTCGCGAGGAGATCGGCGAGATCGCCCTGTCCACCCTCGAGGCCTACGCCCCCGGGATCGGCAAGCTCGTCGTCGGTCGGCAGGTCCTCAGCCCGCTCGATCTCGAGCAGCGACTACGGGCTGACCGGCGGTCATCCCTACCACGCCGAGCCGAGCCTCGACAGCTTCTTCGCTCTGGCGGCCACTCCTCGGCGGCGCCCGCTATCGGCTCGCCGGTCGAGGGCCTGTACCTGGCCGGGTCCGGCGCCCATCCGGGCGGCGGGATCACCGGCGTCCCGGGCCAGAACGCGGCCCGCGAGATCGTCAGCGACTGGAAGAAGCGCCGGCGCTGAGGCCCCCGTCCTCGAGCTCGTCCTCGACCTCGGGGTCGATCCCGGGCCTGGGCTCCTTCGGCACCCGGATCCGCCGGCCCTCGCGCCGCTCGACCCGCCGGGCGGCCCGCTGGGCGATCGTCTCGCCGGTCTGCTCCTCGAGGTAGTGCCAGAAGAAGGCGGTCACGATCGCCGCGATCGGGATCCCGAAGATCGCCCCGGCCACCCCGGCGACCTTGCCGCCGATGATCACCGAGGCGAGGACGACGATCGGATGGAGCCCGACCGCCCCGGCCATCAGCCGCGGCTGGAGGATGTTCATCACCACGAACCAGCCGATCGCCGAGAGGATCAGCACGGGCAGGACGACGTCAGGGTTGAAGATCAGGGCGTCGAGGACCGGTGGGATCCAGGCCACGAACGGGCCGAAGAACGGGATCGCCATCAGGACCCCCGAGGTCGTCGCCGTGATCGGGACGAGCTTCAGCCCGAAGATGACCGAGATCAGGGCGACGATCAGGCCGTAGACCGCGCCCATGATCACCTGGCCCCGCAGGAAGCCGCCGAACGAGCGGTTGACGCTGACCCGGAGGAGTTCCGCCTCGGTCCGGTAGGCGCTCGGGGTGAGCCGGAACAGGAAAGCCAGGATCCGCTTGCGGTCGATCGCGATGTAGATCGACAGGATCGAGATGATCAGGACCGACCCGATCACGCTGATGCTCGCCACGGCGACCTGCTGGATCGGGCCGACGACGTCGACTGCGCCGGTCTGGAGATTGTCCAGGACCGAGTGGACCAGGGCGGTCAGGTCGACCGACAGGCCGAGCGCGTTCAGCCGCTCCTGCCATGGCGCGAGGTACTGGCCGAGGTTCGACTCGATCGTCGGGATCGACTGGACGAACTGGCTGATCGAGGTGGCCAGGTTCGCGGCAACGACCAGGATCGCCAGGACGAGCGCCACGATCGCCACGAGGTACACGATCAGGACCGCCGCGGCCTGGGGCAGGGGCCGGACGAGGCGCTTCAGGCCGGACGCGAACGGGGTCACGATGAACGCGATCAGCCAGGCCAGGAAGAAGATCAGGATCGTGTCGCCGAAGGCGAAGATCGCCGCCCCGACGACCGAGATCGCGGCGAAGACCGCGATGATCGTGACGCTGATCAGGAGGGCGGCAAACCAGCGCGGATCGCGGCCGAGAATCCGGGAGACCTCGCTCATCGAGCTGGGGGTCGGTCCGGCCGACAGCCCGGCCGCGGCCACGATTCGATCGTCGCCGACCAGCTCGGTGCGTTGTTCGCCGGCCCGGGCCGGGCGTTCCTCGCCGGCCGGCGCGTTCGGTTCCTGCCGATCGGGATCGGTCATGGGCTGATCCTCAGCGGAGGCCCATCTTCGCATGGACCTCGGCCAGCGTCGCCTTGGCCATCGGTTCGAGCCGGGCGGCCCCGGCGGCCAGGACCTCGTCGACCTCCTCCGGCTGGGCGATCAGCTCGAGGTAGCGCTCGCGGGCCGGGGCATAGTGCTCGATGATCCGATCGGCCAGCAGCCGCTTCGTGTCGACGCAGCCGGTCCGGGCCGTGCGCTCGCCCTCCCAGATCTCCTCGTAGTCCGGGCCGAAGTGGCGCTGGAGCTGGCACACGTTGCAGACCGACGGCCGGCCCGGGTCGGTCCGCAGGATCCGCTTCGTGTCGGTCACCATCGACATGACCTGCTTCCGGATCACCTCGGGCGGGGCAAAGATGTCGATCGTGTTGCCGATCGACTTGCTCATCTTCCTGACCCCGTCGGTGCCGAGCACGACCGGGGCCTCGGTGAACACGGCCTGCGGCTCGGGGAACGTCTCGCCGTAGCGGCTGTTGAAGGCCCGGACGATCTCGCGGCTGAGCTCGAGGTGGGCCGCCTGGTCGCGCCCGACGGGGACCTGGTTGGCCTTGTAGATGACGATGTCGGCCGCCTGCAGGACCGGGTAGGTCAACAGCCCATGGTTCACGTCGTCGGGCTGATTGGCCTTCTTCTCCTTGTACGTCGGCGTTCGCTCGAGCCAGCTGACCGGGGTGACGGTGGCCAGCAGCCAGGCCAGCTCGGCGTGCTCGGGCCGGTCGCTCTGGACGAACAGGGTGCACTGGTCGGGGTCGAGGCCGAGGGCCAGGAGCGAGGCGGCCATCTCGCGCGTCCGTTCGCGCAGGAGCGTCCCGTCGTGGGTCGTCGTCAGGGCGTGGTAGTCGACGATGCAGTAGATCGCCTCGTAGTCGTACTGGAGCCGGACGTAGTTGCGGACGGCACCGAGGTCGTTGCCCGAGGTGGACGATTCCGGAGGGCTGGATCCCGCTGAAGATCCGGGGGCGCTCCTCCTCGATCGGGAGCCGGGCAGGGGCAGGAGACGAGCTCTAGGGCCATTGGCGCGAGTGTAGCCGCCGCCCGCCCGGTTCCGCGCTTCGTCGCAGGCGCTTCGGGCCTGCCCGAGAGCGTCCGGCCCTCGGCTACCATTCGGCTCATGCCCGCGTCATCGCCCCATCCGCCCCTGCGCGTCGGGCTGCTGGGTGCCGGAACCGTCGGCGGCGCGGTCGCCCGGGCGTTCCGGGAGGAGCCGGAGCGCCTTGCCCCGTTTGATGGGGCGCGGATCGTCCTGGCCCGGGTCGCCGTTCGTGACACCGCCCGGGCGGCTGCCGCCGGGATCCCCGAGGATCTCTTGACCGACGCCCCGGCCCATCTCGTGGCGTCGCCCGACGTCGACGTCGTGGTCGAGCTGATCGGTGGCGACGAGCCGGCCCGGACCCTGATCGCCGCGTGCCTCGCGGCGGGCAAGCCCGTGGTCACGGCCAACAAGCACGTCCTTGCCCACCACGGGCCGGATCTCGAAGCCCTCGCCCGGTCGACCGGCACGGCGCTCCGCTTCGAGGCGGCGGTTGCCGCCGGGATTCCCGTGCTCGGACCGCTCGGCGCCGACCTCGCCGCCAACCGGATCGATCGCGTCCGGGGGATCGTGAACGGCACGACGAACTTCATCCTGAGCGCGATGACCGAGCGCGGACGAGCCTACGACGCGGTCCTCGCCGACGCCCAGCGGGCCGGCTATGCCGAGGCCGATCCGGCCGCTGACGTCGAGGGCGACGATGCCCGGAACAAGCTGGTCGTCCTGGCCCGCCTCGCGTTCGGGGTCTGGCTCGACCCGGCCACGATCGAACGCCGGCCGGCCACCGCCCTGGGCCTCGGCCGGCCGGGGATCAGCGGAGTCAGGGCCGAGGAGGTGGCCGCCGCCGCCGTCCACGGCCTGCGCCTGAAGCTGATCGCCGCCGCGCGCCGAACGAGCGACGAGAGCGACGAGATCGAGGCCCGCGTCCAGGTCGTGGCCGTGCCCGGCGATTCGGGCTTCGGTCGGACGAGCGGGGTGCTCAACCGGATCGAAATCGATGCGACCCCGCTCGGCCGGCTCGTCCTGGCCGGTCCCGGGGCCGGCGGGGGACCGACGGGCAGCGCCGTCCTGGGCGACCTGATCGCGCTGGCCCGGGGAGCCGGCAGCACGTGGGCCGGCCTCGTCCCGGCGAGCGAGCGTAGCGTCGCCGCAGCCGAACCGGACCCGGCGCTCCCGCGGCGCTGGTTCTTCGAGTCGGTCCTGCCCGAGCAGCTCGTGCGCGACCAGGTCGACCTCGTGGCGGCGGCCGGCGACGGGTTCGTGACGACGGAGCAGTCGCTCGACGAGCTTCGCGCCGGGCTGGCCGCGATCGGGATCGATGCCACGCTCTATCCAATCGAGGATGACGAGTGAGCCTCCCGGACCGACCCGGCGGCGGACCAGTCCAGTCAGGCGGCCTCGCCGGCTGGGCTCGCCCCCGGCTGACCGAGCGCTACCGCGAGTTCCTGCCGATCACCGAGGCGACCCCGACCTTGACCCTCGGTGAGGGCTTCACCCCGCTCGTCCGGCTGAACCGGATCGGACAGCGTCTCGGGCTCGACAACCTGTACGCCAAGGTCGAGGGCCAGAACCCGACCGGCAGCTTCAAGGACCGGGGCATGGTCGTGGCCGTGTCCAAGGCGATCGAGGCTGGTGCCGAAGCCCTGATCTGTGCCTCGACCGGCAACACCTCGGCATCGGCCGCGGCCTACGGGGCCGCCGCCGGGGTGGAGGTCGTGGTCGTCCTGCCCCGCGGCCAGATCGCCGCCGGCAAGCTCCTCCAGGCCCAGGTCGCCGGGGCGCGGGTCGTGGCGATCGAGGGCAACTTCGACCAGGCCCTCCGGATCGTGCGCGAGCTGGCCGAATCGCAAGGACCATCCGGTCACCCTGGTCAACTCGGTCAACCCCTTCCGGCTCGACGGCCAGAAGACCGGCGCATTCGAGGTCTGCGACGACCTCGGGACGGCCGCCCGACGTGCTGGCCATCCCGGTCGGCAATGCCGGCAACATCAGCGCCTACTGGGCCGGGTTCTGCGACTACCGGACGGCCGGCCGGACCACGAGCGTGCCCCGGATGTACGGCTTCCAGGCCGCGGGCGCTGCTCCGATCGTGCTCGGCCACCGGGTCGACCTGCCGGAGACGATCGCAACCGCGATCCGGATCGGCGATCCGGCCAGCTGGACGAAGGCGACCAGCGCCCGGGATGACTCGGACGGCCTGATCGAAGCGGTCACCGACGACCAGATCCTGGCCGCCTGGCGGGAGCTGCTCGACGGCTCGAGGGGATCTTCTGCGAGCCATCGTCGGCGGCGGGCCTGGCCGGGATCAGCCGCCTGGCCGGCGAGGGCCGGCTCGATCGGTCGGCCACGATCGTGTGCGTCCTGACCGGCTCCGGCCTGAAGGATCCGAAAACCGCCGAAGCGAGCGTCGGCGGGATGATCGAGGCCGAGCCGAGCGCCGGCGAGGTGAGCGCGGCCCTCCGATGGTAAGGGTGTGATCCGGCTGCTCGATCGCGATGATGGGCCCGTTCCAGGCGCGCAGGCGCGGTTGGGCCGGGCGGAGACCAAGACGATGAGGCAACAGTGAGGCGATGGTGACGAACTGGCTGGCGGAGCTCGACGGGCGGCGGGTCACGGTGGACGTGCCAGCCTCGTCGGCCAATCTCGGGGCGGGCTACGACTGCGTCGGCCTGGCCCTCGACATCGTCAACCGGATCGATCTCGAGGTCCGCGGCTGGAGCCGCGGCGCGATCGAGCTCGAGGTCGAGGGCGAGGGAGCCAACGAGCTGCCCGATGACGGCCAGAACCGCTTCGTGCGTGGGCTCGAAGCGGCCCTGGTCGCGGTCCGGGGCGAGCTGCCCGGCCAGATTGGCTGGCGGATCTCGATGAAGAACAAGATCCCGCTGACCCGCGGCCTGGGATCGTCGGCGGCCGCCACGGTCGGCGGCCTGCTCGCCGGCAACAGCCTGCTCGGCGGCCCGCTCACGTCGGGCGAGCTCCTGCGCCTCGCCAACGAGATCGAGGGCCATCCCGACAACGCGGCGGCGGCCCTCCTGGGCGGCTTCGTCGTCGTCGACGCGTCGGCCGACCCGCCCAGCGCCCTCCGGTTCAACGTGCCACGCGACCTGAAGGTTGTCCTGTTCATCCCGGATCTGCGCCTTGCCACGGCCGACATGCGCGAGGTCCTGCCGCCGAGCCTGCCGCGGGAGGACGTCGTCGCGAACCTTGGCCGGGTCGCGATCGGGGTGGCCGGGATTGCCTCCGGCTCGTACGAATACCTCGGCGCCCTGACCCGGGACCTGATCCACGAGAAGTACCGGTCGGCCGTCTATCCCCAGTTCCCGGCCCTGATCGAGGCGGCCCGCGAGGCCGGTGCGATCGGGGCCTGCCTGTCCGGGGCCGGCTCGGCCGTGATCGCCTTCGCCAACGGGCTGGCCACGCTGAGCCGGATCGAAGGCGCCTTCAGCGCCGTGGCCGCCGACCTCGACCTGCCCGGCCGGGTGGCCATTGCCGCGCCCCGCAATGCCGGGGCGCACGTTCGGGGCCACGCCTGACGATCAGCCGGCCGTGCCCCGCTGGAACGTCCGGAATCGGCCGGTGATCTCGTAGCCGAGGCTGCCATACAGGCCGATCGAGGCCGGGTTACTCTCCTCGGCATCGATCAGTCCGCGGGTCGCCCCAAGTTGAATCCCCGCCCGGATCGTGGCCAGGCAGATCGCCCGGCCGAGACCCCGCCGCTGCCAGGCGGGATCGACCCCGACCGGCTCGAGCTCCAGGACGAGGCTCACCGGATCCAGCCAGCCCAGGGCAAAGGCGGCCACGCTGCCATCGGGCGCGATGACAACATGGTCGAGGGCCGGCCGGTAGAGGGTCGCCCGGCGAGCGACCTCGTAGCGCTCCTCGGTCAGCCGTGAGCCCGGGAAGGCGCGCCGGCCGCAGGCCACCCTGGACGCAATGTCGGCGGCCCCGAGCCGACGGATCGTGAAGCCCGGCTCGAGTGCCGGCGGCTCGATCTGCCAGCTCTCGAACGGACGGGTCAATGCCACGAGGGCGTCGTCGTGGTCGGCAAATTGGTCGGCGCCGAAGCCGAGCCGCTCGAGCGTGTCGATCGCGTCCGTCTGCGATTCGGGCAGGACAACCTGGAGCGGCCTTGGCGGCCCGTCCGGCCGCGGGTCAAGCGACGTCGCCTGTGGTCCGGCCCAGTCGACGATCTGCCCGATCAGGCTGCCCGGCCGGAGGTCCGGCCGGATCAACAGGACGAGGGCGCCATGCCCGTCGATCCAGCCCCAGCCAACGAGGTCGGACGCGTCCGCCTCGCCGGCAAACCAGAGCCGGATCCGCTCGCCGAGCTGGATCCCGCCGGGGACCGCGTCGCGCGTCCACCAGTCGAGATCGCCCGGATGGACGGCGGGCGACGGCCAGTCCGCCAGGAGGCAGGCGGACGCGAAGGCCTGCATCAGGCGCAGGTCGGCCGGCGACTCGTACGGCCGCGACGTCCCGGACGTGCCGGGTGATCGCCCCGGCTGCGACTGCGGCTGCAACGGAGCCTGGGGCGCCGGGGCTCAGGCCGGGCGGGCGGGTGTCTTCGCGGCGATGAAGGCCAGGGTGCGCTGCCACGAATCGGTCGCCGCATCGGCGAAGTCGGTCGCCTTGCGATCGAAGAAGCTATGCGGCGCCCCCGGGTACGTGACCAGCTCGTGCTCGACCTTGCCAAAGGTCAAAGCGGCCTCGAGCTCAGCAATCGCCTCGGGCGGGATCGCCTGGTCGGCGCCGCCGAACAGGCCAAGCATCGGGTTGGCCATCGCCGGCGCCACCGACACCGGGGCCGGGTAGCCGGGCTGATCAACCAGGGGCCGTCCGTAGAACGCAACCGAACCGGCCAGGTCCAGCCCGAACGTCGCCGACATGTAGGCCAGCCGGCCGCCGAAGCAGAACCCGACCGTGAACAGCGCCCGGACCCGGCCGTCCCGCCGCAGCTCGGCGGCCGCGGCGCTCACGTCGGCCCGCAGGTCAACCAGCCGGGTCTGCTGGACGTGCTCCATGTACGAGAACTCGGCGTCCCGGGTCGAGGCGCCGGCGGTCCGGCCGAAGTAGTCGAACGCGAGCGCGTCGATGCCGGCCTCGGCGAAGCGCAGGGCGAGCTCCTCGTAGAACGAATAGAGCCCGCGGACGTCGGGCAGGATCACGACCCCCGCCCCGTCCGGCTCGGCGGCCCTGGCCCGGAACGCGGCGAACCGATTGCCGTCGGCGGCCTCGAGGAAGAGCTCCTCGTGGTCGAGAGCGCCGCCGGCAATCGGATCGATCGGGGGCTGGCTGTCGAGATCGAAGCACATCGAACGAGTCTCCTTTGGTGGGCCAGGCCAGCGTAGCGCGAAGCTCCGCCCGGGGTTTCGCCCGAGGGTCGGCCCGGGTCAGGCACCGGCCCGCTGCTAGAATCGGTCGAATGAGCGCAACCGCCTCGTCGCGCGATGCCCGGCCCACGACCGCGCCCTCGAATCTGCCCGAGCGCCCGCTCGTCGTCCAGAAGTTCGGCGGCTCCTCGGTCGGCAATGCCGATCGGATCCGCCGGGTGGCTCGTCGGATCGCTCGTGAGCGCTCGGCCGGCGCCGACCTCGTGGTGGTCGTCTCGGCCATGGGTGACACCACCGATGAGCTCCTGGCCCTGGCCGCGGCGATCACCGAGGACCCCAATTCGCGCGAGCTGGACATGCTCCTGGCCACCGGTGAGCACCAGAGCGCGACCCTTGTCTCGATGGCCCTCCACGCGCTCGGCGTCCCGGCGATCAGCCTGACCGGGGCCCAGGCCGGGATCACGACCGATGGTCGTCACGGCCGGGCCCGGATCGCCAACGTCGACCCGGCCCGGGTCCGCCAGGAGCTGGCCGACGGCAAGGTCGTCATCGTGGCCGGCTTCCAGGGCGTCAGCCAGGCCGATCCGCTCCGGGCCGAGACGACCACCCTGGGCCGCGGCGGATCCGATACGACGGCCGTCGCCCTGGCCGCTCGGCTGAGCGCCCAGCGTTGCCAGGTCTTCACCGACGTGCGCGGGATCTTCACGGCCGATCCCCGGATCGTGCCCCACGCCCGGCAGCTGCCCCTGATCGGCTACGAGGAGATGCTCGAGCTGGCCCACCAGGGCGCCCAGGTGATGCAGGTCCGGGCGGTCGAGCTGGGCTGGGTGAACGATGTCGTCATCGAGGTCCTCAGCTCATTCGAGGACGCGCCGGGTACCCTGATCAAGGAGGATCCGTACGTGGAGCAGCGCAACAAGGTCCGGGGCCTGGCCCACGACCGGAACGTGGCCAAGATCACCCTGGTGGCCGTGCCCGACCAGCCGGGCGTCGCCCATCGGATCTTCAGCCCCCTGGCGGACGCCGGGATCAACGTCGACATGATCGTCCAGAACGTGGGCCACGGCGGGGCGACGGACATGAGCTTCACGATCGCCGAGGTCGAGCTGGCCCGGGCGAAACGGATTCTCGAGCCGATCATCCGCGAGCTCGGCTTCCGCGAGATGACCGCCAATTCGGCCGTGGCCAAGGTCTCCATCGTGGGGGCGGGCATCCACAACGCGCCGGGCTACGCCGCCCGGATGTTCGGGGCCCTGGCCGACGCCTCGGTCAACATCGAGATGATCTCGACGAGCGAAGTCCGGATCACCTGCATCATCGCCGAGGACCAGGTCGAGACCGCCGTGCGAGCGCTCCACGCGGCCTTCGCCCTCGAGCGGCCCGAGGCGATTCCGGAGTCCGGCCCGGCGGCCGATCACGCCACCGGCGGGGATGCCCAGCCGGCGTCCGGCGCCGCTTGAGCGACCTGCCGTTCATCAGCCGCCAGGAGCGCCTGCCGAGCGTCGGCTCGACCAACGATGTCGTCCGGGCCTGGCTCGACGACGGCACGCCCGAGGTCTGCCTGGCCGTGGCCGACGAGCAGACGGCCGGGCGCGGCCGGGATGGTCGCCGCTGGCAGGCGCCGGGCGGGGCCGCTCTGCTGACTTCGCTCGGCTTTCGACCAACCTGGCTCGACCCGGATCGAACCTGGCGCCTCGCCGCGATCACCTCCCTGGCGATGGCCGACGCGGCCGAGGAGGTCGCCGGCCTGAAGGATCAGTCGGTCCGGCTGAAGTGGCCGAATGACCTCGTGATCGAAGCGGACGGCCAGGTTCGCAAGCTCGGCGGCGTCCTGGGCGAGACGGCCGGCCTGGGCGGCCACGATCCGCGCGCGATCATCGGCCTCGGGATCAACGTCGACTGGCGGGCCGAGGACTTCCCGGCCGAGCTGGCGGGCTCGATGACCAGCCTGCGGGTCGCCTCGAATGGCCGTCCGGTCGAGCTCCCGGATCTCTTCGCTGCGTTCATCGACCGGGTCGAGACCCGGGCGATCGCCCTGCGCGCCGGCCATTTCGACGTCGCCGACTGGACCTCCCGGCAGCTCACCAGCGGCCGGCCCGTCCGGCTCGACCTGCCCGATGGATCGTCGCTCGAGACCCGGGCCCTGGGGGTCGACACGGGCTCGGGCGGGCTCGTGATCGAGGACCTCGCGGCGCCCGCCGGCGAGCGCACGATCCTGACCGGCGAGATCCAGCACCTGCGCCTGCCGGTCGGGGTGTAACGCGGTGGCCCGGCCGGTGTTCAGGAAGGTGACGGCGGAGGAGGATCGTCGTCGGGGTCATCACCTGATCCACCTCGATCGCGATCGAGCCCTCGTCGAGGCTGCCGTCCTCGATCCGGAGGCATTCGACGCCCTGTATCGGAAGTACCTCGCCCAGGTGTACAGCTACGCCTACTACGAGCTCGGCAACCACGCCGACGCCGAGGACGTTGCCGAGCGCACGTTCCTGCAGGCGCTGAGCGCCCTGCCCCGCTTCGACGAGCGCGCCCGGCCGGCCGACGGCGAAGGCGCCTCGACCTTCCGGGTCTGGCTCTTCCAGATCGCCCGGAACGTCGTGGCCAACGCCCGCCGCTCCGAGCGCCGTCACCCGGCGGCGCCGCTCGAAGTCGCTGCGCTCGTGGCCGATCCCCTCGACCTCGAGGGTGAGGCCGGCCGCCGCCACGAGGCCGGGGCGGCCTGGGAGGCGGTCAGTCGGCTGCCCCCCGACCGGCGCCACGCCCTCGTCCTGCGCTTCGTCGAGGAGATGTCCACGGCCGAGATCGCGGGCATCCTCGGGCGCTCCGAGGGGGCGGTGCGGGTCCTGATCCATCGCGGGCTGCGGGCCGTGGCCCGGGACCTGGGCGGCCGGCGCTGGTGATGCCGGGTCGCGACCCGGAGCCAGAGATCGAGGCGCTCCGGATCGATCGCTATCTCGAGTCGATCCTGAATGCCCGCGAGCGCGGTTCGGCCGCGGCGCCGTACGACCCGGAGCTCGACCCTGAGCTCCGGGCGATCTCCACCCGGCTCTCGGTCGAGCTCGTCCGGGTCCATCCCTCGTTCCGATTCGAAGAGCGGCTGGGCCGCCTGCTGGCCGCCCAGGCCGCCGGCGGACGCCTGCCGGCCGCGGTCGGCGGTGGGTCGAGCCCGCCTCGCCCGCTCGGGGCGGACCACTTCGGCGATTTCGTCGAGCTGGTTGATCCGGGCGATGACGATCCGCCCGGTCGAGCCCGACCGTACCTGATCGGCGGGGCGATCACCTCGGCTGCCCTGTCGCTGGCCGGGGCGGCCTACGTGGCCTGGCGGCTGAGCCGGCCGATCCACCCGATGGTCCGGGCGATCCGCACGGTCCACGACCAGGCCGCCCACGAATCGGGCCTCGCCTGATGCCGATCAAGCTGCCTTCGTTCCGCCAGCGGCGGGACGCCTACCCGCCCGACCTGTGGACCCAGTGCCCGCAGTGTCACGAGATGCTCTTCAACAAGCAGCTCGACAAGGTCCTCCGGGTCTGCTCGAACTGCGGCCACCACTTCCGGATGTCGGCCGAGGCGCGCCTCGAGCTGCTCCTCGAATTCGAGCTCGTTCGAGGAGCACGATCCGGGCCTCCAGTCGCTCGACCCACTCGGCTTCGTCGACCTCAAGGCCTATCCCGATCGGCTGGCCGCGGCCCAGTCAAGCACGGGCATGCGTGACGCCGCCGTGTGGGGGATCGGCCGGATCGGGGGCCACGAGGTCGCGATCTGCGTCATGGACTTCTCGTTCATGGGCGGCTCGATGGGCAGCGTGGTCGGCGAGAAGGTGACCCGCTCGGCCGAGACGGCCCTCGCCCGGCGGCTGCCCCTGGTGATCGTGGCCGCCTCGGGCGGCGCCCGGATGCAGGAGGGCACCTTGTCGCTGATGCAGCTGGTCAAGACCGTCGCGGCGACCGAGCGCCTGCGGGCGGCCGGCCTGCCGATGATCTCGGTCATGAGCGATCCGACGACCGGCGGGGTGTTCGCCTCGTTTGCGGCCCTCGGCGACGTGAACCTCGCCGAGCCGAACGCGCTGATCGGGTTCGCCGGGGCGCGGGTCAGCGCCGGCACGATCCAGGGCGAGCTGCCGGAGGGCTTCCAGCGCTCGGAGTTCCTGTTCCAGCACGGATTCGTCGACCGGGTCGTCCATCGCTCGGGCTTGCGCGAGGAGCTCGCCCGGCTGGTCGGCCTGCTCGCCCCGGTCGAGGCCGACGGTGGGGCTGACGCGAGCAATATCCCGGCGTTCCGGCCGCTTTCGTTCCTGAGCGCCCTGGCCGAACGGGTGATCGCCGAGCCGGAGGAGGCCGCCCGTGGTTGAGCGCCTGACCGGCCGGACTCGGCGCAAGACGGCCACCGCCGAGGCCGACACGCCGGCCGAGGCGGCGGCCGATCCAACGGCCGCGGTCTGGGCCCGGGTCCAGCTTGCCCGCAACCTGCGCCGGCCCCGGACGCTCGAGCTCGTGAACCTGATCGCCGACGAGTTCGTCGAGCTGCATGGTGATCGCTATTTCGGGGACGACCCGGCGATCGTCACCGGACTGGCCCGGATCGATGGCCGGCGGGTCGTCGTGGTCGGCCAGCAGAAGGGGGCCGAGACCGACGAGAACATCCGGCGCAACTTCGGGATGCCCCATCCCGAGGGCTATCGCAAGGCCGTCCGGGTGATGGAGCTGGGTGCCCGGCTGGGCCTGCCGATCGTGACCTTCGTGGACGTGCCGGGGGCCCATCCTGGGGCCGAATCCGAGGAACGCGGGATTGCCGAGGCGATCGCCAGCTCGATCGCCCTGATGACCCGCCTGCGGACGCCGATCGTGACCGTGATCACCGGCGAGGGCGGCTCCGGCGGGGCGATTGCGGTCGGGGTGGGCGACGTGGTCCTGGCCCTCGAGAACGCGGTCTACTCGGTGATCAGCCCGGAGGGCTGCGCCTCGATCCTGTGGCGGACCCCGGACCAGGCCCCGGCCGCCGCCCTGGCGATGCGGATGACCGCGGCCGACCAGCTCGAACTGGGCGTCGTCGACGAGGTCCTGCCGGAACCGGCCGGGGGTGCCCACCTCGACCATCCGGCGGCCGCCGCCACGATCAAGTCGGCCGTCCTGCGCCACCTCGAGGCCCTGGAGCGGGTTCCGCTCGATGACCTGATCGAAGCCCGCTATCGGCGGTATCGTGCGCTGGGCGCGTTTACGACCCTCGACCTGGAGCCTCCAACGGTCCCCGAGCGGGCCGGCCTGACCGATCGCCTGCGCCAGCTCCTCGGTGGCTCCGGCCGAATGCCGGCCGGGTCGACGGCCGGTCCGATTGCAGACCCAGCCCCTTCAACCGACGAGCCGCCCGCTCGCGAGGAGGTTTGATCCGTGCCAGCCCGCAAGGAGGCCGCCCGGCTCGCTGACCACAGGCAGATCCTTGGACTGGCCGATGACTTGTTGCCGGCCCTGATCGCGAAGCTTGGAGCGACCGGCCTGGCCGAGCTCGAGGTGAGCGAGGGCGACTGGAAGATCCGGCTGCGCGGCCCGGTTGACGGGACGCCGGGCACCGGACGCGCCGCCGGCGGCCGAGCGAGCCGCGCGGCCGCCGGCCATCCGGCCGAACCGGGTCACCCCAAATCCGGGCGATCGGACGGCCACCGGCCGCCGGCCGAACCGGCCGGCGATCCATACCGCACCGCAGCCACCTCTCCGGCGGTCGGCGTCTACCAGCCCCGCCCCGAGATCACCTCGGGCTCCCGGGTCCGGGCCGGCGACCGGATCGCCAGCGTGGACGTGCTGGGCATCCCCCAGGAGGTGGTCGCGCCGGTCGCCGGGATCGTCGGGGCGGCGATGGTCGAGGCCGGCGACGCCGTCGAGTACGGCCAGGAGCTCGTCTGGATCGAGCTGATCACGGCACCCGTCGATCGCACCGGGCGGGAGGCCTGATGTTCTCGAAGATCCTGATCGCCAACCGGGGCGAGATCGCCGTCCGGATCCTGCGCGCCTGCCGAGCCCTTGGGGTCGAGGCCGTCGTCGCCTACAGCGAGGCCGATCGGGAGAGCCTGGCCGTCCAGCTGGCCGACGAGGCGATCTGCGTCGGTCCGGCCGACGCCAAGCGGAGCTACCTGTCGGCTCCGGCGATGATCAGCGCCGCGATCGTGACCGGCTGCGACGCGATCCACCCGGGCTACGGCTTCCTGTCCGAGGACGAGGGCTTCGCCGAGGTCGTCCGGGCCCACGACCTGACCTTCATCGGGCCGCCCGCCCAGGTCCTCGAGCGGTTCGCCAGCAAGGAAGCGACCCGCCACTTGCTCGGGGCCCAGGGGCTGGCCACGATCCCCGGCTCGAACGGGATGCTCCGGGACGACCTGCATGCCCTCGAGGAAGCCGAACGGATCGGCTATCCCGTCCTGATCAAGCCCTCGGCCGGCGGCGGGGGCAAGGGCATGCGCATGGTCCGCACCCCGCGGGAGCTCGAGGCGGCGGTCAAGATCTGCCGGTCCGAGGCCCGCTCGGCCTTCGGCGACGACTCGCTCTATCTCGAGAAATGGCTCGAGGACAATCGCCACGTCGAGGTCCAGGTCGTGGTCGACCGGTTCGGCCATGGCGTCCACGTCGGCGAACGCGACTGCTCGGTCCAGCGCCGCCACCAGAAGTTCATCGAGGAGGCGCCCACCCCGGCCCTCGGCGAGGCCGCCCGGACCGACCTGGCCGAACGGGCGATCAAGGCCGTCGTGGCGGCCGGCTACGAGAACGTCGGAACCCTCGAGTTTCTCGTCGACCAGGCCGGCAATGCCTATTTCATCGAGATCAACTGCCGGATCCAGGTGGAGCACCCGGTGACCGAGATGCTGACCGGGATCGACCTCGTGACAACCCAGATCCGGATCGCCGCCGGCGAGCCGCTCGGGTTCAGCCAGGCCGACGTCGTGCTGCGCGGCCACGCGATCGAGTTCCGGATCAACGCCGAGGACGCCGAGCTCGACTTCCGGCCGAGCACGGGCGTGGTCGAGCGCTACCTCGCCCCGGGCGGCCCGGGCGTCCGGATCGACACCCATCTCTTCCCCGGCTACGAAGTTCCCCCGTTCTACGACTCGCTCCTGGGCAAGCTGATCGTGTGGGGGCCCGATCGCCCGACTGCGATCGCCCGATCGCAGGCGGCCCTCGACGAGCTGGTCATCGATGGCGTGACCACGAACGTCGCGATCCACCAGGCCCTGCTCCGGAACGAGGTGTTCCTGGCCGGCCGGATGACCACCAACCTGGTCGACCGGGTCGGGGCGGGCTCGTTCCTGGCCGCGGTGGCCCGTTGAGCCAGCCGGGGCTGGTGTTGCAGACCTGCACGGAATCGGCCGCACGGACCGTCCCCGGGCGGGCACACTCTTGCCGACCAACCTGGAGCTGCCGATGACCGATTCGACCCGCCGCCGTCGTCCACACCAGCCGCGAGATCGAAGGCCTGATTCCGCATCGCTGGCCGTTCCTGCTGGTGGACCGGATCATCGAATACGACGAGGCGGCCGGGCGGATCGTCGGGCTCAAGGCAGTGACCGCGAGCGAGTGGTACTTCCAGGGCCACTTTCCCGGCCTGCCGGTCATGCCCGGGGTGATCCAGGTCGAGGCGCTGGCCCAGACGATGGCCGTCTACGTGGCCAAGCAGCCCGGCTTCGGCGACCGGGTCGGCCTGTTCGGCGGGATCGACGAGTGCCGCTTCAAGCGGGTCGTCAGCCCCGGTGACACGCTCCGCCTGGAGGTGGTCATGGACAAGCTCGGCCGGCGCTTCGGGCGCGGGCTCGGCACGGCCACGGTCGATGGCGAGGTCGCCTGCCAGGCCACCCTGAGCTTCATCATCCCCGACGCCTCGGTGCTCCGCTGATGGCCCGAATCGCAATCCTGAGCGACATCCACGGCAACCTCGCGGCGCTCGAGGCGGTCCGGGCGGTCCTGCGCAAGGAGAAGCCGGACGCGACCCTGATCTGCGGCGACCTCGTGCTGAACGGGCCGGATCCGGCCGGGGCCGCAGACGCGATCCGCGACCTGGAGGCCGGAGGGGCCCTCGTGGTCGCCGGCAACACCGACATCGCCGTGGCGGACTTCGACTACTCGGCCGCCTTCCCGTCCCTGATGGACGGCGTGCCCGAGTCGATCCGCTCGGCGGCAGAGTGGGCCCACGACGAGCTCGGCGAGGTCCGGATCGACTGGCTTAGGCGCCTGCCGTCCGAGCGCCGGCTGCGCCTGGGCGAGACGCTCGTCCTGGCCACCCACGCCTCGCCCGGCTCCCAGACCGAAGGGTTCGATGCCGCCCTCGATCCGAACGTCACCCTCGAGCGGGCCGCCCGGACCGACGCCCGGGTGATCGGCTGCGGCCACACCCACCTGCCGGAGGTCCGCGACCTTGGCTGGAAGCTGATCGTCAATGCCGGCAGCGTGGGCTACGTGTTCGATGGCGAGCCGAGCGCGTCGTGGGCGATCGTTGACATCGTCGACGACGAGATCACGGCCCAGATCCGGCGGACCGAGTTCGACGCGCTGGCGGTGAGCAACGCGCTCTCGGCCCGGGGCCTGCCGGGCGACGTCTACCGGGCCGCCACCGTCCGAACCGGGCGGCTCGTCCGTTGAGCAGCGCCAGTCGGCGGGTCGTGGTCACCGGGATGGGCGCCGTATCGTCCCTCGGGACGGGCCTCGACGCGTTCTGGTCCGGCCTCGTCGCTGGTCGCTCCGGGGTGCGTCGGATCGACGCGTTCGAGCCGGACCGGCTGACGACCACGATCGCCGCGGCCGTCCCTGACTTCGACGCCAGCCTCGTCCTCGACCGGAAGGAGATCCGGCGCTCCGACCGCTACACCCAGCTCGGCCTGGTCGCGGCCCGCGAGGCGCTCGACGGAGCGGGCCTGCCCGGACGCCTCGAGGGCAACCTGGCCGAGGCGACCGGGGTGATCCTGGGCACCGGACTGGGTGGCGTGAACACGCTGTGCGAGCAGATCACGATCAACGCCACCCGAGGCCCGGACCGGGTCAGCCCGTTCTTCGTCCCGATGGCGATCCCCAACGTGGCCGCCGGCCAGCTCTCGATCTCGTTCGGGGCAATGGGTCCGGGCTTCGCCGTCGTGTCGGCCTGCGCCACGGGCGGCCATGCGATCGGCGAGTCGTGGGAGATCATCCGGCGCGGCGATGCCGACATGATGATCGCCGGCGGCTCGGAGGCCGGGGTCCAGGAGGCGCTCGTCGCCGGCTTCGCCGCGATGCGCGCCCTGTCGACCCGGAACGACGACCCAGCCGGGGCCTCCCGCCCGTTCGACCGCGGCCGTGACGGCTTCGTCATGGGCGAGGGCTGCGGGGTGCTGATCCTCGAGGAGCTCGAGCACGCCCGGGCACGCGGTGCGGAGCCGCTGGCCGAGCTGATCGGGTATGGGGCGACGGCCGACGCGTACCACATGACGTCGCCGGCGCCGGGTGGCAGCGGGGCCGTGCGAGCCGCCCGGCGGGCCCTCCAGAAGGCCGGCCTCGAGCCGACGGCGATCGACCACCTGAATGCCCACGCGACCTCGACCGAGGAAGGCGACAAGGCCGAGCTGCTCGCGATCCGGACGATCTTCGGCGACCACGCGCCCGAGGTCGCGGTAACCGCCAACAAGTCGATGATCGGCCACACTCTGGGCGCCGCCGGTGCGCTCGAGGCGATTGCCACGATCCACTCGATCCGGACCGGGATCATCCCGCCCACGATCAACCTGGTCGAGCCGGACGAGCTGGCCGAAGGCCTCGACCTGACGCCCCTGACGGCGGGCCGGCGCGAGGTCCAGATCGCGATGAGCAACTCGTTCGGGTTCGGCGGCCAGAACACGACCCTGATCTTCAGCCGGTTCGCCGGATGAACGGCGAGCAGGCAGCCGGATCGATGCCAGGCGAGACGGTCCCGGAACGGACGGGTCCCGGCGCGGTCGACCAGTCCCTCCTCGGGCTCGTCGACCGGCTGGCCCTGCTCCTCGAACGGAGCGAGCTGACCGAGCTCGAGATCCAGGCCGGCGAGACCGGCCTGGTCCTGCGCAAGGCGGCGGCCCTTCGTCCGACGACTGCGCCGGCGCCGGTTGCGGCTGCCCAGGCGCAGCCCGGGGCGGCCCCGGCCGCCGCGGGCGGCCCGCCTGCAGACGTCGCCCGACCCTCGGTCAAGGCCCCGCTGACCGGGATCTTCTACACCTCGCCGTCACCCGGCTCAGCCGATTACGTCCAGGCCGGGGGCGAGGTCGCGGTCGGCCAGGTGATCGGCCTGATCGAGGCGATGAAGCTGTTCAACGAGATCAAGTCGGACCTCGCCGGACGGGTCGTCCGGGTCGTCGCCGAGAGCGGCCAGCTGGTCAAGGCGCGCCAGCCCCTGATCGAGGTCGAGCCACTGTGAGCGCCGTCCGGCCGGCTCGCTCCGCTCTCCTCACCGGCTGGGGCCGCTACGCCCCGGCGGGCGTCCTGACCAACGCCGACCTCGAGCGGATGGTCGACACCTCCGACGAGTGGATCGTCAGCCGGACGGGGATTCGCGAACGGCGGGTGGCCGCCGCCGACGAGACGACGGCCTCGATGGCCGCGGTGGCGGCGCTCCGGGCAATCGCCGTCGCCGGGATCGAACCGGACGAGATCGACCTGATCCTCGTTGCGACCCTGACCCCCGACTACTGGATGCCGGCGACGGCCGTCCTGGTCAAGGAGGCGATCGGCAACACCCGGGCGACGGCGATGGACCTCGCCGCGGCCTGCTCCGGCTTCGTCTACGGCTACGCCACGGCCCAGGCCTACATCACGAGCGGGATGGCCCGCCACGTCCTGGTCATCGGGGCCGAGCTGCTGACCCGCTTCCTCGACTACACCGACCGGAACACCTGCATCCTGTTCGGGGACGGGGCCGGAGCGGTCGTCCTGTCCGCCTCGGACCAGCCCGGCGGCGGGCTCGGGATCGAGCTCACGACGGAGCCCCAGGGCGCCTACATGATCTGGCTGCCTGCCGGCGGCTCGAAGAGCCCGCCCTCGGCGGCCACGATCTCCCGCGGCGAGCACTTCATCCGGATGGAAGGCCGCGAGACGTATCGCTTCGCGACGCGGACCCTGGCCAGCACGGCTCTCGCGGCGATCGAGCATGCCGGGCTGCAACCGGCCGACATCGCCCTGTTCATCCCGCACCAGGCCAATGTCCGGATCATCGAGGCCGTGGCCAAGGGCCTCGACCTGCCGATGGACCGGATGTTCGTGAACGTCGACCGCTACGGCAACACGTCCGCCGCATCGATCCCGATCGCCCTGGCCGAGGCCGCCAACAGCGGCCGGATCAAGGTCGGCGACCGGATCGTGATCGTCGCCTTCGGGGCCGGCTTCACCTCGGGCGCCGTGGCGATCGAGTGGACGACGGATCCCGCCCGGGGTGCCCTGGGCGAGGCGATCGGCCCCGATTTGGTCCATGTCCGGCCGCCCGTCGACTGGGATTCGGTCGACCCGATCCCGGAGGCCCTGGCCGAGATCCTGGCCCGGCCGGGCCGGGTGCCGCTCGACCTGTCCGATGTCGTGCCGGGCGAGCCGGCCCACGTGGAGGTAGCCCGATGATCGACCTCACCGGCCGCTCGGCGGTCGTGACCGGCGGCTCGCGCGGGATCGGCCGGGCGATTGTCCTGCGCCTCGCCCGGCAGGGCGCCGACGTCACGTTCAGCTACCGGGGCAACGCCGAGGCCGCGGCCGAGACGGCCGCCGGGGTGGAGGCGCTCGGCCGGACGGCGATCGCCCTCCAGGCTGACGTGACCGACCCGGCCGCGGCCGAGGCCCTGGTCAAGGCCGCCCTCGACGCCCATGGCAAGGTCGACATCCTGGTCAACAACGCCGGGGTGACCCGGGACGACCTGATCATGCGGATGAGTCTCGAGGCCTGGCGCGAGGTCCTCGAGACGAACCTGTTCGGGGCGTTTTACGCGATCAAGGCGGTCACCCGGCCGATGCTCAAGGCCCGCCGCGGCCGGATCATCAGCATCACGAGCGTCTCGGGCCAGGCCGGCCAGACCGGGCAAGCCAACTACTCATCGGCCAAGGCCGGCCTGATCGGGCTGACCAAGGCGACCGCCCGCGAGCTGGCCAGCCGGGGGATCACGGCCAATGCCGTTGCCCCGGGCTTCGTCCTGACCGAGCTCACCCAGGATCTGCCCGAGAACCTCCTCAAGCAGCTCGTTGATGCAACCCCGCTCGGCCGCTTCGGGACGACCGAGGAGGTGGCCAACGCGGTCGCCTTCCTGGCCTCCGACGAGGCGGCCTACATCACCGGCCAGGTGCTCGCCGTCGACGGCGGCCTGGTGATGATGTAGCTCAGGCCCGCCCGCCGGCTCGGCCTCGAGCCGGGACGGTCAGCGGGCGGGTTCGGCCTCGCCGGCGGGCCGTGCCGCGGCCGGCTGGGCCGTCGGGGCCCAGCGCACGTTCTGGACGAAGGCGTTCGAGTCCACCCGATCGCGGTGGTCGGCGACCTTGGCCAGCATCGTGTCGATGAGTTCTTCGGAGAGCAGGCGGGGCTTCAGGCCGAGGGCGAGGAGCTTCTCGTGCTTCGGGTTGTAGTAGTGCTGCTCGAGCTCGACCCGGGGGTTCGCCACGTGGCTGACCTCGACTGACCAGCCGAGGTGGCGGCCGGCGGCGGCGACGCGGTCGGCCAGCTCCTGGACGCTGAACGATTCGGTGAACTGGTTGTAGACGAGCAGCTCGCCCGGCCCGGCCGGGTTGGCCACGGCCAGGGCCACGCACTGGATCGTGTCCCGGATGTTCAGGTAGCCGCGGGTCTGCCCGCCCGCCCCGTACACGGTCAGGGGGTGGCCGACGGCGGCCTGGACGCAGAACCGGTTGAGGGCGGTCCCGAAGACCTCGTCGTAGTGGAAGCTCGTGGCCAGGCGCGGGTCGAGGGCCGACTCGTCGGTCTCGACGCCGTACACGACACCCTGGTGGAGGTCGGTTGCCCGAAGGCCCCAGATCCGGCAGGCGAAGTGGATGTTGTGGCTGTCGTGAACCTTCGAGAGGTGGTACATCGAGCCAGGTGTCTTGGGGTACAGGAACGTGTGCTCGCGGCCACCGTGCTGGACGGTCAGGTAGCCCTCTTCGATGTCGATATCGGGCGTGCCGTACTCGCCCATCGTGCCCAGCTTGACCAGGTGCGTCTCGGGCGCCCGGTCGCGGATCGCGAAGAGGACATTGAGGTTGCCGATGACGTTGTTGGCCTGGGTCAGCGCGGCGTGCCGGACGGAGATCATCGAGTAGGGGGCCGAGGGCTGCTCGCCGTAGTGGACGATGGCGTCGGGCCGGAAGCCATCGATCAGCGACTCGACGAATTCGTAGTCGGTCAGGTCACCGACGTGGAGCTCGATCTCCCGCTCCGAGACCTCGCGCCAGGCGCGAATCCGCTCGTGGAGTGTGCCGATCGGGAAGAGGGGTTGGACGCCCAGCTCGAGCTCCCACTGGCGCTTCGCGAAGTTGTCGACGACCGCGACCCGATGGCCGGCCCGGGAAAAGGCCATGGCGGTCGGCCAGCCGAGGTAGCCGTCGCCGCCGAGCACGAGGATTCGCTGCGTCACCGGGGTCCCATCCGCGGCCAGTATGACGGCAGACCGGCAGGCTCGCCGATCTGGCCCGGCGGTGCCGCTGGGCCACGCCCCGAACCTGGCCGGGCTCGGATCGGGCGATCGGCGTGCTACCTTGGCGGCCATGTTCATCCGCCAGTTCCAGGTCGAAGGCCTGGGCCACCTGTCGACCCTGATCGGAGACGACGACACAGGCCTTGCCGCGGTGGTCGATCCGCGCCGCGACGTCGATGTCTACGTCGAGGCGGCCCACGAGCGGAACCTCCGGATCGCCTTCGCGATCGAGACCCATCTCCACAACGACTACGTCTCGGGCGCCCGCGAGCTGGCCGCGGCGACCGGCGCTGGGCAGGCAGCCGGGGCCGAGGTCGTGATCGGTTCAGGTGCCGCTCTCGGCTACGAGCATCGGCCGATGGCCGACGGCGACGTCCTGTGGCTCGGGGCCCTGCGATTCCAGACCGTCGACACGCCCGGCCACACGCCCGAGCACGTCGCCTACGCGGTTGCCGACACGAGCCGAGCCGCCGAGCCGCTCCTCCTCTTCACCGGTGGGTCGCTCCTCGTCGGGGCAGTCGGCCGGACGGACCTGCTCGGCGCCGAGCATGCCCGGCCGTACGCCGAGCTGATGTTCCACTCGCTCCACGACCGGATCCTGCGCTACGAGGACTTCGTCGAGGTCCTGCCGACCCACGGGGCCGGCTCGCTGTGCTCGACCGGGATCGGCTCGACCCAGACTTCGACGATCGGCTACGAGCGCCGCTACAACCAGCTTCTCCAGCCGGCCGACGTCGAGTCGTTCGCGCGAGCCCTGCTCGCGGGCCAGCCGGCCGTGCCGCGCTACTTCGCCCGGATGCGCCCGACGAACCAGGCCGGGCCGCGGGTCCTCGGGGGCGTTCCGGCGCCGGCTCCGCTCACGCTCGCGGAGCTCCGCCGAATCGTCGGGGGCGGCGGTCTGCTGATCGACCTGCGATCACCCCGCGCGTTCGCTGCGAGCCACGTCCCGGGCTCGCTCTCGATCCCGCTCGGCTCGTCATTCGGCACGTGGCTCGGCTGGGTCGTCGACCACGACCGTCCGGCCGTCCTGATCCTGCCGGCGGACTCCGAGGCCGGCTCCCTCGATCGGGCCTGGGACGATGCGATCCGCCAGGCCCTCCGGATCGGCCACGAGTCGATCGCGGGCTACCTCGACGGTGGCTTCGCCGCCTGGACCGAGGCCGGCCTGCCGGTCGAATCGAACGGCCGGCTGAACGTGGCCGAGCTGGCCAGCGCCGTGGCCGATGGCGGTCCCAACGCCCCGCTCGTGATCGACGTCCGCCAGGCCAGCGAGTTCGATGACGGCCACGTCGGCGGGGCCCGGCATATCGGCGCGGGCGACCTGCCCAATCGGCTGGCCGAGCTGCCCCGCGACCGACCAATCGCGACCGTCTGTGCGGGCGGCTACCGGGCGAGCGTCGCCGCCTCGCTGCTCGACGCGGCCGGCTTCACGAACGTCAGCTGGGTTGCCGGTGGGATGGACCGCTGGACCGCCGACGGGCTGCCGGTCGAGCGTGGTTCCGGGGTATCGGGCGGGGCCGTCGAAGGGGCCGTCCCGGCAGGGGAGAAGGGCCACTCCCACTCGGCCTGATCAGCCTGGCTCGTCGTCCAGGACGCTGACCTCGTCGCCAAGCCGGATCCGCCCGTGGGTCACGACCGAGCCGAAGACCCCGAAGGGCAGCGCCTCCGTCGTCGGCAGGTGGCCCCGGGTCGTGGCGATCAGCTCGAGCGTATCGAGGCTCCGCCGGCCCGTATCGGGATCCTGGGTCGTGATCGCGCACCGTCCGACATTGCCGATCGGCGCGACCACGACCTCGCCGAGCCGGACCTGGCGGCCGAGCCAGCCGTCCTCGGCATACGGCTCGACCCCGTCGACCACGACCGACATCCGGAACCGGCGCGGGTCGAGCGGCTGATCGAGCCCGGCCGCCCCGGCCAGGGCCTGGAGCGATCCGCGCGAGATGATCGAGAAGCCGCCGCCCTCGGGCGCCCGGTCGATCCCGCCGCCTTCGTCATCGAGCCGGACGAGCCGGAGCGGGTGGCCGGCCCAGCGGCTGAGCGCCTCCGAGAACGGCCCGGCCACCTCGTGGACCGGCCGCTCCGTGCCATGGAAGATCGCCTTGACGGCCGGCCCCAGCTCGATGTCACCATGGACCAGCGAGCCATCCGGAAAGACGAGCTTGAGTCCCTCCGGGTCCTGGAGCACCCCGGGCACGATCGTGGCCAGCGGGCCGATCCGCTTGCCGTTGACCAGCCGGTCGTTCGAATCGATGACCGCGAAGTGCCGGTCGCCGACGATCCCGGCAGGCCCGACCTCGACCTCGGACCGGATCGCCAGGGCCATCGACTTGACCGGCGCACTGGCCAGCCAGGCGACCCGGGCCCCCTCAGCCAACCTTGACTCCGAAGACCTGCAGGACGGCCACGAGCATCAGGACGACGTCCAGCACGATCACCAGGCCGACCGACAGCCAGGCCAGCACGTTCGCGATCCGGCCGTTGGCATGGCGGCCCATCAGGACCTTGTCGTTGACCAGCAGGACCATGAACACGAGCACGATCGGCAGGAGCAGGCCCTGGAGGTACTGCGAGGCGAGGATGACCGGGAGCAGGTCGATCCCGGGAATCAGCACGACCAGGGCGCCGAAGAACAGGACGAAGGTGTAGATCCCGAAGAACGCCCGGGCGTCGCTGAACCGGTTGCCGACCCCGGACTCCCAGCCGAACGCCTCGCAGATCACGAAGGAGGTCGAGATCGGCATGATCGTCGCGGCCAGGACGCTGGCCCCGAACAGGCCGATCGCGAACAGGACCTCGGCCAGGTTGCCGGCCACCGGCTCGAGGGCCTTGGCCGCATCGCTGGCCGAGGTGATCGTGCCCCCGACGGCGTAGATCGTCAGGGCCGTCGCGATCACGATGAACACGGCGATCACGTTCGTCCACACGGCACCCCCGACCGCGTCGGCCTGTTCCAGGACGAGCTCCTCCTCGCCGATGCCTTTTTCGGCCACCGCCGATTGGAGGTAGAACTGCATGTACGGGGTGATCGTCGTGCCTACGACCCCCACGATCAGGAGCAGGACGCTGGCCGACAGGCCCGACAGGTTGGGCGTGATCAGGGCGTGGCCGACCTGGCTCCAGTCGGGGTGGGCCAGGATCGCCGAGAAGATGTAGGTCACGAACACGAGGGACACGGCCAGGAAGACCCGCTCGACCGTGCGATAGCTCGAGAACAGGACGAGGGCCCAGATCGCGACGGCCACGACCGGGACCGTGACGTAGCGCGAGACCCCGAAGATGTCGAGGGCGGCCGCCGCGCCCGAGAACTCGGCGACCGTGTTGGCCAGGTTGGCCACGAGCAGGACGACCATCGCGAAGGCGGTCCAGCGGACGCCGAACCGGTCGCGGATCAGGTCCGACAGGCCCTGCCCGGTCACGACCCCGAGGCGGGCGGCGATCTCCTGGACGACGGCCAGGATCAGGATCGTGATCGGGAAGACCCAGAGGAGGGTCAAGCCGGTCGTCGCGCCCATCACGCTGTAGGTGGTGATGCCGCCGGCGTCGTTGCCGGCGATCCCGGCGATCAGCCCCGGGCCCATCACGGCCAGGAACGCGATCAGGCCCCGCCGGCCCCGGAACCGCCCGCGGAGGCGCAGGAACTCCCGGTTTGCAATCCGCTCGCGCAGCCGATCGATGAACCCGATCTTGGGCGGACGGACCGGCCGGCCCCGGCGCTCGGTCGGGTGGCGCCAGGTCTCGACCGCCCGGCGGGCACCGGTTTCAGCCTGGCGGGCGACGCCGCGGACGGTCGGCAGCTGGGGCATCGCTTCGGCTGTCCTTCCGCGCCGCCGAACCTAGCCGCGCGCGAAGAGGCGCGGCAGGCGCCGCTTCCAGGCGGTGGGCAGGACCGTATCGAGCGCGTCGTCGACGGTCACGATCCCGGCCAGCCGGCCCTCCTGATCGATCACCGGCACGGCCAGCAGGTTGTAGTGGGCGACGACCTCGGCGACCTCGTCCTGGTCGGCCAGCACGCCGACGGCCACCGGCTCCTTGATCATCACGTCGCCGATCTGGGTGTCCGGACCGGCCACGATCAGGTCGCGCAGGGACAGGACGCCGACCAGCCGGCCGTCGTCGTCGGTCACGTAGACGTAGTAGATCGTCTCGGCGTTCGGCTCGAGCTGGCGAAGCATGTCGATCGTCTCGGCCGCGCTCAGGTGGGCCGGGACGGCCACGAACTCGGTGGTCATGATCCCGCCGGCCGACTCCTCGGGATAGCCGAGGAGCTCCTGGACCTCGGCCGCCTCGTCGGTCTCCATCAGGGCCAGGATCTCGTCCCGGGTCGTCTCCGACAGGTCGGCCACGAGGTCGGCCGCGTCGTCGGGCGACATCTCCTCGAGGATGTCGGCCGCCCGGCCCGGCTCGAGATCTTCGAGCACCTCGACCTGGGTCTCGGGCTCCATCTCCTCGATCACGTCGGCGATCGCGTCGTCGCCGAGGGAGGCCAGGACGCCGGCCCGGTCGCGCGGCGCGAGCTGGTCGATGATCGTGGCCAGGTCGGCCGGATGCAGCTCGGCCAGGCCGGCGTGCGGGACGCGCAGCTTGATCGAAGCGATCGAGGTCTCGACCGGGTCGACGTCCTCCCAGTCGATGTACTTCTCGGGCACGTGGACGTGGAGGTTCCGGGCGACCGTCCGCAGGCCCCCTTCGACCCCGAGTCGGCGCAAGAGGCCGGCCGCGCCGACATCGACCGCGACGAGGTGGAGGGCGCCTTCGACCTCGTCGAGGCGGAGGTCGTTGACCCGGACGACCTTGCGCCCGTCGATGTCGACGATCTGCTTGTCCATCAGGTCCGAGCGGAGCAGGATCTCGTTCGGCCGCTGGCTGAACTTCTCGAGGTCCATCGTCAGGGTGCTCAGCTTGGCGCCCGAGTCATCCAGCCGGTCGACCGAAGTCCAGGGCAGGAAGATCCGGCGCCGGTCGGTCTCGATGACGAGTCCGGTCACGGGCGGATACCGATCGCCGACGGCGACGATCAGGTCGGCGACCTTTCCAATCGGCTCGTCGTTCCGGTCACGGACCGGCCGGCCGATCACCTGGCTCAGGTAGAGCATCTGCCACCTCGCGGCGGGTCCGATCCCGCGCGTCGGTGGCGCACTCCGCGATGGGGAGTGCCGCCGTCAGCGGGCGAGGCGGACCGGGTGCTGGCGGGCTCGTCGACCCGGCTCCGCGCGGTTCACGGGGCTGGGCGGCGTCCCTCGTCTGGGTCCTGACTCCACGAGAGGAGAGGTCCTCCGGTGCTGATTGGGTCTCCAAGGCGCACAAATTCGAGCAGCCGGGCGCCGTCCTGGACAGGCCGAGTGTAGCCGTCCGTTTCCGGCTGGGTCAACCGCTCGCCGGGCGGTCCGGCCGGCACGCGGCGCGCGGGCAATTCGCGCGGCGAAGCGCCCCGCCGATTCAGCTCGCGATGAGCGAGTCCGTGCGCGATGCGACGCTGTCGAGAAGCGCCCGGAGCGGCGTGTTCAAGGGGGCGGACCGGCCACAGCGGTTGCACAACCACTCGTCCTCATCCACTCCGCGCATCTCCACGCAGGTCAGGCTGCCGCGGGCGCCGGTGATGATCGCCCGGCTCTGGCCGAACCACTCGACCGAACCACAGGCAGGGCAATGGGCATTGACTCGGCGGCGCGCGTCAGCCAAGTATCGACTCCTCGGTAGCGGTTCCCGGCCGCTCGGTCTCCCCGTCCGAGATCATTGGCTGGCGCGCATCGCCTGTCCATCGGTCATCCGACCTAATTCCGGTCAAACCTTCGTTTACCCGGCCCAATTCCCTGCCCCACGGGTCAGTCGGGAGCGCCTCCGGGACCGGTCCCGACGAGATGGATGTCGAGGCCGGGCGCCATCTGGAGGAGACGATCGATGACGTCCGGGGCGAGGCGCTGGGCAAGCCCGCGCTTCGGTTCCCGGCCGAGGACGAGGTGGCTGATCCGCAGGCTGTGGACCAGCTCCGCCAGGCCCGAAACGACGTCGACTGCCGGGTGCTGGACGACGTCTGCCCCGAGGTCGACGGCGTAGTCGAGGTGCTCCTGGAGGTCGCGGGTGCGGTCGAACGAGAGCCGCGCGGCGGCCGGGGTGACGATCACCCCGGCGGTCAGGCCCGCCCCCAGGGCCGTGGCCAGCATCGCCCCGCGGCGCAGGGCGCGACGGCTGATCGATCGGTCGTCAACCAGGACGAGGACCCGCTCGCTGACCGGGCGGAGCCGGCCGATCCCCTGATCGCTGACGATCTCCTCGAGCTGCTCGTCGACGGCCCGGGTCACGAATCGGAGCGACAGCTCGCGCAGGGCGGTCAGGTTTGCCTCGGTGAAGAACCGATCGAGCGCGACCCGGGCCCGCTCCGGGGGATAGACGTTGCCGTGGCGAATTCGCTGACGCAGGGCGTGGGGGCTCATGTCGACGAGCTCGACCTCGTCGGCCCCTTCGACGATCCCGTCCGGGAGACGTTCGTTGACCGGCGCGCCGACGATCGTGGCCACAGCGTCAGCCACCGATTCGAGGTGCTGGACGTTGCAGGTGCTGATCACGTCGATCCCGGCGTCGCGAATCAGCTCGACGTCCTGCCAGCGCTTCTCGCGGACGGAGCCGGGGACGTTCGTATGGGCCAGCTCGTCGATCAGGGCGACCGCCGGGTGGCGCTCGATGATCGCGTCCGTGTCCATCTCCTCGACCACGACGCCCTGGTAGTTGATCTGGACCCGGGGCAGGATCTCGAGGCCATCCAGGAGGGCCGCCGTCCGCGGCCGGTTGTGGACCTCGACGTAGCCAACCACGATGTCGGTGCCGCGCTCCAGGCGCCGATGTGCTTCTTCGAGCATCCGGTAGGTCTTGCCGACGCCCGGGGCCATGCCCAGGTACAGGCGCAGGCGACCGCGGCCGCCCTCACCCTCGGCCGAAACACGGGCCAGCATCTCGTCGCCGGTCGGCCGGTCGTCGCGGTGGTCGGTCACGGGAGGCCTGCCTTCGTCACTTCGTCGTCAGCAGCCCGTCGAGGTCGAGGTTGAGCTCGAGGACGTTGACGACCGGTTCGCCCAGGAAGCCGAGGAGCGGCTGGGTCGTGTGCCGGGCCACGATCGCCCGGACGGCATCAGCGGTCATTCCCCGGGCCGCGGCGACCCGGGCGACCTGGTACTCCGCCGCGGCCGGGCTGATGTCCGGATCAAGGCCCGAGGCCGAGGTCGTTACCAGGTCGACCGGAACCGGTGCGTTGCCATTCGCCTGGCGCAGGGCGTCGACGGCTGCAGTCATTCGATCGATCAGGGTCTTGCTCGTCGGCCCGAGGTTGGACCCGCCGCTCGAGGTCCCGTCATAGCCGGCTGGATTGCTCGGCGTCACGCCCGCGGCGGATGGGCGGCCCCAGAAGTACTTCGGCTGGTCGAAGGCCTGGCCGATCAGGCTCGAGCCGACCTCGCTGCCGTTGACTGTGATGAACGAGCCGTTGGCCTGGTTGGGGAAGGCAACCTGGCCGATCGCGGTCACGATCCCGGGGTAGACCAGGCCGGTGATCAGGGTGAGCATGACCAGGAGCATCACCGCCGGGCGGAGCTGCTGGGTGACGAACGTACGCATGGTGGCTTTCCTATGCCAGGTGGAGGGCGGTCACGACGAGGTCAATCGCCTTGATCCCGAGGAACGGGGCGATGATCCCGCCGAGGCCATAGATGAGGAGGTTGCGCTGGAGCAGCTCGCTGGCCGGGGCCGGCCGGAAGCCGACGCCCCGCAGGGCGAGGGGGATCAGGGCGACGATGATCAGGGCGTTGAAGATGACCGCCGAGAGGATCGCGCTCTGGGGCGTGGACAGGCCCATGATGTTGAGCTGGTTCAGCTCGGGATAGACCGCGGCGAACATCGCCGGCACGATCGCGAAGTACTTGGCCACGTCGTTCGCGATCGAGAACGTCGTGATCGAGCCCCGGGTGATCAGGAGCTGCTTGCCGATCGCGATGACCTCGAGCAGCTTGGTCGGGTCGGAATCGAGGTCGACCATGTTGGCCGCCTCCTTGGCCGCCGAGGTGCCGCTGTTCATGGCCAGGCCGACATCGGCCTGGGCCAGGGCCGGGGCGTCGTTCGTGCCGTCGCCGGTCATCGCCACGAGGTGGCCGTCGGCCTGCTCCTTGCGGATGAAGTCGATCTTGTCCTCGGGCTTGGCCTGGGCGATGAAGTCGTCGACGCCCGCCTCGCGAGCGATCGTGGCCGCCGTGCGTGGATTGTCACCGGTCACCATGACCGTCCGGATGCCCATCCGGCGGAACTCGGCGAAGCGCTCGACGAGCCCTTCCTTGACCGTGTCCTTGAGCTCGATCAGGCCGATGATCCGGCCGTCCTGGCGCATCGCCAGGGGGGTCGCTCCGGCGTCCGAGAGCCGGTCGGTCTCGTCCCGGATGATCGGCGGCATTGCCGCGTCCAGGTCGTGCTCGATCGCATCGACGGCACCCTTGAGGACGAGCTGCCCGCCGGCCAGGCGAACGCCGCTCGACCGGGTCTCGGCGCGGAAGGGGATGTCCTCGGCGATCGTGTCGGTCAGGGCCTTGAAGCCGGGCTCGTCGTCGGTGCCGCCCGGGGGCCTTCAGCTCGGCCAGCCGCCGGCGGGCGAGGTCGACGACCGACTTGCCCTCGGGCGTCTCGTCGTGGGCCGACGCGACCAGGGCGGCCGTCAGGGCCTCCTCCTCGGTGATGCCCGGAGCGGCCGTGATCGAGGCGGCCAGGCGATTGCCGTAGGTGATTGTGCCGGTCTTGTCGAGCAGGATCACGTCAACGTCGCCGGAGGCCTCGACCGCCCGGCCGCTCATTGCCAGGACGTTGAACCGGGCGACCCGGTCCATGCCCGCGATGCCGATGGCCGACAGCAGCCCACCGATCGTGGTCGGGATCAGGCACACGAGCAGGGCGACGAGGGCGACCGTGTCGACCGTCGTGCCGGCGAACGTCGCCGAACGGGCGGAGGGTCACGACGGCCAGGAAGAAGACGATCGTGAGGCCGGCCAGCAGGATCGACAGGGCGATCTCGTTGGGGGTCCGCTGGCGCTTGGCGCCCTCGACGAGGGCGATCATCCGATCAAGGAAGGTCTCGCCCGGATCGGCGCTGATCTGGATCGTGAGCTGGTCGCTGGTTAGCGTCGTCCCGCCGGTGACGCTGCTCCGGATGTCGGTCCCGGGCTCCTTGAGGACGGGCGCGGACTCGCCGGTGATCGCGGACTCGTTGACGAAGCCGATCCCCTCGATCACGTCGCCGTCACCGGGGATCGTCTCGCCCTCAAGAACGACGATGATGTCGCCCCGCCGGAGCTCCGCCGAGCCGACCAGCTCGAGCGTGTCGTCGGCCTTGCGGCGATGGGCCTGGGTGACCGAGCGCGCCCGGCGGAGAGTCGCGGCCTGGGCTCGGCCGCGGGCCTCGGCGATCGCTTCGGCGTAAGTCGCGAAGATGACCGTGAACCAGAGCCAGATGGCGATCTGGACCTGGAAGCCGAAGCCGGATGGACCGGTCACCGGCTGGAAGCCCGTCAAGTTGGCGATCGCGATGAGTGTCACCAGGGCGGCCGTGAGCTCGACCACGAACATGACCGGGTTCTTGATCAGCCGGCGCGGGTTCAGCTTGCGGATCGATTCGGGCAGGGCCGCCCGGAGCAGGTCGGGGTCGAAGATGCCCCGCGGACCCGGCGCGCCGCCGGCGGGCGCGCCCTTGTCGGCGCCCGCGCCTCGCCCGCCGAAGCGCTGGAAGCGGCGGGTGCCACCCGACAGGTCGATCGATTTCCTGGATGCTCATGGTGCTAGAAGACCTTTCCGGCGTTCTGGAGGAGCTGTTCGACGATTGGCCCGAGGGCCAGGGCGGGGAAGAACGTCAGGGCGCCGACGATGACGACGACCCCGACGAGGAGCACGCCGAACAGGACGCCGGTGGTCGGGAAGGTGCCCAGCGAGGGGGCAAGCCGGCGCTTGCCGGCCATTGAGCCGGCCAGGGCCATGATCGGGATGATCATCCCGAATCGCCCGATCAGCATCGCGAAGCCGCCGAAGACGTTGTAGAAGGGCGTGTTTCCGGTCAGTCCGGCGAAGGCCGAGCCGTTGTTGCCGGTCTCGCTGGTAAAGGCGTAGAGGATCTCCGAGAACCCATGCGGGCCAGCGTTCAATGGTCCGGCCTGGCCGGCCGTCGTCGCCGTCGCGACGGCGGCGAAGCCGAGGATGCTCACCGCGAGGACCAGGACGGTGACCATGGCCATCTTCATCTCGTAGCTCTCGACCTTCTTGCCGAGGTATTCCGGCGTTCGGCCAACCATCAGTCCGGCGATGAAGACGGACAGGATCGCCCCGATCACGAGCATCCCGTACAGGCCGGCCCCGATGCCGCCCGGCGAGATCTCGCCCAGGATGATGTTGAACAAGGGCACGAGGCCGCCGATCGGGGTCAGGCTGTCGTGCATTGCAATCACCGCACCGGTGCTCGTGTCTGTGGTCACGGTGGCGAAGAGGCCGCTCACGGCCGGACCGAAGCGATCCTCCTTGCCCTCCATGTTGCCGAGGGCCTGGTCGACCCCGGCCGGGAAGAGCTGGTTGCCGGCGCCTTCGACGTGCATCAGGAAGACGGCCCCGACGACCAGGATGAAGGCCATCGCCCCGAGGATCACCCAGCCCTGGCGCTGGCGGCCCGCATAGCGGCCAAAGGTATAGGTCAGGGCGAACGGACAGAGCAGGATCAGGAACATCTCGAGGAAGTTCGAAAGCCCGGTTGGGTTCTCGAAGGGGTGGGCCGAGTTCGCATTCAGGAACCCGCCGCCGTTGTTGCCCAGCTCCTTGATCGCCTCCTGCGACGCGATCGGGCCGATTGAGAGGGTCTGGTGGGCCCCCTGGAGGGTGCTGATCGTGCTCGGTGCATTGAACGTCTGGGGCACGCCCTGCCAGATCAGGATGACCGCAGCAACGATGCTGATCGGAAGCAGGACGTACAGCACGCCGCGGGTGATGTCGACCCAGAAGTTGCCCAGGGTCGAGGCGCTCCGCCGGACGAGGCCGCGGACCAGGGCGATGGCCACTGCCAGGCCCATCGCCGCCGACACGAACATCTGGACCACGAGCCCGCCGGCCTGGGCCAGGTTGCTCGTTGCGGTTTCACCCGAGTAGTTCTGCCAGTTCGTGTTCGTGGCGAAGCTGACCGCTGTGTTGAAGGACAGGTCGGGGCTCATCGGCGGGGCCGAGTTCGCGTTCAGCGGCAGGCTCGCCTGGACCCGCAGGATGAGGTACACGGCGACGATGCTGACCACGGCCAGCATGAGGACCGAGATCGTGTAGCCCTTCCAGCCCTGTTCGACCGTCTCGTCGACCCCCGCGACCCGGTAGACCACCCGCTCGACCGGTCGGAGGACCGGGCTCAGGACCGTCCGTTCGCCCTCGAACACGTTGTGCATGTAGCCGCCCAGGATCGGCGTCGCGATCAGGAGGACGGCGAGGAGCGCTGCGAAGGTCAGGAAGTCGGGCAGGGACATGACTAGAAGTCCTCCGGGCGGAGAAGCGCCCAGATCAGGTAGACGAAGACGAAGATCGTGGCGGCGGCGGTGACGAGATCAATGAGGTTCATCAACGCACCCGGTCGCACAGCCAGAGATACCCGGCGAACAGGGCCACCGTCGCGATGGCGATCAGCGTGATTTCCAGATCGTTCACCCCAGCACCTCCGAAGCGTCCGCCGGGGCCGCCGCCCCGGGTTCGTTGATCAATCGATCGATGCACGACGCGAGAAGGGCCATCGAGACCGGCTTGGGCAGATAGCCCGCGACGTGGAACTCGCGCAGCCGCTCGGGCCGGATCTGGGTCCCGCTCATGATCACGACCGGCGGCGCGCCGGCAGAATTCAGGATCCCCTCACGCAGGAGCGCCCAGCCGGAGTCGTCCGGCAGGTTGATGTCCAGGACGACGAGCGCTGGACGATCCGTCTCCAGACGGGCCCGGGCCGCCTCGACGGATCCGGCCGTCAGCACCGGGTAGCCATGGGCTTCGAGATGCCGTTCGATCAGGTCGACCAGCGTTTCGTCGTCGTCGATCAGGAGGATCAGGCGCTGAGGAGCCGCTGGGTCAGTCACGGGAGGCTTCTTCCTGGACCCGATGGACCCGGATGTCACAGCCCGAGTCGTCGGCGTGCCAGAGCGGCTCGAGGGTGACGCCGGCGGCGGTTGCCCGGTCGGCCCAGGCCTGGATCACGGCCGCTCCGAACTCGAGCCCGACCAGGGTGATGGCCGGCGCCCCGCCGGCGGCGACCATGTCGATCGCCCCGGAGATCAGCTCGACCTCGCGGCCGATCGACTGCCGGGTGAGGTCGTCATCGATGGATGGCGCGTTGTTCATGCCTTCACGATCCGCCGGGGCCCCAAGAGGCGACAGGGGATCGGAGCCGCCCCGACGCTCAAGGATCGCTCAAGCCGGAGGCTGGACGCGGTATCCGACCCCTGGCTCGGGCTCGATCAGGCCGCTCAGCCGGCCGTCCGGATCGGCCTTCCGGAGCTTCCGGCGGATCTGGCCGACGTAGACGTGGACGTAGTGGGCCTCCTCGTCGTAGGCCTCCCCCCAGACCTCGCGGAGCAGCCGACCGTACGTCACCAGCCCGCCCGGATGGGTGAGCAGGACGCGCAGGACCTTGAATTCGAGGGGTGTCAGGTGGACCGGGTTGCTGCCGACCTGGACGGTGTGGGTCGAAACGTCGAGGGCGAGATCCCCGACCCGGACCACGCCGCTGTCGGCTGGCCAGTCGGTCAGGCCGGTCGCCCCGACCCGCCGGAACATCGCCGAGATCCGGGCCTGCAGCTCGGCCATTCCGAACGGCTTGGCCAGGTAGTCGTCGGCCCCGGCCTCGAGGGCGGCGACCTTGTCGGCCTCGCGGTCGCGGGCGGACAGGACCAGGATCGGCGTCGGCCCGGCGGAGCGGACCTGCTCGACTACGGTCAGGCCGTCGCGGTCGGGCAGCCCGAGGTCGAGCAGGATCAGGTCTGGCGGCCCGGCCCGAAAGGCCGCCATCGCGGCCGCGGCGTCGCCAGCCTCGCTGATTCGATAAGCATGCCGGCGGAGCAGCTCGGCCACCTGGTGGCGCGTGTCCGGGTCGTCCTCGACGAGCAGGATCGAGGCCCCGACCAGGTTCGTCGTCACACGGCCGCCCTCAGGACGAGGTCCATGGCCAGGCCGCCCAGCTCGCTTGGCCGGGCGTTGATCTGGCCGCCCATCGTCTCGACCAGCCCGCGTACAACGGCCAGACCCAGGCCCGTGCCGCGGCGGGCTCCCTCGCCGGCCCGGGGCACGCGATAGAACTTCTCGAAGAGGCGGGGCAATGCCTCCGGGGGAACGCCCTGTCCGCCGTCCTCGATCGTCAGGCCCACCCGCTGCTCGCCAAGGGCCCGTCCGGAGATCCGGATCGGAGCCCCGGGCCCGGCATAGCGGGCCGCGTTCTCGAGCAGATTCGTCAGGACCTGGTCGATGAACACCTCGTCGACCTCGACCGGCGGCAGCTCGGCCGGGATCGCCACGTCGACCGGATGTCCCCCAAGATCGACCGACAGCCGCTCGACCACGGCGTCAACGAGATCGTCGAGGGGGAATGCCGAAAGCCGGGCGACCAGGCCGCCCGCCTCGATCCGGCTCAAGTCGAGGATGTTCGAGACGAGCCGATTCAGCCGGTCGGCCTCCCGGTCGATCGAGGCTGCGGCCCTTCGCTCGTCCTCGTCGGACCAGCTGATTGCCGGGTCCATCAGGCTGCCGGCGGCCGCCCGGATCGAAGCCAGAGGCGTGCGCAGGTCATGCGAAACGGAGTCGAGCAGGGCGCTCTTGAGGGCATCGCTTCGCCGGGCGATCTCGACGCTGGTCGCTTCCCGGACAAGGCGGTCCCGCTCGAGCGCCCGGCCCAGCTGGTCGGCAGCGGCGGCCAGGACCCGGGTCTCGGGCGGTTCGGGCAGCCCGGCTTCCCGGGACCGCCGGCTCCAGATCGAGCCATAGGTCACGTCCCCGCTCGTGATCGCCACCCGCAGGGTCAGGCCGGTGGCAGCCGATCGCGGGCCGGTCGACGGGACTCCGGAGGCGACGTGGACCTTGACCCATTCGGCCGGGATATCACCGGGCATCCGGCGCAGGACGAAGTGGACCGGGGCCGGACGTGGTGGCGGTGGCGAGCCCGTATCCGCCAGGACCCGCTCCTGGCTGCCAATGTCGCTGATCCCGATCCAGACCCGCTCCATCCGTGTCTCCCGCTCGAGGAGCCCGGCGATCGGGGCCATCCCGTCGGCGGCGACCTGGGCGGTGGCCAGCTCTCGGCTGATCCGGAACAGGGCCCGGGTGACCCGCTCGCGGGTCTCCGCTTCGTGGGCCCGATCGCGCTGGGCTCCGGCCAGCCGGCCGCAGACGACTCCCACCACGAGCAGGAGGATCAGGTTCAGCCACTCCTCGATCGTCGACACGGTCAGGGTGTAGAGCGGTTCCACGAACAGGAAGTCGTAGAGCAGGAAGGCCGCGATCGAGCCGACGACGGCGGCCCTCGTACCGAACACGACGGCCAGGACGACCACCGCCAGGAGGTAGGCAGCCGACGGGTTGCCGACGTGGAGCGGGCCCTTGAGGAGCGCGACGAGGGCGGTCGCCGCGGCCAGCGCGACCACCTCGCCGAGGACGACCAGGCCGGTTCGCCGGCCGCCAGCACGCCGGTGCAGGCGGCCCAGGCGGTCCAGCCGGAATTCCACGCTGCGGCTCGCGATCAGAGGTCGCGCCGGAAGGGCACCTGGGCAACCAGAATGTTCGGGTTGCCCAGGAGCTCGTCGCGGATCCGCCTGCCGTTCTCGTTGAACAGGATCCGCTCCCAGCTGTGATGGGCGATGTACTCGGGCAGGATGACAACGATCAGCTCGTCGCGGTTCTGGCGGGCGGTGAACTCGAGGTATCGGACGAACGGCCGGACGAGCTTGCGATAGGGCGACTCGACGATTACCAGGGGAACCCCCGGCAGCTGCCGGCTGAACCGCTCGCGGAGCTCCTCGCCCCGTTCGAGGTCGTCGGTCACGTGGACGGCGGTCACGTCGTCGGACATCGTCCGACCGAAGCGGATGGCCTGAACCACGTCGCGGGTCACCTCGGGCACCGGCACGATCACCCGCTGGCGGCGGGTCGGCGGCGGGATGATCGCCTCCGGCCGGACCCGGGTCTCGAGCCGGCGGCGCTCGTACTGGCGGTGGATGAAGAGCATCGCCGCGACGAGGACCGGGATGATCAGGATGATCAGCCAGGCGCCCAGGGCGAACTTGGCTACCGCGAAGACGATCGTGACGATCAGGGTCGAAAAGGCCCCGAAGCCGTTGATTGCGGCGCTCTTGCGCCAGCCCGGGCTCTTGTTGTTGAGCCAGTGCCGGACCATGCCGGCCTGGGACAGGGTGATCGAGGTGAACACCCCGATCGCGTACAGCGGGATCAGGGCATCGACCGTGCCGCCGAAGGCCACCAGGATCACGATTGCGAGGAGGGCCAGGGCGACAATGCCCGTGCTGAACGCGAGCCGCTCGCCGCGGAACGCGAAGCCGCTGGGCATGAAGCCGTCCCGGGCCAGGATCGAGGCCAGCCGGGGGAAGTCGGCGAAGCTCGTGTTGGCGGCGAGGATCAGGATCCCGGTCGTGGCCAGCTGCAGGACGTAGTACAGGGGACCCGTGCCGAACGTGGCCCGACCGATCTGGGACATCACCGTCTCGTGGTCGGCGGCCGGCAGGGCCCCGGTGACCCCGGCCAGGGTCGAGATCCCCAGGAACATTGTTGCCACGAGGGCGCCCATCATCGTCAGCGTCAGCCGGGCGTTGGCCGCCTCGGGCCGCCGGAAGGCCGGCACTCCGTTCGAGACCGCCTCCACCCCGGTGATCGCGCTGCAGCCGTCTGCGAAGGCCCGCATCACCAGCAGGATGCTGAGCGACTCGAGGGGCACCGTGGCCGGCACGACGCCGGTCACCTGGGGCGCGTCACCCAACAGCGTTCGGCTGATCCCGATCGCGATCATGCCCAGGGTGATGACCACGAACAGGTAGGTCGGGATCGCGAAGACCGTGCCGCTTTCGCGCAGGCCACGCAGGTTGACCAGCATCACCGCCAGGATCGCGATCGTGCACAGCTCGATCCGGAAGGACGCCAGCAGGCCGGGAAAGGCCGAGATGATCGCGGCGATCCCGGCCGCGACGCTGACCGAGACGGTCAGGACGTAGTCCGTCAGGAGAGCCGCGCCGGCGATCAGGCCGGCCGTCGTGCCCAGGTTGTCCTTGGCCACGATGTAGCTGCCGCCGCCGTTGGGATAGGCCCGGATCGTCTGGCGGTAGGAGATCACGATGATCCACAGGATCACCACGATGACGACGGAGATCGGGATCGTCAGGCTGAGCGCTGCGGTGCCGGCGGCGAGCAGGGTGAACATCGAGGCTTCGGTCGCGTAGGCGACCGACGAGAGCATGTCGCTCGAGAAGACCGCCAGGGCCTTGACCTTGGTCAGCCGTTCCTCGCCCTCCTCCTCCGAGGCGAGGGCTCGCCCGAAGATCGTCCGCCGCAGGCCGGTCGCGACCGTCTCGCGAACGCCGACCGGCGCGATCGCCTCACGCTTGGCCGTGACGTTGCCCGGCCCCTCGTACCGGAAGTAGGTCGAATGGGGGCGGGCGACCCGGACTCGCCGATCGCCTGGCCGGCGGCCGGGCAGGGCAATCCCGTCAGTTGGGCTTGGCGATTCCTGTGGGTCCACGACCTGACCGTATGGCCGTCTCCAAGAGGCCAGGGGCCGAGCCTGGCCGGCTGGCCTCAACAGGCGCTCAAGAAATCCTCAATTCGGACCCCGTTCACCGTTGGGATCGTCCTCGGACCCATCGTCCGGAGCGCGCACTCGGTAGCCGATGCCCGGCTCGGCCACGATCAGGTCTGGCGCGCCGGCCGCGGCCAGCTTGCGCCGGATGCGGCTCACGTACACGTGGAGATAGTGCGATTCCTCGGCATAGGCGGCGCCCCACACGGCCCGCAGGAGGCGTCCCCGGGTGACCACGCTGCCGGCCCGACTGAGCAGGACCTTGAGCAGCTCGTACTCGCGCGGGGTCAGCTCGATCGGCTCGCTGCCGACGTGGACCTCCCGGCGGGCAACGTCGAGGGTCACCGGGCCGACCGTCAGCCGGCCGCTCGCATCGGCCAGCGGCCCGGCCGCCCGGCGCAGGAGGGCATTGATCCTCGCCCGGAGTTCGGCCAAGCCGAACGGCTTGGTCAGGTAGTCGTCGGCGCCCTGCTCGAGGGCCGTCACTCGATCGGCTTCATCGCCCCGGGCGGACAGGACCAGGATCGGCGTCGCCGCCTCGCGCCGGATCTGCCGAATCACGCTCAGGCCGTCGCGGTCGGGCAATCCGAGGTCGAGCAGGACGAGGTCGGGCCGACGGGCCCCCCAGGCGCGCAGCCCTTCGGCGGCCGTTCCGGCCTCGTCCACCTGATGGCCGTGCCCGGCCAGGTTGGCCACCAGCGCCCGACGGGTTGGCAGGTCGTCCTCGACCAGGAGCAGGAGCGCTCCGCCCGGATCGCTCATGGGCCCGTGGGCAGGCAGAAGGTGATCGCCAGGCCGCCCATCTCGCTCGGTCCCGCCGAGATTTGCGCGCCCATCGCCTCGGTCAGGCCGCGGGCGATCGTCAGCCCGATCCCCAGGCCGTGGCGGGAGCCCGATTCCACGCCCCGCCCCCGGTAGAACTTGTCGAAGACCTGCTCGAACCGGGTCGGATCGAGGCCCGGGCCGTTGTCCTCGACGATGAGCTCAACCGAAGGCCCGCCGGATTCCACGTCTGGGGCGTCGTCTGGGGCGTCCGGCCCGGCCGGAAACGCTCGGAGTCGGATGACCGAAGACGGCCCGGAATGGGCCAGGGCGTTGTCATAGACGTTGGTCAGGGCCTGGTCGAAGAACAGGGCATCGACGAGGACCGGCAGGTCCTCCGGGATCTCGACCTGGATCTGATGCCCGCCCTGGGCCGTCCGGTAGCGCCGGACGACCGTTTCGACCAGCTCGCCCAGGTCGTGCAGGGCGAGGTCCGGCTTCAGCTCACCTGCCTCGATCCGGCTCAGGTCGAGCAGGCCCCGGACGATGTCGCTCAGGCGGAGGGCCTCGTCGTCGATCGTGGCCGCCGATTCGTGGACCTCGGCCGGCGACAGCGGCACCGTCTCGTCGAGGAGGCCCCCGGCCAGCGCTCGAATCGTCGCCAGCGGCGTGCGCAGGTCGTGGGAAACGGAGTCCAGCAGGGCGCTCTTCAGGGCATCGCTCCGACTGGCGACCTCGGCCGTCGTGGCCAGCTCGGCGAGCCGCTCGCGCCGGAGCGCCAGGCCGAGCTGGTCGGCGGCCAGCGACAGGCTGCGTGTCGCGCCGCGCGAGGGGAGCCCGACCGGCCCATCGGCCTCGGCCCAGAGCGAGCCGAGGCTCTCCCCGTCGGCCTCGATCACGACCCGGAACCGGGTCGGCTCGGTCCGATCGGTCGCCGCCGCGGGCCCATCATGGGTCCGGATCCACTCCGCCGGTTCATCGCCGGGCATCCGCACGAGGATCCACGGCGTCGGCCCCACTCCCGGCCCGGCGTCCGACCCGCGCTCGGCCGATCCGGCCACTGCCGAGTCGGCCACGACCCGCTCGGTGGCCGGCTCGGCGCCGAGGGCGATCCAGATCCGGGCCAGGCCGGTCTGGTCGACGAGCCGCTCGAGGATCTCGGGGATCGCGCTGTCGATCGATTCGGCCGTGGCCAGGGCCCGGCTGATCCCGAACATCGCCTGGGCTTCGCCTGCCCGCCGATTCGCCTCCGCGGCCCGCTCGGCCTGAAGGGCGGCGAGCCGGCCGATCACGACCGCGACGACGAGGAACAGGAGCAGGCTGAGCCACTCCTGCGGGTTCGTCACGTTCAACGTGAAGCGCGGCTCGGTAAACAGGAAGTCGTAGGCCAGGAAGGCGATCAGCGAGGCGATCACGCCGGACCACGTCCCGTACCGCCCGGCGATCACGACCACGGCCAGGAGATAGACCGCCGAGGCGTCGCCGACCCCGAGCCAGGCCTGGAGGGCGGCCGCGCCGAGCGTTGCGCCGAGCAGGGCCGCCGCACAGATCATCAGCCGGATCGCCGGCTCCTCGTCGTCGGGTCGAAAGACGCTCCTCACGGGGGCATCGTACGGCTCCGCCCGGGGCGGTCGAGTCGGTGTACCGTGCGAAGGGCCCCGGTGCCTGCCGGGCCCAGGATTGGAGGACCCGATGCGCTCGACCCGACGGCCGGCAGGCCTCGCCGACGACCTGGCGATCAACCCGATGTTCACCCAGGGCGTCGAGCAGGATCCGGTCCCGCGCGATCGCTTCCCACGTCGCGGCATGCTGCCCGACACGGCCTACCAGCTGATTCACGACGAGCTGCTCCTCGACGGCAACTCGCGCCAGAACGTGGCCACCTTCGGGACGACCTGGATGGAGCCCCAGGCCCAGGCGCTGATGGCCGAGACGCTCGACAAGAACATGATCGACAAGGACGAGTATCCCCAGACGGCCGAGCTGGAGACGCGCTGCGTCCGGATGCTGGCCGACCTGTGGCACGCCTCGGACGTCGGCGTGCCGGGCGTCTCGACGATCGGCTCGTCGGAGGCCTGCATGCTCGGTGGGCTGGCCCTGAAGCGCCGCTGGCAGGCACGCCGCCGGGCGGCCGGACTGCCGGTCGACAAGCCGAACATGGTTGCCGGGGCGAACGTCCAGGTCGTCTGGGACAAGTTCTTCAACTACTTCGAGGTCGAACCCCGGCTCGTCCCGCTCGAGGGTGACCGGCTCCATCTCGGGCCGGCCGAGGCGGCGGCCCTGTGCGACGAGAACACGATCGGGGTGATCGGCATCCTCGGTTCGACGATGGATGGCAGCTTCGAGCCGATCGCCGAGATCGCGGCGGCGCTCGACCAGCTCCAGGCCCGGACCGGGCTCGATGTGCCGATCCACGTGGACGGGGCATCGGGCGCGATGGTCGTGCCCTTCCTCGAGCCCGACCTCGTTTGGGATTTCCGGCTGCCCCGGGTGGCCAGCATCAGCACCTCCGGACACAAGTACGGCCTCGTCTACCCGGGTGTCGGCTGGGTCCTCTGGCGCGACCACGAAGTCCTGCCGGAGGACCTGATCTTCCACGTCAACTACCTGGGCGGTGACATGGGCACGTTCACCCTGAACTTCTCGCGCCCGGGCTCGCAGGTCGTGGCCCAGTACTACACCTTCGTCCGGCTCGGATTCGAAGGCTATCGCCGGGTCCAGCAGACCTGCCGGAGCGTGGCCATGCGGCTGGCTTCGGAGATCGAGCAGATCGGCCCGTATGAGCTGCTCAGCCGGGGCGACGAGCTGCCCGTGTTCGCCTTCAAGCTCAAAGACGAGATCCGGAACTTCAGCGTGTTCGACGTGTCGCGCCGGATGCGCGAGCGGGGCTGGCAGGTGCCCGCCTACACGATGCCGCCCAACCGCGAGGACCTGGCCGTCCTGCGGGTGGTCGTCCGGAACGGGATGTCGAGCGACCTCGCCGCGCTCTTCCTGGCCGACCTCGTAAGGTTCACGAGCGAGCTCGAGCAGCAACCCGGCCCGGCGCCCCACGCCCACCGGGAGCGCGGCTTCCGGCACTGAGCTGGCTCCCCGGGCTCGACCGCTCCGAGGTGACCATCGGGCCCTGGGGCAGGTACCACCGTAGCGCGGCGTGAGCGGCCCCTCGCTGCCACGCTCCAGAGGAGATGAACGACCGGGCCGCTGAGGCCGTGCGGCGGTGACGCTGCTGCGTGCCCCGATCCCACCCTGGCTCCTGGCGATCGCCGCGGTCGCCGGCTACGGCGTGATCCGGCTCGGGACCGGGGTGGACGATCCATTCGGGATCGGCCTGGCCGCCGTTCCGCTGCTGATCGCGGTCACCTTCTTCGCCCGCCGGGGGGCCGCCCTGATCGTGCTCGCCACGCTCGCCCTGACCCTCCTCCCGATCGCGCTGAGCGGCCGGTGGACCGCCCTCGACTGGAGCGCGGTGGCCGGCGTGACGGTCCTTGCCGGGTCGGCTATCGTCCTGCGCCTTGCCTTCGGCCGGATCGTCGCCCGGGACGCCTCCCGGACCGAGCGCGAGGCCCGCCTGAACGAGCGAATCGAATCGGTCCTGGGGATCGCCCAGCGGTTGACCACGAGCCTCGACCGGGACCGCGTCTTCGGCCTGATCGTGAGCGAGATGAACCGGGCGGTCGAGACCGATGCGACCACGATCCGGATCCGCCGGGGCGATGTCCTCGAGCTCGTCGCCTGGGCCGGCCTGACCGACGAGGCCGCCGGTCGGCTGCCCGTCCTGACCACCGACGAGGATTGGTTCCAGGAGATCGAGCAGACGCTCCGGCCGTGGCATCGCGACGATGTCGAGGCCGACCGGGCGACGCAGGTCGGGCTGGCCCGCTACCGGCGCTACGACGGGGTCGCCTCGATCGCGGCGGAGCTGGTCGTGCCGCTCCTCCAGGACGAGCGGGTGATCGGGGTGATGAGCGCGGTCTCGTTCGGGCCGCGCACCTGGACCGCCGGTGACATCGAATTCGCCGAGGCCGTCGCGACCCATGCCTCGATCGCGATCCACAATGCCGACCTGTTCGGCGAGGCCGAGGTCCGGGCCGGCCAGCTGGCCGTCCTCCAGGCGGCCTCGGCCCGGATGAGCCGCCAGAACACGATCGAGTCGGTCGGCCGGGCGATCGTCGAGGAGATCCGCCAGATCATCGACTATCACAATGGCCGGGTGTACATGCTCGAGGACAGTGCCGAGCTGATCCCGATCGCCTTCGAGGGCACCGTCGGGGCCTACGAGCAGGTCGACTTCGAGGTCCTCCGGACGAAGCTCGGCGAGGGCTTCACCGGCTGGGTCGGCGCCCACGGCCTGCCCCTCCTGATCAACGACGCGAATGCCGATCCGCGCGGGGCGACGATCCCGGGCACCGACGAAGTCGACGAATCGATGCTGGTGGTACCGATGCGTTACGACGAGCGGGTCATCGGCGTGATCACGTTGTCCAAGCTCGGCCTGAACCAGTTCGACGAGAACAACCTGCGGCTCCTGACGATCCTCGCCGACCAGGCCGCCACGGCGGTCGAATTGGCCCGGCTGCTCACCCGCAGCGAGCGCCTGGCCGAAGAGCTCCGGGGTCTCCTCGACATGAGCAGCGCCCTTTCGGAGAGCCTCGATCCGCGCCAGGTCGCGGACCTCATCGCCCGCCACCTGGCGGTCGCGATGGGCGTCGAGCGCTGCGGCATCAGCTACTGGGAGCGCCCCTCCGACCGGATCCTGTCATGGGGCTACTGGCCCGCCGGCGACCTCGAAGCGGTGGAGCCGTACTACGACCTGAATGACTATCCCGAGACCCGCCGGGTCCTCGAGCGCCAGGTGACCTCGGTGATCGACAGCCACGACCCGTTGGCCGATCGGGCCGAGGTGGCCCTGATGATCCAGCAGGGTGACCGGCTCCTGGCGATGCTGCCGCTCGTGGCCAAGGGCACCTCCATCGGGCTGGTCGAGCTGATGTCGAGCTCGCCCCGGACGTTCGATGCGACCCGCCTGGAGCTGGCCCGGACGATGGCCAACGAGGCGGCCATGGCCCTCGAGAACGCGCGCCTCTACGAGGACGCCCGCAAGCTGGCCGACCACGACCAGCTGACTGGCTTCTTCAACCACCGCTACCTGCACGAGCGGCTGGGCGAGGAGCTCGTCCGGGCGCATCGCTCGAAGACGCCCCTGGCCGTGATGATGATCGACCTCGACGGCTTCAAGCTGGTCAACGACACGTTCGGCCACCTCTTCGGCGACCGGGTCCTGGCGTGGGTCGCCGAAGAGCTCAAGGCGACCCTGCGGGCCTCGGATGTGCCGGCCCGCTATGGCGGCGACGAGTTTGCGGTGATCCTGCCCGACACCGATCGAGACGCCGCCTGGCAGGCGGCCCAGCGGATCCTCGAGGCACTCAGCGAGCGGGCCTACCAAAGTCCCGATCGTTCGCCGGTCTCGATCGGCTGCTCGATCGGGGTCGCCGCCTACCCGGCCGATGGCCGGACGGCCCAGGACCTGATCGCCCAGGCCGACGCCGCGATGTACCGGGTCAAGGATCTGGGCGGGTCGGCCGCCGAGCTGGCCCCGACCCGCACCGGCCGGCGCCGCTCGCGCGCCCGCTCCGGCGATCGGGAGCTGGTCGCGCTGCCCGGCGGAGAGCCGGCCTGACCGCCTGAGGTCGGGCCTTCGGGTCCGGGCCGAACTCGGACGCCAACCTTCCCCGGCCATGGTCTTCGAGTCCGAGTCGGCGAATTCCGCTCGGAACCGCGCGGTTGTCGCTCCGACGACCCAGACGGCAAACTGCGTCTCCTGGCGATGCTGAGCTCGAGCGTGAATCGGCCCGATATCCGGTCCTGTTCACTCAACTTGCCGGGCTGAAATCGCTCCGAGACGCCACGGTGCGGCTGCCGGCGGAATGCGCCGAGTCGGCAGTCGGTTGGGCCTCCGCCTGGGTTCGCAGCCCCCACGAGTACCGGCCCCGAACGAAGGTACTGGTCCGGATCCGCCGTTCGTACCATGGCCGACGGGTGGACGAACACCTGTTCCAACCGCATGCTTGAGGTCGTGGCCGAACCCCAGCGGATCTTGAGCCCGGTCGATCCCCAGGATCGCTGGATCTCCATCACCCGCCGGGTCCTGGGGAGCTCGTTCGGCCTCCTCCTGGCAGCTGCCGGCCTGATGGTCGTGGCCGGCGGGGCACGCCCGCTCGGGCTCCTGATGCTGGGCCTGATCGCGCTCGTCGGCGGCTCGGCCTGGCTCCACCGGCGGGCCGTTGCCAGCCAGGATCGTCATCGCCGGACCGAGGCCGAGACGTTCGCCCGGATCCTCCAGGGCCTGTCCCGGTCCATTTCGCCGGCCGCGATCGTGGAGGCGATGCTGGGCGACCTCGGCCGGGTGGCCGAGGCGGACCATTGTGTCGTCGTCCGAATCGAACCTTCCGGCGGCCCACCGATCGCCACGCTTGTCTCGATGCGCCCCGGCGTGCCGAGCGCGACCACCACCCTGCCATCCGTCGCGGTCAAGCGCTGGCCGGCGTCCGACCCGGACAGCGACGACGCCACGAACGCAATCAACGCGACGAACACTACGACCGCGACGAACGCCATGACCGCCTCAGACGACCTCGGCGACGTGATCGAGCAGCTCGTCGAAGGCGCCGAGCGCGCCTTCGGCCTCGGCAACACCCTGTCCGTGCCCCTCCGCCACGACGGCGTCGTGATCGGCGTGATCATCCTCTCGCGCCGCTCGGCCGAGCCCTGGCCCGCGGCCACCGAGCGGGTCCTGGCGGCGGCCGCGATCGAGGCATCCGCGGCGCTCGGCCGGGTCGACTCGACCCGTGCCGCCGAAGCCAAGGCGTCCATCGACGCCCTGACGGGCTTGCCCAACCGGCGCTACTTCGAGGAGTTCTGCAGCCTTCTCGGCCAGGGCAGCGGCCCGGGCAACGCGCTGGAGGTCGGCGTTCTGATGGTCGACATCGACTGGTTCAAGCGGATCAACGACACGTTTGGCCACGCGGTCGGCGACGAGGTCCTGCGGGCGGTTGCCGCGGCGATCGCGGCAGCCGTGCGTGACGGCGACGTACCCGCCCGGTTCGGGGGCGAGGAGTTCGCCGTCCTGATCCGGCACGCGACCCGGCCGATCGCCCTCGACGTGGCCGAGCGAGTCCGCCTCGCGGTCAGCCAGCTCGACCTGCGGGAGTGGCGCGTGCCCGGGGTCAGCGTGTCGGTCGGCGTCGCGGTCAACGGCCGCTCGGCCGAGCCGATCGGCGACCTGCTCGTGGCGGCCGACCAGGCCCTCTACCGGGCGAAGCGAGCCGGGCGCAACCAGGTCGTCTCAGCCTGATTCCGGGCGGCAACCGGCTCCTCGCACCCTGATCCGGCCCGCTACCATCGGATCAATGGACGAGGTCGAGACCGAGCAGCCGCTCCTCAGCAACGACCAGCTCGCTGCGATCTTCCACGAGATCGGCGACATGCTCGAGGTCAAGGGCGAGCTCGTGTTCAAGACCGTGGCCTACCATCGGGCCGCCGACGCCATCGGTCACCATCCGGTTGAGATCGCCCGGGCCTATCGCGAGGGCAACGTGCCCCGGATCCCTGGCGTCGGCCAGGCGATCAGCGACAAGCTGGCCGAGCTGAGCCGGACCGGCCACCTGGCCTTCTACGACCGCTTGTCGGCCGAGATCCCGGCCGGCCTCGTCAGCCTCTTGCGGGTTCCCGGGGTTGGCCCGAAGACCGTCCGGATCCTCCACGAGACGCTCGGGATCGGCAGCATCGACGAACTGCGAAAGGCGGCCGTGGAAGGGCAGATCCGCACGGTCAAGGGGCTCTCGGAGAAGACCGAGGCGTCGATCCTGGCTGGGATCGCGTCGCTCGAGAACCGGACCGATCGGTTGCTCCTGGGCGAGGCCGAGGCGATCGTCGATCGGCTCGTGGCCGAGCTGTCGATGGTCCCCGGCGTGACCCGGATCGAGCCGGCTGGCTCGTACCGCCGACGCCGGGAGACGATCGGCGATCTCGACCTGCTGGCCGAGACCGATGACCCGGCCGCGCTCGTCGAGCGGTTCGCCGGATTGCCCGACGTCGAGCGGGTTCTCGGCGCCGGCGGCCACAAGGCGGCGATCACCCTGATCGGCGGGCCGCAGGTCGACCTCATGATCATGCCTCCCGGTGAGGCGGGTACCTACCTCGTCCACTTCACCGGGTCGCGCGACCACAACGTTCGGCTCCGCGGAATTGCCCGGGACCGGGGCTGGAGCCTGTCCGAGAAGGGCTACCTGCGGATGGCCGACGACGGTACGGCCGTCGTCCCGGCCGAGCTCAGGACCTTCGCGAACGAGGCCGAGGCCTACGGCTTCCTCGACCTTCCGTTCATCGAGCCGGAGTTGCGTGAGGACCTGGGTGAGATCGAGGCCGCCCAGGCGGGCCGGCTGCCACACCTCGTTCGGCTCGAAGACCTGCGGGGCGACCTCCACTCCCACTCGGACTGGTCCGACGGAGTCCATTCGATCGAGCAGATGGCCGAGGCTGCCCGCGCCCGCGGTCACGCTTACCAGGTCCTGACCGACCACACCCGGTCGCTCGGGATCGCGAACGGCCTGACGCCCGAGCGAGTGGCGATCCAGCGTGCGGTCGTGGCCGAGCTGAACGCCCGGTTCGCCCGGGAAGAGGCCGAGGGTACGGCTCCGGAGGCCACCCCGGCCGAGGGATTCCGGCTGCTCCACGGCTGCGAGCTCGAGATCCGGTCCGATGCGACCCTCGACTACGACGACGACCTCCTGGCGAGGTACGACGTCGTGGTGGCCTCCCTCCACGTCGGCCGCAGCCAGCCGCGTGAGCAGCTCACCCGACGGGTCCTGGCGGCGATCAGAAGCCCGCACGTGGACGTGATCGCCCACCCGTCCGGACGCAAGGTCCAGGGCCGGGCCGATCTCGACCTCGACTGGGACCTGGTCATGGCCGAAGCCGCCCGAACCGGCACGGCCCTCGAGATGAACGGGTCGGACCATCGCCTCGACCTGGCTGACCAGCGGGCTCGCCGGGCGGTGGCAGCGGGCTGCATCCTCGCGCTCGACTCGGATTCGCACCGGATCGAGGAGTTCCGTCACCTCGGGTGGGCGGTGAGCCAGGCCCGCCGGGCATGGGTCGAGCCTCGATCGGTGTTGAACACTCGCTCCCGGGCGGACCTGCTCGCGTGGGTCGGGGCAAAGGCGGCCCGTCTTGAGGCCGCCCACCTGCCTACGACCACGGCGACCGCGGGCACGGCGACCGCAGGCACCGCGAGCACGGGCACGGCGGCCTCAGGATGAGCGCCTTGCACCCGAACGAGTCGCTGGACTCCCGAACCGCCGCGCGGCGCGAGCTGGTCCTGACCGCATCGATCGTGATCGTCCTGTCCCGCCTGGTCGACGGCCCGGCCGTCTGGCTCGTGGCCGGGCTCCTGGGCGGCTCGGTGGTCCTGAGCACGCTGTGGCTGTTCGGGGCCGGCCAGCCCCGGTCGATCCCGATCGAATCGGCAATCCTGCCTGGCCTGGCTGCGATCGCCAGCCTCGGCGCGCTCCGGGCCGTGCCCGACGGCCTCGGCGTCCTGGTCGCGGTCGCCGGTGCGGCAGTGCTGATCGACCGGACGCTGGCCCTCGAGCTGCACCTCCACCAGAGGGTCGCCCCGCCCTCGGTCGACGACCGGACGCTCGTCCTCGCCTTGTCGATCGTGACCGGCTTCCTGGCCTTCGTCGGGGTCGCCGTGCTCGTCGAGGGCGGCCTCGTCAGCGCGGCAGGCGGCACCGGCAGCGCGACCACGACCGCCAGCCTGACCGAGCCGGGCCTGGTCGTGCTGGCCCTGGCCGATGCCCTGGTCGCCGGCCTGCTCGGCTTCCGCCTGTCGGTGATGCGCGAGCGAAACCGGCGCACCGCCGTCCTGTCCGGGCTGACCTACGCGGCCGTCGTGGCGATCGCGGCGGGCGCAATCCGGGCGGTCGACCTGCCCAGCCTGCTCGGTCCGGCGATCGTGACCCTGGTCTTCTTCCTGTGGGACGGGATCCATGGCTCGCCACCGGCCCAGCGGCGCGATCCTCGCTGGTTGTGGCAGACGGCCCTGCTGGCCGTCCTCGGGCTGGCCGTCGTCGCTTGGAACGTCGCCCTGCGCTGATCCGGTGGCACCGCCAGCAGGGCGGCCGGCGAGCTACGGGGCGGCGGGTGAGATCGACTCGACACTGTCGGGACTCAGCCTGCAGACTTTACCCATGGTCGCTGTGTTCCTTTCAATAACCTTCGCTTGCGGGTTGTTCATCGCGGTCGCCCACGTCCTCAATCGACAATTCATCGCGCCGGCCTACGACGTTGCGGCAAATCTCGCGGCCTTCGGCTCCGCGACAGCAGCCTCGCTCCTGCTCGGTAACTACGTACCTGCGGCTCTCTCAACCGGAGCGATCGGGTGCTGGCTGGTGCTTGCCCATCGGACCTTCCGGGCCTGGCGGCCCAAGGGCATTCGCCCAAGCTGAGTGCCCCGCCCAGCCCGCCTGGTCCTGCGGCGTGGCCGCCCCCAGCGCGCCGAACTGCGCGTTTATTAATCCCCGTCGTGGTAGAGAGGAACTAGGCGGAGATTCGGTCGAATCGGGGCCCGGCCACCGACGATTCGTGCACGACTCGGGCGGCGAAGGGCCTGGCGGAGGCCGGAATCGGCTCAATTCTCTTTCTACTACGGGGGCTGATAAACGACAAGAATCGGCCGGCACGGACACCAGGACGAGGCACGGACGGCGGGACGAACCACGCCGGAAGCCCGCGACCCCGCCCGTGTCCGGGCAAGGACGCCGGCATGAGGCAGCGGACGCCGGCACGAGGCACGAACGTCGGGACGAGGCACGACCCACGCCGGAACTCCGCCCGAACCCGGCCGGAAGCCTGCTCTGAGCCCGGTCGCGCCGCCGTCGCGTTGACGGATCGGGCCAACGATGCTAGAAACAGAGGCCCGCTTCGGTGCGCTGGCGCGTGCCTGTGCCCGGCAACCGTGACAGGCACCCTACTGATCGCCCGCGCACGATCCGACCATCGAGAGGACGACCCACCCCGTGAGCTTTTCCGACGTCGAAATCAGCCCGGCGACCAGCGCCGCAACGGCCCTCCGCCAGAAGCGCCAGCTCGTCGAGCAGGCGATCGACCAGGCTGCCGCCGCGCAGTGGAGTGATGCCGCGGACACGAACCGGCGGATCCTCGAGATGGGCCCCGACGCCGAGGCGGAGAACCGGCTGGCCAAGTCGCTCTGGGAGCTGGGCGAGCTGGGGGCTGCCCGCGAGCACTACCAAACCGCGCTCGCGCTCGACCCGACGAACCGGATCGCCGAGCGGAATATCGACCGGCTTCGGGTCCTCCTGGTCGAGGCCGGCGAGAAGACCGTGCCGGCCATGGAGGGCAGCAAGGCGCCCGTCTCGATCTTCGTCGAGGAGACCGGCAAGACCGGCTTCGCCTTCCTGACCGACCTGGCCGATCCACGCAAGCTGGCCCAGGTCAACCCGGGCGATGCGGTCGAGCTGACTCCCGAGGGCAATCGACTGATCGCCTTCAGCAACGCCCGTCGGATCGGGGTGGTCGAGCCGCGGGTCGCGGCCCGCCTGCTCAAGCTGATGGCCGAGGGCAACAAGTACTTCGCCGGGATCACCTCGCTCGGCGACAAGGACGTCCGGATCATCATCCGCGAGATCTTCCAGGACCCCCGGAACTACGGCAAGGTCAGCTTCCCGACCGCGGCGAAGTCGACCGACCTCCGGCCGTACACGAAGGGCACCCTCGTCCGCGAAGAGATGGACCTTGAGGAGGACCTCGAGGACGACGACGAGGACGACGAGATCGAGGACCTCGACCGCGCCCTGCCGGCCGACGTCACGACCGACGAGGCCTTCGTCGAAGAGCCCGACGAGCTCGACGAGCCCTAAATCCCGGCCATCAAGCCACCATTCGGGGCAGCCAGCCCTCGTCCCAGGCGCCCCAATCCGGCTCAGTTAACCCGCGCCGCTGCGTCAGCCCACGTTCTTGATCTCCTGGGCCTCGGCGTGGGCCCGTTCGGCCTGTTCGGCCGCGATCCAGGCGGAGAACCTGGCCCGAGAGCGCTCCCAGCGGCCGATCGCCCGGCGCGTCTCGGTCTCGGTCATCGTCCGGCCCCCCCAGTGAGACAGCTCGTAGTCGGCCGCGAGGAGGTCCAGCTCGAGGCTGCCTGCCCCCTCGCGATGAAGCCGGCGAGCGTGGGCGGCGGGCGTCTCGAGGTCCAGCCGCCGGCGTGACGGGAGCGGCTCGAGCTCCTTGAGCGCGGCCAGGTAGGCCGCCTCGGCGGTCCTCGGCCGGCTCTCGGGGCGCAGCCCCCGGAGGCGCCCCGCCGCCCGGCGCAGCCAGCCGCCGCCGGGGGCCCGCAGCTCGAACTCCGCCTCGTCCCGATAGCTCGAGCTGTCCGCCTCCAGGCGCGACCGGCGCCAGTTGCGAGCAACCAGGATCGCGACGAGGGCGGCCCCGGCGATCACCCAGGCCAGGATGAACACGCCCATCACCGGATTGCCGGCGTCGGCGCCGCTGCTCCCGGCGCCGCCGCCCTTGACCGGCCCGCTCGTGTCCTGGCTGTGGAGCATCCGGTACAGGAAGGCCACGATCACGAAGATGACCGCCAGGACGATCGCGCCCCGGGCCGACAGCCGGCTTGGGCGCTGCCGATCCCGGACCGGCACGAGGATCAGGGCAACGAAGGCCACGATCACGACCAGCTCGGGGAAGCCGTTCAGGCCAAGGACGCCGGGCTCGGTCGAGGCGAGCCAGTGAGCAAGGGGCAGGGCGAGCAGGGTCAGGCCGACCAGGAGGACGGCCACGATGACCAGCCAGGCCCGATTTCGCCACCATTGGGTGCCGGTTGAGATCGAGATCGCCTGAACCCGCCGGAGCGCCGCCGAGCCGATCCCGGCGGCCATGAACAGGAGCGTCGGCAGGAGGGCCGCCGAGCGGAACGCCGCCTGGCTGGCCGCCGGCAGGAGTCCGGCGTAGAGCCAGGCGACGCCCAGGAAGATCACGCCCCGGACGACCGGCCGGGTCGCCCCCTCGGGATCATCGAGGGAGCCGCCGCCGAGCATCCCCCGGAAGGCCGCGACGCCCAGGAGCCAGCCGCCTGGCTCGGCCCCGAAGCTGCGCCCGGGGTCGCCAGCGAGGAGACCCGCCAGCACGCCTCTGCCGATCACCATGCCCGCCACCCCGACCGCGACCGAGACGAGCGTCATCACCCGCCAGCGCCCTTCGCCGAGCTGGTCGAGGCGGGGCCCCGCCAGGGCTCCCAGGAACGCCACGCCGGCAAAGATTGGCAATCCGAGGGACGAGTCCGCGTGGCCGACCGTCTCGATCAGGACATACAGGACCGTGATCCAGGCGCCCTCGGACAACCCGACCAGGGCCGACCCGAGCACGTCGGGCCAGGTGAGGCCGGAGCCGGGCTCAGCCCACGAGCTCGAGCGCACGGCTCGCCCTCCACCCGCCGTCGAGCCGGACCGCGCGAGCGGGGATTCCCACCCCGCGCGCGATCCGGGCGTGAGCCGGCCCAGCCTCGCCCAGGGCCACCAGCTCGATCCCGAAGCCGCTCCGGGCGAGCCCTCGCGCCGCGGCCAGGCTGGGCCGCGGGTCGCGGGCCGAGACCATGACCAGCTGGGTACCGGGCCGGGCCAGCCGGGTCATTCCGGACAGGAGTGCGGGGAACGGGGCCGACGGGCCGTCGCCGAGGCGGGCCAGCAGGTCTCCCAGGCGGCCACTCTGGCCGGCTGCCGAGCTGGGCGCGGCAAACGCGATCCGCCGGCCAGCCGGTGAAGTTGGCGGCGGCCAGCCCGCAGGCCGCGCCCTCCGCCTCGAACCGGCGGGCCAGCGAGGCGGCCACGATGCACAGCTCCTCGAACTGGTCGTGCTCGGCCTCCACGTCCGAGCCGCGGGGCGTCGCCTGGTCGGCCGGCTGGGTGTCGACGTCGAGGACGATCACGACATCACGCTCGCGCGCCGGGTCGAAGCGTTTGACCACCGGCTCGCCCAGCCGGGCGGTGGCCCGCCAGTGGATCCGCCGAACGGAATCGCCCGGGGTGTAGGGCCGGACCCCGGCGAACCGGCTTGGATCGTCGACCCGCCCGGTCCGGGTGGGCCGCTCGCCATTCCAGTCATGCCGGGCGTCGAGCGCTTCGGTTGCCACCACCCGCGGCCGGACGACCAGGGTGACCGGCATCGAGCGGTCCTCGTCCCCGAGCGTTCGCCCGAGGAGGTCCCCGGCCGATACATGGACGAGATCGAACCGGTGGACGCCCCGATGGCCGGCGACCAGCTGGATCCGCCGGGTGATCCGGCGATAGGGTGCCAGGGACCAGCCGTTGCGCAGCTCGGACTTGGCCGTGATCCGGGCGCCGCTCCCGGCCAGGGCGGCATCGTCCTCCGGCGAGGCCAGCTCGAGCCTGAGCGGCAAGGCCTCGGCCACCCGGAGCCACGGGACCGGCAACGGATCCTGGTTCCGCACCGTGATCAGGAGCTCGACCGGGTCTCCGCAGACCACCCGTTCGCGGGCGAGCCGCCGGATCACGATCAGCCCGTCCAGCCCCCGGCTGTGGTTGATCCAGCGGACGATCCCGACCCCGGCCAGGACGAATCCCAGGACGGCGATCGGATCGCTCCCGACCGCGCCGCCGATGATCGCCAGGAGCAGCCCACCGAGGATCCAGGCATACCGGCCGGTGCTCGGGTCGCGGCTGATCGTGGCCGCGCCCTCGTCGTTGCCTTCGGGCTCGACCTCGAGGGCTTCGGTGGCCCGGGCGCCGGTCGGGCCCGGCCCACCCGGCCGCGGCTCGATCAAGCCGGCTGGCCCACCGCCCGCTGCGGGCCGACCGGCACGGGCACGCCGGCCAGGGCCTCGGCGAAGGCACTCTCGATCGTCTGGCCGTGAAGCGACGAATCCACGCTGAGCCGGAGGCGATGGGTCAGGACGGCCGGGGCGATCGAGCGGATGTCGTCGGGCAGGACGAAGTCCCGTCCGTCGAGGAGGGCCGTGGCCTGGGCTGCCCGATACAGGCCGACGCTCGCCCGGGGGCTCGCCCCGAGCTCGATGTCGGGGCGATCGCGGGTCGAGGCGACGATCGCCACGATGTGGTCGACCAGCTCCGGGCTGACGTGGATCCGGCGAGCGCTGTCGCGCAGCCCGAGCAGGGCGGGCCGATCGAGGACCGGCTCGATCAGGTCGAGCGGCTCGCGCTGGGCGGCGAACCGGGCGGCAATCCGGGCTTCGGCCGCCCGGTCCGGATAGCCGATCCGGAGCCGGACGAGGAACCGGTCGAGCTGGGCCTCGGGCAGGCTGAACGTGCCCTCGTACTCGATCGGGTTCTGGGTAGCCAGGACGATGAACGGGTCGGGCAGGTCGCGCGTCTCGCCCTCGATCGAGACCTGGCGCTCCTGCATCGCCTCGAGCAGGGCCGACTGGGTCCGCGGGGTCGACCGATTGATCTCGTCGACGAGGAGCACGTTGGTGAAGACTGGGCCGGGCACGAACTTCAGGCGCAGCCCGCCTTCCGCGAGCGAAGCGGCCGGCCCGAGCACGCTCGTCCCGGTCACGTCCGAGGGGAGCAGGTCCGGGGTGCCCTGGATCCGTCGGAAGTCGAGGGCCAGGGCCCGGGCGAAGGCACTCGCCAGGAGCGTCTTGCCGACCCCGGGAACGTCCTCGATCAGGGCGTGGCCTTCGGCCAGGAGGGCGACCGTCAGGAGGCGGAGGGGCCCTTCGGCTCCGACCACGGCCTGGGCCACGGCGACCCGCAGGCTCCGCCAGGCCCGAGCGCCATCGGTGGCCACGACCGGAGCAATCGAGGAACGATCGGGGGCGTCAGACGACGCCGCCGTCGGGGACGCCGGGGCGGCTGGCTCGGCGGCCTCGGGTGGTTCGATCGTCACCCTCGGATCGTACGCTCTGCAGTGGCACAATTGCGCCATGCCCGTCCGCGATCCGTTCCTGCGCAGCGATCCCGGCTGGTCGCTGCCTGCCTTCGGCCGGCTCGCCCCGCCCCTGCCGCCCGAGCTCATTGGCGCCCGGATCGAGGCCAACAGCCGGCCCGGCGATGTCGTGGTGGACCTGCACGGCCGTGGCGGCTGGATTGCCCGGACGGCGGTCGATCGCCAGCGTCGCGCAGCTAGCCTCGAGACGAGCCCGCTCACCCGACTGCTGGCCGAGGTCGTCCTCCGACCGCCCGATGTCCGCCATCTCGACGCCGCCTTCCAGGCGATCGCGGCGGCCCCGCGCGAGCAATCCGCCCTCAAGGTCTGGTTGGGCGAGCGTTACGCGAGCCGCTGCCTGACCTGCGGCCGGGCGGTGACCCTCGAGGAGGTCGTCTGGGAGGCGACCGGCGAAGAGCCCGCCAGGCCGATCTCGAAGCAATACCGCTGCATCGTCTGCCGCGACCAGCTGGGCGGGGGAGAGCAGCGCCACGGACCGGTCGACGAAGCGGACATCAGCCGGATCAGCGAGACGCCGGCCGATCTCGCCGCCCGCCGCGCGATCCGCGAGCGATTCCCGTACCCCGAGGGCGAGGCGGCGATGGTCGAGTCGATCCTCGACCTGCATACGCCCCGCCAGCTGCTCGGCCTCCAGGCGATCCTCGAGCGAATCGAGACGGACCTGCGCGCCCCGGCGGTCGAGGCGGCGATGCGCCTGGCCCTCCTCCACGCGATCCTGCCGGCCTCGCGACTGAACGGCTACCCGGGCCGGATCGCGACGCTCCGGATCAGCCATGGGCGGGTCAAGCTGCCGAACGGCGGCCAGTGGCGCGAACGCAACCCGTGGCTCGCCTTCGAGGATGCCTTCCGGCTCGTGCGCGGCTTCGTCCAGCGCCTCGAGGGCGCACCCACGGGACCGATGCAGGCCCGTTTCGGCGAAGACTTCCAGGCCCTCGCCGAAGGCACCGGCAATGTCGTCCTGCGGCTCGGCACGCCCTCGGTCTTCCGGGCCCTGGCGGCCGAAGCCGAGTCTCTCGGGCGAGCGCCCGATCGGCCGCGGATCCGGCTCGTGCTCGGCCAGCCGCCGATCCGGCCGAACCAGGAGCGGCTCTCGTTCTCGTACGCCGGCGCGGCCTGGGTGCTCGGCCGCGAAGCGGCCTCGCTCGTGCCGATCGAGGCCCTCCTCGGGCCGACGGCGCGAGTTCCCTGGGGCTGGCAGTCGGCCCAGATCCGGCGCGCCTACGAAGCCGCCGCACCGATCCTGGCCCGGGACGCCCGGGCGATCATGATCCTCGAGGCAGGTGGTCCGGAGGGGCTCCTGGCCGCGGTCCTGGGAGGCGTCGGGGCGGGCTATCGCCTGGTGGCCGCCCGCCTTGCCGAGCCGGGCGAAGAGACGGGCGGGATCGTCGAGTTCGTTCCCCCGGGGGCGGCGATCCCGGTCGGGCCGCGGACCCGGGCCAATATCTCGCTGCCGGCCCTGCCCGGCGGTCCGGGCGACCCGGACATGGTTCCCGGCCGGGGACTGTTCGCGCCGCCCGAGCGCTTCGACCGCGGCCGCTTCTCCGAGTCGGACGTGGCCCGGACCGTGACCGACACGGCGGTCGCGATCCTCCAGGCCCGGGGCGAGCCGGCCCGGACCGAGCGCCTCCTGGGCGAGATCCTGGTCGGCCTGGATCGAGCCGGGCACCTCCGTCGACTGGTCGCGCCCGAGGTCGACGGCAGCGATGACCGGGCGGCCCCCGAGGGCGACTCGTCCGACGACGATCGGCCGTTCGACGCGCGCCTGGGCGATCTCCGGCACGAGGATCGACGGCCGGACCTGCGGCCGGGCATCCGCCACGAACCAGGCTTCGGCGGGTCCTCGCTGCGCGGTCCAGCCGACACCCAGCGTGGCTCGGCCGACCCGCTTCGTGGCCCGGCCGCCTCGGCCCGCGGCTCGATCTCCTCGACGGGCGCCGAATCCGTCCGCGCCCCGGAGGTGGCCGTCGCCGCCGACCGGGTCGAGCGGCTGCTGACCCTGATCCGCGACGAGCTCAGTCGGCCGGACCATCGCCGCCTGACCGAGATCGAGCCGGGGCGCTGGTGGCTGACCGACCGGGACGACGTGGCGGGGGCGGCGCTGCCCCTCGCCGACCGGGTGGAGTGGGCCGTGTTCAGCCTGCTGTCGACCGCCGGGCGGCTGTCCGAGGCCGGCTTCAACGAACGAATCGCCGGCCTGTTCACCGGTCATGACCTACCCGACGAGGCCCTTGTTGGCGCCTGCCTCGAGAGCTACCGGAGCATGGCCAGCACGCCCGATCGGATCGTGACCGCGGACGACCTGCTGCGCCGGACCCAGGAGCACAGCGAGCTGATCGCGGAGCTGGCGAATCTCGGCCACCGGCTCGGCGTCCGGGTCTGGATCTCGAGCCGCGAGCAGGGGCACCGGCTCGGCCGGCGCAACCTGGCGGCCTGGCTGGACGACTCGGAGTTCCGCTCCGGGCCGCCCCACGTCGGCAAGGCCCGGGCCGAGTGGATCGACCAGGTCGACGTGACCTGGCACTTCCGGGCCCGGATGACGATGCTGTTCGAGGTTGAATGGACGGCGATGCTGGGCGAGCCGCTTCTGCGCCGCGGTGGCCAGATCCCGCCCGACCCGGATCTCGTCCGGTTCCTCGTCGTGATGCCCGAGCGGACGGAGCTGATCCGCTACAAGCTCGAGCGCTCGCCGCTCCTCCGGGCGGCCCTCGAAGTCGGCAACTGGCACATCCTCAAGGCCAACCACCTGCGCGCCTTCGCCGAGCGTGACGAGCCGAAGTTCGAGGACCTCGAGCCGTATCTCGGGCTCGATCCGTTGATCGAGCGCCAGTCCGGCGAGCAGACGACCCTGTTCGGAGGCTGACCCCGGGACCGCCTGGTCGGCCCGACTTCAGGGCCGAATCGGCTACCCTGACCAGGCGCGCGTCGGCCCGGACGCCGTCCGCTCACCTGACCACCAGCGTGGAGGCTCACGTGCCCCAGTTCGATCCGTCCAGCCCGGTCAACCGCCTTGCCGATGGCTTCTGGGAGGCGATCCTCGAGGAGAGCCCGAGCACGGCCACGATGTACGGGGATTCCCGCTACGACGACCGGCTGGAAGACCCAGGCCCGGCCGGCCGGGCCCGCGCCCGGGCGCTGGCCGAGTCGACCCTGGCGGCCGCCGACTCGATCGAGGCCGATGACCAGCCGCTCGAGGATCGGATCACCCTGGACATGGTCCAGGTCGTCTGCCGGCTCCAGATCGATCAGGACGATCAGCGGGTTGACCTGCTGCGGCCGGTCGACCAGATGGCCGGACCGCAGACCCTGCTGCCCACGCTGGCCACATTCCAGGAAGCCGACACGCCCGAGACGCTCGATCGATTCATCGACCGGCTCCGGGCCTACCCGGCGTACATGGCGGCCAATATCGACCTGCTCCGCGAGGGGATCTCGAGTGGCCTGACCGCTCCCCGGATCGTGACCGAGCGAACGATCGCCCAGCTCGAGCGGCTCCTCGTGATCCCGGCCGACGAGTCGGTCATCGTGACGATGGCCCGGGTTGCCGGCGAAGCTGAGCGGAACCGGGTCCTCGAGGCGGTCCGGAGCGAGGTGATCCCGGCCGACCAGGCCTTCCTCGATGCGCTCCGGGGCGAGTACCTGAAGGCCAGCCGGGAGGATCCGGGCCTCTGGTCGGCGCCCAACGGCGAGGCCCTCTACCGGACCCAGATCCTGGCCTGGACGACCCTCCAGCTCGAGCCGGCTGAGCTGCACCAGATCGGCCTCGACGCGCTCGAGCAAATCGAGGCGGAGCGCAAGGTGATTGCCCACTCCCAGGGCTTCGGCGACGATACGGTCGCCTACCGGGCCTACCTCGCGTCCGATCCGGCAAATCGGCCGGGCACCCCGGACGAGCTCCTGGGCCGGGCCCGTGAGGACATCGGCCGGGCGATGGACCTCGCCCCGCGCTACTTCGGAACGTTGCCCAAGTCCGGCTGCGAGGTTCGGGCGGTCGAGGAGTACAAGGAGAAGGACAGCCCGTTCGCCTACTACCAGCCGCCGACGACCGACGGCAGCCGGCCCGGCTACTACTACGCCAACACGTACGACCTGGCGTCGCGGACGTACTCGAAGCTGGCCAGTACGACCTACCACGAGGCCGTCCCCGGCCACCACTTCCAGATCGCGCTGGAGATGGAGAACGAGGGCCTGACCACGTTCCGGCGGCTCGGCTCGCGCCTCGTCGGCGGAGCGTATGTCGAGGGCTGGGGCCTGTACTCGGAGCGCCTGGCCGATGAGATGGGCCTCTTCCGCAACGAGGCCGAGCGGTTCGGGATGCTCGATGCGATGGCCTGGCGGGCCGGCCGGCTCGTGACCGACACCGGGCTCCACGCCCTGCGCTGGCCGCGCCAGCGCTCGATCGACTTCCTGCGCGGAGCCGGACTATCCGAGACCGATGCCCTGATCGAGACCGATCGCTACATCTGCTGGCCGGGCCAGGCCCTGACCTACATGGTCGGCCAGCGCGAGATCGAGCGCCTGCGGGCCGAGATCGAGCGGCGGGACGGCTCGGCTTTCGATCTCCGGGCCTTCCACGACGCGGTGCTTGGCCATGGCTCGCTGCCCCTGGCGACGCTCGCCCGGGAGCTGCCGACCTGGGTTGCCCTGCCGGCCTGACCCGCTCAGGTCGCGCTGAGCGCCCTGAGGTGAGCCGCGAGCACCTCGTGGCCGGCTCGCTCGGCCAGGTCGGCCGGGCTCAGGATGTCGTCGGTCAGGGCCCGCGGATCGGCGCCATGGGCGATCAGGAAGTCGCACAGCGAGCGCATCCCGTTCTGGGCGGCCGAGTGGAGCGGGGTCACTCCGCCGTCCTGGCGCCGGTCCGGCTCGGCGCCGTGCTCGACCAGCAGGCGGGCGATCTCGTCGTGGCGCCCGGCGCAGGCGCTGTGGAGCGGCTGGACGTGGATCGCCCCGGACGACCAGACATTCGGGTCGGCATGCCGGTCGAGGAGCAGCTCGGCGGCCCGGAAGCGGCCGAAGAAGGCCGCCAGGTGCAGCGCCGTGAAGCCGTCGCCCGAGCGCTCATCGATCGGCTCGGTGTCCCGCTCGTCGAGCAGCTCGGCCAGCCGGGACAAGTCGCCCACGATCGCCGCCTCGAACCGGTCCAGCACGGGATTGGCGGCCAGGATCCGCTCGAGGATCGCCTCCTGCCGGTGGTAGGCGGCCATCGTCACCGCCGAGATCCCGGAGGCGTCGCTCGCCCCGGCCCGGTAGGGCTGGGCGGTCAGCAGCCGGTCGACCGTGGCAATGTCGCCCGTCTGGATCGCCTCGAACAGCTCCTCGTTCATCGAGCCTGACGGTACCAGCCCGGCGGTCATCGGCGCCGCGAGCTCGGCCCCGGACCCCTGCGCGAGAGACTCGGCCGCGAACATTCATCCGGGGCGGGTCGGATCGGGCGGATGGGCCGCGCGTCTTTGGGTTGACGGCTTCCCGCGGGCTCTATCGTTGACCGGGCGATGTCTGGAACGATCGAGATCGAGGTCCGCCCCGCAACGTCCGAGCGCTGGGCCGACGTGCGACTCGTGCTGGATGGCGACGCGGAGCGGGGCTGCTGGTGCCAGCCCTGGCGAGGCCTCGCCCGGCGGCCAGGCGAGCCGCCGCTGTCCCGGCCGGAGATGCTCCTGGCGGAGATCGAGGCGGCCGAACGCGCGCCGGCCGAGGGCGACCCGATCGCACCCTCACCTGGTGCGGGCAATGGGGTCCCTCGCGAAATTCAAGCCACCTCGCCTCCGCCCGGCTTCGTGGCCTATCTCGGCGATGTTCCGGTCGGCTGGTGCGGGGTCACCGTCCGCGGGTCGACGCCCCGCCTCGACAGCTCGCGGGTGATTCCGGCGATCGATGACCGTCCCGTCTGGGCGATCGGCTGCTTTCGGATCCGGGTCGGCCATCGCCGGCAGGGCGTCGCCCGGGCCCTCCTGGCCGGGGTGATCGAAACCGCCCGGGCGGCGGGCGTGCCTGGGATCGAGGCGTATCCGATCGACCCCGAAGGTCGGCGGGTCGACGTCGGCTTCGCTTACGTCGGGGTCGCCTCGATGTTCGACGCCGCCGGCTTTCGCCGCGTGCAGCCGACCAAGGCGCACAGCGCCGGCCTCAGCCGCTGGCTCATGCGGCTCGACCTCGAAGGCCAATAGGGCGAGCCGCCAGGCGAGCGCTGGAGGCCGGGCCGCAAGGCGAGCGCTGGAGAGCGAGGCTGGCGACGGAACCAGCGCCGCGATCTGGGCCACTTGGCCACACGAAACACCCGGAATCCGCACGGATTACGACGTCAATTGACGATATTCGTGTTGACCCGTCGATGGCTCGCATGGCATTCTAGGTCTCGACCAGTCCCGTATCGTGCAACCGGGCCAGTCCCTGTTCCGCGAACCGGGCCCCTGTCTCGTCCGCCGCTGCGCTGGCCGGAACGGCTGCTGGCGATCGGCACGAGCTCTAGTGGAGCGACTCGTGGCCACCGAACCCGCCATCCGCCCAGCCCCGACCCTCAAGCGCGAACGCCAGCTCGAGCTGTACCAGCCGGGCCCTCAAGACGATGCCCGGCGGTACGGATTCGAACTTCCGGACGTGGGGCGAGGACACGATCTACGTCGATCGCGGCCAGGGCGGCCGGGTCTGGGACATGGACGAGAACGAGTACGTCGACCTGCGCCTCGGCTACGGGCCGGTCATGCTCGGCCACGCCGATCCCCGGGTGGACGACTACGTCAACGAGCGGATGCGCAAGGGCGTCAGCTTCTCGCTGACGAGCGAGGACGAGATCCGCGCCTGCGAGCTGATCTGCGAGATCACCGGCTGGGTCGAGATGGCCCGGATGACCGTCTCGGGCACCGAGGCGACGATGCATCTGATGCGGATCGCCCGGGCCTACACCGGCCGCGAGAAGATCATCAAGTTCGAGGGCCAGTACCACGGCGTCCACGACTACGCCCTGATCAGCGTCCTGCCCAACGACATGGACGAGCTCGGCGATCGCGACAATCCGGTCCACCTGGCCTGGGGCCGGGGCATCCCGGAGGCGGTCACCCAGACCGTGATCCCGGTGCCCTACAACGACCTGGCGACCCTCCGCCGGGTGTTCGAGACGCGACGGCGACGATATTGCCGGCGTGATCATCGAGCCGGTCCTCGGCAACGCCCAGGGGATCCTGCCCAAGGACGGCTTCCACGCCGGGGTCCGGGCGATCACCGAGGAGTTCGGCGCGCTGCTGATCTTCGACGAGGTCAAGACCGGCTTCCGGATCGCCCGCGGTGGGGCGGCCGAGTACTTCGGGATCAAGCCGGACCTGGCCTCGTTCGCCAAGGCGATCGGCAACGGCTATCCGGCCGCAGCCTTCGGGGGACGGCGGGAGGTGATGAGCATGCTGCCCGACAAGGTCAGCCACGGCGGGACGTACGCCGGCAACCGGGTCGCCGCGGCAGCGGCCGTGGCCACCCTGTCGATCCTGAAGGACGGCTCGGTGGTCGGCTGGGATCAAGGCCCGCGGCGAGTCGATCCAGGCCGGCCTGGCCTCGATCCTCAGCGCCCGCGGCGTGCCCTCTCAACTTCACCGGCGTCCCGGCCATGTTCGGGGTCATGTTCACCGACCAGGACGTGCGCGAGTACCGCGACTGGGTCAAGACCGATCACGACCTGTACGACGCGGTTGCCGTCGGGATGCACGCCCGGGGCGCGATGCCCGAGCCCGACTCGCGCGAGCCGTGGTTCCTGTGCGCCGCCCACACCGACGCCGACGAGGCCCAGGTCCTCGAGGCGTTCGAAGGCTCGCTTGACGCAGCGCTCGATGCCCGGGCTCGGGGAATCGCTGCCCCGACCCTCGTACTCGACTGATGGACGGACTCCGTTGATTGACGGGAACGCGGTCCGCTCGGTCGACCGGGCGGCCTCGCTCCTGATCGCCCTGGGCGAATCGGCCGGCGAGGCCGGGGTGACCGAGCTCGCCCGCCGCCTCGGCCTGCACAAGTCGACGGCCTCGCGCCTGCTCGCCACGCTCGAACGGCGGGGCCTCGTCGAGCAGGACGAGGAGAGCGGCAAGTACCGGCTCGGCCTGGTCGTGATCCGGCTGGCCGAGCGGGCCGAGCGGACCCTCGATCTACGCGGGATCGCGATGCCCGAGCTCGAGCGGCTCGCCCGGCTGACCCGCGAGACGACCGGCCTCGGGGCGCTCGACGGCGATCAGCTGATGACCGTGGCCCAGGCCGACGGCCCGAACCTGATCGCCGTCGGCGACTGGACCGGCCGGGCCACGCCGCTCCACTGCGTCGCCTCGGGCAAGGTCCTGCTGGCCGCCCTGGCCGAGCGCGAGGTCCTGCGGATCGTGCGCAAGGGCCTGCCGGCCTATACCGATCGGACCGTCACCGAGCTCGAGCCGCTGCTCGAGGAGCTGTCCCGGGTCCGTCGCCGGGGCTACGCCACGGCTCTCGGCGAGTTCGAGCTCGGGCTCAACGCGGTGGCCGCCCCGGTCCACGACGCCCGTGGCGCGGTGATTGCCGCCGTCGATATCTGGGGCCCGGCCTTCCGGCTCACCCCGCGCCGGATCCCGGAGCTGGCCGTCGCAGGCCCGCGAGGCAGCCGCCGCGATCTCCGTTCGCCTGGGCGGCACCGCCGCCTGACGGGCGGCCTGCTGATCGGCCGACCCGGACTGGCTCGGCCGATCGCGCGAAGCAGGACCAGGCTCGGGCTAGGCTGCGCAGGTCATGTTCGACCTGTCCTCGGCGGTCATCGACGACATCGTCCATCGGCTCCTGCTGATCATCCTGATCGTCGTCACCTGCGTGGTGGTCACGAAGCTCAGCCTGGGCGCGATCCGGCGCCTGCTTGCCCGGAACGCAGGCCCGGGCCGAGCCGACGCGAGAGCGACGAGCGGGTCGAGGTCAGCAAGCGCTTCGGCACGATCCGTCCCTGGTCGCCTACTGGTCAACGGCTTCGTGATCGACGATCGGCGGCCTGCTCGTCCTCGACCAGCTCGGGTGAACGTCGGCCCGGCGATCGCCGGCCTGGGCGTGGTCGGGATCGCCATCGCCTTCGGGGCCCAGGCGATCGTGCGCGACTTCTTCTCGGGAATCCTGATCCTGTTCGAGAACCAGTACGCCAGGGCGACATGGTCGAGATCGCCGGCGTGATCGGGTGGTCGAGGAGCTGACTCTGCGCCGGACCGTCGTGCGCGACGCCGACGGGATCGTCCACAGCGTGCCCGAACGGCGAGATCAAGGTCGCCTCGAACCGGACCCGGATCTGGCGCCGGATCAACTACGACGTGCTGGTCGCCTACGGCACCGACATCGAGCGGGCGACCGAGGTCTTCGACGCAGGTCGGGGCGGACCTGGCGGCCGACCCGGCCTGGTGCCGACCGGATCATCGAGCAGCCCCGGGTGGATCACGTCGAGCAGCTCGGCGAGCGCGGGATCACCCTCAAGATCCTGGGCCGGGTCCGGGCCACCGCGATGGTCGCGGTCACCGGCGAGCTGCGCCGCAGGATCCTGATCGCGGCGACCGACAACGCCCTCCATCCACCACCTCCCGGTTCGGCCTCGGACATCGTCGCGAGCGGGGCGCTCCGGGCCTTCGGGCCGTTCACCGCGGCTGTGACCGACGACGACCCGCCGCCACCTGAGCCGGACGTGGTCAACGACGACGCGGTCAAGGACAACTGACCGGCGAAACCCCGGGTCGGCAGCTCGATTTCGGGCGAGGTTGCCCGCGTAGAATGAGCGGATGAGCACGGAACCGACGCCCCAGCCCGAGATCGAGAACCTGATGAGCGAGGGTCGGACCTTCGCTCCAGATCCGGCCTTCGCGGCCCAGGCCAACGCCGGGCCCGGGCTGTACCCAGAGGCGGAGGCCGACTTCGAGGCGTTCTGGGCGAAGCATGCCCGTGAGCGCCTGCGCTGGGCCGAGCCATTCCACACGACCCTCGAGTGGAACCTGCCGTTCGCCAAATGGTTCCTCGGTGGCCGGCTGAACGTCGTCGGAGAACTGCCTCGACCGGCACGTCGAGAACGGGCTCGGCGACAAGGTCGCCTACCATTGGATCGGCGAGCCGGGGGACACCCGGACGCTGACCTACGCGGACCTGCTGCGCGAGGTCGGCAAGGCTGCCAACGCCCTCAAGGAGCTCGGCGTCGGGACCGGCGACCGGGTCGCGATCTACATGCCGATGATCCCCGAGCTGCCGATCGCGATGCTCGCCTGCGCCCGCCTCGGAGCAGCCCACACGGTGATCTTCGGCGGCTTTTCGGCCGAGGCCCTGTCCGACCGGATCAACGACGCCCAGGCCAAGGTCCTGATCACGGCCGACGGCGGCTGGCGCCGGGGCAAGGCGGTCGGGCTCAAGCACCACGCCGACGAAGCCCTGGCCTCGACCCCCTCGATCACCGGCTCGATCGTAGTCAACCGGATCGGCGAGGGCGTCCACATGGTCGAGGGCCGCGACCACTGGTGGCATGACATCGTCGAGCGCCAGGATCCGATCTGTCCGCCGGTCCCGGTCGACAGCGAGCAGCTGCTCTACCTGCTGTACACCTCGGGCACGACGGCCAAGCCGAAGGGGATCATCCACACCTCGGCCGGCTACCTGCTCGGGGCCTCGTACACCCACGAGATCGTCTTCGACATCAAGCCCGACGACGTGTACTGGTGCGCCGCCGACATTGGCTGGGTCACCGGGCACAGCTACATCGTGTACGGCCCGCTGGCCAACGCCACGACCGGGGTGATGTACGAGGGCGCTCCGGACACGCCCGACTGGGATCGCTGGTGGCAGATCGTCGAGGACCTCAAGGTGACGATCCTGTACTGCGCCCCGACGGCGATCCGCTCGTTCATGAAGCAGGGCGAGGCGTACCCGGCCCGCCACGACCTCTCGTCGCTCCGGGTCCTCGGCTCGGTCGGCGAGCCGATCAACCCGGAGGCCTGGCTGTGGTACCAGCGGAACATCGGCGGCGGCAAGGCCCCGATCGTCGATACCTGGTGGCAGACCGAGACGGGCTCGATCCTGATCAGCCCGCTGCCAGGGGTGACCACGACCAAGCCCGGCTCGGCGACGTTTCCGCTGCCGGGGATCGTGGCCGACGTGGTCGACGCAGACGGCCCAGAGCGTGCCCCTCGGCGGCGGGGGCTACCTCGTCCTGAAGCAGCCCTGGCCGTCGATGCTGCGCGGGATCTACGGCGATCCGGAGCGCTATCGGGCGACCTACTGGAGCCGATTCCCGGGAATGTACTTCGCGGGGGACGGCGCGAAGCGCGACGCCGAGGGCTACTACTGGCTGCTCGGCCGGGTCGACGACGTGATGAACGTGGCCGGCCACCGGATCAGCACGATCGAGGTCGAATCGGCCCTGGTCGATCACCCGAGCGTCGCCGAGGCGGCGGTGGTGGGCAAGGTCGACGAGATCAGCGGCCAGGCGATCTTCGCCTTCGTGACCCTCAAGACCGGGGTCGAGGCCAGCGACAGCCTGGCGGTCCAGCTCCGCGAGCACGTGGCCTACGTGATCGGCCCGATCGCCCGGCCGAAGTTCCTCCTGTTCACGCCCGACCTGCCCAAGACCCGCTCGGGCAAGATCATGCGCCGCCTCCTGCGCGACATCGCCGAGCACCGGGCCCTGGGCGACACGACGACCCTGGCCGACGCCGGGGTGGTCGAGACGATCCGGGACAACAGCGGCTCGGCCGAGGAGGAATAGGTGCCGTTCGGCTTCGGCAAGCACGACGACAAGGCGCCGGTCGCCGAGGGTACGGACCCGTCGGTCCAGCCCGAGCCGGAGCCCGTCGCGGCGCCCCCTGTGCCCGACGGAGGAATCTCGTTCGACGGCCTGACCGAGGAGTGGCGGCTGGTCGGGATCATGGAGGTCACGGGCCGGCTGTCGGACGCCCTGAACCGACGCGACGCGATCTCGATCCGCGACGTGAGCTGGGCACCGACCGATGGCTCGGAGCCGTTCAGCCCGGTGCCCGGCCTGCGCAGCATCGACCCCTATGACCTGATCGTCGTGCTGGCCGGGGAGGGGACCCTGCCCGAGCAGTCAGACGACGAGAAGGCCGCTCATCGGGTCCACAAGCTGGCCTACGGGGTGGTCCTCGAGATTCCGCCCTATCGGGTCCGAGGCACGGTCCACCTGTTTCCCGGCTCCGAGCCCGAGCGGCTGCTCGATCGGTCGAATGAGATGTTCTTCCCGGTCACGGACGGGGTCGTGCTGGCCGGCGACAGGCGGGTCGGGGACCCGTCGGCAACCACGATCCTGGTCAACCGGCAGTACCTGCGCCGGGTCGAGCAGGCCGAGAACGACCGGCCGGGAGACTCCGCCGAGACCGCCTGAGCGGCCCGGGCCTGGGCGGCCCGGGCTCAGGCTCGGGCTGGTTCCTTGGTCCGGTTGAAGATCCGGAACGACGACTTGGCCGTCGCTGCCGCCCGATCGAGCGCCTGGCGCTCGCTGCCCACGAGCTTCTGGGCCAGGATCTCGAAGTCCTCGGTGACCTTTTCCTTGGGGTACTGCTCGACGACCGTGTGGCCTTCGTTTGCGGCCCGGACGAAGAGCAGGCCGCCCGACCGGATCAGGGCCAGGGCGGCCATTCCCACGGTCCGCTCCATGTCGGCCACGGACACTCCGCTGTTGGCTCGGTTGACGACCAGGGCCAGCTTGTCGCGAACGCCCAGCTCTTCGGCCACGTCGCGCATCTGGACGGCGGCCCGGAGGGCCGGCACGTCCGGCGTGACGGGCACGAGGATTCGGTCGGCGCGCAGGAAGATCTGCTGGTTGAGCGGGCTGTACGAGGGATGCATGTCGACGACGATGAAGTCGAAGCCGCGCCGGGCGGCCCGGATCGCGTCGCCGACCCGCTCGGGCTCGAGGACCTCGGTGTTGAGCGGGCTCGCGGTCAGGACGCACACCGTCAGCCCGTTCTGGTGCTCGGTGGCGATGTCGATCAGGCTGCGCTCGGAGCGCTCCTCCTCGAGGTCCTCGTTCCAGGCGTCGACGACGGTCGTGACCGACTCGAGGCCGAGCGAGGTGGCGATGTGGCCGGTCACGGTGTCGGCGTCGAGGAGCATCACCTTGAGGTCCATCCGGACCTGGAGAGCCGCGGCCAGGTTGACCGCGGTCGTCGTCTTGCCGACGCCGCCCTTCGGATTGAAGATCGCCACGATCGTGGCCCGCTTCGACCAGGACTCGGACTCGAAGTCGCCGCCCGACTGGAGGACCGGGCCGCTGCCGTCGTCGACCGTGACCGACCGGATCAGCATCGCCTCGATCCGCCAGCGGAGCGAGTCGGTGGAATAGGGCCGGGTGAAGAACTCGTCGTCGATGTTGGCCTTCGTCGCGGCGCCGGCCAGCCGGTCGAGGGCCCGCGGCGAGACGACCATCAGGGCCGGGATGTCACGCTCTTCGTCGTGGAGCAGGGAGTAGAACTCGAGCGATCGATCGAAGTCGCTCTCGCCGTCGAGGATTGCCACCCCGATCTCGCGCCGGGCAGCCAGGATCGCCTCGAGCTCGGACGGAGCCGCGACCGTCAGGACCTCGAAGCCTGCCTCGGTCAGCTCTCGGGCAACCGCAACCTGCTCGTCGCGGGGCAGGGCGACGACGATCGTCTGGCGGCCCATTCGGCCTAGCTCCCGGACTCGGGATCGTGAGCCGTGACGCTGACCACGTTGTCGGTCGACATTGGTGACCCTGGCCCGGAAGCCGGGCAGGCTCGGGATGACCTCGCTCGGGTTGACCCCGGCGTCGTGGCTGACCGTGAAGACGAACTCCCCGTCCGGTCCGGACGACACGCCGACCGACTGGACGCCGGCCACCCGGCCGAGATGACGCTTGAAGCTGGCGATGCTGGCCACGCTGACCAGGCCGGTCACGACAACCTTCGAGGTCGCCTCGGAGGCGGCTCGAGCCGGTCGCCCGTCGGTCTCGCCTTCGGCCGGCACGAGGCCGTTCAGGCGGGCCGCAAGGGCGTCGTCGCCGATCGTCGGGATCTCGTCCTCGGCCTTGGTGGCGGCCGGGTCCGCGCTGGTCGCGGCGGCGGCGGCCTCCGCCTCGGCAGCATCGAACCCGTTGGCCAGCCCAAGGGCGGCGAGACGAGGATCGTCCGCGGCGGTCTCCGTGGACTCGGCGGTTTCGGTGCTGCCAGTGGCCTCGGCGGGGGTCACCTCGCCCTCGCCGGAGACGGTCTCGCTGCCTTCAGCCTGCTCGGCCGCCTGGTGGGCGGCCTCGATCGCGGCCATGGCCGCTTCGGGGTCGGCCAGGCCGGCCGGCTCGACCTCGTCCGGTCCGGACCGGGTGGCCTCGACCGGGGTGTCGCCGATCAGCTCGGCCACGGCGGCCGACGGCTGCCACGGCACCGACGCGTCGAACGGCGGGGGCTCTGGCAGGTTCTGGGCCATGGCCGCGATCTGGGTCGGATCCTGCTCGGCGACGAGCTGCTCGAAGAAGCGCTCCATCTCGAGCTCGAAGCCGGCAACCCGGCTCTGGACCCGGTCGATCTCGTATTCGATCTGGCCGGCATGATCTTCGAGCTCACGCTCGAGGCCCTGCTTGCGATCGGCGATCTTGCCCTGGGTCTCTTCGCGGATCCGGGCGATCTCCGCCTTGGACCAGTCCTGGATCCCGGAGATGTCTTCATCGGACCGCTTGCGCAGCTCGGTCGCCTCGACCGCGGAGCGCGAGTGGATCTCTTCGATGTACGTCTTCGCGTCGGCCTGGAACTGGCTCATCGTCTGGGCGCGCGACTCCTCGGCCGCGGCCTGCATCGCCCGGGTGAGGTCGAGGACGAACTTCGTGGGTGGCTTCGCGGCGGGTGCCGGGCTCGTCAACCGGGACGGCGCGGACGCGGTAAGGGTCGACTCCACGGAAGCTTCCTTCGGGCTCGTATCGGATGCGGTGGGCTGGACGGTGTCGCTGGATTCGGTCTGCTGACCGGGCTCGCCGGCCTGGTCCTCGCTCGGTGCGCTGCTCTCGTCGCTGGCCTGGCCGACAACCGGCGCGTCGTCGGTTGCCTCGATCGAAGCCGGCGCAGTCGCGCTCGTCTCGGTCATGGCGTCCGTGGCCTCATCCGTGGCGCCTGCCTCGGCGGTCCGGCCGTTGGTCGCCTTGTCACTCCGCTCCTCCGAGCTCCAGGGGAGTCGGAAGCCGGTGCGTGATTCGGTCGTCGCCATGGATCGTGCGGTTCCCTCCTGGTGAGGACGCTGGGTGCAGTCTCTGAGGACGTGTGGGCATCGTATGGGCGGGTAACGGTGTGGTGGAGTGCGCTAGTGGTACCAATCGGTCGATCCGGTGGTACCGGAGGTCCCGCGCGGGCCGACTCGCGGTGTCGCTCGTCACCGGCAGTTCGGGCAATCCGGTGCGATCCGGCAACGAGCGGCCGGATTCGCCCCCGGAAGGCCGATCCCCGGCCCGCCGATGCGCGCTTGTTCGGGGGAATCCTGCGGATTCCGGGCCGCCGGGCGGGCAGCACCGGCCCGGGCCCGAGGATTTGGCCGCTGGCCGCGCTACCATGGGCCGGCGATGGCCCTCGACCTCGATCCCGCCTCGACCCGCCCGCCCGATCGGGGCGAGCAGCAGCCTGGCGACCTACCGACAGGACGGCCCGCCGACCAGCCGCTGGGACGGCTCGCCGACCGGCTCGGCCGGCGGCTGCACGACCTGCGGATCTCGGTCACCGATCGGTGCAACTTCCGGTGCACCTACTGCATGCCGCGCGAGATCTACGGCCGGGACTTTGCCTTCCTGCCGCGCTCCGAGGTGCTGACCTACGAGGAGATCGAGCGGCTGGCCAGGATCTTCCTGGCCGAGGGCGTGGAGAAGCTCCGGATCACCGGCGGTGAGCCGCTCGTCCGGCGCAACCTGCCGGACCTGATCGGGATGCTGGCCGTCCTGCGCAAGCCCGCCGGCGGACAGCCCGACCTGACCCTGACCACGAACGGGGCGGGCCTTCGTTCGCTGGCCGAGCCGCTCCGCCAGGCCGGCCTGCGCCGGCTCACGGTCAGCCTCGACTCGCTCGATGACGAGACGTTCCGGGCGATGAACGGGGTCGACTACCCGGTGGCCAGGGTCCTCGACGAAATCGCGGCCGCCGGCGAGGCTGGCTTCGGCCCGGTCAAGATCAACATGGTCGTGCGGCGCGGAATCAACGAGTCGAGCATCCTGCCGATGGCCCGCTGGGCCCGGCGCGAGGGGCACATCCTGCGCTTCATCGAATACATGGACGTTGGCCATTCGAACGGCTGGCGCCTCGACGAGGTCGTGCCGGCCGATGAGGTCCTGGCGATGATCGACGCCGACCTCGGCCTCCGGGCGCTGGCCCCGAACTATCCCGGCGAGGTGGCCGATCGCTGGGCCTACCGGGACGGCACCGGCGAGGTCGGCGTGATCGCCTCGGTCAGCCAGCCCTTCTGCAGCAGCTGCACCCGGGCCCGCCTGTCGGCCGAGGGCAAGCTCTACACCTGCCTGTTCGCGACCGACGGGACCGACCTGCGCGGCCCGCTCCGTGGGGGTGCCTCCGACGCCGAGGTCGCTGCCCAGATTGAGGCGGTCTGGCGGATCCGGGCCGACCGCTACTCGGAGCTTCGGTCCGAGGCGACGGTCGGCCGGCCGAAGGTCGAGATGTTCGCGATGGGCGGCTGAGCCAGGTCGATCGACCGGCCCCGGGCCGCGCCATTGTCCACCGCATATCCACAGCGACGGTGGATTGGTGGAAACGAAATTCGGGCTTACGAATAACTCGTGGATAACGCCGTTGTCATCGCCCGTTGACCCAGCGATGATTCGTCTTGCCCGAAGGGGCCATCGGAAAACGGAAGCTCGAGATCACATCAAGGGCATTCGCGGAACGACCGGTCGCTTCGGGCGCTTCTCTACCCGCCACGCGGCCTTCGGGCCCGCGCTCGACGGGGATCGCCCGAATGGACGTGATCGGCATCCCGGTGTCGATACTCCGCTCGGGCGATCGAAGCGTCCCGGGCCCGAACAGCCGAGGTCCGACCGCCGGTGAGCGACATCGACCCGTCCCGGCCCATCCCGCCGGCCGAGCAGCCCGCCCGATTGGCCGCCCTCGAAGCCGCCGTCCGCGAGCGCACCGGCCTGGTCCCGCGGCTCGGGATCGTCCTGGGCTCGGGCCTGGGCGGCCTGGCCGACGCGCTGGATGACCCGATCGCCATCCCGTTTGCCGAGCTCCCCGGCTGGCCGGCTGCGACGGCGCCTGGCCACGTCGGCCGTCTCCTGCTCGGCACCCTGGAGGGCGTCCCGGTCGTACTGCTCCAGGGCCGGTTCCACATGTACGAGGGCAACGACCCGGGCCTGGTCGTCCAGCCCGTCCTCCTGATGGGCCGGCTCGGAGCGAGCACGGTCCTCCTGACCAATGCAGCCGGCGGGCTCAACCCGGGCTACGGCGCCGGAACGCTGATGGTGATCTCCGACCACCTGAACCTGACCGGCCGGACGCCCCTCCTCGGGCCGAATGCGGACGCGCTCGGGGCGCGCTTCCCGGACCTGACCGATGTCTATGCCCCCGCCCTGCGTGGCCAGCTGCATGCGGCTGCCACGGCCGAAGGCGTGGCGATGGAGGAGGGGATCTACGTCGGCCTCGCTCGGGCCGAGCTATGAAACCCCGGCCGAGGTCCGCCTGTTCCGGACCTTCGGCGGCGACGCCGTCGGGATGTCGACCGTGCTCGAGGCGATCGCCTGCCGCTGGGCAGGTCTCGAGGTCGCCGGGATCTCGCTCGTGACCAACCCGGGAGCCGGTTACTCGGGCGTGCCGCTGAGCCACGAAGAGGTCCTCCAGGCCGGCCTCGAGGCCGGACCACGCCTGGCCCGGGTGATCCGGCGCTTCGTCCGCGACCTGGCCTGAGGCCGGGAGCCGGCGGGTGGCGGGTCGAGGGACCGCGGGGCAGCGACACGGCAGATCGGGTGCGCTCGACGCCGAAGTGGCAAATTCCGCCCGGGGCGGCACCGAGGTCGCTCGATCGGCCGGGACGGCGCACTGCCTCTCACGACGCGCTCATCCCGAGCGTGCGCCGCATGGATCCGCGCCGGGAGCGGGCCTGATCGAGGCCGAACCAGGGCTCGTGGCCGCCCCGCGCGAGCCTGGGCGGAATCTGCCGAGAACTGGTGTCATGAACCGGTGCTGAGGCCCAGGTCCCCGAGGACTACACTTCGACGATGACGGCCGAGACGACCCCAGCCCCGGCTCCGGCCGGCCCGCCCGACGCCCGCCCCAAGACCGGCATTCCGCGCAATCCCGGCCGGCACGAGCTCGGGATGAAGGCGACCCTGCTCTTCCCGGACCGGGACATCGTCGAGCGCTTCTACGTGCCCCTGATCTATACCGCCTGCCGGACGTGCTACTCCGAGCTGGCCCCGGACGAGATCTTCCAGCGGGCCGTGGACGGCCAGGTCGACCCGGCCAAGCAGCGCAAGCTGATCCAGGCCGTCATCGAATCGGGCCACGGCAGCACGATCGAGCACGTCGTCTTCACGTTCGGGATCAGCGGCGTGTCCCGGACGCTCAGCCACCAGCTGGTCCGCCACCGGGCAGGCGTGGCCTTCGACCAGCAGAGCCAGCGCTACGTCACGTTCAAAGGCGCCTCGACGATGCTCCCGAGCACCCTGGCCGAGGCCGAGCCCGGGCTGCGCGGCCCGGTACGAGGAGCAGATCGAAGGCTCGATGGAGCTGTACGGCGACCTCGTGGCGGCCGGGATCCCCGGCGAGGACGCCCGCTTCGTGTTCCCGAACGCGACCCGCACGAACCTGGTGATGACCACGAACCTGCGGGCCCTGATCCACATGTCCGGGCTGCGCCTGTGCACGATGGCCCAGTGGGAGATCCGCCGGCTGTTCCAGCTGATCCGGCACGAGATCTTCGAGGTCAGCCCCTTCCTCGGTAGCTTCCTCGCCCCGAAGTGCGTCGCCCTGGGCTACTGCGACGAGATGGCCAATCGCGACGAGCACTGCCCGATCCGGCCCCACAAGGACAACGTCCTGGGCGCCTGGGCGGACAAGGCGAAGGCGGCCCGGGCGGCCGGCCGGGAGCTGCCCGTCTCCTGATGCCCGGGGTCTACGGCTTCGGCAGCCGCTCCACGGACACCAGCTCGCGCCGCCAGGAGGCGGTTCGAAGGCCGAGCCGAAGCTGTCGGTTTTGCCCGTGATCCGGCCGGCCCGGAACTCGAACAGGCTGATGTTCCGCCAAGGCACGCCGTCGCCGTAGTCGCCGGTCCAGACCGCGCCGACGAGGTCCGGCCCGCCGATGATCCGGTGGACGAGGACCCGGGGCAGGCTGGGGGTCCGCTCGACGACTGTCTCGATCGCCGGGCGGCCCCGGATCACCTCGCCGCTGCCGGGCCAGGACCACTCGCAATCGTCGGCCAGGTCGGCCACGATCGCAGCCACGTCGCGCCGGTTGATCGCCGCGAAGTACCGTTCGACCGCCTCGCGCGCGGCTTGTCCCTGAGCCGCGTTCGTCACGGCTTCTCCTCGAGGGCGTAGGCGACGGCCTCGTCCAGGCTCATCTCCCGGCCCTCCGCGGCATAGTGTTCGAGATCGCTCTCGCTCAGCAGCCTGGCGAGTCGTCTGGACCGAGATCGCCTCGTCGAGCTCGTCGACCAGGTTCGAGAGGTTCGCGCCGGTCGTCATGGCCAGGGCGCGAGCGGCACCGTGCAGCCTCGCCGAGCGCTCGAGCTCGCCCTTCATGGCAGCCAGGGCCGAATAGTCGTCGAGGACGAGGGTCAGGGCCGTGGCGTCGCCGGCCGCCGCGAACTGGCGCAGGGCTGCCTCGATATGGACGGCCGCCTCGTCCCCGGCCCGCTTGCGCAGGAGGGCCGTCCCGAGCATGTGCTGGGCCCAGGCGGTCATCGTCTCGTCATCGGTTGCCTGGAACAGCTCGAGCGCCTCGCGGAAGCTGCTGACGGCCTCGTCACCGAGCAGGTGGAAGTGGTACCAGTTGCCGATCGCCCAGGTGGCATTGCCCGCTCCGCGCCGGTCGCCCAGGGAGCGATAGATCGCCAGGGCCTCCTCCATCATCCCGAGGCCGATTCGATCCGGGTCGGTCATCGCCCCGTCGTGCTCGTCGTCGACGAAGACGAAGCTGAACGAGGCGTTGTAGAGGGCATTGGCGATCTCGGCCTGGTCGCCAATCTGGCGCCAGGTTCTGAGCGCCTCGTCGTAGTAGCCGGTCATCGCCGAGATGTCGGCCTGCCACCAGGCGACGCCGCCAAGGGCCTCGAGGACCCGCGCCCGGAGGGCCGGATCGTCGAGCGACCAGGGCTCGGCCGCGATCCGATCGAGCCGCCGGCGACCCTCGACCAGGTAGCCCCGCTTCTGCCAGAACCGCCACAGGGCAAACCCGAGGCGGCAGGCGATCTCCGGTTCGGGCCGGGCGGTCGCCCATTCGAGCGCCGCCCGAAAGTTGTCGTGCTCGACATCGAGCCGGTCGAGCCAGGCCCGCTGGTCCGCGCCGGACAGCTTCGGGGCGGCATCCTCGGCCAGGGCGAGGTAGACGCCGGCGTGGCGAGCCCGGATCGATGTCGAGCTCGCCGCTCGCATCGAGCTGCTCCGAGGTGAAGGCCCGGATCGTCTCGAGCATCCGGAAGCGGGGCTCGCCGGCGACCTCCTCGGCCCGGACCAGGCTCTGGTCAACGAGGACGCCGATCCCGTCGAGGACGTCGACCCCGAGCTCGTCGGGCGGACCGCACACCTGCTCGGCCTCGACCAGGCTGCAGCCGGCGGCGAAGACCGACAACCGGCGGAGAAGCCGGGCCCCCGGCTGGTCGAGCAGGTCGTAGCTCCAGGCGATCGCTCCGCGCAGGGTCTGCTGGCGCTCGGTCAGGTCGCGCGCCCCGCCGCCGAGGGCTGCCAGCTGATCGCCCAACCGAATCAGGATCGACTCGGGCGGCAGAAGCTTGATCCGGGCCGCGGCCAGCTCGATGGCGAGGGGCATGCCCTGGAGGCGAGCCACGATCCCGGCGACGGCCGCGGCATTGTCCGGCGTCAGGTGAAAGCCCGGCTTGACCGCCCCGGCCCGGGCAACGAACAGACGGACCGATTCGTAGCCACCGAGGGTCTCCGGGTCGGTCGCCCGCTCGGCGCCCGAGAGCTGGGCCCGGTCGTAGCCGGCGAGGGCCGTTGGATCGGGCGGCGTCGGCAGGCCCGGCACCGGGTATTCCTGCTCGCCCGAGACGCGCAGGGCGGCCCGGCTCGACACGATCACCTTGAGGTTCGTGGTGGCCCGCAGGAGCTCGGCGATGACCGGGGCCGCTTCGATGACCTGCTCGAAGTTGTCCAGTACAAGGAGCAGGCGGCGTTCCGCGATCCAGCTCGCCAGCCTTGTTCCGATCGGGGTCGCCGGTTCCTCGGCCACACCAAGGACGCCGGCGATCGTGGGCGCGACCAGGGCCGGTTCGCGAATCGGCTCGAGGGCGACGAAGTAGACCCCATCAGGAAACGCCTCCGCAGCGGCCGCGGCCAGCTGGAGGGACAGGCGGGTCTTGCCCGTGCCACCCGGTCCAGTCAGGGTCAGGAGCCGGGTCGACCCGAGCTGGGCGGTCGTCTCGGCCAGCTCGGTGGCCCGCCCGACGAAGGAGGTGACCTGGGTCGGCAGGTTGTTCGGCCGGTTGTCGAGCGAGCGGATCGGTCGGGGATCGGCGGGCAGGTCGTCGATCTCGAGGATCGCCAGGTGCTCGGGACGGAGGTCCTTCAGGCGGTGCTCGCCGAGGTCGCGCGGGCGCACCCCGGGCGGGAGCGAGTCGGCCACCAGGGCGACCGTGGTCGAGGACAGGAGGACCTGCCCGCCGTTCGCCGCGGCGGCGATCCGGGCGGCCCGGTTGACGTCGTTGCCGACGTAGGAGCCGGAGCTCACGATACCCAGCCCGGTGTGCAGGCCCATCCGGACCCGGACCGGCCGGACGCCGTGGGGGAAGCTGCCGGCGGCCAGGGCGCGCTGGCCGTCGATCGCCGCGGTCAGCGCATCGGGGGCGCTCGGGAAGACGACGAAGAACGAGTCGCCTTCGGTCCCGATCTCAGTCCCGTGGTGGGCGGCCCAGGCCGCCCGCAGGAGCTCGCGGTGGCGCTGGAGGACGTCGGCGTAGGGCTCCGGGCCGAGCTCCTGGACGAGCTGGGTTGAACCCTCGATATCGCTGAACAGGAAGGTCAGCGTGCCGCTCGGCAGAGCCGGCTCCGAAGGATTCGGGCGGGCTTCGCGGGCGGCCTCGTCGGTGGTCACTTGATCGGCTCCGGCCTCGTCGCAGCACGGCCGAATGGAACGTACTCGGCCACGGTCCAGCGTATACGATGGCAGAACGCGGCCGATCGCGGGATTGCCCGGCAGGCCGAGTGGGCGGATGGGAACGATGGCCGACGAGGATCAGATCGCCGACGAGCTGGCCGGCTTCGCGCTGTTCGCCGACCTCTCCACGCCGCAGCTCCAGGGCGTCGCCCACGCCTTCGAGGAGAGCTTGTTCCAGGACGGCGAGCGGGTCCTCCGCCAGGGCATGACCGGCGGCGGCTTCTTCCTGATCATGGACGGCGAGGCCTCGGTCCGGGTGGACGGCGAGGAGCGCGCCCGGCTCGGCCGGGGCGAGTTCTTCGGCGAGGTCTCGATCCTGCTCGGCGAGCCGCCGGTCGCCGACGTCGTGGCCGTCGGCCAGATGCGCTGCCTCGTCATGGCGGGGCCGGCGGTCCACAAGTTTCTGCTGGCCCATCCCTCGCTGATGTACCGGATGCTGCAGGCCTCGGCCCGGCGCCTTCGGAACGCGAACCGGTGGCGGAGCTGACCGATCGCCCGTTCCCGCCGGGCGACTACCCCCTGATCGTCGTCGGCAGCGGACCGGGTGGCCTCCAGGTCTCGACAGCCCTGCGCGGATATGGGATCGAGCACGCCATCCTGTCGGCCGATGCCGAGCCGGGCGGGATGTTCCGGCGTTGGCCGTTCTTCCAGCGCCTCCTGTCGTGGACCAAGCCGTATGCCCCGGTCGTCCGGGGCACCCGGCCGTACGAGCGCTACGACTGGAACAGCCTGATCCCGAACACGGATGAGAACCGGGCGGTCGTGGCCGGCCTGATGGACGGCACGTCCTACTTCCCGAGCCGGCCCGAGATGCAGGCGGGACTCGAGGCGTTCGCCCAGCGGACAGCCCTCAAGGTCCGCTACGACTGCCGCTGGACGGCCACCCGACGGCTCGATGACGGCCGGTTCGCGCTCGAGACGAGCGACGGCGAGTACACCGCCGGGACGCTCGTCTTCGCGGTCGGGGTCGCCGAGCCGTGGCGCCCAGCCAGCCCCGGGATGGAGCTGGCCGCCCACTACGCCGACACCCGGGCGGTCGAGGAATACGCCGACAAGCGGATCTTCATCATCGGCAAGCAGAACTCCGGGTTCGAGCTTGCCTCGGGCATGCTGCCCTGGGCGAAGCGGATCATCATCGCCTCGCCCTCGCCGGCCAAGCTGTCGGTCAACACCCACTCGCTCGTCGGGATCCGGGCCCGCTACGTCCAGCCCTACGAGGACCACGTCCTGGGCGGCGGGGTGGCGATCCTCGACGCCGCGATCGAGGGGATCGAGCGCGGCGACGGGGATGTGCCCTACCGGATCATCACCCGGCGCTCATCGGATTCGGTCGAGATGACGTTCGAGGCCGACGAGGTCATCGCCGCGACGGGCTTCACCGCGCCGCTGCTGGACCTGCCGGACCTGGGCGTCACGACCTTCGGCCAGAGCCGGCTGCCCGGCCAGACCCCGTTCTGGGAGAGCAGCACGGTGCCCGGGATCTTCTTTGCCGGGACGATCGGCCAGGGCTCCGGTGGCCTCAAGAAGCACGGCATCCCGTCGAACTCGGGCGCGGTCCAGGGAGCTCGCTACAACGCCCGGGTCCTCGCCCGGCGGATCGCCACCACTCGTTTCGGGATCGAGCCCGATCGGCCGGCCCTCGAGCGATCGAGCGTGGCCGGCCGGTTGATCGACGAGCTGACCGACGGTCCGGAGCTGTGGCATCAGCGGGCCTACCTGGCCCGGATCACCAGCCTCGATCCGACCGATGGGATCCGCGACGAGGGCATCCAGCCCCTGGCCTGGTTCGTCGACGCGACCGGGCCAGACGCGATTGCCACGACGCTCGAAACCGACGGCACGGGCGCGGTCTACCCGGTCATCTACCTGCGCCGGTCGGGCGCGATCACCGAACATGCGATCGACCCGGATCCGCTCCTCAATTACCGAACGGACTCGGCCCGGGCGGCCCTCGACTCGATCCTGGCCCCCGTTCTGACCTGACCTGGGCGCGAGCGCGCGCGAGCCGTATTCCGGGCCCCAGCAGGTTCCTATAATCGATGCGTTGGTGGCTTGTCGCCACTCGGTTGGTCGAGGGGCTGCTTGGCGACGATCATCAGCATCCATTCCTTCCGGGGCGGGACGGGCAAGTCGAACACGACCGCCAACCTCGCCGCGATCTATGCCCAGCGCGGCCTGCGCGTGGGGGTGATCGACACCGACATCCAGTCGCCTGGGATCCATGTCCTGTTTGGCCTGGCCGGCGATGAGATCGAAGCCTCGCTGAACGACTTCCTGTGGCACGACCGGCCGATCGCCGAGGTCGCTCGCGAGGTGACCGCCGCCGCGGGGACCGACGTACCAGGGCGGATCCACCTCATCCCGTCGAGCATGAAGCCGGGTGAGATCGCCCGGATCCTGCGCGAGGGCTACGACGCCCAGCGCCTGACGGAGGGCTTCCGGCAGCTGGTCGAGCAGCTCAGGCTCGACGTCCTTCTGATCGACACCCACCCGGGACTGAACGAGGAAACGCTCCTGTCCCTCGTCCTGTCGGATGTCCTGCTGATCGTGATGCGGCCGGATCGCCAGGACTACGAGGGCACCGGGGTCACGGCCCGGGTTGCCCGCGAGCTCGAGGTTCCGCGGATCCGGATCCTGGTCAACAAGCTGCCCGACCTGTTTGACGCGAGCGCCGTGGCCCGGCGAGTCGCGGAGGCGTACGAGTGCCCGGTCGCCGCCGTCATGCCCCATTCCGACGACCTGATGCGCCTGGCCAGCGAGGGCATCTTCGTGACCCGCCAACCGGACCATCCGCTCTCGACGCTCTACCGCCAGGTCGCCTCCGAGCTGGTTGGCGATGGCGGCTGACGACGGGCGGATCTTCTCGCGCGATGAGATCGTGGGCGGCCTCCCGGCCCGCCGGGCGAGCACGCTGCTTTACGCGATCGAGGCACGGACGGCCCTCATCGTGGCGCGTGCCCGGCGGGCGATGGCCACATTCGAGACTGAGCGAACGGTGGCCGACCGCGAGCAGCTCTTCCTGAGCGCCCTGGCGGGCGGACGTTCCCTGCCGGCCAGGCCGACGATCCAGGACCTCAGCCGGTATGCCAGCCAGTGGGCCGACCTCGTGCCGGACGACGTCCAGGTCCGGGCGGCGGTCCTGAAGCGGATCGTCGAGACGTACGGCCTGCCACCCCAGGCCGAGCCGATCCGGCGAGTCCTGGGGGCGGCAGATCCCGCGGTCCAGGCCGCCTATGCCCGGCAGGCCGGTGCGCCCCTGGCCGAGGCGGGCGATCGTCCGCTGCCGGCCCGCCAGCGGTTCCGCTGGTGGCGATCGCGGACCGCCCAGCGGCTCGAGAGCCTGCCGCCATTCTGGCTGGCCTACGTCCTGACCCTGACCGAGACCGTCGGGGGCGGCGTCCTGGCCCTGCCCATCGCCCTGGCCGGGTTCGGGCCGGTCGGGGCCACGATCCTGCTCGTGGTCTTTGGAATCCTCAACACGCTGACCGTGGCGGCCCTGGTCGAGAGCATCACCCGCGACGGCCGGATGCGCTATGGCGACGCCTTCTTCGGGCGACTGATCGGGGATTACCTTGGTCGACCGGGCGTTCTCGTGGCGATCCCGGCCCTGTTTGCGCTCGACGCCGTCGGTTTCTGCGTCGCCCTGGTCGGCTTCGGGATCACCCTGGGTGCAGTGACCGGGCTGCCGGCGGCGACCTGCGCCGCCGCCCTGTTCGCAGTTGCCGTGGTGATCATCTGGCGGGGCTCGGTCGATGCCACGGTGGCCCTCGCGATCGTGATCGGGACGGTCAACCTGGCGATCCTGCTGCTGATCTCGGCGATCGCCTTCGGCTCGGCCCGGCCGGACGGCTTCGCCGGCACGGGTCGCGGCCTGGCCCTCGACACGGGCCTGCTCGAGGTCGTCTTCGGGGTGGCCCTGGTCGCCTACTTCGGCCATACCTCGGCCGGCCACGCGGCGAAGGTCGTGCTCGCCCGGGACCCGAGCGGACGGCACCTCTTGGCCGCCAACATGGCGGCGATGATGACCGCGATGGTCATCTACATCGTGTTCGTGCTGGTGCTGACCGCCGCGGTCGGGGCCGGCACGCTGGCCGGCTATGCCGGGACGGCGCTGACCCCGCTGGCCGAGCGGACCGGCCCGTTCGTCGCCGCCCTGGGCACGATCTACATCACCCTGGGCCTGGGCCTGAGCGCGATCTACCTCGGCCTGGGGATCTTCAACCAGGTCGCCGAGCTGATCGACTCGACCCTGGGCGAGCATCGGGCGGCCCGGCTCAACCAGGCCCCGTTGCTCGAGTTCGGGCTGCGGATCGCGCCGGTCGGGCTGCTCTTCGCGGTCGTCGCCATCCTGCTCGGCCGCGGCTCGATCTCGTTCACCGCGCCGATGAACCTGATTGGGACGCTGACCCTGCCCCTGCTCGGGGGCGTCTTCCCGATGCTCCTCGTGGCGGCCGCCCGGCGCCGGGGCGAGCGGCTGCCCGGCCGCTATCTCGGGCTGCTCGGCCGGCCGATCACGGCGGCCGCGATCGGCGGAGTGTTCCTGCTGGCGATCGTCGCCTTCGGCCTGTGGATCTGGGACGACCCCTGGAAGCGAGCGGCCGCCCTGGCGGTGGGGGCAGCGATGGCCGGCCTGGCCGTCCAGTCGTGGCGGCACGGGGCGTTCCGGCCACGGACCGTCGTCGAGTACCGGGTCGAGAGCGGCCCGCCTGAGCACGGAATCCTGTCGATCGTGTCGGCCGGCCAGCTCGTTGCGTCGACGGTCGAGCTGTTCGAGACGACCGGCCGGCGGGTGCTGACCGGCGCCGAGATCGCGGTTAACGCCCCGAACCGGCTCCAGTCGCTCGTCGTCGGCCTGCCCGGTGGTGTGGCCGAGGAGCTCGAGATCTGGATCCATTCGGTCACGGCCGACGGGTCGTCGGCCACCAGGGAGGTGGGGATCGAGATCAGCCAGGCGGACCGACACCGGGTGATCACGCCCAAGGCGCTGCATCATGTTGGTCTTGACCCCGGCGGCGCACCGGTCGAACTGAGGATCTCACTGCGGGGAGAGCCCGCCCCAGCCTAGGAGGAAGTACAGGGTGTCCACGAGTCATGTTCGTCGCCGGTCGCTCGTTCGCCTGGCCTCGGTGGTGGCCAGCCTGCTCGTCGTAGCTGCCTGCTCCAGTGCGGCTCCGGCCGCCTCGACGGCCGGCGACCCGACCAAGGACAAGCTGGCCCAGGTCCTGGCCCGGGGCACGCTTGTCCTGTGGACCGATCCGGACTACGCCCCACAGTCGATGGCGGTCAAGGGCGCCACCCGGTTGGCCTCCACGAAGTGTGCCCCGAACCAGATGACAGCACCGGAGATGACCGGCTACGACGCCGAGACCGGCAAGCTCGTGGCGGCCGAGCTTGGCCTCGAGCCGTGCTTCGCAACGGCCCCCTGGGACCAGGTCATCGCCGGCAACTGGGGTGACCAGTGGGATGTCGCCTGGGGCTCGGGTGCCCTCGAAGCCGCCCGGATGAAGGCCCTCTACGTGACCCAGCCGTACTACACGACGCCGGCCAACTTCTTCGTCCTGGCCAGCTCGTCGTACACCAAGCCAGCCGACCTCGACGGCAAGCAGATCGGAGCCTGCGCCGGCTGCACCCACCAGCAGTACCTCCAGGGGACGCTCGCCCTGCCCGGTGAATCGATCAGTCCGGCCGTTGCCAACCCCAAGCTCGTGACCTATGCCTCCGAGATTCCCGGCCTGGCCGACGTGGCCGCGGGGAAGATCGACGCGTTCCTGTGCAGCCAGCCGGTCGGGGTCGGCGCGATCAAGAGCGGATCGCCCCTGCGGATGCTCGACCAGGTCGCCTTCTACACCTACAAGACGGGCTACATCGATCGTGGCCTGACCCTCTCGCCAACGGCCTTCATCGACCGAATCAACGGGGCCACCCGGGACCTGGAGGCGGATGGCAAGCTGAAGGCCCTCTCGATCAAGTTCTTCGGCGAGGACTTCGTGACCGCCGCTGCGTCGTTCGACCTGGCCAGCGTCGATCAGCAGGTCCCGTAAGACGACCGACTCAGCCGATCCGGTCCGCGCCGCCGGCCAGCCAGGCGAACGCTTCGTCTGGCCCTGGCGACGCAGCCTCCGGGCCCGCCTGATCGCCTATTTCCTGGTCCTGGCCACCGTCACGGCGCTCGTGGTCGGGGCGATCGTCTACGTTCGGGCGACGGGCGACCTGACCAATGCGGTCTACGACCGGCTGGGGGCCGTGGCCGCGGTCAAGGCGGACGCGATCGATCGCTGGGTCGACGAGCAGAGCCGGAACGTCGTCTTCGTCAGCTCGATGCCAGGGGTCGGTGACGACGCCCGGACGTACCTCGATCCGACCGCCCCGGCCAGTGCCAAGTCACAGGCGGCCGCGGACCTGACGGCCGACCTGAAGACCGTCGTTTCGAAGACGGCCGACGCCGAGGAGATCTATATCCTCGACCTGTCCGGCACGATCCAGCTTTCGACGCTCGCCTCGGACGAGGGCAAATCGCAGGCAGACCAACCGTTCTTCAGTGGGGGTGAGTCCCAGACGACGGTCCAGAATGAATACGTTTCGAGCCTGACGAACCAGCCGACGATGACGGTCGCCACGCCTCTCTTCGACCAGAACGGCCTCGGTCAGCGGGTCGGGGTGCTGGCCGCCAACCTGAGCCTGGCCCGGCTCGATCAGATCGTCCAGCAGCGGACCGGCCTGGGCCAGACCGGTCGGACCTACCTTGTCGGCTCGGACCGACGGCTGATCTCGAGTACGACGGCCGCCAACGGTGGCGTCCTCGACTCGGTCGGGATCGAGCAGGCCGTGGTCGCCCACCAGGACGGCGAGGGCCTCTATACCGACGACCGGGGCGTACCGGTCATCGGCGTCTACACCTGGCTGCCCGACCGCGCTTCGGGCCTCCTGGCCGAGATGAGCCAGGACGAGGCATTCGGCCCGGCCCGCCAGCTGGCTCTCACGATCGGGCTGGTCGGCCTCCTCGCAGCGGTCCTGCTCGTGGTCGGCGTATCGGTGGTGGCGCGTCGGGTGACCCGGCCCATCCTGTCCCTGGCCGCCACGGCCAGCAAGGTCACCGCGGGCGACCTCGAGGCGGTCTCGGGCATCCGCTCACCGGACGAGGTGGGCACGCTCGCCGTCGCCTTCGATGAAATGACGGCCGAGCTGCGCGAGAATGTGGCGACCCTCGAACGGCGGGTCGACGAACGGACGATCGAGCTCAAGGCGGCCCGGGCCGAGGCGGACTCGGCGAACCAGGCGAAGAGCGCCTTCCTGGCCGCGATGAGCCACGAGATCCGGACCCCGATGAACGCAGTCATCGGGATGAGCGGGCTGATCTTGGATACGCCCCTGGACCCGGACCAGCGCGACTATGCCGAGACGATCCACACCTCGGGTGAGGCTCTCCTGACGATCATCAACGACATCCTCGACTTCTCAAAGATCGAGGCGGGCCGGATCGAGCTCGAGGCCCATCCGTTCGTGCTAAGCGAGACGATCGAGGGAGCGCTCGACGTCATGGGCCCGATCGCGGCAGCCAAGGGCGTCGAGCTCCTGTATGACCTCGGCCCGGATCTGCCGAGGACGGTGGTCGGAGATGCCGGAAGGCTCCGCCAGATCGTCCTGAACCTCCTGTCGAATTCGGTCAAGTTCACCGAGCAGGGGGAGGTCATCCTGGCGGTCCGAGGCGAGCCTGCTTCGGACGCGCCTGGCGGAAGCGCGCCGTGGACGATCCGGATCGACGTGCGCGACACGGGGATCGGCATTCCGCCCGACCGGATCGGTCTCCTGTTCCAGTCGTTCAGCCAGGCGGACGCCTCGATCTCGCGCCGCTACGGCGGGACCGGCCTCGGCCTGGCCATCAGTCGCCGCCTGGCCGAGCTGATGGATGGCTCGCTCGTTGCCGAGAGTGCCGGGATCCCGGGCCAGGGCAGCACATTCCGCCTTGCCGCGAGGCTCGAGGCCGTGGCAGCACCGGATCTCGTCGCCGCGCCGATCGGTGGCGTTGCCGGCCGGCCCATCCTGCTCCTTGATGGCAATGACACGAGCCGGGCAATCCTGGCGGGCCAGCTCGAGAGGATCGGACTGGCGGTCACGAGCCGGGGGGGCGAGGCCAGCGAACTGTCAGCCGCGCGCTCGGAGGAGTTCGCTGCTGTCGTCCTCAGCCTGGGCCCGACCGACGGCCACTCGACCGGGCTGATCCAGGCGATCAGTGCCTCACCTGGTGGTCGCGTTCCGCCGGTCGTGGTCCTGGCGAATGCCAGTCAGCGCGACCGCGATTCGAAGGACGTGGCGGCCTTCGTTTCGAAGCCGGTCAAGCCGTCCGCCTTGCGCGATGCGATCGTGGCGGTCCTGACCGGCGTGCCCGTCCAAGCCAGTCCGCGGACGACCGGGCGGCTGGCCCTTGACCACAGCCTCGGCACCCGTCGGCCGCTCCGGATCCTGCTGGCCGAGGACAACGCGGTGAACCAGAAGCTCGCCCTGCGCCTTCTCGAGCGGATGGGCTACCGGGCGGACATTGCGGCCGACGGCAACGAGGCCGTTGCCGCCGTCGAGCGCGGAACGTACGACGTCGTCCTGATGGACGTCCAGATGCCCGAGCTCGACGGCCTCGAGGCGACCCGCCAGATTCGATCGCGCTGGCCGGACCGGCCGCTTCGGATCGTGGCCATGACGGCCAACGCGATGGAGGGCGATCGCGAGGCCTGCATCGCGGCTGGCATGGACGATTACCTGGCCAAACCGATTCGGCCCGAGGAGCTCGCCCAGGCCCTCGGCGCAGTGCCGCTGGCGAGCGCCGCCGCTGAGCCGGTGCCTGTACGTGGGCGGGAGCCTGCGGCTGAGCCGCCGGCCGCCACCATCGATCGAGCGGCCCTCGACCGCCTGCTCGAAACGACCGGTGGCGACGCGGGCTTCCTCGGCGAGCTCATCGACACCTACCTCGTCGATACCCCCGGCCAGCTTGCCGCGCTGCATCGCGCGGCCGAGGCGGGGGATGTCGGCGAGCTGGTCCGGCCCGCCCACTCGCTCAAGACGAACAGCGCGAACGTCGGCGCCGAACGGCTCTCCGCGCTATGCCGCCAGCTCGAGACGGCCGCCCGGGGCGGGACCGTCGAGGATGCCGCAGCCCGGGTCGCGGTCGCCGAAGCCGAGTTCGAAGCCGTGCGGGCCGAGCTGCTCGCGTTCCGGGCAGGCCTGTGACGGCCGGGGGCCGGATCCTCGTCGTCGACGACGAGCGCCTGAACCGGATGATCCTGCGGCGCGCGCTGGAGAGCCAGGGTCACCTCGTCGAGGAGGCCGAGAACGGCCGACAGGCTCTCGAGCGGCTGGCCGCCGGACCGATCGACCTCGTCCTGCTCGACCTGATCATGCCCGAGCTCGACGGCTACGCCACGCTTGAGGCGATCAAGGCCGACCCACGACTCCAGCACGTGCCGGTGATCATCATCTCGAGCGTGGAGGAGCTCGACAGCATCGTCCGGTGCATCGAGATGGGCGCGACCGACTACCTGCCAAAACCGTTTCAGCCGGCGATCCTCCGGGCCCGGGTCGACGCGTCGCTCAGTGGCAAGCGGCTGCGCGACCTCGAGCTCGAATACCTCGAGCAGGTCGGCCGAGTGACCGGCGCCGCGCAGGCGCTGGAGGAGGGCCAAACCGACCTCGGCGAGCTGGCCCTCGTGGCCGCCCGTCACGATGCCCTCGGGGCCCTCGCCCGGCGGTTCGACTCGATGGCCCGCGAGGTGATCGCCCGGGAGGCCCGCTTGCGCGAGGAGGTCCGCGAGCTCCGGATCGAGATCGACCAGGCCCGCCAGGCCCGCCAGGTGGCCGAGATCACCGACTCCGATTTCTTCCGCGACCTGCGCGGCCGGGCGGCCGATCTGCGCCGGATCGTCAAGGACGAGACCGATGCCTCGCGAGGGGAAGGTCCGTAAGTTAGCCGCGAACGTCTATCTGTTAGATAATCAGCCATTGACGGCTAACAGCCGATCGGTTAGCCTCCGGCGGTGAATTCGACGCTCGGCATCGTCATCTTCGGCGACGTCGTCCGGTCCCGGCGCGATCCGGCCGGCTCGGCGGCCTGGCTGCGCAGCCTGTGCGACGAGCTCCAGGTCGCGGCCGGGGCGGACGCCCTCGCCGCGTTCGGCTTCACCCAGGGCGACGAGCTCCAGGGGCTCGTCCGGCCGACCGCCGACCCCCTCGGGCTCGTCCTGCGGGCGACCCTCGGCGACGCCGAGCGCCGGATGCGCTGGGCGATCGCGGCCGGTCCGGTCGAGCCCGGCCGGGGTCCTGCCACAGAACGGAGCGGGCCCGCCTTCGTGGCCGCTCGCGAGGCACTGGCAGAGAATCGGCGGCAGCGGACGAGCCTGCGAGTCGTGACCGGCGACCCGGCGATCGACCCCCTGCTGGACGACCTTGGCCCGGTCCTCGGCCGGGCCCTCGAGGTGCTCAGTCCCGCCCAGCGGCGGGTCGCCCGGTTGATCATCGTCGACGGGCTGCGCCGGTCCGATGTTGCCGATCGACTCGGGGTCAGCCGGGCGACGGTCTCGGTCACGGCCGATCGCGCGGGCGTACCCTCCCTCGAACGGCTGGCGCGGGCGATCCGAACCCTGATGGGCCGGAGCCGGCCGGCGGACCAGGCGAGCTGATGTCCCAGACCGCGATCCTCCTGATCAGCCTGGCGATCCTGGCCCACCTGGTGGCCGATTTCGTGTTCCAGACGAACGCGATCGCCGAGGCCAAGGCGGCGCCCGACCGGCGAGGCTGGCGTGGCCTCGCCACTCACACCGGGATCGTCGCGATCTGCCTCGTCCCGTTCGTGCTGGCCTACGGCGGGCGAGGGCTGGCCTACCTCGTTGTCGTGTCCCTGGCCCATGGCCTGATCGACCGCACGAAGGTCGTCCTGAACTGGCGAGCTGTTCGATCGGCGGCCAGCCGGTCGGCCGAGGCCGAGACGCCGCGTGGCGCTGATGAAGTGGCCGGGGGCGAGCTGCCGGCCGGGGCCGAGCTGGCCGGGGTGGTCGAGGTGCCCGGAGATCAGGCTTGGACGCCCCTCCCGGCGGTCCTGTTCCTGGCCGACCAGGCGGCCCATCTCGTCGTGCTCATTCTCGGCGCGAGCGTGATCCTGCTCGGCCACCCGCTCACGGACGCCTGGCGCTCCGCCGTCCATGACCTGGGCGGCCACCTCCTGCCGGTCAGCCACCCGCCAGGCGGCCCTGATCGTCATCGTCGTCCTGATCGACCTGGCAATCTTCAACATCCGGGGTGGCCTGTTCCTCGTCGGGACGCTCCTGACGCCGCACGGCTTCAGCGAGGGCGCGGAGCCCGGTCCGGAACGGGTCGGGGCGACGATCGGCGTCCTCGAACGGCTGATCGTGTGTGCCCTCGTGCTGACGGGCCAGATCGCCGCGATCGGGCTGGTGATCGCCGCCAAGACCCTGGCCCGCTTCCGACAGCTCGACGACCGGCGCTTCGCCGAGTACTACCTCGTCGGGACGCTGGCCAGCGTCACCCTCGCCTTGGCCACCTCGATCGTGGCCGCGGCCGCCCTGGCCAGCCTGCGCTGAGGGCCGGGTTCGAGCGGGCTGCTCGAGCCGGCCACTCGCCGCGGGACCGCGTTACTGGGCCGGATTGAGCCGGGCGAGCCTGGCAGCCGCCGCTTCGAGGGTCTCGTGGCGCTTCGGGAAGGCAAAGCGCAACGAGCGCCGGCCGAGCTCGGGCCGGGAGAAGAACGACGAGCCGGGCACCGCCGCGACGCCCGGATCGCGGATCAGCCGCCGGGCGAAGGTCACGTCGTCCTCGTCGGTCAGGCCGCCGATGTCGGTCATCACGTAATAGGCCCCGGCCGGGATCGAGATCCTGAAGCCGGCCGACTCGAGGGCCGGCATGATCAGGGCCCGGCGGGCCCGGTAGTCGGCCACGAGATGGTCGTAGTACTTCGCCGGAAATGACAGGGCGACGACGGCGGCCCGCTGGAGCGGCGCGGCCGCTCCGACCGTCAGGAAGTCGTGGACCCGCCGGATGCCCACGGTCAGCTCCGGGCTGGCGATCGTCCAGCCGACCCGCCAGCCGGTGACCGAATACGTCTTCGACATCGAATCGATCGCGATCGTCCGCTCGGCCATGCCGGGCAGGGTGGCCAGGGGGATGTGCTCGCCCTCGAACACAATGTGCTGGTAGATGTCGTCGGTGAGCGCCAGGACGTCGTGCTCGAGGCACAGGCCGGCGATCAGCGCCAGCTCCTCACGGGAGAAGACCTTGCCGGTCGGGTTGTGGGGCGAGTTGACAATGATCGCCCGGGTCCGCCCGGTGAACGCGGCCCGCAGCTCGTCCGGGTCGATCGACCAATCGGGCGAATGGAGGGTGACGTAGCGCGGAGTCGCCCCGGCCAGGATCGCGTCGGGCCCATAGTTCTCGTAGAACGGCTCGAAGATCACGACCTCGTCGCCCGGATTCAGGACGGCGAGCATCGCCGCGATCATCGCCTCGGTCGCTCCGCAGGTGACCGTGACCTCGGCCTGCGGATCGATCTCCCAGTCGGGATGGAAGCGGCGGGCCTTGGCCGCGATCGCCGTGCGCAGCTCGGGCGCGCCCCAGGTGATCGCGTACTGGTTGAAGTCGTCGTGGATCGCCTGTTGAGCGGCCTCCTTGAGCTCGATCGGTGCGGCGAAGTCGGGGAAGCCCTGGGCCAGGCTGATCGCCCCGGCCTCGACCGCCAGCCGGTTCATCTCCCGGATGACCGATTCGGTGAAGCTCCCGGCCCGCGCGGAGATCCGCCCGACCTCGCTCTCGGGATCGCTCATCAGACCAGCCTCCGTGGAATTGTCTCGGTCCAATCCTGGGCGTGGAAGGGCGTTCCGTCGAGGGACACCCGGAGCTCGACCTCCATCCGGAACGCGGTCGCGCTCGAGGTGACCAGCCCGGCTGCCCGGACGTCGATCGAACGGCCGTCCTGGTCGAGCTGGTAGACGACCTCGGTCCGCATCAGGGCCCGCCCGGGATCGGTCTCCGAGGCGGTCATCTCGAGCAGCTCCGAGGAATAGAGCCGGGTACCGTCGGGCAGGCTCGTCGAGCCGCCGCCGCCGGTTGTGATCGTGACCGTGCCGCCAAGCACGTCCTCGCTGATTCGCCAGATGGGCTCGTCCTCGGTGTCGACCTGGCCCGGCTCGACGAGCCCGGCCGGCTCGGGCCGAAATGGAGGGTTCGCCAGCGCGGGCTCGGCCGGAACCTCTGGCAGGACCAGGCGCGAACGTCCGATCCCAACCGACAGCTGGCCGGCCAGCGGCGAGGGCCAGATGACCGGCCAATACGCGGTCGCCAGGGACAGCCGGATCCGGTGGCCGGCGGCGAAGCGATAGCCGATCGAGCGAAGGTCCAGGGCGACCTCCTCGACCTGCCCCGGGACGAGCGCCTCGGGCGATTGGTGGCCGTGCCGATGGGTCAGGTTCAGGATCCCGGCGCTGACCTGGGCGACCGTCCCGTCGGGCGCCACGTCGCTCAGCCGAACGACGGCCGTGGCGATCGCCATCGAGGCCGACAGCTCAAGGATCGCCCGTGGCCGGCCAAGGAAGTGACGGTCCCGCTCGAGGGGCGGGCTGGTCCAGGTGGGGAGCAGGGCGTCGTCCGGGCGGAGGTCACGGGCGAGGCCGTTCGGCTTCCAGCCGGCGCCCCACGACAGCGAGGCCCGGGTCCCGGTCGTCGGCCGGTGGGCGACGCGGATGGCTCTGCCTTCGGCGGGCGGGGCCTCGAACGACAGGCTCGCCTCAGGTCCCAGGAACAGCTCCATCGGCCGGGCGCCCGCGATCGGCAGAGCCGCCTCGCTCCGCCAGCGGCCCGGCCACGTCTCGGGGAAGGCCTCGGGCGGCGCGTACTCGCGCTCGTAGTAGGCCAGGGCGGGCTCGGCCATCACGCCGTTGTCGTGGCCCTTGAGCCAATGATCGAAGAACCGGACGAGCTCGTGGAGCCAGTTCACTCTCGGGCCCGGATAGGCCTCGTCGGGCAGGAGATGGACCCAGTTGCCGATCAGCGCCCGGCGCGGCGCATTGATGCAACGCTCGAGCATCCGGAGGGCCGAATCGACGTAACCATCCATCCAGCCGCCAATCAGGAACGTCGGCACGATGAGGCTGGCCCAGTTTGGGGCAAGCGAGCCCTGCCGCCAGAACGGGCCATCGTGCTGCTGGCGGCGCCATTCGAACAGCCAGATCGGGGTCTGCTCCAGGCGCTCGCGCCACTCTGCCTCCCATGCCTCGCCGCGGTAGAAGGGCCGGGCCGGCAGGGCGTTCGAGCCGACCATGCTCACTGCGTACTGGCTCAGCTCGCTCACGGTGGCACAGCCACCGATGTAGTGGACGTCGTCGGTGTACCGGTCGTCGGAGGCATAGACCGGGACGATCGCCCGCAGGTGCGGCGGCCGGAGCATCGCCACCTGGATCGCCGCGAAACCGCCCCAGCTGATCCCCCACATCCCGACGTTGCCATCCGACCAGGGCTGGGCGGCGAGCCACTCGACGGTGTCGTAGCCGTCGTGCGTCTCGTCCGGCGTGTACTCGCCCCGGGCGATCCCCGGGCTGCTGCCGGTGCCCCGGATATCGAGCCGGCAGAAGACGTAGCCGCGGGCGGCCAGCCACCGTCCGAGTGCCTCGTCGTGGGCCCAGCGCCAGTCGTCCTTGCGATATGGGATCATCTCGAGGATCGCGGGAAATCGATCCCCGGCCGAGGCCGCGACCGGCAGCCACAGGTTGGCCGACAGCTCGAGCCCGTCGCGGACGCGGATCCGGACGTCCCGCCGGACCTCGACCGCGTGGCTCGGCTCGGATGCCGGCCGCGAGCCGGGGAGCGTCGGATCCATTGTCCGAGTCTAGTTTGATGCGGGGAACCGTGGCCCCGCGTCTGCGCCGGACCTGGGTTCGTGCCCGTCCCGGCCCCGCGTCTGCGCCGGACGTCTGTGATGTCGCATGTGGCGGGACAAAACGGGCTTTCCCGCCCGAGGCTGGGGTCGTCGGCCGGGTCGGACCGGGGTCATTCGTCCCGGCCCACGCTTGGTTGAGGATGGAATCGGAGCGTCGTCCGGAGTCGACGTCGGGTGAGACCCGCGAGTTGCCCGATTTGTCCTATGGCGCACAACGATCGCCTTTCGCGGACTCGCCCCGCCGGCCACCAGCCAGCGCGGGCCGAGGCTCGGGACGTACCCTTCGGCCGTGACCGATCCGGAGCTTCCCATCGATCCGACCGACTCGCCCTGGCGCAGGCGGTCGCGCCAGACCGTCTACGAGAATGCCTGGCTGAGCGTCCTGCACGACGAGGTCGACCGGCCCGACGGCCGGCCCGGGATCTACGGCGTCGTCCATTTCCGGAACCAGGCCGTGGCGATCGTGGCGCTCGACGAGCAGGATCGGGTCGCCCTCGTCGGCCAGTGGCGATACACCCTCGACGCGTACTCGTGGGAGCTGCCCGAGGGCGGCGTGCCGCCCAACGAGTCGGCCCTCGACGGAGCCCGGCGGGAGCTCCGCGAGGAGACCGGCCTGGAGGCCGCCGAGTGGCGCGAGGTCGCCCGGATCGCCGTCTCGAACTCGGTCACCGACGAGCTGGGCACGATCTTCCTGGCCACGGGCCTGGCCCAGGGCAACGCCGCCCCGGATGAGACCGAACAGCTCGTCGTCCGCTGGGTGCCCTACGAGACCGCCCTGGCGATGATCGATTCCGGCCGGATCACGGACCTCCTCTCGATCGCAGCCCTCGAGCGGGTCGCCCGGCTGCGCCGATGAGCACAACCCTGCACGTCCTGCGGGTGTTCACCGACGGGGCCGGGCAGCACGGCAATGCCCTGGGCGTCTTCGTCGATGGCCGGGCGATCGCCGAGCCGGACCGCCAGAAGGTCGCCCGCGAGCTGGCCTTCAGCGAGACGGTTTTCGTCGACGACGCTCGAACCGGCCGGATCCGGATCTACACGCCGGGAGACGAGCTCCGCTTCGCCGGCCATCCGACGGTGGGCACGGCCTGGCTCCTGGCGGAGCTCGGCCTGCCTGTCGACGAGCTCCAGGTGCCGGCCGGACCGGTCCCGACCTGGACCGATGGAGATCCGGCGCTGGGTCCGGGCCCGTCCCGAGTGGGTCCACCCGATGACCCTGGTCGAGCTCGACGGCCCGGACGCAGTGGAGGCCTTGACGACGGCCCCGCCGGACGAGCGGTCGTGGTACCCGTGGGCCTGGCAGGACCGCGCGCTGGGCGAGATCAGGAGCCGCTACTTCGCTCCGCTGGTCGGCATCGCCGAGGACGAGGCGACCGGAGCCGCAGCCGTGGTGATCACGGCTCGCCTCGGCCGCGACCTCGAGATCCAGCAGGGCAGGGGATCCCGATTGTCCACCCGACTGCGTCCGGACGGGAGCGTCGACCTCGGCGGGCGAGTCGTCCTCGATGCCACCCGGCTGTATGGCTGAGCCGATCCGGCGCGAGTATGCCGTGGCCGTGGTCGGCCTCGGAGGCATCGGCAGCGGGGCGGCCTACTGGCTCAGCCGGCGGCTCGGCAGCGACGTCCTCGGCCTCGAGCAGTTCGAGCTCGGCCATTCGAACGGGGCGCGAGCCAGGATCACTCACGGATCATCCGCTTGTCCTACCACCGGCCCGACTACGTCCGCCTGGCCAGCGCGCCTACGCGACGTGGGACCGGACGTCGAGGCCGAGGCCGGGCGTCCGGTCGTGACCCGACCGGCGGCCTCGACCTGTGGCCGCCCGGCGCCCGGATCCCGATGGCCGACTACGCCAGAGCCTGGCCGCCGAGTCGGTCCCGTTCGAGCTGCTCGACACGGCCGAGACGATCCGCCGCTGGCCGCAGTGGCGGCTGGCCGACGACACCGACGACGATCTTCCAGGCCGACGGCGGCCTGGCCGATCCGAACCGGGCGAATGCCGCCCACCAGCGGCTGGCCCGCGGCGTACGGCGCGACGGCTCCTCGAGCGGACCGCCGGTGACCGGCCTCCGGGACGGGACGGGGCGATCGAGATCGAGACGGAGGCTGCGGGCACGTTCCGGGCCGGCGCCGTCGTCCTGGCTGCCGACGCCTGGACGAACGATCTGCTGGCCTCGTTCGGCCGGCGGCTGCCCTTGACGATCACCCGCGAACAGGTGACCTACTACGCCTGCCCCGACCCGGCCGACTGTTCGCGCCCGAGCGCTTCCCGGTCTGGATCTGGATGGACGAGCCCTCGTTCTACGGCTTCCCGACCTACGGCGAGGCCGGGCCCGAAGGCCGCCGAGGATGTCGGCGGCCAGCCGACGACCGCCCGGAGCCGGAGCTTCGAGCCCGACCGGGTCGCCGGGCGCCCGCCTCGACGCGTTCATGGCCGAGCACCTGCCGGGCAGCGTCGGCCCCGAGATCGTGCACGAAGACCTGCCTGTACACGATGACGCCGGACCGCGACTTCGTGATCGATCGACTGCCTGACCACCCGGCGGTGCTGCGTCGCCCTCGGCGCCGCCCATGCCTTCAAGTTCAGCCTCGGTCCTCGGCCGGATCCTGTCCGAGCTCGCGTCGACGGCGCGACTCCATCGGCCGCCGAGATCGAGCGCTTCCGGATCGACCGGCCGATCCTGCTCGAGGACGACCCGCCGACGAGCTTCATGGTCTGAGGTCGCCGGACCGGCGCGCAGACGCGGGTGCGGCGCCCACGTGCGATGCCAGGGGGCGTCCCGTCAATGGAACAGGTCGCACCACCCCGACGGCCGCTGCGCACGATCCCGTGGTCCGCGCAACCCTGCGGCAACGACGCGGCCGGAGGAGACACGTGGTCGCGCGGAGGAGGACTCATTCGATGCGATCGCCATTGCGCGACAAGCTGGCGCGCACCCTCGCCGCGTTCGGGCTGGCCCTGGCGGCCCTGTTGCCCGCTGCCACGGTCCATGCCAAGGACATTCTGACCCTGCGGGTCGGAACGGTCGAAGCGCTCGACTCGCTCAATCCGTTCGAGACGGCGCTCAACGTCGGCTACGAAGTGTTCACCCTGAACTACGACCTGCTGGTCAACTTCGGGCCGAACAACGAGCCGGTTCCGGGCTTCGCTGACACGTGGACCCAGTCGTCCGACGGGCTCAGCTGGACGTTCCATATCCGGGACGGGGATGAAGTGGTCGGACGGCCAGCCGGCGACGAGCGCCGACGTCGTCTACACCTACAACCTCGAGCTGAACGGCACCAAGGACGGGGGCGTTCTGGGCCTGGGCTATCTCGACCCGTACCTCAAGGACTCGTTCGTGACGAGCGTGACGGCGCCGGATCCGTCGACTGTCGTCATCACCACATCGCGGCCGACGACGAAGCTCACCCACTCGTACATCCCGATCGTGCCCGAGCACGTCTGGAAGAGCGTGACTCCGACGAACATCGGCGACTTCCTGAACAACCCGCCGGTCGTCGGCACGGGCCCCTACCAGGTCGTCGAGTCGACCAGCCAGTACGTCCGGCTCGAACCGGAATCGGTATTACTGGGGCAAGCAGGGCGCCGCCGATGAGATCGTCATCCAGTACTACCCGAGCGCGCCCGACACGATGGTCGCAGCGTTCAAGAACAACGAGCTCGACTACATCCACAGCCCGAGCGCGGAGTCGTTCAACCAGCTCAAGACGGCGCCCAATACGGTCGCCCTGGCCTCGCGAGGGCAACGGCTTCACCCAGCTCAACTACAACACGTACACGAAGGGCGGCGGCGCCTCGACCACGGCCCTCCAGGATCCGGCCTTCCGGCAGGCGCTCGGCTACGCGATCGACAAGCCGACCCTGATTCAGAAGGTCCTCCTCGGATACGCCAGCCCGGGCACGACCCAGGTCCCGCCCTGGGAGAAGAACTGGCACGTCGGAGCCGAACGACGTCCGGACCTTCGACATCGCCAAGGCGAACGCGATGCTCGACGCCGCGGGCTATCCGCGCGGGGCCGACGGCACCCGGGTCGACAAGCAGCGGCAAGCCGATCAACCTGCGCCTGTACACCCCGAACACCGACCCGAGCTACGCCAAGGACGCCCAGTACATCCAGGGCTGGTTCGAGCAGGTCGGGATCAAGGTCAGCGCCCAGGTCCTCGATGAAGGGCACCCTCGTGACCGACGAGGCCCTCGACTACCTCGAAGCCGATCAAGGGCCAGCTCGACTACGACATGGTCATCTGGGGCTGGGTCGGCGACCCGGACCCGAACGCCCTCCTCCAGATCCTGCTGACGTCGTCGATCGGGAGCACGAGCGACAGCCAGTGGTCGAACGCCCAGTACGACCAGCTGTACGACCAGCAGAACCAGGCCACGACCGACGCCGACCGGCACGCCGCGATGGACCAGATGCAGCAGATCTTCTACGACGCAGGCGCCCTACGACATCCTGTACTACGACAACAACCTGGACGCGTACCACACCGACAAGTTCGCCGGCTGGCAGAACCAGCCGGTCGAGGGTGGCGCGCCATTCTTCCAGGACGGCTCGATCAACTACACCCTCCTGACCGACGCCAGCCTGGCCACCCCGGCGCCCTCGGCGACGGCCAATGCCGGCCCCGGCTGCGTCGAGCCCGGCCGGCCCGGCCCCGAGCGTGGCTCCCTCGCCGCTCCCGACGAACACGTCGGCCAGCAGCGGCAGCATCCTGCCCCTGATCGCCGGGGTCGCCGTGGTGGCGGTCCTGCTGATCGGGTTCATCGGCCTCACTCGAAGGCGCCGCAAGGCTACGGACGAAGACGACGAGTGAGCCCTGGCGACGAGCCTCCGGCCCACCGGCCGGAGGCAGTCCTCAGCCAGTCCACCGGCTGAACCGGGGGCCATAGCGCGTGGGCAGCCGGTACCTCATCCGGAAGGTCGTTCGGCGCCATCTTCACGATCTTCCTGATCGTGATCCTGAACTTCGTCCTGTTCCGGATGATGCCCGGCTCGCCCGACCGGATCCTCCTGCGCAACCCGAACGTGAGCCCGGCGGCGGTCACCGAGATCAAGGAGCGCTGGGGTCTCGACAAGCCGCTCATCCCGGACCAGCTGATCGCCTACCTCCAGGCGACGGCCGCCGGCGACTTCGGCTTCTCGTTCAAGTTCCACGGGCAGATCGGTCACCGACGTCCTGTCCGGCCGGATCTGGCCGACGCTGATCCTGTTCGGGCTGGGCGAGATCCTGGCGGTCATCTTCGGACTGGCCCTGGGCGCCTATACCGGCTGGAGACGCGGCGGCCCGGTCGACTACATCGGCAACGGGATCAGTCGCTGATCCTCTATTCGATGCCCTACTTCGTGATCGGCATCCTGCTCCTGGGCGTCTTCGCGATCGGCCTGCACTGGTTCCCGACGAGCGGGATGATGACGATCGGCGGGTCGGACCAGTCGCCATTCGACCAGCTCCTCGACTTCCTCGACCACCTGATCCTGCCGCTGACAACCGTCGCGATCGGGCTGATCGGGCAGTACTCGATCCTGATGCGCTCGTCGGTCATCGAGACCCTCGGCGAGGACTACGTCACGACGGCCCGGGGCAAGGGCCTGACCTCGGGCAAGATCCTGCGGGCCCACGCCCTGCCCAATGCGCTCCTGCCGGCGGTCACCCTGATCGCGATCAACCTGGGCTACGTGATCGGCGGGGCGATCACGGTCGAGGTCGTCTTCAACTGGCCCGGCCTGGGCACGCTCACGGTCCAGGCCCTCGAGGCCCGCGACTACCCGGTCCTCCAGGGGATCTTCCTGCTGCTGGCCGTCTCGGTCGTGGTCGCCAACTTCGCGGCCGACCTGATCTACGGTCGGCTCGATCCGCGGGTCCGCTCGTGACCAGCGACGTCCTGCCCGAGGCGGCGATCCGGAACGAGCGGCTGCGCCTCCGGCTCAAGTCGTGGCGAACCTTCGTCCAGCGTTTCAGCGCCCGGCCCGACGGCGTGATCGGGGTGATCGTCCTCGCCTTCTTCACGATCCTGGCGATCGCCCCGGAGTTCTTCGTCGGCCCGCTCCAGACCGTCACGACGGCCACCGGGCTGCCGCTCGACGCCGCCCAGCCTGAACCACCTGCTGGGCACCGACGAGCTCGGCCGGGACATGCTGAACCTGACCGTCCACGGGACCCGGATCTCGATGGTGATCGGGCTCCTGGCGACGTTCATCACGATCGTTTTGGGCGCCCTCATCGGAATCGTGGCCGGCTACGCGGGCGGCCGAACCGACACGTTCCTGATGCGGATCACGGACTTCTTCCTCGTCCTGCCGACGTTCGTGCTGGCCCTGATCCTGGCCCCGATCATCCTCGACATCGTGGGCTCCAACTCCGAGGTCGGGGGATTCGGATCACCCTGATCGTGATCATCATCGTGATCGGGATCACGAGCTGGGCCTCGACCGCCCGGATCATTCGATCCCAGACCCTGTCGGTCAAGGAACGGGCCTTCGTCGGCCGGGCCCGGGTGATCGGCTCCGGCGGCGGCCACATCATGTGGCGCCACATCCTGCCCAACGTGACGAACCTGATCGTGGCCAATACCGTGCTCGTCTTCGGTGGGGCGATCCTGACCGAGACGACCCTCTCGTTCATCGGCCTGGGCGATCCATTCGCGCCGTCCTGGGGCGAGATCCTGAACGCGGCCGAGTCGGCCGGGGCGATGGGCCTCGGAGCGTGGTGGTACGTCCTGCCACCCTCGATCTGCATCGTCCTGGTCGTTCTCTCATTCACCCTCGTCGGGTCCGCCCTCGATGACGTCCTGAACCCGCGCCTGAGGGTCCGGCGATGACCGAAGCCACGGACGATCCGATGGCCCCCGATCCCGCGGCAATCAAGCCCACGGCCGCCAATCCGATGAGCGCCGATCCCCCGGTCAGCGACCCGACCGGCGAGTCAGAGGACGACGAGATTGCCCCGACCGTCGATCCGTTCGACGCCCAGTCGATCATTCGCGGCCGACGCCAGTGGCCGCTGCCGAAGCAGGCCGATGCCGGGCGCGCCGCTCCTCGTCGTCGAGCACCTGACGACCCGGTTCAAGATGGCCGGCGGGTCGATCAAGGCCGTTGACGACGTGAGCTTCACCCTGAACGACGGCGAGGCGCTGGGGATCGCCGGGGAATCCGGCTGTGGCAAGACCACGACCGCCCTGTCGCTCGTCCAGCTGCTCCCAGCCAACGGCCGGATCGGCAAGGACAGCAGCGTCAAGCTGTTCGGGATCGATCTCGCCAAGAAGTCGGAGGATGCCCTCCGGCGCTATCGCTGGCGGGAGATCTCGATCATCTTCCAGGGGGCGATGAACGCCCTCAACCCCGTCCGCCGGATCAACGAGCAGATCGCCGAGCCGATCGAACTGCGCCTGAAGGTCGCCAGCGACGAGGCCCTGAAGCGAGCAGGCGAGCTGCTCGAGCTGGTCGGGATCCCGGCCAAGCGAGGCCAGGCGTATCCGCACGAGCTGTCCGGCGGGATGCGCCAGCGGGCGATGATCGCGATGGCCCTGGCCTGTGATCCCGCGATCGTGATCGGCGACGAGCCGACGACCGCCCTGGACGTGATGGTCCAGGCCCAGATCCTCGAGCTGCTCGAGCGGCTCCGGCGGGAGCTCGGCCTGTCGCTGATCCTGATCACCCACGACCTGTCGGTGATCGCCGAGACGTGCGACCGGGTAATGGTGATGTACGCCGGCAAGGTCGCCGAAGAAGGCCGGGTCGACGTCATCTTCCGGACGCCCCGTCATCCGTACACCCAGAAGCTGATCCGGTCCTTCCCGAACATCCACGCCGACCGGCGGACCCTCGACGTGATCCCGGGCTCGCCGCCCGACCTGCGGGATCCTCCGCCAGGCTGCCGGTTCCATCCGCGCTGCCCGTTCGCGATGGCCGTGTGCACGACCGAGGTGCCGCCCGAGGTCTCGTTCGCCGACGGTGTCCGGGTCGCCTGCCACCTCTATCCGCCCGGCAGCGACGGGCTCCCGATCACGAAGCCGACGAAGGATGCGATCGGAGTAACCGACGAAGAGACCGGCCTCGGAGCGGGCGTGTTCAGCGACCGGAGCGAGGTCCTCGAGGAGCTCAGCAACGAGGAGCCAGGTGATCCGTTCACGATGGGCCCGAGCCACGGCCTGACGGACGACCACTCGCTGGATACGTTCGAGTGACCGAGCTCCTCCGGCTGACCAACCTCGAGGTCCACTTCCCGATCCGGGGCGGGCTGCTCGACGGTGTCCGGCGGCGGCCCCGGGACTACGTCCGGGCGGTCGACGGGATCGACCTGACCCTGAACAAGGGCGAGGTCCTGGCCCTGGTCGGCGAGTCCGGCTCGGGCAAGACGACGACCGGCCGGGTGATCGTCAAGCTGACCCGCCAGACCGCCGGCCAGGTCGTGTTCGACGGCAAGGACGTCAGCGCCACCTGGGGCGTCCGGAAGCTGCGCGAGTATCGCCGGCGCGTCCAGATCATCTTCCAGGACCCGTACGAGACGCTCAACCCGAAGCAGACGATCCACGACTTCGTGGCCGAGCCGCTCGAGGTGAACCACCTGACGAAGTCGAACGCGGAGAAGGAACGCCGGGTCATGGCCGCCCTCGAGAACGCCGGCCTGCGCCCCGCCCACGAGTTCGCCTTCCGGTTCCCGCACGAGCTGTCCGGCGGCCAGCGCCAGCGGGTCGTGATCGCGGGCGCCCTAGTGATGAGCCCCGAGCTCGTCGTCGCCGACGAGCCGGTCTCGATGCTCGACGTGTCGATCCGGACCGAGCTGCTCCGGCTGATGCTCGACCTGCGGCGCGACTTCGGCCTGACCTACCTGTTCATCACCCACGACCTGTCGCTGGCCTGGGTGATCGCCGACCGGATCGCGGTGATGTACCTCGGCAAGATCATGGAGATCGGCCCGGCCGAGACGGTGATCCGCTCGCCCCGCAACCCGTACACGAAGGCCCTCGTGAGCGTCTCGCCGACGCCCGAGCCGGCCGATGCCGCGACCCGGGCGGCCCGCTACATCCTCCAGGGCGAGACGCCCGACGCGGCCCATGTTCCGGCCGGCTGTCGGTTCAACCCGCGCTGCCCGCTGGCCTTCGATCGGTGCCGGGTCGAGGAGCCGCCGCTGTTCGACGTGGGCGAGGGCCACCAGGCCGCCTGCTGGCTGGCCGAGGGTGGCAAGGAGCTGCCGGCCTTCCCAGTTCGAGCCGGCCTGGCGACCCTGCCGGTCGTGGCGGCGCCGGATGGCGCTGCCGCCAGCGCCCAGCATGCGGCCGTGCCACTCCCGATCACGGACACGCCCACGCCGACGTCGTGACGCCGCTGAGCCCGGACGAGATCGCCCCGCTCCTGGCTGCGACCGTGGCCACCCTCCGGGCCGAGGTTCGCGCCCTGGGTCGGGAGGCCGGTTGGCGCCCGGCTCCATCCGAGTGGTCCGTGAGCGAGTGCGTCGGCCACCTGTTCGAGGCTGATGAGCGTGGCTATGCCGGACGGATTCGGACGATCCTCGAGGCTGACCGCCCGATCCTGACCGACTGGGACCCGACCGCAGTGGCCGCGGTCCGACACGACGACGAGGCGGATCCGCTCGAGCTGGTCGAAGCGTTCGCGGCCCGCAGAAGCGCGGGAATCGCCGTCGTCCGCTCGCTGTCTCGGGCCGACCTGGCCCGGGTCGGGATCCATCCTTCGATCGGCCCGCTCCGGGTAGATGAGCTCCTCGGCGAGTGGGTCCACCACGACCGGAGCCACGTCCGGCAGGCCCTGGCGGTTACCCAGGCCCGGGTCTGGCCCCAGATGGGCGCAACCCGCCGCTTCAGCGATCCCGAGGCCTGAAGAGCCCTCCTCTCCCTGGCCGCCCGGCAGATGGCGCCCTGGGCTCAGGCCGTCGGCCGACCGAGGTCGGCCGGCCTCAGGCCCTCGGCCGGCGCTTCTCCGGGTCGTACAGGGCCGGCTCGCCAACCGTCGCGACCGTCGTTCCGTCCGCACCGCCTTCGCCGAGGGCGACTTCGACCTTCGTCCCGGGCACGGCCGCCTCGCGCTCGAGGATCGCCAGGGCGATCGTGCCGAAGCGTGGTGATCCGGTCGGGCTGGTGGCGGAGCCAACCGGGCGGCCATCGATCGTGGCCGCCGCTCCGCCCTCGGGCACGACGTCGCCCTCGATCGTGAGCGAGGCGAGGCGCAGGACCGGCTCGCCGGCATCGCGCTTGGCCCGGATCGCCGCGTCGCCGTGGAACGAGCGGCCGTCAATCTTCATGAACCGCTCGAAGTTGAAGTCGTACGGGCTCGACTCGTCGGGCGTGTAGTCGTAGCCGGGCAGGATCATCCCGGCCTCGATCCGGAGCACGTCAAGCGCATCGAAGCCGTACGGCCGGACCTCGCCGGTCTCGGTCAGGGTCCGCCAGAGGGGTTCGGCGTGCTCTGGCCGGACGAACAGCTCGTAGCCAAGCTCGCCCGAGACGCCCGTCCGGGCGATCCAGGCCGGGACCGGCCCGACCTTGACCGGCTCGGTCAGGAACCGGAAGTAGGGCAGGGTCGAAAGGTCGACCGCGACGTGGCGCTGGAGGATCTCGCGGCTGAGCGGGCCCTGGAACTGGACGTGGGGCAGCTCGTGGACGATCAGGTCGATCGTTACCGCAAGGCCGGCCGAGACGTCGCGCAGGTGATCGCCCAGGTCGAACCGGTTGGTCATGAACCAGACGTGGTCCGGGCCGAAGACGTAGATCGTCGCGTCGTCGACCACCCGGCCCTCGTCGTCGAGGAGCGGGGCATAGCGAACCCGCCCCGGGCCGTAGGCCAGGACGTCGTTGGCGATCAGGCGATCTGCGGCGCGGAGGGCGTCCGGTCCGTGAAAGTCCCATTTGATCAGGGCCGAGCAATCCCAGATGCCGGCGCCGTCGCGAACGGCCGCGTACTCGCCGTCGCGATCGCCGAAGCCGGTCGTCCAGAGCCAGCCATCCCAGTCGCCGAACTCGGCCCCGAGCTCCTCCTGGACGTGATGGAAGGCCGAGGCAACGGGTGTGTCTGTCATGGCCCGAGGGTAGGCGTCGCTCGTGGCGTCGGGAGGCCGCTGTCCCGCGGGGCGCGACGGGCCACGGCCGGGCGATCCAGGGCCTTGGCGGCAACAGGCTCGGGGGGCGGCCGGCCGGTCGCGGCGCTAGGCTGGACGGCGGGCGGAAGGAGGATGGAGCGGCGATGGGTCGGCTGGTCACGGCTGTCAAGCGACACGAGTTTCAGCCAATGGGTACCGCTACCGCTGCCCCGACCGGGTGATCGAGCAGGAGGGCGCCGGCGGCCTGGCCGACCACGGCGAGGCCCTGCCGCCGATCGTCGTCGAAGGCGCGAATCCAGCCCGGCCGGACCGCTACGAGCCACTCAGCCAGAACCGCGACTTCCTGCTCCTGCTGGGCGGCCAGGGCATCTCGGCCTTCGGTGACGCGCTCAGCCTGACGGCCGTGCCCCTGCTCGTCCTGGCGCTCACCGGCTCGGGTGTCGCGATGGGCGTGGTCGGCGTCCTGAACACGATCCCCGACCTCGTCTTCGGCCTGCTCGCCGGGGTGATCGCGGATCGGAGCGACCGGCGGCTGATGATCCTGGGCGCCGACCTGGGCCGGGCGGCCCTGACCGCGCTGATCCCGCTGTCGATCTTTCTTCACGGCCCGACGATCTTCGCGATCCTCCTGATCGCGGCCCCGATGTCGATGCTCCGGGCGCTGTTCCTGGCGGCCTATACCGCGGCGATGCCGAGCCTCGTCGGACGCCCGCTCCTCGGCCGCGCGACGGCGACCCTCGAGACCGTGTACAGCCTGAGCTTCGTGATCGGCCCGAGCGTGGCCGGCGTGCTGGCGGCCGTCGTCGGCTTCGGACCGACGATCGCGGTCGACGCCCTGAGCTTCCTGGCCAGCTCGGCGGCGATGGCCCTGATCCGGCGGCCGCTCCAGGAACGCCAGGATCACCCGCCGCTCAACCTGCGGGCGGAGATCCGGGAGGGAATCGGCTACATCGCCGGACACCACCCGCTGCGGGCCGCGGTCTCGTACTGGGGCGCGATCAGCGTGATCACGGCCGGCCTGATCCCGGTCCTGACGTATTTCATCACCCGCCAGCTCGGGCTCGGCGCCGCGACCTTCGGCCTGCTCCTGTCGATCAACGGGATCGGCTACCTGCTCGGGGCAATCGCGATGAACCGGATCCGGATCCGGCCGGCGGGCCTGATCATGCTGACCGGTACGGTCGTCGAGGCATGTGCCCTGATCGCCGCCGTCAACGGCGCGGTCTTCGTGCTGTTCCCGGCAGCCTTTGTCGTGGGCGTGTCCTCGGCCGCGGTCGCGATCACCTACATCACGTTCCGCTCGGCGGCCGCCCCGGATGAGCTGCTCGGCCGGGTGGGATCGACCGCCCGAACCCTGTCGATCGGCCTCCAGCCGATTGGCATGATCATGGCCGGGATCATGCTCGACACGATCGGCGGCGGGGCGACGCTCTTCCTGATGGGCGGCGGGCTGCTCGTGGCGACGATCGGCTTCTCGCTCTCTGGCTCACTCCGCCACGCGCAGATCATCGCCGGCCACGTCCCGCGCTGAGGACCGGCCGGATCCGGCCCGGGGATCCGCCCGGGAGGCCAGGATCAGGCGGCGATCGCCTCGACGGCCGAGTTCGCGCCGGCCGGAACTGCCAGCTCGAAGGCGACGAGGCAGCCCTCGCAGCGGATCTCGCCCTCGAGATCGAGCTGGTCGACCAGGATCGTCCCGTCGCAGGCGGGGCAATCGATGGCGATCACCGGATTGACGACGAATGCGTTCGTGTTCATGCCCGGAGATTGACGCCGGCCTGTGACAACTAGCGTGTCACGGGTGCGGGGACGAGCCCAAATCTCGTTCCGATGATCATCGCCTCGTCACGGCCGTCTCGCCGGATACGTCCATGCGACGATGCCCGCGATGAGCCTCCAACCCAGCGGCCAGCCTGCCGAGCCCGCGATCGAGACCGTCGAGCTGTCGAAGCGATTCGGGCGGACGACCGCCCTGGCCGGCCTGTCGATGCGGGTCGAGCGAGGCGAGGTCTTCGGCTTCCTCGGCCCGAACGGCGCGGGCAAGACAACCTCGGTCAAGCTCCTGCTCGGGCTGACCCAGGCCAGCTCGGGCAGCGGGCGGGTCCTGGGTGCCCCGATCGGCGATCGCGAGACCCGCCGGCGGATCGGCTACCTGCCGGAGCTGTTCCGCTACCAGCCCTGGCTCCGGGCACGCGAGGTGATGCGCCTCCACGCCGACCTGGCCCGGTTGCCGGGCGACCGCCGGGCAGAGGTCGAGGCGTCGCTCACGGCTGTGGGCCTGGCCGACCGGGCCGGCGATCCGGTCGGGACGTTCTCCAAGGGCATGCAGCAGCGCCTGGGCCTCGGGGCGGCGTTGCTCGGAACGCCCGAGCTCGTCTTCCTGGATGAGCCGACCTCGGCCCTCGACCCGATCGGCCGGACGGAGGTCCGGCGAGTGATCCGGGCGGCGCGCGACCGGGGAGTGACCGTCTTCCTGAACTCGCACCTGCTGTCCGAGATCGAGCTCGTGTGCGACCGGGTGGCCGTGGTCGATCGCGGCCGGGTCGTGGCCAGCGGGACGCTCGACGAGCTGCTCGGCCAGCGGGCGGCTGTCCTGCGGGTGACCGAGCTCTCGGCCGAGGGACGGGCCCGGCTCGCGGCCTTCGGACCGCTCGAGCTGGACCCAGCCGATCCGGACATGATCACGATCCGGCCGATCGACCCGGCGCGAATCCCCGAGGTCGTCGCCGCGATCGTGGCCGCCGGCGGCCGGGTCCACTCGGTCGGCCAGGGTCGCGAGACGCTCGAGGAGCGCTTCCTCGAGCTGCTCGGGGTGCCGGCCGATCCGGAGGGCGCGGCGGCGGCCCATCGGATCACGGACGGCGGGCCGGAGCGATGACCTCGGTGGTCGGACCGCTCCTGGTGATCGCCCGGCTGACCCTGCTCGACGCCCTGCGCCGGCGAATCCTGTGGGTCCTCGTGCTCCTGACCCTGGTCGTCGTCGGCCTGTCGGGGATCGGCTTCGAGCGGCTCGTGACGCTGGCCCGCGACCACGGCCGACCCGAGACCGAGATCGAGCTCGGGGTCAGCCAGATGCTGATCGTCGTGGCCTTCATGTTCAGCTTCATCCTGGCCATGACCGCGGCGTTCATCGGCGCCCCGGCGATCTCGACCGACATCGAGAGCGGCGTCCTCCTGGCGATCCTGGCCCGCCCGATCGCCCGCTCGACCTTCCTCGTCGGACGCTGGCTCGGGCTCGTGATCGTGACCGCCGGCTACGCCCTGGCCTCGGGCCTGCTCGAGATCCTGGCCATGAAGCTGGCCTCGGGCTACGGCCCGCCCGACCCGCTCGGCGCGGCCGGGGCGATCGCCCTCCAGGCCGTGCTCGTCCTGACCTTCACCGTCCTCCTCTCGACCCGGCTGCCGTCGATCGCCGGGGGCGCGATCGCGGTCGTCCTCTTCGGGCTGTGCTGGATCGCCGGCGTGCTCGGCGGGCTGGCCGTGTTCTTCGACGCCGACCTGGTCGGCCAGATCGCCACGGCCAGCCGGATCCTGTTCCCCTCGGACGGGATCTGGCGGGGCGCGATCTACGCCCTGGAGCCCCAGGTCGTGATCGTGGTCGCGACCGACAGTGGGCGGACGAGCGAGGAGCTGGCGGCCAATCCCTTCTTCGCCTCCGCCGGGCTGGACCCGGCCTACCTCGCCTGGATCGGGATCTGGCTCGTCCTGGCCCTCGGCCTCGCGATCGTGTCGTTCCGCCGGCGGGAGATCTGAGGCCGGTCAGCCGCGGTAGCGGAAGCAGCCCGGCAGGTGGTCGTCGACCAGCCCGACGCTCTGCATGAAGGCATAGGTGATCGTCGGGCCGACGAACCGCAAGCCGCGAACCTGGAGATCCTTCGACAGGGCGGCCGAAGTTGGCGTGCTGGCCGGGATCTGGCCGCTGACGGCGTCGGGTGGGAGCGGCCGGGCCGGCTCCCGAATGACCGTGCGCAGGTACGGGTCGAAGCCACCGAACTGGTCGGAGATCGCGAGATAGGCCCGGGCATTTGCGATCGAGGCGTCAACCTTGGCCCGGTTCCGGACGATCCCGGCGTCCGCCATGAGGCGCTCCCGGTCCGCCTCGTCGAAGGCCGCCACGATCGCCGGATCGAAGCCCCGAAAGGCGATCCGGAACGCCTCGCGCTTGCGCAGGATCGTCGACCAGGACAGGCCGGCCTGGAACGATTCGAGGATGAGCCGCTCGAACAGCTCGGTCTCGTCGGTCGTCGGCCGACCCCACTCGTCGTCGTGGTAGGCGGTCATCAGGGGATCCGGTTGCGGTCCGTCGGCGCCGGCCCAGGCGCAGCGGGGGAGCGGGGCAGGAGCCTCATCCTCTGGTCGGCCGGCGCTCACGGGATCGGGCGCGTGTCGATGAGCGTGCTCCACATGTACGGGTCGGCCGCCGGCGAGCCCGCGTTGAAGACCTCCCGGAAAATCTCGGCGCTGACCGATTTCGTGCCGAGGCTGCCGGTCAGGACGATCCTGATCGGGCGGCCCGAGACGCCCTTGTCCGACAGGTCGAGCCCGCTGATCGTGCCCACGTTCGTGCGCGCGTCGGTGGCAAAGATCGCCGAGAGCTGGGCGAGCGAGTAGGCCGCCGTGTGCCAGGTCGCGTGGGGCGAGGTGCTGTCGTACGAGACGCCGTTGGGATCCCGATCGGACGAGCCGCGCAGGTAGCTGATCGGCGATTCGTCGACCTGGCCGGTGGCCGAGGTGTAGACGTCCTCGTTGTCCTCGGTAGCCCCGCCGTCGGCCGAGTGGTACAGGGCGTTGATGATCGCGCTGCCGCTCTTCAGGACGCTGCCGGCCGTGGCCGTCACGGCCGCATTCGTGGCCGGGACCTCGCCCAGCGAACCGCGGTAGACCTGCGATCGCGTGTCGTCAAACAGGTCGTAGGCCCCGATCCCGACGTGGACGTGCTCCTCGGTGTAGCTCCGCCCGGCGACCGCCTGGACCTTGAGCGCCTCGGCCGGCCAGCCCGAGGGCATCTCGGCCGGGACGACTCCCAGGAGGTAGAGGTCGAGCCCGATCTCGTTCACGGTCAGCACGCCGTTCGATGTCCCCAGGACGCGGATGACGGCCCGGTACGTGTCGTAGGCGCCCGGCTCCGAGTCGACCTGGATCCGGCCGGGATCGGCCCCAGAGCGAATCCGCAGGTCGGCCGCCGCGGTCGTCTTGCTGAGCAGGAGCGTCCCGCCGCTCGAGGTGACGTGCAGGCCGAAGCCGGCTCCCGAGCGCCAGATCGTGACCTCGGCCCCGATCGGGAACGTCCCGCTGAAGCCGTCGATCGTGAACGGCGCACCCCGGCCGTGGAAGACGAGCGGCTTCGACGCCGTCGGGCTGCTCGGGCCGAGGACGAGGACCCGGACCGGCGCGCTCGGGCTGACCGTCGCCGGGGTCGTGCCCTGGTAGTAGTGGGCCAGGATCGTTGCCGCGGTCTGGCCGGCGAGCGCCCGGCCGCGGGCACCGTACTGGCTCATCCCCAGCCCGTGCCCATAGCCCCGGCCATAGAACGTGATCTCCGACGGGCGATCCCGGACCGGGCTCGTCGGGGTCGTCGTCTGGATCGGGAGCGACCAGCTTGCCTGGGGGCTGGCCGAGGCGTCGGCCGGGCTCGGCGAGGACTGGTTGGCGGGCGAGCTTGAGGCCGAGCTCGAGGCCGCACTCGTCGGCCGGGCCGAGGGCGAGCCGGTCGGCTCGTTCGGGGGCGGGCTCGAACGCTGGCCGACGGGGGCGCCGGACTGGCCCGTGATCGGGATCGGCGGGTTGCTGGCCAGGGCGCTCGTACCCGGGATCAGGCCGACCGCTCCGAGGCCGATGACCGCAGCGACAACGGCCGCCCGCCAGCGCGCGGCGGACCTGCGTTCGCGCCGGGCTCGACCTTGCATCCACACCTCCGGTTTCGACCCGAGCACCGCCCGAGGCGCTCCGCCGGCCCTGTTCGTTCGTGTAGCGTACCGGCCATGATCCTGTTCCGCTCCAGGACGATCGGATGGGAGTAGCCCTGTCCGTGATCGAGGGCCTGGCCGGCCTGTTCCTGATCGTCCTGGTCGGGTGGGACGTGTTCAACACGGTGGTCCTGCCCCGGCCGACCCCCTCGGCCTACCGCCCCGCCCGGATCGTCACCCGCGGTGGCTGGCAGGCCTGGCGCTGGCAGGCTCGGCGGATGGCCGACCCCGACCGACGCGAGCGCTGGCTGGCCGTCTTTGCCCCGCTGAACGTGCTCGTCCTGCTCGTCGTCTGGGTGGCCCTCCTCGTCTTCGGGTTCGGCCTGCTCAACCTCGCCTTTGCGCCGGACTTCGACCCGCCCCTCACGAGCCTCGGATCGGCGGTCTACATGGCCGCCACGAGCCTGTTCACGATCGGCTTCGGCGACCTCGTGCCGACCGAGCCATGGACCCGCACGATCGCGGTCATCTCGGCCGCCCTCGGGCTGGGCACCGTGGCCCTGGTCGTCACCTACCTGTTCTCGCTGTACGGCTCGTTCCAGCGGCGGGAGGTCCTGGTGACCAGCCTCGACGCCCGGGCTGGGGCGCCGCCGTCGGGCGTGGCCCTGCTCGAGACGAGCCGCCGGAGCGGCCTCCTCGACGACCTGCCCGACCTGTTCAGTAGCTGGGAGCGCTGGGCTGCCGAAGTCCTCGACAGCCACATGGCCTACCCCGTCCTCGGCTTCTTCCGCTCGACCCACGACAACGAGTCGTGGCTGGCCTCGCTCGGGGCAATGCTCGACGCGGCGGTCCTGGTCCTGACCACGATCGAGGACCAGCCCCGCGGCCGGGCCGAGATGCTCGTGGCGATCGGGGTCCATCTCGTGGAGGACATCTCGAACTTCTTCGGCTTCGTCAACGACGGCCGGGTCCGGATCGATCGAGCCGAGTACGAGGCGGCCAGGGCCCGGCTCGAGGCGGCCGGCTACCGGCTCGAATCACCGGACGTGGGCTGGATCCTGTTCGCCCAGATCCGCGGCCGATACGCCTCCCGGCTCAACGAGCTGGCCGCCTTCTGGATGATCCCCCCGGCGATGTGGATCGGCGGGGCCGACCGCGAGGTCCACCACGTCGCGACCTGAGCGGGGCGGGGCCACTGACGTGGGCCGCTCTCAGCCCACGCCCGTGACCGGCAGGTCGACCGTCTGGGCCGGGCTCAGCGGCGTGTTCGGGTGGCAGGTGAAGTAGAGCACCTGGTGGCGGGTGGCCAGGTCCTCGATCGAGCGGGCGGCCCGTTCAGCCCGGCCCGGATCGAAGTTCACCAGGATGTCGTCCATCACGAGCGGGAGGGACTCGGCCTCGCGAGCGAAGTGCTCGACCAGCCCGAAGCGGAGGGCGAGGTAGAGCTGCTCGGCCGTCCCGGTTGACAGGCCGCTGATCGGCACGATCACCCCGTCGCTCCGCTCGAGCTCCTCGATCTGCCGGCCGAGCGGGGCGAGGATCCGGGCATAGCGCCCGTTGCTCCACTGGGCGAGCAGCGTCTCGGCCGTCTGGAGCACCTCCGGTCGGTGGTCGCGTTCGTAGCGGCTGCGGGTCCGCCGAAGGAGCTCGAGGGCGATCGTGGTGGCCGACCAGGTCTGGGCCAGCTGCTCGAGCTCGGCGACCCGCTCGGCTCGCGCCTGGCGCAGCGTGGCCGACTCGGCCGAATGCTCGAGCTCGGCCATCCGGTCCCGCTCCGCGCCGAGCTGCTCGATCGTCGCCGCCCGTTCGTTCTCGACGATCCGGCCCCGCTCGACCGCAGCGGCGAGCTCGGACGCGATCCGGCCCACGTCGGCGTAGCGCTCGAGGTCGGCTTCAAACGCGATCAGGGCCTCGCCCGGACCGGACAGTGCGGCCAGGGTGTCCTCGGCGGCTCGCACCTCGCGCCGGACCTCGTTCCGCTGGTCGGCCCGGGCCACGACCAGGCGCAGGCCGGCCGGGTCGTCCGCCCCGGCTTCCGCCAGGATCGCCTGCTGGGCAGCGAGGGCCGCCTCGCGGGACGTCCCGTTGGCCGCCTCGCTCGCCTCGATTCGCTCGAGGTCCCTGGCCGCGCGATCGTGGGCGGCCTGGCCGTCGAGGCTTGCCTCGAGCTCACGGCGCAGCCGTTCGAGCTCGACGAGCGGATCACCGGCCGGGCGATCGAGCTGGTCGAGCAGCGCGGCGGCTTCGGATTCGCGGGCGTCGAGGCGTGCGGCCGCCTCGTCCCGGCGGCGCTCGATCGACTGGCGCTCGGCCAGGATTGCCCGGGCCCGGACGACCCCCTCCACGACCCGGGCCGCCCCTTCGCGATCGAGATCCCGAGCCAGTCCGTGCTCGCCGAGCCAGGTCTGCCACTCGGCCTGGGCCCGGTCGCGGGCCGCGCCGGCAACCGCCAGCCGGGCGGCCACGTCCTGGCGCCGCTGCTCCGTCGAGCGAACGCGTCCCAGGCGTTCCTCGCGCCGCGCTCCCTCCGGGTCGCGATTCGGCGGAACGGCGGTTGCGCCGGCGGTCCGCGGACCCTGGCCCAGCCAGCCTGCCGCGCCGAGGGCGATCCCGATGACGGCGCCGAGCAGGATGGCCTGGGCCAGGCCGAGCCCGAGGACGATCGCTCCGAGGGCCGTGGCGATGGCCAGCCCGGCCGCCAGGACGAGCCATTGGACGCGCTTCGACCGATCGGCTGGAGCGCCAGCGGCGGGGCTCGGCGCGGGTTCGGTCGCCGCCGGGTTGTCCGCCCGCGGGTCGATCGCGGCGAGCTCGGCCCGGGCGTCGGACAGGGCCAGGTCGGCATTGGCCAGCTCACCTTGGGCAGTGCCGACCTCCCGATCGGCCGTTTCGAGCGAGACCCGGAAGGGCCCCGCGATCGCGTTCTGGGCGGCCAGGGAGTCGTCCACCCGGACCAGCCGTTCCTCGGTCCAGTCGGGCCCGAGCCGGCGGAGCGCCTCGGCCAGGGCGGCGTTCCGGTCCGAGCGCTCGTGCTCCCGGTCGGCGATCCGATTCCGGTCGGCCTGGATTTCGGGCACCGCCCGCAGGAGGCGCTCGACCTCCGGGCGGGCGGCCAGGAGCTCCGTGTCGACCGGCTGGGCATCGCGCTCGGCGATCAGCCGGCGACGTTCTTCGGTCAGTTCGATCGTCCTGGCGCTGATCCGCTCGAGCTCGAGCTCGGAGCGGGACATCCGCTCGGGCAGGTCGCCGGCCAGGGCATCGATCGGATCGGCGGAGTCTGCGGGGTCGCCCTGGCCGGCCGCGGCCAGGTCGGCCCAGCGGGCGCGGGCGGCGGTCAGGACCAGCCAGCTCGGCCAGCCATCGCGCAGGCGTTCGAGGTAGCGCAGCTCGGCCGAGACCGCCCGGGCCTCGTCATCGAGCGTCGCCAGGCGCGCCTCGAGCTCGGCTCGGCGGGCTTCGGCCTGCTTGAAGCTGGCCGGCACATCGAGCGCGGCGATTCGATCGTTCAGGCCGTCGATCTCGCCCAGGAGGACATTCATGCGGGGCTTCTGGGCCTGCTTCGTGAACAGGGCCGAACGGCGCTGCTCGAGCCGGTTCTCGATGTCGACCACGGACATCGCCCCGGTGCCCATCCCGGCACCGTAGATCCGGGCGGCGATCTCCGGGCCGGTCAGGTTGCCGAACTGGGCGAGCTCGGCCAGGCCGAACGCGAAGACGTTGTTGAAGACCGTCTTCTCGACGCCCTGGAGGAGCCGGGGCAGCATCTCATTGCCGAGCTCCTCGCCCTCGCCGTCGAGGATTCGCAGCCGGCCGGCGCCGCCGGTCAGGCCATAGCGCTCGATCCGGACCGAGCGACCATCACCCGCGCGGACCTTCAGCCAGCCGCCTCGCTGGCCGCCGGCCAATGCCGGGTGGCCCCGCGTCTCGAAGCCGAACAGGACCGCCCGGATGAAGGCGAGCAAGGTCGACTTGCCGGCCTCGTTGGCGCCACGGATCAGGGTCAGGCCCTGGGCCGGCTCGATCCGCAGGTCCCGCAGCAGCCCAAAGCCGTCGACTTTGATCTCGTCGATCCGCACCGCCGGCTTCAGCCAGCCTCGTCGAGCTGGTCGATGACCATCGCCTCGGCCGAATCGAGCAGCCCGAGCAGCTCGGCCGTGCCCGGCCGGGCGGGCAGGACCCGTCGGACGCGGACGTGGTTGTAGAGGTCCTCCAGCATGTCGTCGAAGTCGGCCTCCTGCCCGCCGGCCAGGGCCGCCCGGCTGCGGGCGAACTCGCGAAGCGTCTCGCCCAGCAGGTCGCCCGCCTCGCGCCGCGCCGCGAGGTCGATCGACGGGCGGGTCTCGTCCCGGATCGACTCGAGCCATGCGAACGGCTCGCCGATCCCGAGGCGCTCCCGGACGATCCCGTGCAGGTCGGCCAGGACTCCGGTTCGCTGGAGCGGACCATGCTGCGGACCGCGCCCGGCGAGCGTCACGATGGCCACGATCGACCGTCCGGCCGCGTCGACCGCTCGTTCCACGGCGGTGCTGATCGCCTCGACCAGCCCATCGGCGGTCTCGATCCCGTCGATCGCGATGGTCAGGCGCTGCCACCTGACGACGTCCATCGCCCGGAACTCGGGCCGGACCGTGCCTGCCTCGTCGACCTCGACGAGGTAGCAGCCCCGGGGATCGGCCTCGCCCGGATCGCGGCCCTGGGGATTGCCGCAATAGACGACCGTGGGTGCGCTGGCCCGCAGGACGCCGTGGCGGTGGATATGGCCGAGGGCCCAGTAGTCCATGCCGCTCGTGACGAGGTCGGACATCGAGCACGGGGCGTAGTTGCCGTAGCCCTCGATCCCGCCGACGTTGGCATGGAGCAGCCCGATCGCGAAGGTCTCGTCCGGTTCGCGCCGGAAGGTTGCGGCCAGGTTCGCCGTCACGTCGCGGACCTGGTAGCTGATCCCATGGACCCGGGCGAGCTCCACCCCATCGCGCAGGATCGGCCGCGTGGCGACTCCCTCGGAGCCAAACCGGAAGGCGAGGTCGGGCCAGGTCACGGCGGGCTCCCAGCCGTTCAATGGATCGTGGTTGCCGGTCACGACGAACGAGGGGATCGCCTCGTTGGCCAGCCGGACGAGGCCGTCCCGAAATGCGACCTGGCCACGGAGCGTCCGGTTGGCGCCCTCGAACACGTCACCCGCGACGAGGACGGCGTCGACCCGCTCGTCGATCGCCAGCCCGACGATCCGTCTCCAGCTCCGCAGGGTCGCGTCGCGGAGGGCCGCCACGATCCGCTCGGGCGCGGCCTGGGCGATCCCCTGGAACGGACTGTCGAGGTGCAGGTCCCCGGTGTGGACGAACCGCAGCCTCACCCCCATTCCGGTCAGCCGACCTCGATGATCCGGAAGCCGATCCGACCGGCCGGGATGATCACCTCGACCACATCCCCCGGAGCACTCCCGATCAGGGCAGCCCCGATCGGCGAGACATTCGAGATCCGGTCCGTCTTTGGACTCGCCTCGGCGGCCACGACGATCCGGAAGGTGCTCCGCTCCTGGGCACCAGCCGAGTCCGTTCGCTCGACGAGGACGGTCGAGCCGATGCCGACCACGCCGGTGGTGCCGCCCTCGACAACGACGGCGTGCCGGAGCTGATCCTCGAGCTGGAGGATCCGGCCCTCGGCGAACGACTGCTCCCGGCGGGCTTCGTGGTAGTCCGAGTTCTCCTTCAGGTCGCCCAGCTCGCGGGCGGCCGCGATCCGGGCCACGATCGCCGGGCGCTGGACGGTGGTCAGGTTCTCGAGCTCGGCCTGGAGGGCGACGAGGCCCTCGGCCGAGAGCTGGATCGGCGGCCCGATCGGCCGGCCCGCGGCCTTGATCGCGGCCGCCTGGGCGCGCGAGGTGCTCGCTGCGCGTGGCTTCGTCGACCGCAGGACGCCCGTCCGCCGAGTGGGGTCGCTCGTCCGCCGGCCACTCGGCGACTTTGCCGATGGCTTGCCCGAAGCAGCAGCGGCGGCCGCGGCGACCCGTTCGGCCTTCGTCGCCGGACCGTTCGGCTCCTCGGCCTCGAGGGCGCCCTTGATCCCGTGCTGGCGCCGCTCACCGGTGGCCGACTGGAGGTTGCCGAAAGGCAGGACGACGCCGGGATCAGGCAGGGCTGCCCGGGCTTCGGCGGAGACCCCCTCGGTGAAGGCCGTGAGCAGGGCGTCTTCGTATTCCTCGGGCGCGGACGTCGTCGCCCACCAGACCCGAAGGTCGCCGAGGACGGACAGGGTCTTGAGCCAGTGTCCGTTCGAGTGCGGCCGCCGGTCCCCGAGGGGCGTGCTGACGAAGGCGCCCACCCGGCCGCCGACGGACTGGCTGGCCATCCCGATGTACACGATCGTCTCGTCGGGCAGCCAGAAAGCCGACAGGCGGGTGGCCAGCTCCCGCGCCGTCGGCCGGGCGCCGTCGAGGGTCAGGGTGGGAATCCTCTCGATCCAGCGGGCCAGCACGGTGTGATCGACGGGCGCCGTCTTGAGCGGCGCAGCCAGCTCGACGATGTAGATGCCCGGGCCGGCGGCCCGGACCGGGTTGCCCCAGCGGACGGGTCCGTCCGCCATCAGGCCCACGGAACGCAGTCGGTCGGCCGCGCCGGGCGTACGAGATTCGGTCATTCATGATCCAGGTTGCGGCATACCAGTGTAACCGGCGGCCCTGGTCAGCTCGCCTGTCACGGGACGGTCCCGATCTGGTGGGCTGGCCGCCTGTCAGTGGCCCGTCAGTGGCCCGTCAGTCGCCCATCGGTGGCCCGGCTCTTGGCGAGCGGCTTCCCGCGTCCCGAACTCCGCGACGGTGCCGATTTCTAGCGAATATCAGCCCCCCTGTTGCTGCGCTGGTTTCGGGCAGGAATTGGGCAGGATTCCGGGTCGCGCGAAGCCGCCACGCACGACGAGCGCCCGAATCGGCGCCTGTCGGCCGTCGATCGACCCCGAGTCTCGGCGCAACACTACTGGGGTTGATGTTCGCCAGTTTCGTTGGACCCGGGCGGGCGGCTTCGCGGCTGGCGGCGCGCCGCATCGACGGGTCTGAGCCTCTAGGTCGAGGCCCCGGAGTGGCGCCGGAGTGGCTTGCGGTGGGCGTGGCCGTGCTCGGGGGTCGCGGCGCCCGCCCCGAAGCCGGCGCTTCGGCCGTTTCCGGAGCCGGCCCGTCCGCCCGGACCGAAACCGCGCAACGGGCGGACCTCGACCGACCGATCGGGCACGAAGCCCTCGACCACGCGATAGGGGATCTGGCGCTTCAGGAGCCGCTGGACACCCTTGAGCAGCTCGACCTCGTCCATGCACACAAGCGAGATGGCGATGCCGGTCGCACCCGCCCGACCGGTTCGACCGATCCGGTGGATGTAGTCCTGGGGCTCGAACGGAAGCTCGAAGTTGACGACGTAGGGCAGCTCCTCGATGTCGAGCCCGCGCGAGGCGACGTCGGTTGCGACCAGGCAGGTCACCTCGCCGGTCTTGAAGTCCTCGAGGGCCCGGGTTCGCTCGGGCTGGCTCCGATCGCTGTGGATCGCGACGGCCGCCACCCCGCGCCGATCGAGGTACGACGCCAGGCGGCTGGCGGCCAGCTTGGTCCGGGTGAAGACGAGGACCTGGTTCATCTTGTCGCGCCGGATCAGGTGGAGCAGGAGCTCCTCCTTGCGTTCGCGGTCGACCGGGTAGAGGACCTGCTCGACGCCCTCGGCGGCCGTGTTCCGGCGGGCCACCTCGACGATCGCCGGGTTCTTGAGGAACTCGCTGGCGAGGCGCCGGATCTCATCCGAGAAGGTCGCCGAGAAGAGCATCGTCTGGCTTCGGTTCGGGAGCTGGGCAACGATCTTCCGGATGTCGGGGATGAAGCCCATGTCGAGCATCCGGTCGCCCTCGTCGAGGACGAGGACCTCGACCTGGCCGAGGTTCACGGTGCGCTGGCCCATGTGATCCATCAACCGGCCGGGGGTGGCCACGAGGATCTCGATCCCGCCCCTGAGCTCCTTGACCTGGGGGTCGATCGGGACGCCGCCGTAGACCACGGCCGAGCGGAGCGGGACGTACTTGCCATAGGTCGCCACGCTCTCGGCGATCTGCATCGCCAGCTCGCGGGTCGGGGTCAGGACGAGGGCCCGGACCGGATGGCGAGCAGGGGAGAAGCTCGTGTTCGCCCGGGCCTTGAGGCGCTCGAGGATCGGCAGCGTGAACGCCGCCGTCTTGCCCGTGCCGGTCTGGGCGGCCGCGAGCACGTCACGACCTTCGAGCACGAACGGGATGGCCTCGGCCTGGACGGGCGTCGGTTCGGTGTATCCCTCCTCGGCCACGGCCCGGAGGATGTCGGCCGTAAGGCCGAGGGTGTTGAACGACAAGCGGGTGTGGGCTCCTGTGCGCTCCTCAGGGACGGCGCCGGATCGAGGCTGCCGGAGGAGCGGGTCTCTGGCCCGAGTGTAGGGGATTCGCTCGGCTCGCGAGCGCACGGCCGTCGCGGCCGCCGAGCGTGCCGCTGCGCGCGGCCGTCGCGGCGCCGCCGAGCGGGCCGAGGCGGGGCGACGGGCGCACCGCGGTCGAGGCACCGAGGGTGCGATTGCGGGCCGGCCCGCGGACCGTTGCAGGGCCCGGCTACGATGTCCCAATGCAGGCTCCCGAACGGCTCTACTACACCGGTGACGAGGCGGCCGACCGGCTGATCGCGAGCGATCCGCTGGCCCTCCTGATCGGGTTCACCCTCGATCAGCAGGTGACGGTCCAGAAGGCCTTCAGCGGGCCGCTCGAGCTGACCCGCCGGACGGGCCACTCGCTCGATGCCCAGGCGATCGCGGCAATGGATCCGGCCGAGCTCGCCGGGATCTTCTCCGAACGACCCGCCTTGCACCGGTTCCCGGGCGCGATGGCCGGCCGGGTCCAGGCCCTGTGCTCGGCGATCGCCACCGACTACGACAACGATCCAGCCCTGGTCTGGACGGGGGCAAAGGATGGCCGCGACCTCCAGAAGCGGCTCCTCGCCCTGCCCGGAATCGGCGAGATGAAGGCGCGCACGATCAGCGCTGTCCTGGCCAAGCGGTACGGCTTGTCCCTGCCGGGCCTGGCCGAGTCGCTGCCGAGCCATCCCACCCTGGGCGACGTCGACTCACCGGAAGCCCTGGCCACCTACCAGGCCGGCAAGCGCGCCCACAAGGCCGAGCTCCGAGCGGCGGCGGCGGCGAAAACCGGCTGACGAGCGTCGCTCGGCCCCCCAGGTCACGAAGCTGTCACAGACCGCGAGTAGTATTTTCGGCATGTGGTTCACCGATTCCTCCAAATCGTCCATGCCTGATCCTGCCAAGGCGTTGCCCGGTCGCGCCGAGGCGATGCAGGTCCCCGAGCGCCACTTCGTCAACGGCGCGAAGCTCACCCCGCCCTATCCCGAGGGCAGCCAGGTCGTGACCTTCGGGATGGGTTGCTTCTGGGGTGCCGAGAAGCTCTTCTGGCAGAAGACCGGGGTGATCGTCACCGCGGTCGGTTACGCCGGTGGCTACACCCCGAACCCGACCTACAAGGAGGTCTGCTCCGGCAAGACCGGCCAGGCCGAGGTTGTCCGGGTCGTGTTCGACCCGAAGATCGTGACGTTCGAGGAGATCCTGGCGACGTTCTGGGAGAACCACGATCCGACCCAGGGGATGCGCCAGGGCAACGACGCCGGGACGCAGTACCGCTCGGCGATCTACTACACGAACGACGAGCAGCGTCGAGTTGCCGAGGCCTCGCGCGACGCATACGAGCCGCGCCTGGCGGCGGCCGGCTACGGCCACATCACGACCGCGATCGCGCCGCTCGACACGTTCTACTTCGCCGAGGAATACCACCAGCAATATCTGGCGAAAGTTCCCAACGGCTACTGCCCGAACCACTCGACGGGCGTGAAGCTGCCGGACGACTTCGTGGTGACCCCGCTGCAGTACGTGGAGTAGCCCGGAAGAACGTCGAACCGGGCGCTCGAGGAAGCCTTCGGGCTAGACGTTGGCGCTAGTCGGCGCGCTTTTCGACCTGTCGGCGAAGGTGGCCTTCGTCGAGCGACTCCCAGTCCTCGGCCACCCTGTTGTCCTGGAGGCGATAGAGGATGGCGCCATAGACGGTGATCGGCCGTGAAGTCGGCAATTCACCGAAGAGCGAGCCGAGATGGGTACCACGCCCGGTGATCCGGATGGCGACCTTGTCGGCTTCCGCCACCATGTCGTCGATCGAGATCTGGAAGTCGGGCATCGCCACTCGGAGCCAGGCCGCGCCGCGCTTGAATTGGGCGAGCGTGAGCGCGGCGGCATTCGAGTGATGCACGTAGCTGGCATCGAAATAGTCGTCAAGGCCGTCCCAATCGGCGGCGTTGTACACCTCGAGTGCCCTTCGGATGAGTTCCTTGTTCGACTCTGACATACGTCCTCGCTTGGTCGGGTATTCGAGCTGCAAACCGTCCCAGCTCGCGCGGTCAGGCACTGTCTGATCAGGCCGCCAATCAGGCCGGGCAGGCCGCTCGCCGGTCGGGTCGCCACCTACAAAGGGCGCCACTCAAGCCGGCGTCAGGTCCCGGTCCTGCATCTCCCAGGTGTGGTCGAGCACGTGGTAGGCGGTGTGGCGGAGCAGATACGGGATCGTCCATCGGCCGAGAGGCCTGCCCTCGGCATGCCATGCGCGCATCGCTTCGACGAAGCGGTCGCGGTGACTGGCCAGCCCGGCCGAGGTGAGCATGTCTGCCAGCTCCGACTTCGCCTTCACCCGGCTCGAGAAGTCGCCACCCTCGGTCACGTGGACGTGGCTCACGATCACATCGCGGGAGCGGCCTCCGCCCCGAACCCCCGGCCGGAGATCCGGCGAAACCCGCGCGGCGGTGTCATCGAACTCGGCCCATGCCGCTCGCAGCAGGATCACCTGGCGGTCGAAGGCGGCCGGATCGAATGGTCCGCGATCAAGTGGTGATGGCGCAAAGGAGATTCCCCAGAAATCCGTCGACCCGACGCCGGGGTATCGGCCGATGACCTCGGGCTCGACCTGGAGGGAGAACTCCGAGTCCAGCTGTGCGCGCCGTGCGATCGGCAGGTAGCGCGTCCGGTAGCTGGCCAGCCGTTCGACCGCCTCGTCCTCGCTCTTGGCGCCCCGCTCGAATCCGGGCCAATCCGCCGCGACCGCAACCCAGCGCTTGCCTCGGGTGGGCTGCTCGACGAGCACTCGCAGGGGAGACGTCATCGGCCCATCCTACCAACGAGCCGGTCGTCCCTCCCTCATCGGAGGCGGGGTTGCCTTCCCTTGAACCCTAGCTTGCCGGAGCGTCCGGAAGGGGCGGGGAGGCGAGATCGTCGCCGAACAGCCACTCGGTCTCGCGCATGTCGCGCTTCTGCCACCAGACGAGGAACGCGACCATGAACACCACGATCAGGATCTGGATTGTCGCTTGATCCATTGGACGCCCAGGCCCCCGGAGATCACGGGCCGGCCGAGGCCAATCCCCGGTTCGATCCGTGCACAGTGCAGGACAGCAGGCCGGCGTCATCCGGGCCACCAATCGAAGGTCCCGGTCCGAGCCGCCGGTCGGCGGGACCGGACACTCGCGAGTTGGACGCGGCTAGACTGATGCGAGCCGGTCTCGGAGGCGCGGCAGCCCGACCCGATCCGGGACGGAGTGGAGGTTGAACTTGGACGCGCGGAAGCTGCTGGCGGAGCTGATCGGGACATTCGTCTTCTTTCTCGCCGGGTTCATGTCGATCCTGGCGACGAATGCCGTCAGCCCGACGATCGACCTCGTGGTGATCGCCTTCGGGTTCGGGTTCGGACTGTTTGCCGCCATCCAGATCGGCGGGGCGGTCTCGGGCGGGCATTTCAACCCAGCCGTGACGATCGGTGCCCTGCTTGACAAGCGGATCGACCCGGTCAATGCCGCCGGCTACCTGATCGCCCAGCTGATCGGTGGATTCGGTGCGGCCGCCGTCGTCCTGCTCGTGTCCAGTCAGGCCGTCGTGGCCGGGACCCGGACCGTGCCGGGCAAGGGCATCAGCGACATCCAGGCGCTCCTTCTGGAGACGATCTTCACGGCGGTCTTCGTGGCCGTCATCCTGACCGTCACGAAGCTGAATCCGGACCGGGCCTTCATCGTGATCCCGCTGACCCTCGTGGCCATCCACGTTGCCCTGATTCCGATCACCGGCGCTTCGGTCAATCCGGCCCGCTCGATTGCGCCGGCGGTGATCGGCGCCGACCTCACCTCGCTCTGGATCTACATCGTCGGTCCGGTCGTCGGGGCCGTCGGCGGCTGGGCGGTCTATCGGGCGCTCCTCCCCGAGCCGGTCCAGGCCTGACCCTGGCCTGCCTGCCGAACCCACCTTGAGCCGGCAGATCCCCTGATGGACGACGCGACGCGGGCTGCCCTCGATCACGGACAGCTGATCGAGATGACCACGAAGGGGGCCAAGTCCGGGCTCCCTCGGCCGGTCGACATCGTCCTCCACAGCTTCGACCACCACCTGTACATCAGCGGCGTGCCGAACGCCGTCAAGAAGCGGGCCTGGCTGGCCAACCTCGAGGCGAATCCGGACTTCACGATCCGGCTCCAGGGCAGTCCGACGGTGCTCGAGGCCCGGGCCAGGGTGATCACCGATCGGGCCGAGCGCCGAGCGGTCCTGGCCAAGGTCGCCAAGGTCTGGAATCGGACCGACGTGGACACCATGGTCGAGCACAGCCCCCTGATCGAGGCGACGATCGCGGGCTATCCGGAGTAGCCCCGGGCCTGGCTCACGGGGCTCGGCCTGATCCGGCTCACGGGGCTGAGCCCCGGGAGCGGCTCAGGCTCGTCCGCGGACGAGCGTCGCGACCAGGTGATCGAGCGTGGCCGCCGGGTCATCGGTCAGGCCGGTATGGACGGCCGAGGCCTGGACCACCGTGCTGCTGGGCGAGACGAGCCAGTGAAACCGTTCCGGCCGGCTCAGGGCCGCGATCGGACCGGTCGAGGGGTCCCCGGCGCAGATCCGCGGGATCGTCTCGAGCTGGGCCCGGACGACGGCCGGATCGCAGCCTGGAGCGAGCGCGTGGAGGACGGCCTCGTCGAGGTCGACGACCGCGGCAAGATATCGTCGGGCGCGCGAATGGACGACGATCCCCGCATTCATGGACTCGCCCCGGTCCTCTCGCGGGACGACCCGCAGGATCGCGTACTCGAACGGGCTACGGGTGGCGGGCACGTTCGGCATCCTCGACGAAGTGACGCGGCGCTTCGAGCCGGGCCATGAGGTAGTCCACGTAGGCCTGCCGATGCCGAACCGGGCGGTCGACCGACCCGGCCCCGTCCTCGAGCCAGGAATCCGGCACGGCTGCCACGATCGATTCGAGCAGCTCCCGGGTAACCCGGGGCGCGAGGCGCTCGTCGGCGGCCGGGATCGACGAGGCATAGGGCAGGAGCACATGGTCGGACAGCTTGGGAAACGGCCGACGGGCGTGCTCGTCGGGATCCCGCCAGGTGAAGTGGATGTACAGCGAGGCACCGTGGTCGATCAGCCACAGGCGACGGTGCCAGGTGAGCAGGTTGACGTTCCGGACCGTCCGGTCGATGTTCGTGATCAAGCCGTCGAACCACACGACGTCGGCCGCCAGGGCAGGATCGAGCGCTGTCATCGGCCGGAACGACAGGGCCCCGGGCAGGAAGTCGAGCCCGAGATTCAGGCCCGGGCTGCGGGCCAGCAGCTCCTGGATCTCGCTGTCCGGCTCGGCCGGGGCCAGGGCCGGGTCGAGCTGGACCAGGACGATCTCGGGCACGGGCAGGCCCAGGGCCCGGCCGAGCTCACCGGCGATCAGCTCGGCCACGAGGACGCGCGGTCCCTGGCCGGCCCCGCGGAACTTGACGACGTACAGTCCATCGTCGTCGGCTTCGAGAAGCCCGGGCAGCGATCCACCTTCGCGCAGGGGCGTGACGTAGCGGGTCGCGCTGACGGTCCGGATGGGCAGGGTGGGGGCGGTCGGCGATTCGAGGGTCATGCCCGTTGAGCGTAGCCGAGTCGTTCAGTCGTTTCGCATCGATCGGGTAGATTTGTCGTCGTGCGCCTTGCCCGGATCACGGCTCTCCTGATCATCGCCACCGCCCTGCTGGGTTGTGCCGGCCAGTCCGCCAATGGGCCCACGCCGACTCCGACTCCGACCCCAACCCCGTCCGACGGCCTGACGATGAACTCGACCGACCTTCCGTCGCTCAGCGCCGCCGAGGTCTGTCAGCTCCTGATGCCCGACGAGGCCGAGCGGCTCCTGGGCCATCCCCTCAACCAGGCGCCCGTCGGGACCGCGGTCTCGGGCGACCACGTCACCTGCCTGTATCAGGTCCTGGCCGGCAACATGATCGGCGACTACCTCAGGGCCGAGATCAACACCTCCGGCTTTGACGGCCTGGCCGCCCAGGTCAACCTCCACCGGGGCGCACACACCCTCGACGTTGGGGGCTACCAGGCGTTCGGCGCGGAGGCCCAGATCGACCCGATCGATTCGGAAGCGGTCCTGGCCGTCAAGCTGGCCCGGGACAACGCCGATCCGGCCCTTTGGATCGAGGCGCCGACCTCGGCCATCGCGAATGCCGCCGCCCAGCTCATCCTGCCCCGGCTGGCCGCCCAGGCCCCGCCCGAGCCAAGCTAGGCGCCCGTCAGGGCCGCTGGCTTCCCCCGCTGCCGGTCTCGCGCAGGAAGCGCTCGATCTCGCTGATCAGCTCGTCGCCGGCTGGCAGGCGTTCCTCGTCGGCCATCGACTCGAGCCGCTCGACGTAGGCCCGGGTCGTGTCGTCGCCCTTGGCCAGGGTGTCGAGGTGCGAGCCGAGCTGGCGGGCCTCCTCCTCGAGGATCGCCACCGGGACGCTGATCCCGACGTGCCGTTCGACGGCCTTGATCAGGGCCAGGGCGGCCACGGGGTAGGGGCCCGAGACGTAATGGGGCACCTGGGCGAAGTAGCCGACTGCGCCGATGCCGGCCCGGCCCATCATCAGCTCGAGGACCGACAGGACCGCGGCAGGAACCCGCAGGAGCCCGTCCGGTCCGGGCCGGACGTTGGCCCGGAGCAGGCCCGCCTCCGACTCCGTCCCGATGATCGGCACCGAGCGGGTATGGGGCACGGCCGCCGGAATCGCCCCGAGGCTGATCCACTGGGCGACCCCCAGTCGGGTCGCGATGTCGAGGACCGCGTCGCAGAACTCGCGCCAGCGGAAATCGGGCTCGACCCCGGTCAGGACGAGCAGGTCGCGCTCGCCGGTCCGAACCCGGCGGATCGTCAGCTCGCGCCAGGTGATCGACGTCATCCGGCCGTTCCGGATGTCGAGCGTGGGCCGGCGGGCCCGGTAGTCGAAGAGCTGGTCGCCCTCGAAGGTCACGACCAGCTCGCCGCCATCGGCCAGCTGGTCGGCCGCAGTCGTGGCCGCCGAGCCGGCGTCAACCCAGCCGTCAAAGGCGGCGATCAGGGTCGGAGCGATGAGGTCCTTCGGTTCGGTCAGCCGGTAGAGCGCCACGGCACAAGGATAGGCCACGCCACCGCGCCCGGCCTTAAGCCGAACGGGCGGTGACCCGCCTGGCTGGCGGACATCGAAGAAGCCGCCGGACGGCTGACCAGCGGCTTCTCTTCAGCTCGTGGGGCGGGCGGGGATCAGCTGCAGCCCGAGGTCGAGCCGCAATTCAGGCACTTGTAGCAACTGCCGTTGCGAACCATGATCGAGCCGCATTCGGCGCACGACGGCGAGTCTTCCTGGACCTTGAAGGCGACCCTGGTCGTGCCCAGTGAGGCGCCGGCCACAGCGGCCTGGCCTTTGCCATTGGAATGGCCGTTGGCATGGCCATTGCCGTTCGGGCTGGCGACCAATTCGACGAGCGGCAGGCTGATCGCCGTCGGCGTCGTCTCGACCGCCACGGCCGTCGGCCGGTCGTTCCCGGCCTCCGGCTCGATCTCGGGCGCGGCCGCCCCGACCACGGGCACGGTGTCCATCGAAACCGATCCGAACGAGATCGGGGCCGAGTCGACCACCGCGCCGCGATCGATCAGGCCAATCTGGGCCTTCTGGTCATCCGGCAGGAACCGGCTGCCCATCCAGCGGAAGACGTAGTCGACGATCGACTTGGCGATCGGGATCTCCTGGTTGCCGGTAAAGCCGCTCGGCTCGAACCGGACGTGGGCGAACTTGTTGACGAGGTCGCGCAGCGGCACGCCGTACTGGAGGGCCAGGCTGACCGAGGTGGCCAGCGAGTCCATCAGGCCCGAGACCGTCGAGCCCTCCTTGGCCATCTTCAGGAAGATCTCGCCGGGCTGCCCGTCCGGATAGAGCCCGACCGTGATGTATCCCTCGTGGCCGGCCACGTCGAACTTGTGGGTCAGCGCGGACCGTTCCACCGGCAGCCGCCGGCGGTGGGGCATCTTCGCCTCGGCCTGGGCCACGGCGAGCTGGGCCCGGAGCTCGGCGACGAGGCCGGTGTCGACCTCCTCGCCACTGTCCTTCTTCTTGCCCGTGCTGAGCGGCTGGCTGCGCTTGCTGCCGTCGCGGTAGATCGCGATCGCCTTCAGGCCGAGCTTCCAGCCCTGGAGGTAGACCTCCTCGATCTCCTCGGGGGTGGCCGCCTCGGGCATGTTGACGGTCTTGCTGATCGCGCCGGACAGGAATGGCTGGATCGCGCCCATCATCCGGACGTGGCCCATGTAGTGGATCGACCGCTCGCCGTTGACCGGCTTGAAGGCGCAGTCGAAGACCGGCAGGTGCTCGGCCTTCAGGTGCGGGGCGCCCTCGATCGTCTCACGCTCGTTGATGTAGGCCAGGATCTCCTCGACCTGCTCGGGCCCGTAGCCGAGCTTCTTGAGGGCGGCCGGGACCGTCTGGTTGACGATCTTGAGGAAGCCCTCGCCGACGAGCTTCTTGTACTTGATCAGGGCGATGTCCGGCTCAACCCCGGTCGTATCGCAGTCCATCATGAAGGCGATCGTCCCGGTCGGGGCGAGGACGGTCACCTGGGCATTGCGATAGCCGTGCTTCCGGCCGAGCTCGAAGGCCTCGTCGTAGACGGTCCGGGCGGCAGCCACCATGTCGGCCGGAACGGCCTTGTCGGCCGGGATCCGATAGGCCGCGTCGCGGTGCTTGCCGATCACCCGCAGGAACGGCGCCTGGTTCACCGCGTAGTCGTGGAACGGGCCGCCGTGATCGCGGGCGATCACGGCACTCTGGCGATAGGCCTCGCCGTGCATGATCGCGGTCAGGGCGGCGGCGTAGTCGCGTCCCTCGTCGCTGTCGTAGGCCAGGCCCCGGCTCATCAGGAGCGCGCCGAGGTTGGCATAGCCCAGGCCGAGCGGGCGGAAGCGATGCGAGTTCTCCTCGATCCGCGGCGTCGGGTAGCTCGCGTTGTCGACCAGGATCTCCTGGGCGGTGATCGTCAGCCGGGCGGCGTAGCGGTAGGCGTCGACGTCGAACTCGCCGTCCTCGCGGACGAACTTCATCAGGTTGAGGCTGGCCAGGTTGCAGGCCGTGTCGTTCAGGAACATGTACTCGGAGCACGGGTTGGACGCGTAGATCCGGTCCGTGGCGGCCGAGGTGTGCCAGTCGTTGATCGTCGTGTCGTACTGGATGCCCGGGTCCCCGCAGAGGTGGGCAGCGTCGGCCATCCGCTTGAAGATGTCGCGGGCCTTGTAGGTGCCCATCGGCGTGCCATCGACGACGGCGTGGGTCGTCCAATCGCCGTCCGTCTCGACCGCCTCCATGAACGCGTCGGTCACCCGGACCGAATGGTTGGCGTTCTGGAACGCGACCGAGCCATAGGCCTCGCCGGTGAACGAGGGGTCGTAGCCCTCCTCGATCAGGGCCCAGGCCTTCTTCTCCTCGAGCATCTTCGAGTCGATGAAGTCGAGGATGTCGGGGTGATCCGCGTCGAGGATGACCATCTTGGCCGCTCGCCGGGTCTTGCCGCCCGACTTGACCACGCCGGCGAAGGCGTCATAGCCACGCATGAAGCTGACCGGGCCGGAGGCCGTGCCGCCACCCGACATGCGCTCGCGGGACGATCGGATCGGGCTCAGGTTGGAGCCGGCCCCGGAACCGAACTTGAACAGCATCGCCTCGGTCTTGGCCAGGTCCATGATGCTGCTCATCGAGTCCTGGACCGAGTTGATGAAGCAGGCCGAGCACTGCGGCCGGGCTTCGATCCCGACGTTGAACCAGACCGGCGAGTTGAAGCTCATCTTCTGGTGGACGAGCAGGTGGGTCAGCTCGGCCTTGAACGATGCGAGGTCCTCGTCCGAGGCGAAGTAGCGCTGGGTCTCGGCCCAGGCCGCGATCGTGTTGACGACCCGGTCGATCAGCTGGCGGACGCTCGTCTCGCGCTCGGGCGTGCCGACGTGGCCCCGGAAGTACTTGCTGACGACGACGTTCGTCGCGAGCTGGCTCCAGAAGGCCGGGACTTCGACGTCCTTCTGCTCGAACACGAGCTTGCCCGACTCGTTGCCAATGGCCGCCGTGCGCATCTCCCAGTCGATCTCGTCATACGGATGGATGCCCGGCGTGGTCCAGCGTCGCTCGAAGGTCAGGCCCTTGGCCGGCCGGCCATCCTCGCGCCGCCCGTCGAAGCTGGCCCCATACGGGCCGGCCTGACGCCGCCGGGTCTTGAGCAGGACCTTGCCCGCCGGAACGGCGGCCGGGACTACCTGGTCATCCATGACCGAAATCGACTCCGGTGCGACACGGGCCACTGATTGCTCCTCTCCTCCAGGCCGTCCGGCGTTTGATCGTCGGAGCGGCTGGTCTGCTGCGGTCGGCCCGGTCTGGTCTGGCGACCGGCTGGCGACCATTCGATCCGGATCGGCCGTACGACGGAGGCCGACGGCAGAATCCGGGCTGATGCGGGGGCCTGGAACAGGCTTCGGGTTGGGGGTTCGACCCCGAAGCGAAATCTCGACCTGTTGATTGCCATGCCTGGGCGATTGCCTGCCCTGCGTGGCTCGGGCGTTGGTTCCCGGTTCGGCTGCGCCGTCCGGCCGGGGACGCTGGTCCTGCGACCACTGGTCTTGGGCGATGCCGGTCCTCGGTCCGGTAGCTGCGACGTTCGTTCCAAGTGCGTCTCTTGAGGCGGGCCCCTGACCGCGTTCCGCGGAGGTCCGGCCAGCCTGGCCGGCGACCTCCCGAGCGATCCCCGGGGCCGTCTCGAGCGATCAGCCAACGATACGCCTGGACCGAACGCTCGTCAATCCCAAAACACAAGATCTAGTGGTCCGTACCTGCCTTGCACCGCTACATGGTGTGGCTGTGGATGATTCCGATGCGCGGCGTGGAAAGATCCCCACGAGGCTGTGGACCACTGTCGGAGCCGAGTGGACATGGTGTGGACAGGCGGCACGAGGGGACGGATCTCACCGCGCCCGATCCCCTTCTTGGGTGGAGTTCCGGGCCTCGCCGGGGACGCCAGAATAGAACACGCGTGCTGAACGTGTCGAGGGGAGAGAACGAATGCCGCGGGCTCGTCACCAACGGAGGAGCCCTGCGGCGCCGCACCGAAGAATGCGGCAAATTCTTCCTCCAGCAATGGTCGCGGGCAACTCGGGGCCCAGAACAGGCCTGATCCTGTCAGAGGCGGCGTCCGCGACGCAATTCGTGCTCGGCCTGAGCTTGAACTCGACGGCCTGGGTGCGGGTCCGTCGGTCTGACCGACCGTAACGCGTCCTACTGCATGAATTTGGCAGAAGAGCCCGGCTACGGGCCGCGTCGGGGCTGGTCCGCGCTCGCTACCGCGGCCTCGTCACTGGCTGAGCGCCTTCGCCGCCGCCCATACCAGGCGGTCACCCGCTTACCAGCTGACGGGAACCAGCCTCGAGGTCCGGCGGGCATACGTCTTGTAGCCGGGCAGCTCGCGTTCCAGGAGCTCCTCCTCGGCCAGGATCCGCCGGCGATATGCCCCGCCCAGGAGCCCTCCAACGATGGCGATCACCGGGACGCTCCGAGAGGCCAGGGCAAAGCCCGTCCAGGTCAGGAGCGAGCCGAGATACCCGGGATGGCGGACGTGGCGGTACGGCCCGGTCTCGATGAGGGCCTGCTCGTCGTTGGTGCGCAAGGTTCGGGAGTACGACTCCCTGAGCGTGGCCATCGACCAGGCTCGGAGCGCCAGGCCGGCCCCTTCGATGAGCAGGCCGCTTGGACCGGCGATCGTGGGCAACTGCGTTCCGGGTAGTCGCCGCACGATCGGGGCGAGGATCGTCGCGGCGCCAAAGGCGCTTACGATCACGGCGGTCGTGTTCTGGTCGCTGCTCGAGGCCTTGAGGCTGGCGGTGGCTCCACGTTGACGTAGCCCCAGCTCGAGACCGAAGAAGCCGGCGAGGCCGGCATAGCCGGCCAGGAACCAGCCCCGGCCGGCTGGCGTCCCGCGACCGGCCCGGATCACTGCTCGGCCGACCCTAGCGGCCGAAGCGGCGGGCGCGCTGCTGGTATGTCCGCAGGGCGCGCAGGAAGTCGATCTCGCGGAAGGCGGGCCAGTAGGCCTCGCAGAACTGCAGCTCCGAGTAGACCGATTGCCAGGGCAGGAAGCCCGACAGGCGGACCTCGCCCGAGGTCCGGATGATCAGGTCCGGCTCGCTCGAGCCCCGGGTATAGAGGTGATCGGCGATCGACTCGGCGGTCAGCTCGTCGGCCAGCCGGTCCGCGGGCACCCCCGACGCGGCCGCGGCCCGGACCGTCGATCGAAATGCTTCGAGCAGCTCGTCCCGTCCAGAGTAGGCCAGGGCGACCGTCACCTCCATCGTGCCGTCCTCGTGCGATAGCGCGGCCGACGATTCGACGACCGACCGGAGGCCCTCCGGCAGGAGGTCGCGCCGGCCGATGACCCGCAGGTGAATCGGCCGCCGCGTTTTGCGCCGGCCCTCGGCCATCGCCCGGATCGCCTCTTCGGCGACGTCGGTGATCGTGCCGACTTCCTCCTCGGGCCGGCCCAGGTTCTCGAGTGAGAGGGCCCACAGGGTGATCTCGTGGATCCCCGTCTGGGCGCACCAGTCGATCAGCTCGAGCGCCTTCTCGGCTCCGGCCCGATGCCCGGCTCCAGGATCGGCATAGCCCTCGGCCGTGGCCCAGCGACGATTGCCGTCCATGATCACCGCGATGTGCTCGGGCCGAGGCTCGGACATCACCCGCGCCCGGAGGCGCTGCAGGTAGACGGCGTAGACCGGGGCGAGGGCAAGGTCGCGAACCCGGCGATAGGCCGGCCCGAGGCGGGCCCGGAGCGTCCGGGCCCGACGAACTGGTGCGGCGGCCGACGAGCTGGTCGTCAGTTCAGGCCGGAGTACGCGTGCAGCCCGGAGAACCACAGGCTCCCGGAGTAGGTCACCAGGACCATCCCGAAACCGACCACGAGCAGGAGGGCGGCCGGACGGCCAGCCCAGGCCTTCTGGTTGCGCGCGTGGAGGTAGACCGCGTAGGTCAGCCAGGTGACGAGGGCCGAGGTCTCCTTGGGATCCCAGCCCCAGTAGCGCGACCAGGCGATCGAGGCCCAGATGCTGCCGAGGATGATCATCGTGGCAAAGATCGGGAAGCCCACGATCACCGAGCGGTAGGCGACCTCGTCCAGGATCTTGTGCGAGGGCAGCCAGGCGAAACGGTCGCGCTGGCCCTGGATGAGGTAGCCGACCCCGGCTGCGAAGCTCGTCGCGAAGATCCCATAAGCGATCGTGGCCATCCCGACGTGGATCGTCAGGAGCGGCGCGTTGTCGAGGGCCGGGACGAGCGGAATGATCTCGTTCGGCAGGGTCGTGCTGTACAGGAACAGGGCCAGGGCCACCCCGGTCGGGATGAACCCGATCGACTGGATCGGGTAGCGCCGGCTCAGGACCAGGTAGCCGACCAGGATCGTGAACGTGAAGGCAACCGTGAACTCCTCCATGTTGCCCCAGGGCCCCCGCCCGACGACGATCGCCCGCATCAGCATCGACAGGCCGAGCACGACAGCCGTGATCGTCGTCAGCCCCCGGGCGAACGGCCCAGCCGGCGACTGGGGCTCGACCCCGGCCGCCCAGGCGGCTTCGCGGCTGTCCACGAACGAGCCGGTCGCAACTCCGGCGAAGGCCGGCTCGCGCGGGCTCAGGGCCGCCGCGATTCGCCGGCCCTGGGCGAGCAGCACGGCGTGCATGACGTACGCCCCGAAGGACAGGACCAGGAGGATCCCGGCCACGGTGTAGAAGATCAGTGAGCCACTCGCCAAGCCGCTATCCACGTTGCCACTCCACTCTTCGGACGATCACGACGCGGGCTGTCGCCGGGCTCAGGCGGCGGCAGCTCCACCGGGCGGCGGCCCGGACGGTTGCAAGGTCCGAACCGCGACCCGCGGATCGACCTTGAGCACGAGGCCACAGTTGGTGCAGGTCGTCACGCTGGCGAGGCGGGCGACCCCGCACATCGGGCAGGTGACCGACAACGCCTTGCCGGCTTCGTCCTCGACGCTGCCGACGGGGTAGATCAGGCCGGACTGGGGGTCGTATGGCTCGCCGACCGGAAAGAGCGGCAGGCCATCGGCGGCAATCAGGGCCGGTCGCGGACCCTCGACGAAGTGGATCTTTGTGCGCGGCTTGCGCAAGTAGTAATAGACCCAGATCAGCGAGAGCAGGGTGATCCCGGGGCCGATGACACCGATCAGCAGGAAGAGCGGCAGCAGCCCGATCAGCGAGCCCCAGTCGGGGCTGACGATCTTGGCCAGCACGTCGAGGACCTGGGTCCAGATCTGGTCAATCGTGTCGACGAGGCTCACCGGCGCATTCTAGCCCGTCGGCGCGGATTGCCGGTCTTGCGTGTGGCGCCCCGGCCGGGCTGCCAGCCGGCTCGTTCCGGGTCGTCCTGGACACCGTCCGGAACGGGGGGCCAGGGCCTGCCCGGGGATGGCGAGCCGAGCCGGGCCCGGTCGAGCCGCCCGATCAACCAGGCGGCCCCGGCGACCCGGCCGCCGCGTCGCCGGACCCGGTCGCCGAGCTCGCGATCGTCGGTGACCACCAGGATCGCGTCGGTCGCCCGGGCGGCTTCGGCGGCCGTCCCACCCGATCCGGCGACGTCCGTCACGAGCCGCTCGATCAGGGCATCGGCCGAGCCCCGGCCACTGTGCCGGACGGTCAGGCCGTGGGCGATCCGAACCCCGACCAGGCGATATTCGGAGGCGCCGTCGAACACGATCTCTACCCGAATCCGGGCCGGGATGACCGACCGGAGGCGGCCGATCAGGGCTGCCTGGGGCAGGGGAGGCGAACCATCTGCCGAGTCGCGTGCCGAGCCGCCAGCCGAGCGGCGGGCCGAACCGGCAGCGGAGCCGGCCGCGGGCCGTTCGAGCCGGTAGAGGAGGTTCGTCCCATCGACGAGCAGGCGATCCACGCCGTCGAGGGGATCGCGGGCCGGTTGGCCACCGGGCGATGTGCGTCGCGGAGTCGGCTCCATGTCCGTGATCCTGACACGCCCACGGGCCGGCGTCCCAGAGGCGTCCCCGGCCGGCGTGCCACGGCCGGCGTGCCACGGCCGGCGTACCAACGAAGGCGTGCAGGGGCCACCGGGCCGGGGCCGTTGGCCTGTACCCTTCCGGGCGTGCTCCTGCTGGTCGATCTCGATGGCGTCGTGTATCGCGGAACGGACCCGGTCCCGGGAATCGCCGCGCTCCTGACCCGCCGGGCGGCCGCAGGCGACGACGTGATCTACGTCACGAACAACTCGATGTGGTACCGGGCGGACTACGTCGATCGGCTCGAATCGATGGGCGCGCCGGTCTCGGCCGACCGCGTGGTCAGCTCGCCCCGGGCCACCGCCCTGTACCTGCGCGAGACCGCGCCGGAGATCGAGCGCGTCCTCGTCCTGGGCGGGCCGGGCCTGGCCCGGGAGCTCCGCGAGGCCGGCTTCACGGTGACGATGGCGGGCGACGCGGCCGCCCGGGTCGGAGCGGCCCACTTCGACCGGTTCGAGGCGGCCGGCCGGCCGGAGGCGGTCGTCGTCGGGCTCGATCCCGAGCTGACCTGGGAGCGCCTGGCCGTGGCCGCCAGCTCGGTCAGGGCGGGCGCCCGGTTCGTCGTGACCAATCGCGACCCGATCTATCCGACGGAGCGGGGCCTGATGCCCGGAGCCGGAGCGATCGTGGCCGCGGTCGAGGCCGCCAGTGGGCGTGTCCCGGTCTCGATCGGCAAGCCGGCCCCGCTCCTGCTCGAGGAGGCCGCCAGGGTCGTCGGAACCGACCCTCGAGCGGCGGTGATGATCGGCGACTCGATCCGGACCGACCTGCCCGCCGCTCGAGCCGTCGGGGCCCGCTGCGTCCTGATGCTGACCGGGGTGACGAGCCGGGCCGAGGTCGAGGCCACTGCCCGCCGGCGATCGCCCCGACGCGCTGGCCGCCGACGCGGCCGAGCTCGACCTGGCCCTGGCCCGCCTTCGGGGCGAGGCGCCCGAGGCAGCGCCGACGTCCTAGGCCGCGGTCCCGGAGCCCCAGCCGGCCAGCTCGGGGACGTCCGCCGCCCAGCGCTCAAACGTCCGCCGGAGCTCGGTCCGTTCGGGGGCCGAAGTGAACGCGACATCGAGCCCGTGCAGATTGATCGACCACAGCTCGTCGAGGGTCAGGCCGATCTCCGTGAGGGCCCGCAGGTACTCCTCCGACAGGAGCGTGTCGGACACCGTCAGGCCGTCGGTCGAGAGGCTGACCGGGACGCCGGCCCGGGCGAGACGGGCGATCGGATGGGCCGCGACCGAGGGCACGATTCCGGCCTGGACGTTGCTCGTCGGACAGAGGTCGAGGGTGATCCCCCGGGCGATCAGCTCGGCCATCACGTCGGGCGCATCGATCGAGCCCGGGCCGTGGGCGATCCGCTCGGGATTCACGGCCAGGGCTCGCCGGACCTGGGCCGCGCCGCCCCACTCGCCGGCATGAATCGTGACGTGGAGGCCGCCCTCGCGGGCGATCGCGAAGGCGCGCTCGAAGATCAGCGGGTCGGGGAAGGCCTCCTCGGCGCCGGCCAGGTCCCAGCCGGTCAGCCCGAGGTCCCGGAAGCGGACGGCGGCCCGGGCCAGCTCGGCCACGTCCTCGGGATCGTGGCTGCGGAGCGCCGTGCAGATCAACCGGACGGTCGTGCCGGTCCGCTCGGCGGCAAGGCGGGCAGCGCGGCAGACGGCGCCGATCCCGTCCGACACGGACAGGCCCCGCCGGGTGTGGAGCCCCGGGCCCCAGCGAAGCTCCAGGTAGCGGACGTTCTCGGCGGCCTTGGTCTCGACCAGCTCGGAGGTCACCTGCTCGAGGGCTTCGGCATCCTGGAGCAGGGCAATCGGCAGGTCGAACCGCTCGAGCAGGACGGCTTGCGACGGGCAGTGCTCCGGGGCGACCAGCGCATCGAACATCGCGCGGTAGGTCTGCGGCGCCTCGACACCCCGGCTGCGGGCCAAGGCAATGGCGGTCTCGACCCGGAGCGCTCCATCGATGTGGAGATGCAGCTCGGACTTGGGCATGGCCCCGACCAGCCGGCGCAGCGCCGGGATCTCGGCCGCATCCGGCTCGGACGATCGGATCACCGGTCGATGCTACCCTCCGGCCATGTCGACCGTTTTTGTCACCGGCGCCAGCGGCTTCGTCGGGAGCCATGTCGTGCCCGAGCTGCTCGCCGCCGGCCACCGCGTGATCGCCCTGGCTCGCTCGGACGCTTCCGCTCGGCGTGTCCTCGGTCGGCTGCCGGCGGCGGCCCGCCCGGGGATCGAGGTCCGGCTCGGCGATGTCACCGATCCCGCCACGCTCGGCCCGGCGCTGGCCGGCGCCGACGCGGTCGTCCACCTCGTGGCCATCCCGCGTGACCGTGGGGACGGGCGCGAGCTGAACCGGGTCAACCTCGAGGGTACCCGCAACGTGCTCGAGGCAATCACGGCAACCGGGATCCGGCGGCTCGTCCACCAGGGTGCCCTGGGAGTCATCGACGATCCCCGCCTGCACTACTCCAGCTCGAAGGCACGGGCCGAAGCACTTGTCCAGGCCAGCTCGCTCGACTGGACGATCCTGAGGCCCTCGCTCCTGTGGGGCGAGCGCGACGGATTCTTCAACACCGTGGCCGGCCTCGTCCGGACCTCGCCCGGGATCGTGCCGGTCCCGGGCAACGGCGGCGCGCGGTTCCAGCCCCTAGCGGTGACCGACGCGGCCCTGGCCGTGCGCCTGTCGGTCGAGCGTCCGGCCACCGTCGGGGCGAGCTACGAGCTGGGTGGCCCGCGCTACTGGACCTATCGTCAGATCACCCGTGAGGTCCTGCGCGGGATGGGCCGCCGGCGCTGGATCGTCTCGGTTCCGATTCCGCTGATCGCCACGGTCGCCCGGACGGCCGAGCTCGTGCGGCTGCCTTTTCCAGTCGCCAGTGACCAGCTTCGCCAGCTGAAGCTCGATAACATCGGGCCGCTTGACGGCTTCCAATCGGCCTTCGGGGTCGCCCCGCGGGACCTGGCCGGCAACCTCGGCTATCTGGCCCGCAAGCTGGCCGACCAGGAGCCGACGGCTTGAGCCTGCCACCCGGCTACCCCTCGATCGCTGCCGACCCGGCAGCGCTCGCGGCCCGGCCCCGGAGCTCCCGGCTGAGCCGGCTCCTGGCCCGGATCGGCTGGCTGGCCGCGGTCGTCGTCCTCAGCCTGGGCACGGCCGGGATCGTGGGCGGAATGAGCCAGCCCCCGGTCAGCGGCGAGCGACCCGAGCTGACCTGGGCGGCCGATCAGGCGGTGGAGCCCGGCCTGGCGGCTGCCTCGACCGACCTCAGCCTGCTGTCCGCGGAGGTCGACCAGCTGGGGACCCTCGGGCGCAACGCGTTGTCCGAGCTGGTCAATCGCGAAGACACCCACCTGACCTCGACGATTGCGGCCGGGACCGCCCTGACCGGCCAGATCGGCCGGGACACGGCGGCGATCCGGGTCAAGCTGGCCGCCCTGCCGGTGATCGGGACCGGCGACGAGACGATGATCGGGGCCGACCTCCGCCAGCGCTACGACGCGATCACGGTGGCCCTGGCGGCCACGGCCGGTCTCCAGTCGTCGTGGCTCAGCCTGACCGATGGAGCGGCCAGCGCGACCGCCCTGACCGGCGACCTGGCCGACCACGACACGATCGCCGCCCAGGCGGTCAAGCTGGGTAGCACCGGCCAGTACGCCAAGGCGCTCTCGACGATGGCCAAGGCCGAGGACTCGCTCGGGCTGGCGGCCACCCGCCGGGATGCCCTGGAGAGCACGGTCGACGTGACCGTGCTGACCGAGTGGATCGACCGCAACGCCGCCTTCGACGCGGCCGCCACCAACCTGTACAAGCTCCTGGCGGCCTCGCCCCGCAAGATCACCCCGGCGATCCGGGCGGCGTTTGCCAGCCTGACCGCGGCTAAGGACAACCTGCCGCCGGACACCCGGGGGCTCGAGCTGATCCTGGACGACCTGGCCCGGGGTGGGCTGAACCAGGCCGTGATCGAGATCGAGAATTCGAAGGCCAGCCTGGAAAGCGCGGTGGCCCTGATCGCGGGGATGGCCAGCCAGCCCCAGGCGCACTGACGACCAGTCGGCCCAGGCCGCGGCGATACACTGCCCGGAGCCAAGCCAGCCCGTTTCCGAAGGATCGGGCGTCCACCGGGAGGTTCGCGCGCGCAATGCAGATCAGGATCGTCACCGACCAGCCGTGGGAGATCAAGGCCGACGTGCTGGCCGTCCCGATCGTCGACGACCCGGCGTTCGAGGGACCGCTGGGCGAGCTCGACCGGCGCTCCGGGGGAGAGCTCGCCGCCCTGGCGGCCTTCGGCGAGCTGACCGCCAAGCGCTATCATGCGACGCTCGCGGCGCCGGGCGACCTGCCGGCCGGACGAGTCCTCGTGGTTGGAGCCGGGCCGGCCGCCGAGCTCAGCCGCGAGACCCTCCACCGGCTCGGCGCGACGATCGAGCGGCGCCTCGGCGGGCGAACCGTCCACAGCCTGGCGATCTGGCTGGGCGACCTCGGCCAGCACGTCGATGGGGGCGAGCCGGTCGTGGCCGAGCTCCTGGCCCGGGGCATCGTCGAAGGCAGCTACGAGCCGAAGGCGATCTACCTGGCCGCGGTCGAATCGGCCCCGCCGGAGCTCGACGAGCTGATCCTGATCGCGCCCGGCGGGGATGCGGCCGGCCTGGCGAAGGCCGCCGACCGGGGCCGGATCATGGGCGAAGGCGCCAATGTCGCCCGGACCCTCTCGAACCGGGCCAGCAACGACGTGAGCCCGATCGTCCTGGCCGACGCGGCCCAGGAGATCGCGGCCCGCAACAACCTGTCGATCGACGTGCTCGAACCCGATCGCGCAGCCGAGCTGGGCATGGGCATGTTCCTGGCCGTCGGCCGGGGCAGCGACAACCCGCCCCGGATGATCGTCCTTCGGTCGGGCGGGGCGGGCGAGCTCGATGCCCGGGGGCGCCACCTCGCGATCGTGGGCAAGGGCGTCTGCTTCGACTCGGGTGGCATCTCGATCAAGCCGGCCGACCGGATGGAAGAGATGAAGATGGACAAGACCGGGGCGGCGACCGTCATCGCGGCGATCGAGACGGTCGCCCGGCTGGCGCCCGGCACGCCCCTGCTGGCCGTCGCCCCGGCCGTCGAGAACATGCCCGGCGGCCACGCGACCCGACCCGGCGACGTGGTCCGGGCGATGAACGGCAAGCAGGTCGAGATCACCAACACCGACGCCGAGGGGCGGCTCATCCTGGGCGATGCGATGACCTACGCGGAGCAGCTCGGGGCGACCCACCTGGTCGACGTGGCGACCCTGACCGGGGCCGTCTCGCGGGCCCTCGGCCACCTCGTGACGGGTGCCTTCGGGACGCCCCAGGACTGGTACGACAGCGTGATGGCCGCGGGCGACCTGGCCGGCGAGAGCTACTGGCAGATTCCCCTGGTCGATGACTACGTGCCCGACATGGACAGCTGGTACGGCGATCTCCAGAACTCGGGTTCGGCCGAAGGCTCGCTGGTCAAGAGCGGCCTGTTCCTGCGCGAGTTCCGGACGAAGCCATGGGTTCACCTCGACATCGGGGGCACCGGATACTTCCGCAAAGCCAGCTCGTTCGCCGCCCGCGGCTCGAACGGGGTGACCCACGCGACCCTGGTCGAGCTGGCCCTCGCCGGCGCCAGGTGAGTCGCCCGGCCGAAGTCCTGTTCGGCCCTGCCGCCTGACCCGCGGGTGATCCGCTCGACGCAGGACCGGTCGCGATGACCGCCCTGGCTGTCGCCCTGGCGATCCTGGGCCTGGCCTGGGGACTCGTCTCGGACCGGATCGCCGCCCGCTGGCCGAGCCACGAGGACGGCTCGATCCGGCCGGTCGACTGGCGAACCGCCGTCGTGCCGGGAGTCGCGGCGATCGCCTTCTACTTGCTCGGTGGCCGGTTCCCGGACGCCGGCAGCACGGTCGTCTTCGCCCTGGTCTTCGCCGTCCTGATCCTGCTCCTGGCGACCGACCTCGACCAGCGCCTGCTGCCCGACGAGCTGACCCTGCCCTTCGCCGGGTTTGCCCTGATCTACGGCCTGAGCGGGCGCAATCCACTGATCGGCCACGACGTGCCGGCGGCGATGCTGCCGGCCCTGCTCGGGGCGGTCGTCATCCCGGGCATCTTCTTCGTCCTGTCGATCCCGTTCGGAGCGGGCGCTTTCGGCCTGGGCGACGTGAAGCTCCTGTTCGGCGTGGGCCTGCTGGCCGGTTTCGCCCGGACCGCCCTCGGGGTGATCGGCGGAGTGCTCCTGTCGGGGATCGTCATCGTGGTCCTGCTGGCCCTCCGCCGAATCGGCCTGAAGAGCTTCATCCCGTATGGACCGTTCCTGATCATCGGCGCGTTCTGGGCGGTCCTGCTCTCCTCGTAGCCAACTCGTAGGGGGTCATCCGTCGGGGTAGCCGGTTTGGCCGATTCAGGCTAGGGTGGACGACCGGGGTAGAATGCCCCGGTGCCGGAGTCGTCCCGGGCGAGTCCCGTTCGGACGGCATTCCACCGGCGACGACATCCGCCATCCGCGTCGGGGACGCGTCAACGGAGTTCGATCGCTCGATGACGACCGCTCGACTGATCCGCCCGTTCGTCGTGGCCGGGCTGCTGTTCTCGCTGCTTGGCGGGGGGACCACGCCCGACCTTGTCCGTGGCGATGACCTCTCCCAGGCCCAGGCCCAGCAGCGGGCGATCGCCTCGCAGGTCGCCGCCCAGAAGGCCAAGATGGCCCAGCTGGCGGCCCTCCAGGCCGACCTTGCGGTGGCCCTCGCCCAGACCAAGACGAAGCTGGTCGGGATCAACTCCGACCTGGCCGACGTCAAGGCGAACATCGCCGCCACCCAGGCCAAGGTCAACCAGGTCCAGGCGGCCTACAACGGCGAAGTCCAGGACCTGGCCAATCTCGACCTCGCCCTGATCGGCCTCGATCGGGAGGAGCAGGCCAAGGCCGCCGAGCTGGCCGCCGCGAAGGCCCTCCTGGCCAACCACATCCGGGCGGCCTACAACGAGGACCGGACCTCGGTCCTCGAGACCCTCCTGTCTGCGTCGTCGTTCACCGCTGCCGTCGGTGACATCGGCAACCTGCTCGACATCGGCGACCAGGATCATGCCCTGGCTGAGCAGGTCGCCTCCGACCAGGCGACCCTGTTCGCGATCAATCAGACGACGACGGCGACCCGGATCCAGACCCAGCAGCTGGCCAACGACACCGCCGCCCAGAAGGTCCAGCTCGACGCATCGCTGGCCTCGCTCGCCGCGTCCAAGGCCCAGCTGGCGATGCTCCAGACGGCGACGAGCAAGGCGCTCGCCCTTCAGCAGGCGACCTACAACCGGCTATCCAGCAACGCCGCCGCGCTTAAGAAGGCGATCAATGCCGAGGCTGCAGCCGAAGCCAGCATCTCGCGCAAGATCCAGGGCCTGCTGAACAGCGGCGGGGCCAGCGGCAGCATCCCCTCGCAATACAACGGCACCCTGAACTGGCCGTTGAAGGGGACCGTTACCCAGGAGTTCGGCTGCACCGGTTTCCCGTCGGAGCCGCCCCTCGGCAACTGCGCCCACTACCACAACGGAATCGACATCGCCGACCCGATGGACACCCCGATCCACGCCGCCGGTGATGGGCGGGTCGTGTTCGCCGGGCCGCTCTCGGACGGTGCCTGGGTCGTGATGATCGCCCACTCGACCCACCTGGTCACGTGGTATGCCCACGTCGACGATCGCCACGGCCACACGATCCCGGTCAGGGTCGGCCAGTGGGTGACCGCCGGCCAGGTGATCGCCTACGTCGGGATGACCGGCAACACGACCGGCCCCCACCTCCACTGGATGGTCCAGTTGAACGGGACGTTCGTGAATCCGCGCCTGTTCGTCTGAGCCTTCACAGGCTCGTCAACCCGTCGGGCCACCGGGGCCCCGAGCGCCCGGAATCGAGTTGTTGACCGGCCGGCACGGCCCGTTCATCCCGGGGATTCCGCTGGGGACTAGAATCGGCCGAGGGCCGTACCTGCGGACCCGGGCGGTGAACCGACGGAGGGCGCCATGAAGCCGACGATGGCGGTGATCCTGGCCGGAGGCGAGGGTGAGCGCCTGTCGATCCTCTCGTCGGTCCGGGCCAAGCCGGCCGTCCCGTTCGGGGGCAAGTACCGAATCATCGACTTCGCCCTGAGCAACTGCGTCAACTCCGGGCTCGACAACGTCGTCGTCCTGACCCAGTACAACCCGCGCTCGCTGAACGACCACATCGGCCTCGGCCGGCCCTGGGACCTGGACCGGAACACCGGCGGGGTACGGATGCTCCAGCCCTACATCGCCCGCGGCCGGGTCGCCGAGTGGTACCGGGGCACGGCTGACGCCGTCCTCCAGAACTGGAATGTGATCGAGCACGACCCGTGCGACACGATCGTGATCCTGGCCGGCGACCACATCTACAAGATGGACTACACCCCGTTCCTCGCTGCCCACCGCCGCCGGCGAGCCGACGTCACGATTGCTGTCCGCCGGGTGCCCCTGGCCGATGCCACCCGGATGGGCATCCTGGCCATGGACGAGACGAACCGGATCACCGAGTTCCAGGAAAAGCCGAAGGCGCCCCGGAGCGATCTGGCCAGCATGGGCGTGTACGTCTTCAGCAAGCGTGCCCTGAAGCACTGGCTGACCGATGACCGGCCCGATTTCGGGGCCAACGTCGTGCCCGCGATGATCGAGGGCGGGGCCCGCGTGTTCGGCTATCGCTTCGACGGCTACTGGCAGGATGTCGGAACGATCCAGTCCTACTGGGAAGCCAACATGGGCCTGGTCGAGGAGCATCCCGAGCTCGACCTCTACGACCGCAGCTGGTTGATCCACACCCGGTCCGAGGAGCGCGCTCCAGGCAAGATCGGCCAGACCGCCCAGGTCCACCGGAGCCTGATCAGCCACGGCTGCGTGGTCAACGGGACCGTCGTCAACAGCGTCCTGTCGCCGGGCGTCCGGGTCGAGCTCGGGGCAGTCGTGCGCGACTCGATCATCATGTTCGACACGGTCGTTCGGCAGGGCGCGATCATCGACCGGGCGATCCTCGACAAGGAGGTCGTGGTCGGGCCCGGAGCCGTCATCGGCGAAGGGCCTGACGGACCGCCCAATCGCCAGGAGCCGGGCCGGCTCAACACCGGGATCACCGTGATCGGCAAGCGGGCGATCATTCCCCGCGGCCAGCGGATCGGCCGGAACGTCAAGGTCGAAGGCGACGTCCGCGCGGCGGACTTCCCGAGCCGGAACATCCGGAGCGGCGAATCGGTCACCCGGCTCAAGGACCCGGCAGTCGCAGCCGGTCCGATCCCGGCAACGGCCTCGCGAGGCGCCGCCCGCCGGCCCTGACCCGTGGCGCGGGCCCTCCGGCGGTCGTCGGCTAGACTCCGCCTCATGTCTGCAGTGGCCGGGAGCCCCACAGCCGCCACGGTCGAGGCCTGGCTGTCCGAGCTTGGGATCGAGCCAAGCGCCCGGTCCGACCGGGAGGGCCTGGTCGCCTGGGACCTCGAGCTCGACGGCCGGCGCCGGTTCGACGTCCGCTTCACGGTGATCCTCGATCCGGCGATGGGCCTGATCACCTGGGTTCACTACGCCCCGCCGATCGGGGACGGCCTGCGCAAGTCGTACCACCGCCTCCTGCGCTGGAACGACGAGTTCCCGTTCGTGAAGTTCTCCCTGGCCGAGGACGGTCGGCCGATCCTGAGCCAGGAGGTGCCCGTCCGGCTGCTCGATCGCGACGAGCTCGGGGCGGCCCTCGTGCGCTCGCTGGCGATCTGCGACGCCCTGCTCGAGGAGTCGGCCGGCTGGCTCTGGATCGGCGGCCGGATCCCGGACCAGTCGGCTCGCCTGAGCCGCAACCCGGGCCTGTTCGAACGCTACGCCGATCGACTGCCGGAGCTGTTCGGATCGTGAGCTCGGGCGCCCGCCTCGCCGCGATCCTCGGGATCGCCCTGCTCGGGGCCTCGGCGCTGGTGGCCGGCGGGCCGCTCGTCGGAGCCGCGCCGGCCACGGTCGACGCGGCGGGCCCTGGCCTGACCATGGTCGGGGCCGCGATCTACGACGTCCGGCCGGCCAGCCGCCTCGTCCACGTCACGGTCCAGCTGGCGGCAACGAACCACCTGAGCGACACGGTCATCCATCGCTACACGTTCGACCGGGTCCAGGTCTCGGTCCCGCCGAGCGCGATCCACCCGGCAGCCAGGGCCGGCACGAACGCCGTCGGGGTGAGCGTGGTCAGCCGGACCTCCGCCCAGGAGCTCCTGTCGGTCGGGCTCGGCGGCGCCCTCGGGTCGGGTCACACGGCGACGGTCAGCCTGAGCTTCGACCTGCCCGATCCGGGTGGCGCACCGGGTAGGCCGATCCGGGTGGGCGGATCGCTGGTGACCTTCCCGGTGTGGGCCTACGGTTCGGTCGGCCAGCCCGGCTCGAGTGTCCTGGTTCGATTCCCGGCCGGGTTCGATGTCCGGGTGGTGACCGGCACCTTGGGCAAGCCGGTCACCGCGAGCGACGGCACGATCAGCCTGAGCCAGACCGCGATCCCCGATCCGCTCCAGTACCTCGCGGTCGTTGCCGCGGACCAGGCCGGCAGCTTTGTCGATACCCCGGTCAGCCTGACCGTGGCCGGCCAGCCGGCCCAGCTCGTCGTCCGGGCGTGGTCCGACGATCCAGCCTGGGGAACCCGGATGAGCCGTTTGGTCAGGACCGCCCTGCCTCTGCTCGCGACCGTGATCGGCCTGCCGTTCGAGCCCTCGTCGCCGGAGATCTCGATCGAGGAGGCCCTGCCGCGCTCGATCGATGGCTACGCCGCCGACTACCAGCCAGCCGACGGCCGGATCGAGATCGCCTATACCGCCGGCGAAACGGTCGCGATCCACGAGCTGGCCCACCTGTGGTTCGACAATTCGCTGTTCGCTGACGCCTGGATCGACGACGGGTTCGCGATCCTGTACGGCAACCAGGTTGCTCGAGCGATGAAGCTGGCCCCGGTCGACGAGTCGATCACGCCGGCCCTGGCCGCCGCCGCGCAGCCGCTCAACGCCTGGTCCGGGACGACACCGACCACGACCGGCTCGGGCTCGGGCTCCAGCTCGACCGCGGGCTCTGGCTCGACCTCGGGCCCGGTGTCGACCGACCTGGCCGATCGCTACGGCCGGGCCGCCGCCGTGACCCTGGCCGGCCAGCTGTACACGCTGGTCGGCGCCGATGGACTGCAGGCGGTCTGGCGGTCGGCCGCCGGCCGGGAGGATGCCTACCAGCCGGCTGGGCAGATCGGTTCGGCGACTGTCGCCAACGGCCCGCCCGACTGGCGAGGCCTGCTCGACCTGATCGCCCAGCGGACCGGCGTTGATGCCTCGAGCCTGTGGTCGACCTGGGTCGTCACCCCGGCCGAGCAACCGCTCCTCGCGGCCCGGACGAGTGCCCTGGCCCAGCTCGCGGCGACCACCGCCCGGGCCGGCACCTGGACGCTGCCCCCGGCAATCCTGGCCGGGTTCAATGCCTGGCAGTTCGACGTGGCGACCGGCCAGCTCAGCGGGCTTGGCCAGATCCTCGACCAGCGCGATCGAATCGCCAGCGCGGCCTCGGCCGCCGGGCTCGTCCCGCCGCCGACCCTCCAGGGCGAGTTCACCCAGGGCGCCACGAACGCGGCCGCGGTCGAGGTCGCCAACGAGCTTCAGGTGATCAGTGCGATCACGACCGCCGGTTCCGCCCAGCCGGACGCCCCGAGCCTGGTCCAGGACGTTGGCCTGATCGGCGAAACGCCCGACCTGGAGCTGAGCGCGGCGGGAACCGCGTTCGCCGCGGGCGACCTCGCCGCGGCCCGCAGCCATGCCCTCGCGGCCGACACGGCCTGGAGCCAGGCCGACGACGCGGGCAGCTTCAGGATCCGGATTGGCCTGGCCTCGATCCTGATCGCCCTGGTCCTGCTGGGCTACGTGATCGTCCAGCTCCGCGCGATCGGCCGCTTTGGCCGGCAGGCCCGCCGGCATGGCGCGAGTGCCGGTTCGGGCCGCCGCGCGCGCGGTACACTCGCCCACCAACCGGTTCAGATGGCACGGCAGATCCGCCCCGGACCGGACGACGGAGACCATTCGCCCTGATGGCAATCACGCGCAGCCGGCCGTCGAAGGAGATCCTGTCGGGCGACTCGGCCGACGTCTACTTCGCCCGGGCCGACAGCATCCTTGACCGGGAAGGCCTCGACCCGCATCGTTTCGATGGAGGTCTTCGCCCGCGAGCCGGCCGTGCTGTGCGGGATCGACGAGGCCAAGAACCTGCTCGGCCCACGTCCTCGACGACGACCGACCCAGGCGAGACGACGGTCGAGGCGCTCGACGACGGCGACCCGATCGAGCCCAAGGAGGTCGTCCTCCGGATCCGGGCGCGCTACCGCCGATTCGGGCTGTACGAGACGGCCTTCCTCGGGATGCTCGCCCAGTCGACCGGCTGGGCGACCGCCGCCCGGGAGGTCGTCGAGGCCGCCGCGCCCCAGCCAGTGATCAGCTTCGGGGCGCGCCACGTCCACCCCGACATCACCGACGTCCTCGACTACGCCGCGATCGTCGGCGGCTGCGTCGGTGCCTCGACCCCGGCCGGCGCCCGCCTGGCCGGTCTCAGCCCGACCGGCACGATGCCCCACTCGCTCGTCCTGATCTTCGGCGACACGGTCCGGGCAGCCGAGGCGTTCGACCGCGACCTTGGCCCGGACGTGGCCCGGATCGTCCTGGTCGACACGTTCAAGGACGAGGCCGAGGAGGCGCTCCGGGTGGCCCACGCCCTGGGCGACCGGCTGTACGGGATCCGGCTCGACACGCCGTCCGAGCGCGGCCGGGTCACGGCGGACCTGGTCAAGGAGGTCCGGGCGCGGCTCGATCTCGAGGGCTTCCGAAACGTGAAGATCGTCATCTCGGGCGGCCTGACCCCCGACCGGATCGGCTACTTCCGGGAGCACGGCGCGCCGGTCGACTCGTACGCGGTCGGGAGCTACATCAGCGGGGCCACCCCGATCGACTTCACCGGCGACATCAAGGAGCTCGACGGACGACCCGATCGCCAAGCGCGGCCGGATCCCGGGCCTGACTCCGAGCCCGCGCCTGCAGCCGGTCGACCTGGCCGCCTGGCGGGCCGACGCCGGCTGAGCCTGACTCCCGCTGAGCGTGGGCCCCGCGGCCGGGCGCAGGTCCTCAGCCGGCGGCGCGGAGGCGGGCCACCCAGTACAGGCCGACGATCGACTTCGCGTCGCAGATCTCGTGCCGCTCGACGGCGGCCAGGGCGTCATCGAAGGGCATCCGGACCAGCTCGAGCCGCTCGTCCTCGTCGGGACCGAGGCGATCGCTCGTGGGCCGGCCGCAGGTCGGTTGCCCAGGTACAGGTGCATCAGCTCGGTGGCGAAACCGGGCGCGGTCCAGAACGAGCCTAGCTTGCGCCAGCCGTCGGCTCGATAGCCGGTCTCCTCCTCCAGCTCGCGCGGAGCGGCCAACGCTGGATCCTCGATCGTCCGTTCGGCTGGATCGACGATGTCCAGCGTCCCGGCCGGGATCTCGAGGAGAACCCCGTCGGCAGCGGTCCGCCACTGGCGCACGAGCAGGACCCGATCCTCGGCGTCGATCGCGACGATCGCGACCGCCCCGGGATGACCGAGGATCTCGCGGGTCGATTGGCGGCCGTCCTCGAACCGGACCGTATCGATCCGGAAGTCGCCGACCCGGCCGCGATGGACCGTCTTCGAGCTGACGACGGTCTCGCGCAGGTCCTCGTCAGCCATCGATCTCGCCGAGCTTGAGGGTCAGGCCTGTTCGCCTGCCGGCCTTGCCTCAGGGGCTGCCTCGGCGGCCGCCACGACCTGGAACGGGGCCGGCGCGTCCGGGGCCGCCGGAGCCGCGGGCGGCGGAGCCGACGAAACTTCGACCGGGGCAGAGGACTCATCGCCCCGGATCACGTCGCCGGTGTCCGAGTCGAACAGGTGGAGCTTGTTGAGGGAGAGGTTCAGGGTGAGGTTGTCGCCCGGATGGACGACGTGGGCCGAGCTGACCACGGCGACCAGGTCGTGGCCCTCCAGCGAGAGGTGGAGCAGCTCGTCGTTGCCGAGGTACTCGACCACGTCGGCCGTGGCCCGGAAGGAGGCCTGGTTCGGGCCGGCCTCGCCAATGTCGAGGTGCTCCGGCCGGAAGCCCGCGATCAGGGTCTTGCCGTGGACCGAATCGGCCGCACCGCGCAGGCGCGGCGGCAACGGGATCGACATGCCCGACCCGGTCAGCACGGCGGCATCGCCGGTCCCCGAGGCGGTCACCGTCACGAAGTTCATCGCCGGGCTGCCGATGAAGCCGGCCACGAACCGGTTGACCGGGTGGTCGTACAGCTCCTGGGGCACGCCGACCTGCTGGAGCAGGCCGTCGCTCATGACCGCGATCCGGCTGCCCATCGTCATCGCCTCGACCTGGTCGTGGGTGACGTAGACCGTGGTCGTGCCGAGGCGCTGGTGGAGTCGGGCGATCTCGGCCCGGGTCTGGACCCGCAGCTTCGCGTCGAGGTTCGAGAGCGGCTCGTCCATCAGGAAGACCGCCGGCTCGCGCACGATCGCCCGGCCGAGGGCGACGCGCTGGCGCTGGCCGCCGGACAGCTCCTTGGGCTTGCGGTCGAGCAGGTTCGAGAGCTGGATCGTCTCGGCTGCTTCCTTGACCCGCCGGTCGATGTCGGCCTTGGGCACCTTGCGCAGCTTCAGGCCGAAGGCGAGGTTGTCCCGGACGGTCATGTGCGGGTAGAGCGCGTAGCTCTGGAAGACCATCGCGATGTCGCGATCCTTGGGGGCGACGTCGTTGACCACCCGGTCGCCGATCCGGAGCGTTCCGGCGGTGATCTCCTCGAGCCCGGCGATCATCCGCAGGCTGGTCGTCTTGCCGCAGCCCGAGGGCCCGACGAGGACCATGAACTCGCCGTCGCTGATCGCGAGGTTCAGGTCGTTGACTGCCTGGACGTTGCCGGAGTACGTCTTGGTAACGTGCTCGAACGTAACGGTGGCCATCCCGGAACCTCCAAGCCCATCGGTCCTGCGCGGGTCCCTGCATCCGGCCATCGGGGGATGGTCTCGGACGGACCCCGTACGCGTCCCGCCGGGTTGCTCGCATCGTACATCCGGCCGAAGCGGCCAGATACGGCCAGTTTCGAGATCCTGGCCTCGGCGCCGCCGGCCCCGAGCGCGTTCGCCGGCATGAGTCCGGGTGGATGGTCACGACGGGCGCAAGCAGAGGGACAAGCGACACAGGACGGGTCGGAAGGTGGCCTTGGGACTGCAGATCGAGCTCGGTCCAGCTCATCCGGCAGCTCGCCGGGCGGCGTCTGAACATCGGTCCTCGGCCCAGGTTTGCCCTGAGGCCGGGTCCTGTGCTCCAAGTGACCATGCACTCGGAATCGGCAGGCCCAGGGCCCGGGCAGGGTCCGGGCTCGCCCTGATCTGGGGTGGGGCGCTAGGGCAACCTTTACGTAAACGTCAATGATATGGCATCATTGGCGCGATGTCCTCCGCCATGCCTGCTCAACCGGCCCGCCGGGGCCTGGTCGATCCGGACGCCCCGAGCTACCGCTGGTGGCTCCTCGTCGTCACCAGCCTGGGAGCCCTGCTCGCCTCCCTGACCTCGGGCACCCTGGTGATCGCCCTGCCCGAGATCCTGCGCGACCTCCAGACCGACCTGTTCGCCCTGCTCTGGATCGTGGTCGGCTACACCCTCGTCGTGACCGTCCTCGTCCTGAATGCCGGCCGGCTGGCCGACATCTTCGGCCGCTGCCGGACGTACACCCTGGGCCTGGCCGTGTTCACCGCCGCCTCGGCCTTCTGCGCGATCGCCCCGACGCCGCTGCTGCTGATCGTCGGGCGTGTCCTCCAGGGTGTCGGCGGCGCATTCATGTTCGCCAACTCGGCCGCCCTCGTGACCGACGCGTTCCCGCGCTCGGAGCTCGGCCGCGCCCTCGGCCTCAACGCGATGGTCGTCGGGGCCGGCCTGATCCTCGGCCCGATCCTGGGCGGCTGGCTGACCGGCTTCGGCTGGCGCTTCGTGTTCTGGTTCAACGTGCCGCTCGGCCTGATCGGGATCGTGGCCGCCCTGTTGATCCTGGTCGAGAAGGTGCCGCCCAGCGCACGGTCTCGATCGACTGGGTCGGCTCCGGCCTGTACCTCGTCGCGCTGCTGGCCTTGATGACCTCGCTCGCCTTCGGCGGCCTGTACGGCTGGACGACCTGGTGGGTCGTCGGCGGCCTGGTCCTGTTCGTCGTGGTCATGCCGGCCTTCATCCTGGTCGAGTCGCGGGTCCGCTCGCCGATCCTCGACCTGTCGCTCTTCCGGGACCGCCTGTTCACCCTGGGAAACCTCACCGGCCTGCTCAACGGCGTCGCCCGGAACAGCGTCCTGTTCCTGCTGGTGTTCTACCTCCAGGGGGTCAAGGGCGTTGACCCGGTCACGGCCGGGATCATGCTTGCCCCCCTCGCGATCGGCCTGCTCGTCCTGTCCCCGATCAGCGGGGCCCTGGCCGACCGCTATGGCTCACGGGAGCTGGCCACCCTAGGCATGCTCGTCACGGCCCTCGGCCTGGCCGGCCTGGTCACGATCGGGGTCGATACCCCGTACTGGCAGCTCGCCCTGTGGCAGCTGATCATCGGGGCCGGCTCGGGCCTGTTCAACTCGCCCAATACGAGCGCCGTCATGGGCGTGATTCCGCCGGCCAAGCGAGGAATCGGGGCCGGGACCCGGGCGATGCTCACGAATACGGGCTTCGTGATCAGCATCGCCCTGGCGATCGGTCTGATGACCAGCGCGATGGATCCCAAGGTTCTCGTGGGGGTCTTCGCCGGAACCCAGACCGGCACGGCCGGGATCGACATGGAGCCGTTCATCGACGCGCTTCACATCGCCTTCGGCGCGGGCGTCGTGGTCAGCCTGGTCGGGGCCGGGATCTCGCTGATGCGCGGTGGCCACCGGTCCTGGGAGGAGACGCCGGCCGAGGCCGAAGAGCTGGCCAACGAGAGCCTGATCGCCGACGCCGAGGCCGGGGCCTCGATCTAGCTCTCAGCCTTCGACCCGCAGGGTCCGCTCGACACCGTTCGGGCCGAGGTCGATGAGGTAGCCGCGCAGGACGCCCATCGACGACTCCGAGCCGGCGTTGACGCAGACCGTGTCCTTGATCCGGCGCTCGCCGCCTGACTCATGGATGTGGCCGTGGACGCCAAGGACCGGCCTGAAGCTCTCGATCGCGGCGCGGACCCCGGTCGAGCCGACCGGGCCGCGGAGCAGGTCTCCGGCGCTGGCCGTCGGGCGCAGGTCGGGCGAGAGGAGCGGCGCGGTGTCGAGGCCCGAGTCGAAGGGCGGGACGTGGGTCATCATCACCGTCTTGCGAGCGTCCCGGACGCCATGCATCAGGCCCGAGAGCCGGTCGAGGAACTCTTCCTCGGGCAGCTCGCGCGGGGTGGACCAGGGCGTGGGCGAGGACCAGCCCATGCTCACAAGCTGGTGCCACGGAGTCAGGTCGATGATCCGCTCGTTGACGTCCCGGACGTAGCCCGACTGCTCCAGGATCGGGTCGATCAGGAAGTCGTCGTCGTTGCCGGGCATCGCGTAGACCGGCACGCCCGAGCCGTCCAGGCGCTCGTCGGCGAGAGCCAGCCACTCGCGCAGGCGGGCCTCGATCCGGTCGTGGAAGGCTGCGGTGACGAGGGCCGGATCGGCTTCCATCGCCGCCCGTTCGGCCTCGCTCACCCGCACCGCGTAGTAACCGACATCGGCGATCGAGCGTTCGAGCGCCAGCAGCTCGGTCTCGTCGCGGGCCACCCGGCGCTGGCCCAGCAGGGTGGCCTCCCAGACGTCGCCCCCGCCGTCCTTGACCACCGCGATCAGGGCCTTGCCGGTCAGGTCGCCGGCAATCAGGGCCGCGTCGACGTGATACGTGTTGGCCTTCATCGCGTTCAGGAACTTGCGCCACGTCCGCTCGGAGGCATGGATGTCGCTGCAGATGTACAGGCGAAACGGCTTGGCCACGGTCGATCAGGCTCCCTGGCTTGAGGCGGGCTGGACTGTGGACGGGTTCGTCACCGGGCAAACGACGAGAGAGCGTGGATCGCGGGCCGGCGGCCCCGCCACGGGCGAGCGGTCTCGAGCTGGCCGGCCAGCCGGAACAGGGTCGACTCCGCCCCGAACCGGCCGAAGATGAGGGTGCCGACCGGCAGGCCGTCCGCGGTCCAGCTCAGCGGCAGCGACATCGCCGGCTGGCCGGTCATGTTCGCGATCGGGTTCCAGGGGTTGAACCGGCAATCGAAGGTCCACCATTCGACGGCACCGCCGTAGGACTGGTTCAGGATCCCGAGCGGCAGGGGCGGCTGGGCAAGCGTCGGGGTGACCCAGGCGTCGTAGCGCTCGAAGAACCGGCCGACCCGACGGCTCGCCGCCGCCAGCGTGTCGATCGCCTCGAGCAGCCCGCCGCCGTCGAACCGGCGGGCGTACTCGATCAGCTCCCAGGTCGTGATCTCGAGTTCGTCGCGCTCGGGCTCCCGTCCAAGCTCGTCCCGAGCGGCCCGATAGTCGGCCAGGTTCGAGGTCGCCCAGATCCGGACGAACGGCTCGAGGAGCGCCTCGCCGTCGAACTCGGGGGCGGCCTCCTCGACCTCGTGACCGAGGGCGACGAGCAGCTCGGCCGTCTGTCGGGCAGCGGCCACACAGTCGGGGTGGACGTTCGTCTCGAACGGCGGCTCGGCCGTCCAGGCGATCCGCAGGCGCCCCGGGTCGGCCCCGACCTCGGCCAGGAACGGACGCTCGGGCACGGGCGCGATCGACGGGTCGCCCGGCACGAAGCCGGCCGTGGCATCGAGGATCGCGGCGCTGTCGCGGACGGTCACGGTCAGGGCGTGCTCGACCGCCACACCCGAGAGCATGTCCCCGAGCGGCGCCCACGAGTTCCGACCGCGGGTCGGCTTCAGGCCGAACAGGCCGCAGCACGACGAGGGGATCCGGATCGAGCCCGCGCCGTCGTTGCCGTGGGCCGCCGGGACCATGCCCGAGGCGACCGCGGCGGCCGAGCCGCCCGACGATCCGCCGGTCGTCCGGCCGAGGTTCCAGGGATTGCGGGTCGGTCCGTAGAGGGCCGGCTCGGTCGTCGAGTGGTTGCCGAACTCGGGCGAGCTGGTCTTGCCCAGGACGATCAGGCCGGCGGCCCGGTGCCGCCGGGCGAGCTCGGTGTCCTCGGCCGAGATGTGGTTCCGAAACGCCCGCGAGCCTTTCGACTGGCGGGTCCCGGCCAGGGTCGCGCCCAGGTCCTTGAGCAGGAACGGCACGCCGGCCAAGGGCGCCCCTGGGCTCGCCTTCGTCTCCCGGGCGGCGGCCCGGGCCGCCTCGAACATCGGGCTGACGACCGCGTTGAGGGTCGGGTTCAGGCGCTCGATTCGGGCGATCGCGCCATCGACCAGCTCGAGCGGGCTGGCCTGACCCCGCCTGACGAGCTCGGCCTGGCCAACGGCGTCGAGCTCGGCCGGCTCCATCACGGTCGCTCGAGTTCCGGGTCCTCGTGGACGGCCGCGCCCTCGACCAGGGTCAGCAGGACCTTCGTGTCGCCGAGCCGGCGCGGATCCATCCGGGCGATGTCCTGGTCCAGGACGACGAGGTCGCCCAGCTTGCCCAGTTCGATCGAGCCCGTCTCGGCGTCGAGGTGGTTGACCCAGGCTCCGCCGTTCGTGAATGCCCCCAGGGCGCTGTCGAGGCTGAGCGCCTCGGCCGGCAGGAAGGGGTCGGCGGCACGATTCTCGGGCGAGATCCGGTTCACCGCGACCTCGATCTCGGCCATGACATTGGGCGTGCTGACCGTCCAGTCCGAGCCGCCCACGAGCCGGGCGCCGGCGGCCTCGAGCGAGCGGAACGGGTATTGCAGGGCGGCCCGCCCAGGCGCCAGGAAGGGCAGGGTCAGCTCGTCCATCTGGGCATCGTTGCAGGCCCAGTAGGGCTGGATGTTGGCCGAGACGTCGAGCTCCCTGAAGCGGGGATACTCGGCCGGATCGACGACCTGGAGATGGGCCACGTGATGGCGCCCCTCGGAGGGCCCATTCGCCCGCCGGGCCGCCTCGATCGCGTCGAGCGCCTCCCGGACGGCGCGATCGCCGAGGGCGTGGAAGTGGACCTGGAAGCCGAGTGCGTCCAGCCGGCGGACGTGGTCCTTGAGCAGCTCCGGGTCGACGAAGCTGATCCCGCGATTCGCCGTGGTGCCGCCGCCGGCCGCGCGATACGGCTCGAGCATCGCCGCCGTGTAGTTCTCGGCGACCCCGTCCTGCATGATCTTCACGGTGTTCGCGCGCAGCCGGCCGATCTGCCCGGTCCGCCGGCGTTCGACGATCTCGTCGATCTGCTCGGCCCCCTGGTCACGATCCCACCAGTGGCAGGCGATCGCCCGAGCGGTTAGCTTGCCGCGCTCGGCGAACAGCCGATATGCGGCCAGGTCGTCGGCCGTCACCCAGGCATCCTGCCAGGCGGTGATCCCGAGCCGGTGGAGATAGGCCTGGGCGAGCTCGAGGCCGTCGGCCAGGTCCTCGACCGTGGTCGGCGGCAGGATTCGCCGGACGATCTCCATTGCTCCCTCGTGGAGCGTGCCGCTCGGGTCGCCGTTCGGCTCGCGCTCGATCCGACCGGAAGCGGGATCGGGGCTGGCTCGGTCGATCCCGGCCAGTGCGAGGGCCCGCGAGTTCACCCAGGCGCCGTGGCCGTCGCGGTTCACGAAGAAGGCTGGCCGATCGGGCACGACCGCATCAAGCGCCTGGCGGGTCGGCGTGCCGCCCGGAAACGCGCTCATGTACCAGCCGTCGCCGATCACCCAGGGGACCTCGGGCCGAGCCTCGGCGTAGGACCGAATCGCTTCGAGGTAGACCGGCGCCTCGGGTGCCAGGTCGTGGAGCGGGCAGCGCGTCAGGTTGATCCCGGCCATCACGGGATGGACGTGAGCATCGTGGAAGCCGGGCACGAGGGTTCGACCGGCCAGGTCGATCCGGCGCGTCCGGGGACCCCGCAGACGGTCGATCTCGGCGGCCGTGCCGATCGCCACGATTCGGCCGTCACGGACCGCCACGCCGTGGGCCGTGCGACGGGCGACGTCCATCGTCCTGACGACCCCACCGACCAGGACGATATCGGCAGGCGCTCTGGATTCAGCCATTGGTGGCCTCGATCAGACTGGACCGGCCGGTCGCGCGAGGCGGCCGGCCGGCAGGTTGGGTACGCGTGGTTCGGGTGCCGGTCAGTCCGGCGGGATCATCTGGTACATCAGGCTCGTTTCGATGCCGGCCCGCCGGTTCTGCCAGGACCGGACCCCATACCAGATCAGGCCGATCACCATGACGATCAGGACGAAGCTCACGCCCGAGCTGTTCAGGTACGCCAGCGCCTCCTGTCCGCCGGTCAGGGCGTTGTAGATCGGGCCGACCCCGGCGAACCAGTACAGGATCAAGGTGAAGACCAGCCAGACGACCCCGAGCAGGGGCAGCCAGCGGATGTACGGAGCGTCCTTGACCAGGTCGGGCCGGGTCCGTTTAGCCAGGATCGCGTTGATCCCGGGCATGATCCAGCTGAGTGCCGAGGCGAGGATCGTGAACCAGGCCGAAGCGGCCAGGTTGAGCTTGCCATCGAGGGCCGGATCGGAGCTTGGGGCGAGCGACTCGAGGCCGACCCACTTCAGGACCGGGAAGGCCCACAGGAACAGGAAGATGACGCCGACGGCGAGGGTCGCGACGATCGCGTTGACCGGGGCATGCAGTCGCTCGGACACGGTTCCGAACCACTCGGGGACTTGCCGGTCGAGGCTCCAGGCGAGCGCGATCCGGCTGATGAAGATCACGTAGACCGGCATGAGCAGGAACGGGAAGAGGGTCGAGGCTGCACCCACGATTGCCCACAGCGGCCAGAGCTCCGGATGGGCGACCGCCCCGAGCAGCTGGAAGTAGTTCGGTGAACCCATCGGCAGCGGCACGCCCGACTTGACTGGATCGATATAGCCCCACCAGATCGCGCTCCAGGCGATCTGGGCGTCCAGCCCGATCCGGCGGGCCAGCGCCTCGGCATAGATCGAGTTCATCAGGACGGCCATCCCGAGGGCCGCCAGGACGGCGATCAGGATGCCCTTCTTGACGTTGCCTCGGACCTCACCCGAGATATAGGCCGAGTACTGGAAGCCGATGAACTGGAAGAGCATGACCCCGGCCATCAGCATGACCGGCCAGGTCGTGAAGTTGGTCGGGACCCAGCTGAAGCCGCTGTTCAGGCCGGCGTCCGTGGCGGCCTTGTTGAGCTGGTCGACAGTGACTCCGTTGGCGTACTTGGGCAGGTTCTGGGCGAACAGGACTGGATCGAAGAAGAGCAGGCCGGAGATTGCCATCAGGATCCAGCCGACGATCCCGATGACCGTCAGGTAGGTCACGATCTTGTGGAACCGGCGCGTCGGCTGGAGGACGACCCAGGCCACGAAGGCGAAGACGACCAGGGCGGCGATCAGCCCCGGCAGCCCGGTCACGTCACCGGTCGATCCGTCGGTGAACCAGCTGTTGGCGCTATTGAAGAAGTCGATCCCGGTCCCGATCCCGATGATCCGGCCCTCAACCTGGGTGCTCCGGAGGGTCTGGACCGTCTCGAACTGGAGGAGCGCGATCGAGGCGAACACGAGGCCCCAGCTCTCGAGCCAGCCGAGCAGCGGGCCGACCTTGGGCACGATCCGGCTGGAGAAGACGTAGTCACCGCCGGAGCGAGGCATGACGCTCGTCAGCGAGGCGAAGATGAAGGCCAGCAGGATGCACAGGGCGCCGACGATGAAGGCGACCCACGACCAGTTGGTCAGGCCGCCCACGATGACGATCGGGACACCGGCCAGGACGGCGATCTGGAATGCGCCGCCGAGGGTCCCCCCGATGAAGGCCGAGGTGTTGAAGAACAGCGCGTTGGTGACGCTCACCTCGCGGACCAGACCCGACGACTGCCGCGTGAACAGCGTGCGTCCGGAATCGCTCATCGAAGACAGGCACTCCCTTCGCTGGTCGCCGACCGCGAGCCCCCTCAGGCCCGCCTGGGCGAATTCCAACGCCGTGCCCATCCCGATGCACGGCGATCACCACTTGCCATGCCCAGATTCAGCGCCACTATACTGCGCGGATCGTGGCTGATATCCCTCTCGACGCAGAGCCCGGGAAGCCCTCGTCGGCCGCCGCCGATGGGGGCTCCGGAGACCAGTCCCCGGCCGGGCCGGCTGGCGACGATCCGACCTCGAGCGGAGTGGCGCCGCCAACCGCCAGTCCGGCCTCGAGCGCAGCCGCGGCGCCAACCGCCAGTCCGGCCGCCGAAGGTCCGACCCTCCCCGATCCGCTGGCCGAGGCCCTCCGGGTGATCGCCCTGGCCAACGCCGCCGGGCTCCAGGCCCGGCTGATGGGCGGGCTGTCGTTCCACGCTCGTTGCCCGACCTGGACCGCCCGGATCGATCGGGACGGGCGCGATATCGACCTGGCCACCCGGGGCAAGGATCGCAAGGCCCTGACGGCCCTCCTCGTGGAACAGGGCTACGCGGCGGACAAGCAGTACAACGCCCTGTACGGCCACAAGCAGATGTACTTCGTCGACCCCGCCCGGAGGCGGCCGGTGGATGTCCTGATCGATCGGATGGAGATGTGCCACCGCTTCGAGTTCGCCGACCGGCTGGGCATCGACAGCCCGACCGTGCCCCTGGCCGAGATGCTCCTCTCGAAAGCCCAGATCGCCAAGATCAACCGGAAAGACATCCTGGACGGGCTGGCTCTCCTGTCCGAGTACCCTCTTGGCAAGGGCGACAACGGCACGATCAACGTCGACCGGATCACCTCCCTAACCTCGAACGACTGGGGCTGGTGGCGAACCTTCACCGGCAACCTTGACAAGTTCGAGGGCTACTTCACGGGCAGCCTTCAGCCGGGCGAGCTCGAGTTCGGCCGGCCAGCGAAGTTCGATGTGATCGCCCAGATCGGGGCGCTCCGCCAGGCGATCGACTCGGCCGGCAAATCCTCCCGCTGGAAGCTCCGGGCGAGGGTCGGCGACCGGGTCCAGTGGTACGAGGAGCCCGAAGAGGTCGGCCACGGCCGATAGGCCCGTCACGAGACGGACGCCTCGCGTCGACCGTAGGGATTCCGGGGCATTGGACCTGAGTCGGACCGGTCGCACGACTCGGCGCGAGGCGGCATCGCGGAACTGGTGGGGTGGCCTACGGGAATCGAACCCGTAACCTGCGGAACCACAATCCGCTGCTCTGCCGATTGAGCTAAGGCCACCAAGCGCGAAGGATCGGCAGTATAGCCCGCCGGCTCCGGCCCGGTCCCGGCCGTCTCGGACCGGCAGAGGACCCGCGCAGCGGGCTTGTGCCACTCGATTCCGCGTGCATGGACGCAGGGAGCACAAGGCCGGGGTCGAAGGCCGAGATCGCTCGGATCTCGCAGCGCGATCGACCCGCTAATGCCCGATCTGAGCGTGAACCGGTGCGCTATCCAGGCGGCCTTGCGGCCAGAACCTGCCTTGACGACGACGTTGAGCGTGAAGTGACCATGCACCCGGCCTTGGCCAGCCCAGCGTGGTCCGTGGGGCCCGCTCCGGCGAATGGCGCGGGCGGCCCGCTGCTGCCCTTCGGCTCTGCCGGCCGACACGGACTGCGGCCGTCCGTAACGGACCGCTACCGGTACCCCAGTTCGGGCCACCCCGGACCATCGCGCGGCTCCCGAATCGGCCGGTCGCGCCGTACGTTCAGCAGGTCGCGGGCCCCAGCCGCGGCGCGAACCTCGAGGACCCGCCTTGAACGCGATTCGATCGACCGCCCGGCTGCCATTCGCCGCGTTCGTGCTGGCGGTCGGCCTGGCGCTCACGCTGCCGGTGACCGCGTTTGCCTGGGGCAGCAACGCGTTCAGCTCGAGCTCAGAGCAGCAGCTCTTCCAGCTGACCAACCAGGCCCGCGCCTCGGCCGGCCTGAGGTCGCTCCACTGGGACTCGACCCTGGCGTCGCTGGCCAGGGCCCGGGCCAAGGACATGATCGTCCGGAACTACTTCTCCCACCAGATTCCGCCAGACGGACACACCGTCTTCGACGTGATGAGCAACGACGGCTACTGCTTCAAGCTGGCCGGCGAGAACATCGGCTGGAACAACTACCCCGACGACCAGTCGACGGCCGAGATCCAGACGATGTTCATGAATTCGCCCGACCATCGCCAGAACATCCTCGGCCCGGCCTGGGACGTCGTGGGCATTGGGGCCTACAAGGGCGCCGACGGCAAGAAGATGTGGGCCGTCGTGTTCGCCCACAAATGCGGTTCGGTGTCGAGCCCGCCGAAGCCGGTGAAGTCGAAGCCGAAGCCGACGCCCAAGCCGGCTCCGGCCAAGCCCAAGGCCGTACCCACGCCGACGCCGAGCCCGAGCCCAAGTCCGACCAGCGCACCCACGTTGAGCGCAACCCCGAGCCCGACGCCGACCGCCTCGCTCGGGGCAACGCCGGCGCCCTCGGGCGAGGTGGCCCTGGCCGACCAGGCCTCGCTCCGGGTCGGTGATCCGCCGGCGCCACAAGGGCTCCTCGAATCGATCGCAGCGGGCATCGCCGGCCTGTTCTTCGGCAACTAGGCGAGGTGATCATGGCCCTGGCTCAGCCGATCCTGGAAGCGCGCGACCTGACGAAGACGTACGCCCTGGGCGAGACCCGCGTGGAGGCCCTGCGGGGCGTCTCGCTGACCGTCCAGCCCGGCGAGTTCGTGGCCCTGATGGGCTCGAGCGGCTCGGGCAAGAGCACCCTCCTGCACATCCTGGGCGGCCTCGACCGGCCGACAAGCGGCGAGGTCGTGTGGGGCGGCCAGGCGATCGGGGGCCTGGGCGACGAGGCGGCGACCCGGCTGCGCCGCGACCAGACCGGGTTCGTCTTCCAGTTCTTCAACCTGATCCCACTCCTGAACGCGGTCGAGAACGTCGGGCTGCCATTCACGATCGCGGGTCAGGATCCCCGCCGGGGGACCGCCGCCGATCGGATCCGGGACGTCTTCGAGCTGGTCGACCTGACCGCCAAGCAACGCCATCGACCCGACCAGCTGTCGGCCGGTGAGCAGCAGCGGGTGGCGATCGCCCGGGCCCTGGTCAACCGGCCGGCCCTCGTGCTGGCCGACGAGCCGACCGGCAACCTCGACTTCACGACCGGCCTCGAGATCCTCGAGGCGCTCTGGCGCTCGTGTAACGAGCGGGGCCAGACGATCATCCTGGTCACCCACGATGCGAAGGCGGCGGCCTATGCCGACCGGGTCGAGGTCGTCCAGGACGGCCGGATCCGCGACGAGATCATCCTCGGCCGGCGATCCGACCACTCGGCTGGACCCCTGATCGCCAGGCTCGCCCAGCTCGGGCTCTGATGACCGGCCTGGCGCCCTTCGCCTGGCGCAGCCTGCGAGCTCGTCCGCTCCGGACGGCCTTGTCGACGATTGGGATTGCCCTCGGCGTGGCCGTCCTGTTCGCCGCCCTGGCCACCAACGCGGGCATCGAGGCCGGCGTCGGCCGGACCGTCAACGACGTGATGGGCCAGGCCGACCTGCGAGTCGGGGCGTTCGAGGAGCAAGGACTGTCCGACGCCTCGATCGGCGCGATCCGGACGACCCCCGGTGTGGCCGTCGCCGCCCCGGTCCTGGAGCAGCGCACCTACCTCCAGCGCGATCCCCTCGCCTCCGGCGTCGGACCGGCTGCCGCCTACGCGGCTCCGGTCAGCGTGATCGGGGTCGATCCGGCGATCGATGGCCAGGTGGTCGGCGGCCAGTCTCAGGGCGTCCACGACCTGCGCCTGTCGGCGGGCAACGCCTTGCCGAACGCACCGGCGTCGACGCCCAATGCCGGAACGAACGCCGGCTCCGCGACCGCTTCGGCCAACCTCCCGCCGGCTCTCGTGCCGGCCGCCCTTGCCCGCGACCTGGGGCTGCCCGTTGGGGGCACAGTGACCCTGCTCGGGTCGAGCGGCCCGGTCCAGTTCCAGGTCGTCGGCCTGCTGGCCAACGCCGGGCCGGATCCGACCGCGGCGGGCCGGGCGGTCGTGATCCCGCTGAGCGCGACCGGGGCACTGTTCGGCAGCCGCGGCGCGAGCTGGGTCGACGTGGCCCTGGCCCCGGGAGCGACTGCCGCCGGCGTTGCCGACGCCCTCGACCAGCGGCTCACCTTCGAGCCGTACGTCCTGTCTGACCGGGCTGACCTGACCGAGACGCTCCAGGCCTCGACGGACGGCTTCCAGGCGATCACTGCCCTGATTGCCGCGGTGACCCTGTTCGGGGGGGCGTTCCTGATCTTCAACACCCTGTCGATGACCCTCGCCGAACGCGTCCGCGAGATTGGTCTCCTCCGGGCGGCCGGCACGACCCGCAGCCAGATCCACCGCCTCGTCCTGCGCCAGGCCCTGATTCTGGGGGTCGCCGGTTCGGCCATCGGGCTGGTCCTCGGCTACGGCCTGTCGAGCCTGATCGCGAGCAGCGTCGGGTCGCTGGGCGACAACGTCCCGATCGACGGGCCGCTCGTGCCGCCCTTGGGCGTTGTCGTGGCGGCAGCTGTCGGCCTGCTCGTCACCCTCGCGGCGGCGCTCGAGCCGGCCGTCCGGGCCGGCCGGATCACGACGATCGAGACCCTGCGCCCGTCGATCGCGACCCGCCAGTCGCTGACCGGCCAGGCTCGCTGGCTCGTCGCCGTGGTGGTGACCATCGGCGTCGCCGGCCTGGCCATCCTGCCGGTCGGCTTCGGGTCGAGCCGCCCCGGCGAGGAAGGGACCGGCGCAATCCTCCGGCCGATGCTCGTGTACGCGATCCTCCTGGCCGTGACCCTGCTCACGCCACTCGTCCTCGGCCCGCTCGGGCGGATCGCCGGCTGGCCGTTCCGCCTCTTCCTGCCCGCCGAGGTGCGCCTCTCCCAGGGTTCGCTGGTCCGGGATCGGAAGCGCACTGCGCTCACCGTCGGTGCCCTCACAATCGGGCTGGCGATGATCGTTGCCCTGGGCGGCCTGGCCGGCCAGGCAAAGGCGGCCACGGCCGGTTGGCTGGGCGACGTCATCCCGGGCGACCTCGTCGCGACCTCGATCCGGCCGATCGCAGCCGACGAAGGTGTCGCGGCCCAGCTGGCCGCCATTCCCGGCGTGGCCCGGGTCAGCCCGATCGCCCGGTTCGGGGTTGCCTTCCGTGGGGTCCGCCTCGATGCGGCGGCCCTGGCCGGCTCGGACCTTGCCGCCGATGGCCGGCTGACCTTCCTGGCCGGCGACCGCCGAGCGGCTCTCGCGGCCCTCGACGCCGGTCGCTCGACGATCGTGCCCCAGGCGATCGCAGCCGAGTTCGGCCTGCAGGTCGGCGACACGCTTGACTTTGCCGTGGGCAACGGCCACGCCGTCGAGGAGCGGGTCGTCGGGATCGTCGATCGCGGCCTGCCCGGCCAATCGGGCGAGTCGATCCTCCTGGGCTGGTCCGATGCCACGAACCACTTCGGGGTCGTCGGAGCCGATGCCTTCGCGATCCGCTATGCCCCGGGTGCTACCGATTCGGCCGGTCCGGCCCTGGCCGCCGTCGCCACCGGGCTGGCCCTCCAGCCGACGCCGCTGAGCGGGATCGAGGGCGCGATCAGCGATGCCTTCGGGCGCGTCTTCGGCCTGTTCGACATGCTCGCCCTGTTCGCCGTCCTGATCGCCGGACTGGGGATCATCAACACCCTCACGATGAACGTCTATGAACGGGTCCGCGAGATCGGCATCCTGCGGGCCGGCGGGATGACCCGGCGCCAGGTCTGGCGGATGGTCGTGGTCGAAGCCGGCATGCTCGGCCTGATCGGAGCGTTCCTGGGCTGCGTCTCGGGGGTGATCCTCGGCTTCGTCCTGGGCAGCGTGGCCGGCCTGGCCGGACCAAGCGGCGGCATCGTGATCCCGTGGGCGACGATCGTCCTCGCTTCCGTGTTCGGGATCGGGGTCTCGATGCTGGCGGCCTTCCAGCCGGCCCGGATGGCCAGCCGGATCTCGATCGTGCGGGCCGTCCAGTTCGAATAGGCCGCCAGCCCGGCCTGCTAGACTCGGGTCGTCGTCACCCCTCAGATGGTGACTGGCTGGAGACCCCGACTTGATCGCATCCCCGCGCCTCAACCGCCTGCCGGCCGCCGAGCGGGGCATCACGATCGGTGACTTCCTCGTGCCGGTCAGCCTCGGCGAGCGGATCAGCACCCGGGCCCGGAACCTGGCGATGATCATCGCCGGTGCCCTGTTCATCGCCCTGACGGCCCAGTTCGTGATCCTCCGCCAACCGGTCCCGATCACGGGCCAGACGCTCGGCGTCCTGCTTGTCGGGGGCGCGCTCGGCTCGAAGCGCGGCGCGCTGGCGACCCTCCTGTACGTCGTCCTGGGCTTCTTCCTGCCGGTCTACGCCGAACACGCCCACGGGATCGAGCGGATCATCGGGATCAGCTCCGGGCAGATCGTCCTTGGAGCGACCGGTGGCTACCTGATCGGGTTCATCGCCGCCGCCGCCATCGTCGGCCGCCTGGCCGAGCTCGGCTGGGACCGCAACGTCCTCGGGGCGGTCGCGATGTTCACCGTCGGCAACCTCGTGATCTACGCCTTCGGGGTGCCCTGGCTGATGGCCGCGACCGGCCTCGACCTGCCCGGTGCGATCGCCGCTGGAGTGACCCCGTTCCTGGTCATCGACGCCCTGAAGATCCTGATCGCCGCGGCGCTCTTCCCCGGCGCCTGGTGGCTCGTCGGTCGAAGGCCGCCGGAGCGCTAGGCCGCAGGCCGCCCGAGCGCTGGGCCGGAGGCGCCCGAGCGCTAGGATGCCCGGCGAACGGCCTGGCTCAGGCTCCGATACGAGGCGCCGAGCAGCCGGGCGACCTCGGGCCAGTAGGCGCCACCCTCGCCGGTCGGGCCGTCCGGATCCGCGGTGGCGCCCCGATCACGGACCTCAGCCGCCAGCCCGCGCAGGCGGCCCGCCTCGCTGACCGACTCCAGCGGCACGCTGTAGAGCGCGGCGTACAGGCGGGCGATCGACTCGCCAGCCGCCGCGCCGGCGGCCAGGCCGATCTCGCGCCGGACGACCCACCATCGGAGCTCCTCGCGCGCGACCGTGTCGATGTCGACCGACTCCGGCAGGCCGAGTGCCCGGTAGCCGCGAGCGACATCGGGGGCGAACCGCTCGTAGTCGCCGGTCGAGCGGCTGAACCCGACCGCGGCCTTGGTCAGCAGGCCGGCGGCGTAGATCGCCCGCGGCCACGAGACGTCGGCCTGCTCCCGCAGGGCCTGGACGAGGAGGCCGTACAGGCGAGCCGGCTGGCGCCGGTAGTACGCCTTCCACATCCGGAACTCGAGCAGGGCCAGCCGGTCGGGATCGAATTCGGTGCCCCAGGTCGGCCCGTCGTGGTGCTCCACCGCCGTGCGGCCCGCGCCGTCGACCAGCGGTTGCTCGCTCGATCCAGCCTCGGTCCCCGTCGCGGTGTCGGTCATCACGTCCCTCCCAATCCCTCGCCCGGGCTGGTCGGCGACCCGGACCGCTACGATGCTGCCGATGTTCGCACGATCACCCGCCACAGGCGATGCGCAGGAATCGGCCGGTCGGATCAGCGATCCCGGCCTCTACGGGCCGGGCAGCCAGGCCTGGCGGCTGAGTCGTGAGGCAACCCTCCTGCTGGGGGCCGGCCCGCGGGCTCTCCTGATGCAGATCGCCCATCCGCTCGTCGCCGAGGGGGTCGCCCAGCACAGCGATTTCCGAACCGACCCCTGGGGCCGCCTGCGAGCGACGCTCCGGAGCTACCTGACGATCGTGTACGGGACGACCTCCCAGGCTCGATCCGAGATCCGCCGGCTGAACCAGCTCCATCGGGCGATCGCAGGCCCGGTTGTCGATCCGGCGTCCGCGGATGCCTTCGGCAACCGTTACGCCGCTCGCGATCCGGACCTCACCCTGTGGGTCCATTCGACCCTGATCGACGCGACCCTGGTCGTCAATGAACGCTGGATCGGCCCGCTCTCCCGGCTCGAACGTGCCGCGTTCTACGACGAGACGCGGCCAATCGGGCGGGCCTTCGGCGTCCCGGAGGGGATCCTGCCGGTCGATGTCGAGTCGTTCGAGGCGTACATCGCCGCGATGATCGGCCCGGGCGGACCGGTCAGGGTTGGCCCGATCGCCCGCGATCTGGCCGGGACGATCCTGCGTCCGCCGCTCGGACCGCTTCACCCCCGCCTGGCGAGCCTGCCGCCGGACCTGTACGCCTGGACGATGTGGCCCGCCGTCGGGCTTTTGCCGGACGTGATCCGGGAGGGCTACGGCCTGCCTTGGGGTCCGGGCCGCCGGTTCGTGTCGGCCTGGCTGACGGCCGGCTATCGCACATGGCGGCCGTTCCTGCCGGACCCGGTCCGGGCGATGCCGTGGGCCCTCCGGGCCGAGGCTCGGGTCGGTCGCGATCGGGCTACCGGCCCCGGCGGCGCTTGATGGCGCCCGCCTCGTCATCGGTCGTCCTGGCGATCGACCTGGGCACGACCGAGGTCAAGACCGGCCTGTTCGACTTCGACGGCCGGCTGGTCGGGCTGGCCCGGGCGGGCTATCCAACGGACCGACCTCGGGCGGGGGTCGCGCTCCAGGATCCGGACGCGTGGTGGGCGGCGATCGCCGACACGATCCGCCAGCTGGCCGTGGCCCGGCGGCGTTCGGGCGACCGGGCGTCCGGCCCGGAGGTTGTCGCGATCTGCTGCGTCGGCCATGGTCCGACCCTCGTTCCGGCCGATGAGTCTGGCAACGCAACCGGTCCGGCGGTGACCTGGCTCGATACCCGGTCCAGCCTGGAGGTCGACGAGCTGACCGCCCTGACCGGCCGCTTCAGCTGGGAGCTCGGGGTCCTGCCGGCGGCGCTCCATCTCGAGCGCCACGATCCGGATGCGCTCGGCCCAGCGCGCTGGTACCTCAACTCGTGGGAGGCGGTCGCTTGCCGGATGACCGGCCGCGCGGCAGAGACCCGCCTGCCCGGACAGCTCCGGGCAGACCCGCCGGATGTCGCTTCGGCCGGGCTGCGGATCGATCGCCTGCCTCCGGTGATCGCGACGGGCGGGGTCATCGGCCAGCTGCGGGCGCGCCCGGCCGCAGAGCTGCGCCTTGCCGCCGGGATCCCGGTCGTCGCCGGGATGGTCGACGCCTACGCGAGCTTCTTCGGGGCCGGTCTGCTCGAACCGGGTGATGCCGTCGACACTGGGGGCACCTCGGGCGGCTTCGCGGTCTACTCCGATCGCCGGCTCGATGTGCCCGGCTCGTTCTGTGCGCCCGCCCCGATTCCCGGCGCGTGGGTCCTGGGCGGGGCGATGAACGCGACCGGCAAGTCGCTCGACTGGCTGGCCGGAATCCTTGGCGATGGAGCGACGATTGCAGCCCGGGCAGACGAGCCGGGTCAGATCGAGGCGCTGCTGGACGAGGCCGCGACCGTCGCCCCGGGTGCGGACGGCCTGCTCTTCCTGCCGTACCTCGCCGGTGAGCGTTCACCGATCTGGGACCCCGAGGCCCGGGGGGCGTTTGTCGGGCTGACCCTGGGTCACACCCGGGCCCACCTGGTCCGGGCTGTCGTCGAGGCCTCGGCCCTGGCCCTGCGCCACGTGATCGAGCCGATCGCGGCGGCCGGGGCCCGGATCGACGGCCTGGTGCTGAGCGGCGGAGCGGCCCGCAACCCTGCCTGGCACCAGCTCAAGGCAGACGTGACCGGCCTCGAGGTGATCGTGCCCCGGGTCGCCGAGACCGCCGCCCTCGGTGCCGCGATCACGGCCGCGGCCGGCGCCGGGGCGTATCCGGGCCTGGTGCCGGCGACTCGGGCGATGTTCGCGACCGAGCGACGCCTCTCACCGGATCCCGCCGCCAGGGCAGCCTACGATCGGGTCTACACGGGCTACGTCGAGCTCTATCCGGCCCTCGCCGACGCCTTCCATCGACTCGCCCGGTTCGAGCGAGAGGCGGCGAGCGACCCAGCCGGGATCTCGTGATAGATTGGACCCGGCCTTCGGGGCAGGGTGCAATTCCCGACCGGTGGTAGTCCCGCGTCGACGACGCGGGGAGCCCACGAGCGGCCCGTCGATCGACGGGTGGCAGCAGATCCGATGGTCGCCTCGGTGAGGCGATCCCGACGGAGCCGACGGTACAGTCCGGATGGAAGAAGGCCGTGCACGGTCACGTCCGCCCGGACGTGCCCGGACACGAGCCGTGCGCCCCGAAGCCTGGATGAGGTGACGCGGCGCAATGATCGAACCCAGCTCACGGGCCGTCCGCCGGCTTTCCCCGCTCGTTGCCGCCCTGGTCGTCCTCGTTGCCGCCTGCCAACCTGCCTCGGTTGCGCCGCTCGTCAGCGCGGGCGAGAGCGCCACCGCGAGCGCGGCTGCTGCCGCCAGCGCCGCCCCGGGCCAGTCCGGGCAACCGACCGGCACCCTCACGATCGGGCTGTCGGCCGACGCCGAGTCGATGGATCCCTACCGGGTCTACCAGAACTCGGGCTTCTCGGTGATGTACGCGATCTTCGACACCCTGATCACGATCGCTCCGGACGGCGGCCTTGGTCCGGGCCTGGCCGATTCGTGGAGCTCGCCCGACTCGAAGACGCTCGAGCTGAAGCTCCACCCGGGGGTCACGTTCCAGGACGGTGAGCCGTTCGATTCGGCCGCCGTCCGCTTCTCGCTGTACCGGATCGCCGACCTCGATCCGGCGACGAGCACACCCTACCCGCTGGGCGATAGCCGCCGGCTCAACTCGGCCTTCGCCTCGAATTTCGCTTCCCTGGCCAGCGTCGAGGTCGTCGATCCACTGACCGTCAAGATTCACCTGAGCCAGCCCGACTCGGGTCTCCTCGGCAACCTGGGCACGCTCCAGATGGTGCCGCCCCAGTACTTCGCCCAGGTGGGCAACGCCGGCTTCGCCCTGAAGCCGATCGGGACCGGTCCGTTCAAGTTCGTGGAGTGGGTCAAGGACGACCACATCACCCTCGAGGCCAACCCGGACTACTGGAACAGCCCGCGGGGCAAGCCGCTCGTCGAGACCGTGATCTTCCGGCCGATTCCCGACGTCTCGACCCGGATCAGCGAGCTGGCCACCGGCGGGATCCAGATCATGCAGGACCTGCCGTTCGACCAGGCCGCCCAGGTCAAGGCCTCCGGCGACCAGGCGGTCTACCTCTCGGACGCCCATTCGCTGGCCATCTGGCTGACCACGGACAAGGGCGGCAACCTGGCCAAGAATCCGGGTGACCAGGCGACGGCGATCGCGGCCCTCGCCAACCCCGCCGTGCGCCAGGCCCTGAACATGGCGATCGATCGCAAGACGCTCGTGGCCACGATCATGGACGGCTACGGCGAGCCGATGAACTCCCTCTGGGTCACCGGCGACAAGGGCTTCGACCCGAGCCTGCCGGCGATTCCGTTCGATCCGGCCAAGGCCAGACAGATCCTCGCCCAGCAGGGCTACCCGAACGGCTTCGCCGTGAACATGGACACCTGCACCTGCGACGACCAGTCGATCTACGAGGCGGTTGCCGGGATGCTCGCCAACGTCGGCGTCCAGGTCACCCTGAAGCCGGCCGAGCTGGCCCAGTTCAACGACGCCTGGAGCAAGGGCGACACGAACCCGATGCGGGCGGCCCGCCTGGGCTTCCCGGTCGACCCGAACACCGAGCTCTACCTGTGGCTCGACTCGAAGGGCTACCTGAGCCGCTACGACAATCCCCAGGTCGATGCCCTGATCACCCAACAGGCCGGCCTGCCGACCGACGATTACGGGCCCGACCGGGTGGCGATCCTGCGCCAGATCGCGGTCCTGGCCCAGGCCGATCCCCCGGCGATCTTCCTGGTTGGGGACGGCAGCCTGTACGGCACGGTCGGCAAGGGCCTGACCTGGCAGCCCAATGTGCAGGGCTACATCCCGGTCGTGAACGTCAGCTACACCCCCTGACGGCCGGTCCGGGGGCACGGACGCACCAAAACCTCATGGACAGGCCCGCAACCTGATGGCAACCTTCGGGTTTCGGGTGTAGTGTTTCCGGGACTGCGAAAGCCGACTCCCCGTGCGTCGCCTCGGCGACGATCGAGGTACGCGCGGCCGGTCGAGCGACACCATCCCAGTGGACGGTGTTGGCATCGATGCGGGCTGCCACCGAACGGGAGTTGATCGTGAGTCCCACCCAATCTTCGAGCACGACGAGCGCCGCGATCGGCAGTGTCGTGCGCTCGAACCTGTCGACCGCCGAGCTGTACGAAGACGCGATTCGAGCGGGTGAGGGCCTGGTCGCCGCCGAAGGGCCGCTGGTCGTCCGAACGGGCCGCCACACCGGCCGCTCGCCCGAGGACAAGTTCATCGTCCGAGAGGCGTCGAGCCAGGACAAGGTCTGGTGGGGCCCGGTCAACCGGCCAATCTCCGAGGAGCACTACGAGCGACTCCGGGCGCGCCTGCTGGCCTACACGGCCAAGCGTCCGATCTACGCCCAGGACCTGTTCATCGGGGCCGACCCGGCCCATCGCCGCTCACTCCGGGTCTACACCGAGACCGCCTGGGCGAGCATCTTCGCCCGCAACCTCTTCCGCCGGCCGTCGTCGGCCGACCTGGCTGCCTTCGCCCCGAACTTCACGATCCTCAACGTGCCCTCGTTCAAGGCCGACCCGGCGACCGAGGGCACCCGGACCGAGACGGCGATCCTCGTCCACCTCAAGCGGATGGAGGTGATCATCGTCGGCACGGAGTACGCCGGCGAGATCAAGAAGAGTGCCTTCACGGTGATGAACTACCTCCTGCCCGACGAGGGGATCCTGCCGATGCACTCGGCGATCAACGTCGGCCGGCAGGGCGACCCGGCGATCTTCTTCGGCCTTTCGGGGACCGGCAAGACGACCCTGTCGGCCGATCCCGAGCGAAGCCTGATCGGGGATGACGAGCACGGCTGGGGAGCTGCCGGCGTGTTCAACTTCGAGGGCGGCTGCTACGCCAAGACGATCCGGCTCTCGCCGATGTACGAGCCCGACATCTTCCAGACGACCCGCCGGTTCGGGACGATCCTCGAGAACGTCGACCTGAACCCGGCCAGCCGGGAGCTCGACCTCGACTCGGACCGGTTCACCGAGAACACCCGCGGGGCCTATCCGCTCGAGTTCATCGGCAATGCCGATCCGACCGGCATGGCCGGCCAGCCTCGCACCGTGATCTTCCTGACGGCCGACGCGTTCGGCGTCCTGCCGCCGATCGCCCGGCTCAGTCGAGACCAGGCCGCCTACCACTTCATCAGCGGCTATACGGCCAAGCTGGCCGGCACCGAGATCGGGGTCAAGGAGCCCAAGGCGACCTTCTCGACCTGCTTCGGTGCGCCGTTCATGCCGCGCCATCCAGGCGAGTACGCCGCGATGCTCTTTGAACGGCTGGCCGCAGGCAACGTGCCGGTCTGGCTGGTCAACACGGGCTGGACCGGCGGGCCCTACGGGACCGGCGAGCGGATGAACATCGGCCACACCCGGGCGATGGTCCGGGCCGCCCTCGACGGCCGGCTGGACGACATCCCGACGACGGTCGATCCTCGCTTCGGGATCGCCGTGCCGATGGCCTGTCCGGATGTCCCGGCCGAGTTCCTGCAGCCGCGCAGCACGTGGCAGGATCGTGACGCTTACGATCAGGCGGCCGCCAAGCTGGCCGCCATGTTCGCAGCCAACTTCGAAGCGTTCGCCGACGGCGTGGCCGAGAGCGTCCGCCGAGCGGGTCCACGGGTCGACTGAGCGTAAAGGAGCAACCCCGGATGGGCCGCCACAAGGTGACCGTCGTCGGCGCCGGCAACGTCGGAGCCACCACCGCCCAGCGGATCGCCGAGGCGGGCCTGGCCGACGTGGTCCTGATCGACATCGTCGAAGGGCTGCCCCAGGGCAAGGGCCTCGACCTGTCCGAGGCCGCGCCGGTCGTCGGGCACGACGCCCGGATCCTGGGCACGAACGATTACGCCGACACGGCCGGCTCGGACGTCGTGGTCGTGACCTCGGGCCTGGCCCGCCAGCCCGGGATGAGCCGGGACGACCTGCTGGCCAAGAATGCCGGGATCGTCCGCTCGGTCGTCCAGCAGGCCGCTGCCCAGTCCCCGGACGCGATCCTGATCATCGTCACGAACCCGCTCGACGCAATGTGCCATGTCGCCCTCGAGGCGTCGGGCTTTCCCCGGGCGCGGGTCCTGGGCATGGCCGGCGTGCTGGACTCGGCCCGCTTCCGCTACTTCATTGCGGCCGAGCTGGGTGTCTCGGTTGCAGACACCCACGCCTTCGTGCTGGGCGGCCACGGCGACACGATGGTCCCGCTGCCGCGCTACTCGACCGTGGCCGGCGTACCGATCACCGAGCTGATGAGCGCCGAGCGGGTCGCCGCACTGTGCGAGCGGACGGCCAATGGCGGAGCCGAGGTGGTCGCCCTGCTCAAGACCGGCTCGGCCTACTACGCTCCGGCGGCCTCGGCCTTCGAGATGGTCGAGGCGATCCTGGGCGACCGACACCGGGTCCTGCCCTGCGCGGTCCTGCTCGACGGGGAATTCCGGACCAAGGGCCTGTTCGTCGGCGTCCCGGCGATCCTCGGCGCGGGCGGCCTCGAGCGGGTCCTGGAGATCGAGCTCCAGCCGGACGAGCAGGCGGCCTTCGATCACTCGGCCGCGGCGGTCCGCGAGCTGGTCGACAAGCTGGCGGTCCTCTAGTCCGCTCGATCTGCGCCAGCCAGCCTCGTCCGGCGTCCCTTTGCTAGGCTGACCGGACTGTGCCGTTGGCCGTCATCGCCCTGAGCTTCGACCCGACCCTTCGACTGGGCGATTTCGCCGTCCGCTGGGAGACCCTCGCCCTGGCGGTCGTGATCTTCGGGGCGATCGTCCTGACGGGCCTGCTGGCCGGCCGGGCGAAACCAAGCTGGGCGAAACCCGGCCCGGCGGTCAGCCCGGCTTCGAGCGCGACGGCCCCATCGACCGGAGCAGCCGGGCCGAACGAGCCGGATCCGGGCCCGCGCCCGCTCCGGCGGGACGACATGCTGTTCATCCTGCTCGGGATCGTCCCGGGGGCCGTGATCGGCGGCCGACTGAGCTACGTGCTGCTCCATTTCGACTACTACCACGCGAACCCCGGCCTGGTCCTTGATCCCTCGAGCGGCGGCCTGGCCCTGTTCGGGGCGGTCGTCCTGGGCACGCTCACGGGCATCTACGTCGCCCGCCTGCTCGAGGCCCCGGTCGGGCGCTGGCTCGATGTCGCGGCGTTCGGGCTGGTCGTCGGACTGGGCCTGGGAAAGCTGGCCAACGTCCTGGGTGCGACCGGCCAGGGCCTCGTTTCGAAGCTCGATTGGGCGACGGCCTACCTCGGTCCGGGTCCATGGAACACGCTCGGGCCGGAGCTGCCCGCCCAGCCGGCCCAGGTCTACGAGGCGATTGGCGACGGGATCCTGCTCTGCGCCCTCGTCGCCGTCGTCCTTCTCGGCCTGTTCCGCTCGGGCGACGGCCGGCGGTTCCTGCTCGTGCTGGGCGGCTGGGCGATCGTCCGGTTCGTCGTCGCCTTCACCTGGCGCGACGCGGTCGTCCTGGCCGGGCTGCGCCTGGAGCAGCTGTTCGACCTGGCCCTGCTGGCCTTCGCGATCATCGGCCTGGTCGCTCTCAGCCGGCGCCCTGATACCATCGATGAGCCGACGCCCAGCAGCCCATTGCCGGTCGCCGAGTCACCGGCCCGACCGGCGCGTTGAGCCGGCCCGGTTCACGAGAGGACGCACCATGACCCAGGTCGCCGAGCCACCGGCAGGTTCTACCACCGCGACGGGCGAGTCCGTCGGCCACTGGATCGGCGGGGCACGCGTGGCCGGCCATTCGGGCAGTTCCGGCCCGGTCTTCAACCCGGCCACCGGGCAGGTAGCCCGGCGGGTCGACTTCGCCGCGGTCGAAGAGGTCGATCGAGCCGTCGCGGCGGCCGCCGCGGCATTCCCGGCCTGGCGGGCGACGTCGCTCTCGAAGCGCTCCGAGATCCTGTTTCGGATCCGGAACCTGATCGAAGCCCATCGCCGGGACATCGCCGCGTTGCTGACCGCGGAGCACGGCAAGGTAACCGCCGATGCCCTGGGCGAGGTGGCCCGTGGACTCGAGAACATCGAGTTCGCCTGTGGTGTGCCGCAGCTCCTCAAGGGCGCCTTCAGCGAGCAGGTCTCGACAGGCGTGGACGTCTACCAGATTCGCCAGCCGCTCGGGGTGGTGGCCGGGATCACGCCGTTCAACTTCCCGGCGATGGTCCCCATGTGGATGTTCGGGAATGCCCTGGCGACGGGCAACACGTTCGTCCTCAAGCCGTCCGAGAAGGACCCCTCGGCTTCGATCCTGCTGGCCGAGCTGCTGGCCGAGGCGGGCGTGCCCGAGGGGGTGTTCAACGTGGTCCAGGGCGACAAGGTCGCCGTCGACCGCCTGCTCGAGCACCCCGACGTCGCGGCCCTGAGCTTCGTCGGCTCGACCCCGATCGCCCGCTACATCTACGAGACGGGGACCCGCAACGGCAAGCGGGTCCAGGCCCTGGGTGGAGCGAAGAACCACATGATCGTCCTGCCCGACGCGGACATCGAGATGGCCGCCGATGCGGCCGTGTCGGCCGGCTACGGCTCGGCCGGCGAGCGCTGCATGGCAATCTCGGTCGTGGTTGCCGTGGGCGACGTGGCCGACCCGCTCGTCTCGGCGATCTCGGCCCGGCTGCCCAAGATCAAGGTGGGTTCAGGCGCCGATGCCGCGTCCGAGATGGGCCCGCTGATCACCCGCGAGCATCGCGATCGGGTGGCCGGCTACCTCGACAGCGGTGCCGCCCAGGGGGCCACGGTCGTGGTCGACGGCCGATCCGATGCGGCCTACAGCGGGGACGGCTTCTTCCTCGGTGCCTCGCTGATCGACGGCGTGACGCCCGACATGGATTGCTACCGGGACGAGATCTTCGGGCCCGTCCTGGGGGTCGTCCGGGTCGGGACCTATGCCGAGGCGCTCCAGCTCGTCAACGACAACCCGTACGGCAACGGCACCGCGATCTTCACCCGCGACGGGGGCGCCGCCCGCCAGTTCCAGTTCGACTGCAACGTGGGCATGGTCGGGATCAACGTGCCGATCCCCGTCCCTGTCGCCTACTACTCGTTCGGCGGCTGGAAGGCCTCGCTGTTCGGCGACAGCCACATGTACGGGCCGGACGGGATCACGTTCTACACCCGGGCCAAGGTCGTGACGGCCCGCTGGCCCGATCCGGGCACCTCGTCGGTCGACCTGGGCTTCCCCCGAACGAGGTAGGGGTCCGCAGCCAGGCGTCCGCCCGGCACGGCCGAGCGCCGGCACGGGCCGGCCGCGCGTCGTTACGGCCCAGCCGAGCGTCGTCACGCCTGGGCGTCGGCACAGCCGAGCGCCGGCACGGGCCGGAGTCGGCGGAGCATCGCCGTCCGCCTTCCTTAACCCAGCGGCCGCGCTCGCCGCATGAGCGGCGCCTCGCGCCCCCGTCTTGATGCCGCCGGTTGGCCGGCGTCTCGTGGCCCTTACCGTGCCTACCTTGAGTCCCGTGCTCCGGGTGGATAGACGCCCAGCACAGAGCGCGGTGCTCTAGGCAGTTCAGCAGCTTCGCGGGCCTTGGCCGGAGTCCGTGCTCGTGCTTGCTCCGAAGCAGCCCGGGGTAAATCCGAGGCTAGCCGCGGCCCACAGCGCGGCTAACGCCCAACGAAGACCTCCGCGCGACCATGCACCCGGAATGGCAAAGCTCAAGCGCCCGCAACTGGCAGCGGAGGCCGTGCGGCTCAACCTTGGCCGCTCGCCCGGCTCGGTGGTGACCTTCGTGCAGCTAGAGCGAGAAGGCGACTGACCCAGGCACAACTCGGGTCCCGGGTCGGACTTGCTCGCTCAACCGTGAGCGATCTCGAGCGAGGCCGCGGCGGCGGCCACACCCTCGACACCTGGCAGCGGCTGGCGCTGGCCGTCGACCGAACGATGCGGATCGAGCTGCAGCGTGATGCTCGTGGGGAGCCGACCGACGCGGGCCATCTCGCAATCCAAGAGCTCGTCATGGGGCTTGGCCGACGGGGTGGTTAGGGTGCCACGTTCGAGCTCCCGACACGGCCATCGGATCCCAGCCGCTCGACCGACGTCGGCCTGCGGGACGACCGCTCCCGGCTGCTCATCCTGGTCGAGTGCTGGAACACATTCGGCGACCTCGGCGCGGCGATCCGGAGCACGAACCGCAAGCGGGCCGAGGCCGCCGAGCTGGCGATCGCGGTTGGCGGTCACCGACCGTATCGTGTCTTCAGCTGCTGGGTCGTCCGCGATGTCGAGCGGAATCGTCAGCTCGACGCTCGCCATCCGGTGCTCTTTGCCTCGAAGTTCACGGGCTCGTCGGCGCTCTGGGTCCGGGCCCTGACGGAGCCGACACTAGAAACGGCACGCCGCGACCCGCCGGCCGATCTCGGCCTGGTCTGGTGCGACGCTCGGGCAACCCTCCTGTTCGCCTGGCGAGCTCGCCGGTGACCCGGCCCGCACCCGGGACCATTGGCCCGGTGCCAGGACGCACAACGCGACGGTAAGGTGAGGTCGGGGGAACTCCATCCCAAACCGCTCTCGGGTGATCTTTGTCGCGCTTCCAGCACTTCGCCTCGGCCGCGGCCCTGGCTGGACTCATCCTGGCCACCATTGGTGCCGGGCCCATCCTCGCCTCGGCCCCGACCGTCGAATGCGGCCAGCTGTCGGCCTACACGGCTCCGGACCCGTCCGGCCCGACGGACGGCAGCCTGACCCTCGGCACCTCGAGCACCTGGGTGATCCTGGCTGCGGCGACGATCTCCCCGGCCGCCCAGGCCGCCCTGCCGAGCGCGGTCAACGCCGGCCCGACCTGCCTGGCCCTCGGCCTCGACGGGTCGAACAGCGTGACCTCGCTCGACTTTGCCCCGCAGGGCACGATCACCGGCCACGTCACGTTCGACGGCACGGACAACTTCTACATCTTCAACGACCGCCTGATCATCCCGACCAATGTCACCGACGCCTATCCGCCGCTCGACGCCTTGTTCGCCACGAGCTACCAGGCGGGGACGCCCCTGACCGTCACCTTCACGGTCAATACGACGACCGGGGCCCTCACCGGCTTCGACGGCCACGCCGCGTTCTGCGGTGCTGCCAGCCTCGATTCGAAGGGGGTCGGCCACGTCGGCAAGGCTACCCTGCCGGCGGCGGTCCTGAACAAGACGGCCAAGGCGAACCTCCAGAAGGCTGATGGAGCGTCGGCCTGTGCGGCGGTCCACTCGACCGGCTCGATCGACCCGAGCAACGGCAACATCTCGACCTCGGCCACCGTCGTGATCACCCTGGCCAAGGCGGCGGTCACCCCGCCCGCGACGACGACCGGCGTGGCCGGCGCCGGCGGTTCCGCGGCCGGCCTGGTCGTCCTCTGGCTGGCCCTGACCGGCGGGGTGGCGCTCGTCGTCGTTCGAGGCTGGGACCGGCGCACGCGGAGCTCCTGAACCCCGCGGATGGCTGATCCGCGCCGACTGCCGAGCGGATCACGATCGGCCGGGTGGCCGCCTACCGCGCAGGCGCCTACCCCGGACGGACCGAAAGCTGCACAGGAAGTCTCACAGCCCGGCCCCTGAGCCGCCCTGCGTCGGGCAGACCCGGGGGCCGAAACGATCTAGCCGGGAAGCCGGCGACGGCTCCCCGTCGCGTGCCGCGCTGCCGGCGCCGAGCTCGCGACGCGTCCCCGTTCGGACCGCGCCCCGCCGAGGCCGGGGCTCCCCGGAGCTACTCCTTCTTCGGGCCGTGAGTCGCGGGAGCCGGGGCCTTGGCCGGGGTCGCGGCCTTGGCCGGCGCCGTCGCGCTCTCCTCCTGGATGATGTCGCCTGAGCGGATGTCGGCCGCCAGCCCCCGGTTGAGGAACGGGGTCGGCGCCGGAGCCTCCTCCTCGATGATGTCGCCCGAGATGATGTCGGCCGTCAGGCCCCGGCTGATGAACGGCTTGTCCGGCGCCTGGGGCAGCGCCGGGACGGCCGGGGCAGCGGGCATCGTGACCGACTTCGTTGCGGTCAGCTCGGCTCCGACCGAGACCGTGCCGACCGCGAGGACCGCGATCAGCAGGCTCCCGGCGGCCAGCCGGGTCCGCATCCGCTGGGCGTCGTCCTGCGACGGGAAGCGCAGGCTGAAGGCGTGCCCTTCGGTATCGTCATCATCGAGCCGGACGACGACCTCGACCGTCGTCCCGCCGGCTGAATGGCCGCTCACGTCGGCGCCGTCGGTCGGCCCGGCCTGGACCACGACCGACTGCGGTCCGATCTCGGCGAACAGCCGCTGGAGCGCCTCGCTCGTCGCACGGTCGGCCGGCTCCGCCCGCGTGGTCCAGCCTGGCTCGATCGAGAGCTCGAACTCGAGATCCCTGGCAATCATCACGGCACCCCACTTCGGAAACGGTCGGCCGATTGGCTCGTCACCGAGTCTGGCCCGCCGTGCCGGGCCGGCCAAGCCCACGGGCGACGCCCCGGGTGTCGATTGGCCGACCTCGCCGGGGTCGACGGCAAAGCCCTGGGCGGCCGCTAGTTCTCCCGGGCGAAGGCCGCCGGTGAGCGCCGCAGGAACCTGCCCCGGCCGGTTGCGCCGTGGAACGCTCCGTCGCGGACGACGACCTCCCCGCGCGAGATGACGATGTCCGAACGGCCGGTGACCGAGCGGCCCTCGTAGCACGAGTAGTCAACGTCCATGTGATGGGTCCTGGCGCTGATCGTGTGCACCGCGGCCGGGTCGTAGACGACCAGGTCGGCATCGGAGCCGACCGCGATCGCGCCTTTGCGCGGGTAGAGCCCGAACATCCGGGCCGGCGCGGTCGAGATGATCTCGACCCAGCGCTCGCGGCTGATCCGACCGGCCACGACGCCGCCGTCGTGGAGCAGGTCGACCCGGTCCTCGACCCCGGGCAGTCCGTTCGGGATCTTCCGGAAGTCGCCCCGGCCGAGCTCCTTCTGGCCGTGGAAGTCGAACGGGCAGTGATCGGTCGCGACGAGCTGAAGATCGTCCTTGACCAGGCCGGTCCACAGGTCGAGCTGGTGGTCGGCGGGCCGGAGCGGCGGCGAGCAGACGAACTTCGCTCCGTTGAAGCCCTGGCCCATGTCCTCGATCGACAGGAAGAGGTACTGCGGGCAGGTCTCGGCGTAGACCCGGCTGCCCCGGTTGCGGGCCGCCCGGACCTCGTTCAGGGCATCGCGCGCCGAGAGGTGGACGATGTACAGCGGGGCACCGGCCGCCTCGGCCAGGCGAATCGCCCGGTTCGTCGCCTCGCCCTCGAAGATCGGATAGCGGGCCACCCCGTGGTAATAGGGATCGGTGTGGCCGGCCGCGACCTCATCGGCCGCGACCACGTCGATGGCCGGTCCGTTCTCGGCGTGGATCATGACCAGGCCGCCGTTCCGGGCGGTCTGCTGGAGGGCCCGGTAGATCTGCCCGTCGTCGCTGTAGAAGACACCCGGATAGGCCGTGAACACCTTGAAATCGGGTACGCCCTCGGCGACCAGCCCGTCCATCTCGGCCAGGGTCCCGTCGTTGACGTCGCTCATAATCATGTGGAAGCCGTAGTCGATCACGGCCTTGCCCTCGGCCTTGGCGTGCCACGTGTCGAGGCCCTCTCGGAGGCTCTTGCCGCGCGACTGGACCGCGAAGTCGACGATCGTGGTCGTGCCACCGAAGGCCGCCGCCCGGGTGCCGGTCTCGAAGGTGTCCTTGGCGAAGGTGCCCCCGAAGGGCAGCTCCATGTGGGTGTGGACGTCGATCGCCCCGGGCAGCACGTACCGGCCGGTGGCATCGATCGTCTCGTCGGCGGTCAGGCCGCTCGCCCCAAGATCGCGGCCGATCGCGGCGATCACCTCGCCCTCGACCAGGACGTCGGCCATCTGCGAGCCATCCGGGCCGACGATCGTGCCGTTCGTGATCAGGGTGCGCATCTGGTCCCTCCTCAGGCCGGCCCGGGCGCGACATCGCGCAGGCGCGGAATGATCTCTCGGCCATACGTCTCGAGGACGGATTCCTCGTCGCCGTTCATCAGGTAGATGTTGAACTGGTCGACCCCGGCCTCGGCCAGGCGTCGGAGCTTGGTCAGGTGGTCATCGACGGACCCGAGGACGCAGAACCGGTCGGTTACCTCGTCACCCACGAAGGCCGCGTTCGACGAGCCGACCTCGGCGTGGTGGAGGTAGTCGTAGCCGGTCCGGTCCTGGACGTAGCCGGTGAGCGCCGGGGGCAGGTCCTCACGGGGGTAGCGGTTGACCAGGTCGACGACGTGGTTGCTGACCAGGGCCGGGAACCAGCGGGTCCGCTCGCGGCACTCGGCCAGCTCGCCGAAGTGGGCCGGCGCGGCAGCCTGGACCCGAACCGCATCGGGCGCCCGGCCGGCGGCCAGGGCGGCTTTCCGGACCTGGTCCACGAACCAGGCGACGAGGTCCGGATCGGCCAGCTGGAGGATCACCCCGTCGGCGATCCGGCCGGTCATCTTCAGGGCCAGCGGACCGTAACCGGCGATCCAGACCGGGAGCCGCCAGCCGCCCGTCCAGGGCAGGCTCAGCTCGGTCCCCTCGAACTCGACCGGGCGGCCTTCGACCAGGTCACGGATCACCCCGATCGCCTCCTCGAGGCTGGCCAGGGTCGTCGGCGGCTTGCCCAGGACCCGCCGGGCCGAGTCGCCCCGGCCGATCCCGAGATCCATCCGGCCGCCCGAGATCTCGTCGAGGGTGGCCAGGACCGAGGCCGTGACCGACGGCTCGCGGGTGGCCGGGTTCGTGACGCACGTGCCCAGCCGGAGGCGGGTCGTGGCCGAGGCCATCAGGGTCAGCAGGGGATACGGCTCGCGCCACAGGACATGCGAGTCGAACAGCCAGCCATAGTCGAATCCGGCCGCCTCGGCCTGCCGGGTGAGGGCCAGGGTGCGCTCGATCGAGTGATCCGGCTTGAGCGTGAATCCGAACTGCATGGGCGCTCCTGGAGCGTCGCCGGCAAGGGCGTCGGTCGGCTGGCCGGGCCGGTCAGGGCCGGGTCAGGTCGGCGTACGCGTCGGGCCGGCGATCGCGGAAGAACTGCCAGGTCTGGCGGACCTCGGTGATCATGTCGAGGTCCATGTCGCGCACGATCAGCTCCTCGTCGTGGGCGCTGCCCAGCTCACCGATGAACTGGCCGCGGGGATTGACGAAGTAGCTCTGGCCGTAGAAGTCGTCGTCGCCGATCTCGGCTTCGATCCCGACCCGATTGATCGTGCCCACGAAGTAGCCGTTGGCCACGGCGTGGCTGACCTGCTCGATCCGCCACAGGTATTCGGACAGGCCCCGGCTCGTGGCGCTCGGGATGAGCACGATCTCGGCCCCGTTCAGGCCGAGCGCCCGGGCGCCCTCGGGGAAGTGGCGGTCGTAGCAGATGTACACCCCGACCTTGCCCACGGCCGTCTCGAAGACCGGATAGCCAAGGTTGCCCGGCCGAAAGTAGAACTTCTCCCAGAAGCCCTTGACGTGGGGGATGTGGGTCTTGCGGTACTTGCCGAGGTAGCGCCCGTCGGCGTCGATCACGGCCGCCGTGTTGTAGTAGATCCCGGAAGCCTTCTCGTCCTCCTCGTACATCGGCACGACCAGGACCATCCCGGTCTGCCTGGCAAGGTCCTCCATCCGCTTCGTTGTCGGGCCGTCCGGGATCAGCTCGGTATACGAGTAGTACTGGGCGTCCTGGACCTGGCAGAAGTACGGCCCATAGAACAGCTCCTGGAAGAGCATTACCCCGGCGCCCTGCTTCGCCGCCTCCTGGGCGGCCGCCTCGTGCTTCTGGATCATCAATTCCTTGTCTCCGGTCCAGGTGGCCTGGAGCAGCGCTCCGCGCACGATCCGGGGCATTTCGATCCTCCTTGGCTGGCTCGAGGGCGGGTTCGGCGGGTCGGCCTGTGGGTTGATCATACGAGGTCCGCCGGCTCGTTCCGCGCCCCGTGATCGAGGCCCGTCGTGGGCCCGGCCGCAGGCCTCGGCCGCGGTCATGATCCGAATGCCCGCTCGGTATCATGGACGGACCGCTCGCCTCGCCGGGCCAGCCTTGATCCGAGGTTCAGACACATGGGCATCGCCACCGCTCCGGGCATGACTGCCGAGGAGATCGTCCGCCTCAGCCGCAAGCACACCCTGTTCAGCTGGTCGACCCAGGGTTCGCTCGACCCGATCGCGATCGACCGGGCCGAGGGCGTCTACCTGTACACCCCGGACGGGACCCGCATCCTCGACTTCAACAGCCAGCTGATGTCGGTCAACATCGGCCATGGCGACCGACGGGTGATCGATGCCATCACCGAGCAGGCCCTCAAGCTCCAGTACGTCCAGCCCGCCTTCGCGACCGAGCCCCGGGCGCGCCTGGGGGAAAAGCTGGCCGCCATCCTGCCCGGCGACATGGACAAGGTCTTCTTCACCCTGGGCGGCGCCGAGGCGGTCGAGAACGCGATCAAGATCGCCCGCCACGTGAGCGGCCGGCATAAGATCCTGGCCCGTTACCGGAGCTACCATGGGGCGACCCTCGGAGCGATGTCGCTCACCGGCGACCCGCGCCGCTGGGCGAACGAGCCGGGAATCGTCGGCGTCGTGCGCTACCCGGACACGCATCGCTGGGGCGAGGCCGAGCCCCGGCCGGCCGCTGAGGCGCTCCAGGGCCTCGAGGACGTGATCCGCTACGAGGGCGCCCACACGATCGCGGCCGTGTTCCTCGAGACGATCGTGGGCACGAACGGGATCCTGATTCCGCCCGAGGGCTACATCGCCGGGGTGCGCGAGATCTGCAACCGGTACGACATCCTGATGGTCGCCGACGAGGTCATGGCCGGCTTCGGCCGGACCGGGCGCTGGTTCGCGATCGACCACTGGAACACGGTGCCCGACCTGATGACGATGGCCAAGGGGCTCACCAGCAGCTATCTGCCCCTCGGCGCGGTCGCGATGCGCCACCACATCGCCGAGCACTTCGAGAAGAACTACTACTACGGCGGCCTGACCTACAGCAGCCATCCGGTCAGCCTGGCCGCCTCGCTGGCGACCCTGGCGGTCTACGAGGAGGACGGCCTGATCGAGCGGGCCGCCCGGCTCGGACCCGTCCTGCGGGCCCACCACGAGGCCCTCCGGGCGAAGCACCCGAGCGTCGGGGCGATCCGCAACCTCGGGCTCTTCGGGGTGATCGACCTCGCTCGAAGCCGCGACCCGTACGTCCCGATGACGGACTACAACGCGACATCCGACGAGATGAAGGCGATCGGGGCGTACTTCCGGCAGCACCACCTGTACACGATGGTGTCCAACAACTCGATCCACACCAACCCGCCTCTGACGATCACCGAGGAGCAGCTGGCCGAGGGCTTCGAGATCATTGACGGCGCCCTCGAGATCGCGGACCAGGCGGTCAAGGGGTAGCCGGATCGACCAACTCATGGTCGAGGCCCGGGGGATCGGCAAGGTCTTCGAGCCGGGCCCGGACGAGGTCGTGGCCCTCGAGGGAATCGACCTGGCGGTCCGGGCCGGTGAGTTCGTCAGCCTGATCGGACCATCCGGCTGCGGCAAGTCGACCCTGCTTCGGATCATCGGCGACCTGGTCCAGCCCACGAGCGGCCAGGTCCAGGTGGCCGGCAAGCCGGCGGCCCGGGCCCGGATCGAGCGCGACTACGGAATGGTCTTCCAGGCCCCGGTCCTGATGGACTGGCGAACGATCCTGGCCAACGTCGAGCTGCCCCTCGAGATCATGGGCTTCAGCCGAGCCGAACGGTCGCGCCGCTCGGCCGAGCTGCTCCACCTGGTTGAGCTCGACGAGTTCGGGCAGCGCCACCCGTGGCAGCTCTCGGGCGGCATGCAGCAGCGCGTGGCGATCGCCCGGGCCCTGGCGAGCGGCCCGAGGCTGCTCCTGATGGACGAGCCGTTCGGGGCGCTCGACGAGATGACCCGGGAACGGCTCAACCTCGAGCTGCTCAACATCTGGGCGCAAACGGGAACGACGATCCTGTTCGTGACCCACTCGATCCCGGAAGCAGTCTTCCTGTCCAGCCGGGTCGTGATCCTGAGCTCCCGGCCAGGCCGAGTCGAGCGAGTCGTCGAGGTCGACCTGCCCCAGCCGCGGACGATCGAGACGCGCGAGGCGGGCCGCTACTTCGAGCTCGTCAACGAGGTTCGCGAGGTGCTCCGACGCGAGCATTGAGCGGGCCGCTCAGCCGCACCGCTACCATCGCCCAGTGGAGCTGATCGATCGCTACGCCCGGTTCGTCGTTGGCGTCGGGGTCAACGTCCAGCCCGGCCAGGACGTGTTCATCGGCGGCCAGATCGAGCATGTCGAGCTCGCCCGGGCGATCGCCGAGCAGGCCTATCGAGCCGGAGCTCGGCGGGTCGTGGTCCACTACGCTGACCCCCACATTCGTCGCTCGGCCGTGCGCCATGCACCCGACGAGGCGCTCGGCACGCACTATCCCTACGAGCTTGAGGAAGTCGAGCTTTGGCGGGAGCGCGGCTTCGCCCTGATCTTCCTGACCGGAGAGTCGGAGCAGCACCTGTTCGACGGCCTCGATCCAGCCCGCCTCGCGGCGTTGGAATCGAAGGCGGTCCGGGCGGCCTATCACGAGACGCTGTCGCATGTCGCCTGGACGATCGTGGCCGCGCCGAACGCCGGCTGGGCCAGTGAGGTCTTCGGCGAGCCGGACGTTGCCCGGCTGTGGTCGGCGGTCGCGGTCGCGATCAGGCTCGACGAGGCCGACCCGATCGCGGCCTGGCGAGCCCACCTGGACCGGCTCGACCGTCGAGCGCGCTCCCTGACCGAGGCCGGCCTCGATGCCGTCCGCTACCACGGCGGCGGGAGCGACCTGACCGTCGGTCTGCTGCCCGGCGGGATCTGGCTGGGTGGCTCGGCCCGGACTCCGGCCGGGATCGAATTCGTGCCGAACCTGCCGACGGAGGAGGTCTTCACCTCGCCCGATTGGCGGCGGGCCGACGGCGTGATCCGGACCACGGCCCCGCTCGTCCTCTCGTCGACGATCGTGACCGGCCTGCGGCTCCGGCTCGAGGGAGGCCGGATCGTGGAGGTCGATGCCGACGAGCACGGCGACATCGTTCGAGCCGAGGTCGAGAGCGACGAGCGGGCCGGCTACCTCGGGGAGATCGCCCTCGTCGACGGCTCGTCCCGGGTCCGCAAGGCGGGGATCGTCTTCCACGACACCTTGTTCGACGAGAATGCCGCCTGCCACATCGCCTACGGAGCGGGCTTTCCCGAGGTCCTGCCCGGCTTCGTCGACCTGCCGCCCGAAGACCGGATCGCGGGCGGCCTGAATGTCGCTCCGCTCCACACCGACATCACCGTCGGCGGACCGGACGTGGACGTTGACGGGATCCGGCAGGACGGGGCGGTCGTGCCGATCATCCAGGCCGATCGGTGGGTCTTTCCCGGCTCCGATTGAGCGCCCATCCATCGGCCGTGCTACAGTGACCGGGTCGCCCACCTTTATGTAGATTTGGGTAGGTTTTGGCCCGACGACAAGCCTCCGACCCCGATTGGCTGAGCCTGTCCGAGGCCAGCCGGATCCTGGGCGTGGCGCCCGCCACGCTGCGTCGCTGGAGCGACGCGGGCCGGGTCCGGGCATTCACCACGCCGGGCGGCCATCGGCGGTTCTCGCGGGTTGCCCTCGAGCGGCTCCTGCCGGCCGACCGGACCCGGCGACCGTCGGTCAGCGCTGCCGGCCTCACCCCCGGCCGGATCGCCCGGACGTACCGCCGGGCAGGGCGCGAGGTTGCCCGCGAGCTGCCCTGGGTGGTGGCCCTGAACGATGAGCAGCGCTTCCTGTTTCGTGAGCGCGGCCAGGTCCTGGCCGGAAGCCTCCTGCTCCACCTCGACTCGCCCTCCAGCGAGGGCGCGGCCCATCACCTGAAGGAGGCTTCCGTCAGCGCTGCCGACTATGGTCGGATCGCGGCCGGAATGGGCCTGTCGCTGAGCCAGACGATCGAGGGCTTCCTGCGCTTCCGGGCGCCGTTCCACCATGAGCTGGCGGTGGCCGCCCGCCAGCGCGGGTTTGACGCCGCCGAGACGACTGACCTGCTCGAAACGGCCGAACGGGCGATGGACCGCCTGCTCGTCGCCACGATGACCGGCCACAGCGTCGCCGGCGCACGACCGCGCCGGAGTGGACCGGTCCCGCTCACGGGCAGCGATCGGTGAGCGGCCGCGATATCGCGATCGGGACTCGAGGCAGCCAGCTGGCCCTGATCCAGGCGCGGCTCGTGCTCGCCGCGCTCGAAGCCGCGGGGCAGCCGGCCCGGATCGTGGTCGTCGAGACCGAAGGCGACCGGCGTGAGCCCGACACTCCCTGGGGCGAGGGCGTGTTTGTGAGCGCCATCGAACAGGCGCTCCTCGACGGCCGGGTCGACCTGGCCGTCCACAGCGCGAAGGACCTGCCAACCGACCTGAATCCGGGCCTGGAGATCGGCGCGTACCTGGCCCGGGCCGACCCGCGCGATGCCCTCGTCGTCCGGCCCGGCGACGCCGCCCGCCGGCTGGCTGACCTGCCGGCGGGTGCCCGGGTCGGGACGGACAGTCCGCGCCGGCAGGGCTTCCTGCTCGCCCGCCGGCCCGACCTGGCGATCCATCCGCTGCACGGCAACGTCGACACCCGCCTGCGCCAGCTCGACGAAGGCCGGACGGATGCCCTGGTCCTGGCCTGCGCCGGCCTGGACCGCCTCGGCCGGGGCGATCGGATCAGCGAACGCCTCGCCCCCGACATCGTGCCCCCGGCCCCGGGCCAGGGTGCCGTGGCCGTCCAGGTCCGGCGCGACGATTTGGACCTCGCGGGACTGGTGGCGGCGATCGACGACCGCCCGACGCGACTGGCGGTTGAGCTCGAGCGCGACTTCCTGCGGACGTCGGGCGGCGGCTGCCGGGCGCCGATCGGCGGCCTGGCCACGATCGAGGGCGACCGGATCGAGCTCCTCGGCGGATACGCCCGGATCGACGGATCGGGCACGGCCCTGATCCGGCGCAGCGGCCCACTGGCCGCCGCCGGCCTGGCGGCAGAGGTGGCGGCTCTCCTGGCGGCCGAGTTCGAGCGCGAGCCTCGGCAGACCCGTGGGCGGGTGATCGTCACCCGGGCCGCCAGCCAGTCAGGCGAGCTCCTGGCCGAGCTCGAGGGGCTGGGCCTCGAGGCGATCCCGGTCCCGGCGATCCTGATCGAGCCCGAGCCGGCCGGGGGCGAGCTCGACCGGGTCGCGGCCGGGCTCGGGAGCTACGCCTGGGTCGTGATCACGAGCGCGAACGGCGCCCAGGCGATCGTCGCCGCGGCCGGCCGGCAGGCGGCCCGGCTTGATGGGCCGCGCTGGGCCGCGATCGGCTCCGGGACGGCCGCCTCGATCGAGGCAGCCGGAGCCAGGGTCAGCTTTCAACCGGGCCGGGCCGATGCCCGGGCGCTCGTCGCCGAGCTCCCGGTCGAATGGGGCGAGCGGGTCCTGGTCGTCCGGGGCGACCTGGCCGGACCCGACCTGGCGAGTGCCCTCGAGCGGCGTGGCGCCCGGGTCGACGACGTCGTCGGCTACCGGACCGTCGAGTCGCCGTCCGAATCCGTCGGCCTGCTGGGCGCGGCGCTCGAGGCGGGCCCGGTTGACGCCGTCCTGTTCACCAGTGGATCGACGGTCCGCGGGCTGGCCGGGCTGGCCGCGGCGGCGGGCCGTGACCTCGGCTCGATCCCCGCGATCTGCTCCGGACCCAGGACGGCCGAGGCCGCCGCCGCCGCCGGCTTCACGGTGTTGGCACAATCGGCACGCCCGGAGGCAAGCGCCTTCGCCCGGATCACGGCCCAGGCCCTGGCCGGCCTCAGGCCGGCGCAGCTGGAGGAGTTTCGATGATCGTGGACCTGCCCGGACGGCCGGTGGCCGCTCCGGCCGAACGGCCGGCGAGCGGCGCCCCCGGGCGCGCGGCTGAGCAGATCCGCCGGCCCCGCCGGCTGCGCCGGACGCCGGCCCTCCGGGCGCTCGTCCGGGAGACGCGGCTCGATCCGGCCATGCTCGTCGCGCCCCTGTTCGTCCGGCCGGGCCGAGGGATCCGCGAGCCGATCAGCTCGATGCCCGGCGTCAGCCGCCTGTCGCCCGACGCGGTCGTCAAGGAGGCCGAGCGACTGGCCGGTCTGGGGGTCGGCGGGATGCTCCTGTTCGGCCTGCCCGAGACCAAGGATGGCGTGGGCTCAGGGGCCTCGGCCGAGGACGGGATCGTCCAGGAGGCGCTCCGCCGGCTGGCCGAACGCGACCTGCCCCTGGTCCTGATCGCGGACACCTGCCTGTGCGAGTACACCGACCACGGCCATTGCGGCCCGATCGGGCCGGACGGCTCGATCGACAACGAGCGGGCCGTCGTCCGGCTGGCCGAGACGGCCGTGAGCCAGGCCCGAGCCGGGGCCGACATCGTCGCCCCGTCGGCGATGATGGACGGGCAGGTGGCCGGGATCCGGGCGGCCCTCGACGCCGCCGGCTTCAGCCAGACGGCGATCATGGCCTACGCCGCGAAGCACGCCTCGGCGTTCTACGGTCCGTTCCGCGAGGCCGCCGACAGTGCCCCGGCCTTCGGCGACCGGCGAACCTACCAGCAGGACCCGGGCAATGCCCACGAGGCCGTCCTCGAGATGGACCTCGACGTGGCCGAGGGCGCCGACATCCTCCTGGTCAAGCCGGCTCTGCCGGCCCTCGACCTGGTGGCTGTCGCGCGAGCCCGGTTCGACCTGCCGATCGCGGCCTACCAGGTATCGGGCGAGTACGCGATGCTGATGGCCGCGGCCGAGCGGGGCTGGCTGGATGGCCGCCGGGCGATGACCGAGGCGGTCACCGCGATCGTCCGGGCCGGGGCCGGGATCGTGATCACCTACGCCGCCGCCGACCTGGCCACCTGGCTCCGGGAGGATCGGTGAGCTCGAACCCGCAGCCGGGGCGGGATCCGGAGGCCCCGGCCGAGACGCAGGTCTACATCCAGGCCCTCGGCCTGGCCCTTGATCCGGCCTGGCGCCGCCGGAGCGAATCCCACCGGCGGAACGATCGCCGCCGGCTCGTCCGGGCCGAAACCAAGGCTGCCGAAGACGGCGTGCGGAGCATCTCCTACTCCTCGATCGGGCTCGAACCGGGCGTCGACATCCTGCTCTGGCGGATGGCCCCATCGGTCGACCTGCTCGAACAGGCCGCGGCCGGGTTGCTCCGCTCAGGGCTCGGCCGATGGCTGACCGTCAGTCATTCGTTCATCGGCCGGATCGGGCCCTCACAGTACGTCCGCAGGGCGACGGCCCAGGAGCAGTCGCTGTTCGAGGGCGAACGCTCGCGCTACCTCGTGGTCTACCCGTTCACGAAGAGCACGGAGTGGTATCTCGAGTCGCGCGAAACGCGCCAGACCGTGATGAACGAGCACATGAAGATCGGCCACCAGTACCCGATGGTGCGCCAGGCCCTGGCCTATTCCTTCGGGCTCGACAGCCAGGACTTCGTGGTCGCCTACGAGACCGACGACCTGGTCGCCTTCGGCGACCTCGTCCGAGCCCTGCGCGGATCGGAGAGCCGCCGTTCGACCGTCAGCGACACGCCGATCCTGCTGGGCGTCCAGCGGCCGATCGGCCAGATCGCCCGCCTGCTGGGCGCTCCGTGACCGCGTGAACGACCGGTTCGTCCGAGCCTGCCGGCTCGAGCCGGTCGATGCCACCCCGGTCTGGTTCATGCGTCAGGCGGGCCGGAGCTTCGCGGCCTATCGAACCCTGCGCGAGCGCTACGGCATCCTCGAGCTGGCCAAGACACCCGAGCTGTGCGCCGAGGTGACCCTCATGCCGGTCGACGAGCTGGGGGTCGACGCGGCGGTCATGTTCGCCGACATCATGCTGCCCCTCGAGCCGATGGGCGTCGGTCTGCGGATCGAGCCCGAGGTCGGGCCGATCATCGACGAGCCGATCCGCTCGGCCGCCGCGGTCGAGGCCCTCCAGCCGTTCGACCCCGGCGCCGTCTCGTTCACCCTCGACGCGATCCGGCTCGTCCGGCGGGAGCTCGACGGCCGGGCCGGGGTTATCGGCTTCGCGGGTGCTCCATTCACCCTGGCTTGCTACCTGATCGAGGGCCGCCCGTCGCGCGACTACGCCCTGGCCAAGGCATTCATGTTCCGCGAGCCGGAGGCCTGGCACCGCCTGATGGACCGGCTCTCGACGATGGTCATCGCCTACCTGCAGGCCCAGGTCGAGGCCGGCGCCCAGGTCGTCCAGCTGTTCGACAGCTGGATCGGCGGGCTTGGGCCGGCCGACTACGAGACATACGTCCAGCCCCACGTTCGGCGGATCTTCGATGGCCTGGGCGGCGTCCCTACGATCCACTTCGGGACCGGCACCTCGGCCCTGCTCGAGCGGCTGGCCGCCGCCGGGGGCGACGTGATCGGAGTCGACCAGCGCGAATCGCTGGCGGTCGCCTGGCGCCGGGTGGGCTACGACCGGGGTGTCCAGGGCAACCTCGACGCAGCCCGCTTGCTGGCGGGCTGGGACGCGACGGAGACTGGCGCCCGGCGGGTGCTCGACGAGGCCGGCGGGCGGCCGGGCCACGTGTTCAACCTCGGCCACGGCGTGCTGCCGTCAACCGACACCGGCCTGCTCCGACGGCTGGTCGAGTTCGTCCACGAGCAGACCGCCAGGGCCGAACCTTCCAGGGAGGTGCGCTCGATGACCGTCGCAAGCGGCCTGGAGGGCGCCCTGCTCATGACCTACGGCTCGCCGGCGACGCTCGACCAGGCGGGAGTGGGCGCGTACCTCATGGCGATCCGCGGTGGGCGCCAGCCGGACGACGAGCTGCTCGAGGAGTTCACCCGGCGCTACCAGGTGATCGGCGGCTCGCCCCTGATCGAGATCACCCGTGAGCAGGCCGCGGCGCTCGGCTCGGCCCTGGGCTGGCCGGCCGCCGCGGGGATGCGCTTCTCATCGCCGTCGATCGTCGAATCGATCCGGGCCCTGGCCGGACAGGGGGTGGGCGAGATCGCCGCGATCATCCTCTCGCCCCAATACTCGCCGCTCCTGATGGGCGGCTATGCTCGGGCCATCGAGGCGGCCCGGGCCGAGATCGGCACGATCGCCCCGCGGGTCGAGATCGCCGGGGCGTGGCACCTCCAACCGGCGTTCATCGGGGCCCTGGCCAATCGGCTCAAGGCGGCCCTCGAGCGCGTCCCGGCGGCCGAGCGCGACACTGTCCCGATCCTCATGACGGCTCATAGCCTGCCCCGGCGGGTGGCCGAGCAGGAGCCGGACTACCTCGACCAGCTGCGTGACACCGCGGTCGCGGTGGCCGAAACGGCCAGCCTCGACCAGGATCGCTGGACGTTCTGCTGGCAGAGCGCCGGCCACGAGCCCGGCGAGTGGATGAAGCCCGATTTCGCCGACCTGATGCCGGGCCTCGCCGCGGCCGGCCACCGCTCGGTGATCGTGGTTCCCGTCCAGTTCCTGGCCGATCACCTCGAGATCCTGTACGACGTCGATATCGGCGCCCGCGAGCAGGCCGAACGGTGCGGCCTGGCCTTCCAGCGGATCGACTCGCTCAACGTCGACCCCGGCCTGGTCGATGCGATGGCCGCGGTGGCCCGGGAAACCCTCGAGCGACCCTAGCCGGCGGAGGCGGCATCTTGCAGTCCGCTGACATCCGGCCGAGTCGGCCCTGACCCTGGGGCGCAATGCTCTGCCACGCGATGCGCTCCAAAGCCAACCTGATCCGGATCGCCGCCCTCACGATCTGTGCCGGGCTGCTCCTTGCCGGCTGTGCCCTCAGGTCGCCCGCAACGGCCGCCGGCGGACCACAGTTCATTCCGGCCGGCTCTTCGGCGTCATCGATCCAGAGCGGCGGCCGGACTCGGACCTACCGCGTCTACGTCCCGCCCTCGCTCGACCGGGCCCAGCCGGCGCCGCTCGTGATCTTCCTGCACGGCGGCTTCGGCAATGGCCAGCAGGCCGAGGGCTCGTACGGCTGGGACGCCCAGGCCGATGCCACCTCGTTCGTCGTGGCCTACCCCGACGGCGTCTCGCGGGCCTGGAACGGCGGGACCTGCTGCGGCCAGCCCGAGAAGGAGGGGATCGACGACGTCGGCTTCATCCGGGACCTCGTGGCCCATCTCGAGACGCAGCTCGCCCTCGACCCGGACCGGATCGATGCGACCGGGATCAGCAACGGCGGGATCATGGCCTACCGGCTGGCCTGCGAAACGAACCTGTTTGCGGCGATCGGGCCCGACTCGGCCACGATGCTCGTGCCGTGTGCCTCGCCCAGCGCCACCTCCGTGATCGCGATCCACGGCACGGCCGACCGGAACGTCCCGTACCAGGGGGGCACCGGTGACGGCTTCGCCCAGGTGGCCGGTCCGGCAGTGCCCGAGGTGATCGCCCGCTGGCGCTCGATCGACCAGTGCGCCGGGCCATCCACGAGCGTGGCCGGCGTGGTCACGACTTCGATCGCCGCCTGTCCGGCCGGCCGGACTGTTGAGCTGATCACGGTCGCCGGGGCGGGTCACCAGTGGCCGGGTGGCGCCCCGCCGAACCCGATCCTGGCCACGATCCTCGGACTCGACCAGCCGTCAACCGCGCTCGACGCGACCTCGATGATGTGGGCCTTCATGGCAGCCCATCCGAAGCGCTGACGAGGATCGGAGGATCAGCGGCCGGTCCCGAACTGGCGATCGCCGGCGTCACCCAGCCCGGGCAGGATGTAGCCCCGTTCGTTCAGCTGGCGGTCGAGCGCGGCGCAATAGATCTCCACGTCGGGATGGGCCGCCGAGATCGCGGCGACGCCTTCCGGCGCCGCGATCAGGTTGATCAGCTTGATCCGGGTCGCGCCCCAGCGCTTGAGGACCTCGATCGCGGCCGTCGCCGAGCCGCCGGTGGCCAGCATCGGGTCGAGGATCAGGCACAGGTCGACACTGGCCGAGTCGGGCAGCTTGTTGTAGTACTCGACCGGGCGGAGCGTCCGCTCGTCACGAAACAGTCCGAGATGCCAGACCTCGGCCGTCGGCATCAGCTCGAGCATCGCGTCGACCATGCCCAGGCCGGCCCGCAGGATCGGCACGAGCCCGATCCGGTCGGCCAGCTGGCTCGCCTGCATCGTCTCGAGTGGGGTGTCGATCTCGAACGGGCGGACCCGGACGTCGGCCAGGGCCTCGTAGCCGAGGAGCCAGGACAGCTCCCGGACGATCTCGCGGAACTTCTTCGGCTCGGTCGTCGTGCTGCGCAGGATCGCCAGCTTGTGGAGCACGGCCGGGTGGGTCGAGACGTGGAGGCTTGGCCACGACCGGTCGGCTGGCTCGGGGGTCGGCATGCTGGGCATCCTAGCATCGCCCCGGGTATCCTCGAAGCGTGTCCAGCCGTCGTGCCCCGGGTTCGATTTCGGGCCTCGCCGCGCCCGCCGCGACGCGCTCGTCCGGCCGTTCGGCGGCTGCCCGGAACGGCGTTCCACCGGTCCTCGTCAGGCAGATCCGCAACGGGGTCGTCGAGTCCAGCCAGCGGGGCGACATCGTCGAGGTCGATGTCGCCGGCCGGCTGATCCGCTCGATCGGCAATCCCGACCGGGTCGTCACCCTCCGCTCATGCGTCAAGCCGTTTGGCCTGCTGGCCCTGGTCGAGGCGGGCGGGGTCGAGGCGTTCGACCTGTCCCCGGCCGAGCTGGCGATCATGGCCTCGTCGCATTCCGGCGAGGACATCCACGTCCGGACGCTCCAGGCGGTCTACCGCCGGGCCAACGTGAGCCAGGCGGTGCTCGCCTGTGGCAACGAGGGGATGCCCCTCGATGCGATGACGGCGGCGCGCCTCGCCCGTGACGGCGAACGGGCCGGCCCCATCCGGCACATGTGCTCCGGCCAGCACAGCTCGATGATCCTGCTGGCTCGCCTGAACGGCTGGTCGCTCGAGGACTACTGGCAGACCGACCATCCCAGCCAGGCCGCCTACCGCTCGGCCGTGGCGGCGGTCTTCCTGGTCAAGCCGGCTGACCTGGCCGGCGGGATCGATGGCTGCGGGATCGCGACGTTCGCGTTCAGCCTGGCCGAGGTCGCCCGAGCATATGCCTTTCTGGCCGATCCGGCCGGGGTGGCGGTGGGCGACCCCCGGAGCCGTCTCGCCCCGGCGATGACCGTGATTCGAGACGCGATGCTGGCCAATCCCGAGATGGTCGCCGGAACCCGCGACCGGATCGACACGTCCCTGATGAAGGCGCTGCCCGGCCGGCTGATCAGCAAGGGCGGGATGGAGGCCCTGCGCGGGATGGCAATCGCCGGGTCGGGCCGCCGGCCGGCGACCGGCATGGCGATCAAGATCGAGGACGGTGACGGCTACGAGCGGGCAACCTGGGCGGCGACGGTCGAGGCCCTCCGCCAGGCGGGCCTGGTCGAGGGGTCGGCCCTGCGCGAGCTGGCTCGCTATCACCGGCCGGTCTCGCTCGATCCGCGTGGGCGGGTCGTGGCCGAGGCGATCCCGGAATTCGACCTCGCCCCGGTCGGCGAGCTGATCGGCTGAAGTCGACGACGCCTTCCATGACCTCGAGCCCATGACCCCCGGCACGGATCCGCTTCGGACGCTCGGGCTCGAGCCGGGTGCGACCCCGGCCGAGATCAAGCGGGCGTACCGGCGCCTGGCCAAGGCCTATCACCCGGACAGCGCCGGCCCGCTGGCACTACCGCGCTTCCTGGCGATCCAGGCGGCCTACGAGCGCCTGACGGCCGGGCCGGCCGGGCCGACCCGGATTGCCCGCCGTCCGGCGGATTCGCGCCCGGGCGGCGAACCGAGTACGCCGCCCCCGCCCGGCCGAAGCTGGCGGGCGGACGCCGAGCGGGCCCGGGCGACCCGGGAAGCCCATCGGCGCCGGACGAACCGAACCGGGCCGCGGCCCGCGGGCGAGGCCGGCCGGCCGACAGGCGGCCCGACTCCGGGCGGAGGCTCGGCTCCGGGTCGAGATCCGGCGTCGGGGCCGGCGGGCTCGAGCGGCTCCACCGGCTCGGCCGACCCGTCCGGGCGCTCGGGCCGGGCCGGCGGTCGCAAGGGCCGGCCGAAGGCGACGATTGGCTCGACCTCCTACGACGGGACTGAGAACGAGCCGTTTGAGCCGGGCTGGAGCGGTGCCACCTGGTACGGCGCCGCGAGCGGGACGTACTGGACGATCAACCCCAAGGAATATGCCGACCCCCGCAAGCACGGCCCCGAATACCTCGCTCGGGCCCGGCGCAGCCAGGCGGGCGGACCGGCCAGCGAACCGGCCGGTGACCCAAGCACCGGCAAGGCGCCGAGCTCGAGCGGCGGCTCGCGGGAGTCGACCGGGCCGGCAGGACCTCCACCCCGGGCACCGGCGGGCGCATCGGCCGGTGTTTCGGGGCACGATCAGGCGCCGGATCCCGCCCGAGGAGCCAAAGATCCCCGGTCGCCGGCTGAGCCAGGCGATCGGCGGCCCACCGGAGTGGATGGCCGGAGCGCCCGGGGAGGGGACGGCACGCCAGCCGGCCCTGGGGCGTCGACCCAGGCGCCCTTTGCTGGAGCCGCACCCGCAGGAGCCCCGGCAGGAGCGGCCGGCGGCGCCGCGCCCGCGGAGGCGTCGCCTCTCGGTTCCGCGGCCCGGGCGGCCCCCGCTGGTACGGCCCCAACCCGTCCGCTTCGCGCCCGCCGGGCAAGTCCGACCTCGAACGCGGCCCCGGCCCCACGGGCCGGCGCGGGTCCAGTCGCCGTGGGGACAGCCGGCCCGCCCACCCGCCGGAGCCTGGACCTGGCCTGGATCGACCCGTCCCGCTTCGTGCGCTCCTGGCGCGGCCGGATCCTCCTCGCGGCGCTCGGTTGGTTCCCGATCGGCCTGGCGATCTTCGGGGTCCACGGCCAGGTGACCGGCTGTTCCCGCTACCTTGCGTCGTGCACCGACCCGGTCGGCCTGAGCGTCTGGATTCCGCAGCTCATCGCCTTCTCCTTGCTCCTGTACTCGCCGCGACTCGCCTGGGTCGCGGCCTGCGCCAGCCTGTGCCTGCTGCTCGTGACGATCCCGCTGGCCGGCCTCCTGACCTCGGTCAGCGGCGGCCGGCCAGCCTCGACCGAGACGGCCGTGCTGCTCGTCGGGGCGATGGCCGTGGGCTGGATCGGCGGGGTCGCCGTGGCCCTGTCCGGACGGGTCCCGCTGCCTCCATGGCGCTCGCGTACGATGGGGACGTGACCCGGCCCCACGTCGCATCTGCCATCTCGAGCGCCGCCCAGGAGTACCTCCTCGCCCTGCGGGTGATGGCCGGCGACGGCTCGAAGGTGACCGCCGCCCAGGTTGGCCGACATCTCGGCGTCACGACCCAGGCCGCCAGCGAGATGTTCCGGCGCCTGGCCGCGGATGGGCTGGTGACCCAATCCGGCGGACGCGAGCTCGAGCTGACCGACGCCGGCCGGGCCGCCGCCGACGGGATCTTTCGCCGGCACGCCCTGCTCGAATGGCTGCTGACGGCCGTGGTCGGGCTTGGCTGGGCGGAGTCGGACGAGGAGGCGGCCCGACTCCAGGGCGCGATCTCGCCCCGGGTCGAGGCTCGTCTCGACGAGATGCTTGGCCACCCCGAGACGTGCCCGCACGGCAACCCGATCGATGCCGCCACGGCCCGCCGCCGACCGGCCGGGATCCCCCTCGACACGATCGAAGCCGGCGGCCGGGCGACGATCTACCGGATCACCGAGGAGGCCGAGGAGGACGCCGGCCTGCTCTCGTATCTCGAGGCGCGGGCCCTTACGCCGGGCGCCGCGATCAGTGTCCTGGCCCGCTCGGAGTCGCTCGATTCGCTCACCCTCGAGGGTCCCCGCGGCCGGGCCACACTGGGGCTGCGGCCCGCTGCGCTCATCCGGGTCCTGCCCGGCGAGGCCGATCCGGGCCTGTTCCACCGGGTACCGGAGCAGGAGCGGCGGTGAGCCCGGATCCGGCTCCGGACCTCAGGGTCCGGATCGCGCCGAGCCCGACCGGGCCGCTCCACATCGGGACGGCCCGGACGGCCCTGTTCAACTACCTCTTCGCCCGGCGGATGGGCGGGACGTTCGTGCTGCGAATGGAGGACACCGACCTCGAGCGCTCGACCCGCGAGTTCGAGCGCGACATCCTCGACGGGCTGCGCTGGCTCGGCCTGGCCTGGGACGAGGGCCCCGGCCTGCCCGGCCAGCCCGACCAGGGCCCATTCGGCCCGTATCGCCAGATGGAGCGCCTCGACCGCTACCGGGCGATCAGCGACCGTCTCCTGGCCGAGGATCGGGCGTACTACTGCTACTGCACCGCCGCCGAGCTCGACGCCGAGCGCAAGCGCCTCGAGGCGGCTCACCTGCCGCCGCGCTACAGCGGACGCTGTGCCCACCTGTCACCGGCCGAGCGGGCCGCCTTCGAGGCGGATGGACGCCGGCCGGCGATCCGCTTTCGGATCGAGCCCGGCGTCGTCGCCTTCGATGACCTGGTCCGGGGCCAGGTCGAGATCGACGCGTCAGCTCTTGGCGGCGACCTCGTGATCGTCCGGGCCGACGGCACGCCGCTCTATCACTTCTGCGTCGTGGTCGACGACGCGGCGATGCGGATCAGCCATGTGATCCGGGGCGAGGATCACCTCAGCAATACGCCCAAGCACATCCTGCTGTTCCGGGCCCTGGGCGAGCCGATCCCCCAGTTCGCCCACCTGCCCCTGATCCTCAACCCGGACCGGACGAAGATGAGCAAGCGCAAGAGCCAGACGGCGGTCGACGACTACATCGGCCAGGGCTTCATCCGCGAGGGCCTGGTCAACTACCTCGCCCTGCTGGGCTGGTCGACCGGGACCGAGGAGGAGATCCTCGACCTCGACGAGATCGCCCGGCGATTCAGCCTGGAGCACGTCCAGAAGGGCGGCGCCGTGTTCGATCGCGAGCGCCTCGAGTGGCTCAACGGCCAGTGGATTCGGCGCCTGCCGGCGCCCGAGCTGGCGGCCCGGCTCGAGCCGTTCCTGGCCGAGGAGCTCGAAGCCGGACGGATCGATCGGCTGCCGGGCAGCGCCGAGGTCGAGGCGATCGTGCCGCTCGTCCAGGAGCGCCTGCCGGTCCTCGGGGCGATCGGCGACCTCGTCGACTTCCTGTTCTCCGAGGAGGTCGCCCTGGACCTGGCCAGCCTGGTCCCGAAGCGCTGGGATCAGGCCCTCACCCTCGAGGGACTGGCGGCGGCCCGGGCGGCCCTCGAGGCGATCCCCGCGACCGACTTCCGGGCCGACGAGCTGGAGGCGTCCCTCCGGGCCCTGGCCGAGGAGCGCGGCTGGAAGGCCGGGGACCTGTTCATGGCGATTCGGGTCGCGGTCACCGGACGGACCGCCACCCCGCCGCTGTTCGAGACGCTGGCCGCCCTGGGCCGCCCGCGCGTCCTGGCCCGGCTCGAGGCGGCGCTGGCCGCGTTGGCCGCACCCGCCCAAGGAGGCCGCTCATGAACCCCGCCGCCGTCCAGGCCTGGCTCGACCGCTATGCGGCGGCCTGGCAGAGCTACCGGCCCGAGGCGATCGGTGACCTGTTCAGCGTCGACGCCCGCTATCGCTACCACGCCTGGGACGAGCCGATCGTGGGCCGCGATGCGATCGTCGCCGACTGGCTGAGCCCGGGCGGCGATCCCGCCCAGCGCGATCAACCGGGCTCGTTCCGGGCGCACTACGAGCCGTACGTCGTCGACGGCCGGCGGGCCGTGGCGATCGGCACCTCGGACTATGACGCGAGCGCCGACGCGCCGGCCCGGACCTACTACAACGCCTGGCTGCTCGAGTTCGACGACGACGGCCGCTGCAGCTCGTTCATCGAGTACTACAACCTCGAACGAACCGCCCCCGCTGCCGGTTAACGGCCCGTTCACTGGCCGTTGATCCCACCCGGGCAGGTTGTGTCCTCGATGGCACGCACGATCCTCGTCGTCGATGACGAGCCGACCCAGCGCGAGATGCTGGCCGAGGCGCTCGAGGCCGAGGGTTTCACGATCGTGACTGCCGCCGACGGCCGGGCAGCCCTGCTCGCCTTTCGCGAGTCCCGGCCGGATCTCGTCCTGCTCGACCTGATGCTCCCGGAGCTGTCCGGGATCGAGGTCTGCCGGATCATCCGGGCCGAGTCGGGCGTGCCGATCCTGATGTTGACGGCCAAGGACTCGGAGCTCGACAAGGTCGTCGGGCTCGAGCTCGGGGCCGACGACTACGTGACGAAGCCGTTCAGCCTGCGCGAGCTGATCGCCCGGGTCCGGGCCCAGTTCCGACGAGCCGAGCAGCAGGCGGTCCCGGGCTCCGCTCCGGCCCTGGTCGACCTTGGTCCGGTCCAGGTCGACCTGGCCGGCCACCGGCTCATGCGCGACGGCGAGACGATCCCGCTCAAGCCCAAGGCATTCGAGCTCCTTGCCTTCCTCGTCCGCAATCCGGGCCAGGTCTTCACCCGGGATCAGCTCCTCGAGCACGTGTGGGGTTACGACTACGCCGGGGAGACGCGCACGGTGGACGTCCACGTCCACTGGCTGCGGACCAGGATCGAGGCGGACCCGGCCAATCCGGTGTTCCTCCAGACGGTCCGCGGCACCGGCTACATCTTCCGCCGGTCGACCTGACCGACGCGCCGGTATCCTTGCCGGCATGCGCCTGAGCCGACTCTTCTTCGCGACCCTCCGGGACGACCCGGCCGAGGCCGAGATGCCCTCGCATCGGCTCCTCCTTCGGGCCGGCTACGTCCGCCAGCTCGGGTCCGGCCTGTACTCGCTCCTGCCCCTCGGCTACCGGGTCACGAGCCGGGTCGAGCAGGTGATCCGGGAGGAGATGGACGCGATCGGCTGCCAAGAGCTCGAGATGCCGGTGATCCATCCGGCCGACCTGTGGCGCGAGTCCGGCCGCTACGACAAGATCGGGCCGGAGATGGCCCGGTTCAAGGACCGCGGTGATCGGGACATGGTCATCGCGATGACCCACGAGGAGGTCGTGGCCGACCTCCTGCGCGACATCGTCCGGTCGTACCGCCAGCTGCCCGTCCGGCTCTACCACTTCCAGACGAAGTTCCGGGATGAGCCTCGCTCGCGGGGCGGCCTGATCCGGGTCCGCGAGTTCGTGATGAAGGATTCGTACAGCTGTGATCGGGACGAGGAGGGGCTCGACGCGAGCTACTGGGCCCATCACGGTGCCTACGTCCGGATCTTCGAACGGCTCGGCCTCGAGGCGATTCCCGTCTCGTCCGACGTGGGCATGATGGGCGGCAGCCTGGCCCACGAGTTCATGGTCCTGAATCCGGCCGGCGAGGACGTCCTCGTCCTGTGCGAATTGTGCGGCTTCTCGGCCAATCGCCAGGTCGCGGGCGCCCGGCTGACGGCCAACCACCCGGCCGAGCCCCTGCCGATCGAGGAGGTCGAGACCCCCAACGCGACGACGATCGCCGATCTGGCCGCGTTCCTCAGGATCGAGCCTTCGGCCACGGCCAAGGCCGCCTTCTTCATGGCCGGCGACGGCCGGCTGATCACGGCGATCGTGCGCGGCGACCGGGACGTGAACGAGACGAAGCTGGTCAACGCGGCCGACGTCTCGGGCGGCCTCCGGCCGGCCACGGTCGAGGAGATCCATGCGGCCGGGATGGAGCCTGGCTACGGCTCGGCGATCGGCGCCCACGACACATTCGTCGTCGTGGACGAGCTGGCGGCCGCGAGCCCGAACCTCGTCGCCGGGGCGAACCGGGTCGGGTTCCACCTGCGCAACACGAACCACGGGCGCGACTACCAGGCGGACGTCGTGGCCGACATCGACAGCGTCCGCGAGGGCGACGCCTGCCCCGTGTGCGGCCATCCACTGATCCTCCGCAACGGGATCGAGGTCGGCAACATCTTCAAGCTCGGGACGCGCTACACGGAGGCGCTCGGGGCGACCTACCTGGGCGAGGACGGCCAGGCCCATCCGATCGTGATGGGCTCGTACGGGATCGGGCTCGGTCGCAACGTGGCCTGCATCGTCGAGGCCCATCACGACGACAAGGGAATCGCCTGGCCCGACGAGGTCGCGCCGTACCGGGCTCACCTCGTGTCGATCGGGGCGAACAAGGAACCCCGGATCAACGAGCTGGCCCGGGAACTCGAGGAGGGGGCCGCGGCGATCGGCCGGGAGGTCCTGTGGGACGACCGGGATGAGTCGCCGGGCGTCAAGTTCACCGACGCCGAGCTGCTCGGCATGCCCTGGATCGTGACCCTCAGCCCGCGCTCGCTGGCCGCCGGCGGCGTCGAGGTGACCCGGCGGGCAAGCGGCGCCCGCGAGGTGATGCCGCTGGAGGCCGCCCGGGCCTGGCTGACCGGCGACGGGCCGCCGCCGGCCGCTTGAACCGGCCTCGGCCAGCGACGGCCGAACGGTCCTCGGCCAGCGACGGCCGAACGGTCCTCTGCTAGATCGTGACCTTGCCCCCGATCGAGTCCGTCAGGGTATCTGCCTCCGGGGCCTGGCCGTTGATCGTGGCGGCGATCCGGTCGGCCAGGGTCGGGCCGGCTCCATCGGCCGCTCCTCGATTGTCATCTTCGTCCTGGTCCAGGCCGGCGTCCGGCCCGGCAGCGGCTGGTTCGTCGGCGTCGGGCAGCACCTCGTCGACCACTCCGGCCGGCTGGAGACCCGATCCAGGCGCTTCCTGGGCATCGACCCGGCCGATGATGAAGGAAACATCGGGCGGGATCCCGGCCTTGATCGCGATCCCGTTGATCCGATAGTAGGAGCCCTTGTCGCGGAGGCTCTTGTTGGCCTTCTCCTGGAGTGTCGTCGCCTTGATCACCAGGTCGGCCATCATGCCCGGGTCGATCCGGTCGATCGCCCCGGACAGGACCGACTTCGACTTGGTGAGGCCGCTCCGGGCGGCGACCCTGGCCCGGGCCTGGTTGGCCGGATCGGAGACAGCCGTGGTCGCCGTATCGAGCGCCTCGCCCGTCGCCTTGCCGACCTGGCCGGCAACGACCTTGGCCTGCCCGCTGGCAACTCGGAACTGGTCGCCGGCGTGGACTGAGGTGGTCCGAGCCAGCTCGGCCGCGTGATCGGCGGCCTCCTTCGCCCGGTCCAGGAGGCCCGTATCGCGTGCCTTGTCGAGGAGTCCCGTGACCCCACCCTCCAGCGCTTCCGGCGCGGGTCGCGCCGGTCCGGACGTGCCGGCGGAATTGGGCCCGGGCGGCACGGCCGCAGCATCCAACGCCGGGGTCCGATCGTCAATGGGTCCCCGCCCCGGGGCCCATGTGCGATCCTCTTGGGGTGACCTGGACACGAGCCGGACGATGACCGAGGCGAGCGAGGATCTGCGGACCCTGACCGACGCGTTGGGTGTCGGGATCATCCGGCTCGACCGGTCGCTCGTGATCCGTTCGGCCAACCCGGCGGCCCACCTGTTTGCTGGCCGCCGGGCGGGCGGTCTGATCGGGCGGAGCCTGATCGAGGCATTCATCGACCGGCGGATCGAGGAGCTGGCCGAGGGCGCCCTTGTCGCCGGCTCGGCGACCGCCGAGCTGGCCCTGCGAACCGCGGACGGTCCGACCCTCATGGTCCGGGCTCGCCCGGCGGCCGACGGCTCCGGCCTGTGGCTGATCCTCGAGGACATTTCGGAGCTGCGCCGGCTGCAGCGGATCCGGAGCGAGTTCGTCGACAACCTGTCGCACGAGCTGCGGACCCCGCTGACGAACATCAGCCTCCTGGCCGAGACGCTTGTCCGGGAGGCCGAGGCGGCCGGCGAGAAGATCCCCGTCCGGATGCGCGACCGGATCGGGCGGATCGAGGTCGAGACCGGCCACCTGGTCCAGATGGTCAGCGAACTGCTCGACCTGGCCCGGATCGAATCCGGGCGACCGATGCCGCTGATCGACCGGGTCGACCTGGGCCGGCTGGCCGTGGCGACCGCCGAGCGGCTCCGCCTGTTCGCCGAGCGCCAGGGGGTCAGGCTCGCGATCGACCTGGCCGCGGAGGGAGTGCCACCGGTGCGGGGCGCCGAAGAGCAGCTCGGCCAGGTCATCCTGAACCTCGTCCACAACGCCGTGAAGTTCAGCCCGGACGGTGGCGACATAACCCTCCGGGTCATGACGGCGGCCCGGCCCCCGACGGCCGACCCGGGCCCGCCGGGCGGATTGGGCCCCACGGCCGACCCGGCCGACGGCGCGCAGTGCGAGGTGGTCGTGTCGGTCGAGGATCACGGGATCGGGATCCCGCGTGGTTCGCAGTCGCGCGTCTTCGAGCGCTTCTACAAGGTGGACCGGGCCCGGCTTCGAGGCGGCGGGACCGGCCTTGGCCTCTCAATCGCGCGGCACGTGATCGAGGGCCATGGCGGCAGGATCTGGGTCGAGTCCGAGGAGGGCCGGGGCTCGACGTTCTCGTTCGCCCTTCCAGTCGCCGACGAGCCGGGGACGCCCGAATGACCAGGCTTCATGTCGCCAGCCTGAACATCCGCAACCTGGCCGATCGCTGGGACGAGCGGCTGCCGCTCCTGCTGGCCGATTTCGCGGCCCTCCAGCCGGACCTGCTCGGGCTCCAGGAGGTCGTCTACCCGCTCAACCAGGACCGCCTGATCGGGGCGGCGGGGCCGGCCCGTTATGACGCCTGGCGGGCGTGGGCCGGCCGGCCCGAGTACGGCAACTCGATCCTCGTTCGTGCGTCGCTGGCAACGTCGCGGCCGGAACGGCTTGATCTCGGCCTCAACCGCTCGGCCGGCCGGATTGCGCTCGAGCTCGGCGGCCGCTCCGTGAGCTTCGTGACCGTCCACCTGCACCACGAAGTGCCCGACGCGGCGGTCCGCGACGAGCAGGCCGCCCAGCTCCTCGGCTGGCTCGATGGCTCGGCCGACCTCGAGATCGTCGTCGGCGATTTCAACGCGGACCCGTCCGAGCCGGCCTACGCTCGGATGGCTGGGGCGGGATTCCGCTCGGCGCTGCGCGAAGCGAATGGAACCGAGCCTGCGGTCACCTGGCCGTCCGGCCTGGCCGGCCCGGCGATCGACACCGACGGCGATCCAGCCTGCCTCGACTACATCTGGCTGCGGGGCGAGGTCGCCGTCGAGTCGGCCCGGGTCGTGTTCGATCGACCGGCGGTCGGCGACCCCGGCCTCTATCCGAGCGATCACTTCGGTCTCGCCGCCGACCTCCGGCTAACCGGCGGCGGGGCATGACCGATCCGCCAGCGCCGGCGCGTCGGGCGCTCCGCCTGGCCCACCGGGGCGATCACCGGGTCCAGCCGGAGAACAGCCTGGCCGCGCTCCTCGCGGCGATGGCCGCACCCGACTGCGATGGGCTCGAGTTTGATGTCCGGCTGTCGTCGGATGGCGTTCCGATCCTCCTCCACGACGCATCGCTCGAGCGGGTCCAGGGGATCGCTGCCGAAGCCGGCCAGCTGACGGCTGCGGAGCTCGCCGGCCACGGCATCCCGACCCTGGCCGAGGTCCTCGAGCGAGTGCCCCGCCGGACGTTCCTGGACGTCGAGCTGAAGGCCGACCTGGGCCGAAGCGTGGTCGAGGTGCTGGCGGCCGGGCGTGGAGCGGATCTCCAACGCACGGTCGTGTCCTCCTTCGAGGTGGCCGCGATCGAGCGGATCCGCGGCCTCGCACCGGCCTGGCCGTGCTGGCTCAACTCGGACACGCTCCGGCCCGGCGACGTCCGGATGGCCCATGAGCTCGGCTGCGTGGGGATCTCGGTCGCCTGGCGGGCGATCGACGCCGGGTCGCTGGCCCGGGCCTGGGCGGCCAACCTCGAGGTCGCTGCCTGGACCGTGATCGATCCGCGGGTCGCTCGCCGGCTCGAGGCGGCGGGGGTGGCGGCGATCTGCGTGGAGGGCCGCGCCTTCCCGGGCTGATCCTGGCTCAAGGGGTCGCAATCGAAGAGGTCCGGGCCGGTCGTCGCTGAACCGGGCTGCGCGACAGGCCGCCTCGCAGATTCGTGGCCGACCTATCCTCGGCCGGACGTTCGCCCAGGATCAAGGAGCTTCGATGGCAGCCCGGCACTCGGCAGATCTCGTGGTCGTGGGGGCCGGTACGGTCGGCGGCTGGGCGTCCGTGTTCGCCGCCGAGGCCGGGCTCGGCCGGGTGATCGTCCTCGAGCAGGGGACCGCCGGCTCCGGGGCAAGCAGCCGCGCGGCCGGGATCGTCCGGGCCCAGGGAGGGACCCCGACGACCGTGGCCCTCGGGCGCTGGACGATCGACTTCTACCGGAGCCAGCCCGAGCGCTACGGGACCGACTCCGGCTTTCGGGAGCTGGGCTACCTGATCCTGGCCGTGACCGCCGCGGATGAGCGCGACGGCCGGGAACGGGTCGCGATGCAGCGGGCGGCCGGCCTCGATGTCGCCTGGCTCGGCCCCGAGGAGGTCCGGATCGTCAACCCGACCCTCGCGCCCGACGGCTACCGGGGCGGCAGCTACATCTCGTCCGACGGCGCGATCGATCCGCCCCGCAACGTCCGGGCCTACTCACTGGCGATGCAGCGGGCCGGGGTCGAGCTGCGCGAGCGGACCGCCTTCGAAGGGCTCCGCCTCCGGGCGGGCCGGCTCGTCGGGGTCGAGACCTCGGCCGGCCCGATCGACACCGGGCGGGTCCTCCTGACCGGCGGGCCGACCCTCCGCGGCGTGGGCCGGATCGCCGGGATCCGGATCGCGGCGGGCGGGGCCCGTCACCAGATCGCGGTGACCGAGCCGCATCCGGCGTTCGAGGTGGAGCGCCAGCCGATGGTCTTCGATCTCGGCCGGGGCCTGTACTGGCGGCTCGAGGAGGGCGGCCTGCTGTTCGGGATGAGCAATCCCGGCGGAGAAGCCCGGGATCGCCCGCGAGATCGACTGGCCGTACCTCCGCCGGATGCAGCGCCGGCTCGAGCGGCTCGTGCCGGCCGCCCGAGGCCTCGGGCTGCGCAAGGCGTGGTGTGCCACGATCGACTTCACCCCGGACCACCAGCCGATCCTCGGCCCGGCGATCACTCCGGGCGGCGAGCGAGATTCGGGGCGTGACCGTCGCCTCGCCCGGCGGTCACGGGATGATGTGGGGCCCGGCCGTGGCCCGGATCGCGGCTGACCTCGTCACGACCGGCCGGACCGGGCTGGCCGATGTCGCCAACCTTGGCCTTGATCGCTTCGATGAGCAAGGCCGCAGCCGCCTGGCGGCGGACCCGATCGCCCTGCCGTTTCCGCTCAGCGCCGACGACTGAGGCCCGGCTCCTGGCATCCGGCGCCTGTGCCTCGACAGGTTTGTCAGCCTCTCGAACAAACCCCGCTCGGTGGTATCCTGCGGTCGAGGACGAGGATCACGAGGAGCGGCCCGGCCCGACGGGCTCCGAGCGGCCAAGGAGGGCCCGATGGCGGAATTCTTCCCCGATGTCGCAGGCCCGATCCCATTCGGCGGACTTGATTCGAGCGATCCGCTTGCCTACAAGGTCTACCAGCCCGATCGGCTGATCCTGGGCAAGCGGATGGAGGACCACCTCCGGATCGGCGTCTGCCTGTGGCACTCGTTCAGCTGGCCGGGCACGGACGTCTTCGGCCAGGGCACGTTCGACCGGCCCTGGCTCGAGCCCGGCCGGGAGCCACTGGCCGCCGCCCGCGACCGGCTCGACGCCGCCTTCGAGTTCCTGGCCAAGCTCGGCGTGCCGTTCTTCTGCTTCCACGATCGAGACGTGTCGCCCGAGGGCCGGACCTTCGCCGAAACGCAGGCGAACCTGGACGAGGTCGTGGCCACGATCGCCAGCCACATGGAGCGGACCGGGCTGCGCCTCCTGTGGGGCACGGCCAACCTGTTCGGCCACCCGCGCTACGCGGCCGGCGCCGCGACGAACCCCGATCCCGAGGTCTTTGCCTATGCGGCGGCCCAGGTCAAGTCGATGCTCGAGGCGACCCACCGGCTGGGCGGGGCGAACTACGTCCTGTGGGGCGGCCGGGAGGGCTACGACACGCTCCTGAACACGGACCTCGTCCGCGAGGAGGACCAGCTCGCCCGCTTCCTGGACCTGGTCGCCGAGCACAAGCACCGGATCGGCTTCGGCGGCACGCTCCTGATCGAGCCCAAGCCCCAGGAGCCGACCAAGCACCAGTACGACTACGACGTGGCGACGGTCCTCGGATTCCTCGAGCGCCACAAGCTCGAGGGCGAGTACAAGCTGAACCTCGAGGTCAACCACGCGACCCTGGCCGGCCACAGCTTCCAGCACGAGGTGGCCCTGGCGGCCGGCCACGGCATGCTCGGGAGCATCGATGCCAACCGCGGTGACGAGCAGGTCGGCTGGGATACCGACCAGTTCCCGAATTCGGTCGACGATCTGTCCCTGGCCGTCTTCGAGATCCTCCGGGCCGGCGGCCTGACGACCGGCGGGTACAACTTCGACACGAAGCTGCGCCGCCAGAGCATGGATCACGACGACCTGTTCCACGCCCACATCGGCGGGATCGACACGCTGGCCCAGTCGCTCGTCGCGGCGGCGGGGATAATCGAGGCGGGCGAGCTCGACGCCCTGCGCGACGGGCGGTACGCCGGCTGGTCGGACGACCTCGGCCGGTCGATCCTCGGTGGCGACGCGACCCTCGAGTCGCTGGCCCGATCGGTCGAATCCGGCGTGATCGATCCGAAGCCCGTGTCCGGTCGGCAGGAGCTCCTCGAGAACGTGGTCAACCGCCAGATCTGGGCGGCCCGACGGCCCTGAGCCGCGGGTCCAGGGCAGGGCGGCGGAACCGGGCGCCCTGAGCGCGATGGGCCACGTCCTGGGGATCGACGTCTCGACGACCGCCACGAAGGCGGTCCTGATCGACGAGACCGGCGTGGTCCGGGCGAGCGGCGCGGCCGGATACGACGTTCGATACGCCCCAGCCACTCTGGAGCGAACAGGACCCCGAGCTGTGGTGGACCGGAGCGCAGACGGCGATCCGGGCGCTGCCTGGCCGCGGCCGGGATCCCCGCCCGCGAGATCGCGGCGATCGGCCTGACCGGCCAGATGCACGGCGCGGTCCTGCTCGACGAGGCCGGCCTGGTCCTCCGGCCGGCGATCCTCTGGAACGACCAGCGAACCGGGCGCCGAGTGCGACGCTGATCCGGCAGGCCGTCGGGCCGCGAGCGGCTGATCGCGATCACCGGCAACGACGCGCTGACCGGGTTCACCGCGCCGAAGCTCGTCTGGGTCCGCGAGCACGAGCCCGAGATCTGGGCCCGGATCGCCCACGTCCTGCTGCCCAAGGACTACGTCCGGCTGCAGCTGACCGGCGGACTGGCGGTCGACGTGGCGGATGGCGCCGGGACCATCCTCTTCGACCTCGCCGCCCGGACCTGGTCGGCCGAGGTCGTCGGAGCGCTCCGAGATCGATCCGGCCTGGCTGCCGCGGACGTTCGAGGGCCCGGCGATCACCGGCGTCGTCAGCCCGGAGGCCGCGGTCCTCACCGGTTTGCGAGCCGGTACTCCGGTCGTGGCCGGCGGTGGCGACCAGGCCGCGAACGGCGTCGGGGTCGGGGTGATCGAACCGGGCACGATGGCTCTGTCGCTCGGAACGTCGGGGGTCATCTTCGCCCCGACCGACCGGCCGATCTTCGATCCGCTGGGCCGGGTCCACGCCTTCTGCCATGCCGTGCCCGGGCGCTGGCACTTCATGTCGGTCATGCTCTCGGCCGCCGGCAGCCTGCGCTGGTTCCGGGACACGTTCGCGCCCGGGGCCGGCTTCAGCGACCTGGTCGAGGCGGCCGGCGACGTGCCGGCCGGCAGCCAGGGCCTCCTGTTCCTGCCGTACCTGTCGGGAGAGCGGAGTCCCCATCCCGACCCGTTGGCCCGAGGCGGCTTCGTCGGGCTGACCCTGGCCCATGATCGTCGCCACCTGACCCGGGCGGTCCTGGAAGGGGTGGCCTTCGGGCTGCGCGACGGGCTCGATCTGATGGTCGCGGCCGGGATGGCGCCGCCGGCCCAGATCCGGGCCTCCGGCGGCGGGACGGCCAGCCCGCTCTGGCGCCAGATCCTGGCCGACGTCCTCGAGGCCGAGATTGCCACCGTCAGCACGACCGAGGGGGCGGCCTATGGGGCCGGCCTGCTGGCCGCGGTCGGGGCCGGCTGGTATCCCGACGCCGCGGCCGCTGCGGGCGCGCTGGTCGTCGCCTCAACCGCGGCGGAACCGGGCTCGGACGTCGAGCGGTACGCCGAGGCACACGCGATCTACCGGGATCTCTATCCGGCCCTCGCCCCGACCTTCCACCGGCCGTAAGGCGGCCGATCGCGGCCGGATCAGGCTCGGCGAGCCGAGTCCCGGGCGACGAGATCGGGTGGCAGGAGGGCCTTCAGCTCGCCCGAGCCCCTAGCCAGCGGTCGCCGGCTGTCGATCCGGGCGAAGGCGCCCTTGCGCATCGAGATCAGCTCCGCCCCGCTCAGGTCGCTCACGAGCTCGGTCATGTCCGGGTCGTGGCCGACCAGGATCGGACGGTCCGGGTCGCCCGCGTCGCGCAGGATCGCCTCGATCCCGGCCAGGTCGAGGGCCCCGCCCAGGCGCTGGTCGATGACGACCTTGAGGCCGAGCCGATCGGCCACGAGCTCGGCGGTCTGGCGTGTCCTGAGGCGGGGCGAGCTGATGATCCGGTCGAACGTCTGGCCGGCCGCCGCCAGGAGGTTGCCGAGCGCCTCGGCCTGGGCCCGGCCCCTGGCCGAGAGCGGCCGCTGGTCGTCGGGGCCGGTCCACTTCATCGGATCACCGGCATGGGCATGGCGCAGGAAGTGAAGCTGGACCGAGGCCGCGGACATGGCCCGAGGATAGACGTTCTGGTCCGGGCCGACGGCCGGCAGCTCAGCCGGCCGCGGCCGGCGTCAGGGGTTCAGGTCCTCGATCTCGCCGATCCACGTGGCTCCCGGAGTTTGGAGGAATGACCGAGGTAGACGCGCCATCGGTCAGGCGATCGCGACAAGAGCCGTAGTCCGGATCTCGACAAGACCCCACGTGAGCCACGTTAACGGTCTGGATATTCACCGTTTACCCAATCCGGCCACTCTCGCGAGGTCATCGCGCAGCCGGCTGAAGGCTTGAGAGTGCGCGCCGCCTTCGAGGAGGATATGAATTGGCAATCGGCGTTCGCCCCTTAGGGGCATTTGCCATCGCCGCCACTTTGGTACTCGCCGCATGCTCAAGTGCGGCCACGACCGCGCCGGCAACGGCGGGCGCCGGGGCCTCGGCGCCCCCTCCTGCGAGCTCCGGGGCGGCTTCGACGGCGCCGGGGGCGTCGGTGCCCGCGGCCAGCGGACAGGCATCGACCAACCGCTGCACGAAGGGCGATGGCGCCCTCAACGGCGCCGGTTCGACCTTTATCAATCCGCTGCTCTCGAAGATGGCCGGCGACTACAACACGCTCTGCGGCGTCCAGGTCAACTACCAGTCAATTGGTTCGGGCGGCGGCGTAAAGGCCTGGCAGCAGAATACGGTTGACTTCGGGGCGTCCGACGCATACCTGGCGGACTCCGAGGTCGCGGCGGCCGCCGCCAATGGAGTGCCCGTAGAGATCCCTGCCACATTTGGCGCGGTGGTCGTCGCCTACAACCTGACAGGCCTGTCGACCCGGCTGAGGATGACCCCGGCGATCATCTCCGACATCTTCCTGGGCAAGATCACGGCCTGGAACGATCCGGCCATCGCGGCCGCCAACCCCAGCGTGACCCTGCCTAGTACGGCGATCAGTGTTGTCTATCGATCCGATGGCTCGGGCACGACGAGCATCTTTACTCATTACTTGACGGCCGTGAGCACGGACTGGGTCACCACCGTCGGTGGTGGCGATCCGACGAAGTCCGCAGCGAAGACAGTTACTTGGCCCGTGGGCCAGGGTGCAAGCGGGAATGAGGGCGTCACCCAGGGGATCAAGAACACTGACGGGGCCGTCGGGTACATCGACGTCTCGTATGCTATCCAGAACAAGATCCCATTCGCGGATGTCCAGAACAGTAGTGGCAACTGGATCACGCCGACGCTCGCGGCGGTTGCAGCGGCGGCCAACCTCCCGTCGTACCCGCCGGACCTGAGGTTCAACCTCGTCAATACGGGTGCGCCCGACGGATACCCCATCGCCGGCACAACCTGGATCATCGTCTACAAGGACCTCTCCAAGGTCCTCAAGACGGAGGCGCGCGCCAATTCCCTGGTGGACTTCATCTGGTGGGTTGTCCACGACGGGCAGAAGGACTCTCCGGCACTCGATTACGGCACCTTGCCGGCGAACTTGATCGTTCAGGACGAAGCTGCTATCCGATCGATCAACTGGGGGGGTGCGCCACTCCTGCCGTAGCTCAGCTCTAGTTCAATTTGCAACGGGTGGGGTTGGTCAGATCGGGCGACCCCACCCTGTTGCTTTCTTGTTCGAGCGTTAGGATCTGACGTTGACTGGAACCGGCCAAGTTCAGGAGCAACCGAGTACCCCGGAAATCCCTAACCTGGGACGTCGAAGGTGGACCGGGGACCTGACATTCAAGGTCGTCCTCGCGGCGATCAGTCTCCTAGTGACGGTCGTCCTGGGCGGGATGATGCTCCAGAGCTTCATTACCGCCTCGCCGATCTACCAGAAATTCGGCATCATCGGATTCGTCACCGGGACGGTCTGGGCGCCCTCTTTCACCATCTATGGGGCGTGGGCGTTCATCTACGGAACCGTGCTGACCAGCGTGCTGGCGCTGCTTATAGCGGTCCCCATCTCGGTGCTCATTGCCCTGCTACTCACTGAGCTCGCGCCCGCCCGCCTCCGCGCCCCGATGGGGATCGCGGTGGATCTCCTGGCCGCCGTACCCTCTGTTGTCTACGGACTATGGGGATTGCTGGTCCTAGTCCCTTTCTTGCGACCATTCGAACAAGCGATCGCGGGATCCATTGGTCAGGTCATCCCGTTTCTCGGCCCTCCAACTCCCGGGTCGAGCTATTTTGCCGCGGGCGTCATCTTGGCCATCATGATCGTGCCGATCGTGTCAGCGGTGACCCGAGAGGTGTTCGCGTCGACACCCCGCCTCCAGCGAGAGGCCGTGCTCGCTCTCGGCGGCACGCGATGGGATGTCGCCCGTACGGTAACAGTGCCGATCGGACGCGCTGGCCTTCTCGCGGCTGTGGTCCTCGGACTCGGCCGCGCGATTGGCGAGACCATCGCGGTCACCTTGGTCATCGGGAATTCGGACAGGATCGGTCGATCAATCTTCTCGCCTGGATTCACGCTTGCGAGCGTCATTGCCAATGAGTTCAATGAAGCGACCGAGACCCTCCATCCAGAAGCACTGATCGCACTCGGAACGATCCTCCTCGTGATGTCGGTTCTCGTGAATGCCGCGGCGATCACCATCCGGAATCGGTACGCGGGAGGTGCCCGAAGTGGCTTCTGAACCGGTTGACGTCTTCACGCCGACGAGCGTATCCAGACGCTTCAAGGCGAACCTCTTTTCGGTCGTCGCTGGCGTCGCCCTGGTTCTTGCGCTGATCCCACTGGTCGCCGTCTTTAGCTATATCTTCGTCAATGGAATCCATGCCCTGCTGAGTTTGGATTTCTTCACTAAGGACCCGCCATCTGACGTAAGCGCGACCGGCGGCGGGATCCGGAATGCTTTGGTCGGGACGCTCATGATGACTGGATTGGCCACGCTCGTCGCTGTGCCAATCGGGATCAGCCTAGCGATCTTTGCGATTGAGGTTGGCGGAGGATTCGCCCGCACAGCCCGTTTCCTGGTCGATGTTTTGAACGGTCTGCCTTCTATCGTGGTCGGAATCTTCGTTTACACGACCGTGGTCGTTACTCAGGGCCACTTTTCTGGACTGGCCGGTGCGATCGCTTTGACGATCGTGATGTTGCCAGTCGTGACCGTGTCCGCAGAGGAGATACTCCGTTTGACGCCGCGGCCACTTGCCGAAGGAGCGAGAGCCCTTGGTCTGTCTCGATGGCGTGCCGTACTGTCCATCTTTGTTCCAATCGGGCTGTCCGGGATTGTTACCGGTGTTCTTCTCGGGTTCTCTCGGGCGATTGGTGAGACTGCTCCTCTGCTCTTCACGTCGCTTGGAAACAACTTCTTCACGACGGATCTCACGCAACCGATGGCGGCACTGCCCCTTCTGATCTATCGAGACGCCCTGAATTCGGCCTATGAGTCGGCCCGGGAACGAGCGTTCGGGGCCGCGCTGCTTCTCATCCTCATCGTCTTTGGGTTCAATCTGGCCGGCCGATGGCTTACGACCCGAAGACGCCTAGCCGGGAGCCGCTGATGACAATCGAGCCCGATGCCCCCACTGTGCATGCCGCATTGGCGCCAGCGGAACTGGAGGCACTGGAGGCCGCACCGGTCGAAACCCAAAGCGGCGCTATCCCGGTCGCCGTTGGACAGGATGTTGCAATTTCGGTCCGCGAACTTAGTGCCTGGTACGGCACGCGCAGGGTTCTTCGGGATGTGTCGCTGGACGTACGTGCGAATGCGATCACGGCGATCATCGGACCCTCCGGAAGCGGCAAATCCACGCTGTTACGGTGCCTCGATCGGATGCACGAGGTCGTCACCGGGGCGCGAAGCTCGGGGACGGTCAGCTATCAAGGCACGGACATCTACGGATCGAATGTCGAGCCTGCGGCGGTTCGGCGAACCATTGGGATGGTCTTTCAGCAGCCCAATCCGTTTCCGACGATGTCTATCTATGACAACGTGGCCGCGCCCGCGCGGTTCAACGGAGTAGTCAAGGGTAAGAAGGCGCAAGACGAGCTCGTCGAGAAGTGCCTGAGACAGGCGGCACTCTGGGATGAGGTCAAAGACAAGCTCTCCCACGGGGGGACATCGCTCTCAGGGGGGCAGCAGCAGCGCCTGTGCATCGCTCGGACTCTCGCCCTTTCTCCAAAAGTTCTGCTCATGGACGAGCCCTGCTCGGCGCTTGATCCCGTAGCGACTCTGCAGGTTGAGGAACTGATGTCGTCCCTCAAGGAGACCTACACGATCGCAATCGTCACCCACAACATGCAGCAGGCATCACGGGTCAGCGACATCACCGCGTTCTTCAATATGGGCGAGGACCGGGCGGGCTACCTGGTTGAACTTAGCGACACCCGCACCCTATTCACGAATCCTAAGAATTCAGCTCACCGAGGACTACGTCTCGGGACGGTTCGGATGAGCGGCGAGGAGATGACGATGGCCGGACACGTCGACGAGGACATGGAGCGGTCAACCGAGAAAGGTCCTCCTACGGGATCTCACGCTCACGGATCGCGCGAAGTCTTCGACCAAGAGCTGCGTGACATCAAGGACAATGTCCTCCGGATGGGGGCGATGGTCGAGGACCAGATCCGGGCCACCCTCAAGGCCCTGGTCGCTCACGACGCCGAAGCGGCTACTGCAATCATTCGGGGCGATGCTCGGATCAACGAGGCCCAGCGCCAGCTCACCACGACCGTCGCGACCACGATCGCGACCCAGGCGCCGGTCGCCCGTGATCTGCGTTTCCTGATTTCGTTGGACCACGTCTCGTACGAGCTCGAGCGGATGGGCGACCACGCCGGCTCGGTCGCCAAGCAGGCCCGAAAGCTGGCTCCGCTTCCGCCCCTCAGCAACTATCTGGACCTGCCCGAGATCGCCGAGCAGGCCGCCCAGCAGGTCCACGACATCCTGCGAGCCCTGGTCGACATCGACGAGGAGGCGGCCCGGGTCGTGGCCAAGCGCGACGACCAGATCGACGAGCTCTACCACCGCACGTTCGATGAGGTCCTCAAGCTCATGCGCGAGGACCCGGCCAACGTCGACCGTGGGACGCGGGTGCTCTTCGCCGCCCACTATCTCGAGCGAATCGGCGACCGGGTCACGAACATCGCCGAGGACGTGGTGTTCCTTGCAACGGGTGAGATCGAGGACCTCAACCCTTAGGCTGGCGGCTTCAAAGCTCAGGTGGCTCAACAAACGGCTGGCGCCGCCTCGCGAGCGTGCCGCCGCCGTGAACGACCACCTTGACGATGAGCCGGCGCGCCTATCATCGATCGCGTGCCCCCTCGCGTGAGCAAGCGTCGCCGGCGGCCGCCAACCGGTTGCCTGATCGTGGCCGAAGGCCTCGACGGTTCTGGCAAATCGGCCACGATTGCCCAGCTGGGCCGCTGGCTGGAGCAGCGTGGCCACGTCGTCCGGGTGATCGACTGGGCTCCGTCAAGGGCGGTCGAGCGAGCTGCGGCTGATCCGCGCCTGCGCATCGCCCTCACCCCGAGAGTGGCGGCACTCATTGGCGCATCCGAGGCCCAGCGCCGAATCGCGGCCAGGATCATCAGGCGGCTGAGGGACGGCCAGGTTGTTCTGGCCGATCGCTACGCCTGGACCGCCATCGCCCGCGAGGTCGCCCGCGGCCTCGATCTCGAATGGGTCTGCAACCTGCATCGGGCGATGCCTCGCCCGGACCTCGTGCTGTACCACCGCCGCTCGACTGGCCGTGGAACGAGCCCTGGCCGACCGACCCCCATCGGTCCAATCCACGGCCGTGGCCAGCGCCTACGGAGAGTTTGCCGGCCGCCTGTCCGCGACATTCGAACTCCTGGTGGAGCTGAGCCGCGAGGGGATCGCGGCCCCCTGGACGACCGAGCTTCTCGTGCTCGACCAGGCCGATCCGGGTGAGAGCGCCCGGGCCGGCTGGGACGCCGTCCTGGGCCTGGTCGAAGCTCCCGATCACGGCCGGGCGGCCTGACATGCCGACGCCCGCCTCCGGCCTCGTGGCCTGGCCCGGCGGGCACGGCCTGCCGGGTTTGCTGATCGTGCTCGAAGGAACCGATCGGGTGGGCCGCTCGACCCACATGCGCCTGATCGAGCAGCATCTCCGGTACGCCGGCCGGGCTGTGACCCGAACGAGCCTGGCAACCTCGGCGATCGCCGGCCAGGCGATCCGACGATCGCGGATGTCCCCGTCGGGCCGCGAGCTGGACCCCGTGGCGACCGTCCTGATCGATGCAGCGGACCTGGCCGAGCGGATCGAGCAGGTCATCCTGCCGGCCCTTCAGGCCGGCCTGATCGCGCTCGCCGATCGCTACGCGTATACGCCGATGGCTCGGGCCGAGGCCCGCTCGGTCGACGCCGAGTGGCTGGCCCGGCTGTTCGACTGCGGGCCATCACCGGACGCCGTGTTCCTGCTCGAGATCGATGCCGCGACCGCCCTCGCCCGGGCCGTCGGGCGCCCGACCAGGCGCCACGAGGCGGGGATGGACCTCCACCTGTCCGACGACCTCGTTCGGAGCTTCCGGCTGTTCCAGGAGCGTCTCCACCAGTGTTTCGAGCGGTACGCCCCGATCTACGGGTTCAGCCGGATCGATGCCCGGGCAGACCCCGGTTCCGTCCAGGCGTCGCTCGAGTCGTTGGTCGATGGGTTGATCTCGGGCCGGCTTGTGGGGGGCGGCCGATGAAGGCGCCTGTGGGTACGTTCCGGATCGTCCACCTTTCGGATTTCCACTACGACGGCAGCGCCGAGCTCCACTCGAGCCTGGATCGCCTGGTTGATCGAGCCCGCGCCTGTGGGCCGGACCTGGTCGTGGTCAGCGGGGACCTGAGTGCGGATGGTCGGGCATTCGAGCTGGACGTCGTTCGCCGGGCGCTCGAGCGGTTCGGCCCAGTGCCCCGGATCGTGCTGCCAGGCAACCGCGACCTCGTCCCTTCCGCGGGACCGCCGGGGGAGGCTCGATCCCTGCCGGTCGGCTCCGATCTCGACTTCTTCCTGACCCTCGAGCCGGCCCTTGGCTTTGGCTTCGACGAGCCGCCGGGAGGCCCGTCGTCCGGGGGCGATCACGACCCCGAGCAGCGCTTCTCGAATCGCTTCGGCCGGCTGAACGATCACTACTCCGATCCCCGGGTCGAGCTCGTTGGCGTGAACTCAACGCCCCGACTCCGTTCGGACCAGCTCGAGCGCGCCGGTCGACGGCTGCGCCACGCCGCGCCCGGCGCCCTCCGGGTGTTCGCGCTTCATCACGGGCTTCTCCCTGTGCCCGGGCGGAAGCTCCGTGACGGCGATCTGGCGAGCCGGGCAGGGGACCTGCTGGCGCTGCTCCTCGAGCTGAGGGTCGACCTGGTCCTCCGCGGCCACATCCATCGGGCCCACGCCTGGGTCGTGTCCGATGGCCGGCACCACACGCTCGTGGTCAGCGCGGGCGCCCTCGTCAACGATGGGCGCCGCGACGCCAGCTTCAACGAGATCCGGGTCGGCGGTGGCAGACTGGAGGTCTACCGCCGGTCGGTGTCGACCGGGGAGCCAACGCCGCTCATCAAGACGAGGCGCGCGGATCGGATCTGAGCGCTGGGACTCGCGCCAGTCGCGTCCGAACGAGGAGACCAGGCTGATGGTCAAATCCACCAAGGCCGCCAAAGCCAGGGCCAGCGCGGCCAGGGAGAAGGCGTCGGCCAAGGCGACCCGAAAGGCGGCAACGCGGACATTCGGGCGAGCCTGGAAGCTGCTCGGCCGCCTCGAGAAGCAGCTTGACCGCACCCGCAAGCTCGAGGCCAAGCGACGCCGCCAGCTGGCCTCGGCCTCCGGCGCCGACGTGGCCCGCCGCCAGGCCCAGCTCGACGACGCGCTTGCCCGAGAGCGCGAGACCGAGGCGCTCCTGACCGAGCTGTCCGAGATGATCGCGGCCAATGCCCGGGCCCAATCTCGCCAGACCGTCAGCGATATCGCCCACGAGGCAGCCGAGGCCGTCCGATCGGAGGCCCAGGCGAAGGCCCAGGCCGGAGCGCAGGCGAATACGGCGTCGCCCGGCGTGGCAGCCCGCTCGAAGACGGCCGCTCGGCCGGGGCCGCGCCAACCACGTGCCCGCGTCGGGCAGAAGCCCGCCGCGCCCGCGGCCAGGTCCGCCACGGCATCGCCGGCCAGGCGGGCTGCAGCCGCGGCAACGCCGGCCGGGCGAGCACCCAGGCCGCCCGCACCTGCGACCAGGCCAGCCGCACCTGCGAGCAGGCCGGCCCCGGTATCGTCGGCTGAAGCCGCTGTCTCGCCGGCAAGCTCGCCCACGAGCAAGCCGCGGGTCGCGCGAACGCCAAAGCCCGCTGCGCCAGCTCCCTCGGCTACTCCGGCTCCCTCGGCCGCTCCCGCTCATCCAACTCCAGCTCGGCCGACCCGGCCCCGCAGCCGGAGGTCCCTTCAACCCGGTAGCGACGATCCCGACCGCTCGACCGCCTGATGGGCTGGCGGCCGGCCCGGCCTTGAGCGAGCCGGCCGACCTGCCCAGCACGACCGGGCTCGGGCCAACCATCGCCGAACCAGAGCCGCCGGTCATCGGACCGGGCTCCCTCGTGCTGGCTGGGGTCGATGCCGGAGCGAATTCCGTCCATCTCCTGATCGCGGTCGTGACCGACCATCGAGTCGAGCCGATCGTCGATGAGTCGGTCTTCCTGGGCCTGGGCGACCGGGTCGATTTCGGCAGGCTCGATCGGGGCCGCCAAGCGGGCCGAGCTCGTGGCTGCCCTGGTCCGATACGCCACGACTGCCCGGCGGCTCGGTGCCGAGCGGATCATGCTGGTCGGGACGGAACCGCTTCGCCGAGCCGCGGATGCCGCCCGGGCGGTCCACGAGGTCGGCCTGGCTGCCGGCATCGACCTGTACGTGATCGACCATCGCGAAGAGGCCGAGCTGACCCTGCTCGGGGTGACCCTCGGCCATCCGATCACCCGCGAGCTGGCGATCGTCGACATCGGGGGTGGGAGCAGCCAGCTGATCGAGGTCGGCCCTGGCCACCTCCAGCGCTCGGTCGGAGTCCGGATCGGAGGGGCGCGCCTGACCGCCGCGTTCGTAAATCACGACCCGCCCACGGCCGACGAGGTCAACGCCATGCGGGCCGAGGCCCGGCAGGTCGTGGCGGGCAGTCCCGAGATGGAGCTGGCCGAGCTCGTCGCGGTTGGGGGGACCGCCTCCAACCTGGTCAAGGTCCTGCCGGCGGCGATGCTCGATCGAAGGCTGGACCTGGATCGCCTCCTGGGCGCGATCGCCCTGCTCTGCTCGGAGCCGGCCGCGCAGGCCGCCGAGCGTCACGCGATCAATCCGACCCGGGCCCGCCTGCTGCCGGCGGGGGCGGTGATCATGGAGGCGATCCTGGCCCGGGCCGGCCTCGACAGCCTGACCGTGTCCGAGGCCGGGGTGCGTGAGGGGCTCGTGCTGGCGGGAGCCCGGGCGGGCGTTGCCTGGCGCGACCAGCTTGCGAGCCTGGTCAGGGGCTGGGACGACGGCACATCGGTCTTGGCGGAGGAGCCTGCCGGCGCAAGCGCTGCCGGGTCAGACGGCGGCGGGCCCGGATGACTTGGCGCGCTGGTGGGTGACGGGCGGCTTGTGCTTGACGACCGCCTTGTGGGCCTTGGTCCGATGGGCCGGCGGGGCCTTCTTCACGACCTTGTGGTGCTGGGCCGACCGATAGACGGCGGCGATCGCCTTCCAGTCATTGATCGAGCCCGCGTCATAGCCCAGGGCCCACAGGCCGATCCCGGCCAGGCCGCGCGACTTGGCCAGTGAGAACTTCGCCTGGAGCGCCTTGGGCGAGTCGTAGTAGGTCTGGCGCCAGACCTGGCGGTGGGCATCCCAGGTCATGACCCAGGCCGTCGCCTCGACCGGGTCATAGCCGATCCGGGCGCCGGCCGGCAGCGCCACCTTGCTGATCCGGATCGGGTAGGCCGGCGAGACCCGGTACTTGGCTCGATCCGGCGCCGCTCCCACCGCCCGGGTCTTCGTCGGCCAGGTCATCCCGTAGTAGGGCAGGGCGAGGATCAGGCGCTCCATCGGTAGCTTCGCCGCGGCCGCCAGGTTCAGGGTCCAGGTCAGGCTCATCCCGCCATCCCGGCGGACCAGGGGGTCGGTGCTGCCGGTGGTCGTCGAGCTTTCGCCGCGATAGTCGTAGCCCATGATCAGGACCCGGTCGGCATGGTCCTTGAGCACAGCCGCGGCCATGGCCACGCCGGCTTGCGATGCACCGACCGCGACGGTCACCCGGCCGGCCGGGTTGTGGGCCCGGATCGCCCGCCGGAGCGAGTCGACGAACCGGCCGAAGGCCGGCAGGTCCCGCCGGTAGACGCTCTCGAAGTCGACGGTCACGCCGTCCAGGCCCCGCGAGCGGACGAGGGCGGCGACCTGGGCGATCGTTCGGCGCTGGGCGGGGCCGCTCCGCAGGAAGGCCCGGTTCTTCAGGAATCCGAAGCTGGCCAGGGTCAGATCGGCCCGTACCCCCACGGCATGGGCGGCCTGGATGATCGCGCTCGATGAAGCGCTGACCAGGGCCGGATAGCCCAGGCTGCTCCGCTCGAGGCTGCCGTCGCGGTGGAAGCCGACATCGAAGAACGAGACGGTGGTCAGCAGGTCCATCCGCAGCCCGGCCACGGTCTGCGGTGTCTCGAGCCAGTACGGCACGAAGCCGTAGACCTCGCCGGTCATCCGCCCCGCGATCTGGCGGGCGGTCAGGGGCCGCAGGGCCGAGCCGGCTCCCCGGGAGCTCGCCTGGACGCTCGGCGGCACGGCCGCAAACGGCAGGACGAGGGCCAGGAGGAGAGCCGCGACGAATGGGGATCGGACGGCATTCATGAGCCGAGGATGGGCCCCGACACCGCACCGGACCACCCCACGATGGTCCCATCCGCCCCGGAATCCGGACGCTACGATCCGGCCATGGCCTACAGCCCGGCGATCGTCCGGCCCAGGGCTCGCCTGAAGTAGACCCCGGCCACGCCTCGCCAGGCCGACCCGACCGTGCGCTTGAGCCGGGCCACCTCGCGCTCGCGGGAGACGAGATACCGGCCGATCGCCTCGGCCTCGGCCTCGCTGAGCTCGTTGCCGTGCTCAACCAGGAATGTCCGGGCCATCGTCGCGGCGACCTCGGCATCGTTCATGAAGCCGAGGTGGTCCTGGAGGTTGACGATCCGGGCGATCAGCGGAGCCGCGTCCGGTCCGAGCGGCTCGCGCACGAACTCGATCGTATAGCGCAGGCGCTTGGCCGCGATCCGGAGCTGGTGCAGGGTCGCGACGTCCGCCCAGCGTAAGACTGCCTCGTAGGCCCGGACGTGCTCATAAGCCGTCCAGATCCGCGAGGCCGCCGTATCGCGGACCCGATGGGGTGCGGTGGCCTCGGCCGGGATCGTGTCCCGGCCGGGCGTCGACACGAAGTCCACGAAGTCGTCGATGAACCTCGCGTAGCCCCGGGAATTGAGCCGCTCGAGCAGCCGCTCACGGGCCGTCTCGCGCTGCCCCCGCCAGGTCGCCAGGAGCGGTTCGAGCGACTTCCGGTCGTCGCGCCCGATTGCGTCGCCATAGGCCTCGGTCGCCTCGATCAGCACGTCGAGATCGCGCACCGCGCCGAGCAGCCCGGCCAGCTCCCGCAGGCGTCGGCGATAGGGCCGGGTCCGGGCGGGCCGGTAGGCATCGCCGAACACCCGCCAAGCCGCTCGCATCCGGCGGGTCGCGACGCGCATCCCGTGGAGCTCCTCCGGGTCGCTCCCTTCGCGGGTGCCGGCCTCGCGCTCGAGCATCCGGGCCAGGTGGAAGCGCAGGACCTTGCGGCCGGCCTCGGAGTGGAAGTCTTCCGCAGCCACGCCCGGATTCTTGGAGGTCGCCAGGCGGACGACCGGCTCCTCCTCGGGAATCTCGCCGCCCTTCCTCGGGCGCGCCGCCCGGACCTCGACCTCCGGTTCGGCCTCGGCCAGCTCGGGCAGGTCGAGCGGATCGTCCGAGGCGTGGGGCAGCTCGACGATCGGGAGCAGCTCGTCGTCGGCTTCGTCGCCGGGTTCATCAACGGCCTCGTCGACCGGGCCGTCGGAGGGGTCTTCGAGCTCGTCCGGGTCGGAGCCCAGGTCATGAGACCCGGCTGCAGTCGATGATGCCGGCTCGGCGATCGGCTTGGGCGCCGCTTCGGCGATCGGGTTGGGCGCGGCCTCGGCGGCGGCAACCGGCCCCGGCTCCGCCTCGGCAACCGGCGCTGGCTCCGCCTCGGCGACCGGCTCTGGTTGGGCCTTGGCTACGCCCTTCGTCCTCGTCTTCGCCTCCGTCGTCGGCTCGCTCTTCGCCTCGGTCGCCGGCTCGCTCGCCGGCTCGCTCGTCGGCTCGACCTTCGGCTCGACCTTCGGCTCGACCTTCGCTTCGACCTCGGGGGCCGCCACGCCGGCGATCTCTCGAGGTGGGGCCAGAGCCTCGGCCCGCGCCGTGGCCGCTGCCTCGAGCGCCCGGGCCAGCTTGGACGAGACCGTCGGTGACAGGCCGGGACGACCGTCGAGCAGCCCGATCAACGGACCGAGGGCGTCCTCGGGGCCGCGGGTCAGCTCGGCCTCAAGCTCGATGAACCGATCAACGGTGTGGTGGTCGACCACGATTTGGACCTCGTCGAGGCTCAGCTCGACGGTTGCTTCGGCGGTCACGAAGTCGCGCTTGCGCCGGAACTGGCGGATCGTGACCAGCTCGTGCAGGGGACGGTCGCCGATCAGCTCGAGCAGCCGATCGCGCGCGGCCGAGGCCGGCCAGGAGGTTGGCGGATTGCTCGTGTCGGCCGGTCCCTCGAGCTCCTCCCGCCGGCGCAGGGCACCCTCGACCGAACCGGGGGACTTGACGGTCAGGGTCGCCTGGTCGCCCTCGACCCGGAGCCGGACGGCCATCCGGGCTGCCTCGAGGACGCCCTCAGGCGTGTCGAGGTAGCGGTCGTCATGTTCGGCGACCCGGATCTCGCCGTCGGGCACGAACTTGCCCAGGCGGTCCGAGCCGAGCAGCCGCTCGCCAATCGCCAGGTCCGCGACCTGGTACTTCAGCTCGACCTCGATCGGGACGGGCGTGGTCATGAGCGGGTGGTCATGCCCGCGGATCCAGCGAGCCGCTGCCCAGGCCGGGCCGGCGGGGCTGGCCGAGCGCGGCGCCGTAGATCAGGGTCCGTTCCTTCATCGCGGCGAACGTGTCGATCGTCCCTTCCACGCCGTTCAGCTCCTCGGTCCGGCGCCAGACGGCATCCGGGCCGAGCTGCCAGGAGCGTCGGTCGTCGGCCAGCATCGTGGCGATGATCTCGCTGATCCGGGCGCGCGCCTCGGCGTCCTCGACCGGCACGACCGCCTCGATCCGGCGGTCGAGGTTGCGCTCCATCAGGTCGGCCGAGCCGATGTACCACTCGTCGGCACCGCCATTGGCAAAGCCCCAGATCCGGGAATGTTCGAGGAAGTCGCCCACGATCGAGCGGACGTGGATCCGTTCCGAGATACCCGGCAGGCCCGGCTGGAGCGAGCAGATCCCGCGGACGATCATCTCGACCTCGACCCCCGCGCTGCTCGCCCGGTACAGGGCAGCGATGCAGGCCGGATCGACAATCGCGTTGATCTTGAGCACGATCCGGGCCGATTGGCCGGCCTCGGCGTGGTCGATCTCGCGCTCGATCAGCTCGAGGACCCGGGTCCGCAAACCATGCGGGGCCACGAGCAGGCGCCGGAAGGCGCGCTGGCGGGACAGCCCAGTGAGGACATTGAACAGGTCGGTCACATCGGCTCCGAGCTCGGGCCGGCAGCTGAGCAGCCCGATGTCCACGTACAGCCGGGCCGTCTTCGGGTTGTAGTTGCCCGTGCCGATGTGGACGTAGCGCCGGAGGAGCCTGCCCTCGCGCCGAACGACGAGGGCGACCTTCGAGTGGGTCTTCAGGCCGACCAGGCCGTACACGACATGGGCCCCCGCCCGCTCCAGCTTGCGGGCCCATTCGATGTTCTGCTCCTCGTCGAACCGGGCCTTGATCTCGACCAGGACGACGACCTGCTTGCCCCGTTCAGCCGCCCGGATCAGGTCGCGCACGATGGGCGAGTCGCCCGAGGTCCGATAGAGGGTCTGCTTGATCGTGAGGACGTCGGGATCGGCGGCGGCCTGGGCGATGAACCGCTCGGTCGAGGCAGCAAACGATTCGTACGGGTGGTGGACGAGGATGTCGCCGGCCCGGATCACCCCGAACATGTCGACCGGCTCGTCCTCGTCGGGCGGGATCAGGCGGGGCGGCGTGACCGGCGTCCAGGGCGGTCGCTGGAGATCAGGCACGTCCAGCTCGGCGATCTGGCCCAGGCCGGTCAGGTCGAGCATGCCGCTGATCTGGTAGGCGTCGTCCTCGGTCAGGCCGATCCCGTTGAGCAGGAGGCGCCGGGTCGCCACCGGCATGCTCCGTTCCACCTCGAGCCGGACGGCCTCGCCGAAGCGTCGCCGCTGGAGCTCCTCCTCGATCGCGGTCAGGAGGTCGTCCGCCTCGTCCTCCTCGATCGCCAGGTCGGCGTTGCGGGTGACCCGGAAGAGGTGGGCCTCGATGATGTCGAGCCCGGTGAAGAGCAGGTCCAGGTTGTTCGCGATCACCTGGTCGATCAGGACGAAGGTGGTCGGGTCGATGTCCATCAGGCGGGGCAGGACTGCCGGCACCTTGACCCGGGCGAAGCGCCGCTCGCCCGTGTCCGGGTCGCGCAGACCGACCGCGATCGACAGGCTCAGGGTGGAGATGTACGGGAATGGATGGCCCGGGTCGACGGCCAGGGGCGTTAGGACGGGGAAGACCTCTTCGATGAACCGCTCGCGCAGCCGGGCGTGGTACTCCGGCACCGAGGCGTAGTCGACGATCCTGATGTCGGCCTCGGCCAGCGAGGCCCGGATCCGGGCGAAGATCAGGCCCTGCTCGTCGACCAGCTCCTGGACCCGCAGGCGGATCGCCGCCAGCTGCTCCGCCGGGGTCCGCCCGTCGGGCGAGCTGCGGACCGCCGAAGCGGCCATCTGCTGGCGCAGGCCTGCCACCCGGACCTGGAAGAACTCATCGAGCATCGACGAGAAGATCGCCAGGAACTTGGCCCGTTCGAGCAGGGGGTTGCGCTCGTCCCGCGCCTCGTGCAGGACGCGGGCGTTGTAGTCCAGCCAGGACAGCTCACGGTTGAGGTAGGGCTGGGCCGGGCTGGCCTGATGCCGGCGGCCGCGCGGAGCGCGAGCCACCCGCTCGGGTCGAACGGCGGTCATTGGACGGAGCGTCTCCTGGACGACACTGAAGGCGAGCCCTGCTGACGAGTCAACCCGGCGTGGCGAGCCGGCCCGCCAAGCCTAGCACGGCCCCATCGGCCGAAGCGCTCACCCAGAGGTCACGGTCGCCTGGCCGAGCCGGTCGGATAGCGCGCCGACGGCCGCCGTCGAGCCTCAGCGGCGGTCGCCCGCGCCGGCTGGGGCGCCCTCGGCCACGTAGCGCCGGGCGCCGCTCGTCTCCTCGAGGTAGACCCGCATCCGAAGGCCGGTCGTCGGGTCGACGAAGACTTCGGTCGTCGCCCGGAAGCCGCTCGGGACGGCCCCGCCCGGCTCGCCCCCTCCCGGCCCGATCGGGTCGTTCCGGGCTTCAGCATGTTCGGACCGGTAGCGCAGCCGCTCGTAGAGCAGCGCGATCAGGATCCCGGCGCCGCACAGGACGGTGATGAAGCCGGCCAGCCTGGCCCCGCCCTGGGTGAGCAGGAAGAGGCCGACGAGGACCGTCAGAGCGCCGATGACGGCGAGGATGGCCCGGGCGGTGGCCAGCATCACCGGGTCACTCGGTCGCCGTCGGGGCCGCGTTGTCCGGAACCAGCACCACGGCCGTTCCGTAGGCCACGATCTCGGACATCGAGGTGCCCATCTCGGAGCTGTCGAAGCGCATCGAGAGGACCGCGTTGGCGCCCATCATCGTGGCGTTCTGGACCATCCGGTCGATTGCCTGGCGGCGGGTATCCTCGAGCAGGCTGGTGTACTCGTGGATTTCGCCGCCGGCCAGCGAGCGCAGCCCGGCCGCCAGATTGCCGGCCAGTCCCCGGCTCCGGACGACCAGGCCGAAGACATGGCCCTTCGTCTCGGCGACCCGGAAGCCCGAGATGTACGGCGTCGTGGCGATGATCACGAGGAACCTCCTGGTCTGGCACCGGAATGGCCGCCGACGCCTGCGGACGCATGATCGGCGTGGCCTTGCTCCCCGAGGCTGGGCCGCCCGGCCGCCCGGCGTTCGGCCGAGCAGTCCGGGCAGGGGCACATCTCGCGCAGCGTCGTGAACGGGTAGAAGCCAGTGTGGTGGCCGTCGCCCCAGGTCGGGGCGATCGCGTATTGGCCGACGAGGGCGAGATCGACCAGGCGGAGCTGGTCGGGCGAGAGGGTCGGCGCCGAGTCGAGCCAGCCCGGCAGGCCGGCCTCGCCCCGGCAATAGGCGCACGGGCAAAGCCAGCGCAAGGTCACCGCCGGATAGGTCGTCTGGTGGCCGTCGCGCCACTCGATCGAGATCGTGCCGGCGGCCCGGTCGGCATGGATCGTGGCCGGATCGGCCGAAGGCGACATGGCCTGATGGTAGCGCGTTCGCTCGGGCGCTCTGCCCGGTGACCCGGCTGGGACCTCTGTCCGGGGGCACTCAAGCGGGGTGTGTGGGATGCTCCGGGGCATGACCCTCGTGATCGACGACGTGTGCAAGCGGTATGGACCGGTTGTTGCCCTCGACCATGTCGCCTTTCAGGTCGAGCCCGGTCAGGTCTTCGGCTTCCTCGGGGCCAATGGCGCGGGCAAGACCACGACGATGCGAATCGTGCTCGACATCCTCCGCCCGGACAGCGGCTGCGTCACCTGGCGCGGACGGCCGAACATCGAGCTCGACCGGTCGACCTTCGGCTACCTGCCCGAGGAACGCGGCCTGTACCCGCGAATGCGGGTGCTCGAGCAGCTCGTGTTCTTCGCCGGCCTGTATGGCATCCCCGAGGCGAGTGCCCGGACGATGGCCCAGGGCTGGCTGGAGCGCTTCCGGGTGACCCACCTGGCCGACCGGCGGGCCGACGAGCTGAGCAAGGGCAACCAGCAGAAGATCCAGTTCATCGCGGCGATCCTGCACGATCCGGAGGTCGTCCTGATGGACGAGCCATTCACCGGGCTCGATCCGATCAACGTCGCCCTCCTGCGCGACGCCCTGCTCGAGCTGGCCGGCCGCGGCCGGACCCTGATCATCTCGACCCACCAGATGGAGCTCGTCGAGGCCCTGGCCGAGACGATCGCGATCATCGACCACGGGCGCCTGGTGACCAGCGGGGCGACCCGGGACGTGCGCCGGCGGGTCGGCCGGTCGGTCGTCCGGCTGGCCGTGGCGGGCGACCGGGAGCTGGCCTGGGCCCCGACCCTGCCGGGCGTCGAGCGGGTCGTGGGCGGCCGTGACGTGACCGAGCTCGGCCTTGCCGCCGGGGTCGATCCGCAATCGATCCTGCATGCCGTGCTGGCCCGGGGAGCCTCGGTCACCTGCTTCGAGGTTGCCGACCCGTCGCTCGAGGAGATCTTCATCGAGCTGGTTGGCCGGCCGGCCGAACCGGCCCGACTTGATCAGGCCCGACCCGGCCAGGAACGGCCCTTCGTGAGTCCCGCGGCATGACCGAGGCGGGCCGGCGGTGAGCGGCCTCGGCCGGTCGAACACGTTCCTGGTCGCCCGGCGGGAGTATCTCGAGAAGCTCCGCAGCCGGTCGTTCGCGGTCGCCACCGCGATCCTGATGGCCGTGGCGATCGGGGCCGCCCTGATCCCGATCGGCCTGCGCGCCCTTGACCGGGCAAGCCTCACCCGGATCGGGGTCGTGTCGGGCGATCCGGCCGTCACGGGCCAGGTGATCGAGCTGGTGTCGGGCTACCTGAACCCGGTCCCGGCCGGAGTGAACCCGACCACCGCCCAGGCCCACTACGTGCTGACCAGCGAGCCGACGTTGCCGAGTGCCCTGGCCGCCGTCCGGGCGGGCCGGCTCGACAGCGTGCTCGAGGTCACGATCCTGCCCCAGGGCGGGCTCGACTTCACGTTCCACGGCAGCGAGGGACCGACGAGCGCAACGGTCCAGCGATTGCAGGTTGCGACGTTCGGGGCCGCCGTGGTCCAGTACTCACAGGGCCTCGACCACGCCGCGGGTGGACCGGCGTTTCACCTGCCGGCCTTCGACCTCCAGCCGACTGGCGGCTCGGCTCCGGTCGCCCCGCTCGATCCCTCGGCGGGCAGCAGGACGCTCCTCGCCTCGGTCCTGCTGGTGCTGATCTTCCTGACCCTGACGGTCTACGGGATGTGGGTCGCCTCGAGCGTGGCGGCCGAGAAGGCGAGCCGGGTCATGGAGCTCCTGGTCAGCGCCGCCACTCCGCGCCAGCTGCTCGTGGGCAAGGTCTTCGGGGTGGGTGGCGCCGGCCTGACCCAATACCTGGCGATTCTCCTGCCGGCTGCAATTGTCCTGGCCCTCCAGGATCCGATCGCGAATGCCCTGATTGGGCCGGCCGATCCGGGCGAGGCCCCGCTGGTCGGCCTGACCCTGCCGATCCTGGCCGGCTTCGGCGCGTTCTTCCTGCTCGGGTTCCTGCTCTATGCGTTCATCTACGCCGCGGCCGGCTCGCTGGTCAGCCGGCCGGAGGACATTCAGCAGATGGCCTTGCCCCTGAGCTTCCTCTCGATGGCCGGCTACTTCGCGGCGATCTTCGCCCTGCCGGTGATCAACTCGACCTGGGTCGCGGTCCTTTCGTACATCCCGTTCTTCAGCCCCTACGTGATGCTGGCCCGGGTCATGCTGGGCAGCGTCGCTCCGTGGGAGATCGTCCTGTCGCTCGGGCTGCTGGCGCTGGCAATCGCCGGCTCGGCCTGGCTGGCGGGCCGGATCTACGGGGCCGGGGTCCTGCTCTACGGCCAGCGTCCGGGCTTCCGGACCTTCCTGCGGGTGGCGATCCGGCCGGACGGGGGCTAGGGGAGGACGGCTCTGGCCGGCCGAGCTGTGCTTCCCGCGTAGGTTGTTGACGGCGGAGCCCTCCCCAGGCTTGGGGGTCAGTGGCCCGGGCTGTCAAACGGTTCGTTGAGGAAGGGCTATTCGGGGTTCGCGGCCCGAGCTCGGTTGCCGAGCGTCGGTCAAGTTCGCTCGCGGTGCTCGGCCAGGCTCAGGTTGGGCTGCCCTCGAACGCCTCTGCCAGCAGGAGCCGCTCCGAGTCGACCCAAGGCGTCTTCCAGGAAGCGGTTGACCGGATCAGGGCTGACCGTCCTCATACAACGTCTCTGGGAATTACAACTAGGCCGGCTCGTCGAGGGGCAGTCGTCGGATCAGGGCCAGGATCGGGCTGGCACCGTGGCTCGATTCAGCGCCCGAGCCGGTCTCCCCGGCCGACGGGGCCGGCCCAGCCGGCTCGCCACCCGGTTCGGCCGGGCTGACCTCGATCAGGCGCCACAGGCTGCTCGTGACCCCGGCCAGGTACGGCCCGCGCCGGTCCCGGGCGAGGACCCAGCCGACGCCCTGGGCCGCCGCCGCCGCCGAGAGGGCTCGGCCCTCACCGGCGATCATCGGGACAAGGACGATCGAAGGGGTAGGCTGGAGCAGCCGGACAAGCCGGCTGCGGCGCCGCTCGAGCGGCTCCCCGGCCAGCGAACGACCATCGAGTGACAGGAGGTCGTAGACGAGGAAGGCCAGGCCGGGTCCGGTCCGCCCGTCGAGCCGGGCCGCCAGGCCGGCCGCGTCCAGGCGACCCGCGTCGTCGACGGCCACGAGCGTCCCATCGAGGATCGCGGCTCGATCGCCGAGTGATGCCGGCAGGTCGGCGATCTCGGGCACCCGGTCGGTCAGGAGCACGCCGTCGGCGCTGACCAGGCGGACCTCGAGCGCGCCCGCCGGAGCATCCTCGGCGGCAAGGTCCCGGCCGACGTAGGCCAGGGCTCGCTCGCCGCCCCACCACGGCTCGAACAGGGTGTCCGGGTCGTCGAACGGCTCGTCGGCAAGCTGGGGGACCATGGCCCGAAGCGCGCCGGGCCAGCCGGCCCGATCCACTTCGAGGCGCAGGGAGAGCTGATCGGCCATCGGCCCGATGGTAGCGGTAGACTCGCGCGATGGCTCGTATCCCGACTCCCGAGGACATCTATCGCTTCCGGATTCCGACCGATCCCCAGCTGAGCCCCGGCGGCGAGCGGGTGGCCTGGACGGTCCAGACGGTCGCTCCGGCCCGCGACGGCTATCGCCACGCAATCTGGTGGGCTCCCTTCGACGGATCGGCCCCCGCGGTCCAGCTGACGATCGGCAGCAAGCACGATTCGCGGCCGCGCTTCCGGCCGGATGGCGCCGCGCTCGGCTTCCTCTCGGATCGCCGGCTGACGGTCGAGGAGGAGCCGGCCGCAGGCAAGGATCGGGAAGACGGCGTCCAGGTCCATGTCCTGCCCCTCGATCGGCCGGGCGAGGCCCGTCGGTTGACCAACCTGCCGCGCGGGGTCGACGAATTTGCCTGGTCGCCTGACGGGGCCCGGCTGGCCGTCGTCAGCTCGTCCCACGGATCGAGCGTCGTCGAGGATGCTCGTCGCCGGGGCCGTCCGGCTCGGCCGCCGGCTCCGGGTGCGCCGCCGACGTCCGATATCCACTACGTCGACCGGCTGCGGACGCAGATCAACGGGGCCGGCTGGGTCTACGACAAAGTCAGCCGGCTGTGGGTCGTCGACGCCGCGACCGGCGAGGCCCGGCTCGTCCACTCCGGCCGAACGACGCTCGAGGATCCGGTCTGGTCACCCGACGGCAGGTTCATTGCGTTCAGCTCGGATCGGACCCGCGACGACGACCTGGGCTTCAACAGCGACGTGTGGGTCGTGGCCGCCGATGGCGGTCCGGCGATCCGGCTGACCGGCGGGGCCGCCGGCCGCTTCGGCCGGGCCTACTTCAATGCCCCGGCCTGGCTGCCCGACGGCCGGCAGGTCGCGGTCCTGGGCCATCGCTATGAGGCTGGCGGCGGCAGCCGGGCCGATGTCTGGCTCTTCGGGGCCGACGGCTCGGAGTCAGGCCCGCGCGGCGGCCGGAACCTGACCGCGGCGGCGGACCTCGTGATCGACTCGGGCATGGGCAGCGACGTGACGATCGGCGAGATGAACCGGATTGCCGTCGCCCCGGACGGCCGGTCGGTCTGGTTCAGTGCTCCGACCGAAGGCTCATTCGAGCTCTGGCGGGTGCCGGTCGAGGGCGGCCCGGTCGAACGGCTGACCACGGGCAGCCAGTACTACTCGTCGTTCTCGATCGCGGCCGGACCGCGCGGTTCAATTCGCGTCGCGGCGATCCACTCCGCACCAACGATCCTGCCCGAGGTGGTCGTGGCCGATCTTCCGGCCGGCCGCGCCCGGCTGCCGCTCGGGCACCGCCCGGTCAGCGGCCTGAACGGCGATCTTGCGGGCGAGGTCGAGCTGGTCCAGCCGGAGACGCGCTGGAGCGAGGTCGACGGCCGGCGCGTCCAGGGCTGGTATTACCGGCCGAATCGGCTGGCCCCCGGGGCGCCCGCCGAGGGAGTCGGGAAGGGCACCGCCCGGAAGGGCATGGCAGCTCCGCTCGTGGTCGAAATCCACGGCGGCCCGCACACCCTGTACGGCTGGAGCCCGGTCTGGGAGTGGCAGCTCCTGGCGGCGGCCGGGATGGGCGTCTGGGCGGCCAATCCGCGCGGCTCGCAGGGCTACGGCGAAGCATTCAACGCGGCCAACTTCCGGGACTGGGGACCTGGGCCGATGCGCGACATCCTGGCCGGGGTCGACAGCCTGATCGCCGACGGCCTGGCCGATCCGGACCGGCTCGGGGTGACCGGCGGCTCGTACGGCGGCTACCTGACCAGCTGGATCGTCGGCCACACCAACCGGTTCCGGGCCGCGGTCACCTGTCGCTCGGTCAACGACCTGACCAGCCAGATGTCGACCGGCGACATCGCCGGGCCGTCGTTCGGCCGGCAGGAGTTCGGGGCTGCCCCATGGGAGGATCCCGAGCTCTATCGCTGGCATTCGCCGCTGACCTACGCCAGCGAGATCCGGACGCCCCTCCTGATCCAGCACTCGGAGCGCGACCTGCGCACCCCGATCGGCCAGGCCGAGGAGCTGTTCACGGTGCTCCGCTCGCTCCGGCGGCCGGTTCGCCTCATGCGGGTGCCCGAGGAGACCCACGAGCTGACCCGCTCGGGCACGCCCTTCCGGCGGGTCGAGAATGCCGCCCAGATCCGGGCCTGGTTCGTCCACTACCTGGTCGACGGACAGCGCAGCCTGCCGCCCCTGCCCCGGGTTCGGGCGGGCCGCTAGGCACGGCCCGATGACGACGATCCAGCACAGCCCGGAAAGCCCCGCCCGCGATCGGGCGAACGAGCTGATCCGCTCGTTCGACGGCCGGGCCGGCTCGCTCGGCAGCCTCCTCGGCCGGGTCACCCCGGTCGACCAGGTGGGCGTCGAGGAACGGGTCGATTCCCTCCGGCGGCGATCGATCAAGGCCGCTTCGAAGCTGTGGGCCTTCGACCTGGCGATCCGGATGATGGATCTGACGACCCTCGAGGGCAAGGACACCCCGGGCAAGGTCCGGGCGATGTGCGCCAAGGCGATCCGGCCCCAGGCCGGCGACCCAACGATCCCGCACGTTGCCGCCGTGTGCGTCTACCCCGCCCTGGTCGCCGAGGCGAAGGACGCTCTGGCCGGGTCGGGCGTCCTCGTGGCCAGCGTGGCGACCGGCTTCCCGTCCGGCCAGACGTTCCTCGACCTGAAGCTGTCCGAGACGCGGATGGCGATCGAAGCCGGGGCCGACGAGGTCGACATGGTGATCGACCGAGGCGCCTTCCTGGCCGGCGATTACGCGACCGTGTTCGACGAGGTCGTCGCGGTCAAGGAGGCCTGCGGCGAGACCCACCTGAAGGTGATCCTCGAGACCGGCGAGCTCGAGACATACGACAACGTCCGCCGGGCGAGCGTCCTGGCGATGGCCGCCGGGGCCGACTTCATCAAGACCTCGACCGGCAAGGTGACCCCCGCGGCGACGCTCCCGGTGACCCTGGTCATGCTCGAGGCGATCCGCGACTTCGAACGGGCCACCGGCCGGGCCGTTGGGATGAAACCGGCCGGCGGAATCCGGACGGCCAAGGAGGCGGTCCAGTACCTGGTCGTGCTGTACGAGACGCTCGGACCGCGCTGGATGACCCCCGAGCGGTTCCGGTTTGGCGCCTCGAGCCTGCTCAACGATGTCCTGATGCAGATCGAGAAGCAGCGAACCGGGCGATATCAGGGCCCGGACCACTTCAGCCTGGACTGAAGGCCCCGGCCGGGCACCGCCGTCGCCTCAGGCGAACAGAAGCCCGAACCGACAGGCTCCGAGTCTCACTCGCCGGCTGATTTCCGCCGTTTGGTCGGCCCCGGGCGAACGAATCCGCAGAGTCCGAGCGATTTGATCTCCCGGGGAGATGCCGGGATGAGTTGAAATGAGCCGAGCCTTCGGTCCTCAGGCCCGGGCTGTGCGTGACGCGCGGTACCACGGGATCGTGATCCGCTCGATCAGCCCGACGAGGAGCCACAGGGCGATCGTCAGCCCGGCCGTGACCAGGATCGCCCCGAAGACGAGGTCGGTCCGGAACAGGTTCTTGCTCAGGATCATCCAGATGCCGAGCCCGTTCACGGCCCCGACCTGCTCGCCGAAGATCGCTCCGATCACGGCGTAGGTCACGGCGATCCGCAGCCCGGTGAAGAACGACGGCAGCGCTCCGGGCAGGCGCAGCTTGAACAGGACCTGCGAGCGGCTGGCGCCCATCGTCTCGAGCAGGCTCGTCGCGTCCGGGTCGGTTCCGGCCAGCCCGTCGAGAAGGGCCACGGTGACCGGGAAGAAGGTGACCAGGACGACGACCGTGATCTTGGGCAGCAGGCCGAGCGGGCCGAACCAGATCACGAGCAGGGGCGCCACGGCCACGATCGGGATGGTCTGGCTGGTCACGAGGATCGGATAGAGCGCCCGGCGGATCCAGCCAATCGAGTCCATCGCGAGGGCGGTTCCGATCGCGAAGGCGACCGAGACGCTGAACCCGACGACCGTCTCCTCCAGGGTCGTCACGGTGTGGCCGGCAGCCGGACCGCGGGCATCCCACAGCGCCGAGATCACCCGACTTGGGGCGGGCAGCACGACCGGGCTGATCGCCAGGGCCCGGACGAGGCCTTCCCAGGCGAGCACGATCAGGGTCACCAGCAGGACACTCGGCAGAGCACGGCGGAGCCCATCGCGGAGGCTCCTCATCGGGTCGGCCCGGTCACGGCACGACCTTCACGGCGCCACGCGTCACGGCAGGTAGGCGTTCGTGAAGTAGGTCGAGAAGTCCGGCCGCGCCGTGAGCGGCTTGCCATCCGGCCCGGCGAGCACTCCCTGGTCGAACAGCCAGCCCGAGTAGGCGTTCCAGGTGGCCAGCGTCTCCGGCCCGACCTCGCCGGCCGGGTCGAGGTAGAGCTTCTGGGCGGCCAGGTAATTGGCGCTGTCCACGGGCAGCTGGGGATTCGCATCGAAGACGCCCGGATTTGCCGCGATCAGCTCCTGTGCAGCGGTCGTCGGGTCGGTTGCGGCGAGCTCGAAGCCGCGCACGGTGGCCGCCAGGAACTGGCGGGCGACTCCGCCGTTCGCGGCAAGCCAGGCGTCGTTGCAGACGAGCACGACGGCGTACTCATCGGGTAGTCCGTAGTCGGGGAAGGCAAAGGTGCGCAGGGCGATGCCCCGCTCCTTGGCCTCGATCGCTTCCCAGGCACTGAACGTGATGGCCATGTCGGCCTTGCCGGCGTAGAGCGCCTCGTAGGCTGCCGTATCGAGGGTGACCGTGGTGAAGATGCCCTTGCCGCCGTCGGCCTTGATCACCGCGGTCAGCAGGGGCCCTTCCTGGGGCGACCCGAATCCGGCATAGACCTTGCCGTCCATGTCCCGGGGGCGGGTGATCGGGCCGTTCGCCAGGACCGCGATCTCGCTGGCCGAGTGCTGCAGGATCGCCATGACCGACTGTTCCTTCTCGCCCGCGGCGATCGCGAACGTGGCGCCCTCCTCGGTGCTGATCCCGCAATCCGCCTGGCCGGCTCCAACGAGCGTTTCGGGATTGGCGTTGGCGTACGGGATGAACGTCAGGTTGATCGCCTGCTGGGCATACCAGCCGCTCTGCTGGGCGACGTAGAAGCCGGTGTGGTTCGTGTTCGGGGTCCAGTCCAGGGCGACGGTCACGGTCCCGCTGACAGGCGGCGGCGTCGCACTCGAGGAACCGGCGCCGGCGCCGGCCGAAGGGCTGGTCGGCACCGTCGACGGGAGTGGCGACCCGGGGCCGCAGGATTGGCACGGACCGATCGTTGGCAAGGGGGTCGTGCCAATGGAGCAGGCTCCGGCCACGAGCCCGACGACAGCGCACAGGGTTCCGAGCCGGCGTGAATTGCGAGACATGCGAACCGTGACTCCTCGATCGAACGATGAACGCCGCCCCGGGCTTGAACGGGACGGCGTCGAGTCGACGGTTGGCCTGCTCCCTACGCCGGTGTCAGCCGGATCAGGTTCGGCGGGTCTGTGGTCGGACCACACTCTCAGCGCGTTGGGCGCTCCCCGGAGGCGTATTCAGATGTCGTTCGATCTTACACCCGAGACTGCCCCCGGCCGCGCCGAGCCGGGCCGGTCCCGAGGTGGATGCAATAATGGCAACGATGGCCACCGAAACGAAGCCGAGCTCGAGCACGCCCGAGCCGGGCGCAGCAGAGCCAGCCTCACCAGGGGCCGGCTCACCGGAGCCGAGCCGGGCAATTCCGGCTCGAGCTGGCAAGGCCGCTCCGAACAGCTGGGGCCTGGGCGACGGCCAGGCGATCCCGTGGGACTACTCGCCGGCCCCGGAATCCTCCGAGATCGTGACGATCCGCGAGCGCTACGGCCTGGTCATCGACGGCCGGGAAGTTCCCGCTTCGGACGGCGCCACCTTCACCACCCTGAATCCGGCCACCGAGGAGCCCCTGGCCGAGGTGGCCCGGGCGACCGAAGCCGATGTCGACGCGGCGGTCAGGGCCGCTCGACAGGCGCACGTCGAAGTCCTGGGGCAAGCTGCCGGGTCGCGAGCGGGCCAAGTACCTGTTCCGGATCGCCCGGCTCCTCCAGGAGCGCACTCGCGAGTTTGCGGTCCTCGAATCGATGGATTCCGGCAAGCCGATCAAGGAGTCGCGCGACGTCGACGTGCCGCTCGCCGCGGCCCACTTCTGGTACTACGCCGGCTGGGCCGACAAGCTCGATTACGCCTTCCCCGGCCGGGTCGCCCGGCCGCTCGGCGTGGCGGCCCAGGTGATCCCCTGGAACTTCCCGCTCCTGATGCTGGCCTGGAAGATCGCCCCGGCCCTGGCCGCTGGCAACACCGTCGTTCTCAAGCCGGCCAGCACGACCCCGCTGAGCGCGCTCCTGTTCGCCGAGCTGTGCCGCCAGGCCGACCTGCCGCCGGGCGTGGTCAACATCGTGACCGGACCGGGCGAGATCGGGATGGCCCTGGTGACCCATCCCGACGTGGACAAGGTGGCCTTCACCGGCTCGACGTCCGTCGGCCGGAAGATCGCCCAGGGGATTGCCGGCCGGGGCAAGGCCCTGACCCTGGAGCTGGGCGGCAAGGCCGCCAACATCGTGTTCGACGACGCGCCGCTCGACCAGGCCGTCGAGGGAATCATCAACGGGATCTACTTCAACCAGGGCGAGGTGTGCTGCGCGGGCAGCCGGCTGATCGTCCAGGAGTCGATCGCCGACGTGCTGATCGCCAAGCTCAAGGACCGCCTGGCGACGATCCGGGTGGGCGACCCGCTCGACAAGAACACCGATGTCGGGGCGATCAACAGCCGGGCCCAGCTGGACAAGATCACCGAGCTCGTGGCGGCCGGCGTGTCGGAGGGAGCCGAGCTGTACCAGCCGGCCTGCGAGCTGCCCGAGCGGGGCTACTTCTTCCGCCCGACCCTGTTCACGAACGTCGCCCAGAGCCATCGGATCGCCCGGGAGGAGATCTTCGGGCCGGTCCTCTCGACCCTGACCTTCCGAACGCCCGAGGAGGCGATCGAGAAGGCCAACAACACGCCCTACGGGCTGTCCGCCGGGATCTGGACCGACAAGGGCTCGCGAATCCTGATGATGGTCAAGCGGATGCGGGCGGGGGTGGTCTGGGCCAACACGTTCAACAAGTTCGATCCGACCTCGCCCTTCGGCGGCTACAAGGAATCGGGCTACGGCCGCGAGGGCGGCCTGCCCGGGCTGCAGGCGTACCTCCGCCTCGAGGATCGCTGAGATGCCCGGCCTGCGGCGCGGCAACGAGCGGATCGACGTCCGCAAGACCTACAAGCAGTACATCGGCGGAGCGTTCCCGCGCTCCGAATCCGGCCGGACCTACCTCGTCGGCACGCCCCGCGGCGAGGAGCTGGCCAACGCCAGCCGGGCCTCCCGCAAGGACGTCCGGGATGCGGTCCGGGCCGCCCGCAAGGCGTTCGAGCCGTGGGCCGACCGGACGGCGATGAACCGGGGCCAGGTCCTCTATCGGGTGGCCGAGCTGATGGAGGGCCGGCGCGACCAGTTCACGGCCGAGGTCGCCGCGGCCGAGGGCCTGTCGCCGCGCCGGGCGGCCACGAACGTCGACCACGCGATCGACCGCTGGGTCTGGTATGCCGGCTGGGCCGACAAGGTCAGCCAGGTCCTTGGCTCGTCGAACCCGGTCGCGGCGCCGTACTTCAACTTCACGATCCCCGAGCCGACCGGCGTCGTGGCCCTGGTCGCCCCGGAGACGAGCTCGCTCCTCGGCCTCGTCAGCCGGCTCGCTCCGGCCGTCGTGTCGGGCAATGCCACGGTCGTGCTCGCCTCGGAATCGCGGCCCCTGCCGGCGGTGACCCTGGGCGAGGTCCTGGCCACGAGCGATGTGCCCGGCGGGGTGATCAACATCCTGACCGGGCGCCGCAAGGAGCTCGTCCCGGTCATCGCCGGGCACGTGGACATCGACGCGATCGACACCTGGGGGGTGGCTCCGGACGAGCAGGTCGCGGTCGAGGTGTCCGCGGCCGAATCGATCAAGCGGATCGCGCGCCGGCCGCGCGGCGTGGCCGACGCGGCCTTCGACTGGACCGACGATCGAGCTGCCCAGCGCCCGGAGTGGATCGTGGCCTTCCTCGAGATGAAGACGGTCTGGCATCCGATCGGCGCCTGAGCGTCGGCCGGAGCACGTGACCGATGCCCGTTCCCAGGCCTGTCCCGCCACCTGGCGTGCTGGAGCGCCTGACCTACATCCAGGCGCCCCCGCGCCAGGTCTGGGCGACGCTCCATGACCCGGCCGCCCAGGACGCCCTGTTCCCCGAGTTGAAGCTCGGACCGCCCGTGCCCAGCTGGCCGGCGGCCGGGGCCACCCGTTCGGCTCGGTTGCGGGTCGGCCTGCTCGCGGCCAACGTCCGGCTCGAAAGCCTCGAGGCCCGGCCGGCGAGCCGCTTCCAGATGGTCCTGGTCGGCGACGGAGTTCGGCTCAGCCGGGGCTGGTATCTCGAGGACTCGGCCGGAGGGACGCGCGTCGCGGCCACGGCCGAGCTGGCCACGACCGGGCGCTGGACGACCCACCTGATCAGCCTCGGCCGGGGTTCGGCGGCCAGCCTGATCGAGACCCACCTGCGGATCCTGAAGGAGATGGCCGAGGGCGGGCGCCCGGCCTCCGAAGCGCACCGACACGCGGCCGGGCGGGGCTGATTGCCACCCGCGATCATCCTCCTCCTGCTGATCGCGGCGATCATGCATGCGACCTGGAACGTCCTGCTCAAGACGGCCAGCGATCCGCTCCGAACCGCGGGCACGGGCATGCTCGTCGGCGCTGCCTTCCTGATCCCGGTCGCCACGCTCGCCTGGCTGGCTGCTGGACAGCCGGGCCTGCCCGATGAGGCCTGGCGCCTGGCGGTCCTGTCCGGGGTGCTCGAGGCGGCCTATTTCATCTTCCTGTCGGCCGCCTATCGCCGGGGCGACCTGTCCCTGGTCTACCCGATCGCCCGGGGGACGGCGCCGGTCCTGTCGGTCGCCGTCGGGGTCCTGATCCTGGGCGAGCAGCTCGAACCGATCGGCTGGGTCGGGGTCGGCCTGCTCCTGATCGGGATCCTCTGGCTCCAGCGGCCGTGGGCGATCCTGCGCGATCGGGCGACACTGCCCCGTCATACCCAGGAGGCGGCCCTGTTCGCCCTGCTGACGGGCGTGACGATCACCTCGTACTCGGCGGTCGACACCCAGGGTGCCCGCCTGATCGACCCGCTGTTCTACGCGGCCATGCTCTGGACGTTCACGACGATTGGCCTGCTCGCCTGGATCGAGCTCGTCGTCCGGCGGGGCCGGGCGGCTGAGGAGATCGAGCGCGCGCCCGCCCGGGCGGTCGGGCCGGCGATCGAGCCCAGCGTTGGCTGGCGCGGCCTGCTCGAGCGGCCGAGGGTCCGGGCGGGGATCGGCGGCCTGATCACCGTGCTGGCCTACCTGTTCGTGCTGATCTCGTACCGCTATGCCCCGCTCAGCGCGGTCGCCCCGCTGCGCGAGTCGGCCATCGTGATCATCAGCGGCTGGGGTGCCTTCCGGCTCAAGGAGGCGGCCAGCCGGCGGGAGGGCCTGCAGCGGGTCGGGATCGCCGGGATCATCGTGGTCGGGGCGGTTCTCCTGGCGATCGCGGGCTGAGCCGCCGAGGGAGCGATCGAACCGAACGTTCCGCGCTCGGGCACGGCTCGCGGGCCGGCTACCGGAAGTAGCCGCTCACGTCGAGGATGAGCTGGACGGTCCGGCCGGCCGGGGCCTTGTATACGAGCGAGGCATCGCCACTCCCGTTGAGCGGCCCGAACAGGCCGTTGGCCCGGGTGTCGCCGAGCGGGAAGTTCAGGGTCGAGGTGGTCGGGCTGTTGGTCGGGTCAGGGGTCATCGAGACGTAGCCGCCAGCCGTCTGGCCGGTCACGGTCAGGTTGCCGGTGATCGCCTGGGCATCGGTCGGGATGCCCCAGTGGCCGGCTACCCCGAGGGTCCGAGCCGTGTTCGCGCTGAACGCCCCGGCGAGCCCACTGTTGGCGACACCCGCCCGGGTGTCCATGACCCGGCCCGGGTTGAGCGGGTAGTAGGACAGGCCGCTCAGCGCGGTGAAGTACCCGGTGATGTCCAGGACGACATCGGTCATGCCGGCGCTGGCCATGTACACGATCGAGAGCTGGCCGTTCGGGTCAAGCTGGGCCGTGAAGCCGTTGGCCCGGGTGTCGCCAAGCGGGAAATTCAGGCTCGAGGTCGAAGGAGTGCTCGTGGCAGCGGTTGTGATCGACAGGTAGCCGGCCCGGGTCTGGCTGGTCACGGTCAGGTTGCCGGTCACTGCGACGGCGTCGGCCGGGATCCCGGGAACGCCCCCCGACCCGTTGATCTGGAAGGTTTGGGGAACACTGGCCAGGAACTTGGCCGGCATGTTGCCGGGCTGGCCCGTCCCGGAGCGGCTGTCGATGGCCCGGACCGGCGCCACCGTCACGTAGTGAGCATGACTTGAGCCGGGCAGGAAGTAGCCGGTCACGTCAAATACGAGGTCGGTTGTCTTGCCGGACGGCGCCTTGAAGACGGCCGAGAGCTGGCCGGTTGAATTGAGCGGAATCGCAACATTGTTGGCCCGAACGTCGCTCTGCGGGAAGTTCAGGGTCGACGAAGCGGGGGTGTTCGTCGGGTTCGGGGTCAGCGACACGTAGCCGGGGCCGCTCTGGCCGGTCACGGTGAGGTTGCCGGTGACCGCCACGGCATTGGCCGGGATCGCCCCGAGTCCGGCAACCTGGAACGAGCGGGCGGAGTTGGCCGGGAATTTGCCGGCCAGGCCGGACAGGCCGTTGATGCCGTTGTTGCGGGTGTCGACGATCCGGACCGAGGTGATCGGAACGTAGGTCGTGCCGGCGGTCTGGCCGAGCCGATCGACGAACGTCGTCCAGCCCGAACCGGAGCTCGAGGCGTTCGCCTGCCACACGCTGGCCGAGACCTGGGGATCCTGGCTGAGCCCGGTGTATGAGCCCCAGGTCCCGCCGGAGTCAGACCCCGTCCCGGCGGCCAGCAGGAACGGCGGGCTGACGGCGTTGGCGGTGTCGGTTGCCCGCTGGTACTGCTCGTACGACGAAGGAAAGTTGCCGGCCCCGGTGTTCGACTGGGTGTACACGACGTCGAGGGTCCCGTCGCCGCTCTGGGCGATCCCCGGCAGGTAGCTGTCGAAGCCGTTCCTGGCGAGCAGGAAGTCCTGGACCACGACCGGCTGGGTGAACGCCCCGCCCGTTGCCAGCTGGCTGACCCGGACGCAATCCCGGCTGCTCGAATCACCGCTGGGCGTGCACGGGTAGGTCGTCGCCCAGCTGAGCTGGCCGGTCTGCCACACGGCCCCCTGCGGGGAACCCGAGATTCCGCTGAGGGTTGCCGGCGAACCGGGCTGGTGCGGCGGGCCAGGGTCGGCAAAGCCGGCCAGCTGGCCGCCGCCCGTCAGGTCCCAGCTGTCGGCGCTCGTCACCCCGACCGTCTTCGAGGTCGTTCCGGTGAATGTGCTCACGATCACGTCGTTGTTCGTGCCGGATTCGGCCGATCGAGCGATGACATACAGGGTCGGGTCGGTGGCCGGGGTCTGGAGCGCGGCGCGCAGGCCAAAGGCCAGGAATGGATCGCCGGCCAGGAACTCGCTCGACAGCAGCGTGCTCGCATTGTGGGCCACGACGTCGGCCCAGTTGGCGATCAGCAGGTCTCCGCCGAAGCTGGTCGTCCCGGCGGCGCAGGATCCGTCGCCCGCCCCGCCGTCACCCTGGGTCATCGCGGCCAGGTCGTCGGAGACGGCCAGCTTGTCCGTCGACGTCCCGATCGATGGATCGCCGGGGATCTGGTCGCTGTAGCCCCAGAAGTACAAGTCCCAGACCCCGGTCGGGTCGGAAGTCTCCGAGACGGCCAGGTCGATGTAGCCGTGGCCGAAGGTGGCCGGGAAGACGGGGTCGAGCGGGTCGCTGAAGCAGTCCCAGCTTGTCTCGGTGGCCACGAACCGTCCGTGGAGGCTGTCGTAGATGACCCGGGGCTGCCGATCGAAGTAGCCTCCCGGTACATCGAACAGGGTCGCAACCGGCTCGTCCAGGAGGGCGGTCCCGGTCCGGTTGGTGATGCGCATGGCCGTATTCGTCATCTGGACGACCTGTTCTGGTCCGGCCGCGACCGTCGAGTCGGCCGGCTCCGTGCCGGACGGATGCTGATTGGCGGCGGCCAGGCCGGCGAAGCCCGCCAGGTGGTGGTCGGTCGCCGATGTGATCGTGGCCGCGACCGGCGGCGGCGCACTGTCCGGGCGGATTGACCCGAGCCGCGGGGGCGCCTTCGGGGCCGTGCTTGGCCGGCCGGCCAGGCCGCCCGGCCCGGGGCCCGAGGTATGGGCGACGAGCGTGTGAAGGGCGTCGAGCCTGCCCGTCCCATAGCGCCGGGCCAGCGGACGGCCGGCCGACGTCCAGGGTGCGAGGTGGACCGCCCCGGCGGGGGTTGCGCCGGCCGGGAACGTTGCCGGCGAGCTGGTCGTGGCCGAGCCCGCTGCGGCTGCGACCGGCGCGATCGCACTGGCGGCCAGCAGCACGGCGGCCGCGCCCAGGCCGAGCAGCCGGCCGCCGATTCGACAGGTCATTGGGGCCATCCTAGCTGGCGGGCGCCTCAAAGTAGCCCGACACGTCGAACACGAGCTGGACGGTCTGTCCGGCCGCGGTCCGATCAACGAACCACAGGCGTCCGTGGTCGTCGACCGGCACGGTCAGCCCGTTGGCCCGGGTGTCGCCCAGTGGGAAGTTGATCGTGGAGGTCGCCGGCTTTGCAACGGCGACGTCCTCGACGGTCACGAAGCCCGGCGCGGTCTGGCCAGTAATCGTCAGATTGCCGGTCACGGCCTGGGCGTCGGCCGGCACCCCGTAGTGGCCGTTGACCTGGACGCTCCGCGGGGTCGTTCCCTGGGCGCCGGTCAGGCCGTTCAGGTAGCTGCCCGGGCCGAGCGGCTGGCGGGTGTCGACAAGTCGACCCGGGTTGAGCGGGTGGAACAGGAGGCCGCCCGGATCGTTGCTGTAGTAGCCGGTCACGTCGAGGATCAGGTCGGCGCTGCTGCCGCTGGGCGCCTTGTAGACGGCCGCGATCGTGCCATCCGAAGCGAGCGGGAGCGTCAGGCCGTTGGCCCGGGTGTCGCCGGCCGCCAGGTTGAGGGTCGAGGTCGAGGGGCTGTTCGTGGCCTTCGTCGTGACCGACACGTAGCCGGCGTTGGTCACGTTCGTGGCCGTCAGGTTGGCGCTGATCGCGGTCGCGTCGGACGGGATCGACAGGCGACCGGCGACCTGGATCGACTGAGCCAGATTGGCCCGGAACGCCGCCCCCGGGGTCGACCGCGTGTCGAGGACCCGAACCGGGCTGATCGGGAAGAATCCGCTGCCGGAGCCGTCGGCGAACAGGCCGGTCACGTCCAGGATCAACTGGGCCGTCCCTCCCGTCCCGGCATGGAGGATCGCGGTCATGAGGCCGGCCCGTCCGATCGGGACGGTCACGTTGTTGGCCCGCGTCTCGCCCGCCCGGAAGTTGATCGTCGAGCTGGTCGTGCTCGGATCGCCTGACAGGCTGAGGTAACCGGGCGCGCTGGCCCCGGTGATCGTCAGGTTGCCGGTCAGGGCAACGAACTGGGGCTGGTTGGCGACGGGCAGGGGAAACTGGCGGGGCAGGCCGCTCATGAGTGGGCCGCTGATCCCGATCCCGAGCCGGGTGTCCACCAGCCGAACCGGGTCGATCGTCTGGAGGCCGGCCCCCTGGGTGGCCGCAATGCTGCTGAAGGCGGTCGCCCAGGTGCCCGAGTCCGAGCCATATTCGGGGCTGACCCAGATCCGATTCGGATCCTGCGGATCCTGGCCCGCCAGCGAATAGTCGCCCCAGCGATTGCCCCCGTAGGCGTCCGTCCCGGCCACGACGATCTGCGGGTCACTCCAGGTCTGGAACGGGTCGTTCCGGCGATGGTACTGGGCGTAGCCCGAGGGGTCCTGGCTGGTCGACGAGCCGGTATAGACCGCGTGCAGCACGCCGCTACCGGCGAAGGCGATCGCCGGCTGGTACTGGTCGAGCCCGTTCGTCGCGAGCAGGACATCGCCCAACCGGGTCGGCTCGAGGTAGCCGGCCGTCTCGGACAGGGTGGTCACCCGGACGCAGTCGCGGGTCGTGCTGTCGCCGTCGGGCGTGCACGGATAGGTCGAACCGATCGCCAGGATCCCGCTCTGCTCGACGGCGGCGGTCGGCCGGGCATCGACGGCCTGGGCGATCGTGGCTGGTCCCGGTTCGCGGGGTGGGGCGGGATCAAGGAACGGCGGCACCACCCCGTCGCTCGACAGGTCGTAGGTGACCCCGTCGAGGGTGTTGTTACGGGCCGAGCCCGTGGCCGCGATCGTCGCGACCTCGAGCGGCGCGTTTTCATTGACCGCTCCGATGAAGCGCAGGTCGGGCGAGCTGACCGGCTCCTGGAGCACCGGCCGAAGCCACACGAACGGGTCGCCGACGAGCACGCCGAAGGGACGCCAGGTCGTGAAGCCGGGCGCCAGCTCGGCCCGGTCGATCACATTGAGCAGCTCGCCCGTTGGCCCGCCGCCGATGCAGCCAGGGTTGCCCGGGCCGCCCCCGGCCTGCATCGCCGAGGCGTCGGCCGTGAAGGCCAGCTTGTCGCTCGACAGGGCGAACGTGGGCTGGTCGGGTAGCAGGTCGTTCAAGGTGATCGTGCCGAGGGTCCACGTTCCGAGGGCGTTCGGGCCGTCCGAGATCGCGAACTCGATGTGGCCGTGGCCGAACGTGGCCGTATCGCCGGGGAACGTGTCGGTCGCGCAGTTCCAGCTCACCTCGGAGGCATACCAGCGGCCGACCGTGGCGTCGTACACCACCCGGGGGGATGAGTCGAACGTTTCGAAGGCCGAGCCATTGCCCGGCTCGGGCAGCCTGAAGAAGTCGGAGGTGGAGATCGCCTGCTGGCCGACCAGGCCGCCCGATCGGTCAGCGAAATAGATCGCGCCGTTGACGGCTTCGAGGACCTGGTCCGGGCCTGCTGCGGTCGAGGCGTCAGCCGGCTCGTTCCCGGCCGACAGCTGTCGGGCTCCGACTCCCGGGCTGGCCACGCTGGCCGCCGGCGCTCCGCTCGTCTGCCACAGGTCCGGGTCGGGCGCCGGTTGGGCGCTGTTCGGCTTCAGCCGGCCGGCCTCGGACTTCCGGGCGGCCAGGGCCCGAGCTCGAACCGAATCAAGCGTCCGGTCGACTGCGCTCCGTGAGAACGGGGCTGCCTTGGGGGCCGGCCCGACCAGGCGGGCAGCGTTGACCCGGCCGCGACTGACTGGCGCACTGGCAGCCAGGGGCTTGCCCAGCCGGCTCAATGGGACCAGCCGGGCCGTGGCCGGCTTCGCCGCCAGGGCCGCTCCCGGCAGGCCGACACCGGCCAGGCCGGTGACGAGCAATCCGGCTGCGGCTGCGGCGGCGAGGCGAGACCGTAGGCGTGGGCTGGGCATCAGGCGTGTCTCCCGTGGCGCTGGTCTGGTCAGGTGCGATCCGGTGCGGTTCAGGGCAGTCGCTCGGCCCTTGTTGGGGGCAGCCTACCAGCCGGTTCAAATCGGCCGCTCGCGGCGGGACCCGTGCCCGGCGGGCGTGGGCCGTGCTCTCCGGTCTACGATGGGTCTGCAGCGCCTCGCTGGCAGGCGCCGATCGCGGAGGCTGGATGGAGCTCTGGGGTGGCCGGTTCCAGGGGTCGAGCGATGATCGCCTGATCGAGTTCAGCCGATCGATCGACGTCGACAGCCGGTTGGCCGGGGACGACATCGCGGGCTCGATCGCGCACGTCAACGGCCTGGCCCGGGCCGGCCTGCTGAGCGCCGCCGAGGCTGCCGAGCTGGTGGGCGGCCTCGAGGGCCTGCGGGCCGAGCTGGCTGCCGGGACGCTGAGCTGGGATCCGGCCCTCGAAGACATCCACCTCAATCTCGAGGCGGCCCTGGCGGCCCGGATCGGGCCAGTCGCCGGCCGCCTCCACACCGGCCGGTCGCGCAACGACCAGGTCGCCACCGATCTGCGCCTGTGGGCCCGGCGGGAGACCGGCCGGCTGATCGAGTCGATCCTTGAGCTGGAGCGAGCGCTGGTCGGACTGGCCGAGCGGCAGGGCGATGCGATCCTGCCCGGCTCGACCCACATCCAGCCCGCTCAGCCGATCCTGTTCGGCCACCACCTCCTGGCCTACGTCGAGATGCTCGAGCGCGATCGCGGGCGGCTGGCTGACGCGACCGGCCGGCTGAACGTCTCGCCCCTTGGCTCGGGAGCCCTGGCCGGGGCCGGCTACCCGCTTGATCGCGCCGCCACCGCGACCGAGCTCGGCTTCGACCGCCCGAGCGCGAACTCGCTCGATGCCGTGAGCGACCGGGACTTCGCCGTCGAAATCCTGGCCGGCGTCGCCCTGGGCATGGTTCATCTGAGCCGTCTCGCGGAGGAGCTGACCTGGTGGTCGAATCCGCGCTTCGGCTTCGTCCGCCTGTCCGATTCGTTCTCGACCGGCAGCTCGATGATGCCGAACAAGAAGAACCCCGATCCAGCCGAGCTCGTCCGCGGGCGGACGGGGGCCGTGATCGGCGCCCTGAGCGGGATGCTCGTTTTGCTCAAGGGCCTGCCTCTGGCCTACCAGCGCGACCTCCAGGAGGACAAGCTGGCCCTGTTCCAGGCGGTCGACACGTTCCGAGCCTCGCTCGGGATCATGGCCGGCCTCCTGGACAGCCTGGCGATCGACCGCGAACGGATGCGGGCGGCCGCCGACGAGGGATTCATCACCGCGACCGCCCTGGCCGACGCGCTCGTCCGGCGAGGCGTCCCGTTCCGGGTCACCCACCACGTGGTCGGCCGGCTCGTCGCCCGGGCAGAGGCTGGCTCGATCGCCCTGGCCGGGCTCGAGGACGAGGCATTCGCCACGGCCCTGGCCGAGTCCGGCGATCCGGTGGCCGCGGTCCTGGCCGCCGAGCCGGGCCTGCCCGAGGCGCTCCGGGCGGCCGCCTCGGTCGAGGCGGCGCTCGAGTCCTGCGACGTGATCGGCGGGACGGCACCGCGCCGGGTGGCCGAGGCGATCTCCGCTGCGCGGCAGCGGCTCGGCCGGTGAGCCTCGAGATCGGGCTTGACCCGGGCCTGATCCGGCGCGCCCCGAAGGTCCTCCTCCACGATCACCTCGACGGAGGTCTCCGTCCGGGCTCGATCATCGAGCTGGCTCGAGAGCAGGGCTACCGCAATCTGCCCTCGACCGATCCGGTCGAGCTCGCTCGCTGGTTCCGGCGGGGGGCCGACCAGCAGTCGCTCGAGCTCTATCTCGAGACTTTCGAGCACACGGTCGGGGTGATGCAGACGAGCGAGGCGCTCGTCCGGGTCGCGGCCGAGTGCGCCGAGGACCTGGCCGCCGACGGCGTCGTGTATGCCGAGGTGCGCCACGCCCCCGAGCTGTCGACTCAGGAAGGCCTGAACCTCGACCAGGTGGTCGAGGCGATCCTCGAGGGCTTCCGGCTGGGCTCGGCCTCGGCCGCCCGGACCAGTGGCCGGCCGATCGTCATCCGGTTCCTGGCCACGGCGATGCGCCAGGCCGACCGGGCTGGGGCGATCGCCGAGCTCGCCCTGCGCCATCGCTCCGAGGGCGTGGTCGGCTTCGACATCGCCGGGCCCGAAGCCGGCTATCCGCCGGGCCGTTTCGGCGAGGTCTTCCAGCGCCTCGTCCATGCCAACTTCCACCTGACCCTTCACGCCGGGGAGGGCTACGGCCTGCCCTCGATTCGCGAGGCCCTTGACCTCGGCGCCGAGCGCCTCGGCCATGGCGTCCGGATCGTCGATGACATCGAGGTCGACCCGGCTGGAGCGGTCCACCTCGGCCCGTTGGCTGCCTACGTTCGCGATCGGCGGATCCCGCTCGAGCTCTGCCCGACGAGCAACGTCCACACCGGGGCGGCGGCGTCGATCGAGGAGCATCCGATCGACCTGCTCCGCCGGCTCCGCTTCCGGGTCACCGTGAACACCGACAACCGGCTGATGAGCGACGTGTCCCTGACGAGCGAGCTGGCCGCCCTCGATGCGGCCTTCAACCTCGGCCTTGACGAGATCGAATGGCTGACCCTGAACGCGATGAAGAGCGCCTTCCTGCCGTTCGATGAGCGCCTGGCCCTGATCACCGGCACGATCAAGCCCGGCTTCGCCGCCCTGCGCGCGGACCGGGCCGGCGGTTAGCCAGCCCGGTCCGCACGCCCGAGGGCAGTGGGTCAGGCGGCCTGCGTCGGCATTGGTGGGATCACCAACCGATCCTTGGGAAAGATCTCGCCCAGGGGCAGGTCCTCCGGGATATACCCGACGCTGCCCATCTCCGGGATGTCGAGGCCCTGGAGCTCGGTCTCTGCCGACACGCGGAGCTTGACGAACCGGTTGAGGACCTTGAAGAAGACGTAGGACGCTCCGAATGCCCAGGCGAAGCACACGGCGGCTCCGATCAGCTGGGCAAAGAATTGGCCGACGTTGCCATAGAGCAAGCCGGTCACCGACAGGCCCGAGTAGTTCGACGTACCGTCCGCGAACAGCCCGACGGCGATGACCCCCCACAGGCCGTTGACCCCGTGCACGGCGATCGCCCCAACCGGGTCATCGACCCGCAGCTTCTTCTCGATGAAGACGGCGGCGAGGCAGACGAGGACGCCCGCGACCAGGCCGATGAACGAGCCGGCGATCGGGCCGACGTAGCCAGATGGGGCGGTGATCGCTACCAGCCCGGCCAGCATTCCGTTGACCATCATGCCCGGGTTCGGCTTGCCCTCCGTCCACCACGTGTAGAGCATCGCCGACGCGGCCCCGAAGCCCGAGGCGAGCATCGTCACCACGGCCACGATGCCGATCCGCAGGGCGCCATTGCCCGATGCAGCGAACGTGCTGCCGGGGTTGAAGCCAAACCAGCCGAAGGCCAGGATGAAGGTCCCCAGGATGGCCAGGATCTGGTTGTGGCCGGGGATCGTGTTGGCTGAGCCATCCTTGTTGTACTTGCCGATCCTTGGCCCGAGGACAATCGCCCCGGCAAGGGCGCACCAGCCGCCGACCGAGTGGACAACGCCTGAGCCGGCGAAATCGGCGTAGCCGGCACCCAGTCCGAGGCTACCGAGCTGGCTCAACCAGCCCCCGCCCCAGCTCCAGTTGGCAAAGACCGGGTAGAGGATCGCCGAGATGAACAGGCCGTAGATCACGAACGGCTTCCAGGCGAAGCGCTCGGCCATCGAGCCGGTCGGGATCGTCGCGGCCGTATCCATGAACACGAGCTGGAACAGGAAGAAGGCGATCACGCCTACGTCGTACGTCGCCCCGTTGAGCAGGAATCCCGTCCCACCCAGGAGGCCCCAGCTGGTCCCGCCGATCGTGACCCCGATCTCGTGGTTCAGCGGGTGCAACCCGCCAAGCTGGGTCACCCCGACCACGCCGACGCCGCCGAAGGCGATGGCAAAACCGATTGTGAAGAATCCGATGATGCCGATCGCGTAGATCATGAAGTTCATCGACATCGTGTGGAGGGCGTTCTTGGCCCGGGTGAAACCCGTCTCGACCAGGGCAAAGCCGGCCTGCATGAACATGACCAGGAAGCCGGTCACGAGCAGCCAGGTGAAGTTGATCGCCAGGCGGTTCTGATCGACGAGGTCTGCCAGCTGCACGGCGAACGGCTCGCCGGCCTTGGCCCTTGTGAGGTCGTCGGAGGTAATCGTGCCCGGCGCGATCCCCACCAGGTTCTGGCCGGAACTGGTCGTCAGTCCGGCCGGGTCACCGCCAGTGTTCTTGTCGACCGAGCAGCCGGCCAGTAGGAGCACCGCGAACAAGCTGACGATGCCGAGCCCGGCAATCCGCCTGGCCCGGCTCGATTTCGACGAGCCGGCGGGTTCCCTCATTCGATACGTCCTCCATTCTCCACGGGGCTACTCACGCGGGCAGCAACGGCCCGGTGCAGAAACGCGGGCCGCTGCCAGCGTGGAAACGCGGTCTGCCGACCAATCGAGTGGCTGGCTTGGCGGCGGGTGGTCCCCAGCAGGGTCCGCGCCGCCGCGGCGTCACGGGAACCGTGCGGAGCGACCTCGAGCGCCCGGCGGAAATGACCCTCGGCCGAGTCCAGGTCGCCCAGCCTCAGGGCGAGCTCACCTCCCTTGAGATGTGGGGCAAAGTGGTCGGGACCAAGCTCCAGCGCCCGGTCCATTGCCTCCCGAGCCGCCTCGATCCTGCCCATGGCGGCCCAGGTGGTCGCCAGGTAGGCCAGGGGATCCGGTTCGTCGGGAGCCTCGTCAACCACCGATCGAAGAAGCGGCTCTGCCTCGTCCAGCTGCTCGCGGGCGAGGGCGATCAGGCCGGCGCGATAGCGCTCGGCCAGATCGGCGGTCATCGGCCCGGAATCGCCGGCAGGGCGCGCGCAGTCGCCGGCCGGCGGTTCCCGGCGCGGCCAGCCCAAAGGGCGAGCCCGATCGGCGTGATCACGGTTGTGGCCAAGGCAACCAGGACGGCGGCCGAGTAGACTCCCGCGCCGATGGCCCCGGACTGGAGGCCCAGGGATGCGGCCACGAGGGCAACCTCGCCGCGGGCTATCATGCCGGTCCCGACCAGGCTGGCCGAGCGACCCTCGAGCCCACCAAGCCAGGCACCAGCCCCGGACCCGATGAGCTTGCCGATCACGGCAACTGCGAGCAGGGCCAGGGCCAGGGGCAGGACGGGACCAACCGTCCGCAGGTCGGCGGCGAGGCCGATGGCAACGAAGAAGACGGGTATGCAGAAGGCTTCTCCGGCATGGACCAGCCGGTCCCGGACACTCGGCGCGACGGGCGATTCGGCCAGGGCGAAGCCGGCCAGATAGGCCCCGGTGATCCCGGCCAGGCCGCCCAGCGTGGCGAACGCCCAGGCAACCGCGAGGATCAGGGCCATAGCGGCAGCGTTCCCGCCGCCCTGATCGTGGAGGTGGCCGAGCATCGTGGCGATCGGCTTGCTGATCAGCCTGATCGTCACAGCGCTAACGACGAGGGTGACCGTCATCGGCAAAATCGCGAGCAGCGGCGACGCGCCAGAGTTGCCAGCGTCTGCGACCACCAGGGCCAGCACTACCAGGCCGATGACGTCATCGATCACGGCTGCGCCGAGGACCACCATCCCGGCTTCGGAGGCGAGCAACCCGAGCTCGCCGAGGACCGCGGCGGTAATGCCCACGCTGGTTGCGGTCAGGATCGCTCCGACGAACAAGGATGCGTGGATATCGAGCCCGGCCGCCAGGGCCACTCCGAGACCGCCGAAGAATGGCAGGATCACCCCGCCCACGGCTGCCAGCAGCGCCGCCCGGCCGACGCGCCGCATCAGGATCCGGTTTGTCTCGAGTCCGGCGATCGCCAGGATGCACAGGGCGCCGATCTGGGCAAGGGTCGTCACGACCGGCCCGACCGTCACCACGCCGAGCAGGCTCGGGCCAAGGATGAGCCCGGCAGAGATCTGGCCGACCGCTCGCGGCAGGCGAGCGCTGGCCGCCAGGAGTGCCCCGACCTCGGCCGCGCCGAGGATCAGGGCGAGGGTCAGCAGGCTACCGTCCATGGACCGAGGCTCGCCCGGATGAGCCGGCTCGACTAGGGCGCCAACAGGAAGACGCCTGATCGGGGCGGTTGCGGCCGAGTTGCGGTTCGGAAGCCTTGGTCCCGAGCCGGCGCGATGACCGTTCGGACCCCGGCCATGTCTTCCTGGAGTTCAGGGTTCGCGCGACACGTCCCCGGCGGCGATCCGCAGGCCATAGCCTCGACCACGGACGTTGCGCAAGCCCGGGTGGCCCTCGGCGACCAGCTTCTGGTTCAGGTGGTTGAGGTGCGTCCGGAGCGTTTCCGGATCCACGGTGTGGGGGTCCGCCCAGCCGGCTCGGAGGAGCTTCCAGTGGTCGACAATCTCGCCGTGCCGGGCGGCGATCACGGCCAGGAGCTCGAATTCGGTCGGGGTCAAGGCAAGGCGACGGCCGCCCACGCTCGCCTGGTGCCTCCGTCCGTCGACCTTCAGCCCGTCCAGGTTCGCCTCGAGCCCGATCGTGAGCGCGGGCCGGCGCCGGAGGGCAGCGTTGATCCGGGCGATCAGCTCGAGCGGGCGGAATGGCAGGGGGACGACGTCGGCCGCTCCGGCATCGAGGATCGCGACGACCCGCTCCTCGTCCCGGGCGTCCGCCAGGGCCAGGATCGGGGCGTCGTGGCGGGCGTGGAGTCGCGCCACCAGGGAGGTCAGCTCCGGGTCCGCGCCCGCCAGGCAGACGACCACGTAGTCGGGCAATTCAACCACCACCCGGACCATTGCGCTGTCGACCCGGTAGGCCGTGACGATCTCGTGGCCTGCCCCGCCGAGGGCGCTGGCGATCAGCCCGACATCGGCCGGATCCGTCGCGGCGACCAGCCCGCGCAGACGAGTGGCTGATGGCCGAAGGCCGGGCTCGGGCATGACCCGGACAGTATCGGGCATCGATTCGGTCCCAGGAGCCGGGCTGGTCGCGCCTTCGTTGCCACCGGGTCGCGGCCGAGTGACCGTGCCACATCGCAACCATGGGACGACCGGCCAGTCGGCCAACCGAACGCTCCCCGCTACCGACGGACGTGGTCGTGGTCCATACCGTCGTGGCCTACCGCCTGAGCGCGAAGGGGATCGCCCGATATGGATGACCCAGGCCAACGTGGCGTCGGTCCGGATGAGCTGATCCCCGACGCCCCGCTGTACGACTCGCGCTTCGAGCATGATGCCTGCGGGGTCGGGTTCGTGGCCGAGAGCCGGCTCGGTCCGAGTCGGCGGGTCGTGCCCCTCGCCCTGGCCGCGCTCGGGGCGATGGCCCACCGCGGGGCGACCGCCGCCGACGAGCGGACGAGCGACGGTTCCGGCCTGGCCCTGCCCCTCTCCCGGGCGCTCCTCCGACGGATCAGCGGGCGGATCGCGGGGGCAAGCCTGCCGGCCGGCCGGCTGGCCGTCGGGACCGTCTTCCTGCCTCGCACGGCCGCGGCCCGCGGCGCGGCGATGGCCCTGGTCGAGCGCTCGATCGCGGCAGAGCGCCTGGCTGTCGTCGGCTGGCGCAGCGTGCCGGTCAACCCGGGCGTCCTGGGCGATCAGGCGGCCGCCTCGTTGCCGGTGATCCGCCAGGTGGTCGTCGCCCGGTCGCCTTCGCTCCGGCCGGCGGCCTTTGAGCAGCGCCTGTTCCATGCCCGGCGGGCGATCGAACGGACGGCGGCCCGGATGCCCGGCCTCGAATCGGTCCACCTGCCGTCGCTCTCGGCCCGGACGATCGTCTACAAGGGGCTGGTCCGCGGATCCGACCTGGGCCGGTTCTACCCCGACCTGCTCGAGCCCGACCTGGCCGTCGACCAGGCCACCTTCCACCAGCGCTTCTCGACGAACACCCGGCCGACCTGGCGCCTCGCCCAGCCGTTCCGCTACCTGTCGCACAACGGCGAGATCAACACCATCCGGGCCAACCGCCAGGCGATGGCCGGGCGATCTGCGCGGCTCCGCGGAGGAGAGCTCGGACGGCGCCTCGCCCGGGCCGCGGCGGCCGGAGCGCCGATCCTCGATCCGGACGGCTCGGATTCGGCCTCGCTCGACGAGGCGCTCGAGCTCCTGGTCATGGCCGGCTGGTCACTGCCGGCCGCCCTGATCGCCCTCGTGCCCGAGGCGACCGGACTGCGCGATGCCCCGGTGCCCGGGCTCGAAGCGTGGCAGCGAGCGGCTGCCGACCGGCTCGAGCCATGGGACGGCCCGGCCGCCCTCGTGTTCAGCGACGGCCGGCAGGTCGGGGCCTTGCTCGACCGGAACGGGCTGCGACCGGCCGCCTGGGAGCTGCGGTCTGACGGGCTCGTGATCCTCGCCTCGGAGGCCGGCCTGATTCCCGCCGGCCCGGGCGACGTCGTTCGGCGCGGCCGGCTCGGTCCGGGCGAGATCCTCGTTGTCGAGCCAGCGACGGGGCGGCTGCTCGAGGATCCGGCCGCCAAGGCCGCAGCGATCGCCTCGCTCGCGCTCGAGCCGGTGTTCAAGCCGATGGCATCGGTCCGGCGCGGCCCGGCGCTCGCCTCGGCCGCCGACCCGGGAGCGGAGCCCGCGGACGTCGACCCGGCTGAAGCGGAACAGGCCCGCCGCCGCCGGATCGCCCTTGGGCTCGACGCCGAGCAGCTCCGGCTTACCGTGGCGGCCATGGCCACGACGGGCCGCGAGCCAACCTGGAGCATGGGCGACGATGCGCCCCCGGCGATCCTCGGCCGGCGGACTCGACCAGTGGCCGGATATCTCCGCCAGGCATTCGCCCAGGTCACGAACCCGCCGATCGACCCGGAACGGGAGCGCCTGGTGATGTCCCTGGCGATGACCCTGGGCCCTCGACCGGCCCTGCTCGAGACATCGGCCGGCGGCGCCCGGGCGATGGTCGTCCTCGACCCGCCGGTGATCGGCCGGGCGAGCCTGGCCGCGATCGTCGACCAGGCGAGCAGCGGCTGGCAGGTCGCGACCCTCGACGCCACGTGGCCATCAGGGGCGGGCGAGGCTGGCCTGCGCCGGGCGATCGACCGGCTGGTCGGCGAGGGCCTGCGGGCCGCCCGGCAGGGGGCCGACCTGGTTGTTGTCAGTGACGCGGCGACCGGACCGGCCCAGGTGCCAATTCCGAGCCTGCTGGCGGTCGGGGCCCTGAATGCCGCCCTGACGGTGGCTGGCCGGCGGGATCGCACGGACCTGCTGGCCGATGCGGGCGATGCCTTCGACATCCACGCCGTGGCGATGCTCCTGGCCGCCGGCGCATCGGCCGTCCATCCGCGGGAGGCGCTGGCGCTTGCTCGCGAGCAGGCCGGCGGTCGGGGCCACGAGACCCTTGAGCCCGCCCTGGCCGAGGCGCACCTGATCGATGCCCTCGACGGCGGGCTGCGCAAGGTCCTGGCCCGGATTGGGATCAGCACCCTCGCCGCGTATCGCGGCGGGCACCTCTTCGAAGTCCTGGGCCTGTCGAGCGAGGTCGCCCGGCGCTGCTTCCCGGCCGCCCCGGTCACCCCGGGCGGGGCCACGTTCGAGCGCCTGGCCCGGGATCTCCTGGCCCGCCATGCCACGGCCTACGCGTCGGAGCAGGTCCCTGCGCTCCAGGACCCGGGCCTCGCCCGGTTCCGCTCAGACGGCGAGCTGCACCTCTTCGCCCCGGCCAGGGTGAAGGCGATCCAGGCCCTGGCGGCCGGGGGTGATGGACCGGCCGTCGAGCGGCTGCCGGCCTACCGGGCCGCGCTCGAGCGGGCCGAGCCGGCCCTGGTCCGCGATCTCCTCGCCATCCGACCCGCGGAGCAGCCGCTCGCCCTCGCGGCGGTCGAGCCGGTCGAGGCGATCACCTCGCGCTTCGTCTCGTCGGCGATGAGCCTCGGCGCGTTGTCTCCAGAGGCCCACCGGACGATCGCGATCGCGATGCGCCGGCTGGGGGCCGCGTCGAACACCGGCGAGGGCGGCGAGGACGAGGCCTGGTACCAGCCCGACGAGCACGGCGAGATGGCCGAATTGGGAATCAAGCAGGTCGCCTCGGCCCGCTTCGGGGTGACCGCCCGCTACCTGGCCCGGGCCGAGCAGCTCGAGATCAAGATCGCCCAGGGCTCGAAGCCGGGCGAAGGCGGCCAGCTCCCGGCCGCCAAGGTGACCCCGTTCATCGCGGCCCTCCGGCGTGGCCGGCCGGGCGCGACGATGATCAGCCCGCCGCCGCACCACGATATCTACTCGATCGAGGACCTGGCCCAGCTGATCAGCGACCTGCGGGCGATCAACCCGACGGCCCGCATCGGGGTCAAGCTCGTCGCCGGGACCGGGGTTGGAACGATCGCGGCCGGGGTGGCCAAGGCCCAGGCCGATTACGTCCTGATCGCCGGCCACGCCGGGGGAACGGGGGCCAGCCCCCTTTCGTCGATCAAGTCGGTCGGACTGCCCTGGGAGCTTGGCCTGGCCGAGGCCCACCAGGTCCTCGTCCGGCAGCGCCTCCGGGATCGGCTCGTGCTGCGGACCGACGGCGGCCTCCAGAGCGGCCGGGATGTCCTGATTGCCGCCCTGCTCGGAGCCGAGGAATACGGCTTCGGGACAGCCGCCCTCGTCGCGCTTGGTTGTGACATGGCTCGCCAGTGCCACCTCGACACCTGCCCGACCGGAATCGCGACCCAGCGCGAGGATCTGCGGGCGAAGTTCGAGGGCACGCCCGAGCGGGTCGTCGCCTTCTTCAGGGCGATCGCCGAGGATGTCCGGGCCGAGCTGGCCGCAGCCGGGTTTGCCAGCCTCGACGAGGCGATCGGCCGGGTCGACCGGCTCGATCCTGTCGGCGACGCCCCGCTCGAGCTGGTTCGGCTCGCCGGGGGACCGGCCTGGATGGTCCCGGTCGCCCGGCGAACCCTCGCCGCCAGGCGGGCCGCCATCCCTCGCCGCGTGCCGCCTTCGTCCGTCCTCGAGGCCGGGCTGGTGGCCGGCCTGGCCGAATCGAACTCCGGCCGGGTCGTCGAGGCCGAGGCCGTCGTTACGACCGCCGAACGGGCCCTCGGGGCACAGGTCAGTGGTCACCTCGAACGGGCCCGCGACCGCGGCCAGCCCCATCCCAGGGCCGTCCACCTGCGCCTGACCGGTTCGGCCGGCCAGAGCCTCGGGGCATTCCTCAGCCGGGGGGTGCGGGTGGAGCTGACTGGTCTGGCCAACGACTTCGTCGGCAAGGGCCTGTCAGGTGGCACCCTGATCGTCCGGCCGCCGAAGGCGGAGGCCGACAACCCGGGCAGCGCGATTGCCGGCAACACCTGCCTGTACGGTGCCACCTCCGGCCGGCTCCACCTCGTCGGCCGGGCCGGAATGCGCTTCGGCGTCCGCAACTCGGGTGCGAGCGCGGTCATCGAAGGCATGGGCGCCCACGGCGCCGAGTACATGACCGGCGGGACCCTGGTGGTCCTCGGTCCGATCGGGCGGAATGCCGGGGCCGGGATGACCGGCGGCCGGCTCTGGCTGTACGACGAGGATGGCCGGGCCACGACCCGCCTCAATCGGGGCAGCGTCGCTGCCCGTCCCGCGCTCGTGGTGCGGGCGGCCAACGACGAGGGCATGGCGGCCGTGATTGAGCTGGCTGAGCTCGTGGCGGACCATGCCGAGATTGGCAGCCTGATCGCCCGGCGCCTGATCGGGGAGTGGAGCGGCGCTCTCGAGTCGTTCCTATTGGTCGAGCCGGTCGATCCGCTCCTGCCGTCGGCCGTCCAGCCCGAGCCGGGTCGGCCAGCGGGCTACCCGGCGACGGCGCCGGCTGGATCGGCGATCGTCGTGGGCAGGGCTTCGAGGAGCGGCTCGGTCCACGACCAGGCCGCCCCGTGGGACTTGCCCACGGCCCCATGACGGGCAGCCTCGACCCGCAGAGGCAGGCCGAAGATCTCGATGAAGCCGACCGCGCTGGCGTGGTCGAAGGCATCGTCGGCGTCGTACGTGGCCAGGCTCCGGTCGTACAACGAAAGCGGTGAGCGCCGGCCGACGAGCACGGCGCTGCCATGGTCGAGCCGGATCCGGGCGTCGCCGCTGACGACCCGCTGGGATGAGGCGACGTACCCCCGCAGGTCGCGGTGGAGTGCGCTGAACCACAGCCCGTCGTAGGTCAGCCGAGCGAGCTCGTCGGCGACCAGCCGGTTGAACCGGAGGGTGTCCTTGGACAGGGCCAGGCCCTCGACCGCCCGATGGGCCGCGTGGAGGACCGTCGCGGCCGGCGCCTCGTAGATCTCGCGGCTCTTGATCCCAACCAGGCGATCCTCGACGTGGTCGATCCGGCCGACCCCGTGGGCCCCGGCCAGGTCGTGAATTCGCTCGACCAGCTCGAGCGGCGGCAGGCGATCCCCATCGAGGGCGACCGGCACCCCGCCCTCGAACGTGATCGTCAGCTCGACGGGGTCGGGTGCGGCGGCCGGGTCGACGGTCCATTCGAAGACATCCGCCGGCGGGGCGACCCAGGGGTCCTCGAGGACCCCCGTCTCAATCGAGCGGCCCCACAGGTTGACGTCGATCGAGTAGGGCGAGGATTTCGTGATCGGGAGCTCGATCCCGCGCTCGTTGGCGTAGTCGATCTCCTGCTCGCGCGAAAGACCCATCCCGATCCGCATCGGGGCGACCACTTCGAGACCCGGATTCAGGGCGTGGACGGCGACGTCGAAGCGGACCTGGTCGTTGCCCTTGCCGGTGCAGCCGTGGGCAACCGCATCGGCACCCTCGCGGGCCGCCACCTCGCATAGGAGCTGGGCGATCAGCGGCCGGGCCAGGGCGGTGGCCAGGGGGTAGGCGCCCTGGTACAGCGCGTTCGCCTGGAGGTGCGGCCAGACGAAGTCGGTCAGGAAGCGTTCCCGGGCATCGACCACGTAGGCCCGGCTGGCCCCGGCGCTCATCGCCCGTTGCTCGACCCCGGCCCGCAGAGAGCCGCCTCCGACATCGACCGTCAGGGTGACCACCTCGGCTCCGAACTGCTCACGCAGCCAGGCGACGGCGACCGACGTGTCGAGCCCGCCCGAATAGGCGAGGACGACCTTCTTCATGGGAGAACCTCCGCCCGGGCCTGGGCCTGGATCGCCTCGAACCGGACCAGCCAGTGCTCGAGGCGGATTTCGTCGGCGAACAGAACGAGGAGGGTATTGTCGCCCGCGAGGGTGCCCTCCTGCTCGTCCAGGGTCAATTCGTCGATCGCCTGGGCGATCGTGCCGGCCGTCCCGGGGGTGCCGGTGAGGAGCAGGATCAGGCCGCTCCGACCGACCCGGACGGGGATGTCGCCGAGGATCCGCCGGAGCCGTTCGTCCGAGGCCGGCCGCTCGGCCAGGCGAGGGGCGAGGTCGTCGGTCGAGATGTAGACGTGGCGGTCGCCCCGGGCGACCTTGACCAGGCCCAGCTCGGCGATGTCGCGGCTGATCGTCGCCTGGGTCACGGCGTGGCCGCGCTCGAGCAGGATCGCCCCGAGCTCGGCCTGGCTGCCGACCGGCCGGCTGGCCACGATCTCCCGGATCGCCCGCCGGCGGTCGGCGACGCTCGGCTCGACGGGCGCCCGACGGGCCATCAGGCGGCCCCCGCGGTTGCCCCGCGGACGGCGGTCAGGCGGGTCCCGAAGTTGTCCCCGTCGAGCGCCCGGCGGAGAGCGTCGGGGGCGGAGCCGTCGGCGATGATCGCCTCGGCGCCGTCCCAGCCCAGGGCGGCCTGGGCCGCCCGGACCTTGGGGATCATCCCGCCCGCGATCACCCCGCTGGCGATCAGCTGCTCGGCTTCGCCCGAGGTGAGCGATTCGAGCCGGCGTCCGTCGGCGTCCCGGATCCCGTCGACATCGGTCAGCAGGACGAGCTGGCGGGCGCCGAGGCCGGCGGCGATCCCCGCAGCCGCGTCGTCGGCGTTGACGTTGCACACGATTCCGTCCTCGTCGCGGGCGAGCGGGGCGACGACCGGGACCTGGCCGCCGACGAGGATCGCGTCGAGCAGATCGCGCCGGAGCCCGACCACGTGGGCGACCAGGCCCATCCCGGGCACCCGCTCGGCCACGAGCAGGCCGCCGTCGACGCCCGACAGGCCGACCGCATCGACCCCGATATCGTGGAGGCCCGCGACAAGCTCGCTGTTGACCACGCCCCGCAGGACGGCCGCGGCGACCTCGAGGGCGGCGGCATCGGTCACCCGGAGCCCGCCCTCGAAGCGGCTCGGCACGCCCAGGCGCTCGAGCCATTCGCTGATCCGGCGGCCGCCCCCGTGAACCACCACGACCGGTCGATTCCGGGCGACCGCGGCGATCTCGAGGAAGACCTGCTTCTGTTCGGCCAGGGTGGTCCCGCCCAGCTTGACCACGAGGATCTCGCTCACGTCGTGTATTCCGCGTTCTCGATGACGTACTCCTCGGTCAGGTCACAGCCGAAGGCCTCGCCGGTCCCTGAGCCGAGCCCGAGGTCGAGCCGGATGAGGATCTCGGGGTTGTCCATGGCCGCCCGGGCGGCGGCCCGGTCGAAGGCCTGGGGTCCGCCGGCGGCCCCGTCGAACACGGTCGCGCCGGCGATCGAGATCCGGAGCCTGGCGGGATCGAGCCGGACCGGCCGTCCGGCCCGTTCGGCGACCGCCTCGGGCGCCAGGCCAGCCGCCTCGAGGACTTCGGCGTCCGCCACGTGGCCATTGCCGGCCGCCGCGGCCACCCGGCCCCAGTTCGGGTCCCGCCCGTGGGCCGCCGCCTTGACCAGCGAGCTGGCGACGACCGACCGAGCGACGGCTCGGGCGTCGGCCGGATCGGTCGCGCCCGAGACCTGGCAGGTGAGCAGCGTCGTCGCCCCTTCACCGTCGGCTGCCTGCTGCCGGGCGAGGTCACGGGCGACGGCTTCGATCGCCCGGCCAAGCTGCCGGGCGGCGTCCGAGCCGGGCCGCACGGGAGCCGTGCCGGCGGCGCCCGAGGCAAGCATGAAGACCGTGTCGTTCGTGCTCGTGTCGCCATCCACGGTCAGCTGGTTCCAGGTCCGGGCCGCGGCCGGCCGAAGCAGTCCGTGGAGGACCTCCGGATCCACCGCGGCATCGGTCAGGATCACGGCCAGCATCGTGGCCATTCCGGGATGGATCATCCCGACACCCTTGGCGCAGCCGCTGACCGTGACCGACCGGACGGCGAAGCCGTCGATATCGGGCAGGGCGATCTCGACGGCGGCCAGCTTCGTGCGCGAATCGGTCGTGCGCAAGGCAACGGCGAACGCTTCGAGCCCTGAATCGTCGCTGGTCAGACCTGCCGGCACGAGCGCAGCCAGGCCGGCCGCCACCTTCTCGAGCGGCAGGCGCGGGCCGATCACCCCGGTCGACAGGTGAAGCGTCTGCTCGGCGGGCACGCCCAGGGCCGTCGCCACGAGGGCGGCAACCGCCTGCTGGTCCGCCAGGCCGGGTTCGCCGGTCGCCGCGTTCGCGCAGCCGGACGTGCTGATGATGGCCTCGGCCAGGCCGAAGCCGGCGCCGAGATGCTTCCGGCTCAGCTGGACCGGAGCCGCGGCGAACGGGTTCCGGGTAAAGACCGCGGCCGCTGCGGCCGGCCCGCCGGTCGTCCGGATGAGCCCCAGGTCGGGTCGCCCGCTGGCCTTGATCCCGGCGGCCAGGCCACCCGCCGCAAAGCCCAGGGGCAGGGCGGCCCGGCGCTCGACGGCCGGCAGCTCCGACGGCAGCCAGTCGAGCGAGGCCGCGGCCGGCCGACTCGTGCCCGTCGTCACGGGGCCAGGGGCAGCTGGAGCAGGCCGCTCGTCTCAGGCAGGCCGTGGACCAGGTTGAACGACTGGACGGCCTGTCCGGCCGCCCCCTTGACCAGGTTGTCGAGCACGGACAGGACGAGGATCCGGCCGGTCCGCGGGTCGTGGCTGACGTGGAGCCTGGCCTCGTTGCTGCCGGTGACGTGCTTCGTCGCGGGTGGCTCGGCGACCACCTGCACGAACGGCTCGCCTGCGTAGGCCGCCCCGAACAGCTCGTCGAGCTCGGTCTGGCTCGTCGGCCGCGACGGCCGGACGTGGGCCGCGGCGAGGATCCCGCGGGTCATCGGGATCAGGTGGGGCAGGAAATCGATCGGGCCGAGGACGGTCGGCGGGCCGCCCTGCCCGGCCTGGCCCTGGCTCGCGGCGAGGCCGGCTTCCTGCTCGATCTCGGCCACGTGCCGGTGACCGCCCACGGCGTAGGCTTTCACGCTCTCGTTGACCTCGCCGAACATCAACTCTGCCTTCGGGTCGCGGCCGGCCCCCGAGACGCCGCTCTTGGCATCGATCACCACGTCGCCCAGGAGGCCGGCCCGGGCGAGCGGGGCCAGGGCCAGGATCGAAGCGGTGGCATAGCAGCCGGGCGACCCGACGATCCTGACCGGCGCCCCGGCGAGCTCGCTCAGTTCGGCTCGGTGGAGCTCCGGCAGGCCGTACACGGCGACGGCCAGCAGGTCGGGCCGGGGATGCTCGAAGCGATACCAGCGCGGGTAGTCGGCTGGGTCCTTCAGGCGGAAGTCCGGGCCGAGGTCGATCACGGTGGCGCCCTGCCCAACAAGGGCAGGGGCTCGCTCGACGGCCGCCCCGTGGGGCAAGGCCAGGAAGACAGCGTCGGCCGTCGGGGTCTCGTCATCCAGGCTGAGGGCCGTGCTGGCCAGATGGGGGTGGACGGTCTCGACGGGTTCGGAGCTCCTCCCTCGCCCGACGAGACCGACCAGCTCCACGGCTGGATGCCGAGCCAGGATGCGGACCAGCTCGGCTCCCGCGTATCCAGTAGCGCCGACCACCGCGACGCGAATCGGCGCCTCGCGATCGGCCAGTCGGCGGCCTTCGGCCAGGGATGACGGCGCTGCCTCGAGACCTGCGCTCACCGGCGCCCGGAGCCCCTCGCCGGGGACCGCCTCGAAGCCGAACCGCACCATGGCTGGATCACCGTCATGACATGCATGACTATACACAGGCTCGCATAGTCATGCAAGACCAGCGGGCGACAGCGGGCGTGTCGTCCGGATGACGTCCTGGCTCGGCCGACTCGACCGACGCCGCAGGCTGGCCCGTCGCTCCGGCTCGACCGACGCTCCGAATCTGGCGAATATCAGCCCCCGGAGTGGTCCTCGGAAACCAGCCTCGATTTGGAGCCCGCTGAAGGGAGCGCCGAAGCAGCTCGTGCACGGATCGAAGGGGATACGAGCCACCATGGCCTGGATATCGACCCTCGGTTCGGCGCAGCACTACGGGGGCTGATATTCGCCAGTTTCGGGCCAATGTGGTTGCGCGTGCAATAATTGGTGTCAGGCCCGGTCGTCCTCGTCCGCGAGCCGGTCGGGGTCTAGGCTCTTCCTCGCCCCAGCCACGGATCAGTCGGCGGACCGATCCTCGAGCAGCCAGTCGCGATCCGTCACGATCGCTTGGCTGACCCGGGCGGCGAACAGCTCCCCGGGCTCGAGCCGGATCGGCCACGAGAAGAGTTGGCCGCTGCCCTGGTAGATCCGCTCGAACCCACCCTCGGAGTTCGAAATCGTCTCGATCGGCGCCCACCAGGCCTCGGCCGCCGGCTCGATCGTCGTGACGAGCCGAAGCCCGATCGTGTCGTTGCCGGCCGCCACGGACGCCACAGCGGCGGCGGTCGTGCCGCTGCCATCGTGGGCGTACCGGCGGCCCTCGACCTCGTGGTAGGCGGCCGGGTTCGCGCCGCCGCCGAGCAGGATCAGCGACCACTCAAGGCCGAGGCGGGTGTCGATCGGGTCGTGGCCGAGGTGCTCGACCGTGACGTCCAGGCTGAGCGACGGGCGGCGGCGGGTTCCGCCGATCAGCAGGCGCTTCTCGACCACGACCGGCTGGCGAGCGCCAGAGGCAACCGAGCGGACCGAGCCGAGGCGCCGGGTGACCAGCCGCCGGCCGGCCAGCTCGACCAGTTCGAACGACCCTTCGACGAAGTCGCCCAGCTCGGTCTCGTCGGCGGCGGCGTAGGCCGCCGGCTGAGTCTCGCCGGCCAGGAAGCGGACGAGGCCGGATCGCCGCTCGTGGGTGTCGTAGTGGAGCCGCTCGGCCAGCCCGGACTCCTTCGAGCGCACGACGTCGTGGATCGAGGTAGCCCCGGCACCCGGCGCGAACGGGCCACCATCGGGCGTCTCGATCAGGGTCCGGTGATACGCCTCGGGCCGGCGTCGCATCACGCCGGCGAGGGCGTGCCGGACCGGGCGGATGTCCCAGCTGCCGATGCCGGCTCCGGCGTCGAGCTTGATCCCGAGGACCTGGCCGGGGCCGGCCAGGCGGACCTCGTCGATCCCGTCGAGATCGAGGTCGATCAGCGACCCACCGTCGGGGCCGGCGCGTCGTCCGGAGGCCGCCCGGCTCGCACGATCGGCCAGGTCCTCGGCCGCGATCAGGTGGCCCGCCGCGGCCAGCCGGACGTGGGCGATGTAGATCCCGCCGAACAGCCCGTGCCAGTAGCAGTCGTTCGACTGGCCCTGGTAGAGGTGGTCGACGGCCCGCTCCCGGGCGCCCGGGGCGCCGGTCGGGCCAGGCCCGTTAGCCGGCCGATCAGCCGGCCGCCGGTCGTCCGGCCCGTCGTCGGGCATCGCGGCGACCTTGGCGCTCACCCGAAGCATCTGCTTGTGCAGGTCGTTGATCTCGCGATAGCGGACCTGGAAGTTGCGCCAGAAGCCGCCCCGGAGGTAGCGCGCCTCGGCTGACCCGGTCCGGACCGCGGCCTTGAGCACCCGGTCGAAGTCGCGTGCCTCGTCCGGCGGCAGGGCCCATTCGCCCATCTCCGCGTAGGACGAGGTCGGCACGTAGATCCGCCCGATCGGCCGCTCGCGCTCGAGCCAGGCTGAGGGGGTGACGGTCGTCAGCCAGCCGGCGTTGGCCTCGAGCGCCTCGAAGAACCGCTCGACCCAGCGGCTCGACCCCCAGCAGTGATCCCAGGTCGTCGGCCAGGCTCCGAACTTCTCGCCGTCATCGCCCATCACCCCGATCCGCGAGCCGTCCTCGCTGGCGTGGTCCCGGAGATAGCCGATCACATCGTCGACCTCGCCGAACGGGATCCGGTAGCGGAGGCCCTGCTCGGTCCCAAAGATCGACAGGAGCCGGCCCTGGTCATCGGTCGTGTAGGCACCCCACAAGCCGGCTTCCGGGATCGCAGCCGCCCGGAAGTGGGCGTCGTCGAGGATCGTCCAGCCGTAGCCTGCCCGGGCCAGGGAGCTTGGCAGGTCGGGTTCCCAGACCCGTTCCGCCAGCCACGCACCGCGGGGCCGGATGCCGGCGATCCGCTCGAGCTCGTCGGCCATCCGCTCGAGCTGGCCAATTCGATCCCGTTCGGGCAGCGAGGCCAGGACCGGCTCGTAGTAGCCGCCGCCGAGGAGCTCGACCCGGCCCGAGCCGACCAGCGCCCGGATCCGCTCGATGAACTCCGGTTGGTCCCGGCGCAGCCAGTCGAGCAGGGGCCCGGAGTAGTGCAGGGAGAGGCTGATCGCCGGGTGCCGCTCGATCGCCTCGAGCATCGGCCGATAGGCCTGCTCGTAGACCTGGCCGATCACCCAGCCGAAGTTGCCGACTGGCTGGTGGTTGTGGATCGCGAGGGCGAGGGCGATCCGGGGCGGCACGCGGCTCAGGCGACCCCGGACGGAGCCCGGATCGCGATCCCGGCTGCCGGCAGGTAGAGCTGCTCGGTGTACTCGTGGAGCATCCGGGTCGTCGAGAAGCGCCAGATCGTCGAGGCGATCGACTCGCGCATCCGCTCGGTCCAGCCGATCGGGATCCCGCTCGGCCCGCGATCGTAGTAGCGGGGCACGATCTCGTCCTCGAGGATTCGGTACAGGTCGAGGGCATCGGACCAGTCCTGGGCGCCCTCGTCCGGGTTCTGGTCGCGGCCGCCGATCGCCCAGCCGTTGTTGCCGGTCCAGCCCTCGTCCCACCAGCCATCGAGGACCGAGGCGTTGATCACCCCGTTGTGGGCGGCCTTCATGCCGCTCGTCCCGGATGCCTCGAGCGGCCGGCGGGGGTTGTTCAGCCAGACGTCCACGCCCTGGACAAGGAAGCGGGCGATCCGCATGTCGTAGTCCTCGAGGATGAACACCCGGCCGCGGAGGCTGGCCGATCGGGACCGCTCGAAGAGCTGCTGGATCACGCCCTGGCCGGGCCGGTCGGCCGGATGGGCCTTGCCGGCGAACACGATCTGGACCGGCCGATCGGGATGCCACAGGAGGCGGGCGAGGCGATCGACGTCGCTGAACAGGAGCCCGGCCCGCTTGTAGGTCGCGAAGCGGCGGGCAAAGCCAACCGTCAGGATCTCCGGGTCGAGCGACTCCTCGAGCTGTTCGAGCACGGTCGGGGCCTCGCCGTGCCGGGCGAACTGGTTGCGCAGGCGCTTCCGGGCGAACATCGCCATCTTCGTCTTCTGGTGCTGATGGGCCGCCCACAGGTCGCGGTCCGGAATCCGGCCGAGGCGCTCCCAGAAGCGGCCCGTCCGGGTGTCCGGATCGAGGTCGTCGAGGTCCGCCCCGAGGACATTGCGGTACAGGCTGCTCATCTCGGTCCCGACCCACGACGGGGTATGAACGCCATTCGTGATCCCGAGGATCCGGCCGTCGCCGAGGAGCTCCTGCCAGGTGGCATTGGCGGTCACCGCGTGGAGCTGGCTGACCGCGTTGGCGGTCGTCGACAGCCGGAGCGACAGGGCGGTCATGTCGAACTGGCGGCCATCGCCGTCGGCCCCCCGACCGAGCTCGAGCAGGCGGTCGAGATCGATCGAGCCGATCCGGTCGGCGTCAGTCACCGCCTCGAGGTGGTCGGCTGCCACGGTCGGCAGGGCCGCGACCGTCCCCTCGGCGTCGAACAGCGGACCGGCGATCCGGCGAACCAGGTCGGCCTCGAAGCGCTCGTTGCCGGCCGAGACCGGCGTGTGGATCGTGAACACGCTGGCCGACCGGACCTGCTCGAACGCGTCCTCGAGGTCGGCCCCGCCGGCCACCAGCTCGCGGGCCCGCTCGGCGAGCAGGAATGCGCTGTGGCCCTCGTTCAGGTGCCAGACCGCCGGGTCGATCCCCAGGGCCCGGATGGCGCGCACCCCGCCGACGCCCAGGACGAGCTCCTGGTGGAGCCGCATCTCCCGGCCGCGGACGTACAGGATGTGGCTGATCGGCCGGTCGGCATCGTCGTTCTCGTTGATGTCGGTGTCCAGCAGGAGGGCCGGCACCCGGCCGACCTGGGCGAGCCAGACGGCCACGTGGAGCGTCCGGCCGGGCAGCTCGATCGAGACCCGGAGCGGATCGCCGTAGCGGTCGGCGACCTGGAGGACCGGCAGGCGGGCCAGGTCGTAGTCCGGGTAGGCATGCTCCTGGTGCCCGTCGGCGTCGATCGTCTGGCGGAAGTAGCCCTTGCGATAGAGCAGGCCGACGCCGACCAGCGGCAGGGCCATGTCCGAGGCCGTCTTCAGGTAATCCCCGGCCAGGACACCCAGGCCGCCCGAGTAGATTCCAAGGCTCTCGTAGAAGGCGTACTCGGCGCAGAAGTAGGCGATCGGGCCGTCGAGGGCATCCCCGTACTTGCGCTGGAACCAGTGGTTCCGGCCGTTGGCGAGGTAGGTCTCAAGCTCGGCCATCACCTCGGCGTACTCGATCAGGAAATCCTGGTCGTCGAGCAGGGTCCGCCAGTCGACCGCCCCCTCGAGCACGGCCACCGGATTGCGGTAGCGGGTCCAGGCCGCCGCATCGATCCGGTTGAACAGGACCTTGGCCCGGGGATGCCAGCTCCACCACAGGTTGTAGGCCAGCCGGCGAAGCCCTTCGACCTGGGGCGGAAGCCGGAAGGGCGCGCCGGGCAGGGTCGGGACGCGAACCAGGGGATCCATGCGCGCCGAATGATAAGTCGCGGACAATGGGCCGATGCGGATCGTCTCGATCGCGGCCGAATGCGAGCCGTGGGCCAAGGCCGGCGGTTTGGGCGACGTGGTCGACGCGCTCGCCCGCAGCCTGGGCCGGACGGGCCGGCTCGACCGCCTCGTCGACGTCTTCCTGCCGGCCTATCGGTCGGTCGAGCTGCCGCCCGGCCTGCCCGTCGAGGAGCTCCGCCTGAACGTACCCGGACCGTACGGTCCGACGACCACCGCCCAGCCGGCGGGGTTCGGCCCGGTGGTCATCCGCTCGGTCGTGACCCATGGCTACCGCCTCCGCCTGGTCGACCACCCCGGGGCATTCGATCGGGCCGGGATCTACGGCCACCCAGACGATCCGTGGCGCTTCGGGCTGCTCGCCCGGGCCGCCCTCGAGACGATCCGGATCGAAGCTCAGCCGATCGACCTGCTCCACGTCCACGACTGGCACGCGGCTGCCGCCCTCGTCCTGCGCGACCGGTTCTACGCCTCGGACCCGATTCTCGGCCGGGGTCGCCTGGCCTCGCTCCTGACGATCCACAACCTCGCCTATCACGGTTGGGTCGAGCGGGCCGACCTGGCCAGCCTCGGCCTCGTCCCGGGCGATCCGGTCGTCGCCCCGGACGCCGCCGGGATCGACCTGCTGTGGGCCGGGATCGAGCGAGCCGACCTGGTCAACACGGTCAGCCCGACCTTTGCCGCCGAGGCCCTGACCCCGGCCGTCGGCTTCGGGCTCGACCCGACCCTGCGCTGGAAGGCCGGTCTCGAGGATCTCGACGGCCGGCCCCGGTTCTTCGGGATCCTGAACGGGATCGATCCGGCCGTCTGGGATCCGGCGGCCGATCCTGACCTGGCCGCGGCCTACAGCCGGGACGATCGGGCGGGCAAGTCCGCATGCCGGACCGACCTGCTCGAGCGGGTCGGCTTCGACCCGGGCGACGCAGGCCCGGTCCTCGGGATGATCGGCCGGCTCGACCCCCAGAAAGGCTTCGACCTGGTGGCCGAGGCGGCCCCGCGGCTGCTCGCGGCCGGAGCCCGGTTGGTCGTCCAGGGCAGCGGCGACCCGGTCCTGGCCGAACCGTTCCGGGCCCTCGCCCGGCGGCGCCCCGATCGGATCTTCCTGAACGAGCGGTTCGACCGGGCGATGGCCCGCCGGATCTACGCCGGGGCCGACCTGTTCCTGATGCCGAGCCGGTTCGAGCCGTGCGGCCAGGGCCAGATGATCGCCCTGCGCTACGGCACGCCGCCGGTCGTCCACCGGACCGGCGGCCTGGCCGACACGGTGATCGACGCCTATCTGGCTCCGGGCTCGGGCACCGGCTTCGTCTTCGAGCATCCGACCGCTGACGGGCTGGTCTGGGCCTGTGAGCAGGCCTTCGCGGCTCGCGTCGAGCCGGCCGGCTGGGCCGCGCTCGTCGAACGCGGGATGGCCGTCGATCACGACTGGGCGACAGGCCCGACCGCGGCCTACCTCGACGCCGCGGATCGGGCAATTCGGCTGGCCACCGGGCCGGGCGCCAGCCGCCGCCGGCCGGGCCGTTCGCCGGCCGGCTCACCGGGCAGCTCGACCCCGCCCGAACCTGGCCGGAGGCGCCGCAAGTCCACGCGATGACGCCCGCAACTCCTGTCCGGGTGGCAGTCGAGCGTGTCAGAATCGGGTGACCCAGACCCTCGGAGGTAGCATGGCCCGCCAGTTCGTCGTCGAGCTTCCCAACCAGCCCGGATCACTGGCCGCCCTGGCCGAGGCCCTGGCTGCCGCCGGCGTCGACCTGCGGGCGATCGGCGGCGGGAGCATGGGTCCGGTCGGCCACGTGATCATGACCACGGCCGACGACGACGGAGCGCGGGCCGTCCTGGAGGCGGGCGGCTACCCGTTCGTCGAGGGCGAGTCGATCCTGGCCGAGGTGGCCGACCAGCCGGGCGGGATGGCCGGGGTCACCCGGGCCCTGTCGGATGCCGGGGTGAACATCCTCGGTCACCTGTTCCTCGGGCGCTGGGGTGATCGGGCGATGTTCACGTTCATCGTCGACGATCCCGACAGGGCCCGCCCGATCCTCGAGCGCAAGCCCTAGCAACGGCGCGCGGACGGTCGGCAGCAATCCCATGCGCTTCGATCGGATGATCACCGCGGTCGACGCCCATGCGGCCGGGGAGCCTGGCCGGGTGATCACCGGCGGGGTTCTCGACGTGCCGGGTTCCTCGATGCTCGAGAAGATGGCCCACCTGCGCGACCACGGCGACGATCTGCGCAAACTCATGCTGCGCGAGCCGCGGGGCTACCCGGCGTCGAACTGCAACCTGATCCTGCCGCCGACGCTCCCGGACGCGGACGCCGGGTACGTGATCATGGAGCAGGTCGAATACCCGGCGATGTCGGGCTCGAACACGATCTGCGTGGCGACCGTCCTGATCGAGACCGGAATGGTCCCGGTCGTTGAGCCGATCACGACCCTCCGGCTCGAATCGCCGGCCGGCCTGATCGAGGTCCGGGCCGAGGTCCGCGACGGCCGGGTCCGGGAGGTCACCTTCCGGAACGTGCCGGCGTTCGCGATGCACCTCGACGCGATCGTCGAGGTGCCCCAGCTGGGCAGCGTCACGGTCGACGTGGCCTGGGGCGGGATGTTCTACGTGATCGCCGACGCCGGGCAGTTCGGGCTGCGGATCACCCCGGACGAAGCCCGCGAAATCGTTCGGATCGGTGAGATGGTCAAGCTCGCCACCCAGGAGCAGCTCCCGGTTCGCCATCCCGGCAACCCGGATCTCGCGGCCGGGGTCACGATCGCCCAGATCTCGGGACCGGCCCACCTGCCCGGCTCGAGCCGGCGAAACGCAGTGATCGTGTCAACCGGCCAGGCCTCCTGGGATCGGCCCGAGAGCTGGACCGGCGCGATCGATCGGTCGCCCTGCGGCACGGGCACCAGCGCCAGGATGGCCTGCGAGCATGCCCGGGGCCGGCTGGCGATCGGTGAGCCGTTCGTGCACGAGGGCATCCTGGGCACGACCTTCACCGGCCGCCTGGTCGAGGAGACGACGGTCGGCGGGCGGCCGGCGGTCGTGCCCACGATCAGCGGCCGGGCCTGGATCACCGGCTTTGCCCAGTACGTCGTCGAGCCTGACGACCCGTTCCCGACCGGCTACACCCTGACCGACATCTGGGCCAACGCCGCGAGCTGACCGGCTTCGACTAGAACTGGGGCTTGACCGTCATCAGGAAGACGATCGAGACGAGCATCACCGTCAGGAAGATCCCGCCCATCTGGGCCCGCTTGGCCAGGGCCAGGAAGGCCGGCGGGGGCGGTCCGGGCGGCGTGCCGGGGGCCGGCGGCGGAGCCTTCTCGATCATCTGGATCATCGCCTCGATCGTCCGCGACTGGACCAGGATCGCGAAGCCGATCGCGATCACGTAGAGGACGATCCCGAGGGCCAGCCAGTGAGCCGTTGAGACGTCGATGCTCAGGGTCAGGATCAGCCCGATCCCGGTGACCGCCTGGAACAGCCCGAGGGGGATGATCAGCTTCCGCTCGATCGTATCGGTCAGCTTCAGGCCGAACATCGCGCCCGAGGGCATCGCCTGCGACTGGCGGGCGATCAGGGGGAAGACGAACGAGGGTCCGAACGCGGCGATCGCGCCCAGGACGTGCAGGAACAGGAAGATCGAGGCGAGTGGGCTCAATGCGATACCTCAGGCTCGGTATGGCGGATGGTTCCGGCCATTCTGACCGGGCCGCACGGCCCGCGTGGCGCGGCCGCGCACGAGATCGCACCGGCCGGCTCCGCCCCCAACCCGCCGGCCCCGACCGTCAACCGGCCGGGTCGAAGGGTTCCCCTGACGGCACGATCCCGAGCCGGTCGAACAGGTCATCGAGCTCTTCGAGGGTGACCGTGTCGAGGGTCGGGGCCAGGCCGCGGGTGCGGTGGCTGGCCAGGATGCCCCGTCGGCGGAGGATCTCCTTGCGGATGGCCAGGCCGACGATCTGCTGGGCCTCGAACTGGATCAGGGGCAGGTATCGGTCGAAGACCAGGCCGGCCGATCGGGCCTCGCCGGCTTCGAGCCGCTCGCGCACTGTCCGCAGGATCTCCGGGTAGGCGAAGCCGGTCATCGTGCCGCAGGCACCTCGGCGCAGCTCGCCCAGGGCCGAAACGCCGCCCAGCCCCCCGAACACGTCGAGGTCCGGCCGGCTGGCCAGGATCCGGCCGATCTTGGCCGGGGTCGGAGGGTCCTCGATCTTCATCGTCCGGCTGCCGCTCGCCTCGGCCGCTGTGAGCAGGGTCGTGACCGGGATCAGGACGCCGGTTGCCGTCGGCTCGTCCTGGATGATCAGGGGCAGCCCGCCGGTGGCCGCCTGGCGGAAATAGCCCGGCAGCTGGTCGACGTTGCGAAGGAGCGGAGGAGCGGCCAGCATGGCGGCGGCGGCGCCCAGGTCGCGGGCCTGGCCGATCAGCTCGAGCGTGGTCGTCAAGGTCGCCCCGGAGCTGCCCACGGCGATCGGCAGGCGGCCGGCCGCAGCGTCGAAGACCGCGTGCAGGGCAGCCGCCCGCTCGGCCGGGGTCAGGGCGCCCGGCTCGGCCATGACGCCCATCACGGTCAGGCCGTCAACGCCCCAGGCGATCGCTCGATCGACGAGCCGGGCGAGGCCGGCCAGGTCGAGCCCGCCCTCGTCGTCGAACGGGGTCGGCACGATGTACCAGGTTCCGCGCATCCGCATCAGCGGTCCGCCCCTTCCGCGGCCGGCACGTCCGGGGTGTTGCGCGAGTGGACCCAGGCGGCTCCCATGAGCAGGCCCTGGGCAATGAACGACAGCCAGATCATCGCCGCCAGCATCGCCACGAGCGCCCCGTAGACCTGGAGCGAGCCGATCAGGCGGGGCGCCAGGAGCGCGAAGAGCTGGGTCAGGAGGGCGGCCAGGACGCCGACCACGAGCGACGGCCAGGCGACCGCCCGCCAGCTCGGCTGGATCGTCGGAACGAAGCGATAGACGAGCAGCGCGATCAGGCAGAAGAAGGCCAGGTTGGTAACGAACGATCCCGACAGGAACTCGAGCAGCCCGGCCAGCGGGCTGCTGTCGGGCAGGACCGAGGCGGCCACGCTGGCCCCGAAGCTGAGCAGGACGAACCCACTCATCGCCAGGCCGATCGCGATGACGATCACCAGGACGCCCCGAATCCCGCGCACGACCGGGTTGCGGGGGGCGCCCGCCGCGAAGATCCGGTTGATCGCGTTGTCGAGCGAATCGTAGAAGCGGCTGGCGCCCCAGGCCAGGGTGACCAGGCCGATGATCGAGTTGCCGACCGCGCCGGCGGCCATCCCGGACAGGGCCTGCTCGAAGAACACGGCGAGCGGCGGGAACCGGCTGCCCAGATCGGCGGCGAGCGCCGACAGGCGCTCCGGGTCGGACAACAGGAGCCCGGCCAGGCCGATGATCAGCAGGATCGCCGGCAGGAGGGCGAACAGCGACGAGAAGGCCAGCCCGGCCGCCAGGAGCCCGCCCCCGGCCCGGTCGTAGCGATCGAGGACGTCGAGCAGGCGACGGACGACCGCGATCGAGCTGACCCGGGCGACGAGCTGATCGATCCGCCGGCTGAGCCGCTGAATCAGGCCGTCGGCCATTCCGGCCGGGCCTCCCCGGCCGCTCACCTCGAGCAGGGCGAGCTCACGCCGGACGGCGGGCTTCCGACATCTCGCGCAGGGTCTGCTCCATCTCCGCCGTGGTCAGGATCTGGGCCCCGATGCCGAGCACCGCGACGACGATCCAGATCACGAGCCAGAGCGGATGGCCGGTCAGCGGGGCCAGCAGGCCGTCCCCGTAGTCGGCGGTCGTCGTGACCCCGAAGAGGAGCGCCAGGCCAGCCGCAACGGCCGCCGCGCCCTCCACGCCGGTCGCCAGGATGACTACGTACTTGGGGATCGCCAGGGCGAAGAAGACCCAGGCCAGGGCGACGCCGGCGGCCAGGGCGATGATGAACTGGAGGAAGCCCGTCCCGATCCCGACTGCGGCCAGGGCGCCGGTGGCCAGGGTCCACCCGAGCGCGCCGCCGACGAGACAGACCGCGAACCACCAGTAGACGTAGGACAGGACGGCGAACACGATCGCCACGATGAACCCGAGGCCCCAGCCCGCGATCGTGCCCAGGAACCCGTCGCCCAGAACGGCGTGCACGGCGTCAGCCCCGACCACGAATCCAACGAAGAAGCCCCAGATCGGGAGCAGGATCAAGAACAGGCGGTAGCCCATGAAGGCAAACGCCCCGCCCGCGACGATCGCGACAAGCGACAGGACCAGCGTTTCGAACGTCATCGCGTCCCTCCGTGTCCGCTTCCCGGCGGCTGACAAGGAACTGGGTCGCCCGCTGGGCGAGCTCGCGATCCAACGGCCGCGAGCGCGGCTATTGTAGGCGGCGGTTTCCCGACCGAATCACCGAAATCGCACACCGCTGGGGACGCCTCGGCGGGATTCGCGGCCGGGGCGATGCTACCCTCAGCCGATCGATCGAACCCGGGCCGAACGATCCAGCCGGCGTACGTCGGGCCGACCGCATGAGGGAGTACTGACCGTGGCTGCACCTTCGACGCCGAAGCCGCACGGGCGGCTTCGCCGGTTCGGCGCGAATCTCGCCCTGGTCCTCGCCTGCCTGGTGCTCGTCTTCGCCCTCCTGGCGACCTGGACCCAGCAGGTCCTCCTGAACACGAACCGGTTCATGGACGTCGTCGGGCCGGTCCCGACCGACCCGGCCGTCCAGGCCTCGATCGCCGATTTCGTGTCGACCCAGGTCGTGACGACCCTCGATCTCCAGGATCGGGTCGCCAACGTCCTCCCGCCGAAGGGCGCGTTCCTGGCCGCGCCGATCACCTCGGCCCTCCAACAGCGGCTGAGCAACCTCGTCCTGACCACGGTCTCCTCGGACCGGTTCGCCCAGGTCTGGGATTCGGCCCTCCGCTCGCTCCACGAGGAGCTCGTGCGCGTCCTCCGCGGCCAGTCGACGGTGATCACGATCGACCAGGGGGTGCTCTACCTGAACGTCCTGCCGCTCGTCGGGCAGGTCGTGACCGAGCTCCAGAACGAAGGCTTCATCCCTGCCTCGGTGACCCTGCCCGACTTCTCAGGGACGGATCCCGGACCGATCCAGCAGAAGCTGTCGGAGACATTCGGGATCACGATCCCGCCGACCTTCGGCCAGATCCCGCTCGTCGAATCGGCCGCCCTGACCAAGGCCCAGACCGCGGTCAAGCTGCTGGACCTGCTCGTGATCGTGCTCTGGCTGCTCGTCATCGGGCTGATGGCCCTGGCGATCTGGGCGACTGCCCGGCGCCGGCGGATGGTCCTGATGCTGGCCCTTGGCTCGATCGTCGCGCTCCTGCTCTTCCGGGTGATCCTGCGCGGGGTTGAGAACTGGCTCGTCTCGAACGTGGCCGATCCAGGCTCGGCGGCAACCGTCCAGGCGCTCACTGATGCGGTCCTCGACAACCTGTTCAGCCTGATGTGGTGGTTCGTCCTGCTGGCCGCAGCCGTCGCCCTGGTCACGCTGTTCGGTCGGCGGGCCCGGGTCGCCGCCCGGTCGGCCGCCGAGACCGCCGGCCAGCGCAGCCGGACGGCCGCGACAACAGCCAGCGCCGCGACAACAGCCAGCGCCGCGACGGGTGAGGCCCCGGTCGAGACGACCAGCATCGCGCCGGCACCGCCGGCTGCTCCGTCGCCGGCCCCGGTCGAGCGCGCGGTCGTCGCCCGGGCATGGGTCCGGGCGCACCTCGCCGAGCTTCGCTGGGTCGTGCCGGGGATCGCCGTCGGGCTGATTGCGGCAATCGCCGTCGGCCTGGTCACGGTCGTCCTGGTCGTCGCCGTGGTGCTCGTCATCGAGTACGCCCTGACCGGGATCGCGCGCGAGGACGACCCTTCGTCCGAACCGGTGGAGGAGGCCGGCCCCACGCCGGCCTGATCAGGCCGGGTCAGCTGCGGCGGATCTCGCGGACGTTGTCGGCGAAGGTCAGGACGGCCAGCCCGGCCAGCACTCCGAGGAGCAGGACTCCGGCGAACTCGTAAGCCAGGATCAGGGCGCCGATCGCGGCCAGGAACAGGGTCGACCGCAGGAACAGAACGGTCAAACGGCGACCGAAGGCCGCGTCCAGGATCGCATAGGTCACGACGCCCACGAACAGGGCGCCCCACCACTTCATGACCCCGGTGTAGGTCAGGACGACCACGGCGACGAGGATCAGACTGATGCTCATCGCCGCCCACAGCTCGACGAACCGCCCCTGGCGGGTCACCTCGGGCGGAACCGGGTGATGGTCCAGCTTGAGGTGGGCGCGCGGATCGCCGAAGTTGCCGGCCTCGATCTGGACCAGCTCGGCCGAGCTGGCCCGGATCGTGTCCTCGAGCTCGGCCTCGCGCTTACGGCCGGCATTGATCTCGGCTTCCTGGGACCGGAGCTGGGCGGCCTGCTTCTCGTGGAGCCCGGCAAAGGTCTGGTCGGAAGCCAGCGCCCTCACCTCGAGGTCGAGGCCGTCGAGGGTGCTCGACCTGGCCTCGTTCTCGGCCCGCAGGCGGGCCAGCTCGTCGTTCAACTCGGCGAGCCGATCCTGGAGGGCCTCTGCCGCCCGGAACGGCGGGGCGACCTTCCCCAGGCCGGCCCAGCCGAGCGGGTCGTACCACGTGTGGCGGACCGTCCCGTTCCGGCCGTACTTCGGTCCGGCCGGCGCCCGCTCGCCGGCGAAGCGATCGAACGTGTCGAGGCCGAACAGGCCGCGGTAGCCGTCGACCCAGGGGGTTTCATCGCCGATGATCGACGGGGTCCACGGTGCGCCGTCCGTCCCGCCCAGCCTCACCCCGTCGCCCCGGGCGTAGTCGATGAAGGGGATGCTCAGGGCCGTCTCGATCTTCGAAGCCAGGTCGCCCGGGTCGGATTGGCGGAGGGTGTCCCGCCAGAACGCGCGGAGGCCCGTGAGCAGGCTGCGCAGCGGCTTGAGCGCGGGCAATGGTGCCGCCGTCATGTACTCGCCGGCCTCGAAGTAGGCGGCATGCGAGCCCGCCCCCGGGTTGATCACCGGGTGATTGCCATCCTTGACCAGGGTCGGATCGTCCCAGCGCCGGCGGAGCTCATCGCCCGAGTAGTCGTGCGCGGCGCAGGCGATCCAGACGGGATTGGGGCCGTCGGGTGCGTCCTCGAGGAAGACGAGGATCTGCTCCCAGTCCGACTCGTGGTCGTTGGCCCCGGCGAAGGTCGAGCGCCAGTCGTTCATGAAGTAGAAGTAGAGGTAGTGGAGGACGATCCAGCCGTCCCGCCGGACGACCCGACCGTGGTAGACGAAGCGCGGATCGCGGGCCTTGACGGCCTCGTACTTTACCGAGGCGGCGGCGGTCGTCCCGCCCGGGACACTGCCCCGGAGGAGGAGCGAGACCGTGAATCCGCTGTCGACCAGGCGGGCGAACAGGCCCACTCGGGTGAGCCGGCTCGGAGCGTGGAAGGCAGGCCGATTCGGCCGGCGGTTCCAGCGAGCCAGCTCGAAGCTGCCCATCGGATGCTGGACGAGGCGCATCGAGAGCGTCTCCCCGGGCTTCGCCTGGAACGAGGTCAGGGCTTCCTCGGTCAGCTCGCCGACTGGCACGAGCAGGCTCCGGTCACGACCGGACCGACCGACGAACAGGTCGCACTCGGGCAGGTACGACTCGACCGCCGCCGGGAAGAACAGCTCACCATGGGTGTAGTGAAGGGCCGGCGCGTAGGCCTGGAGCAGCTCGACGTCGTTGGTCACGGTTCGCCCGCCTCGCCCTCACGGGTCAGGACCACGGCACTGGCCATCGTCCGGGGTGCGAGGAAGAGCGCCTTCACCTCGCGCTGGTTCAGGTAGAAGGCCGTGACCACCCCGACCGTCATCGTCAGGAAGTTGGGCGACCCGTACACGTACAGGGTGATCTGGACGAGCAGCCCGAGACCGGCCAGCAGGACCATCGCGTACCAGCCGACCCGCAGGATCAGCCAGGTCGCCAGCCCGGTGGCGATGTAGACCAGCCCCAGCGCGATCGAGAAGACCTGGAACTGGACTGGGTCGGACAGGAGCGAACCGAGCGACCCGACGCGGGCGTCGACCACCCCGAACGCGGCCAGGAGGGACTGGACCCCTGAGAACAGGGCGAAGGCGACCAGGATCACGATCCCGAGGGGACGGCGCAGGATCCGCCGATCGCGGGACGCGGCCTCGGCTGATCCGGGCCCGTCAGGACTGGCCACCGGCTGATCTCCTGTTGACTCCTGGCCGTCTGCCCGCCCCGGAGGTGCCCGTCAGTATGCCACCGCTGTTTGGCCCCAAGCGTCCAGGTCAGGACACGAGGACCGACAGGGCGCCCGGCCGGATCCAGGCCTCGATCGACCCGGCCGGGTAGGCGTCGCCATCGATCTGGGTCGGCTGGGCGGGGCTCATCTCGACCCGGACGTGGCTGCCCGTCATCCGGATCGCCGAGCCGGACGACGAGATGCCCGGCGAACCGGCGGTCATCAGCTCAAGAACCCCGCGGATCCCGCCGACCACGCCGCCCCGGGGGAGCACGAACACGTGGAGCAGCCCATCCCGGGGATCGATCGGCAGGCGCGGGCCGATCCCGGGGATCGGCTCGCCACAGTTGGCGATCAGGACGACGACCGCTTCGGTCTCGATCCGCTCGTCATCGACGGTCAGCGTCGTTGGCTGGGCCCGAAGCTGGTCGATCAGGCTTGCCCCGCTCATGAAGTAGGCCGCCACGCCGTAGCGCCGCTTCATCTCGCGAGTCGTGGCCGCGATCAGGCGGGCGTCGAAGCCCGTGCCACAGGTGACCGTGAACACGCCCTTCTCCGTCTGTCCCTCGGCCGCCACCTGGAATTCGCCCAGGTCGAACGACTGGACCGATCCGCCGGCCAGGTTGGCGATCGCCTTCCGGACGTCACGCGGGACGCCGAGCGAAGCCGCGTAGAGGTTGCCGGTGCCGCACGGGATCAGGCCGACCGTGACCCCGGATCCAGCCAGGGCTCCCGCCGCATCCCGGACGGTGCCGTCACCACCGGCGACCGCGACCAGGCTCGAGCCCCGTCCGGTCGCCTCGGCGGCCGCCCGGCGGACGGCCGCCGGTTCGCCGGCCTCGACGACCACGACCTCGCCGTGGCCCCTCGAGGCGAGCGACCGGACGGCCTGCCGGACGACACTGGCCCGCTGATTCGGGTCGCGGATCCGTGACGCGAACGGGCTCACGATCAGGGTCGCCGGACCGTTCCTGGGCGAGCTCCGGCCGCTCGTTGCGTGGGTCATTCGACCAGATTACCGACTCGCCGATGGCAGGAGGCCGCCGCGGTGGCGGGAGGGCACCTCGGTGCCGCTCGATCCGGCAAGATTGGGTCATGGCCCAGCAGGATCTGCCACTCGACGAGCTTCGCGCCTACCGCCCGGCCCTGGCCGTTCCGGCCGGCCTCGATGGGTTCTGGGCCTCGACCCTGGCGGCGGCCCGGGCCCGTGACCTCGACCTGACGTTGAGGCCGGTCAACAGCGGGCTGAGCCTGATCTCGACCGTCGATGTCACGTTCGCGGGCTTCGACGGCGCCCCCGTTCGGGCCTGGCTGCACTTGCCGGCCGGCGCCCGGGAGCCGCTGCCCACGGTCGTCGAGTACATCGGCTACGGCGGCGGTCGGGGCCTGGCCCACGAACGGATCCTGTGGGCCGCCGCCGGCTACGCCCACTTCGTGATGGATACGCGGGGCCAGGGCTCGACCTGGTCGATCGGTGAGACGGCGGACCCCGATCCGGGCGGCGAGCCGGCCCACCCCGGGTTCATGACCAGGGGGATCCTCGACCCGGCCACCTACTACTACCGGCGCGTCTTCGTCGACGCGGTTCGAGCCGTCGAGGCGGCCCGGTTGCACCCGGTTGTCGATCCGGGGCGGATCGCCCTGACCGGCGCGAGCCAGGGCGGCGGCCTGGCCGTGGCGGTCGCCGGCCTCGTGCCCGACGTGGCCGCCGCGATGCCCGACGTGCCCTTCCTGAGCGACTTTCCGCGGGCCCTGACGATCGTCGATGCGGGTCCCTACGCCGAGATCGTGCGTTACCTGAAGGTTCACCGGGACCACGTCGGGCAGGCGCTGGCCACCCTGAGCTACTTCGACGTGGCGGTCCTGGGCCGACGCGCGACCGCCCCGGCCCTGTTCTCGGTCGGCCTGATGGACCAGGTCACCCCGCCGTCGACGGTTTACGCCGCGTACAGCTGGTACGGCGGTCCCAAGGAGATCCGCGAGTACCCGTACAACGACCACGAGGGCGGTGAGGGCTTCCAGCGCGTCGCCCAGATGGCCTGGCTCAGGGAGCGCCTCGGCGGTTGATCCTCGGCGGGCACGGCGGTCCGGCGTGACGGTGGCCGTGGCGGTCCGTGCCCGGCGCGATGGATCGGCCCGTGGCCGGCCGAGGCGGCCCGTGCCCGGCCGAGGCGGCCCGTGGCGGTCCGTGCCCGGCGCCCCGGGGTTCGGCTCAGCCGTCCGGCGCGGTTTCGCGGGCCGACGCCTCTCAGTCGATCGGCGCCGACGGCCGGGCAGCGTGGTAGCGTTTCGGGGCCGCGGGAGTAGCTCAGTTGGCAGAGCGTCAGCCTTCCAAGCTGAATGTCGCGAGTTCGAACCTCGTCTCCCGCTCCACTCCCTTCCGCGTTCGTCGTCGAGTTCGAGCTCCTCGTCAAATTCCGCTGACGGCCGCAGAGCGGGCGGTCGCGGGTCGCGGATCGGGCGTTTTGGGGGCGTACGGCGAGCTCGCCTGAGCGTGATTCGCCCCCCGGCGTGGCCTCCTGGCGATCCGAATCTCGCCCCGACCGACCATCGAGCGCTCCCGGGCGGAATCTGCCGGGAACAAGGGCCAGTGCCCCCGAGCCTTCGCCTGGGCAGGATTCGAGTCAGCGACCGAGGCGAGGCCCCGCTCGCGCGTTCGGGTCATTCTCGTCGCTCGGGTGCGTCAGAATGGCCGTGCTGATGCGGGAATGTCCCGTCTACCGTCTGAGGAGCAAGCGTGACTTTTACTGAAGTAATGTGGTCGTTCGTCGTCCTCTTCTTCTGGGTGATGGCGTTCTGGATCTTCCTGACCTGTTTCATGGACATCTTCCGCCGTGATGACCTGAGCGGTGGCATGAAGGGCGTCTGGATCGTCGTCCTGTTCATCCTGCCGTTCCTCGGTTGTCTGGTCTACCTGATCACCCGGCCGAAGGTCACGATGACCGACGTCAAGGGCATGGCCCGGGCGGATGCGGCGATGACGGCAGCCAGCGGGGTGTCCACCGCGGACGAGCTGACCAAGCTCACCCAGCTGCGCGACGCCGGCGCGATCACGGTTCCCGAGTACGACCAGCTCAAGGCGAAGCTCCTCGCCTGACGGTCGGGCGACAGGCCGGCCTTCCCGATCGGGAGGGCCGGCTTCTTCGTTTTTTGGTCGGATCTCTTGTCGGCTCGCCTCGCCCCCCGGCCCCCGAGCCCCTAGGACGCCTGGCGGCGGCGGATCTCGGCGCTGATCGCGGGCACGACCGCGTGGAGGTCGCCGATCACGGCGTACGACGCTCGGGACATGATCGGGGCCTCGCGATCGGTGTTGATCACGAGGATCGACTTGGCCGCCTTGCAACCGACGATGTGCTGGATCGCGCCGCTGATTCCGCAGGCGATGTAGATGTCCGGGGCGATCCGGGTCCCGGTCTGGCCGACCTGCTGGCTGTGCGGCCGCCAGCCGGCGCTGGTCACGACCCGGGATACGCCGACGGCACCGTGGAGCAGCCCGGCCAGCTCCTCGAGCTCGGAGAACGCCTCCGAGCCGCCGACCCCGCGGCCACCTCCGACGACCACTCGCGCATCGGCCAGGGAGACCTTGCCGGCCTCCGGCGCGACCCGGGCGACGACCTGGACCCGCAGGTCGGCCGGTTCGAGGGCCGGCGTGAAGGCCTCGACCGTGACTGCCGCCGCACTCGGGGCCTCTTCAGGCTGGGTCGCATGCTCGGCGATCGTGATGAACCGGATCGAGCCGTCGAGACGAGCCTCTTCGAGGAGGCTCCCGCCCCAGCGCTGCCGGGTGACCTCGCAGGTGGCCTCGGGGCCCGGCCGAACGTCGAGGCAGTTGGCGGCCATCGGCGCGTCGCTCATCGCCGCCGCGTAGGCGAGGACCTCGTGGCCACGATCGGTACCCGCCGCGAGCACGATCGAAGGCGACTGCCTCGCGCTCAGCTGGGCGACCGCCCGGCCCCAGGCCGCCGGGGCGTAGCTGTCGATCCGCTCGTCGGCCACGACCTGGGCCTGGCTCACGCCGTATGGGCCGAGCGCGGCCGCGGCGTCCGAGGCACCCGGCCCGAAGAGGACGGCGGTCAGTGGGCCGCTCTCGCTCGACTCGGCGAGGCGCCGGGCAAACGTCAGGGCTTCGAGCGATGAGCGATCGGGCCGCCCGGAGTCCTGCTCGACGAAGGCCAGGATCACGAGATCGTCCTCACGAGCCGAGGACCCCGATCCGTTCGAGCAGGTCGACCACCACCGGGGCAGCCTCGGCGCCGGTCCCCAGGATCTCGACCCGGCCCTCGGTCTCGGCCGGCAGGCGCAGCCGGATCTTCGTCGGCCCACCCGCGATCGGGCGCGGGCTCGACGTCTCGATCTCCTTCTTCTTCGCCCGGAGCCGGCCCGGCACCGATGGATAGCGGGGCAGGTTGATCCCTTCGCGGACGGCGACGACCGCCGGGAGCGGGACCTCGAAGACCTCCCAGCCGCCGCCGGCCTCGCGCCGGGCCGTGGCGACCCCGTCCCGGATCTCGAGTGACTTGACCCCGCTGATCGAGGGCAGGCCGAGGGCCAGGGCGACCCGGATCCCGACCTGGAAGTCGCCCGAGTCGGCGGCCTCGTTGCCGAACAGGATCAGGTCGTAGGCGGTCCCCGCGGCCGCCTCCGCCCGGATCGCCTCGACGATTGCCGCGGCCGTCGCCACCGGGTCCCAGTCCTGGCCGTCGGTCTCGAGCAGGATCGCCCGATCCACCCCGATGGCCATCGCCGCCCGGAGCTGGTCCGAGGCGGCCTCCGGACCGAGGGTCAGGACGGTCGAGCTGCCCCCGTTCGCCTCGATCAGGCGGACGGCCTCCTCGGTCGCGCACTCCTCGTGCGGGCTGACCGTGAAGCCGAGGAAGCGGGTGTCGATCTCGCGCTCATCGGCGGTCAGGCTGACCCGGCCGCCGGTCTCCGGGACGCGCTTGACGCAGACCAGGATGTTCAAGCCCGAATCCGGGCGTTGTCCGGGTCAAAGATCGGGCGGCTGCCGACGACCGCGACGGTCACCGGGTACCGCTCGCCGAAGAACTCGACGGCCAGCTTCGTGCCCTCGACTGCGAACTCGGGGGGCAGGTACGACATCAGGATGTGCTTGCCGATCGAGGGCGCCGAGCCGGCGCTGGTGACGTAGGAGCGACGGCCGTGCGCGTCGGTCAGGAACTGCCCGTCGGGGGTGGTGATCGGTTCGCGCCCGAGCATGTACCGCCGGACCCCGCTGGTTGAGGCCGGATCGTCGACCGTCAGCGTGCACAGGATCGTGACGGGCGGGATCGCCCGCTGCATCAGGTAGGCCGTCTTGCCGACGAAGTCGGCGTCCTTGATCGTCGGCCGGGCCATCCCGGCCTCGACCAGGTCGAAGTCGAGCTCGAGCTCGTTGCCGTGGGCCCGATAGCCCTTCTCGAGGCGGCCGGTCGTGGCGTACACGCCGATCCCCGCCGCGATCACGCCGAACGGCTTGCCGGCCGCCCAGAGCGTGTCCCACAGGCGCAGTCCCTGTTCCATCGGGGCGTAGATCTCCCAGCCGAGCTCGCCCACGTACGAGATCCGGGACATCAGGGTGCGGACCCCGTCGAGATCCACCCACTGGGCGGTGCCGAACGGGAAGGCGGCGTTGGACAGGTCGCTCGAGGTCACCGACTGGACGAGGTCCCGGGCTCGCGGCCCCCAGACCCCAACGGTGTACAGGGCCGAGGTCAGGTCGTGGATCTGGGCCGAGCCGTCGGCCGGCAGGTGGTCGCTGAACCACTTCTTGTCGCGCATGCCCATGCCCCCGCCGGTCACGACCCGGAACTGGTCCTTGCCCAGCCGGATGATCGTCAGGTCGGCCACGATCCCGCCCGCCTCGTTGAGCAGCGGCGTGTAGACGACCCGGCCGACCTTCACGTCGACCTGGTTGACCACGAGGCCCTGGAGGTAGTCGGTGGCGCCCGGTCCGGTCACGTCGAAGATCGCGAACGCGGCCAGGTCAACCATTGCCACCCGGTCGCGCATCGCGAGGTGCTCGGCGTTGACGATCGGCGACCACCAGCGCGATTCCCACTCGGCGGCCCGGGGCATGACCCGATCGCCGTACTCCGCCAGGAGCCGCTCGTTCGCGCCGTACCAGAACGGCCGCTCCCAGCCGGCGGCCTCGAAGAACACCGCGTCCAGCTCGCGCTGGCGGACGTTGACCGGGCTCAGCCGGACGTTCCGGTTCGACTCCCACTGCTCCATCGGGTGGACGATGCCGTAGGTCTTGTTGAAGCCCTCGGCACTGCGCGCCTGGACGTGGGCGTCCGTCCGCTGGTGGTCGTAGAACCGGGCGACGTCCGAGGCGTGCGGGTCGATCTCCGGCGTGCCGTGAGTCATCCACTCGGCGACGGTCCGGGCGATGCCCGGCGCTTCCTTGATCCAGACCGCGGCGACCGACCAGAGTCCCTTGACCTCGGCCGTCTCGCCCAGGATCGGCATGCCGTCCGGGGTCAGCGACAGGAGGCCGTTGATCGCGTAGCGAACGCCGACGCGCTCGTCGCGCAGGATCTCGGGCACGAGCTCGAGCGCCTGTTCCATCTGGAGGTCGAAGTCGTCGTCGGTGAACGGCAGCTCGGTCGGCGACTGGGCCGACTCGGCGATCGAGGGGATGTCGTCGGACGACATCAGGATCGCCCGGTGGGCGTACGAGCCGACCTCGAGGTCGCCGCCGTGCTGGCGCTCGTACATGTTCGTGTCCATGTCGCGCACGATCGGGAAGGTGATCTCGCCGACCGTGTCGGCGAAGGCCGGGACCGGCCCGACGCTGATCATCTGGTGGACGGCCGGGGTGAGCGGGATCGATGCCCCGGCCATCCGGGCGATCCGCGGGCTCCACACCCCGCAGGCGATCACGACCGTGCCGGTGGCGATCGTGCCCTTGTCGGTGTGGACCGCGCTGATCCGGCCGTCGGTCGACGTCGAGGCCGGTCGATCTCGGTCTGGGCCGAAACGGTCAGGGCGCCCATCTCGACGGCCGGCCTCGCGCATCAGCGTCCCGGCCCGGAGCGAGTCGACCACGCCCACGCCGGGCGTGTAGAAGCCGCCCAGGAGGATCGATTCCTCGATGTACGGAACGAGCTCCTTGATCCGGGCGGGCGTGATCAGCTCGGCCTCGATGCCCCACGAATGGGCGGAGGCGAGCCGGCGCTTGAACTCCTCCATCCGCTCGGGGGTTCGGGCGACCTCGATCCCGCCGCTCTGGGTGAAGACGCCCAGCTCCTGGTACTGGCGCACGCTGTCCAGCGTGAACGCCGTCATCTCCTTGCTGTGGTCGGTCGTGAAGATGAAGTTCGAGGCATGGCCGGTCGAGCCGCCCGGATTCGGGAGGGTGCCCTTGTCGATCAGCACGATGTCCCGCCAGCCCAGCCTGGCCAGGTGATAGGCCATGCTGTTGCCGACGATTCCGGCGCCGATCACGACGACCCTCGCCTGCTCAGGTAGCCCGCTCATGCCGGTTCTCGACCCTCCTCACCTACCACGGAGATTGGACGCGCTCAGGCCTTGGGGGCCTTCGGCTGCTTCGGCTTCGGCGGCCGCTTCGGCGTCTTGTCACCCATCGCGTAGACCTCCGTCTGGTATCCGGTGACCGGCGTCGAGCGACGCCGGAAATGCCCGTGACACGATACCCCGGCGAGGCCTCGTCGGGAGGCAGGCCGGGCGAGCCCGCGGGCGGACGGTCGGCGAAACTCTCAGGTGATTCTCAGAATTGAGGAGTACACCAGTCTCGGGTAGCCGTGGCGTCCACGGCTCCGAGTCGGATGGGCGGGCCATGCACCTCCTCGTTGTGGAAGACGACCAGCGCCTCCGGCGAGTCCTCAAGCGCCTGCTCGAGGAAGATCGCCACGTGGTCGAGCTGGCCGCCGATGGCTCGACCGCCGTCGAGCTGGCGACGAGCACCCCGGGTATCGAGGTGGTGATCCTGGACATCGGCTTGCCCGACATCAGCGGGCTCGAGGTCGCCCGTCGGATCCGGGCGACCGGGACGATGTCCTGATCCTGATGCTGACGGCCCGGGACACGGTCGGGGATCGGGTCGGTGGACTCGACGCGGGTGCCGATGACTACCTCGTCAAGCCGTTCGCCTTCGAGGAGCTATCGGCCCGCCTGCGGGCCCTCTCGCGACGTGGCCCCGCGGGCGCCCGGCGGGCTGAGCCGCGCCTGGTCGCCGGAGCGATCGAGCTCGACGAGGCGGCCCGCCGGGTCACGGTCGGCGGCGATCTGATCGACCTGAGCCCGCGCGAGTTCTCGCTGCTCGAGTGCCTCCTGCGGCACGTCGGCCAGACCCTCAGCCGCGACCAGCTCCTGGACCAGGCCTGGCCATTCAGCGTCGCCGTCACCCTGAACGCCGTCGACGCCTACGTCCACTACCTGCGCACGAAGCTCGGCTCGGCAAGCGGCCAGCTCGAGACCGTCCGCGGGGTCGGCTACCGCCTGACCAATGGCTGATCTGCTGCCACGGGCTCCGGGCATCGCCGTCGAGGACCCGCTCGACGAGCAGGCGCGCGAATCCGACGCCCGCCTGGTCCGCGGAGTCCGCTGGCGGCTGGTCCTGTTCAGCGCCGCCAGCACCCTGATCATCCTGGTGGCTCTCGGGGGGCTGCTCTACCTTCGGGCGGCCAGCTCGCTCCAGTCGGCTGGAATCGCCCAGCTCGATGCCCGGGCGGCTTCGCTCAAGCAGTTCCTCAACGGCAGCGACGATCCGAGCCACGGAACGCCGACCGGACTGACCTTCGGCGAGGGGACGTCCGGCACCTTCGCCATCCTCGTCACGGCCGATGGCCAGCCGATCGGCGATCTCGACGATGGCGTGCCGGCCGGCCTGCCGAACGAGGATCTCGGTCGCCGCCGCCCGGCGAACCGGTCGCGACGTGCGCGACGCGACCCTGGCCGGGGTACCGATCCGGATCCTGAGCGAAACGGCTGACAGCCGGGTCGGGCCGACCGTCATCCAGGTGGTCGAGGACCGGATCGACGAGCAGAAGACCCTCGACGTGATCTCGGACGTGCTGATCTTCGGCGGCATCCTGGCGGTCGTCGTGGCCGGCGGCTTCGGCGCCCTCTATGCCCGCCGGGCGATCGCCCCGATCCGGACCTCGCTGGCGAGCCAGCGCCTCGCCCTGCGCCGGCAGCGCGAGTTTGCGGCCGATGCCAGCCATGAGCTGAGGACACCGCTGACCGTCATTCGGAGCTCGGTCGAGTACCTGAGCCGGCACAGGTCGGAGCCGGTGGCCAGCGTCGGCGACGCCCTCGAGGACATCACGGCCGAGGTCGACCAGCTCTCGACCCTGGTGGAGGACCTGCTTCTGCTGGCCCGGTCCGATTCGGGAGCGGTCGAGCTTGACCGGCTGCCGCTCGACCTGGGCGACGTCGCCGGCGAGGCGGCTTCGTCGCTGGCCCAGCCGGCGGCGGATCGGCGGGTCCGGATCGTGGTCGACCCCGAGCCGGCCGCCGTGACCGGCGATCCGGTTCGGCTGCGCCAGCTGGTCGCGATCCTGGTCGACAACGCAATCCGGCACAGCCCGGAAGGCGGCGAAGTCCGGGTCACGGTCCGGGCCGACGGCCGGTCGACCGACCTGTCCGTGGACGATGACGGACCGGGGATTCGGCCCGAGGATCTGCCCCGGGTGTTCGACCGATTCTGGCGGGCCCCTGGCGCCCCGGCCGGAGGCACGGGCCTGGGCCTGGCGATCGCCCAGTGGATCGTCCAGCGCCACGGCGGCCAGATCGCGGCCAGCAACCGGCCCGATGGCGGGGCCCGGTTATGATGTCCGGCCTGCCGGAGCGCCCCCGGGCCGGGTGTCAGGGTCCTCTCATGAACGGCCCCCAGATTCGGAGTCGATGACGACAATGACCGGCAGCCGCCGCGCCGTGCCCCAGCCCCGGGGCTGGAACCTGCGCACGCGCGAGATCACGCTCGTCCTGATCGCCAACGGGCTGCTGATCGGGGCGATGTGGCTGCGCCACGGTGGCCTCGACCTGCTCGACTCGCCCAGCGGCTGGTTCATCGCCGGCGGTGAGCTGACGGCCCTCGTCGGCGGTTACCTCGCCCTCATCCAGCTCGTCCTGATGTCCCGCAGCCCGTGGCTCGAGCAGGTCGTGGGCCAGGATGCCCTGACCGCCGCTCATCGCTGGGTCGGCTTCACCTGCGTCTGGTTCATCGTCGCTCACGTGGTCCTGACCACGACCGGCTTTGCCCTGGCCGACGGGTCGAACGTGATCGAGGAGCTCTGGACGCTGCTCACGACCTACGAATTCATGCTCATGGCCGGGGTCTCGCTGCTCCTGTTCATCGGCGTGGCGATCAGCTCGGTCAAACTGGCTCGGCGGCACCTGTCCTACGAGACCTGGCACGGGATCCACTTCTATGCCTACCTGGCGATCGCCCTTGGCCTGGGCCACCAGCTGGTCACCGGCTCGGACTTCTCGCACGACCCGATCGCCTGGACCTACTGGGTCGGGCTGTACGTCATCGCCGCGAGCGCGATCCTGATCTTCCGCTTCCTGCAGCCCCTGGCGACGTCGCTCCGCCACCAGTTTCGGGTGGTCAACGTCACCCGGGAGGGCCCCGGGGTCATCTCGATCTATCTGGGCGGTCGGGACCTCGATCGATTTGCGATCCGGGCGGGCCAGTTCGTCATCGTTCGATTCCTGGTCTGGGACGGTTGGTGGCGCGGCCATCCGTTCTCGATCTCGGCCGCGCCGAATGGGCGCTGGCTGCGCCTGACGGTCAAGGACCTGGGCGACGACACGACCTCGATGGCGAACCTCCAGATCGGGACACGGGTCTATCTCGAAGGCCCGTACGGGCTCCTGACGGGCGCCCGCCGGAGGCACCGCCGGGTGCTCCTGATCGCGGGCGGGATCGGGATCGCGCCCCTTCGCGCGCTGTTCGAGGAGCTTCCCGCTGGACCAGGCGACCTGACCCTGCTGTATCGGGCGAGCCGGCCCCGGGACATCGTCTTCCGGGACGAGCTCGACCACCTGGCGAGCGCCCGCGGGGCGATCGTCCACTACCTGATCGGCGCTCGCGGATCCCTGGCGATGCCGGCCGACCCGCTTGCCCCGCCCGCCCTCCGACGGCTCGTGCCCGACGTGCGCGAGCGCGAGGTCTACCTGTGCGGACCCACGCCGATGATGGAATCCGTTCGCGACGGGCTCCAGCTGCTCGGCATCCCGCGCCGCCAGATCCACTTCGAACGCTTCGAGTTCTGACCCGGAGAAACCATGCCGAAACGTGCCATCGCCGCCATCGCGGTCACTGCCATCTCCCTGGCCCTGCTCTTCAGCTTCAAGACGCCGTCCGATCAGGCGGCGGCCCTGGGCGTGCCCGCCCTCGGGTCGCTCGCCCCCGGCCCTGTCTCAACAGCCGATCCCGGGCTGCCGACAAGCCCGCCCCAACCGGGCCCCGGTCAGCCCGGCGCGACCCAGCCTCCGGTCGCCACCCCGGCCCCGACCAAGGTTGCCCGGAAGGGCAACGGGACCTACACCGGCAGCGCGGTCGACGAGCCGTTCGGGGTCATCCAGGTCCAGGCGACCGTGGCCAACGGCAAGCTGACCGACGTGACCGTCGTCCAGATGCCGACTCACGGCCGGTCCGGCTTCATCTCGTCCCAGGCGGCGCCGATCCTGCAGGGCGAGGCGATCTCGGCCCAGAGCGCCAACATCGACTCGGTCTCGGGCGCGACCTACACGAGCCAGGCCTACGCCCAGTCGCTCCAGTCGGCGCTTGACCAGGCCAGGATCTGAGCCGCCGGCCGGACGGACCGCCCGGCGGACGCGGATCGTGGAGACGATGGGCACGATCATCAGGTTCGACGTGCGCGACGGGGACGTCCCGGATTCAGCCTTCGACGAGGCAGGCTCGTGGCTGATCAGCGTCGACCAGCGGTTCAGCCCGTTCCGGGCGGAGAGCGAGATCAGCCGGCTCGCCCGGGGAGAGCTCGCCGCCGATGCCTGCAGTGCTGATGTTCGATTCGTCCTGACCCGCTGCGAGGCGCTCCGGCTCGAGAGCGAGGGCTACTTCGACATCCGGGCCACGGGCTTGCGGGGCGGCCTCGATCCATCCGGCTACGTCAAGGGCTGGGCGGCCGAGGAGGCCGCCCACATCCTCGAGGCGGCCGGCGCCCGGAGCTACCTGATCAACGCGGGCGGCGACGTGATCGTGCGCGGTGAGCCCGAGCCGGGGCGCCCATGGGTGGTCGGGATTCGCCATCCGCTCGAGTCCGACCAGGTGGTCGCGCGGGTCTCGCCGCCGGTCGAGTTCACTCGCTTCGCCGTGGCCACCTCGGGTAGCTACGAGCGCGGCGAGCACATCGTCGATCCGCACACGGGCCGCCCGCCCGATCGCTGGAGGAGCGTCACGGTCGTTGGGCCGAGCCTGGCCCTCGCCGACGCCTACGCCACGATCGCCTACGCGATGGGCGAGTCCGGGCTGGCCTGGCTGACCGGCCAGCCAGGCTACTCGGGATATGCCATCGACCGTCACCTCGGGGCGACCTGGACGCCTGGCTTCGAGCGACTGCCCGGCTAGGGATCAGCCGCCCTGGTGGGTCTTGTACCGCCGGCGCCGGGCCCGGATCCGGACATCGTCGCCATCGTTGGGCACGATGCTCAGGGACCCGTCCTGCTCGAGGACGGCCAACTTCACGTCCTTGACCGAGTCAAGCCCGTGCTCGCGCAGGGCGGCGTCGAGGTCGTCCTGGTCGAGTCCTTCGACCGTCGACGGCCCCAGTCAACCAGGCTCCGTTGCGCCCGACCACGGTCGGCTGGAACTCGAACAGGCGCCGGATGAGCGGGACCCGCCGCCGGAGGACCGACACGAGCCGGTTCACGATGAAGATCGTGACGACGATGATCAGGCCGCCGGTGATCGACTGGTCGGGTCCGGTCAGGGCCGGCTGGAGCGCATTCGCCGCGAGCAGGACGAGGGCCAGGTCGAACAGGGTGAACTGGCCGATCTCGCGCTTGCCGAAGATCCGGAGGGCCGCCAGGAAGATGACGTAGACGATGACCGTCCGGGCGACGAGCTCAAGCGGCGGAACTCCGAGCGTCCACATCGTCCCGATCCTCGCACATGTACCCTGCGGCCATGGTCAGCGCTCCCGTCACGGTCGACCGGGCCCTCGTTCGCGAGCTGAAGGATCGCGAGGATGCCCGGTTCGCCCTGGAGCATCCGCGCTCCCTGGCCCTCCTCGAACGGGGCCGCCGGGTGATGCCCAACGGGGTGCCGATGGCCTGGCAGATCGGGAGCTACCACCATCCGCCGATCTGGGCGGTCGAGGGCCGCGGGGCGCGCTTCCGTGACGCCGACGGCCGGACCTACAGCGACTTCAACATCGCCGACATGTCGATGTTCTGCGGCTACGCCCCGGAGCCGCTCGTCCGGGCCATCAGTGAGCAGATCGCCCGGGGCCACCAGTTCCTCCTGCCGGTCGAGGACGCGATCGTCGTATCGGAGGAGCTCGGGCGGCGGTACGGCCTGCCCAAGTGGCAATACACCCTGTCGGCCAGCCAGGCGAACACTGAGGCGATCCGGGTCGCCCGGGTCATCACCGGCCGGGACAAGGTCGTCCTGTTCGACGGCAAGTACCTCGGCCACCTGTCCGAGGCGCTCGTCGAGATCGGTCCGGACGGCGAGCTCGTCGCCGAGGAGCGCGGGATCGCCCGGGCCACCCTCGAGGGCACGGTCATCGTGCCGCTCAACGACCTGGCCGCCCTCGGCCGCGTCCTCGAACGTCGGCGACATTGCCCTCGTCCTGACGGAGCCGGCCCTGACCAACAATTTCGGCCTGATCCTGCCCGATGCCGGGTACCACGCCGGCCTGCGCCGCCTCACCCGGGAAGCCGGCACACTCCTGGCGATCGACGAGACCCACACCCAGGTCGTCGGACCGGGCGGCCTCACGGCGGCCTGGGGCCTCGACCCGGACCTGATCACGTGCGGCAAGTCGATCGCCGGCGGCGTGCCCTTCGGGGCCTGGGGGATGACCGACCCGATCGCCGAGGTGCTGACCCAGGTCAAGGGACCCGACGGCGAGCGGTCCGGCCTGGTCGCGATCGGCGGGACGCTCTTCGGCAACGCCCTGTCGCTGGCGGCCGCCCGGGCGACGATGCTCGAGATCCTGACCCCCGAGGCGTACGCCTCGACCCAGCGCCTCGGCGCCCGCCTTGCCGATGGGCTGCGGGCCGCGGTCAGCCGGGTCGGGCTGCCCTGGCACATCCATCACCTCGGGCCGCGCTCCGGCTACACATTTCAGCCCGAGCCCGTTCGCAACGCCGATGAGGCCCGGGCCTGCCAGGACGACCTGTTGACCCGGCTGATCCGGATCTGGCTCGCCAATCGGGGCGTCTGGGAGGCGATCGTCGGGGCTGGGCCGGTGGCCTCGGTGCCCGCGACGGATGCCGACGTGGATGCCTACCTCGGTGGCCTGGAACGAGCTCCTCGACGCACTCGCCCGATAGCCCAGCGACCACGCCAACGACGGATCCGCCGGGCGGCCCCCGAGCAATTCCGGCCCGGCTCGAGGCAGCCCTGCTCGTCGTTGCGACGGCCGCCGTGATCCTCGTGGCGCTCGGGGTTGCCTATTCGGGACCGGGCTTCTCGCCGGCGGGGACGCTCGACGCGATCGCCGCCCAGCTTCCGGCCACGCTGCCGGCAGCGGTCCTCGTGAGCGCGGCCGCCCTGGCCGACATCGCGGCCGGCGCGGTCGTCCTGGGCCTCCTGCGCCGGGCGCCATTCCGGGCGTGGAGCGACCTCGTCCTGGGTGGCTTCGCCGGGGCGATCCTGCTCGACTGCCTGCTCGTCTTCGTCCTGGGCGGCTTCGGGCTGTTCCGGCCGGGCATCCTCGGGCTGATCCTGGGCCTGATGCTCCTGGTCGGGCTCGTCTGGCGACCGATCGTCGGGCGGCCCCTCCCTGGAATCGGGCCGGGTGGCCCCGGCCGGCCGATCGCACTGAACCTCGCTCGCTGGCTCCTGCTCGGGATGGTCTGGGCCGGCCCGCTGATTGTTGCCTTCGCTTCGCCGGTCGTGCCGGCCGGCGACGTCCTGCCGAACCACGTCGCCCCGGCCGAGCACCTTCGGGTCTTCGGGCAGATCGCCTCGCTGGCCACCTACCCTTCGCCGATCTACGGCCCGTCCCGGCTGTTCCTCGGCTACTCGGCCCTGATCGCGGTCCTGGCCACCCTCACGAACCTGCCGGCCGGCCTGACCGTGGCGGCGTTCACCGGCGTCCTGATCGGGCTGTCGATCGTCGGGGTCCGACGGATCGCATCGGCGGCGTTCGGCGCCGAGGCCGGGTTCTGGGCGCTCGTGGCCTACGGCCTGACGTCGACCTTCGTCCGGCTGCCGGACGTGCGCGACAGCGTCGTCGCCCTGCCCCTGGCGGCCCTCGCCCTCGCCCTGCTGTCCGATCGCGCCGGCCGGTGGGCCGGGCAGGCGTCGCCGCGCCGGCCCGACTGGCTCCTGGCCGCCGCGATCAGCGGGGCAATCCTCGTCCATCCCCTCGTCGGTGCGTTGACCGGCGTGACGGTAGCCATCCTGACCCTGGCCGATCCGGCCCGCCATGCTCGGCGGACGATCCCGGCCCTGGCCGCGAGCCTCGTCGCGGTCCTGCCCCAGCTGGCGGTGATGATCGGGCTGGAGCCTGCACCCGTCCTCGGCGTCGCGGCATTCGCGGCCGCGATCGTTGTCGCCGTGGTCATGACCCGGCTGGTCGACCGCGCCGACTGGACGGCGGTCTCGGCGCCGGTCGCGGCCGCGGCGACCCTCCTGCTCGGGGTGGCGGCCGTGGGCCTGGTCCTGGTCGGCGATCCTGGAGCGATCGGGCAGGCGTTCGGCTTCCTGAACCTGGCCTTTCCGGTCCTGTTCGGGGCGGCCGGCCTGGCCGTCGGCCTGGCCGCACTCGGGCTGGTCCCGGCGGCCCGCGGCGGCCGTCGGATGACCCTGGCCGCCCTCGGCGCGGGGACCGGGGCCCTCATTGGCGCAGCCCTTGTTCCGGACACGTCGCTGCTCGGCCAGTCGCTCCGCTACGAGATCCCGAAGGCCGTTGGCTACTGGCTGGCCTGGGCCTGCGTCCCGATCACGGGCGGGCTGATCGCCCTCATCGCTCGGGCCCGGGTCCCGGCCCTGGGACGCCTCGCCCAGATCGGCGCGTTCCTGGTGATCGTCCTCATCCCGATCGGGGCGATCCGGCCCGACGGCAGCCAGGCCTCCCAGCCGGTCGCGGCCGTCCTTGGTCACCACCTCCAGACGGCCGAGGCCGGCTACTGGCAGGGCTACCCGGACGTCCGCCTGGTCGTCGACTTGACTGGCGACGAGGTGCTCGACTTCCTGCGGGCCGAGGTCGCGGCCGGCCGGATCACGGCCGAGACCCAGTTGCTCCACGTCGCGGCCAGCTACCAGGAGTCGGCCAGCCTGCCGATCGGGGTCTTCACCGGGATCGAGGAGACGATGGTCTCGGCCGACGCCGCGACCACGATCTTCACGGCCGGCGGGCGAATCCATCCGCTCGGCGACCTGCCCGCCCAGCTGGGCGCCGGCTTCGCCTATGTTGTCCTCGAAGCGAGAGGACTTCCGCTCGGCGTCCGGGCCGCGATCGTCGCGGCCGGATATCGCCCGGTCTTCGTCAACTCGACGGCCGAGGTCTTCACGGCCTCGCGGTAGCGTAGGCCGTGGTCCAGCCGCAGGGAGAGTTCGATGCCTGCCACCAACGGCGCAACCTTCTCGATCGAGCCGCGCGGACCGTTCTCGTGGCCGCTCGCTGTCGATGTCCTGGCCCACTTCGGTCCAACCGGCCGCCATGCGCCGACATCCGGCCAGGACGAGGTGGTCCGGCTGGCCTTCCCGCTCGACGGCGACTTCACGCCGGTCGGTGTCGCCCTCCGATTTGGCGGCGGCCGTCTCGTGGGCGAGGTGGCGGGCACGACCCGGACCGAGGCCGTGGCGGCCCAGGTCGGCCGGATCTTCTCTCTCGATGTCGACGGCAGCGCGTACCCGGACCTGGCCATCCGCGATCCGGCGCTCGGCCCGGTCATGGCTGCCCTGCCCGGCCTTCGACCGGTCTGCTTCACCTCGCCCTATGAGACCGCCGCCTGGGCGATCCTGAGCGGCCGGATCTCGATGGCCCAGGCAGCCCGGCTGCAGGACGAGCTCATCGCCGAGTACGGCCAGCGGCTGACCGTCGCCGGCGGCGAGGTCCGAAGCTTCCCGCGCCCGGAGGCGTTGCTCGAGCTGGACGAGCTAGCCGGACTCGCGCCGGAGAAGGCCAATCGGCTGCGCGGCGTTGCCAGGGCGGCGCTGGAAGGCCGGCTCGACGTCGAGCGCCTGCGCTCGCTCGGAGACGAGGCCGGCCCGGAGTCGCTCCTCGTGATCCGCGGAATCGGCCCGTTCTGGTCGTCCGGGATCTACCTGCGTGGCTGTGGGATCGCCGACGTCTTTCCGGACGAGCCGCTGTCCATCGCGGCGCTGGGCCACCTCCACGGCCTGGGCGATCGACCCGATTCGGCCGCCGTCGCCGAGCTGACCGCCAGCTACGCCCCATACCGGATGTGGGTCTGCTTCCTGCTCCGAGTCGCGGCGGGGCGGGGGATCATCCCCGGCCTGGCCGGCCGCGAGATGGCGATCCGCCGGGCAACGCGAACGTCGGTAGCTCGCTCACCTCGTTGATCGTGCCGGGCCAGCTCCCGGGACGCCGGGAGTCCGTGCCAAATTCCGCTGTGGGCCGGCCGAGTCCCGGGACGCCCGGAGTCCGAGCCAAATTCCGCTGTGGGCCGCGCGAAGTCGGCTCGCGACCGGTTCGGCGTCCGTTTGAGTCGCCGCCGAGTTGCGTCTCGTGCTCGGCCAGCTTCGCTGCCTGGCCTCGATCGACCTGTGGTCCGGCCCCGACTGACCCTCATGCGGTTGTGAGCGGAATATGCCGAGTTGAGGGTCCGACCCGGTGCCGAGCTGCAGGTCGAAGCCGGGTCCCGGCTGGGGGCCCGACCCGGTGCCGAGCTGCGGGCGAACCAATCGAAGTGCGCCGAACCCCTGGGAGAACCCAGGGCCGGCGGCGGAACCCCGAGCTAGCCGACCTTGGGCAGGCTGGCCAGGGCCGCCTCGTCCGGGGTGTACTCGTAGTCCTCGAGCGAGCCGTTGAGGTACTTCTCGTAGGCCGCCAGGTCGAAGTGGCCGTGCCCGGACAGGTTGAACAGGATCACCTTCGACTCGCCGGTCGCCTTGGCCGCCGTCGCCTCGTCGATCGCGACCCGGATCGCATGGGACGACTCGGGCGCCGGCACGATCCCCTCCGCCCGGGCGAAGGCGACCGCGGCCGCGAACGCCCGGCCCTGGTGGACGGCCTGGGCCTCGATATCGCCATGGTCCTTGAGCAGGCTGACCAGGGGGGCCATGCCGTGATAGCGCAGGCCGCCAGCGTGGATCGGCTCGGGGATGAAATCCGAGCCGAGGGTGAACATCTTGACCAGGGGGGTCAGCTTGCCGGTGTCCCCGAAGTCGTAGGCGTACACCCCGCGGGTCAGTGACGGGGCGGCCTCCGGCTCGACGGCGATGACCCGGTACTTGCGCCCGCCCCGGAACGTCTGGCCGAGGAAGGGGAAGGTCAACCCGGCGAAGTTCGAGCCACCGCCGGCGCAGGCGATGACCAGGTCCGGCTCCTCGCCGGCCATCGCCATCTGCTCGATTGCCTCCTGGCCGACCACCGTCTGGTGGAGCAGTACGTGGTTCAGGACCGAGCCGAGGCTGTACTTCGTGTCGTCGCGGGTGGCCGCGTCCTCGACCGCCTCGCTGATCGCAATCCCGAGCGAGCCCGGGCTGTCGGGATGATCGGCCAGGACGGCCCGACCGTAGTTCGTGTCGGGGCTGGGGCTGGCCACGACCGACGCGCCGTACGTCTCCATCAGGATCCGCCGGTAGGGCTTCTGGTCGTAGCTGGCCCGGACCATGTAGACCTTGACCTCGAGGTCGAACAGGGCGGCCGCGAACGCCAGGGCGCTGCCCCACTGGCCGGCCCCGGTCTCGGTCGCGATCCGCTTCGTGCCTTCCTGCTGGTTGTAGAAGGCCTGGGCGATCGCCGTGTTCGGCTTGTGGCTGCCCGCCGGGCTCGCCCCCTCGTACTTGTAGTAGATGTGGGCGGGGGTATCGAGGACCCGCTCGAGACGATGGGCCCGGAACAGGGGGCTCGGCCGATAGAGCCGGTAGGCATCCCGGACGGGCTCGGGGATCTCGATCTCGCGCTCGGCGCTCACTTCCTGGCCGATCAGGGCCATCGGGAACAGCGGAGCCAGGTCGGCCGGGCCGATCGGCTGTCCGGTGCCCGGGTGGAGCACCGGGCTGGGTGGCACCGGCAGGTCGGCCACGATGTTGTACCAGGCCCGCGGAATGCGATCCTCGGTCAGGACGAACTTCGTCTGGTTGGGATCAGCGGCCCGGCTGGTCATCGCGAACCTCTCCTTCTCCTGGTCTCGCTCGTTGCGGCTTCAGTTTCGGCCATCAGGGCCACCGGCGTGGGCCACCAGCCGACCGGCGTGGGTCATCAGCCGACCGGCGTGGGCCGCGTCGCGGGCGACGCCGCCAGGCGCTCCTCGAGCCGGCGAGCGGCCAGCTCCAGCTTGTCCAGGTGCTCGCTCAAGCGCCGCCGAGCCTCCTCGGCCGCCTCGTTCAGGCCGGTCAGCTCGAAGATCCGCCAGTGGCGGATGATCGGCAGCAGGACCTCGTCGCGGTGGACCCGCAGGTCGTAGATCCCGGCCCGGGCGATCTGGGTCGCCTTGCGCACGAAGCCCGGGATGCCGGCGCCCGGCATCTGGAAGGCGAGCACCTCGTCGACGATCGCGCAGACCGCGGCCGACGGCTCGAGGGCGATCGCCGCGGACATGATGTCGCGGTAGAAGACCATGTGCAGGTTCTCGTCGGCGGCGATCCGGACCATGATCCGGTCGGCCACGGGATCGTCCGAATAGCGCCCCGTATTGCGGTGCGAGATCCGGGTCGCGAGCTCCTGGAACGCGACGTAAGCAAGGCCGTGGAGGGTGTCCGGGGCGTCGTGGTCGTAGCCCTTCTGGAGTTGGCTCATCCGGCCCCGCTCCAGCGCGATCGGGTCGATGTTCCGGGTGACGACCAGGTAGTCGCGCAGGACGATCGCGTGGCGACCCTCCTCGGCCGTCCAGCGCCCGACCCAGTTGATCCAGGCACCGTCCCCGGCGCCGAACATGCCGTGGATCAGGCGGTGGTAGCTGGGCAGGTTGTCCTCGGTGAGCAGGTTGACCTCGAATGCCGTCTGGGCGACACCGGTCAGCCGGGGCTGGTCCGGCGTCCAGGGCTCCTTGTCGAAGTCACGCCCGAGCCGGTACGGGATGTAGTCGTGGGGAAACCACTCCTGGGCAACCTTGTCGTGCCGGTCATAGAGCCGGCCTGCCTCTGGCTCCAGCTGGATCAGCAGGCCGCGTTCGTCGTAGGAGGACATCGAGCCACCGCATCGGGCGGGACGGGAGGCGCCCGAAGGCCGGGGGCCGCACGTTCAACTGGCCAAGAGTAGTCGGCGCGACGGCCCCGGGTCGCGCCAACCCGTGCGAACCTGCATCGACTACGTGCTGGCCAGCCGCTCCGCGAGGTAGCGCAGGGCGATCGGGTAGCGGTACTCGATCCCGCCATGAGCGGCATCGAACAGCTCGAAGAACGGCTCGACCGAGCCCGCCGCAAGGCAGGCCTGCCGGAATGCCTCCGCACCGAGGTCCAGGTGGTACTCGTCCCGGGTGCCCGCGTCGATGTAGATCGCCCGGAGGCTGCGCAGCGCCGCGATCCCGGCCTTGGTCCGGGCGACCCGGACGGGGTCCCAGGCGAGCCAGCGGCTCCAGGTTTCCGCCAGAAGCTCGCCGGTCGCGACATCGAACGGCAAGCGGACCGTGCCGTCGGGCTCGGCCGAGTAGCAGGCCGCCATGGCATACGTGTTGATCAGCATCGCGTCGGCCGGCCTGGTGAACGCCGGCCGGCTCCGGAAGTCCGCCCACCAGCGCTCGTAGGAGCCGTCGTAGCCGCGCAGGGCCCGGGCCACGTCGGCGAACTCGGGCTGGTAGCACACCTCGAAGAGGGCGTCGCCGGCATGGGTCGCCAGGCCCCCGAACCGGTCCGGCCGACGCAGGCCGCTGATCATTGCCCCGTAGCCGCCGCTCGACTTGCCGGTGATCCCGCGATGAGCCGGCTCGGCCAGGGTCCGATAGTGCGCGTCGACCCAGTCCACGACCTCGTCGGCCAGGTAGGTCCCGTAGCGGCCTGTGGCCGGCGAGTCGATGAACTGGCTGCCGCCGAATGAGGTCCAGCAGTCGACGAACACGACGATCGCCGGCGGAGCGGGCTCAGGACCGGCGAACAGCTCGTCGACCAACTCGAGGACGTTCGGTCGGAATGCCGAGCGGTTGCGCCACATGTCGATCTGGCCGGTCATGCCCTGGATCAGGTAGATCGAGGGGAATTGACCGGCCGGCTCGGTCCGGTAGGCCGGCGGCAGGTAGACCCACAGCGGCCGGCTGCTCGGGTCGCCCGGCCGGTTGGCGCGCAGGACCTGGCTATCGAAGACGTGCTCGACGAGCTGGCCACGGACCGGAGCCGACCAGGGCTTCACGAGGCCATCATCGCCGATCGGTCCCGAGGTCGTGGACGAAGGCGGCCACCCGATCGAGGACGTCCGGCAGGACCGGCTTCAGCCCGTGGCCGAGGCCGGGGTAGGTCACGAGCTCGGCCGTCTGCAGCCGGCCGATCGCCGATTCGAGCAAGGGGAGCCGAGCGAACGGATCGGCCTCACCCGACAAGAGCAGGACCGGGCAGGCGATCCGGGGCCAGTGCGCCGTCCGCTGGTCCCAGGTCTCGGGCACGCCGGGACGGTGGAGGGGATACGAGAAGCAGACCAGAGCCCGGACGTCGGCCGGTCGCTCCGCGGCGAGGAGGCTGGCGACCCGGCCGCCGAACGACTGTCCGCCGATGACCAGCTCGACGGCCCCGGCGCCACCCTCGGCCTCGATCAGGGCCTCCGTCGCTGACCACGAAGGGGCGACCGCATCCTCGGCCTTGCCCCGGCGCAGGTTGATCGCGTCGGTGGCCAGGCCGCGAGCCCGAAGCCCGTCGACGTAGGGGGCCATGCTGGCGGCGGTGCCGGATGCGCCGTGGCCGAGCACGATCCTGATGGCGGCTCCAGAGCTCGAGTGCGGACTCATCCCGGCGCGGTCGGATGGAGCCGGGTGTCAACCAGCTCGCCGGGCTCGACCAGGTCGATGTACAGGCGTCCGGCCAGGTGGTCCATCTCATGCTGGAAGGCCCGGGCCAGGAGACCGCTGGCCCGGTGACGAACCCGCCGGCCCTCGATGTCGTCGGCCACGATCACGATCTCGGCCGCCCGCCGGACCCGGGCGACCCGCTCCGGGACGGACAGGCAGCCCTCCCAGTCGACGGCGGGAAAGCCCGTCTTCACCACGGCCGGGTTGCCGATCACGGTCACGACGCCCTTGACCTCGACCACGGCCAGCCGAAGAGGCTCGCCGATCTGCGGCGCGGCCAGCCCGACGCCCTCGGCCTTGCGCATCGTCACGACCATGTCGTCGATCAGCCGTCGGAGCCCTCGGTCGGGCAGGTGGACGGCCCGGTTCGGGGCGCGCAGCCGGGGATCGGGATTGACCAGGATCCGGCGGTTCGTGCCCACCCGCCAAGCCTAGCCGAGCCTGCCGGCCGGGCGCTCAGTTCGACGTGGCGTTGCCCGCTTCGGCCTGGGCCAGGAGGGTGGCCGCGGTGTTGATCGGGACCGCGAAGCCGATCCCCTGGGCGCTCGAATCGGTGGCCGTGTTGATCCCGATCACCTGGCCGCCGGCATTGAGCAGGGGTCCGCCGCTGTTGCCCTCATTGATCGCCGTGTCGGTCTGGAGCAGGCCGGTCAGGTGGACCCCTTGGCGGCTCTGTCCGTCCTGGACGTCGATCGAGCGACCCTCGCCGCTGATCACGCCCGAGGTCACGCTGCCCGGAAAGGTCCCGAGCGGATCGCCGATCGCGATCGCCAGCTGGCCGATCTGGAGCTTGTCGGAGTTGCCCAGGGTGAGGGTCGGCAGGCCGGTCGCCGCGATCTTCACGACGGCCAGGTCATGGGTCGGATCGGTCCCGACGACGGTGCCGTCGAACTGCCGGCCGTCGGCCAGCTGGACGGTCAGGTTGCCCCCGCCCGAGATCACGTGCCGATTGGTCAGGATGTAGCCGTCGTTCCGGACGATGAAGCCCGATCCGATCGAAGTCCCGCTGCCACCGAAGCCCGAGCTCGTGTCGGTGATCGTCACGACGGCTGGGCCGGCATTCGCCGCAATCTGGACGATCGGCTGGCCGGCGATCCCGCTCGCCCCGGGGGCGATCGTGGCGGGCGCGCTGCTGACCGTGCTCGTGAGCTGGGCGGTGGCCGCGCTCGGGGTCGCCGACGCCGGCGGCCGAGTCGCCTCGACCAGCCCGAGCGTGCCGCCGGCGGCCAGGGCAGCCGCGAGGACTGCCGCCGCGACGACCGTCCCGCGGCCCGCGCCGCCGGAACTCGATCGGGCGTCGTCGGGTCGTTGGCTGAGCGGGACCACCGGGCCGGGCGACCAGGTGCTGGTGGGCAGGCCGCCGGCCGGCAGGTCCCCGGCTGGTGGGGCGGGCTGCTGGGCGGGGGGAGCCCAGGTGCCCCAGGTCGGCGGGGTCGGGCTGGTCGGCGGAACATGGGCGGCCGGCGGATTCGTGCCGGCCTTCGAGACCTGGTCCGCGGCCAGGACGGGTTCGGCGGGCCAGGCCGGCTGGAGCGGAGCCTGCTCGGGGAAGGGGACCGGGCCGACGGCGGGAGCCTGCTCGGGGGCTGCCGCCTGATCGCCGGCGGGTGCGCCGCCGAAGCTGTCGGGATTGCCGGGAAGGGTCATCGTGAGCGCCTCGTGGAGTCGCGGGTCAGTGGGCTGTCTTGATCGTTGTACGTCGCCAGCCTGAGAAAAGCCTGAATGGACGCTGCAGCCCCGTCCCGCCCGTCAGTCGTCGGCGCTGGGCACGCCCAGGATGTTGAACCCGCCGTCGACGTAGATCGTCTCGCCGGTTACCGCCCGGGAGAGGTCGGAGGCGAGGTACAGGGCGGTCCGGCCGACGTCCTCGATCGTGATGTTCGATCGGAGCGGCGCGACATCGGCGAACGCTCCGTACATCTTCTTGAACCCGGCGATCCCGGCCGCGGCCAGGGTTCGAACGGGTCCAGCCGAGATCGCGTTGACCCGGATGCCCTCGGGCCCGAGGTCCGCCGCGAGATAGCGCACGGAGGCCTCGAGGGCGGCCTTGGCCACGCCCATCACGTTGTAGTTGCTGACGACCTTCTCAGCCCCGTAATAGCTCAGGGTCAGGATGCTCGAGCCGGACTTCAGGACGCCGGCCGCCCGGGCCTCCCGGGTCAGGGCCACGAGCGAGTAGGCGCTTACGTCGAGGGCCAGGCCGAAGCCCTCGCGGGAGGTGTCGACGAAGCTTCCCTCGAGATCCTCCCGCCGGGCGAAGGCCAGGGCGTGGACGAGGACGTCGAGCTGGGCATCGGCCGGGTGGGCCGCTCGCCAGCGGGCGAACACGGCCTGGATCTGCTCGTCGGACTGGACGTCGCACGGTTCGACGAAGGTCGAGCCGATCGACTCGGCCAGGGGCCTGACCCGCCGCTCGATCAGGCTCTCGACCGAGCTGAAGCCGACCTCCGCGCCGGCATCGTGGAGGGCCTGGGCGATGCCCCAGGCGATCGAATGGTCGTTGGCCACGCCGAAGATCAGGGCCCGCCGGCCGTCGAGCAATCCCATCTCGCCTCCACTGAGCGCGCGGCTGCTGAGCGCGCGGCTGCGCTCGTCGAGGCTACCATCCGGTCGATGACCCGACCCGGCTCGACGCCCATCCGCCCCGTCCTCGCGGCCGCCCTGGCCGGGGTCCGCGGCCTGTTGCTCGACCTCGATGGGGTGGTGATCCTGGCCGGCCGGCCGATCGAGGGCTCGGCCGGCGCGATCGCGACCCTCGATGCCCGCGGGATCCCGTTCCGGATCGTGACCAACACGAGCCTGATGAGCCGGGCGGGGATGGCCGCCTGGGGGGCCCGGATCGGCCTGGCCCTGCCGCCCGAGCGGATCCTGTCGGCGCTCTCGCTCTCGGCGGCCTACACCCGGCGCCGCCATCCCGCTGGGGCGCTGTACGTGCTGGCCTCCGAGGATGCCCGCTCCGAGTTTGCCGGCCAGCACCTCCTGACCGACGCCGAGGCGGGCCGGCCGGGGGCGACCGCGGACGCCGTGGTCATCGGCGATTCGCCCGAGGCGGCGACCTACGACAACCTGAACCACGCCTTTCGGCTGGTCACGGCCGGGGCCGAGCTCGTCGGCATGCACCGCAACCCGTGGTGGCTGACGCCCTCCGGGCCGACGCTCGATTCGGGCGCCTTCGTGGCCGGACTCGAGTTCGCGACCGGACGGCGGGCGACGATCATCGGCAAGCCGTCGCCGGCCTTCTTCCGGGAGGCGTCGGCAGAGCTCCTGGCCGAGCTGCCGGGGGCAACCCGGCGGGACCTGGCGATGGTCGGCGACGACATCCTGACCGACGTCATTGCGGCCCAGCGGCTCGGCCTGCGGGGCGTCTTCGTCCGATCCGGCAAGCACGGCGAGGCGGACCTTGCGGCAGCGGCTGCCCGGCGTCGCGGCGGCGGCCGGCCGTCGGCCGAGGCGGCCTCGCTGGCCGAGGTCGTCGGCGCCCTGGCCTGACCCCGCCGGCCGGCCGGGGCAATACACTTGGGGCCACGCTCAGACCGCCCGCAGCAGGGGATGACCGCCATGACCACCGACGCGAAGCCGCGCCTCAAGATCACCTACGCCACCCTTCGGAACGACAACGAGGAGCTCCACGCCTTGTACGAGGCGGGCCTCGCCCAGGCCCAGCTGGAGCTCGGCGGCCATCACCTGAACGAGATCGGGGGCAAGCCCCGCGAGGGTGAGAGCGAGACGACCGTCCGCTCGCCAATCGACCGCGAGATCGTGGTCGGCCACTTCGCCAGCGGCACCCGGCAGGACGTCCGGGACGCGATCGCGGCCGGCCGCGCCGCCCAGCCGGCCTGGGCCGCGACCCCCTGGCCGGAGCGGCTGCAGATCATCCGGCGGGCGGCCGAGCTGATCAGCCAGCGCCAGATGGCCTACGCCGGGCACATGGCGATCGAGGTCGGCAAGAGCCGTCTCGAGGCGCTCGGCGAGGTCGAGGAGGCGGCCGACCTGCTGCGCTACTACTCGGACATCATGGAGCGCAACGAAGGCTACGACCACCCGATGGACAATCTCGGGGACGCGGCCGTCCACACCCGCTCGATCATGCGTCCCCTGGGCGTCTTCGCCGTGATCAGCCCGTTCAACTTCCCGATGGCCCTGTGTGCCGGCCCGACCGCGGCGGCCCTGATCGCCGGCAACACGGTCGTGTTCAAGCCGAGCAGCACCGCCCCGATGTCCGGGCTCAACCTCGTCCAGGCCTATCGCGACGCGGGCCTGCCCGAGGGGGCGCTGAACCTGGTCATGGGCCCGGGCGAGACCGTCGGCCAGGAGCTCCAGGAGAACCCGGGGATCAACGGGATCGTGTTCACCGGCTCGTATGACGTCGGGTTCGCCCTGTTCCGGGGCTTCTCGACCCGCTACCCGCGGCCGGCGATCGTGGAGATGGGCGGCAAGAACCCGGCGATCGTGACTGCCCGGGCCGACCTCGAGGAGGCGGCCGAGGGAATCGTCCGCTCGGCCTTCGGGTTCAGCGGCCAGAAGTGCTCGGCCAACAGCCGGGTGTACGTCGAGCGACCGGTCCACGACGAGCTGATCAAGCTGATCGTCGAGAAGACCGAGGCCCTGACCGTGGGTGATCCGCTCATCCGGGCGAACTGGATGGGTCCGGTCATCGACCAGCGGGCGGTGGACCGCCACCAGCAGGCCTCGGCCGAAGCCCGCCGGGACGGCACCGTGTTCACCGGCGGCGAGCGCCTGACCCATGGTGACCTCGAGCGAGGGTTCTACGTCGAGCCGACCGTCGTGGGCAACCTGCCCCTCGACCATCGCTTGTTCGTGGACGAGCTCTTCGCGCCGTTCACGGCCGTTGCCCCGGTCGAATCGCTGGACGAGGCGATCCGGCGTTCGAACGAGAGCGTGTACGGCCTGACCGCCGGGATCTTCAGCGAGGATCCGGCCGAGGTCCAGCAGTTCCTGGACACGATCGAGACGGGGACCCTCTACGTGAACCGGCGGGCCGGGGCAACCACCGGGGCGTGGCCCGGCGTCCAGGCGTTCGGCGGCTGGAAAGGCTCGGGCTCGACGGGCAAGGCCGGCCTGTCGATGTACTACGTCGCCCAGTTCCTCCGCGAACAGAGCCACACCGTCGTCGACTGATCGCGCGGCGCGGTTCTTGCCCCGACGCCAGCCCCAAGGCGTCGGGTCAGGCTGGTCGAACAGCTCCTCCTCGCCAAGGTCATTCTGGCCTGGCCGCTGTGCCTCTCGATGCCGGGTGCATGGTCGCCGTGAGCACATGGCAGGGGCCCAGCGCCGTCCGGTTGTTGCCACCGGTACGGGATGAGCCGGGAGAAACCTCGGCCGAGCCCATTCACGTGCACGAGTCGTCGTCCGCCCGCCGGTTCGTCGGTCGGATGTCGGCGTTGCGCTGGCGCCATGCGCACGCCGCGTCCATGCACATGGAATCCATGGGGTTAAGCCCGTCAACTGAGCCCTGGGCTGAGCCGTTAAGTCGGGGCAGCTTGTCCCGCCTGAGCCCCGGCAGGGGCACGGCCTCGGCTATACTCGGGCTCGGTATCCAGAGTGCATAAAACGTATTCACCGGCCATCGGGAGGTGCTAGGTTGACTCAGGCTGCGACCCATCCGACCAATCGCCTGGCGGGATCCCGGCCGGTGCCCGACCTCGTGACCGAGATCCCCGGACCGAAGGCCAGGGCCCACGTCGCCTACGATGAGATCGTGGACCTCGCCCAGCCTGCCCCGGGCCTATCCGATCGTACCGGTCCGCGGCGAGGGCCTCGTCGTCGAGGACATCGACGGCAACCTGTTCCTCGACTTCGCGGCCGGGATCGCGGTCAACTCGACCGGCCACAGCCATCCCCAGGTCGTGGCCGCGATCCGCGAGCAGGCCGCCGACCTGATCCACTTCTCGGCCTCGGACTTCTACCTGCCGATCTATCCCCAGCTGTGCGAGCAGCTCGCCCGGATTGCCCCGTTCGACGGCCCGGCCCGGGTCTACCTCGGGAATTCGGGCACCGAGGTCGTCGAGGCCTCGATCAAGCTCGCCCGGTACGCCACCCATCGCCCCTATGTGGTCGCCTTCCTGGGCGCCTTCCATGGCCGGACCTTCGGCGCGCTCAGCCTGACTGCCTCCAAGGCGAAATACCACGCCGGGTTCGGGCCGCTCCTGCCGGGCGTCTTCCACGCCCCGTTCGGACGGGTCGAGGACCTGCGCTGGTTCGACGAGGTCCTGTTCGACAAGCTCGCCCCGGCCAGTGAAGTCGCGGCAATCATCGTCGAGCCGATCCAGGGTGAGGGCGGCTACATCGTGCCCGAGAACGGCTTCCTGGCCGGCCTGCGCGAAATCTGCGACCGGCACGGGATCCTGCTCATTGCCGACGAGATCCAGTCGGGCGCGGGCCGGACCGGCCGGATGTGGGCGGTCGAGCATTGGGGCGTCCAGCCGGACATCGTCCTGGCGGCCAAGGGCCTGGCCAGCGGGATGCCGATCGGGGCCCTGATCGCCCGGTCTTCGATCCTCGAGGCCTGGGGCCGGGGGGCCCACGGTTCGACCTTCGGAGGCAACCCGATCTCGTGCGCGGCGGCCCTGGCCACCCTCGAGCTGCTGAACGGCGGCCTGATCGCCAATGCCGCCGCACGGGGCGAGCAGGCCCTGGCGGGCCTGGCCGAGCTGCGCGAGCGGTATCCAGCCCTGGTCCGCGAGGTGCGCGGCAAGGGCCTGATGCTGGGCATCGAATTCGACACCCCGGATCACGCCGAGGAGGTCCAGTGGGCGGCCTTCGAGCGCGGCCTGCTCGTCCTCGAATGCGGCCGGTCGAGCGTCCGGATGTCGCCGGCCCTGACCGTCTCGGCGGCCGAGATGGCGACCGGCCTGCGGGTCTTCGACGAGGCCGTCGCCGACGTCGCCGGCGAGCATGGCGAGGTCCTCGGGGCGGCCCGCGCAGCCGGGGCGATCACCGGGATCGAAGAGGCCGTCTAGGCCGGCTGCCCGGCACGTCGACGATGAGCGCTTCGAAGGTCGCCTCGATGCACGACGCGATCGAGGCGATCGTGCGCGACGGCGACACCGTGGCGATCGAGGGCTTCACCCACCTGATCAGCTTCGCGGCCGGCCACGAGATCATCCGCCAGGGCCGGCGGGACCTGACCCTGGCCCGGATGACGCCCGACGTGATCTACGACCAGATGGTCGCGGCCGGGGTCGCCCGCAAGCTGATCTTCAGCTGGCTGGGCAATCCCGGGGTCGGCGGCCTGAACGCGATCCGGCGGGTGACCGAGGGGCCGAAGCCAACCCTCGAGCTCGAGGAGTACAGCCATTTCGGGATGGTTGCCCGATACACCGCCGGGGCGGCCAACCTGCCGTTCTACCCGCTCCGGAGCTACTTCGAGACGGACCTGCCCGCGGCCAACCCGCTCATCCGGCCGATCGAGTCGCCCTACGGCGACGGGACCGTCTACGCCGTCCCACCGCTCAAGCCGGACGTCTCGATCGTCCACGCCCAGCGCGCCGATGCCAACGGCGACACCCAGGTCTGGGGCCTGCTCGGCTGCCAGAAGGAGGCCGCCTTCGCCGCCGAGCGAGTGATCGTCGTCGTCGAAGAGCTGGTCGACGAGGCGGTCATCCGGGCCGACCCGAACCGGACGATCATCCCCGGCCTGATCGTCGATGCGGTGGTGGTCGAACCGTGGGGCGCCCACCCGTCCTACGTCCAGGGCGCCTACGACCGGGACAACCGGTTCTACCTCGATTGGGATCCGATCAGCCGCGACCCGGCCGGCCTCGATGCCTGGCTGGCCGAGTGGGTTCACGGCGTAGCGGGTCGGGCGGAGTACGCCGAGAAGCTCGGGGCCGAGCGCCTGGCCAGCCTCCAGCCGAGCGCTCCCGCCCCGTCCGGCTCGGTCGACTACGGCGAGTACCGATGAGTTCGGGCGGGGCCAGGTCCGTGGGCGAGGCCAGGTCCGCGGCCGAGGGAGCGGGCTTCACGAAGTCCGAGATGATGATCGTGGCCGCCGCCCGCGAGCTGGCCGGCCAGCGGGTCTGCTTCGTCGGGGTCGGCCTGCCGAACGTCGCGGTCAACCTCGCCCAGCGGACGGTCGCCCCGGACATCGAGCTGGTCTACGAGGCGGGCGTCTTCGGTGCTCGGCCGGCCCGCCTGCCGCTTTCGATCGGCGATCCGACGATCGTTTCGGGGGCCACCGCGGCGACCAGCATGTTCGAGCTGTTCTCGTTCTACCTCCAGGGCGGCCTGATCGACGTCGGCTTCCTGGGTGCCGCCCAGATCGACCGCTTCGGCAACATCAATACGACCGTGATCGGCGACTACGCGACGCCAACGACTCGCCTGCCCGGCTCAGGCGGAGCGTGCGAGATCGCCATCAACGCCCGCCAGATCTTCGTGATCATGCGCCAGTCGCGCCGCTCGTTTGTCCAACGGATCGACTTCCGGACCTCGCCCGGCAACCTCGGCGGGGCGGCCAATGCCGAGCGGATTCGACGCCAGCAGGGCTGGCTCGGGCGGGGACCGTCGGTGGTCGTGACCGACCTGGGGATCTACCACTTCGACGAGGCGGGCGAGATGCGGCTCGACTCGATCCATCCCGGGGCGACCCGCGAGCAGGTCCGCGACACGATCGGCTGGGAGCCGAAGATCAACCGCGACCTCGTCGAGACGACGCCCCCGACGGCGGCCGAGCTCAACCTGATGCGGCTCGAGCTCGATCCGGGCGGGACCTTCACTCGCTAGCTGCCGGCCGGCCAGCCGCCCTGCTGGAGCAGGGCGACGATGACGTCGACGTCATCGCTGCCCATGACCCCCTGGTACTTGGCCCGGACGACCCCATTGCCGTCGACCACGAAGACCCAGGGCATCGAGGTTGGACCCCAGGGCGTGCCGCCGATTCCCCAGGCGTTGGCCACGTCGGTCAGGGTCGGGGCGGCCAGGGTGCCTTCGATGACCGGCGTATCGGTCACCACGTCGTACCGGAACGGCTCGACGTGGATGAACGGGACGCCCGGCCAGCGGTCCTGGAGATAGCGCGCCATGACCAGCGCCTTGCCGCAGGCCGACGTCACCCGGAACTTGGCCGAGTCGAAGACGAGGACGAACGCCTCGTGGGCCGCCAGGGCATCGCTCGTCGACCGCTGGTAGAGGCGCAGGTCGGGGATCGGGTCCGTCGAGACCCGGGTCACGTCACCGGCCACGTCGGCCAGGGTCGGGCTGTGAATCGTCGGGGCGGCCGCGCCGAGCGGTGCGGACGTGCCCGGATCGAGGGCGGCGATGTCGGCCGTGCCCGTGAGCGCCATCGAACCCGGCGTGGCCGACACGCTGATCCCCCACCAGCCCGGCGTCGGAATCGTCGTCGTGGCCACGTAGGAAACGCTGGCCACCCCGGGTGGTTGGACCGGGCTCGCGGCGACCGGTGGGCCGACCGACGTGCCGTCCTGCGTGGTCAGCTGGACGGTCGGTCGGATCGTGAGGTCGTCGAGCCGGCCCGCCGGCCCCGACAGGGCCAGGATGATTGGACTGGCTGTGCCGGCCCAGACCGAGGTCGACTCGACCTCCACCTGGAGCACTCCGCCGGATGTTGCGCCGGCCGTCGTCGTCGGCGCCCCGGCTCCGGACGGACTGGCAGGTGGCGCCTGGGTCGGCGTGGGCGTGGCGGGCGCATCGGAGATCACGGCGAGGGCCGCCTCCATCTGGGCGGCGGTCGTGCCGAACGGGAAGTGAGCCCGAAGCTGCCCGGCCCCGTCAACCACGAAGACGTCGGCCGTGTGCGACATCGAATACGCCCCGGCTACGCCCGTATCGACCCGGGCGTACTTGACGTTCCAGGCGTCGGCGGTCGCCTGAATCTGGCTGGGGGAGCCGGTCAGGGACAGGAACTGCGCCGAGCGATACGAGTCGAACTCCTTGAGCCAGGTCGTCGTGTCCCGCTCCGGGTCGACCGTCACGAACAGGGTCCGGATGCCCGGGCCGTAGGCCGCCATGACCTGCTCGACGATGCCGATCGTGGCCGGGCAGACATCGGGGCAGTGGGTGTAGCCGAAGAAGACGAGAACGATCCCGCCGCGCATTGAAGCCAGCGTCTCCGCCTGGCCATTCGGATCGGTCAGGCTGATCGGCGGAGCCAGGCGAACAGTCGGGTAGACGAAGGACGCCGGGTCGACGCCTGCGGCCGGACTGGGTCCGGGCGGCTGGCTCGCCGAGCCGGTCGTCGCGCCGCCTGAGCCGCCGGAGCCGCCGGAGAAGCCGCCCCCGAGGCCCGCCGCCAGGACCAGGCCAAGGCAGGCCGCGGCCAGGACGACGACGAGCCAGAAGGCGCCGTCCAGCCGGCCCTCGGGCGTGTTATCGACGGATCCGGCGGCCCGACGCTGGGCCATCGTCACACCTGCCGGACGGCAGCCTGGACCGTGATCCTGCCGGCGTGCTCGAAGACAAGGTCGAGCTCTAACGAGTCACCCGCGTGGAGGGCTGCCCGCAGGCCGCTGATCATCAGGTGGTAGCCGCCTGGAGCGAAGGTCACGGTTGTCCCGGCCGGGCAGACGACCTGGGCGACCGACTCCATGCCCACCATCCCCGACATCCCGGGCATCGTCTCGTGAAGCTCGACGGACGACGCGGCCGGGCTCGATGCGGACAGGAGCACGTCCGCCGAGTTGCCCTGGTTGTCGATCGTGAAGTAGCCGGCCGCCGGCTCATCGATCCCACCTGCGACCTGAACCCAGGCCTCGCTGACCACGACCGCGGGCGCCGGGCTCGACGCGCTGTCCGAACAAGCGGCGCCGCCCAGCAGGGCTAGGAGGCACAGGGCCAAGAGGGCCCGACCGGGAGCGAACATCATGGCCTCGAACCGGCGGATCATCTGGACCTCAGCCGACGATCGCCTTGACGATCGCATCGACGTCCGCCGTTTCGGGCACGACGACGAACGTGTTGACCATCCCGAACATGCCGCTGGCGCCCTCGACGTGGGGCAGGATGTGGCAATGGAACGCCCACACGCCGAGGGTCTTGGCGGTGATCAGGACGTCCCAGCGCTCGCCCGGATTGACTCCCAAGGTGTCGCACTCGAACTCGGCGCTGCCCAGCGGGTGCGCGTCCCGGGCGATGACCCGCATGACGTTCCCGTGGATGTGCCACGGGTGCATCATGATTCCCTCGTTCATGAACCGGATCCGGACCGTCTCACCGACGGCAGCCAGGACCGGCACCGTCGCCGGGAAGCCATGCCCGTTGATCGTGAACCCGCCCAGCTCATCGTTCGAGATCCAGGTGTAGTCGCGGTCGAACTTGAACGTCTCGACCTTGGGCTCGACGACCATCGCCGCGAGCAGGCCTCGGCCGACCTGGTCAGTCGCGTTGTGGTGGGAGTGGTACATCATCGAGCCGGACGTGTTCGCGGTGAACTCGTAGGTGTAGGTCCCGCCGGGCACGATCGGCTTCTGGGTCACGAACGGGACGCCGTCCTGGAAGAAGTCGGCGAACTCCACGCCGTGGAAGTGGACGCTCGTCGTCTCCTTGAGGTTGTTGGTGAAGACGGCCCGGACCCGGTCGCCCTCGGTGACCCGGATCGTGGGACCCGGCCACTGGGCGTTGTAGCCCAGGGCGGCAACCGGTGGCATCAGCTCGTCGATGTGCTGGTTGATCTCGTCGATCGTCAGGTTGAAGACCTTCACGCCGTTGTCGAGAGTCGGCTTGAGCGGCTGCAGGATGTCGTTCAGGACGAGCTGGGGAACCTGGGCGAAGGCCGGCTTGGCGTTCAGCTCGGGGTAGTTGTCGGCGGCCCCCAGGATGTCCCCCAGCTGGGCGTAGATCGCGTCGCCATACACTCCCTGGAGGGCGGGGACAAGGTTGCCGAGGTAGCGCCGGACCGCATTCCGGGCATCGATGTCGTGCTGCGTCCAGCCGGCCGGGATCGGACCCGTGGAAGCCGCCGGTGATTCGGCCGGCACCGCAGAACCGCTCGCGGCAGGTGAGGCAGCCAACGAGGGTGCCACGCTGGCCGCGGCGATCCCGGAAGGGGATGCGGAGGCCGGCGCGAGGCTGCCCGCCGGTCCGAATGTCCAGCCGGCCACGGCAGGGCCACAGGCAGCCGCGAGCAGGCCGCCGCCGGCCAGGGCGGCGCCGCGGATGAAGCCGCGCCGCGAAAGCCCCGACAGGCCGACGAGCGGCGAACCGTCGCTCGGGGAGTCAGTTGCAAGTGGGTCGCGGACGCCGCCGTCAGTGGGATCAGGCACGGTGTTCATGGACCCGATGGTCGGTGGCGAGGTCCGTCGGCCGGTAGTGACCATCGGCCCGAATCGGTGGGCCGGGGGTCATCGGCCGCACATTACGAGCCGATCGGCTATCCTGCCGCACGACGGGCCAACCCAGCACGGGAACGACAACCAAAGACCGCCGCCTCACGGCAGACCCGCTGTCGTTCCCTAGCCCGGACATCCCACCTACCCACTGCCCGCAGGCGGCTTACCCCATCGCCATCGCGTGCCTCGCGATGTCCCGGTAGGAAGGAGCCTGTTGAGCCAGACGCGCGTGCGCCTCAGGGCGCTGGCCTCGCTCGGCCTCTCGATGATCATGTTCGGAGCTCTCGTACCCCAGACATCGGCCTCTGGCCCCGCGACCTCCGCTCCGGTCGCGGTCGTCGTCCCCGCCGCGATGCGGATTCCCGCCGAACTCAGTGCGGAGTCCGCTGCCACCGCCGCGGTCGCCCCCACCCTGACAATCCAGCGCGCTGCGCTCGATGACACCGTCCTGGCGAGCGCGCCGCCGGCTCCGGCCCGGACCCGTGCGCGGGCAGCTGCGCCGGCCCGCTCCCTGAGGGCGGCCACGAGGCGAGCCACGAGTCCGGCCAGCCGGGCCGGGTCCCTCGCCTCGAGCCGGATCATCGCCCTGGCCGAGTCCCACATCGGGGCCCGCTACGAGCATGGAGCGACCGGGCCGCATGCCTTCGATTGCTCGGGTCTCGTCTACCGGGTCTTCGAGGACGCCGGGCTCGGCCGGATGATCGCCGGGCTGCGGAGCGCCTCGGCCCTCTACGCCCACTTCCGGGCCCGGCACATGACCTCCACCTCGAACCCCCAACTGGGCGACCTGGTGATCTTCGGCGGGGGCAGCCACGTCGGCATCTACATCGGCGGCGGACGGGTGGTCCACGCGATGATCAGCGGGGTTGCGATTACCCGGATCAGTGCCGTCTACCCGCGCTTCACGACGTACGTCCACCTTGGGCTGACCCGGCTCCGGCTGGCCGCCCGCTAGGCCTTGCGCCAGGCCCGAACCATGGCCCTGGCTCTCCCGACCGCCTCCGCCGGCAGGCAGACTCGACCGTACAATCGGGCGATGACTCCGTCCATTCGCCGGCCGGCGGTCCGGCCATGACCGGCCGGGTCTTCCAGCGGGCCTCGGGTCCGCCGCTCGTGGCTGCCCGGGCTGAAGGTTCGACGATCTGGGACGCCGACGGCCGGCCCTACCTCGATGCGGCCGGCGGGGCGGTCGTCGTGGGCGTCGGCCACGGCCGCGAATCGATCGCCCGGGTGATGGCCGGGCAGGCCGGCCGGCTCGCCTACGCCCACGGCAGTGTCTTCACCTCGGAGCCGCTCGAGGCCTATGCCCTCGAGGTCGGGCGCCACCTGCCCCAGGACGACCCGTCGATCTACCCGGTCTCGGGCGGTTCGGAGGCGATCGAAACCGCGCTCAAGCTCGCCCGCTCCTTCCACCTGGCCCGGGGCGAGGCCGATCGTTCGATCGTGTTCGCCCGCTGGGGGAGCTACCACGGCAATACCCTCGGTGCGCTCGACCTGTCCGGACGGGTGCCCCTGCGGCGGCCGTACGAACCCTGGCTCGGCCGCTTCCGGCACGTCTCCGCGGCCTATCCGTACCGGGCCGGCGATCCCGGCGCCAATGCCCTGGGGACGGCCGGCGCCCTGGCCGACGAGCTCGACGAGGCGATCATCGCGGCAGGAGCGGGCAAGGTGGCCGCGTTCGTGGCCGAGCCGATCGTCGGGGCGACCCTCGCCGCGGCCGTGCCCCCGGACGACTACTGGCCGGCGATCGCCGAGGTCTGCCGCCGGCACGGGGTGCTGCTGATCGCCGACGAGGTGATGACCGGCTTCGGCCGGACCGGGCGCTGGTTCGGGGTGGACCACTGGGGCGTCCGGCCGGATCTCCTCGTCGCCGCGAAGGGTGCCAGCTCGGGCTACTGGCCGTTCGGCTTCGTTTCGGCCTCGGGGGTCGTCGCGGAGGCCGTCCTGGGGGCGGGCTCATTCGTCCACGGCTTCACCTACAGCCACTCGGCTGTGGGCGCCGCGGTGGCCCGCGAGGTGCTCCGGATCCTCGAGACCGAGGACCTCGTCGCCGCCTCCGCCGCGAAGGGCGAGCAACTCCAGTCGCTCCTCGGCGAGCGGCTGGCCTTGCATCCCCACGTGGGCGAGATCCGGGGACGCGGCTTGATGGTGGGAATCGAGCTGGTCGCGGATCGCTCGACTCACGAAGCCTTCCCGCGATCCGCCCGGATCACCGAATCGATCGTCGCGACCGCGCGTCGGAACGGGCTGCTGGTCTACTCGGGGACGGGCAATGCCGATGGCGTGAACGGCGACCTGATCCTGCTCGGGCCGCCGTTCGTGGTGACCGCCGACGAGCTGGTCGCGATCGCCGATTGCCTGGCCGAATCGATCGAGGCCGCCGCGCCCGAGCTCGCCTGAGAGCCTAGCGGCGTCCGCGCTGGGTGGACCGGACGATCACTAGCAGCCCGAGGCCCAGGACGATCACGGGACCGATCAGGGCATCGAGGCTCGGTGCGCTCGGGACCAGGGTCGCGATGACGTCGCCGCCGCCGACAATGGCCAGGACGACGCCAACGATCGCCTGCCAGCCGATGCCCCGCCCGCCATGCCAGCGCCAAACGGCAATCAGGAGCAGGCCCAGGCCCAGCGACAGGGTGGTCCAGCCCGGCGCATCCTGGAGCAGGCCGAGGTCGATCAGGAAGGACGGCAGGGACAGGGAGAGCAGGATGACCCCGGGGTAGAGGCCCCATCGTCCGTGGTTCGTCAGCCAGGCGATGAGATAGGCCAACCCGGCCGCCATGCCGAGGGCGGCGCCCCAGACGTGGAAGCCCGGCACGAGCTCGCCGATCAGCAGCAGTCCGCCGAGCAGGACGAGGAAGACGCCCAGGAAGGGCAGGCCGGGATAGGCGTTCGGATTGCTCCAGCCCCAGCTCCCTCGATAGACCCGGTTCGGTCCGCCCGGGCCGCCAGCGTACGGTCCGCCGGGACCCCCGATCGGCGGCGGGCCAGCCGGGGTCGGCCCGGTCGAGGTCGGGCCGGCTGCCGAATCCGGGACCGGTCCGTGCGGCTGGTAGCGGCCGGGATCACCCGGCTGGAAGGTTTCGCTCATCCGGCGGCGTCTCCGAGGGGAGTGCCTGCGCCAATGATCGGCTCGGCCTCGTCGCCCTCAGCATGGTCGAACCCGAGCCGGTCGGCAAAGCGCTTGAGCGGTCCGGGCGCCCACCAGTTCCAGCGGCCGAGGAGGCGCATCGTGGCCGGCACGAGGAGGCACCGGACGACCGTCGCGTCGAGCAGGACGGCGATCGCCATGCCCACCCCGATCGCCTTGATCGTGATCGTGTCGGCCAGGGCGAAGGCCGCGAAGACGCTGACCATGATCAGGGCAGCCCCGGTGATCACCCGGGCCGTCCGGGCCAGGCCCTCGGCCACCGAGGCGGTGTTGTCGCCTGTCCGGCGGTAGGCCTCCTGGATCCGGGACAAGCAGCAGGACCTCGTAGTCCATCGACAAGCCGAAGATCACGCTGAACATGATGATCGGATTGCCGGCAATCGTGAAGCCGACCGGATTGAAGTTCAGGACGTTCGAGAGGTTGCCGTCCTGGAAGATCCAGACGAGGGCTCCGAAGCGAGGCGCTGATCGACAGCAGGGTCATCACGACCGCCTTGATCGGGATGGCCAGCGAGCCGAACAGGAGGAACAGGACGACGGCGCTGGCGATCAGGGTCAGTCCGATCGCGTAGGGCATCCGGTCACCCTGGGCGACCAGGAAGTCGTGGCCGATCGCTGCTTCGCCCCCGACCTGGGTTGTGATCCCGTTGCCGGCCGCCAGGGCCCGGATCGCCGGGAATCTGGGCGGTCGCCTCGGGCGAGGCCGGATCGAGGCTGCTGATGGCGTTGAACCGAACGGTGCTGCCCCGGACATCGGCCTGCTGGAGGGCGCTGATCGCGGCTTCGACCTGGGCCGGCCGGCTTGCCTCGGGCGTGCCGTACAGCTGGCCGATCTGCTCGGGCGTCAGCTGGGCGCCCGAGGTCGGGTCGGTGAGCGTGTAGGCACCCTCGACATGGGTGATCCCGGGCAGCTTGGCGAGCTCGTCGGCGTAGGCCGCCAGGGCACTCGCGTTGGCTGCCGAGGTCGGATCGCCGGGGACCGTGGCGAGGACCACGATCGGCGTCGTCTCGCCGGTCGGGAAGTCGGTCTGGAGGGCGACGTAGGCGTCCCGGCTCTCCATCCCGACCGGATAGATCGAGGCGTCGGGCACGCCCTGGACGAGGTGGAAGAAGGGCAGGCCCATCACGAGCAGCAGCGTCAGGACCGGGATCAGGAAGGCCCACGGCCGGCGCATCACGAGCCGGGCGAGCTGCTCCCAGCGATGGCTGGCCGGACCGCTCCGCCCGCGACTGAAGACGTGGAACAGGCCGGTCAGGCTGAGCGAGTTGACCCGCGGCCCGAGCATCCCCAGGGTCGCCGGCAGGAAGGTCAGGGCGTAGACCAGGGTTCCGATCACGACCAGCGAACCGGCCACGCCGATCGAGCTGATCGCGCTTGACTTGAACAGGAGCAGGCCCGACAGGCCGATCGCGACGGCCAGGCCCGAGAAGGTCGACCGCTTTGCCGCTGGTCGCGACGGCCTTCTCGACCGCCTCACCGACGGTTCGACCGCGAGCGAGCTCTTCGCGGAACCGGCTGACCATGAATAGGGAGTAGTCGATCGAGAGGGCCAGACCGAGCATCGTCGCGATGTTCGTGACGTATACGCTCATCTCGATCTGCTGGCTGACGAAGTAGATCAGCCCGAGGGTCGTGGGGATCGCCAGGCCGGCTACCAGGAGCGGCAGCGAGGCGGCCACGAGGGAGGCGAAGACCAGGATCAGGATCAGGGCCACGATCGGCAGGGACAGGGTTTCGGCCCGGGCCAGGTCCTTCTCGGACAGGACGGCCGCCCCCTTGGTCAGCGGTCCGTAGCCGGTCAGCTGGTAGCTGTAGCCGGCCGGTGCGGCCAGCTTGGCCCGGACCGAAGCGACCAGGTCGACCGATTGCTCGTCCGTCGCGTTCAGCTGGATCAGGACGTAGGTGGCAATCACCATCCGTGCTGATGAAGCGGGGATCACGGGTTTGAGCATAGCCGACGACGCCGCTCACGTCTGAGTCGCCGGCGAGCGGGGCGAGGGTCTGGGTGACGGCGGCCTGGAACGGGCCCGAGGTCGCGCCATTCGGGGTCGTCGTGTGGAACAGGGCGATGAGGCTGCTCTTGCCCCCGCCGAACTCGCTCGCGAGGCGCTGGTCGACCGCGGCCGACTCCGAGCTCGTGTCGAGCCAGCCGCCCGAGCTCAGGTGGCTCGAGGCATTCAGTCCGAAGAAGCCCATGACCAGGGCGAAGGCGATCGCCCCGAGCACGACAACCCGGCGCGAGCGATAGACGAAGGCGCCCCAGCGCGCAAACATCGGACGGAACGACCTTTCTCGGGCGGTCCGGTCCGCGCGACCGGACGCGTGGATGAGCTTGTGTGGTTGACAGACGATAGAGAATACGCATTCTCCTTGTCAAGCCAGGACCGGGCCGATCGCCTCTTGCACGACGGTTCGTTTCTTGCCTACCATCACCGAGCGATCGTTCGTTAAAAGTTCGAGGAGTGTCGTCCAGCCATGCCCCGCGTCAGCGCCGCCCACGAGCACGAGGTCCGAGCCCGGATCAGCGTCGCCGCGCTCAAGGTCTTCGGCGACCTCGGCTTCCACCGGGCGACCGTCCAGGACATCGTCCGCGAGAGCGGCCTCTCGGTCGGCGCGATCTACACCTACTTCAAGGGCAAGGACGAGCTGTTCCTGGCGACCTGCGACCTGACGACCGGGCAGGGCATCGGCGAGCTGGCCGGGCGTCTGGCTCGGGCCGGCGACCTGGCCGAGCGGCTGGCGACCGGGATCTCGTTCTTCTTCGACTCGATCGAGCCGGCCGACGACCGCGACGGGATGTCCACCTTCCTGATCCAGGCCTGGGCGGTTGCCGACCAGGAGCCGGCCGTCCGGGAGATGCTCGTCCGGCGGCGGGAGCAGCTCCTGACCGTCATCGCGATGCTCCTCGGCGAGGGCGTTGCCCGGGGTGACCTGCCGGCCTGGCTCGACGTCGACGGGGTGGCCGGCGGTCTCTCGGCGATGCTCGACGGCCTGGTCCTCCAGCGAGCCGAGGAGGGCCCGGGCCATCGCCGTTCGAACGGCGAGCACCGGGCGCGATCCGTGGCCGAGCTGCTCCTGGCCGCCGCCCACGCGCCGAGCCGGCCGGTCCTGCCGACGGTCGGCTCCCAGCCGATCGCGGCCTTCGCCCCCGTGACGCGGTGATCGGCCGCTAGACTCGCGCGGATGGCTGCACCACCCCCGGCCGGCTTCGTCCAGACCGTCCTCGGCCGGGTGCCCGCCGCCGACCTTGGGTTTGTCCTGCCCCACGAGCACACCGGGATCCACCTCTGGCAGATCCCCGACCGCTGGGATTACTGGGAGCTGACCCCCGACGACGCCCTGGTCGTGCCCGAGCTCGCCGCGTTCCGGGCCGCCGGAGGCGGCAGCCTGGTCGACCTGACCCTGCCCGGCGTGGGCCGCGATCCCGAACGGCTCCGCCGCTACGCCGACGGCGCAGCGGCGTCCACATCGTGATGGGCACCGGCTGGTACCGCGACGGCGTACTACCCGGCCGAGGCGCTGATCGATCGGCGGACCGTCGATGACCTCGCTGACGAGCTGGTGGCCGAGATCGAGGCCGGCGTCGGCGAGACGCGGCATCCGGCCCGGGATCATCGGCGAGATCGGCACCGACAAGCCCTGGCTGACGGCGCGCGAGGAGCGGGTCCATCGGGCCGCCGGCCGAGCCGCTCGCCGGACCGGGCTGGCGATCACGACCCACTCGGTCATGTCCGCCGGTTGGCCTGGCCCAGCTCCGGGTCTTCGAGGACGAGGGCGTCGATCCGGCCCGGGTCGTGATCGGCCACGCCGACTCGTATCCCGTCCTCGATCACTACCTCGAGATCATCCGGCGCGGGGCGAACCTCGAGTTCGACTTCCTCGGGATGAGCTTCACCCCGATGGAGCGCCACGGCGAGCCGCGGGTCGTGGACCTCGCCCGCGAGCTGATCGAGCGCGGCCACGCCGACCGGCTCCTGCTCAGCCAGGACGTCTGCCACAACAGCCAGCTCACGGCCTACGGCGGCAACGGCTACGTCTACCTGATCGAGACGTTCCTGCCCAGGCTGCGGGCGGCCGGCGTGCCTGAAGACGCGATCCACCAGCTGACGGTGGTCAACCCGGCCCGGATCCTGGCGATCGCCGGGTCCGCCGGCAAGCCAGGTGCGGGACCCGCGGCCGGCTAGCTCTCGAGGGTCGGCCTCGACGCTGCAGGGCCACGTTGCCCTTCAGCGCGTTCGAGATCGGGCAGCCGTTCTTGGCGACCTCGGCGATCTCGGCGAACGTGGCGGCGTCGATGCCCAGGGACCCAGCCGCTGACGGTCAGGGCGCTCGAGATGACCCGCCGGCCGGCGTCGGTCATGTCGAGGCGTGACGCTGGCCGATCACGGCCAGCCGGTCGGCGGTGAAGCCGCGCTTGGACGAGCTCGTTGCCGAAGGCCATCGAGAAGCACGAGGCGTGGGCCGCGGCCAGCAGCTCCTCGGGGCTCGTCCGCCCGTCGGCGGATCTCGATCCGCGAGGCCCAGGTCGTCGGCCAGGGCGCTGAAGACGCCGCTCGAGACGGCGCTGACGGTGCCCTTGCCGTCGGTCAGGTCGCCCGACCAGGTGGCATCGGCTTGGCGGATTGCGGCCATGTCGTTCTCCTCGTGCGGGGCGGCGTGGGCCGGCCGCACGCATTTCGTTCTGCGGGCACCGAATGGTCCACAGCCGCGCTGGGAACGCCGTGTCAGGCGCCGAAGTCAGCCGAGGCGCTCGCGAACGGCGGCGACCAGCGGCCGATGCGCATGCGTTCGAGGCAGGACGACGCGGCGGACGCCGCCGAAGACCCGGTGGGCGTCGAGCGCCTCGACGAAGGCCGGGACGAACCCCGGTTCGGCCAGCGGCTCGAAGCCCGTCCTCCCACCACAGGCCGAGGATCCGCAGGGCGCCCGCGGCTGCGATCGATCCGCGGCTCGATCCGGCCGACCAGCCGGTCACCGAACAGGATCGGCAGGACGTAGTAGCCCCAGCGCCGCTTCGCTGCGGGGACGTACACCTCCCAGACGTAGTCGAAGCCGATACAGGCTGCGCAGGAAGTCGCGATCCCAGACGAACGGATCGAGCGGCGCGAGGAAGACCGCGCCCGGCACGTGACCTCCGGGCGGCAGGCCGGCTGCCAGCTCCGCCTCGGCCGCGTCGAGCACCGGCGAGCTCGCCGGCCAGGACGTAGTCGCTCGCCGCTGATCCCGTCGACCTCGACGGGCACGAGCTCGCCGCGCTCGACCAGCTCGCGCCGACGCATCGCCGTCCGGGATCGCCAGGCCGGGTCGCCCGGCTCGGCCGACGGCCTTGCCGAGGCCCAGCCAGAGCTCCCGGCTTGCCCGCTCGGCCGAGCAGGCCGTGGGCCCGATAGCCGCGACAGCAGCTTGTGGCGGAGCTGCTCGCGCTCGTCGCGCCGCTCGGCCAGCAGCTCGGCCGGGAAGAGGCGCTCGACGAGGTCGTAGTAGCGCCGGTTGCCGGCACGCCGGCGAGAGGCCCAGGATGCCGGCCTCGGCGAGCGCCTCGAGGAGCGCCCGGACCTGGTTCGTCGGCCGCCAGTACCAGTCGATCGCCGCGCGCGGCTCGACGTCGGTTGACGACAGCTCGCCGTCGGCCCGGATCCGATCGAGGAGCTCGGCCACGAGCGGGGCGTGCTCGTCGAACGAGCCGGTCGTCGTGGCGGCGTCGCGCTCCGGTCCCAGGTCATCCGGTACTACGGGCAGCTCGGCCGTCGGGACCAGGCTGAGGCCCTTGTTGTACGTCTCGTACAGGACCCGATCGGCGTACAGCAGGGCGTCGGTCCACTCGCGGCGGTAGCCCGCGATCCGGGCCAGCAGGACCAGGTCGTGGTTCCGGCCGGCGACCTCGAGCGGGTCGAACTGGAGCGAGCCCAGCCGGCCGACGACGGCCATCACGCTCGCCGGCGCAGGCGGCAGGGCGCGCGGCGGCGCGAGGCCGTGCCGGAGCACCAGGAAGCGGCGGGCGGCAGCCGCGCTCACCCGGCGAGGAGCGGTCATCGGCCGATGGTAGCGGCTGGCCGCCGGCCCCAGCTCCCCGGTTGCGTTGATCCAGCGGCAAGGCGCCAGCCCTGCCCGACGGCCGTTCATCCGGGCTGCCCCACCTCGCGTACCCCCCACGAGTCGCGATCGGCCCGTCCCCGCCGCGCCGACTCCGCAGCGAGAGGTGGCAATGACGACGACCCGGCAACCCGCGCATTGAGCCTGTTTCCGATGGAGAAGGAACCGATGACTGAACTCTCACGACGCGCGTTCATGACACGCGCCGCCGCGGCGACCGCCGCCGGTGTCGCTGCCCGAGCGGGATCGTCGCCCTGCCGGGCCTGATCGCCGCAGCCGCCCCGGCGGTCGGCAGCAGCAAGTCCCTCGAAGCCGGACGACGCCTCGACCTGAGCTCGGTCGGCCACGACGTGATCGCCCACGTCGAGGACGCCTCAACCGGTGATGTCGTCCTGTTCGTCGGCACGAGCGAGATCACGTACCACGACCCCGAGCTCGTCGCTCGCCTGCTCAAGGGCGCGCGCACGGCCGGGCAGGAGGCCTAGCCGATGTCCTCTCATCGCGAGGCGCCGTCGATCTCGAAGGATCCGGTCGCCGACAACACCGATACGTATGCCTTCGTCAGCCCGGACAAGCCGGACATCGTGACGATGATCATGAACTACATCCCCGGCGAGTCGCCGGCGGGCGGCCCGAACTTCTACGAGTTCGGAACGACGTCCTGTACGAGTTCGTGATCAACAACGACGCCAAGGCCGAGCGGACGTGAAGTACCAGTTCCGATTCCGGACACCGAAGTCAAGAACCCCAACACGTTCCTGTACAACTTCGGCCAGATCACGAGCCTGTCCAGCGCCGTCTGGAACCGGGTCCAGACGTACTCGGTGACGCGGGTCACGGCCGGTCACACCGAGCTCCTCGGCTCGGACCTGATCTGCCCGCCGGTCAACATCGGCCCGCGTTCGACCCCCAACTACGCTGGCCCTGGCCGCCGCCGCTGTGCACACCCGTCAAGGATGGCAGCAAGGTCTTCGCCGGCCAGCGCAGGACGGCTTCTTCGTCGACCTCGGCTCGATCTTCGACCTGGGCGACTCTGCGCCCGTTCGAGCAGCTGCACCTCATCCCGACCCCGGCGACGGCCGGCCACAACTCCCTGGCCTCGGCGAACGTCCACACGATCGCCCTCCAGGTCCCCAAGACCAAGCTGACCAAGGGTGGCCAGAACCCGACGGTCGTGACTGACAGCCGCTCGACGATCGGGATCTACGCTCGCGCCCGTCGGCGCCAGGCGCGAATCCTGAGCGTACCTCGAAGGAGGTCGAGTCCGGTCCGTGGATCCAGGTCTCGCGTCTGGGCAACCCACTGGTCAACGAGGTCCTCACGCCGATGGCCAGGAAGGACTACTGGAATTCGCGCCGCCCGTTGGGCGACCAGGAGTTCCTCAAGGATGTGCTCCATCCAGAGCTGGCCGGCCTGCTGCACGTGCTCTACCCCGGCGTCTTCCCGAACCTCGCGGCCTACAAGAAGCCGCGAGCCGACCTGCAGGCCATCCTGATGACCGGCATTCCGGCGGGCGTCGTGCCCGGCTTCCAGAACTACACCGGACCGGTCATCGCGGACATGCTTCGCCTGAACCTGGCCATCCCGCCGACGACATCGAAGCCCGAACCTGCTCGGCCTGCTCGGTGGCGACGCGGCCGGCTTCCCGAACGGGCGACGCTGTTCGACGATGTGGTGACGATCGAGGTCCGGGCGGTCGCCGGGGTCACGATTCCCGCTGGTCGACCCGAGCTTCACGCCTGACGCCGCGGCCGCGGTCGTCCAGGACGGGACCAAGGGTCACGGCGTGTGCTCGACCAGTTCCCGTACATGCTCAATCCGAAGAGCGGCTACGACATCCCGTAGCCGCCCGGGCGCTCGCGCCTATGTCCGCCGCACGAAAGCGAAGCCCGGTGGCCAGACAGCCACCGGGCTTCTCGAATTCCGATGCCCCGCCAGCTCGGGGCCAACCTGACGTGATTCGCCGGCCCGGCGCAGTTCAGTCGGGCGGGCGTTCGCGCGCCCACGAGGCGGCTCGTTGGGCCGGTTGGCGGCCCTCCTTGGGACCGCCCGTCGTTTCCTGCCGCTCGTTGTTCCTGGCCACAGCGCGGGCGCTGTTCATGTCCGCCGGTCGAGATTGGCCTGATCGCCGATCCCGCTCAGATCTCGGCTTCTCGAGCCCCTTGATGTCGGCTGCATGGGCACCATCAGCACAAGCCACGGCATGACGGCTGTCTGGACGCCTTCGAGGACGTCGCCGAGCGCGAGCGGGCGCCCTGCTGGGCACGAATCCGCGGCGGCTGGCGCACCCCCGGGAGGCTCAACCCACCGTGTCCAAGCTGCTGTGCTCGCGGTGTCCATCCACCCGGCACAGCCCGGTTGACAAGGTTCCGACGATCGCCGGCCCGCCCCGACGATCGCCGGCCCGCTCGACCTAGGCCGGGCCCGGACCGCCAGTCGACCTCGGCCACTTCGCCGCCGACGATCGTGACCTGGTCGGGCAGGGTCGGATCGTCGGTCCAGATCCGGTATCGCCGGCTCGCAGCTCGGGGTAGATGCCGGCGTAGGTGAGCTGCGCCGCCGCCCGCCGCTCGTGGATCGCGGTGTGGATCCGATGCTCGTGCCCATGCGGATTGCCGGCCCGGCTCGTGACCGTGCTCGTGCACATCGTCGTGACCGTGCCTGTGCCCGTCGGCGGGCTCGTGCTCATGCCCGTGCTCGTCGGTGGCCCGGTGTTCGTGGCCACGGCCAGCCCCATCGTCATCGGCTTCGTCGAGCAGGCTGAGCTCGATCTCGCGTCCGACGTACCCCGCGTCCGTGTACAGGATCAAGGCACCGATGTCGCCGCCGATGTCGAGGACCGCATCCTCGAGCGAGAAGCCCGGCCGGCGAGCGGCGTCTGGCATCGAATCACCTCCTCGGCGGGCATACGCAGGTGGCCGTCGCCGGGGTTCAGTCTGCGCCGCGCAACCCGATCGGGCGTCGGCGGGTGTTCCATGTGTCGAGGTGACCCGACTCGCATGAGCTCCGATCGGAGGATCGCTCCCGGCGACGGCCCGCGACGGCCTCGCCTGCCGTGGCAGGTGGCGTTCGTCGTCCTGGCCTCGATCTGGGGCTGCTCGTTCCTGTTCATCAAGCTCGGCCTGGAGGGGCTCAATCCGATCCAGGTCGCGTTCTGGCGGGTCGCGATCGGGGCGATCACCCTGGTGATCCTGCTGACCCTCAAGGGTCGCGTCTGCCACGGGCACGTTCGACCTGGCGTCACCTCCTGGTCATGGCGATCCTGATGAACGTCGTCCCGTTCATCCTGTTCTCGTACGGCGAGACCCAGCGTCAGCTCGATCCTGGCCGGGATCATCAATGGCGCGACGCCCCTGACGACCCTGGCCGTCGTCCTCGTCGCCTTCCCCGAGGAGGAGCCGACTCCCAGCCGGGTGGCCGGCCTGTTCATCGGCTTCCTCGGCCTGCTCGTCGTGACCGGGATCTGGAATGGCCTCGGCCGGAGGCGAGCTGCCTGGGGTCCTGGCCTGCATCGGGGCGATCATCTGCTACGGGATCGCCTTTCCCTACGGCCGCCGCCACGTGACCAACCTCGCCGAAGGCCCGGTCTCGGTGGCGACCGGCCAAATGCTCGTGGCGACGCGTCCTGCTCGTGCCGGTCGGGCTGTCACGGCGGGACGACCGGCCCGATCACGCCGAGCCGTGGTCGGCAGCATGCTCGGCCCTCGGTGCGCTCGGAACGGGAATCGCGTACGTCCTGAACTACCGGATCGTCGCGGCGGCCGGGCCGACCACGGCCAGCACGGTCACCTACCTGACGCCGCTCGTGGCGATCCTCGTCGGCGTTGCCTTCCTGGGCGAGACGCTCAGCTGGAACGAGCCGATCGGCGGCCTGATCGTGGTCTTCGGCGTGGCCGTCTCGCAGGGACGCCTGGCCGGCCCGGTCCGCCGCCTGCTCGACCGCCAGAGGCCTGGGGCAGTGGGTCCCGCCGAGCCAGCCCTGGCACTCGCCTCGGCCCCAACCCCGGCCCCAGCCCTGGAACTCGCCTCGGCCCCAACCCCGGCCCCAGCCCCGGCCCAGCCTGCCGAAGCCACACCGGCACTGGAGCGTATATGACAGGAACTGGCATGAACCTTGCTATGCTTCGACGATGCGTGCCTCGCGCCTCGTGGCCCTCCTCCTGCTGCTCCAGAGCCGCGGCCGGCTGACGGCCGCAGAGCTCGCGGCAGAGCTCGAGGTCTCGGAGCGAACGATCCATCGCGACGTCGAGGCGCTCGCCGCAGCCGGCGTGCCGATCTATGCCGAACGCGGTCCATACGGCGGGATCCGCCTCGTCGACGGCTATCGCACCCGGTTGACCGGGATGACCGGCGACGAGGCCGAGGCGCTCTTCCTGGCCGGCGTGCCCGGGCCGGCTGCGGAGCTCGGGCTGGGCACGGTCGTGGCCGCGGCCCGGCTCAAGGTCCTGGCGGCCCTGCCACCCGAGCTGCGCGCCCGGGCCACCCGGTTGGTCGAGCGATTCCACCTCGACGCCGTCGGCTGGTACCAGGGGTCCGAGCCGGTGCCCTACCTGGCCACGATGTCGGAGGCCGTCTGGGAGACCCGGCGGGTCCGGATCGAGTACCGCCGCGATCGGATCGTCGAGCGCGAGCTCGAGCCGCTCGGGCTGGTCCTCAAGGCCGGCGTGTGGTACGTCGTGGCCTCGGCCGAAGGCCAGGTCCGAACGTATCGGGTGTCACGGATCGCCAGCGCCGAGCTGACCGACGAGCGGTTCGAGCGGCCCGCCGACTTCGACCTCGCGGCCTATTGGGCGGAATCGACCGCCGCTTACGAGCAATCCACGCCCCGGACCGAGGTCGTCGTTCGGGTTCGCGCCGAGCGGATGGGCCGGCTGGGGGAGGTGGTCGGGGCCAGGATCATGGCCGAGGCCGATCCGGTCCGCGACCTCGACGCCGAAGGCTGGCTCGGCCTCCGGATCCGGCTCGACTGGCCCGACGAGATCGCCGGCCACTTGCTGACCCTGGGGCCGGACCTCGAGGTCGTCGGGCCGGCCGAGGTCCGGGCGGAGATCGGCGAGCTGGCCGCTCGGACGGCCAGCCGCTACGCCGGTTGAGGCTGGCTCAGCGCGACGGTCCGAGGGCCGGCCGCGGGCCCTGTCCGGGCTTGGAGCCCTGGCACGGCGAGCTTGCGTCGATCGCCTTGCGGGCCGCGTTTCGCTCGTCCAGGTCCGCCCGGAAGGCCGCCTGCCGAAGGGACTTCAGGCTCTCCCGGTTGCGCTCGGCGGTCACGATTCGGGCCAGCTCCAGGTTCAACATCTCGCTCGCTCCGTCCTTTCCGGGGTGCCTTCATCTACCCCGGCAGACTAGCGCGTGATCATGACGAAACATGTCATGTATGCCCCGCAGAACGAGACCGTTATCGTGGCAGGATGCAGATAGAGGAGCGGCTCGCGGCGCTAGGGATCCAGCTCCCGCCGCCAATGACGCCGCCGCCCGGAGTCGTCCTGCCGTTCAGCCCGGTCCGGGTGTTGGGCGATCGGGCCTACATCTCCGGGCACGGCCCGCAGAACGAGGACGGCACGTTCGCCGGACCGTTCGGCAAGGTCGCAGCCGACGTCTCGGTCGAGCAGGCCAGCCAGGCCGCTCGGCTCGTCGCGATCTCGATCCTGGGCAGCCTGAAGCGCGAGCTGGGTGACCTCGATCGGGTGACGGCCTGGCTGCGCGTCTTCGGGATGGTCAACTCGTCGCCCGGCTTCCGGCGCCAACCGGCCGTGATGAACGGGTTCTCGGACCTGATCATCGAGCTGTACGGTGAAGCCGGGGCGCATGCCCGATCGGCCGTGGGCCTGGCCGAGCTGCCGTTCGGGATCCCGGTCGAAATCGAAGCCGAAGTCCAGATCAGGCCGTAGAGGAGATCCAGCCATGCTCGTCGACTCGATGCTCGTGCCCACCGTCGCGGTCTCGGACCTGGATCGGTCGAAGACGTTCTTCGCCGAGCAGCTGGGCCTGACGATCCTGGAGGAGGCGCCGTTTGCGATCCGCTTCGGGGCGGGCCAGGGGAGCCAGGTGTCGGTCCGCCGGGGGCAGCCGAACGTCGGCCAGACGGTGGCCCATTTCGAGGTGGCGGACCTCGATGCGGTGATCGCCGAGCTCACCTCGCGCGGTGTCACCTTCGAGGAGTACGAGACGCCCAAGACGGTCAACTTCATCGCCCAGATCGGGCCCGCCCGGGGGGCCTGGTTCCAGGATCCCGACGGCAACGTCTTCGGCCTGCGCGAAGGACCGGTCCCCGGCGCGAAGTAGGGCCCGATGGGCGGCCTTCGGTCTCGGCCCGCGGCGGCCCGGCCCGTAGCGTGCCCCCCGGGCTGACCGGCCGGCAGCGTCTCGCCATGCAGCGACCCCCGCGCTGGTAGGCGGGCCCGTGATGTCCTCCATCGACCGCGAAGTGCCGGGCCGCGCCGCGGCCACGCTCGAATGAGCACGACGGACGCCTCGAATCGTGTCGATCGCCCGGTTCGGCACGTTCGCGACCCGTCCAACAGCACTGGCTGTGCTATCCGGGGAACCCGGCGTGGACGATGCATACGACGCGCCCCGACAGTTGCGTTGACGCTTCGGAGCCGAATTCCGATAATATGAGTCGGGATTAGACCCGGACGCGATCCGAACCGGCCGCCCTGCCGCCTGGAGACTCCGATGACGACGACCCGCGAGCTCGTCAGCGACCGCCGCGACGAATACGCCTTCCACGACGAGATCGACTACCTGGCCCAGACGAAACGCGGCCTGACCCGGGAGACCGTCGAGGAGATCAGCCGGTTCAAGGACGAGCCCGACTGGATGCTCCAATTCCGGCTGCGGGCCTACGAGCACTTCCTCAAGCGACCGATGCCGGCCTGGGGCGGCAACCTGCTCGATATCGACTTCGACAAGATCGTCTACTACCGCAAGCCCTCGGCCGGCGAGGAGAAGTCGTGGGACGACGTCCCGGAGAAGATCAAGGCGACCTTCGAGAAGCTGGGCATCCCCGAGGCTGAGCGCAAGTTCCTCGCCGGTGTCGGTGCCCAGTACGACAGCGAGGTCGTGTATCACTCGGTGCGCGAGGAGCTGAGCAAGATCGGGGTCGTGTTCATGGGCACCGACCAGGCGCTCAAGGAATACCCCGAGATCTTCCGCAAGTACTTCGCCACGGTCGTCCCGCCCGAGGACAACAAGTTCGCCGCGCTCAACAGCGCGGTCTGGTCGGGCGGCTCGTTCGTATACGTCCCGAAGGGCGTCGAGGTGCCGCTCCCGCTGCAGGCCTACTTCCGGATCAACGGCGAGAACACCGGCCAGTTCGAGCGGACCCTGATCGTCGTCGACGAGGGCGCCCAGGTCCACTACATCGAGGGCTGCACGGCCCCGATCTACGCGACCGACTCGCTCCACGCCGCGGTCGTCGAGGTGATCGCGCTGCCCGGCTCGAAGGTTCGCTACACGACGATCCAGAACTGGTCGAACGACGTCTACAACCTGGTCACCAAGCGGGCCCACGCCCACACGAACTCGACCGTCGAGTGGATCGACGCGAACACCGGCAGCCGGCTGACGATGAAGTACCCCGCGATCTACCTCGTCGGCGAGGGCGCGACGGCCGACATCATCTCGCGTCGCCGTCGCCGGCAAGGGCCAGCACCAGGACACCGGCGCCAAGGCGATCCACCTCGCCGCCAACACGCGCAGCCGGATCGTCAGCAAGTCGGTCAGCAAGGACGGCGGCCGAGCCACCTACCGTGGCTCGCTCAAGGTCGGCCCGGCGCCACGAACGTCGTCGCCTCGGTTCGCTGCGACGCCCTGATGCTCGATGACATCAGCCGGAGCGACACCTACCCGTACATCGACATCCAGGAAGATGACACGACGATGACCCACGAGGCGGTCGTGGGCAAGATCAGCGCCGACCAGATCTTCTACCTGATGAGCCGGGGCCTGACCGAGAACGAGGCCCAGAACCTGATCGTCCAGGGCTTCCTCGAGGTGTTCACCAAGGAGCTCCCGATGGAGTACGCGATCGAGTTCAACCGGCTGGTCAAGCTCGAGATGGAGGGTTCGCTCGGATGACCGACGAGCGCGCCGCCGGCGCGCCCGCCGCGAGCCCCCAGGTCAACCCCAGCCGCGCCCCCCGCCAGGCCCCGGGTGACCTCACGTTCGAGCTCGACCCGGCCTACGTCGAGGCCCGGGCGAGCCACGAGCCGGACTGGCTGGCAGTCGCGCGCCGAGCGGCCTTCGACCGCTTCAAGGCCCTGCCGGTCGAGGGCAATCGGCTGTACACGACCTACCTCGACCTGCGCCTGGCCCAGCTCGAGGACGTGACGCCCTGGCCGCGGCCGGCCACGAAGGCCGGGACCGATCCGGCCGTCAGCCGGCCGGCCGGGACTGCCGGACTGGCCTCCCTGGCCGAGGATCGGGTCGAGGCGCTCGACCTTGCCCCCGAGGCCCTCGCGGCCGGGGTGATCCTCGACACGCTGGCTGGTGTCGGCGGCCGGGATCCGGTGCTCGCCCGCCGCCTGCTGGTCGATCCGGCCGCCTTGCCTGCCGACGACAAGCTGGCCCAGCTGACCCTGGCCGGCTGGAACCAGGGCGTCGTCCTGCACGTCCCGGCGGGCGTTCGGTTGACCGACCCGATCATCCTGCGCTGGCGAGCCGGGGCCCCGGGCCATGCCCTCCTGACCCGGACGATCATCGACCTGGGTGCCGGGGCCTCGGCCACGATCCTCGAGGAGATGGAGGCATCCAGCCCGGCCGCGGACGGGGCGGCCCAGGCCCTCTTCACCGGTTCGCTCGAGCTCCATCTCGGGCCGGGCTCAGAGCTGGCCGTGGCCTCGATCCAGGACCTGCCGGCCAACACGGTCGCCTTCCAGCAGCGCCAGGCCGACATCGGCGAAGGGGCCTCGCTCCACTGGGCGCTCGCCCAGCTCGGCGGACGGCTCGTCCGGAGCCGGGTCGACAACCGCCTGACCGGCGACCGCAGCTCGGTCGAGCAGGTCGAGATCGTCTTCGGCAGTGAGTCGCAGCTGTTCGACCTGACCAGCTTCACGACCCACGTCGGGCGCAACACGACCGGCAACCTGCTGAGCAAGGGCGCCCTGAAGGACGCCGCCCGGACGTTCATGAAGGGCCTGATCACGATCGAGAAGACCGCCGTCGGGACCGACAGCTTCCTGGGCGAGTTCGGGATGAACCTGTCGAAGGCGGCCCGGGCCGTCGCGATCCCGAGCCTCGAGATCGACCAGCCCGATTGCCGCCGGGCCGCCCATTCGAGCTCGGTCGGCCCGATCGACGAGACCCAGCTGTTCTACCTCGAAAGCCGCGGGATCGAACCCGACGAAGCGCGCAAGTTCATCGTCCTGGGCTTCCTCGAGCCGGTCGTGGCCCGGGTTCCCCTGGCCGATGCCCAGGACCGCCTGCGCGAGCTGCTCGAGGCGAAATGGGCGGGACGCGTGGCGGACGCCTCTGCCGCCTGATGCGGATCGACCTGCTGGCCGCCTCGGAGGTCGGGCCCGGCGAGATGAAGATGGCCTGGGTGGACGGGGTCGATCCGGTCCTGGTGGTCAACGTCGGCGGTGAATACCGGGCCTTCCAGGGGATCTGCAGCCACGAGTATTTCGAGCTCGACCGGGGCTTCCTGACCGGCGGCAGCCTGACCTGCGCCCTGCACCTCTCGCGGTTCGACCTCGAGACGGGCGAGCCGCTCGACCCGCCGGCCGACCAGCCGATTGCCCGCTACGAGGTGGTGATCGAGGATGGCCGGGTCCAGCTCGAGGCCGACGGCCCGCTCGAGGTCAACGAGTAGGCTCAGTAGCCCTGCCAGGCGGCGACCATCTCGTCGCCCCCGGTTCGCAGCGTACTGTCCATCCGGCGCGGCTCGGTCAGGCTGAACCGCGCCTCGTCCGGGCCGAGCGGGGCTCCGCCGATCCGATCGGCCAGGTATTCCCCGATCCGCGGTCCGTGCTTGAAGGCGTGGCCGGAACCGCCTCCCGCGATCCACACGTTGTCGTAGTCGGGGTGGCGGTCGATGATGAAGTGGCTGTCGGGGGTCGTCTCGTACTGGCAGACCCGGGTCTCGACGACCGGCTGGCCGGCCAGGCCCGGGAAGCGTCGGGCGGCATAGTCGCGGGCCAGCCGGGTCGAGTCGGGATCGACGATCCGCTCGCCCAGCGAGGGGTCGAAGACCGGACCGTAGCGATCCGGAGCGAGCTTCGGGCCGCGCCCGTCGAGCCCGGGCACGCCGTAGAACGCGGCGTCGTAGTCGACCCAGGTCGGCATCGGTCCGCCGGCATAGCGGCCGTCGCCACCGGTCGGGCCGAAGAAGAAGACATCCTGCTTCGTGACCCGGATCAGCGGCCCCAGCAGCTCGGGAAAGAGCCTGGGTAGCCACGGACCGGCCGCGAAGACGAACGTCCCGGCGGCCAGCCGCCGCTCGTCGCCCAGGATGACGTCGACCATTCGCCGGCCGCTCGTCCGGCCCGGCCGGGCGGCGGCCAGCTCGAAGCGGCCGCCGTCACCCTCGAATGCCCGGGCTGCAGCCAGGGTTCCCCGGCGAGCCATCAGTGCCCCCGCCTCCGGCTCGTAGACCACGAACGCGTCGTCCTCGAAGTCGATCTGCGGCCAGCGCCGGCGGGCCTCGTCCACGGCGAGCTGCTCGACCGGGATCCCCTCGGCCCGGAGGACGGCCAGCGAGGCCGCCTCGAAGCCGTCCAGGCGATGGCCGAACCAGAGCGTGCCGACCGGCTCGAACAGCCGCTCGCCCCACTCTTCGCCGAACCGCCGCCAGTGATCGAGGGCCTGCCGCGCCCAGCGGGAGTACAGGACGTCGGACCCATAGGAGCTGCGAATGATCCGGGTCTCGTCGCCCGAGGTCGCGCGGGGGTGGCCGGCCCCCCAGGCATCGACGAGGGTCGTGGTCAGTCCCTTGCGGCCGGCCCAGAAGGCCGTCCAGGCACCCATCGTGCCGGCCCCGACCACGGCCAGGTCGGGTCGAGCGGACGATCGAGAGGTCATCGGACGAGGATAGTCGTCAGCCGGCGGCTCAGCGCGGCAGGAGCAACCCCAGCCCGGCCGCGTTCGCAGCCCGGACGATCGCGTCGGCGAAGACGATGTCGGCCAGTCCGACCCCGAGGTGGATGACCAGGATCCGGCCTGAGGCGGGCTGCTCGAGGCCGTCGCGGATCGCCCGGCCGATCGTCGAGCTCGGGTCGGGATAGTCGTCGAACTGGCCTGCCTCGCGGTTCGCCTCGAACTGGCCCAGCTCGTCGACGAGGAACAGGCCAGCCTCGAGCGCGACCAGGTGGTGGACGCTCGTGGCGTAGTCGACCGCGATCACGAGCGAATCGTCGGCCAGGTCGGCTCCCGACAGGGTCTGGCGAATCGGCCCGAAGGCGACCGCGGTGACGACCACGTCGGCCGAGCTGGTGGCCTCGAACCGATCGGCCGCGGCCACCGCCGAGGCGATTCCGGGCGTCGCTCGGGCCACTTGGGCGACCACCTCGGCCCGGTCCGGATGGCGGTCGAAGATCGCCACCTCCACTCCCGGCAGGAGGTGGCCGAGGACCGGCAGGTGGCTGCGGGCCTGGATGCCGGCACCGACGATCGCGGCCCGGATCGGCCGGCCGGAGGGCCGCCGGGCCCAGTGGCGAATCGCCACTCCCGAGATCGCCGCCGTACGGTCGGCCGTGATCGGGCCGCCATCGAGGATCGCCGTCGTCGCACCCGTCTCCGGGTCGCTCATCAGCACGGTCGCGTGGATCGCCGGCAGGCCGCGGCCGGCGTTGTCGGGGAAGCCGGTGACCCACTTCAGGCCGACCAGGTCCCGTTGGGCGGCCTCGGGACCGGCTGGGCGGGGCGCCCGCAGGAAGGCCGGCATCGCGTGACCGAACGATCCGCTCGGGCGCGGGTGGACACCGATCTTGGGCGGCAGCTCGGCGTCTTCGACCAGGGCGAGCATTGTCCGCTCGGCCAGCTCGATCCGCTCGCCGACCGGCGGCATCGCCGCCCGAACGGCCGCCTCGTCCAGGTACAGGATCCCGCTCGCGGTCACGGGCCGGATTCTACGGGCTACCATCGCCGGGTGGCCGACTTCGACCTCCAGCAGAGCCTCGAGAACCTCAAGCTCGAACGCGACGCGATCGTGCTGTACGACGCCCTGGCCGGGATCGAGAAGGACGAGCGGCGGGCGAGCGCCTTCCGGACGATCGCCGGCAACGAACGGCGTCACGCCGAGATCTGGGCTGGCAAGCTGCGCGAGCTCGGCGCGACCGTCCCGCCCCCCGGCAAGGCCCGGGTTCGGGTCCGGCTGATCATCGGCCTCGCCCGGATCTTCGGGACGAAGGCGGTGAGCGACCTCGTCCAGGCCCTCGAGGGCGACGAGGAGGATGCCTACACCGGGCAGGCCTCGCCCGAGGTTGCCGCGATCGCCGCCGACGAACGCGAGCACGCCGAGATCTGGCGCCGGCTCGACCTCGAGGGCGACAAGACGGACCGGACCGCGGCCGAGCCGGCGGCCCTGCGCGAGGTCCAGGTGCCGCGCCGCTCGGGCGAGATCGGCCGGACGGAGCGCTGGCACCGGACCGGCCAGTCGGGCACGCTCCGGGCCGTGATCTTCGGCGTCTCGGACGGCCTCGTCAGCAACACCTCGCTCGTGATGGGGATCACCGGGGCCTCGGCCGACCCGCACATCATCCTGCTGACCGGGATCGCCGGGCTCCTGGCCGGCTCGTTCAGCATGGCCGCCGGCGAGTACATCTCGATGCAATCACAACGCGAGCTGTACGAACGCCAGATCGCCCTCGAACGGGCCGAGATGCAGGCGATGCCGGATGAGGAGCAGGCGGAGCTCGCCGCGATCTACCGGACCAAGGGGTTCTCGGAGGAGGAGGCGGCCCGGGTCGCGGCCCGGCTCTTCCGGGATCCGGACGCCGCGCTCGACACCTTGATCCGCGAAGAGCTTGGGCTCGATCCGGACCAGCTCGGCTCCCCCTGGGGTGCCGCCTTTGGCTCGCTGATCTCGTTCGCGATCGGCGCGGCGATCCCGGTCCTGCCCTACCTCGTCCTGACGGGCGGCGCGGCCTTTGGCGCCAGCATCATCCTGAGCCTCGCGGCGATGTTCCTGGTCGGCCTCGGGATCAGCCTCTTGACCGGCCGGAGCGCCCTGTTCAGCGGCTTTCGCCAGATGGGCATCGGGGCGGCTGCTGCCGGGGTCACCTTCCTCGTCGGCCGCCTGATCGGCGTGACCACGGCCTGAGAGTGATGGGCCCGGGCATGGCTGGATCGACTCTTCGGCCCCGATTCCGCCCCTTGTTGGGCCTCCTTCGGTCGCCTTGTCGGGAGCGATGCCGGATCCATGGTCGCTCTGACCGTAGGCCGATCCCTTAGCGCGCCGAGTCGGCCGGAATCGATCGTCACATGGATGGCGCCACGCTCAGATCCCGAGTCCTCCCGAGCACAGCCCGGCAATCCAGGCTGGCCGATGGTTAGGGCAGCCCCATGGCGATCCCCACTGTGCTCCGAGTGTCCATGCACCCAGCACGAGCGAGGCTAAGCTCGGGGAATGACGGCCGAGAGGTATGCGTTGGACCTGGCGACCCGGCTGCGGCGGGCCGGACTTGACCCCGGCGAATGGTCGAACGGGCCGGGCGACCGTTACTCCGCCCACCACCACGGCTACGACAAGGTCATCGTCGTGGCCGCGGGCTCGATCGTCTTCGGCCTGCCGGAGCAGGGGATCAAGCTCTCCCTCGGGACCGGAGATCTGCTGGAGCTGCCGGCCGGGACCGACCACGACGCGCTCGTCGGGCCGGTCGGCGTGACCTGTCTTGAGGCGCACGCGCCGGCGGGCTCGCTCCGTCTCGCGCGACGTATCCCGGCCGGCGAATGGTAGCCAGATCGCGAGCGGTGATCCGACGCGTGTCGGCCGCCAGGGAATCAGCGAAGCCCCCGGCGTGCGGAGGCTTCGTGGGCTAGGCTTGGCTTGGCGCGCGTGGGTCAGCGCATCCCGTAGCGGGTCCAGGCGGCGAGATGATCCGCGGATCCGGCGCCCTCTCGACCTTCGTCGGAAGAGAGCAGGATGCTCACAAACGCGAGGATCGCGAGGAGGGCAACGGAGCTGGCGATCAGCATGTCGTGTTCCTCCAACGGGCCCGGACACCAGCCGCGAAAGCGACCCAACGGCTGTTGTTGGTTCGTCCGGGTAGATCGGCAGTGTAGCCTAATAAACTGAGAGCGTCAAAGCCACCTAACCTAACAAATAGGGATCACATGGCAAACCGGTTCGAGGGCGTCCGAGCGCCCCGGCCTGACGGACCGAGCTGAATGGCGAAACAGGATGTCCTCAGCCGGACCGATCTCAGGATCCTTGACATCCTCCAGCGCGACGGCCGGGCGTCCTACGCCGACATCGGGGCCGCCGTCGGGATGAGCGCGCCATCCGCCCACGAGCGGGTCAAGAAGCTCGAAAGCCGCGGCGTGATCCAGGGCTATTCCGCCCGGATCGATGCCCGGGCCGTGGGCCGGGGCATCCTCGCCTTCAGCTGGATCCGCCAGTCGCCCGGTCCCGTCGTCGACCGACCTGACCGAGGCGTTCTCGGCCCTGCCCGAGGTGGAGGAATGCCACCATATCGCCGGCGAGGCCGATTACCTGCTCAAGGTCCGGGCGGCCGACACGCTCGACCTCGAGCGGGTGATGAAGCAGATCCAGGGGATCCCGTTCGTGTACACGACCGAGACCGACGTCGTCTATTCGAGCGCGTTCGAACATCGACCGCTGGCGCTCAGCCCGGAAACCGATCCCGATCCCGAGGCGTAGCCGATGACAGGCGAGGAGTCCGAGTCTCGTCCGGGCGGTGGCGTCCGGCTCCGAGGACGCCCTCGTCGTGCTTTATGACCAATACGCCGGAGCGGTCTACGCCACCGCCCGCCGGCTCACGAACGATCGGGGACTTGCCGAAGACGTGGTCCAGGAAACCTTTCTCGCGCTATGGAACCGGGCCGACCAGTTCGACCCGGCGATGGGCTCCCTGCCGGCCTGGCTGCTGACGATCGCCCGCAACCGCACGATCGATCGCCTGCGGGCAATCGGCCGTCGACCGCCGGTCGTGCCGGTCTCCGATGTCGCCCTGCCCGACGAGGGCGACACTCGCCACGCTCGAACGGCTCGTCGCGGGCGGGACGGTCGTCGGCGCGGGCCGGCCGGTGATGGGCCCGGCCGCGATGCTCGCGGATGACCGAGGTGCGGACGTCGCTCGCGTCGGCCCTGGCCGAGCTGCCCGAGGTCGAGCGGACGGTCCTCGTCCTGGCCTATCGCGACGAGCTCAGCCAGAGCGAGATCGCCGAGCGGCTCGGCTGGCCGATCGGCACGGTCAAGACGCGCACCCGCCGGGCACTCCTGCGGATGCGCAACGCGCTCGGTCCCGGGTTCATGCCCGTCGATGATCCAGCCGGCCGTCGCCACGGTTGACGGATGATCGAGCACAGCGAGGTCCGCGAGCTGCTCGAGCTGGCCGCACTCGAGCCGGATGGCTTCGAGCGACTCGATGGCCGGCGACACGCCCGAGGCCGCGGCCCTGGCTGACCACCTGGCCGGCTGCCCGGCCTGTGCCGCCGAGGCGGATCGCTGCGGGCGTCGGCCGGCCTGATCCGCAGTACGTCGTCGAGTCGCCCGACGCCCGAGCTGCGCGATCGGACCCTGGCTTTGATCCGGCAGGTCGGTCGGCGTCCGGTGGCCGCCGCGACGGCCGGTCCCGCCAGCACGGCGCCCGCTTACGTCGCAGGCCCGGCCCCTGCTCCAGCCCCAGCCGCGCTTGGAGTTGCTCCGCGTGGCGCGCCGATCCCCAACGCGCGGGTCGAACCCGTCACACCGACCCTGTTGCCCGTCCGACGGCGCTCGTTCCGTTCGATCGCCTGGCCGGTTGCCCTGGCGGCCTCGGTCATCCTGGCCATCCTGGGAACGGCGACCGTCGTGAACAGTCGCAATGCGGCCGACCTCGAGGCGAACCGCGAAGCCGCCGGCGAGCTCGCTCGCCTGGCCAGCTGGAGCCTGAAGGTCAGCGCCGAACCGGATTCGCAGCAGGTCAGCCCTGGCCAGCCCGTCCGGCTCCGACGCGAGCGGCACCCTGCTGTACTCGCCGACGACGACCGATCTCGTCGTGGTCGCCCGCAATCTCCCGGCGGCTCCGGCCGGCACAGGAGTATCGCTGCTGGGTGCTGGTCAACGGTCGACCCGGGACATCGGCCTGATGGAGGTCGGCGGCGGGCTGGCCTACTGGGTCGGGCCGGTCGCCGGACTCGACCGAGCTGCCCGCCGGGACCCCGTTCGGGGTCTCCCTGGCAGAGATCAACGGCCCGATCAGCACGGACAATCCGGCCTTGAGCGGCACCGTCGGAGGGTGATCCAGGGCTCGGCCGATCGTCCGTCCCGGACCGGTCGGGCCCTCAGCCGGGCCCGGCCTCCGATCGATACGCCTGGAGGCTCGGCCACTCCGCGCCGCAGGCGAGGCAGCCGATGCCCGGCTCCTCGAGGCTGGGCACTTCGACCATTCCCAGGACCTCGTCGAGCGCCCGGTATCCGTTGGGGTCGACTCCGGGCAGGCTCAGGAGCGCCAACCGATGCTGTCCGCAGCGCGGGCAGGCGTCCTTGGATCGGGCATCGGCGTTGTCCGATCGACTCTTCCGGGCCGGCCGTATCTTCAGGGCCGTCAGTCACGCATCCATCCTCGTTGCGTCGCGATCCGCCGGTCGCGGCTGGGCATGATCATGCCCCGTCCGACTGAATCCCGTCGGGGCAACACGGTACCCGAGGCCGACGTCGCCGCGATGTTCGACGCGATCGCGCCGGTCTACGACCGGGTCAACACGGTGATGACGGCCGGGGGCGACGGCCGCTGGCGGCGAGCCGCCGTCCGGGCAGCGGAGGTGTCTTCGGCGATGCCGTCCTCGACGTCGCCTGCGGGACGGGCAAGCTGAGCGCCACCCTGGCTGCACAGGTCGGGCCGTTCGGACGGGTGGTCGGGGTGGACCTCGCCCCGATCATGATCGAGCAGGCAAGCCAGGCCAATGCGCGACCTCGTCCAGCTCAGCTTCCAGGTCGCCAACGCCCTCGACCTGCCGTTCCCCGAAGCGGAGTTCGACGCCGCGACGATCGCGTTTGGCCTGCGCAACCTGGCCGACTTCGAGGCGGGCTTTCGGGAGCTCGCCCGGGTCGTCCGGCCCGGCGGCCGGGTCGTCTGCCTCGAGCTTTCGACTCCGCCGGTCGCGGGCCTGGGGCCGGCTCTACCGGGCCACCTTCGACCGGCTGGCGCCGCTCGCCGCGAGCGCCTTCGGCCACGGCGCGACGTACCGCTACCTGCCCGGCTCGCTCGAGGGATTTCCCGGATGCGGCGACGCTGGCCGGGGTCATGGTTCGGGCGGGACTGGCCGAGGTCACCTTCCGCCGGCTGGCCCTGGGCGCCGTGGCCCTCCACGTGGGTCGGGTGCCGGCGATCAGCTAGCCGGCCGCCGGGCTCGGCCGGTCAGCCGGCCTGGTCGGCCAGCGGGGCTTCGGCCGGCGGAACCTCGGCAGCGGGCAAATCACCCTCATTCGCCTGCATCGCCGGACCCGCCAGCCAGTCGCGGTTGAGCCGGAGGATCTCCTCGACCACGGCCGGCTCGACGGGCCGGGTGGTGCCCGCGAACTGGCTGGAGATCCAGTTCGCTTCGTGGACCAGCTCGGCATCGGCCTGCTCGTCGGCCGATCGGGTGAAGTCGACCATGACCAGGAACACCAGGAGCGCTCCGACCACCAGACCGACGAGCAGCAGCCAGATCGGGAAATCGGCACTCATCGGCGCCCAGTATAGGAGCGCCGCTACACTCGCTCCCGATGTTCAACTTCACGCCGCCCCCGATCGCCTTCCAGATCGGGCCGTTCCCGATCTACTTCTACGGGATCTGCTATGCCCTCGGCCTGATCCTGACCTACTTCGTGATCCAGCGCGGGGTCCGGGCCCGGGGCCTGAACGAGGACCTGTTCGCCAACGGGATGATCATCGTGGCGATCGCCGCCCTGATCGGCGGCCGGCTCTACCACGTGATCGACCAGTGGGCCTTGTACAAGGACGACCTGACCAAGATCTTCCTGCCGCCCTATGCCGGGCTCGGGGTGTACGGCGGGATCTTCGCCGGCCTGGTCGCCCTGGTCATCTATGCCCGGTATCAGGCGCCAGTCGTTCTGGGCCTGGGCGCGACGTGATCGTGCCCGGCCTGTTCGCGATGGAGTTCGTCGCTCGCTGGGGCAACTTCTTCAACCAGGAGCTGTACGGGCCGCCGACCACCGCGCCCTGGGGCATCGCCGATCGACTGTGCTCCACCGAGTCGTGGGCTATCTCTGCCCGCCGAACGGCACGACCCCGATCGACACTCTCTTCCAGCCGCTCTTCCTGTTCGAGTCGATCTCCGGGCTGCTCGGGATGCTCACCCTGCTCTGGCTGGCCCGGCACTACGCCAGCCGACTGCGGGTCGGTGAGATCACCCTGATCTTCTTCATCTGGTACGCGACGGTCCGCTTCCTGCTCGAGTACCTGCGGATCGACAACTGGACGTTCTTCGGCGTCCCGACCGCCCAGGTCATCTCGTCGATCGTGATCGTCGTCGCGATCATTCTCCTGATCGAGCGTCATCGGCGGCTGCCGCCCGGCCTGGCCCAGCCGGCTCCGGCCGCCGATCACGACGACGATGACGATTGGCCAGACGATGACGACGACTGGCCCGACGACGACGACGACGATGATGAAGATGATGATGAGGAGGAGGACGAGGAGGCCCGTGACGCGCCGGAGGCCGACGGCGGGGGCGCCCAGGCCGACGCCGGGGCCGACACTGCGGACGCGGCTGAGGCGAAGACCGGCGATCCGGCGCCCGACCTGCGACCACGATCCGGCGAAGCCGAGCAGCCGGGCGCCGCCCCAGGCCGAGCCGGCCCAACGGGCGCCTGATCGACCCCCGGCCGAAGGCGCGCACGGCACCCGAGGCGCTCGCCCGGGGTCGCGGCGGAGCGCTCGAGGGCCTTGCCTGGCTGGGCCGCCCGCCTGAGTCGACGGCCGGCCCGCTCGTGCGCCTGCTCGCCCTGGTCTTCCGCCTCGTCTTCTTCGGGCTCCTCCGCTTGAAGCACGAGCGCCTCGGCTCGGAGCACGTGCCGGCCGCGGCGGCGGCTACGTCGTGGTCGGCGGCCGTCCATCGGGGCTGGATCGATCCGTTCCTGATCATGCACGCCCTGCCGCTCCAGCCCCGGGTCTGGTTCCTCGGCAGCGGGCCGTCCGCCTTCAGCTCGCGCTGGCGGGAGTGATTTCTCCACCACGTCGGCGGGATGCTGCCGGTCTGGCGGGGCGGGGTTGGGATCGACCAGCACGTCGCGTCCGCCCAGGCGGTGATCGACGCCGGCGGGTGTCTTCGTCCTGATTCCGGAAGGGCGGCGTGAGCCGGCCCACCGGACAGCCTCGCGCCGTTCCGCTTCGGGTCGGCCCTGATCGCGCTTGCGCGATCGGCGCGCCGATCCTGCCGATCGCGATCGCCGGCAGCGCCGAGCTGTACATCGGCCGGCGGCTCGTCGACCCGGGTCCTCGCACCGACGAGCGCGGCGGCCCTGCTCGGAACGGCCTGGCCCGCCGACGGCGTGCTGCCCGAGCTCGGCAGCCGGGCGGAGCTCGACCTGGCCCATCGCCTGACCGAGCGGCTTCGCCGGCCTGCTCGGGCCCGAGGTCGGCGCGAGCTCTACCCGCGGACCGTCGATCCGCCGAACCGGCCCCGCCGCCTGCGCGGCCTGACCTGGCTGTTCCTGGCCCGGCCGTCGAAGCGGGCGCTGATCCGGCGAGCGGCTATCCTCGCCAGAATGGACTATGCCGGCATGGATTTCGCCCAGTCGATCCTCGACCTCGTCGGCAACACGCCGCTCGTCCGGCTGAGCCGGGTCACCCGCGACCTCGGACCGGCCGACCGCCAGCCGCTCATCCTGGCCAAGCTCGAGGCGATGAACCCGGGCGGCTCGGTCAAGGACCGGATCGGGCTGCCGATGATCGAGGCGGCCGAGCGAGCCGGCCTGCTCAAGCCGGGCGGCACGATCATCGAGCCGACGAGCGGCAACACCGGCCACGGCCTGGCGATCGCGGCCGCGCTCAAGGGCTACCGCTGCATCTTCGTCATGGCCGACAAGCAGTCGTCCGAGAAGCAGGCCCTCCTGCGGGCCTACGGCGCCGAGGTCGTGCTCTGCCCGACGAACGTCGCCCCGGAGTCGCCCGAGAGCTACTACTCGGTGGCGGCCCGGCTGGCCCGCGACATCCCCGGCGCGTTCAAGCCCGACCAGTACTGGAACCAGGAGAACCCGCTCGCCCACGAGCGGACGACCGGGCCGGAGCTGTGGCGCCAGACCGAGGGCCGGATCACCCACTTCGTCGCCAGCGTCGGCACCGGCGGCACGATCAGCGGGGCGGCCCACTACCTGAAGACCCAGAACCCGGCCGATCCAGGTGATCGGGGCCGATCCCGAGGGCAGCGTCCTGTCGGGCGACACGGCCCGGCCGTACCTGACCGAGGGGGTCGGCGAGGACTTCCTGCCCGGGCACGTACGATCCGGCGGTCGGTCGATCGCTGGGTGCGGGTCTCGGATCGCGACGCGTTCGCCGCTGGCCCGGCGGCTGACCCGCGAGGAGGGGATCCTGGCCGGCGGCTCGTGCGGCACGGCCCTCGTCGCGGCGCTCGCAGGTCGGGCGCGAGCTGGCGGCGACGGACGGCGGCCGCGACGCGGTCATCGTCGTCGTCCTGCCCGGACGGCGGCCGGAACTATCTCTCGAAGCTCTACAACGACGAGTGGATGCGGGTCAACGGCCTGCTGGCGACGAGCGGCGGCGGGGTCCGGATCGGGGACCTGCTCTCCGGTCGGCCACCACGACGGCGGCGACCGGTCCGCCCGGCGCTGGTCCTGGCCCGGACGACCGAGCAGGTCGGCGCCGCGATCGAGCGGCTCCAGGCCTACGGGATCAGCCAGATGCCGGTCTCGGAAGCGCCGGCCGGCGCTCCGGGTGCCGATCGGATCGAGGCGATCGTCGGCTCGATCTCCGAGAAGGGCCTGCTCGACCGGGCCTATCCGCGATCCGACGGTCGTCGAGCGGACCGTCGGGCGAGGTGATGGACCCGCCCCTGCCGACGGTCGAGGCCGGGGCGGCCCTCGACGATGCGTTCCGGCTGCTGTCGGGCAGCGACGACGGCCTTGATCGCGGTCCGCGCCGGCCAGTCCCGGCCGGAATCGTCACGAAGCTCGACCTGCTCGAGTTCGTGGCCCATCGCGCCGGACCGGGCTGACCGGCGTGGCGCGAGACGCGCACGACGGCCCCGCGCGGCCCTTCGGCGCACGCTACGCGGCCGACGAGGGCTGGTCGCTCGAGACCCTGTCGGTCCACGCCGGCCAGGAGCCCGATGAGCTGACCGGGGCGGTCGCCCCGCCGATCTACCAGACGAGCACCTACGCCCAGGACGGCGATCGGCCGGCCGCGCGATGGCTGGGAGTACGCCCGGACCGGCAACCCGACCCGGCGCCGCCTGGAGCGGGCGGTGGCCGCGCTCGAGGGCGGGACCGAGGGGATCGCCTTCTCGTCCGGGGCGGCGGCCACGGCGATGCTGGCCGAGCTGGCCCTGCCGGGCGACGAGGTCGTGATCGGCGACGACGTGTATGGCGGGACGTACCGGCTGTTCGAGCGCGTCCTCCGGCCGAAGGGGATCGTCGCCCGCTACGTCGACCTGGCCGGCGATCCGGCCAACGTTCGGTCGGCCCTGAGCGCCCGGACCCGCCTGGTCTGGTTCGAGACGCCGACGAATCCGCTGCTCAAGCTGGTCGACATCGCCGGGGTCGTGGATGCGCTCACCGGCCACCAGGGCGCCGAGGGCGAGCGCGCCGCTGCGTCGTCGTCGACAACACGTTCGCTTCGCCGGCCGTCCAGCGTCCGCTCGATCACGGCGCCGACATCGTGTTCCACTCGGCGACGAAGTATCTCGGCGGCCACTCGGACACGGTCAACGGGATCGTCGTCACCAGCCGGCCGGCGGTGGCCGAGCGGCTGCGCTTCCTGCAGAACGCGATCGGCGCCGTCCCGGCCCGTTCGACTGCTTCCTCGTCCTGCGCGGACTGCGCACGCTGGCCCTGCGGATCGAGCGCCATGCGGCCAACGCGGCGGCCGTGGCCGTCCTGCTGGCTGCCCGCGAGGACGTCGAGCTCGGTGCGCTATCCCGGCCTCGCATCCGGCCCCCATGCTCATCCCCAGGCGGGCCTTGCCGCTCGCCAGATGCGGAACGCCGGCGGGATGGTCTCGTTCATGCCCGCGCGCCGGGGGCGCCCACGGCCGGACGAGCGAGCAGCGGGCGCCGGGCGATCTGCGAGGCGACCCGCCTGTTCACCCTGGCCGAGTCGCTCGGCGGGGTCGAGTCGCTGATCGAGCTGCCGGCGACGATGACCCATGCCTCGGTCGCCGGCTCGCCCCTCGAGGTCGATCCGGCGCCTCATCCGGCTGTCGTGCGGGATCGAGGGCGAGAGGGACCTCCTGGCGGACCTGCAGGCCGCGCTCGAGGCGTCCTGACGGCGGCACTGCCTGGGGAAGTCTCGAAGCGCGCGCCTCTGAACGGCGTGATATAAGCCCGACGGTTAGCGGGACGGTTCGGACAGCATAGAGCCCGTTCGGACCGCCCCGGCGGCGGTGGTCCGTCCGCCTGGAGCGCGTTTCAGAAGCCCGACTGATATTTCGTCCGTTATCCGGCGGACCCGGGCGGCCTGGCACCCGACCGGACCGGAACAACTGCTCAGGCTAAGAGTGGGGCTTATGCCCAGCAGGTCGGCCGCGGGCGCCAGAGACCGGGCCAGCACAGGACGAGAAAAGGCTCGCCCGTCCAAACCCGCCCAAGACCACGGGCAGGCTGGCCGGGCTCGCCGACCCTCAGGAGGGCGCAGGCGCCGCGATCGGGCTCTGGCCCGGGTTCGGGCTGATCGTGGTCTTCGAGCTGGCGCCGCCGGTCGGGGCGTCGTAGGCCGCCGTCAGTGTTCCATCGGCGGCGATCGTCAGGGCGACCGGGACCGAGCCGCTGCCCGCCAGCCCAAGGTCGGCGGCCGGGTAGGTCGCGTTCAGCTCGAGCGTCCCGCCCTGCTGGCCGGCCACGCTCAATTGGGTCGGCGCCTTCAGGGCATCAAGTGGGCTGCCGCTGGGGACTGAGCCGTTGACCTCGGTCCAGCCCTGGCCGGGCTGCAGGACCCATGATCGCGGCGGGATCGTCCGGTACGTGATCGAGGTGCCCCCGGACGTGATGACGAACTCGCTCGTGTTGGCGGTCCAGCGTCCGCTCGCCTGGGTCGCGACCTGGCCGCCGGCGCTGACCGTCGTGGCGAAGGTGTAGCCCTGATTGAGCTTTGCGATCGCGCCGCTCAGGGCGGCGCCGGCATCGACCGTGGCGGTGGAGGCCGCAGCACCCGAGGCTACGACGGCCGGGCTGGATGGAGCTGGAGCGGCCGAGCCGCCGCAGGCGGCCAGCAGGCAGGCGGTCAGGACGCCGAAGAGGGCGGCGCCGCTTGCGCGACGTCGCCCTCCCTGGATCGAGAGTCGATCCGGCCGCGAAGGCCGGACCGAGCTGTCGCTCAGTGGGACTTCTTGGAGATCGACTTCGGGTCGCCCGAGCCGGAACCGCCGTGGCCGACATGGCCCCAGCCGCCGTGCCCATGGCCGAAGCCCGGGGTCTTGTGGCCGCAGTCACCGGACCGGCCGAAGACGACCAGGTTGTACGTCCCATCGGTGTTCTTGACGAGGTTCACGAAGACACCCGCCCGGCCCTTGTCGAACCAGGCCCAGAAGCCCTTGGCGAACGCCTTCTCGGTTGCCTTGGCCCCGGTCGAGCCGTCGTAGACGACGGTCCCATCGGAGGCAACGTGGTACTTCACGCTCACGGCCGTCCCGTCGCACAGGTGGGCTGACCACGTTCGGGCACCGGCCAGGCTGGCCAGGGTCCCGCTGAGCTTCTGGGCATCGCGCCCGCTCAAGATGATGGCCAGGCTGGCGGCGCCTGAGCCGGACACGTTGACCGAGATCGACAGGGTCTTGGTGAAGCCCTGCCAGGAGAACGTCCCGATTGCCCGGGCATGGCTGCCCTTGTCCTTCGAGCCGTCCTTCTTGGCGTCCGGGCCCACCTTGACCGCGGGCACCGGACCGAGCTTCCAGGTGATCCCGGCAGCCGGCGAAACGGTCCCAAAGGTGACCGTTGGCGCCCCGGCGCCGTCCTTGCCGACGGTGTAGGTCGCGGTTGACTTGGCCCCGGTTCCGAACACGTCGGCTGACCAGCTGCCGGTTCCCAGGAGGTCGCTCAGCTGCTTGGCCTTGGCCTTGATCGCGAGCTGGCCGCCGACCGCCTTGACGGTGACCTTGACCGTCCCGTCGGTGTTCGTGAACTTCACGAAGTCGTCGCCGGACTTGGTCTTCGACAGGGCCGAGGTCGGATCCAGGGCGACGCCTGAGATCTTGCCGGTGCCGTCGAGGGTCACGGCGACCGTCAGGGGGGTGCCCAGGAGCGGCAGGGTGGCTGTCATGCCGCCGGTCTGGGCGATCGGGGCGTTTGTCGTGGCCAGGACCCCGGCCGGCGCTGCCGCCAGCAGGAATCCGGCCATGGCGAGGCCCGTCAATCGCAGGGGGACGCGGGACGCGTGGTGGGTCATTGGGTCGTTCTCCTCGTTGCTTGCGGGCCCCGGGCAACCGGGCACGTGGTCGCCACCTGAATGACCCGCCGGTACGTTTGAGCACGCTCCTTTGAGCACGCTGACCGGTTCACCGTAACCCAGGTGGTCAATTCGTGCCGCTAACGGTCGTCCCTGCCGGACGTGACTCGATCGTCCCACCGGGTGGTGTGCGCCAGCCGCTACGCTGTCGGACATATGGCCCGGTTCCTTGCCCGCCGACTCCTGGCCAGCATCGTCGTCGTCGTGGGCGTCTCGTTCATCGTCTTCGCCCTCGTCTACCTGGCCAGCGACCCGGTCCGGGCGCTCCTGCCCCTCGATGCGCCCCAGTCGGCGGTCGACTCCCTCCGCCAGCAGCTGGGCTTCGACCAGCCGATCCCGATCCAGTTCCTGGGCTTCCTCGGCCGGGCCGTCCGGGGCGACTTCGGAACCTCGACGAATACCCTCGAGCCGGCGCTCGGGATGGTCCTCGCCCGGCTTCCGGCGACCCTCTCCCTGGGCCTGGCCGGGGTCGCCGTCTCGCTCCTGATCTCGGTCCCGCTCGGGATCGTGGCGGCCCTCCGGCCTGGTTCGTGGCTCGACCTCACGGCCCGTTCGGTCGCCGTCTTTGGCCAGGCCGTTCCCGGGTTCGTCCTGGGCCAGGTCCTGATCCTCGTCTTCGCGGTCAGCCTCCGGATCCTGCCCGTGTCGGGCGCAGGTGACCCGGCCCACCTGATCCTGCCAGCGATCGTGATCGGCCTCGGCTCCGCCGCCGGGCTGACCCGAATCCTGCGCTCGAGCCTGCTCGACGTGATCGGGAGCGACTTCATCCGAACCGCCCGGGCCAAGGGCCTCGGGCCGCGCCCGGTTGTCCTCCACCATGCCCTCCGGAACGCCGCGATCCCGTTCGTGACGTTCCTCGCGTTCGACCTGGCGGCCATCCTGTCGGGCGTGATCGTGGTCGAGGTCGTATTCAGCTACCCGGGCATGGGCCAGCTCGTCGTCCAGGCCGTGGCCAACCGGGACGTGCCGGTGATCCAGGCCTTCACCTTCGTGGCCGCCCTGACGATCGTCGTGGTCAACCTGCTCCTGGACATCGTCTACGGGCTGCTCGATCCACGGATCAGGTTCGCCTAGATGACCGAAGCGGAGCGGGCCGAAGCCTGGCCGGGTGGCTTCCCGGGCGTTGCCCGGCGCGCCGATCCGGCCCTGGTGATCGGGCTCACGATCGTGGTCCTCGTCGCACTCATGGCGATCCTCGCCCCGCTGATCAGCCCCCACGACCCAAATCAGCAGGACCTGCTCAACCGGCTGAAGCCGCCGGCCTGGCTGCCGGGCGGTTCGCCGGCCAACCTGCTGGGCACCGACCAGACCGGCCGCGACCTGCTCTCGCGGATCATCTGGGGCAGCCGGACCTCCCTCCTGATCGGGCTCCTGAGCGTGGCCCTGGGCGGCCTGATCGGGGTGGCCGGCGGCCTCCTGGCGGGCTACGCCGGGGGCTGGCTGGACCTCGTGATCGGGCAATTGGCCGACATCCAGCAGGCCATCCCGTTCCTGATCCTGGCCCTGGCCGTGATCGCCGTGGTGGGCTCCTCGACCCTCAACCTCATCCTCGTCCTCGGGGCCGGCTCCTGGCTGTACTACTTCCGGGTGACCCGGGGCGAGGTCCTGAGCGTCCGGCGGCGGCCCTACATCGAGGCCGCCCGAGCCGCCGGGATCGGCGACCGGCGGATCCTGACCCACCACGTGCTGCCGAACATCTCGGGCTCGATCATCGTGATCGTGACCCTCCAGATTCCGCAGGTGATCCTGTTCACCGCGGGACTGACCTTCCTCGGCCTGGGTGTCCCGCCGCCGACCGCTGAGTGGGGCAGCCTGATCTACGGCGGTCGGGACTACCTCCAGACGGCCTGGTGGCTGACCGTGGCGCCGGCCACGATCCTGGTCATCTTCGTGCTCGGAGTGAACTTCCTGGGCGACGCCCTGCGCGACCGCTTCGATCCCCTCCTCCGGAGCCGCCGCGGCCGCTGAGGGCGTATCATGGTACGTCCGGTCGGCGCCCAGGGTGACCGGCCGCCGCGACCCCAACCCGCACCCACCGAACGGAGCCCACGTTGGCCCTCACGCCTCCCGCCAAGCCCGGCATCACGCCCGAATTCAAGCATGTGATCGACGAATACAAGCACCGCGAGCAGACCGTCACGTGCGTCTGCGGCTGGCACGGCAGCTCGGTGGCGGTCGACGGCCAGGCATCGGCCTGGACGGCCCACCTGATCTCGGTCCGGGGCAAGAAGCGCTAGGTATCCGAGCGGTCGCCAAGCTGCGCCGGCCTATCTGGCTTGCGTGGCATAAGCCCCACTGTTAGCTGGGGACCTGGTCCGGTCGGGTCGAGTTGCAAATCGTCCGGATCGGCCGGATCACGGCCGGGAATATCGCTCGGGCTTTCTGAGAACGCGACGTCGCCGGACGAATCATGGCATCTGAGGCGCTCCAAAGGCGCTCTCCTGCCGTCCGAACCGTCTTCCTAACAGGGGGGCTTATGTCGGAGCGAACCGGTGCGGGCCCCGGCCCATTTCGGGGCCCCGGCCGGGGTGTCCCGCAGAACGACGCTAGACGCCGACCTCGGGTCGGGCCGTCCGACGCCGATCGGCCTGGAGCCGCTCCTCGGCGATCCTGACCGCTGCGTTGAGGTCGGCGCCCGCCCGCGGGCAGGCCCAGCCCACGGCCAGCCGGGTCGCGACCGAACCGGCCGCCAGCCAGCGATCGCACTCGGTCCGGACCCGCTCGGTGTAGTTGATCGCCTCGATCTCGTCCGTCTCGGGCATGAGCACGCCGAAGCGGACCGGCCCGAGGCGGGCCACGTGGTCGGTCGCCCGGCTGCGCCGGACAAGCGTTTCGGCAATTGCCGGGACGAGCCGGTCGGCCACATCCGAGCCGAGCCGGCTGGCCAGCCGCTCGAAGCCGTCGAGCTCGACCAGGACGACGGTCACCGGCCGGCGGTAGCGGCTGAGGCGGACGCCTTCCTCGCGCACCCGGCGCTCCCAGTCGACGGCCTCGTCGATCGCTGGGTCCACCGGGGGCATCGCCAGCGGATGGGTCCCCCGGTCGACGGGGGCATCGGTCCAGACGACGGTCTGCTCCTCCGGACCGCCGGTCGGATCGGGCGGCTCGAGCGGGGCGGCGTCGAACTGGGTCTCATAGCCGGACTCGCTGGCCTGTTCGCGCGGGCCGAGCGCGGTCGGCGGCGAGACGAAGAAGGCGATCGCTTCCTGCTCGGCCGGATGGGGCTCGTCTTCGAGGACGGAGCGGAAGCGTCGGGCGTCGTCGGCAGCGGTCACGGGTTCGAGGTTCTCCTGGGCTGAATCCTGGATCACGATCGGCGGACGGATGGGGGCGGCTGACTCGGACTGGGCGTCGGCCCGCCGGGCGTCGTCGGACCCCGCGGTCGCCTCGGTCAGCTCCGGCTGCCGTCGACGAACGAGGGTCACGATGAGGACACCCATGATGACAAGATTCGCGAGGATCGCGATTCCGATGAGGATGATGAGCGACTGGGTGGACATCCTGGCTCCGGTTCGAGCGACGGATCGCCCGGGTTGTGAATGATCACCCGGGTCCTGGTCGCTGACAACAGTCCCAGCCATCCCCGGACGAAACGTTGGTGCTGGGGGTCAACGAGCCGGGCGGTGCGGGAGGGAGCCGTGGGCTGCGGTGCGAACGGCGTGTTGCCCGCCCCTTTGCCGGCCGTCCGGGTTGCAGCCTGCCGCGCAGCCGCGTATCCTCCCGGCCCGACCCACTCCCGGAGAGAGCGGGACGGAGAACCGAGGTCAGCCGTGGCACGCGCGATGTGGCGAGGAGCCATCCAGTTCGGGCTCGTGACGATTCCCGTCCGGCTCTATCTGGCGACCGAGTCCAAGGGCATCAGCTTCAACATGCTTCATGCCCGGGACCTGTCCCGGATCCAGATGAAGACCTATTGCCCGGTCGATGACGAGGTGATCTCCCGGGCGGACACGGTCAAGGGCTTCGAGTACGCCCCCGGCCAGTATGTGGTCGTGACCGACGACGATCTCGCCTCGGTCCCGCTCAAGACGGTCCGGGCGATCGAGATCGAGCTGTTCACCGCGGCCAACCCCGAAAACGCCGCCGTCCGATTCGTGAAGGGCGCCTACTACCTGGAGCCGGAGGCCGTCGGGCGCAAGGCCTTCTACCTGCTCCGGGAAGTCCTCGCCGAGCAGGCCCTGACGGCGATCTGCAAGGTCGTGATCAAGGACCGCGAGGTCCTCGGGGCGATCGACCCGTTCAGCACGACGATGCTCCTGACGACGCTCCACTGGCCCGATGAGATCCGGAGCGTGGCCGAGCTCGACCTGCCCGACGAGCTGCCCGAAGCGAAGCCGGCCGAGAAGGCGATGGCGGAGCAGCTGATCGGGGCGATGACCGCCGAGTTCGACCCGGCCAACTATCACGACGAGTACCGCGAGGCCCTGCTCCAGGTGATCGAGGACAAGGTCGCCGGGCAGGACACGGTCGAGCCGGTCGCGCCCCAGCCGGCGACCAACATCGTCGACCTGATGGCGGCCCTCGAAGCCAGCGTCAAGGCGGCCGTCGAGGCGCGGGGGACGACCCCGCCGACCTCGGTCGATTCGAAGCGGGCGGCCTCGGAGGCCAAGGCAGCTTCGGAGGCCAAGGCGGCCCCCAGTCGAGCTGCGGCAATGAAGGCGGCCGATCAATCGGCCTCCGCCGACGATTCGGACGAGGAGCAGGCACCGGCCCCGGCAAAGCGCCGCAAGTCGGCCTAGCCCGCCGCGCCTGCGGCGGCCCAGCGACCGATGCCGCTCGAGGCCTATCGCCGGAAGCGCGACTTCTCGAAGACCGCCGAACCGGCCGGCGGTCAGCCCGCGCCCGTCGATCGGATCGTCGCCGGTCGGTTCGTCGTCGGCCGCCACCGGGCCACCCGGCTGCACTACGACCTGCGCCTCGAGATCGGCGGGGTGCTCGCGAGCTGGGCTGTGCCGAAAGGCCCCAGCCTCGATCCGGAGGTCCGCCGGATGGCGATCCACGTCGAGGACCACCCGATCGAGTACCTCGACTTCGAGGGAACGATCCCGCACGGTGAGTACGGCGCGGGGGACGCGATCGTCTGGGACTGGGGCACGTATGAGCCCGAGGCACCGACCCTCGACCCCGAGAGATCGATCGCCGACGGTGAGCTCAAGTTCCGGATCTTCGGCCAGAAGCTGCGGGGCCGCTTCACCCTCGTCCGGACCCGCGGCAGCGGGGGCCGTGGCGACGGCCGAGCGAGCCGCCCGGCCGAGCCGGAGTCCGATCGCGACGGTGCGCCCTGGCTGCTGATCCACAAGAAGGACGCCGAGGCCGTCGCCGGCTGGGATGCCGAGGATCACCCGGCTTCGGTCCGGACCGGCCGGACGAACGAGGAGGTCGCGGCCGGGCTGGCCCCCCGGTTCGACGCGCCGCCGCCGGGGGCACCTCCAACGCTGGAGGCGCTGGGCGCCCGATCCGCGCCGTTTCCGGGCTTCATCGAGCCGATGATGGCGACCCTGGCCAGCCGCGGTTTCGACAGTCCGGACTGGCTGTTCGAGATCAAGTGGGACGGCTACCGGGTCGAAGCCGTCGTCCGCGACCACCGGACCAGCCTGTACACCCGCAACGGCAAGGATGGCGCGACCTACTTCCCCGGCCTGCTCAGCCCACCCGACTGGATCGATGCTCGCGAGGCCGTGGTCGATGGCGAGGTCGTCGCGCTCGACCCGGAGGGCCGGCCCGATTTCGGCCTCCTCCAGGAGCGACTCGGGGTCAAGTTCGGCAGCGGCGGCCGGCCTCGACGGGTGCGCCGGGCCGAGACCGAGGCAGCCTTGCCGGACTCGCCCCCGGCCACGCCCGCCCCGCTCGTCTACCAGGCGTTCGATCTGCTCTACCTCGACGGCCTGTCCCTGCTCGAGGTTCCCCTGGAGGAGCGCAAGCGGGTCCTGCGCTCGATCCTGCGCGAGGGCCCGCACGTCCGATTCGCGGCCGCACGTCGAGGGATCCGGGCTGGCCTTCCTGGCCGCCGCCGAAGAGCGCCAGCTCGAGGGCGTGATGGCCAAGGAACGCCGGTCTCGCTATGAGCCCGGCCGGCGGGTCGGGACGTGGCTCAAGTTGAAGGTCCGACCCGAGCAGGAGTTCGTCGTCGGCGGCTACCTGCCCGGCGAGGGCAATGCCCATGAGCTGGGCAGCGTGCTGATCGGCTTCTACGAGGACGGCGCGCTGCGTTACGCCGGTCGGGTCGGGAGCGGCTTCGACGGGCCGACCCGGTCTCGCTTGCGCGGGCTGCTGGACGCTGGCCGCCGGACGGAGCCGCCCTTCGTGCCCGCCCCACCGACGGGTCCGGATCTGCGCGGGGTCATCTGGTCCGAGCCGGCGGTCGTCATCCGGGTCGCATTCTCGAACTGGACCCGCGACGGCGTGATCCGCCAGCCATCGTTCAAGGGCTTCGAGATCGAGCGCGACCCCCGGGCAGTCGGCCGCGAGCGACCCGCCGCCGACCCGCCGCCCGATCCGCCGTCGACTCCCGAGGCGGCGAGAAGCCCGGCGTCGCCCTCAGCGGCCAGCGTCGGGCGGGCGACCCCTGGCGAGCTCGCCGAGCTGGCCCGCCTGCCGGCCAAGGCGACCTGGCGGGTTGGTGGCTTCGAGCTCAGCCTGACGAACCTCGACAAGGTCCTCTTCCCGGCCCGGGACGCCCGCCCGGGAGCCGGGCCGGATGGCGCCACGCCGGCCGAAGCACCGGTCACGAAGCGGGACCTGATCGCCTACCTGAGCCAGGTCGCGCCGGTCCTCCTGCCCCACCTGGCCGAGCGGGCACTCAACCTCCAGCGCTTTCCCGATGGGGCCGGCGGCCCGGCCTTCTGGCAGAAGCAGATCCCGCCCTCGGCCCCGGCCTGGCTGCGGCTGTGGCGCGAGACGGGGGTCGAGGACCGGGCGGCCAACGACCACCTGATCGCCGACCGGGTCGGCGACGCTCGCCTGGCTGGGCAACCAGGCCGCCTTCGAGATCCATCCCTGGACGTCCCGGATCGATGACCCCGACCACCCGACCTACGCCCTGATCGACATCGATCCCGGCGACCGGACGACCTGGGACGAGACGCTCGTGCTCGCCCGGCTCTACCGGACGGCCCTGGCCCACCTCGGCTTGCGCGCCGCTCCGAAGACGACCGGCAAGCGCGGCATCCAGGTCTGGGTCCCGATCGAGCGCGGACGCTACACGTTCCGCGAGACGACCGACTGGGTCGAGGGGCTGAGCCGGGCGGTCGGGGCGATCGTGCCCGACCTGGTCAGCTGGGAGTGGTCCGTCGCCGGTCGGGGCGGCCGGGCTCGCCTCGACTACACCCAGAACAGCCGGATCAAGACGCTCGTCGCACCGTACGCCGTCCGCCCCGCGGCCGGCGCGCCGGTCTCGGCCCCGATCAGCCTGGGACGAGCTGGACGATCCGGACCTGCGGCCCGGACCGCTGGACGATCCGGACGATCCTGCCCAGGATCGAGATGGTCGGCGACCTGTTCGCTCCCGCCCTCGCCCAGGACCAGCGCCTGCCACCCCTCGACTGAGCTCAGCGCCAGGGCAGGGGATCGCGCTCGCGATAGCCCTGACGGAAGAAGGCCACGACCGCTCCGCCGGGGTAGTCGATCCGGAGGCCGCCGCTGCCCGACGAGCGGATCACCAGTCGGATGGTGTCGTCGCCGGGCAGGTTCGGGTCGTAGACCCGGATCGCCGTCGATCCAGCCTCGGGCCCCGGATCGAGCCCGGTGGCGACGACCTGGTGGTTGCGGACGAGCTCGGTCGGATTGGCCGACACGGCGTGGACCAGCCCGAGGACGACCGGCCGCCCGGCCTCGAGCTCCCGCCGGATCCTGGGCAGCTCGCGCCCAAGGACCTCGTTCGCCCGCGAGGCATCCGAGCGCCAGGGCAGGCCGAGCAGGTAGAAGCGGAGCGGGGCGAGACCGAGCTCGAACGAGTCGAGCTGACGCCGGACGATGTAGCGGAAGCGGGCCGAGCCCTCCGCGGGCGGCTCGTTCTCGCCGGCCGGGACGATCCGGGCCCCGTACAGGTCGAGGGCGGCCAGAGCCATCCCGCCGCACAGGCCGAAGGCCGCATCGCCCACGCCCAGCTCGAGCGGGACCGGGCCGCCCAGCCGGAATCGGAGCGGGGGCACATGGGGCCAGCGGTTGGCGAAAGCAAAGCCATTGACCGAGGGCAGGAACGGCTGCCGGCCGATGCCGGCTGGCAGGGTCACTTGCGGAGGTCCTCGTTGCGGTGGACCATCGTGCTCGCGGACCAGGCCTCGGAGACCTCGACCCGGGCCGCCGTCACGTAGCGGGTCAGGCCGGACACGGCGAACAGGATCGCAAATGCCGGATAGCCCAGCGGCAGGATGGCCAGGATCGCCGCGTTGGAGAGCTGTCCGGTCGTCAGCCCGAACGCGGTCCCGGCCACGAACCGGCCCTGGGCGCCGATCAGGTCGGGGCCGGGCGAGAGGCGGATCAGCCGCTCGTTCGAGGAGAGCGTGCCGGCCGAGGCGCCGGCCGCGGCCAGGCCGGCCACGACGCAGATGACCAGGCCGGCCAGCGGATTGGCCGGGAACGCGGTCAGGCCCAGGAGCATCGACGAGCCGCGCATCAGGAACGACACCCGCAAGGTGCGCGAGGCGCTTCCCCGGGCCAGCAGCCCGCCCACGACCGTGGCCGCCACGAGCGAGGCCGCCGACGAGATCGCCGAGAGCAGGATCGCGAAGCTGGGCGGCAGGCCGAGGACGCTGATCGCGTAGATCGAGAGGTATGGCCCGAAGCCGGCCCCGAAGGCAGCCACCGTGATCGAGCGCAGGAACGGCGCGAGGTGGGGCGAGGGCGGGATCTCCCGCGGGTCACCCGGCGAACCGTAATGCGCGATCCGGACCCGGCCTGGCTTGGTGAGCCGGCGCAGGATCAGGATCTCGACCACCCCGGCGATCCCGCTCACGAGGAACACCACCGCGTAGATCCGGACCCCGAGAGTCGGTTCGAGGACCTGGACGACCAGGGCGACCGGCAGCAGCAGGACCGCCCCCAGGCCCAGGGTCAGGCCCATCACCCGGGGCGCCACGAACCGGCGGTCGTTGTCGGGCATGATCGCGCCGTACCAGGCCAGCAGGTTCGTCCCGCCGATCGTCGTGGCCGCCCCGCCCAGGCTCATCACGGCCCCGATCGCGAGGATCGCGACGCCACTCGGGATCAGGCCGATCCAGGCGGCCAGGGTCAGGCCGCCCAGGATGAACCCGCGTGTCTCGCCCAGGGCCAGGATCACCAGGGTCACCCCGCGCAGGTTGCCGTCCGATCGTCGGAGCAGCCAGGGCACGCCCAGCTGGGCGGCCGAGAAGGCGAACGGCAGGACCCCGATCACGGTCGCCAGGGCCGGGCTCGCCCCGAGCTCCAGCAGGAGCGGGATCGTCAGGCCGTCGCCGACCAGGGCGGCCACGACGGCACCCGACCCGCCGATTCCCTGGAACCGCCGGTAGCGCGGCTCCAGGAAGATCCGCCACTCGGCAATCGCCTGCCTCGCCTTGAAGGGGCCGCCCGGGGCCGGGATGCCCGTCGAGCCCGGGTCGCTCATGGGAGCTTGATCGGCGGCCCGAACCAGACGCTGGCAGCGATGATCAGGTAGAGGGCGATGAGGGCGAACCCCTCGAGCCAGGTCGACTCGCCGTCAAAGACGACGAACGCGGTCAGGATGACGGACAGGCCGAGCGCCCCGATCAGGAGCGGGTCGGTGACCAGGGTCAGGGTCGGCCCTCCGACGACGACCGAGACCAGGACGAGGGCCGGGATCAGGGCCAGGGCCACCTGCAGGGCGGAGTTCAGGATCAGGCTGATCGCCAGGTCGGCCTGGTTGCGCAGCGCGGCCTGGACCCCGGCCACGTTCTCGACGGCATTGCCGGCGATCGCCACGATCACCAGCCCAGCGAATGCCTCGCTGATCCCGAGGCTGGCCAGGGCCGGCTGGAGCGAATCGACGAACCAGTCCGAGACGAAGGCCGAGCCGATCGCCGAAACGGCCAGCACGGTCAGGCCCAGACGGAGCGGCCAGACCTCCGAGGGGTCCATCTGGGGCTGGAGCGCGCTCGCGCCCGGCCCGCCCTTGATCGAGAAGGGCACCGACAGCGATGAACAGGACGAGCAGGACGACCGCCGTGATCACGCTCAGGTCGGTGGCGTGACCCGCATCGGGCGCCCCCGGCGCGGTGGCCAGGGTCGGGATCGCCAGGGCGGCGACGGCCACAACGAGCAACGTCGCGATCATCCGGACCGGCTGGACCCCGAACGTCTGGACCCCGTATTTCCGGCCGCCGAGCACGAAGGCCAGGCCGAGGACGAGCAGGCTGTTGGCCAGGATCGAGCCGATCAGGGCGCTCTGGACGACGAGGACCAGGCCGGCCCGCAGGCTGAAGATCCCGATGAACAGCTCGGGCAGGTTGCCCAGGGCCGACTGGAGGACGCCGGTGATCCCCGGCCCGAAGCGCTGGCCGAGCTGCTCGGTGCCCTCGCCGACGAGCCCGGCCAGGCCGGCCAGGGCGACCGCCGAGGCGATGAACACGATCGTCGCCGAGCCGTTCCCGACGACGAGCACGAGGCTCAGGCCGCCGGCGATCGCGGCAAGCGCGGCCAGGATGAGGGCCCGCCGGCCGAGGATCGAGCCGAGGCTGCGCCGGGGCTCGGCGGGCAGCGGCTCTGTCTGGCTGGTCATCCGCCCGATGATACGGGCGGCGGTACCATCGCCGGGATGGCCGCCTACAACCATCTCGCCGGCGAGACGAGCCCGTACCTCCTCCAGCACGCCCACAACCCGGTCGACTGGTATCCGTGGGGCCCGAGGCCCTCGATCGGGCCCGGGCCGAGGACAAGCCGATCTTCCTGTCGATCGGCTATGCGGCCTGTCACTGGTGCCACGTCATGGAGCGCGAGTCGTTCGAGGATCCGGCGACCGCGGCCGAGCTGGCCCGCGACTTCATCGCGATCAAGGTCGATCGCGAGGAGCGACCCGACCTCGACCAGGTCTACATGGCGGCGGTCCAGGCGATGACCGGCCAGGGCGGCTGGCCGATGAGCGTCTTCCTGACGCCCGACCGGCCGTCCGTTCTACGGCGGGACCTACTTCCCGGCGACCCCGCGTGGCGAGCTGCCGGCTTTCCGCCAGGTCCTGGCCGGCGTGGCCCGGGCCTGGCGGAATCAGCGCGACGCGCTCGAGGCTTCGGGCGAGCGGCTCATCGCAGCCCTGGCCGAGCAGGTCCGGACAGGCCTGGCCGTAGCGAGGGGCGGCCGGCGGCCCAGGCCTGCCGGCGGGTGCCGCCGAGGCGGCCGTGGCGATGCTCGAGACGAGCTTCGATCCAGGCGACGGCGGCTGGGGCCGTGCCCCGAAGTTCCCTCAGCCGATGACAATCGAGTTCCTGCTCCGGCGGATCGCCCTGGACGGGCGAGATCCCGGAACACCGGCCTACCGGATGCTCCGCGACGACCCTCGACGCGATGGCCGCAGGCGGCCTGCGCGACCAGCTCGGGGGCGGCTTCCACCGCTACTCGACCGACGCCCTCTGGCTGGTGCCCCACTTCGAGCAGATGCTCTACGACAACGCCCAGCTCGGCCCGGGCCTACCTGCATGCCTGGCAGCTCCTGGGCGAGGCGGGCGACCGGGCGGTTGCCGTGGCGGCGCTCGATGCGATCGTCCGGGACTTCACGACGGCCGACGGGGGCCTCGCCGCGAGTCGCGATGCCGACACCGACGGCGTCGAAGGGGCGACCTTCACCTGGACGCCCGGGGAGGTCCAGGCGGCGCTCGAGGCAGCCGGCCTGGGCGACGAGCGCAGCCTGGTCGAGCGGGCCTGGGACGTGACCGACCAGGGCAACTGGTCCGAGGGCAATGGCCGTTCGATCCTGCACCGGGTCGAGTCGGACGCGGCCCTGGCGGACGCCTTCGGCCTGGGCGAGGATGAGCTTCGCGGGCGGCTCGAGCGCGGCCGGCTGGCCCTCCTCGCCGAGCGCGACCGCCGGCCGCAGCCCGCCCGGGACGACAAGGTCCTGGCCGGCTGGAATGGCCTGGCGATTGCCGCCCTTGCCGAGGCCGCAGTCGCGCTTGCCGCTGCCGGGGAGCCGGGCGACGCCGAGCGGGCCGGGCGCTACCGGGCAGCCGCGCTCGGGGCCGCCACGACCTGCGTCGATCACCTGCTGTCCAACGGCGGCGGGCAGCCGGGCGGGCACCTGGGCCGCAGCTGGAAGGACGGCCGCGCCACCGGCAGTGGGGTCCTCGAGGACTACGCCTGCCTGGCCGAGGGGCTGCTGGCCCTGTACGGCGCGACGTTCGACGAGCGCTGGTTCGGCATCGCCCGGTCCCTGGCCGACACGATCCTGGCCCGCTTCAGCGATCCAGCCGGCGGCTTCTTCGACACCGCCGACGACCACGAGATCCTGTTTACCCGTCCAAAGGACGTCCAGGACAACGCCGTGCCCTCGGGCAACGCGATGGCCGCCACGGTCCTCCTCCGGCTGGCTGCGTTGACCGGCGAGGCGCGCTACCGGGTGGCGGCGGAGGGCGCGATCGCCCAGGTCGCCGAGCTCGCCCCGCGCCATCCCACGTTCTTCGCCCAGTGGCTCGTCGCGCTCGACTTCGCCCAGGCCGAGGTCGATGAGGTCGCGATCATCGGCGATCCAACTCAGGCCTCGACACGAGCCCTGCTCGCAGATCGTCGAGCAAGGGTTCCGGCCCCATCAGGTCGTGGCCGCGGCCGCCGGCCGGGAGCCCAGCCGGATCGAGCTACTTGGAGGCCGCGACGCGATCGGCGGCCGCGCCGACCGGCTACGTCTGCCATGGGTTCGTGTGCCGGCTGCCGGTCACCAGCCCGGACGAGCTGGCCGAGCTGCTGGCCCAATCGGCCTCCGCCGCGTCGGTCCCGTTCGTCGCGCCGGCCCGGTGACGCGCCCGCCCGGGTCTGCCGCCTCGCCCATCGCCCGGAACGATCGCCGAACCACGGCCGGCGGCGACCGTGGTTCCCGTCCGTCGCAGCCCTGTCTGCGGCAGGGCCGGAGCCGGTCCGGCGCTCGAGGTCCTGCTCACCCTGCGGCCCGATTCGATGGCCTTCGGGGCGGGCCTCCACGTCTTCCCGGGCGGCCGGGTCGAGCCGGGCGACGGCGAGCCACGGATCCTGGCCCGATCAGCCGTTCGGCGATGCCGCACCGGGTGGCGGCCCTGCGCGAGCTGTTCGAGGAGGCCGGCGTGCTCGTCGCTGGTCGGACCAAACAGGCCGCCGATCCGAGGGCCGGACCGGTCGTGCTCGACGCGCCGCTGCCTGCCGCCGACCTGCCCGGCCTCCGGGCGGCCCTCGCCGCCGGGCGAGCTCGATCTGCTCGAGCATCCTCGAGTGTGCACGACCTCGTCCTGGCCACCGACCGGCTCGTCCCGATCGCCCGGTGGCAGACGCCGCGGGTCTATCCGCGCCGGTTCGATACGCGCTTCTTCGCGGTCGAGCTGTCGCCGGCACGATCCTCGACCTCGACCCGCGCGAGGTAGCCGGCCACGACCTGGCTGACGCCCGGCGGCAGCGCTCGACGGCGATGGCCGCCGGGCGAGATCCAGCTCTGGCCGCCGACCTCGACGACCCTCCAGCGCCTCGAGCGGCCACGGACATCGGCCGCGATCCGGGGCGGCCTCGAGCTGATCGAGGGGCTGCCGTTCACCGTCCGCGATGCTCGGCCGCGGGCTCGCTGCGGCTCACCGGCGGCAGCGCCTTCGGTCCGGCCGGGCGGCCGGCCAACACCCTCCTCGTCGGCCGGGAACGGATCGTCGTCGTCGACCCGGGCGATCCGGACGAGGCGTTCATCGATCGAATCGAGGCCGAGGCGGCGGCACTCGGCGGCCGGATCGTGGCGATCGCCCTGACCCACGTCGATCCCGGCCACGCCGCCGGCTCGGTCGAGCTCCAGGAGCGGACCGGCGCCCCGATCCTGTGCCGGTCCGGGCGGGGGAGCGTCACTGTCCTGGGCCGGTGACCGAGATCGGCGACGGGGCGACGATCGAGCTCGGCGACACTGCCCCTGAGCGTGATCGGCACGCCCGGCCACCGGCCCGACCATCTCGCGTTCCGGCTGCCCGACCGACGATCCTGTCGGGCGACGCGCTGACCGACCGGCCGACGCTCGTCCTGCCGCCGCCTCGGCGATCGTCGGGGCCGCCCGGGCTCGCCTCGAGCGGATGGCCGCCCTCGGGCCGCACCGGATCGTGCCCGGTCACGGCCCCGCACTGGAGTCCCCGCGGTGGCGATCCAGGCCGCGCTGGAGGCTCTGCCGGCTAGCCCTGGACGGTCCGGTGGAGGTTGCGCAGGAGGTTCAGGCCCTCGTCGACCTCCTCGACCGGGGCGTACGGACCGGGCATCAGGAAGCACGGCCGGCCGGCCAGGGCGACGCCCGTCGAGCTGGCCCCACTTCTCGGCCAGCGGCCGGCCGGCGGCGATCTCGGCCGCCCGCTTGTAGATGAAGACGACCGCGCTCGGGCGCCAGATCGCGACCTTCTGCCAGAGCGGGCCGACGCCGAGGGTCAGCTCGCGCGTCGGTGGCGGTGTCGCGCGGCGGTCGGGCTCTTGATCAGGTCGGTGATCCCGTGCCCGGCCGGCGACCAGGGCGTCGTCGGCCGTCTCGACGTCGGTTCCCGCGCGGCAGGACGCCGGCCATCATCAGCCGGCGCCAGAACGTGCGGCCCAGGCGGCCCTGGTGGTAGTGGCCGGCCGCGACGCTGACCGGCGACGGGTTCAGCCCGACGAACAGCAGCCCGCCGCGTTCGGGCGGCAGGTCGACGAGGGTCTCGACGTCACGCTCCACCGATCGCGACGAACCGCGGTGCGACCCAGGTCCCGGGCGGGCCAGGAGGTCGTCGAGCTCGGCCATCGCCGGATGAGGTCGGGGCGGGCAGCGGTCGCGGTCAGGCGGGTCCCGGCGCGCCCGAACCGGGCGTCCGTCCGGCGGCTGGAGCCGGCGCGCGGGGCGGAGCGGCGACGCGGCTGGGCCGAGCTGCCGCAGCGATGCCGGGGCGCGCCGGGCCGGGGCCGAGGCCGCGCCGTCGTCCTTGCGCAGGTCGGTCTTGATCTCGGCGGCTTCCTTGCGGGCCTCCTTGACGCCGCGGCCCGAGCATCTGGCCGATCTGGGGCAGCGTCTTCGGGCCACGCCAGACGATCACGACGATCAGGGCGATCACGACGAGGAGGAGCAGGCCTTATCCATGCGGCGATGGTACTCGACTCATCGCAGCGCGATCGGGATGACCAGTCGAATGGCGAGGAGGCGTCGAAACCCCTCGTGATCGATGTTGATCACCGCCACCCGCGCGCCGGGCTTCACCCCGAGCTTGTCGAGCAGGGGCGCGACGTACACGACCTCGGCCATCGGCGGATCGTGCCACGCAGCGGGCTACGATGCGCGACGTGAGTGATGGCCCGCTCCTCGTCTACGGGCCGCGCTCGGCGACGTACGACTTCGGGCCCGGCCATCCGCTGACGCCGCGCCGGTTCGGTCCCGGGATCGACCTGCTCCGGACGGTCGGCGCCGATGCCCGGGCTGGCGCCCGAGCCGGCCGCGGATCGCCGAGCTGCTGCGCGGTCCACGACGAGCGCTACGTGGCCGCGGTCCGGCGCCTGTCCGCCGATCCGAGCGCGGGCCGCCGCCGAGGCGGGCTTCGCTGCATACGGCGACGATCCGCCCTTCGCGCGGCATGCACGAGGCGGCGGCGATGGTCGCCGGCGGCTCGCTGCGAGCGATCGAGGCGATCCTGCGGCGGCGACGTCGAGCATGCCTTCCACCCCGGCGGCGGGCTCCACCACGCGATGCCCGATCGCGCGTCCGGCTTCTGCATCTACAACGACCCGGCCCTGGCGATCGCCGCGGCTCGCACAGGCCGGCCTGCGGGTCCTGTACGTCGACCTCGACGTCCACCACGGCGACGGCGTCCAGGCGATCCACTACGACGATCCGGGGGTGCTCACGATCTCGATCCATGAGAGCGGCCGGACGCTCTTCCCGGGCACGGGCTTCGCTGACGAGCTGGGCGAGGGCGCGCCGCTGGGACGTCGGTCAACCTGCCGCTCGAAGCGGCGACGGGCGAGGCGGCCTGGCTGGCCGGCGTCCGCGGCGCTGCGTGCCGGCCAGCTCGCCGCGTTCTTCGGGCCGGACCTGATCGTCAGCCAGCACGGTGCCGACAGCCATGCCTGGGATCCGCTCGCCCACCTGCGGGTCGACGACGACGGCGATGGGCGAGGCGGCCCGGCTGGTCGATCGCCGTCGCCCATCGCCATGCCGGCGGACGCTGGCTGGCGACCGGCGGCGGCGGCTACGACGTCTACCGGGTCGTGCCCCGGACCTGGGCCCTGACCTGGCTGGCGGGCGCCCATCGCGAGCCGCCCGACGCGATCGATCCGGGCTGGCGCGCTCGCTGGGCCGGCGACGCGCTGCGCTACGACCAGGCGCCGCCGCCTGCGAGCGTTCGACGGACGCGCCGAATGCCGGCCTGCCCGAATCCGAGCTCCAGCGCCTGGCCGAGGCACGCTCGCTCGAGACGTCGGCCCGGTCCGGCACGTCGTCCTGCCCCGGCTGCTGGTCGTCGCCGAGGAACGCGGCTGGTGGGATCCCGATGGCGCGCCAGCCCCGACGGCCACGCCGGCGGGCGGCCGGCCGAAGCGGCCCCGACGATCGTCCCGGAGCTCGACGCGGCCATGCTCGTCGGCGACTCGTCCTGGCCCCGCGGACGCTGCCGCCGGCGGACCCGGCTGCCGCGCGGCAGCTCCTGCTGGCGGCGATCCGTGATGGCGCCCGCGCCTCGGCGCCGTTGCGGGTGACCGACTCGTCGGCGTCGCAGTGGTCCTGCCGGCGCGCGATGGCAACCAGCCGGACGAGCTGATTGCCCTGGGCGTGGCGCCGACCTTTCGTCGGCAGGGGATCGCGACGGCGCTGCTCGGCTCCCTGGCGCAAGGCGGTCGACCCGTCGAAGCTCGAGTCGGTGTCGCCGAACGGGACGTCGTCGACCCGCTGCCAATCGCCGACCGTGTCGCGATCGCGCAGCACCTGCTCGACCGCTTTCGGGCGCCCCGACGAGGTAGCGTCGATCCGTGGTCTCCAGCCAGCCGAGTCGGTCGTCGCCCGGCTGGGCCTCGAGACAGTCGCGGGGATGACCGTTGGCCGGTTGCGCAACTCCATGGGAGTTGGCAGGCTCCCGCCAGAGATGAAGGCGGTCACCGTAGTGCTTTGTGTCCTGCTCGCCGCCTGCGCGACGCGGCAGCCGCCGTCTCCGGAGGCGAGCATCACCTTCGACTGTGCACCGATCTACTGCTCGGTGTCTGAGGGTGACATCTTGTCGGCGGTGGCCGGCATCGGCTACCCGGTCACGAGCATCACGATCGTTGCGAGCCTCCCGTACGACTGCCCGGTGCCGGAAGACGGCGTGACCTTCCCGCCGTGTCCGCCGACGGACGACCCACCCATTGCCGACGTCGCCTTCGTCGGCACGGCAAGATCGCCCAGGTAGCGATACGCAGCGGGCTCCTCGGAATCTTCGGCGACTCGGTCGTTTCGTTCGATGTCCCGCCTCCTGGCCGGTCGTTCTAGCCAGTCCATCGGCGAGGTGGTCAGCCCAGGGCGGCGGTCAGGAGCGTGTAGAAGCTGACCACGGCGCACTGCCAGCTGGACGCACAGGGCGAGCGAGTAGACGGCCACCGAGGCGATCAGGATGTTCGCCGCGAACAGCAGGAATGCCGCCGAGGCGATGAGCAGGAGGACCTGCCCGCTCCGGATCCGAATGGCGCCGGTGCGCACGAACTGGCGCAGGCGGAGGGCGACGACCCCGCCAACGTAGAGGGCCACGCCGGCGCTCGAGACGACGATGGACGACCGCACGTCGGCGAGCCAGGCGAAGACGATCAGGGGAACCAGGGCCTCGAACATCACGTTGAAGCTGGTCGAGACGATCGAGCGGTGGCGGATGCGCAAGGCGGGGCTCCACGAGCCGCCCGGCGGTTGCAGGACGGCGGTCACAGCCGTGAAGCCCGCGACCACCGCCCCGAGTTGGGCGATGGCCAGGAGCAGCGCTTCGCTTGGCATGGGCGGCATCTTACGGTTGCGTCGTTGCATGCGGCAGGACAAAACAGCCGTTTCGATCGCCGATCGGTTCGACCAGTCATTGCCTGAACGCGGTTTCATCCTGAGCCACACTCAGGTGAGGATGGAATCAGGCCCGCCCTGGCTCGGCGGGCCGAGTTGAGCGCTCGAAACCCCGTTTTGTCCTACTGGGCACAACATTGGCCGCTCGTGCACCCAACGATGGGCTGCCTGGGCGCGACATTCGCCGCGGGGGACCGCGACAGGGCCAGCCAGCGTCAAAAACGCTCATCTGTTCGATACTGACCACGCGTCCTATACTCATCGTCCCGTGGCTGCCCGACGCGCTTCACCGACCCTCGCTCCGCCCACCCTCGACCCGCCCGCGAACGAGTCCCTTGCGGCATTCAGCCCGGCCGTTCGCGACTGGTTCGACGCGTCATTCGCGGCCCCGACGCCGGCCCAGGCCCGGCGGCTGGGCAGCGATCGCGGCCGGCCGGCACACGCTGATCCACGCCCCGACCGGCAGCGGCAAGACCCTCGCCGCCTTCCTGTGGTGCCTCGACCGGCTCGTTCGCGATCCGAGCCCGCCGCCGACCCGGGAGCAGCCCGGGCTCGTCCGGATCCTGTACGTGTCGCCACTCAAGGCCCTGTCCTACGACGTCGAGCGCAACCTGCGCGCGCCGCTGGCCGGGATCGCCCGGGCAGCCGGCCGGCGCGGTGATCCCATCCCCGCAGATCACGGTCGGCCTGCGGACCGGCGACACGCCGGCCGGAAGAGCGTCGGGCCGCCGCCCGGCGGCCGCCCGACATCCTGATCACGACCCCCGAGTCGCTCTACCTGCTCCTGACCAGCGCGGCCCGCGGGCGGCCTGGCCGGGGTCGAGCACGTGATCATCGACGAGGTCCATGCGATCGCCGGCTCGAAGCGGGGGGCCCACCTCGCCCTCAGCCTCGAGCGCCTCGAACGACTGACCAGCAAGCCGCCCCAGCGGATCGGGCTGTCGGCCACCCAACGGCCGCTCGAGGCTCATCGCCCGATTCCTCGGTGGCGTCGGGCCCGGTCGCGAGGTGGCCGATCGTCGATGCCGGCTCGCGCAAGCCGCTCGAGCTGTCGGTGGTTGTCCCGGTCGAGGACATGAGCCGGCTCGGCGAGAGCGTCCCGCTCGAGGAGCGGCCCGGCCCGATCGGCCGGGTCCGGCGCATCGGGCGACCTGCGGTTCAGCATCTGGCCCTCGATCCATCCCCGGATCCTCGAGCTGATCCGGGCCCATCGCAGCACGATCGTCTTCTGCAACAGCCGGCGCCTGGCCGAGCGGCTCGCCCAGCGCCTGAACGAGCTGGCCGGCGAGGAGCTCGTCCGGGCGCATCACGGCTCGATCGCCCGCGAGCAGCGCCTGTCGATCGAGGACGACCTGAAGTCGGGCCGCCTGCCGGCGATCGTCGCCACCTCCAGCCTCGAGCTGGGGATCGACATGGGCGCGGTCGACCTGGTGATCCAGATCGAGTCGCCGACCTCGGTCGCCCGCGGCCTCCAGCGGATCGGGCGGGCCGGCCACCAGGTCGACGCCCCGTCGCAAGGCGTGATCTTCCCGAAGTACCGCGGCGACCTGCTCGAGGCGGCGGTCGTGGCCGAGCGGATGCATGCCGGAGCGATCGAGATCACCGTGATCCCGCGCAATCCGCTCGATGTCCTGGCCCAGCAGATCGTGGCAATGAGCGGTGATGGATCGCTGGACGGTCGACGAGCTGGCCTGCGACCGTCGGCCGGGCCGTGCCCTTCGAGATCGCTCTCACGGGAGGCGCTCGAGGGCGTCCTGGCGATGCTCGCCGGGGCCTATCCCTCCGACGAGTTCGCCGAGCTGAAGGCCCGGATCATCTGGGACCGGGTGACGGGCATCGGTCGAGGGCCGGCGCGACGCCCGGGTCGTGGCCGTGACCTCGGGCGGCACGATTCCCGATCGCGGGCCTGTTCGGGGTGTTCGTCGTCGGCGACGCCGGGCACGCCCGGCCGGCGAGTCGGCGAGCTGGACGAGGAGATGGTCTACGAGCTCCGGGCCGGGATGCACGGCGACGTGGTCGTCCTCGGAGCGAGCTCGTGGCGGGTGCTCGAGATCGGCCACGACCGGGTGACCGTCGAGCCGGCGCCGGGGGTGCCCGGCAAGCTCCCGTTCTGGCACGGCGATGCGGTCGGACGGCCGATCGAGCTCGGTCGGGCGATCGGCGGCCTCGGTCCGCGAGCTCGAGGCCGACCTCGGCCGCGGCGCCAGCCGGCCGGGCGACCGCCCTCGATCGCCTGGCCGCGCGCAACGACCTCGATCCGCTGGCGGCCGAGAACCTGGTCGCCTACCTCGAGGACGAGCTCGGAGGTCGCCGGCGCCCTGCCGACCGACCGGCGGATCGTGGTCGAGCGCTTCCGCGACGAGCTCGGCGACTGGCGGCTGTGCCTGCTGACCCCGTTCGGCGGCCGGGTCCACGCGCCCTGGTCGCTGGCCCTCGAGGCCCGCCTGGCCGAGCGCCTCGGGTCGCCCGATCCAGACGATCTGGTCCGACGACGGGATCGCGATCCGGCTGCCCGAGGGCGAGCTGGGCGAGATCGGCGCGGAGCGGGCGGCGCGCTGGCGGCCCGGACGGCGCTGGCCGGGATCGAGGACCTCCTGTTCCCGACGCCGACGAGATCGAGGACCTGGTCGTCGGCCCAGCTCGGCGAACTCGGCCCTGTTCGCCTCCCGCTTCCGGGAGAACGCGGCCCGGGCCCTGCTCCTGCCTCGCCGCCGGCCGGGCACCCGGACGCCGCTCTGGCAGCAGCGCCAGCGGTCGGCCGACCTGCTGGCCGTGGCCAGCCGCTACGGCAGCTTCCCGATCCTGGTCGAGACCTACCGCGAATGCCTCTCGGACGTCTTCGACCTGCCCGCGCTGAAGAGCGTCCTGGCCGGCGTCGACCGGCGCGAGATCGTCGTCCACCGGGTCGAGACCGTCCGGGCTTCGCCCTTTGCGAGCTCGCTCCTGTTCGACTACGTGGCCGCCTACATGTACGAGGGCGACGCGCCGATCGCCGAGCGCCGGGCCCAGGCGCTGACCCTCGACCGCGACCTGCTGCGCGAGCTGCTCGGCCAGGAGGAGCTGCGCGAGCTGCTCGACGGCGACGCCCTGGCCGACCTCGAGCTGCGCCTCCAGGCCCTGACCGAGGACCGGGCGGCGACGACCGTCGGACCAGCTCCACGACCTGCTCCGCCGGCTGGGCGACCTGACCGAGCTCGAGGTGGCCGGCCGGGTCGTCGGGCGGCGCTCGAGCGCGACGCGCGGGCCTGGCTCGGAGCGACGGCTGGCCGACGGCCGCGCCGGGCTGGTCGGCCGGTCGCCGGACGGCGGGCGGCGAGGCCGGATCGCCGGCGAGCAGCGCTGGATCGCGATCGAGGACGTCGGCCCGCTACCGCGACGCGATCGGGGTCCAGTCGCCGGCCGGGGTGCCCCAGGCGTTCCTCGAGCCGGTCCGCCGCCCTCGAGGGCCTCCTCGCGCGCTGGGCCCGGACCCACGGGCCGTTCCTGACGGCGATCCGGCCACACCGCTGGGCGCTGCCCGACGGCGCTGGTCGAGGACGCCCTCCGCGGCTGATGGCCAACGGGCGCCTCCTGCGGGGCGAGTTCCGGCCGGGCGGCGCGAGCGCGAGTGGTGCGATCCGGAGGTCCTCCGCCAGCTCCGCCGCCGGTCGCTGGCCCGGCTGCGGCACGAGGTCGAGCCGGTCGAGCCGATCGCCCTGGCCCGGTTCCTGCCCGACTGGCAGGGGTCGCGCCGCTGGCCGGGCTGGGCGACGAGCCTGCGCCGGCGCGGCCGATCCTCCGCGGCCAGGCCGCCCTCGAACGGCTGGCCGAGGTGATCGACCAGCTGGCCGGCCTGCCGATCCCGGCCTCGGTCCTCGAGCGCGACGTCCTGCCCGCCCGGCTGCCCGGCTACCAGCCGCGCCTGCTCGACGAGCTCGGGGCGATGGGCGAGGTCGCCTGGGTCGGAACCGGGGCAGCCTCGGCCGCGACGACGGCCGGGTCGCCCTGGTCCGGCCCGGGCCGGGACATCCTGCGCGACGCCCTGTTCGATCCGCGCCGGCGGGTCGCCGGCCGAGGACCGCCCGTCGGGGCCGCGTCCACGACGCGATCCGCGGGCTCCTCGAGCTGCGCGGGGCGTCGTTCTACCGGCCGATCCACGCGGCCGCCGGCGGCGGCCCGGACCGGATCGTCCTCGACGCCCTGTGGGATCTCGTCTGGGCCGGCGAGGTGACGAACGACACGTTCGCCCCGCTCCGGGCGCTGCGCTGGCGCCGGCCCGGGCGGGACGCCGCGCCAGCGTCCCGGCCGCCTGACGCGCTCGGTCCGCCCGAGGCCGCAGGTCGGTGGTCGCTGGTCGGAGGCGGCGCAAGCCACGGCGAGCCGGCCGGCGACGGCGACCGAGCGGCTCCACGCCCTGGCCCTGGCCCTGCTCGACCGCCACGGCGTGCTCACCCGCGAGGCCGTGATGAGCGAGGGGACCGCCGGCGGGTTCGCCGGGGTCTACCCGGTGCTGCGAGCGCTCGAGGAGGCCGGCCGGATCCGCCGGGGCTACTTCGTCGATGGCCTGGGCGCCGCCCAGTTCGCCCAGGCCGGGGCCCTCGACCGGCTGCGCGCCGTGCGCGAACCGCGAGGACGACTCCGAACCCGGCCGGGTCCATCTGCTGGCCGCCGCCGATCCCGGCCAATCCCTACGGCGCGGCGCTCGCCTGGCCGCGCCGGTCGGAGGCCGATCGGCGACCGTTCCAGCGGGCCGCCGGGGCGTACGTGAGCCTGGTCGACGGCCGTCCGGTGTTCTACCTCGAGCGCGGCGGCCGATCGCTCCAGTCGTTCCCGGCGGCCGACGAGCCAGCCGTCGGCCGGGCCGCCCTGCGTCGCGCTCGGGGCTCTCGTGGCCGATCGGCGGGTGCGCGAGCTGCTGATCTCGAAGGTCGACGGGCAGCCGATCGCGAGCTCGGCCTGGCGGCCGGCGCTGCTCGCGGCCGGCTTCCAGCCCGGCTATCGCGGCCTCGTCCTGGGCGCGCTGAGCTCGGCCGCGCGGTCGTATCATCGCGCCTGATGTGTGAGCAATTCGTCGCCCGACGCTGAGCGGCCGTTCGCGGATCGCCGAGCTGTTCCCGCTGGCCGAGAACCTCGAGCGCTACGGGATCGCCGGCTTCGGCTGGGGTGCGGCCTGGATCGACGGCACGGGCTGTCTGACGACGTATCGCGACGTGCGCGCCTTCCGGGACGATCCTCGTCGCGAGGAGCTCGGCCAGATCGAGACCGCGAGCGTCCTGGTCCATCTCCGCCGGCCGTCCCGGCTGTCGACCCTGACCCTGGCCGACACCCAGCCGTTCGAGGACCCGGCGGGCCGATTCGCCTTCAGCCACAACGGCGACCTGCGCGACTACCGGGCCTACCGGGCGGCCTTCCGGGCCGCAGGGCCGGATCCACGGCCAGGCCGACACCGAGGTCGGGGCGCGCTGGCTGGAGGACGCCTGGCAGCCCGAGCGTACCGGCCCCGGAGCTGCTGGCCGACCTCCACCGAACCTTCGGCGGGCCGGCCAACCTGGCCGTGCTGGCCGGCGACGGTTCCGCTTACCACTACGCGGGCAACGCCGAGAACCCGGTCTTCACGTTTCGCGCTCGGCCCGATCCGGGTCGCCTCGACCGGGATCTATTCGCTCGATCGGTCGCTCTTCCGGTACGTCGCTCCGGCCGCCCAGGACCGCCACCGGGTCGACCTCGGCCGAGACGGCCGTTCTCACCTGAGCCGGTCAGTTCGGCCGGTTCTCGAGGCCCAGGAACGCCCGGATCCCGAGCCTGAACTCGCTGCCGGGCGGCGGGCGGGTCGCCCGACCAGCGCCGGCGAGCCGCGCCGAGGGCCGCCCCGGCCGATGCCAGGGCCGCCGGCCAGTTGCGCGGATCGAACATCGCCAGGGCCACCGGGCGGCGCCAGAGCCAGGGGATCACGGCCCACAGCAGGACGAGGTAGTCGAGGCCGGATCGGCCGTGGCCCGAATCCGAACAGGGCCTGGAGCTGGATGATCGTGAGGGGCAGGATCAGCGAGGCTGAGCAGGGCCGCGATCGCCAGCCAGAGCAGGCCCCAGGTCCGGGCCCGTGGCGCGAGGAGGAGCCAGAAGGGGGCCGGGAACCACTTCATCCAGGTGGCGAGGGCCCAGATCAGGCCGGCGATCCGGGCGTCCGAGAACTGGGCTGACCCACAGGCCGAGGGCCAGGATCATCGTCACGTTGCCGGTGTCGAGATTGGCCCCGAGCGGGAAGGCCAGCACGAGCACGGCGATCGCGATCGCCAGCGGCCGGGTCCGGTAGGCCCAGTGGATCGTGGCCAGCCAGGCGATGATCACGCCACCCCGCCAGACGAACCAGGCCACGTCCCAGGGCAGGAGCGCCCAGGGCGCGAACAAGGGCAGCATCCACGGGGCGTAGACGTAAGGCAGGAACGGCCCGCTCGGATGGTACGGGTCGCCGCCGTTCAGCCAGACCCGGACGGCCGCCCAGTAGGCCCGGGCGTCGGCGCCGCCCTCCTCGCCCCGGGCGAGCAGGCCCGCCCCGATCAGTCCGAAGACGAGGGCCAGGATCAGGATCGCGGCGATTCGCCGGCGATCGTGCAGTCGGGCGGCCTGTCCGGCGAGGGCCGCCGAACGACCGCCAGGCGCCGGTCCATTCGGCTGAGCACGTGGGCGCGACTGGGCCGGGCGACGCTCATCCGCGAATTCTCGCACGACGTGTCACCGGCTCCTGCCCGAGCCGCTCCCGGCCGGGGTCGAGCACGCTCCGGCGATCCGCTCCTGTATCCTCACGGGATCGTTCAGGGAGGCGGATGAGTCGTGCCCCAGGGCACGCGTCATCGTGATCGGCGGGGCCGAGGACAAGGTCCGCGATCGGGTCATCCTCAACCGCTTCGTCACGCTCGCCGGCGGACCCCAGGCAGTGGTCGCGGTGATCAGCACGGCATCGTCGCTCGGTCTCGAGGCGGGCGAGCGCTATCGGGCGGTGTTCGGCGAGCTGGGCGTGGCGACGGTCCGGCCGATCCATGCGGTGACCCGCCAGCAGGCCAACGAGGAGGCCGCCGTCCGCGCCCTGCGCGGCGCGAGCGGGATCTTCCTGACCGGCGGCAACCAGCTCCGGCTCAGCTCGACCCTCGGCGGGACCCGCCTGGCCGACGAGATCATGGAGCGCTTCCAGGCCGGGGCGGTGATCGCCGGGACGTCGGCCGGCGCCTCGGCGATGAGCAGCCACATGATCGCGTTCGGGGCCTCGGGGGCGACGCCCAAGCTCCGGATGGCCCAGATCGCGGCCGGCCTGGGGGTCCTGCCCGGGGTGATCATCGACCAGCATTTCCAGCAGCGCAACCGGCTCGGCCGGCTGCTCAGCCTGATCGCCCAGAACCCGAGCCTGCTCGGCCTCGGGGTGGACGAGGACACGGCCGGGATCGTCGGCCCCGACCACGTCATGGAGGTGATCGGCCGGGGCAGCATCACGATCATCGACGGAGCCTCCTCGGAGACCGACGCCTGGGAGATCGGCGGCCACCGGCCACTGATGATCAGCGGGGTGGTCCTTCACTCCCTGCCGGCCGGCTACCACTTCGACCTCCGCAAGCGGCGCCGGATCGCTACCCCGCAGCTCCGGGCCCTCGCCGGCGGCGAGGCCGCCTCGAGCTGAGCAACCCGACCAGGACCAGGGCGACGACCTGACCGGCGCCGCCCAGCCGAACCGCCGGAGGAATTGCGTGGCCGAGACCTGTACCGACGTCCAAAGCCAAGTCAGCGGGTCGCGCCCGGTCCGTGCCCGCCCAGCCCGGAGCCGAGCCTGACGATCGTCGAGACCCGGATCCTGCGCGGCCCGAACTACTGGGCCCGCGAGCCGGTCGTGCGGATGCTGGTCGACCTGGGCAGCCTCGAGGAGTTCCCGAGCAACCTGATCCCGGGCTTCGTCGATGCCCTCGTCGGGCTCCTGCCGACCCTCGAGGACCACGCCTGCTCGCTCGGCCGGCGGGGCGGTTTCATCAGCCGGCTGCGCGAGGGCACCTGGGTCGGTCATGTCGCCGAGCACATCGCGCTCGAGCTCCAGAACCTGGCCGGGACGGACGTCCGCCACGGCAAGACCCGCTCGGCCGGCGCTTACGGCCGGTACAACGTGATCTACGAATACCGCGAGGAGTCCGTCGGGATCGAGGCCGGCCGGATCGCGGTGGCCCTCGTCAATCACCTGGTCGATCCTGCGGCCAGGCCCCGGACTTCGACCTGCTGGCTGCCCTCGAGGGGCTGATCCGGCTGGCCGAGCGGGCGGCCTTCGGGCCCTCGACCCAGGCCCTGATCGACGAGGCCGTCAGCCGGGACATCCCCTACATCCGGCTCGACCGGCACTCGCTCGTCCAACTCGGCCAGGGCATCCACCAGCAGCGGATCCGGGCAACGATGACCTCTCGGACGTCGGCCATCGCGGTCGACGTCGCCTCGGACAAGAGCCTGACCAACAAGCTCCTCGATTCGGCCGGCCTGCCGGTGCCCCGCTCGGAGCTCGTCTCGACCGAGGAGGCGACCGTGGCTGCCGCTCTTCGGCTCGGCTTTCCCTGCGTGGTCAAGCCGCTCGACGGCAACCACGGCCGGGGGGTCCACCTCGATCTGCGCTCCGAGGAAGCGGTCCGGGCGGCCTTCCATGGAGCCCGCCGCGAGAGCCGCTCGGGCGACCTGGTGGTCGAGACGTACGTCGCCGGGAGCGACTACCGCTGCCTCGTGATCGGGGGCAAGGTCGCCGCGATCGCCGAGCGAGTGCCGGCCTCGGTCGTGGGCGACGGCACCGCGACGATCGCGGCCCTGGTCGAAACGGCCAATGCCGATCCGCGCCGGGGGATCGGCCACGAGAAGGTCCTGACCCGGATCACGATCGACGATGCCGCCATCGAGCTCGTCCGGACCCAGGGCTTCGAGCTCGAGTCGGTCCCGCCGGCCGGGCAGCGCGTCAAGCTTGCCCTGACCGGCAACATGTCGACCGGCGGGACCTCGATCGATCGGACGATCGAGGCCCATCCCGACAACGTCGAGATCGCCGAGACGGCCGCCCGGATCGTCGGCCTGGACGTGGCCGGGATCGACTTCATCTGCCCGGACATCGCCACCCCGGTCCGCGAGACGGGCGGAGCCATCGTCGAGGTCAATGCCGCTCCGGGCTTTCGGATGCACACCCACCCGACCGAGGGCGAGCCCCAGTACGTCGCCCGGCCGGTGATCGACGGGCTCTTCCCGGCCGGCACGCCATCCCGGATCCCGATCCTGGCCGTGACCGGCACGAACGGCAAGACGACGACAGTCCGGATGATCGCCCACATCCTCAAGCTGATGGGCCGGCGCGTCGGGATGACTTCCACCGACGGGATCGTGATCGATGGCCGGATGATCAAGAAGGGCGACATGTCCGGGCCGAAGTCGGCCCAGATGGTCCTCCAGAACCCGACCGTCGACACCGCCGTATTCGAGGTCGCCCGGGGCGGGATCCTGCGCGAGGGCCTGGGCTACGACCGGAACGACGTGGCCGTCGTGACCAACGTGACCGGGGATCACATGGGCCTCGGCGGGATCACCTCGCTCGGCCAGCTGGCCAACGTCAAGGCGGTCGTGGTCGACGCGGTACCCCGCTCGGGCTCGGTCGTCCTGAATGCCGACGACCCGCTCGTCGCCCGGATGGGCCGCCACTCCGCCGGCCGAGTTGTCTACTTCTCGATGCAGACGACGAAGGGCGAGGAGGGCTACGACCGGGTCGACGGCCACGTCGGCCGCGGCGGTGCGGCGTTCTGCATCGAGGTGACGCCCGAGGGCGAGCTCCTCGTCCTGCGCCTGGCCGGCCGGACGATGCCGATCCTGTACACCCACCTCGTGCCCGCCACCTTCGGGGGCAAGGCCCGGATGAACGTGGCCAACGCTCTCGCCGCGGCCGCCGCGGCCTGGGCGGCCGGCGCCCACCTGCACGACATCCGGCAGGGCCTGCGGACCTTCTCGACCTCGTTCTTCCAGGCCCCCGGCCGGCTCAACCTGCTCGAGCTGGGCGGGGTCCGGGTCGTGATCGACTACTGCCACAACGTGGACGGGATGCGCCAGTTGACCGACTTCGTCCAGCGCATGGTGAGCGAACCGGAACGCGGGGTCGGCCGGCCGGCCCGCGGGCGTTCGGTCGAGCTCGCCGCGACTCGCAAGGGGCGGTCGATCGGGGTGATCGGGATCCCGGGCGACCGGCGCGACGAGGACCAGCGCGACTACGGGGCGATCGCCGCGACGACCTTCGACGAGATCATCATCCGCGAGGACAAGAACCTGCGCGGCCGGAAGCCCGGCGAAACGGCCGGCCATGTGGCCGAAGGGGCCCGTGCCGCTCGGGCCGGCGGTTCGGGCCGGGCCGCCAAGGTCGAGGAGGTCCTCGACGAGATGACCGCCGTCCGCCTGGCCCTCCGCCGGGCCGTCCCGGGCGACCTTGTCGTGATGTGCGTGGACGACGCGGTCGGGGTCTACCGCGAGGCGATGGCCGCAGCCGGCGGGCGGGGCGACGCGATGGCCTTCGCCGATCCCGGCGAGCTCGAGGTCCCGGAAGGCTAGCCGTCTAGCTCCGTCGGCGCTCCTGGAGGCGAGGGATGAGCGCGGTGAGGTCGGCCTCCAGGTCGAGCGGTCGGGCCCCCAGCTCGGCCAGCAGGTCGAACACGGCCTGGCGCTCCTCGTGGCACATCAGGACGACGACCCGGGCGGCGTCGGGTGGGGCGCCTGTGCGGGCCGCCTCGGCCGCGGCGGCCCCGTTCAGCTCGGCCCGCAGGGCGGCCGTCTCCGATTCGTAGACCGGGACCGGGGCCTCGCCGGCCGGCGTCCCGGCCGAGCGGACGCCCGCCAGGAGCTCGCCCACGATCGATTCGCGTGAGCGTCCCCGGAGGTAGTCCCGGGTCTCCTTGATCGCGACTCGCTGGGCCCGCCGGGCCGCGATCTGGCCGATCCCGCGGAGCGTGTCGTCGGGCCGGTCGCCGGCCGTCCCGATGATCACCGTGATCGGAGCGGCCCGCCCGGCGGCCCCCGCCGCGATCCCCTCGGCCACGTCGAGGATCGCCGCGATCCCGGCCTCGTTATGGGCGAAATCGACGATCACCACCCGGCTGCCGAGCCGGTAGATGTTGAGCCGGCCGGGCGAGCGTTCGGTGCTCGGCCGGAAGTCAATCAGGCCGTGTCGGACCTCCTCGATCGTTGCCCCGAGGGCGCGTGCCCCGCCGGCCGCGGCCAGGGCGTTGGCGACGTTGTGGCGGGCCAGCCCGCCGATCGTGATCGGCAGCTCGGTCGCCTCGGCGATCGGCTGTGACGCCCCGCCCTCGACCTCGACAAGGAGCCCGTCGCGGAGCAGGTAGGCCCGCCGACCCACCCCGACATGCCGGGCCACGATCGAGGGCGGCTGGGCAAGGATCGAGAAGAAGGCGACCCGGGCCCGGACCCGGCGGGCGACCGCCGCGACATACGGATCGTCGCCGTTCAGGATCACCCAGCCATCGGGCCGGGTGATCCGGCAGATCGTGGCCTTGACCTCGGCCAGCTCGGGCAGGGTGTGGATGCCCTGGAGATCGAGGTGGTCGGAGGTCACGTTGGTCAGGACGCTCGCCTCATTTGACTCATAGCCGACGCCTTTCAAGACGATCCCGCCGCGGGCCGTCTCGAGGACGGCGACCGAGACGTCCGAGCGGCCGAGGATCGCGGCGGCTCCGCCAGGCCCGGTCCAGTCACCCTGATCGACCATCCGCTCGTCGACCAGGATCCCGTCGGACGTCGTCGTGCCGGTGTGGCGGCCGGCCTTGATGAGGATGTGGCTGATCAGCCGGGTCGTCGTGCTCTTGCCGTTCGTCCCGCTGATCGAGACGATCGGGATCGTCCGGCTCGCGTCCCGGATCCAGGCCGGCGGTGTCGTGTCGGCGGCATCGATCCGGCCCGACCAGCGCTCGAGCAGGCGCGCCTGCGCCCCGGTCAGGCGGGCGGTCCGGGCCGGCGAGACGTTCCGCTCGACGAGGCCGAGGGCCGCTTCGGCGATCGTCCGGGCCCGGCCGGCCGCGGTCCACGGGACGGTCACGATCCAGTGGCCCGGATCCGATGAGCGGTGCACGGCGGGCGTGGCCCGCTCTGCCCCGTGATCTGCGCGCAGCCGCCGGAGCCACGCAACCAGGGCCGCGATGTCGTCCGGCCAGTCGTCCGCCGGGACCACGCCCCCGAGCCGGACCAGGGCGTGCCGGCCGGGGTTTCGCTGGCCGTACCAGGTCCGCCGGCGGCCGATCGCGATTTCGACCTTGACGACCGGCTCGAGCCGATAGACGTTCGGTCCCTCGAGCAGGCGGATCTCGACGAGTCGCACAGTGCCGGGGAGTCTAGCAAGGCCGCTAGACTGCCGGTATGGACGACCTGCAATCGCCCGGAGCCGGGGTCTCCCCGGGCGAGCTGACCGAGATCGAGAAGATCGTCCGCGAGGAGCTGCCGGCCTACCTCGATGACCTGGCCACGCTGGTCAACGTGGATTGCGGGAGCTACACCAAGGCGGGCGTGGACGAGGTCGGCGCCTGGACCGCGGCCTTCCTCGAGCGGCTCGGGGCGCAGGTCGAGGTCCATGCCCAGGGGACCCTCGGCGACACCGTCGTAGGCACGTTCCAGGGCCCCAAAGGTGGACCTCGGGCGCTCCTGATCGGGCACCTCGACACGGTCTTCCCGGAGGGGACGGCCGCCGCCCGGCCGCTCCGGATCGAGGACGGGATCGCCTATGGTCCGGGCGTCACCGACATGAAGGGCGGCCTGCTGGCCGGGCTGTACGCGATCCTCGCCCTGCTGGCCGTGGCTGAGTCGGCCGAGGGAGCCGATCCGGGCGTCGCCGGGCAAAATGGAGGAGAGACCGGCGATCTGGCCCTGCCCTTCGAGCGGCTCGTCTTCGTGGCCAACCCCGACGAGGAGATCGGCTCGGTCTCGAGCAGCCCGATCATCCGCCAGCTGGCCGAATCGTCGGACGTCTGCTTCGTCCTGGAATGCGCCCGCGCGAACGGCGACATCGTGTCGGCCCGGAAGGGCACGGTCGACCTGCGCCTGACGGTCCACGGCCGGGCCGCCCACGCCGGGGTCGAGCCCGAGAAGGGCCGCAACGCGATCCTCGCCGCGGCCCACCTCGTGATCGAGCTGCAGGCCCTCAACGGTCGCTGGCCGGGGGTCACCGTGAACGCCGGGGTGATCCGGGGCGGAACCCGCCCGAACGTGGTGGCCGCGGAGGCCGTCATCGAGGTCGACGTCCGGGCCACGACCCGGGAGCGGCTCGAAGCGGCCGAGGCGGCCGTTCGCGCAGCCGCCGGTCGGACGCCCGTCCCGGACACGAGCGTGACGGTCGAAGAGACGGCTCGCCACTGGCCGATGGAGAAGCTCGAACGGAGCGGCCGCCTCGTCGAGCATGCCCAGGCCGTGGCGAGCCGGCTCGGTTTCGAGCTGGCCGACGCGGCGACGGGAGGCGCCTCGGATGCGAACACGACGGCCGGCCTCGGCGTCCCCTCGATCGACGGTCTCGGACCGATCGGCGGCAACGACCATTCGCCGGCCGAATACCTCGAGGTCGATTCGGTCGTGCCCCGAACGGCCCTCCTGGCCGGCCTCCTCCTGGCCACCGGGCGCGACCCGCTCGTCGCCTCGTGGCGGGCAGGTCGGGACTGAATCGGACTGAATCGGAGCGGGGGCGGCGGATGGCCAGGATGGAACGGCGCCGGATCTCATCGGGCGGGCCGTACGAGGCACGCTATGGCTACAGCCGGGCGCTCGTTGTGGATCACGCCTGCTGGGTGTCGGGCACGACCGACGCCGGACCGGACGGCCGGTCGCTCCATCCGGGAGATGCCGCGGCCCAGGCCCGGGCCGCGCTCGACATCATCGACGGGGCGCTCCACGAAGCCGGCTTCGCCCGGGCCGACGTGGTCCGGATCCGGATCTACACGACCGACATGAAGCGCAGCCCGGCCGTCCTCGAGGTCCTCGGCGAGCGCTTCGGGCCGATCGGACCGGCGGCCACGATCGTCGAGGTCCGGGCCCTGATCGACCGCTCGCTCCTGGTCGAGATCGAGGCCGACGCCGTCCGGGACGGCTGACCGGCTGGGCCATCCCTCGGGCGGCCAGCGGCAGGCCGGGTTGCTTCCGGCGACCGGCTCAGGCGGCCAGGCCGACGGCCCGGGCGCCGGCCACGATCACGACCGCCACGATCAGGCCGAGCAGCAGGTTCCGCCGCCAGGCGACGATCACGACGCAGGCCAGCACGGCCAGCCACTCGATGTTGACCGAGAAGACCGAGCCCGAGCTACTGGCCGACGGGACGAGGAAGATGTTTGCCGCGGCGATCGCCGCGAGCACCGCCGGGCCGACCAGCCGGAGGTATTCGAGGACCCGCGGCGGAAGCCGGTCGAAGCCCGGGGCAAGCAGCGGAATCGCCCGGCTGGGATACGTCACCAGGGCCATCAGGAGGGCCAGGCCGACCAGGTTCGTCGTCATGACGGGAGCCCGTCCTCCATCTCCCGCTCGACCGCTTCGAGAGGATCCAGCCGCGGGCCGGCGGTCGCATCGTCGGGCCCGCCCGAGCCCGCCTCGCCGCTGGTCGGTCCGGCCGGAATGGCCAGCCCGACGAGCGGCCCGACGACGCCGCCCACGACGATCCCCAGCCGGCTGTCCCAGAGCAGGCCGATGACCACGGCGCAGATCACCCCGGTCGCGGCCGCGACGGCGTCCCGCCGCCCGCTCGACAGGCCGACCGCCAGGCCGGCCATCGCCGCCGGGAAGATCACGTCGAGGCCGAGGACCTTCGGATCGGGGATGAACTGGCCGCCGTACACGCCGAGGATCGTGGCCACATTCCAGGGGATGAAGGTAGAGCCGATCGCGGCGATCCAGTAGCCGGTCGGGTCAGCCTGCCCGAGCCGTCGGAAGTGGACGCTGGTCAGGGCGAACGCCTCGTCGGTCAGGAGGTGGGCCATCGCGATCCGCTTGGCCACCGACTGGCCCCGCAGCCAGGGCGACAGGGCGGCGGAGTAGAGCAGGTGGCGGGCATTCACCAGGGCGGTCAGGACGACGATCGCGGGCCAGGCGAAGCCGGCGGCGACCATGCCGGCCGCGGCGAACTGGCTGGCCCCGGCGAAGACGATTACCGAGAATGCGATCGCCTCGATCGGCGAGAACCCGGCCGACCGGGCGGTCAGCCCGAAGACGAGCCCGAACCCAAAGCTCGAGGCGACAAGGCCGGTCGCGTTGACCGTCAGCTGCCGCCGAGCGGCCTTCAGCTCGGCCGGATCGATCGGGGGCGGGACAGGCGGGCCACCTCCCGCCGGACGGACCGCTTCGGTCAGCGCAGGAACGTCTTGGCGCAGGTCCCGTCGCACACGACGTAGACGGCGTGCAGGTCGTGGGCAAAGCCCGCGACATGGAGGAGCCCTGGGCAGCCCGGGGTCGGGCACTTGTAGACCCACCAGCGGTCCGCCGGATCGACCGGGGTCGTCTCGGCCGCGACCTTGGCGGCGAGTCCCTCGCGCTGCCCGAAGAGCCGGGCGATCGTGGCCGCCCGGTCGGCTTCGGACTCGCTCGAATAGGGGTAGTTCTGACCGACGTTCGAGGTCACGACCCGAGTATACCGAGGCCGGAGGCCCGGCCAGGCAGTGGCGCCCCAGCACCCCGGGTGCGGCGTCCCGCTACCAGGCCGCGGGCAGGCCCTGGCTGCGCGGGTCGGTGGCAGCGGCCAGGCTGCCGCCCTCGCCCGGTCCGCCCTCGACCAGCTCGATCGCATGGCAATGGCCGAGCGCGCCATCGAACGGCGCGGCCGGGACGAGTCGATGGCCCCGATCAGCCAGGCCCTCGAGGACGCCCGACGCGAAGCGTGGCTCGATCCGGACGGTGTCCGGCGGGAGGTAGTGATCCTCGGGCTCGACGAACCAGCGCGGACGGGCCACGGCCGTGGCCACGTCGGCCCGGCCGTCGACGAGCGCCGACACGACCTGGGCATGGATCTGGGGCTGGGCATCGCCGCCCATCGAGCCGGTCACGATCCACGGCCGGCCGTCCCGGAAGAGCATCCCGGGCATCAGCGTGTGGAGGACCCGGCGAGCCGGGCCGAGCACGTTCGGGTGATCCTCGTCGAGACTGAAGTACGAGCCCCGGTTCTGGTAGGCGATCCCGGTCACGGGATCGACGATCCCTGAGCCGAAGCCGGCGTAGTTGCTCTCGATCAGGCTGACCGCGTTGCCCGTCGCATCGACCACGCCGAGCCAGATCGTGCCGCCGCCCCGAGGCAGCCGGGAAGGGGCCGGCCGGGCCGCCCGGGCCGGGTCGATCCGGCCGGCCAGCTCCCGGGCATAGCCCTTGTCGAGCAATCGGTCGAGCGGCACCCGATGCGCCTCGGGGTCGGCCAGGTGGGCGTCGCGGTCGGCCATGGCCAGCTTGGACGCCTCGATCCCGAGATGGGCCCAGCGGACCTGCCCGGCCAGGGTTTCGTCGGGCGGCTCGAATTGCTCGAGGACGTTGAGCAGCTCGAGGGCGACCAGGCCCGAGCTGTTCGGGGGGTGGCCGGTCACCCGGACGCCCCGGTAGTCGGTCGCGATCGGCTCGGTCCAGGTCGATCGATGCTCGCCCAGGTCGGCCGCCCGAATCTGCGAGCCCGCGGCCGCCAGGGCCGTCGACTGGCGCTCGGCCAGGTCGCCCTCGTAGAGCGCCCCCCAGCCCTCGGCGGCGATCCGGCCGAGGGTTCCGGCCAGGGCCGGCAGGCGGACCCGCTCGCCGAGCCGCCAGGGACGGCTGGCCGGCCGGTAGATCGAGCTCCAGCCGGCGGCTTCCGGACCGAGCTCGCGCGCGAAGACCGATGCGCTCGCCTCGACCGCCCGGACGAACGCCTCGTCGGCGGGGAAGCCGTCCTGGGCCATCTCGATCGCCGGGGCCAGCAGGCTGTCTCGATCGAGCCGCCCGAACCGCTCGTGGGCATCGCCCCAGGACCGGACGGCCCCGGGAACCGTGATCGACAGGCCCCCTCGATGGGGCATTGCCGGGAGACCCCTGGCGCGGAGGGCCGCCGCGCTGGCGGTCCGGGCGGAGCGCCCGCTGCCGTTCAGGCCGAGCAGGCGCCCGGACGACGCGTCCCAGGTCAACCAGAAGGCATCGCCGCCGATCCCGCACGCCTCGCTGTCGACCACCGCCAGGACCGCATTCGTGGCGATCGCCGCATCGATCGCGTTGCCGCCGGCGCGCAGGATGGCCAGCCCCGCGGCGGTCGCGAGGTGATGGGGTGCGACCACCGCCCCGTGGCTGCCCCGGGCAAGGAAGGCCGGGACGAGCAGTCGATCGAGCATGGCCCCGAGTCTACCCGGGTGGGGCCTCGCGGCTGCCCGGCGCCTTGTAGGCTTGCCGCGCATGGACACCGCCCCAGCCCAGGCTGCCTCGGCGCCCAACCAGGTGGACCCAACCGGACGCTCGATGACGGCCGTCCTGTGGGGCACGTTCACGCTGCGCCTCAGCACCGGCCTGACGGGCGCCCTGCTGACCTATCACCTGGCTCACTTCGAGCGGGTCGGTGGAATCCGGATCGACCCGGCCACGATCGGCATCCTGGCCGCGCTGTTCTACGTCTCCGAGCTGCTCATGTCGCCCGTCTTCGGGATCCTCTCGGACCGCTACGGCCACCACCGGCTGATGCAGCTGGGGCCGTTGTTCGGGTTCATCGCAGTGGTGATCACCGGGCTCACGATCGCGATCCCGGTCCTGGCCGGAACGCGGGTCCTGGCCGGACTGTCGACCGCCGCCTCCGTCCCCTCGATCCTGGGCTTCATCGCCATGGCCACGGCCGGCAACGAGCTGGCCCGGGGCCGGGCCTCGGCCCGCTTCGAAGGGGCGACCCTGGCCGGGCTCGGCTTCGGAATCGTCCTGGCCGGCCTGCTCATCGACCGGTTCGGGGTCAACGCGTTCTTCATCAATGCGGCCCTGTATGCCCTGTCGTTCCTGATCTACCGCTACGGGGTCACGTTCCGCGAGGACCTCGCGAAGATGCGCCAGGCCGACCACGGGGGGCTCCAGCGCTACCTCCGCATCCTCCGCAGCAGCCACGTCTGGCTCCTCGCCCCGACCTGGATCGCGATCAACGCGGCCCTCGGGATCTGGACGAACCAGTCGCTCTTCCAGCTCACCCAGAAACCGTCCCCGGAGTTCGGGAACCAGTGGCTGATGGGCCATTTCCAGCCGACCGAGATCAGCATCGGCCTGGCCCTCGGCCTGGTCGTGTTCTTCGCCGGCCTGATCTTCTGGGGCAATCGCTTCAAGCGCTATCGCCGAACCTCGATCATCTTCTTCGGGATCGTGGGCGGCCTGGCCGTGATCGGGGCCGTGGCCCTGATCAACCACAGCGTCGACTGGCCGTCGATCTACCGGCTGCTGCCGGCCGTGGTCGTGATCGGCGGCCTGTTCGTCCTGGCCGGCGCGACTCCGGCCGCCCTGGGCATGCTGGCCGACGTATCCGAGGCCTATCCCCGCGATCGGGGCGCGATCATGGGCCTCTATTCGGTCTTCCTGGGCGTGGGCCAGATTGCCGGCAGCCTGCTCGGCGGTGAGGCCGCCCGGATCGGCGGGATCGACGGGCTGCTGGTTGGTACGCTCGTCCTCCTGGTCATCGCGCTCATCCCGCTGGCCCGCCTGCGCGAGGTCGAGCACCTGATCGGCCAGCCGGCCGCCGAACCGTCATGAGGGACCGTCCATGAGCCGGGTTGCGATCGTCACCGACTCCGCCAGCGACCTGTCGCCCGAGCGGGGCAGCGAGCTGGGAATCGCCGTCGTGCCCCTCCTCGTATCGTTCGGCGACGAGGAGTTCAAGGCCGGGGTCGAGCTGTCGGCCGAGGCCTTCTGGGAGCGGATGACCGCGCCTGATGCGCCGTTCCCGAAGACGGCCGCGGCCAGTCCGGTCGCCTTCCGGGACGTCTTCGAGGCGGCCTTCAACGCCGGGGCCGAGTCGGTCGTATGCATCAACGTCGCGGCCAGCCTGTCGGGAACGGTCAAGTCGGCGACCCTCGCCCGCGAGATGCTGCCCGAGCGCGAGATCCACGTCGTCGACTCGGACACCGCGGCCTTCGGGATCGGCCTCCTGGCGATGCTTGCGAGCGACCTGGCCAAGACCGGCCGGTCGGGCGCCGAGATCGCGGCCGAGGTCGGTCAGCGCTCGAAGGACGTCGAGGCGATCGTCTGCCTCGACACCCTCGAGTACCTCCGCCGGGGTGGCCGGATCAGCGGCCCGAGTGCGGTGATCGGGACGATCCTGAGCGTGAAGCCGATCATCGCGATCCATGATGGCAAGGTCGACAAGATCGACCAGGTCCGGACCCGGGGCAAGGCCCGCGAGCGGGCGATCGAGTTCATCACGGCTCGCCCGATCGAGCGCCTGGCCGTCTTCCACAGCATCAGCCCCGACCTCGACGAGTTCCGGGCGGCGGTCCTTGCCCGGGCGGGCCGCCTGGACGTGCCCGAGGTGGAGACGGCCGTGATCGGCCCGTCGATCGGTCCGCACCTCGGCCCGGGCGCTCTGGGCGCGGCGATGCTTTTCCGGCGGGCCTGAGGCTGGTCGTCGCCTGCGGACCGTCAGGGCCTGAGGCCGGTCCTGGCCTGAAGCTGGTCGTCGCCCCGCCGCACCACCGGTTGCGGTCAGGTTGCGGATTGGTAGCGACCCGGGGCCGGCCCGGGCTATACTCAAGCCGATTTCCAGCGCGACGAACGGCCTCCGGCCGTCCTCGCTGACCGTTGGGGCGTCCGGGAGACGACCCGCACAGTTCGACTCGAGCACGCCCCGGCGCGCCCGAGCGGAACGGAGGACCTCGCACTTCATGGCAACCGCACAGGCCGCCGGAGCCACCTCCGCGGCGAGCAATCCTTGGCACGTGGCGCAGCAGCAGTTCGACCTCGCGGCCGAGCGGCTGAACCTTGATCCGGGCCTCCGCCAGGTCCTTCGAGAGCCCCGCCGCGAGCTCATCGTCCACTTCCCGGTGAAGATGGATGACGGCAACGTCCAGGTCTTCACCGGCTATCGAGTCCAGCACAACCTCGGCCGCGGCCCGGCCAAGGGCGGGATCCGGTACCACCAGGGCGTGACCCTCGACGAGGTCAAGGCCCTCGCCATGTGGATGACCTGGAAGTGCGCCGTGGTCGGCATTCCCTACGGCGGCGGCAAGGGCGGCGTGATCGTCGACCCCAAGCAGCTCTCGCAGCGCGAGCTGGAAGGCCTGACCCGGCGCTACGCCACCGAGATCAGCATCATCATCGGGCCCGAGAAGGACATCCCGGCGCCGGACGTGAACACGAACAGCCAGACGATGGCCTGGATCATGGACACGTACTCGATGCACGTTGGCTACACCGTTCCCGGCGTGGTGACCGGCAAGCCGATCCCGCTGGGCGGCTCCGAGGGCCGCAACGAGGCGACGGCCCGGGGCACGGTCTTCTGCATCGTTGAGGCCGCGGCCCATCTGGGGATCGACCTGAAGAAGGCGACTGTCGCGGTCCAGGGCTTCGGCAATGCCGGCTCGATCGCCGCCCGGCTGATTGCCGAGGAGGGCTCGACGGTCGTCGCCGTGAGCGACTCGATCGGCGGGATCCATGACCCGAAGGGCCTCGACGTGGCCAAGGTCATTGCCTGGAAGGCCGAGCACGGCACCGTCCAGGGCTTTCCGGGCGCGAGCGACATCACCAACGCGGCCCTGCTCGAGGTGCCCTGCGACATCCTGATCCCGGCCGCCCTCGAAGGCCAGATCACCGAGCGCAACGCCGGCAGGATCAAGGCGAAGCTGGTGGCCGAGGCGGCCAACGGCCCGACCACCCCCGAAGCCGACGTGATCCTGTACGACAACGGGGTCTTCCAGATCCCCGACATCCTGTGCAACGCCGGCGGCGTGACCGTCAGCTACTTCGAGTGGGTCCAGGACCTGAATCGCGACTTCTGGGACGAGGCCGAGGTCAACCACAAGCTCAAGGGGATCATGGTCAAGGCCTTCAAGGACTGCCTGGCGATGAGCCTGCGGGAGAGCGTCAACATGCGGACCGCCGCCTACCTGCTGGCCGTCCAGCGGGTCGCCGACGCCACCGCGATGCGCGGCCTCTATCCGTAAGACTCGCTCTTTAGCCGTTCGGCTGAGCCGTGGCCAGGCGGCACCGGAACCTCGCTCGCCCCGCCCCGGGCGGCCCGGAACCGGTGCTGCCCGGTGCTACCATCCGGGCCATGCTGGACCACGAAGAGAAGTTCCTGTTCAAGGAGGAGATCCTCCACCTGGCGAATTCCGTCGCCGAGCCGGGCATCCTCGATAACGTCGAGGACCTGCTGACCGACGTGATCACCAGTCCGCGCTTCGATTCCGAGGTGTTCACCCTCGAGCGGAGCCTCCAGGTCATGCTCGGCCCGCGGGCGGGCACGACCCTGGTCGGGCTGCTGACCGTGGCTCCCGAGGTGTTCGAGGAGGTCGCCGACGTCCACATCCCGTCCGAGGTCCATGAGCGCCTCGTCGCCTGGCGAGCCCGGTTCGGGCTGGCCATCGATAACGCCCTGAACTTCCTGAACAACCCGGACGGGATCCAGGGCCACAACTTCGCCACCCAGATCGCCCACGTCGAGGACCGCCGGGTCCTCCAGGGTCGCCTGACGATGGTCCGCTACAACAACGAGCCCCAGTTCTTCGTGGCCGACGCGAGCGTCTTCCTCGGCCTCGTCGCGGACATCATGGAGCGCCTCGGGCCGTACCTCGAGACGGACGCCGTCGACGCCGAGACGATCACCCGGCTCAAGGACGCCGTGGCGATGGTGGATCGCCGGACCACGACCCGCAGCTAGGCCCGGCTCGGTGCGCCAGGTCTACCTCGCGGCCACCGGCCAGAACCGGGGCAAGACCACCACCAGCATCGGCCTGCTCGACGGGTTCCTGAGGCGCGGCCTCGAGACCCGGTTCATGAAGCCGGTCGGCCAGCGCACGGTGATCGAGCAGGGCACCCCGGCCGACGAGGACGCGATCCTCGTCCGGAACGTGTTCGGGCTGACCGACCCGATGACCGTAATGAGCCCGGTCCACATCCCGCGCGGGTTCACCAAGTCGTATATCAACGGCGACATCGTTGAGGACCTCGGGGCGCGGATCCGGCAGGCCCATCGGGCGGTGAGCCGAAGCGGCGAGATCCTGCTGATCGAAGGCACCGGCCATGCTGGAGTGGGCGCCGTGATCGGCCTGTCGAACGCCACGGTCGCGGCGATGCTCGGGGCGCCCGCGATCATCGTCTCGGAGGGCGGGGTCGGCCGGCCGATCGACGAGATCGTCCTGAATGCGTCGCATTTCGCCAGCCAGGGCGTCCGGGTCGCCGGGGCGATCGTCAACAAGGTCGACCTCGACGCCCAGCCGGGGATCGTACGAACCCTCGACCGGGGCCTGGCCCTCCACGGGATTCCGCTCCTGGGCGTCCTGCCCTACCGGCCGATCCTGTCCAACCCGACCCTGGCGATGATCCTCGAGGGGGTCCACGGTGAGACGGTCCATCCCGGTCCGGACCTCGACCGGGTGATCGGTGGGGTGGCGATCGGGGCGATGGAGCCGGCCCACATGCTCGAGCGGGTCGAGCCGGACACCCTGGTCATCGTGCCCGGCGACCGCGAGGACGTGATCCTGACCCTGACCACGGCCCACCTGACCGGGACCCGCTCGCCCGGGGGCGCCAGGGGGATCTCTTCTGGTCCGGCCGCGGGGGGGGCCTCCGGAGCGGCCTCATCGGGTCCGGCGCAGGGGGCGGCGTTGGGGCTCGTCCTGACCGGCGGGTACCGGCCGCGTCCGGCAATCCTCGAGGCGATCCGCCGGGCCGACCTGTTTGCCACGATCGTGCCCGAGGACACCTACGTCGTGGCCTCCGAGGTCCACGACCTGCTGGTCAAGACCCATTCGGCCGATGCCGGCAAGATCGAGATGATCAAGGAGCTCGTCTGGGAGCACCTCAAGATCGACCGGGTGCTCGAGGCGGCGAGTCTCGTGCCGGGCTAGGAGCCGGGATTCGTGGCGCTGGGGCGAACCTGATCGCTCGGCCACGCTCTGTCGATGAGAAGTCCAGCCCGGCTGTGCACTCAGTACAGCAAAAGTGCGATTTCGACTCGAAGCGATCTTGCTTGGGCAGGCTTGGGCGCCGTCCGTACCGCTCTACTGAGCGTGGCGACGGCCTGGCGCCCGTGGCTCCGCCCGCCACGGACCCCTCCCGTCCTGAAATTGGCGGCAGAATCGGCGGTTTGCTGTTCTGAGTACACATCGGCGCGGGACGGGACGGATCGGCGCCCGGAGCCTCCACTCCAGAACCTGATCGGCGCCCGGAGCCTGGCACTTCCGAGCCAGATTCGTGCCCGGCTCGCCTTGACTACTCCAGCAGCTCGTTGTCGATCAGGCGAGTCGAGCCGAAGCGGACGGCCAGCGAGAGCAGGGTCGGGCCGTCCAATCGACCGAGCTCGGCCAGGCTCAGCGCGTCGGCCACCGACACGTAGTCCACTTCGGCCAGCGGCTCGCCAGCCAGGACCGAGAGCATTGCGCTGCGCAGCTCGTCGGCCGCCCGCTCGCCGGAGCGCCAGCGGTGGGCGGCCGCCTCGAGCGCCTGGTGCAGGACCGGCGCCGCCACGCGTTCCGGCGGGCTCAGATGGACATTGCGCGAGGACAACGCCAGGCCGTCCGGCTCCCGGACGGTCGGGCAGGCAATGACCTCGGTCGGCAGGGCCAGGTCGCGGGCCATCCGCCGGATCACCATCACCTGCTGGGCGTCCTTCTGGCCGAAGTAGGCGTGTTCCGCACCGACCAGGCCGAACAGGATCGCAACGACCGTGGCGACCCCCGCGAAGTGGCCCGGCCTGGCCTGGCCTTCGAGCGGTTCGGCGATCGCCCCGACCGAGACCGTCGTGTCGAAGCCCGGCACGTAGACCTCGTCGACGGTCGGCGCCCAGATGAGGTCGACTCCCTCATCGGCGCAGATCGCCACGTCGCGGGCCTCGTTGCGCGGGTACTTCGTGAAGTCGTCGGCCTGATGGAACTGGCGAGGGTTGACGAAGATCGAGACCACGACCGTCGGATTGTCCGCGCGGGCCCGGCGGATAAGCGAGCGATGGCCGTCGTGGAGCCAGCCCATCGTGGGCACCAGGCCGACGGGCCGAGGCAGCGCGGCAAGGGCCGACCGCAGCTCGGCCCGGGTTCGCAGGACCTGGGTCACGCCCCGGGCTACAGGTCGCGGTCGAGCGGAATCCCGCCGGACGGGACCGAGCGGGCGGGCCGGTCGAGCTCCGAGTGGCCGAGGATGCCGTCGATCACGTCGTCATCCATCCGGACCGTCTCGGCCGGACCGGGGAAGGCCCCCGACTCGACGTCGGCCTGGTAGGCCGCGGCCGCTCCGAGGATCGTCTCGCGCAGGTTTGCGTACAGCCGGGCGTGGCGGGGATGCCACTCCTCGTACCCGAGCAGGTCGGTCAGGACCTGGACCTGGCCGCTGCAGCCGGCGCCGGCGCCGATCCCGATCGTGGGGATCCGGAGCCGGTCGGTGATCGCCGCCGCGAGCTGCTCCGGGACGAGCTCCAGGACGATCGCGAAGGCGCCCGCCTCCTGGACGGCCAGGGCATCGGCCAGCAGCTCCCGGGCCGCCTCGCGGGTCTTGCCCTGGACCCGGAGCTTGCCGATCTGGTTGATCGACTGGGGGGTCAGGCCGATGTGGCCCATGACCGGGACCCCGGCCTTCGTGATCCCCTCGATCGTCCGGGCGCTCCGCCGGCCGCCCTCGAGCTTGACCGCCTGGACCCCGGCCTCGGCCAGGAATCGGCCGGAGTTGTGGACCGCCTGGTCGATCGTGGCGTAGCTCAGGAAGGGCAGGTCGCCGACGATCAGGGCCATCCGGGCGCCCCGGGCCACGGCCTTGGCGTGGTGGAGCATGTCGTCCATCGAGACCGGGATCTCGTTCTCGTAGCCCAGGATGGCCCGGCCGAGCGAGTCGCCCACGAGCAGGAGCGGGATGCCGGCCTCGTCGAGCAGCCGGGCCACCGGGTAGTCGTACACGGTCAGCATCGCGATCCGCCGGCCGTCCGCGTGGAACCGGGCAATGTCGCTCACGGTCAACCGGCGAACCCCCGGGGTGGGCTGGCCTGGACCGGGGACCCGGTTCGGATCGGACTTGGGGCTGCTGCTCTTGGGGCTGTAGCTCTCGGGGCTGCTGCTCACGAACGGGACTCCTGTGCGATCTCGCTCGGTCCAGTCTGCGCGGCGGCATCACGGGCGTCCAGCCGGGCCGCCAGCCGGTCGAGCAGCCGATCGGCGACCTCCCGTTTCGTCAGCAGCGGCCAGGACTCGGCCGGCCCGTCGGCGGCCAGGACCGTGACCCGGTTGGTCTCGGTGCCAAAGCCCGAGCCCGGCTCGCTAACGTCGTTGGCCACGAGCAGGTCGACGCCCTTGCGCTCGAGCTTGTCCTGGGCCCGCTCGAGCGAGCCCGTCTCGGCGGCAAAGCCGACGATCACCGGCCGGGGCCGCAGATCGCGGCTGGCCGCCACGGCGGCCGCCAGGAGGTCCGGCGTCGGGTCGAGCTCGAGGCTCAGCCCGACGCCCCGGGCGAGCTTCGAGGCGGCCGGACTGGATGGCCGGAAGTCGGCCACGGCCGCGGCCATGACCAGCGCGTCAAATGGTGCCTGTCGATCGCTCCCCGGCCGGAGCAGGTCCGCCAGGGCCCGGTCAAGCTCGGCGGTGCTCTCGACCCGGCTGATCTCTGCGGCCTCGGGCAGGGCCACCTCGGTGACGGCGGCGACGAGGCTGACCCGGGCGCCCCGGTCGAGGGCGGCCTGGGCGATCGCCACGCCCATCCGGCCGCTGGACCGATTGCCGATGAAGCGGACCGGATCGATCGCTTCTCGGGTGCCCCCGGCGGTCACGATCAGGTGGCGGCCCTCGAGATCAGCCTCCCGGATCGGGCCGGCCAGGACCGGCGGCCGGTCGCTCGCATCCGGCGCCCGGACCGGACGGCCGGCAAGCGCCGCCACCACGGCGTCGACGATCTCGCCCGGGTCGGCCAGCCGTCCAACGCCCGCCTGGCCCGAGGCCAGCCGGCCCGTCGCGGGTTCGAGGACCGAGTAGCCGAATTCGCGCAGCCGGGCCACGTTCGCCCGGGTGGCCGGATGGAGGTACATCTCGCCGTCCATCGCCGGGGCGACGACGACCGGGGCACTGGTTGCCAGGCAGGCGGCTGTCACGACATCGCCCGACAGGCCGTTCGCCATCGAGCCCAGCCAGTGGGCCGTGGCCGGTGCGACAACGATCGCATCGGCGCTGTCGGCGACCACGATGTGGCCGATCCGGCCGTCGGGCAGGAGGGCCAGGATGTCACTCTCGACCGGCCGCCGGCTGAGCGCCTCAAGCGCCAGGGGCGCGACGAACCGGGCGGCCGAGACGGTCAGGAGCGCCTGGACCTCCGCCCCCTCGGCCTGGAGCAGGCGGAGCAGCTCAACCGCCTTGTAGGCCGCGATCGAGCCGGTGATGCCGAGGGCGATGAAGCGACCTTCCAGGCGGCCCTGCCGACGCCGCTCGGGCACCCTGCCTCGATCCTCCCCGCTCATCGGAGGCCAGCCTCGATCGGCTCGCCTCCGACGACCTCGGTATGGAGGATGGCCAGGCCCTTGAGGGTCAAGTCCGGGTCGACGATGTTGATGCCCTCGATCCCGCCGGCCCATTCGGATCGAGCCAGTCCGCCGGTCAGGATCGCCGGGATCGAGTCCGGGTCCACCCCGGCCGTGTCGGCCAGCTCCACCCGGATCCGGCCGAGCAGGCCGCCGACCAGGGCTTGATAGCCGAGCAGCGCGCCGGCCTGGATCGCCCCGACGGTGTCCCGGGCGATCGCCCGATCGGGCGTCCGCAGCTCAACCCGGGGCAGGCGGGCCGTGCGCGCCTGGAGCGCGTCGAGCCCGATCTCGAGGCCGGGAGCGATCGCCCCGCCCAGGAACGCCCCGTCGGCCGCGATCGCGTCGAACGTCGAGGCGGTCCCCAGGTCGATCACCACGGCCGGCGCGCCATACAGGCGCCCGGCAGCGAGCGCATTCACGAGCCGGTCGGCACCGACTTCGTTGGGCCGGTCGACCCGGATCGGCAGGGGCACGTGGCCCGCGCTGGCCAGGACCAGGCCCAGGTCGCGCCGCAGGGCGATCGTCTCGAGGGCGGCGGTCAGGCTGGGGACCACCGAGGCGCAGGCGATCGCCGCGATCCCGCCGAGGGCCAGCGCATCGAGCTCGAGCAGGCCCTCGAGCAGCAGCTCGAGCTGGTCGGGAGTGCTCGCCCGGTCAGTCGCCGCCCGGCAATTCGAGACGAGCAGGCCGCTCCGGAACAGGCCGGTCGTCAGGTTCGAATTGCCGATGTCGATGGCCAGCAGCATCGCCCGATGATACGCGGCGCGACGAGGCCACCGGCCGCTTCCGGCAGGAGTACGATTCCGGCCCGGCAACCACCCGGACCCGGCCCCGAGGAGCCCGCCGTGACCGCTGTCCCGCCCGCGAAGTTCTTCGTCAATCGGGGCATCGTGTCGAGCCGGACGGACCTCCTGAACCTGCTCCGTCCGCTGCTCAAGCAGACGGTCACCTACCGCTTCCTGAGGGGTCACGAGCTGGTCGCTCACGGCACCGGCTGGGTCGAGCGGATCGTGATGGACCAGCCGGACGTTTCGACCTACTTCACGCCGCTGGCGATCTGCCTGAACATCGACTCGTTCGAGCATCTCGAATTCGAGACCCGACCCGATCAGCTGATCGTGTACAGCCTGGTCCAGGGCGACGAGCGGGTCATCATCGAATTCGCGCCGATCGAGCCTGGAGTGGCCTCGCCGTTTGCGCCCCGCCAGCTCGAATTCGACACGAACGAGTTCATTCAGATGGAGCTGCTCGGCCTCGAGCGGGACGAGTCGTAAGGCCACTTCCTGGGGGCCCGCCGGCGGTCAGCCACCGATCCAGTACGATCCCCGCAATGTTCCAGTGCACCGCACTGCCCAATGGGCCGCGCGTGATCAGCGCCCGGGTGCCCGGCTCACGGTCCGTTTCGGTCGCGGCCTATGTCCTGGCCGGCTCACGCCACGAGCAGGCCGGCCAGGCCGGGGTGGCTCATTTCATGGAGCACATCACGTTCAAGGGCACCGCCGCCTATCCGACGACCCGGGCGATCTCCGAGGCGATCGAGGGGGTGGGCGGGTCATTCAACGCGGCGACCGAGCGAGAGTCGACTGTCTACTGGGTCCGGGTGCCGGCCCGGGAGGCCCGCCGGGCGGTCGATGTCCTGGGCGAGCTGATCGTCCGGCCGCGCCTCGAGGATGCCGAGATCGACCACGAACGGACGGTGATCGTCGAGGAGATCCGCTCGTATCTTGATGATCCGTCGGAGTACGCCCAGATCCTGCTCCAGCAGGCGCTCTTCGGGAACGGTCCGCTCGGGCGCGAGATCTGCGGCGAGGAATCGGACATCCGGGTTCTGCCCGAGCAGACGATCCGCGACTTCTGGGCCGACACGTACCGGCCGTCGAACGTCGTCGTGGCGATCGCCGGCGACCTTGCCCATGAGGCCGCGGTCGACCTGGCCGGCCCGATCTTCGGCGAGGGCGGCGGGGCCCGGACCGCGTACAGCCCGGCTCCCGGCCTGCCGGCCGGCGAGCGCTACCTGCTCGGACACCGGGACACGAGCCAGGCCCAGCTCGCGGTGGCCCTGCCGGCCTACCGGCGGGACCATCCCGAAGGCTGGCCGCTGGCCGTGCTCAACGGCGTGCTCGGAGACGGGATGAGCAGCCGCCTCTTCCTGTCGGTCCGGGAGGAGCGCGGGCTAGCCTACGACGTCGGCTCGGGAGTCACCGAGTACGCCGACACTGGCTCGATGTCGATCTACGCCGGGGTCGATCCAAACGGTCTCGAAGCGGCCCTCGGGGCGATCCTGGCCGAGCTCAAGCGCCTGCGCGACGAGCTCGTCCCGACCGATGAGCTCGCTCGCTCGAAGGCGTACCTGTCGGGCGGGCTTGAGCTGCGGATGGACAATTCGCGCCACGTCGCGTCCTGGATCGGCGGCCAGGAGGCGCTCCACGAGCGCGTCCTGACCCTCGAGGAGGCGCTCGAGGCGATCGCGGCCGTCACCCCCGAGGACGTCCAGCGGGTCGCCGGCGACCTGTTCCGCGAAGAGCGCCTGCGACTGGCCGTCGTCGCGCCACCGCGCCACGGCCAGCACCTCGAGCGCGCTCTCCGACTGGGTGCCTGAGCCCGATGGCTGGCGACGAGGAGACCAGGCTGGAACCCGCCGACGAGATCGCCGGGCAGGTTCTGTCCGAGCCCGATCAGGCGGACACAGCGACCGGACCGCCCGGAGCCTCCGGCTCATCGGTTGCCGAGGAGCCGGCCGGGCGGGCCGAGTCGGCCGAGCCTGGGTCGCCGCCCGAGCCCGGGGCCGAGTCCGCCGAGGTTCGAGGGGCGGCTGGAGCCCCGCCGCCGCCACTGCCCGGGCCGTCGGAGCGGCCGCTCGAGCTGAGGCTCGCCTCGATCCATCTCCGGACCGGCGTGCTGGCCCTCGCCCGGGCCGAGCTCGAGACGAGCGCCGGACGGGGCGAGCTCGATGACGCCGCCCTGCTCGACCTGGCCGAGGTGCGCTGGCGGACCGACGACGTGACCGGGGCCGGCGAGGCCGCCGCGGCCTATTTCGCGACCGGCCGGGAGGACACCCTCGCCCTGGTGATCGCGACCGAGGCGACGGCCTCGATCGGACGCTCGACCGAGGCCCGCCGCCTGGCGGCCCGAGCCCTCGCCCGGGGCGACGTGCCGATCGACGAGATCTTCCGGGGGATCCGGCCGAGTTCCTATTGGCCGGCAATGAGCGCGATGACCGGGGAGCCGGCCGGAACCCTGTTTGGCGGGCCGCGGCCGGGTTCGAGCTCCGGCGCGGCCGGGGTCACGGGGGCCGCCGTCCTGGGCCGGCTCGCGGCGGCCGAGGAGGCCAGGCCCGGCCAGCCGCCGGCGACCGACCCCGATCGCCTGGTGCCCGCGCGGCTGGCCCACGAACCCGCAGCGGCCGGACCTGCCCCGGCCGGCGCGGCGCTGAGCCCAACCCTATGGTCGGATGCGGAGACGATGAGCGTCGGCCTGGGCTCAGGCCTGGCGGTCGGCTTCAGCGGCTCGAGCCTGCCCGATCCGGCCGCCGAGCTCGACGCCGCCCGGGCGGACCTGGCCGACGATCGGGGCCCGGCAGCCGCGGTCCGCCTGGCGGTCGTGCTCCGGGTTGCGCCAGACCAGGCGGAGGCGGTCCTCGAGGTGCTGTCCGGGATCAGCGGGCCATCGATCGAGCTCGTCCGGGGCGACGCACTGCGCCTGTCCGGGCACGAGGCGGAGGCCCGGCAGGCCTACGCCCGGGCAGCCGGCCTGCTTGGAAGCGGGCCGCCGGCGTGACGGTCCGCCAGCGTCCCGGGTGACCATTCGCCCGGCTGCGGTATTGTTCGGCGGCTCAACCGTGCACATCGCGCCCTTTCCGCCCGCTTGTCCGCTCGCAGCAAGGTGATCTCAGAGTGACCGAACGAACCCTCGTCCTGATCAAGCCGGATGGCGTCCAGCGACTCCTCGTCGGGCGGATCCTCGCCCGCTACGAGGAGCGCGGGCTGAAGCTGATCGGCCTGAAGCTGGTCCACGTCGATCGCAACCTCGCCGAGCGCCACTACGCCGTCCATCGGGACAAGCCATTCTTCGCCGGCCTGGTCGAGTTCATCACCTCGGGGCCGCTCGTCGCGCTCGCGTTTGATGGACCCAACGCGATCGCGGTCGTCCGGGCGATGAACGGGGCAACCCGGCCCTGGGAGGCCGCCCCGGGCACGGTCCGGGGCGACTTCGCCCTGGAGGTCGCCCAGAACATCGTCCATGCCTCGGACGGACCCGAGACGGCCCAGGCCGAGTTGGCCCTGTGGTTCCGGCCCGAGGAGCTCGTGTCGTACGAGCGCGAGATCGACCGCTGGGTGGCGGCCCCGGCCGACTAGGATGAGGGCTCGCTCGTTGGACCGCCCGACGGGCCAGCCAGCGGACCAGCCGACGGGCCTGCCGACGGACCTGCGGACGGGCCGGCCGCGGGGCTTGCCGGGGGCGCCACGGGGGCGCTGGCAGCCCGGGCGGCAGCGGGCCCGCCCAGGCCGCCGAACGCTACGAGCACGCTGAGCAGGACCAGGACGAGCACCAGGCCGGTCGCGATCTGGCCTCGGTTGGCGGCGACGCCCTGGTCGAAGGTCTCGGCCAGCGTTCGCCCGCGCGGTGATCCGACCGGGCGGTCGCCCACCGTGCCGGCGACCCGCGGGCTGAGCCGGCCCGCCCCGATCCACAGGATCCGTCCGTAGTAGGCGAGTGAGGCCAGCCCGCCCACCAACAGGATGAGGCTGAGCAGGCCGTCGGACGCGCCGTCGATGAGCGTCCAGCGGACCTGCCAGGCCACCAGGCCTGGCAACCCGATCGTGGCCAGGGCGATTCCGGCCAGGCCGACGGCCATCAGCGGGGATCGGCGGATCCAGCCGCTCAGCTCCGGCAGCCGTCCGGTCCCGAAGCGTGACCGGGTGACGGCCGCCCAGGCCGCGAAGGCCGTCTTGGCCGCCACCAGGATCAACAGCCAGGTCCGGGCGGCCGCTCCAGCATCGGCCCCGACAACGGCCAGCCCGAGCAGGACGAACCCGACGTCCTGGACGATCGAATAGCCGACCACATGCTCGAGCTCGTCCTGGAGCCAGGCCGCGATCGCTCCCAAACCCAGCGTCACTGCGGCGAGGGTGACGGTCAGGGCCTGGCCGACACCATCAGGCACGAGCAGGGCGTTGAGTGATCCATCGGTCGTCCCGATCGCGATGACGGCCAGCACGGCCGGGCTCCACAGGAGCAGGAGCGGGATCGCCGGACCGGGTGCGCTGCTGCTCATGGCGGCCACCGGCCGGTGGAACGGGACCACCCCGAACCGGAGCGCCACGGCCAGGACGATCGCGAGGTCGGCCAGGCCGAATGCGGCAGGATCGGCGCTGCGCCCGGTCGCCGGGCTGGCCCAGGCGACGGCCGTGATTGCCAACGCTCCGGCCACGGCCACCAGCCGGACGTTGCCGGCGATCGTGCCGATGTCGCCGAGCGAAACTGGGCCACCGAACGCGACCGGCACGATCGCCACGGAGGTCGCCAGGAGGATCACCAGGGCCAGCAGGGGATCAGGCGCGGACAGGGCCAGGGCGATCCCGCCGAGCCCAGCCAGGGCCGCCGCCGGCAGGCGCACGACCCAACCCGCGAGCGACGATGTGGCCAGGCCGACCAGGCAGGTCACGAGCCCGCCCAGGCTGGCGATCAAGATGAACAGGCGGGCGTAGGCCGTGCTCGCAAGGACGTCCGAGCCGGCCAGGTGGACCGCCACCCCGGGCTCGATCAGGGCGGCGGCGGCGGTCGCCAGGCCCAGCCCGCCGATCCCGATCGGGACGGCGATTCCGGGCCGGCCGGCCGTCGCCAGGCAGGCGAGCGCGGCGGCGAAGGCCACGACCACGAACAGCAGCAGGCTCATTCGGGCACGTCGCCGCGCGGATCAGCCTCGACGTGCTCAGCCTCGACGATCTCGGCCGTGGCTGGCTCACCGGTCTTGGGCTCAGTGGCCGACGGCTCGCTCGACGCGAGACCTTCATCCGCCGGGTCGGCGGGCCGTTGGAGGCGCTCCTCAAGGGTCAGCTGGTGGGCCCCAGCCGGGTGCGACCCGGCCGGTCGTCGTCGCCCGCTCAGCCCGGCCTGCGAGTGGGGCGAGCCGACTTGCGGTCCGCCCGGCAACCGGGCCAACGGCCCGGCCAGCGTTCCGGTCAGGCGATGGGCGTCGAACAAGGTGGTCCGGGGCGCTCCGTCGTCGATCACCAGGCTCGGGCCGACCGCCAGGGCTGAACTCGCGAGGACGGCGGTGACCCCCAGGACGGCCAATGTCGCGGCCGCCCAGGCGAGCTGCTCGAGCGACCCGGGGGTCCCGGCCAGGCCGGCCCGGACGAGGGCGGTCCCGGTCACGAGCAGGGTCAGGCCGGCACCGATCCGGAGGAGGTCACGGCCGAGCAGGACCGGGCCCAGGGCCAGCGTCGCCAGACCGAACCCGGCGGCCGTCGCCGCCCCCGGCCCAACAGCCGTCAGCTCGGCCGAGCCCACCGCCGAAGAGCCCAGACCGGCCGCCGCATAGCCCACGATGAAGGCCGCGACGGCCGCCAGGGCGGGCCCGACCGGGCCGAGCGGCGGAGCGCCGGTTTCCCGGACTCGCCCCCGGACGGCGACCAGGATCAGCTCGGCCCCGAGCAGAGTGGCAATGATCCGGCAGGCCAGGGCCAGCGGCGACGGCAGTGGATCGGCTACCAGGCCGGCCGCCGACGCGGCCACGACGAGACCACCCAGGACCAGCCTGAGATCGCGGGCGGACAGGGCAACGAGCGCTCCGGCCAGCACGACGAGCGCCGCCCCGAGCTGGAACGGGCTCACCCGCGCAATCTCACGGACCGGCCGAGGGGACCCCGGGGTAGGTCGGGGTCTGGAGGATCCCGAAGACGTCGAACGGCCAGTAGCGCAGCCAGGCTCGGCCGATGACCGAGGAGATCTGGATCATCCCGAAGACCCGCGAATCCTGGGACGCAACCCGGTGATCGCCGAGCACGAACAGCTCGCCTGGCGGCACGACCCAGGTGCTCTGGGCGGGCGGGGGATCGGTTGGCTGGTTCTCGTAGACGTACGGCTCGACCAGGGCGACCCCGTTGATCCAGACCTGGCCGTCATGGATCGAGACCGTTTCGCCGGGCAGCCCGATCACCCGCTTGATGAACGGCGTCGTCCCGCCGTCCTCGAAGCCCGACGGGGGTGTGAACACGATCACGTCGCCCCGGTGATAGCCGCCGAAGCGAGGGGTCAGCTTGTCGACCAGGACGTAGTCGCCGGGCTGGAGCGTGTCCTGCATTGACATCTGCTGGACAAGGTAGGGCTGGGCGACGAAGTTCTGGATGACGAGGAAGATGACGAGGGTCAGGACGAGTGTCTCGACGACCTCGAACAGACACCCGAACCGGCGCTTGTTCACAAGTCCGGCAGTATAGCGGCGCAACAGCGGGCGACCCCCGGGCCGGTCGAGGCGGCTCCGTGGCCGATTGGGCCTTGTTCCAACGGCCCTTGGAAAACCGTGCCTGGCGATGCATATCCGCGGCGGAAATGCCGGTTTGACCCGCGCTCCGGCCGCTTGCTACACTCGCCCGCGGTCTGCAAGGTTTCGTCCCCGCCTGCAAGCGGGTCCGCCCGGTGACCGCTCGCCCTCACCCGAAGCGCTGCGCACCGGTCATCTGCGCTCCGGTCACGCCCCCAGGAGGAGTCGCTCAAGCGCATGGACGCTTCAACTCTCCAGCTGATCATCCTGCCGGCCGGCCTGATCGCCGTGCTGTTCGCGATCTATCTCGCCCGCGACGTCCTGCGGAGGGACGCCGGGACGACGGAGATGCAGGACGTCGCCGGTACGATCTACGAGGGCGCCGTCGCGTTCATCCGCCGCCAGTACTCCACGATCGCGATCTTCGCCTTGATCGGCGCGGTCGTCATCACGGCCGTGATCTCGGCGCTCGTGACGCCTGAGGTTGCCGACACGCGCTACAACGGGCTGGACCTGGGCTGGCGGACCGGCATTGCCTTCCTGGTCGGGGCTGCCTGTTCGATGGCATCCGGAATCATCGGCATGTTCATCGCGGTCAAGGCCAACGTCCGGACCGCCTCCGCCGCCCGGCGCAGCCTCGTCGAGGCGGTCCAGGTGGCGATGCGCGGCGGGGCGGTCTCGGGCTTTCTGGTCGTTTCGCTGTCGCTCCTGGGCGTGTACCTGATCTTCGTCGCCTTCGGTGGCTTCACCCACCCGGAGGAAGCCCCATTCCTCATTGTCGGGTTCGGCTTCGGGGCGTCCTTCGTGGCCCTCTTCGCCCAGCTCGGCGGCGGGATCTACACCAAGGCTGCCGACGTCGGCTCGGATCTCGTCGGAAAGGTCGAGAAGGGGATCCCCGAAGACGATCCGCGCAACGCCGGGGTGATCGCCGACCTCGTCGGCGATAACGTGGGCGACTGCGCCGGCCGCGGGGCTGACCTGTTCGAATCGACCGCCGCGGAGAACATCGGGGCGATGATCCTCGGCGTGGCGGTGTACGACATCGCCCTCTCCGCCGGCTGGGCCAACCCGCAGGCCTGGATCTTCTTCCCGCTCGTTGTCCGGGCATTCGGCCTGCTCTCGACGATCGTGGCGATCTACTTCGTCCGCGGGCGCGAGGACGAGGACCCGATGAACATGCTCAACCGGGGCTACTGGGTGACCACCGCGCTGTCCGTGGTCGGGCTGCTGGTCGCGACCAACGTGATGATGCAGACCGGGACCCAGGCCGGCGCCAACGGAATCCCGACCTGGGTCTGGTTCTTCGGGGCCGGCCTGGTCGGGCTGGCCACCAGCGTCGCCTTCGTCTATATCACCCAGTACTACACGGCCGGCTCGTACCGGCCCGTGCGCGAGATCGCCGAGGCGTCGAAGACCGGCCCGGCCACGAACATCATCTCGGGCGTCGCGGTCGGCTTCGAGACCACGTTTGCGACCGCGATCACGATCGGCATCGCCCTGTTCGCCAGCCACTGGCTCGGCTCGCAGGCTGGCCTGTACAACGCCAACGGAGTGAACGTCGGCGGGATCTTCGGAACCGCCGTGGCCACGATGGGCATGCTCATGACCACGGCCTACGTGCTGGCCATGGACACGTTCGGGCCGATCACCGACAACGCCGGCGGGATCGCCGAGTTCAGCCGGGCCGAGGCGGGCGCCCGGGAGATCACCGACCGGCTCGATGCCGTGGGCAATACGACCAAGGCCCTGACCAAGGGCTACGCGATCGCCTCCGCCTCGCTCGCGGCGTTCCTCCTGTTCAGCGCCTACCTCGACAAGATCAACCTGATCCTGGGCCGCCAGATCGCCGCGGGCGTCCCCGGGGCGAAGCTGCTGAACGCCGTCGACCTGTCCGACGTGAGCGTGTTCATCGCGGCCCTCCTGTCGGCGATGCTGGTGTACTTCTTCAGCTCGCTGGCGATCCGGGCGGTCGGCACAACGGCCCAGGCGATCATCGTCGAGGTCCGCCGCCAGTTCCGAGAAATGCCCGGGATCATGGACTACAGCCAGCGCCCGGACTACGCCCGGGTCGTCGACATCACCACCCGGGCGGCCCTCCGCGAGATGGTCGTGCCGGGCCTCGTCGCCGTCAGCTTCCCGATCATCATCGGGGTCGTCCTGGGCTACGAAGCCGTGGCCGGCATGCTGATGGTCGGCACGATCTCCGGGGTGATGCTGGCCACCGTCCTGAACAACAGTGGTGGTGCCTGGGACAACGCCAAGAAATACATCGAGTCGGGTCACCTGACCGATGACCTGGGCAATGTGCTGGGCAAGAAGACCGAGGCCCATGCGGCCGCCGTCGTGGGCGACACGGTCGGCGATCCGTTCAAGGATACTGCCGGCCCGTCGCTCCACGTCCTGGTCAAGCTGCTTGCCACGGTCACCCTGGTCATGGCCCCCTTGTTCATCCGCTAGCCGGGGGCGTCCTGCGAAGGGCGGCCATCGCGGCCGCCCTCGGTCGAAGCAGGGCGGGTGGCGGCCGGCGCAGGATGAACTTCGACTGGCCGCAGGAGGCCCCGGATGAGCACGACACTCCAGGCGCTCGTCATGGGCATCGTCCAGGGCCTGACCGAGTTCCTGCCGGTCTCGAGCTCGGGCCACCTGGTGATCGTGCCGCACCTGCTGGGCTGGACCGATCCGTTCATCACCTCGCTCGCGTTCAGCGTGATGCTCCACCTGGGCACGCTGGTGGCGCTCCTCGTGTACTTCTGGAAGGACTGGCTGGCGATCGTCCCGGCCGGCCTGGCCACGATCCGGGACCGCTCGTTCCGGGGCGATCCGAACCGCCGCTTGGCCTGGCTGCTGGTCGTGGCCACGATCCCGGCCCTGATCGCCGGGCCGATCCTCAACGATTGGCTCGAGGCGGCCGTCCGGACGGCCGAGGACGTGGCGATCGCGCTGGTCATCGGTGCGGCGATCCTGTGGCTGGCCGACCAGGTCGGCCGCCGCACGACCGAGATGGAGCGGATCTCGTTCCCGCTCGCCCTGGGCATCGGGGTGGCCCAGGCGTTCGCCCTCGTGCCCGGCATCAGCCGGGCCGGAGTGAGCATCTCGGCCGGCCTGTTCGCCGGGTTGACCCGGGAGGCCGCGGCCCGGTTCAGCTTTCTCATGGCGACCCCGGTCATTGCCGGGGCGGGGATCTTCGAGGTCCGAAACCTGCTCACCGGCGATTCCGGCGTGGCCGTCCAGCTCGGCCCGCTCGTGGTCGGGATGGTCGCGGCGCTCGTGTCCGGCCTGATTGCGATCACGTTCATGCTTCGCTTCGTCCGGAGCCACTCCTACCTGATCTTCGTGGTTGAGCGCCTGTTCGTGGCCGCCCTCGTCCTCGTCGTGTTCCTCTCGCGCTGAACGGGCCGGCACGATGGAGGTGATGAAGCAGGTCCGCCAGCGATCGATCCGGGACCTGGTCGACCAGCGCCCGATCCGGACCCAGCAGGATCTCGCCGCGGCGCTTCGAGAGCGGGGCTTCCGGACGACCCAGGCAACGATCAGCCGGGACGTGGCGGAGCTCGGGCTGATCAAGGTGAGTCGGGAGGGCGTCCAGGCCTACGCCCTGCCGCCGCGCCTCGTCGAAGCAGAGATCAGTGGCGAGGATCGACTGCGCAAGCTCTTTCGGGACCTGCCGGTCGAGATCCGCGAAGCCGGCCTGCTGCTCGTGATCCGGACCCTGCCGGGCTCGGCTCACGCGATCGCGGCCGCCCTGGACCGGGCCCGCTGGCCGGAGGTTGCGGGCTCGATCGCCGGCGACGACACGCTCTTCGTGGCGTTCACCGATCGGGGCTCGCTCAGTCGGGTCAAGCGCCGCCTGCTGCGCCTGACGGAGTAGCCCGGCCCAGCGGATCCTGGCGTGCCGTGAAAGCGGCCCGGGCCCCCCCGAGGCTGACCGGATTTTTGACACTCGGCGAGGCACGAAGTAGCATTCGGGCCGGCTGAACTTCAGGTCCGCGCCCCAACGCGGAGGCCTGAAGTTCTTCGTTTAGCCAGACCCCAACAGGCCTGCCTGGCCGAGATCCCGACGGGGGCCATCCAACCGTGAACACGAAGCCCACTTACCTTTCCCAGGGCGGTCTCGAGAAGCTCCGGACCGAGCTCGACGAGATGGTCCAGGTCCGGCGCGCCGAAGTCGCCGGGCGGATCCACGATGCCAAGGAACACGGCGACCTGTCCGAGAACGCCGAGTACGAGGACGCCAAGAATGAGCAGGCCTTTGTCGAAGGCCGGATTCAGACGCTCGAGGCGCTGATCAAGAACGCCACGATCATCGACGAGCACCACTCGACCGAGCTCGTCCAGATCGGCTCGACCGTGGTCGTCGAGAGCGGCGATGGGACGGAGACGTTCACGATCGTGGGTTCCGCCGAGGCGGCCCCCCGCGAAGGCAGGATCTCGAACGAGTCGCCCGTCGGTCGAGTCTTGCTGGGCAAGAAGAAGGGCGACCGGGTCGTGGTGAAGGTGCCTGCCGGCGACTTCGCCTACACGATCACCAAGATCAGCTGATCCGGCCCAGCCAGGGAGGTCGGCCATGGATTGGGCTGGCGAGCTGGCCGCCTCGGTCGACGGGCCGCAGGTCGTCAACGACAGCAAGACACCATCGGGCACGGTCCACGTGGGAAGCCTGCGGGGGCCGGTGATCCTCGATGTGATCAGCCGCGCCCTGCGTGCCCGGGGCCTCGAGACGACCCTCCTGTACGGGGTCGACGACCTCGATCCGATGGACGCCCAGGCGCTCCTGACCCCCGACGCCGTGGAGCACGAGATGGGCAGGCCCCTGGCCCACGTGCCCGACCAGGCCGGCGACTGCCATGCCTCGTACGCCCGGCATCACGCCCAGACGTTCATCGACACGTTCGCCGGCCTCGGCATCCGGCCGGACCAGTGGTACTGGATGAGCGAGATCTACGCGAGTGGGGCGGTCGACCCGTTCATCCGGACCGCCCTCGACCGGGCCGAGGCCGTCCGCGAGATCTACCGGCGGGTGGCCAAGGTCCAGCATCCGTCCGACTGGCACCCGCTGGCCGTGATCTGCCAGAGCTGCGGTCGGGTCGGCACGACGATCGTGACTCGCTGGGACGGCCAGCGGGTCTACTACGAATGCCGGCCGGACCTCGTGACCTGGGCCCGCGGCTGCGGCCACAGCGGCTGGGTCGAGCCCTATGGCGGCCGGGCCAAGCTGGGCTGGAACCTTGAGTGGGCCGCCCAGTGGAGCATCTTCGGGGTAACGATCGAGCCCTGCGGCAAGGACCTTGCCACGGCCGGCGGCTCGCGCGATCGGGCCGACGCGATCGCCCGCGAAATCTTCGAGCGGGAGCCACCGCTCAACGTTCCGTACGAGTTCCTGAACATCGGCGGGCGCAAGATGTCGACCTCGAAGGGCCTCGGGGTCGCCGCCCATGAGATCGTTCAGGTCGTGCCACCCGAGCAGCTCCGCCTGCTGTTCCTGCGGCCTCGGCCCCAGACCGCGATCGAGTTCGATCCCGACGGGACCGAGGCGATCCCGCGCCTGTTCGACGAGTTCGACCGGCTGGCCGACGCGACTGCCGGACGCGAGGTCCGGGGCGAGCTGCCGGCCGGCCACGAGAGCGTTTTCCGCTATTCGCTCCTCGATCCGGATGCCGACGTGGCGACGATCGCGGCTTCCTTCCGGCCGGCCTTCGCCCATCTCGCCCTCCTGCGTCAGATCCCGGGCGTGGACGTCCAGGCCCGGATCAGCGCCGAGAAGGGCGCTCCACTGACCCGCCTCGAGCAGGCGACCCTCGATGAGCGATCCGCCGCCGCGGACGCCTGGCTCGAGGCGTTCGCTCCGGACAAGGCCCGGATTGCCGTTCGCCACGACCGGCTGCCCGATGAGGCGGCCGGCCTCGACCCGGACCAGCGAGCCTGGCTGGCGGCCCTCGGCCGGGCCGCTGCCGCCGACCCGCCGGCCTCCGGCGCGACCTGGCAGGCGCTCATCTTCTCGACCGCCGGCGACGCCGGCCTGGCGCCCGGCCGGGCCTTCGGCGCGCTCTACCTGGCCTTCCTCGGCCGGCCCAATGGCCCGCGGGCCGGCTGGCTCCTGGCCAGCCTCGAGCCGGCCTTCGTCGTGGAGCGCCTGGCCGAGGCCGGCCTCGAACCGGCGCAGGCCGGAGCGGCGGAGGTAACCCAGTGAGCGTCGGCCTGCAACGCCTCCGGGATGACGCCGACGCCGTCCGCAAGGGAGCCGCCGACAAGGGCGAGGACCCTGGCCTGGTCGATGCCGCCCTGGCCGCCGATGCCCGGCGCCGGGAGCTGTTGGCCGAGGGCGATCGGCTGAAGGCCGACCGGAATGCCGCGTCGAAGGCCGTCGGCGAGGCAATCCGCGGCGGAGCGTCCGTCGATGGCCCGGAGGTGGCCGGCCTGCGGGCCCGCTCAGCCGACGCCGGCGGCCGGATCACGGCGGTCGACGCCGAGCTGGCCACGGTCGAGGCCACCCTGGACGACCTGCTCCTGCGGATTCCGAATCCGGCTGATCTCGACGTGCCGGTCGGCGGCGAGGAGGCGAACGTCACGATTCGAACCTGGGGCGATCAGCTCGCCAAGGTCGAGCCGCTGACCGGCGAAGTCGGGGCCGACGCCCCGGCCGGGGGAGCCACCTGGGAGCGCCGGCCGCACTGGGAGGTGGGGGACCGCCTGGGAATCTTCGACCTTGAGCGGGGGGCGAAGATCGCCGGTTCGGGCTTTCCGGTCTACCGGGGCTACGGATCGGGCCTGCAGCGGGCGCTGATCAGCTGGTTCCTCGACGTGCACACCCGCGAGAACGGGTTCACCGAGATCTGGCCCCCGGCCGTGGTCAACAGCGCCTCGGCCCGGGGCACCGGCCAGATCCCGGACAAGGAAGACCAGATGTACGTCGTGACTCGTGATGAGCTGTACCTCGTGCCGACAGCCGAGGTTCCGGTCACGAATCTCCATCGCGACGAGATCTTCGAGGGCGCTCAACTTCCCGTCCGCTACGCGGCCTACTCGCCCTGCTTCCGGCGCGAGGCCGGCGCGGCCGGCCGCGACACCCGGGGGATCCTTCGCGTCCACCAGTTCGACAAGGTCGAGATGGTCCTGTTCGAGCGGCCCGAAGCCAGCCCCGCGGCCTTGGAGTGGATGACCGGGCGAGCCGAGGATCTCCTCCAGCGGCTCGGCCTGGCCTATCGGGTCCTGCTCATGGCGACCCGCGAGATGGGCTTCACCCAGGGTCGGAAGTACGACCTCGAGGTCTGGGCCCCCGGAGTGGAGCGCTGGCTCGAGGTCAGCTCATGCTCGAACTTCCGAGACTTCCAGGCCCGCCGGATGGCGGTCCGCTACCGGCCTGAGCCGGGGGCGCGACCGGAGCTGGTCCACACCTTGAACGGCTCCGGCCTGGCGTTGCCCCGGGTCCTGGCCGCGATCCTCGAGACGTTCCAGAACCCGGATGGATCGGTCACGGTGCCCGAGGTGCTCCGGCCGTACCTCGGCCGGGACCGCCTGAATCCAGCCGGCTGACCCCGGGTCGGTGGCCCGGCGCCCCGTCCACGGCCCAGCTCGATCGGGGTATCCTCGCCGACCGGAGAGGTGGCAGAGCGGTCGAATGCGGCGGTCTTGAAAACCGCAGAGGGTGCAAGCCTTCCCTGGGTTCGAATCCCAGCCTCTCCGCCAGGGTCGCGGCCCACCGGGAGCTAGAGCCCGGTGCGTTCGCCCGGTACTTCTGTCGGCCGAGGCGAGTACGATCAGCTTGCTCCACGCCGGGCCCGAACGTGCCCACCGAGTCGGCGTGCACGGCGGCAGGAGGCAGAGGCTCGGACGATGTCAGGAACGATCCGACGACTGACCGCGAGCACGCTCGGTGCGTTGATCCTCATTGCCCTGATGGTGGCGCCCACGCTGGCCCATACCGCCAGCGCGACCTGCGACCACATCACCCTTGGCAAGGTTCCGAACGGCGTCTCGGCCACCCTGACCCCCGGCCCAATCGTAATCAGCCCGCCCAACAGCTCGACCTCGATCAACGGGACCTACCAGGTCCCTCCGGCGACCTACATGATCACGTTCTCCGACGGCTCGATCATCCACCGGATCACGGTTCCGGCCTGTCCGTCGCCGACCCCGAGCGTGCTCCCTTCCACGACCCCGAGCGCGAAGCCGTCGCCCAGCCCGAGCTCCGGGCCGTCGCCGACGCCGAGCTCCAGTCCATCGCCCAGCCCGAGCCCATCGGCCGGCCCGTCGGCGAGCCCAACGCCGAGCCCATCGCCCAGCTCCAGTGCCAGCTCGGCACCCAGCTCGGCACCCTCGCCCAGCGCGACCCCGACCGGCTCCGGTGGCATCGAAGGCGCCACCGCGACCCCCCGCTCGACGGCGCCCGAGACGGCCACCCTGGCGAGCATCGACCAGGATGGCCTGCCGGCCGGCCTGCCCGTGCTCCTGTTCCTCCTGATCGCGATCAACGCGGCCCTGGCCCTGACCCTGCGAACGGAGCACCCGTCCCGGCGCGGCCGGCGCGGCTGAGCCCGCGGGACCGAGCCAGCCCGGCCGCGGTCGGTTCGAGCGGGAATCAAAAAACGGGCGCCGAATTCGGCGCCCGTTTGTTTGAACGAAATCTACGGCGTCAGACGCTGTGCCCGACGTTGCTCAGGATCTTGGAAACCTGCCCACCGAGAAAGATCAGGGCAATGATTGCGACGATTGCGATGAGTGCGAGGATGAGTGCATATTCGGCCAGTCCCTGGCCAGCGGTAAGAAGGCGTCGGCCGCGCATGACACTCGTAATCGTGTCGGATGAGAGCGTGGAGTACCAGGAATAGATTCGGTTCACGTGATCACCTCCTTTCGTTCAGATTTCGAAATAGAGTCCGTCCTGCCGGTAGGCTACCCGAGCGCCGAACAGAGGGTCAACAGTACCGATGGGGTATCCGGGACGGACCCCACCCTTCAGATTTGAGTCAGGATCCAACGCCCGATCCCGGCCTGTGTGCAGCCTGCCGGCACAGCCGGCGGACGGGCAACCAGCGCGGCTCGACCTTCTGGCGCTGCCAGCGGTCGGACCTGGACCCGCGCTTCCCGCGCTATCCGGCCCTCCCGGTTCGGTCCTGCCCGGGCTATGAGCCCGACCCGGGCCCAGGCTCGGGCGGCCCACAGCGCTAAGCCCGCCGGCGGGCTACGATCGGGGTCGGGCCGGCTGGTCGGAGTTGCCGGGGCCCAAGTCGCAATCTCGACCACGGAGCCTGACCCATGACCGAGCAGCCATTCACGGAACGCGACGAGGACATTGTCGACGGGGATGCGGCCACCCATCTCGAAGCCCTGGGATTCGGGACCGTCGCCCTGGTGCCCCAGGTCGCCCGGAGCGAGGGCCTGCCGCTCGAGCTGGTGGGCCAGCACCTGCGCCTGTCGGGAACGGTCAACATCGGCTACCACAACCGGCTGTCCGATTTCATGAACAACAATGACGGCCTGATCCAGCTGCGTGATGTCACCGTCCTGCGTCGGAACGGTGACCCGACCAAGGTCACCTCGCCCGCGATCTGGGTGAACCCGGAGGAGGTGACCCTGATCGGCGAGCTGAGCGACGTCGACGAGCCCAGCTCCGGCGGGCATGAGTACCATCAGAAGCGGGCGTTCTACCTGATCGTGGTGACCCCGGGTCACACCCTGACCGGGGCGGTCCACCTGAACCCCGAGGCTGTCCTGTCCGCCTTCATCGAATCGCGCGATCCGATGTGGATTCCGATGACCGACGTCCGGACCCGCTCCCTCGCCGATCGACGCGTGATCTCGCGCTACGCATTCACGGTCATCAACCGGCGCCACATCGTGGCGGCCACCGAGCTCGAGCCCGGGCTGATCCGGGGCAGGGGCGTCCTCTAGGGAGGCGGCGGTGCGCCGCGGCAACGTGCGGTTCGCCCAGGTCTGGACGAATCATGGCCGCTTTGGAGTACTCTGCGGGACCAGGCCGCGCAGTGCCCGCGGTCGCCTGTGTCCGGCCGCCTGCGCCAGGTCCCCGGCCAGGCTCGGACTGAGAGAGCGTCATGGCCAAGATGCGCGGTTTCCTGAACTCGAAACCGAAGATCGACGATGCAGAGTGGGAGCTCGCCCAGTCCAGGACGGTCGAGCGCCTGGCGGGCCTCTTCAACGACGATGCCGGGGATCAGCCCGAGGTAGCCCCGGAGGTTCCCAGCCAGGGGGCCGAAGATCGTCCCCAGGCCGGCGGAGACGTCACGGTCCGCGACCTGGTGGACCGCCCGCGGCCGCCGATCGTGGTCGACGGCGTTGCCCATGGGCCCACCAGCGAAACCGCCAGCGGCGAACCCCCGGCCCCTGACGATCCCGCGCGCCAGCCTGTCGTCGAGCCGGTCGGGGTGATGGCCCAACCGGGCGACATCTTCGGGGACGACGGCTGGCAGTTGCCGGCCCCGCCCCCGATGCCGCATGAATCGACCGGCCTGCCGGCCCGGCCCAGGCCGGTCCTTCCGCCAGAGGACGAGCCTGGTCACCAGGCTGATGAGCGGAGGGTCGCTCCGCAGGGCGAAGCGACCGACGTGGGCCCAGACGCTCCGGCTTCAACCCAGCCCAAAGCCGAGGCCACCAAGCCCGCCCCGAGCGCGACGAAGAAGTCCGCGGAGCCTGCCCAGTCCGTCCGGGCAGGCCGGGCCAGGGCGGCTGATTCATCCATTGGCGTCGCCGTGGCAGTCCAGCCGAGCGCGGCCCCAGGCGCGCCCGCGGCCGGCAGGACGAGCGCCGCCAAGCCGGCCGGCACGTCCTCGGCCGCCAAGCCGGCCGGCACGTCCTCGGCCGCCAAGCCGGCCGGCATGTCCTCGGCCGCCAAGCCGGCCGGCATGTCCTCGGCCGCCAAGCCGGCCGGCATGTCGACGCCCGCTCTCCGGCGCCGGCGTCCCGCTCCGAAGCGACCGGCCCCGGTCCTGGCCGTCGCCCATTGTCCGTACTGCGCCATCGTCCTCGATCCAGCCCCGACCGCCAGCCGGCGCTGCGAGCAGTGCCGGCAGCGGATCGTCGTCAAGCGGGTCGACGGCGGGCCGGTCTACCTGACCGAGGCGGCCGTCGTCGTGTTCGAGGCCGAACGACGGCGGTCCGCAAGCGCGGCCCGCCTGACCCGCGCGCGGGCCCGCTGGCTCACCCTGGCCGCCGCGGCCGATGCGCCGGCCGGCCGCCTTCACCAGCTGACCGCCGCCCGCCTGACCGAGGAGGTCGTCGCGGCGTCGAAGGCGCTCTACCTGACGGCGACCGATCGCGCCTTTCGCGCGGCCCGGCGGGACAAGGCCTGGGATCGAGCGGCCAGGATCCGGCGTGACCAGGCAGGGGTCCTCTACCGCGCGGACGGCTCGCATCGGCCAGTGGCGGCCGATATCCTCGCCCGCTATCGCGAAGGGGTCGGCGCCGAGCTGAGTGGGATCGCCGAGATCAGTCGGGATGCCGAGCTGCTTGCGGCAGGCTGCTGTGAGACGTGCCGGGCGGACGACCACCGGATCTTCCGGATCAGCTCCCAGCGGCGCCAGCCGCGACTGCCCCACGAGGGTTGTCCGCGGGGCCTGTGCCGCTGCCGTTGGGACCTGGCAGCTAGGGATCGGAACGCCATGCGTCGCTATCTCCGCCGACGCCCGGCGACGGAAGGCGTGACAACCCCGGCGGCGGAGCCCGTCGCGGCCCGAGGCTGACCCGGGGTACCCTGACCGGACCGGCCAGGCGGGCCGGTCAGTCGGAGGTGCCCGATCTCGTTCCTGCGCAAGCTCTTCGGCCTCGATCGCGACGAGCACGATCGCCAGCCTCAGCCCGTCCCGGAGCCTGAACAGCCACTGCCGCTCGAGCCGGCTCCACTCCCGGCTCCCGGTGTCGCCTGCCCGAACTGCGGAGTGCTGCTCGACCCGCCTCCGACCAGCACCCGGCTGTGTCCCCGTTGCCGGCGCCGGATCGTCGTCCGGCGGTCCGAGGGCCGGGCGATCTACCTGACCGAAGCGTCGGTCGAGGTCTTCGAGGCCGAGCGCCGCAAGGATGCCGATGTCGACGCCTGGACCCGGCAGCGACGGTCGTGGCTTCAGCTCGCCCGTCTGGTGGGTGCTCCGGCCGACCGACGCAGCCGCCTCGCCGCGGTTCCCCTGAACGAGACGGTCGTCCAGTCGGCCCGGACGCTCTACCTGTCCTCCGCGGACCGGGCGGTCAGGGTGGCTCGTCACGACAGGAGCTGGGAGGACGTGACCCGGATCCGACGCCGTCAGGCGGCGGCGCTGTACGAGGAAGCCGGGAGCGTCCCACCTCCCGCCGACGAGATCGTCGCGCTCTATCGCGAGGCAGAAGCGGCGACGCTCAGGGGCCTGTCGGCGATCGCTCGCGAGGCGGAGCTGGTGGGAGCCTCCTGCTGTGCGGCCTGCCGAGCCGACAACGAGCGAATCTTCAAGATCGCCGACGAGCTCCGGACCCCGCGCCTGCCCCATGCCGGCTGCCCCAAGGGCCTGTGTGCCTGCGACTGGTGGCCGGCCGTCCGCAAGCCACCTCCGCCCCGGCGCCGCTCGCGCTCCGTCGCGCCGAGCCCGGCGGCCTCGATCGGACCGGCGTCCTCGCCTGAACCGGGTTGGCCGATGGTCGCCCAGGATGAACCGGTTGACGAGGTCTCGACCGCACCTCTAGACTCGCCCGCACATCACGAATAGCGGGCAATGAACGGGACGAGTACCCGGCGCGCGTCGATCCAGAGATCCGGTGGCTGGTGGAAACCGGGACGGCAGCGGCGGTGAATGGACCCGGGAGCCTCCGGACCGAACGGCGAGGCAGCGATCTCGTCTAGTAGGCTCCGGCGCAGAGCGCCAGCGATAGCGGGCAGCGCCGATCGAGTGAACCTGGCTGGGGTGGCCTGGTCGTCCGTCGGTCAGAGTGCGGCAGATTGCCGAAGGCGGGTGGTACCGCGGAAGGATCGACCTTTCGTCCCTGGCGACGAGAGGTCGTATTGATTCCATGGAGGCTTCGCCGCACTGATGAGCATCGCGGATCCGCTGGGCCTGGCCGAGGCCAAGCGCCTGGCCACGAGCGCCGATACCGTGCTCCTGCGGGCGACCCGTGACGCCGACCTGGAGACCCCGATCGGGGCGTTCCTGCGCCTCGACGATGGCGGACCGGCCTACCTGCTCGAATCAGTCGAGGGTGGCGAGCGGCTCGGGCGATACAGCTTCCTGGGGATCGGCCCGCGCCGGGTCCTGGAGGTTCGCGGCGAGCGAGCCACGGTCCAGGCTCGGCCCCTGAGCGTCGACCGGTTCGAGGCGGACCTGCCGATCGAGACGGTCGAAGCCACGGATCCGCTGAGCGCCCTCCGGGCCTTCCTGCCCCGGCGTCTCGTCCGCCCGCTCGAGGGCATGCCGCGGTTCACCGGCGGGGCTGTCGGCGCTCTCGCCTATGACACGGTCAGCGCCTTCGAGCCGAGCGTGCCCCAGCCGGCGGCCGATCCGATCGGCGTGCCGGGCGCCTCGTACATCGAGACCGACCTGGTCATCGTGTTCGACCACCTGACCCACACGATCAGCGCGATCGCCTCGCTCCACACCGAGCTGCCGGACCTCGAAGCCCGCTACCGGATCGCCGAGCGGGCGATCTTCGAGGCCCTCGACCGGACGTCCCGGCCGTCTCCAGCCGAGCTTGCCCGCTCGAGCGCCGGGGCCGGCCAGGGCCGCCCGCGCGAGGTGATCGAGGCGGCTGCGCCGGCCGTCCAGGAATTGGCCACGAGCCTCGGCCGCGACCAGTACATCCACGCGGTCGAGGTGGCCAAGGACGCGATCGCCGCCGGCGAGGCGATCCAGGTCGTCCTGGCCCGGCGCCAGTCGTTTGACCTGCCGCCCGCGGCAGACGGCCGGCCGGTCGACGGGATCGGCCTGTACCGGGCCCTGCGCCGGGTCAACCCGAGCCCGTACCTGTTCTTCGTCCGGACGCCCTCGTTCGAGGTTGTCGGGGCAAGTCCCGAGCTCCTGCTCCAGGTCGAGGGGGACCGGCTGACCACCCATCCGATCGCCGGCACCCGCCCGCGCGGGGCCAACGCGGCCGAGGACGAGCTGCGCAGCGAGGAGCTCCAGCGCGACCCGAAGGAGAAGGCCGAGCACGTGATGCTGGTCGATCTCGGCCGGAATGATCTCGGCCGGGTCGCCCGGCCGGGCACGGTCCGGGTCACGAAGTACATGGAGGTCGAGCGCTACAGCCACGTCCTCCACCTCGTCAGCCACGTCGAGGCCCGCCTGCGGCCCGAGCTCGATGCGCTCGATGCCCTGCGCTCGGTCTTCCCTGCGGGGACCCTCTCGGGCGCGCCCAAGGTCCGGGCGATGCAGCTGATCGCCGCGGCCGAGAACGAGCGCCGCGGGCTGTATGGCGGAGCCGTGGGCTACCTCGGCTACGACGGCAACCTCGACACGGCGATCACGATCCGGAGCGCCGTCCTGCGCGATGGCACGGCCCACGTCCACACTGGGGCGGGGATCGTGGCCGGCTCGGTCCCCGAGCGCGAGTTCGAGGAGACCGAGCACAAGGCTGCTGCGCTGCGCCGGGCGATCGACCTGGCCAGCGGTGGGCCGGAGCCGGTTCGATGATCCTGGTCATCGACAACTACGACTCGTTCACGTTCAACCTGGTCCAGGCCCTCCAGGCGGCCGGGGCCGAGATCCGGGTCGTCCGGAACGATGCCCTCGACCGGGCAGGTATCGAGGAGCTCGCCCGGGATCCGCAGGGCGACCTGCGCGGGATCGTCATCTCGCCTGGGCCGGGCGATCCCTCGGATGCCGGCGTGTCCGTAGACGCGGTCCACGTCGCGGCCGAGCACGCGATCCCGCTCCTCGGGGTGTGCCTCGGGATGCAGTCGATGGCCGTTGCCTTCGGCGGCGCCGTCGTCCGGGCCCCGACTCTGGTCCATGGCGAGGCCTCCGAGGTGAGCCACGACGGCGATGGCCTCTTGCGCGGCCTGTCGCCCTCGTTCATGGCCGCCCGGTATCACTCGCTGGCGGTCGATCCGGCCACGATCCCGGCCGAGCTGGTCGTGACGGCGATCTGCGAGGAGGACCGGGTCGTGATGGGCCTGCGTCACGTCAGCCTGCCCCTCGAGGGCGTGCAGTTCCATCCGGAGTCGGTCCTGACCCCGGAAGGGCCGCGCCTGCTGGCGAACTTCCTGCGCCTCGCCGGCGAGGGCGAGGCCAGCCGCCTCGACGCCGTGAGCGGAGTGTTCGCCACCGCGGGGATGGACCAGCCGGCCGCAACCCCGCCAGTCGCCGCAACCCGGCCGGCAGCCGGACCCGAGTCATCGGACACCTCCCGGTGAGCGAGCTTGTGCGAGTTGCCCTGGCCAGCGTCGTCGAGGGCGGCAGCCTGTCGCTCGACGAGGCGCAGGCCGCGATGGCCGCGGTCATGGACGGCGAGGCCACGCCGTCGCAGCTGGCCGCCCTGCTCGTCGCCCTCCGAATGCGCGGCGAGACGACGGCCGAGCTGGCCGGCTTCACCGTCGCGATGCGCCAGCGGGTAACCCGGGTCGATGCCCCGCCCGGTGCGATCGACGTGGTCGGGACCGGCGGCGATCGGAGCGGCACGTTCAACATCTCGACGACGGCGGCCCTTGTCGTGGCCGCGGCCGGGGTGCCCGTCGCCAAGCACGGCAACCGGGCGATGACCTCACGCTCCGGGTCGGCCGACGTGCTCGACGCCGTGGGGATCCGGACCGACCACGACGCCGACTCGGCCGCCGCGGCCCTCCGGAGCGATGGCTTTGCCTTCCTGTTTGCGCCGGGCTTCCATCCCGCCATGAAGTTCGCCGGGCCGACCCGACGGGAGATCGGGGTTCGGACGGCGTTCAACCTGATCGGCCCCCTGACGAACCCGGCGGGAGTCGCCCGGCTGATCGTGGGCGTGGCCGATCCGGTCGCCGCCGGCCGGATCGCCGAGGTGCTCAAGATGCTTGGCCAGGAGCGGGCCCTGGTCGTCCACGGAGCCGGGATCGACGAGCTGCCGCTCGACGGAACGGGTGTGATCCACGACGTGAGCCCGACGGCGATCGAGGTGTCCGAGGTCGGGCTGGACCGGATCCGAAGCCTCGGCCTGGCCGATGCGCCGACCAGTGCCCTGGCCGGCGGCACCCCGGCCGAGAACGCCGGCCTGCTCGAGGCCGTCCTGGCCGGGACGCCCGGACCCCGGCGCGATGTCGTCCTGCTCAATGCCGCCGCGGCATTCGTGGCGGCCGGCCGGGTCACGAGCCTGGATGAGGGGGTCAGGCTGGCGATCGTCACGATCGACGGTGGCGGCCCGGTAGCGCTGCTCGCCCGGTTGCGGGCCGCGAGGCCCGCCGCGGGCTCATCCGCCGGGCCCGCCGCGGGCTCAGCCAGCGGGCCTTCCCCGAGCGCCGGTCGGTCGGCCGGGGTCCCGGGGTGAGCAGCCCGAGCGTCGTCCGGGACATTGCCGCGCGGCGGCGGGCGGATGTCGCCGCCGAACTGGCCGGCCTGACCCGGGCCGACCTCGAGCGCGGGCTCCACGTGGCGCCCGCGCCCCGGGACGTGGCCGGCCGCCTGGCGGAACCGGGCCTGGCCGTCATCGCCGAGGTCAAGCGTTCGTCGCCGTCAGCCGGCCGGCTGGCGGCCGCCTCCGATGACCCGGTCCGGCGGGCGACGGCCTACGCGGCCGGTGGTGCGGCGATCATCTCGGTCCTATGTGAGCCGCACTGGTTCGGCGGCTCGGTCGACGACCTGCGCCGGGTCCGGGCGGCGGTCAGCATCCCGGTTCTGGCCAAGGAGTTCGTGGTCGACCGCCGGCAGCTGCCGGTCCTCCGTTCGGCCGGCGCGGATGCTGTGCTCCTCCTCGCCAGCATCCATCCGGCAGCCCGCCTGGCGCGCCTCGTCGACGAGGCGAGCGACCTTGGCCTCGAGCCCCTGGTCGAGGCCCACGACGAGCGGGAGCTCGAGCGGGCCCTGGCCACCCGGACCCGGCTGATCGGGCTGAACAATCGCAACCTGCGGACCCTGGTGGTTGACCCCGAGCAGGCCGTGCGCCTGCGCCAGCTCGTCCCCGAGGACCGGCTGATCGTCGCCGAATCAGGCGTCCGCGAGCCCTCGACGGTCGCCGGCTGGCGGGCCCTCGGCTTCGATGGAGCGCTGATCGGCGAGGCCCTGATGCGCTCGTCCGACCCGGCCGCGGCCGTGGCCCGGTTCGCCGCCGCCGGCCGGCTGCCAGACGATCCGGCCGCCCTGGACCGGACGCCGTTCGTCAAGATTTGCGGAATCACCGATCAGGCCGGGCTCCGGGCCGCCGTCCGCTCCGGGGCCGCAGCGCTCGGCTTGAACGTCGTGCCGGGCACGCCTCGCTGCCTTGAGCTCGAAGAAGCCGTTGAGCTGGCCAGGCTGGCCCGGGCGATGACCGGCCCGGGAGGTGGTCCGGGATCCGGTCCTGGGTCGGGCCAGGGTCGGCCCCGGATCGTGGCGATCACGGCCGATGCCGGGCTGACCCGGATCGAGGCGATCATCGCCGCGCTTGACCCTGACGTCATCCAGCTCGCCGGGGACGAGACACCCGAGCTCGCCCGGCGGGTCCGCCGGCCGACCTGGAAGTCGCTCCACCTGCCGGCGGCGATCGAGCCGGCGGATGTTGAGCCGCTGGTCGCGGCCGGCCTGGCCCGGGCCCGCACGTACCTCGCGGCCGGGGTTGAGCGGATCCTGCTCGATACGGCCGGTGGTCCGCATCCCGGCGGGACCGGGACCCGCTCGAATCCGGAGGTGGCCGCCGGAATCGCCCGGGCGATCCCGGTCATTCTCGGCGGTGGGCTCGACCCGGCCAATGTCGGCGCGGCCGTCCGGGCGGTCCCGGCGATCGGCTTCGACGTGGCATCGGGGGTCGAGGCGACGCGGCTCCCTGGCCAGCGCCCGACAAAGGATCCGCTCCAGGTCGCCCTGTTCGTCAAGCGGGCCCAGGCGGTCCGCCGGGACCGGCCCAATCTCGTCGTCCGGCCGGTCCAGGCGGCCGCCGGCCTGGTCGAGGCCGACGCCGCCGGCCGCTGGGGTTGCAATCGCGAATTCGGTGGCCGGTATGTTCCCGAAACCCTGATGGCCGCCCTCGAGAGCCTCGAGCGGGCATATCTCGAGCTGCGCCACGATCCCCGTTTCTGGGCCGAGTTCCGGGCCCTCCTGGCGACGTATTCGGGGCGGCCGACGCCGCTTTACCGAGCCGACCGGCTGGCCCGGGCCACGCTGGACGAAGCGGGCCGGCTGCGCCCCGATCGGATGAGGCCGGCCCGGAGCCTGCCCGGGACCCTCCGGCTCTACCTGAAGCGGGAGGATCTTGGCCACACCGGTGCCCACAAGATCAACAACGCGCTCGGCCAGGCCCTCCTGACTCGCCGGCTGGGCAAGTCGAGGGTGATCGCCGAGACCGGCGCCGGCCAGCATGGCGTCGCCACGGCCACGGCCTGCGCCCTGCTCGACCTGCCCTGCCTCGTGTTCATGGGCGCCGAGGACATCCGGCGCCAGGAGCCGAACGTCCTCCGGATGCGTGCGCTCGGGGCAGAGGTCCGGCCGGTCACCTCCGGCTCGGCGACTCTCAAGGACGCGGTCAACGAGGCGATGCGCGAGTGGGTTGCCACGGTCGAGACGACCCACTACGTCCTTGGCTCGGCGATGGGCCCGCATCCCTACCCCACGATCGTGGGTGACTTCCAGCGGATCCTGGGCGACGAGGCGGCGGCCCAGCTGACGGCCGTCGAGGGCCGCCTGCCGGACCTGGTGCTGGCCTGTGTCGGGGGCGGTTCGAACGCGATCGGCCTGCTCGACCGGTTCATTGGCGAGCCGGCGGTCCGGCTGGCCGTGGCCGAGGCGGCCGGCGACGGGATCGCCACGGGACGCCACGCGGCGGCCCTGGCCGGGGGCACGCCGGGCATCCTCCACGGGTCGCGCTCGCTCATGCTCCAGGACGCCGACGGCCAGGTCGTCGAGGCTCACTCGATCTCGGCCGGCCTGGACTATCCGGGAGTCGGGCCCCAGATCGCCGCGCTTCTGACCGGCGGCCGGCTCGAGCTTGCCGCCGCGACCGACGCCGAGGCGCTGGGCGCACTGGGCGAGGTCGCCCGCCTTGAGGGGATCCTGCCCGCGCTCGAGACCGCCCACGCCTTTGCCGTCCTGCCCCGCCTGCTGGCGGGCCTCGAGGGATCGGGCCAGCCGTACCCCGACGAGGCTGTCGTCCTGCTCGGCCTGTCCGGCCGCGGCGACAAGGACCTCTCGGCGCTGGCACCCGCTCCCGCCTCGATGCCCGCGTCGGCCGGGCAGCCGGGATGACCGCTCCGGCCCGGCTCGGGCCGGGCGGCCCGACCTCAGGCTCGACGGGCACGAACGAGACGGCGGGTGCCCACCGGATCGCGGCGGCGTTCGAGCGGGCCGCCGGACAGGGACGAATCGCCCTGATCCCGTACCTCGTGGCCGGCTATCCCGACCAGGAGACGAGCTACCGGATTGCCCTGGCGGCCGCCGACGCCGGGGCCGACCTGCTCGAGGTCGGCCTGCCATACTCCGACCCCCTGGCCGACGGGGCGACCCTCCAGCGCGCCTCGCAGGCGGCCCTGGCGGCCGGCACGACATTCAGCAGCTCGATCGAGCTGATCGAGCGGATCGCCGCAGCGCGGCCTCACCTGCCGCTCGTCCCAATGGGTTATGCGAACCAGGTGATCGGTGGCGGCACCGGCGCCGAGGCTGCCGGGCGGCTCGCCCGGGCCGGGGCAGCCGGCCTGATCGTGGCCGACCTGACGCCCGACGAAGGCGGTCCGTTCGAGGCGGTGGCCCGGGCGGCCGGGCTGGCCGTGGTCTACCTGGTCGCCCCGACAACGGCGCCTGATCGACGCGCCCGGGTGGCGGCCCGCTCGGGCGGCTTCCTGTACTGCGTCTCGCTCGTCGGGGTGACCGGCGCGCGAGCCTCTCTGCCGCGCTCGGTCGGCCGGCTCGTCCGCTCGGTCAGGGCTGTTGCCCCGGTCCCGGTCGCCGTTGGCTTCGGGGTCAGCCGGCCGGCCCACGTCCGGGCAATCGCGGCCGCGGGTGCGGATGGGGTGATCGTGGCGTCCGCCCTGGTTGACGCCCTCGGGCCGGACGGCCGCGACGTGGCCGCCTTGGCCCGACTCGTGGGCGATCTGCAGGCCGCGACGGCGCGGGGCTGACGGACGTGGCAACGAGCGGCGACGGGTCACAGCTGATCGCGGTCGGCGAGGAGGCCGGCAAGGCCCGCACGTTCGTGTGGGCCGTCGACTGGCCCGGCTGGTGCCGGGGCGGCCGCGGCCGAGACCTGGCCATGGCCGCCCTGGCCTCGACCGCCGGGCGGTATGCCCCGGTCGCGGCTGAGGCTGGCCTGCGCCTCGAGACGGGGTCGGTCGACCCGGCCGAGCTCGGACCCGGCCAGTTCGTGGTGGTCGAGACGATCGCCGGCTCGGCCTCGACCGATTTCGGCGTGCCAGGCGGCGTGACCGAGCTCGATCGAAGGGCGGTCGATGCCGCCGAGGCAGCGCGCCAGGCCCGTCTCATTCAAGCGGCCTGGAGCACCCTCGATCGAGTCGCGGGGGGAGCGCCGGCCGAGCTGCGCAAGGGCCCCCGGGGCGGCGGCCGGGACCGGGACAAGGTGGTCGGTCACTGCAATGCCTCGGACGCCGCCTACGCCGGCCAGCTCGGCCTGCGCTTCAAGGAACCGGCCCCGGGCGACCGACAGGCCGTCGAGGCCGTGCGCGGCGCGATCCTCGAAGTCCTTGTCCGGCCGTCGGACGGCAGCCCGATCGCTGGTCGACGGTGGCCGGCCCGGTATGCCGCCCGGCGGATCGCCTGGCATGCCCTCGACCATGCCTGGGAGATCGAAAACCGCTCCTAGCCCTTCTGCCGGTCGCGCGCCTCGAGCGCGCGAGTCGCGCTGATCAGTCGGCGATAGATCGCCAGCAGGTCCGCCTGGGCAATCGGCCCGAGGTTGGCCAGGGCCACCCGGAGCAGGACCTCGCGTTCTCGCTCGAGATCCCGGACGGCGGTCCGGCCGCTGGCCCGCTTAACCCGGCCGACCTCCCGCCCGAGCTCGGCCCGATCGTTCAGGAGGCCCACGATCCGCCGGTCGAGCGTGTCGATCCGCTTGCGCAGGCGGCGCAGCTCGGGCGTCTCGGCTGGGGCCACGCCGGAGGACTTGCCCGGTTGCTTGCCGGCCGACCGGGTCATTCGGGCAGCTCGCCGGCGGTCACCCGGCGGGCGATCGACTCGAGGGCCAGGCCGTACCCGGCCGGCCCGCGGCCGACGATCGATTCGAGCGCGATGTCCGAAAGGAAGTTGACCCGGCGGAACGGTTCGCGCGTCGCCGGGTCCGACAGGTGGACCTCGATGAACGGGCGCTCCACGCCCAGGAGCGCGTCGCGCAGGCTGACGCTCGTGTGGGTCAGGCCGCCGGCGTTGACGATCGCCGCGTCGTAGTCCCGGAGATGGAGACGATCGATCAGGGACCCCTCGTGATTCGACTGGAAGAAGTCGACCGACAGGCCGAGCTCGGCCGCCCGGGCCCGGATCGTGTCGTGGATCTCGTCCAGCGTGGCTCGCCCGTAGATCGCCGGCTCGCGCGAGCCGAGCAGGTTCAGGTTCGGCCCCTGGAGGACGAGCACGCGGGTCATCGGGAGCTGCTCGCGGCGGGGGCTGGGACCGGGCTGAGCAGCTCGTCGGCGACGCGCTCCACGAGCTCGGTTGGGACATCGCTCCGGATCTCGACGTGGTCGGCCGTGGGGAGCACCCAGCGGAGCTTTCCGCCGGCATGCTTCTTGTCGCCGCCGAGCGCCTTCATGACGGTCGATCGATTGAGGCCGAGCCGGGCCAGTCCACCGGCCGGGGCGAGGTCCAGCCGGCTCAGGAGGTCCTCGATCCGGGATGCCCGACCGGCCGGCGTTGGGCCGAGATCGAGCCCGATCCGGCAGGCGGCGCGCAGGCCGTAGGCCACGGCCTCGCCGTGGAGCAGGGCATCGCCGTAGCCGGCGGCCGCCTCGAACGCATGGCCGAGCGAGTGGCCAAGGTTGAGGGCGAGCCGGCCGGCGTCGGGTCGGGCGCGAGCGTCGCCACTGGTCTCGGATTCGCGCGGGGCCGGTTCGCGCCGGCCAGGCTCCTGCCCGGCAAGCTCGTGCTCGTCGGCGAGGACCACCTCGACCTTGGCCCAGGCGCAGCGCTCGACCAGCTCGGCCAGGGCTCCGTGGGCGATGACCGCGGGATCGGACCGGACCAGGCCGGGACCGTCCCGCTCGAGGAGTCGGAAGAGCGGCTCGTCGTCCAGGACGGCCATCTTGACCGCCTCGCCCAGGGCCGCCCGGCGCTGGCGCTCGGGCAGCCCAGTCAGCAGCTCCACGTCGACCAGGATCGCGGCCGGCTGGTGGAAGGCGCCGACCAGGTTCTTGCCCTCGGCCAGGTCGACCGCGGTCTTGCCCCCGATCGAGCTGTCGAGCTGGCCGACCAGGGTCGTCGGGACATGGACCAGGGGCACGCCCCGCAGCCAGGTTGCGGCCAGGAACCCGGCCGCGTCGCCCAGGGCCCCGCCGCCGATCGCGACGAGCGGCTCGGTCCGCTCGACCCGCAGCCGGGCCAGATCGCCGGCCGCAGCCTCGACCGCGGTCAGCCGCTTGGCTGCCTCACCCGAGGGCAGAAGGACGCGATCGACCGGCATCCCGGTCGCCACCAGGCCAGCGGCCAGGCGCTCGCCGGCCGCTGCCCAGGCGCCCGGCTCCGAGATGAGGATCGCCCGCTCCGCCCCGAGCTCGTCGAGCGTCGCGCGCAGGGCTTCGAGGGCGATGCCCGAGCCGATCCGGATCCGGCCGAGGCGGGTATCGGCGGACAGCAGGGTCGTGCCGGCCCGAGCCGGCTGGGCCAGGAACCCGTCGAGTCGCTCGAGGACCGTGCCCATCTGGGACAGGCCGTTGATCCGGTGGGCGGGTGCGTAGAAGCGCTCCCGGCGGGCCGCCAGGTCACGCATCGCGCCGACCGGGTCGCGACCCTGGAGAAGCGGGCGGGGGTTGGGCGAATTGCGAAGGCGCTGGGCGAGGACCTCGGGCGGGTTGCTCAGCCAGACGACCCGCCGCTCGCGATACAGGGCCCAGCGGTTGACCGGATCCACCACGGCCCCGCCACCGGTCGCGATCACCCGTCGGAGGGTGGGCGCCGCGTCGGCCCGGCCGAGCTCGGCCACGGCGGCCCGTTCACGGGCGCGGAAGCCCTCCTCGCCCTCAGCCTCGAACAGCTCGGAAATCGTCATCCCGGCTGTGCGCTCGATTTCGGAGTCGAGGTCGATGAAGCGGGCATCGTGCCGGGCGGCCATCCGTCGGCCGACCGCGGTCTTGCCGCTGCCTGGCAGCCCGACCAGGACGAGATCCACCGGCCGGCCTAGTCGTCGCCGCCGGAGCCGGCTTCGCCGCCATCCGCCGGCGCCGGGTCAGCCGCGTCCGATCGCTGCCGCTGCCCGGCGGCCGGTGCCTCAGGCGGAAGCGAGATCCGAGCTTGGTACGCCTCGAGGTTGGCCCGCGTCTCGTCGAGCGAGTCCCCGCCGAACTTGTCCAGGATGAAGTCGGCCAGGGTCAGCATGACCATCGCCTCGGCGACGACCCCGGCCGCCGGGACGACGCTGATATCGCTTCGCTCGTAATGGGCCTGCTCGACCGCTTCGCCGGTAATCAGGTCGGCCGAGGGCAGGGGCCGGGCGAGGGTCGAGATGGGCTTGACCGCACCGCGCACGACGAGCGGCTCGCCGTTTGTGACACCGCCGGTCAGGCCCCCCGCGTTGTTCGAGCGGTGGATCCAGCGGCCGGCCGGGCCGCGGCCCTCGATCACGTCGTGGACCGCCGAGCCGAACCGTCGGGTCTGCTCGAAGCCGAGCCCGAATTCGACCCCCTTGACGATATTGATGCTCATGACCGCTGCCGCCAGCGCGGCATCGAGCCGGCGGTCCCAGTGGACGTAGCTGCCCAGGCCGATCGGCAGGCCCTGGACGACGACCTCGAAGACCCCACCGACCGTGTCGCCCTGGCCGCGCGCCTCGTCGATCCGGGCGATCATCCGGGACTCCGCCTCGGGGTCCGGGCAGCGCAGGGGCGAGGCATCGGCCTCGGCCGGGGTGCGGCTGGCGTGGGCCGGATCGAGGGCGACGCCACCAACCTCGGCGGTGAACGACCAGGCCTCGATCCCAAGCTCTCCGAGGAAGGCCCGGGCGACGCCGCCGGCGGCCACCCGGGCGGCCGTCTCGCGAGCCGATGCCCGCTCGAGCACATCGCGCACGTCGGAGAAGCCGTACTTGAGCGCCCCGGCCAGGTCGGCATGACCCGGCCGGACGCGGGTGACCGGGGTGGCCCGCTTGTTGCCCGCCTCGGTCAGGCCGGCCAGCTCGGCTGCTTCGCTCTCGCTGAGCGGCTCGACCTGCATCACCCGGGTCCAGTTCTGCCAGTCGCGGTTGCGGACCAGGAGCAGGATCGGCGAGCCGAGGGTCCGGCCGTGCCGGACCCCACCGAGGATCTCGGCCTGGTCGTGCTCGATTGCCTGGCGCGCCCCGCGCCCGTAGCCGCGCTGGCGCCGGGCGAGGTCAACGGCCAGCTCGTCGGCGGTCAGGCCCAGGCCGGCCGGGATCCCCTCGATCGTGACGCCCAGGGCCGGCCCGTGGGATTCGCCCGCGGTCAGGAATCGGAGCCGGCCCATCGAGCTCGCTAGGCCTCGGCAGCGGCGCCGGTCGGCTCACCCTCGGCCGACTCGATCCCGCCCGCCCGGGCCTCCGTCAGGGCGCGTTCCATCACCTCGAGCGGAGCCGGCTGGCCCGTCCACAGGCTGAACGCGGCGGCGCCCTGGTGGAGCAGCATCGTCGCCCCGTCGGCGACCGTGGCCCCGTTGGCGGCCGCATCGCGCAGCAGCCGGGTCCGCCGGTAGATCAGGTCGAGCACGAGGAGGTCAGGCGGGATGATCTCGCCCGGGATCGGTGACTCGTCGCCGTGCAGGCCGATCGAGGTGGCGTTGACCAGGACCTTCGTCTTGGCCAGCTCCGCTTCGATGATCGACTCGTGCCAGGGCATCGCCCGGAGCTCCATGTGAGCGGCGCTCTTGCCGAAGAACTTGACCAGGGCCTCGGCCCGGTGGAGGTGCCGGTTGAACACGACGATCCGCAGGAAACCGGCCGTGATCAGGCCGTGGATCACCGCCCGGCTACCGCCGCCCGCCCCGAAGACGACCGCCTGGCGGGGCATCTTCTGGCGGCCGACGAGCTTGTCGATCGCCTGCTTGAAGCCGGGTACGTCGGTGTTGTGGCCCACCAGCCGCTTGCCTTCGCGGGTGATCGTGTTGACCGCTCCCGTGGCGTGGGCATCGTCGGTCAGCCGGTCCACCAGGGGCACGACCCGCTCCTTGTGGGGGATCGTGACGTTGGCTCCCAGGAAGTCGTCCGAGCGGAGCTCGGCGACGGCGTCGGAAAGCTCGATCGGCGCCTTGTCCCACATCTCGTAGCGGGCATCGATCCCGAGCGAGTCGAAAGCCGCCTGCTGCATCGCGCCGGACAGCGAATGGCTGACCGGATGACCGATCAGGACGACGCGCTTCGTCATGCTCGCACCCCTTCGAGTACCGCGAAAAAGCCGGGATAGGAGATTGCCGCGCAGGCCGGATCGCTGATCGACGTGGCGCCTGTGGCGATCAGGCCGGCCACCGCAAAGGTCATCGCCAGGCGATGGTCCGAGTGGCTGTCGGTCGGCCCGCCATGGAGCCTCGTTGGGCCGGTGATTGTGAGCGTGTCGCCCTCGGCCGAAATCGTCGCGCCGAGGGCGGCCAGGCCCTCGACGATCCCCGCGATCCGGTCCGATTCCTTGGCTCGCAACTCGCCTGCGCCCTGGATCGTGGTCGTACCGCGGGCCTGGGTCGCGGCCAGGCACAGGACCGGGATCTCGTCGATGGCCCGGGCGACATCATCCCGGCCGAGGCTGATCGCACGGAGCTCGCTCGAGCGGACGGTCAGGTCGGCCAGCGGCTCGCCGACCGTGGCCTCATCGGGTGCGCCCGGAGCGCCAATCGCCTGCTCGTCGATCCGGGCGCCCATCGTCCGCAACAGGTCGATCACGGCCCGCCGGGTCGGGTTCAGCCCGACTCGTTCGAGGCGCAGCTCGGCGTCGGGATGGATCGCGCCGGCCACCAGCCAGAACGCGGCGGCCGACGGGTCGGCGGGCACATCCTGGTCGATCGCCCGGACTCGCACCCCGCCCTCCAGACTGACCATCGCTTCGTCGTCCTCGGTTCGTGCGCTGACCACGGCGACCCCCCGCGCTCGGAGCATCCGCTCCGTGTGATCGCGGGTCGCGACCGCCTCGCGGACCGTCGTCCGGCCGTCGGCCCGCAGCCCGGCCAGCAGGATCGCCGACTTCACCTGGGCGCTCGGCACAGCCGTCCGGACGTCGATCGCCCGGAGCGGGGTGTGACCGATCACGGTCATCGGCAGGAGGGAGTTTCCCCGGCGCGCGTGGACTTCGGCGCCCATCTCGCGCAGTGGCTCGATGATACGGGCGAGGGGTCGGCGGCGCAATGAATCATCGCCGTCGAGGACGTGGTAGCCGGGCAGCCCGGCCAGGATCCCGGCGGCCAGCCGGGTCGTCGTGCCCGAGTTGCCGCAGTCGAGGATCCCGTCGGCCTCGTGGAGCCGGTCGATCCCCGGCGAGACGACCCGGTAGTCGACGCGACGGCCGTCGGACGCCCCTCGGAGGACCTCCGCCCCGAGGCTCGCGACCAGCCCGGCCGTGGTCCTGACGTCGGCTCCGTCGCCCGCTCCGCGGATCATCGACTCACCCTCGGCCAGGGCGGCCAGGAGCAGGGCCCGATGGCTGATCGACTTGTCGCCGGGCAGACCCGGTGCGCCCCGCAGCCGGGCCGCCGGGCGAACGCCGGCGACGTCCGGCGAGCCTCCGCCGGCCAGGTTCGGGCGCGCTCCGGCGATCATCGGCCGCCGCCGACCTTGAGGACCGCGTTGGGCAGGACCGGATCGCCGTGCAGGTCGCCGACCTGGTCGTGGACGGCTCGCAGGCCGGCCATCATGTCCGTGAACTGGGCGATCGTGATCGACTGCTCGCCATCGGACAGGGCCTCGTCGGGCCGCGGATGGACCTCGACCATGATCCCGTCGGCACCGGCCGCGACGCCGGCCAGGGACATCGGCTTGATCAGCCAGCGCTTGCCCGTGGCATGCGATGGATCGACGATCACGGGCAGGTGGGTCAGGTGGTGGAGGAGGGGAACGGCGGCCAGGTCGAGCGTGTTCCGGGTGTACGTCTCGAACGTCCGGATGCCCCGCTCGCACAGGATCACGTCCGGGTTGCCCGAGCTGACGATGTACTCAGCGGCCATCAGCCACTCCTCGATCGTTGCGCCGTAGCCGCGCTTGAGCATGACCGGGCGGCTGACCCGGCCGACGGCGGTCAGGAGCGAGTAGTTCTGCATGTTCCGGGTGCCGACCTGGAGGATGTCGGCGTACTCGGCCACGATGTCGACCTGGTTCGGCTCCATCACCTCGGTGATCACCGGCAGGCCCGTCCGATCGCGTTCCTCGGCCAAGTAGCGCAGCGCTTCGACGCCCAGGCCCTGGAACGAGTAGGGACTCGTGCGCGGCTTGAACGCGCCGCCCCGGATGATCGTCGCGCCAGCCGCGGCAACCCCATCGACCGTCTCGCGTAGCTGCTCGCGGCTCTCGATCGAGCAGGGCCCGGCCATGACCGTCAGGCCGCCGTCGCCGATCACCGCGTCGGCGACCCGGATGACCGTGTCCTCGGGATGAAACTCGCGCGAGGTCAGCTTGAATGGTCGGCTGATCGGGGTGACCGCCTCGACCCCGCCGAGGGCCTCGAGCCGACTCATCAGGACCGGCTTGCGGGCCCCGATCTCGCCGACAACCGCGATCACGGTTCGCTCCGCGCCGACATGGTCGTACGGCGTGAGCCCTTCGGCCAGGATCAGGCTCTTGACCGCATTCGCCTCGGCCGGAGTGGCCGTGGCGCTCATCACCACGAACATCGGAGTGCGCGTCCTTTCGCGTCGGAGCTGGCGTCTCGATCAGTCACTGGGCCGCCTTCGGCCAACAAAAAAAGCAGAGGTCTGACCTCTGCTCATCCCGGCACGACCCGTGCTCCCGGGTCTCTAGTCTCCGGGTTCGGTCATGCCGGGCCTTGGTAGGCGAAAAAAAAGCTGTGCATGTGCGTCCCCGAACGGTAGTCGAGCGCCCGCGCCGCTGTCAACGCGCCCGGGCCGGCTGCGCGGGTGGCAAGGCCGAGCGGGCCGGCGGAGGCCAGGCGCCCGACCCGGCCGAGCGGAAGGCAGGTGCTTCCACGAGAGTGCCAGAGTCGCCGCTGGGGCCGACTTTCTGTCGAATATCAACCACCGTAGTGTTAGGCGCGATCTGCCGCCGGAAATCGCCCGTTGCGAGCCCGGCTCGACCGCCATTCGCCCTGGATCATGCACGAATCGAGCAGTGCCCGAGGCCCCGGACACGTGCGGTGGCCCCGAGTCTCGGTCCAACAGTACGGGGGCTGATATTCGCCAGATTCCGACGCGGCGGCGCCCAGCCAGCCGGTGGGGTAGGGGACTGACTTCCGCCCGATTCCGACGCGGCGGCGACCAACCAGCCGGTGGGGCAGGGGACTGACTTGCGCCCGTTTCCGACCCCGCGGCGCCACCGCAGCCGGCGGAGTAGGGGCCCGCGTAGCTGTCGACGAGCGCCTCCCGGAGTGACCTGGGGCCCGTGATATTCTGGCGCCCGCGGGTTCCGGGGAGAGGTCGCATAGAGGCCTAGTGCAGCGGTTTGCTAAACCGCCAAGTGGGGTAACCTGCTTCGAGGGTTCGAATCCCTCCCTCTCCGCCATCTCCCGTGTTGCGCCCGTAGCTCAGCGGATAGAGCGTTAGGTTGCGGACCTAAAGGTCGTGGGTTCGAGTCCCGCCGGGCGCGCCAACGTTCGTCAGCTGCCACGCCAGGCGGTTGAGCCAGTCGGTCGTTGCGGGATCAATCAACGGTCCCTACGATTGACGGCGTGAGCAATCAACCGGATCTCGCCCTCGACGCGGATCCCGATCGGCTTCAGGTCGAGATCTGGAGCGACCTCGTCTGCCCCTGGTGCTACGTCGGCCGGGCCCGATTCGGGCTGGCCCTGGCCGCCTTCCCCGAGCGTGGTTCGGTCGCCGTCACTTACCGCTCGTTCGAGCTCGACCCGAATGCCCCGCCCGGGGGCACGCTGACCGTGGCCGAGATGCTCGCCGCCAAGTACGGCGGCCAGACCGAGGCCATCCGGGCGGGTGAGCAGAGGCTGGTGGCCATGGCCGCCGAGCTGGGCCTCGGCTACCGGGTCGATCGCCTCCACGGCAACACCCTCGACGCCCATCGCCTGGTCCAGCTCGGGATCGAGCGGGGCGTCGCCGAGGATCTCGTCGGGCGCCTGTTTGAGGCCAACTTTGCCGAGGGCCGGTCGATCTTCGACCCGGCCTCGCTGACCGAGATCGGGACCGAAGCCGGCCTCGACCGTGCGGAAGCCGCCGCGGTCGTGGCCTCCACGACGTTCACCGACGAGGTTCGGGCCGACGAGCGGACCGCCGCGGAGATCGGGATCGGCGGCGTGCCGTTCTATGTCCTCGATCGCGCCTACGGCGTCAGCGGCGCCCAAACCACGGAGACGTTCTCGGCCGTCCTCGACCAGGTCTGGCGGGAGCGCCACGCAGGGCCCCCGGAGCGTTTGGCCGGCTAGTTGATCAGGGGTGGCTTGGCGGTCGTCCGGCGGCGAGTCTTCGGCTGGACCGCCGACTGGGCCGGGCTGTTCGCATCCGGCTCGGCCTTCGTGGAGGCCGCTGACTTGCTGGCAGTGGCCGCTGCCGCATCGCTCGCCACTGAAGGGGCCGGGGCCGGGGGCTTGGGGGAGACCTTGGCCGGCGCGGCGGCGCTCGACTTCTGGAGCTCCTGCTGGAGCTCGCGCTCACGAGCGGCCCGAGCGGCCGCGGCCGCGAAGGCACCGACCGCGGCATCCGCCTCGATCGATTCCTGCTCCGGCAGGGGCGCGGGCTTCGGCGGAGGCTGGATGATCGCCGGCGACGAAGGCTCGGCAATTGGACCCGGCGTCGGCCGGGCTGTGCCTGGCTCGGGAGTCTCGTCGACCGCCTGGAGCGTCGTCCGGTGGATCCAGCCCTCGGCTCCGACCGGTGTTCGAACCTTGACCCAGGCACCGCGCCGCTCGATCAGCTCGACCTCGTCATTGGCCTGCAGCTGGCCGACCGACGTGCCCCGGATCTCGTCGGGAATGTCGTTCAGGGGAACCAGGTCGTAGCGGACGACCCGACGCTCGAGGTCCGAACTTGACGTCCGGGCGAAGGTCATGGCGGGGGCCGGCATCGGAGCAATCTTCGGGGTCGAGTACCGGGCGGTCTTGAGCGACGGCCGTCGCCAGCGCGGCATCAGGGCCTCGCCAAATGGCTCATCAAGAGCGGCGCTCGGCGCGGCCGGCATTGCCGCCGCCGAGGTCGCGACAGCGGCCGTCACGGCCGGGACCATCGGCATGACCGGGTCGGCCGGCCTGCCCTTGGGCGGCTTGGGCGGCTTGGGCGTCTTCGTCTTCGCTTCCTTGACCGGTTTCGACGCCGCGGCCGCGACCGCCGCTGCCGGCACGACCGGCGGTCGGAGGCCTCCGAACGGTGCGGGCGGAGCGACGGCCAGGGCCGGTTCGGGTTGGCGACGCCGGCGGCGGGCGGCGATCCACAGCCACATCGCGGCCATGATCGAAGCCGCGAGAACGACCAGGAGCGGCAATCCGCCTCCGCTCGGCGGAGCGCTTGGCAGCAACGGGCCGGCCGACGTCGGATCGACGTTTGGCGGTCCGCTTGGCCCCGCGCCCCCGATCGCGCCGATCAGGCCCGTGACTGGACTCGGCGTGGCCTTTGCACTACCTGTGGACTGGCTCGGGGTGACGGTCGTCGCCGGGGTCGATGTGGCGGTCGGCCGGGCGGTCGGCCGCGGCGTCGTGGCCGGCGTCGGGGTTGGTGCGGGGGTCGATTTCGGCTTCGGCGTGGGCTTGGGCGTCGGCTTCGGGGTGGGCTTTGGTGTCGGTGTCGGAGTCGGAGTCGGAGTTGGGGTGGGGGTCGGGGCTGTGACGCCGATCGGACTGGGTGCCCCCGTCAGGCTCACGTTGATGCAGTTTGTTGCCGTCCCGGTCGGATTGCCGCTGGTGTCCGCGTGTTGGTCACCATGAAACTGGTACGTCCAGGAACCGGCGGCCAGGGTCGTCGAATACCTGAAGGTGACCCCGGTTGTCGTCAGGCGCGGGTCTCCAGCCGGCGGTTCACCACCGACCGGTGTCATGAGCACGGGCCCCACGGTCAGGGCGGAGGGGGACGTCCGAGTAAGCGTCACCGTCGCACACGCGCCGGCACGGGAGCCGGCCGGCCGGTAGTCGTAGTACAAGACCGAGAAGGTGAACGAGGTCGATGGGCTCCCGCTCGTCGAGGACACCGTGCCGTTGCACAGCCGTTTGTACGGCGTTTGGCCGGTTGGGTTCGAGCTCGAGCAGCTGGCGGCCTCCGCGGGGCGTGCCGGCGCGCTGACCGTCAATCCAACGGCCAGGACGAATGCGGCCAGCGTGGCGAGGATGGCGCGATGCACGTTCCGGCAGGTCCCCAAGGCGTGGTCCCGACGAGCCTAGGTCCGGCGTGGGCCCCTGTCCGTGGCCTATCCGTCCCGTCCCGGCCTGACCCTTTCGGTGACCGGGTGGGTCCTCCGCGCACCACCCCCCGGCTCGCCCGACCCGACGAGGGCCGCCGACGGAGCCTAGAATCCGCCGATGGAACGGATCGGATTCCTGGGCCTGGGCACGATGGGCGCGGCCATGGCCGGTCACCTGGCCCGCTCCGGACGGACCGTCACGATCTGGAACCGGAGTCCGGGCCGGGCGGCCGAGCTGGTCGCCCTCGGGGCGGTCGAAGCCGGCTCACCAGCCAAGGTGGCGGCCGCCAGCGACGTGACCGTCGTCTGCGTGTCTGATACGCCCGATGTCGAAGCCGTCCTGTTCGGGCCCGAGGGCGTGGCCGAGGGCGCTCGAGCCGGCAGCCTCGTGATCGATTGCTCGACGATCGCCCCCGGCGCGACCCGGGACATGGCCGCTCGCCTGGCGGCGATCGGGGTGGACTTCGTGGACGCCCCCGTCTCGGGTGGTTCCGAAGGGGCCCAGAAGGCGACCCTGACGATCTTCGTCGGGGCCGATCCAGCCGTCTTCGAGCGGGCCCATCCGATCCTCGAGGTGATCGGCCGGACGATCACCCACGTCGGTCCGATCGGCAATGGCCAGGCGGTGAAGGCGGTCAACCAGGTGATCCTGGCCGGGACCTACCTGGGCGTGGCCGAGGGGATTGTCCTGGCGATCAAGGCCGGCCTCGACGTCGAGCAGGTGATCGGGGCGCTCGGCGGCGGGGCGGCCCAGAGCTGGGTGCTGGCGAATCGGAGCGGCCGGATCCTGGCCAACGACTACCCGCTCGGGTTCAAGGTCGAGCTCCACCTCAAGGACCTCGGGATCGCCCTGGCCCTGGCCAGGGAGACCGGGGCCGAGCTGCCGGTGACGGAGCTGTGCGCCGAGATCGAGCGCGGGCTCGTCGCGGGCGGCCACGCCGACGACGACATCTCGGCCGTCGGTCGCCGGATCCGGGCCCTGGCTGACCTGCCCAGCTGACGCAAGCGGGCCGGCCGCCCGGCCCGCCCCTAGACCCCGGGGGCGCCCAGGAGCAGGAGCGGCTCGCCCAGCTTGCCCGAGTAGATCGGCCGGAACCGCTCCACGTCATACATGCTGGCCACGTCCACCGAGCGCGGCGGGATCCCCGGCTCGGGCAGGTGGGTCTGGGCGTAGCGGCCGTCCCGGATCGCCACCATCCGGCCGCTCACCCCGTCGCGGATCAGGTCCATCGCCACGTTCGCGAAGGTGATCGCGACCATCTGGTCGAGCTGGTCGGCTTCGCCGCTGCGCAGGTCGTAGGTCAGCTCACTGGCCACGGCCTCGATCCCCGTCCGCTTGCGCAGCTCGTCGGCCAGGACCTCGCCGATGTTCACCTTGTGGCGGTGGCCGAATGAGTCGGCCTCGCCCCACTCGGCCAGGGCCGCGCCCTGCCAGACCGCGCCTTCGGCCGTGATCACGAAGGCGTACCGGCTCGGGTTGTTGTGCCAATCGGCCTTGAGCAGGTCGGCCAGCGCGTCGAGGTCGAAGGGCGCCTCCGGGATCACGCACCGGCCCGAGGCGACGTAGGCGGTCAGCAGGGCGGTGAAGCCGCAGTCCCGGCCGAAGATCCGGAAGACCCCGATCCGCTCGTGCGAGCCAAGCGTCGTCCGCTGCCGGTTGATCAGCTCCTTGGCCCGGGTGATCGCGGTCGAGAAGCCGATGCAGTACTCGGTCCCCTGGACGTCGTTGTCCATCGTCTTGGGAATCGCGGTCAGGGGGATTCCGGCGTCGACCAGGACGCGAGCGAAGCTGAGCGTGTCGTCCCCGCCGATCGCCACGAGGTGATCGATCCCGAGCTCGGCGATGTGATCGAGGACAAGCGGGGTCAGGTCGTACGTGTCGTCGTCCCGGGCGTAGCGCCGGGCCTCTGTCGGCTCGAGCCAGGGTGGCAGGTTGCGGGCGGCGATCTTGCGCGGATTCGTCCGGGAGGTGTGGAGCCAGGTCCCGCCAGTCCGATCAATCGTCCGGGTGTTGATCCGGTCGAGCTGCCGGACATAGGCCGCGTCCAGCTCGGGGCCCGGCTGCATGTGGGTCAGGCCCTCCCAGCCGCGCCGGATGCCGACAACGTCGTAGCCCAGCTCGGTCGAGCGGTAGACCACCCCTTTGATCACCGAGTTGAGGCCGGGTACGTCGCCCCCGCCCGTGAGGATCCCGATCCGGCGTTTCCGGGCCATGTCCGCCCTCCTCCGATCTGTTCGTCGCACGAATCGTACTCGGCTACCATCTGTCCATGAACTACGAGCTGTTCATGGGCGAGGCGCTGGCTGAGGCAGGCCTTGCCCTCGAGGCTGGCGAACGACCGGTGGCAGCCGTTGCTGTCGTCAACGATGCCATGGTTGCCCGGGCCAGGGATCGGGTCGGGGCCACGACCGACCCCACGGCCCACGCCGTGGTCGTCGCCCTGCGCGAGGCGGCCCGCCGGCTGGGCTCCGCGGCCCTGGCCGATGCGACCGTCTTCTGCACCCGCGAGCCGTGCCCGATGTGCGTCGGCGCCCTCCTCGCGAGCGACGTGGGGGCCCTGGTCTACGCCCTCTCGAACACGTCCGACGGGGCCGCCGGGTCGGTCATCCAGCTGGCCCAGCACCCCGACCTGGGCCGTCGCCTGCAGGTCGTGAGCGGGATCCGCGAGGCCGAGGCCGACGAGCTCTTTGTCCGTTATCGAGCCCTGGTCGGGAAAGCCGACGAGCAGCGGCCTGGCCGGACCGCGGAGGGGCTGGCGGCCCCCGCCTGAGGCGCTTTGGTATCCTCCCTCGCGGAGAGGTGTCCGAGTGGTTGAAGGTGCCGCTCTCGAAAAGCGGTGTGCGCAAGCACCGTGGGTTCGAATCCCACCCTCTCCGCCAGTTTCCCTCAGGCCGGTCGGTCCCGGAGAGGTCGCCTAGTGGCCTATGGCGCCGCATTGGAAATGCGGTTCGGGGCAACCCGTCGGGGGTTCGAATCCCCCCCTCTCCGCCATCATCCGCGAATCGTTCGAGCTGGCTCCAGGGTCGCCCGGGACCGGTGGCGGCCAACGCCCTGCTATGCTTCGCCAGCCGTGCTAGGCGGGGAACTAGCGGTGCCCTGTACCTGCAATCCGCTCCAGCAGGGCCGAATTCCCTCCCGAGGTCACCGTTTTCGAAAGCCGCTGTCACGAGCGACGTTGAGGGCCGGGTCCCGCGCAGCGGCGACTCGTGAACCGTGTCAGGTCCGGAAGGAAGCAGCACTAAGCGATCTTCGCCGGGTGCCGCGGAACGGCCTGGTCCGAGCCGCTCGTGATTGGAGGGCGCGGGGGCGTTCTGATCGACGGAGGGTGCACGGCAAACCTGCCCCAGGATTCGTGGCCCAGCAACCGGTGGCGACCCTTGAACCCGATCGATTCGAAGCCCAGGACCCACGCGGCAGCCCCGGCCGGGGCTGATCAGGCGGTGCCGGCGGTTGGCGAGGTCACCTCGCCCCCGGCTCCCCACCGGGCGCTCTACCGCCGCTGGCGGGCCCAGACCTTCGCCGAGATCGTTGGCCAGGAAGCCGTGGTCACGACCTTGCGCAACGCGGTCCGCACGAATCGCCTCGCCCACGGCCTGCTCTTTGTCGGCCCGCGCGGGACCGGCAAGACGTCGCTCGCCCGGATCGTGGCCAAGGCGATCAACTGTCCGAACGTCCGGGACGGCGAGCCCGACGATACCTGCCCGGCCTGCGTGGCGATCCGGGAGGGCCGGGCGCTCGACGTGATCGAGATGGACGCCGCCTCGAACAACAAGGTCGACGACATGCGCGACCTGCTCGAGCGGACCTGGACGGCTCCCTCGGACCTCGCCCGAAAGGTCTACATCGTGGACGAGGTCCAGCGGATCAAGGAAGGCTGGGACGTCCTGCTCAAGACGCTCGAGGAGCCGCCCGACCACGTCGTATTCATCTTCTGCACGACCGACGCGAGCCAGATCCGGCCGGCCGTCCTGTCCCGGGTCCAGCGCTTCGATTTCACCCGGCTGAGCGTTGAGCAGATCTCGGGCAAGCTCGATCGGATCCTGGCTGCCGATGGACGCTCGGCCGAGCCGGCCGCCGTTGACCTGGTCGCCCGGCTGGCTGCGGGCGGGATGCGCGACGCCGAATCGATCCTCGACCAGGTCCTGGCCTCGGGCGACGACGTCCTGACCGAGGCGAAGGTGGGCGACCTGCTGGGCCTCGTCGATGCCGAGACCGTCTCGGGCTTCCTGGATGCCCTGGTCCGGGGCGACGCCCTGGCCGGCCTGTCCGTGATCGACCGTCTCGAGGAGCGCGGCCGCGATCTGCGCGTCTTCCTGGACCAGGTGGTCGACGCCGTCCGGGCGGCCCTGACCGGGCAGCTGGCCGGGGGCTCGGGCGTGGCCGCCGCGCCCGGACCGGCCGCGGGAGGGGCCTGGCCGATCGGGCGCCTCGTGGACGTCGCCCGGCGCCTGGCCGCGATCGACCCGAGCCGCGCCTCGATCGGGGGCCTGCGCTTCCAGCTCGAGCTCCTCCTGCTGGAACCCGGGTCCGTCGAGCTCGGCTCGTCCGAACGACCTGCCCAGAGCGCGCCGGCACCGGCCAATCGCGCGCCGGCTTCGCCCAGTCCGAAGCGTTCCAGCGCCGCGCCGGCCGGACTCGCGACGGACGAGGTCGAGGCTTCCCCGGTCGCCCGGCGACCTACGTCCGAACCAGCCGGGGATCCGTCGCAGGGCAGCCGGATCGAGCCGCTCGACTCGGCGCCGCCCGGTCCCGAGCCCGCGCTCGAGGACGCCGCGCCGGTCAATGAGCACCTTGCGCCTGGTCCGGCGGCTGTCCAGGCCGGGCCGAAGGCGGCTGTCGCCATCCCGGTCGAACGCGCGGCCTCGGATCCGGGCTCAGCTTCGGGCTCGGCTCCGGGCGCGTCGGCCGGCTCGAGCGAAGGGCTGGCCGAGCTGGTTGCCGCCTGGCCGAGGGTGGTCACCGAGCTGAGCGCCAATCCCCCGATGAAGCCGCTCGTCGAGGCCTGTCGCCCGATCGAGATGACCGGCAACCAGGTGGTCCTGGGTTTCCCCGAGGGCAAGGCCTTCCTGCGCGACGTCGCCGAGCGCCGGCGGCCCCAGCTCGAGGAAGGCATCGGCCGCGTCCTCGGCCATCCGGTCGCGGTCCGGCTCGTCGCCACCAATCTCGATCTGCTGCCCGAGCCGGCCGCGGGCGAAGGTGACCTCCTGGCGATGGCTCGCCGGATCTTTGCCGACGACCTGGTCGACGCCGACGAGGTCCACTGAGGTTCGGCCTGCACCGGGCCGCGCCATCCGCCAGACTGTCGCTCGCATACCGACCACGGAGGAATCAGCCCGATGAGCATGGCCAACCTGCAGCGGATGGCTCAGCAGATGCAGCAGGAGATGCTGCGGGTCCAGGACGAGCTCGCCACGCTGACCGTCGACGGCTCGGCCGGCGGGGGCGTGGTCAAGGCGACCGTGACCGGCAAGCAGGAGCTGGTCAGCGTCACGATCGACCCGGCAGCGGTCGACCCGGCCGACGTCGAGATGCTCCAGGACCTGGTCACCGCCGCGGTCAACGACGCCCTGAACGCGTCGCGCGAGCTGGCCGAGACGAAGCTGGCCGCCGTCACGGGCGGCATGCGCCTGCCGGGGATGTAGGCCCAGCCGAGCGTGTCCAGCCCTGTCATCGAGCCCGTTGCGCGCCTGATCGAGGCGTTCTCGCGCCTGCCCGGGATCGGTCCGAAGACGGCCCAGCGCCTGACCTTCCACCTGCTCCGGGCGCCCGACGCCGAGGCCCGCCAGCTGGCGATCGCCCTGGTCGCCGTGCGCGACGAGGTCGTCTTCTGCGAGCGCTGCTTCAACATCAGCGACGCGCCGCTCTGTCCGCTCTGCCGCGACCCCGCCCGGGATGGCCGGCGACTGTGCGTGGTCGAGGAGCCGCTCGATGTCCTGGCCCTCGAGCGGACCGGCGAGTTCAAGGGTCTCTACCACGTCCTCCACGGCGCCATCTCGCCGATCGACGGGATCGGACCAGAGCGGCTCAAGATCCACGAGCTCCTGACCAGGGTGGAGCTGGCCCAGGCCGAAGGCGAGCCGTTCGAGGAGGTCATCCTGGCCACGAACCCGACCCTTGAGGGAGAGGCGACCGCGATGTTCCTCGATGAGCGGCTCGAGGGCCGGGTCGGCACGGTCAGCCGGATCGCCCGGGGCATCCCCGTCGGCGGGGATCTCGAGTATGCCGACGAGGTCACCCTGATCCGGGCCCTCCAGGGCCGTCGCGCGATCCGGGCCTGACCGAGGGTGCCTGGTCGATGAGCAACCTGGTCAACGAGATCCTGCTCCGCCTGGCCAAGGCCCTTGGCGCGGCCCTGGTCGGCCTGCTCGTCTATCTCGTGGCGATCGGCCCAGCCGGGCTGCCCGGCTCGTTCGAGCTGGCGATCCTGTGCTGGCTGGCCGGGGCAGCCTTCGTCCTGCTCGTCGAGACGTCGCCCCTGTGATCTTCGCCCGGCTCTGGAGGCCTGCCCCGGCGGCGCCCGGATCGGGCCGATTCGGGGCCGTTTGACGCTCGGCCCGGGCTCCCCTACCATTCGCCCTCGCGCCCCGGATCGACCGGGGAAATCGATCGGGCCGGACCGCCGGCCCACCCACCCGGTCGTTTGACAGGGTGGGTCCCGATGCGTCACTATTGACGACTGCGCCCGGTGCCTCTGCGCCCGGGAGGTTGCACCTTAACAATTGAAGAGTGACAGGAAATCCGGGTAAGGAAATGTGCGAGCGGTCAAACCCTCGAAATTGAAGTCCCGGCCGAAAGGTCGGGTCTTTTTGTCGGAGAGTTTGATCCTGGCTCAGGATAAACGCTGGCGGCGTGCATGAGACATGCAAGTCAAACGGACGATCAGGGCTTGCTCTGGTCGTTAGTGGCGGACGGCTGAGTAACGCGTGGGTGACCTGCCCCGAAGTGGGGAATAACTGCCCGAAAGGGTGGCTAATACCGCATGTGGTGGTGCGTTCATTCGCACCAGTAAAGCCGCAAGGCGCTTCGGGAGGGGCCTGCGTCCGATTAGCTCGTTGGTGGGGTAACGGCTCACCAAGGCGACGATCGGTAGGTGGTCTGAGAGGACGATCACCCAGACTGGGACTGAGACACGGCCCAGACTCCTACGGGAGGCAGCAGTCGGGAATTTTGCTCAATGGACGAAAGTCTGAAGCAGCAACGCCGCGTGAGGGATGAAGGCCTTCGGGTTGTAAACCTCTTTTGTCAGGGAAGATAATGACGGTACCTGACGAATAAGTCACGGCTAACTACGTGCCAGCAGCCGCGGTAATACGTAGGTGACAAGCGTTGTCCGGATTTACTGGGCGTAAAGAGCGCGCAGGCGGTCGATTTAGTCGAGTGTGAAAGCCCCCGGCTCAACTGGGGAGGGTCACTCGATACTGATCGACTCGAAGGCGGGAGAGGGAAGCGGAATTCCCGGTGTAGTGGTGAAATGCGTAGATATCGGGAGGAACACCAGTGGCGAAGGCGGCTTCCTGGCCCGTTCTTGACGCTGAGGCGCGAAAGCTAGGGGAGCAAACGGGATTAGATACCCCGGTAGTCCTAGCCGTAAACGATGGACACTAGGTGTTGGTGGTATCAACCCCGCCAGTGCCGAAGCTAACGCATTAAGTGTCCCGCCTGGGGAGTACGGCCGCAAGGCTAAAACTCAAAGGAATTGACGGGGGCCCGCACAAGCAGCGGAGCGTGGGGTTTAATTCGATGCAACGCGAAGAACCTTACCAGGACTTGACATGACCAGGACCACGGCGGAAACGTCGTCTCCCCGCAAGGGGCCTGGCCACAGGTGTTGCATGGCTGTCGTCAGCTCGTGTCGTGAGATGTTGGGTTAAGTCCCGCAACGAGCGCAACCCCTACTGTGTGTTGTATCACTCACACGGGACTGCCGAGAGAAACTCGGAGGAAGGTGGGGATGACGTCAAGTCAGCATGGCCCTTACGTCCTGGGCTACACCCACGCTACAATGGCCGGTACAACGGGCGGCGAAACCGCGAGGTGGAGCAAATCCCTTAAAGCCGGTCTCAGTTCGGATTGTAGGCTGCAACTCGCCTACATGAAGCCGGAGTTGCTAGTAACCGCCGGTCAGCATACGGCGGTGAATATGTTCCCGGGCCTTGTACACACCGCCCGTCACGTCATGAAAGCTGGCAACACCCGAAGCCGGTGGGCCAACCGCAAGGAGGCAGCCGTCGAAGGTGGGGTTGGTGATTGGGACGAAGTCGTAACAAGGTAGCCGTACCGGAAGGTGCGGCTGGATCACCTCCTTTCTAGGGAGATCCGAGTCGAAGACGTTTGGTGGGTCTTCGGCGTTGATGGCTCCCAGGGTTGATCGCAGGGTCGTTTGCGTCTTGCGCCAGGTGGGGCGCACTGGCCGGGTCCTTCGGGATCAGGTTGGAGACCAATCTGCGAACGTGGTAAGAAACACCGAAACCCGTTCAAGCATTCCCGAGCTCGCGATTTCCTGTCACTCTTCAATCGTTAAGGGTGCAGCCGCCGGCCGACGACGTGTCGACCCGGGTCGGCACGGCCCCGGCGGGCGTTTAGCTCAGCTGGTTAGAGCACTGCCCTGATAAGGCAGAGGTCTCTGGTTCGAGTCCAGAAACGCCCACCACCTCCTGCCGGCAAGGGGACGTAGCTCAGTTGGCAGAGCATCTCCTTTGCAAGGAGAGGGTCAGGAGTTCGAGTCTCCTCGTCTCCACCAACCGCGCCGGATCGGCGCTCACCCTTCCAACCGAATAGAAACCGCTCGAGCCCCAGGTCCGGACAGTCGGCCAGGTGGTCCTGGCGGGCAACGAATGACATGACCCGACGATCCTTTGATCCGTGCCCTCGACAAGTCGAGGCCACCGACCAGCGGTTCGCTGGACACGGTCGCCGGCCCGGTGCCGGAGCTTGTGGCCCGTTTCGACGGGCAGCACCTTTACAACTGGAAGATGTCGTTCGGTAGTAAATCGAAATCTTCGATTTCGCCGAGTTAATTCAAGGTGTAATCCCAAATGGAGCCCCTCTGGCAGCTGATCTCTTGATCAGAGGCTGAAGGGGGTCAAGCTACAAAGGGCACGGGGTGGATGCCTTGGCGCCAAGAGCCGATGAAGGACGCGGTAGGCTGCGAAAAGCTTCGGGGAGTCGCGAGCAGACGTTGATCCGGAGATGTCCGAATGGGGAAACCCGGCTGGGGTAACGCCCAGTCACTCCTGGTTGAACCAAATAGACCAGGTGGAGGTAAGCCAGCGAACTGAAACATCTCAGTAGCTGGAGGAAAAGAGAACATTCCCTGAGTAGTGGCGAGCGAAACGGGAAGAGCCCAAACTCACTCAGCGCGATAGGTTGCGGCCGTTTCTGAGTGGGGGTTGTAGGAGTCGATCATCGGGGTCCCGCACGACCCCGGCGGAGTTACCAAGCCATTCGCTAGTCGAACCTGTCAGGAAAGGCAGGCCAGAGAGGGTGACAGCCCCGTAGGCGAAAGCGACATGGCCTCCGTGATCGACCACCTGAGTACCACGTGGAAGGTCTCTCATGTGGGAAGCTGGGCGGACCACCGTCCAAGGCTAAATACTCTTGGCGACCGATAGTGAACGAGTACCGTGAGGGAAAGGTGAAAAGCACCCCGGAAGGGGAGTGAAATAGTACCTGAAACCTCGTGCCTACAAGCAGTCAAAGGGTGTTGCCGGTCGCAAGGCCGGTAGCCTGATGGCGTGCCTTTTGAAGAATGAGCCGACGAGTTACGCGCACGTGGCGAGGTTAAGTCCGAGAAGGACGGAGCCGGAGCGAAAGCGAGTCTGAATAGGGCGATTCAGTCGCATGCAGTAGACCCGAAACCGAGTGACCTATCCATGGCCAGGGTGAAGCGGGAGTAATGTCTCGTGGAGGCCCGAACTCACTAGCGTTGAAAAGCTAGGGGATGAGCTGTGGATAGAGGTGAAATGCCAATCGAACTCGGAGATAGCTGGTTCTCCCCGAAATAGCTTTAGGGCTAGCCTCGGGCGTTCAATCGTGGGGGTAGAGCACTGGATGGGCTAGGGGGCTTCCCGCTTACCAAACCCAACCAAACTCCGAATCCCACGATTTCAGAGCCCGGGAGTCAGACTGCGAGGGCTAAGCTTCGTGGTCAAAAGGAAAACAGTCCGGACCGTCAGCTAAGGTCCCTAAATCCAGGCTAAGTGGTAAAGGATGTGGATTCGCATAGACAACCAGGATGTTGGCTCAGAAGCAGCCATCATTGAAAGAGTGCGTAACAGCTCACTGGTCAAGTGGATCCGCGCCGAAAATTCAACGGGGCTCAAGCCTGGTACCGAAGCTACGGATAAGTCTGCCGGTTCGCCGGTGGACGTATGGTAGGGGAGCGTTCCGTTCTGCAGTGAAGGTCGACCGTGAGGACGGCTGGAGCGGACGGAAGTGCGAATGTCGGCATGAGTAGCGAAATGTGAGTGAGAATCTCACACGCCGTAAGCCTAAGGTTTCCTGAGGAAGGCTTGTCCGCTCAGGGTTAGTCGGGCCTAAGCCGAGGACAAACGTCGTAGGCGATGGACATCCGGTTGATATTCCGGAACCACCAGAGATCGTTTGCACCGCAAGGTGTCGCCTGGGGGTAGGTGAATGGAGGTTGGCCGGCGAAAGTCGGTCGAGTCCAGGAGCCGATCCCAGGTGAGAGCAAGGGCATGACACGGCACGGTAGTTCGAGCGCGTTTTGGCTATACGCGTCCAAGCCGGTAGGGGGAGGAGACAGGCAAATCCGTCTCCTCATTCAACCCCGAGAAGCGATGGAAAGTGGCATCTGCTGCAATTCGAGTGAGCCGAGCTGGCAAGAAAAGTGTCTAGCGAGATCAAAGGTGTCCGTACCGCAATCCGACACAGGTAGGCGGGTAGAGAATACCAAGGCGATCGGGAGAACCCTCGTTAAGGAACTCGGCAACATGGCCCCGTAACTTCGGGAGAAGGGGCGCTTCGCGGCTGCTGCTTGCAGTGGTCGATCGAAGCCGCAGTGAAAAGGCCCAGGCGACTGTTTAGCAAAAACACAGGTCTCTGCGAAAGCGAAAGCTGACGTATAGGGGCTGACGCCTGCCCAGTGCCGGAAGGTTAAGAGGAGGGGTGCAAGCTCTGAATCGAAGCCCCGGTAAACGGCGGCCGTAACTATAACGGTCCTAAGGTAGCGAAATTCCTTGTCGGGTAAGTTCCGACCCGCACGAATGGCGTAACGATCTGGGCGCTGTCTCAACGAGGGATCCGGCGAAATTGAAGTACCTGTGAAGATGCAGGTTACCCGCGATAGGGCAAAAAGACCCCGTGGAGCTTTACTACACCCTGACATTGGATCGGGATTTAGCTTGTGTAGGATAGGTGGGAGGCTGTGAAATTGGGGCGCTAGCCTCGATGGAGCCAACGTTGAAATACCACCCTTGCTGAATTTTGGTTCTAACCGCGACCCGTAATCCGGGCGCAGGACAGTGTCAGGCGGGTAGTTTGACTGGGGCGGTCGCCTCCTAAAGTGTAACGGAGGCGCCCAAAGGTTCCCTCAGGCTGAATGGAAACCAGCCGTAGAGTGCAAAGGCATAAGGGAGCTTGACTGCGAGACCTACAAGTCGAGCAGAGACGAAAGTCGGGCTTAGTGATCTGGTACCTCCGAGTGGAAGGGGTATCACTCAACGGATAAAAGCTACCCCGGGGATAACAGGCTGATGGTGCCCAAGAGTTCACATCGACGGCACCGTTTGGCACCTCGATGTCGGCTCGTCGCATCCTGGGGCGGAAGTACGTCCCAAGGGTTTGGCTGTTCGCCAATTAAAGCGGCACGCGAGCTGGGTTCAGAACGTCGTGAGACAGTTCGGTCTCTATCCATCGTGGGCGTAGGGAACTTGAGAGGAGCTGCTCCTAGTACGAGAGGACCGGAGTGGACGAACCGCTGGTGTGCCAGTTGTCCTGCCAAGGGCACCGCTGGGTAGCTATGTTCGGTTGGGATAAGCGCTGAAAGCATCTAAGTGCGAAGCTCGCCTCGAGATGAGGTTCCCCACTGGGTTAACCAGGTAAGACCGCAGGGAGACCACCTGTTTGATAGGCGGCATGTGGAAGTCCGGTGACGGATGAAGCTGAGCCGTACTAATGGTCGAGGGCTTGACCACTTTCAGCTACTGATCAAGGATCAGCGGCTGGTTCCAGGGATTCACCAGGCGCATTCGTGCGCCGGGATGACCTCGCCGAGATCGAAGATTCATACCGCCGAACGACATCGACCAGACGCATGAAATCCTGGTGACTCTAGCGGAGAGGCCACACCCGTTCCCATCCCGAACACGGAAGTTAAGCTCTCCAGCGCCGAAGATACTGAGAGGGCAGCCTTTCGGGAACATAGGTCGTCGCCAGGATTTTTTGCGTTTTCGAGCCGGGCACCCGGCTTCCCCGACGAGAAGGCCGGAGACTCCTCCACTGGCCCGAATCCGGGCAACCCGCGGACCTCGCTATCCTTGGCCGGATGAGCGATCCGATCGACCAGCCGGCCGCCCCCGAGGACGCTCCGGGCCCGACTGTCCCAGAGCCGTCCGACTCCTCGCCCGCACCGGTCCAGCCGGATCCCGGCGAGCCGGCCCTGGGTCCCGGTCGAATGGCAGTATCGGCGTCCGCTCCGGAGCACGAGCCGCCGGACGCCGGGCCCTCCGAAGCAGCCTCGGGCAACAGCCTGGCCGGCGAATCGGCCGCCGCCCTGCCGATGATCGTCGGGCGGCGCCAGTTCGCCCGGACAACACCAATCGTGGTCGACCGTGGCCGGGCCTCGTTCGGCCTGCCCTCGTTCGGCGACCGCCGCCAGGCTGGCCAGATCGGCCTGGTCATCCTGATGATCGCGGCGCTCGGGGCGATCCTGCTTGCCCGTACCGGCGAGCCCGGACCGTCCGGCCTCGCCGGCGGCTCACCCTCGCCGATCGCATCGCTCGGCGCGCTTGGGCAGGTCACGCCCTCACCCGCGCCCCTGGCCAGCGCCAGCCCGGTGGCAGCGGCCAGTCCGCCGCCGGTCAGCCCGAGGCCATCGGCGACGCCCAAGCCGAAGACCTACAAGGTGAAGGCGGGCGACACCCTGTCGGGCATTGCCAGCCGGTTCCACACGACGGTCAAGGCGATCGTTGCCGTGAATGCCCTGAAGAGCCCGTACGTGATCCACCCGGGCGAGATCCTCAAGCTGCCCTGAGCCCGCGCCCGGCCAGGGCCGCCGGGACGATCGCCTTCAGCGCTGGCAGCCCCGGCAGAACGAGGTCACGAAGCCGCCCGGGCTGACCTCGCTGATCCGGGTGCCGCAGCGGGGGCAGGGCTGGCCGCCCTTGTTGTGGACAGCCAGGAAGTCGCGGACCTGGGTCTCGAACGTCGGCGGGACGCGCTCGCGCAGGACGCCGATTGCATCGCTGAGCGTCGCCTGGGTCGCGGCGTGAAGCGCGGCCACCTCCTCGGGCGCGAGGGTCGAGCGGCGCCGGAATGGCAGGAGGCGTGCAGCGTGGAGAATCTCGTCGCTGTAGGCGTTGCCGATCCCGGCGATGAAGGCCTGGTTCTTGAGCAGGTTCTTCAGCTCGCCCGGGTGACGCCGGATGCGCTCCTGCCAGGCGGCCAGGGTCAGGGCCGGGTCGTCGGCGTCCGGGCCGAGCTGGGCGTCCAGCCCGGCGACGGGCCGATCCGTGCCGTCGGGGACGAGGTAGACCTTGCCCATCTGGGTCGGATCGCGATAGCGCACCTCGACCGCCTGATCGTCCGCGGGCAGCCATTCGGCGCCCTTCGTCCAGCGAGCGACGCCGCGGGTCGGAACAGCAGCCCGCGGACCGAACCCGAGCACGAGAGCAGTCTTCGTGGGCAGCTTCGCGCCCGGCCGGGCCAGCTGGAATCGGCCGGTGAGCATCGGATTGAACACGACCCGGTCATGGTCGAGCTCGACCAGCAGGAACTTGCCCCGCTGGTCGATCGAGCGGACCTCGCGGCCGACGAGGCCGGCCAGCTCGGCCGGCGTGCCCCGCACGGCGAGTGGAGCATGGGTCACCGCCGAGCTGATCCGGCGACCGGCCAGGGCCGCATGGAATGCTTCGGCGACGACGGTGAGATCGGGCAGCTCAGGCACGCGGGCACGATTGTAGGCCGCGAAAAGCCTGTGCTAGACTCTCCCGGCCCCACGAGGCAGGACAGCAGAAGAACGTCGCCTGCGGCCATCGATCACGAAGGAGCGAACTGAGGCCCCACCGGACCTGACTCGCCACATCGTTTGTCAACGGCTCGAGCGGCGCTCGGGCCGTTCCTGTTTCTACGGGAGATTCCGACAAGGAGAGACCACCAAATTGACTGAACAGCAGCAGGACGGGCCGGCACCGGACGTCGAGGCAACCGCCTCGCCCAATTCCCAGGTGACCGAAGACCAGGCGTCGGCCGTGGCCGTGGCCGACGAGCCCGCCAGTTCCACCGATGACGCTCCCAACGCCCCAGTCGAGGAGGCGGCCCCGGCGGGACCAGCCGAGGCAGTCGCGACGGAGATCGCCGGCGCGGCCCCGCAGGAGGCCCCGGCTAGCGGGACTCCGGCCGAGGAGCCGAGCGCCGCGGCTGAGCCAGGGCCCGACCTCGGGTCGGCTGAGCCAGGGCCCGACCTCGGGTCGGCTGATCTCGCCGCAGAGCTGGCCGATGCGCCGGCCGCAGCCGACGAGGAGCCTGAGCTCGAACCGGTCCGTGACCTTGGGCCCGAGCCGACGACGATGGAAGAGCTGCTGGCCGAGCAGGACTCGGATATCAAGAGCTTCAAACACGGCGACGTCGTCGAGGGCACCGTCGTCCGGATCGACAAGGACGAGATCCTGGTTGACATCGGGGCCAAGAGCGAGGGCGTCGTCTCGAACCGGGAGCTGTACGGTCGGAACGCCGAGAGCGCTCCCCAGCTGGCGATCGGCGATACGGTCCTGGTCTACGTCCTCCAGCCGGAGTCGCAGGAGGGCCATGTCGTCCTGTCGCTCCGCCGGGCCGGCCTCGAGCGCAAGTGGCGCTCGATGCAGGAGCAGTTCGAAACGGGCGTGATCATCGAAGCCCCGGTGATCGACCACAACAAGGGCGGCCTGATCGTCGACTGTGGGATCCGCGGCTTCGTGCCGATCAGCCAGATCGTCGACTTCCCGCGCCGGCCCCAGAACGACCAGCCCCGGGATGCCGCCCAGGAGATCGCCGAGAAGCTCCAGCCGTTCGTCGGCCGGAAGCTGCGCCTGAAGATCCTCGAGGTAAACCGCAAGGCGAACCGGCTGATCCTGTCCGAAAAGGTGGCCCTGTACGAGGAGCGTCGCGAAAAGCGCGACGAGCTCTTCAGCAGCCTCCAGGTCGGCCAGAAGGTAACCGGGTCCGTCCGTTCGATCGCCCCGTTCGGGGTATTCATCGACCTGGGGGGGATCGACGGCCTCGTCCACAAGAGCGAGCTGTCCTGGAACAAGGTCAACAACCCCGAGTCCGGCTACAAGGTCGGCGAGGAGGTCGAGGCCGAGGTCATCGACATCAACCACGAGCGCGGTCGGATCAGCCTGTCGATCCGCCGCCTCCAGCCCGATCCGTGGCACTCGACGGTGGCCGATTTCAAGGTCGGCGACATCATCGACGGCACGGTCACGAAGCTGGTCAACTTCGGCGCCTTCGTCCGGGTCCGGGACGGGCTCGAGGGCCTGATCCACATCAGCGAGCTGTCCCAGCAGCGGGTGGCCCATCCGGGCGACGTCGTCCACGAGGGCCAGACGCTCAAGCTCAAGATCATCAGCCTCGATTCCGAGCGGCATCGCCTCGGCCTCAGCCTGAAGCAGGCCGAGGAGGCGCCGGCCAGGCCGGCGCCGGTCGAGACGGCTCCGGCCGCCCCGGGCCAGGCCCCGGCCCGCGAGGCCCGGCCGGAGCGCCGTCCGCGGTCCGAGCGGCCCGAGCGCGGGTACTCGATGGCCGACGCCGTGCAGGAGCCCGAAGGCGGGATCGACAACACCCTGGCCGCTGCCTTTGCCCAGGTCCGCCAGCAGATGGCGGCCGCCGAGGCCGAGGACATCGAGTCGACGGTTGCCGCCGACGAGTTGGCCGAGGAAGGCGCCGCCGCGGAGGCGATCGAGGCGATCGTCGAAACGGTTGCCTCCGACGAGGCCGAGCTCGAGTCGGTCGCCGCCGAGGAGATCGACCGGATCCGGGATGCGGCCGCGGCCAACGAGGCCAACGAGGCGCCCGCCGCCGATGCCGCCGCTGACGTGGTCGAGACGGTCGCCGAGGCCGAGGCCAACGAGGAGTCGGCCGCCTCCGAGGCGATCGAGGCGATCCTCGAGACCGTCGCGACCGACGAAGCGTCCGAAGAGGCCGCGGCCTCCGAAGCGATCCACGAGATCGCCAGCGAGACGATGGAGGCGAACACCGAGGGTTGACCCGGCCGGGCCGCTCGCCCCGGCCGATACCCGGCCCGACGGCCCGCCGGATCACCCGGTGGGTCGTTTGATTCCCGGGCCATTCGCCCCTGGGCCGCCGGCCCCCTGGCCTGGCCGCCCTGCGCAGCTGCCGGAGCGACGCTCGGCCTTGGTTCGGTTGCGCCCCGTGGTCAAGGTGCTAGCATGGCTGAACCGGCGTCCCCGGGACAATGGAAGAGGAACAGGCGTTCGAACCGAATGGATCGTTTTGACAAGTTCACGGACCGTGCCAGAAAGGTACTGACGCTCGCCCAGGACGAGGCGCAGCGGTTCAACCACAACTACATCGGCACGGAGCATCTCCTGCTCGGCCTCGTGCGCGAGGGCGAGGGCGTCGCTGCGCGCGTCCTGGAGAACATGAACGTCGAGCTGGCCAAGGTCCGGACCGCCGTCGAGTTCATCATCGGCCGGGGGGATCGCCCGGTCGTCGGCGAGGTCGGCCTGACGCCCCGGGCCAAACGGGTGATCGAGCTGGCGATCGACGAGGCTCGTCGGCTCGGGCACAACTACATCGGCACGGAGCATCTCCTGCTCGGTCTCGTGCGCGAGGGAGAGGGGATCGCCGCCGGAGTCCTGGAGTCGCTCGGGGTCAACCTCGACAAGGTCCGTCACGAGGTGATCCGGGTCCTGTCCCAGTCCTCATCAGCCGGGCCATCCGCCCAGGAGACGAAGCGGGCCAGCAAGACCCCGACCGTCGACCAGCTCGGGATCAACCTGACCGACGCGGCCCGGGCCGGCAAGCTTGACCCGGTCATCGGGCGCGAGAAGGAGATCGAGCGGGTCATCCAGATCCTGTCCCGGCGGACCAAGAACAACCCCGCCCTGATCGGCGAACCGGGCGTTGGCAAGACCGCGATCGCCGAGGGCCTGGCCCATCGGATCGTGGCCGGCGACGTGCCCGAGACGCTCCTGAACAAGCGTGTCCTGACCCTCGACATCGGCTCGCTCGTGGCCGGCACGAAGTACCGCGGCGAGTTCGAGGAACGGCTCAAGAAGATCATCGAGGAGCTCCGCAACACGAACGACGCGGTCCTGTTCATCGATGAGCTCCACACCCTGGTCGGGGCTGGGGCCGCCGAGGGAGCGATCGACGCGGCCAACATCCTCAAGCCGCCGCTCGCCCGGGGCGAGCTCCAGTGCATCGGGGCCACGACCCTCGACGAGTACCGCAAGTACATCGAGCGCGACGCGGCGCTCGAGCGGCGCTTCCAGCCGGTCATGGTCGAGGAACCGACCCTCGAGCAGACGGTCGAGATCCTCAAGGGCATCCGCGAGCGCTACGAGCAGCATCACAAGGTCACGATCACGGACGAGGCGGTCAAGGCCGCGGCCGACCTGTCGGTCCGCTACATCACCGACCGCCACCTGCCGGACAAGGCAATCGACTTGATCGACGAGGCGGCCAGCCGGGTCCGCCTGCGCTACGCGTCGGCGCCGCCCGCCCTGCGCGAGGCCCAGCGCGAGCTGGACCGGGTGACCAAGGAGAAGGACGCCGCGATCAACGCCCAGGAGTACGAGGACGCCGCCCGCCTGCGCGAGTCCGAGGCGACCCAGAAGGAGGTCGTCGAGGGCCTCCGGACCGAGTGGCAATCGAAGGTGACCGCGGAGCAGCCGACCGTCGGCGAAGAGGAGATCGCCCAGGTCGTGGCGATGTGGACCGGCATCCCGGTGACCCGGATCGCCCAGGAAGAGTCCGAGCGACTGCTCCACATGGAAGAGGCGCTCCACAAGCGGGTGATCGCCCAGCAGGAGGCGATCGACATCGTGTCGAAGGCCGTCCGGCGGGCCCGGGCCGGCCTGAAGGATCCCAAGCGCCCAATCGGGTCGTTCATCTTCCTGGGCCCCACCGGCGTCGGCAAGACCGAGCTGGCCAAGGCCCTCGCCGAGTTCATGTTCGGCAGCGAGGACGCCCTGATCAAGATCGACATGAGCGAGTTCATGGAGCGCCACAACGTGAGCCGGCTGGTCGGGGCACCTCCGGGTTACGTCGGCTTCGACGAGGGCGGCCAGCTGACCGAGGCGGTCCGGCGCAAGAACTACGCGGTGATCCTGCTCGACGAGGTCGAGAAGGCCCATCCGGAGGTCTTCAACATCCTGCTCCAGATCCTCGAGGACGGCCACCTGTCCGATGCCAAGGGCCGCCGGGTCGACTTCCGGAACTGCATCATCATCATGACCAGCAACCTCGGCGCGAAGCAGCTCCAGACGAATTCGTCGCTGGGCTTCCGCAAGCAGGGCGACACCGACTCGAGTCGGGCCGAGGCGTCCCACGAGCTGATGCGCGAGAAGGTCGCGGCCGAGCTGAAGCAGAGCTTCCGGCCCGAATTCCTGAACCGGATCGATGCGACCGTCGTGTTCCGGAGCCTGACCGTGGACGAGATCGGCGAGGTCGTCGACATCCTGCTCCAGCGCGTCCGCGACCAGCTCCGTGCCCAGGACATGTCGCTCGTCGTCACCCCGGCGGCCAAGGCCCACATCATCAAGATCGGCTATGACGCGGCCTACGGCGCGCGGCCGCTTCGGCGGGTGATCCAGAACATGGTCGAGGACGTCCTCGCCGAGCACCTCCTCCTGGGCCGCTACGAGCCGGGCACGACGATCATCGTCGACAAGGATCCCGAGGCCGGCCTGGACATCCACGCCGAAGTCGCCGAGAAGACTCCCGTCGAAGCCGTCTAGCGACCGCGCCCGGAGGATGGCCAGGGCCCAGAGTCGCTACGTCTGCCAGCAGTGCGGTGAGTCCTACCTCCGCTGGGAGGGCCAGTGCCGCAACTGCGGCGGCTGGAACAGCCTGGTCGAGACGCTCGTCCGTGAACCCTCGAAGGCGGCCCGCCCGGCGCGACCGGGTGGCCCGCTGGCCGGGTCGAGCCGGCTCGAGCCCCTGGCCCGGGTCAGCGACCTCGAACAGCCCCGGCTGAGCGTCGGACTGCCCGAGCTCGACCGGGTCCTGGGCGGCGGGCTCGTGCCCGGCTCGGTCGTCCTGCTCGGCGGGGAGCCCGGGATCGGCAAGTCCACCCTCCTCCTCCAGGCGGCCGCCGGAGTCACCGGCAGCGGTCGGGTGATCTATGCCACCGGCGAGGAATCGGCCGCCCAGGTCCGGCTCCGGGCGACCCGCCTGGGCCTGGTCGACGGGCCCGTCGGCGAGCGGATCCGGGTGGTGGCCGAATCGTCGATCGACCGGATCGTCGACCTGGCCCTGGTCGAACGGCCGACCCTCCTGATCGTCGACTCGGTCCAGACCGCCACCGTCGACGACCTTGACGGCGCGGCCGGCAGCGTCGGCCAGGTGCGCGAGGCCGCCCTGCGCCTGATGGAGCTGGCCAAGTCGGGCGGCCCGGATGCGGCCGCGATCGCGGTCGTGCTCGTCGGCCATGTCACGAAGGAGGGCTCCCTGGCCGGCCCGAAGACGCTCGAGCATCTCGTCGATGCGGTGATCGGGCTCGAGGGCGAGCGCTTCTCGTCTCTGCGCCTGCTCCGGGCGACGAAGAACCGGTTCGGTTCGACAGAGGAGGTCGGCGTGCTCGAGATGGGCGAACGCGGCCTCGCGCCATTCGCCGACCCGGCGCGGGCGTTCATCAGCGAGCACGACGGGGGAGCGCCGGGCAGCGTCGTTGCGCCAACCCTCGAGGGCTCCCGGCCGCTCCTCGTCGAGGTCCAGGCCTTGACCGCGGCGACGGCCTACGGGACCCCTCGACGAACCGCCAGCGGGATCGATCCGAACCGGCTGGCCCTGCTCGTCGCGGTCCTCGGTCGGCGGGCGGGGATCGGCCTGGGTAGTCACGATGTGTACGCCAACCTGGCCGGCGGCCTGAGCCTCGACGAGCCGGCCCTCGACCTACCCGTGGCGCTGGCCCTGGCCAGCTCGTTCCGGGATCGGCCGATTCGGCCGGGGACGGTCGCGACCGGCGAGGTCGGCCTGCTCGGCGAGCTGCGCCAGGTGAGCGGCCTCGAGCGCCGCCTGCGCGAAGCGGCCCGCCTCGGCTTCGTCCGGGCGATCGTCCCGCGGAGCGCCCGGGCCGGGCCCGGGCCGGCCGTCGACGGGCTCGAGGTAATCGCGGTGGCCAGCCTGCGAGAGGCGCTCGAGCGGTCCCTCGCCTGACGATTCGAGCCGCACGATGGCGGGCTGTCGATGCTAGGCTGACCGCTCATCGAGGCCTGCCATCGTTCGCGGTCGTGATCGGCCGCCAGACGCACCTCTGAGGGACCGTGATCCGCATCATTCGCCTTCTGGGCGCCGCGCTCGGGGCGTTCATCGGGCTCGGCCTGGCGACCGCGAGCGGCCTGTTCCAGGACACGGGCAGCTCCTACGGCCTGCTCCTGGCCGCCTGGACGGTGGCCTGGCTGATCGTCGGCTTCGCGATCCTGCCGTACCTCACCGTTGTCCCGGCGACCTGGATCGTGCGCAGCGTGCAGGACCTCTCGACAGCCGAGTTCGTGACCGCCGTGGTCGGCCTGATCATTGGCCTCCTGATGGGCCTGCTCCTCGGGGCGCCGCTCTCGAACTTCCCGGATCCGCTCGGCCGCTGGCTGCCCCTCGCCACCTCGATCGGTTTCGGGCTCGGGATGGTCGGGCTGACCGTGGCCAAGCGCCAGGACCTGATCACCGCCGCCGAGGCGATCGGCGTCTTCCGGCGCCCGGAGCCGACCGATGAGGCGATCGCCCGCAAGGGCGACCCGCACATCATCGTGGACACGAGCGCGATCATCGACGGCCGGATCAAGGAGATCGTCGAGTCGGGCTTCATCTACGGCACACTCGTCGTGCCGCGCTTCGTCCTCGAGGAGCTCCAGCACATTGCCGACAGCTCGGACACGCTCCGGCGCAATCGCGGCCGGCGGGGCCTCGAGATCCTGGGCCAGATGCAGAAGGACTCGCCCACCCCGGTCGAGATCATCGAGGACGACGTCCGCGACGTGACCGAGGTCGACGCCAAGCTCGTCGCCCTGGCCAAGCGCTACAGCGGGGCGATCCTGACCAACGATTTCAACCTGAACCGGGTCGCCGAGCTGCAGGGCCTGCGGGTCCTGAACATCAACTCGCTGGCCAACGCGGTCAAGCCGGCCGTGCTGCCCGGCGAGGGCCTCCACGTGAAGGTGATCCAGGACGGCAAGGAGGCCGGCCAGGGCGTCGGCTTCCTGGACGACGGCACGATGATCGTGGTCGAAGGTGGCGCCCGCTTCATCGATCGCGAGCTCGAGGTGACGGTTACCCGGGTCCTCCAGACGGTGGCCGGGCGGATGGTCTTCGCCCAGCCCCGGACGGAGTGACCACGACCGCCGGCCGGCCCGGACCGGGCACGGTCGACGCGGTGGTCGTGGCCGCCGGCGTGAGCCGGCGAATGGCTGGCCGGGACAAGCTGGCGACGGACATCGGCGGCCGGCCGGTCCTCGCCTGGACCCTCGAGCGCCTGGCCGCCGGGACCGAGATCGGCCGGATCGTCGTCGTCGTCGCCGCCGAGCGGGTGCCCGCCATCCGCGCCGCCGGCTGGCTGCCGGCCAGGGTCATCGACGTGGTCGCCGGCGGGTCACGGCGCCAGGAGTCGGTTGCGGCGGGGGTCGAGCGGCTCGGCCGCGAGCCGGGAGGCAGCGAGCCGGATCGAATCCTGCTGATCCACGACGGCGCCCGTCCGATGGTCACCGCCCAGCTCGTGCGCGAGGTGGCCGAGGCCACGGCCAGCTCGGGCGCCGCGATCCCTGTCCTTGCCCTGACCGACACGGTCAAGCGAGTCCATCTCGGACAGGTCGTCTCAACCCTCGACCGCTCTGAGCTAGGCACGGCCCAGACCCCCCAGGGTGTCCGGCGCGGCCTCCTGGAGGAGGCCTGGAAGGCCTTTCCCCCGGACGGTCCGGAGACGTTCACCGACGAGGCCGGCCTGCTCGAGGCCTGTACGATCACGGTCCACGCCGTTCCCGGAGACCCGATGAACTTCAAGGTGACTGTGCCCGGCGACCTCGAGCGGGCGGCGGCGATCCTCGCCCGCGACGAGCGAGTTGGCGGCCGCTCCACCCGGGTCGGGTTCGGTTCCGATCGCCACCCGTTCGGCCCGGGCGAGCCACTGATCCTGGGCGGCCTCCCGATCGAGGGGATGGCCCGCCTGCACGGCCACTCGGACGGCGACGTCGCCCTGCACGCGGTGGCCGACGCCCTCCTCGGGGCGGCCGGCCTGGGTGACCTCGGCCGGCAGTTTCCGGCCGGTCCCGAGACGCCGGCCGGCCTGTCGAGTGTGACGATGCTCGGAGCGGTCGTCGGACGGGTCCGGGCCGCGGGCTACCGGCCGGCCTCGCTTGACCTGACGATCGTGGCGGCCCGGCCCCGGCTGGCCGGCCGGCTCGAGCCGATGGCTCGGGCGATCGCGGCCGCCGCCGGGCTCGCCCCGGAGCAGGTCAATGTCAAGGCCTCGAGCGGCAACCTGGAGGGCTGGGAGGGCGCCGGTCGAGGCATCAGCGCCTCCGCCGTAGCCGTGGTCGAGCCGGTCGGGGCCGAGTCGGTCGGGGCCGAGTCGGTCGGGGCCGAGTCGGTCGGGGCCGAGCCATGAGCTCGATCCGGTTGCTGGATACGCTGACCGGCGAGCAGCACGAGCTGGTCCCGCTCGAGCCGGGCCACGTCCGGATCTACTCCTGCGGACCGACCGTGTACGGACCGGCCCACATCGGCAACTTCCGCTCGTTCCTGTTCGCCGATCTGCTCGTGCGCTACCTGCGCTATCGCGGCCTGCGGGTGACCTGGGTGATGAACATCACCGACATTGACGACAAGATCATCCGGGGCGCAGCCGCTCAGGGCACCTCGATCGGCGAGCTGGCCGAGCGCTGGACCGCCCGGTTCGTGGCCGACGGCCGTGCCCTGCGGATGTCGCCGCCTGACGTCCTGCCCCGGGCGACCCAGCACATCCCGGAGATCACCGGCTTAATCTCGACCCTGCTCGAGCGGGGGCACGCCTACCGGACCGACGACGGCTCGATCTTCTTCCGGATCGCCTCGTGGCCGACCTACGGCAGGCTGGCCCGGCTCGAGCCCGACCAGCTCAGGGTGGGGGAGCGGGTCGAGGCCGACGAGTACGCCAAGGACGATGTCCGGGACTTCGCCCTGTGGAAGGGGCCGAAGCCCGGCGAGCCGTCGTACCCGACGACCGTCGGCGAGGGCCGTCCGGGCTGGCACATCGAGTGCTCGGCGATGAGCATGAAGCACCTCGGGCCGTCATTCGACATCCACACCGGGGCGGTCGACCTGATCTTCCCGCACCACGAGGACGAGCTGGCCCAGAGCGAGGCCGCCACCGGCCTGCCCTTCGTCCAGACCTGGCTCCACTGCGCCCACCTCCAGATGGCCGGCTCGAAGATGGCCAAGTCGACCGGCAATATCGCCCGGGTCGAGGACCTGCTCGCCCGCGGGGTGTCGCCGCGGGCCTTGCGCTACGTCCTGGTCTCGGTCCACTACCGGGCCGCCCTGAACTACACCGAGGCATCGCTCGGGGCGGCCGGCTCGGCCCTGGATCGGTACGACGCCCTGCTCGCGGCCCTCGCCCTCTATCAGCGGCCGGGCGCCGACGACGCCGGCCTGCCCGAGCTCGTCAGCTCGACCCGGGCCGCCTTCGAACGGGCGCTCGACGACGACCTGAACATCGCCCCGGCCCTGGCCAGCCTGTTCGACTTCATTCGCGAGATCAATCGACGGATCGACGGCCGGGTCCTCTCGACCGCCGATGCCGGAACGGTGGTGTCCTTCCTGGCCGATTTGGACCGGGTGCTCGGGATCGGCCCAGACCTCGCGGAGGAACGGCTGGAACCGGAGCTGGAGGCGCTTCTCGAGGCCCGGGCCATTGCCCGGACGGCGCGTGACTGGGCGGAATCGGACCGGCTCCGGGACGCACTGGCGGCCAGGGGGATCGTTGTCGAAGATTCGCGCGACGGCCAGCGCTGGCGCCGTCAGGAGGCTGCCAATGTCTGACGGCGACGGCTCGACACCACGACCGAAGCGGATCAAGCCTGATCGGCCCCGGCCCAGCGGCGGGCAGGCCGGTGGCAACAGCCGGTCGACGGGTGGCGGCCCGCGCCCCGGCGCCGGTCCCCGTCCCGGTGCCGGAGGGCGGTCTCGGGGACCCGGCAAGGCCACCTTCCATGGTCCCGGCCTGGGCCCGGGACAGCCCTACCAACCGCGCATTCCACGTGGTCCCGATGAGCGGCCCGGCGAGCATCCGCCCGGGGCTGGCCGCCCGTCCTACGGAAGCGACCGGCCGGGCCGCTCGGGATTCGGCTTCCAGGCCGGATCCGACCCGGCCGATCGACCGGGCTCGGACCGACCCCGCCAGCGCAGCTTCGACGGGCCGAGGCCGGGGTACGGGGGGCGGCCGCGCCCGCCCGGGCCACGTCCCGGCGGGCCCGGACGCGGAACCGGCTCCCGCCCCGACTTCCGATCGGGCGATCGTCCGCCCGCCCGCACGAACCAGGGCCCGGACCTGGTCGAAGGCCAGCCGGGCAACCGGCCCGGCGGGCCGTATCGCGATCGACCGCCGGACGCCCGGTCCTACGGCCCCCGGCCAGCCGAGCCTCGGCCCCACAGCCCTCGGCCGGGCGGGTCCGGGCCCTATGGCCCCCGGCCGCCCGAGCCCCGCTCAGCCGAGCCCCGGCCATACAGCCCCCGGCCGGGCGGGCCTCGCTCAGCCGAGCCCCGGCCCTACAGCCCCCGGCCGGGCGGGCCCAATCGAAACCGTCCTGCCGGCCCGTACCGGGACCGTCCTCCGGCCGCCCGTTCGTTCGGGCCTCCCGTGAGGTCCGGCTTTGATCGACCCGGCTCTGATCGACCCGGCTTTGATCGGCCTCGCCCGCCCGCGTTTGCCCGGCCGGGCCTCGAACCGGCCGAAGCCGGGCTGGTCGACCCAGGCGACGAGGTCGTGGCCGGGCGGCGGCCGGTGGAGGAGGCGTTCGTCGCCCGCCGGGAAGCACGCCGGCTCCTCGTCGTGCCCCAGCGCCGGGGCGCGCTCGAGAAGCTTGTCCTTCACGCAACCAGCCTGCGGATCCCGATCGTCGAGATCGAAGGCGGGTCGCTTACTGCGCTGACCGGCTTCGACGGCCACCAGGGGATCGCCCTCGTGGTCGCTCCCCGGCGCTACGCCAGCGTCGCCGACATCCTGGCCCGGGCGGCCGAGCGCGGCGAGCCACCCTTCGTGCTCGTGCTCGACTCGCTCGAGGATCCCCAGAACGTCGGCACGCTCCTGCGCAGCGCCGAGGCAGCGGGCGCCCACGGAGTCCTCTTCCCGACCCACCGCCAGGCCCCAATCAGCCCGGCCGCGATCAAGGCCTCGGCCGGCGCGGTCGAGCACCTGCTCCTGGCCCCGGTCGATGACCTGGCGGCGGCCCTGGCCGATCTCCACGTTGCCGGTCTGCGGGTCATCGGGGCCGAGGCCGAGGCCGCCCTGACCGTGCGGGAGGCCGATCTGCGCGGGCCGATTGCCCTGGTCGTCGGAAGCGAGGGCCAGGGCCTGGGCCCGGCCGTCCGGCGCCGCTGCGACCTGAGCGTCCGGATCCCGATGCGCGGAGTGATCGGGTCGCTGAACGCGTCAGTGGCCGGCTCGATCCTGCTCTTCGAAGCGACGACCCAGCGGGCGGCCGCCGGGCCGGCGCCCAGCCGGAACGCCCGAACGCTCCGCCCGGCGGCGACCGGGGCCGGGCCGGTGGCGCTCGAGGCCACCGATTCGCCCGTGGCGCCCGAGGCCGGGGCGCTCGCTCCGTCCGAGACGACCAGGCCCCCGAAGCCCAGCCCGGCCGCCGAGGCGCGCGACAAGTCCGGGACCGAGGCGATCGGCGAATTCTGCGCCCGGAGCCCCGGCCAAGTCGACCGTCGAGGCTGCCGCGAAGTCGTCAGCCAAGGTCACGGCGAAGGCCGCGAAGTCCGCCGCGAAGGCCTCGGCCAAGGCCCCGAGGGAGGCCCCGGCTACGGCTCCGACGAAGGCCCCGGCCAAGGCCCCGGCCAAGGCCCTGGCCACGGCCCCGACGAAGGCCGGCAAGTCCGCGGCAACGTCGACTGACAAGGCTTCGACGAAAGCCAGCAAAGCCAGGAAGTCCGGGGCCAAGCCGGCCGACCCTGGCGGTGATCTCCTGCCCTAGGGTTACGGCCCGGGTCCCGCCGACGCCACGGCGAAGCCGAAGCGGCGGCCGCCCTGGCACGCTTGACCCATTCGGTCGGACCGCCCTATCATTCCGGGGCGCCACGGGACCTTCCTGCGGTATGGTTCTGCGCGCCGACGTAGCTCAATTGGTAGAGCAGCGGTTTTGTAAACCGCCGGTTCCGGGTTCGAGTCCCGTCGTCGGCTCCAACGCGAATAACACCGTTTCGCGATCCACCGCGGGCCGCAGCCCGATCGGGAGCGTCACATGGGTAGGTTGAGCAGGTGGTGAGCTCCGCTGACTGTAGATCAGCCGTCTTCGACTGTGGGGGTTCGATTCCCTTCCTGCCCACCAAGTTCCGGATCACATATCGGAAGGATCCCTGGCCCACATAGCTCAGCTGGCAGAGCACTTCCTTGGTAAGGAAGAGGTCATCGGTTCAAGTCCGATTGTGGGCTCCACCTTCGTGGCGCGGCCACGGATGACCTCGTAGACGGGCCAGGGCAACGGGCCCGGACCGCGAGATCCACCGACCAGCACCCGCAGAGTTTCGCCCGGCCCGCTCGTGGAGCCCGGCCGGCGCCTCAACAGATGGAGTGAAAGCACTCACGTGGCCAAGAAGAAGTTCGAGCGGACCAAGCCGCACGTCAACATCGGCACGATCGGTCACATCGACCACGGCAAGACCAGCCTGACCGCCGCGATCACGAAGTACCTCGCCCTCAAGGGCGGGGCCGAGTACCGCGCCTTCGATTCGATCGACAACGCCCCCGAGGAGCGCGAGCGGGGGATCACGATCGCGATCGCCCACGTCGAGTACGAGACGGCCAACCGCCACTACGCCCACGTCGACTGCCCCGGCCACGCCGACTACATCAAGAACATGATCACCGGCGCCGCCCAGATGGACGGGGCGATCCTGGTCGTGGCCGCGACCGACGGGCCGATGCCCCAGACCCGCGAGCACATCCTGCTGGCCCGCCAGGTCGAGGTCCCGTTCATCGTCGTCTTCCTGAACAAGGTCGACATGGTCGACGACCCCGAATTGCTCGATCTGGTCGAGCTCGAGGTCCGCGAGCTGCTCTCCAAGTACAACTTCCCGGGTGACGATATCCCGTTCATCCGGGGCTCGGCCCTCAAGGCCCTCGAGGCCCCGGCCGATCCGGCCGATCCAGCCTACGTCCCGATCCAGGAGCTGATGGACGCGGTCGATTCCTACATCCCGACCCCCGAGCGGGCGGTCGACAAGCCGTTCCTGATGCCGGTCGAGGATGTCTTCGGGATCAAGGGCCGGGGCACGGTCGCCACCGGGCGGATCGAGCGCGGCGTGGTCCACGTCGGCGACGAGGTCGAGGTGATCGGGGTCAAGGCCACCCGCAAGGTCGTGGTCACCGGGGTCGAGATGTTCAAGAAGCTGCTCGACGAGGGCCAGGCCGGCGACAACGTGGGCTGCCTCCTGCGCGGGATCGAGCGCGACGAGATCGAGCGGGGCCAGGTCATGGCCAAGGCCGGCTCGATCAAGCCCCATACCAAGTTCAGCGCCCAGGTCTACGTCCTGACCAAGGAGGAGGGCGGCCGGCACACCCCGTTCTACAACGGCTACCGGCCCCAGTTCTACCTCCGCACGACCGACGTGACCGGGGCGATCGGGCTGCCCGACGGAGCCGAGATGATCATGCCCGGCGACAACGTCGAGATGAAGGTCGAGCTGATCACCCCGATCGCCCTCGAGGTCGGCCTGCGCTTCGCGATCCGCGAAGGTGGCCGGACCGTCGGCGCCGGCGCGATCACCTCGATCGAGTAGGGCTGACATGGCAAGAGTCGAGAACCGACCGGTGATCCTGCTCGCCTGCACCGAGTGCAAGGAGCGGACCTACACCACGCGCAAGAACAAGAAGAACGATCCGAACCGGCTCGAGCTTCGGAAGTATTGTCCGCGTGACCGGCGGCACACCCTCCACCGGGAGGCGAAGTAGCGATCAACCGGAGGCGCGTAGCTCAATTTGGCAGAGCTCTGGTCTCCAAAACCAGTGGTTGTCGGTTCGAGTCCGGCCGCGCCTGCCACATCCCGACCAGGTCCGTAGCCCCAAAGAAGGCATCACCCACGTGATCCAGCGCTTTCGTCGATACGTCGACGAGTCATGGTCCGAACTGAAGAAGGTCACCTGGCCCACCCGCCAGCAGACGATCAACCTGACGGTGCTCGTGTTCGTCGTGAGCTTTGCCGTGGGCGTCTTCATCTCGTTCTTCGACTTCATCTTCAGCCAGGGCCTGAGCTTCCTGAGCGGGCTGGGCTGAGATGACCGACCTGACCGAGACCCGGGTACCCGCCCCCGAGAAGCACTGGTACGTGATCCACACCTACTCCGGCTACGAGAACAAGGTCAAGGCCAACCTCGAGCACCGGATCGAGTCGATGGGCATGGAAGACCGGATCTTCCAGGTGCTCGTGCCGATGGAAGACGAGATCGAGATCCGCCAGGGTCAGCGCCACACCGTCCAGAAGAAGGTCTACCCGGGCTACGTCCTGGTCGAAATGATCCTCGACCCCGACTCCTGGTTCGTCGTCCGGAACACCCCCGGCGTGACCAGCTTCGTCGGCGGCGGCAACATCCCCGGCCAGCGCAACGAACCGATCCCCTTGGCCGAGCACGAGGTCAAGCAGATCCTCCGGACGATGGGCGTCGAGACGCCCAAGTACCGGGTGGCCTTCACCAAGGGCCAGAGCGTCCGGGTGACCGACGGGCCGTTCGCCGAGTTCATCGGCACGGTCGACGAGGTCAACCCCGAGCGCAACAAGGTGAAGGTCCTGGTGAGCATCTTCGGCCGGGAGACTCCCGTCGAGCTCGACTTCCTGCAGGTCGAGAAGCTCTGAGCACCCCTGACCGAAAGGCGTAATCGTGGCCAAGAAGATCCGAATCGTCCTGACCCTGCAGCTGCCCGCCGGCAAGGCGACGCCCGCCCCGCCGGTCGGCACCGCGCTGGGGCCGCACGGCATCAACATCGTCGAGTTCACCAAGTCCTATAACGAGAAGACGGCCGACAAGGCGGGCCAGGTCATCCCGGCCCAGATCACGATCTTCGAGGACCGCTCGTTCTCGTTCGTCCTGAAGACCCCGCCGGCGGCCGATCTCCTGCGCAAGGCAGCCGGGATCGACAAGGGCGGGGCCACGGCCAAGCGCGAGACGGTCGGCAAGGTCACCCGCGACCAGCTCCGCGAGATCGCCGCGATCAAGCAGGCCGACCTGAACTCGAACGACATCGAGGCGGCCGCCCGCCAGATCGAGGGGACTGCCCGGAGCATGGGCATCGAGGTCGTCGGCTAGCCGCCGGCCCGAGATTCAACCTCGCCAGCCGGCGGCGTCCAGCCGGCCGTCCACCCCGCGCCAGGGGAAGGCGGACCGCCCGCCGCAGCAAAGGGAACCCGGACATGGCTCACGGCAAGAAATATCGCGAGGTCGCCAAGCTCGTCGACCGCGACCAGGTCTACGGCCCGGCCGAGGCGGTCGATCTCCTGAAGCAGACCAGCGTGGTCAACTTCGACCCGAGCGTCGAGGCCCACGTCCGGCTCGGGGTCGATCCGCGCCACGCCGACCAGATGGTCCGGGGCACGGTCGTCCTACCCCATGGCACCGGGAAGATCGTCCGGGTCGCCGTCTTCGCCCAGGGCGAGAAGGCCCAGGAGGCGCTCCGGGGGGGTGCCGACGAGGTTGGAGCGGAGGACCTGGTCAAGAAGATCGAGGCCGGCTGGCTCGAGTTCGACGTCGCCCTGGCCACGCCCGACACGATGGGCATGGTCGGCCGCCTCGGCAAGATCCTCGGCCGGCGGGGCCTGATGCCGAACCCGAAGTCGGGCACGATCACCTTCGACATCGAGCGCGCCCTGCGCGAGGTCAAGGCCGGCCGGGTCGAGTTCAAGGTCGACAAGGGCGGGATCATCCACGTCCCGTTCGGCAAGGCCGCCTTCAGCAACGAGGCGCTGGCCGAGAACCTGGCCGCCCTGATCGACGCGATCAACCGGGCCAGGCCCGCCGGGGCCAAGGGCCACTACCTCCAGGGCCTGACGATCGCGAGCACGATGGGACCCGGGATCCGGGTCGACATGCCGGCCCTCCTGGCGGCAGCCGCGGCCTGACCGCTGGCTCCCCGCCCACCACACGCGGCGGCGGGCTCGATCCCTGGTCGGGCCGCGTCGCCAGACAACTGAACAACGACGGACGCCAAAGACAGCCTGCGCCCGCGGACCGCGATCCTCGCCCGGAACGGCGAGGGCCACGGTCGGGGCTTGAACCGCTGAACGGATCGGGCCGGTAGGACCGGCTCCCGGGGACGTCGGCGAGCACGCCAAGGCAGGACCGAGACCTCCATGCGGAGTGTGTTGGCCCCTGCGAACGAGATTGGACCGTCGCAGGGGCAGACCTGGCCGAGGGCCGGGTCTGCACCACCGCCGCGCGCCGGCTGCGCGCCAGATACGGAGGTATTCATGCCAACCGAGGCCAAACGGGAGACCGTGGCCGAGCTGCGTGACGAGCTGTCGCGCAACCCGACCCTGATCGTCTCCGAGTACCGCGGCCTCACCGTCCACGAGCTGGCCGAGATCCGGCGGACCCTGCGCAAGCAGGACGTCAGCTACCGGATCGTGAAGAACCGGCTGATGCGGATTGCTGCCGCCGATGCCGGGCTCGAGGCGCTGAGCCCGTTGCTCAAGGGTCCGAGCGCGATCGCGTTCGGCTCGGGCGACGAGGGGACCATCGCCAAGGCCGTCCTCGACGCCACCCGGCCGTACAAGGTCGTCAAGCTCAAGGGCGCCGTCCTCGGCTCCCGGGCGATCGACGCCGACGGGCTCACCCGGCTCGCCGCACTGCCCTCGCGCGACGTGCTCCTGGCCCAGCTGGCCGGGGCCTTTGCCGCGCCGATGGCCAACATGGCCGGCCTGCTGGCCGCGCCGCTCCGCGACATCGCCGGCGGCCTGGCCGCGCTCATCGAGCAGCGCGGCGCCGCCGCCTAGCTCGCTCCTCCACCCGGCAACAGCGCGCCCGGCAGCGGGCGCCCACCCCAGGAGAAACGAATCACATGGCCACAATCACCGCAGACCAGATTCTCGAAGCGATCGGGAACATGACCGTCCTCGAGCTGTCCGATCTCAAGAAGGCGTTCGAGGACAAGTTCGGTGTGACCGCCGCGGCGCCGGTCGCCGCGGCCGCCGCCAGTGCCCCGGCCGCTGCAACGGCAGAGGCGGCCCCCGAGGAGCAGACCGAGTTCAGCGCGGTGCTGACCGAAGTCGGCCCGAACAAGATCCCGGTCATCAAGGTCGTGCGCGAGCTGACCGCCCTCGGCCTCAAGGAGGCCAAGGACCTGGTCGACGCGTCGCCCAAGGCCGTCAAGGAAGGGGTCACCCGCGAGGAGGCCGACAAGATCAAGGCCGCCCTTGAGGAAGTCGGCGCCAAGGTCGAGATCAAGTAGTCTCGGGGACAGCGCGAATCCGGTCGGACGGAGGTCGGCATCCGCCTCATTCCGAGTTGGCCGGCCGAGCCGCCGACCGGATACGCTGCCCTGGACGATCGGGTGGTGGCGAGACGCGCCACCGCCCTGTTTGACATGGCGGCGAATCGCGGTATCCTAGTCTGTCTGTGACTCTCGCTTCCCCCCCTTTCCCCCTCCTCCTCCGATAGGAGCGATTCATGCTGTCTGCTGAGTCGTCGCCCCGGGCGACCCAGGCTTCGGCGCGGATTTCGTATGCCCGCATCCCCGAGGTCCTGCCCATCCCGAACCTGATCGAGCTTCAGCTCGATTCGTTCCACTGGTTCATCGCCAATGGACTTCGGGAGCTGTTCGACGAGATCAGCCCGATCAAGGACTTCACCGGCAAGGTGATGGAGCTCCAGTTCCTCGACTACGAGTTCGGGGTTCCGAAGTACTCCGAGCTCGAGTGCCGGTCCAAGGACCTGACCTTCAGCCAGCCGCTCTATGTCAACGTCGAGCTCCTGATCAAGGAGACCGGCGAGATCCAGCGCCAGCGGGTGTACATGGGCGACTTCCCGGTCATGACCGACCAGGGCACGTTCATCATCAACGGGGCCGAGCGAGTCGTTGTCAGCCAGCTTGTCCGCTCGCCCGGCGTGTACTACAGCTCGACCGAGGATCCGACCAGCGGCCGGACCCTGTTCAGCGCCAAGGTCATCCCGAACCGGGGCGCCTGGCTCGAGTTCGAGACGAGCAACAAGGACCTCCTCTCGGTCAAGGTCGATCGCAAGCGCAAGATCGCCGCGACGACCCTGCTCCGGGCGGTCGGCTTCGAGACGAACGAGGAGATCGCCGGCCTGTTCACCGGGGTGGACACGGATCCTGATCACCCGTACCTCGCCTCGACCCTCGACAAGGATCTGACGAAGAACCAGCACGAGGCCCTGATCGAGGTCTACAAGAAGCTTCGGCCGGGCGATCCGCCAACCGGCGACAACGCCCGCCAGCTGGTCGAGAGCCTGTTCTTCAACTTCCGGCGCTACGACCTCGGCCGGGTCGGTCGCTACAAGTTCAACAAGAAGCTGGACTCGGTCGCCCGCCGGATGGGGATCGAGCTGCAGGCCAGCGAGCGGACGATCACCCGCGAGGACATCGCCGCGATCGTGGGCCACCTGATCGAGCTGAACATCGAGGCCGCCAAGGCGCCCTCCGAGCAGCGCTGGGTGGCCGACGACATCGACCACCTCGGCAACCGCCGGATCCGGGCCAACGGCGAGCTGATCCAGAACGCCTTCCGGATCGGCCTGCTCCGGATGGAGCGGGTTGTCCGCGAGCGGATGACGATCCAGGAGATCGACAAGGCCACCCCGAACGCCCTGATCAACATCCGGCCGGTCGTGGCCGCGATGAAGGAGTTCTTCGGCGGCAGCCAGCTCTCCCAGTTCATGGACCAGACCAACCCGCTCGCCGAGCTGACCAGCAAGCGCCGCCTGTCGGCCCTCGGCCCGGGCGGCCTGTCCCGCGAGCGGGCCGGGTTCGACGTGCGCGACGTCCACCACAGCCACTACGGCCGGATCTGCCCGATCGAGACCCCCGAAGGCCCGAACATCGGGCTGATCGGCTCGCTGGCGACCTACGGCCGGATCAACAGCTACGGCTTCATCGAGACGCCCTACCGCAAGGTCAAGCGGACCGTCGCCTTCGACGACCCGCGCCTGACCGAGCTGACGGCCGGAACGGACCTCGTGGCCAAGGACGGCACGGTCGTGCTCAAGGCCGGCGAGGCGTTCAACGCCGCCGCGGTCGCCGAGCTCAAGAAGCAGAAGGCCCAGGCCTTCCCGATTCGGCCGATCGTGACGGCCGATATCGAATACCTCGCTGCCGACGAGGAGGAGCAGCACGTCGTCGCCCAGGCGAACGCTCCGCTCGACGAGGCCGGCCACTTCATTGCCGAGCGGATCCCGTCGCGTTACCGCGACCAGTTCCCCGAGGCGCGCCCGAACCAGATCGAATACATGGATGTCTCGCCCAAGCAGGTCGTCTCGGTCGCCACGGCGCTCATCCCGTTCCTCGAGCACGACGACGCGAATCGGGCCCTGATGGGCTCGAACATGCAGCGCCAGGCCGTGCCCCTGCTCGAGCCGGAGGCGCCGATCGTGGGCACCGGGATGGAGGTCCGGGCCGCCCAGGACTCGGGCCAGGTCCTGATCGCCCGGCATGCCGGGGTCGTGACCAGCGTGACCGCCGAGCGGATCCAGGTCGAGACGGACGCCGGCGAGCTGGACGAGTACATCGTCTCGAAGTTCGTCCGGAGCAACCAGGGCACCTGCATCAACCAGCGCCCGATCGTCGATGTCGGGGCCCGCGTGGCCGCCGGCGACCCGATCGCCGACTCGAGCTCGACCGACATGGGCGAGCTGGCCCTCGGCCGGAACGTCCTCGTGGCGTTCATGAGCTGGGAGGGCGGCAACTACGAGGACGCGATCGTGATCAGCGACCGGCTCGTCCGGGACGACCTGTTCACGAGCATCCACATCGAGAAGCACGAGATGGAGGCCCGCGACACGAAGCTCGGGCCGGAGGAGATCACCCGCGACATCCCGAACGTCGGCGAGGAATCCCTCAAGGACCTCGACGAGCAGGGGATCGTGTACGTTGGAGCCGAGGTCGCCCCGGGCGACATCCTGGTCGGCAAGATCACGCCCAAGGGCGAGACCGAGCTGACCGCCGAGGAGCGCCTCCTGCGGGCGATCTTCGGGGAGAAGGCTCGCGAGGTGAAGGACAGCTCGCTCCGCCTGCCCCACGGCGAGCGGGGCAAGGTGATCGAGATCCGCGAGATCCAGCGGGGCGACGACGACGACTCGGCCCTGATGCCCGGCGTCAACCGGCTGGTCCGGGTGTCGGTCGCCCAGAAGCGCAAGATCAGCGTCGGCGACAAGATGGCCGGCCGTCACGGCAACAAGGGCGTCATCGCCAAGGTCCTGCCCCAGGAAGACATGCCCTTCCTGCCCGACGGCACCCCGGTCGACATCATCCTCAACCCGCTCGGCGTGCCGAGCCGGATGAACATCGGCCAGATCCTCGAGACCCACCTGGGGTGGGCCCTCCAGGCCAAGGGCCAGAAGGCCGCGACCGCGGTCTTCGACGGCGCCACCGAGCAGCAGATCCAGGCTGAGCTCCGCTCGGCCGGCCTGCCCGAGGACGGCAAGATCGAGCTGCGCGACGGCCGGACCGGCGTGCCCTTCGATCGCCGGATCACCGTCGGCTACATCTACATGCTCAAGCTCCACCACCTCGTGGAAGACAAGATCCACGCCCGGTCGACCGGACCGTACAGCCTGATCACCCAGCAGCCGCTCGGTGGCAAGGCCCAGTTCGGCGGCCAGCGCTTCGGCGAGATGGAGGTCTGGGCGCTCGAGGCGTACGGCGCCGCGAACATCCTGCAGGAGCTGCTGACCGTCAAGTCGGACGACGTCCTCGGCCGGGTCCAGACCTACGAGGCGATCGTCAAGGGGGAGGAGATCCAGCCACCGCGCGTGCCGGAATCGTTCAAGGTCCTGATCAAGGAGTTGCGCAGCCTCGGGCTGAATGCCGAGATCCTCGACCCGAACGACCAGGAGATCGAGCTCGGCGAGGACGATACGGCGGCCTACGCGCTGCCCGACCTCGGCGGGATCAACCTCGCCGGCTTCGAAGACTAGTCATCAGCCCGCTCACTTCAACGAACTCAATGCGGGGTCGGCGCCCGGCCAGCCCGATCTCGCTCGCCGCCCACGGACCGAATCGCGCCGCCGAGCCAGGCGGCGGTGCGGAGGAGAACCATGCTCGAGGTCAATAATTTCAGCGCGATCCGGATCTCCCTCGCGAGCCCGGACCAGATCCGCGAATGGTCGAAGGGTGAGGTCACCAAGCCCGAGACGATCAACTACCGCACGCTCAAGCCAGAAAAGGACGGCCTGTTCGACGAGCGCATCTTCGGTCCCACCAAGGACTGGGAGTGCTACTGCGGCAAGTACAAGCGGATTCGGTACAAGGGCATCATCTGCGACAAGTGCGGGGTCGAGGTCACCAGGAGCAAGGTCCGGCGCGAGCGGATGGGCCACATCCAGCTGGCCTCGCCGGTCAGCCACATCTGGTACTTCAAGGGCACGCCCAGCCGGCTGGGCATCCTGCTCGACATCAGCCCGCGCAACCTCGAGCGGATCCTGTACTTCGCCCTGTACATCGTGACCCACGTGGACGAGGACGCCCGCCAGCGTGCCCTGCGCCAGCTCGAGGAAGAGGCCGAGGGCCGCGGTGGACGCGGCGGCAAGGCCCTGGCCGAGCGCGAGGACGAGCTGCGGGCCGGGCTCAACCGCCAGAAGGACGAGCTGAACCAGGCCCTGGCGAGCACTCGGGCCGACCTCGAGAGTCAGCGGACCGAGCGGACCGAGGGGGTTGCCGCGGCGGCCCAGGCGGTCGAGGCGGCCCTGGCTGCCCTGGGCGCCGGCACGGCCGACGACACGATCGCCTTCGAGCCGACCGGCGAGGTCGTCGTGGCCACCGGTGACAAGGGCGGCCGCGAGGCGACCGCCCGCCTGCGCAAGATCGCCGCCGCCGAGATCGAGCGGATCGGCGAGGAGCTCAAGTCGCGCGATGCCGACGAGGAGCGGGCGACGGCTGCCCGGATCGCCGACCTCGAGCTGTCGATCGATGCGGAGCTCGAGGCCGAGCGGGAGCGCCTCCGGACCGAGGCCGACGGCCTGAAGGACGAGATCCGCAAGACGCGCGACGAGATCGAGCGGCTGGCGCCGATGATCACCCTGCCAGAGACGTCGCTCGACGGCTGGAACTTCCGCGACCTGGATGCGAAGTACGGCAGCGGCGCCCGCGGCGGCCGGATCCTCCATGCCGGGATGGGCGCCGAGGCGGTCCGCGACATCATCCAGCGGATGGACCTGGACGAGCTCGCCCGGTCGCTCCACGTCGAGGTCCGGACCTCGTCTGGCCAGCGCCGCAAGAAGGCGATCAAGCGGCTCCGCCTGATCGAGGCCTTCCGCCGTTCCGGCACCCGGCCCGACTGGATGATCCTGTCGGTCTTGCCGGTGATCCCGCCCGACCTCCGGCCGATGGTCCAGCTCGACGGCGGTCGCTTCGCGACGTCCGACCTGAACGACCTGTACCGCCGGGTGATCAACCGGAACAACCGCCTGAAGCGCCTGCTCGAGCTCGGTGCGCCCGAGATCATCATTCGCAACGAGAAGCGGATGCTCCAGGAAGCCTGCGACGCGCTGATCGACAACGGCCGCCGCGGCCGGGCGATTGCCGGCACCGGCAACCATCGCCTGAAGAGCCTGTCGGACATGCTCAAGGGCAAGCAGGGCCGGTTCCGCCAGAACCTGCTGGGTAAGCGGGTTGACTACTCCGGCCGCTCGGTCATCGTGGTCGGGCCGGAGCTCAAGCTGTACCAGTGCGGCCTGCCCAAGAAGATGGCCCTCGAGCTGTTCAAGCCGTTCGTCATGCGCCAGCTCGTCGAGAAGGGCTTCGCCCACAACATCAAGAGCGCCAAGCGGATCGTCGAGCGGGTCCGGCCCGAGGTCTGGGACGTCCTCGAAGAGGTGATCAAGGATCACCCGGTCCTGCTCAACCGCGCCCCGACCCTTCACCGCCTGGGGATCCAGGCGTTCATGCCGGTCCTCGTCGAGGGTTCGGCGATCCAGATCCATCCGCTCGTGTGCACGGCCTTCAACGCCGACTTCGACGGTGACCAGATGGCGGTCCACGTGCCGCTCTCGACGGCCGCCCAGGAAGAAGCCCGCGAGATGATGCTTTCGACGGCCAACCTGCTCTCGCCGGCCAACGGCGAGCCGATCGTCTCGCCGACCCAGGACATGGTCCTCGGCTGCTTCTACCTGACGATGGACAACCCGGTCCCCTCGAAGGCCGCGCCGCGCCTGTTCGCCGGCGAGGACGAGGCGATCCTGGCCTACCAGCTTCGCGAAGAGACGAAGCTGACCCTGCACGAGCCGATCATCGTCCCGGTCCGGGTCTGGGATCTCGAGAGCGACAGCCTCGTCACCCGGACCATGACGACCACGACCGGCCGGATCATCTTCAACCAGGTCCTGCCCGACCGGCTCCGCTACAAGAACGACCCGATGGTCCGGGCTACCCTGCGCGAACTGGTCGACGAATGCTACCGGCTGCTCGGCGCCGATGACACCGCCCACCTCGTGGACGGGGTGAAGGCGGTCGGCTTCGAGTTCGCCACTCGGGGTGGCATGACGATCGGCCTGTTCGACATCGAGATCCCGAAGGACAAGGCCAAGCGGCTGGTCGCCGCCGACGCCGAGGTCGACGAGATCGACCGCCAGTTCCAGCGGGGCCTGATCACTGACGACGAGCGCTACGAGCAGGTCGTCACGGTCTGGCAGCAGACGACCCAGAAGATGTCCGACGCGATGATGGCAAGCCTCGATCCGACCGGTGCGGTCACGATGATGACCGCCTCGGGCGCTCGCGGCAACAAGGGCAACATCGGCCAGCTCGGCGCGATGCGCGGCCTGATGGCCGACCCGTCGGGCCGGATCATCGACGTGCCCGTGCGAAGCAACTTCCGCGAGGGGATGTCGGTCCTCGAATACTTCATCTCGACCCACGGCGCCCGCAAGGGCCTGGCCGACACCGCCCTGCGGACGGCCGACTCGGGCTACCTCACCCGGCGCCTCGTCGACGTCGCCCAGGACGTGATCACCCGCGAGGATGATTGCGGCACCGAGGAGGGCAGCTGGATCACCCGGTTGGAGTCGGCCGAGATCGCCAGCAACGAAAAGGGCGCCTTCGCCCGGCGGCTCGTCGGCCGGCTCGCCGCCGCCGACGTGATCGCCCCGACCGCTGCCGTCATGGCCGATCCGGAGGCCATCCCGGATGGCAAGTGGAAGGGACGCTCGAAGAAGGCGATCGCCCCGGCCGAGACAGTCCTCGTGGCTCGCAACGAGCAGATCACCGAGGTCCTCGCCCAGCTGATCGACGATGCCGGGATCGACGAGGTCGTCGTCCGGTCGCCGCTCACCTGCGAGGCCCGCTACGGCGTCTGCCGGGCGTGCTACGGGCGCAACCTGGCCACTGGCGAGCTGGTCGGGGTGGGCGAGGCCGTCGGAATCATCGCCGCCCAGTCGATCGGCGAGCCGGGCACCCAGCTGACGATGCGGACGTTCCACACCGGTGGTGTGGCCGGCCTCGACATCACGGCCGGCCTGCCCCGGGTCGAGGAATTGTTCGAGGCCCGGATCCCCAAGGGCAAGGCCGAGATCAGCCACATCGACGGGATTGTCGAGATCATCCGGGAGGCCCAGACCAAGGTGAAGGTCACCAGCCGGGAGGCCTACGACACGTCGTTGGCGATCCCGCCCGGGGCCGAGCTGCTGGCCGCCCCGGGCGACTCGGTCGAGGCCAACCAGGTGATCGCCCGGCTTGAGGGCCAGCCGGACGTCCAGTCCCCGGTCAAGGGCTTCCTGGCCGACGACGGGTCCGGGCTGGTGGTCCGGGCCGAGGACGTCGTCGAGCGCGAGTACGTGATTCCCCACCACGCCAAGCTCAAGGTCGAGAACAACCAGGAGATCCGGGCCGGAGATGCGATCACCGACGGGCCGATCAATCCGCAGGAGTACCTCGACACCCGGGGCAAGGACGCCGTCCAGCGCTACCTGGTCAAGGAGGTCCAGAAGGTCTACCGGAGCCAGGGCGTCACGATCAACGACAAGCACATCGAGATCATCGTCCGGCAGATGCTCCGCAAGGTCCGGATCGACCAGCCTGGGGACGTCGACCTGCTGCCGACCGAGCTGATCGACCGGCTCGAGTTCGAGGAGGCCAACAATCGGGTCCTGTCCGAGGGCGGCGAGCCGGCCACGGCCCAGACCGTCCTGCTGGGCGTGACCAAGGCTTCGCTCAACACCTCGAGCTTCCTGGCGGCGGCCTCCTTCCAGGAGACCACCCGGGTCCTGACCGAGGCCGCGATCAACGGGGCCAAGGACCACCTGATCGGGCTCAAGGAGAACGTGATCATCGGCAAGCTGATCCCGGCCGGGACCGGCGCGCCGCAGAACGTCGCGGCGGCCCGCGAGCGGGCTCGTCGGGCGGCCATCGAGGCTCTTGCCGGCGAGGCGCTCGAGGGTCTCGGCTCGGAGTTCGACAGCAACCCGTTCCTCGAGGACGGGGCGCCGCGGCCGGCCGACGACGAGACGGCCGAGTTCGCCAAGATCCTGGCGGCCCGGCCGGCCGACGACGATGCCCGTGACGACGAGCCGAGCGACGACGAGCTGGCCAAGGCCTTCCTGGCCGGCGACTCGACCGGGCGCAAGGCCGATCCGGACGACGCCGCGCTGAACCCGTTCCTGGCCGACGAGGACGCAGCCGAGGAGCCCGATCCGGCCTGACGACCCGTAGCCGTGGCCTCGATCGACGTTTGACACTCGATCGGGGCCACTGATATCCTCCGCCTTCGTGGCCCTCGAGGGTCGAGCGCCGTTGCGTGCGCGCTCCGGATCCTCGCGGCCTTGTGAACTGAGTCATTCCGGTCCCCGCTCGGGCCCACCCGGGCGCACGGTCGACCGGGCCTGCCAAGCAACCGACGTGAAGGGAGTCTCGTCTTCGTGCCGACGATCAGCCAGCTCGTGCGACATGGGCGCAAGCGCAAGATCTCGAAGGTCAAGGCGCCGGCCATGCGCAAGAACTGGAACAGCCTGAAGCAGCGCCAGGAGTCGATTCCGGGCGCGCCCCAGAAGCGCGGCGTCTGCCTCCAGGTTCGGACGATGACCCCGAAGAAGCCGAACTCGGCTCTTCGGAAGATTGCCCGTGTCCGGCTGAGCAACCAGATGGAGGTCACGGCCTACATCCCGGGGATCGGCCACAACCTCCAGGAGCACTCGATGGTCCTCGTCCGGGGCGGCCGGGTGAAGGACCTCCCGTCGGTCAAGTACCACATCATCCGGGGCACCCTTGACGCGGCCGGCGTGCGCGATCGCAAGCAGGGCCGGAGCAAGTACGGGGCCAAGGCCGCCGGCGCGAAGGGCAAGAGCTAATGCCCCGTCGAGCCAGCATCGCCCGCAAGACGAAGTACGAGACGATCCCGGTCAACCGGACCACCGCCCGGTTCAGCGCCAAGCTGATGCATGACGGCAAGCGGATCCTGGCCGACCGGATCATTCGCCAGGCCCTCGCCCGGGCCGAGGCCCAGGCCCACCGGCCGGGGATCGAGGTCCTCGAGGCCGCCCTGCGCAACGCGACCCCGATCATCGAGGTCAAGCCTCGCCGGGTCGGCGGTGCGACCTACCAGGTCCCGGTCGAGATCCGGGCCGACCGGCGCATGTCGCTCGGCGTGCGCTGGCTCGTCCAGGCCGCCCGCAAGCGGACCGGCAAGAGCATGGGCGAGAAGCTCGCCGCCGAATTCGTGGATGCCATGAACGGCCTCGGCGCTGCGGTCAAGCGGCGCGAGGACACCCACAAGATGGCCGAGGCGAACAAGGCCTTCACCCACTTCAAGTGGTAGTCACCAGCACACCCCGGGAGAACAGGTCAACCGTGTCACGCCAGGTTCCGCTCGCCAAGACGCGGAACATCGGAATCATCGCCCATATCGACGCCGGCAAGACGACCGTCACCGAGCGGATCCTCTTCTATACGAAGAAGATCTACAAGCTCGGCGAGGTCCATGAGGGCGCGGCCACGATGGACTGGATGCCCCAGGAGCAGGAGCGGGGGATCACCATCACGGCCGCGGCCACGACCGCCTTCTGGGGCGACCATCGCATCAACATCATCGATACGCCCGGGCACGTGGACTTCACCGTCGAAGTCGAGCGGAGCCTGCGCGTGCTCGACGGGGCGGTCGTCGTGTTCGACGGCGTGGCCGGGGTGGAGCCACAGTCGGAGACCGTCTGGCGCCAGGCCGATCGGTACGGGGTGCCGCGCTTCTGCTTCATCAACAAGCTCGACCGGACCGGGGCCGACTTCTGGCACGGGGTCGACTCGATCCGCGAACGGCTCGGCGCGAACGCCGTGCCGATCCAGATCCCGATCGGCCGCGAGGACGGCTTCCAGGGGATGATCGACCTGGTCGAGATGAAGGCCGTCTACTACCGCGACGACCTGGGCAACCAGATCGACGTCGAGGAGATCCCGGCCGAGCTGCGCGACGAGGCCGACAAGCACCACCACGCGATGATCGAGGCCGTCGCCGACATGGACGACGAGCTGACCCACAAGTACCTCGAGGGGATCGACTTCACGGTCGAGGAGATCAAGCGCGGCCTGCGCCTCGGCACCCTGAGCACCCGCCTGATCCCCGTCCTGGGGGGTTCGGCCCTGCGCAACAAGGGCGTCCAGCGGATGCTCGACGCGGTCATCGACTTCCTGCCGTCGCCCCTCGACGTGCCGCCGATGATCGCTCTCGATCCCCGCACCGGCGAGGAGCTGATCCGCCGGCCGGACGACGCCGAGCCGTTCAGCGCCCTCGCCTTCAAGATCGCAGCCGACCCGTTCGTCGGCAAGCTGGCCTTCTTCCGGGTCTACTCGGGCACGCTCAAGTCGGGCTCGTACGTGACCACGATCAGCGCCAAGAAGGGCATCCGGCGCGAGCGGATCGGGCGGCTCCTGCAGATGCACGCCAATCACCGCGAGGAGATCGAAGAGGTCTATGCCGGCGACATCGCGGCGGCCGTCGGCCTCAAGGACACGTTCACCGGCGACACCCTCGCCGATCCGGACCACCAGGTGATCCTCGAGTCGATGACCTTCCCCGAACCGGTCATCGAGGTCAAGATCGAGCCCAAGACGAAGGCCGACCAGGACAAGCTCACGGTTGCCCTCCAGCGCCTGGCCGAAGAGGATCCGACCTTCCGGGTCAAGACCGACCCGGAGACGGCCGAGACCCTGATCGCCGGGATGGGCGAGCTCCACCTCGACGTGCTGGTCGACCGGATGATCCGCGAATTCAAGGTTGCGGCCAACATCGGCAAGCCCCAGGTCTCCTACCGCGAGACGATCCGGCGCGCCGCCGACGGTAACGGCCGGTTCGTCCGGCAGACCGGCGGCAAGGGCCAGTACGGCCACGCGGTCATCCGGATCGAGCCCCAGGAGAAGGGCGCCGGCTACGAGTTCGTCGACAAGATCGTGGGCGGCACGATCCCCCGCGAGTACATCAAGTCAGTCGACGCGGGCATCCGGGAGGCCCTCGACACGGGGATCTACGCCGGCTTCCCGGTGGTCGACGTCAAGGCGACCCTGTTCGACGGCTCGTACCACGAGGTCGACTCCTCGGAGATGGCCTTCAAGATCGCCGGCTCGATGGCCGTCAAGGACGCCTTCGCCAAGGCCAGCCCGGCCATCCTCGAGCCGATCATGCGGGTCGAGGTGACCACCTCGGCCGAATTCATGGGCGACGTGATCGGCGACCTGAACAGCCGGCGCGGCCAGGTCGAGGCGGTCGACTCGCGCGGATCGACCGAGGTCATCCGGGCGTTCGTCCCGCTCTCGTCGATGTTCGGCTACGTGACCGACCTGCGGTCGATGACCCAGGGCCGGGCGACGAGCTCGATGGAATTCAGTCATTACGCCGAGGTCCCCGCGAGTCTCGCGGCGGAGCTCGTTGCCAAGTCGAAGAACTAGCGCGGTCGGGCAGAGGAGCACTCACGTGGCCAAGAAGAAGTTCGAGCGGACCAAGCCGCACGTCAACATCGGCACGATCGGTCACATCGACCACGGCAAGACCAGCCTGACCGCCGCGATCACGAAGTACCTCGCCCTCAAGGGCGGGGCCGAGTACCGCGCCTTCGATTCGATCGACAACGCCCCCGAGGAGCGCGAGCGGGGGATCACGATCGCGATCGCCCACGTCGAGTACGAGACGGCCAACCGCCACTACGCCCACGTCGACTGCCCCGGCCACGCCGACTACATCAAGAACATGATCACCGGCGCCGCCCAGATGGACGGGGCGATCCTGGTCGTGGCCGCGACCGACGGGCCGATGCCCCAGACCCGCGAGCACATCCTGCTGGCCCGCCAGGTCGAGGTCCCGTTCATCGTCGTCTTCCTGAACAAGGTCGACATGGTCGACGACCCCGAATTGCTCGATCTGGTCGAGCTCGAGGTCCGCGAGCTGCTCTCCAAGTACAACTTCCCGGGTGACGATATCCCGTTCATCCGGGGCTCGGCCCTCAAGGCCCTCGAGGCCCCGGCCGATCCGGCCGATCCAGCCTACGTCCCGATCCAGGAGCTGATGGACGCGGTCGATTCCTACATCCCGACCCCCGAGCGGGCGGTCGACAAGCCGTTCCTGATGCCGGTCGAGGATGTCTTCGGGATCAAGGGCCGGGGCACGGTCGCCACCGGGCGGATCGAGCGCGGCGTGGTCCACGTCGGCGACGAGGTCGAGGTGATCGGGGTCAAGGCCACCCGCAAGGTCGTGGTCACCGGGGTCGAGATGTTCAAGAAGCTGCTCGACGAGGGCCAGGCCGGCGACAACGTGGGCTGCCTCCTGCGCGGGATCGAGCGCGACGAGATCGAGCGGGGCCAGGTCATGGCCAAGGCCGGCTCGATCAAGCCCCATACCAAGTTCAGCGCCCAGGTCTACGTCCTGACCAAGGAGGAGGGCGGCCGGCACACCCCGTTCTACAACGGCTACCGGCCCCAGTTCTACCTCCGCACGACCGACGTGACCGGGGCGATCGGGCTGCCCGACGGAGCCGAGATGATCATGCCCGGCGACAACGTCGAGATGAAGGTCGAGCTGATCACCCCGATCGCCCTCGAGGTCGGCCTGCGCTTCGCGATCCGCGAAGGTGGCCGGACCGTCGGCGCCGGCGCGATCACCTCGATCGAGTAGGGCTGACATGGCAAAGCAACGGATCCGGATCCGCCTCAAGGCCTACGACCACCGACTGCTCGATCAGTCGGCGGCCCAGATCGTCGAGACGGCCCAGCGCACCGGTGCCGATGTCGTCGGACCGGTGCCGCTGCCGACCCGGATCGAGAAGTTCACGGTCATCCGCTCGCCGTTCATCGACAAGGACTCGCGGGAGCAGTTCGAGATCCGCACCCACAAGCGGCTCGTTGACATCCTCGATCCGAGCGCGAAGACCGTCGACGCCCTGATGCGCCTTTCCTTGGCGGCGGGCGTCGACATTGAAATCAAGATGTGATGAAGCCTCACTTGCTTAGCCGACCCATGGCGGCGTTGTCGCCTGCGCTCCTTCGCTCACGCACGTTTAGTGCGCTCGCTCGTGTGCTCGGCTCCGCCTTGCCCTGGGCACGGCTCAGCCGCGAGGCAGGGTTCAGCCCGGCCTTCGGGCCGGCTGAGCGCGGGCTGGCTGGAGCCGTCCGATGAGCATTGGACTGATTGGCCGCAAGATTGGCGTGACCCAGGTTTTCCAGGCCGACGGCACGATGGTCGCCGTGAGCGTGGTCTCGGTCGAGCCGAACACGGTCACCCGGCTGCGGACCGAGGAGCGCGATGGCTACACGGCCGTCCAGCTCGGCACGGAGCCGAGCCGCCGCCTGACCAAGCCCGAGGCCGGCCAGCTCAAGAACCTGCCCCAGGTCGCGAAGATTCGCGAGTTCCGGGTCGATGACGTCGCGAGCTACACGGTGGGCCAGCAGATCGGCCTGGCCGACCTGTTCGCCGAGGGCGACCTGGTCGACATCACCGGCACCTCCAAGGGCAAGGGCTTTGCCGGCCACATCAAGCGCCACCATTTCCACCGCGGGCCCAAGACCCACGGTTCGGATCACCATCGCGCGCCCGGCTCGATCGGGCCGGGGACCACCCCGGGCCGGGTCTACAAGGGCATGAAGATGGCCGGCCACATGGGCGATGAACGAGTCACGGTCAAGAAGGTCCAGGTCGTCCGCGCAGACGCCGACCGGAACCTGATCCTGGTCCGGGGCTCCGTCCCGGGACCGCGCAACTCCCTGATCATCGTGAAGAAGGCCTGACGATGCCCCAGACCACCCTGTACGACCGGACGGGCACCTCGATCGGCAGCGTCGAGCTGAGCGAGCAGCTCTTCGGCGCGCCGATCAACGAAGCCGTCCTCCACCAGGTCGTGCTGGCCCAGCTGGCCGGCCGTCACCTGGGCACCCACGACACGAAGACCCGGGGCGAGGTTCGGGGCGGCGGCCAGAAGCCGTATCGCCAGAAGGGCACCGGCCGGGCCCGCCAGGGCCATCGGACCGCGCCCCACTTCCGGGGCGGCGGGGTCGTCTTCGGCCCCCACCCGCGGTCCTACGTCCAGCGCCTGCCGCGCAAGATGAAGCAGCTCGCCCTGCGCGGCGCCCTGACGGCCAAGCTCGGCGACGAGGCCGTGCGGGTGATCGATGGCTTCGGCCTCGAGGCGATCCGGACGAAGGACTTCGTGGGGATCCTGAGCGCGGTCAACGCCGCCGGCCGGGTCCTCGTCGTGGCCCCCGGCAGCGATGAGCGGCTCCACCTCTCCTCGCGCAACCTGCCTACGGTCAGCGTGATCCGGGCGGACTCGCTGAACGTGGTCGACCTGCTCAATGCCGACGTGATCGTCATCGAGCAGCCCGCCCTGGCCCGGATGGAGGAGGTGTACGGATGAGCCTGACCGCTCACGAGGTGATCCTCCGTCCCGTGATCAGCGAGAAGTCGATGGATGAGGCCGGGCGCGGCAAGTACACCTTCGCCGTCCATGGCGATGCCAACAAGATCATGATCAAGGGCGCGGTCGAGGAGCTGTTCAAGGTCAATGTGACCGGGGTCAACGTCCTGACCACGAAGGCCAAGGAGAAGCGCCGCGGCACGAAGCGCGGCCGGATCAGCGGCTTCACGACCCCCTGGCGCAAGGCCGTGGTGACCCTGGCCAGCGGCCAGAAGATCGAATTCTTCGAGGGGGTCTGACGATGGCTCTCCGAACCTACAAGCCGACCTCACCGGGCCTCCGCGGGATGACCCGCTCGACCTTCGAGGAGATCACGACCCGCGAGCCCTACAAGCCCCTGCTCGAGGCCCAGACCCGCGGCTCCGGCCGGAACAACGCCGGCCGCCTGACGGTCCGCCACCGGGGCGGGGGCGAGAAGCGGCACTATCGCCGGATCGACTTCAAGCGGGACAAGCCGGGCGTGCCGGCTCGCCTGGCCACGATCGAGTACGACCCGAATCGGTCGGCCCGGATCGGCCTGCTCCACTACCGCGACGGCGAGAAGCGCTACATGCTCCTGCCCCACGGCCTGAAGGTGGGCGACGTGATCGTGTCCGGGCCCGAGGCCGAGGCCCGGGTCGGCAACGCCCTGCCGATCGCCAACATCCCCCTGGGCACGACGATCCACAACATCGAGCTGATCCCGGGCAAGGGCGGCCAGATCGTCCGCTCGGCCGGGGTCGCCGCCCAGCTGCTGGCCAAGGAGGGCGACTACGCCCAGGTCCGGCTGCCCTCGGGCGAAGTCCGCCGGGTCAGCGTCCGATGCATGGCCACGATCGGCCAGGTCAGCAACCTCGACCACGAGAACCAGAACCTGGGCAAGGCCGGCCGGGCCCGGCACATGGGCCAGCGGCCCGAGGTCCGGGGGGTCGTGATGAACCCGCGCGACCATCCGCACGGCGGCGGCGAGGGCAAGTCGCCCACCGGCATGCCGCCCAAGACCCCCTGGGGCAAGCCGGCCATGGGCCTGCGCACCCGGACCAACAAGACGAGCGGCCGCTTGATCGTCCGCTCCCGTCATCGCAAGTAGCCGAAAGGAGGGAACCAGATGTCGCGCTCCGTCAAGAAGGGACCGTTCGTCGAGGCCCGCCTGCTCGGCCGCGTCCAGGAGATGAACAAGCGCAGCGAGAAGCGGGTCATCAAGACCTGGTCCCGCGCCTCGGTCATCTTCCCGGATTTCATTGGACACACGGTCGCGGTCTACAACGGCAAGAAGCACGTGCCGGTGTACGTGACCGAGAACATGGTTGGGCATCGCCTCGGCGAGTTCTCCCCGACCCGCACCTATCGCGGGCACGGGAAGCACACCGAGCGCTCGACCTCGCTGAAGTAGGAGCCGAAGCGTGCGCGTCTCCGCCACCGCCAAGTACCTCCGCGGCTCGACCCGCAAGGCCCGGCTCGTCACCAAGGCGATCCAGGGCAAGCAGGTCGAGGAGGCGGCTGCCCTGTTGCGGTTCATGCCCCAGCACGCCGCGCGCGACGTCGCCCTCGTCCTGAAGAGCGCCACCGCGAACGCCGAGAACAATCACAACCTGTCCGCTGAGGACCTGTACATCGTCGAGGCCCATGCCAACGAAGGGCCGTCGATGAAGCGCTGGCGCCCGCGGGCCCAGGGTCGGGCGTTCCCGATCCACAAGCCGATGACCCACATCACGGTCATCGTCGAAGACCGGGAGGCCTGATCGAATGGGACACAAGGTCCACCCGTACGGCTTCCGGCTTGGTGTCTCGCGCACCTGGACGGCCAAGTGGTACGCCGACAAGGACTACACCAGCCTCCTCAAGGAGGACATCTCGATCCGCAAGCTGGTTGACCAGCGGCTGGCCAACGCCAGCGTCAGCCAGGTCGAGATCGAGCGCGGCATCAACCACGTGACCGTCACGGTCCACACCGCCAAGCCAGGGATCGTGATCGGCAAGGGCGGCCAGAACGTCGAGATCCTGCGCCAGCAGATCGGCGCCCTGACCAACCGCAAGGTCAAGCTCGAGATCAAGGAGATCCGCCAGCCGGAGCTCGACGCCCATCTCGTGGCCATGAACATCGCCCAGCAGCTGACCCGCCGGATCGCCTTCCGCAAGGCGATGAAGCAGGGCATCCAGCGGACGATGAAGGCCGGCGCGAAGGGCGTGAAGATCATGGTCTCGGGCCGCCTCGGCGGGTCCGAGATGGCCCGCCGCGAGTGGGACAAGGAAGGCCGGATTCCGCTCGGCACCCTGCGGGCCGACATCAGCTACGGCCAGGTCCATGCCCACACGACGTACGGCCGGATCGGCGTGAAGGTCTGGATCTATCGCGGCGACGTCATCCCCGAGCGGACCCCGCCGCAGTCCGTCACGGCCGGCGTGTCCAGCGTGGCCGGAGGCGTCTGACCATGTTGATGCCCAAGCGGGTCAAGCACCGCAAGGTGATGCGCGGCCGGATGTCCGGGGTTGCCAAGGGCGGCTCGTCGGTCGCCTTCGGCGACTACGGCCTGGCGACCCTCGAGCCGGCCTGGATCACCAGCCGCCAGATCGAGGCTGCCCGCCGGGCGATGACCCGGTCGGTCAAGCGCGGCGGCAAGATCTGGATCCGGGTGTTCCCGGACAAGCCGGCCACCAAGAAGCCGGCCGAGACCCGGATGGGCTCGGGCAAGGGCGCCCCGGATCACTGGGTCGCCGTCGTCAAGCCCGGCCGGATCCTGTTCGAGATGGGCGGGATCCCCCACACCGAAGCGCTCGAGGCGATGCGCCTGGCGAGCCACAAGCTGCCGGTGGCGACCCACGTGGTCGTCCGCGAAGGTGCCGGGCTGGAGGCGACCGATGGACATCGATAAGGTCCGCGAGATGTCCGACACCGAGCTCGAGCTCGCCCTCCGCCAGGCCAAGCAGGATCTCTGGCAGGCCCGCTTCGCCCTGACCACCCGCCAGCTCAAGGACTACTCAACCATTCCTCAGACCCGCCACACGATCGCGCGGATCCTGACCGTCCAGCACGAGCGCAAGCTCGGCCGAACGGCCTGACGGGAGATCACGCGATGACAGGAGCACCGGTGAACGCCAAGCGCAAGACCAAGGTCGGGCGTGTCGTCAGCGACAAGATGGACAAGACGATCGTCGTGTCCGTCGAGCGGCTGGCCCGCCACCCGCTCTACAAGCGGGTCATCCGCCTGAGCACGAAGTTCAAGGCCCACGACGAGACGAACTCGGCCCACGTCGGCGACACCGTCCTGATCGAGGAGTCGCGACCCCTGTCGGCCACGAAGCGCTGGCGCCTGGTCGAGATCCTGGCCGCGGCCGGCGAGCACGGCGGCGAAAGCGTCGTCCTCGAGGAAGCCGCAACGTCCGAGGCAATCCATGCCGCCGCCCATCCCGGGCGCCATCGCGAGGATGAGCCGGTGGAGGCCGAGGCGTGATCCAGGAGTCGACTCGCCTCAAGGTCGCCGACAACACCGGCGCGCGCACGATCGAGTGCATCCGGATCATGGGCCGCTCGCGCAAGCGCACGGCCGGGATCGGTGACGTGATCGTGGCCGCGGTCAAGCAGGCGATCCCGAACGCCGCGGTCAAGAAGGGCGACGTCGTCCGGGCCGTGATCGTGCGCACGACCAAGGAATACGGTCGTCCCGACGGGAGCTACATCCGGTTCGACGAGAACGCGGCCGTCCTGATCAACAACCAGGGCAATCCCCGGGGCACCCGGATCTTCGGACCGGTTGCCCGCGAGCTGCGCGACCGGAACTACATGAAGATCGTGTCGCTCGCTCCGGAGGTGCTGTGATGGCTGTGGTCAGCCGTCCGAGCGGGACGAAGGTGCCCGACATTCGCAAGGGCGACACCGTCGTGGTCATCCTCGGCAAGGATGCCGGCAAGTCCGGCGTCGTCGAGCGGGTCATCCGCAACCAGCAGGGCTGGGCCAAGACCAAGAGCCGCGGCGGCGGAGCCTGGCGCCACGCCAGTCCGCTGTCCGAGACGGCCGTGGTCGTGGCCGGGGTGAACATCGCCAAGCGCCACACGAAGCCGCGCCCGCCCAGCAACATGTCCGACCGGACGGCCGTGGGCCAGACCGGTGGGATCCTCGAGATCGCCCAGCCCTTGCCCCTGGGCAAGGTCATGATCGTCTGCTCCGAGTGCCACGAGCCCACCCGGATCGGCCACGAGCGGCTGGCCAGCGGTGAGCGCGTCCGGACCTGCAAGCGGGGCCATCGCCTGGAGGTGAAGGGCTGATGGCCGGACGCCTGCACGAGCGCTACAAGGCCGAGGTCGTCCCGGCCCTGACCAAGCAGTTCGAGTACTCCAACCCGAACCAGGTCCCGCGCCTGGCCAAGATCGTGGTCAACATTGGCCTGGGCGAGGCCCTGACCAATGCCAAGGCGATCGACGCGGCCACGGGCGACCTGGCCGCGATCACCGGCCAGAAGCCGATCGTGACCCGGGCCCGCCGATCGATCGCCCAGTTCCGCTTGCGGACGGGCAACCCGATCGGGGCCAAGGTGACCCTCCGGGGCGACCGGATGTGGGACTTCCTCGACCGGCTGGTGACCCTCTCGCTGCCTCGGATCCGCGACTTCCGGGGGATCCCGGCCAGGTCGTTCGACGGCCGGGGCAACTACTCCCTCGGGCTCCGCGAGCAGCTCGCGTTCCCCGAGATCGACTACGACAAGGTTGACCGTCTCCGCGGGCTGGAGATCAGCATCGTCACGACGGCGAAGACCGACGAGGAATCGAAGCGGATGCTCGAGCTCCTCGGCATGCCTTTCGCCGGCTAGGCGCGGGGAGGAATCTGATGGCCAAGAAGTCACTTATCGCCAAGGCCAAGCGGCCGCCCAAGCACAAGGTCTCGGGCTATCACCGCTGCTTCGTGTGCGGCCGGCCGCGCGCCTACATGCGCCGGTTCGCCATGTGCCGGATCTGCTTCCGGGAGCGTGCCCTGCTCGGGCAGCTGCCGGGCGTGACGAAGTCGAGCTGGTAGGGCAGCGATGAACATCTCCGATCCAATCGCCGACATGCTCACCCGGATCCGCAATGCGTCGCGGGCCCATCACACCGAGGTGATCGTCCCGGCTTCCCGGACCAAGCGCGAGATCGCCCGGATCCTCAAGGCCGAGGGCTTCATCGCCGAGGTGGCCGAGGACCGGGACGGGTCGCTGGCCGTGCTCCGGCTCCAGCTCAAGTACGTCGACGGCAAGGTGCCGGTCGTCTCGGGCCTCAAGCGGATCAGCAAGCCCGGCCTCCGGGTCTACGCCCGCAAGACCGACATCCCGCGGGTCCTGGGCGGCCTGGGCATCGTCATCGTCAGCACCAGCCAGGGGATCATGACCGGCGCGCAGGCCCGCAAGGCCGAGCTCGGCGGCGAAGTCCTCGCCTACGTCTGGTAGGGGAGGGAACACATGTCCAGGATTGGTCGCCTGCCGATTGCCGTCCCGCCCGGCGTGACCGTGACGCTTGACGGCCGGGCGATCACGGTCGTCGGGCCGAAGGGCACCCTCAGCCGGGAGCTCCATCCCGACATGGCCGTCAACCAGAGCGATGGTTCGCTCCTGGTCGAGCGGCCGACCGAGTCGAAGACCCACAAGCAGCTCCACGGCCTGACCCGGACCCTCGTCTCGAACATGGTCGAGGGCGTCACCGCCGGCTATCGCAAGGGCCTCGAGATCACCGGCGTCGGCTATCGCGCCACGCTCAACGGTCGGAAGCTCACCCTCAACCTCGGCTACAGCCATCCGATCGAGATCGACCCGCCCAGCGGGATCGCCTTCGAGGTCGAGAACCCGACCCGGCTGGCCGTCGTCGGGATCGACAAGGAGCTCGTCGGCCAGGTGGCCGCCAAGGTCCGGGCGATGCGCAAGCCGGAGCCGTACAAGGGCAAGGGCGTGCGTTACGCCGGCGAGGTCGTCCGCCGCAAGGCCGGCAAGGCCGGCAAGATCGGCGGCAAGAAGTAACCCGATGAAGGAATCAGCCCGATGACCCAGGTCGCCGGCCGCAACGCGGCGCGCCAGAAGCGCCACGACCGGCTTCGCCTCAACCTTGCCGGCACGGAGGCCCGGCCCCGGCTGGCCGTGTTCCGCAGCCTCAACCATATCTATGCCCAGGTGATCGACGATGCGTCCGGCCGGACGCTCGCCACCGCCTCGACGGTCGAGAAGGAGTTCAAGGGCTCCAAGGCGACCAAGTCCGAGGAGGCCCGGCGGGTCGGCACGATGGTCGCCGAGCGGGCTCGCTCGGCCGGCGTCGAGCAGGTCGTCTTCGATCGGGCCGGGTTCCGGTACCACGGACGGATCAAGTCGCTGGCCGACGCCGCCCGCGAGGCCGGCCTCGACTTCTGATCAAAAGGAGCAACAGTGGCCCGCATCGACCCGAACAAGCTCACGCTCGAGGAGCGCGTCGTCCAGATCAACCGCGTCGCGAAGGTGGTCAAGGGCGGCCGTCGCTTCAGCTTCAGCGCGATCGTCGTGGTGGGTGATGGCGCCGGTCACGTCGGAGTCGGCCTGGGCAAGGCCGGCGAGGTCCCCGAGTCGATCCGCAAGGGCGTCGAGGATGCCAAGAAGAACCTGATCCGGATCCCGATGGTCGGGACGACGATCCCCCACGAGGTCCGGGTCGAGTACTCGGCCGCCCGGGTCATGCTCAAGCCCGCCTCCCAGGGCACCGGGGTCATCGCCGGTGGGGCGGTCCGGGCCGTGGTCGAGGCCGCCGGCATCCGGGACATCCTGGCCAAGGTCCACGGCTCGACCAACCCGGTAAACGTGACCCGGGCCACGATCAACGCCCTGGCTTCGCTCCACTCCGCGGCCGAGATCTCGGCCCGCCGGGGTGTCCCGGTCCGGCTCTCGATCCCCGGCCAGCCGGTCGTGGAGGCAGCCGATGCCCGCTAGGCTGCGCGTCACCCAGGTGAAGAGCACGATCAGCCACATCGAGCGCAACCGGGCGACCGTGCGCGCCCTCGGCCTGCACCGGATCGGTGACACGGTCGAGGTCCCCGACAATCCCGCGACCCGGGGGATGGTTCGCCAGGTCCGCTTCCTCGTCCAGGTCGAGGAGCTGCCGGCCGGCCCCGAGGAGAAGGCATGAAGCTCCACGACCTCCAACCGGCGGCCGGTGCCCACCGCAAGCGCAAGCGGGTCGGCCGGGGGATCGCTGCCGGCGGCGGCAAGACCGCCGGCCGCGGCACGAAGGGCCAGAAGGCTCGGGCCGGCGCCTCGATCCCGGCCTGGTTCGAAGGCGGTCAGACCCCGCTCCAGATGCGGATCCCCAAGCTGCATGGCTTCAAGAACCGCTTCCGGGTCGAATACGAGGTGGTCAACCTCGGCCGGATCAATGCGCTGGTCGAGGCGGGCGTGTTCGAGCCGGGCGACCTGCCGGCCAAGGGCAAGGCCGCCGGCTCGAGCCGATCGGGCTCGTCCGGGCCGATCACGATCAACCAGGAGATCCTGCGGGTCGCGGGTCTCGTGTCGACCCTCAAGAAGCCGCTCAAGATCCTTGGCCAGGGCGACCTGTCGGCGCCGCTGTTCGTGGTTGCCGACTCGTTCAGCCGGAGCGCGACGCGCAAGATCGAGGCCGCCGGCGGATCGGTCCAGGTCCTCGAGGTGCCCAGGGAGCCGCTGGCTGCCCTCGGCCTCGGCGCACCCGAGGTGTCCTCGGCCGATGAGCCGGCCGGGCTGACCGCGGTGGCAGCCCAGGCGGTCACCACCGAGCCGGAGCCCACCAAGGCCGGGTCGGGCGCTTCCGAGATCGAAGCCGGCGCGCCGGCCGAGCCCGGCGAAGAATCCGCCGGGGTTGGCGAGGCTCCAGGTCCAACGGCCAAGGCCGGGACCGCCAAGGCCGGAGCCGCCAAAGCCGGGACCAGCAAGGCGGCCGGAACCGACAAGGCGAGCGCGACACGGTCGGCGGGCAAACCCGAGGGCAAGGCCAAGTCGGCCAAGCCAGCGGCCAAGTCCGAAGGAAGGGCCAAGTCCGACGGGCAGGCCAAGCCGGCCGCCAGTGCCGCCCGGCCTTCGAAGAAGGCCTCCGCCGCCGACACCAAAGACGCCTGATCGATGCTCGAATCCCTGCTCAACGCGTTCCGCGCGCCCGACATCCGGCGCCGGATCCTGTTCGTCGCCGGGATCCTGATCGTCTTCCGGCTGCTCGCCCACGTGCCCGTCCCGGGCGCGAACTCGGCCTCGCTGTCGGCCCTCTTCGCCAGCAACCAGCTGCTCGGCCTGCTCGACCTGTTCTCGGGCGGCGGCCTGTCCCGCTTCTCGATCGTGGGCCTGGGCGTGAACCCGTATATCAACGCCTCGATCATCATCCAGCTGATGACCGGGGTGATCCCCCGGCTCCAGTCGCTCAGCCGTGAGGGGGAGTACGGCCGGAACAAGATCAACCAGTACACCCGCTACCTGGCCGTGCCCCTGGCCCTCCTCCAGTCCTACGGCTTCCTGGCCGTCCTGCACAACTCGAACCCGCCCGTCCTGAGCGGGGCGTTCGGCCTGAACGACCTCGAGACGATCACCCAGATGGTCTCGCTGACCGCCGGCTCGATCCTGCTGATGTGGCTGGGCGAGCTGATCACCGAGAAGGGCATCGGCAACGGGATCAGCTTCATCATCTTCGCCGGCATCGTCAGCCGGGCCCCGAGCGCGATGCAGGCGTTCTTTGCCAACCCGGACGCGATTGCGTTCGTGGCCTTCGCGATCGTTGCCCTCGTGGCCGTCGCCGTGATCGTGTACATCCAGGAGGGCCAGCGGCGGATCCCGGTCCAGTACGCCAGCCGCGTCCGCGGCCGAAGGATGTACCAGGGGGCCTCGACCTTCCTGCCCCTCCGGGTCAACCAGGCCGGCGTCATCCCGATCATCTTCGCGGTCAGCATCCTCCTCTTCCCGACCCAGATCGCCTCGTACTTCACGACCTCCCAGGTGCCGATCGTGGCCAGCATCTCCCAGTGGATCGTCACGGTCATGGATCCCCAGGGCTTCCTGTACGTCGGGCTCTACTTCCTGCTGACCTTCGGCTTCACCTACTTCTACACCGCGTTCACCTTCAAGCCGGATGAGACGGCCGAGCAGCTCCGCAAGAACGGCGGATTCATCCCCGGCATCCGGCCCGGCCGGCCGACCGAGGACTACCTCCGCAAGGTGGTCAATCGGATCACGATCGCGGGCGCCTTCTTCCTGGCCACGGTGGCGGTCTCGCCGACGATCCTGGCCGTCGTGTTCAAGAGCCTGGGCGGCCTGACCCTCGGCGGCACGAGCCTGCTGATCGTGGTCAGCGTGGTCGTTGAGACGATGAAGCAGATCGAAGCCCAGCTCCTGATGCGCAACTACGAGGGCTTCATCCGGTGACCTTCATTGTCCTGCTGGGCGCCCCGGGCGCCGGCAAGGGCACGCAGGCACCGATCCTCTCGGACCGTCTGAGCCTGCCACACGTTGCGACGGGCGACCTCTTCCGGTCGGCGGTCAGGGAGGGCTCGGCGATCGGCCTCGAGGCCCGTCGCTACATGGAGCGGGGCCAGCTCGTGCCCGACGCGATCACGGTCAAGATGCTCCTCGATCGGCTGGGCCAGCCGGACGCCGCGGGCGGGGCGATCCTCGATGGCTTTCCCCGCAACCTGGCCCAGGCCGCGATCCTGGCCGAAGCCCTGGCCGAGCGCGGCAGCCGGGTCGACGGTGCGCTCGAGATCGAGGTGCCCGAGGAGGAGCTTGTCCGACGCCTGTCGGGTCGCTGGATCTGCCAGGCCAATGGCCACGTCTACAACGAGACGACCCACCCGCCCCGGGTCCCAGGCCGGTGTGACCTGGACGACTCGCCCCTGGTCCAGCGCGCGGATGACCGGCGGGAGATGGTCAGCGCCAGGCTGGCGATCCAGCTGACCGACCTGCGCCAGGTCGTGGACTATTACCGCCAGAATGGGCTGCTCCGGACGATCGACGGTCGGCAGTCGGTCGGCGAGGTCAGCGCCGCGCTCCTGGCCGCAGCCGGCGGGCTCGGCTGATGGCGGTCACCCTCAAGTCCGCAGCCGAGATCGAGACGATGCGCCGGGCGGGCCGGCTCGTGGCCGAGGTCCTGGCCCTGGTCGAATCGGAGCTCAAGCCGGGCGTGTCCACGGCCCATCTCGACGCCCTGGCCGAAGCCCATATCCGACGCAGTGGCGGGATCCCCTCGTTCAAGGGCTATCCGGGAGCCAATCCGCGCCGGCCGTTCCCGGCCAGCATCTGCGTGTCGATCGACTCCGAGATCGTCCACGGCATCCCGGGCGATCGGACCATCCGCGACGGCATGCTCGTGTCGATCGATGCCGGGGCGATCGTCGAGGGCTGGCACGGCGACGGAGCCCGCTCGTTCTTCGTCGGCCAGCCCCCCGAGCCGGTTCGGGAGCTGCTCGAGACAACCCGCCTGGCGATGATGGCCGGGATCGCGGCGGCCCGACCGGGCAATCGGATCGAGGACATCGGGGCAGCCGTCGAGGACGTTGCCCGGCCGCACGGCTACGGCGTCATCCGCCAGTTCGTCGGCCATGGGATCGGGCGCGAGATGCACGAGGATCCCCAGGTCCCGAACTACCGCACGAAGCGGGCAAGCCGCCGGATCGAGCCTGGCCTGTGCCTGGCCATCGAGCCGATGTTCACCCTGGGCAGCTACGAAGCGGTCATGCAGCCCGACGACTGGACGATCGTGACCCGGGACGGGTCGCTGGCTGCCCATTTTGAGCACACGATCGCGATCACCCAGCGCGGACCGGAGGTCCTGACCACCGTCTGATCGCCGGTCCGGTGGTTGCCGGATCGGCGGACATTTGATATCCTCACCGTTCGTGTGTCGGCCCACCGGGCCGGCATTCCATGCGAGAAAGGGAAACCGTACGCCCGTGGCCAAGAAAGACGCGATCGAAGTCGAGGGAACGGTCATCGAGCCGCTCCCGAACACGATGTTCGCCGTCGAATTGGAGAACGGCCATCGGGTCCTGGCCCATATCAGCGGCAAGCTCCGAATGAACTTCATCCGGATCCTGCCGGGCGATCGAGTCAGGGTGGAACTTTCTCCCTACGATCTCACCCGCGGTCGGATCACCTACCGCCTCAAGTAGCGTCTGTTCGAGCCTGATCGAGGAACCGTTTGAAAGTCCGAGCGTCCGTCAAGACCCGCTGCGACCACTGCAAGGTGATCCGTCGCCATGGGACCGTGATGGTCATCTGCACCGCCAATCCCAAGCACAAGCAGCGGCAGGGGTAGTCGATGGCTCGCATCGCCGGCGTGGACATCCCCCGCGAGAAGCGGGTCGAGGTCGCCCTCACCTACATCTTCGGCCTGGGCCTGCCCACCAGCCAGAAGATCCTCGCCCAGGCCAACATCAATCCCGACACCCGGGTCCGCGACCTGACCGAAGAGCAGGTCAACCGGCTCCGGGAGATCATCGACCGGCGCTACAAGGTCGAGGGTGATCTGCGCCGCGAAGTGGCCCTGAACATCAAGCGCCTGATCGAGATCGGCTCATACCGCGGCAGTCGCCACCGGCGCAACCTGCCGGCCCGGGGCCAGCGGACCAAGACGAATGCCCGCCAGCGGCGCGGACCGAAGAAGACGGTCGGCGTTCGCCGGAAGAAGTAAGGGGAACTGAAGCCCAGCCATGGCTGACCGCAAGCATGCCGTCAAACAGCGTCGCAAGGAGCGCAAGAACGTGCCCCAGGGCAACGTTCACATCCAGGCGACGTTCAACAACACGATCATCACGATCACCGACCTCGGTGGTGCGGTGATCAGCTGGGGCTCGGCCGGGACCGCCGGCTTCAAGGGCTCCCGCAAGAGCACGCCCTATGCTGCGGCGCTGTCGGCCGAGGGTGCCGCCCGCCGGGCGATGGAGCACGGCATGCGCCAGGTCGAGGTCTATGTCAAGGGCCCCGGCGCCGGCCGGGAGCAGGCGATCCGCTCGCTCCAGGCCGCCGGACTCGAGGTGACCGCGATCACCGACGTGACGCCCATCCCGCACAACGGCTGCCGCGCCCCCAAGCGGCGCCGGGTCTAGGTCAGGAACGATGGCCCGTTACACCGCATCCGTCTGCCGCCTCTGCCGCCGGGAGGGCATGAAGCTCTTCCTGAAGGGCTCCCGCTGCTACTCCAAGAAGTGTGCCTTCGAGCGCCGGCCGACCCCGCCCGGCCAGCATGGCGTCCGCCGCCGCAAGGTCGGCGAGTACGGCCTGCAGCTGCGCGAGAAGCAGAAAGTCCGCCGGACCTACGCGGTCCTCGAGCGCCAGTTCAAGAACTACTTCGACACGGCCGAGTCGCGGCCCGGGGTGACCGGCGAGAACCTCCTCCGGCTGCTCGAGCTGCGCCTCGACAGCGTCGTCTACCGGATGGGCTTCGCGCCCTCCCGGGCGGCTGCCCGCCAGCTGGTCAATCACGGCCACTTCGCGGTCAACGGCAAGCCGACCAACATCGCCTCCCACCAGCTCCGTCCCGGCGATCGGATCGAGGTTCGTGCCTCGCACACCGGTCGCGAGCCGTTCAAGGTCGCCCGCGAGAGCCTCCGCTCGCACCAGCCGCCCGAGTGGCTGAGCATCGACCCGGCGAAGCTCACCGGGACCATCATCGACCAGCCCCGGCGTGACCAGATGCCGCTCGACCTGAACGAGCAGCTCGTGGTCGAGTACTACTCGAGGTAAGCCCCAGACCATGATCGAACTCGAGAGCCCACAGATCGAGCCTGTTGAGGAGCTCGGCACCTTTGCCAAGTACGAGGCAGGGCCGCTCCCGGCCGGCTACGGGGTCACCCTCGGCAATGCCCTCCGGCGCGTCCTCCTGTCGTCGCTCGAGGGGGCGGCCGTCACCTCGATCCAGATCCGCGACGTGTACCAGGAGTTCTCGACGATCCCCGGGGTGAAGGAAGACGTCACCCAGATCGTCCTGAACGTGAAGAAGCTCCGGCTCAAGAGCTTCGCCGCTCACCCGGTCCAGCTCAAGCTGGTCAAGAGCGGAGCCGGCGCGGTGACCGCCGCCGACATCGTCGAATCGGCCGACGTCGAGATCGTCAATCCCGAACAGGTCCTGATGACTCTCGACACCGACGACGTGACGATCGAGCTCGACCTGACCGTCGAGCGCGGGGTCGGCTATCTCGCCGCCGAGCGGTCCGAATCGCTCCCGATCGGAGTGATCGCGGTCGACGCGATCTTCACCCCGGTCCGCAAGGTCAACTACTGGGTCGAGCCCACCCGGGTCGGCCAGATCACGAACTACGACAAGCTGACGATGGAGATCGAGACCGACGGCTCGATCACCCCCGAGGAGGCCCTCTCCCGCTCGGCCGACATCCTCGTCCGGCAGTTCTCGCTGTTCGCCAACATCGGCCTGGCGGCCGTGCCGGGCGCCGGCAACGGCGGTGGCCCGACGCTCCCTCCGAACATGCTCGACATGCCGATCGAGGAGCTCGACCTGCCGATGCGGGCGTACAACTCGCTCAAGCGCAACAACATCGTCAAGGTCGGCCAGCTCCTCCAGCTGTCCGACGACGACCTGCTCCGGATGCGCAACTTCGGGCGCAAGTCGCTCGACGAGATGAAGGAGCGCCTGCGCATGCGCGGCTTCGTCATCCCCGAGACGGAGCCGTCGGACGAGCCGTTCGACGACGAAGACGGCGAGGACCTCTAGGCGATGTCCCACCGGATCGACGGTCGCAAGCTTTCGCGCAGGCAGGGTCCCCGGCTGGCCTTGTTCAAGAACATGACCGTGTCGGTCCTGCGCTACGAGAAGATCCAGACGACCGAGGCGAAGGCCAAGGAGATCCGGCCCCGGGTCGAGCGGATGATCACCCTGGCCAAGCGGGGCGACCTGGCCGCCCGCCGGCAGGTCATTGCTGAATTCCCGAACGAGCCGCTCGTGGTCGACAAGCTCTTCCACGAGATCGCGCCCAAGTACGCCGACCGCACCTCGGGCTACACCCGAATCGTGCGAATTGGCCGGCGGCTCGGCGACTCCGCCGAGATCGTCCAGCTCGAGCTCGTCTAGGACGAGCCGCAACCAGGGCGCTCGAGAGGGCGCACCCGTGCGCTACCGCGCCCGGGTCGAATATGACGGCACGGACTTCGCCGGCTTCCAGGTGCAGCCTGGCAGGCGGACGGTCCAGGGAGAACTCGAGGCCGCGCTGGCGCGACTCGGGCCGGAGGGCCCGGGCCGGGTCGACGGGGCCGGTCGAACGGACGCCGGGGTCCACGCCTCCGGGCAGGTGATCGGTTTCACCTACACGGGAGCGTTGGACGGAGCCGGGCTCGAACGCTCGATCGCGGCACTGCTCCCGCCGGACATCGCGATCAGCGAGGTTCGACGGGCGCCCGACGGGTTCCACCCACGCTACGCGGCGCGCTACCGGGAGTATCGCTACACCGTCTGGAACGGGCCGCATCGGCCGCTCGTCGAGCGCTATGCGCTCGGGGTGCGGACGCCACTCGATGACGCCGCGATGGAGCGGGCGGGGTCGGTCTTCGTCGGCCGCCACGACTTCTCCGCCTTCGGGGCGCCGGATCGCCAGCCGGTCCGGACCGTCTACTCGGTCCGGGTTCGCCGGAAGGGCAGGGTCGTGACGATCGACGTCCGGGCCGACGCCTTCCTGCGGGGGATGGTGCGCCGGATCGTGGCCGTCCTGTTGAAGGTCGGCCACGGGAAGATGGACCTGGCTGGGGTCGAAGCGGCACTCGCTGCCGATCGGCCCGCCCTCGCCGGAGCAGCCGCTCCGGCCCGGGGACTATGCCTGCGACGGGTCGCACTCGGGCGAACAGCCCGGGTCCGCTCGGAGCGGGAACGTGACGGAGAACTCGGAGCATCATGACCGCGAAGACCTATACGCCTCGAGAGAGCGAGATCGACCGGCAGTGGTACGTCGTCGATGCGGCGGACGAGACCCTCGGCCGGCTCGCGTCGCGGGTCGCCCACGTCCTCGTGGGCAAGCACAAGCCGACCTACGCTCCACACCTCGATTCGGGCGACCACGTGATCATCCTCAACGCGGCCCGGATCTCGGTCAGCCGGGACAAGCTCGAGTCGAAGGTCTACTCGCGCCACAGCGGACACCCCCAGGGATACAAGGAAGAGACCCTGGGCCATCTCCTCGAGCGCCGTCCCGAGGAGGTCGTCCGGCGGGCGGTCAAGGGGATGCTCCCGCACAACCGCCTCGGCGCCCAGCAGCTCCGCAAGCTGAAGGTGTACGCCGGCTCGGATCATCCGCATCAGGCCCAGCGGCCTGAGCCGCTGGCCTGACGGAGGAACCGCCCCCATGTCGACCCCCGCGTTCTACTACGGGACCGGCCGCCGCAAGACCGCGGTCGCCCGGGTCCGCCTCCTGCCCGGGGAGGGCGAGATCGTCGTCAACGGCCGGACGATGGACCAGCACTTCGGCAATGCCGTCAACGAATCCGATGTCCGGATGCCCTTCCGGGTGACCGGCACGGACGGCCGCTTCAACACCCTGGTCAAGGTCGAGGGCGGCGGGGTCACCGGCCAGGCCGGGGCGATCCGCCACGGCATCGCCCGGGCCCTCCTCCAGCTCGATGAGGCCCACCGCCTCTCGCTCCGCCAGGCCGGCCTGCTCACCCGCGATCCGCGGATGAAGGAGCGCAAGAAGTACGGCCTGAAGCGAGCGCGCAAGGCGCCTCAGTACACGAAGCGCTAGGCGCGCGGCGGGCCAGGGACGCCAGCAGATGCCGACCGGAAGCGCGCTCCGAGGTCGCGATCTGCTGAGCGTCGCCGACCTGTCCCGGTCCGAGGTCGAGGTCCTGTTCGACCGGGCGGCCCGGATGAAGGCCGACTTCGCGCTCGATCGCCGGCGGGACCGGGCAGCCCTGGCCGGACGGACCCTGGCGATGCTCTTCCAGAAGCCCAGCCTGCGGACCCGGGTCACATTCGAGGCGGGCATGGCCCAGCTGGGCGGGGCCGCGGTCTACCTGACCAACGATGTCGTGCTCGGGGCGCGCGAGACCGTCCGCGACGTGGCCCGCAACCTCGAGCGGTTCGTCGACGCGATCGTCGTCCGGACCGGACCCCACGAGGTGGCGGTCGAGCTGGCCGCCCAGGCCGGCGTGCCGGTGATCAACGGCCTGACCCTGCGCGAGCATCCCTGCCAGGCCCTGGCCGACCTGTTCACGATCCGCGAGCGCCTGGCTGGACTCGACGGGGTCGTGCTGGCCTTCGTGGGCGACGGCAACAACGTCTACCACTCGCTCGCCCTGCTCGGGGCGACGCTCGGGCTCGAGGTTCGCCTGGCCCATCCGGCGGGCTATGCCCCGAACGCCCGGATCGTCGAACGGGCCGAGGACCTGGCCCGGGCCTCGGGCGGCCGGATCAGGTTCACCGCGGACCCGGCCGAGGCCGTGGCCGGCGCCTCGGTCGTCTACACCGACGCCTGGACTTCGATGGGCCAGGAGGCCGAGACCGAGGAGCGCCGGGACGCGTTCGCCGGCTACCAGGTCAATGACCGGCTGCTGGCCGCGGCCGGCCCGGAAGCGCTCGTGATGCACTGCCTGCCCGCCCACCGGGGCGAGGAGATCACGTCCGAGGTGATGGACGGACCGCGGAGCATCATCTTCGACCAGTCCGAGAACCGCCTCCACGTCCAGAAGGCCCTCCTCGTCGAGCTGATCGGAGACGAGGCCGGATGAGCGACGTCCCGTACGAGCGCTACAAGGAGGCCCTCCGGGTCGGCCACGTCGCCGCCCTCCACGGTCGCCTCGACGAGGCCCTGGTCGCCTACGACGAGGCCGCCCTGGTCGCCCCGGACCGGGCCCTGCCCCTGACCAGCCGGGCCAGCGTCCTGGTCCGGCTGGGTCGCCTCGACGAGGCGCTCGACGCCTACGGGGCCGCCCTCGGCCTGGCCCCGCGCGACGAGTCTGCCCTGGGTGGGCGGGCCGATGCCCTGATCCGGGCCGGCCGGCCGGCCGAGGCTGCCGGAGCGCTCGACCTGCTGGCCGAGATCCAGGCCGTGAGCGGCCGGCTGCCCGAGGCCTGCGACACGGCCCGGCGGGCCCTCGAGCTGGCCGAGTCCCGCGCCCGCCGGCGACACCTGGCCGATCTCACCGAGCTCGTGCGCGACTCGCCCGGGAGCGAGGCCGAGGCGGCCCTGGCCCGGGCCATGCGGGTCCTCGAGGAGCCGGTCGCGCTGCCCCCCGCGTCGGCGGCCGGACCGAATTCCGGGACACCCCAGGCCGAGGCTGTCGTCGGCCCCAGCCGAGATGACGCGGGCCCGCCCTCGGAAGCGGCCCCGCTCGAGCCAGTCGCCGGGCGGCCGCCCAGGGTCGAGCTCGTGCCGGTCGACGTGGCCGCGGCGAGCGCCCGGCTCGAAGCGGCGATGGCCTCCGACGACCCCGACGCCCGGATCCGCACGATCGTCGCGGTCAGTCGCGAGCTGGCCGCCGCCGGGCTCGACGAGGCGGCTCTCGACGCGGCCGACTCGGCCCTCGGCCTCGCTCCCGACGACCCGGACCTGCATCTGGTCCTGGTCGAGCTGTATGTCGCCCGGGGCTGGCAGACGCTGGCCGGCGACAAGCTGCTCCTGCTCGGCCGGCTGGTCGAGCTGACCGGCGATGCCGGCGTCCGCGACCGGCTGTGCGCGGCGGCGACCCGGCTCCTGCCCGACGACAGCCGGCTCGCAGGTCTGTGTGCCTGACCTAGACTGAGCCCACGATGCAGCTCATCCAGCTGGTCCTGGAGCAGGTTCAGCTCAACACGATCGTCGACATCGCGATCACCTCGCTCCTGATCTACGGCCTGTTCAGCCTGATCCGCGGAACACGCGCGGTCAGCCTCGTGATCGGCGTCACGATCATGCTCCTGGTCTATGCGGCGGCCCGCTTCTTCGACCTGCGGCTGCTCCGCCAGGTCCTCGAGACGGGTGCCCTGGTTGGTGTCTTCGCCCTCGTCGTCGTGTTCCAGCCGGAGCTCCGCCGGGCGCTCGATCGGCTGGGCCGGGTCGGTTCGTTCGCCTGGCTGTTCAGCGGCACGGACGAACGGATCGTCGGGCACGTCGCGGCCGAGGTGGCTCGGGCCTGCGGCCTGCTGGCGGCCGACCACTACGGGGCCCTGATCGTGATCGAGCGGGAGACGGCCCTGGGCGAGATCGCCGAGACGGGAGTGATGCTCCACGCCGACCTGACCGCCGACCTGCTCCGGACGATCTTCATGCCTCGCTCGCCGCTTCACGACGGGGCGGTCATCGTGCGCGGCGACCAGGTCGTCGCGGCCGGGGCGGTCCTGCCCCTGGCGGAGACCACGGTCCTGCCGGCCGAGCGCTTCGGGACCCGCCATCGGGCAGCGGTCGGGATCGCCGAGCAGACCGACGCAATCGTCGTGGTCGTCTCCGAGGAATCCGGCCAGACCAGCCTCGTCGAGCGCGTCCGGATCGTCCGCAACCTGAACCCGGCCCAGCTCGAGCGGGCCCTGATCCTCCTGCTCGACAGCTCCGGTGGGCCCCGCTCGATGCTCGGGCGGGTGCCCTCGGGGAGCCTCCGCCCGACGAGCGCCCGGCTGTCCCGGCTGCGCCGGACCGGGGCGTCGAACCCCGCCCAGGCGCGCCCCGGGGGCAGCCCGCCGGGCGCGCCCGAAGCACCCGACCCGGCCGACCCGAGATGAGGCGGACGATTGGGCTGGTCGTGGCCCGGATCCTTCGCAACTGGCCGCTCAAGGTTGGCTCGGTCATCCTGGCCACATTCCTGTATGCCGGACTGGTCCTGTCCCAGAACGCCCAGGTCTGGCCGGGCCGGGTCGCGATCGTGGCCACGAATCAGCCGACGAACGCGGTCCTGCTCACGAGCGACCTCGGCTTTGTCACGAACATCCACTACTTTGCGCCGTCCGACGTGGCCGACCGGCTGACCAGCAACAGCTTCACGGCCAGCGTCGACCTGTCCACGGCGACGCCCCAGGCCGGGACCGCCTTCGCGACCGTGCCGGTCCACGTGGTCGCCGTCGATCCGCGGGTCCAGATCCTCGACTTCGACCCGCAGGTGATCCAGGTCCAGCTTGACCCGCTCGTCTCGAAGAGCGTCCCGGTCGTGGTCGACACGGGCGAGGTCCCGGCCGGGCTCCATCCCCAGGAACCGGTCCTGTCGGACTCGACGGTCACCGTTTCTGGTCCGGATTCGGTCGTCCGCCTGGCCACCGCCGCGGTTGCCCGGGTCGTGATCCAGCCGGCCGGCCTGGACATCGACCAGCAGGTCTCGCTCGTGGCGGTCGATGCCCTGAACAACGTCCTGAGCCCGGTCAAGATCGATCCGGACAGCGTTCGAGTCCAGATTCGGGTCGGCAGCCAGCAGACCCGAACGCTGCCGGTCGTGCCGAGCTTGACCGGCTCGCCCAACAGCGCCTTCCAGGTCAGCTCGGTCACGGTCGATCCGGTCGCGGTCACGGTCGCCGGGGATGCCGCCGACCTGAACCAGATTGGCCAGGTCTCGACCGTTCCGATCGACCTGACCGGGGCGACCGCCGACGTCACCCGCCAGGTCGGCCTGGTCCTGCCGCCCGGGATCACGGTCGTGGGCAACCCGACGGTGTCGGTCGCGGTCCACCTCATCGCCACCAGCGCCTCCCAGACCTTCTCGGCCGGGATTGTCCTGTCGGGTGCCCGCGACGACCGGATCTACAGCCTCTCGGTCGATCAGGTCCTGGTCACCCTGGGCGGCACACCGGCGGCCCTGGCCGGAGTCGACGGGCAGACGTTTGCGGTCAGCCTCGATGTCGACGGGCTGGCCCCGGGTGTCCACGTCCTGACCCCGACGGTCAACCTGCCGGCCAGCCTCAAGCTCGTCGGCCTGAGCCCGAGCTCGGTCACGGTCACGATCACGGTTGCCACCCCGCCCTCGGCCGGACCCAGCCCGTCCGCCTCGGCCGGTCCCTGATGGCCCGCCTCTTCGGGACCGACGGCATCCGCGGCGTCGCCAACATTGACCTGAAGCCGACCCTGGCCTACGCCCTCGGCCGGGCGACGGCCCACGACCTGCTCGGGCCGGAGGGCGTCCTCGTCCTGGGCCAGGACACCCGGCGCTCTGGCGGGATGTTCGTCCATGCGATCGCCGCCGGGGCGGCCAGCCTGGGCGCCGACGTCCAGCTGGCCGGTACGCTGCCCACCCCGGCCCTGGCCCACATCGCCGGGAGTGGCGAGTTCGGGGCCGGGATCATGGTCTCGGCCTCCCACAACCCGGCCGATGACAACGGCCTGAAGGTCCTCGACGCCCGAGGGCTCAAGCTCGACGACGATCGCGAGGATGCGCTCGAGGCGTTGATCTGGCGGGCCGAGGAGCTGGGCGGGCCGCGCAACGACGGGCTGGGCCGGATCACCGACCGGCCCGACCTGGTCGAGCGCTACGTGGCCCACCGGTGGGCCCTGGCCGAGTCGATCCGGACGGATCTCCGGATCGTGCTCGACTGCGCCAACGGCGCGGGCGGGGTGACGGCCCCGGGGATCCTGGCCGCCACAGGCGCGACCGTCGAGGTGATCTCGAACGAGCCCGACGGGGTCAACATCAACGTCGACTGCGGCGCGACGGCGCCGGCGGCCCTCGCCCGGGCGGTCGTCGAGCGGGGCGCCGACCTGGGCTTCGCCCTGGACGGCGATGCCGACCGGCTGGTCGTGGTCGACCGCCACGGGCAGGTCGTCGACGGCGACCAGCTGATCGGCCTGATCGCCCTCGACCGCCTTCGGCGGGGTGCCCTCCGGCAGGGCATCGTGGTCGTGACCGTGCTCTCGAACGGCGGCCTCGAGGCCGCGCTCCAGGGACTCGGCGGGCAGGTCGTGCGGACTCCGGTCGGCGACAAGTACATCCTCGAGGGGATGCTCCTGAACGACGCGAACCTGGGCGGCGAGAAGAGCGGCCACGTGATCAGCCTCGACCACACCTCCTCGGGCGACGGCCTGGTGACCGGCCTGGAGCTGCTCGGGGTGCTTGCCCGGAGCGCCCGGCCGGTCGATCTCCTGGCCGCCGAAATTCCCCTCTTTCCACAGGAGCAACGGGCCGTCCGCGTTCGTCACAAGGACCAGTGGGAAGGTGACCCGGTCCTCCACCGAGCGATCGCCGAGGCCCGCCGGCGCCTGGGCTCAGGTGGCCGGGTCCTCGTCCGACCGTCCGGCACCGAGCCCGTCCTGCGGGTCATGGTCGAGGGTCTCGAGATCGACCTCGTGCGCCGCTTGGCCGATGAGATCGTGACCCTGGCCGGGGAGCGTCTACACTAGCCCGGCTCCGGCGCCGGTCGGGAACCGGGGCCAGAACCGCGACGGAGGTCGACAAGCATGTGTGGAATTGTCGGCTACACCGGACCGCGCGAGGCCGGCCCGATCCTGATCGAGGGTCTCAAGCGGCTCGAGTATCGCGGCTACGATTTCGGCCGGGATCGCCCTGGTTGACGACGCCGGTGACCTGTTCGTCGAGAAGCGAGCCGGCAAGCTGGCCAACCTCCAGACGGCGATCGCCGATCGGACCCCGCACGCGGCGATCGGCCTGGCCCACACTCGCTGGGCGACCCATGGCCGGCCGAACGACCTGAACGCCCATCCCCACCAGGACTGCACCGGCGACATCACCGTGATTCACAACGGGATCATCGAGAACTTCCGGGAGCTCCGCGACGGGCTCGAGGAGCGGGGCCACGTCCTGACTTCGGAGACAGACACCGAGGCGATCGCCCACCTGATCGAGGAGGCCTACCAGGGCGACATTGCCGATGCGACCCGGGCGGCCCTGCGCCAGATCGAGGGTGCCTACGCCCTGGCCGTGATGCACCGCGGCGAGCCGGACCGGCTGGTCGGCGCCCGCCAGAACGTGCCCCTCGTCGTTGGCCTGGCGCCCGGCGAGACGTTCCTGGCCAGCGACGTGGCCGCGATCCTGGCCCACACCGACCAGGTCACCTTCCTCGAGGAGGGCGACGTGGCCGACCTGCGCCCAAGCGGGGTCGTGATCACCGACGTCGAGGGCAACCCGGTCGTCCGCACCGTCACCACGATCACCTGGACGGCCGAGGCAGCCGAGAAGGGCGGCTTCGACCACTTCATGCTCAAGGAGATCCACGAGCAGCCGGCCGCCCTGCTCCAGTCGATCACCGGCCGGCTGACCCGCGACGATCGGATCGTGGTCGAGGAGCTGGCCGGCCTGGGCGATGTCCTGGCCCGGGTCCGGCGGATCGAGCTGGTCGCCTGCGGGACGGCCTACTACGCCGCCCTGATCGGGGCGGCCGCCCTCCAGGAGTGGACCGGCCTGCCCGCCCGGGCGACCGTCGGCTCGGAGTTCCGGTACGGCCCGCCGCCGCTCGATCCGGACACCCTGGTGATCGCCGTGACCCAATCCGGCGAGACCGCCGACACGATCGCCCCGACCCGGCTGGCCCGCGAGCGGGGCTGCCCGGTGATCGCGGTCACGAACACGGTCGGCTCGGCGATCACCCGCGAGGCGGATGCCGTCCTGTTCCTGCAGGCCGGGCCGGAGGTGGCCGTTGCCGCCTCGAAGACGTTCGTGACCCAGGTCACGACCCTGGTCATCCTGGCCGCCGCGATCGCGGTGAGCCGGGGCAGCCTGCCGGCCGAACGAGAGGTCGCCCTCGGAGCGGCCCTCCGGGCCCTGCCCGAGGCGGCCCAGCGGACGCTCGACCTGAACACCGGCGTGGCCACTCTCGCCCGGCGCTACGTCAACTCGCGCGGGTTCATGTTCGTCGGGCGCGGCTTCGGCTATCCGGCGGCCCTCGAGGGCGCCCTGAAACTCAAGGAAGTCAGCTACGTCCATGCCGAGGGCTACGCCGCCGGCGAGCTCAAGCACGGCCCGATCTCGCTGCTCGACGCCGAGTGCCCGTTGGTTGCCGTGGCGACTCGCTCGTCGGTCTACGACAAGCTGATCAGCAACGTGATGGAGGGCCGGGCCCGCGATGCCCGGGTGATCGCCGTGGCGACCGAGGGCGATGGCCAGATCGAGCGCTTCGCCGACGAGGTCTGCTGGGTGGCCGAGACCGACGAGGTGCTCGGTCCGGTCCTGGCCGTGATCCCCCTCCAGCTGTTCGCGTACTACACCGCGGTGGCCCGCGGGACGGACGTGGACCAGCCGCGCAACCTGGCCAAGTCGGTCACGGTCGAGTAGCCGTGGCCGCGGTCCCGGCAGTCCCGCCCGGGACGACTGAGCTCGGGATCGACATCATCGCGATCGCCCGGATCCGGGAGACGATGGCCCACTTCGGCGAGCGCTTCTCGAAGCGGGTTCTGACCGCCGCCGAGCGGGCCTACGTCCGGGACCGGCCCGAGACGTTCGCCGGGCGCTGGGCGGCCAAGGAGGCCGTCAGCAAGGTCCTCGGCCTGGGCGTCCGGGGGATCGGCTGGCGCGAGATCGAGATCGAGCGCCTGCCCACCGGCCAGCCCTCGGTCCGGCTCCACGATCGGGCGGCCGCCCGGGCCGAGCAGCTGGGCATGGGCCGGATCGCGGTCTCGATCAGCCACGAGGCCGAATACGCCGTGGCCATCGCTTTCGGGATCCGGACCGCCGGCGGCCCGTACGTCTTCCCGCCCGATATCGAGACCCGCCTGGACGACCGCGAACGGCGGATCCTGGCCCGGATCGAGCGCCTCCGGGAGCTGGGTCGCGAAGACGCTCGAGAGGATGCCCGTGACGGCTGATCCGGGGCCGATCGAGGAGCTGACCGACGCGATCGCCGGCGGCCTCCTGCCGGACCGTCCGGCGCGGGGCCACAAGGGCACGTTTGGGCGGCTGCTCGTCGTGGCCGGCTCGCTCGACTTCGCCGGTTCGGCCCTGCTCGTATGCACGGCCGCGGGGCGGGCCGGGGCCGGCCTGGTCGCCCTGGCCGTGCCCGAATCGCTCCAGCCCGTGTTCGCCTCCAAGGTCGTCGAAGCGACGACGCTGGGCCTGCCCGAGGACGATGTCGAGGAGGTCGAGCCGGAGGACGCCCTGGCCCGGATCCTCGACCACGCCCACGACGCGCTCGTGGTCGGGCCGGGCCTCCGCCCGGGCCTGGCCACGGTCGAGCTGATTCGGCGCCTGCTCGCCGTTGACGAGGATGGCGTCCCGCCGGCGGTCGTCGATGCCGAGGCGCTCCGCTCGCTCGCGGCCGAGGACGAATGGTGGGTCGGGGTCCACCGGCCGTGCGTCCTGACCCCGCATACCGGCGAATTCGCCCGGCTCCGAGCCGCCAGCGGGATCGATGGCCCGGCCGACGGCAACCTGCTCGACGATGACCTGGCCCGGGCAACAGCTGCCGGGGATGCCGCCCGCCGCTGGGGCCAGGTCGTCGTCCTGAAGGGCGCCCGGACGGTGATCGCCGCGCCGGACGGCAGGCTTGCCCGGGCCTCATTCGAGAACCCCGCTCTGGCCAGCGGCGGCACCGGCGACGTCCTGAGCGGCACGATCGGGGCGCTCCTCGCCCAGCACCTCGCCCCGTTTGACGCGGCTCGGCTGGGCGTCTTCCTGCATGGCACCGCGGGCGAATCCGTCCGCGACCGGGTCGGTGACGCCGGCCTCCTGGCCTCGGACCTGCCGTTCGAGATTGCCCTCGCCCGGAAGCGCCTGGGGGCGGCTCACGTTCGCCGGACGGCCGAGCGCAAGCTCGGCTTCGGGGTCCGGCCGGCCGGGTCGTCGCGCTGAGCGAGCCCGGTTCGATCATCGATCGCCTGGCCCCGGCCGGGCTGCCCGGCCTGCCCCGGACGGCCTGGCTCGAGATCGACCTCGGCCGGCTCGAGGCGAACCTGGCCGCCCTGCGCCGGGCCCTGCCCGAAGGAAACCGGCTCGACGTCGTGGTCAAGGCCGACGCCTACGGCCACGGCGCGGTGCCGATCGCACGCGCGCTCGAAGGCTTCAGCCGGCCGCCCGACGGCCTGGCCGTGGCCACCTTCGACGAGGCGGTCGAGCTCCGCGAAGCCGGTCTCGAGCTGCCGATCCTCATCCTCTACCCGGTCCCGCCCGAGCGGGCACCGGAGGCCGCCCGGCGGCGGATCGCCCTGACCGCGAGCGATCCCGAGCTCCTCGAGCGCACCCTGGCCAGCCTCGAGCAGGCCCGCCTGTTGGCCCGGGCCGCCGGGCGGCGCCGCCCGCCGCACCGGCTCGATCTCCAGATCGAGCTCGAGTCTGGCCTCGGTCGGGCCGGGATCCTGCCGGCCGAGGTGCCGGCCGCGGCTGGCCGGATCAGGGCCGCGCCCGGCGTCCACCTGGCCGGCATCTGGTCACACCTCCAGGCGCCGGCCGACCGCGCCCGTTCGGCGGGCCAGGTCGCCCTCCTGACCGGCGCGATCGGCCGCCTGGCCGACGCGGGCATCCACCTGCCACTGGGACATCTCGGCGCGAGCGGCGGCGTGCTGGCCGGGAGCAGCCCACCGTTCGATGGCGTGCGGATCGGCCTCGGGCTGTACGGACTCCTGCCGGACGAGCTGCCGGAGGTGACCCGTCCTCCGGCCACCCCCCGAGAGCAGCTGGCCGGCGAGCTCCGGCCGATCCTCGCCCTGCACGCCCGGCCGGTCCGGGTGGTCGACCTGCCGGCCGGCAGCGGGATCAGCTATGGGCCGAGCTTCACGACCAGCCGGCCGAGCCGGATCGCGACCCTCCCGCTGGGCTACGCCGACGGCTGGCCGCGGAGCCTCTCGAACCGGGCCGAGGCCCTCGTCCGCGGCCGGCGTGTTCCGCTCGTCGGAACCGTGGCGATGGACGCGCTCATGGCCGACGTGACCGGCCTGCCCGGTCCGGCCGTCACCGTGGACGACGAATTCGTGCTCATCGGCCGGCAGGGCGACGACGAGATCAGCGCGGCCGAGGTGGCGCGAGCCCGCACCACGATCTCCTGGGAAGTCGTCAGCGCAATGGCTCGGCGGTTGCCCCGGGTGTACCATGCCGGGCTGGTACCACTGAGCGTACGGACGCTCGCGGGGTGGAGACAACGTGGCTCGGATTCAACTCTGGAACGGCGACATCTGCGAACTCGAGGTCGACGCGATCGTTAACCCTGCCAACCCCAGCCTATGGATGGCGACCGGTGTCGGCGGGGCGATCAAGCGCGCCGGCGGCGACGAGATCGAGTTCGCGGCCGTCCGCCAGGGCCCGATCGACCTGGGTCAGGCGGTCGTCACCACGGCCGGTTCGCTGGCCGCCCGGATGGTGATCCACGCGGTCTCGCTCGACCGCGACCGGCGGACAAGTGGGGCGGCGATCCGCGGAGCGGTCCACAGTGCGATGGCCCTGGCCCGGGAGAACAACGTGACGAGCATTGCCTTCCCGGCCCTGGGCACCGGCGTCGGCGGCTACCCGATCAACGAGGCCGCCGAGATCACCCTGGCCACGATCCACGAGGAGCTGCCCAATTCGCCTTCGATCGAGGTGGTCACCTTCGCCCTGCGCGGGGCCGCCGCCTACGCTGCCTTCGAGGTGGCCCTCCAGGGCTCAGACCAGGGTTTGAGCGAATCGGATCCGATCGACGACGAGCCGGGCCAGGACGGCTCGGCCAGACCCGGAGCGGAGCTGGGTGAGGCCGGTCGAGCCGGCGCCCACGATGGAGCTGCCCGATCATGATGCTGCCGCCGCCGCCCGATCGGACCGAGGAGCAGCGCGACGAGCTGGTCGACCAGGTCGCCCGAGAGATCCACCTGCGCGGCCTGGCCGCTCCGGCGGTCCACTTCCTGAATGCCAGCCGGCCCTATCGGCCGCTTGGCAGCAACGCGATGCTGTTCTTCGATCCGACCCTGCGCGGCCTGTTCGGCGGCGATGTCGACTCGGCGACCGAGCTCTTGGCCGACGACATCGGAATCGAGCAGCTGATCGAACGGCTCGAGGAGTGGGACGAGGACGACACGCTCGACGCGTGAGCCCGTCCGGAAGCCGGTCGGGCTGCCGGGCGGGTAGCATGGACGGGTGACGAGCGACCCGCGCGCCTCCCTCGCGCTCGACCTCGGGTCGGCAACCACCGCCGTGGCCCTGATCGGGCGGCTCAACGGCCGACGCCGGCTCCTCGCTTCGGAGGCGGCCCCGCGCGGCTGTGATCCGGATCAGCTGATCGGCCGCCTGATCGCGCGGATCACCGCGATGGACCTCGACCTGGCGGACGAGCTCGGCCTCGGGCCATCCTCGGCCAGCGCGCTTCCGCGCCACGTCGCAGCCACGGCCGAGCTGCCCCGACTGGCGATCCTGGCCACGAGCGAGCGGGAACGGGCGGCCGTCCAGGACCTGGCCGACGCGGGCGGCTGGCGGACCTCCGGGCTGAGCCTCGAGCGAGCGGACACGATCGATCTGGCTGCGCTCGGCCTCGAACGGGACGTCGCCGCGATCGTGGTGGCCGCGGGCGAGTCGCCCGCGCTCGATCCTCGGCCGGCCCTGACCTCGCTGGCCATGGTCGCGGCCGGGGTGATGGGACGCGATCCGGCCCGGCCGATGGTCCTGGCCGGATTGATCCGGACCGAGGCGAGCCGGTTCGGGCTCGACGCAGAGGGCGCGCCGCCCCCCTACGGACCGGCCGCGACGGCCGGCGAGCCGCCCGGAGCCGGCCTGCGCCAGCTGCTCGATACGATCCATCCGGGGGCCGGCGACGGGCGCCATGGCCTCGTTCGATCGGTGATCGACCTGGCCGCGATCCTCGACCGCCGGGTCGAGCTGGTCGAGATCGGCCTGGACGCCGGGGTCCGCGTGCTGGCCGGGCCGGACGGCCTCGAGGCCGCCCCGGCGATCGTCGCCGAAGCGGCCCTGGTTCCGCCCGGCGAGCCCGAGGACAGCCTGGTCGACGGGGTCCTCGCCTGGTCGTCGATCCCGCTCGATCGCCACCGCATGCGCGACCGGTTGCGCGAGCTCCGGCTGACCCCCTGGGGCGAGGCGCACGGGGCCGGGGCGGTCGTGCGCTATGCGGCCGGTCGGGCCGCCCTCGAGCGGCTCGTGGCGGCCTCACCGGAGATCAGCCGCCTGGCAGCCCCTGACCTGATCGTGATCTCGGGCGGCGCCTGGGCGGTGGCCCCCGGTCCGGCGGTCGCCCTGGCCGTGGCCGACCTCGTCCGGCGGCCCGGGGCGAGCCAGATGGCCTGGGACCAGGCCCGGCTCCTGGGACCGATCGGGATGATTGAAGACGTGTCCGAGCGGCGGGCCGTCCTGGCCGAGCTGGCCGAGGACATGCTCGTGCCCCTCGGCTCGGTCGTCACTCCGGCCGGCGTGCGGGCCGGCAAGACCGCCGGGCAGCTGACCATCCATGCCCAGTCGGCGACGAGCGAGGTGGAGCTGATCCCTGGCGGCCTCCAGCTGGTCGACCTGCCACCGGGCCAGCTCGGGATCGCCGAGTTCCGCTTCCGCGACCAGGTCGATCTCGGGACCCGGGCTCGCCACGCCCGGATCGAGGTCGGGGGCGGCCTGGGCGGCCTGCTCATCGACCTGCGCGACGTCCCCCTCCGCCTGCCCGACCGGCTCGATCGACGGCGCGCCCTGCTGAGCGCCTGGCAGTCCGCCCTGTGGCCCGGCCTCGATGTCTGAGCTCGATCGCACCATGGCCTGGATGATTCCGAGCCGACCGCTCACCGTGCGTGCCCCGACGACCTGGTTCGAGCTCGGTCCGGGCGACCGGATCCTGGTCGGGGCCGGCGAGCCGGTGACTGCCGGCCTCGGCCTGGCCGAGCGTCGCCGGGATCCGCGCCTGGAGGTCGGTCCGCCGACCGTGGCCGACCCAGGCGACGCCGCGGCGGGTTTGAAGCCTGGTGACTGGTGGGCCGGCGATGGCCGCGAATCCGGGGCGATGCTCCGTCGCCGCCGCCCGCGGACCCTGCCCGGCGAGGTCCTGATGGCCGAGGGCGGCCGGTGGCAGGTGATCGGAGGCGAACACACCGAGATGCTCGAAGCACCGGCCGCGGGCATCGTCCGGGAGGTCGTGGCGGGGCGGGGGATCGGCCTGTCGCTGGCCGGTCACGGAATCCCCGGCGCATTCGCCGCGGGTGGCCCGGTCCGCGGCCGGCTCGACCTGGTCACCGGCGAGGCCGGCCTGCGCGGCCAGCTCGACGTCAGCCGGGCCGGCTCGATCCTGGTCGTCGGTGGCCGGCTCGACTCTGAGACGATCGGCCGGGCCCGGGCGATGGGCGTGCGCGGGATCGTCGTCCCCGGGCTGGCCGGCAAGGACCTGCGCGACCTCGTCGCCTCGGAGGCGCGCCAGCGGGCCAGCCTCCAGGCGATTGCCCCGTTCGCGGTGCTCGTCCTCGACGGCACGTTCCGCCGGCCAATCGCCGAGCCGCTCCTCCGGCTGTTTGAACGGCTGGTCGGGCGCGAGGTCGGGATCGTCTCGAACCCGCCGATGCTCGTGGTGGACCCCCCGCTCGATCCGGCCGGCGTCCCGGGCGACTGGGTCCGCGTCCTCCATGGCGACCTGGCCGGGCGCGAGGGTCGCTGGCGCGGCTCGGCCGGCCGGCGGCGGTTCCCGGCCGGTGTCCAGCTCGAGGCAGGTACGGTCGAGCTCGACGATGGCTCGATCGTGATCGTGCCGATCGCCGACCTCGAGCGGTTCAGCTGACCCGGTTGGGCCCTGACCGCGCCGATCGAACGGGCGCCTGAGCGGACCGGCCCTCGACCGCCCGGTTCGGGTACCCTCGGGGAGATGTCAGCCATTCGCCCCGGCGCGGCGCGCCGGATCGTGTCCTCGTCGCCGGAGGCGACCCGAGCCCTCGCCGCGGCCCTCGCCCGATCCGCCCGGGCGGGCGACCTGATCGCCCTCCACGGCGACCTCGGGGCGGGCAAGACGGAGTTCGCCAAGGGGTTCGGGGCCGGGCTGGGGGTGACCGCCACGATCAACTCACCGAGCTATGTCCTGATGACCGAATACCTCGGGCGACTGCCCCTGTTCCATGTCGACCTGTACCGGCTCGAGGACGACTTCGACGGGCTTGCGGCCGGCCTCCTCGACGAGCGCCAGGCGGCCGGGGTCAGCCTGGTCGAGTGGGCCGAGCGGCTGGGTTCCAGCCTGCCTCGGGAACGCCTCGACGTGGTCATCGATGGGAGCGGCGACGAGCCGCGCACGATCGAGCTGGTCGCCACCGCGCCCGATCTCGAGCATTACCTGGTGGCCGTCGGATGAGCGACCGGCGAGGCCCCCTGCTGGCGATCGACACGGCCACGAGCCGGACCGTCGTCGCCCTCGAGCGCCCGGCCGGCGATCCGGCCGTCTCGAGCTGGCCGTCCGGGCAGCGCCACGGCGAGGAGCTCCTGGCCGGCCTCGACCGGCTTCTCGAGCTCGAACGGGTCGACCTCGGCACGATCGGCGGCGTGGTCGTGGGGACCGGCCCGGGCGCATTTACCGGCCTGCGAGTCGGCCTGGCCACGGCCAAGGGCTTGGCTCATGCCCTGGCCGTCCCGATCGTCGGGATCGCGACCTCGACGGCCCTCCTCTCGGCCGTGCCCGGGATTGCCCAGGCGGCCGGACGCGGCGCGCGGGCGAGCCTGCTCCTGCCGGCCGGGCCCCGGGACCGGGTCCTGGTCGATGCCCAGGGCCCTCGCCTCCTGCCGGCAGGCGGCGAGCCCGATCTGCCGCCCGAGAGCGAGCTGGTCGCGGTCGATCTCGAGGGCCGGGCGCCGGAGGAGGCCCTGGCTCGGGGCCGGGCCGCCCTGGACCGGCTCGGCCCGGCGCTCCTCGCCCTGGGCGCCGGGCGCCTGGCCGCCGGTGACGCCGACGACCTCGCCCGGCTCGTGCCCGAGTACGTCAGCCTGCCCCGCGGCGTGAGCCGCCTGGCCGGAGCGATCGAATGGTCGCGCGACCCCCGGTGAAGGTTGTCGTCGGGCCGATGGGCCTCGACGACATCGCCGCCGTCCAGGTGATCGAGCGAGCCTCCTTCTCCGCGCCCTGGCCGGCCAACGCCTATCGAACCGAGCTCGAGACGAACAAGCTGGCCCATTACCTCGTCGTGCGGGTCGACGGCGAGGTCGCCGGCTTTGCCGGCTTGTGGCTGATGGTCGACGAGGCGCATGTGACGACGTTCGCGATCTCCCCGCCCTGGCGACGCAACCATCTCGGCGAGCGCCTCCTGGTCGCCCTGTTCGACCTGGCCAACGAGCGACGCGCGAGCGAGGCGACCCTGGAGGTCCGGCTGTCCAACCTGCCCGCCCGCCGGCTGTACGAAAAGTTCGGCTTCCGGCCAGTCGGGATCCGCCCGGGCTACTACAGCGACAACAACGAGGACGCCCTGATCATGACCACCGAGCCGCTCCGCTCGGCGGACGTGGTCGCCCGGCTGGCCGAGCGGCGAGCCGAGCTCGAGGTGGCCCCGCCACCGGTCCGGGCGACGCCCCGGCCGGCCGGCGGAAGTGGGGACGGCCGATGAGCGGGCCGCTCGTGCTGGCGATCGAGTCGAGCTGCGACGAGACCGGGATCGCCCTGGTCGAGGGCGGCCGGCGGATCCGCTCGAACGTCGTCGCCAGCCAGGTCGCCCTGCACGCCGCGACCGGCGGCATCGTGCCCGAGGTGGCGGCCCGCGCCCACCTGCGCTGGATCGTGCCGGTCCTCGACGGCGCGTGGGCCGACGCCGGCGCCGACTGGTCGGACGTCGATGGCGTGGCGGTCACCTACGGGCCCGGCCTGGCCGGATCGCTCCTCGTCGGGGTCAGCTTTGCCAAGGCGATCGCCCGCGTCCGAAACAAGCCGCTCATCCCGGTCAACCACCTCGACGGCCATGTCGAGGCGGCCTGGCTGCTCGATCCTGGCGAGGAGCCGCGACCGGAGCCGGAGTTCCCCCTCGTCGCCCTGGTCGTGTCCGGCGGCCACACGTTCCTGGCCGAGATGCGCGCTCACGGCGACTACCGGTTGCTGGGCGAGACGGTCGACGACGCCGCCGGCGAGGCATTCGACAAGGTCGGCCGGCTGCTCGGCCTGGGCTACCCAGGAGGGCCGGCGATCATGCGTGCTGCGGCCGGGGCGACCGACCGGAACGTCGTCTTCCCCCGTGCCTGGCTGGGCGACTCCTACGACTTCAGCTTCAGCGGCCTGAAGACGGCGGCCCGCCGGATCGTCGATGCGGCCCGGCTGGAGGCCGGCCTGCCGGCCGACTCTCCGGAGAGCCTGCCCGAGCAGGTCGTGGCCGAGCTGGCCTGGGGATTCCAGGACGCGGTCATCGACGTGCTTGCCCGCAAGACAGCCCGGGCCGCTCGCGAGATCGGGGCGCGCTCGATCGTGGTCGGCGGCGGGGTCGCTGCGAACCGGGTCCTGGCCGAGCGGATGGCCGCCGAGGCCGCCGCCCTCCGCCTGCCCCTCCACGTCCCGCGGCCGGGCCTGTGCACCGATAACGGGGCCATGATCGGGGCCGCCGGCGGTCGGCGATTCGCGGCCGGGGTCCGGGCCGGGCTCGATCTCGACGCCCGGCCGAACCTGCCCCTGGCCGTCCGGGCCGGGGTTGACGGGGCGGCCGACGGGGTCGCCTCCGGCGCGGTCCCTCGGTGAGCTCGACCGGCCGAACCGTTCCGAACGAGAGCGCCCGGCGGGCGGGCCGAACGCCGCTCGACCCGGCCTCGATCCAGCGGACGTTGCGCCGGGCCGGCCTGCGTCCGCGCCATTCCCTGAGCCAGAACTTCCTGGCCGACGTCGACGTCCTCGAGGCGATCCTGGCCGAGGCGGATCCCGGCCCCGGCCGGCGCATCCTGGAGATCGGGCCCGGCCTGGGCTTCCTGACCGGGGAACTCCTGTCGGCGGGCGCGGCGGTCACGGCGGTCGAGCTTGACCGGGGACTGGCCGGGCTGCTCCAGGAGGCATTTGCCGAACGGCTGGACGGAGGGCCGCAACCCCAGGCCCCTGGTCCCGGTCGGCTCCGGCTGATCGAGGGCGACGCCCTTGACCAGCCCCTGACCGAGCTCGTGCCCGAGCCATACGACGTCGTGGCCAACCTGCCCTACCACATCACCAGCCCGATCCTCCACCGGCTGCTGGCCGCGCCGCCCCGGCCGCGCCGCCTCGTCCTGATGGTCCAGCGCGAGGTCGCCGAGCGGATCGCGGCCCGACCCGGCGGGATGTCCTACCTGTCGGTCTTCGTCCAGTACCACGCGGCCGTCCGGATCGCCCGGATCGTCCCGGCGGCGGCCTTCGAGCCGGCCCCCGCGGTCGAGTCGGCCGTGATCGTGGTCGAGCCGTTTGCCGAGGACGACCGGCTCGGACCCGATGACGAGGACGCCCTCTGGCGCCTCGTCCAGGCGGCCTTCCGCGAGCGGCGCAAGATGATCCACAACGTCCTCGCCCGGCAGCTTCCGCTCCCGGCAGAGCAGGTCGCGGCCGCCCTCGCCGCGGCCGGGATCGACCCGGACCGGCGGCCCCAGACCCTGGCGGTGGCGGAGTGGATCTGGCTGCTCGAGGCGCTCGGCCCGGTCGGACCCGACGTCCGCGGTCGATGAGCGACCCGGCGGGACGGCTCGGGCCGGTCGTGCGCCTTGCGCCGGCCAAGCTGAACCTGACCCTGGCCGTGGTCGGCCGCCGACCCGACGGCTTTCACGCCTTGCACAGCGTGATGGCCCCGCTCGGCCTGGCCGACCGGCTGTCGCTCGCTGCGGCGGCCGGACCCGAGGACACCCTCCACGTCGTGTTCGACGGCGGCGATGACCCGGCGATCGGCCCGGCCGGGGACAACCTCGTCCTGCGGGCGATCGCGGCCGCACGAGCCGCGATCGGGGGCGCCCTGCCGGCGCCGGCCCTGGCGGCCCGGCTCGACAAGCGAATCCCGGTCGCGGCCGGCCTGGCCGGGGGCAGCAGCGACGCTGCCGCCGCCCTCGACGGAGCGCTCGAGGCCTGGGCTGCCCCGGGGGACCTGGTCCTGTCCGCCGCGGAGCGGCGCTCCCTGGCTGCCCGGCTTGGCTCGGACGTGCCGTTCTTCCTGGCCGGCGGGATCGCCCTGGTCGAGGGCCGGGGCGAGATCGTCGGCCCACTGCCGGGGTCGATCCGCGGCGGAGCCCCGGCCGTCCTGCTGATCGTGGCCCGGGTCGCCGTCCCGACCGAGGCCGTGTTCGCCGCGCTCGCGGCGGCCGGCAAGCCGACCAACGGGGCGACGAGGACGACCTCGGAGCACCTGGCCGGCGAGCTCCAACGAGGCCTGACCGGCCAGGCCCTGCACGATCGGGCGGGGATCCTGGCCTCGGCCAACGACCTGTATCCCGCGACCGCCGCGGTCCTGCCCGAGATCGTGCCCTTCCGGCGCGCCCTCGTCCGGCTGACCGGCCGCCCGGTCGGCCTGTCGGGCTCCGGACCGGCCCTCTGGGTCCTCTATCCGGACCTGGCCGCGGCGGCCCGGGCCGAGGCGGCTGTCCGGGCCGCCCTGGCCGCGGGGCAGCTCGTCGCCCCGGGCGAGCGCCCTCCGTTCGTGGCCGCCACCACGCTCGGCTGACCTGCCTTGGCCGGAGCCGCGGTGCCAAGATAGCCGGGCCATCGGCGGACCGATCGATGGATCCGGCCAGCTGACGAGGAGACGCCCATGGAACGCCAGGCCATCGCCACCACCAACGCGCCGGCCGCGGTCGGGCCATACAGCCAGGCGATCGCTGCGGGCGACTTCCTGTTCTGCTCCGGCCAGATCCACCTCGAGCCGGCCACGGGGGCCCTCCTCGAGGGCGACATTGCGACCCAGACCGCCCGTGTCCTGGACAACCTGAGCGCGGTCCTCGCGGCGGCCGGGCGCTCGATGGCCGACGTGATCAAGACGACCGTGTTCCTGGTCGACATCGGCGACTTCGGGGCGATGAACGAGGTCTACGGCCGGTACATGCCCGATCCGCCGCCGGCTCGCTCGACGATCGGCGTGGCCGCCCTGCCCAAGGGCGCCCGGGTCGAGATCGAGCTGATCGCCGGGCGGCCGGGCTGATTCGAGCCGCTCCGGCCCGGTCCGCTCGGTTGACACCCCGAAGCGGCCGCCCCTACGCTCCGCCCAACGCATGACACCCCCACCAGAGCTGGCCCGCACGCGGGCGATCGTCCTCGCCGCGGGGCTCGGCACGCGGATGAAGTCGCGGCTGCCCAAGGTGCTCCACCCGATCTGCGGCCGGCCGATGATCGATTACGTCCTCGATGCGGCCGATGCCGCGACGGGCCGCCGGCCGATCGTGGTCTGGTCGCCGGCGGTCGAATCGGTCCGCGACACGGTCGCCGGGCGGGCAGACACGGCCTGCCAGGCCGAGCCCCGGGGCACCGGTGACGCCCTGGCGGCGGCCCTGGCCGCCATCCCGCCCAAGCCCGGCCGACGGGCCGCCTCGGACCTACCGAACGAGCTTCTCGTCCTGTCCGGGGACGTCCCGCTCGTTCGGCCGGACCTGCTCGATGACCTGCTCGGGGCCCACCGCGCGGCCGGCGCGGCCGTTTCATTCGTGACGGTGGTGACGACCGAGCCGGGCCGCCTCGGGCGGGTGCTCCGCGACGACGACGGGCTGGTCGAGCGGATCGTGGAGGCCCGCGATGCGACCGACGACGAGCTCGAGGTTGATGAGATCAACAGCGGCCTGTATGCCTTCGATGCCGCCTGGCTGCGGGGGCGGATCGGGGACCTGGCCCCGTCGGCCGCGACCGGCGAGCTGTACCTGACCGATCTGGTCGCCTTCGCCCGGGCCGACGGTCGGGCCGTTGGCACGTTCGAGGTCGGCGACGACGGGACGCTTGACGGGATCAACGACCGGGCCCAGCTGGCCGAGGCCACGTTCGTCCTCCAGGCCCGGATCAACGAGCGCCACCTCCTGGCCGGGGTGACGATGTTCGATCCGACGACCGCCCACGTGGACGGCCTCGTCGTGCTCGAGGCCGACGTGACCCTCGAGCCGAACGTGATCCTGCGCGGTTCGACCCGGATCGGCTCGGGGACCCTGATCGGGGCAGGCAGCCAGGTCGTCGACTCGACGATCGGACGTGACTGCCTGATCCGGGCCAGCGTGATCGAATTGTCCGAGGTCGAGGACGAGGTCCAGATCGGCCCCTACTCCCACCTCCGGCCGGGCAGCTCGATCGGCCGGGGAGCGAAGCTGGGCAACTTCGCCGAGGTCAAGAACAGCCGGCTCGGCCCCGGGGTCCAGCAGCACCACATGAGCTACCTGGGCGACGCCACGGTCGGCGCCCGGACGAACATCGGGGCGGGCACGATCACGGCGAACTATGACGGCCGGCGCAAGAAGCGCACGACGATCGGCGAGGACGCCTTCATCGGGGTGGACACGATGCTGATCGCGCCGGTCGAGATCGGGCCCGGCGCCCGGACCGGGGCCGGCGCGGTGGTCAACCGCGACGTGCCGGCGGGCATGCTGGCGGTCGGCGTGCCGGCTCGGCTGCGCGACCCGCGGCCCGAGCCCGATGAACCGCCCGGGGAATGACCGATCTCACGCCGCTCCTGGTCATCATCGTCCTGACGATCCTCCAGGGCTTCTTCGTGTCGGCCGAGATCTCGATCATCTCGATCCGGCGGAGCCGGCTCGACCAGCTGGCCGAGGAGGGCGACCGGCGGGCCCGCCGGGTCCAGCACCTCAAGAATGACCCCGGCCGCTTCCTGGCGACCGTCCAGCTCGGCCTGACCGTCCTGGGCTTCTTCGCTTCGGCCTACGCCGCGGTCAACCTGAGCGACAAGCTGGCCGAGACGCTGCGCACGATCCCGGCCGTCGCCGCCCAGGCCGAAGGCCTGGCCCTCCTGATCGTGACGATCCTGCTGGCCCTGTTCACGATTGTCCTGGGCGAGCTCGTGCCCAAGTCGATCGGGCTGGCCTACGCCGAGCGCCTGTCGATGCTCGTGGCCGGGCCGGTCGAGTGGATCGCCCGGATCCTCAGCCCGATCGTGTGGTTCCTGACCCGGGTCACCAATGGGATCACCCGGCTGGTCGGGGTGAAGGTGTCGAGCGAGGCCCAGATGACGGCCGAGGAGCTCAAGCTGATCGTCGAGCGCGGAGGCGAGCAGGGCATCCTCGAGGCCGAGGAGGAGCAGATGATCAACGCGGTCATCGAGCTCGGCGACCGGCGCCTGCACGAGGTGATGGTCCCCCGGGTCGCGATCGTCGGCCTGTCCAGCTCGGCTTCGCTCGACGAGGTGGTCGACCGGATCATCGAGGAGGGCCACAGCCGGATCCCGGTCTACGAGGAGTCGATCGACGAGGTCCTCGGAATCGTCTACGCCAAGGACCTCCTGCCCGTCCTCAAGCTGGCCGGCGACGACCGTCCGACGCTCCGCTCGCTCCTCCGGGCGCCCTTGTTCGTGCCCGAGTCGATGTCGATCGACGACTTGCTCCACGAGTTCCAGCGGCGCAAGGTCCACATGGCGATCGTGCTCGACGAGTACGGCGGGACCGCCGGCCTGCTCACGATCGAGGACCTCCTCGAGGAAATCGTGGGTGAGATCCAGGACGAGTACGACGTCGAGGAGCCGCTCGTCGTCCGGCTCTCGCCCGACGAGGCCCGGATCGACGGCCGGGTCGACGTCGACGAGCTGGCCGAGATCTTCGAGATCCCGCTCGAGCTCGAGGATGCCGACGAGTACGACACGGTCGGCGGCCTCGTCTTCCATCGGCTGGGCAAGGTTCCCAAGCCGGGCGACGAGATCCGCCTGAACGGCCTCAGGCTGACCGTCGAGACGACCGATGGCCGGCGGGTCGGCAAGATCCTGGCTGTCCGCCTGCGCGACTCCGACGGCGACAGCGCCGAGGGCGACGAGGACGACCGCTAGGGGGTGCGGACCGGCCAGGCCAGCATCGACAGGACCCGTTTGATCAGGAGTTGACGACGCCGTGAGACGCGCTCAGGATGTGCCACGAGAGCTCCGACCGAGTGGGTACGTCCACCGGTCGCGGGGCTCTCGTTTGTCAACAACGTCTCGGTCACCACGCTAGGCGCTGATCACCGAGGCGATGATCGCCTCGAGCCGATCGCGGGCGGCCCGGTCGACGGTGCCCGAGGCGGCCAGCTCGGCCAGGGCCCGATCGCGCTGCTGGTGGGCCTGGTCGCGGGTGTACGTCCGGGCCCCGGTCCGCTCGAGGATGGCAACGACGTCGGCGATGTCCTGCGGGCCCGGGTCCGGGTCGCAGTAGACGGCCCCGAGCCGGGCGCGATCGGTCGGCCCGGCCTGCTCGAAGGCGTAGAGGACCGGTAGGGTCTTCTTGTGCTTCGCGATGTCCGAGGCGGCCTTGCCCGTGGCCGAGGCGTCGCCCCAGATCCCGAGCAGGTCGTCGTTCAGCTGGAAGGCCAGCCCAAGCGCCCAGCCAAAGGCCCGATAGCGCCCGATCACGGCCTCGTCGTCGGTCGCCAGGAGGGCGCCTGCCTCGATCGCGGCGGAGATCAGGGCAGCCGTCTTGCGCCCGATCATGTCGAAGTACAGCTCGACCGTCATCGGGTCATCGTGGCCGGACGTCCAGATGTCGATGTACTGGCCCTCGCACAGGGCCAGGCAAGTCTCGTCGTACAGGCGCATCAGGCGGAGGACCTTGTGATCGCTGAAGCCGAGCTCGGTCAGCCGATGGAGCGCGATCCGGCTCAGGACGAAGACCGCGTCGCCGGTGTTGATCGCCTGGGGTACGCCGTGGACCGACCAGAGGGTCGGCCGGTGGCGGCGCTCGACGTCGGCGTCCTCGATGTCATCGTGGATCAGGCTGAAGTTGTGACCGAGCTCGACCGCGGCCGCGCCGGGCAGGGCCGGCTCGTACGTCCCGGTGATCGAGGCGTAGGCGAGCAGCCCGAGCAGGGGCCGCATTCGCTTGCCGGTCGAGCCGCTGCCATCGAGGCCGAGGTGATAGCGGATCATCTCGTACAGGCCGCGGGTCGGCAGGTCGCGCTCGCTCACCAGGGCCAGGATCTCCTCCTCGGTCGAGGCGATCAAGGTGGGCAGGTCGAGCTCTGGGCGCGTCACGGTCATCGGCCTGAGTGTACACGCCAAACCTGCACGTTTCCGGTAGCGGGTTGGCGACCGTCGATTGGTGCCACTCGGCCCCGGCATCCGGCCCCCTCGTTCGGCCTCGTCCGGCGGCCTCGTCCGGCGGCCTCGTCCGGCGGCCGGCGATGCTACCGTTGGGCCATGCCCGTGAAGCGCCTGTGGTCGACCGACGCGATCATCCTGTCCCGCTTCGACCTCGGTGAAGCCGACCGGGTCCTGACCCTGATCACGCCCCACGACGGCAAGCTCAAGGCGATCGCCCGGGGGGTCCGGCGCCCGACGAGCCGGCTGGGCGGGAGCGTCGAGCCGTTCGCCGAGCTGCGCCTCCAGCTGGCCCACGGTCGGACGTTCGACGTCGTGACCCAGGTGGCCGTGGGCCATGCCTGGCTGGCCCTGCGCGACTCGCTCGAGGCGACCGCGACCGCCTGGTACCTCGCCGAGCTGGCCGACCGATCGCTCGAGGAGCGCCATCCCGCCGAGCCCCTGTACAGCCTGCTCAAGCGCGCCTATGAGCTGCTCGATGCGGGCATGCAGCCGGGCCGGGTCGCCCGCTGGTACGAGATGCACCTGGCCGACGAGCTGGGCATGCGCCCTGAAGTCGACCGCTGCGTCGAATGCGACCGGATGCTCGAGCCCGGTGACACGTTCCGCTGGGTCCCCGCCCTGGGGGGCGTCCTGTGCGGCCGCGATCCTGGCCCGCCGGCCGAGCGGACGGGCCTGAGCCTCGAGGGGCTGAAGCTGCTCAAGGCCTATCAGCGGCTGGACATCGCCGCCCTGGCCGGCCTCCGAGTGGCGCCCGGGACCGAGCGGGAGGTGGAGATCGCGCTGCGCGACTTCGTCCGGTTCAGCCTCGAGCGCGATGCCCGTTCGCTGCCCTTCCTCGACCTCGTCCGGGCCGGCTCCGGGCTGCGGCCGCCGGTGGTCGTCCCGGTCGGCGCCCGGCCGGACCCTGGACCATCCCCGACCCTGCCCCTGGAGACCGTTCGATGAGGAGCCAGCCCGTACCCGTGCCCGATCCGTCGACGGAGGTGGGGGCCGTGGTGATCCGCCGGCTTGAGCGCGAGCTGATCGCCTGGCTGACCACGGTCGATCCGGCCGGGCAGCCCCAGAGCTCGCCGGTCTGGTTCCTGTGGGACCAGGCCGAGATCATCGTGTTCAGCCGGGCCGGCGCCCCGCGAGCCCGGAACATCGCGGCCAACGCGCTCGTCTCGGTCCATCTCAACAGCGACGAGACCGCCAGCGACGTGGTGACCTTCGAGGGCGTCGCCCGGCTGGTGGCCGGGGCCCCGCCCGCGTCGGCCATGCCGGCCTACCTGGCCAAGTACGGCAGCCTGATCAAGAGCTACGGCTGGACGCCCGAGTCGTTCTCGACTGACTACCCCGACCCGATCCGGATCCGGCCGATCCGCCTGCGGCTCCGCTAGACTCGGCCGGTGATCAATCCCAGGAGCGCCGCGGCGCCCGATCCCAACGCCGTCGCCCCGGCTATTGCCAGCCTCGAACCGATCGTCTCGCTCAGCAAGCGGCGCGGCTTTGTCTACCCGAGCTCCGAGATCTACGGCGGGATCAACGCCGTGTGGGATTACGGCCCGCTCGGGGTCGAGCTGAAGAACAACGTCAAGCGGGCCTGGTGGCGGGCAATGGTCCAGGAGCGCGATGACATCGTCGGGCTCGACGCGGGCATCCTGATGCATCCCCAGGTCTGGGTCACGTCCGGCCACGTCGGCTCGTTCTCCGATCCCCTGGTCGAGTGCGCCACGTGCCATCGGCGCTACCGGCTCGACGAGCTGCCCGGCGCCGAGGCCCTGACCGTGACTGACCTGACCGACCCAACCGTGATCGAGCGCTACCACCTGGTCTGCCCCAACGATGCCGGCCCGCTGTCCGCGCCGCGCCAGTTCAACCTGATGTTCCAGACGAACATGGGCCCGGTCCAGGACGAGGGCTCGGTCATCTACTTCCGGCCGGAGACGGCCCAGGGCTCGTATGTCAACTTCAAGAACGTGCGTGAATTCGAGCCGCAAGAAGATCCCGTTCGGGATCGCCCAGATCGGCAAGAGCTTCCGGAACGAGATCAGCCCGGGCAACTTCGTGTTCCGGATGCGCGAGTTCGAGCAGATGGAGATGCAGTACTTCGTCCACCCGGGCGGTGCCGCCTCGACCCAGGCGTTCGATGAATGGCTGCCCCGGCGGCGGGCCTGGTATGAGGCCTACGGGGTCGACCCAGCCCGCCTGCGCCTGCGCGAGCACGCCCCGGACGAGCTGGCCCACTACGCCAGGAAGGCGGTCGACGTCGAATATCGCTTCCCATTCGGCTGGAAGGAGCTCGAGGGCGTTCATAACCGGGGCGACTTCGACCTGTCCCGGCATGCCGCTGCGTCGGGCCAGAACCTCGAATACTTCGACCCGGCGACCGGGGAGCACTTCATCCCGTGGATCGTCGAGACGGCGGGGGGCGCCGATCGAGCCACCTTCACGTTCCTGATCGATGCCTACCGCGAGGAGGAGGTCAAGGGCGAGACCCGCGTCTCGCTGGCCCTCCACCCGGAGCTCGCCCCGTACAAGGTGGCCGTCCTGCCGCTGCTCAAGAAGCGGCCCGAGATCGTCGAGCTGTGCCACCGGATCAAGGACGACCTGAAGCGCGACGTGATGTCGGTCTACGACGACACGGCCGCGATCGGCAAGCTCTACCGGCGCCAGGACGAGATCGGCACGCCGTGGTGTGTCACGGTCGACGTCGACTCCCTGGAGGATGGCGCGGTCACGATCCGCGACCGCGATTCGATGAGCCAGGAGCGGGTCGGCCTGGACCACGTCCGGCGGGTGATCCTCGAGCGCCTGGCGGCGGCCCGGCCATGAGCCATCGAGGCCCTGGCCGTGGCTGACCCGCGTCCGGCCGGCGAAGCCCCCCAGATCGAGCCCGATGCACCCCAGTACAACGCGACCCTCGTGGACCGGGCCGACGAGACCGGCAGCCTGGCCTACTTCACGATCCGCCTCGACGGCGAGCCGGTCCCGTTCGAGGCCGGCCAGTACATGACGATCGGCGTCCTGGTGGGCGGCCGGATGGTCCAGCGCCCGTATTCGGTGGCCTCCTCGCCCCGGACCGCCGCCGACGGCTACGAGCTGTACGTGCGCCTGGTCGAGGGCGGTCAGTTCACGCCGTTGCTGTGGGACCTGCCGATCGGCCATCGGATGCGCCTGATCGGACCGAAGGGCAAGTTCACCCTGCAACCCGAGGATGACCGGACCCACGTCTTCATCTCGTCGGGAACCGGCAACGCCCCATTCGTGTCGATGATCCGGACGATGATCATCGACCGCGCCCCGCGCCGGGCCCTCTTCCTGAACGGCGTGTCGTACCAGGACGAGCTCGGTTATCGGGCTCTCGTCGAAGGCTGGCACAGCACGGGAACGTTGCCCGTCACCTACATCCCGACGGTCTCCCGGGTGTCCGACCCACGCAATTCCCGCTGGACCGGTCGGACCGGTCGGGTCGAGGCGATCCTCGAGGACGTCTGCCGTGAATTCGAGCTCACCCCGGACAACGCGATTGCCTACATCTGTGGCAACCCCGACATGATCCTGAACGCCGATGCCACGCTCCAGGGGCGCGGCTTTGCCGAGGAGTCGGTCCGCAAGGAGCTCTACTGGCCGAAGGGCAAGGAGCCCAAGCTGGCCGCCGCTGAGGGCGTCGACCCGGCCGTCAACGAGGACGAGTAGGCGCCGTTGGGGGTCCGAGGCTCGACCGGGAGCTCTGGCGAGCTTCGTCGCCGCGAGTGTCGCACCGGGTGCGACAAACCACACTTCTGACGGCCACGGCGCCCGAAATCGACCGCTGACAGCTGCTCGACGCGGGATTTCATCCCAAGCTGAGCGTGGCTCGGACTGAAGACCCGGTAGCGGCGGGAAGGCTCCGCGACGCCCGTCGCCCGGAAAGCCCGTCTTGTCGCACCCGGTAGGACAAGTGCATCGGGCACCCCTGTATCGAGCGCGTAGTCCAATTGGGCGCAGTTATTGGTACCTGAAGAACGACTTCGAGCGTGCAACCGATCCACAACCGGAGGCTCAGGCAGCCCACGGGTACAATCGGGGCGACCGTTTGCCTGACTCGGCCGCCCGACCTGAGCGTCGCCCGAAGGAGCCCCGACACGATGACCGAGACCGCCGCGCCCGAGCGCTCCCACGTTGCCGTCAAGCGCTACATCTACGCCTGGGGAGGTGGCCGGGCCGAGGGCAGCGCGGCCATGCGCGACCTGCTCGGGGGCAAGGGCGCCGGCCTGGCCGAGATGACGATCGCCGGCCTGCCGGTCCCGCCCGGCTTCACGATCACGACCGAGGCCTGCAACGACTACTTCGCCGCCGGCGAGCAGCTCCCGGATGGCCTCTGGCAGGACGTCCTCGAAGCGGTCCACGAAGTCGAGCAGCTGACCGGTAAGGGCTTCGGCAACCCGGCCAATCCGCTCCTCGTGTCGGTTCGCTCCGGGGCCAAGTTCTCGATGCCCGGGATGATGGACACCGTCCTCAATCTCGGCCTGAACGAGCACACCCTGCACGGCCTGATCGCGCTCACCTCGAACGAGCGCTTCGGCTGGGACGCCTACCGCCGGTTCATCCAGATGTTCGGGCGGATCGTGATGGGCGTTGATGCCGAGCGCTTCGACGCGGCCCTCGACGAGGCCAAGAAGGCCCGCGGGGCGAAGCAGGACACCGACCTCGATGCGGCGGCCCTGCACGAGGTCAGCGAGGCGTTCAAGGCGATCGTCAAGGCCGACACCGGGCGCGAGTTCCCGAGCGACCCGCTCGACCAGCTCGACCTCGCGGTCAAGGCTGTTTTCGCCTCGTGGTTCGGCAAGCGTGCCCACGACTACCGCGAGAACCAGAAGATCCGCCACGACCTGGGGACCGCGGTCAACGTCGTGACCATGGTCTTCGGCAACATGGGCGACGACTCGGGCACCGGGGTCGCCTTCACCCGCGACCCGAACACCGGTGAGAAGGTGCTTTACGGCGAGTACCTCACCAATGCCCAGGGCGAGGATGTCGTGGCCGGTATCCGGACGCCCCAGGAGATCAGCAACCTCGAGCGCGACCTGCCCCAGGCCTACGCCGAGTTCCAGGAGATCGCGGCCCGGCTCGAGCGGCACTACCGCGACGTCCAGGACCTCGAGTTCACGATCGAGCGGGGCCGCCTGTTCATGCTCCAGACCCGGAGCGCCAAGCGGACCGCCGCGGCCGCCGTGAAGATCGCGGTCGACATGGTCGGCGAGGGCGTCATCACCAAGGAAGAGGCGGTCGGCCGGATCGAGCCGGCCCAGATCGACCAGCTCCTGCGGGACCAGTACGACCCGACCGCCCGCGCAGCGGCGACCCGGATCGCCCATGGCCTGAACGCCTCGCCCGGGGCGGCCGTCGGGCGAGCCGTTTTCTCGGCCGACGACGCGGTCGAGTGGGTCGGCCGGGGCGAGCGGGTCGTCCTCGTCCGGGTCGAGACCTCGCCCGACGACTTCCACGGGATGGCCGTGGCCGAGGGCATCCTGACCGCCCGGGGTGGAGCGACCTCCCACGCGGCCGTCGTGGCCCGCCAGATCGGCAAGCCCTGCGTGGCCGGCTGTGCCGAGCTCGTCGTGGACTACGCGACCGGTACGGCGCGGAGCGTCGAATCCGGCTCGGGCTTTGCCGAAGGCGACTGGCTGAGCGTCGACGGCTCGACCGGGGACGTGTTCCTGGGGGCCCTGCCGACCGTTTCGGTCCGGTTCGAGGACCAGTCCGACCTGCGGACGATCCTCGGCTGGGCCGACGGGATCCGCCGGATGGGCGTCTGGACGAACGCCGACAAGCCCGAGGAGGCCGCGTTGGCCCGGAGCTTCGGGGCCGAGGGCATCGGGCTGTGCCGGACGGAGCACATGTTCCGCGAGGGCGAGCGGCTCGAGATCGTGCGTGACGCGATCCTCGTGGCCAATGCCGCCACGCGGGCCAAGGCGCGCCTCGCGGCGGGGGAGACGCTCGATCCCGAGGACCGCGCCGTTGTCGGCCGGTTCGACGCCGCCCTCGGCCGCCTGGAGCGGCTCCAGCAGGGCGACTTCGAGGGGATCTTCCGGGCGATGGACGGCCTGCCCGTCGTGGTCCGGCTGATCGACCCCCCGCTCCACGAGTTCCTGCCCAACCACGACGACCTGCTGGTCGAGGTGACCGAGCTGCGCGAGCGGGGCACGCCCGAGGATGACCCGGCCTATGCCCGGGCGCGCGAGGTCCTGGCCGTGGTCAATTCGATGCGCGAGCAGAACCCGATGCTCGGCCTGCGCGGCTGCCGGCTCGGCCTGATGATCCCCGACTTCGTGAAGATCCAGACCCGGGCGATCCTCCAGGCCCAGATCGCGGTCACCAAGGCCGGCGGCCATCCGATCGCCAAGATCATGATCCCGCTCGTCGGGCACGTGAACGAGCTGACGGCCACGAAGCGGATCCTCGAAACCGAGGCCCAGGCCGTGGCAGGCGAGGCCGGCGTCGCCCTCGACTACAAGTTCGGGACGATGATCGAGGTGCCCCGGGGGGCCCTGACCGCCGACGAGATCGCGGCCGATGCGGCGTTCTTCAGCTTCGGCACGAATGACCTGACCCAGATGACGTTCGGCTACAGCCGGGACGACGCCGAGGGCGGCTTCCTGCTCAAGTACGTGGAAGACCACATCCTGCCGGCCAACCCGTTCCAGACCCTCGACGGCGCGGTCGCCGGGTTGATGAAGATCGCGGTCGACAAGGGCCGTTCCGTCCGGCCGGATCTCGAGCTGGGGATCTGCGGCGAACACGGGGGCGATCCCGAGTCGATCGCGAAGTGCGAGCGGATCGGCCTCGACTACGTGTCGTGCTCGCCGTTCCGGGTGCCGGTCGCCCGGTTGGCGGCCGCCCAGGCCAGCCTGGCCGCGACCGAGCGCGACAAGTAAGCGCGACCTCGCCGGCGACGAAACCGCCAGGCCGCGTCCGCGGCCTGTTCCTCGACATCGGGCCGCTTCGTCATCATCGCCAGTTCCGGGCGCTCTGGCTGGGCCAGCTCATCTCGGGCATGGGCAGCCAGATCACTCGGATCGTCCTGCCCTACCAGGTCTTCGTCCTTACCGGATCGACCCTGGCGATCGGTGGGCTGGTCCTCGCCCAGCTGATCCCGATCCTGCTCTTCTCGCTCGGGGCCGGGACCGTGGCCGACGCGGTCGACCGGCGCCGGATTCTGATCGTGACCCAGATCGGGCTGGCCTCGATGAGCCTGCTCCTGGTCGTCCTGGCCATCGTTCCCTCGCCGTCCCTGGTCGCGATTTACATCGTGGCCTTCGCGGCTGCCGGGATCGGCGCGGTCGACGCTCCCACCCGGGCGGCCGCCGTGCCCCGCCTGGTGACGCCGGGTCGATTGCCGGCGGCGATCGCCCTGAACCAGCTCAGCTTCCAGGCGGCCTCGATTGTCGGCCCGGCCGTCGGCGGGCTGCTCCTGGCCACGGTCGGCGTGGCCGGGGCCTATGCGGTGGACGTGGTCAGCTTTGGGGCCTCGCTGATCGCCCTGACCGTGATCGGCCCGCTACCGCCGATCGGCCAGGTCGCCCGGCCCGGGATCGAGGCGATCGTCGAGGGCCTGCGCTTTGCCCGGCAGCATCGGGTCATCCTCTCGACCTTCGCGATCGACCTCGTGGCGATGATCTTCGGGATGCCCACGGCGCTCTTCCCGGTCCTGGCCCTCGACGTGTTCAAGGTCGGCCCGGTCGGCTTCGGCCTGCTGGCCGCCGCGCCGGGGGTGGGCGCGTTCTTCGGGGCCCTCCTGTCCGGCTGGGTCTCGCGGGTCAAACGGGTCGGACGGGCGGTCATCCTGGCCGTGATCGTGTGGGGCCTGGCGATCACCGGCTTCGGCCTGGCCACGTTCTCGTTCCCCCTCGCCCTCGTCCTGATCGCGATCGCCGGGGCTGCCGACGTCCTGTCGGCCGTGTTCCGTTCGACGATCCTCCAGCTAGGGACGCCGGATGAGCTGCGCGGCCGGGTCACCTCGATCCACCTCCTGGTCGTGACGAGCGGGCCGCGCCTGGGCGACCTCGAGTCGACCGGGGTGGCCGCGATCTTCGGCGCCCAGTTCTCGGTCGTCTCGGGCGGCCTGCTCTGCCTAGTCGGGGTGGGCGTCGTGGCCAGGGCCTTTCCCGAGCTGTGGCGGGCGGTCCTGCCCAGCCGCCAGGTCTCGGCGTAGATCGGTCAGGGCACCGAGCCGGTCAGGGCCTGGTGGCGCGGCTCAGAACGTGATCACGCTGCGCAGGCCGTCGCCGGTTCGCAACCGGTCGAAGGCCGCCTCGACGTCGTCGAGCCCGATCCGCCGGTCGATCAGGCGCTCGATCGGCAGCCGGCCGGCCAACTGGAGCTCGGCGTAGCGCGGGAAGTCGGTCGAGGCAACCGCAAAGCCGTAGTTGCTGCCCAGGATCGAGCGGCTGCCGTCGACGAACGGGAAGACCTCGAAGCTGGCGCGCACGGCGAACGGGGTCATCCCGATCAGGACGGCCGTGCCACCCGGCGGCAGGAGCCGGATCGCCTGGTCGATCGTCGAGGCCAGGCCGATCGCCTCGAACGTGAACTCCAGGCCGGAACCGGCTCTGGCCCGGATCTCGGTATCGGTGGCCTCGGGATCGGGACCGGCCAGGACCACCTCGGTCGCCCCCAGCGAGCGGGCCAGCTCGAGCTTGGAAGGGACCCGGTCCACGGCGACGATCGGATCCGCGCCGGCCAGGGCCGCGCCCATGACGGCCGACAGGCCGACGCCGCCGAGGCCGATCACCACGACCCCGGCCCCGGCCGGCACCCGGGCGGTCTTGGTCACGGCGCCGACGCCGGTCGAGACGCAGCAGCCGATCAGTGCCGCGACCTCCGGCGCCGTCCCTTCGGGCATCGGGATGGCGGCACTGGCCGGCGCGACGACCAGCTCGGCCATCGTGCCGATCCCGCAGTACGGGTAGATCTCGGTCCCGTCGGCCCGCTGGATCCGGGTGGACCCGTCGGACATCCGGTGACGGCTCGAACCCGAGTCCGAGCAGAGCCATTCGCGGCCGGCGCGGCAGGCCGGGCAGCGCCCGCACGGGGCGTACCAGCTGAGGGCCACGAGCCGGCCCGGCTGAAGGCCGCTCGCCGGCTCGACGCCCGGCCCCAGCGCTTCGATGACACCGGCCCCCTCGTGGCCGATCACGAACGGGCCGGGCCTGGGCCACTCGCCGTCGCGCAGGTGAAGGTCGGAGTGGCACACGCCGCTGGCGACGATCCGGACCCGGACTTCGCCGACCTGCGGCTCGGCGAGGTTCAGCTCCTCGATCGCGACCGGCCGGCCGGGTTGCTGGAGGACCGCTGCGCGCACCGATCCAGTGTGCCGGACAGGAAGAGACCCGGTGCCGTGCAGGCGCCGGGTCTCGATCGTGACTCGAAGAACGCCCTAGCTGGCAGCCTTGACCACCTGGGTATGGGCGAAGATGTCGTGCCAGCCCTGCTTGGTTGGGCTCTGCGCGGTGGTGTAGCCCAGGAAGATCGCCCAGGCGATGGCCGCGATCAGGACCAGGATCCCGAGCAGCGGGAAGGCGTAGATGGCCAGGGCCAGGGCGCCCGGGCCGTACAGAGCAATCCAGCGCCGGAAGGCCTGGTTCTGGGTCAGCGATGCGCCGGTCCCGGCGTCGCCGACCTGCAGCTTGAACAGCTGCATGCCGAGGGTAGCCCGGCGATTCATCCAGAGATACACGAAGTACCCCGCGCTGATCGCCAGCGAGATCAACCCGAACAGGATCCCGACGATCGGGTTGTAGTTGAGGACGAGGTTCGTCGTGTCGGTCGATACGACCTTCAGCCCGACGATGCCCAGGATCGCAAAAACGACCTGGTCGACGATGGCGAGGATGATGCCGTCAATGAAGATGGCAATGAAGCGGGTCGTGAAGTCCGCGTAGACCAGGCCTGTCGCCGGCGCAGGGGGCGGCGGGGGCGGAGTCCAGCCGGTAGGCGGCGTCGGTGAGCCCTGGCCGCCGGTCGATCCACTCTGGTCCATCGTACCTCCCTGTTGAGAACTGGGACGCACCCGCGGACCGTCCACGGTCGCCTCGCCAGAGCATACGCATTCGCCCTGCGTCAATCCAGACCCAAATGAAAGCTGGCGGGTCGCCCGCGCACCGGCCGGACCCGCCGGTCGCCCGGACCTAGGCCGCCACGACCTGGTTGCGCCCGGCCGCCTTGGCCATGGCCAGCCCGACGTCGCAGGCGCCCAGGAGGTCGGCCGGGTCGTCGGTTGGGCCGAGCTCGGCGCAGCCAGCCGAGACCGTGGCCGTGAGCCACGAGCCGTCGGCACCCTTGAACGTCTGCTCGGCGAAGGCGGTCCGGACCATCTCGGCGATCCTGAAGGCTTCTCCACGATCCGAGCCGTCCAGGATCACCACGAACTCCTCGCCGCCGTAGCGCGCGACCAGGTCGCTCGCCCGGAAACGCTCGAGGAGAAGCTGGCCGAAGGCCCGCAGGACGGCGTCGCCGGTCTGGTGGCCGTGGGCCTTGTTGAACGTGCCGAACAGGTCGAGGTCGAACAGGATCGCGGCCATGGGCGGCCGCTCGTCGAGCGGCAGCCGCCGGCGAGCCGCGATCATCCGGTGGAGGCTCGGCTCGAAGTGACGCCGGTTGAACGTGCCGGTCAGCGAGTCCCGGATCGACGCCTCCATCACCTCGGCGTGGAGCTGGGCGTTCGTGATCGCCAGGGCGATGTTCGCCCCGACCATCTGGAGGACCTCGAGCTCGAGCTCGCTGAACGGCCGGCCGTCGGTCCGGAACAGGGAGATCGCACCGACGACGACCTTGTCCCGGATCAGGGGGACCGCCGCGCTGGCAACGACGTCCGGGATGTTGGCCTTGGTCGTGCCGATCGGGAACCGGCCTCGGTCGAAATGATCGTCGAGGACCGGCGCTCGATCGCGGATCGCCCGGCCGGCCGTGCCCTCGCCCGGGCGGATCTCGAGGCCGACGAAGCCCGGGTCCCCGCCGTGGATCGCGACCATCCGGTACGTCCCGTCGCGCCGATCGAGCAGGACCAGGCCCGAGATCTGGGCCGGCACCACGGCCGTCAGGCCGGCCACGATCCGGTCGTACAGGATCGCGCTGTCGAGGCTCGAGTTCACCTCGCCGCCGAACTGGACGACCTGCTGGAACAGGCGGGCTCGTTCGGCCAGGCGGCGCCGCTCGCGGGCCAGGGTCAGGGCGCTGGCCAGTCGATCGGCGACCAGCCGGATGATGTCGAGGTCGTGACCGTCAAGGACCTCGCGATCGGACTCGACGTTCACGATCCCGAGCAGCTCCTCGCCGGCCAGCAGCGGGGCGCAGACCTCGCTGCGCAGCCCGGTGGCCGCTCCGACGTAGTCGGGATCATCGCGGATGTCGGCCACCAGGGCGGCCCGGCCCGTGCGCATCACCCGGCCGATCACGCCGAACGTCCCGTCGAAGATCGGGATCGGCAGGTCATAGCCGTGCTGGGCGCCCATTCGCAGCTCGGTCGGCGAGCCACCCAGCTCCTCGCCCAGGTAGATCGAGCCGTGGCTGTAGCCGAACGTGCCGGTCAGGAGCTCCATCACCGCCTCGAGCGAGCGGGGGACCGGGCCATCGACAGCCAGGGTCCGGCCGACCTCCTCGATCCCGGCGATCTGCCGGTTCCGGCGACGCTCGGTCGAGTTCGTCGTCCGGAGGCGGTCGAGGGCGTGGTTCAGGGACGAGACCGTCCGCCGGGTGCCGATCGCCAGGACGATCGCGACCGCCCCGAGGATCAGGGCCTGCTCGGTGATCGCCGAGGCTCGGACCCCGGCACCCAGGATCGGCAGGAACCGGGCGACAACGACGAGCAGGAAGATGACGACGGCCTCGCCGGCCCCGATCGCGGCGGCCAGGGCGACGATCGGGATGTACAGCGGAGCCAGCGGCACGCTCGTCGCGTCGGAGGTGACGAACGCGGCCGAGGCAACGTAGGCCACGGCCAGGGTTAGCCGAACGAGCGACCACAGGTCGATTCGCGAGTCGCGCCGGCTGGGCCGTCGCCCGGCCACCGAGGCGGCTGCGGGCCCGGCGATCGAAAGGAGGGCCTGAGCGGCCAGGAAGGTGAGCGACAGGGCGGCGACGAGCGCCTCATTCGGTCCCTTCTCGAACAGGTTGACCAGGGTCATCGGGATGACCAGGGCGACGGCCAGGAGGATGTGCGGATCGCCGGTCAGGCGCCGAGCCAGGCGGCTCGGGGCATGATCACCCGTCCGCCGCTCCGGGGCGCCATCGACTCGCGCTGTCCTGGCCATCGCCCGAAGTGTTGCCCCGGGGCAACGACCCGACCATGGCCCGTCGGTCCTGGGCCGCTTGCGGCAAACAGTCCAGCCGCCCGCCCGAAGGCGCCGGGTTCGGGCCTAGCCGATCTCGTGGTGCTTGCGGCAGCGCGCCTCGTAGCGCTCGTCGCCCATCCCGCCGATGACCACCAGCGGATCGTCCGGTGAGGCCGGCCGGCCGTCCACGATTCGCTGGGTGCGCGAGGCGGCCTCGCCGCAGATCATGCAGATCGCACTGAGCATGAGGATCTCGTCGGCGATCGCCAGCAGGTCGGGCACGGGGCCGAACGGCCGGCCCAGGAAGTCCCGGTTCAAGCCGTTCACGATCACCGATCGATCCCGGTCCGCCAGCCGATCGGCCACCGCGACCAGGCCGGCATCGAAGAACTGGGCCTCCTCGATCGCCACGACATCGGCCCGGGTCTCGGTCACGACCGCCTCGATGAAAGTCGAATCCGGGATCGGCCGGGCGGGAAACGCGACCCCGAACCGGCTCCGGACGGTTTCCGGCTCGGTCCGGTCGTCGAGGGCCGGCCGGATCAGGACCACCTTCCGACGAGCGATTCGGGCCCGCTCGCACAGCCGGATCAGCTCGGCCGTCTTGCCGCTGAACATCGGACCGCTGATGACCGTGATCGAGCCGCGCGGGTTGAACATCGTCCCGACAGGGTAGCCGACCGCCCGGTTCGGAAGAGGCCGGTTCAGGCCAGCCGGGCGGACCTCAGGGAGACCCGCTCGATGATCCCGGGCGGGGGCGGATCGGGCCAGCGCGTCTTGAGCGTGCCGATCGCGTTGCCCAGGGCATCGCGCGCCGCAAGGAGGCCCGCGCCGCGCGTCTCGCTCACGAGGATCCTCGGCCGGACGGGGGCCAGCTCGGTCCCGTACTCCGCCCGGAACCGGGTTTGCCACGTCCGGCAGGCCCGCTCGATCAGGGGCTGCAGCCCGATGGCCGTGGGCGCCCCGAGGACGACGAACTCGTCGCCGCCGTCACGGGTTGAGACAGTCCCGGGGATCCCATCGAGGACCCGGGCAAACGAGCGCAGGACCCGATCCCCGAGCGCCTGTCCGAACCGGGTGTTCCAGGCGCCAAACCCGGCCAGGTCGATGAACGCGATCTCGATCGGGGCCCGGGACAGCCCGCCGACCTCGCTCATCAGCCGGCCGAGATCGGCCAGCCAGGTGCCCCAGGCCAGGCCGGTTCGTCGGTCGCGATGCTCGACCGCCAGCTGCGGCCAACGCCAGCGGGTGGCAAAGGGGGCCTCGAGGCTGGCCAGCAGCTCGGCGACCGCCCGCGTTGTCCAGGCCGTGTCGGGCCCGGCCGCGCGCCACCAGCCGTCCCGCTCCTGGAGCCGGGTCAGGGCGAGAGCTGTCCGGGCCGGTTCGAATTCCGGATCCGTCTGGGCCAACAGCTCGGCCGACACGAGCGTCGTCAGCACGTCGACTGGGCCGTCCGCGTCGGCCCAGCCACCGAGGGCATCTTCGGACCGCTTCACGAAGCCGATCAGCGAGGCCGCCAGCTTCGGGCGCAGGCCAAGGGCGATCAGGCCCCCCGCCAGCTGGGCGCTGACGGAGGCCATCGCCCGGCCCTCGAACGGAGGCTCGGACCCGCGCCCGATCCCGTCATCGACCAGGGCGCTCGCGGCGTACCCGTCGGCGATCGCCAGGGCGAACGGATGGACCCGGCGGAGGAGCCTTGGGCGCCGGGTCAGGGCCCACAGGGCAAAGGTGTCGGTCCAGGCGTGGCGATGGGCGGCGTGTACGGCCAGCGCCCGCCGGGTCGCCGGCAGGGCCCGGGCCAGGAGCTCCTCGGCCAGCTCGGTGGCCGGTCCCTCGACCGCGATCAGGGACTCGAGGAACTCGCCGGACTCGGTGATCACGAGCGGCTCGAGCAGCCGGGCGAAGAACCGGGCCGGATCCGCCAGGCGGGCCGGCGTTTCGGCCGGGCGCCAGGCACGCCACGTCTGGTCGGGGCCGATGTAGGAGGGCCGGGGCCCGTTGGCTGCGAGCGCGAGCGGCCAGGGGTAGCTGTCCGAGCCGCCGGCCCGGCCGGTGCCGGAACCGGACGCCGCCCCGGATGCGGCCGCCCGGCCCAGCCAGGCGGACAGTAACCAGCCGATGTCGATCGGTTCGCCGGCCGAGACCTGGAGGTCGAGCAGGACGGTCGGGAAGAGCGGCTCGAGTCGCGGGTCGGCGGCGAGCAGCCGGTGGATCGCCTGCCGGCCGGCCGAGCCTAGCTGTACGGGCACGCGCGAATCTGCTCGGCGTACGATCGTCACACCAGGGGGCGTCAACGTGGCTCTCCGGTCGTGGCAACGAGCCATTCGCGCCTGGCACTGGCAGCGATGCGCGCTCGTGGATGTCGGCCCAGTAGATCACCTTTGGTCGGGGCGCCCAACAGTACGAAAGTACTACCGAACCGCGCCCGCCACGCTCAGTCGGTGCGTCCCGGCACCGGGCCTCGAGCCTCCGTCGCGCGGCGGCACCGGTCCGGCCCGTGGGTCAGGCCGGAGACGGACCGGCCAGGCGGAGGCCGGACCGGATCGTGAACCTCGGTTGGCCCGCTGCCGGGGGCCGGGCGGACGTTGCCAGATAGCGCCGCCACAGCTGCTGGGCGGGCTCGAATCGGAAATCGAAAGCGCCCGGGCGAGCGAAGGGTGTCAATTCGTGCTCGGGTCGGGGTCTGGGGCGGGCGACCTGGGCCAGTTGCGCTCGACAGCCCCGTCCAGTAGCACTGCCGGCGCTAGGCGGTGGGACTGCCGGGGATTGCCTAGGAGGAGCGGCCGGGGGCGGCGTTCCGCCGGAAGGTCTCGCCGGGCAGGGCGTTGAACGTTCGGCCGCCCGGCTTGCCATTCACCGACTGGTGAGCTGGCTGGTGCTGGCCGAGCGGTGCGCCCGGGCGCTGGCCGAGCGGTGGGCCCGAGTGCTGGCCGAGCGGTGGGCCCTGGTGCCGGCCAGCCTGGTTCCGGCCAGCCTGGGGTCGGCCAGCCTGGGGCCGGGATCCGCGGAACAGCGGCTGGGACTGGGTCAGCGGTGATCCGTTCGGGCGGCCGCTCGGTGCGCCGTTCGGGCGGGTCATGCCGTCCCGGCTCGGTCGATGCGCCTGGCCATCATGTGGCCGGTTGCGACCGGCCTGGGTCTGGCCGGCCTTGGCCGTCGGCCAGCCGCCAACCGGCCCGTTCCGCCGGGCCGGAGCGAAGCCCTGCCCGGGCCGGCCGGCTGGGCGGGGTGCCTGGCTGCGCAGCCGGATCGGTTCGGGCCGGATCGTCCGATCGGGCTCGAAGCCCGGAATCGTCTCGGTCGGGATGCGGTGCCCGAGGACCTGCTCGATCTCGCGCAACATCTTGTGCTCGTCGACGCACACGAGCGAGATCGCGTCACCTTCGACTCCGGCCCGGCCGGTCCGGCCGATCCGGTGGACGTAGTCCTCGGCGACCATCGGCAGCTCGAAGTTCACGACGTGGGGGAGCGCGTCGATATCGATCCCGCGGGCGGCCAGGTCCGTGGCCACGAGGATCGCGACACGGCCCGACTTGAAATCGTTGAGGGCCCTGATTCGCTGGGGCTGGCTCTTGTTGCCGTGGATCGCCGCGGCCACGATGCCGTCGCGCTCGAGCTGCTCGGCCAGCCGGTTGGCACCGTGCTTGGTCCGGGCGAAGACGAGCGCCTGGTCGACCCGGCCGGACTTCACGAGCTGGGCCAGCAGCTCGCGCTTGCGCTCGCGATCCACCGGCAGGACGAGCTGGTGGACGAGCTCGGCGGCCGTGTTCCGGCCGGCGACCTGGACCATCGCCGGGTCGCGCAGGATGTCGGCCGCAAGTCGCCGGACGTCGTCGGAGAAGGTGGCCGAGAAGAGCAGGGTCTGGCGATCCCGGGGGACCGCGCCAATGATCTTGCGGATGTCCCGGATGAAGCCCATGTCGAGCAGCCGGTCGGCCTCGTCGAGGACGAGGATCTCGACATGGCCGAGGTCGATCGTGCCCTGGCCGAGGTGGTCGAGCAGGCGTCCGGGGGTCGCCACCACGATCTCCGGTCCGGAGCGCAGGGCGCGAACCTGCGGGTCGAAGCCGACCCCGCCGTAGATCGTGGTCGAGCGGATCGGCCGGCGGGCCCCGTAGGTCCGGACGCTCTCCTCGACCTGGAGGGCCAGCTCCCGGGTCGGGGCGAGGACCAGGGTCCGGATTCGGACCGGCCTGGCATTGCGCCGATCGCGGCTGGTCGGAATGTACGTCGGCAGCCCCTGGGCCGAGCGTGGCTGGGCTGCCGGCTCAGGCTGGCTCGCCTCGCGGTCGGCGTTGAGCAACTGCAGGATCGGCAGGACGAAGGCGGCCGTCTTGCCGGTCCCGGTCTGGGCCCCGGCCAGGACGTCGCGGCCGGCCAGGACGAGCGGGATCGCCTCGGCCTGGACGGGTGTGGGCTCGGTATAGCTCTGGTCCGCGACAACGCGGACAAGCTCGGGCGTGAGCCCAAGGTGATCGAAGGACACGGTCGTGTTGCTCCTGAGGGCCCTCCCGCAGCTGCGGGGCCCGGTCAGGGCACTGGTTGGTGGTTCGCTGATCTCACGGCAAAGAACCGGGGCGCCGACCGGAGCGCCCATCGAGGTACGAGGCGGCAAGCCTAGCATGGATCGTCGGGGGTCGGCCGACGACCAAATATCCGCCTTCGGCCGAAGTACTCTCCGGACCATGCGCGCGGAGGAGGGACCGGGCAAGGCGGCGTGGCTGGCGGGACGAGGCGCCCGGCTGGCCTGTTGCGCCGCGGCGTCGGCCCTGGCCGCGGGGCTGTTCCTGCTCGCTCCGGTCGCGCCGGTCGAGGCGGCCGGCTGCGTGCCCCATCCGCCGGTCAGCAATGCCTTCCCGACCGATGCCCCGGTCTCACCCGAAGTCGCGGCCGCGATCGAGGTTGGCTCCCTGCCCCAGCAGGTGGTGATCGACCAGGCGGATGTCCGCGGCTACGCCTACGTTGCGAACAGCGGCAGCGACTCGGTCTCGGTGATCGACACGCGGGCGCGGCTCGACCGGTCGATCGCCGTCGTGGCGACCGTGCCCAGCGGCGGGAGCATTCCGGCCGTGATCGCCGTCGACGAGAGGAGCGGACTCGTCTATGTCGGTAACAACGGCTCGTGCACGGTCGGGGTCATTGCCGGCCGGGACCTGGGCGGGCCACGCCTCGTCGCCTCGCTCGACGTTGGCCTCACCCCGACGGCGATCGCCGTCGGTCCCGACGGCCGGGCCTACGTCCTCGGGTCCGACCCCGACGGGATCGCCCTGATCACTCCGGACGGCGGTGCCGCCGGGGCAAGCGCGGGGCCTGGCGACTTCCAGGTCCTGGTGCCGGTCACCGCAGGCTTCCCGGCCAACCGCAAGTCACTGGTGATTGCGCCGGACGGCTTGCTGGCCGTCGCCGGCGGCGACAACGAGCTGGACACGGTCGACCTGTCCGGGCCCCGACCGGCGGTCGTCGCCGCGACGCGCCTCAGCGGCATCTGGCTGGGCCTGACCTTCGATCCATCGAGCGGGCTTCTGTATGCCGCCGACAACCTCTTCGACACGATCACGACCCTTCGATTCGGTGCGGATGGCAAGACCCTCGCGGCGGTCGCCAGCGTTCCCGCAGCGGCCGTGGTCGACGCCCATCAGAACGTCAACCCGGTCGGACTGCAGCTGCTGCCACTGAAGCGGGAGCTGGTCGCGACCAGCTACTCGACCGAGACGCCGCCGACGGCCCGCCTGACCGTGTTCGCGCTCGACCAGGCGGGCGCGCTGACCGTGGCCCGCACGATCGAGGGGATCGACCACTCGACCGCACTGGCCCTCGATCCGGTGACCGGCCGGGTGCTGGTCACCGAGCGCGAGGCCAGCCGTGTCTCGGTCCTCGACCTCGAGACCCCGACCCCGCTCGACGTGGCCTACGTCCTGCCGGGTCCGTTCGACCTGTCCCTGACCCCGGCCGATGTCGCCCGCAATCTTGGCCTGACCCTGCTGGTGGTCCTCCTTGTTGGCGCGCCGACGCCCTTGTTCAACAGCACCCTCGATGCGAACGAGGACGAGATCCGGCGCTGGCTGCGGCGTCGATTCCATGCTGAGGGCCGAGTTCCGGCGCTGAGCCGGCTGCGCACCCGCTGGAGCGGCTTCGCGCTCTACCTCGTGTGTGCCGCCCTGCTCTATGCCTTCCTGGACCGAAGCTTTCCATTCGGCGACCAGCTGGTCGACTTCGGCACCGCCCTGGTCACCCTGCTCGTCGCCACGTTCGCCTCGATCCTGCCGGGCGATCGTTTCGTGGCGGTCCGCTATCACCAGCACGGCGTGCCCCGGGCGGCCCTCTGGACCCTGGGAGTCGCCGCCGTGTGCGTCCTGGTCACCCGGCTGACCAACGTCCAGCCCGGCTACGTCTACGGAATCATCGGGGCGTTCACCTTCACCGTGACCCTCACGATCGCCGACCGGGGCCGAATGGCATTCCGCGGCGGACTGATCCTACTCGGGGTGGGGCTGGCCGCCTGGTTCATCCGGGTGCCCTTCCAGCCGTCGGCCGGCCTGCCCCAGGGCGCCGGGCTCGAGCTCCTCAACAAGGTCCTGGCCGGCCTGTTCATCGGAGCCGTCCAGGGCCTCGTCTTCGGCCTGGTCCCGCTGCGGTTCCTGACCGGGGCGACGATCCAGGCCTGGAGCGTCCGCCGCTGGCTCGGCCTGTGGGCTGTCGGGCTCGCCCTGTTCATCGGGGTGATCCTCTACCCGGTCAGCTCGTATGAGCCGAATCCCTCGGCCACCGGCCTCGTGACGCTGGCGATCAGCGTCGCCTTGTACGGGCTGATCGCGCTCGTCTTCTGGGACTTCTTCCGCCGCCGGGCCCGACGAGCCGGGAGCCCCTCGCAGGTCGCGCAGGCGCTACAGCCAGTCGATCCGCCGGAGGATCAGGATCGCTATTCCAGCCAGCACGACCGAGGCGGCAACGACGAGCCAGAAGCCGGAGTGCTCCTGGCCGCTGAACGCCGGGCCGGCCTCGCTCATCCCGAACAGGCCGCCGACGGCGGCGATCCCGGCCAGGACGACGGTCACCCCGGTCAGCCGCTTCATGATCACTGACAGGTTGTTGTTCACGGTCGAGAGGTACACCTCGAGGGTGCCCTCCACCAGCTCCCGGAAGCTGTCGAACTCGTCGGTCAGCCGGACCAGGTGGTCGTAAACGTCGCGGAAGTAGAAGACCTGCCCCTCGCCGATCAGGTCGAACTCGCGGCTCGTCAGCTGGCTGAGCATCTCCCGGCTCGGGGCGATCACGTGACGGAGCGAGACGAGCTCGGTCTTGAGCCGGAAGATGTGCTCGAGCGTGGGCGGCACGGCATTCCCGACGACCTCGTCCTCGAGCGTGTCGATCTCGTCGGCCAGGGCGTCGAAGATCGGGAAGTAGCCGTCGACGATCCCGTCGACGAGGGCCCACAGCAGGAAGTCCGGTCCGCGCTCGAGGAGCGGCCCGATTCCCAGCTTCATCTGGTGGACCGTCATCGGATCCCAGCTGGCGGGATGGACGGACAGCAGGAACTGCCGTCCCAGGACGAAGTCGATCTCCTGGCGCTCGATCTCGACCGGCCGGGTCAGGGCGTACATCACCAGGTGGATGATCCCGTCGATCAATTCGACCTTGGCCCGCTCGTTGCTCTCGATGATGTCCTCGGCCACGAGCGGGTGAAGGCCGACCCGTTGGGCAACCTCGTCGACCACGGCCGGGTTCGGGTCGGTCAGGTCGATCCACAGCCGGGACGAGCCGTCGCCCAGGATCCGGGCCAGCTCGGTCGCGTCCTTGACCTCAACCGCCTGGCCGCCGCGCAGGGCGAACGCCCTGAGTGAGCCGGCCAGGTCACGTTCGTCCGGATCGGACGCCATCTCAGCCGCTGATCTCGGCCCGCTCGGTGAACAGGGCCGTGACGGCCAGGCTGGCCACGAGCCAGGCTGCAACGACGAAGACGGCGGTGTCCGGGTCGAGGCGGGGCAGCGTTGCCCCACCGTTCCCACCCAGCGCGGCATCGGTCTTGATCAGGGCGCTCGCTGCGGCAAACGGAAGGTACTTGACGATGTCCGGCAGGAGCAGTCCCGCAAATGACTCGGCGAAGTAGATCCCGATCCCGGCGCCCACTCCGGCCAGCTGGCTGCGGGCCAGGGTGGCGATCGTGAAGCCGACCGCTCCAACCTCGACCAGGCCGAACCAGCCGCGCAGGAACTGCTCGGGCAGGTTGCCGAAGATCGAGGTGTCGGTGATTCCATCCGTTGAGATTCCGCCGAGCTTGGCCGCCAGGAAGGTGATCACGACCCCGGCCGCGAAGGCGACCAGCAGCCCGATCCCGGCCAGCAGGGCGATCCCGGCATACGTCGTGAGCATGTACCGGCTGCGGCTCTCCCCCCGGGCGATCGCCGTCTTGAGCGTGCCCCAGGACCACTCCGAGCCGGCGACCGCGGCGGCATAGGCGAGGACGAACAGGCTGCCCAGGCTGAGGATGAAGCCGAGGATCCCCGCGTACGCCTCGGGAAAGGTCAGCAGGGTGATCGCGGCCTCGCCGTTGGGCCGCTCGGCGAGCGTCTTGGCCTGCGCCCCGATCGCCAGGTAGATCAGGGCCATCAGGAGCAGGAGCAGGCCGAGTGTCAGGAACGTCGCCATCCGTCCCCGGAGCTTGGCCAGGGTCGAAACGAACAGCCTCATTGCCAGCTCCCCGCCGGCCCGGCGGCCGAATCGCTCCCGGCGACGGGCGGCGCCGCCGCGGTCAGCTGCAGGAAGAGGCTTTCGAGATCGCTCCCGCTCTCGAGGCCCGACGCGTAGATCCCGGCCTCGGCCAGGGCTCGATTGATCTCCGCGGCCCGCCCCCGGGCGGCGGTCGGGACGAGCAGCCAGCCGGTTTCCGTGTCCTGCCCGGCCAGGCGGCTCTCGCCGGGATCGTCCGGCCGGGCCGCCAGTCCGAGCGCGGCCAGGGCGGCGATCGCTCGCTCGATCTCGTCCGGCTCGACCTGGACCCGGACCCGGCCCTCGGCGCTCAGCATGTCCGTGATCGGGCCCTCGCGGACCAGCTTGCCCGCTGCAATGATCCCGATCACGTCGGCCAGCTGGCTCACCTCGCCCAGCAGATGGCTCGAGATGAACACGGTCTTGCCGCCGGCGGCCAGGTTGCGCAGCGTGTCGCGCATGGCCACGATCCCGGCCGGATCAAGGCCATTGGCCGGCTCGTCGAGCAGGAGCAGCTTCGGATCGTTGAGCAGCGCCCCGGCGATGCCCAGGCGCTGCTTCATTCCGAGCGAGTAGTTGGCGACCTTATCGCCGCCGCGCTCGTGCAGCCCCACGAGCTCGAGCACCTCGTCGATCCGGCGGCCCGGCGTGGGCGCCCCGCTCGCCGCGAGCGCCCGCAGGTTGGCCCGGCCGGACAGATACGGATAGAACGCTGGCGACTCGACCAGCGCTCCAACGTCGAACAGGCGATGTCGATCGCGCCGTCCGAAGGGTTGGCCGAGGAGCTCGATCTGCCCGCCGTCGGGATGGATCAGACCGGTCAGGAGGCGCATCGTGGTGGTCTTGCCCGCGCCGTTCGGCCCAAGGAAGCCGTAGACCACGCCTGACGGCACGGACAGGTCGAGGCCGGCCAGGGCGACCTGCTTGCCGTACCGTTTCTGGAGGTTTCGGGTGGCGAGCGCCAGTCCGGCTGTTTGGGCCGGCCGGGGCGCCACCGGAGGCGCGGCGCTCAGGGGATCGGCTCGAGGTCGATCGTCCGGACCTGGCGGGTCCGGCCGGCCTCGGTCCTGACGAGCGCAGTGGGGATGACGCTGGCAGGAAGCTTCTCGATCACGGCGGCCTCGCCGCTGTACAGGCCAGACCCGACGATCCGGACACGATCGCCGATCGCAAGGCCCTCGCGACCCTTGCTGGCCGACAGGTTGATCGAGGCGACGGTGGTCCGCACGACTGGCGGCGGCTCGGTCCCCGGCGGGGGCGGCTTGACTGGGGCGGGTGGGCGACGATAGACGTTGCGGCGGGGCTTCGGTGCGATGGTGCGCGTACCTCACGATGCAGGCTCAGCGGTCCGATGGACCGCTGACACGATAGCCCATTTCGGACGGACCGAGCCACGACCTGGCGGCAGGGCAACCGGAAGTCGCGCATACTCGAAGCCGAGCGGCGTGGACCCGATCCCGGGGCCCCGCCGTCACCTGATTGAGGGTTCGATGACCAAGCACTCGAAGCGCGAGCGCGAGCGGCGCGCCCAGGAGACCGAGCGGGTCAACCAGATCCAGGCGGCCTGGATCGGCAGCCTGCCGCCGGCGGTGGCCAAGGCCTTTGCGGCCGATGTCGAGGCGGCTCGCGCCCGCGCGCCGCACGAGGCGGCCCCGAACATGGCTCCCGGGACGATGCCCCGACCGCCCCGCCCGGGTCATGAGCCAAAGGAGAAGCCGGAGCCGGCTCGGCCCCGCCGCAACGGCTGAGCCGATCGGGGCGCACCAGGAGGCCCGGCCATGGCCGGTTCGCCCAGGCGAGCGGATGATGATCGCTCGCGAATCCGCTATCCAATGGAGTGGCTGCTGGCCGTGATCGATGACCCGGCCGCGGCCTGGCCGGCAGCCGCCGACCTCGTCGCCGCTGGCATTCCCGCGAGGCAGGTCAAGGTCCTCGTCGGGGCCACGGCCCAGGGCTCCCTGGCCGACCTGCCCACCAGCCGGGGTGCCATCAGCCGGCTGATCCGCCTCGTCCAGTTCGTGACGATGGACCAGACTCCGGACCTTCGCCTGTACGAGGCGGCCCTTGACGACGGACGGGCCATCGTGGCCGTCCACGGGGCCGATCGACCGAGCCTGCTCCGGGCGCGCGACATCCTGGCCGACCACGGCGCTCACTTCCAGAATCACTTCGGGCGATACGCGACCGAGGAGCTTTCCCGCTGGCAGGGACCCGAGCTCCACCCGCGCTGGTAGTTCCGGCCGGCGACTCGGCGGTTCCGGCAGGCACCGCATTCGGGCCCCGATGGCCCTCCGCGAGGGTTCGACCCCGTACAGTCGGGGTCATGGTCGGTACCAATGGATGGCTCGAACCAGGACGGAATCCGGCGAGCGCACCGGCGGCGGTAGCTCGGCCGGCGGGTCCCTCGTCGAGCCCGTCCGCCCCGGAGCCACGGTCATCCGTGCGGCGCGCCGTCTGGGCGATGGGCTTCGTCGGGCTCGCCAGCGCCAGCCTCGCCTGGGCCGCGATCCAGGAGCTGCGCGGGTTGAGCCTCCTCGACCCGAGCCACCCCTTCGCCCAGGTCGATGTCGACCAATGGGAGCTGGCCGTCAGCAAGGCCAACGAGATCCATCTGGCCACCCTGATCGCAGCCGGGGTCGCCGTCCTCGCCTGGCTGTCCCGGGTCGTCGACAACACGCCCCTGCTGGGTGGGGGCCGGCCGACGGTCACGCCACGGGCCTCGATCTGGTGGTGGTTCGTGCCAATCGCCAGCTTCGTGATGCCCTATCGGATCGTCGCCGACATCTGGCGACGCCTGGCGGCGAATGCCTCGGAGGCGCGCGTGGCGATCCTGTCGGCCTGGTGGATCCTGTGGGTCGTCGGCGGGATCGTCGACTACGTCGTCCTGTGGCTGCCGGCCCCGACGACCCTGGCCGACGCCCGGCTCCAGATCGAGGTCGATGCCCTGGCGATCGGCCTGCAGGCCCTTGCCGGCGTCCTCCTGATCGTGATCATCCGGGAGCTCGAGCGGCGGGCCCTTGCTCGGGCCGACGCGCTCGAGGGCGAATCGCCTGCGCAACCGGACGCCCAGGGCCAGCCGGCGTAGTCGGGGCCTGGCCCGGGGGCTTGACAGGATTCGCGCCGAATCACTTGTCAAGGCCTTGACAATGTGGTAGAGTGACCTCCACGGCGGCGTGTCAAGTCTTGACACGCCCGTTCGTGTGTCCGCCACAGGGCGGGCGAGTCATGATCCAGGAGGGTCCGTGGCCGTCGGGATTGCCGCGGAAGTGAAGAACCGGCTGTCGGTCGTCGACGTGATCGGCGAGACCGTCCAGCTGAAGAAGTCCGGCGCGTCCTACAAGGGACTCTGCCCGTTCCACGGCGAGAAGACGGCGTCTTTCTATGTCACGCCCAGCCGCGAGAGCTGGAAGTGCTTTGGCTGCGGCCTGGGCGGCGATGTCTTCAGCTTCGTGATGCAGCGAGACTCGGTCACCTTCCCCGAAGCCCTCAAGACGCTGGCCAAGCGGGCAGGGGTCGAGCTGGACGAGCGATCCAGTCGCGAGGACGCCCGCCGGGCGCGCCTGCGCGAGGTCCTCGACGGCGCCATCGCCTGGTACCACAGCGTCCTGACCGCCCATGTCGCCGGCAAGCCCGCCCTGGACTACCTCCATGGGCGGGGCTTCACCGATGAGACGATCGCGACCTTCCAGCTGGGCTGGGCGCCGGCCGGCTGGGACGCCATGTCCCGCCAGCTCATCGCCAAGCGCGGGGCCGCTCCGGCCGAGCTCGCCGACGTGGGCCTGACCCAGGCCCGTTCGTCGGGTCGCGGCGCCTACGACCGCTTCCGCGAGCGGATCATCTTCCCGATCCGGGACGCGAACGGGCACGCCGTGGGCCTCGGCGGGCGCTACCTGATCGCCCCCGGCGACACCGCCGACCACGGCCCGAAGTACCTGAACTCGCCGGCCACGCCGCTATTCGACAAGAGCCGAACGCTGTACCTCGTCGATCGGGCGAAGTCGTCGATCCGCAAGTCGGGCCAGGCGGTGATCGTGGAGGGCTACACCGATGCCCTGATGGCCCACCAGGCCGGCTTCAACAACGTCGTGGCCAGCCTGGGCACGGCCCTCACCCCGGGCCAGGTGGCGGTCCTGACCCGCTATGCCAAGAAGGTTGCCCTGGCCTACGACGTCGACCCGGCCGGCCAGTCGGCCGGCAGCTTCGGGGTGACCGAGCTGAACAACCTGATCAGCGAGGTCCAGCAGGACGGCGGGGTCGGGCTGACCGATGTCGGGGTCGTCCGGCTGCCCGAGGGCAAGGACCCCGATGAGGTGATCCGGGAGTCGCCCGACCTCTGGCGCGAGGCCGTTCGATCCCCGGACCCGATCCTGGCCTACCTGATCGATTACCACGCCGGCCGGGTCGACATCCGCCTGGCCGAGGGCCGCAAGCGCCTCGTCGACGCGGTCATGCCGACCCTCCGCAAGGTGTCCGACCCGGTCGTCCGCGACTCGTACCTGCAGCTCCTTGCCCGCCGCTCGGGAGTCGACGAGCGGACCCTCCTCGAGTCGCTCCACCGGCGTCCCGAGCCAAGCCGGCCGGGCGCCCTCGGCGGCGGGGGTTCGAGCGGCGACGATCATGCCGGGGCGCGGATCACCCTCGATGCCGTGCGGGCCGCGGCCGAGAGCGTCAGCCCGGACGAGGTCGTGAAGTCGATCAGCCCGGTCGAGGTCGAGCTGCTCCGGCTGCTCCTGCTCGTGCCCGACCAGCAGGAACGGGTGATCGAGCTGCTCAAGCCGGCCGATCTGCCGAGCACGGTCGCCCGGGAGCTGTACGGGGCGATCATCGCCGACCGCGCCCAGGGCCGATTCGAGCGTGGTCGGATGCTCGATGCGCTCGATCCCGAGACGCGGGCCCTGGCGATCGCCCTGTACGCCCATCGCGGGCCCGATCCGAGCGGGCTCTCGCCCGCCCGGCTGACCTATGCCATCGACAAGTGCCTGCTGACCCTCGAGGCGGACCGCCTCGACGAGCGGGGCACCTGGAACCAGGCCGAGCAGGCCGATGCGGAGCGCCGCGGCGACGCGGACGAGATCCGGCGCCTGCTCGACGAGGAACGACAGATCAACGAAGCGCGTCGATCGCTCGATCGGAGGATCGAGCAGACGCATCTGCTCACTCGCCCGGCCGTCGCCGGGCGCGCATGACTGGAGGGCACACGATGGCGGATCCATTGGACAAGCAGCTCGTCGAGGCGGTCCTGGCCGGCCGTCCCCGTCGGACGAAGGCCGAGCAGGAGGAGGCGAAGCTCGCCTCGAAGCGGCCGGCCCGGGCCGGCGTGGCGGTCCTGCCCCCGGTCGGCGATCCCGACCTCGAGGACGACGATGACGACGATGACGACCTGGAGCTGGAGCTCGTCGACCCGGCCGATCCGGCCGTCGCGGTCGAGATCGGGGTCGAGGTCGTGGGCGACAACGGCGAGGTCGTAGCCGAGAAGCTGCCTGCCGATGCGCCGGCCAAGCTCGACGCGAAGGAGCTCGAAGAGCCCACGGCGGAGGAGCTCGAAGCCCTCTCGGCCGACATGATCGGGATCGACGACCCGGTCCGGATGTACCTCAAGGAGATCGGCAAGGTCGCCCTGCTGACCGCCGAGGAAGAGGTCGTCCTGGCCAAGGCGATCGAGCTCGGCGAGTGGCTCGTCGAGGCCCCCTGGAAGGGCGTTGTGTCGCTCCATGAGTGGACGACCCACGACACCGAGCGCAAGACCCGGACCGCCAAGCCGCAGCACCGGCTGCCCCTGGGCGACGAGGCCCACATGCTCGTGCACAAGGCGATCTCGGCCGAGTCGGCCGCCGACCTGCTCGTGCCCACGCCCGACTTCCACCTGATCAAGGCCGGCAAGGACGTCCAGTCGGATGGCACCCGGGCCCTGCTCAAGGAAGCCAAGTCGCTCCTTCACGCCTACAACGAGGCGCTCGATCCGGAGCGCTTCATTGTCCTTCTCGACTGGGCCTACTTCGCTGTCCACAACGGCGACCTCGACTCGCGCGACAACGTCGGCCTTCGGGCGATCTATGACTGGAGCCGCGAGGCGGTCGCCTTCCCGGCGCTCGAGCGCTGGATCCTGGCCGGCAACGATGCCGAGCTGCTCAAGCGAATGGGCTACGACCCCGAGGTCCCGCTCAACACGAAGCTGCGCGACCGGAAGGGCGAGCTGGTCAAGATCGGCCGGGATGCCCGCGAGCAGCTGACCAGCGCCAACCTGCGCCTGGTCGTGTCGATCGCCAAGAAGTACATCGGCCGGGGGATGAGCTTCCTCGACCTGATCCAGGAAGGCAACATCGGCCTGATCCGGGCCGTCGAGAAGTTCGACTATGAGAAGGGCTACAAGTTCTCGACCTACGCCACGTGGTGGATCCGCCAGGCGATCACCCGGGCGATCGCCGACCAGGCCCGGACGATCCGGATCCCGGTCCACATGGTCGAGACGATCAACCGGCTGATCCGGGTCTCGCGCAACCTGCTCCAGGAGCTCGGCCGCGAGCCGACGGTCGAGGAGATCGCCGAGGCGATGTCCAAGGGCCAGGAGGTCGTGGTCACCCCCGACAAGGTCCGCGAGATCATCAAGGTCAGCCAGGAGCCGGTCTCGCTCGAGACGCCGATCGGCGAGGAGGAAGATTCCCACCTGGGCGACTTCATCGAGGACCGGGGTGCCCTGGCTCCGGCCGAGGCAGCCTCGCACCAGCTCCTCAAGGAGCAGGTCGAAGCGGTCCTCAATTCGCTGACCGGCCGCGAGCGGCGGGTCCTCCAGCTCCGCTTCGGCCTCGAGGACGGCCGCGCCCGGACCCTCGAGGAGGTCGGCAAGGAGTTCAACGTGACCCGCGAGCGGATCCGCCAGATCGAGGCCAAGGCCCTCCGCAAGCTGCGCCACCCCTCGCGCTCCCGCAAGCTCAAGGACTACCTGGAGTAGAAGAGGCTCCGCGGCCTTTGTTCCGAGGATCAACCGCGGGTCTTCGCCAGGCCGGATCCGAGGCCGGATCCCGGCATGCGGCTCCAAATCAGGCCGGAGCGCGCGGCCCGAAGCGTGGCTATGGTCCGGGCCGCGCATCCTCCAATCCGTTCTGGCACCTCGGCCAGCCCGTTCTGGCACCTCGGCCAGCCAGCCGGTGTGCACGGGAGGAGCGCAAGCGGCAGACCGTGCGTACCTGATCGTCGAACTCGTTCGTGACGTGCACAAGACCCCGAATCCAGGTGAGAACGGGTTCGTTTCGTGCATGACGTGCACCGAATTGAAGTGACGGGAGCGTCACCCAGTCGCTTGCGCTCCTGGGATGCACAACGCCGGCCCGCGGTGCACACCCAGCCAGAGGATCAGCTGAAGATCAGCGCGTTGACGGTCGGCAGGGCCCCCGCCTTCAGGGCGCGCACCGCTTCGATTCCCGGCAGGGGAAAGAACGCCCGAACCACGCTTTCGGCCGAAGGAACCGCGAGTCGGTTCGTACGCGTATCGGCCAGCACGAGGATTGCCACGGGGATCCCGCTGTCCCGGCATTTCAGGCCAATCCGCCGCTCGACGGCCTGCACATCCGTCAGTCTTGTCTCCGCTTCTACCCCCACCCGCATCGATCGGTCGATCAGGACCGCGTCCCACGCGCGGAGATCGCCCGGGCCGCCGACGGCGACTTCGGTTCGCCAGCCGATCCGCGCCGGGATCGAGGCACGGAAGCGATCAAGGAGAGCGATCTGGGCGGCGTCACGAATCGGGCCGCCTGACGGATAGGCTCGGGCCGACAGATCCAGCCCGACGACGCTCAGTAGGCGGGCGAGGTGAATGATCGAGACCGCCGACACTTGCCCGCGCTCGATCCGACTGACATGGGGCCGCGACATGCCCGCGGCCTGCCCGACGAGTTCCTGGCTGAGGCCGTGGCTTCGGCGCGCGTCACGCAGCTCACGCCCGAGGTCTGCCACGATGACTCGCCCGCGTCGGGCTCCGCGATCGACCGTTCGATCCTTGATCGGCATTGAGTGATCATGGCCGGCACCGCTTCGCTGGCAATTCGCCGTCCGTTGCCGGGGTTGCCGAGCGTTGCTGGGTGACGCGATCATCCCGGGGCGCCACTCGGCCGCCAACCTGGGGCTTGCTCGGCAGTCACCCCGAACTAGTTCAGAATCCTGGGCTCCGGGCCATTCGCTGGGGCCTGCCGCGCGTTGCCGGGTCGGCGCGCTCAGTCCGGAGGTGGGCCCGGCTCCGGGCCGGTCGCGCCGGGAAAGCCGGCCGTGCTCCAGTCGCTCCAGGAGCCCGGGTAGAGGATCGGGTCGGGCAGCCCGGCCAGCCGCATTGCCAGCGCATTGTGGCAAGCCGACACGCCGCTGCCGCATGACGTGACCACCTCGCCCGTGCTCGCACCCAGGGCGCGATACCGCTCGTGCAGCTCGGCAGGCGAGAGGAACCGCCCGTTCGGGCCGAGGTTGTCGGCGGTCGGGGCGTTCAGGGCCGTCGGGATGTGGCCGGCCGCCGGGTCGATCGGCTCGACCTCGCCCCGGTAGCGCGGCCCGGCCCGGGCATCGAGGATGACCGGGCGATGCTCGGTTCGGAGCTCGGCCAGGAGGCCGTCGCGATCGACGGTCCTCGACCACTGGTCGGCGAGGTGGAGCTCGGCCGGCCGCACGTCGGCGATCTCGGTCGTGAGCGGGAGCCCGAGCGCGGTCCAGGCCGGGAGCCCGCCGTCGAGCACGGCAACCCGGTCAAAGCCGAGGTTGTCGAGCATCCACCACAGCCGGGCGGCCACCCAGCCGCCGACGTCGTCGTAGGCGACCACGAACGAGGTGTCGCCGATTCCGGCCCGTCCGAGGCTGGCTGCGAACGCCTCCGGCGAGGGCAGGGGATGCCGGCCGGGGCCACTCGGCGCAACGAGCTCGGAGTCGAGGTCGACGAAGATCGCGCCGGGCAGGTGGCCCGCTTCGTACGCGGCCCGGCCCGATCCGGGCTTGCCCAGGCACCAGCGCACATCGACGATCCGCAGGTCCGGCTGGCCCAGGCGTCCAGCCAGCTGCTCGGGGCTGATCAGGCTCATCAGCCCGGAGTATGGCAGCCCCGGAACGCCGCACGGCGACCGAGGCCAAGGGTCGAATCCTCGTCCGCCCGTGCTATCCTTCGGCCGGCGTGGCCCGGCTTCCGGCCCGGCCCCATTGACCGCCAGCGGCGGTCCTCGCTCCGGCGTAGCTCAGTGGTAGAGCGGGCGGCTGTTAACCGCTTGGTCGTAGGTTCGAGTCCTACCGCCGGAGCCAACGTTCCCTGGTGAAGCTGTCGACGATCTTCGTGTTGCGTCGATGATGGTCGCCCAGGTCAGGACGAGGAGGATGCGGCGGCCGGCGCTGGCCCGTCGGCAAGATAGTTGACAACGCAACGATCTGGGATAGGATAGCTTAACAGGGCGGGTCGACGAAGGCCTGCCCGGGCACAAGTCAGACAGGGGTCAGGGTTTTTCAGATGCAATTCGGGGTATTCACGGTCGGCGATGTCACGACCGATCCAACCACCGGCCGTACGCCGAGCGAGGCCGAGCGAATCGCGGCGATGGTCACGATCGCCCTGAAGGCGGAGGAGATCGGCCTGGACGTGTTCGCCACGGGCGAGCACCACAACCCGCCCTTCGTGCCGTCCTCGCCCACGACGATGCTCGGCTACATCGCCGCCCGGACCGAGCGCCTGATCCTGTCCACCTCGACGACCCTGATCACGACCAACGACCCGGTCAAGATCGCCGAGGACTACGCGATGCTCCAGCACCTGGCCGGCGGCCGGGTCGACCTGATGATGGGCCGGGGCAACATGGGCCCGGTCTACCCCTGGTTCGGCCAGGACATCCGGCAGGGAATCCCGCTCGCGATCGAGAACTACGCGCTTCTCCACCGCCTGTGGCGCGAGGACGTGGTCGACTGGCAGGGCAGCTTCCGGACGCCGCTGACCGGCTTCACCTCGACTCCCCGGCCGCTCGACGGCGTGCCGCCGTTCGTGTGGCACGGCTCAATTCGCAGTCCCGAGATCGCCGAGCAGGCCGCCTATTACGGCGACGGCTTCTTCCACAACAACATCTTCTGGCCGAGCGAGCATGTCCAGCGCATGGTCGGGCTGTACCGCCGCCGGTTCGAGCACTACGGTCACGGCCGGGCCGAGGAGGCGATTGTCGGGCTCGGCGGACAGACGTTCATGCGGGCGAACTCGCAGGACGCGATCCGCGAGTTCCGGCCGTACTTCGACCATGCCCCGGTTTATGGCGGCGGGCCCTCGCTCGAGGACTACATGGCCCAGACGCCACTGACGGTCGGGTCGCCCCAGCAGGTGATCGACCGGACGCTCGGCTTTCGCGAGCTGGTCGGCGACTACCAGCGCCAGCTCTTCCTGGTCGATCACGCCGGGCTGCCGCTCAAGGTCGTCCTCGAGCAGATGGACCTGCTCGGCGAGCTGGTCGTGCCGGTCCTCCGCCGCGAGTTCGCCGCGCTCCGGGCGCCGGGCGTGCCGGATGCTCCGAACCACGAGTCACTTCGCGCAGCGCGCGACCTGAAGCTGGCAGGGGAGGGGATCACCGCCGGCGGCGCCCCTGGCGGCCCGCACCGCGGGCCCGACACCGGCCAGGTCGGGCCTGACCACGAGCCCGGCCAGGCCGACGCCGCCGACCTGGTCCGGCTCGCGGCGCGCTGAGCCGTGCCCGTTCGACGCCTCGTCGCGGTCAGCGCCGGCCTCGGCCAGCCTTCGGCGAGCCGCCTCCTGACCGACCGGATCGTGGCCGCCACCCAGGGTGAGCTCGGGCGGCTCGACCAACCCGCTCAGGCCGAGGTCATCGAGCTGCGCGACCTCGCCCGGGACCTGATCAACAACCTGTTGACCGGCTTCCCGAGCCCGGAGCTCAAGGCGACGATCGATCGGGTCCTCGCGGCCGACGGCCTGATCGCCGTGAGCCCGATCTTCAGCGCCTCGTACAGCGGCCTGTTCAAGCTGTTCTTCGACGTGATCCAGCACGACGGCCTGGCCGGCCTGCCCGTCCTGATCGGTGCGACTGCCGGCACGCCTCGTCACTCGCTCGCCTTGGACCACGCCCTGCGGCCCTTGTTCGCCTACCTCGGGGCGGCCGTCGTGCCGACCGCCGTCTTCGCCGCGGCCGAGGACTGGGGCGAGGGCGAGGCGCCCAGCGAGGAGGGCCTGGTCGAACGAATCGACCGGGCGGCCGGCCAGCTTGCCCGGGCGATGGTTGGTGGCGGTCGCGCTCCGGCCCGCGATCCATTTGCCGAGCCGGTTCCGTTCGACCGCCTGCTCGGGGGCAAGGCCTGACGGATCATCGGCGGCCGCGCGACGCTAGGATTCGGCCATGCCCTCGGTTCAGCCAGTCGTGCTCCGCGGCGATGCCCGGATCCCCGGCGGTACGCCCGCGCCATCAGTCCTGACTCTCGGCCCAACCGAATTCACGGTCGTCGTGGGGGACAGCCCGCCGTGGCAGGCGGCCTACCGCGACCTGGCGACGGTGGCGGTTGACAACGGGGCGGTCCTGGTCGCGCTGGGCCGGGCGGCGGCCTCAGAACGCTGGCTGTTCGAGCGGTTCGGATCGGGCCTGGCCACGCTCGTCCGGGGCCTGCGCGATGGCCGCCTCCGCCAATGGCTGAGCGACGGGCTCGCCCGGTTCGATCCGGCCATGCCGATCGAGCTCGTCGAGTTCAGTGCAGGAGCCGCCTCGGGCGTCGGCCAGCTGCTCTACCTGGAGCGCGGCGTGGCCTTCGCGCCGCTCGACGAGGGCCAGCCAGCCGTCCGTGTCCGGCGGGCCGACATCGGCAGCCTGACGGTGATCGCCGAGACGGGTGGGCTGCAAATCGGGGGCGTTGATGGCCCGCTGGCGACCGGCCTCGACACGCTCGGGCTGGTCCACCTCGGTTCACTGGCGAACGCCGAGCGCGATCGCTGGGCAGCCCTGCGGGACGGCGCGGCCGGCGACATGGCCACGATCATCGCCGGCCTGATTCCGGATGCCGATTTCGCGCTCCGGCGGAGGGCGACGGCCGTCATGCGCGAGGGCTGGCCGGTCGACCAGGCGCTGCTCGGCGAAGCCTGGCCGGTCGTCGAGGCCGCGGTCCTGGGCGAGCCCTCGTTCGCCGAGTCGTTCCACGCCCTGGTTGCCCGTGCCGAGGGATCGGCTTCGGCCCGCTGGCTGGCGATCGCGCCGATCGACCCGGGGGTGACCGACCAGCCGAAGACCTGGTTCCTCGTCGGACTGCCCGGCAACCTCGTCGCCCTCGAGCTCGTCAGCGGGGGTGCCCACGCCACGTACTGCTTCCGAGTCGCGCCGCGGGCGTCGTTTCGCGGCGGGGCCGGCGAGCCGGGCGAGGTCCTGGCTGCCGTGCGCGATGTCTCGGAGGCCCTGGTCGATGCCCGGTTCCTGCGTGAGCCGTTGGCGATCCCGGAGGCCCAGCTGGCGAGCCAGCCGCAGTACCTCCGCTACCGGCTCGCCCTGCGGGCGTTGCCCAGCCTGGCCCGGGCCCGGCAGCGGTTCGTCGCCCGGCTGGTCCACGGCGATCCGGCCAGCTGGTCGGCGGCACTGGACGACCTTATCCGCTGGCACGGCACCGAACGCGACGAGGCGGCCGAGTGGCCGGGCCGGGCAGCCCAGGAGGCGGCGGTCAGCGCGGCTGCCGGCGACGAGGCCGACGACGTGGACCGAGACCCGGCAACGAGCGACCCAGGCGCCGGCCGGTCCGGCGACGCCGACACCTGAAAGGCTGAGGAGCGATGCCCACGTTCAAGCACCCCTGCCCATACTGCGGCCAGTTCATCAACCGGGACGTGGCGGCCTGCCCCTATTGTGGCCACCCCGACCCGTTCGCCCCCGCCCGCTGCCCGAATTGCCGGGCTCCCCTTGACGACCCGAAGTGGGTCGCCTGCCCGAAGTGCGGTGCCTCGCTGACGGCCGCGCCGGCCACGCCCGCCACGGCGGTGCCAGGCTCGAGCCCGGCCCCGGGCACACCGGCGGCGGCCGAGATGGCGCCACCGACCCATTCCGCAGCTCCGGTACCGGCCCCTGCGCCGGCATCGGCGCCCACTGCCCCGGGATCCGTGCCCTCCGCCCCGGGGGAATCAACCAGCCCGGCCTGCACCGCCTGCGGGGCGCCGCTCCCGGCCGGCGCCCGGTTCTGCCGCGAGTGCGGGACGGTGGTCGGCTAGCTCACCTTCGTGCCGCAGTTGGCACAGAAACGGGTTCCCGCCGGCAGGTCATTGCCGCACTGGGTGCACTTGGCCTGACCGGTAGGCGTGCCGCAATTGGCGCAGAACCGCTCCGAGCCGACGGGCTTGCCGCAGTTCGTGCAGACGGTCGCCCGGGCACTGACGTCGCCGCTGAAGACCGTCTCGGTCTGCATCTTCTCGCGCATCTGCTGGATCTCGACCGCCTGGCGCTCGGCCTCCATCTCGGAGGCGAGCTTCGGGGCGCACGACACGCACAGGCCGCGAGCCTCGTTCCAGCACGTCTCGTCGACCCACTTGCTGTCCCGTGGGCAGCGGGTGAAGAGAGGCATGATCTCGTTGGCGGCCTTCTTGAGGGCCTCGTCCCGAGCGCCCCGGTCGGAGATCTCCTTGGCCCGGTCGGCCGCGTTCGAGGCACTCCCGAAGAAGCCCCCGATCAGGCTGCTGGCACCACCCAGCAGGGTGCTGGCCGTGCCCAGGTTGGAGCGGACGAACTGGCTGCGGTAGCCCGACCCGCAGATGTCGCAGCGAAACTCGAACTGGTAGCCGTTGCTGTCGGACAGGTCGTTGTAGTTCTCGGTGAACGGCGTGAAGCCAGGCATGGTCGCTCCTGTGTCCCCTGACCATGGCGCTGGCGGCCATGGCAACAACGCCGAAATGATACGGGCGCGGCCGGAGTTCGATCCGACGGTCCGAGCGGTCCTTCAGCTAGGCGGGCGCGGTGCTCCAGGGGCTGCCTCGAGCGCGGCCAGGAGCTGCCGGCCGTCGACCCGGCCGAGGCCGGTGCAGGCGTCCCAGCCGGGACCGGCCGGGTAGGCCCCGTTGCTGCCGCTGGTGATGTCCCTGACCGAGCCGAGTGCCGGTCCGTACAGGACCGGGTTGAGGAAGCCGACCGGCCGGCCGAGGCGTTGGTTCAGGCAGGCCACCAGCCCGGCATAGAGCGGAGCGACGGCACTCGTCCCGCCGAACACGAGGCTCTCGCCGTCGACCCGCACGGCGTAGCCGCTGGCCGGACTGGCATCCCCGGCCACATCCGGCAGGCCCCGTCCGACCCGCTGCCCGGGATTGGCCGATGCGGGAATCCCGGCCGCGGCCTGCCAGGCCGGCCGATCGAACACATCGCTGACGCCACCGCCGGTCGAGCCCCCCGAAGGGCCATCGTTCCAGGCGACTTCGTCGTCGAGCGCCGCCGCGCTGGCCTTGATCCGGGTCCCGCCGCAGGCCAGGACATTCGGGCTCGAAGCCGGGAAGTCGGCGTGGGCCAGGCCGTCGCCGACCCGATCGTCGGATCCGTTGTCGCCCGAGGCACAGGTCACCGTCAGCCCGATCAGGGCCGCCTCGGCAAAGGCCTGGTCCATCGCCTTCATCGCCTGGTCGGTCCAGGCCGACTCCGGTCCGCCCCAGCTGATCGAGATGACCGATGGCTGGTTCTCCGTGTCATGGATCGCCCGGGTGATCGCGTCGAGGAAGCCTCGATCCGTGTTCGGGGCGAAGTACACGACGACCCGGGCACCAGGAGCGACCGACCCGGCGACCTCGATGTCGAGCATCACCTCGCCGTCGGCGCCAGTCGGTGAACCAGGCGCGTTCCGGCCGCCGTCGACGAGCACCGCCCGAACCTCCGGCTGGGAGATCCCCAGGCCGCTGAACCAGGCCGCCAGGTCGCCACTGCGATATCCGCCGCCGAGCTCGATCAGGGCGATCGCCTGGCCGGACCCGTCGGCGTCGGTCAGGAAGTCATACAGGCGGGCGATCTCGGGCGGGCTGAAGCTGCGGGCGGCGGCGGCCGTCGCGGGCCAGGCCCGACCCGGCTGATCCTCGAGGGGACCCTCGTAGACCCGGAAGTGGGCGTTGGCCTGGGGCCGGTCGTCCAGCCCGAAGACGCCTTCGATCACGTCGGCCAGGGCGGCCGGGACGAGAATCGGGCCAACCCGGCCGCGGACCTCGCTCGAGCCAAGGCGAAACCGGTGGAGCTCGACCCCGAAAGCCGCGCCGACCGCGGCGGACGGCCCGGCAGCCACGATCCGGCGCTCGGCCGGGGAGGCATCGACGACCTCGAGGCCGGCTGATCGGAGGAACGCCTCGACGGCGGACACCTCGGCCGGGTCGGCCGTCCCGGCCGAGCGGAGCTCGTCACGAGTCAAGTGGGCGCCGGACGCCGCGGCCGCCGCGAACGCTTCGGGGAGGGCCGACGACCGGGCCGCTCGAACCCGGATCGTGAGCTCGATCCGCTCATCTCCGGGCACGGGACCGAGGTCCCGGGCATCGGCGAGGGCCGTCCGAACGCTCCCGGCGAGGACGGCTCGCGGCTCGTTCGATGGCATGGCCCGATCCTGAAGGCTGGCCAGCCTCCGGGTCTATCGGGAGGATGACCTAAGGTCCCGCCGTGATCGGGACCGGGACGTGCCTAGGTGCCGGAGCCGGGCGAGGCCGAGGGCTTCGGCTTGGCGGACGGCTTTGGCTGACCCTGGCCGGGCATCTTGTGGCCGGGGCCGGGACCGAACTTGGTGAAGTCGAAGCCGCTGATCGACAGGGCGTGGAGCGAGCCGTCGGAGTTCTTCGTGCCTTCGGCCCCGATGGCCATCCCGACCTTCAGGTCGGACTTGGTTGCCTTGGCGTTTCCGGCGATCCGGTAGGTGGTCGAGGAGTCGACGTGGATCGTGCTGGTGGCCCCGCCGAAGCCCTTGATCGTGATCGTGTTGCCGCTGATCGCGCTGATCTGGCCGGCGACGGTGGGCAGGATCACCTGGATCGATTCGATTGAGTACGTCCCGTCGGTCTGCTTCTTCTCGCTGAACCCGATCGTGTCACCGACCTTCAGCGCCGACAGGGTGATCGTCTGGCCGGCCCGGGTGATCTTGGTCGAGCTGGTCGGCGTGATCGTCCGCGTCCAGCCGTCAGCCGTCTTGAGGGCCAGGTTCGAGCCGTCGATCCCGGTGATCGTCGCGCCGCCGATGCCGAAGCCGCCGACCGTCGCGCCGAACCCGCCCAGGCGGCCGCCGAAGCCGAAGGCGCCCAGGCCGCCGGCGAAGGCCGGGATCTGGCCGGGACCGCCGTTCGGGTGTTGCGGCTGGGCCGAGGACGCCGGCGCGCTCGGCGCGGCACCGAGAGCGGGCGCGGGACTGGGCGAGGCGGCCAGGGTGATCGCCGCTCCGAGGACGAGGACGATCCCGACGGCGACCACGATCGCCACCCGAATCGGATTCGGCCCCGACACGCGGGACGTGATGACGGGCTCGACTGGTTCAGTCATCTGGCTCGAACTCCAAGGGCGGGCACGGCGAGGTAGGGCAATCGGCCACAGTCTGGGTGATCTGGCGCCGTTCGTCCTGACGGCGCGGCGGTCCGCCCCAATTTGCGGTGCATTCCGTCACCACCGCCAGGTCATCGTGGCCGCCAAGGTCGCTCCCGGCCGAAGCTCGACCAGCCCGGTCCCATCGATCCCGGCGCCTGCCAGACGGGGCGCGTCTGGCCAGGCCGTCTGCGGCTCGACGCAGACCGAGCCCGGCGGCGTGAACACGACGACGCTGGCCAGCGGAGGCTCGAACTCGATCATCAGCTCGAGGTCGCTCCAGCGCACGGTCGCCGGTCCACGGGCGTTCACGAACACGTCATCGAGACGACGGTCGCCGAGGACCGGGCCTTGCCGCAGGTCGTCCGGCCCATCGACCCGGACCCGCTCGCCGGTCGGAATCAGGTTCCGGTCGAGGCGCAGCCGTTCGTCGGCCAGGACCGTGACCGCAACGTCCTCCCCGGCTCGGCTGAACCAGGGATGCCAGCCGAGGGCGGCCGGCATCGCTTGGCGGGCCTGGACCGAAGCCTCGATCCGAAGCGAGCCCGGCTCGAGCCGGTAGCCCTGGCGAACACGGCCACCGAACGGCCAGCGTCCGGGGTCGATCTCACAGCTCAGCTCGACCGAGCGTCCAGCCTCCGCCTCGACCCTCCATGGCACGTCGAACACGGTCCCGTGGATCGCCTGGCCGGCCAGGTTGCGCTCGAGCTGGACCGGCTCACGGTCCCAGTCGAGCCGGCCGTCCGAGATCCGTCCCGCCCAGGGCGCCATCAGGAAGCTGCCCCAGCTGATGGCCGGCAGGGCCGCCCCGGGCTGAGCTCGATCGACCAGCCGCTCGCGTCCGCCGGCCACGAGCGAGCCGAGCCGGCCGCCGGCCCCCGGCTCGACGACGGCCCGATCGGGACCGGCCATCAGGACGACGGTCATCGGGCCCGGCCGGCCGTCATCCGGCCAGCGGACCGGCGCCCCGGGCGGGCTCGACGGCGAACACCCGCGGCTCGAGTCCGGTTCGCCCGACGTACCGATCGTGGACGGCCTCGCGCAGGCGGCCGACCGCGTCGGGCCGGACGAGGTTGACCGTGCAGCCGCCGAAGCCGGCGCCGGTCATCCGGGCGGCGATCACGCCGGGCGTCTCGAGCGCGACCTCGACCATCGCGTCGAGGGCCGCCGAGCTCACCTCGAAGAGGTCGCGCAATGAGGCGTGGCTCGCCGCGAAAAGCCGGCCGATCGTGGCCAGGTCGCCGGCCTCGAATGCCCCGATCGCCTGGAGCACCCGTTCGTTCTCGGCCACGACGTGGCTCGCCCGGTCGAGCACGACCGGCTCGAGCCAGCCGCCGGCCTCCGCCTGTTCGAGGAGCTCGAGGGTCACGTCCCGGAGCGATTGGACGGCCGGATCGTGGTCGGCCAGGATCGCCACCGCCTCGTCGCACTGGGCCCGCCGGACGTTGTATTCGGAGCCGGTCAGCCGGCGGACCTCGCCCGTGTCGCAGACGACCAGGGAGACCTCGTCCAGGGGCAGTCGCACCGGTCGCCAGGCCAGCGACCGGCAATCGAGCAGAAGGGCGGCATCGGCCCGTCCGGCCGAGACGGCGAACTGGTCCATCAGCCCGGATTGGACCCCGACAAAGGCATTTTCGGCGTGCTGGGCGATCCGGGCCAGGATCATCGGATCGTCCGGGGCCGGCTCGGCCAGCAGGGCATGGGCCATCGCCAGCTCGATCGCGGCCGATGACGACAGACCGGCGCCGGCCGGCAGGGACGAACCGATCACCGCCCGGATCCCGCGGGTCGGCCGGCCTGCCGCGGCCAGGGCCCAGGCGGTCCCGACCGTGTAGTCGAGCCAGCTGCCGCGCCGGTCAGGCAGGGCGTCGAGGTTGAACTCGCCGGCTTCGCCCGTGTCGAGACGGTGGAGGACGACTTGTCGGTCGGGGCTGGCTACGAAGGCGACCCGGATCTCGCGGTCGATCGCTGCGGGCAGGACGTAACCCAGGTTGAAATCGGTGTACTCGCCGATCAGGTTCACCCGCCCGGGGGCGCGCACGAGCTGGATCGGGGTTCCCCGCCCGGTGGCCTCCGGCTCGGCCTGGCGGAGTGCCTCGGCGAGCTCGGCCGGCTCGATCGTGTCAGCCGGGGCCGGCAGCTGCACTGCTCAGGTAGTGGATGGGCGCGACGGTTCGGAGCCGCTCGGCGGCTTCCTCGGCGCTGAGGTCGCGCTGGGTCTCGGCGAACATCTCGTAGCCCGCGATGAACTTGCGCACGGCCGCCCGCTGGAGCGGCGGGAAGAGATGCCCGTGGAGCTGCCAGTGGGCGTTGGGCTGTCCGTTGAATGGGGCCTGGTGCCAGCCCATCGAGTAGGGGAACGGCAGGCGGAAGAGGTTGTCATAGCGGCCGAGCAGCTTGATCAGGACGTCGGCCAGCGAATCGCGGGCCGGCCCGGCCAGGTCCTGCAGCCGTTCGACCGGCCGCTTCGGGATGACCATCGTCTCGAACGGCCAGATTGCCCAGAACGGCACCACGATCAGCCAGTCATCGTCCTCGACCACGACCCGCGGGCCGCCACTCTCCTGTTCCGCGTAATCGAGGAGCAGGCGACAACCGTCGCGCTGGAAGTAGGCCAGCTGGCTGGCATCCTCGCGAGCCGCTTCGTGGGGCAGGGCCGAGCCGGCCCAGATCTGCCCGTGCGGGTGTGGATTCGAGGCGCCCATCGTCTCGCCCCGGTTCTCGAAGACCTGGACCCACTGGTAGGTCCGGCCGAGCTCGGCGGTCTGGTCGGCCCAGACGTCGATCACGGCCCTGACCTCCGGTTGCGACATCAGGGCTAGGGTCACGTCGTGGCGCGGCGAGAAGCAGAGGACCCGGCATGTGCCGGGCTCGCCCTCGGCGGTCAGGAGGCCATCCTCGACCCGTTCGGCCGGGACGTCCGGCCGAAGAGCCGCGAAGTCGTTGGTGAACACGAAGGTGTGCTCGTAGGCCGGGTTGACCAGGCCATTCGCCCGGGTGTTCGTCGGGCACAGGTAGCAGGTCGGGTCATAGGCCACGTCGGCCGGCCGCGCCGAGGGGTCCTGGCGGCCGAGCCAGGGCCGCCGGGTCCGCTCGGTCGAAACGAGGACCCACTCGTCGAGGAGCGGGTTGTAGCGCCGGTGCGGACTGGCCAGGACGGCTGCGGCTCGGGCCCCGGCCAGGCCGGACAGGCTGCCTTCCGGGACGCGCTCAGCCACGATCGACCGGTCTGCCAGGGGCGGCGGAGACGGTCATCGACCGCTTTCGGCCGAAGCCAGGTGCCGGCCAAGGTCGATCGGCTCGTCTTCAGCGTCGCCACCGCCCGCCCGCCGGATGGCCGGAGCGCTCAGGGGCTCGACCAGGATCAGCTCCCGGACGCGCGCGCCCAACAGCTCGCGCGCATCCGGCTCGAGACCGGTGTCGCTGATCACGATGTCGGCCTGGTCCAGGCGGGCGATCGAGCTCAGTGCCACCTGGCCCCACTTCGTGTGGTCGGCCACCACGACCAGCCGCCCGCCGGCCTCGATCAGGGCCCGGTTCGTCTCGGCCTCCATCAGGTTCGGTGAGCTGAAGCCTGAGTGGACGTCCATCCCGTGGACGCCCATGAACACGAGGTCCACGTGGACGCTCCGGAGGGCCGCCACAGCAAACGGGCCGACGAGGGCATCGGACGGGGTCCGGACGCCGCCGGTCATGATGATCGTCTGGTCCGGCCGCCCGGCGTCGTGCAGGACATCGGCCACCCGGACCGAGTTCGTGACCACGGTCAGGCCGACAACGTCGGCCAGCCGGCGGGCGAGGGCGTAGGTCGTCGTGCCGGCCGACATCCCGACCGCCGTGCCCGGCTCGATCAGGCCGACCGCGGCATCGACGATCGCCTCCTTCTCTGCCTCCTGGAGGGCGGACTTGGCGGCAAAGCCGGGCTCGAACAGGGCGCTCCCGGCCAGGGCCGTGGCGCCGCCGTGGACCTTCTCGATCAGGCCTCGCTCGTGGAGGATCTCCATGTCGCGCCGGATCGTCATGTCCGAGACGCCCAGCTCGCGGACAAGGTCGGCCACCCGGACGCCGCCATCCTCGCGCACCCGATCGAGGATGTAGGCTTGGCGCTGGCGGGCTAGCACGGCGGGCTCGAGGCGCGCGGGGCCCCGGACAATGCACCGCCAGATCGTGTCACTGATGTCTCCCACTGCCGGGGCAGCGTCGGCCACGGTCCTAGAAGAATACCGCCACAAGTCAACGAGGTGCGACAGACTTTGTGTCGGAACTCGTTGGAATCCCTTGACAACGCCGGGGGGGCGTTCGACAATCCGTTTGGGTTTGTCGGTTTCTGTTTAGAAGCAACAGAGCGGCTGGCAGAGCCGAAGGAGGAGGATCATGGCGATTCATGACGCGCCAGAGGCGCCGGAGGCCCCGTTCCAGCGGGCCCTGAGCGGTGTCAGCCGGCGGAGCGTCCTCAAGGGGATGGCCATCGTGGCCGGCGCAGCCGCCGTTCCGACGATCCTGGCCGCCTGCTCGAACGCGGCCACGGCCGCCCCGAGCGGAGGTGGCTCGGCAGCGGTGACCGGCACCGTCAAGATCGGCAGCAACCACTCGGATCCGGGCGAGTCCAAGGGGATGGGCCTGATCAACACGGCCTTCGAGACGGCCAATCCCGGAGCCAAGGTTGTCCAGAACCAGGTCGACCACGGCACGTTCCAGAACCAGATCGGGGCCTACCTCCAGGGCACCCCGGACGACGCCTTCACCTGGTTCTCCGGCTACCGGATGCGGTTCTTCGCGGCCAAGGGCCTGGCGACTGCGATCGACGACGTGTGGTCGAAGGTCAGCAGCAACTTCACCTCGGCCTATGCCACCTCGGTGACCGGCGACGACAGCAAGGTCTACGGCGTGCCGGTCGACTACTACCCATGGGCGGTCTTCTATCGCAAGAGCGTCTGGGCCGCCAAGGGCTACACGATCCCGAAGACGTGGGACGACCTGAAGACGCTGGCCACGAAGATGCAGAGCGACGGCCTGATCCCGATCGCCTTCGGCGACAAGGATGGCTGGCCGGCCATGGGCACGTTCGACATCCTCAACCTGCGCATGAACGGGTATGACTTCCACACCCAGCTCCTGACCGGCAAGCAGAAGTGGACCGATGCCAAGGTCACGGCCGTGTTCAAGAAGTGGGCCGAGATCGTGCCGTTCCATGACACGACGTACGCCGGCCTGACCTGGCAGCAGGCAGCCGACACGCTCGTCCAGAAGAAGTCCGGGATGTACCTCCTCGGCCTGTTCCTGACCTCCGAGTTCGCGGCCACCAAGGATCCGGCCGACCTGGCCGACGTCGACTTCTTCCCGTTCCCGACCCTCGGCACCAGCTACGACAGTGAGAACGCCCTCGACGCGCCGATCGACATCTGGATGGTCAGCTCGAAGTCACCGACCCTCGCGGCGAACCTCGATGTGGCCAAGGCCTACATGGAGTTCTGGGCGAAGGGCTCGACCCAGCTGATCATGTTCCAGAACCAGCCGGGCCTGATCCCGACGGCCAACGACGCCGACACGAGCACCTACAGCGACCTTCAGAAGAAGGCCACCCAGCTCGTCGGCTCGGCCCAGAAGATCACCCAGTTCCTCGACCGTGACTCCCGACCGGACTTCGCCGGGGCGAACGGGATGCAGGCCTTCCTGCAGACCTTCCTAGCCAACCCGACCGCCGACACGACGGCCCTGCAGACGCAGATCCAGGCCTACTGGGATGCCCTGCCGCCGGCGACCGCCTAGGCTCCTCTTCGAAGCGGCCCGTGCCTGACCCCCAGGCAGCAGGCCTGACCCCCGCTCCGGCGCCAACCGGGGCGGGGGTCATTACGCGTCCGGGCAAGCGCCACTACTCGCTCCTCACCCGGCGGGACCGGGTCGTCCTGCTCCTGATGGTCGGGATCCCGGTCCTGCTCGACATCGTCTTCATCTGGGGACCCGCCCTGGTCTCCGTCCTCCTGTCGTTCACGAACTGGCAGGGGATCGGGGCAATCACCAGCCAGAACATCGTCGGGGTCAAGAACTACCAGTTCCTCTTCACCGAGTACACCCAGTTCTGGCCGGCCGTCAGCCACAACGTGATCTGGCTCCTCTTCTTCGTTTGCGTCGCCTCGCCGATCGGGATCTTCTTTGCGGTCCTCCTCGACCGCGAGATCCGGGGCAGCCGGATCTACCAGAACTTCTTCTACCTGCCGGTCGTCCTGTCCCTGGCGGTCATCGGCTTCATCTGGGAGCTCCAGTACGCGCCGAACGGACTGATCAACAGCGTCCTCGGCCGGACCGGCCAGGACAACACGATCAACTGGCTGGGTAACCCCTCAATCAACATCTGGGCCGCCGTGGTGGCGGCCAGCTGGCGCCATGTCGGCTACGTGATGATCCTGTACCTGGCCGGCCTGAAGAGCGTCGATCCGACCCTCCGCGAGGCCGCCGCGATCGACGGGGCGTCGGAGCGCCAGGCGTTCTTCAAGGTGATCTTCCCGGTCATGGCCCCGATCAATGTCGTGATCGTGATCGTCACGGTGATCGAGTCGCTCCGGGCCTTCGACCTGGTGTTCATCATCAACCAGGGGACGAACGGGCTCCAGCTCCTGTCGACCCTGATCACGAACAACAGCATCAGCGAGGCTAACCTGGTCGGCTTCGGCTCGTCGATCGCCGTCGTCCTGATGGTGATCTCGCTCGTTCCGATCGTCATCTTCCTGACCCGGGTCATGGGGCAGCGCGAGTGACGGCCGCGACGGTCCAGGGCTCCCAGTCGCCAGCTCCGCTGAATCGACGGCGGATGAAGCCGCGCCGGATGGCCCTCCACGCCTTCCTGATCACGATGTCGGTCATCTGGCTGGCGCCGCTCGCCTGGGCGTTCTACATCTCGCTCCGACCATTCGGCGACACGATCAAGAACGGCTACCTGTCGTGGCCGAGCAGCCTGAGCTTCGCGAACTACATCAACGGCTGGAACAGCGCCAACCTCGGCTACTACTACCTGAACACCCTGATCGTGGCCGTTCCGGCCGTGATCGTCACCCTGCTCGTCGCGTCGCTCGTGGCCTACGCCCTGACCCGGGTGGTCACCCGGATCAACCTGTTCCTGCTCCTCGTGTTCACGGCCGGCAACCTGCTTCCGCCGCAGGTGATCATCGTGCCGCTGTACTACCTGTACCTCGCCATCCCTGTGCCCAAGCCGTTGAGCGACAACGGCCTGCTGTACGACCAGTACATCGGGATCATCCTGATCCACATCGTGTTCCAGCTCGGCTTCTGCATCTTCGTCCTGAGCAACTACATGCGGACGCTGCCGAAGGAGCTGACCGAGGCGGCCCTGGTCGACGGCGCCTCGGTCTTCCGGACCTACTGGAGCGTGATCCTGCCCCTCTGTGCCCCGGCCCTGGCCGCCCTGGGCACGCTCGAGTTCACGTTCATCTATAACGACTTCTTCTGGGCGATCCTGCTCATGGTGACGGGCTCGAAGCGGCCGATCACGTCCGCCCTGAACAACCTCCAGGGCTCGTTCTTCACCGACCAGAATGTCCTGGCCGCCGCTGCCCTGATGGTCGCGATCCCGACGATCCTGGTGTACATCGTCCTGCAGCGCCAGTTCATCCGGGGCCTGACCCTGGGCTCGACGAAGGGCTAGCTCCCGGGGGCGCTCGAGAGGTCGACCGGGCGGCTCGTTCGCTCCGCTTCGCTGGCCGCGAAGAAGACCCTGGGTTGCCAGCCGAACAGCCCGCTGATCAGGACGGCGGGCACCTGCCGGATCCGGGTGTTGTAGCGGGCGACCGAGTCGTTGTAGAGCTCGCGCCGCTGGGCAATCACGTCCTCGAGGCGCTGGATCTCGGCCTGCAGGGCCAGCACGTTTGCGGTCGACTTCAGGCTGGGATAGTTCTCGACCGTGGCGAACAGGCGCCGGACCGCCTCGCTCGTGGCCTCCGAGGTGGCCGCCTGCTGGGCGACCGGGGCCTCGGCCGAGTAGGCGTTGCGCAGGCGGGTGACATCGGTCAGGACCTCCTGCTCGAAGCCCATCACGTCGCGCACCGCGGCCACCAGGTTGGGCAGCTCGTCGAAGCGCTGCTTGAGCGAGACGTCGATGTTCGCCCAGGCCCGGTCGATCCGCTGGTTGAGGGCCACGATCTCGTTGTACGTGACGTAGGTCAGGAAGCCGCCCACGACGAGGACCAGCAGCAGGCTGAACAGGATCGCGGCGAGGTAGGGCATCAGCCGAGCCCGCCGCTCAGGAGCCAGGCCAGGACGATCACCGAGGCGATCGCCAGGACGGCCCCGAGGAGTCCGACGATGAACCGGTCGTCCGACCGCTGAACGGCAATCGCCGGGGTGCCCGCCGTGATCAGCAGCCGCTGCCCGGCCTGGCAGGCGAGGACGAGGCTGCCCGGCGGGATGTCGAACGTGCGCTCGGCCTGGGCGGCCGCATCGGCCCCGGCAACCGGTTCCGGGTTGGCAGCGGGATCCAGGGTCGGGGTCGTGACCGGCCGCGCGATCCCGAAGCCCGGGATCGCCGCGTTGCCCCAGGCCGCCGCCGGGTTGGCGGCCAGCCCGCCCGAGGCCTGGGCCGCGGCCAGGTCGGCGGCGATCTCCGGGTCGTCGGGCCCCGCCCCGAACCCGCCGTCGAGCACGTCCGAACCGTCCGGGTCGTCGAGCTGGTCGAACGGCACGACGGCCCCGATCAGGGTCACGGCATCACCCACGGCCAGGCGCGCTTCGCGGTAGCGCCGGCTCCCGCCGTGCAGGCCGAGGTCGTCGGTCGGCCCGAGGTCGGGCCCGCCGTCAGAACCGGTGATCCGGTCTCCAGGGACGTGGACGGTCAACAATTCGGCGACCTGGGTCGCCTGGTCCTTGGAGGCCATGTCGGTGGCCGGGCCCTGGCGCGGTCGGAGGCCGCCCGGGGCCTCGCCCAGGAAGCCGCTCCGCTCGTCGTACACGTCAGGCACGTCGAACGTCGCGCCCCGCGGGAAGACTCGCAGGGCGCCGGTCGCGTCGCGCACCCGGAAGCCGACCGCCCGTTCCTCGTGGAAGAGCTGGGCGTCGGAGCGGCGATTCTCCCGGGTCACGGTCGAACGGTAGTAGACGCACTCCTCGGACTGGAGCGGCGAGCGGAGGGTCAGCTCGGCCGCCTCGATCGTCCCGCTGACCCGGTTCTCGCCCACGGCGATCGCGCCGATCGCGCCGCTCGGCATGTCCGAGATCAGGCTCGCCCGGCGGTACCCGGCCAGGCCGCGGGCCAGGACCGACAGGCCCACGACGGCACCGATGAGGGCCAGGGCCAAGGCGCTGCTCGGAGCGCTCACGGCGAGCATCGTCAAGCTGGGCACGGCTCCATCCTAGCCCGGGCCGGGCGCGCCCTGCGAGCCCGCCGAAGGTCAGGGTGCCCGAACGCCGGGGGTCCGGCGCCCGAACCGACCGCCCGGCCCAGGGGAGGGCCCTGGAGGGTCCGGATCGGGCCGTCCAGGCAGTCCCTCCGTGGTAGCCTCGATTGACGGCTCGCGACGGCCGGCTCGGACGAGCCAGGACACAGGTCGGGGCAGGAGGTCCGCTCGATGCGACTCAACGGGTGGCGGGTGAAGGCCCCCAACAGGGACGGGATCAACCCGAAGGTGCTCGAGACCGTCGGCACGATCCTGACCGGTCTCGGCTCCGAGAGCGATCCTCACGGCTGGCTGACGTGGGGCGATGACACGGGCGGTCGCTGGAGCTTCATGGCGCCCTGCCCTGCCGGCCTGGCGATCGTCAACGTCCGGGCCGGCAGTCCCCAGGACGGCCCGCGGGCCAGTGGCCGTCTCGTCCGCTGGCCGAAGGTCCAGATCGGCGAGCTGGCGGTCGAGACGGAGCGGGGCCATCGCCTGGTGATGTTCCAGGTCGAGGGCCAGCCGATTCGCGGAGCGGATGACCAGGCCGACGAGGTCGCCGGCTTCGCCGCGCTGATCCTGGCCGGCGTGGACGGCCGGCCGCTGCCCGAGATCGATGGCGGACCGGGCCGACGATCGGCCGGCTCCGGCGGACCAGCCAGGGCTGGACGGGCCAAGGCCGGACCAGGCAAGGCCGCCGGACCGGCCGGGGCGAAGCCCAGGATCGCAAGTGCGGCCAGGCCGACAACGGCGACGTCCGTCCCGCGGCTCGGGCCGGGCTGAGTGACGGAACGCCCCGAACGCCGGCCGGCAGCGGTGATCTTCGACCTCGACGGCACCCTCGTCGACGCCGAGATCTGGTGGAACGAGATTCGCGAAGCCTGGGCTGCCGACCATGGCCGGGACTGGACCGCGGCCGACCAGGCCGCGGTCATGGGCGCCAACTCAGCCGGCTGGGGCCGGATCATGCGGGACCGCCTGGACCTGGACCTGCCGGTCCCCGAGATCGTCGATGCGATCGTGGGCGGGGTGGTGGAGCGCTATCGCGTCCGGGGCGCGCCCGTGATCGACGGGGCGGAGGAGCTCGTCCGGCGGCTGGCTGCCGAGGGGATGCCCCTGGCGGTGGCCTCCTCGGCCCATCGCGCCGTGATCGACGCGGCGCTCGGGGCGCTCGGGATCGATCAGCTGTTCCAGGTCGTCCTGACCTCGGACCAGGTGGCCCACGGCAAGCCGGCGCCCGACGTCTACCTCCTGGCGGCCCACGAGCTCGGTGTCGATCCGGTCGATTGCCTCGTGGTCGAGGACTCGCTCAACGGCGTCCTGGCCGGCCGGGCGGCCGGGATGACCGTTGTCCTGGTCCCGAACGAGGCGGTCCCCCCGGCCCCCGGAGCACGCGAGGCAGCCTCGCTCGTGCTCGAGCGCCTGACCGATCTCGACCCGCTGCCGATGCTCCTCGCGACCTGACGGATCCTGCGATACTCGACATCGATCAGCTCTACACCAAGGAGAAACGGTGGGCGCAACGGGACTGGCCGCCAACCCGAAGGAATACCGCGAGCGCCTTCGGGAGCAGGAGGATCCCCAGCTCGATGCCTGGGCTTCCGAGCTGATGCGCGACATGGCCCGGCGGCGCGGCGTCGTGAAGGTCCTGACTGACTTCAAGAAGGCCGCCAGGGTCGACGATCAGGACCTCGAGCGGATCTATGCCGCCGGTGGCGGGGCGCCGGCCACCTTCGGCCGCGACACGAAGGGTGATCCGATCGTGCCGGCGGTCATGCTCTGGGCGCTGATTCCCGGGATCCGGTGCGAGTCTCCGGATGGACGCGAGCGGATCGTCGAATACCTCGTCGAGAACTTCGAGGACCTCGTCTACGTCTGACCGTCCGGGCGTGGTCGTCCGGTCCGTCGGCACCCTCCAGCTGTGATCACCCGTTCCGGCGGGCTCCTCCGGGCATGATCACCCCGTGGGCTCGCATCTACCGGGCGTGATCCGGCGAGGCATCGGGATCCCGCGCCCGTGATCGCCCGCGGGGTTGGCATCGTCCGGCTCGTCCACCCGTTCCCTTGCCTGCTCGATGCCGTGCTCACCGCCGGGATCGGCCTCCTCGCCGGGGCCGACGGACCGACGGCAGCTCTCCTGGGCCTGGCGATGTTCTGCCTCCAGGCCTCGATCGGGGCCGTGAACGACCTGGCCGACCTCGAGCACGACCGGCAGGGGAAGCCGGGCAAGCCGCTGGCGTCAGGCCCGGTCGGGCTGCGGACGGCCCGGCTGGTGGCCGTGACGGGTCTCGTGGCCGGGCTGGGCCTGTCGATCGCGGTCCGGCCGGGGCTCGGGCTGATCGCGCTGGCCGGACTGGGACTGGGCTATGCCTACGACCTGCGCCTGAAGTCGAGTCCCTGGTCATGGCTCCCATTCGCCTTCGGGATCGGCCTCCTTCCGTTGTATGCCTGGTACGGGGCGAGCGGGAACGTGCCGCCGGCCCTGGGATTCCTTATCCCGGCGGCGGTCCTCGGCGGGACCGCCCTGGCCCTGGCCAACCAGCTGGCCGACGACGAGCGCGACCGGGCGAGCGGAGTTCGGACGACGGTCGGGTTGCTCGGCCGGAGGCGAGCGTGGCAGCTGATCGCGGCGCTGCACATTGCCGTCGCGATCATGGCGATCCTGACCCTGCTGAGCGCCGGGGCCGGGACCGTTGCGTTTGGTGCGGCCCTGCTCTCGGTCGAGCTGATCGCGGTCGGGACCGAGCTCGGACGGAGCCCAACGGCGGCCAGCCGCGAACGTGCCTGGGAGCTGCAGGCGATCGGGCTGGGCTGCCTCGGGCTGGCCTGGCTCGCCGGCCTGGCCGGAGCCGGCCGGCTCTAGGCTCTAGCCCTCTAGCCTTCGCCGCTCCGGACTAGCCTTCGCCGCTCCGGACCAGGGCGATCGCGTTCTCGAGCCGGAGCTTGGCGATCACCAGGTACTTGGCCAGGTTCGCCCGATCCACGTCCCCGATCCCGTCGAGGACCTCCCTCTGGCGGAGGACGCCGAAGAGCTCCTCGAGCGAATCGGCCAAACCCTGTTTCGCCTCGAGGAGCGAGTCCTCGCGGATCGGCGCGCTTGCCCGGCCGCCGGACCAGATCGCCTCGTCGGGATCGATCGGTTCGTTTGTCGTGTCGGCTGGGGCCGCGGCCTCCGCCCCGGCGCGTCGTGCCGGGCCTGCCTCCTCGTCATCGACGTCATCGCCCGGCCGGGCCCGCCGCCCCTCGATCTTCTGGCGCAGCTTGACCAGCGACAGCTCGCCACTGGCCACCTGGGCAGCGAGACGTCGGCGCTTCTTCGGATCCTCAACCTTCATCAGCTCGTACGCGTGGGACAGGGTGTCCTTGCGCAAAGACACGAGCTCCCGAATCTCCTCCGGCGCGTCGGCCAGGCGGAGCCGGTTCTCGAGGTAGCCCTTGTCCTTGCCAAGCTTCTGGGCAAGCCGGCGAATGCTGTAGCCGTGGTCCTTGACCATCCGGTCGTACATCGTCGCTTCTTCCAGAGGCGAGAGATCCTCGCGCTGAAGATTCTCGATGATCGCGATCTCGAGGGCCGTGTCGTCGTCAATCTCCTCGATCATCGCCGGGATCGAATCGAGTCCGGCCGCCTTGGCCGCGCGCCAGCGCCGCTCTCCCGCGATCAGCTGGTAGTGCCCGGCGTCGCCAAACGGCCTGATCAGCACGGGCTGAAGAATGCCGTGCTCCTTGATCGAGGCCGAGAGCTCATCCAGGGCCGACTGCTCGAAGGTCATCCGGGGCTGGTCGGGATTCGGTTCAATGCGATTAACCGGGACGTGGCGAACGCCGAGGTTGCGAGTACGTCCCTCAGGGGAGAGCAGGCTGATGACCGCCGGGCCGAGCTCGCGCTCCTGGGAAAGCCGCTGTGCGGCGGCCGCCCGAAAATCTGTCCTAGCCAAGTTCGATCACCTCCCGTGCGAGCTCGCGATAGGTGCGAGCCGCATCCGAGCTGCCAGCGTATGACGTGATCGGCCGGCCGGTGAGGGGCGCCTCACCCAGCTTGACCGTGTTCCGAATGATCGTGTTGAAGACGTGGTGGTCGCCCAGCTCGCGCAGCTCGTCGAGCATCTCCCGGCCGAGGATCGTCCGTCCGTCGTAGAACGTGGGCAGGAGCCCGAGGACCCGCAGGTCTCGATTGAACTTCGCCCGGATCGTGTTGATCACCTTGACCAGCGCCGTCAGGCCCTTGAGTGCGTAGTACTGGGTCTGGACCGGGATGATCACGCTGCGTGCCGCAACGAGCGAGTTGATCGTCAGCAGGCCGAGGGTTGGCGGGCAGTCGATCAGGGCGAAGTCGTAGTTCTGGTCGACCCAGCCATCGAGCGCTTCCCGGAGGGCATGCTCTCGACCGATCGCGCTGAACAGCTCGACCTCGGTTGAAGCCAGCTCCAACGTTGCCGGCGCGACGTCGATTCCGGTGGTCTGGGTCGGAATCACGATCTCGGCCATCGTTGCCCGCGAATCGGCGAGGACGTCGGCAACGGAGCGCTCGACGATTCCCAGGTTGATCCCGAGCCCCACGGTCAGGTTCGCCTGGGGATCCATGTCGATGCACAGGACCCGGTAGCCCTGCTCTGCGAGCGCCCCGCCCAGGTTGATCGCAGTCGTCGTCTTGCCGACGCCACCCTTCTGATTCGCAATCGCGATCACATTCGCCACGGGCATCTCCTCGATGTTTTGGTCGGAAGGTCGCGCGACGCGGAATCCGTCCGGCGATGGTACTCCACGATCCGGGTTGCGCGCGACGGAGTTTTCCACATTGCGGCGCAGTTGTTCACCAATTCTGTGGATAGCCCGGGTCGTCGATCGAGGCTGGATTGGGCTGGCTATGATGACATCCGCTGCACCTCGAGGGAACTGTCTGTGCGCAAAGACACCCGGAAGCAGAGGGAGTCGGGTCGATGAACGATGAACGACTGGCCCGCCTGCTCGAGATGCGCGGTGCTGCGTCCCTCGGCGGCGGAGCTGAACGAGTCGAACGACAGCACGCAGCCGGCAAGCTGACCGCGCGGGAACGACTTGACCTGCTCCTCGATCCAGGCTCGTTCGTCGAGCTCGACGCGTTCGTGACGAGTCGCACGGCCGACCCGGACAACGCCGGCGACACGTATCTCGGTGATGGGGTCGTGACCGGTCACGGGCAGATCGATGGACGCCTGGTCTTCGTCTTCTCCCAGGACTTCACGGTGCTGGGCGGCTCCTTGTCGGAGGCCTATGCGGAAAAGGTCTGCAAGGTGATGGACCTGGCCGTGCGCGTCGGCGCGCCGATCATCGGACTTAACGATTCCGGCGGGGCCCGGATCCAGGATGGCGTCGCCGCTCTCGGCGGTTACGCCGAAATCTTCTACCGAAACGTCCAGGCGTCGGGCGTTGTCCCGCAGCTGTCGCTGATCCTGGGGCCGTGCGCCGGGGGAGCCGTCTACTCGCCGGCGATGACGGATTTCATCGTGATGGTCGAGGGCACGAGCTACATGTTCGTGACCGGGCCCGCGGTCGTGAAGACCGTGACCCACGAGGACGTTGACGCAGAACGGCTGGGCGGCGCGTTGACCCACACGACTCGCAGTGGAGTTGCCCACCAGGCCGCTCGAGACGAGGCTGGTGCATTCGCCTTTGCCCGGGAGTTGCTGGGGTATCTCCCGCAGAACAATCTCGAGGACCCGATTCGCGTCGCGACGTCGGACCCGATCGACCGGGCCGATCGCGATCTCGATGAAATTGTGCCGAAGGACCCGTCGTTGCCCTACGACATGCGCAGGGTCATCGAGCGAGTTGTCGATGACGGCGCATTCCTGGAGCTCCAGCGTGACTGGGCGGGCAACATCCTGGTTGGATTTGCGCGCCTGAACGGGCGCAGCATCGGCCTTGTGGCCCAGCAGCCGGCAGTCCTGGCCGGAGCACTTGATATCGACGCATCGATCAAGGCGGCTCGGTTTGTTCGGACCTGCGATGCGTTCAACATTCCGCTCGTGACGTTCGTCGACGTGCCCGGGTTCCTGCCAGGGGTCGGACAGGAGGATGGGGGAATCATCCGTCACGGAGCAAAGCTTCTGTATGCCTACTGCGAGGCCACCGTTCCGAAGCTCACGGTGATCACCCGCAAGGCCTATGGCGGGGCATATGACGTGATGAGCAGCAAGCACATCGGCGGGGACATGAACGTCGCCTGGCCGACAGCGGAGATCGCTGTGATGGGCGCCGACGGCGCCGTCGGAATCATCTTTCGCGACGAGATCGCTGCGGCAGCGGATCCAGAAGCTGAGCGATCCGCGCGGGTCCGTGAATACCAGCGTCAATTCAATCACCCCTACGTCGCGGCGTCGCGGGGCTACATCGATGCCGTGATCCGACCGTCCGAAACTCGTACGAGATTGATCGCGGCGCTTGAGATGCTCGCCGACAAGCGGGTCAGCAGCCCGCGCCGGAAGCACGGCAACCTGCCGCTTTGAGTCGGACTGTCTTTGTGCAAAGACGGATGACTTGGTGAGCCCGGCAGCGCGCCCGTTCCGGCGGTTGCTCATTGCGAATCGCGGTGAGATCGCCGTCCGGATCATCCGAGCTTGTCGGGAGCTGGAGATCGAGTCGGTCGCCGTGTACAGCGACGCGGATCGCACCGCCGGCCATGTCCGAATGGCGGACCTTGCCGTCCGCATCGGACCGGCACCGGCCGGCGAGAGCTACCTCGCGGTCGACCGAATCCTGGAGGCAGCGATTGCCACCGGCTGCCAGGCGATCCATCCAGGTTACGGTTTCCTGTCGGAACGGGCCGCGTTTGCGGCCGCGATTGAATCGGCGGGGTTGGTCTTCGTCGGACCATCGAGTGCAACGATCGGGGCCGTCGGGGACAAGGTTCGGGCTCGCTCGCTGGCCCGGTCCGTCGGGGTGCCGCTCGTTCCCGGTACGGCCGAGCCCGTCGTGTTCCGGACGGCCCCGGACGTCGAGCGGCTGGCGGCGACGGCGTCGGAGATCGGCTATCCGCTCCTGGTCAAGGCGGCGGCCGGAGGCGGTGGCCGGGGGATGCGCCGGGTCGAGCAACCCGGGGAGCTCGCTGCGGCCGTCGAGGCCAGCTCCGACGAGGCGGAGGCGGCGTTCGGCGAGGGTGCCGTCTACCTCGAGCACGAGGTCCGGCCCGCCCGGCATGTCGAGGTCCAGCTGGTCGGTGACCTCGAGGGATCGGTCGTCGCTGTCGGAGAACGAGACTGCTCGATCCAGCGGCGACACCAGAAGCTCGTCGAGGAGGCCCCGGCGTTCGGCCTGACGAGCGCCCAGCGAGCCGCCGTCCACGAGCTGGCCGATCCGGATCGGGTCGGCCGCCGGGCTGACGAACGTGGCCACCGCGGAGTTCCTGCTCGACCGGGACGGACGGTTCTGGTTCCTCGAGGTCAACGCCCGGCTCCAGGTCGAGCATGGGGTCACGGAGCTGGTGACCGGCCTCGACCTCGTCCACGAGCAGCTCTGGCTGGCCAGTGGCGCCCCGCTCTCGGATCGCGTGCGGGCAGCCGCCAGCCGGGCGACGGCCCCGGACAGTCATGCGATCGAGGTCCGGATCTCGCTCGAGGACCCGGCTCGATCCTTCGCCCCGTCGGGCGGCCGGGTCGGACGGTTCGCCCTGCCGGGCGGGCCGGGCGTCCGCGTCGACACGGCCCTCGAGCCTGGCGAGCAGGTCCCGAGCGACTACGACCCTCTCGTCGCCAAGCTCATCGTCCAAGGTCGGGATCGCCCGGCGGCGATCGCCCGGCTCCGTCGGGCGCTCGGCGAGACCGAGATCACCGGCGTCCAGACGACCTTGCCGTTCCACCGATTCGTGGCCGACAGTCGTCGTTTCCGGGAAGGCGACCTTTCGACGGGCTTTGTCGAGGAGGCCTGGGACGGCCCCGCCGACCGGACCCGGGCGGTCGATCGGGCGCTCCTCGGCGCCGGCCTCGCCGCGGTTCGACCAGTCGGATCGACCGGCCCGACGGTCCCGTCGGCGGTGCTGGGCGACGCGGGAGCCGTTCGCGAGCCGGGCGCCACCGGCTGGCGGACCGCGGCCCGGACCGAGGGGACCGACCCGTGGACCCGTTGACCGGGCCGCGGCCGGTCGTCGCCTCGGTCGCGCCGTCGGGCCGTCTCGAGGGCGATCCCGTCCGGCGGGTGGACCCCGACGCGAGCGCGGAGGTCACGTGGCTCGACGCCGAGCATGCGATCCTGTCGGACAGGCAGGCCGTCGGCGCCGGACCGGGAGCGACCGGCACGAGGCTCTGGATCGGCCCGGCCCGGCTTCGGCCGGACGGGGTCAGCGTGCGGGAGGTGGTCGTCGATGGCTGGTCGGTCGAGGTGGAGGTCGAGGACCTGGCCCGGGCCGACCTGCGCCGGCGGGCGACGCGGGGCACCGAGGACGCCCTCGATGGGGGAGCGATCCAGGTCCGGGCCGAGCTGCCTGGCCGGATCGCCAGTGTCGGGGTCGAGGTCGGCGATCGTGTTGAGCCTGGCCAGGCGCTCCTCGTGATCGAGGCAATGAAGATGCTCAACGACGTCCGCGCTCCGCGGGCCGGGGTCGTCCAGGCCCTGGCGGTCAGCTCGGGCGGGACCGTCGAACGGGGCGACCTGCTGGTGACCCTTGGCTGAGCCCGGCCCGCCGAGGCAGCCCGTCGAGGCTGGTACACCCGCCGAGGCCGGCCCGGCCGCCGAGGCCGCCGATCCCGGTCGGGAGCGCTGGCGAGCCACGACCCGGGCGGCTGCCGCCCGGGGCACCCCCGAGCGGAGGGCCTCGTTCGCCACGACCTCAGGCACTCCGATCCGCGACCTGTACACCCCGGCCGACCTGGCCGGGCTGGACGAGGACCGCGACCTCGGCCGCCCCGGGGAGTTCCCGTTCACCCGCGGGGTCCAGCCGACGATGTACCGCGCTCGGTTCTGGACGATGCGCCAGTACGCCGGCTTCGCCACGGCCGCCGAGACGAACGCGCGCTTCCGGTACCTGCTCGAGCAGGGACAGACCGGCCTGTCGGTCGCCTTCGACCTGCCGACCCAGATGGGCTATGACTCGGATGCCCCCGAGGCCGCCGGCGAGGTTGGCCGGGTGGGTGTCCCAATCAGCAGCCTGGCCGACATGGAGGTCCTGTTCGAGGGGATTCCGCTCGAGCGGGTGAGCACCTCGATGACGATCAATTCGACTGCAGCGATCCTGCTCGCCCTGTACGTCGCGGCGGCCGAACGCCAGGGGGCCAGCCGGGCCAGCCTGAGCGGGACGACCCAGAACGACATCCTGAAGGAGTACATCGCCCGGGGGACCTGGATCTATCCGCCCCGGCCATCGATGCGCCTGGTGACCGACATCTTCGAGTTCGCCTCGAGCGAGCTGCCTCGCTGGAACACAATCAGCATCTCGGGCTACCACATGCGCGAGGCCGGGGCGACGGCCGCCCAGGAGCTGGCCTTCACCCTGGCCGACGGAATCGCCTATCTCGAGGCGGCGATCGAGCGGGGCCTCGAGGTCGACGAGGTGGCCGGGAGGCTGAGCTTCTTCTTCGCCGCCTGGAGCGACCTGTTCGAGGAGGTGGCCAAGTTCCGGGCGGCCCGCCGGATGTGGGCCCGGATCGTGCGGGACCGGTTCGGGAGCGCCAACCCGCGCTCGCAGATGTGCCGGTTCCATGTCCAGACGGCCGGCAGCAGCCTGACCGCCCAGTCGATCGACAACAACGTCGTGCGGACCACGGTCCAGGCCCTCGCGGCGATCCTTGGCGGCGCCCAGAGCCTGCACACGAACGCCCGCGACGAAGCGCTCGCCCTGCCAACGGCCGAGGCGGCCCGGCTCGCCCTGCGGACCCAGCAGATCCTGGCCAACGAGGCCGGGGTGACCGAGACCCCCGATCCACTCGGCGGGAGCTACTACGTCGAGTCGCTGACCGACGCCGTCGAGCAGGCCGCCCTCGAATACCTGGCCGAGATCGAAGTCCTCGGGGGGACCCTGGCGGCCCTCGAGTCGGGCTTCCAGCAGCACCAGATCCAGGAGGCCGCCTACCAGGTCCAGTCGGCGATCGAACGGGGCGACCAGGTCGTCGTCGGGGTCAACCAGTTCCGCGACGAGGCGGGCCGCACGCCGCCGACCCACAAGATCGACCCCGACGGCGAGCGTCGCCAGATCGCGGGGCTCCGGCAGGTCCGGGCCGAGCGCGATCCGGCTGCCTGGTCGAGCAGCCTGGCCCGCCTCGAAGCTGCCGCCCGAGGCAGCGACAACCTGCTGCCGCCCCTGATCGAGGCCGTCAAGGCCTACGCCACGGTCGGCGAGATCAGCGACCGGTTGCGCGGCGTGTGGGGCGAGCATCGCGAGTTGATCACGATCTGACAGTGAATCCCGGGAGGCATCGATGATTCCAGCCAGCGGGCTGCCCCAGCAGATCCACCGGATCGGCCGGCTGCACCATGTCGCGATCGTCGTCCGGGACCTGGCCGCGACCCTCCAGTTCTACCGGGGGATCCTCGGCCTCGAGCTCGAGGCGGTCGAGGAGATGGCTGGGGATCGGGTCCAGATCGCCTTCCTGGCTGTCGGTGAGTCGAAGATCGAGCTGGTCGAACCGACCGATGACACAACCGGCGTCGCTCGCTTCCTGGCCTCGAAGGGCGAAGGCTTCCATCACCTCTGCTTCGAGGTCGCCGACGTGGCCGCCAGCCTGACCCGCCTGGCGATCGATGGGGTCGAGCTGATCGACACGGCGCCCCGGCGGGGTGGTGAAGGGCCGGTCGCGTTCCTCCACCCGCGCTCGTGTGGCGGCGTCCTGGTCGAGCTGATCGAAGCGCCCGGCGGGCCGGCCTGGGCCGCCCTGGGCTACCCGACTGCCGAGTAGCCCGCCCGGCTCAGGCCACGGGCTGCCCTGAACGGGTGCCGTACCGGCCGGCCCGGACGTCCACGAGCAGCGGCCGCTTGAAGGCGCGTGACAGGGTCGAGCTGGTCAGGACCGTCTCGATCGGACCGCCGGCGAGGATCCGGCCGTCGGCCAGGACGAGGGCCCGGTTGAAGCCGACCGGGATCTCCTCCAGATGGTGGCTGACCAGGACGATCGCGGGAAGATCGCTCCTGGCCAGCCCGGCCAGGCGATCGGCGAGGTCCTCCCGGGCACCCAGGTCGAGCCCGGCCGCCGGCTCGTCGAGCAGGACCAGCTCCGGCTCGCTCATCAGGGTCCGGGCGATCAGGGTTCGGCTGCGCTCGCCGGACGACAGGCTGCCGAAGGTCCGCGCCTCGAAGCCGGCCAGACCGAGCCGTCCGAGGCTGTCGGCGGCACGGTCACGATCGGCCCTGTCGAAGGTCGCCCACCAGGGCGCCAAGGCGGCGTGCCGGGCGGTCATCACGACGTCGAGGGCCGGCAGGCCCGGGTCGACGTCGGCGGCCAGGGCCGCGCTGACATAGCCGATCCGGCGGCGCAGCTCGCGCGCGTCGGTTCGGCCGATCCTGGCGCCCAGGACCTCGACGCTGCCCCGGCTCGGCCAGAGGTAGGTGCTGGCGATCCGGAGCAGGGTCGTCTTGCCCGACCCGTTCGGGCCGACGACCGCCCAGCGCTCGCCAGGCTCGACTGTCCAGTCGACCTCGCCGAGCAGCCAGCGACCCTCGCGGCGCAGCCCGACGCCGGCCAGGCGGAGAACCGACCCCGGGCTCAGCGAGGCGCTCCTCAGAGGGACCAGGCGAACAGGATGTCGGGTGCTGAGCGAGCCGACCGGGAGAACCGGACGATGTCGCCGGCCAGCTGCCGAATCCAGGGCTTCTCCTCGCGCGGCAGGTCGCCCAGCTCCTCGGCCAGCAGGTCGATCCAGCGGCCGGCGACCCGGTCGGTCTCGCTGGCGTCGAGCCGGGCGATCGCCTCCACCCAGCGCGGGTCGACCCGTTCGATCGTTCGGTTGGCCAGCCCGGCGCTCGTGCCTGGACCGCCGGATTCGACCGAATCGAGCTCACGCCGGGCATCGAGGAAGTCCTCTGGCTGGTCGGAATCGGTGACCGTCCGGACGGCTTCGCTGAAGAGGTCCAGCCAGGTCGGGTCGAGCCCCGCTCCCAGGCCGAGATGGGCGGTGAAGCGGCGCTCGTCGGACAGGCCGGCCAGGTCGTCCGTCGCGATCGCGGTCAGGATGTCGCGCTCGAGGCCGGCCACGAGGTCCATCATCGCCGGCCCCCCCGGGCGGCCCGGCCGGGGCCGGTCACTCGGCCAGGCCCTGGAGCCGCTCGAACGAGAACCGGACGATGTCGATGTCCCCCGGCGAGGCGCCGGCCGCCGTCAGGATCACCGCCGCCTCGCTCCGGTGCTGGGTTCCGTGGTTGACGAGGTGGACGAGGCCCTGCCACAGAGGGGCGCCGGCGTAGGTCGAATCGAGCCGTTGCTCGGTCAGGCCCGCCATGAAGGTGCGAATCGCCAGCCACTCGATGAGCCACGCCTCGCGCAGCTCGTCCGGCTCGGGCAGGGGCTCCTCTTCACGGAGGGCCGGCCGGGGCAGGCCCTCGAAGCCGCTCCGCCAGCGTTCGTGGGCCCCCAGCGCGTGGACGAGGATGCCGCCGATCCCGCGATCGCCGATCACCGACTCGGCCGACCAGTCCTCGGCCGACAGGTCGAGGCTCGCGTCGAGGACCTGCTCGGTCGCCCAGCGATCGTAGTCGTACAGGAACAGGATCTCGTTCGGTCGCATCCGGTCAGGCCCGGTGGCCAGCGGCCCGAAGCAGGGCCGGGATCTCGGTCGGCGAGCCGGCGACCTGGATGCCGCCGGCCTCGAGGGCCCGGATCTTGTCGGCGGCCGTGCCCGAGCCGCCCGAAATAATCGCCCCGGCGTGGCCCATCCGGCGGCCTTCCGGGGCCGTTCGGCCGGCGATGAAGGCCGCCATCGGGACGCCCCGCAGGTGCTCGGCGGCCCAGGCCGCGGCCTCCTCCTCGGCCGATCCGCCGATCTCCCCGATCAGGACGATCGCGTCGGTCTCGGGATCCGCGGCGAACAGCTGGAGGACGTCGAGGAAGGTCGTGCCAATGATCGGGTCGCCCCCGATCCCGACGCAGGTCGACTGGCCGATCCCGGCGTCGGTCATCGCCTGGACCGCTTCGTAGGTCAGCGTTCCCGAGCGGGACACGACGCCCACGGTCCCGACCCGGTGGACCGAACCAGGGATGATCCCGACCTTGGCCCGGCCGGGCGAGGTGGCCCCGGGGCAGTTCGGGCCGATCAGGCGCGCCCCCGCCGCTCGAACCACCTCGACCACCTTGAGCATGTCCAGGGCGGGGATACCCTCGGTGATGCAGAAGATCGTGTCGATCCCGGCCGCCACGGCCTCGAGCACGGCGTCGGGTGCACCGGCCGCCGGGACGTAGATGCAGGACGTGTTCGCCCCGGTTTCACGGACGGCATCGGCGACCGTGTCGAAGACCGGAACCCGGCCGTCGAGCACGCGCTGGCCACCCTTGTTGGGCGTGACGCCGGCGACCAGGGGGGTGCCGTAGTCAAGCATCGCCCGGGAGTGGAAGTCGCCTTCCCGACCGGTGATCCCCTGGACCACGAGCCGGGTGTCGCGGCCGACCAGGATGCTCATCGGCCGGTCCCCACGGACGCGGCCGCGGCAACGGCCTTGGCGGCGGCTTCGTCGAGACTGGCGGCGGTCTCGAACGCGTTCGCCTCGAGCAGGGCGGCCGCCTCCTCGGCGTTCGTGCCGACGATCCGGACGACCATCGGCACCTCGCGGACCTGGGCGGCCCGGGCCTCGATCAGGCCGTGGGCAACCTCGTCGCCCCGGGTGATCCCGCCGAAGATGTTGACCAGGATCGCGGTGACCTGGGGATCGGCCAGGATGAGGGCCATTGCCGCCGCGACCTTGTCGGCCCGAGCGCCCCCGCCGATGTCCAGGAAGTTGGCCGGCTGGCCGCCGGCGCGCTTGACCAGGTCCATCGTGGTCATTGCCAGGCCGGCCCCGTTGACCATGCAGCCGATCGAGCCGTCGAGCTTGATGAAGTTGATCCCTTCCTCGCGGGCCTGCCGGTCGACCGGGTCCTCCTCGTCGAGGTCGCGCAGGGCCTCCAGCTCGGGATGCCGGAACAGGGCGGAATCGTCGAGGGTGACCTTCGCGTCGAGACAGGCCAGGCGTTCGAGGACAATCCCGGCCGGGTCCGTCTCGCGCACGATTGCGAGCGGGTTGACCTCGACCAGGTCGGCGTCATTGGCCAGCATCGAGCTGACCAGGCCGCGGGCGATCATCACGAAGTCGCGCAGGTGCGGGCCGCCCAGGCCGACCGCGAAGGCGAGCTGGCGGGCCTGCCAGTCGAGGAGCCCGAGATGCGGGTGGGCGGCCAGGCGATGGATCGCGCCGGGGTTGACCCGGGCAACCTCCTCGATCTCGACCCCACCCTCGGCCGAGGCCATCACCACGATCCGCCGGCTCGCCCGGTCGAGGATCGCCCCGAGGTAGTACTCCCGAACGATGTCGGCGGCCGGCCCGACGAGCAGCTTGCGGACGGGGATGCCCTTGATCTCGAGGCCGAGGATCGTCGCCGCAGCGGCCTCGGCGGCCTCGGCATCCCGGGCGACCTTGACCCCGCCGGCCTTGCCCCGGCCGCCCACCAGGACCTGGGCCTTGACCACGACCATGGTCGCGCCGGCCTCGAACGCCCGCTCGGCGGCGAGCCCGGCGTCGGCGGCCGAGCGGACCACCTCCCAGGGCGGGACGGGCAGGCCCTGTGCCCGGAGGAGCGTCTTCGCGTCGGCTTCCTGGATCTTCACGCGGCTGGGCTCTCCTCGGGTCGGGTCGGGCGGGGGTCGATGGTACCGCGCGCCCGCCGACCGGGCAGGCTCGTCCCGGCCGGGGTGGCTTCGGGAGCGTGCCGAGGCCGCCTGGCCTTCGACGAACCAGGCCAGGCCCGGGCGCCGAACGTGATCGGGCTAGAATGGAGGACCCGGGAGGCAGGCGCGATCTCGCTCAGCCGCCACCCGACCGTCGCCGACGCCTGCGAGATCGCTCGCCAACCGCCGTTCGCCTGGGAGGACCCGTGCTGATCCGGTACCGCGGCCGAGAAGGGATGGTGGCCTGGGCATTCCACCGGATCTCGGGTGTGGCGATCTGGGTCTTCGTGATCTTCCACATCATCGACATCTTCCTGGCCGGCGCCAACCCGGATGCCTATGACACGGTCCTGAAGATCTACGCCAGCCCGATCGGCCGGCTGGGCGAGGTCCTCCTCGGGGCCGCCCTCCTGTACCACGCCCTGAACGGGCTGCGGATCATCGTGATGGACTTCTGGCCGGTCTTCACCCGTTACCACCGCCAGCTTTGGTACCTGAACTGGGCCCTGTTCGCCCTGGTCGGGTTGCCGGTCGCGGTGGTCATCCTCAAGCCGATCTTCGGGCAGTAGAGGAGGCGCCGAGATGACCCAGCGTTACTCCCGATCGGGCAGCGTCCGACCCGCCCGCGGCCAGGAGCGGACCATGTGGTACCTGATGCGCCTGACCGGACTGGCCCTGTTCGTCCTGTCGCTCAGCCACTTCCTGATCCTCCACGTCCTGTACGACCCGAAGGATCAGACCGCCTCGTTCATCGCCAACGTCCGCTGGAACAGCCTGTTCTGGCGGGCCAACGACTGGCTCTTCCTGATCGTCCTGATCACCCACGCCGTGCTCGGGATCCGGATCGTGGTCGGGGACTACACGAAGGGCCGGACCCGGACCGCCCTGATGGCCGTGTTCTACCTGCTCGGGCTGGGCCTGTTCGCGTTCGGCACGATCGTGGTGGCGACGCTGCCCCAGCCGAGCGCCTGAGGCCGGCATGGACCAGGACTTCGATGCGCTGATCGTGGGAGCGGGCGGGGCCGGCCTGTGGGCGGCCCTGGAGCTCGCCCAGGCCGGCGTGCCGACGGCGGTCCTGAGCAAGCTCTATCCCACCCGGTCGCACACCGGGGCCGCCCAGGGCGGGGTCTGCGCCGCCCTCGGCAACCTCGAGGAAGACCACTGGGAATGGCACATGTTCGACACGGTCAAGGGCGGGGACTACCTGACCGACCAGGATGCCGCCGAGGTCCTCGCCCGCGAGGCGGTCGAGACGGTCATCGAGCTCGAGCACATGGGCCTGCCGTTCAACCGGACGCCCGAGGGCAAGATCGACCAGCGCCGCTTCGGCGGCCACACCCGGAACTTCGGCGAGGGTCCGGTCCGCCGCTCGTGCTTCGCCGCCGACCGGACCGGCCACATGATCCTGCAGACGCTCTACCAGCAGTGCATCAAGGCGGGCGTCCAGTTCTTCGACGAGTACCACGTGGTCGACCTGCTGTTCGAGGGCGGCGACGCCGGCTCGGGCGGCCGGGCTGCCGGGGTCGTTGCCTACCGGATCGCCGACGGGCGAGCTCCATGCCCTGCGCAGCAAGGCCGTCCTGCTCGCGACCGGCGGCTTCGGCCGGATGTTCCGGATCACCTCGAACGCCTGGTCGCTGACCGGCGACGGGGTCGCCCTGGCCTACCGCCACGGCGTGCCCCTCCAGGACATGGAGTTCTACCAGTTCCATCCGACCGGGATCGTCGGGATCGGGATCCTCCTGTCCGAGGCGGCCCGGGGCGAGGGCGGCTACCTGCTCAACAACGACGGCGAGCGGTTCATGGAGCGCTACGCCCCGACGCTGATGGAGCTCGCGCCCGCGCGACATGGTCAGCCGGGCGATCTACCAGGAGATCCGGGCAGGGCGGGGGATCGGCGGCAAGGACTACGTCTACCTCGACGTCACGCCACCTCGGCCGGAAGGTGATCGAGGAGAAGCTGCCCGACATCACCGACTTCGCCCGGATCTACCAGGGCGTCGAGCCGATCAACGAGCCGGTCCCGATCCAGCCGACGGCGCACTACGCGATGGGCGGGATCCCGACCGATCTCCATGCCCGGGTCATCCGCGACGCCGAGCGCACGGTCGTGCCCGGCCTTTACGCGGCCGGCGAGTGCGCCTGCGTCAGCGTCCACGGGGCCAACCGGCTGGGCACGAACTCGCTGGTCGACCTGCTCGTGTTCGGCCGGCGGGCCGGCCGCCAGATGGCTCGCGACGTGCGCGGGGTCGAGCTGCCCGAGCTGCCGGGCGATCGCGATCGAGTCCGTCCGGGACGAGCTCCGGGCGATCTCCGAGCGCTCGACCGGGGAGAGCGCGGCCCGGATCCGGACGGAGCTGGCCGACGTGATGATGGACAACGTCGGGGTCTATCGGACGGAGGAGCTCCTGTCGGCCGCCCTGCCCCAGGTCCGCGCCCTGAAGGAGCGCTACGAGCCGGTCCACGTCGACGATAAGGGCCACGTCTTCAATACCGACCTGCTCGAGGCCCGCGAAGTGGGCTACCTGCTCGACTGCGCCGAGACGACGGTCGTGTCGGCCCTTGCCCGCAAGGAGAGCCGGGGTGCCCACGCCCGGGAGGACTATCCCGCTCGGGACGATGCGAACTTCCTGAAGCACACCCTGGCCTACCGGGCCGAAGGTGGACCGCGGCTGGCCTACAAGCCGGTCTCGATCACCCGGTTCGAGCCGAAGCCGCGGACGTACTGACCGCCGTGACCAACGCCCGGCTCCCGTCCAACCGAACCCTGCTAGGTTGAGCGGCACGATGCAGGTCGATCTCCGGATCCTTCGCTACGACCCCGAGCGCGACAGCGCTCCCCACTGGGTCTCCTACTCGGTCACGGCCGAGCCGATGGACCGGGTGCTGGACCTGCTCCACCGGGTGAAGTACGAAGTCGACGGGACGCTCACCTTCCGGCGCTCGTGCGCCCATGGCGTGTGCGGCTCGGATGCGATGCTGATCAACGGCCGCAACCGGCTGGCCTGCAAGATCCGGGTCGAGCAGCTCGGCCGGCGCCGCCTGAGCGTGGCCCCGCTGCCCGGCCTGCCGGTGATCAAGGACCTGGTCGTCGACATGGACGGCTTCTTCGCGAAGTACCGGAGCGTCCAGCCGTTCCTGATCACGGACGGGCCGGCGCCGACCCGCGAGCGGCGCCAGTCGGCCGAGGAGCGGGCCCGCTACGACGACACGACGAAGTGCATCCTGTGCGCCGCGTGCACCTCGTCCTGCCCGTCCTTCTGGGCCCAGCCGGGCTACGTCGGCCCTGCCGCGATCGTGCAGGCCCACCGGTTCATCTTCGACTCGCGCGACGAGGGCGCCCAGGAGCGCCTCGAGATCCTGGCCGACCAGGATGGGGTCTGGCGGTGCCGGACGATCTTCAACTGTACGGACGCCTGCCCGCGCGGGATCGAGGTCACCCGGGCGATCCTGGAAGTCTCGGCCGCGATCGTCGAGCGCCAGCCCTGAGCGGGCTGTTCGACCCGCCGCCCAGCTCGAACGGCGGACTGCGCCTGATCGTCCGGACCGACGGCGCGGCCCGGGGCAATCCCGGCCCGGCCTCCTCGGGCGCCGTCCTGATCGATGCCGACCAGCCCGGCTCGGCCGATCCGCTCGCCCGGCCACTGGCCACGATCAGCGAATACCTCGGGATCCGGACGAACAACGTGGCCGAGTACGTCGGGGTCGTACGGGCCCTGGGCCTCGCCCTCGAGCTCGGCGCGACCGAGGTCGACATGCTCCTTGACTCGAAGTTGATCGTGGAGCAGGTCAACGGCCGCTGGCGGGTCAAGGACGCCAAGATCGCGCCGCTCCACGCGGAGGTCCGGGCTTCGCTCGGACAGCTTCAGGCGGTGGACGGCGAAGCACGTTCCGCGAGCCCAGAACTCGGCTGCCGACGCCCTCGCCAACGAGGCCATCGACCGGGTCCAGGCCGGCGGTCCACCGGTGGTGGTGCGTCGCCCGGATCGGTCCTGATCGTTCTTGGCTGGGCGCTCGCGGGCCGTGGGTGGCCGCCGGGATGGGCCCGGGGTCAGCTGGGCGACGCGCTCGGGCCGGCACCCGGGGATCCGCCCGGCGCGACCGGAGAGGTGCCCGGGGCGGGCGCGCAGGTCGGCCCTGGGGTCCGCGAGGGCGCCGGCGAGGGCACAGGAGTAGCGACTTCGCCGGCCAGGGGCGGGCCGGCATGGGCGGTCGAGCGCACGCCAGCCTGGTCGAGGACGACGATCACGGTCAGGGCCTGGTGGGAGCCGGCTCCCGGCCGGAGGTCGGTCGAGTCGGTCGAGCCGATCACCCGCTGATCGTTGACCAGGAACGTCCAGGTCGGATCCCAGGTCGTCCCGACCGTCGTCTGGGCCATGCAGCCGAGGGGGCCGGTCACGTCGGCCACGGTCGCCGACCCCTCGAACCGATAGATCGCATCCGAGTGGGTCTGGTTCTGGACGAGGAACGTGATCGTGGCCCGCGGAGCCGGCGTCGTGGCTGGGCTGCAGGCGGCGACAAGGAGCACCAGGACGGCGATGATCAAGGCCCGGCCGCGGACGGCCCGCCGGCCGGCGGAGGGACGAGCCGGGGCCGGGTTCGGGCTCATCGGTTCAGGCACCACAGGGTCGAGGTTACGATAGCCGGGCCAGCGAGGCGTCCGGATGGTCGCGCGGCGGGTCCTTCGGGGCTCGCCTCGAGGAAAGTCCGAGCTCCCCAGCGCAGGGTAGCGGGTAACGCCCGTCCGCCGTGAGGCGAGGACCAGTGCCACAGAGACGAGTCCGGGGGCTTCGGCCGACCGGGGTGAAACGCGGCAAACTCTACCCGGAGCAAGGCCAAATAGGAGGGCGCAACCCGGCTCGGGCAACCGGACCGGGGGAGAGGTGCGCTGCCCAGCCCTCGGGTCGGCCGCATGAGCCGCCGGGCAACCGGCGGTCGAGATGGATGACCGTCCCCGCGAGCGATCGCGGGACAGAACTCGGCTTACAGGACGCCTCGCTGGCGCCGCCGGCGTCAGTCCTCGTCGCGCCGGAAGATGTGGGGCGCCATGCAGGCGTTGCACACGGGCGTGGCCGATGTCCAGGTCGCCCAAAGGGATCGGCACCCGCCGCTCCGGGAAGAGGCACTCGACCTCGTAGATCCGCTCGCCGGCGGCCGTGACCGCGATCAGCCGGCGGTACGTGCAGCGGCGGATCCGGCCCTTGGCCAGGTGGGACGGCTCGGCCGGTCGCCTCGAACGGAGCCATCGGCAGGTGGATTGCCATCTGTGCTGGTCTTGCCTCGTCTGCTGGCGGCCCGCCCGATCGATCCGCGCCCTGGGCGCGACCTCCCTGGCTGGGCTTCCGGATTCGACCCTAGCACCCGGCTGCCCGGGCTTCAACGAGCGGAAAGTACTGGCGCCGGTGCGCCCGGTCCGTCGTCGGACCCTCGTTCGACCTGTCTGGCTCGGCCGGCGAGCCGACCTGTCCGGACCTCCTGCCGACCCTCCCGATTTGGCATTGACGCCCGTCGTTCCGGCGCTATAGTACGCGAAGTGGCATGAAGTGGTGTCAAGTGGGGAACAATCCCTAAGACCTCCGCGCAGCCAGCCCCGACCGTCGCGGGACCGCCCGCCCAATCTCCGCAGCGCAGACAGGACAGCTGATCGGTGTTCACCGGCGAGTACCGGCACTCGGTGGACGACAAGGGACGAATCGCGGTCCCCGCGAAGTTCCGCGTCCAGCTCGAAGGCGGCGCATTCGTTGCCCGCTGGCTCGACGCGTGCCTGGCGATCTTCCCGCGGGCCGACTGGGAGGAGCTGGCCGAGCAAGGTCGGCAACCTGCCGCTCGGCGACGCCAGCGCCAGGACGTTCAGCCGGGCCCTGTTCGCCAGCGCCTACGAGGTCGAGCCTGACCGGCAGGGCCGGATCGTCCTTCCAGTCTCGCTCCGTGAGGCCGCCGGGCTGGCCGGCGAGGCGGTGATCGTCGGCTCCCGTGATCACGCCGAGATCTGGAGCCCGGACACCTGGGACGACTACCGCCGGGCGATGGACGGGCCGGATGCCATGGCCCGACCACCTCGAGCGGACTGGGGATCTGAGCCCGGCCGGGCCAACCACACGCGCTTCCAGGATCCGCCTGGGTCCGTCAGCTGAGTCGGAGGAGAAATGGAGGATGGGCATCTACCGGTCCTGGTCGAGGAGGTCATGACGACCCTCGCGCCCGCGCCCGGCAGCCTCCAGATCGACGCGACGCTCGGCGGCGGTGGGCATGCCGAGCGGATCCTGGAAGCCACCTCGCCCGACGGCCGGGTGCTTGGCCTCGATGCCGACCCGAGCGCGATCGCCCGGGTCGGGACCGCCTCGAGGCCCGCTACGGCGAGCGGCTCGTCCTGCGCCAGACGAACTTCCGGGAGGTCGGCGAGGTCGCCCCGGCGGCCGGCTTCGGCCAGGTCGACGGGCTCCTGTTCGACCTGGGCCTGTCGAGCTTCCAACTGGCCGACCGCCAGCGCGGCTTCGGGATCCGGACCGGCGGTCCGCTCGACATGCGCTTCGACCCGACCCGGGGCGTGAGCGCGGCCGAGCTCGCTGGCCGGCCTCGACACGGTCGAGCTGACGGCCCTCTTCCGGCGCTACGGCGAGGAGCCCCAGGCCGGCCGGATCGCCCGGGCGATCGTGGCCACCCGGACGAACGCCCCGATCACGACCGCCGACGAGCTGGCCGAGCTGATCGTCCGGGTCGCCCCGGCCGGCATCCCGGGCCGCCGCCGGATCCACCCCGCCACGCGGGTCTTCCAGGCGCTCCGGATCGCCGTGAACGCGGAGCTCGAGGCGCTCGAGGTCGCCCTGGCCGCGGCCGTCGACCTGCTCCGGCCCGGTGGCCGGCTCGTCGTCCTGAGCTATCACTCGCTCGAGGACCGGATCGTCAAGCGCTTCTTCCAGGCCGAGCGGCGTGGCTGCGTCTGCCCGCCCAGCCTGCCCGTCTGCGTGTGCGGGCGCGGCACCTCGCCTGCGCCTCGTCACCCGCCGTCGTCTGACCCCCAGCGCGGCCGAGATCGCCGCCAATCCGCGCGCCCGGAGTGCCCGACTGCGGGCCGCCGAGCGCCTGGCCGCCTGACGTCCCAGCCGGAGAGGAGGAGAACCGATGAGCAAGCACCACCAGTCCCACCGTCGTCGCTCGTACGGACGCCGCCAGCACGAGATTCACGAGCGCCCGCTCGAGCCGCGCGAGCAGCCGGGACCTCGACGACTCCGGGCTCGCCGGACCGAGCCGACCATCGCCCACGGGCCGGTTCGACCTCGATGCAGCCCGCAGCGCCTGAGCTTCTCGGTGGGTGACTGATGGCGGTCCAGGCCGGCCGGCTGGGCACGCGTCCGGGCGTCCGGGCAGCGTCCGTGATCGCCCTGCCCCGGACCCGGACCGCGGTCCAGCCGCGGCCACGGGTCGAGACGGCCCCGACGATCGCCCGTCGGCGAGCCCGGAGCGCGGTCCGCGCCGGACGCCGGGCGAACCGGGTCGGGATCCTGCTGGGCGGGATCGCGGTCGTGTTCGTGCTCGGCTTCTTCTCCCTCGCCCAGACCGTCCAGGTCTCGACCACGAGCGTCGACATCGACCGGCTGACGAACCAGCAGTCGGCCCTCGAGGGTCAACGCCAGCAGGTGATCAGCGACCTGAACCGGCTGGGCGGCGCCTCGGCCATCCGCAAGCTGGGGATCGACCTCGGGCTCGACCAGCTCGCCGCCCCGCTCATCGTCCCGGCTCGGTAGACAGGATCGCGCGATGCAAGGTCGGACCGACTCCCGCAGCCGGCTCCTCGTCGTCCTGCTCGTCTTCGTCATCATCGGCGGCGGGCTCGTCGCCCGGCTGGCCTGGTGGCAGGTCGCCGAGCAGCCGATGCTGGCAGCGCGGGCACAGGCCCAGACCCTGACCCAGGTCACGATCCCCAGCCGACGCGGCACGATCTACGACCGAAGCGGAACCGTTGTCCTGGCCACGACCGTGGACCGCTACATGCTCGAGGCCAACCCGAACCTGCTCAGCCCGGACGTGACCGCCCGGACGACCCTGGCGACCGACCTGATCGGGATCATCGGGCTTGATCCGACCGATGCGGCCGCCTTCAGCCAGAAGCTCAACTCGGGCCGGGCCTACGTGATCCTGGCCCACGGCCTCGACCAGGCCACGGCCGCCCGGGTCCAGGCCGCGATCACCGCCGACGGGGCGGACGGCGCCCTCGACCTGGCGACCGAGCAGACCCGGGTCGAGCCCCAGGTCGGAGGCGCTCCAAAGACGTCCCTGGCCGCCCAGCTGCTCGGCTTCGTGAACCACGACGGGGTTGGCCAGTACGGCATCGAGCAGTACTACCAGGACATCCTGGCCGGCCAGCCGAAGGTGGTCCTGGCCGCCCGCTCGATCAGCGGCCGGCCGCTGATCGACAGCGCCCAGGTGGTCGATCCGGGCACGCCTGGCCAGGACATCACCCTGACGATCGACGACAGCCTCCAGCTGGCGGTTGAGCAGGAGGTCATGGCCGCCTCGCTGGCCGACAGCGCCCTGTCCGTCTCGGCGGTCGTGATCGACCCGAAGTCGGGCCAGGTCTATGCCGAGGCGAGCTACCCCTCGTACGACGCGAACAGCTACGCCACGACCCCGCCCGCCCGGTTCGTCGACCCGGTCGTGTCGACCCCGTACGAGCCGGGCTCGGTCTTCAAGATGCTGACTGCCGCGGCGGCCCTCCAGGCCGGGACGGTCACCCCGACCACGATCATCAACGACAGCGGTTCGCTCTCGCTGGACCATGGCAGCGCCCGGATCTTCGACTCGGACAAGCGGCCGATGGGCCGGATCCCGTTCGAGAACGTCCTGGCCTACTCGCGCAACGTGGGCGCTGCCCGGGTCGCCCTCGGCCTGGCCTCGAGCACGAATGCCGCGGCCGGGATCCTGAAGGCGACCTGGGACAAGCTCGGGATCGGCCGGCCGACCGGGATCGACCTGGCCAACGAGGCTTCCGGAACGGTCCACGACCCGGCCATCCAGCCCTGGGCCCAGGTCGACCTGGCCAACGCCTCGTTCGGCCAGGGCGTGGCGGTGACCATGATCCAGCTGGCCAGCGGCTACTCGGCGATGGTCAACGGGGGCAACCTGATCACGCCTCATGTGGTGGCCGCGATCGGCAACCAGCCGGTCGCCCCGACCCCCGGCGCCCAGGTCATCTCGCCCACGATCGCGGCGACCCTGACCAACCTCATGACCTACGTCGTCCACACCGTGCCGTGGTACCGGGCCAAAACCCTGGTCAAGGGCTACATCGTCGGCGGCAAGACGGGCACCGCCCAGATCTGGGACCCGACCCTGAACCACGGGCACGGCGGCTGGATGGCGACCCGCTACAACAACACGTTCGTGGGCTACATCGGCCGAAACGCGCCGGACCTCGTGATCGCGGTCCAGATCCACGAGGGCAAGCCGCTCGTGATCCGGCAGGGCGACCTGCCCCTGGCGGTCGAGTCGTACGAGCTGTTCCGGCGGATTGCGACCGACTCGATGTCGATGCTCGACCTGACCCCGACCGGGCCTGCCCCGGCAGCCAGCCCGAATCCGTGACCGTCGCCCGTGGGACACTGGCCGCCGTGACCGACCCGCCCGGCTCGCAGCCGCCCCCGGGCAGCGATGCCCTCGACGCGCCCGAGCTGGCCCGCCTGAGCGGGGGAACCCTCGTCCATGATGCCCGGCGGCCGATCCGGGGCGCGGCGGTCGACTCCCGCCGGGTCCAGCCGGGCAACCTGTTCGTGGCCCTGCCGGGCGAGCGGACCGACGGCCACGAGCACCTCGCGGACGCGCTGGCCAACGGTGCGGCGGCCGTCCTGATCAGCCGGCCCGGCCCGGTGCCCGAGACGCTCCACGACGTGAGCGTGATCCGGGTGAACCGACCGATCGGCGCCCTCGGCGCGATCGCGGCCGGCTGGCGCTCCCGGTTCGAGCTGCTGACCGTGGGCATCACCGGGAGCATCGCCAAGACCTCGACCAAGGAAGTCGTGGCCGCCGTCCTGGCCAGCCGGTTCCGGACCCGCCGGAGCGAGGGCAACGAGAACAACGAGATCGGCCTGCCCCTGACCGTCCTCCGGATCGACCGCTCGGATCAGGCGCTCGTGCTCGAGATGGGCATGTACGTCGGGGGCGAGATTGCCGACCTGGCCCGGATCGCCCGGCCCTCGATCGGGGTGGTCACCGCGGTCCAGCCGGTCCATCTCTCGCGAATCGGTTCGATCGAGGCGATCGAGCAGGCCAAGGGCGAGCTTGTCGAGGCCCTCCCCGCGTCGGGCACCGCGGTCCTGAACGGCGACGACGAACGGGTCGCCCGGATGGCCGACCGGACGGCGGCCCGGGTCGTGACCTACGGCTTCGGGCCGGGCCGCGAGATCACGGCCGAGGCGGTCGAGTCGGCCGGCTCGGCCGGCATGCGTTTCGTCCTGCGGACCCCGGCCGGTCAGCGTCCGATCACCCTGCCCAGTCTCGGCCGGCACGCGGTCCAGAACGCCCTGGCCGGGGCGGCGGTCGGCCTGGCCGCGGGGCTGAGTCTTGACGAAATCGCGGCCGGCCTGGCGATCCGGCTGCCCGCGGCGCACCGGGGCGACCTGATTCGTCTGGGTGACGTGACCGTCCTGGACGACAGCTACAACGCGGCACCGGCCTCGATGCGAGCCGCCCTGGCCGTCCTGGCCAGCCTGCCCGGACGGCGCGTGGCGGTCCTCGGCGAGATGCTCGAGCTGGGCGAGGGGCATGAGTCCGGCCACCACGAGGTGGGCGGCCGGGAGGCCGCCGGGGTCGCCGACCTGCTGCTCGTCGTCGGCAAGGGCGCCCACCCGATCGCCGAAGGGGCGCGCCAGGCCGGGCTCGCTCCGGGCCGGGTGATCGAGGTGGCCGACCGGCAGGCCGCCTTCGACGCCCTCCGGCCCCGGCTGGCCCCGGGCGACGTCGTCCTGGTCAAGGCCTCCCGGGGAGCCGGGCTCGACCGCCTGGTCGACGACCTGCGAAGCGAGCTGGGCCGATGACGATCGGCACGATCGAGCTGATCCAGGGTCTCCTGATCTCGTTCCTGGTGGTCGTCGTCCTGACCCCGTTCTACATCCGGTTCGCCCGTTCGATCAAGTTCGGCAAGCACGTCCGAGTCGAGGGCCCGGAGTCGCACTACGTCAAGGAAGGCACCCCGACCGGGGCCGGCATGTTGATCGTGCTCGTCGTGGCCGCGGTCGCCCTGCTCATGGGGGCAGTCGGGACCGATACGCCCGACACGTACTCGCCGCTTGGGGCGCTCCTCGGAGTCGCTGCCCTGGGTGCCTTCGACGACTACCTCAACGTCAGGACCGGCGACGGGATCCGGGCCAGGCGCAAGCTGATCTGGCAGATCGTCGTGGCGGTCCTGGCCGCCTTCTACATCCAGCGCCACTTCGGGATCGACGCGATCCGGGTGCCGTTCGTGGGCGACGTCGTGATCGGGGCGCCGCTCTGGATCCTGTTCGCCATCTTCGCCATCGTGGCCACCAGCAACGGGGTCAACATCACCGACGGGCTGGACGGGCTGGCCGGCGGGACAACGGCCTTCGCTTTCGTGGCCTACATGGTCATCGCCCTGCTCAACGTGCCCCATCAGCCGAACCTGGCCCTCCTCTGCGCGATCATCATCGGGGCGACCGTCGGCTACCTCTGGTTCAACGTCCACCCGGCCCAGGTCCTGATGGGCGATTCGGGCTCGCTCTCACTGGGCGCCTGCCTGGCCGTGACGGCCCTGATCACGGGCCAGATCGTCGTCCTGCCCCTGATCGGGCTGGTCTTCGTGATCGAGACCGGCTCGGTCATCCTCCAGGTGGCCTACTTCAAGGCGACCGGCGGGCGCCGGATCTTCAAGATGAGCCCGATCCATCACCACTTCGAGCTGTCTGGCTGGGACGAGGAGAAGATCACCGTCCGGCTGTGGATCGTGGGTGCCCTGGCCGGGATGATGGGGGTGACCCTGTTCCTGGCGTCGATCAACGCGCTCCAATGATTGACCTGATCGTGGACCCCGATCAGCTCAACCTGCCTGCGATCCGGTCCGGCCAGCTCGCCGGGCGGCCGGTGGCGGTCCTGGGACTGGCCCGCTCGGGTGTCGCCCTGGCTCGCTTCCTGGCCGATGCCGGGGCGGAGGTCACGATCTACGACGGCCAGCCGGCCGAGGCCCTGGCCGGCGCGATCGGCCGGCTCGAGGGGCGGCCCGTCCGGCTCCTGCTCGGGCCCGGGGCCGATCCGGGCGAGATGATCCGGCGGGCGGCCCTGGTTACGACCTCGCCGGGCATCTCGGCCAGCTTTCCCACGACCGAGCCGCGCCTGCGGGCCGTCCTCCGGGAGCTGGTCGAGCGGGCCGCGGCGGGCGACCGCTCGGTCCCGGCGATCGTGTCCGAGGTCGACCTGTTCCTGCGCCTCTGCCCGGCTCCCACGATCGGGGTGACCGGAACGAAGGGCAAGACGACGACATCCGCCCTGACCGAGCATCTCCTGGCCGGGGACCCGAGCCACCGGGCGATCCTGGGCGGGAACATCGGCCGGCCGCTCGTCGAGCGACTGTTCGAGCTGCGCCCCGATGATCGGGTCGTGGTCGAGCTGTCCGAGCTGCAGCTGCCGACCCTCTCGCGGGGGACCGACGTGGCGGTCTACACCAACGTCACCTCGGACCATCTCGACCGGCACGGCAGCCTCGAGGCGTACCGCACGGTCAAGCGCCGCCTCGCCGAGCTTGTCCGCCCGGACGGCGCCCTCGTGCTCAACCTGGACGACCCGGTCGTGGCCGGCTACGCCGGCCTGGGCGTCGCGCCCGACGTGCCCTACCGCCTGTCCCGGCCGATGTCCGGCGGGCTCGGATTGGTCGATGACTGGATCGTGGCCGACGCGGTCGAGCGCCTGGCCCTGGCCGGCGGCGGACCGGCGGCAACCGGCCCCGGGGGCCGGATCATGCCGCTTGCCGAGCTGGCCCTGCCGGGTCGCCATAACGTCTCGAACGCGCTCGCGGCGATCAGCGTGGCCCTGCTCTTCGGCGTCGCGCCCGATGCGATCCGGGCCGCGGCCGCGACGTTCGCCGGGGTCGAGCATCGGCTCGAGCCGGCCGGCGAAATCGACGGGGTGCGCTTCGTCAATGACTCCCAGGGGACCCAGCCCGATGCCGTGATCGCGGCCCTGCGCTCCTTCCCGGCCCCGATCGTGCTGATCGCCGGCGGCCGGGACAAGGGCGTCGAGCTGGCCGAGCTGGCCGCGGTAGCCGCGGAGCGGGCCGGGGCGGCCGTCCTGATCGGCGAGAGCGGCCCCGCCCTCGAGGCCTTGTTCCGGTCGGCCGGCCTGGCCCGGACCGAGCAGGCGGCCACCCTCGAGCTGGCCGTCGAACGGGCCGCGCTGATCGCCCGCGAGCTCCGGAGCGAGCTGGCGGCGGCCCGCCCGGGCGATCCGGACGGCGTCCCCCGGGCGACGGTCCTGCTCAGCCCGGCCGCGGCCAGCTTCGACATGTTCACCGACTACGAGGCCCGCGGACGGGCCTTCAAGGCCGCCGTTCGCAGCCTCACCCAGCCTCACCCGGAAGCCGGGCCCAGCCCGACGGAGGACCGATGAGCGTCGTTACCAGCCTGGTCAAGCCGACCGTCCGAAGCCGGCCGACCGGCCGGCCGAGCGGGCCCAGCGTCCTCCGGCGAGAGACCCACGCGCCCGACTACGTCGTCCTCGTGGCGGTCGTGGCCCTGACCGCGATCGGGGTCCTAATGGTCTACTCGTCCTCGGCCATGGAGGCCTACGCCGGGTCGGCCAACTCGTTCGCGGTGGTCGGGCCGCAGGTCGTGTGGGGGACCCTCGGCCTCGTCGCCCTGATGGTCATGACCCGGGTCGACTACCGCCGGCTGCGGCTGATGTCGATTCCGCTCTATGGCCTGGCCGTCTTCCTGCTGATCCTGGTGTTCGTGCCCTCGTTCAACCGGGTCGTCGGCGGCTCGGCCCGGTTCCTCCAGGTCGGCCCGCTGCCGGCCGTCCACCCGGCCGAGGTCGCCAAGCTGGCGCTCGTCGTGTACCTCGCCCACTGGCTGGCCCAGCGGGGGACCGAGGTGCGCAGCTTCCGGCGCGGCTTCGTGCCCTTCCTGCTGATCTACACCCCACTCGTCCTCCTCGTCATCGCCGAGCCGGACCTGGGCACGGCCTCGGTCATCGCCTTCACGGGTCTGCTGATGGTGTTCATCGCCGGGGCTCGCCTGCGTGACCTGGCCGTGCTGTCCACGGTCGGCTTCGCGGGCATCGCGGCGTTCATGCTCCACGGCTACCAGCTCGAGCGGATCCGGATCTGGCTCAATCCCTGGCAGGACCAGACCGGGGCGGGCTACCACGCGATCCAGAGCCTGCTCGCGCTGGGCCTTGGCGGGCTCTTCGGGGCCGGCCTGGGCCAGAGCCAGGTCGCCGGGGGGATCGCACTGCCGAATGCCAGCAACGACTTCATCTTCGCCGTGATCGGCGAGGAGTTCGGGCTGGTCGGAGCCGGCATCGTGATCAGCCTGTTCATCATCCTGGCCTACCAGGGCGTCCGGATCTCGCTGGCCGCGCCGGACACGTTCGGGGCGCTGCTGGCGGCCGGGATCACGGCCTGGCTGTGCGTCCAGGCGTTCATCAACGTGGCCGTGGTGGTGGCCCTGATCCCGATCACCGGGATCACCCTGCCGTTCATCAGCGCCGGCGGCTCGTCGCTCTCGATTAGCCTGGCCGCCGTGGGAATCCTTCTATCCATCTCGCGTGAAACCGTGGAACGAGGCACCTTGACTGATGCGTCTGCTGATCGCGGGCGGCGGAACGGGCGGGCACATCTACCCCGCGCTGGCCGTCGCCCGGTCGCTTCGCGCTAGCGCCGCCGAACCGGAGCTTGCCTGGCTCGGGGGCCATCGGGGCCTCGAGTCCTCGATCGTGCCCGGCTCGGATATCGCCCTGCGCCGGCTCCTCCTGCGCTCCCTCCGAAGCACCGACCGCTCGATCCACCTCGTGCTCGACCCGGCCCGGCTGACCCTGTCGGTGCCCCAGGCGAGTGCGATCCTGGTCCGCGAGCGCCCGGCCGCGATCTTCACCACCGGAGGCTATGTGGCGATCCCGGTCCTGCTGGCGGCCAGCAGCCTGCGCATCCCGGTCGTGATGTGGGAGGGCAATGTGATCCCCGGCCGGAGCGTCCGGGCGACGGCTCGCCTGGCCGAGGCCGTGGCCGTCTCGAATGGGGCGACCTGCGCCGCCCTGAGTGTCCGGGCGGGGCGCTGCTTCGAGACCGGCACACCGATCCGGGACCTGGCCGGGATCGACCCGCTCGCCGCCCGGGCCCGTTTCGGGGTCCCGGCCGGGGACCGGCTCCTTCTGGTCTTCGGCGGCTCGCAGGCCGTTCGGCGGTTCAATTCGGCGGTGGCCGGCGCGCTCGGCCGGCTGGTCGAGCGGGTCCATGTCGTCCACGTCACCGGCGAGGCCGGCTACGCCGCTGCCCTGGCCGGCCGGGAAGCGCTCCCGGCCGACCTGCGCGGCCGGTACCGGCCGTATCCCTTCCTGCGGGATGAGATGACCGATGCGCTGGTGGCCGCCGACCTGATCGTGGGCCGGGCCGGCAGCTCCACCCTGGCCGAGGCCACGGCCCTCGGCCGGCCGCTCGTGATCGTGCCCTATCCCCATGCCGCCGGGCACCAGCAGGCGAACGCCCGGCCGCTGGTCGAGGCCGGCGCTGCCCGGCTGATCGAGGACGACCGGTTCGGTGCCGAGGCCCTCCTCGATGCCGCGGCGATCCTCGACGATCCGGCCGCCCACAACGCGATGGCCGCCGCTTCGCGCGCCCTGGGCCGGCCGGCCGCGGCCGCCGCGGTGGCCGAGCTCGTCCTCGCCGCTGCCGAGCGGCGGGCCTTCCCCGAACCGGCGGCGGTCCTCCGCCGGTCGCGTGGGGAGCTGGCCGGATGATTCCCCTGCCCAGCCCGGCGATCGGCTTCGATCCGCTCGCGACCGGGACCGAGATCCAGCGCCGGATCGGGGTCAAGACCTCGCGGGACGAGCCCCTGGCCAGGTTCACGACCCTTCGCCTGGGGGGTCCGGCGGATCTCTTCGCGGTCGCCCACAACGCGTTCGAGCTGCGCAAGCTCGTCCAGTTCGCCCGCTCGCGCGGGATCGCCCACACGATCCTCGGCCGGGGCAGCAACGTCCTGATCGCCGACGCCGGGATCCGCGGCCTGGTGATTCAGGACCGGGCCGAGGGGGTCGAGATCAGCGGCGAGCGCCTGGTGGCCGAGGCCGGCCTGCCGATGGCCCGGGCGGCCACGGTCAGCCAGGGTGCCGGGCTGTCTGGCCTGGAGTACGGCCTGGCGATCCCGGGCACCGCCGGCGGGGCGGTCTGGGCCAATGCCGGGGCCCACGAGTCGAGCACGGCCGCCGTGCTCGAGAGCGCCCGCGTCCTGGCCGCCGACGGGAGCGAGGGCCAGCTGTCCGCCGTCGAGCTTGGCTTCGGCTACCGCGACAGCCGGCTCAAGCACCCGGCCCCGGGCTGGCCGGCCGAGATCGTGCTCGAGGCCACCTTCCGGCTCGGCCCGGCCTCGCCGGACGAGATCAAGGAGCGGCTCGAGGCAATCCGCCACTGGCGCCAGGAGCATCAGCCCCTGGGCATCCCGAGCGCCGGCTCGTGGTTCCGCAACCCGCTCCCGGAGTCGGCGGGCGAGCTGATCGAGCGGGCCGGCCTGAAGGGCCTCCGGATTGGCGGCGCGTCGGTCAGCCCGAAGCACGCGAATTTCCTGGTGAACGACCAGAAGGGCACGGCCGCCGACCTGCGCCGGCTGGCCGAGCGCGTTCGGTCCGAGGTCCTCGCCCGGACCGGCATCCGGCTCGAGGAGGAGGTCGTCTACCTGGGCGACTGGGGCGAGCTGGCCGACCTTGGCCCGGGCTCGGCCGGGGTAGCCAGATGACCGGCGATCGGCCGGGCAGCGAATCGGATCGGGCGGTCGTCGTCCTGCTCGGTGGACCGTCGGCCGAGCACGACGTGTCGGTCGTGTCCGGATCGGCGATCGCCCGCGGGCTGGCCCGGCTCGGCCACCCGGTCGACCGGGTCCTGATCGACCTCGACGGCGGCTGGTGGTGGCTGCCCGGGGCAGCTTCGGGCGAGGTCCAGCCGGCCACCTTCGACGACCCCGCGGCGCTGGGCGCGGCCGGTCCCCAGGCGAGCGGCGCGATCCTCGAGCGCCTGGCCGGGCTCGACCCGCGGCCGGTCATGTTCATCGCCCTGCACGGGCCGTTTGGCGAGGACGGGACGGTCCAGGCGCTGCTCGAGGCGGCCGGCCTGCCGTACACCGGATCGGGCGTGGCGGCCTCCGCGATCGGGATGGACAAGGCGCTCTTCAAGCGTCTGATGCGCGGCCTCGGGCTGCCGGTGGTGGACTGGCGCGAGATCCCGGCCCGGCGCTGGCGGAGCGACCCGGCCGGGGTCCTGGGCGAGCTCGAGGCGTTTGCGGCTGGAACCGGCGACCCGCGCCTGATCGTCAAGCCCGATCGGCTCGGGAGCTCGGTCGGGATGACCCTGGCCCATGGCCCCACTGAGCGGGCGGCGGCCCTCGAGGCGGCCTTCGAGCACGACAGCCTCGCCCTGGTCGAGCGCTATGTGAGCGGTGCCCGGGAGCTCGAGGTCGCGGTCCTCGGCAACGATCCTGCCCGGATCGAGCTGTACGGCCCGGGCGAAGTCCTGTCGGGCCACGAGTTCTATGACTATGCCGCCAAGTACACGCCCGGCCTGTCCGAGACCTCGCCCTCGGCCGAGCTGACGGCCGGCCAGCGGGCGACGATCCTGAAGATCGCCCGGGATGCCTATCGGGCGGTCGGTGCGGAGGGCTTCGCCCGGCTCGACTTCCTGGTCCAGGGCGACTCGATCTTCCTGTCCGAGATCAACACGATCCCGGGCTTCACCCCGATCAGCCTGTTCCCGGCCATGGCCGCGGCCGGGGGCTACGAATTCGCCCACCTGGCCGGCCGGATCGTCGACCTCGGGCTCGAGCGCTGGCAGGAGCAGGTCCACCGCCGGCTCGTCCCGGGCGACCTGCCCCGATGAGCCTCCCGACGCGCCGGGCGGGCCAGCGGGCCGGGCGGCCGATTCGGCGGTCCTCGGCCGGGCTGTCCCGGACCCGGGCCCTGGCCGCCCTCGTGCTCGTCCTGTCGAGCCTGGCGATCTACGGGGTCGGCGTGTCGCCGGTCTTCGCCTTCCACAAGGTCGACCTGTCCGGGGCCAGCTGGACCAGCTCCGGGGCGGTCGAGGACCAGCTCGGGGTCCCGGACGGGACGAACCTGGTCACCCTCCGGACCGACGACCTGGCGAGCCGGATCGAGACCCTGCCGGCGGTTCGCTCGGCGGAGGTCAGCGTGGTCCTGCCCAACACGATCCAGGTCCGCCTCGACGAGCGCGTCCCGATCCTGGTCTGGCAGACGTCCGGCGGCAGGTACCTCGTGGACTCGTCGGGAGTCGCCTTCGTCGAGCTGGCCGATGGGGCGGCCGTCCCGAGCGGCCTGCCCACGATCACCGACGCCCGGATCGGCTCGGCGATCGGCGTGGGCAGCTCGATCGATCCAGTCAGCTTCGATGCCGCGGCCCGCCTCGGTTCGTTGAAGCCGGCCGACCTCGACTCGGCCGCCAACGGCCTGCTGGTCAGCCTGACCGACGACCAGGGGTTCACGGTCAAGGCCGTGCCCAACCTGTGGACGGCGGTCTTCGGGTTCTACACGACCAGTCTCCGCCCGCCGAGCATGATCCCGGGCCAGGTCCGGCTCCTGCGCAGCCTGATCGCGGGCCGGGAGCCGACGATCGAGTCGGTCATCCTGGCCGATGAGGAGAACGGGACGTACACGACCAAGGCGACCAAGCCCTGACCGGCTCCGCTGCCCGTCCGGGTCGGCCGGACGTCCGGCCCGAGCCTCGGCCCCGGCGGCGGTCTGGTAGCCTTGCCCAAACGCTTCGGCTGGAGGGCCCCCGCGCGTGCTCCTACCCCTGGCAGGCCTCGGCCTCGGCGTCCTGCTCGGGCTCCTCCTCAAGGTCAACGTCAGCTACGAGTTCGCCCGGTACTCCGGCGTGGCCATCGTGGCGGCGCTCGACTCGGTCTTCGGCGCAGTCCGGGCGGAGCTCGACGGGGTCTACGACAATCGGATCTTCATCAGCGGCTTCATCACGAACGCGGTCGCAGCCGTGTTGCTCACCTTCCTCGGCGACCGGCTGGGACTGGACCTGTACCTCGTGGCCCTCGTGACATTCGGGCCGCGGATCTTCCAGAACCTCGCCCTGATCCGACGCCACTTTCTATAAAGAAGGACGACAAGAGCGTGGAACGAGAGGCGGTCCTCGTCGGGATCGATGTCGGCACGACCAAGGTCTGCGCCCTGATCGGCGAGGTCAACAGCGAGGGTGCCCTGACGATCATCGGCAAGGGCAGCGTGCCGGCGACCGGCCTGAAGAAGGGCATGATCGTCAACATCGAGCAGACGATCAATTCGATCGCCCAGGCGGTCGAGCAGGCCGAGCGCCTGTCCGGCTGGAAGATCGACCGGGCCTTCGTCGGGGTCGGCGGCCAGAACGTCGAGTCTCAGAACTCGCGCGGGGCGGTCGCCGTGAGCGGCCACGACCGCGAGGTCAGCCGGGAGGACATCAACCGGGCGACCGAGGTCGCCCGGGCCGTCTCGATCCCGTCGAACCGGGAGGTCCTCCACGTCCTGCCCCGGGGCTTCATCGTGGATGGCCAGGAGGGGGTCAAGGACCCGCTCGGGATGAGCGCCCTGCGGCTCGAGGTCGAGACCCACATCGTGACCGCGTCGGCCACCGCCGTCCAGAATCTCCAGAAGTGCGTGATGGCGGCCGACGTCAAGATCGATGAGCTGGTCGCCGCCTCGCTTGCCTCGGCCGAGGCAGTCCTGACCGAGAACGACAAGGACCTCGGAGTGGGCGTGGCCGACATCGGGGCCGGCACGATCGACCTGGCCCTCTTCGCCGACGGCTCGCCCTACTACACGAGCGTCCTGCCGGTCGGCGGCAACAACGTGACGATGGACATCGCGGCCGTCCTCCGGACGAGCCTCCAGGTGGCCGAGGAGCTCAAGGTCCGCCACGGCACCTGCGACCTCCGCTCCATCGACCCTGAGGAGATGATCAGCGTGAGCGTCCTGGGCGAGGATGCGGGGCGGTCGATCAGCCGGATGGAGCTGTGCCAGATCATCGAGGCCCGGACCCGGGAGACCCTCGAGCTTGTCCGGAACGAGATGCAGGCGACCGGACACGGGCGGCTCCCGGCCGGGGTCGTCCTGACCGGCGGCGGGGCCCAGCTGGCCGGCCTGACCGAGCTCGGCCGGGAGGTCCTCGAGACGTCTGTCCGGGTCGGCGGACCGACCGGCGTCAGCGGGCTCGTCGACAACCTCCTGACCCCGGCCTACAGCACCTCGATCGGGCTGCTCCGCTGGGGCGCCGCGGTCACGATGTCGGGCGAGCCGGCGCGTTACGAGTCGACCCCAGCGGGCGGCCTCTTCGGCCGGGTCCGCGACGCCTTCAGGAGCGTCTTTCCCTGATCCGGCGCCGGTCCGCCGGCTCATCTCGCCGGAGCGCCGGGCCCCCGGACTTCGACGCGCCACCCGCTTGACGCGACGGTATACTCGCCGGACGCTTCTCGGCCAATTGAATCCAACGCCGCCCGGGCCGCCTCGCCCGACGGCCCTGCCTGATCGACCCCGATCGCATCGGCCCGCTCCCGGGCCACCGGAGGAACCGCGATGCCGCTCCGATCCGACTCCGAGAACTTCGCCCTGATTCGCGTCGTGGGCGTTGGCGGCGGGGGCAGCAATGCCGTCAACCGGATGATCCGGGCGGAGATGATGGGGGTCGAGTTCATCGCCTGCAACACCGACGCCCAGGCTCTGCTCCAGAGCGACGCGCCGCACAAGATCCGGATCGGCGACAAGATGACCCGCGGCCTGGGGGCCGGCGGCGACTCGTCGATCGGACAGCGCGCGGCGGAGGAGGACACCGAGAAGATCGCCGACGCCCTGCGCGATTCGGACATGGTCTTCATCACCGCCGGGATGGGCGGCGGGACGGGATCGGGCGCGGCCCCGGTCATCGCCGAGATCGCCAAGGAGCTCGGGGCCCTGACGATCGGCGTCGTGACCAAGCCGTTCTCGTTCGAGGGCAACCGTCGCAAGCTGGTCGCCGAGAAGTCCGCCGACGAGCTCCGGGCCAAGGTCGACACGCTGATCACGATCCCGAACGACCGGCTCAAGGACGTCGTCCAGAAGAACACCTCGATCGTCGACGCCTTCCGGGTCGTCGATGACGTCCTGCGCCAGGGTGTCCAGGGAATCAGCGACATCATCACCGTGCCGGGCCTGATCAACCTCGACTTCGCCGATGTCCGGACGATCATGAAGGACGCCGGCTCGGCCCTGATGGGCATCGGCCGCGCCTCGGGCGAGAACCGGGCGATCGAGGCCGCCCGCCAGGCGATCGCCAGCCCGCTCCTGGAGGTGAACATCAACGGCGCCCAGGGGATCCTGTTCAACATCACCGGCAGCTCGAACCTGAGCCTGTACGAGGTGACCGAAGCGGCCGACGAGATCCGGGCTGCTGCCGATCCCGAGGCGAACATCATCTTCGGCACGAGCTTCAACGAGCGGATGGGCGACGAGGTCATGATCACCGTGATCGCGACCGGCTTCGACGCGAACCGCAAGCGCGAGGTCGCCCGGCCGGCCGCCACGACGGCGACCTACGATGCCCCGGCCGCCAACCGCAACTACTACGCCGAGCTCGAGGAGCAGCGTCGGGCGGTGGCCGATGCCGCCGATACCGGCAACCGCGAGCCCACAGCCGTCCGGGTCGAGAGCGGCCGGACGGCCGGCGAGCCCGTCCCACCGCCGGTCCGGCGAGCCACGATCGATCCGGACGACATGGACATCCCGACCTTCCTTCGCCAGAAGAAGTAGGCCCCGCCGGTGACTGCCGGCACCCAGCCCGATCCCGCCAGCCCGACCTCGACCGACCCGGTCGAGGTCGCTCCGTTTCGGGCGGCTCGGTCGGCCATCCTCGGGCGGATCGAGGCGGCTGCCCAGCGGGTCGGGCGCGACCCGGCCGCAGTCAGCCTGGTCGCCGTCTCGAAGACCGTCCCGGCCGACCGGGTCCGGCTGGCCGTGGCCGCCGGGCTGACGACCCTGGGCGAGAACCGGGTCCAGGAGGCCGAGCTGAAGCGCCCACTGGTCCCGGGCGCGACCTGGCACCTGATCGGGCCGCTCCAGTCGAACAAGGCCCGCCGGGCGATCGCCGCCTGTGACGTGATCGAGTCGGTCGACTCGCTCGACCTGGCCCGGAGGCTGGACCGGCTGGCCGCCGAGGTCTGGGCGGAGACACCAGTCAGCCCGGGGCGCCTGCCGATCCTGTTCCAGGTCAACGTCGATCGTGATCCGGCCAAGGCCGGGTTCACGCCCGAGCGCCTCGCCGCGGAGCTGGCCGAGCTGCTGGAGCTCGAGCGGCTCGAGCCGACCGGGCTGATGACCGTCGGCCGGCTGGTCGACCAGCGGGCCGAGGCACGGCCCACCTTCGCCGCCCTGCGCGAGCTGTCCGAGCAGCTCCGGGCCCGCCGGCCCGGGCTCGGCCCGGCCCTGTCGATGGGCATGAGCGACGACTTCGAGGTTGCCGTCGAGGAAGGGGCCACGATCGTCCGGGTCGGCCGGGCCCTGTTCGGGGATCGAGCCCATGGCGAGCCGGACGGGGACGGGATCGCCGGCTGATCCTTGCCCGGCCGAGGGGCCCCGGGCTATCATCGCCAGGCTCCGGGCGCGACGCCCGGTGGCCCTCGGGCGATTGGCTCAGTCGGTTAGAGCGCACGGTTCACATCCGTGAGGTCACTGGTTCGAATCCAGTATCGCCCACCACATTCGGTCTTCAGGCCGCCTGCGCTTCGTCCGGCCGACCCCGAGCGAGCGACCTCAACCTCACCACCCCCAGGTCAGGTTGGCCCGGCTATCTCCGCCGGAGATGAGAACGGCGGAATCGGAGGGCTCGGCCGGCCAATCAGGCGCGGCAACCGCCCAATCGATCTCCGGTGGCGATGAAATCGCCGAAACCGGGCCGGATCAGACGTTGTCCGGTCGGGAATTTGGCCGATCTGATCTCCTGCGGAGATGACGTCAGCCGGCTGACCGGGAACGGCTGACCGGGAACGGCTGACCGGGAACGGCTGGCATCGTGCCTGCCCGGGATGAGCAGGCACGGTTCACCGGCTCGAAGCGCCTACGCCGACGACCCGGGCGACGAGTCCCTGGCCAGCCGGCGCAGGACGGCCGGCAGGATCCCCCCGTTGCGGTAGTAGTCGAGCTCGATCTGGCCGTCGAGCCGGCAGCGAACGGTGAACCGCCGCTCCTGGCCGCCGTCGGCGGGATCGGCCCGGGCGACGACGGTCAGCGTCCCGCGGGCGGCCGGGCCGCTCGCGATGCCCTCGATCGAGTAGCTCTCCCGGCCGGTCAGGCCGAGGCTGGCCACGCTCTCGCCCGGTTCAAACTGGAGGGGCAGGACGCCCATCCCGACCAGGTTCGAGCGGTGGATCCGCTCGAAGCTCTGGGCGATCACGACTCGCACCCCGAGCAGGGCCGTGCCCTTGGCTGCCCAGTCGCGGGATGAGCCCGAGCCGTACTCCTTGCCGGCCAGGATGACCAGCGGGACGCCCTCCGCGGCATAGCCAACGGCCGCGTCGTAGATGAACGCTTCGGTCCGATCGGGCAGGTGCAGGGTGTAGGGGCCCTCGCGGCCCTCGACCAGCCCGTTGCGCAGCCGGATGTTCGCGAACGTGCCCCGAATCATGACCTCGTGCTGGCCGCGCCGGGCCCCGTAGCTGTTGAAGTCGAGCGGCGCCACGCCGTGCTCCTGGAGCCAGCGACCGGCCGGCGAGGCCGCCGCGATCGAGCCCGCCGGCGAGATGTGGTCGGTCGTGACCGAGTCGCCCAGGACGGCCAGCACCCGGCCGTCGGCCAGGTCGGCCAGGGGTCTCGGCTCGAGCGTCAGGCCATCGAGGAAGGGTGGCCGGGCGACGTAGGTCGAGGCCGGATCCCAGGCGAACCGGTCGCCGGCCGGGATCGGCAGCGCCCGCCAGCGCTCGTCCCCGGCGAAGACGCTCGCATACGTCCGTTGGAAGAGCTCGGGCGAGATCGACTCGGCGATGACCGAGCGGATCTCGTCGGGCTCGGGCCACACGTCGGCCAGCATCACCGGCCGTCCGTCCGTGCCGATCCCGAGCGGCTCGGACGTCAGGTCGATGTCGACCCGCCCGGCCAGGGCGAAGGCGACGACGAGCGGGGGCGAGGCCAGGTAGCTCGCCCGGGCCAGGGGATGGATCCGGCCTTCGAAGTTGCGGTTGCCCGAGAGGACGGCGGCCACGACCAGGTCGTTCTCTTCGATCGCGGCCGCGATCGGCAGATCGAGCGGGCCGGAGTTGCCGATGCAGGTCGTGCAGCCGTAGCCGGCCAGGGCGAAGCCGAGCGCCTCCAGGGGGGCCATCAGGCCGGCCGCCTCGAGATAGCCGGTGACCGCCTTCGAGCCGGGCGCGAGGGAGGTCTTGACCAGGGGCGAGACCCGCAGGCCGCGGGCCACGGCCTTCCTCGCCAGGAGGCCGGCTCCGACCATCACGGTCGGGTTCGAGGTGTTCGTGCAGGAGGTAATTGCGGCGATCGCGACCGAGCCGCTCTGGATGACCACTCGCTGGCCGTCGAGCTCGACCTCGATCGCCCCGTCGGCCCCGTCGCCCGGGCCGCCCTCGGCATCCATCCGGTCGGCTCCGGCCGACGGGGCCGCGGCCGGGAAGGCGGCCCGGAAGTTGGCCGGCAGGCCGGCCAGGGTGACCCGATCCTGGGGCCGCCGCGGTCCGGCGACGGCCGGATCGACCCCGGACAGGTCGAGCTCGAGCAGGTCGTCGAAGACCGGCGCCGCGCCGGTCTCGCGCCACAGCCCCTGGGCCCGGGCGTAGCGCTCGACCAGGTCCACCTGGGCCGGGCCGCGGCCGGTCAGGCGCAGGTAGGACAGCGTCTCGTCATCGATCGGGAAGAGGGTCGCGGTTGCCCCGAACTCGGGGCTCATGTTGCTGATCGTCGCCCGGTCGGCGAGGGCGAGCGAGGCCAGCCCGTCGCCGGTGAACTCGACGAACGCGCCGACGACCCCGAACCGGCGGAGCATCTCGGTCACGACCAGGACGAGGTCGGTCGCGGTCGAGCCGTGGGGCAGCCGGCCGTGGAGCCGGACGCCGACGATCCGGGGCATCGGCTGATAGAGGGGCTGGCCGAGGAGGACGGCCTCCGCTTCGATCCCCCCGACGCCGTAGCCCAGGACGCCCAGCCCGTTGACCATCGTCGTATGGGAGTCGGTCCCGACCAGCGTGTCCGGGAAGGCAACCAAGCCGTCCTCGTCGGGCCGGGTGGCGATCACGCTGGCCAGGAACTCCAGGTTGACCTGGTGGACGATCCCGGTCCCGGGCGGCACGACCCGCAGGCCCTCGAACGCCTCCTGGGACCAGCGCAGGAGCTGGTAGCGCTCGCCGTTCCGCTCGTACTCCCGCTCGACGTTGAAGGCGAATGCGGCCGGCGTCCCGAACTGGTCGACCTGGACCGAGTGGTCGATCACCAGGTCGGCCGGCACGAGGGGGTTGATCCGGGCCGGATCGCCCCCGATCCCAGCCATCGCGTCGCGCATCATCGCCAGGTCGACGATCGCGGGCACGCCGGTGAAGTCCTGCAGGAGCACCCGCGAGGGCATGAACGGGATCTCGACCTCGGCCGCGGCACCCGGCCGCCAGGCGGCCAGGGTCCGCACGTCGGCCACGGTCACGATTCCCCGGCCGGCCTGCCGGAGCACGTTCTCGAGCAGGATCTTGAGAGTCATCGGGGCGCGCTCGAGGGGCGTGGCGAGGCCGTCGCCGAGGGACTCGAGGGCGGCCAGCTGGTAGTAGTCCGGCAGGCCCGGTCCGAGGCTGGATCGGGCGGCGAACGGATCCTCGATCGACACGGGTGATGCCTCGCTGGTCTCGCTAGACTCGTTTGATGGAAGCGTACCGCCGACGATGAAGGTCTGGAGGGACCCACCTGGCCCGTCGGAAGCCGAGTCGTCGGAGGCGCGCCTCGAGGCGGTCGCGGTCGAGGCCGGCCTTGAGCTCGATCCCGACCGGGCCCGTGGCCACGAGCACGAGGACGGCCAGGCCCACGACCACGCTCATCCCCACCGGCATGCCGAGCCAGGACAGCCGCCCCTGATCGGGATCGTCGGGCTGGGCGCCGTCGGGACTGCCCTGGGCCTGGCCCTCAGCCGGGCCGGCTGGCCGATCAGCGCCGTCGCCAGCCGGGACCCCGACCGGCGCGCGGACTTCAGCCGGCTCGTCGGCGGGACCCGGGGATTTGCCGACGCGACGGCGATCCTGGACGAGGTCGAGCTGATCATCCTGGCCGTGCCCGACGACGCCCTGGCCCCGCTCGCGAGCAGCCTCCGGATGTACGGCGGACAGGCGATGGTCCATACGAGCGGCGCGCTCGGGGCGGAGGTCCTCCGGCCGGCGATGGCGGCCGGAACCCAGATCGGCTCGTTCCATCCGCTCGTGGCGTTCGCCGACACCGAGCGGGCCGTGGCCGCCCTCCACGGCGCGACGGTGGCGGTCGAGGGCGACGACCAGCTGCTCGACCTGCTGGCCGAGATGGCCGAGGCGATCGGGGCCCATCCGGTTCGGCTCGCGGCTGGCTCCAAGCCGGCTTACCACGCCGCGGCCGTGCTGGCGGCGGGCGGCTTCGACGCCCTGCTCGACGCGATCGCCGAGCTGGGCCGGGTGGCCGGGCTCGATGAGGCCGGCTCGCTCGCGATCTACGGCCCCCTGGTCGAGCAGACCCTGGGCAATGCCCGGGCGCTGGGCATCGGGGCGGCCCTGACCGGACCGATCGTGCGCGGCGACGTCGGCACCCTGCGCAGCCACCTCGACAGCCTGCGTCTCCACGCGCCCGGCGTGCTCGACCTGTACCGGGCCGCAGCCGAGCGTGAAATCGTGCTCGCCGAGGCGCGTGGCACGCTGACACCGGACGCTGCGACCGGCCTGCGCAATGCTCTTGCATTGCCGTCCTGAGCGGGTAGGATTGCCGGATGCAGCACAGCATCGCCGCAAAGTACGCGGCTCGCCCCGCGGCGCGCTTCGTGCGCCTTTCGCCGCGGGCTCGAGAGCGCCGGCTCGGACTCCGGACGACCTCGTTCCAGGCCGCCTCGTCGCACCAGACGACGCTCCGCCGGAGCGACCTCAGTCCGTATGTGCAGCTTCGCTCCCGCTGGCGCTCGATCCAGCCGGCCCGGACCCACGTCGGCCTGACGAACGGCCGTATCAAGCCGGGTGTCAGCTTCCGCTGGATGCGTCTCGGACGACCGGTCCGCCACGACCGGCAGGGCGCCCCGTCGGCGCCGTGGCTCGCCTGAGGGACGGCAGGGCAACTTCCGCCGGCGGGATCGTGATCCGCCACGAGGCGGGGATCCCCCAGTTCGTGGCCGGCCGGCGACGACGCGAGGGCTCGGGCTTCACCTGGACCCTGCCCAAGGGCACGCCCGAATCCCGGCGAGACGACCGAGCAGACGGCCCTGCGCGAGGTGAACGAGGAGACCGGCCTCGAGGTCCGGATCACCGGCCCCCTCGATTCGATCTCGTACCAGTTCGTCCAGAAGGGCGTCCGGATCCACAAGACCGTTCACTATTTCCTGATGGAGCCGACCGGCGGAGACCTGGCCCGGCACGACCATGAGTTCGACGACGGTCCGCTGGGTCAACCTGTCCGACGCCGGCGGCCTGCTGACGTTCGAGACGGAGCGGGCGCTGGTCGAGCGGGCGGCAGCTCTCGTTGCCGGTCAGGATCCGGGATGACCTCGGCCCAGCCCGACCCGGCCGAATCCGGGGCCGACATCCACAGCACGCCGCTGATCGGGCGCCATCGGGCGGCCGGGGCGAAGCTGACCACGTTCGGCGGCTGGGAGATGCCGCTCCAGTACGCCGGCATCCTCGAAGAACACCGGGCCGTCCGCGAGCGGGCCGGCCTGTTCGACCTGTCCCACATGGGCGAACTCTTCGTCGAGGGTCCGGAAGCGGCCGAGGCGCTCTCCGCGGCCATCATCTCGGAACCGTCCCGCCTGGTCGTGGGCCGGGCCCACTACTCGATGATCTGCGCCGCGAATGGCGGGATCCTCGATGACCTGATCATCTACCGGCTGGCCGAGGAGCGCTTCCTGGTCGTGGCCAATGCCGGCAACGCCCCGCTGGTCAGTGACCTGCTGGCCCAGCGAATCGAGACCTTTCGGGCGATCCTCGACGACCGGTCGCTGGCCACCGCCCTGTGCGCGATCCAGGGTCCCCGGTCGGTCGAGGTCCTCGCCCAGTTGACCAAGCTCGACCTTGGCTCAATCCGCTACTACGCGATCGCCGAGGGCGTCGTTGCCGGCATACCGGCCCTCGTCGCCCGGACGGGCTACACCGGCGAGGACGGGTTCGAGGTCTTCGTCGACACGGCCCGGGCCGGCGAGCTGTGGGATGCCCTGTGGCAGGCGGGCCAGCCGTTCGGCCTTGCCCCGATCGGGCTGGGTGCCCGGGACACCCTCCGGCTCGAGGCTGGCATGCCGCTCTACGGCAACGAGCTGGATCCGACGGTCAACCCCTACGAAGCCGGCCTCGGTCGGGTCGTCCGGCTGGACCAGCCGGACGGATTCGTGGGCCGGGATGCGCTGGCCCGGATCGCCGAGACCGGCCCGGCCCGGAGGCTCGTCGGGTTGACCATGACCGGCCGGGGGATCGCCCGGCACGGCTACCCGGTCCACGCCGGCGAGCGGCTGACCGGGACGATCACCAGCGGCACCCTCTCGCCGTCGCTCGGCCGGGCGATCGCGATGGCCTATGTCGCTCCGGGCGATGCGGAACCGGGTACGATCCTCGAGGTCGAGATCCGCGCCGCGCGGGTCGCCGCCGAGGTCGTCCCTCTACCGTTCTACCGCCGTCCGCGCTGAGCTCGGCCGAGCCGGCGCCCAGGCAGTCGTCGCTCGCTCGAGGAGGTTCGCGCTCGATGGTTCCCGAGGACCTGCGCTACACGGCCGACCATGAATGGGTTCGCCTGTCGGGCGAGACCGCGACCGTCGGCATCACGGCGTTCGCGGCGGAGCAGCTGGGCGACATCGTCTTCGTCGAGCTGCCCTCGGTCGGGACAGCCCTGGCGGCCCAGGCGACCTTCGGCGTGGTGGAGTCGGTCAAGGCCGTGAGCGACCTGTTCGCCCCCCTGAGCGGCGCGGTGACCGAGGCCAACGAGGCCCTGGCCGGCCAGCCCGAGCTGGTCAACACCGATCCCTACGGGGCCGGCTGGATGCTCCGCCTGACCGTCACCGATCCGTCCGAGCTTGAGCGCCTGCTGGAGCCATCCGCCTACGCCCAGCTGATCGCCGAGGCCTGACCAAGGATGCCCTACGGGCCTCATACCGCGGCCGATCGCGAGCGGATGCTCGAGGTGATCGGAGTCGGCTCGGTCGATGAGCTCTTCGCCGACATCCCGGCCGCCCTCCGGGCGAACGGCCTGGACCTGCCCGACGGCCAGCCGGAGCTGGAGCTGGCCGCCCGCCTCGAGGGCCTGGCCGGCCGGAATCGGACGAACCTGGCCAGCTTCCTGGGGGCCGGTGCCTATCGCCACTACCAGCCCGCGGCCGTCGACCAGATCCTGCTTCGGGGTGAGTGGTACACGGCCTACACCCCGTACCAGCCCGAGGTCAGCCAGGGCACGCTCCAGAGCATCTACGAGTACCAGTCGCTCCTGGCCGAGCTGATCGGGCTCGATGTCGTGTCCGCCTCCCATTACGACGGAGCGGCAGCCACCGCCGAGGCGGCCCTGATGACCTGTCGGGCGACCGGCCGGCAGCGGATCCTCGTCAGCCGGGCCGTTCACCGCCATTACCGCGAGACGCTGGCAACCTACCTGTCCGGGGGCGACCTCGAGCTGGACGAGATTCCGACGGTCGCCGCCGGCGAGGCTGCCGGCACGACCGACGTGGCGGCCCTCGAGCGGCTCCTGGCCGAGCCGGACCGGTCGGTGGCCGGGGTCGTCGCCGGCCAGCCGAACTTCTTCGGCCTGCTCGAGCCGATGTCCGAGATCGGACGGCTGGCCCATGCCGCGGGTGCCCTGTTCGTGGCCGTGGTCGAGCCGGTCTCGCTGGCGGTCCTCGCCCCACCCGGCGACTATGGCGCCGACATCGCCGCGGGGGAGGGCCAGGCCCTGGGCATCCCGGCCCAGTACGGCGGACCGTACCTGGGCATCCTGGCGGCGACCAATGCCCTGGTCCGCCAGATCCCCGGGCGCCTGGTCGGGATGACCACCGACCTCGATGGCAACCGGGCCTTCGTGATGACCCTTCGGGCCCGCGAGCAGGACATCCGGCGCGAGCGGGCGGCCAGCAACATCTGCACGAACCAGGCCCTCCTCGCCCTGGCGGCCAGCGTCTACCTGGCCTGCCTCGGACCGCATGGCCTGCGCGACGTGGCGGCCATGGGGGCGGCCCGGGCGGCCGAGCTCGAGGCGGCCCTGGTCGGGGTGGGAGCAGGCCGGCTCCACCCGCACGGCGCCTACCTCAACGAGTTCGTCCTGCGGGTGCCGGACGCGCGCTCGATCCATCGCCGGCTGCTCGAGCGAGGCGTCCTGGCCGGGCTCGTCCTGGCCGACATGGAGCCCGACGATCCGAGCCTCGTCGACGGCCTCCTGGTCTGCGCGACCGAGGTCACCACGGCCGAGGACATCGCTCGCTTCGCCGATGCCCTCGGGGCCGAGCTGCGGGGATCGCAATGGGCGTGACCGGTCCCCGCCTCCAGGCGACCCTGTTCGAGAAGTCTCGCCCGGGTCGGGGCGGCGGCAAGATTCCCCATCCGCCCAAGGGGGCCCTCGACCGGCTGCCGCCGACCGCCCGGCGCCAGGCTCCGCCGGCCCTGCCCGAGCTGAACGAGCCCGAGGTGGTTCGCCACTACGTCAACCTGAGCCAGCTGAACTTCGCGATCGACACCGGCTTCTACCCGCTCGGCTCGTGCACGATGAAGTTCAATCCCAAGCTGAACGAGTGGGCGGCCCGCCTGCCCGGCTTCGGCAGCCTCCACCCGCTCGCTCCGGACGAGACGGCCCAGGGGACGCTCCAGCTGCTCTGGGAGCTCGAGCAGATCCTGGCCGAGATCAGCGGGATGGAGGCGGTGACCCTCCAGCCGGCGGCCGGCGCCCAGGGCGAGCTGACCGGGATCCTGATGATCCGGGCCTATCACCGGAGCCGGGGCGACCACGAGCGGACCGAGGTCCTGGTGCCCGATTCGAGCCACGGCACGAATCCGGCCACGGCCTCGATGGCCGGGTTCCGGACGATCACGATCCCGTCGGCCGCCGACGGCGGGGTCGATCTCGAGGCGTTCCGGTCGGCCCTCGGCCCGCACACGGCCGCGGTCATGATCACCAACCCGTCGACCCTGGGCCTGTTCGAGGCCCGGATCGGAGAGCTCCTCGAAGCGGTCCACGCGGCCGGTGCCCTGGCCTACATGGACGGGGCCAACCTGAACGCGATCCTGGGCCGGTTCAAGCCTGGCCAGGCCGGCTTTGACGTGATGCACATCAACACCCACAAGACGTTCAGCACGCCCCACGGTGGAGGCGGCCCGGGAGCCGGCCCGGTCGGGGTCGGGCCGAAGCTCGTGCCCTTCCTGCCCGCGCCGCGGGTCCGGCGCGAGGACGATGGCAGCTTCCGGCTCGAGCGGCCGGGGGAGCGTCCGGCAAGCATCGGCCGGATGCGCAGCTTCGTGGGCAACACCGGCGTCCTCGTCCGGGCCTACGCCTACCTGCGGGCCCACGGTGGCGATGGCCTCCAGGAGGTGAGCAACGACGCAGTCCTGGCCGCGAACTACCTGAAAGCTCGCCTCGGGACGACCTTCGATGTGCCCTACGAGCGTCATTGCAAGCACGAGTTCGTCGCTTCGGCCGCCACGATCAAGCGGACGACCGGCGTGCGGACCCTGGACATCGCCAAGCGCCTGATTGATTACGGCTTCCATCCGCCCACGATCTACTTCCCGCTTGATCGTCGAGGAGGGGATGCTGATCGAGCCGACCGAGACGGAATCGGTCGAGACCCTGGACGCCTTCGCCGAGGCCCTGGTCCGGATCGCCGGCGAGGCCGTCAGCTCGCCCGAGCTCGTCCGCGACGCGCCCCACAGCGCTCCCGTCCGGCGCCTGGATGAGGCGACCGCGGCCCGCCAGCCGAACCTCCGCTGGCGGGCCATGACCGGCGCCGAGACGCCCTGCCCGGACTGACCTGGGCCCGCCGCCAACGGCCGGGCCAGATCATTTGACACGAGCCTGTAGCCCGCCCATATTACCGGCGGCGTCGTTGTTGGCGACGCGCTGATCGGGATGCGGTCCCGGGTCCGCAGGCATGCACGCAGCTGTCCGGATTCCGTCGCTGATCCGGCCGGCGTCAGCCGCCAAGTCCTGATGACCCTTGGCCGTGTGCCATTTGGAGGAGAATTGATGCGGAAACCTCTAGGCGGGCTGATCGCAACCGCCGCAATCCTGTTTGCAGCGTGCAGCGGAACGGCAACGGCCGTGCCCGCGACGTCTGCGCCTTCGGCCGCAGCGCCGAGCACCGCGCCGGCCTCGACGGCGCCGGCTTCGACGGCGCCGAGCGCGTCCGCCCAGTCGGACCTCGACAAGGCGCTGTTCAACTCGACCTTCAAGCCGACGACCGGCGCGAAGACGGGCGGGACGCTGGTCATGGCCGAGTGGCAGCCACCTGACAACCTGAACCCGTTCTACACGACGGCGTTCACCTCGTTCGAGGCCATCGGGCCGGCCCTCCGTGCGCCACTGGGGATCACCCAGGATGGCAAGTACTTCCCGGATCTCGCGGCATCGATCCCGACGATCGAGAACGGTGGCGTGGTCATTACCGGCAACACCTTCACGGTCGCCGTCACCCTCCGCCCGGGTCTCGAGTGGTCGGACGGCACGCCGGTCACGATGAATGACTGGCAGGCGACATGGAAGTTCGCGACTGATCCCGGACAGTCCGGTTGCGCCAACTGCAGCCCGTTCACCGAGATCAGCAGCGTTGACGTTTCGTCTGACGGCCTCTCCGGCACGCTCCACTTCAAGGAGCTCTACCCGGGCTGGCTGAACCTCCTCGGGACCGCCTTCCTGCAGGGCAAGTGGCTGAGTACGATCAAGGTCGCCGACGCGGCCAAGTCGATGCCGGTCAGCTCGGCCATCGCCAGCGTGCCGTTCGACGGCCCGTTCATGATCACCAACGCCTCGAAGACCGAGATTGACTACGCGCCGAACCCGAACTGGAAGGGCGGCGTCGACCTGGCCTTCGGTGGGACGGCCCACGCGCCGTACCTGGCCGGCTTGAAGTTCGACCTGTTCGACAGCAAGGACGGCGAGATCGCCGCCTTCAAGAGCGGCGCGGTTGACCTGGCCTTCGATATGACCCAGGCCGACTACGCCACGATCCAGGGCACCGACCCGACGGTTGGCAAGGCCGAGCTCCAGGCGGCCTGGCAGTACGAGCACTTCGACCTGAACAACGACCCGAACAAGGCCCGCGGCAACGGCCTGTGGATGCCTGACGTCCGCAAGGCGCTCGCCATGGCCGTCAACAAGACGGACCTGATCGCGGCCGTCTTCCCCGGCGCGAACGTCCCGCCGGCCTGCTCACCGACCCCTCCCGGCCTGTGGTATGCCAAGGCCGAGACCTGCCCGGCCTTCGACGTCGCCGGCGCCAACGCGCTGCTCGACCCGATCATGCCGGTCGGCTCTGACGGCAACCGCCAGCTGACCGCGGGCAAGGACGTCAACCTGCAGCTGTGCACCTCTGCCGGTAACCCCACCCGCCTGACCGAGCTGCAGAAGCTGCAGTCCTACCTCCAGGCGATCCATATCAAGAGCACCCTGACGACGGTCGACGCCGGTTCCATCCTGTTCGCGGGCTGGGCCGACACGAAGGCCGACACCCAGTGCTCGATCTACCGCGGCACCTATGACATCGCGGACTTCGCGTATGTCCTGACCGGTAGCCCGTACAACGACTACTACTACGCTTACGACTCCACCCAGTTCCCCGAGCTCGGCGATCACTCCGGCTCGAACGACACCCGCTTCAGCGATGCGGGCATGGACGCTGCCCTGGCCGGGCTCAAGAGCGACGTCGACCTTGCTGCCCAGCAGAAGGACGCCGGCGCCGTTCAGGACGCCTATGTCAACGGCATCCCCGAGATCCCGCTCTACTACCGGGCTGAGACCACCGGCATCGGCGTGAACGCCGGTGGCTGGCCGGGCTACAACGTGAGCTCTGCTGGTCCGACCTGGGAAGTCGAGGACTGGTTCTCGAACAACCCGCAGTAATCTGGGCACAGGTACCGTGCGTACCTGAGTTCATCGATCCGAGCGAGCGGCGGGGCCGGCCATCGGTCCCGCCGCTCCTGACCTCCTACCGTTCCAACGAGGCGGTTAACCGAATGCGGATCCGGCGGCGGGACTCTCAATCCCGGCGAGGCTTCTCCGGGGCAGCGGCATGACCAAGTTCATCATTCGCCGCGTCATCCAGGCCCTCCCCGTCATCTGGTTGATCACCGTCGTCAGCTTCCTGCTGATGCAGCAGGCGCCCGGCGGCCCGCAGGCCGCGTTCAACCAGAACCCCCACATCACCCCGGCCCAGGTCGACGCCTGGCTCGCCCGCTGGTGCCTCGTCCGGGACGCGGGCATCGTGGATACGATCAAGGAGTACCTGGGCTGGCTGGGCGTGATCAACTGCTCCAGCGGCACGTTCAGCTTCATCTCCGCCCAGGGCTGGCCGAACTTCCTGCCGACGTTCCTCGGGGGCGGCACGAACGGCGTCATCCACGGTGACTTCGGCTACTCGATCTCGTCGGGCCAGCCGGTCCTCGACCTGATCACCCAGCGGATCCCGGCAACGTTCATCCTGATGGGCACCGCCTGGATCCTGTGGGTTTCGATCGCCACCTTCATCGGCGTGCTTGCCGCGGTCAAGCGCTACAGCGCGACCGACCAGACGATCACGATCTTCAGCTACATCTTCTATTCGCTGCCGACGTTCTGGCTCGGACTCATCCTGATCTTCATCTTCGCCGTCGAGCTGCGCTGGTTCCCCGCCCAGGGCATCGTCAACGTCCGCAGCTCGCCCGCGCCGTTTGCGACCGATGCGTACTGGAAGGCCTTCGCGGCCAACCCCTGGCCCCAGATCTACGACATCGGGACCCACCTGGTCCTGCCGGTGGTGACCCTGATCGCGGTGAGCGTGGCCGGGGACAGCCGGTTCGTCCGGTCGGCCATGCTCGAATCGCTCAGCCAGGACTACGTCAGGACGGCCAGGGCCAAGGGCCTGCCCGGCCGGACCGTGATCTATCGCCACGCCTTCCGGAACGCGCTCCTGCCGATCGTCACGAACATCGCCCTTGAGATTGCGTTCCTGTTCGGGGGGGCGATTGCGACCGAGACGGTCTTCAGCTGGCCGGGCATGGGCCTGCTGTTCTACGACGGGGTCAACCAGCGGGACTACTTCCTCCTGATGGGCCTCCTGCTGATCGGCTCGCTGTTCATCGTGTTCATGAACCTGGTCGCCGACGTGCTGTACGTCATGGTCGATCCCCGGATCAAGTACGACTGAGGCCCCTGGATGACCCTGCCCGACATGCAAAGCCCGCTGACCCTCCAGTACGGCGGGCCGGCCGGCGGCGCGCCGGCCGAGGAAGAGGATGTCGAGGTTGCCCTCGAGTCGCTCACTCAGTGGCAGCTGGCCTGGCGCCGGTTCAAGCTCCATCGCCTGGCGGCGATCGGCCTGTGCATCTTCGGGTTCATGGTCCTGGTCGCGATCTTCGGTCCGATCGTAGCCCCGTACGATCCCCTGGTCATTCCCAACGCCACCCACCCGGGCGGCGATCCGCCCTCGCTCCAGCACCTGTTCGGGACCGATAACGTGGGCCGGGACGTTCTCGACATGGTCGTCAACGGGGCCCGGATCTCGGTCACGATCGGGGTCACCTCGATGCTCATCGCGGGCTTCGTCGGCGTCCTGGTCGGGGCCACGGCCGGCTATGTCGGCGGCGTCACCGACAACGTCCTGATGCGGGTCGTCGACGTCTTCTTCGCGATCCCGTTCCTGTTCGTGATCCTCGTCGCGGCCCGCTTCTTCGGGGCCGGCCAGCTCAGCTCGCTGATCCTGATCTTCGGCTTGTTATCGTGGCCCCTGATCGCCCGGCTCGTCCGGGCGATGTTCCTGACCCTGCGTGAGGCCGACTTCGTCGAGGCGGCCCGGGCCGTCGGGGTGAGCGACATACGGATCACCTTCCGCCACATCCTGCCCAGTGCCCTCGGCCCGGTGATCGTGGCGATGACCCTGATCATGGCCTCGAACATCGTCCTCGAGGCCTTCGTGAGCTACCTCGGCTTCGGGCTGAGCGAGGACCAGACCAGCTGGGGCAACGCCCTGTCGAACGCCCAGACCGTCCTCAGCCAGGGCAACTGGTGGTGGGCCTTCTTCCCGGGCATGGCGATCGCCCTGACCGTGCTGGCGATCAACTTCATCGGGGACGGCCTGCGCGACGCGCTCGATCCACGGTCCAGGCTGTGATCGACGCACTGGCCGACCGGAGCGGCCCCCCGCCGGACGACGTCCTGCTCGAAGTCCGGGGCCTCAAGACCCACTTCAAGGTGCTCGACGGGACGGTCCCGGCGGTCGACGGCGTCGACTTCAGCATCAAGCGTGGGGAGACCCTCGGCCTGGTCGGCGAATCGGGCAGCGGCAAGAGCGTGACCTCGCTCTCGATCATGCGCCTGATCGAACCGCCCGGGGAGATCATTGCCGGCGAGATCTGGTTCGAGGGACGGGACCTCCTGAAGCTGTCCGAGTCGGACATGGAGGAGATCCGGGGCGACGACATCACGATGATCTTCCAGGAGCCGATGACCTCGCTCAACCCGGTCTTCACCGTGGGCGAGCAGATCGCCGAGTCCGTCCGGCTGCACCGCCACGCCTCGAAGAAGGATGCCTGGGATCGGGCGATCGAGATGCTCCGGCTGGTCGGGATTCCGTCGCCCGAACGGCGGGTCAAGCAATATCCCCACGAGATGTCGGGCGGCATGCGACAGCGCGTCGTCATTGCGATGGCCCTCGCCTGCGATCCGAAGCTGATCGTGGCGGACGAGCCGACGACCGCCCTGGACGTGACGATCCAGGCCCAGATCCTCGAGCTGATCGAGCGGATCCAGACCGAGAGCGGGGCAGCCCTGCTCTTGATCACCCACGACCTGGCCGTGGTCGCCGAAACGGTCCAGCGGGTGGCCGTGATGTACGCCGGCAAGATCGTCGAGTCGGGCTCGGTCGAGGAGACCCTGCTCACGCCCAAGCATCCCTACACGGAAGGGCTTCTGACCTCGATCCCCTCGCGGGTGATCCGCGGCCAGCGCTTGAACGTGATCAAGGGCTCGGTGCCGAACCCGTTCCGGCTGCCCAAGGGCTGCCGGTTCGAGCCGCGCTGCCCGTATTCCTTCGAACCGTGCAAGCCGTTCGAGCCGCCGCTCTACGCGGTCAGCGCCGATCGGCGAGCCCGTTGCTGGCTGCATGTCCCGGCCGAGCAGGTGCCGCACCTGGCACCCGCCGTGGCCGACTCCACAGCCCCAGTCCCTGGGGCGGACCCCGCTGCCCCGGTCACGGCCGCGGCAGCCGCGGCCACCGCCGCGCCAGTCCCGTCCACTGATCCGATCGAGTCGCCTGATCCCGCCAGTGGCGACCAGGTCGGTCCGGATGCCGATCCCGGTTCGGTCACGGCCGCCGGGGGTGTGGCGTGACCGAGGTGGTCGAACCGGCCGCCAGCCAGCCAGCCGCGCCGGCTGCCCAGCCTGCCGCGGACCCGTCCGCGGTTGCGCCGCCGGCGGCCGAGCCGCTCCTCCAGATCGAGGGCCTGCGCAAGTATTTCCCGATCTACGGCGGAATACTGCGCCGCAAGGTGGGCGACGTCCGGGCGGTCGACGGGGTCAGCTTCGTGGTCAACCGGGGCGAGGTCGTCGGCCTGGTCGGTGAATCCGGCTGCGGCAAGACGACCCTCGGCCGAACGACCCTCCTCCTCGAGCGACCGACCGAGGGCAAGGTCACCCTCGGCGGGATCGACCTGACCAGCCTCGACAGCAAGCAGCTCCGCAAGATGCGGACGAAGATGCAGATCATCTTCCAGGACCCGTACGGCTCGCTGAATCCGCGGATGCCGGTCAGCGACATCATCGGCGAGGGCCTGCTTGCCCAGGGCGTCCGTAACTCGAAGGAGCGGATCAAGCGGGTCGAAGACGCCCTCGAGACGGTCGGCCTGCGGCGCGACTACACCCGGCGCTATCCCCACGAGTTCAGCGGCGGCCAGCGCCAGCGGATCGGGATCGCCCGGGCCCTCGTCCTGAATCCCGAGTTCATCGTGTGCGACGAGGCCGTCTCTGCCCTCGACGTGTCGATCCAGAGCCAGATCCTCAACCTGCTCCTCGACCTCCGGCGCGAGATGGGCCTGACCTACCTCTTCGTGGCCCACAACCTGTCGGTCGTGCAGTACGTCAGCGATCGAGTCGGGGTCATGTACCTCGGCCAGATGGCCGAGCTGGCCGGCGTCGACGAGATCTACACCCATCCCCGGCATCCCTACACGGTCGCCCTGCTGTCGGCGGTTCCCAGCCCGGATCCCCGGGTCCGCAAGCGCCGGATGGTCCTCGAGGGCGACGTCCCGTCGCCGGCCAACCCGCCCAGCGGCTGCCGGTTCCACACCCGTTGCTGGCTGCGCAGGCGGCTCGACAACCCCGAGAACTGCGTCACCGAGGAGCCGGTGTTCCGGGAGATCGTGCCCGGCCACCAGGTCGCCTGCCATTACGCCGAACAGGTGACCGACGCCGTCGTGAGCGAGCTCGTGCCGGTCGCCGGGGCGGCCCCGACAGGCCTGGCCTCGAGCCTGGCCAGCCTCGTTCCGGGCCGGCCGGCCAGCCCGCCGGCAGGGGTTCCCGGCCAGCCGGCTTCGGTCAGCCCGCCGCCCGTCGCTCCCCAGCCCGGGCCGGACACCCCGGCCTCCGTCTGAGTATCATGCGCTGATCGAGTGGGCCACCGGCCGGCCGACTGTGACAGGGTCGCCGCGATCTGGTCGGACCCGATATCGATAGAGGAGGAGAGTCGTTCATGTTGCGCTTACGCACGGGCGCGCTGATCGCAGTTGCGGGGATCCTGTTCTCCGCCTGCAGCAGCGCCGCCACCGCGGCCCCGCCGACGTCGGCCGCCTCGGCCCCGACCGGATCGACGCCGCCAGCAGCGTCCACCGCCCCGTCTTCACCCTCCGCCTCATCGGGCGGCACGCCCGTCGAGGGCGGCAACATGGTCGTCGCCCTGCAGGGCGACATGGTCTACGCCGACCCCGCCCTGGTCAGTGACGGCAACTCGCTGTACGTCGCGACCCAGGTCGTCGAGGGCCTCGTGGGCCTCGCCCCGGGCACAGTCAGCACGATCGTCCCGGTCCTGGCCTCGGCCCTGCCGACGGTCAGCCCGGACGGCAAGTCCTACACGTTCACCCTGCGCACGGGCGTCACCTTCCACGATGGCACCCCGTTCAACGCGGCCGCCGTCAAGTTCAACTACGATCGCTGGAAGGCCTTTCCCAAGGGTGACCTCCAGGACAACGCCTACTACTACGGGGCGGTCTTCGGGGGCTTCGGGGCTGACTCGAACATCGTGTCGGTTGACGCGCCGAACGACACGACCGTCGTGATCAACCTGGGTCACCCACAGTCGAACTTCCTGCTTGCCACGACCCTCCAGGTGTTCGGCATCCAGAGCCCGACCGCCCTCCAGAAGGGCAACGCCGACAGCACCCCGCTGGCGAACAACAACTATGCCCAGGGCAAGGGCCAGAGCATGGTCGGCACCGGGCCGTTCATGTTCAAGGAGTGGGTCCCGGGCGACCACGTCACCGTGGTCAAGAACCCGACCTACTGGGACAAGGCCAACGCCGCCCATCTCGACCAGATCACGTTCAAGCCGTTCGCCGATACGACAGCGACCCTCCAGGCCCTCCAGTCGGGCGGGATCGACCTGGCCGAGGCGATCTCCCCGCTCGATGTCAAGACCGCCACGGGCGCTGGCCTGACGATCATCGACCGGGGCGACTCCTGCAACATCGGCTACCTGGGCATGAACCAGGCCCTCCAGCCCAAGAGTGGCGGCGGGGCCGCCACGCCCACGATCTACGCCAACAAGGCTGTCCGGACGGCCGTCTTCCAGGCCCTCAATCGCTCGGCCTACGTGTCGACGATCTTCGGCGACCTGGGCAAGGTCGCGACCGGCTTCATGCCCCCGGCGACCCAGGGCTTCAAGGCCCAGAACTTCCCGAGCTACGACGCGAACGCGGCCAAGGCCATGCTCGCCGGAGCCAACCTCACCGCCGACCAGCTGAAGATCGACCTGTACTACCCGTCGAACGTCAGCCGTCCGTACATGCCCGATCCGTCGACCGAGGCCCAGGCGATCGCCCAGGACCTGACTGCGATCGGCTTCACGGTCTCGCTCAAGACGATCGACTGGCACTCCGGCTACTACAACACGGCCAATACCGGCCAGCTTGCCCTGTACCTGCTCGGCTGGACGTGCGACTGGGCCGGCGCCGATAACTTCCTGGTCACCGCCTTCTTCGGATACTCCGGTGGCCAGCCAGCCAAGGCGTTCGGCTACAAGAACGACCAGATGAACGACCTGTTCAATCAGGCTCTCCAGGCGCCGACCGCCGATGCGGCCAACGCCCTGTGGGGCCAGACCCAGGACATGCTGGGAGCCGACCTGCCGATGGTGCCGATCGTGAACTCGGTCCTCGCTGGGGCGTACACCTCGAAGGTCCACGGGTTCGTTGGCGCGGCCAACACGACCGAGCACTTCAACAGCGTCTGGCTCCAGCCGTAGCAATCGGCTGAGTGATGAACCAGCGGGCCGGCCGACGAGGCCGGCCCAGCCGTCGCCCGGTGGCGACTCGAGATTGATCGATCAGGCCCTCCGGGTTCCCAGGAATCCGGAGGGCCTCAACACAGGAGGGAACCGCAAGCCCGGTGGCGAGGTTCATCGTCCGGCGCCTGATCGGGGCGATCCCCGTCCTGCTCGGCCTGTCGATCATCCTGTTCTTCTTCATCCGGCTCCTGCCGGGCGATCCTGCCGAGACGATCCTGGGCGAACATGCGACGCCCGAGCGGATCGCCGAGATCCGGGCCACGCTCGGGCTCGACCAGCCGCTGATCGTCCAGTACCTCAAGTACATGCAGCACCTGCTCAGCGGCAACTTCGGCTCGAGCATCATCGACAACCGCTCGGTGGCCGACGTCTTCGCCCTGAAGTTCCCGCTGACCGTTGAGCTGACGATCGGAGCCCTGATCTTTGCCGTCGGCCTCGGAATTCCCCTGGGCCGCCTCGCCGCCCGCCACCCGAACGGCTGGCTCGACGGCCTGGTCACGGTCATCTCGCTGTTCGGGGTCTCGATCCCGATCTTCGTCCTCGGCTACACCCTGGTCTACATCTTCGCCGTCCAGCTCCACCTGCTGCCATCGTTCGGACCGGCCGATCCCCGCCTTGACGTTCCGCCGGTGACGAACATCCCGATCGTCGATGCGATCCTGTCGGGCAACCCGGCCGCGGTCGTCGACGCGTTCGCCCACCTGATCCTGCCGGCGATCGCGCTCGGTTCGATTCCCCTGGCGATCGTGACCCGGATCACCCGGGCGTCAGTGATCGACGTGAAGAACGAGGACTACGTCCGGACGGCCCGGGCCAAGGGCCTGACATCCAAGCGGGTGGACGGCCGGCACATCATGCGCAATGCCTGGCTGCCGGTGATCACCGTGATCGGGCTCCAGGTCGGCCTGCTCCTGGGCGGAGCGGTCCTGACCGAGACCGTGTTCAACTGGCAGGGGGTCGGCTCGTGGCTGGTGACCTCGATCCAGAACCACGACTATATCGTGGTGCAGTCGCTGATCATGATCTTCGCGGTCATCTTCCTCGTCGTGAACCTCGCCGTCGACGTCGGCTATGCCTTCGTCAACCCGCGGATCCGGTATTCCTGAGATGACGACGGGTACGACAGTCGTCGTCCGGGCTGCGCCGCGGGCCAGCCGCGGCCTGTGGCGGGATGCCTTCCGCCGGCTGATGCGGAACGGGCCGGCGGTCCTCGGCCTGGTCTTCATCGTGATCTTCGTGGTCAGCGCGATCCTGGCCCCGTTCCTCGCCCCGTACGACCCGGGCCAGACGAACCTGGCCGCCAGCAAGCAGGGTCCGAGCCTCCAGCACCTGATGGGCACGGACCTGCTCGGGCGGGACCAGCTCAGCCGGATCCTGTACGGCGCCCGGCTGAGCCTGGTGGTCGGGGTCGTGGCCGTCGCCTTCGGCCTCGTCTTCGGGGTCCTGGTGGGCGCCACCGCGGGCGGCTTCGGGGGCAAGGTCGACACCGTCCTGATGCGCGTGACCGACGTCTTCCTGGCGATCCCGGGGATCCTCCTGGCGATCGGGATCGTGGCCGCCCTGGGCCACGGCGAGCCCCAGATCATGCTGGCCGTGGGGATCTCGTACGCCCCGATCTTCGCCCGGCTCCTGCGCGGCAGCCTGCTCTCACTGCGTGAATCGGACTTCGTCCTGGCCGCCCGGGCCACCGGCGCGAGCCCGTTCCGGATGCTCCTGCGGCACATGATGCCGAATGCCCTGACCCCGCTGATCGTGGCCGTCACCCTGGCCATGGCGACCGCGATCATCGACGTGGCCGGGCTCGGCTTCCTCGGCCTGGGTCCAGGCGACCCGCGGATCCCCGAGTGGGGCGAGATGCTGACCGATTCGGCCCGGTTCCTGCAGGATGCGCCGTACCTGATCTTCTTCCCCGGCGCTGCGATCGTGATCACGGCGATCGGCTTCAACCTGGTCGGCGATGGCCTGCGCGACGCCATCGACCCGCGGCTGAAGCGCTAGCCGATGCTCCTCTCCGTCCAGGGCCTGGTCGTTCGCTTCCGGACCCATGATGGCGCGGTCCACGCGGTCAACGACGTGTCGTTCGACCTCGACCAGGGCGAGACGCTCGGGCTGGTCGGCGAATCCGGCTGTGGCAAAAGCGTCACGAACCTGGCCATGATGCGACTCCTGCCCCAGCCGGCGGGTCGGATCGAGGGCGGCCGGGTCCTGTTCGACGGGGTCGACCTGACCACCCTGCCCGAGGCCGACATGCGCGAGCTGCGGGGCAGCGAGATCGCGATGATCTTCCAGGACCCGATGAGCAGCCTGAACCCGGTCCTCCGGATCGAGGAGCAGCTGGTCGAGACGATCCGAGCCCACAAGCAGGTCAGCCCGGCCGACGCCCGGGCCCGGGCGATCGAGCTGCTGACGATGGTCGGGATCGCCGAGCCGGCTGCCCGCCTGCGCAACTACCCCCACCAGTTCAGCGGCGGGATGCGCCAGCGGGTCATGATCGCGATGGCCCTCGCGCTCGAGCCGAAGCTGCTCATCGCGGACGAGCCGACGACGGCCCTCGACGTGACGATCCAGGCCCAGATGCTCGAGCTCCTCCAGCGGCTTACGGCCGAGCAGGGCACCGCGGTGATCCTGATCACCCACGACCTCGGGGTCGTGGCCGGGATGACCCGCCGGATCAACGTGATGTACGCCGGGTTCGTGGTCGAGGCGGCCACGACCGCCGACCTCTTCGCCTCGCCCCGCCACCCGTACACGGTCGGCCTACTCCATTCGATCCCGCGGCTCGACACGCCGGCGGACGAGCCCCTGATCCCGATCGAGGGCAACCCGCCCGACCTGCGGGTCGCCCCGGTCGGCTGCGCCTTCGCCCCGCGCTGCGCCTGGCGCCTGGACCGATGCTGGACCGAGATCCCGCCGCTCAGCCCGCTCGAGCCGGGGGCCACCGTGACCACGACCGGGCCCGGGATGACCCACCGCCTGGCCTGCTGGAACCCGGTCACGGCCGAGGAGGTGGTCGCCGGCGCGCCCCTTCGGCCCGGCTTCACGGCGGCCCCACCGCCGGCCGGCAGCGAGCTCGTCATCGACACCTCGCAGCCCGGCCCGCCGCCGGACTCAGACCTCGGCCAGCTCGGCGAGGCGGGCGAATTCGAGCTTGAGACGGTCGAGCCGCCGGCTTCCGGGCAGTTCCGATGACGATGCCCCTGCCGAGCCCGGCCATGCCGAGCCCGGCCCCACCGAGTCCGTCTGCACCGGGGGCGGCCGGCGCGGCCGGCGGGAACCTGCTCGAGGTCGACGGGCTGAAGGTCTGGTTCCCGATCACCCAGGGGATCCTGATCGAGCACCATATCGGCGACATCCGGGCGGTCGACGACGTGACGCTCACGCTGCCCCGCGGCACGACCCTCGGCCTGGTCGGTGAGTCGGGCTGCGGCAAGAGCACCCTGGGCCGGGCGATCCTGCGCCTGTACCGGCCGACGGCCGGCACGCTGAGATTCGCCGGGCAGGACATCACGACGCTCGAGGGAGCGCCCCTGCGGGCGATGCGCCGCCGGATGCAGATGATCTTCCAGGACCCGTATGCCAGCCTCAACCCGCGGATGACCGCGGGCGGGATCGTGGCCGAGCCGCTCGACATCCACAACATCGGCGGGAAGGACGAGCGGCGTCACCGGGTGCGCGAGCTGTTCGAGACGGTCGGGATCGATCCGGCCGCGGCCGAGCGCTATCCCCACGAGTTCTCCGGCGGTCAGCGCCAGCGGATCGGGATTGCCCGGGCCCTGGCCGTCAATCCCGACCTGGTCGTGGCCGACGAGCCGATCAGCGCCCTCGACGTCTCGATCCAGGCCCAGATCATCAACCTGCTCGAACGGCTCCAGGGCCAGTTCAACCTGACTTACCTGTTCATCGCCCACGACCTTTCGGTGGTCCGCCACATCAGCGACCGAATTGCCGTGATGTACCTCGGCAAGATCGTCGAGCAAGCGTCCTCGAAGGGGCTCAACCAGGAGCCGCTCCATCCCTATTCGGTCGCGCTCCTGTCGGCGATTCCGATTCCGGACCCGGTCGTCGAGTCGCGCCGGCGCCGGATCATCCTGCGCGGCGACGTCCCGTCGCCGGCCTCGCCCCCGCCCGGCTGCCGGTTCAACACCCGCTGCTGGCTGCGCGAGCGACTGGGCAACCCGGCCCGCTGCGTGGACGAGGAGCCGGCCCTGCGCGAGCTGTCCTCGGGTCACGTCGTGGCCTGCCACTTCGCGGAAGAGGTGGCCGGGTCGGCCGAGCAGCGCCAGGTCACCGGCCAGCCCGTCTCAACGGCGATGCCGGCAGGCCCATCCGGGATGGTCCCGCCGACAAAACCGCCGAGGGCACCGGAGCACGGTTCGGGAGCGCCCGGTCGGCCAGCGTCCTAGACTCGGGCGGTGCAGCCCCTCCGGATCGCGCTCGCCCAGCTCGCCCCTCGCCTCGGCCTGCTCGATGAGAACCTCGCCTGCCACCACGACCTGATCGAGCAGGCCCGCTCGGGCGGGGCCGGCCTGGTCGTCTTCCCGGAGCTCGGCCTGACCGGCTACCTGCTCCAGGACCTGGCGGCCGAGGTCGCCATGCGCCTCGACGATCCGCGCCTCCTGGCCCTGGCCGCGACGACCGTGCCGGGCAGTGGCCCCGACGACGGGCTGTCGGTCATCCTCTCGTTCGTCGAGGAGTCGGCCGATCACCGCCTGTTCATTGCCGTCGCCCTGCTCGAGGAGGGCCGGGTTCGGCACGTCCAGCGCAAGCTGTTCCTGCCGACATACGGGCTGTTCGACGAGCGGCGCTTCTTTGCCGCGGGCGATCTCCTGCGAGCGACTCCGTCCCGGCTCGGGGTGGGCGTCGGGTTGAGCATCTGCGAGGACTTCTGGCACCTCGGCGTGCCCCAGCTGCTCGCCCTGGACGGGGCCCAACTGCTGATCAACGTGTCCTCTTCGCCGGGCCGCGACCTGGCGGCCATTAACGAGGTCGGCCTCGGGACCGCAACGTCCTGGCGGACTCTGCTCCGGACGTATGCCCAGCTGACGACGAGCTTCGTCGTCTTCGTCAACCGGGTCGGGGTCGACGAATCGATCTCCTTCTGGGGCGGCTCGGAGGTGATCGGCCCGAACGGCGCTGCGATCTTCAGCGCGCCGCTCTACGACGAGGGCCTGTACTTCGTGGACGTCGACCTGGCCGACATCCGGCGCGAGCGAATCAGCCTGCCCCTGCTCCGGGACGAGCGGCTCGAGCTGGCCGCCCGGGAGCTCGGCCGGATCATCAGCGAGCGGGCCGGCCAGGCGCCCGAGACGACGGCCGAAGAGGGTGCCGAACCGGGTCTGGACGTGGCCGCTCGATGAGCCAGGCCGCCCGATGACGCCGACGAGCGGGGCTGCGATCCGGTCCGAGTCCTGGTTCGAGCTCCCGGACGAGTTGGCGATCGATACGGATGTCGCCCGCCGGGTGATCGCCGAGTTCATCCGCGGCCAGCTCCGCCAGGCCGGCTTCGAGCGGGTTCTGGTCGGCCTGTCCGGCGGGATCGACTCCGCCCTCGTCGCGACCCTGGTCGCCGAGGCGATCGGATCGGACCGCCTGCTGTGCCTGATGCTGCCGTACCGGACCTCCAGTCCCTCGTCGCAGATCGACGCCCAGGCGGTCGTCGGCAAGCTCGGCTGCCGGGCCGAGCTGGTCGAGATCAGCCCGATGGTCGACGCCTACTTCGGGCGATCCGAGGTTCCCGGATCGGAGCCCTCGGAAATGGCCGAGCCGGGGGCCGCGGGGCCCGAGGGCCTCGAGGCGAGCCCTGTCCGCCGGGGCAACTTCATGGCCCGAATGCGGATGACTGTCCTGTACGACCGGTCGGTGACGTGGGCCGGGCTGGTGGTCGGGACCGGCAACAAGACCGAGAGCCTGATCGGCTACAGCACGATCTTCGGCGACTCGGCCAGCGCCTTCAATCCGATCGGCGACCTGTACAAGAGCCAGGTCCGCCAGCTGGCCGTCGCCGTCGGCGTGCCCGAGTCGATCGTCCGAAAGGCTCCGTCGGCCGACCTGTGGCCCGGCCAGACGGACGAGGCCGAGGCCGGCTTCAGCTATCCCGAGCTCGACCGGCTGCTGTTCTGGCTGGTCGACCGGCGGCGCTCGCCGAATGATCTCGAGGCGATGGGCTTCGACCGGGACCGGGTGGCCTGGGCGATCCGGGCGATCGCCGGCTCCGAATACAAGCGCCAGGTGCCCCCGATCGCCAAGCTGGGCCCGCGCACGGCAGGGGTCGACTACCTCTACCCGCGCCGCCGGCCCGGATCGGCTCGGACCTGACGGCCGGGGGCCAAGCCGCCGAGCCGGGAGCGGCGCGGCCGCCCGGTCGGCTGTTCATCGTGGCCACCCCGATCGGCAACCTGGCCGACGTCAGCTTGCGCGCCCTCGAGGTCCTGCGGGGCGTGCCCCTGATCGCGGCCGAGGACACCCGCCATTCGCGCCGGCTGCTGGCGCCCAACGCGATCACGACCCACCTCGTGAGCTTTCATGCCCTGAACGCGGAGACCCGGCAGCCTGAGCTGCTGGCTCATTTGCGGAGCGGGGCGGACCTGGCCCTGATCACCGATGCGGGCACGCCCGGGATCAGCGACCCGGGCGAGGAGCTGGTCCGGGCCTGGACGGCCGAGGGGGGTACGGTCGTGCCGATCCCGGGCGCCTCGGCCGTCCTCGCGGCGGTCGTCGCAAGCGGGATCGCTGGACCGCGCTGGTCGTTCGAGGGATTCCTGCCACGGGCCGGCCGGGAGCGGCGCGAGCGGATCGAGCGGATTGCCGGGGACGAGCGGGGGACCGTCGTCTATGAGGCGCCAGGCCGGGTTGCGACCACCCTGGCCGAGTTGGCCCGGGCCTGCGGTGACGACCGGCCGGGCGCCGTCTGCCGCGAGCTGACGAAGCTCCACGAGACGATCAGCCGGGGCAGCCTGGCCGAACTCGCGGAAGCCGCCAGCTCGGGCTCGATCCCGGCCCGGGGCGAATTCGCCATCGTCGTTGGGGCCGGGCGGGCCCGGCCGGTTCCGGGTAGCGAAGACGGGCTCGCTCTGGAGGCGCTGGCCCGGGCCGAGGTCGAGCGGCTCGTAGCCGGCGGAGCGGCCCGGGGCGACGCCGCCCGGCGGGTCGCCGCTGCGACCGGGATTCCCCGGCGCCGGCTGTACGGATCGGTGCCCGACTGAGCCGGCAGGGCGGCCCTAGCGAGGCTTGTCATGGCCAGACCGGTTGCCAGCTCGTCAGCGTGAGCTCATCACCGCGTCGGCTGCCAGGCCGGTCGAGCGGGGTCCGCACGGTTGAGCTCGGTCGACCGAGCTGAATTCGATGTCGATGGTCAGGAGTCGGATGTCCGAACTCGTCGCCGCGACCTCCGGCGGGCTCGACGTGGCCGCGATCGCGACCTTGCTCCCATCCGGGGACCATTCCGGTCCGCTGAAGCCGAGGCTCAGGCAGCAGTCCGCCCGGTACCAGATCAGCCTCGGGTTCAGGGCAACCGCGTCCTCGACCCACAGCTCGAGGCCATTCTCCAGCCCTGGTGATGCCGTCGCGTCACCCTGGGGCTCGAAGGAGTCCACCATCAGGGCGATCGTCGAACCGTCTGGCGACATTGCGGCCATCACCCCGTCCGGATATGTGGTGCGACCCAGTGTCCGGAATCCGGTTCCGTCCGGGCGCACCACGGCGAGCCGGATGTCGCTCTTCCCGTACGCTGTGAACAGGATCCAGCCATCCGGGGTCCAGCTGGGAAAGCTCGCCGCGCGCAGGCCCTCAGGCAGGATGTGCCGCTCGTTGGTCCCGTCGGCGGCGAGGACCACGAGATCGGAGTTGGTGCTGGTCGGGTCGGATTCCTCGAGAACGATCGAGCGACCATCCGGCGACCAGGCGGGTGAGCCGACCCGGCAGTCCAGGTCCCGGCACTTCCAGAGGGTGGTGGGCGAACTCGCGCCGATCTGCCATGAACGAAGTTGGCCGTCGGCGAGCGTGCCTCCGCTGGCGTCGAACGGGCTGGCATAGATCATCGTCGAGCCGTCGGGCGACCAGTCCGCATCGCCGACCTGACAGCCGACGCAGCCGATCCCGGGGACCGATGTCCCGGTCGCCGGATCAACGAGGAGCAGGCTCTTTCCGATCGCGATCGGACCGTTGCGGGTAGGCCACGGCAGGTCAGCGGCACTTGCACTGGGGCTGGCCGTCGGCGGCACGATCGGCGGGCCGTGACGCCCGCCCACCCCGACCAGCAGGGCGCCAGCAACGAGCAAGGTGGCGATCAACACCAGGACCACCATCCAGGTCCTCCGCCCCGCAGCTCCGCGCAGGCCGGCCGGACGTGACATCCCAGCCCAGATCGGTCTGCGCGTCGTCCGGGCCTGCGCGAGGGCTGCCTCGATCACGTGCTCCGGCACGTCGACTGGACCCTCCGCGAGCCAGGCCGAGATCGTGGAATCGAGGGGATTCTTCGAGTTCAAGCAGGTTCCCCCTCTCCGAGTGCCGGCCGAGCGTCGGCATCGAGCGCGGCGCGTAGAACCTGGGTCGCGTAATGGAGGCGCGAAGTGGCGGTGCCGGTCGGGATATCCAGGGCCAGGGCGACCTCGGGCATCGACAGGCCAACGTAGTGGCGGAGCACGACGACCGCCCGCTGTTCCGGGCTGAGCCGGCGAAATGCCCGCTCGAGTTGTTCCCGATCGACAACCGCGCTGGCCCAGTCAGGTCCTCCCGCCCCAGTGCCCGGCGGTGGATCCTGGCCCGGGATCAGCCGGATGGCGGGGCGCCGGCGTCGTTCCTTTCGGATCTCCGCCGAGCAGGCACGAACGATCAGCCGATACGCCCAGGCCTCGAACCGCTCGGGATCGCGGAGGCGCCCCGCCTCCCTCCAGATCGAGACGAGCGCCTCCTGAACGGCATCATCCGCTCGATCGGCGTCGCGCAGGATCCGGTGAGCGACCGCGTAGAGTCGCGGGGCAACCGCGCGGGCCAGCAATTCATAGGCGGCACGATCACCGCGTCTCGCTTGCTCGACGAGCTCTCGGCCCACCGGGTCCTCCGCGCGTTGGACGCCCTTCGCGAACTATGAGTCGGCGAGTCAATCAAAACGATCAATCCCCGTTCGGACAGGCTGGAGTCGGCTGGACGAAGACCGACCCTGAAGCGCCGGTCGAGTTGATCTCAACCCGCCGGTAAGCGCCTTCCGCTAGGTTCCGGGTACGCCCGCCGGAGCCCCGGTCGGCGGCTCGACCGCCCCGGAAGGAGACGAAACGTGAACAAGGTGTTCCTCACCGGACGATTGACCCGGGATCCCGAGCTGCGCAGCCTGGCCAGCGGCAAGTCGGTCACCCAGTTCAGCCTGGCCACGAACGACTACGCCGGCGGCAAGGAGCGCTCCGAGTTCCACAGCATCGTGACCTGGGACCGCCTGGCCGAGATCTGCGGCCAGTTCCTCGGGAAAGGGCAGCAGGTCGCGCTCGAGGGGCGGATCCAGACCCGGTCCTGGGACGACGAGAAGGGCGTCCGGCATTGGCGGACCGAGGTCGTCGCCTCGAACGTCGAGATGCTCTCCGGCCGACGCAAGAAGGAATACGAGGCCCAGGCGGTCGCCGAGGCGAGCGAGCCGGCGGCCGGCTCGAAGGGCGACGATCCATTCGACCAGCCAGGCGAGGGATCGCCCGCCGATCCGCTGCCGATCGAGGCCGTCGCCTGACGGACCGCTCGCTTCTCCACGGGACGGGCGCCTGCCCCTCGGCGCCCGTCCCGCCCCGGCATCTCGCGACACGCAGCGTCAATCGCGGCGCGGCGCCCGCCGTACTATCTCCCGATGATCGTCATCGTGGAGGGTCCGTCATGACCGCTGCCGCCGCAGCTTCACCGAACGCCGCCGGCGGGGATCACCCGACCGCCTGGCATGCCCTGAGCGTCGACGACGCCCTGGCCGCCCAGGGGGTCACGATTGACCAGGGCCTGAGCACCGCCGAGGTCGAGAAGCGCCGGGCCGCGGTCGGCTCGAACAAGTTCACCGAGGGCCAGCAGGAGAGCCGGTTCCAGGCGTTCCTGCGCCAGTACCAGGATCCGATGCAGATCGTGCTGGCGATCGCCGGCGTGATCAGCCTGTTCCTGCCCGGCCAGTTCGCGACCGGGGTCGTCCTGATCGCCCTGACCCTGCTGAACGCCGGGATGGGCCTGAACCAGGAGGGCAAGGCCTCGGCCAGCGTGTCCGCCCTCCAGAAGATGATGGTCGTCAAGGCCAAGGTCCGCCGCAACGGCGAGCTCATCGAAGTGCCGATGGAGCAGCTCGTGCCGGGCGACATCGTCAGCGTCGAAGCGGGCGACCTCGTTCCGGCCGATTCGCGGATCCTGCGGGCGGCGACCCTCGAGATCGACGAGTCGGCCCTGACCGGGGAGAGCGCCCCGGTGCCCAAGCAGGTCGATCCGGTCGAAGCCAGTGCGGCCCTCGGCGACCAGGTCGATCTGGCGTTCATGAACACCCAGGTCACCCGGGGCACGGCCACCCTCCTCGTCGTGACCACGGGCATGGCCACCGAGGTCGGCCACATCTCCGGGATGCTCAACGCCACGAAGGTCGAGAAGACCCCTCTGACCCAGCAGCTGGAGAAGCTGACCAACCAGATCCTGGTGATCGCGGGCGTCGCCCTGCTGGCTTCGATCGGGATCGGCCTGGCCCGCGGAAACTCGTTCCAGGTCCTCTTTCTGACGGCCGTCGCCTTCGCCGTGTCGGCCATCCCGACCGGCCTGCCGGCCGTGGTTACGGCGGTCCTGTCGGCCGGCACGACGACCCTGGCCAGTGCCGGGGCGATCGTCAAGCGGCTCCGCTCGGTCGAAACGCTCGGCTCGACCTCGGCGATCAACTCGGACAAGACCGGAACGCTCACCCTGAACCAGATGACCGCGGTCCAGATGACGATCGTCGGCCGGCGCTACAACATCTCGGGCGAGGGTTACTCGACCGAGGGCAAGATCACCCAGGCCGCCGGCCAGGCCGACATTCCGCTTGACCAGTACATGCTCCCGATGGCCCTCTGTGCCGACGCGGTGGTCCGGGACGGCGAGATCGTGGGCGACCCGACCGAGGGTGCCCTGGTCGTCCTCGCCGCCAAGGGTGGCGCCGACCCGCAGCTGACCCGCGAGCAGTACCCGCGGATTGCCGAGGTTCCGTTCGACGCGGCCTACAAGTTCATGGCCACGTTCCACCGGATGAAGGACCGGACCGGCAAGGACGTTGTCCGGGCGTACGTCAAGGGTGCCCCCGACCAGCTCCTCATGAGGGCCTCCCTGGTTCGCGGTCCCGACGGGAACGACACGCCGGTTGCCGACCTGCGCGACCAGTACCTGGCCGAGAACGAGCGGCTCGCCAAGCAGGGCCTGCGGGTCATGGCCACAGCCCAGCTCGACTTCGATCCGGCCACGTTCGACCCGGAAGCGGACCTCCTGCCGCTGATCAAGAACCTCATCCTGCTCGCCCTGGTCGGCATCGTCGACCCGCCCCGCCCGCAGGCCAGGGACTCGATCGCACTCGCCCATTCGGCCGGGATTCGCGTCCGGATGATCACCGGTGACCACGCCGTGACCGCCGAGGCGATCGCCAGCGGGCTCGGGATCAAGGGCCGGGCGATCACCGGGGCCGAATGGGGCGCCATGTCCGACGACGAAGCCTTGCAGGCGATCGACGGGATCGGCGTCATCGCCCGGGTCACCCCGGAGCACAAGGTCCGGCTGGTCGACGTGCTCAAGCGCCGGGGCGACATCGTGGCCATGACCGGCGACGGGGTGAACGACGCGCCGGCCCTCAAGAAGGCGGACATCGGGGTGGCCATGGGGATCACCGGCACCGAGGTCTCGAAGGAGGCCGCGGTGATGATCCTGACCGACGACAACTTCGCCACGATCGTCAAGGCGGTCGAGCTGGGCCGGGCCCTCTACGACAACCTGATGCGCTACATCCGGTTCCAGATGGCGGTCCTGTTCGGGTTCATCGCCACGTTCCTGGGCTCGAGCATCTTCAACATCCTGGGCGGGATCCCGTTCCTGCCCCTCCAGACCCTCTGGGTGAACTTCACGGTTGACGTCTTCCAGGCGATCGGGCTCGGCTTCGGCAAGGCTCGCGAAGGGCTCATGGAGCAGGCCCCCCGGCCCAAGGACCAGGCGATCCTGCCCCGGCGGCTGATGACCTGGCTGGTCGTCTCGGGCCTCGTCATGGCAGTCGGCACGCTGGGCGTGATCGTCTGGGCAAACAACGAGTACGGGACCAACGTCGCCCACACGATGGGCCTGGTTACCTTCTCGCTGTTCAACCTGCTGTTCTCGCTCGAGACCGCCGACGAGGAGCGCACGGTCTTCAGCAGCACCCTGTTCGAGAACCCGACCCTCGTGAAGACGACCCTGCTCTCGATCGCCACGATCGTGTTCGGGACCGAGCTTGGGATCCTCCAGCGGATCCTCGGCACGGTCTCGCTGACCCTCGACCAATGGAGCATCTGCCTGATCGTGGCCGCCTCGATCATCGTCGTGGCCGAGGTCAAGAAGCTGCTGAAGATCCGAACCGTCGAGCTGCCGGTCGTGGTGGCCGCCGAAGCCGGGCCGGCGAGCGCCTGACCCGCCGAGCGTGAGCACCCGCCCGGAGGCGGTCACAGGGCCGGCTGGGAGCGACCAGCCGGTCCGTGGACCGGCCTTGCTCGACGGCCTGTTTCCCGACGATGCCGCGTACCGGCGATCGCTCGAGGCCTATTTCCTGCTGCTCGCCCTGGCCGGGCTGATCGCGACGTTCGGCCTGCTCGAGGATTCGGTGGCGGCGATCATCGGGGCGATGATCGTGGCCCCGATGGGTGGCGCGATCATGGCCTTCGCCGGGGCGCTCGTGACCGGCCGGAGCCGTTGGCAGCTGACCAGCCTTCTCCAGGTGATCCTCGGATCGCTGGTCGTCATCGCGATCGGCTTCGCGATCGCCTCGATCCTGCCGAACCCGCTCACGCTGACGCCCTCGCTCCAGGCGCGGACCTCGCCGGGCCTGCTCGATCTCGGGGTGGCCCTGGCCGCCGGCGCGGCCGGGGCGTACGTCGCCGTCCGGCGGACCGGTGCCGACGCGCTGCCGGGCGTGGCGATCGCGGTCTCGCTCGTGCCGCCCCTCGCGACCGTCGGGGTGTGCCTTGCCTATGGCCGGGTCGACGACGCCGGCGGGGCGCTGATCCTGTTCCTGACCAACTTCTCGGCGATCGTGGTCGTCGCGGTGGTCGTCTTCGTAGCGTTCGGGGCGGCCCCCAGCCGGGACATGGTACGAGAGCGTCGCCGCCTCGGGGAGGGCTTCGCGATCGCGGCGATCGGCCTCGTGATCATCGCGCTTCCGCTCGTCTGGCGTGCGGTGGAGCAGTTCCAGGACATGACCCGGACGAGCGAGGGCGATCCGATCGTCGTCAGTTGGATCGGCGGGCGCGACCTGTGGGTCACCGCCTGGTCGGTCAAGGGCGATCACGTCCGGATCGACCTGGCCGGCCCCGATGCGCCGCCCGCGGCCGCCACCCTGGCCTCATCGCTATCGTCCGCCTACGGTGCCCCGGTCCAGCTCGAGCTCGACTACGTCAGGACCGACCGCCAGGTCGTGAGCTCCAGTCCCTGACGGCGACCGCTGGCTCGGCCCTTGCGTCGGGTGAGATGATCCATCGATGGTCGAGTACGGCAACGGGGTGAGTGGGGTCGCCGGGCAGGTCGCCGGCGGCCATGGTGGTGGGAACCAGCAGGTCGACGTCGGGACGTCGATCAGCCAGTTCGTGACGAACTCGGTCCACTCCTTCTCGACGATGCCCCTGGCCGAGCAGGTGATCCTGGCGGTTGTCGTGGTGGTCCTGGGCCTGTTCGTCCTGCGTCGCGCCTTCTAGCTCGCAGATCACGAGGATGGGTGAGGGGATCCCCGATCCGGCCGCCCTCGACTGGCTGCTCGAATCCGACCCGGCGATCCGCTGGCAGGTCCGGCGTGACCTGACCGGTGCGCCCGCCGACGAGGTCGCGGCCGAGCGAGCCAGGCTGGCCGGCGAGGGCTGGGCAGCCGAGCTCCTCGCCCGCCAGGACTCCGAGGGCGGCTGGGGCGGCGAGCCGGACGCCACCTCCTGGACGACCAGCCCGGAGTGGTTCTGCCTGATGAGCCTCCAGTGGTTGCGCGAGATGGGCCTCGATCCCGCCTCCAGCGGGGCGCGCCGGGCCACGGACCTCGTCCGGGAACATGTCACCTGGCACTGGTGGGACGACCGGCCGTTCTTCGACGGCGAGGTCGAGCCGTGCATCAACGGCCGGGTCCTGGCGATCGGGGCGTACTTCGGCCAGCCGAGCCACGGCCTGGTCGATCGCTTCCTGGCCGAGCAGATGGACGACGGCGGCTGGAACTGCGAGCAGGAGAGCGGCTCGACCCGGGGCTCGTTCGACTCGACGATCAACGTCCTCGAGGGGCTGGCCGAGCACGAGGCCCGGACCGGCGGCAGCGACGAGATCCGGGCGGCTCGCCGGCGGGGCGAGGAGTTCCTCCTCGAACGCCGGCTCCTCCGCCGGCTGTCGACCGGCGAGCTGATCGATCCGGCCTACAGCCGTCTCTCGTTCCCGGCCGGCTATCACTACGACGTCCTGCGGGCCCTCGAGCACTTCCGGAAGGTCGGGGTGCCGTTCGAGCCGCGGATGGCCGAGGCGCTCGAGGTGATTCGCTCGAAGCAAGGCAGGGACGGCCGCTGGCTGCTCGAGACCCGACATCGCGACCGGCTCGACCTGGACGGCAGCGAGGCGGAGGGCGAGCCGAGCCGCTGGATCACCCTCGGTGCCCTCCGGGTCCTGCGCTGGGCCGAGGCCGGCGATCGCTGACCTCCGGCCCCCTCCGCGCGGTATACTCGGCCGGTCCTCGAAACCGCGGGTGCCCAACCCACAACGGAGATCGCCGATTGCTCGAGGAAGGCGCAGTGTTCGTCCCGTGAGCCGAGCGCGCACCTTCGACCCTTGGGTCGCCGGACGCCCGGTGGCTCGACGAAGGCCGAAGTCTATCCAGGTCCCGGGCCACTCGGCCGCGGGGCTTTTTCATGCCAGCCGCGGGTGGGCCGCCTGATGCCGGCGACGGTGATCGTGGGGCTCCAGTGGGGTGACGAGGGCAAGGGCAAGACGACCGATTTCCTGGCCGAGCAGGTCGCCCTGGCCGTGCGCTACCAGGGCGGCGACAACGCCGGCCACACAGTCGTCCTCGGGAGCGAGGTCTTCAAGCTCCACCTCGTCCCCTCGGGCGTGCTCTATCCCCATATCGGCTGCGTCATCGGGCCGGGCGTCGTGGTCAACCCGGCGACCCTGATCGGCGAGCTCGACATGCTCGCCGAGCGGGGGATCGACGTGTCGAAGGTCCGGGTCAGCCGGAACGCTCACCTGATCCTGCCCTACCACATCGCGATCGACGCCGGCATGGAAGCGCGGCTCGGCGGGAACGCCGTCGGCACGACGAACCGGGGGATCGGCCCGGCCTACGCCGACCGGGCCCTGCGGGTCGGCCTGCGGGTCGAGGACCTGGTTGACGAAGCCTCGTTCCGGACCAGGCTCGAGCGGGTCCTGCCCGACAAGAACGCTCTCCTGGAACGGCTGCCGGGCGACGCCCGGTTCGACTTCGAGGCACTCGTCAGCCAGGCCATGACCTGGGGCGAGCGCCTCCGGCCCCACCTCGCCGACACGGTCTGGCTCGTCCAGGACGCCCTGGCCCGGGGTGACCACGTCCTGCTCGAGGGCGCCCAGGGCACCCTCCTCGATCTCGACCACGGCAGCTATCCGTACGTCACCTCGTCGAACCCGATCGCCGGTGGGGCCTGCACCGGGGGCGGGATCGGCCCGCTCCAGGTCGACGAGGTCATCGGGGTGATGAAGGCCTACTCGACCCGGGTCGGCTCGGGTCCCTACCCGACCGAGCTGACCGACGCGATCGGGGCGGGGATCGCCGAGCGCGGTCACGAGGTGGGCACCACGACCGGCCGGCCCCGCCGGGTCGGCTGGTTCGACGCCGTGCCCCTGCGCTTCGCGGTGGCCGTGAACAGCGTCAGCTCGATCATGCTCAACAAGCTCGACATCCTGTCCGGGCTCGACGAGATCTGCCTGTGCGTCGCCTACGAGATCAACGGCCGGCGGGTCGAGGCCTGGCCCTCGGGCGCCGACCAGCTGGCCCGGGCGATCCCGATCTACGAGCGCTTCCCGGGCTGGACCGAGCCGATCCACGAGGCACGGACCCTGGCCGAGCTGCCCGAGAATGCCCGGCGCTACGTCAGCGCCCTCGAGACCGCGGCCGGCGTCCCGATCGTCCTCGTCTCGGTCGGGCCGGAGCGGACCCAGACGATCGAGCGGGCCTTCCGGCCGATGCGCCGGCGAGCCGCCCTGGCTCCTGCACCGAACCTGGCCGGAGGACGGCTGCCCGACGTGGCGGCGTCATGAGCGCCCCGCTGATGCCGACCCGGATCCTGGTCGTGGGTGGCGGCGGGCGAGAGCATGCCCTGGCCTGGAAGCTGGCGGCCGAGCCCGGGGTCAACGAGGTGTTCGTCGCACCGGGCAGCGCGGCAATCGGGCGCGAGCCTCAGGCGACCTGCCTGCCGGCGGTCGATCCGCTCGACCCGGCCGCGGTCGTGGACGCGGCCCGCTCGACCTCGGCCGAGCTGGTCGTCGTCGGCCCGGAGGCGCCCCTGGCGGCCGGGGTGGCCGATGCCTGTACCGCTGCCGGGATCGCCGTCTTCGGTCCGTCCCGGGCGGCCGCGGAGCTCGAGACGAGCAAGTCGTTCTGCCACGAGGTCGCTGCCGCCGCGGGGGTCCGGATGGCCCGGGCGGGCTCGTTCCGTGACCTCGCCGGAGCCCGGGCCTTTGCCGCGGAGCTGGCCGCGCCCGGTGACGGGCTCGTGGTCAAGGCCGACGGCCTGGCCGCGGGCAAGGGCGTGACGATGTGTGCCTCACTGGCCGAGGCCGAGGCCGCCCTCGAGGCGATCTTCGCCGACGGATCGGACCTGCGTGACGCCGGCGATCGGGCCCGGGATCGTCCCCGGGTCGTGCTCGAGGAACGCCTCCGGGGCCTCGAGGCGAGCGTCATTGCCCTGTGCGACGAACGGGCTGCCCTGGCCCTGCCGGCCGCCCGCGACCACAAGCGCCTGGGCGACGGCGAGACCGGCCCGAACACCGGTGGGATGGGCGCCTACAGCCCACTGCCCGACCTGCCCGACGAGGCGGTCGAGGCGATCATCGCCGAGGTCCATCGGCCGCTCCTGGTCGAGATGGCCCGGCGCGACCGGCCGTTTCGCGGCGCGCTCTACGCTGGCCTGATCCTGACCGCGGACGGCCCGGTCCTGCTCGAGTGCAACGCCCGCTTCGGCGACCCCGAGACCCAGGTGATCCTGCCCCGGCTGGCCGTGCCCCTGGGGCCCCTCCTGCGGGCCGCTGCCCGGGGCGAGCTGGCTGCCGCCGCAGCCCGGCTCGGCCTGCCCGAGCGCGGGACGAGCCTCCTGCCGATCCTGCCCGGGGCGGCCGTGGGGATCGTCCTCGCCAGCGCCGGCTATCCCGAGGGGTCCCGACGGGGAGACGCGATTCAGGGCCTCGACCGGCCGCCGGGCGCCGCGGATGCCCTTGTGTTCCATTCCGGGACGAAGCTCGGACTGGATGGGGCCTACCAGACGAATGGCGGCCGGGTCCTGACCGCGGTCGGACGGGGGGCCGACCTGCCCTCGGCCCGGGCCGCAGCCGAGCAGCTGGCCGCCCGGATCGCCTTCGACGGAAGCCAGCGTCGCCACGACATCGCCGCCGATCCGCCGGCAGGCGCCCTGGGCGACCGTTCGCCGGTCCCGGTCGGGGAGCGGCATGATCCGGCGCTACACCCTGGCCGAGATGGGTGCGATCTGGTCCGACCAGGCCCGCTTCGAGGGGATGCTCCGGGTCGAGCTGGCCGTGGCCCGAGCCCAGGCCGCCCGCGGGCCTGATTCCGGCCGGTGCCCTCGAGGCGATCGAGTCCCGGGCCCGGATCGATGTCGTCCGGATCAGCGAGATCGAGCAGCAGACCGACCACGACGTGATCGCCTTCGTCAGCCAGGTCGCCGAGAGCGTCGGGCCCGAGGGGCGCTACCTCCACCTCGGCCTGACCAGCAGCGACGTCGTCGATAGCGCCCTGGCCCTCCAGCTGGCCGCCGCCGGCGAGCGTCTCCTGCTCGACGTCGACCGGCTGCTCGGGGCCCTCGTCGCTCGAGCCCGGGCCGAGGCCGCCACGGTGATGATGGGCCGGACCCATTCGGTCCATGCCGAGCCGACGACCCTCGGCCTGAAGATTGCCGGCTGGGCCTTCGAGCTGGCCCGCGACCGCGAGCGCCTCGCCGCGGCGATCGATGAGATCGCCACGGGCAAGATCAGCGGGCCGGTCGGGACCTACAGCCATCTCGATCCGGAGCTCGAGGCGGAGGTCCTGGCCGACCTCGGGCTGCGGGTCGACCCGGTCAGCACCCAGATCGTCCAGCGCGACCGGCACGCCGCGTTGCTCGCCGCGATCGCGATCACGGGTGGTTCGCTGGAGCGTTTCGCGACGGAGATCCGGAACCTCCAGCACACCGAGATCGGCGAGCTCCAGGAGCCCTTCCGGACCGGCCAGAAGGGCAGCTCGGCGATGCCCCACAAGCGCAATCCGATCCTGGCCGAGCGGATCGCCGGCCTGGCGCGCCTCCTGCGCGGCTACGCCGGGGCGGCCTTCGAGGACCAGCCGCTGTGGCACGAGCGCGACATCAGCCACTCGAGCGCCGAGCGGATCATCCTGCCCGACGCGACGATCCTGCTCGACTACATGCTGGTCCGGATGACCGGTCTCGTCGGCGGGCTGATCGTCCGGCCCGAACGGATGCGCGAGAACATCGAGCGGGGCCTCGGCCTCCACGCGAGCAGCCGGGTCCTGGTCGCCCTCGTCGAGGATGCCGGCCTGGGCCGGGAAGATGCCTACGCGATCGTCCAGTCCGCCTCCCTGCGGGCCGCCGACGAGCGCCGGCCCCTGCGCGAGCTGCTGGCCAACGAGCCGACGGTCGCAGCCCGGCTGAGCCTGGCCCGGCTGGACGCCTGCTTCGACGATGCCACGTTCCTGCGCCATGCCTCGGTCGGAATCGACCGGCTCGACCGGCTCGAGGCCGAGCTGGCCGGGCGCCCACCGGCGGCCGCTGGAACGCTCCCGCCGGAGCCGGTCGAGGAGGTGGTCGATGCCGCTCGCTGAGTCGTTCGTCCGGTCGGGCAAGGTCCGCGACCTCTACGAGATCGACGAGGACACGCTCCTGCTGGTCGCCACCGACCGGCTGTCGGCCTTCGACGTGATCCTGCCGACGGAGATCCCGGACAAGGGCCGGGTCCTGACCGGGCTGTCCCGGTTCTGGTTCGCCGAGACCGCCGGGATCGTCCCGAACCACCTTCGGTCGACCGATCCGGGCGACCTTCCACCGGGCTCGATCGTGACCGAGTCGCTTGATCCCGGGACCGGCCTCGTGAGCCGGGATGTCGTGCCGGCCCCGGCCTCCGAGCTGGCCGGCCGGATCATGATCTGCCGCCGGGCCCGGGTCCTGCCGATCGAGGTGATCGTGCGGGGCTACCTGGCCGGCTCGGGCTGGCTCGAATACCGCCGGACCGGGGCCGTGTCCGGGATCGGCCTGCCGGCGGGCCTGCGCCAGAGCGCCCGGCTGCCGGCCCCGGTCTTCACCCCCTCGACGAAGGCCGAGCTGGGGACCCACGACGAGAACATCTCGTTCGACCAGATGATCGAGCGGCTCAGCCCGATCACCGACGATGCCGAGCAGGCCGGCGCCCTTGCCGAGCGGGTCCGCTCGATCGCCCTGGCCCTGTACGGCTACGGCGCGGCAGTCGTGGCCCGGGCAGGAATCCTCCTGGCCGACACGAAGTTCGAGTTCGGCCTCGCGGCGAACGGCGACCTGCTCCTGATCGACGAGGTGATGACCCCCGACTCGTCGCGATTCTGGGACGCCTCGACCTATGAGCCCGGCCGGGCCCAGGCCAGCTACGACAAGCAGTACGTCCGCGACTGGCTCGAGGCGCAGCCGTGGGACAAGACCGCCCCCGGGCCGGAGCTGCCCGGCGAGATCGTGGCCGGGACCCGCCAGCGCTACGTCGAGGCGTACGAGCGGATCACCGGGGCCAGCTTCGAGCGGTACCTGGACGAGGACCTGATCGCCCGATGAGCCAATCGTTTCGTTTCGCCGTGAACGTCACGCCCAAGGCCGGCATCCTCGATCCGCAGGGCCGGGCGGTCGAGCAGAGCCTGGACCACCTCGGTCTGTCCGGGATATCGGCGGTCCGCGTCGGCCGGCGGGTCGAGCTGACCGTCGACGCCCTCGACGAGGCCGCGGCCCGGGCGGTCGTCGAACGGCTGGCCGGCGAGCTGCTCAGCAACCCCCTGATCGAGGCCTTCCAGGTCGAGCTGCTCGGGGCTGCCTCGAGCATCGTCGAGGCCGCCCGATGACCCGGGTCGGGGTGGTCATCTTTCCGGGTTCGAACGGCGACGATGACGCCCTGCACGGGATCGACCTGGCCGGCGGCAGGCCCGTTCGCCTGTGGCACGAGTCGGCCACCCTCGATGGGGTCGGCGCGGTGATCCTGCCGGGCGGCTTCGCCTACGGCGACTACCTCCGGGCGGGGGTGATCGCCCGGTTCAGCCCGGTCATGCGGGCCGTCGCGGCGTTTGCCGCAGAGGGCGGCCTCGTCCTCGGGATCTGCAACGGCTTCCAGGTCCTGGCCGAGTCCGGCCTCGTGCCGGGGGCGCTCCTCCGGAACCGCGACCTGCGCTTCCTCGGCCGCCAGGTTTCGGTCCTGCCCGAGCGGCTCGACACGCCGTTCACCCGGGCCCTCGGAGATCGGCGCCCGCTCCGGATGCCGATTGCCCACGGCGAGGGCTGCTACTACGCCGATGAGGCGACGCTCGACCAGCTCGAGCGCGACGGCCAGGTCCTGTTCCGCTACGCCGGAGCCGATGGCAGCCCGGGCTGCGGCCGATGATGGCCGGGCGAATCCGAACGGCTCGCTCCGGGCGATCGCCGGGGTGATGAACGCGGCCGGCAACGTGGCCGGCCTGATGCCCCATCCCGAGCGGGCGGCCGAGGGACTCCTCGGCAGCGTCGACGGACTGGCGATCCTGCGCTCGCTGGTCGATGCCGCGGGCGAGCGGGCCGCGGCCGGGGGCCCCGTCCTCGTGGGCAGCCGGCCGTGACGGCCTCGGTCAGCCAGGCCCTGACGGCCTCGGCCAGCGCCCCCGAGCGAATCCCGCTCCATCGCCGGCTGGGCTTGACCGACCTCGAGCTGGCCGCGATCGAGGCCCGGCTCGACCGGCCGCCGAACGACCTCGAGCTGGCGATCTTCAGCGTGATGTGGAGCGAGCATTGCTCCTACAAGAGCTCCCGGCCGCTCCTGCGGACCCTGCCGACCGGGGGAGCCGACGTCGTCGCCGGGCCGGGCGAGAACGCCGGGGTGATCGACCTGGGCGACGGCCTGGCAGTCGCCTTCAAGATCGAGTCGCACAACCATCCCTCGGCGGTCGAGCCGTACCAGGGGGCGGCAACCGGGGTCGGCGGGATCCTGCGCGACATCTTCACAATGGGCGCCCGGCCGATCGCCGTCCTCGACGCCCTGCGCTTCGGGGACCCGGCCGACGCCCGGACCCGGCACCTCCTGCGGGGCGTGGTGGCCGGGGTCGGTGGCTACGGCAACTGCGTCGGCGTGCCGACGGTCGGTGGCGAGCTCGTGTTCGATCCGTCCTATGCCGGCAACCCGCTGGTCAATGTGATGGCAATCGGACTCCTCCCGGCCGGCCGGCTGACCCTGGCCCAGGCCCCCGGCCCGGGCAATCTCGCGGTCCTGTTCGGCTCGCGGACCGGGCGGGACGGGATCGGCGGAGCGTCGGTCCTGGCCAGCGCGACCTTTGCCGACGACGATCCCTCGAAGCGTCCGACCGTCCAGGTCGGCGACCCGTTCGCCGAGAAGCTCCTGATCGAGGCCTCGCTCGAGCTGATCGAGGCCGGCCTCGTCGAGGGCCTCCAGGACCTCGGGGCAGGCGGGATCAGCTGCGCGACCTCGGAGACCGCGGATCGGGCCGGCACCGGCCTGCTGATCGACCTCGACGCAATCCCGACTCGCGAGCCGGGCATGGAGCCGTTCGAGATCATGATCTCCGAGTCCCAGGAGCGGATGCTGGCGATCGTCCGGCCCGAGTGCGAGGCGGCCGTGCGGGCGGTTTGTGCCCGCTGGAACCTGCCGGCTGCGGTGATCGGGCGGGTGACCGGCGACGGCCAGATCACGATCGTGACCGGCGGCCTCGACGAGGCCGGCCGCCCGAATTCCGGGGCGATCGAGCTGGCCCGGATCCCGGCCGCGGCCCTTACCTCGGATGCGATCGTCCACGAGCGCCTGGCCACCCCGCCGGCCCACCGCCGGGCGGCCCCCGCGCCGGGCGTCCCGCTCGAACCGAACGATTCCCTGCCTGAGCGGGGGATGGACCCCGGGGCCGTCCTGCTTGGCCTGATCGCCAGCCCGAACCTGGCCAGCCGGCGGTTCGTGTTCGAGCAATACGACTCGACGGTCCAGGTGAACACGGTCGTCGGGCCCGGCCGCGGAGCGGCCGTCCTCCGGCTCAAGGGCTCGGACCGGGCGCTCGTCGCCACGACCGATGCGAACCAGGCCGTCGGCGCGCTGGACCCCTGGCTGGGAGCCGCTCTGAGCGTCGCCGAAGCGACCCGCAACGTGTCGATCACGGGGGCCCGGCCGCTGGGCGTGACGAACTGCCTGAACTACGGCGATCCGACCCGGCCCGAGGCGTTCTGGCAGCTCCAGGAGGGGGTTCGCGGCCTGGCCGACGCCTGCCGGGCGCTCGACCTGCCGGTGACCGGCGGGAACGTCTCGCTCTACAACGAATCGCCGGCCGGCGCGATCGCGCCGACGCCCGAGATCGGAGTGGTCGGCCTGATCGATGACGTCGCCCGGCTGACCGGCCCGGCCTTCGCCGGTGAGGGTGACGCGATCGTCCTGGTCGGCGAGGCGACCCCCGGCCTGGCCGGGAGCGCCTATGCCGAGCTGGCCGGACTCGCCCCGGAGGACGGCCCGCCAGGCCTCGACCTGGTCCGGGAGGCCGGCGTTCAGCGCTTCGTTCGCGAAGCGATCGCGAACGGCCTCGTCCGCTCGGCCCAGGACGTCTCGGGCGGCGGCCTGGCGGTCGCCCTGGCCGAGGGTGCGATGTGGTCCGGGCTGGGTGCCCAGGTGCGGCTCCTGATCGGCGGCACGCCGGCCGCCGACCTGTTCGGGGAAAGCCCCTCCCGGCTCGTCCTGACGGCCGCTCCGGACCGGCTCGAGGCGTTGCTCCGGCTCGCCCGGGAGCACGACCTGCCGGCGACCGGGATCGGCGAGGTCGGGGGCGACCGCCTCGTGATCGAGCTGGGCGGCCGTGGCGCGATCGGCGACGACGAGGAGCGCGGGACCCAGGTCGCCGATTCGCTCGATGTCTCGGTCGCCGACCTGGGCCATGCCTGGGACCACGGCCTGGCCCGCGCCCTGGGAGAGGGCTGACATGTGCGGCGTGTTCGGGGCCGTCGTCCCGGCCGGCTCGGAGACGGAGGCGGCCGCCGTCGCGGCGCTCGGCCTCTTCGCCCTCCAGCATCGCGGCCAGGAGTCGGCCGGGGTCGCGGTCAGCGACGGCGAGCAGCTGATGGTCTACAAGGACCTCGGGCTGATCAGCTCGGTCCTCGACGAGCGGCGCCTGCCCAGCCTGCGGGGGCAGCTGGCGATCGCCCACTGCCGCTATTCGACGACCGGCTCGACGGTCTGGGAGAACTCCCAGCCGACCCTTCGCCTCGGGCCGCGCCGGGCGATCTCGCTCGGCCACAACGGCAACCTGGTCAACACCCGCGAGCTCCTCGGCCAGCTCCGGGGCGGCCGCTCACGGCTGTCGGCTTCGACCGACACCGAGCTGCTGACCGCTCTGATCGCCGATGAGCCGGCGGCCGACACGGTCGATGCCCTGGTTCGTGTCCTGCCCCGGGTCCGCGGCGCCTTCAGCCTGGTGATCCTCGATGAGCGCCGGGTGATCGGGGTGCGCGATCCGCACGGGTTCCGGCCGCTCGTCCTCGGCCGGCTGCCGCTGGCCGATCCGGAGGGCGGACCGGGGCCGGGCCTGTGGGGTGACGACGACCGGGTCGGCTGGGTGCTCGCCTCGGAGACGGCCGCCCTCGACATCGTCGGGGCCGAGTTCGTGCGCGATATCGCGCCGGGCGAGATCGTCGTCCTGGAGCAGGGCCACGAGCCTCGCTCGGTCCAGTACGCCGCGCCGCAGCCGGCCCTGTGCGTGTTCGAGCTGATCTACTTTGCCCGGCCCGATTCGTACATGGAGGGCCGCAACCTGTACGAGGTCCGGCGCAGGATGGGCATCCAGCTCGCCGGAGAGCACCCGGTCGAGACCGACCTCGTGATGCCGGTGCCCGACACCGGGGCCCCGGCCGCGGCGGGCTATGCCGAGGCCTCGGGCATTCCCTATCGCGAGGGCCTCGTCCGGAACCGCTACTCCGGCCGGACGTTCATCCAGCCCTCCCAGACGATGCGCCAGCGGGGCGTCACGATCAAGCTGAATCCCCTCCGCGAGGTTGTCAACGGACGCCGCCTGACGGTCGTCGACGACTCGATCGTCCGGGGCACCACGACGAAGCAGATCGTCAGCCTCCTCCGGCGGGCCGGCGCGACCGAGGTCCACCTCCGGATCAGCGCGCCACCGATCTTCCACCCGTGCTTCTACGGGATCGACACCCAGGTCGAGACGGAGCTGATCGCGGCGACCCACTCGCTCGAGGAGATCCGGACCTTCGTCGGGGCCGACTCGCTGGGCTACCTGTCGATCGCCGGCGTGCTCGCCGCGCTCGAGCTGCCCTACGAGCAGTTCTGCTTCGCCTGCTTCGATGGGCGCTACCCGGAGCCCGTGCCGTACGACGCGGCCAGTCGGAAGTTCCTCCTGGAGCAGGATCCGCTCGAGGAGGCTGGTGGGCTCGTGCTGCCGGGCGCCCGGACCTGAGCTCCCGGCGATGAGCAGGCAGGCCGGACCGCGCGACGCCTACGCCCGGGCCGGGGTGGACGTGGCCGCCGGCGAGCAGGCGGTCGAGCTGATGCGGGCGGCCGTCGAGGCGACCCACGGCCCCGGCGTGCTGGGCGGCCTGGGCGGATTCGGCGGGGCGGTGGCCCTGCCGGCGGGCTATCGGGAGCCGGTCCTGGTCAGCTCGACCGACGGGGTCGGCACGAAGACCGCGATCGCGGCCGCCCTCGAGCGTTACGACACGATCGGCCGCGACCTCGTGGCGATGTGCGCCGACGACGTCGTCTGCAGCGGGGCCGCCCCGCTCTTCTTCCTCGACTACCTGGCGGTCGGGCGGCTCGATCCAGGCCAGGTCGCCGAGCTCGTCGGGTCGGTCGCGGCAGGCTGCCTCGAGGCTCGCTGCGCCCTCGTCGGGGGGGAGACCGCCGAGCATCCCGGACTGATGGCGGCCGGCACCTTCGACCTGGCCGGTTGCTGCACCGGGATCGCCGAGCGCGACCGGCTGATCGACGGCTCCCAGGCAAGACCTGGCGACCTCGTCGTCGGCCTGGCGTCGAGCGGCCTGCACGCGAACGGCTACTCGCTCGTCCGCTCGCTCCTCGCCGAGCACGACCTCGACGTGGCCGAGCCGTACCTGGAGCGGCTCCGTCTGACCCTTGGCCGGCCGGCGACCGACGCCGCCCTGGCCGCCCGGCCGGCCGAGGCGGCGCTGACCCTGGGCGAGGTGCTCCTGAGCCCGACCCGGATCTACGCCGGGGCGATCCTGGACCTTCGGTCGACCCTGAATGCCGCCGGCTTCGACCTGCGCGGGATCGCCCACATCACCGGCGGCGGGCTGCCCGGCAACGCGGCTCGGTCCCTGCCACCCGACCTGGGCTTGCGGCTCGACCCTGCCCGCTGGCCGATGCCCTCGGTCATGACCCTCTTCGGGGCTCTCGGCGGCCTCGAGGACGACGAGCTGCGGGCGACCTTCAATGGCGGCCTCGGGATGGTCGTGATCGTCGAGCCGCCGGCCGTCGGGCCGGCAATCGAGACGCTCGAAGCGGCCGGGATCGAGGCCTGGCAGGTCGGCCAGGTCGTCGCCGCGACCGAGCTCGGCGGGCGGCGCTACGTCGAGCAAGCGCTCAGGACGATGGACGCCGCCCGATGAAGCGAATCGCCGTCGGGGTGTCGGGGGCCGGTTCGAACCTGCGCGCCGTGGCGGCGGCCGCCGAGCGGGGCGAGCTGGGTGGCTCGATCGTGCTCGTCTTCGCCGATCAGCCCTGCCCGGCCCTTGACTGGGCGGTCGAGCGCGGCTTCGACACGGCGATGCTGCCCGGTCCGAAGCGCTCGGACGGAGCCGCCCGGACGGCCTGGGACCAGGCCCTGGCGGAGACGCTCGAGGCGGTCCGGCCCGACGTCGTCGTCCTGGCCGGATTCATGCGGATCCTCGGGCCGGCGGTCCTCGAGGCGTTCCCGGGCCGGATCCTCAACACCCACCCCGCCCTGGCCCCGGCCTTCGCCGGGGCGGATGCGGTCGGCGCGGCGCTCGAGCGGGGGGTCGCCCTGAGCGGGGTCACGATCCACCTCGTCGATGCCAGCCTGGACGGCGGTCCGATCCTGCTCCAGGAATCGGTCCCGATCCTGCCGAGCGATGATCGGGCCGCCCTGCGCGGGCGGATCCAGGCGGTCGAGCACCGGCTCCTGCCCCGCGCCGTCGGCCTGTTCCTGGCCGGGGCGGTCGAGGTCCACGACGGACGCGTACGGATCGACGTGGAAGGGGCCGAACGAAGCCTGCCGCTGCCCCGCCGGGCCCTCCTGTCGGTCTCGGACAAGACCGGCCTCGAACCGTTCGGGCGGGGCCTCGTCGAGCTCGGCTTCGAGCTCGTGTCGACCGGGGGCACCTCGGCCGCCCTGCGGGCCGCCGGCCTGCCCGTGACCGACGTCGCCTCGCTTACCGGGTTCCCCGAGATGCTCGACGGACGGGTCAAGACCCTCCACCCGCGGGTCCACGCCGGGATCCTGGCCGATCGCCGGCGGGCCGACCACCGGCAGCAGCTCGTGGCGGCCGGAATCGCCCCGTTCGAGCTCGTCGTGGTCAACCTCTATCCATTCGCGGCGGCCGCCGAGCAGCCCGGGATCGCCTACGACGAGCTGGTCGAGGAGATCGATATCGGGGGACCGTCGCTCATTCGGGCCGCGGCCAAGAACCACGCTTCGGTCGGCGTCGTCACCTCCCCGGAGCGATACGAGGCAATCCTGGCGGCCGTGACCGAGCCGGACGGCCTGTCCGCCGGGCTGCGGGCGGCCCTGGCGGTCGAGGCCTTCCGCCACACGGCCGCCTACGACGCCCGGATCGCCGCGACCCTCCCGGCCCGGATGGCCGGAGCGGGGATCAGCCTGCCCGACGAGCCGGGCCTGCCCGGCTCGGCGGATCCGTACCCGGCGAGCCTGACGATCGGCCTGGACAAGGTCGAAACCCTGCGCTACGGCGAGAATCCCCACCAGGCCGCCGCCCGCTACCGGATCAGCGGCTCGGACGAGACAAGCGGGCCGTTTGCGACCCGCACCGGGCCGCTCCAGGGCAAGGCCCTCAGCTACAACAACGTGCTCGACGGTTCGGCCGCGGCGGCGATCGGCCGGAGCCTGCGCGGCCCGGCTTGCGTGATCGTGAAGCACACGAACCCGTGCGGCGCCGCCGAACGAGCCACGATCCTCGAGGCCTGGGCGGCTGCGCTGTCAGGCGATCCCGTCTCGGCCTTCGGGGGCGTCGTCGCCCTGACCCGGCCGGTCGACGAGTCGCTCGCCGAGGAGCTGGCCGGGATCTTCCTCGAGCTGATCGTCGCGCCGGGCTTCGATCTGGCTGCCCTCGAGGTCCTCGGGCGGCGGCCGAACCTGCGTCTCATCGTCGACCCTGGCCTGACCGGCGAGCCTGCCGGCCCCGGCCTTGCCGACCCGTTCGGCTCGATCCGGACGGCCGGCGGAGCCGTCCTCGTCGCGAACCGGGACGACCAACCCGATGACCCGGCCGGCTGGAGGCTGGCCACGAACCGGCCGCCGACGCCGGCCGAAGCGGCCGACCTGGACCTCGCCTGGCGGCTCGTCCGGGGCGCGACGAGCAACGCGATCGTGCTCGTTCGTGATCGGCGCCTGATCGGGCTCGGCTCCGGTCAGACCAGCCGGGTCGATGCCGCCCGACAGGCCGTCGCCAAGGCCCGGGCGATCTCGGGCGACGATTCGCCGGTCGGTGCCGCCTGCGGCTCGGACGCCTACTTCCCGTTCGCCGACGGCGCCCAGGCCTGCCTCGATGCGGGGGTCAGGGCCTTCGTCCAGCCGGGCGGCTCGGTCCGCGACGGCGAGGTGGTCGAGGCGGTCGAACGCGTCGGAGCAACCATGCTCCTGACGGGGGTTCGCCATTTTCGGCACTGACCGGATCGTCCGCCGGCACCTCGGTCCGCTGATCGTCATTGGCCTGCTCGTGGCCGCCTGCGGTCCGGGTCCGACGGCGCTGCCGAGCCAGCGGCCCGGCCAGCCCGCCGCGTCAGCGACGCCGGCCGCCAGCCCGAGCACCCTGTCGGTGGCCGCCCCATCCCGGAGTTCGCTTCCGCCGAGCCCCTCGCCGTCGCTCCGCCCGACGCTGACGCCGACCGCGGCGCCAACGGCCGCGCCGCTGCACGCCGGCTGCCCCGCGACGCCGACAACCTCCGGCCCGTCGGCGAAGCAGTCGGTCGTCCACCTGGCGACTACGAACTGGTCGGGCTATGTGGCGCGCTCGACCAAGGCGTTCGGCTGCCTCCAGGGCCGCTGGACCGAACCGACCGTCAGCTGTCCGGCGAGCGGCGCCGCTTCGCTCTCGATCTGGATCGGCTTTGACGGCGAGGACGGGCCGAGCCGGGCGACCCTCGAGCAGATCGGCACGAACGTCGACTGCGACGACGGCCAGGCTCGCACGTTCGCCTGGTTCGAGATCCTGCCTCAGGACCGGTTCGAGGAGGAGCTGCCGCTCGATGTCCAGGCCGGCGACCGGATCGCGGCCTCGATCCAGATCGTCGGGCGCTCGTACCACCTGGTGATCGAGAACCTCACCTCTGGCCGGGTAGCCGACGCGTCCGAGCATTCGCCCGGCTCGCTCCGCCAGACCGCGGAATGGATCGTCGAGGCACCGACCGTGGGCTGCCCGAATGCCTGCCACGTCGCCTCGCTCGCGCACTTTTCGACGGTCACGTTCAGCGCGGCGGACGCGATCCTGAACAACCGGCTCGGTCCGATCAGCGATGGCCGCTGGTCGCGCGCCCGGCTCGACCTCGAGACGCGGACCGGCGTGGTCCGGGCCAGGACAGGCGGCCTGAATCCGAGCGGCACGGTCTTCTCGGTCGTCTGGCGTCATCGCTGAACCGTGGCTCGCTGCCGGCGGCTCCCGTCCATTCGCAATCCGGTGCATGATTCCGGGGTGGAGGTGTTTCGATGGATGACTCGACCAAGTCTGACTCTGTGAACGAAGCGGCGGGGGATGCCGCGGCTGATGCCGCCCAGGGAGCCGACGGGGCAGCCGCCGACGCGACTGAGTCCGGCCAGGACATGGGGGCGAAGGTCTCGGCGGCCGCCGGCGAGGTCGGCAAGAGGGCCAACGACATCGTGGCCAAGGCCACGCCGGTCGCCAAGGATGCCGCGGCGCGGGCGTCCGAGCTGATCGCCAAGGCCGGCGAAGCGGCCGGGCCGTTCGCCTACAAGGCAGCGGCCAAGACCGAGGAGATCGGCAAGAAGGTGGCCGAGAAGGGCCGTTCCGTCGCCGCCGACCTGCGCCATTCGGTCAACTCCGGCCCGGATTCCACGGACGGGGTCGAAGCAGCCTCGGCTGCCGCGGGGGATGCCGCCGCTGCGGCCAAGGGCGCGGCGAGCGACGCGGCCGATGCGGCCGGCGAGGCCGCCTCAGGTGCCGCCGATGCCGTCCAGGACGCCGCCGACAAGGTGACCGGCGGCTGACCCGACGGCCCGGGAGGGATTCGGGCATCGGGGTCGATGCGCTACTCTCGGGCGATGGCCGACAACCGGAAGCGCTTCTACGTCACGACGGCGATCGCCTACGCCAACAACCAGCCGGGGCTGCACACCCTGTACGAAGTGATTGGCGCGGACGTGATCGCCCGATGGCACCGGATGCTCGGCGACGAGACGCGGTTCCTGACCGGGACGGACGAGCACTCGGTCAACATCGCTCAACGGGCCGCGGAGGAGGGGATCAGCCCGCGCGCCTTCGTTGACCAGAAGGTCGAGCTGTTCCATGCCTCAGAGGGGCTCCTTGGGATCAGCCCCGACCGATTCATCCGGACGTCCGATCCGGACCATCACCGGTCGGCCCAGGAGATGGTTCGCCGGGCCTACGTCCAGGGCGACATCTATCCGGGGATCTATGAGGGCTGGTACTGCCCGAACGAGGGCTTCCGGACGGCCTCCGAAGTGATCGAGACGGCCGCCGGGACGATCTGCCCGAACCACCCGGGGGTGCCCCTCGAGTGGCTGTCCGAGCGCAACTGGTTCTTCCGACTGTCGGCCTACCAGGAGCGCCTCGAGCGTCATTTCGCCGAGCATCCAGACTTCGTCCAGCCCGACTACCGGCGGAACGAGATGCTCGGGTTCATCCGGGGCGGCCTGGAGGATTTCTCGATCAGCCGGGCCGGCGGCGGCTGGGGGATTCCGTTCCCGATCGCCGAGAACGGCGCGTCCTCGCTCCTCGAGGACGGCCGCTGGGATCCTGAGGCCGGCACGATCTACGTCTGGTACGACGCCCTGATCAACTACATCACCGGGGCCGGCTTCCCGGACGACCCGGCCGCCTTCGAGCGGTGGTGGCCGGCCGACCTCCACGTGATCGGCAAGGACATCGCCCGGTTCCACACGATCTACTGGCCGGCGATGTTGTGGAGCGCCGGCCTGGCCGCCCCGAGCCATGTCTGGGTCCACGGCTGGCTGCTGCTCAAGGGCGGCGAGCGGATGAGCAAAAGCCGGGGCAACTTCTTCGACCCGAACGATGTCGTGGCGGCGCTCGGCTCGGATGGCGCCCGCTACGTGACGATGGCCGAGGTCGCCTTCGACCGCGACACCGAGGTCAGCTGGGACTCGTTCATCCGGCGCTACAACGCCGACCTGGCGAACGATTTCGGCAACCTCGTCAATCGGACCGTGTCGATGGCCCAGCGCTACCTCGGCGGCGAGCGCCCGGCTGCCTCCGATGGGGGCGCCCTGCGGACCGCCTGGGAGGCGACCCTGCCGGCCTATCGGGCCGAGCTCGAGGGCTGCCTCCTCCATGCCGCCCTGGCCACCCTCTGGGGGTTCGTCGGGGCGGCCAACCGGCTGGTCGACGCCGAGAAGCCCTGGGAGCTGGCCAAGACGGCCAAGGTCGACGGCCCGGACGGCCTGAATGCCGCCCTCCGCCTGCGGGCAGTCCTGGGCGATCTCGTCGAGGCCTGCCGGCTCGTCACCCTGGCCGGCGCGCCGTACCTGCCGGCCACCGGTCCGCGGGTCTTCGACCAGCTCGGCTACGCCTGGCCGTATGCGGCCGACGGCAACGGCGGACCGCCCGTCCTGGGTGAGCTGGCCTGGGGCAGCCATTCGGGCGAGACGGGCCGGCTCGGCGCGCCGGAGCCGCTCTTCCCGCGGCTCGATCCCGTGGCTGACGCCGCCGGGTGAGGCTCGCCCCGAGGACGGCTGGTCGCGCCCGATGCGCCTGATCGATTCGCACGGCCACGTCCAGGCCGACCGGTTCGAGGCCGACGCCGAGCTGGTCATCGGCGGGGCCCGCCTGGCCGGGGTCGAGCGGATCCTCGTGCCCGGCTGGGATCCCGACTCGAGTGGCGCCGCGCTCGAGATCGTGGGCCGCTATCCCTGGCTCGATGCAGCCGTCGGGGTCCATCCCCACGATGCCGCGGCGGTCGACGAGGCCGGCTGGTTCCGGATCGTCGGGCTGGCCGCAGACGGCCGGGTCCGGGCGATCGGCGAGACCGGGCTCGACACGGATCGGGGCTTCTCGCCGTTCCCGGACCAGCTTGAGAACCTCCGCCGCAACCTGGCCCTTGCCCGGGCCACGGGCAAGCCGGCGATCCTCCACTGCCGTTCGAAGCCCGGCCAGCGTGATGCCCAGGACGCCCTCGTCGACGAATTGCAGCGGGCCGGGTTCGACCGGGGCGGGGGAGCCACCGAGCGCTTCGGGGCACGGCCGCCGGCGATCCTCCACTCCTACTCGGGTCCGCTCGACTACGGCCGGACCGTGAACGAGATGGGCCTTGCGATCAGCTTCTCGGGCCTGGTCTTCCGGCCGGGCGAGGAGGATTCAGCGGCCGTTGCCCGGCTGGTCCCCCGCGAGCGCCTGCTGGTCGAAACGGATGCCCCGTTCCTCTCGCCGCCCGGCGCGCCTCGCAAGCGGAACGAGCCCGAATGGGTCCGGGTGACCGCGGCCTGGCTGGCCGAGACGCGCGGCGAGTCGCCCGACGTCCTCGGCGAAGGGCTCGTGGCCGCCTACGACTTCGTGCTCAACCGGGCCTGAGGCCGGGCCCCAGTGCGCCCCCAGTCGGCCCCCGGTCCGTCCCATCGGTCGGCCGGGATATCTCCCCGATATGCAGGCTTGCGCCTTATTCCGGCGAGTGGCGCCGTGGCTCGAGACCCGCTGTCGGCGTCGGGGGGAGTTGACATGCCCCGAGCCGCCGCGCTACTGTATTGGCACTCTCACATCGAGAGTGCTAAAGCAGCGGATCCGGACGGTTCGCCCGGCCGCCCCAAGGAGGGCGAAGGCCGAGGAGGCGATCCGGGGGATCCCCGGCGGCACTCACATTCTGGACTTCAGGACGCGGCCGCGAACGGCGCTCGCCTCGTCCCCAAATCAACCACGCCGGCCAGCGTCGCCGGCAGAGGAGGGCTCGAACCTTGGCCAAGGCCACTGAGAACAAGGCCGCAGAAAAGAAGCTGCGCCCCCTGGGCGACCGGGTCGTGATCAAGCCGACCGCGCGGGAGGACATGACCAAGAGCGGGATCGTCCTGCCGGACACCGCCAAGGAGAAGCCCCAGGAGGGCGTGATCCTGGCTGCCGGTCCGGGCAAGATCGACGACAGCGGCAAGCGCGAGCCGATGGACGTCAAGGTCGGCGACAAGGTCCTCTACGCGAAGTACGCCGGGACCGAGTTCAAGGTCGAAGGCGATGACCTGCTGATCGTCAGCCAGAAGGACATCCTCGCGATCGTCGAGTAACGATCGCCCGCCCGTCGTTTCCCCACTGACCACCCGGAGGAAGAGTCAAATTGGCTAAGCAGATCATCTTCGACGAGACCGCTCGTCGCTCGCTCAAGCGAGGCATCGACCACCTGGCCGATGCGGTCAAGGTCACGATCGGCCCGAAGGGCCGCAACGTCGTCCTCGACAAGAAGTTCGGTTCGCCGACGATCACGAATGACGGCGTCACGATCGCCCGCGACATCGAGCTCGACGACCCATTCGAGAACATGGGCGCGCAGCTCCTCAAGGAAGTTGCCACCAAGACCGACGATGTCGCCGGCGACGGCACGACGACCGCAGTCGTCCTCGGCCAGGCGATGGTCGCCGAGGGCCTCCGGGTCGTCAGCGCCGGGGCCAACCCGATGGTCGTCAAGCGCGGCATCGAGGCTGCCGTCGAGGCGATCGTCGCCGAGATCAAGAAGCAGTCCCGCCCGGTCAACAACCGCGAGCAGATCGCGGCCGTGGCCGGCATCAGCGCCGCCGACCCGGAGGTCGGCGAGATCATCGCCGAGGTCATGGACAAGGTCGGCAAGGACGGCGTCATCACCGTCGAGGAAGGGCAGTCGCTCGGCCTCGAGAAGGAATACACCGACGGCATGCAGTTCGACCGGGGCTATCTCTCGGCCTACTTCGTGACCAACCCCGACCGGATGGAGACCGTCCTCGAGGATCCCCGGATCCTGATCACCGATCGCAAGATCTCGAGCGTCCCGGACATGCTCCCGGCGCTGGAGAAGGCGGTCCAGATCGGCCGGCCGATCGTGATCATCGCCGAGGACATCGACGGTGAGGCCCTCGCCACCCTGGTCGTCAACAAGCTCCGGGGGACCGTCTCGGTCCTGGCCGTCAAGGCGCCGGGCTTCGGGGATCGCCGCAAGGAGATGCTCCGCGACATCGCCATCCTGACCGGTGGCACCGTGATCAGCGAGGAGATCGGGCGCAAGCTCGACTCGGTCACCCTCGAGGACCTCGGCTCAGCTCGCCGGGTCGTCGCGACCAAGGACGACACGACGATCATCGATGGCTCGGGCGCGCCCGACCAGATCAAGGGCCGGATGAGCCAGATCAAGGCCCAGATCGAGGACACCACCTCGGACTACGACAAGGAGAAGCTCCAGGAGCGCCTTGCCAAGCTGTCCGGCGGGGTGGCCGTGATCAAGGTCGGCGCGGCCACCGAGGTCGAGCTCAAGGAGAAGAAGCACCGGATCGAGGATGCCCTCTCGACGACCCGCGCGGCCGTTGAGGAAGGCCTCGTCGCAGGCGGCGGCACGACCCTGCTCCAGGCCATTCCGGCCCTCGACAAGGTCAAGCTCGAGGGCGACGAGCAGATCGGCGTCGATATCGTGCGCAAGGCGCTGGAGGCTCCGGCCCGCCAGATCGCCGACAACGCCGGTGCCCGGGGCGAGGTCGTCGTCGAGGCGGTCCGCAACGCCAAGAAGGGCCACGGCTTTGACGCCCTCAAGGGTGAGTACGGCGACATGTTCGCCCGAGGCATCGTCGACGCGGCCAAGGTCACCCGGTCCGCCCTCCAGAACGCGGCCTCGATCGCGGCCATGGTCCTGACCACGGAGACGCTGGTCACCGACCTGCCCGAGAAGAAGGACGCCAACGGCGCCGGCGGCCACGGCCACGGCGGCGGCGGAGACATGGACTTCTAGTCCGGCCGCAGCTCAAACAGGAAGCCCGGGTCGCAACGACCCGGGCTTCTTTGTGCCCGGAGCCGGAGTCCTCACTTCGGGGGTGGCCCGGCTCTCGTGAATCCGCTTGCCAGCCGGCTTGGACGCAAGTTGTTGTGCCCCGTGGGACAAACCAGGCGTTCGGCCCTAGGCGGTCCCGGGTTGGTCTCTTCGGGGATGGCCGGGCTCGTCTCTTCGGCCCGTGGGCCTCGGGGGCCCCGGCGATCCGACAGGGGCAGTCAGCGGGGCGACCGCCCGACCGCCAGGTAGCGCTGCCAGCGGTCGGCCGTCCGCTCGAGGATCCCCTGGTGGGCCCGCTCGACCCGGTCGATCTCGCCCAGCCGGCGGATCGTGACTCGCTCGAAGCCGGCCGCCCGGAGTGCCTTGACCAGGGCGTCCGGGCTGGTCTGGTGGAAGAGGGGCAGGGCGGCATCCACCTCGGCCGGATACTCGTGCTCGTCGACGACGACCGGCGGCCTGATCGTCCGGAGTCGCTCGGCGGCGGCCGTGAGCAGCCTTCGGGGCGCGGGATCCGGCGGATAGCAGCCGTCGATCACGGCGACGAGGCCGCCCGGCCGGAGCCGACTTCGCCAGGCCAAGGCGGCCCCGACCGGATCGGCCAGGGTCCAGGCGAGATGGCGGCTGACCACGGCGTCGAGGCTGCCGGCGGGGACCGGCGGGTCCTCGGCATCACCGATCCGCCAGTCGACGGCCAGCCCGGTCTCGATGCTTCGGCGTCGGGCGGCCAGGATCATCCGCTCGGACAGGTCGATCCCGATCACGTCGTGGCCGAGCTCGGCCGCTGTCAGGGCCAGCGTGCCGGTGCCGGTCCCGACGTCGAGGACAGCCCGCCTGGGCATGTCCGAGTGGGCCGGATCCCCGAGGATCGCGGCGACGAGGCGGCGCCAGGCGGTCCGCTCGTCGTCGTGGAGCACGCCGTGGCGGGGCAGGCGGTCGTAGTCCGCCGCGCCCAGGTCCCAGGCCGCCGTGATCCTCGCCTTGAGGGCAGCTCGCTCGTCGTCGTCCACCGGCTGAGGATAGCCAGCCGCAGTCGACTCACGAGCAACGAGCCGCGCGGGACCTCCCGCCCCATCAGCCTCCGGCTCCGGAGCGCGACCGGAACGAGCCCCAGGTCACGAGCCGTGAAGGGGCCCGCCCTACAATGGCCAGGTGCCTCAATCGTCCGATCGGCCCGCTCCGGAGCCGCTCAGCCCGGCGCCTCCCGACGACGTCCCGTTCCCCGACGAGCACGTCTTCGAGGTTGTCGATTCCGGCGGCCTCGACGTGTCGGAGGGGACCTCGTCGTTCGATCCGCGAAGCGCCAGGAAGCGCGGCCGCAAGGCACCGGCGCCGAACGGTTCGGCTGGCGAGCCGGGCCTGTTCGACGAGCAGCCGCCCCTGCCGGACGAGCCGGAGGGCAACCGGCGGGTCGCGCCGAAGGCCGAGCCGGATCCGGCCGAACGGGCCGCCCTCGCCGCCCGGATCGTGGCTCGACTCAACCCGGAGCAGGCGCGAGCCGTGACCACGACCGAGGGTCCCCTCCTGATCCTGGCCGGCGCCGGCAGCGGCAAGACCCGGGTCCTGGCCCACCGGGTCGCCTACCTGGTCGGGGTCCTGGGCGTCAAGCCCTGGCAGATCCTGGCGGTGACCTTCACGAATCGGGCCGCGGGCGAGCTCCGCGAGCGGATCGTGGCTCTCGTCGGTGAGGCCGGCCGGGAGGTCGAGTGCGGCACGTTCCACGCCGTCTGTGCCCGGGCCCTCCGCCGGGATGGTCCGGCCATCGGGCTCGACCGGCGCTTCGTGATCTACGACAGCGACGACCAGCAGACCCTGATGAAGCAGATCCTGAAGGAAGAGGACCTCCCGGCGACCGGCGAGTTCCGGCCGGCGGCCGTCCTCGGGGCGATCAGCCGGGCGAAGAACGAGATGCTCGACGGGGCGGCCCTGGCGGAGGGCGCCCTGAACCACCACGAGCGCCAGATCGCCCACCTGGCCGGGCGATACCAGGCTCGCCTGACCGCCCTCGGTGCGCTCGACTTCGATGACATCCTGCTCGCAGGCGGTGCGCCTGTTCGAGGAGGCCCCACCGGTCCTGGCCCGCTACCAGGAACGCTGGCGCTACCTCCACGTCGATGAGTACCAGGACACGAACCGGGCCCAGTACCTGTGGATCCGGGCCCTCGCCGCGCGCCATCACAACCTGTGCGTCGTGGGCGACGACGACCAGTCGATCTATTCCTGGCGCGGGGCCGACCTGCGCAACATCCTCGACTTCGAGCGGGACGAGCCCGAGGCGACGGTGGTCAAGCTCGAGCAGAACTACCGCTCGACCCAGCTGATCCTCGACGCGGCCCATGCCGTCGTCAGCCGGAACACGGCCCGCAAGGACAAGAAGCTCTGGACCGAGCAGGCCGGCGGCCGGCCGATCCAGCGCTTCGAGGCGTACAACCAGGAAGAGGAAGCGGAGTGGATCGCCCGCCAGGTCGAGGGCCTGATCGGCGGCGGTGGCTCGCTCCTGACCCGCCGGGCCGATGACGAGGAGGGCCGCTCGAGCCCGCGCGACGTGGCCGTGATGTACCGCACGAACGCCCAGAGCCGGGCGATCGAGGAGGCCTTCCTGCGCTACGGGATTCGCTACCAGCTGATCGGCGGGACCCGCTTCTACCAGCGCCGCGAGGTCAAGGACGCCCTGGCCTACCTGCGCGTTCTGCGCAGCGACACCGATGCGATCGCCTTCGAGCGGATCATCAACGTGCCCGCCCGGGCGATCGGCGACAAGACCGTGGAGCTTCTCCGGGCCGGGGCCGCCCGCGAGGCGATCGGCACCTTCTGGGCGGCGATCGAGGTGGCGGTCGACGGCCGGCTCGAAGGCATCACCCCCCGGGCCCGGGCGTCCCTGGCCGACTTTGCCGCCGTGATCCGCTCACTCCGCGGCCGGATCGGCGTCCTGCCCCTGCCCGAGCTGCTCGACGCTGTCCTCGAACGGACCGGCTACCGGGCGATGCTGGCCGATGGCTCCGAGGAGGGCGAGGATCGCTGGAACAACCTGCTCGAGCTGCGCTCGGTCACCACCCGCTACGACGATCTCTCGCCCGAGGACGCCCTCGACCGGCTGCTCGAGGAGACCGCCCTGGTGGCCGACCAGGACGCCTACGCCGGCGATGCCGACGCGGTCACGATGATCACCCTCCACGCCGCCAAGGGCCTCGAGTTCCCGGTCGTCTTCATCGCCGGGCTCGAGGAGGGGACGTTTCCCCATTCGCGGGCCCTGGACGACGAACGCCAGCTCGAGGAGGAGCGCCGGCTGGCCTACGTCGGGATCACCCGGGCGAAGCGCCGGCTGTTCCTGTCCCATGCCTGGCACCGGACGACCTGGGGCGCCAGCGGGGCGACCGTCCCGTCGCGCTTCCTGCTCGAGATTCCGGACGAGCTGATGGAAGGGCCCCGGCTGCGGGCCGATGACGAGCACGCCGAGGGCCCGCTCGACCTCGAGCTCGTCTTCGGCTCGCGCCGCTCGTCGCGGTTCGGCACGCCGATCCGGGCCGGCGGCGGGGCCTATCGCCAGGGCAGCGGCCGGCCCGGCGCGCCGGCTGCCGGAACGCCCTTCGCGCCGAGCCGCGACCTCGCCGCGAAACGCTCGTCCTATGCCGCGGGAGCGCGCTCGGGCCAGCTCGCGCCGCCGTCCGGCAGCGCCGTCCGGGCCTGGGACGATGCCGCCGAGCTCGACCGCGACCAGGATCCGGGCGACGACCTGCCGGTCCGCCGGGTCGAGGAGGTCCGGCCCGCGATTCCAGCCCGGCCGATCGTGCCCGGCGAGCGGCGCTATCGCGACGGAGACCGGGTCCATCACGCTCCGGTTCGGAGACGGGATCGTCGTCTCGGCCCGGCTGACCCGGGACGACGAGGAGGTCACCGTCGCCTTCCGGGACGCGGCGGTCGGCCGCAAGACGATGCTGGCCAGCCTGGCTAACCTCGAGCTGATCGGCTAGCCGGTGAGCGCCCTGCCGGTCGATCCCGCCCTCGTCGAGGCCGCCACCCGGCTTGGGCCCGATCCCGCCCGCGCCCGCCACGCGATCCTGGCCGCCGAGATCGAGCGAGCGAACCGGCTGTACTACCTGGACGACGCGCCCGAGCTGTCCGATGCCGAGTACGACGCCCGATTCCGCGAGCTCGTCGCGCTCGAGGCCGCCTTCCCGGAGCTCCGCACGCCCGACTCGCCGACGGTCCGGGTCGGGGCACCGATCTCGTCGAGCTTCGCCGAGGTCCACCACGACCGGCCGATGCTGTCCCTGGGCAATGCCTTCTCGGCCGACGAGCTGCGGGCCTTCGATGCCCGGGTCCGCAAGGGCCTCGGCCTGCCGGCCGCTCCGGAACCCGCGCCCGAGCTGCGCTACGGGGCCGAGCTGAAGATCGACGGGCTGGCGATCAGCCTGCGCTTCGAGGTCGGCCGGTTCCGCCTCGGGGCGACCCGGGGTGACGGGACGACCGGTGAGGACGTGACGGCCAACCTGCGCACGATCCGGGCGATCCCGGATCGGCTGGCCGAGCCGGCCACGATCGAGGCGCGGGGCGAGGTGTACATGCCCAAGGCCGAGTTCGCCCGGATCAACGCCGAGCGCGAGGAGGCCGGCCTCGCCCTGTACGCCAATCCCCGCAACAGCGGGGCGGGCTCACTTCGCCAGCAGGATCCGAAGGTCACGGCCGGCCGACGGCTTGCCGCCTGGTTCTACCAGCTGCTCGAGGAGGGCCGCGAGCCGCCGATCGCCAGCCAGTCCGAAGCGCTCGCTCGCCTGGCGGAGCTCGGCCTGCCGGTCAACCCGGAGAGCGCGGCCGGGCTCGACATCGAGGGCGTGATCGACTTCATCGAATCCTGGCGCGAGCGCCGGCACGGCCTGGCCTACGAGACCGACGGGGTCGTGGTCAAGGTCGACCGGTTCGACCAGCAGGCCCGCCTCGGACTGGTTGCCCGGGCGCCCCGCTGGGCGATCGCCTACAAGTTCCCGCCCGAGCAGGTTCGCACGGTCGTCGAGGACATCGTCCCGTACGTCGGACGGACCGGCACCCTCACCCCGGTCGCCCACCTCGTCCCGGTCAAGGTCGCCGGCTCGACCGTCGCCCGGGCCACCCTGCACAACCTCGACGAGGTCCGGCGCAAGGACATCCGGATCGGCGACACGGTCATCCTCCAGAAGGCCGGCGACGTGATCCCCGAGGTGGTCGGCCCGATCATCGACGCCCGGACCGGGGCTGAGGTCGAGTTCGAGATGCCGGCGACCTGCCCGGTGTGCGGCACGCCGGTCGTGCGCGACGAGGGGGCCGTCCGCCACTACTGCCCGAACCTCGCCTGCCCGGCCCGGGTCGCCCAGGAGTACGGCCACTTCGCCGGACGGGCCGGGATGGACATCGAGGGAGCCGGCTGGGCCGTTGTCGAGCAGCTCCTCCAGCACGGCCTGCTCGGCTCACGAGCCGATTTCTACCGGCTGGACGTGGCGACCCTGATGACCCTCGATCGATTCGGCCAAAAGAGCGCCGAGAACCTGGTCGCCTCGATCGAGCGGGCCCGGCGAAGGCCCCTGGCCCGGATCATCAATGCCCTGGGCATCCCCCAGGTCGGGGAGCAGACGGCCATCGACCTGGCCGCCTGGCTGGCGGCCCGGATCCCGCCGACCGAGGCTGAGCCGATGGCCGGGCCGGACGGCTGGACAGCCCGGGCGGCCACGGAGCTCGTCCGGGTCGCGTCCGACGAGCCCGGCGCATTCGAGGACATTCCAGGGGTCGGGGCCACCGTTGCGGCCGGCCTGGTCCGGTACTTCAGCGACCCGGCGACCCGCGACGTCCTGGCCGAGCTCGTCGCGGCCGGGGTCGAGGCCGAACGGCCGGTCGTCCCGGCCGCAACCCCTGGAGGTGGCGAGGCCGAGGGTCCGCTGGCCGGCCTGACCGTGGTCGTGACCGGCAGCCTGGCCGGCTTCGACCGGCAGGGGGCCGAGGATGCGGTCCGGGCGGCCGGCGGCAAGGTCTCCGGCTCGGTCTCGAAGAAGACGAGCTACCTCGTTGCCGGCGAGAACGCCGGCTCGAAGCTGGCCCGGGCCCAGGAGCTCGGCGTGCCGGTCCTCGACGAGGCCGCCTTCGCCCGGCTGCTCGAGGGCGAGCCCCCGGCCGGCTGAAGCCGATCGAGCCGGCGGCTCGGATATCATCGAGCGATGGCCAGCCTGTCCCGTACCGACGTCGCCCATGTCGCCCACCTCGCCCGCCTCGGCCTGACCGAGGCCGAGCTCGTCCGGCTCGAGGGCGAGATCAACCACATCCTCGACCAGTACGCCCGGCTGACCGAGCTGGACACCGAGGCGATCGCCCCGACCGCCCAGACGATCGAGCTCGAGAACATCCTCCGCGAGGACGTGGTCCGGCCCTCGCTCGACCAGGCGGCCGCCCTCGCCAACGCCCCCGAGACGAGCGACGGCTTCATCGTCGTGGCGGCCGTCCTGGGCGGTGACTGAGCGATGGTCGATTCATCGGCAGGAGCCGGCGGTCTGACCCGGCGGCCCGGCCACGCGCTCGCCGCCGGCCTGCGAGCCGGCGAGTTCAGCGCGCGCGAGCTGGCCCAGGCCCACCTGGCGGCCGCCCACCGTGACAACCGCGGCCTGAACGCCTGGCTGTCGATCGACGACGAGCGAGCCCTGGCCGAGGCGGATTCGGCCGATGCCGGCCTGGTTGCCGCCCGGCGCGACGGACCGGCGGCCCTGGCGGCCCTGCCTGCGCTCCACGGCCTGCCCGTTGCGCTCAAGGACCTCGTCTCGCTGGCCGGCGGCCAGTGCACCGCCGGTTCGCGGATCCTCGAGGGCTACCGGGCCCCGTACGACGCCCACATCACCGAGCGGCTCCGATCGTCCGGCGCGGTGATCCTGGGCAAGACGAACATGGACGAGTTCGCGATGGGCAGCTCGACGGAGCATTCGGCCTACGGGCCCACCGCCAACCCCTGGGACCTCGAGCGCGTCCCGGGCGGCTCGAGCGGCGGATCGGCGGCGGCCGTGGCTGCGTTCAACGTCCCGTTCGGGATCGGGACGGACACCGGCGGTTCGATCCGCCAGCCGGCCGCCCTGTGCGGGATCGTCGGCCTGAAGCCGACCTACGGCCGGGTGAGCCGCTACGGGATCGTGGCCTTCGCCTCCTCGCTCGACCAGATCGGCCCGTTCGGCCGGGACAGCCGCGACGCGGCCGCCCTGCTGCATGCGGTGGCCGGCCGGGACGAGCGCGATTCGACCTCGGCCGCGGTGCCCGTCCCGGACGCCCTCCTGGCCCTGGCTGAGTCGGATGACGCGGCCGCCGGGCTCCTCCGGGGCAAGCGCCTGGGCCTGCCCCGGGAGTACTTCGTAGCCGGCATGGAGCCCGGGGTCGAGGCCCGGGTCCGCGAGGCGGTGGCCGCGCTCGAGGCGGCCGGGGCGATCGTCGAGGAGGTCAGCCTGCCCCACACCGAGTACGGCCTGGCGACGTACTACATCGTCGCCCCGGCGGAGGCCTCGGCAAACCTGGCCCGGTACGACGGAATCCGGTACGGCTTCAATCGGCGCGACGGGGACACCCTGGCCAACGAGCTGGCGACCCGCGGCCAGGGCTTCGGGGCCGAGGTCAAGCGCCGGATCATGCTCGGCACGTATGCCCTGTCGGCCGGCTACTACGACGCGTTCTACCTCAAGGCCCAGAAGGTCCGGACCCTGATCAAGGCGGACTTCGACCGGTTGTGGGCGGCCGGCTTCGATGCCCTCGTCGCCCCGACCAGCCCTTCGATCGCCTTCCGTTTCGGGGCCCGCCTGGCCGACCCCGTCTCGATGTACCTCTCGGACGCCTGCACCCTGCCGGTCAACATGGCCGGCCTGCCCGGCGTGTCGATCCCGTGCGGCCTGTCCGAGGGCCTGCCGGTCGGGCTCCAGCTGATCGGCGCGCCGTGGAGCGAGGCCGAGCTCCTCGGCCTGGCCCGGGCCTACGAGGGGATCACCGCCGATGCAGCGTGGAGATCGCTCGAGCCGGCCGACCTGGCCCGGGCGGCCGATCCGGCCGGTCCGACCCCGGCCGAACGGGCCGCGGCCCCGGCCCGGCTCGGCGAGGCCCCGGCTCCGACCGTCGCCTAAGAGCTCCGGCGGGCCTCGTAGCCGCCGGCCTCCGCCGGGCGGACCTCGTAGGTCGGCTGGTCATAGACGGTCGGCCCGCTCCGGCGCCGGCCGGTCGCCAGCTCGAACCTCGAGCCATGCCAGGGGCATTCGACGACGCCCCCCGAGAGCGTGCCCTCGTGGAGCGGCCCGCCGGCGTGGGCGCACTGATCGTGCAAGGCCAGGATCGTGTTGCCGGTCCGGACGAGGACGAGGTCCTGGATCCCGAGCTTGGCCTTGACCAGGACGCCCTCGGCGACCTCGCCGACATCGAGCGGCTGCCACTTCGTGCCCGTGGAGCGCCAGGCGTGGCGGTCGACCATGTTGCCCAGGAGGTAGGCCACGTCGCCGCCGACGTAGGCCCCGCCGGCCAGGACCAGGTAACCGACGATCGACAGGACGATCGGCAGGGCCCGGTTGGTCGGGCCGGTCGCCCGGATCGCCAGGGAGACCGCGAAGAGGACGAGCGAGACAAGGATCAGGACGCTGTGGATCGTGGCCCGGACGCGGGCCCGGCCATCGGTCGTCGAGTAATCGGCGAAGCCGGCCACGGCCGCCGCGAGCATCGTCAAGATCCCCAGGGCCAGGGCGACGTCCGCCGCGGCCGGATATCCGATCAGGTCGAGGACGATCGACACCGTCAGCGCCCCGATCGGGACATCGCTGATCAGGGCATGGAGGGGGTGGCCCAGCCAGGTCCCGGCGAAGAAGTCGCGGACCGGCCGGATTCGACCGAAGATCGCGGCCACGATCCCGTTGAGCCAGTCGCCGAACGGCTTGGCCCAGCTGGACTGGGCAATGATGATCCGTTCGAGGAATCGTCCGACCATCGTGCTCCCTTCCCGAGCCACTCGCCTGATCCTACGCCGCATGACATGACTCCGGATCGCGCGGTCGGGGCCCTCGGGCTCAGGCCGCACCCCGGGTCCGTATACTCGCGGTCATGGTCAGCCCCCTGACGACAACGCCGGCCGCCCGGGCCCCGCTCGCTGAGCGAGCCCTGGCCGAGCGTGTCCGGGCCGTCCCGCCGTCCGGCATCCGGCGCTTCTTCGACATCCTGGCGACGATGGACGACGTGATCAGCCTGGGCGTCGGCGAGCCCGATTTCGACACGCCCGAGGGGATCGTCGAGGCCGGGGTGGCCAGCCTCCGCCGGGGACGGACCCACTACACGAGCAACTACGGCACGTTCGACCTGCGTCGGGCCCTGGTCGCCCATCTCGAGCAGCTGTACGGGGTGAGCTACGACCCGGAGCGCGAGGTCCTGATCACGGTCGGCGCCTCGGAGGCGGTCGATCTCGCCCTGCGGGCGACCTGCGACCCCGGTGACGAGGTCATCCTCCACGAGCCGTCCTATGTCGCCTACGTCCCGGCGATCCAGTTCGCGGGCGGCCGGGCCGTCCACGTCGCAACCGGGCTCGAGGACGACTTCGCCCTCGATCCGGCAGCGGTCGAGGCGGCGATCACGCCCCGCACGAAGGCGCTCTTCCTGGGCTATCCCTGCAACCCGACCGGGGCGGTCCTGCCCGAGGCTGTCCAGGACGAGCTGGCCGCGATCGCGGTCCGGCACGACCTGCTCGTCTACTCGGACGAGATCTACGATCGCCTGGCCTACGGCTCGTACCGCCACCGGGCAATGAGCGCCCTGCCCGGGATGCGCGACCGGACGATCCTGATCGGCGGCTTCAGCAAGGCCTACGCGATGACCGGCTGGCGGGTCGGCTGGCTGTGCGCCCCGGCCGGGATCCTGGAGGGGATCGTCAAGGTCCACCAGTACACGATCATGTCCGCCCCGACGACGGCCCAGGACGCGGCCTACGAGGCGCTCGTCAACGGCGAGGACGACGTCGAGCGGATGCTGGCCGCCTACGAGCGGCGCCGCCGCCTCGTGGTCGACGGCCTGAACAGCCTCGGCCTGACCACGTTCGAGCCGCGCGGCGCCTTCTACGCCTTTCCCCGGATCAGCTCGACCGGCCTCGACTCGGAGACGTTTGCGACCGAGCTCCTGGCCGAGGAGCGGGTCGCGGTCGTGCCCGGCGGAGCGTTCGGGCCGTCCGGCGAAGGTCACGTCCGGGCCTGCTACGCGACGTCCGAGACGGCCCTGGCCGAGGCCCTCGAGCGGATCGGCCGATTCGTCGCCCGCCGGCGTAGCTGATTCGCCCGATGACCCGCTTGCTGGTGCTGGCCTGTGGCCTGGCCGCCCTCGCGATCGGCTCGTGGCGGGGCTACCTGGCGACCCGGGCCGCGGTCGCCCCGCTGGTCCACGACGGCGATCCGACCCGGACCGCGATCGAGGCGACCCGCCGGGTGGTCGACCGGCCGCGGGTCCGCCTGTTCGCTCGCCGGCTGGTCGTGGCGATCGGCTGGCTGGCCGTGGCGATGTACGGCCTGTTCCTGGTGACCGCCGCCCAGGTGGCCGGATGAGGTACGAGGCGGTCATCGGGATCGAGGTCCACTGCCAGCTCCGGACGGCGAGCAAGATGTTCTGCGCCTGTTCGACGGCTTACGACGGGGCAGCCCCGAACAGCCACGTCTGCCCGACCTGCCTGGGCCTGCCGGGAGCCCTGCCCACGATCAACCGGGCGGCGGTCGAGGGCGTCCTGGCGACCGGGATCGCGATCGGCGCGACGACCCCGCCGGCAACCCGTTGGGATCGCAAGAACTATTTCTACCCGGACCTTCCCAAGGGCTACCAGATCAGCCAGTACGAGCTGCCCCTGGCCAGCCATGGGCGGCTGATGATCGAGACGTCCGCCGGCCCGTTCGAGGTCGGGATCCAGCGGGCCCATCTCGAGGAGGATACGGCCAAGCTGATTCACTCGACCGATGCGACCGGCCGGAAGGTGAGCCTGGTCGACTTCAACCGGTCCGGCGCACCGCTGATGGAGATCGTGACCGAGCCGACCCTGCGGACGGCCGAGCAGGCGCGGCGCTACGCCGAGGAGCTCCAGCTGACCCTTCGCTCGATCGGCGTGTCGGACGCCGACATGGAGCGGGGCCAGATGCGGGTCGAGGCAAATGTCTCGCTCCGGCCGGCCGGGACCGAGCCGTTCGGGACCCGGGTCGAGGTCAAGAACATGAATTCGTTCCGCTCGGTCGAGCGGGCGATCGAGTTCGAGATCAAGCGCCAGGCGGCGGCCCTCGAGGCGGGCGAGGTCCTGACCCAGGACACCCGGGGCTGGGATGACGCCCGGGGCGTGACCTACGTCATGCGTTCGAAGGAGGACTCGCACGACTACCGCTACTTCCCGGAGCCGGACCTGCCCCCGCTCCGGGTCGATCCGGCCTGGCTCGCCGCGGTCCGGGCCGCCCTGCCCGAGCTCCCGGCGGCGCGCCGGGCTCGCTATGTCGACTCGCTGGGCCTGTCGGCCTACGACGCCGGGGTGATCGTGGCCGATCCCGGCCTGGCCACCGCCTTCGAGGCGATCCGGGCGGCCGGTCCGGCGCTGCCGGCCAAGGAGGTCGCCAACTTTGTCACCGGCGACTACGGCCGGGCGGCGAACGAGCTGCCCGAACGCGGGCCGGCCGGCCTGGTCGGCCGAGCCGAGGCAAGCGAGCTGGCTGATCTCCTCGTCCGGGTCGAGGCGGGCGAGCTGTCACGGACGAACGCCCGCGAGGTCTTCAGCGCGCACGTCCGGACCGGGTCCCCGGTCGGGGCGATCGTGGTCGAGCGCGGCTTCCGCCAGATCAGCGACAGCTCGGCCCTGGCCGGCGCGATCGACGCGGTGATCGCCGCGAATCCCACGGCCGTGGCCGACCACCATGCCGGCAAGCCGGCCCTCGGCTTCCTGGTCGGGCAGGTCATGAAGGCGACCCGGGGCCAGGCCAATGCCGAGCTGGTCGGGTCGATCCTGCGCGAACGCCTGGCTGGCAGTGGGCCGGACGGCCCCGGTCGGGAGGCAGGCGGGCGATGACCCCGGTCGGCTGGTTCTTCGTGGTCATCGGCCTGGTCATGATCGTGATCGGGTACCTCCGGACGCGGGCGCCCTACGCCCGGCTGCGACAGATGCGCGCCCAGGACGCGAACGTCGCCCGGTACAACGCCTGGCGGGGCGGGTTACGGGAGACGTCGGAGCCTGATTCCGAGTCGACCGCGGCGGCGCTCCAGCGCCAGGTCCGGCTGGGCGCGGGTCTCGGGCTGATCGGGATCGCCGCGATCTTCACCGGCCTGGTGATGCGCTGAGCCGAGCTCCCTGCCGGTCGTTGGCTGGGGGCTGGTCGGCGGCGACCGTCCGCTAACGGCGATCCCGCATGGCGCGGTGCTCGATCGCGGTGCAGCGGTTCATGACGACCGACAGCCCGCCGGCCGCCGCGACCGCGGCCGCCTCCCAGTTGACCACGCCGAGCTGGAGCCACAGGCAGCCGGCCCCGGTTTCGACCGCCTCGATCGCGTGGGGCAGGCACAGCTCGGAGCGGCGGAAGACGTCGACGATGTCGAACGGGCCGGTCGCAGCGGCCGCCTCGCCCAGGGTCCGGAAGGCCGGCTGTCCGAGGACATCTCGCTCGTTCGGGTTGACCGGGACGCATTCGTAGCCGTTCATCAGGAGATAGCGGAAGACCGCGAACGAGGGCCGGCCGGGATTCGAGGAAGCCCCGACCAGGGCGATCCTGCGGGCCCGGCCGAGGATCACCGCGATCCCGTCGTCGTCGAGCAGGCGGACCGCCCCGCGACCCTCCTGCAGGTCGAGGATGCCGATCGCCAGGGCGCGCTCGCGGGCTCGCTCCGAGGCGCGATCCGCGGCCAGGTCCGGGGCCAGGTCCGGAGCCCGGTTCGCGCCCGCGCCTGGCGGCTGGTCCGGCTCGCCGCCGGGCGACGCGTCCGGGGCCGGGCCGGACGGCTCGGTCGGGCTCATCGCGTGCGCACCGGGAGCGATTCGAGTCCGCGCAGGACGAAGCGCGGCTTCCACGCCGGCTCGCTGACCAGCTCGAGCCGAGGCAGGCGCTCGATGATCTGGCGGAAGACGATGTCGAACTCAGCCTTGGCCAACGGCGCACCGAGGCAGTAGTGGATCCCGGCTCCGAACGAGAGATAGGGGTTCGGATGGCGATCCAGGACGATCTCGTCGGCCCGCTCGAAGACGTCCGGGTCGCGATTGGCCGCAGCGAACTGGAGGGCCAGCTCCTGGCCGCGGGGGATCCGCACGTCGCCGATCTCGATCTCCTCGAGCACCCAGCGCTCGAACATCGGGGCGGGCGTGTCGAACCGGAGAAGCTCCTCGATTGCGCTCGGGACGAGCCCCGGATCGGCTCGCAGCGCGGCCAGCGCGGCCGGCTGGCGGAACAGGGCATACCACGAGTTGGCGGCCCCGTTGACCGACGCCTCATGGCCCGCATTGAGGAGCAGGATCGCTGTGCCGACCAGCTCGTCCTCGGACAGCCGGTCGCCGGCCTCGGCCACCAGCGCCAGCTCGCTCATCAGGTCGCCCGTCGGCCGGGCCCGCCGCTCGCGGGCCAGGCCCCGGACGTAGGCCTCGAAGTCGTGCCCGGCGGCGACCGCCCGGGCCCGGTCCTCGGCCGAGGGATTCAGCTCGAACACCAGGGTCATGTCGGCCGACCAGGGGCGGAGGTTCGCTCGATCGCGCTCAGGGATCCCGAGCAGCTCGGCGATCACGGTGACCGGCAGCAGCTCGAGCAGGTCGCCGATCAGGTCGAACTCGCCCAGGCCCGCCGCGTGATCGACCAGCCGGCCCGAGATCTCCTCGATCCGCGGCCGCAGGCGCTCGATCGTACGAGGCGTGAAGGCGGTCGTCACGAGCCGCCGCAGGCGGGTGTGGTCGGGCGGCTCCCGGTCGATCATCTGCGAGTTCAAGAGGTGCCAGAAGGCGGCCTCCTCGGCCGGTGGATCGGGCCTGCCCCACTCGGCGTTCGTGGCCACGTGCCGGTACGAGCGGCCCAGCCGCCGATCGCGCAGGAGCGCGTTCACGTCGGCGTGGCGGCTGACCAGCCACTGGTTCGTCCGGTCGTCGTACAGGGCGCGCGGACCCGCCCGCAGCCGGGCCAGGGCCGGATACGGGTCGGCCACGAAGGCCCGGCTCCATGGGTCGTAGCCGAGCTCGGCGGGGGATTGGACCGGGCTGCCGTTCACGATTGGCTCAGGATGCGGCCTCGCGCAGGTACGGCTGGCCGTCCGCGGCGGGCGGGACGCTCCGGCCGACCACCCCGGCCAGGATCACGATCGTCAGGATGTAGGGCAGGGCATCGAAGAGCTGGGGCGGCACGCCGGCCATGATCGTGCCCAGCTCGCCGCTCGGCGGGGCGATGTTGATCAGCTGGCCGAGCTGCAGGAATGTCGCGAACAGGAGGGCCGCCCCAAATGACCCGATCGGCGTCCAGCGGCCCATGATCAGGGCAGCCAGGGCGATGAAGCCCCGCCCGGCGGTCATGTTCTGCTGGAACGAGTCGGTCGCCTCGATGCTCAGGAACGCGCCGGCCAGGCCGGCGAAGACGCCCCCGATGATCACGTTCCGGTAGCGGGTCCGAATGACGTCGATGCCGACCGTCTCGGCGGCCCGGGGATGCTCGCCCACGGCCCGCGTGCGCAGGCCCCAGCGGGACCGGAAGAGCCAGATCTGGAGACCGATCACGAAAACCAGCACGGACATCGAGATCGGGCCCTGGTTGAGGAACATCGCGAAGAGCCAGCCGACGAGGGGCAGGTTGGTCAGGGCCGTCGGCGGGACGAACCGGGCGAACTCGCCTGCGCCGGCCGGCGAGTTCTGGGAGATCAGCTGGTTCAGGTAGCCGGTCAGGCCGGCGGCCGCAATGTTGATGATCGTGCCGCTGATGATCTGGTCCGCCCTGAGCGAGATCGAGAGCCAGGCATGAAGGGCCGAGATCCCCATCGCCACGAGGACGGCCGCGGCCAGGGCGATCAGGAGCGGAATCGTCAACCCGAACAGGTCGGTCGGGTTGGGCGTCCCGAACATGGGCTGGATCGCCACGCCCACGACCCAGGCCGTGAACGCCGCGGCCAGCATCGTGCCCTCGATCCCGATGTTGACCACGCCTGAGCGCTCGCACATCACCCCACACAGGGCGGCCAGGGCGAGCGGGGTGGCCTGCTGCATGATGTTCGGCGAGTTGGCCGGGATGACCGCGATCAGGTAACCCGCGAACTGCAGGACCAGGCCGATGACCGGGATCCCGTAGAGGGCGGTGATCAGGTGGTTGAGGTCCATTACTCGGCCGCTTCCGCTTCCAGGGCCCGGGTCTGGTTGGCGGTCGAGATCCCGATCTCGGCGTCGCGCAGGCGGAGGACCCGGTGGAAGACCGGGCTGGCCACCAGGAACAGCAGGATCGTGGCCTGGAGCACGTCGACCAGCTCGACCGGGATCCCGGCGTCGATCTGCATCAGGCCGGCCCCGGCCCGCAGGCTGCCGAACAGGAATGCGGCCGCGATCACCCCGATCGGGCTGGAGCGGGCGAGCAGGGCCACCGCAATCGCGTCGAAGCCGACGGTCGTGCCGAAGCTCGAGGTCATCGAGTGGGTCACCCCGAGCAGGACGCACGTCCCGGCCAGGCCGCCCAGGGCGCCGCTGAAGGTCATCGTCGCGATGATCAGGGTCCGGGGGCGCATCCCGGCGTAGCGAGCGGCGTCCGGGCCGGCCCCGACCGAGCGGACCTCGAAGCCCCAGGTCGTCCGGAACAGGAGCCACCACACGAAGACCGCCGCGAGCGGGGCCAGGATGATCCCGATGTGGCCGGTGTCGCCCAGGATGATCGGCCAGGCCGCGTTGCCCACGTCGAAGGTCACCGGCGATGGAGAATGGGGGACCTTCAGCGGACCGCTCACGGCGTAGGCCAGGAGCGAGACGGCGATGTAGTTGAGCATGATCGTGCTGACCACCTCGTGGGCGCCCGACATCGCCTTGAGGAAGCCCGGGATGAAGCCCCAGATCGCTCCACCCAGGATGCCCGCGATCGTCGCCCCGAGGATCGCCACCGGCACCGGCGCACCGGCCAGGGCCACGCCCACGATCACCGCCCCGAGGGCGCCGACCAGGAACTGGCCCTGGACCCCGATGTTGAACAGGCCCGCCTTGAACCCGAACGCGACGGCCAGCCCGCCGAAGATGAGCGGCGCGGTGTAGACCAGGGTCGAAACGATCGCCTCGGGTGAGCCGAAGGCGCCCTCGATCAGGGCTTTGTAGGCCGTGACCGGCAGCCACGGGTCGAAGGTCCGGCCGGTCACGATCAGCTCCGAGGCAAGGATGATCACCGCCCCCACGAGCAGGGACAGGACGGTGACCAGGATCGGCACGGCCAGGATCGCCCAGGCCCGCTCGCGCAGGGATCCGCGCGGGTGGTCCGCCTCGGCAACGTAGAGTTCGCTCAAGTGCTGGCCGCCGGGCTGCGCTCGGCTCCGCCGGTCGCCATGAGCAAGCCCACCTCGTTCTTGTCGGCGGCGCGGCCGTCGATGATCGCGACGATCCGGCCCTCGAACATCACCCCGATCCGGTCGGACATCTCGAGGACTTCGTCGAGCTCGGCCGAGACGAGCAGGACGGCCGTCCCGGCGTCGCGCTTCGCAATCACCTGGTTGTGGATGAATTCGATGCTGCCGACGTCGAGGCCGCGGGTCGGCTGGTCGAGCACGAGCAGCTTGAGGTCGCGGTCAAACTCCCGGGCGACGACCACCTTCTGCTGGTTGCCCCCGGACAGGGTGCTGCCCTTGACATTGGCCGATGGGGTCCGGATGTCGTACTTCTTGATCGCGGCGGTGGCGTCACGCTCGATCGCGGCCGGGTTGCGCAGGATTCCTCGGGCGTACGGCTTGCGGTAGTAGCTGGTCAGGACCAGGTTGTCGGCCACGGGGAAGGACAGGATCATCCCAAATCGATGGCGGTCGGCCGGGACGTAGGCGACCCCCGCCTCGTTCATCCGGCGGGGCGAGTGGCCGGTCACGTCCTGGCCGTCCAGGCTGACCCGGCCGGCCGTGGGCCGGCGCAGCCCGACGATCGATTCGACCAGCTCGTCCTGGCCGTTGCCGGCGACCCCGGCGATCCCGAAGATCTCGCCCGCCCGGACCTCGAAGTCGGCGCCCTTCAGGACGGACTGGCCGCGATCATCGCTCGCCTCGAGGCCGGCCACCTGGAGGACCGGCTGGCCGGGATGAGACTCGCCCCGGTCGGCGGTGAGCTGGACCGCCCGGCCGACCATCAGGGCGGCCAGGTCGTCCTCGTCGGTCTCGCCCGGGAGGCGCTCGCCGACGACCTTGCCCCGCCGGATCACGGTGATCCGGTCTGCGATCTCGAGGACTTCGTAGAGCTTGTGGCTGATGAAGACGATGCTGTGGCCGGCCGCGGCGAGGCGGCGCAGGACCCCGAAGATCTCCTCGGTCTCCTGCGGCGTGAGCACCGCGGTCGGCTCGTCCAGGACGAGGATCCGGGCATTCCGATAGAGGGCCTTGAGGATCTCCACCCGCTGCTGCCAGCCGACCGAGAGCGAGCCGACCTTGGCGTCCGGATCGATCTCGAAACCGAATCGCCGGCCGAGCTCGATGATCCGGCGGCGCGACTCCTTGCGGTCGAGGAAGACCCGGTTGGCCATCGTCTCGTCGCCCAGCAGGATGTTCTCGGCGACGGTCAGGACCGGGACCAGCATGAAGTGCTGGTGGACCATGTTGATCCCGCGGGCAATCGCGTCGGCCGGGCCGCTGATCCGGATCGGGCTCCCGTCGAGCAGGATCTCGCCCTCGTCCGGCGCGGCGAGCCCGTACAGGACGTTCATCAGGGTCGTCTTGCCGGCGCCGTTCTCGCCGAGCAGGGCATGGATCTCGCCCGGCTTGACCTTGAGGCTGATGCCGTCGTTGGCCACGACGCCGGGGTAACGCTTGGTGATGCCGCGCATCTCGAGCGCCGGCGCGAGGGTTGGACCTGTCTCGTCAGTCATGCGGTCCAGGTTCCGGCAAGGCCGGGAAGGATGCCGAACGGGCCGGCCGTCAAGGCGGTCGGCCCGTTTGGATCAGCTACGCGAGGATGGGACTACGGGGCGTAGGTACCGCAGGCCGGAGCCGGCGGGCAGGTCACGAGCGTGCCGGCCTGCATCGCCGCCAGGGCCGTGTTCAGGGCCGTCGTCACGTCGGGTCCGAACAGGCTGGCCTTGTCGTGGAAGTCGGCGGCGCTGATGCCGTCGTTCTTCGCGTTGAACAGGACGTCACCGGCCTGGAGGGTGCCCGCGGCGATCCCCGTGATGGCCTGCATGACGGCCGACTCGACGTGCTTCTCCGCGCTGGTGATGATGCACGCGTTGGCCGGAGCCCCGAGCGAGACCCACTGGTCGACGTCGACGCCGATCCCGTAGATGTTCGCGGCGCAGGCGGCCTCGAGGACGCCGTTGCCGGTCTTCCCGGCGACCTGGAACAGGACGTCCGGCTTGTTGGCCTGGATGAACGTCTGGGCGAAGGCCTTGCCACCGGCCGGATCGTTGAACGCCGCGTTCGAGAAGTCATGCGTCACGTACGCAGCCTTCACCGTGATCGACGGGTTCACCGACTGAGCGCCGAGGGTGTAGCCCTGGATGTAGCGAACGCACGGGGCGCACAGGGTCGTGCCACCGATGGCGCCGATCACCCCGGTCGGGGTCGGAGCGCCCTTGTCGGCGTAGGCGGCGACGATCCCGGCCAGATAGCCGGCCTGGTCCTCGGCGAAGTAGAGCGAGGTGTAGTTCGGCAGGGCCGTGGCGGCCACGCCCTTGCAGGCGAAGGTGGGGTCGGGCTTGCCATCCGGGGTGACGCAGACCGGTGACTGGTCGACGCCGACGAACCGGATCTTCGGGTTGGCATGGGCCGCGGCGACCGTGTCATTGGTCAGGTTGAAGCCGACAGTGACGATCACGTCGAACTTCTGGTTGACGAACTGGGCGATGTCGGCCGCGTACTCCGATGCGTCCTTGGGGACGATCGAGGGGACCGGATCGGTCACGCCGATCGCGATCGCGCCATCCTGGGCGCCCTTGAAGCTGTACTCGTTGTAGCCCTTGTCATCGAGCGTCCCGATGTCGGTCACGACGCCGATCTTGAGGTTCGGCATCTGGGCGAAGCTCGGGGCCGGGGTCGCGGACGGGGCGGTCGAAGCCGCCGTGGACGGCGCGGCCGAGGCCGGTGCCGTGGTCGGCGCCACGGTCGGCGCGGCAGTCGGCGCCGTGGTCGCGGCGCTTGAACACGCCGAGACGACGAGCACGAGCGCGGCGACCACGCCGGCGCCCTTGGAACGGATGTGCATTGTTCCTCCTCACGCACGAAACGGTCCGCGTCCGCGTCGGGCTGTTGCCCATGGATCGCGACAACCGCCTTTCGAGCCGGACCTGGGGGCACGGCCGCTTGACGCATCCTAGCGACCCCATGGGGGTCCAGCAAGCGGCCTCGCGAATCTGCCCCGACGGGCCCTCCTGGCGGCGGCGAGCGGCCGGTCCGGCTCCCGTATGATCGACTCCATGGCCGCCCGAATCCCGATCATCCTCGATTGCGACCCGGGTCATGACGACGCCCTGGCGATCACCCTGGCCCTGGCCCGGCCGGAACTCGAGCTGCTCGCCCTGACGACGGTTGCCGGCAACGCCCCGCTCGAGGCCACGACCCGCAACGCCCTGCGCGTCCTGACCCTGCTCGGGCGGACGGACGTGCCGGTCGGCCGGGGTGCGCCGGCGCCGCTCATCCGGCCGCCCCACGTCGCGGTGAACGTCCACGGCCAGAGCGGTCTCGACGGGGCCGACCTGCCCGAGCCCACGGTCGATGTCCAGCCGGTCCACGCGATCGAGCTGATCCGAACGGTGATCGAGCGCTCGCCGGTCCCGGTCACCCTCGTCCCGACCGGCCCGCTCACGAACATCGCCCTGCTCCTGCGGACGTACCCCGGCTTGCTCGAGCGGATCGATCAGATCTGCCTGATGGGCGGGTCGGTCGGCGAGGGCAACACGACGGCCTCGGCCGAGTTCAACATCTGGGCCGATCCGGAGGCCGCCGAGATCGTCTTCCAGGCCGGCCGGCCGGTCACGATGATCGGGCTCGACGTGACCCACCAGGCGATCGTGACGGCGGCCGATGCCGATCGGATGGCCCGCCTGGGCAACCGGACCGGGCAGGTCTTCGCGGGCCTGCTGGAGTTCTTCGAGCGGTTCCACCGGACGCGCTACGGCTGGGACGGCTCGCCGGTCCACGACGCCGTGGCCGTGGCCCACCTGGCCGTGCCGGGACTGGTCGAGACGGAGCCCTGCCGGGTGGACGTCGAGACGACCGGGGCACTCACCCGGGGCCGGACCGTCGCCGACTGGCACGACCTGACCGGCCGGCCGGCGAATGCCCAGGTCGGCCTGCGGATCGACCGGCCGCGCTTCGTCGACCTGCTGGTCGAGGCCGTTCGGCAGTTCCCCTGAGCCGCCCCTGGCGTGGGCGGGGTCGTCTCAGGGCGTCTTGCCGTCGATCACCACGTTGGTCTTGAGCGAGCCGTCGGCCAGGCCCTGGAGGGCTTGGTCGAGGCGATCCTGGTCGGCTGCCGAGATGTCGCCGGCCAGGGCATGGCCGGGCGCCATGACGATCCCGCCGGTCGACGCGTCGTCGGTGTGGAAGCCCGGCGTGAACGTCCCGCCGGCGATCCGCAGGAGGGCCGAGCTGACCGCCCCGGTGATGTTCTTCATCGCGCTCGAGACGAGGCAGCCGGCCGCGGCCGGGGTCGTCAGGGCCTGGTCGGTGTCGGAGCCGATCGCCAGGATGCCCGCCTTGCAGGCCGCCAGGAGCGCCCCGTCGCCGGTCGCGCTGCCGGTCGAGAAGATCACGTCGGCGCCCTTGCCGATCATGCCCTTGGCGGCCGCTCCGCCCTGGGCGGGGTCACTGAATGAGTCGGTATAGGCGTACTGGACGGCGATCCCGGGCACGGTAGCCGCGGCTCCATTGAGGAAGCCCTCGACCGAGGCCTCGACCTGGGGCACCATCACGAGGCCGCCCACGACCCCGACGTTCCGGTTGTGGCTGAGCAGGGCGGCCAGCACTCCGGCCATATAGCCCTGCTGGTCCTCGGCGAAGAACAGGCTCTCGCCGTTCGTATTCCAGGTCCCGTCGTGGGTCGCCCCCGGGGCGGCGTCCACGCCGATCACGTGGACGCCCGGATTGGCCGCGGCGACATCGCCCAGGGTGTCGCCCAGGACCTGGCCGACCCCGATCACGACGTCGTCGCCCCGCTGGGCATCGGCCGACAGGTCGGCCGTCGCGTCGGCCACGTCCTTCGTGGCCACGCTGTCCACGACGAAGCAGGACGGGGCGGCGGCCAGGGCGGCCTGAAGGCCGGCCACCGCGGCCTGGTTGGCGCCGTTGTCGGTCAGGCTGCCGGGCGCCCCGACCAGGCCGACCTGGAGTGGCCGGACGCAGGCGATCGGGCTCGGCACGGCGCTCGGGGCGATGCTCGGCAGGGTGCCCGGCCCGATTGATCCGGCCGGCCCGGCCGAGGGATTTGGCCCGGCCGGCAGGCTCGTCGGCGCAGCCGACGAGCAGGCGGCGGCCAGCAGCGCGATGAGGGCGAGGGCGGCCGGGACGGGGGCTCGGGATCGGCGGGCTCGCACCGGCAAATGCTGACCGGGATTGGGCCAGCAGGCAAACGGCCCCTTCGTCAGCCTGCCTGGGCGGCCAGCCCGGGGGCCGTCCGGGCCAGTTCGTGGAGCCAGGTGTCGCGGCTCATCAGGGCCGGCAGGTCGACCGTCGAGGCATCGATCGTGGCCAGGTCCTCGGCCGAGCCGGGCCGGCCCAGGAGATAACCCTGGCCCGCGCTGATCTCGAGTTCGCGGACGACCTTGAGCTGCTCTGGGGTCTCGATTCCTTCGGCGATGACCCAGGCGCCCCAGCGCCGGGCGAGCTCCTGGAGCGAACCGACGACGGCCAGCGAGGTCTCGTACAGGGCGCCCTCCTGGACGAGCGACAGGTCGATCTTGACGATGTCGAACTGGATCTGGCTGAGCAGGCGCAGGCCGGCGTTGCCGGCCCCGACGTCGTCGGCCGCGACCCGGAAGCCCGCCGCCCGGCAGGCGGCCACGTTGCGCTTCAGGCGCTCCATCTCCTCGATCGACTCGCGTTCGGTGATCTCGATCACGACCCGCTCCGGCTCGAGGCCGGCCTGGCGGACGATCCGGGTCAGGTGGGGCAGGCTGAAGTCGGGCAGCTCGAGCGTTCGAGGCGACAGGTTGATCGTGATCATCGGGGTCATCGGCAGGCCGGCCGAGCCGATTGCGACCGTCTCGATGCAGGCGAAGTCGAGCTCGACCGTCCGGCCGGCCCGCTCGGCCGCGATGAACAGGGCGCTCGGGTCGGCGAAGCCGCTGGCGGCGGTCGGCCGGATCAGACCCTCGTAGCCGATGACCTTGCCGTTGCGCAGGTCGACGATCGGCTGGAAGACCGGCCGGAGGAGCCGGTTGGCGACGGTTTCAGCGATCGCCGCCGAGGCCTCGCCGGCCGAGGTCAGGTTGCCCGAGGAGCGGTGGCGGGCCGGATCGAAGACCTCGACCCCGGTCCGGCCGTGACGCTTGGCCGAGGCGAGGGCGGCCTCGGCCTGGGCGATCAGCTGGCGGCGGTCCGAGGCCAGGGCCGGACAGGCCGAGACACCAGCCGAGAATGAGATCCCGTTCCGGTTCATCCGGGTCGGCTCGAGGCTGGCCGCCAGGAGCCGTCGGGCGAAGATCTCACCGCCGTCGGCGTCCGTGTGGGGCAGCAGCAGCGCGAATGTGTCGGCGCCCGTCCGGAAGGCCCGGTCGGGCGAGCGAGTCGTGGTCTGGATCTTCTCGGCGAATGTGGCCAGGATCGCGTCGCCGCCTTCGTGGCCGTGCTCCTCGTTCATCGCCTTGAAGTCGTCGATGTTGACCAGGACCACGGCCAGCGGCGCGCCGTACCGGCGCGAAGCGTCGATCTGGCGGTCGGACTCCTCCTGGAAGGCCCGGTGGTTGCCGAGGCCCGTGAGCATGTCCCGGAGCGAGTCGACCCGGGCCAGCTGGTACAGGTCGTGCATCCGGACCCTCGATGACTCGAGCTGCTCGGCCGGGCGGAGGATCTGCCGGGCCATCCACACGACCAGGGCGACCAGGATCGCCACTGCCAGGGCAAGCAGGGCGACCAGGCCGAGCGAGAGCGAGCCGCCCAGGACGGGGGCACTGAGCCGGACCGTCCAGTCGGGATGGTTCGGGATCGGGACCGCCGACGGGGCGTAGGTCGAGCTGCCGGCGACGACGCCCGAGCCCGGATCACCAGCGGCGGGCCCGTGGAACGTGGCGATCGGCTGGCCGGCCGAGCTGGCCAAGGTGAGCACGCTGCCCGGGGCGAGCTGGGCGCCGGCGCTGGCCATGATCCTGGACAGGGCGACATTGACCCGCAGGATCCCGATCGGGTCCCCGTCCGCGGTCGGGCCGGCGATCGGTGCGGCGATCGGCACGGTCGTCGTGCCATCGGCCGAGGTGGATGGGCTGCCGACCACGACATCGCCCGGCGCGCTGGCCGCCGCGGCGTCGAGGAGCGGGTCCTGGCTGTCCCGCGACGAGGTCGTCGAGACCTTGCCGCCGGCCTCGCGGTAGGGGACGTCGCCATCGGCCGTGATCACGCTGACATCGACGATCCCGTTGGCCGAGTCGGCCGCGATCGGGTCGAGCACCGGCCGGGCCCGGCCGGCGGCTCCCTTGGCGCCCTGGGCAACACCCAGGACGGAGTCGGCCGAGGCCGCCCGGGTCAGGTCGGTTTCAATTGCATCAAGGGTCGAGCCCAGGGCGTTGGCTGCGCCGGCGGCGGCCTTCTCGACCCGCAGGTGCTCGGACGTCGTCTGGCTGTCGAGGGCGGTCACCAGCAGGGGAGCGCCGACTGCGACGGGCAGGATCGCCATGGCCAAGAGGGCCAGGGTCAGGCGCAGCCGGACCAACCGGAGGGAACCGGCTCCGATGGGCTGCTCGGCCTCGATGCCGCTGGGCGGTGCCTGCGCTTGGATCGTCGACTCTCCGCGAAGCGTGGTGATAGGCGCCAGTTATCCCACGCTGAGCACGAATCAGGGCTGACCTGATGGTCCGGGGAGGTCCCACGGCGGGCACCGACCAAACGAGATTCGGTTGAATCGGGCCGCCGCGTACTAGGACCCGGGACGGCCTCCAACGGGGCCTGGACGGGGCCTCAGAGGGTCGGCCGGACGACCCCGAGGCGTGCTTCGAGCTCGGTCCGCTCGGCCACTTCGTCCTCGCTCGCCGCAGCCAGCTCCTCGAGGACCCGGATTCCCCGGGCCACCCAGAGGGGCAGGCCGATGGCCCTCAGCTCGTCGATGGCGCTGCGGGCCTGTGACTCGGCGCTGGCCAGGGCGGCACGGCCGGCACGTGGGCCGGCCAGGCGCAGCAGATCCAGGCGGCAGGCGAGAAGAGCCGGCCGGAAGAGGTCCGCCGGCAGGTCGCCCCCGGCTGGCTCGAGGGCCTCCGCGCACCAGTCCCGGTGGCCGGTCCTGAACCAGCCGTCGAGGACTGCCTCGGAGGCGGCCAGCCACTCGTACGATCCGTTGGCCAGCCACTGGGGAAACGACGGCCGAAGCACATCGACCTCGGGCAGCGGCTCCCGGCCGCGGCCGGCCTCCGCGAGCCATTGCCTGCAGCCGGCCAGGAGCACTCGTCCATAGGGCGAGTCCGGCAGTCCCCCGGACCGGGCGTCGAACCAGGCGCTCGCCCGGTCGAGGATCTCCGTCTCCGCCCGGAGCGAGGCAATCGGCAGGACGGTCGCCCAGGTCCGGACCGTGACCCGGTCGTAGCCGTGCCGCTCGCCGAGCTCGATCGCCTCCATCCCCGCCGAGATCGCCCGGGTCCAGTCGCCGGCGCCCAGTGCCGCTTCCGCCTCGGCGTGTTCCAGCCAGGCCTGGCGCTCCACCAGGCCGCGGGCCACGGCCAGCTCCCGGGCGGGCCGCAGGATCTCCGGTACGGCCGTCGGGGCCGCGGCCATGACCCAGCTGGTCTCCATCGTCCGGGCGCTGACCTCGAGGGCCGCGTCGCCCCGCTGGTGAGCCAGGGCCCCGAGCTCGATCCACTCCTCGATTCCGCCCAGGCCGGCCTCGCTCCGGGCGCGGGCCAGCTCGCGCGCCCCAGCCAGGACGACATCCTGGTCGCCCTCCCTGCGGGCGGCCTCGAGCGCCCGCAGGGCATCGTCGACCCACGGCCCGGCATCGTTCGTCTCGCCACTTCGAGCGCGCGACGTGGCGAGGCGAAGGCGAGCGGTATCCAGGTCTTCGCCCTCGCCCAGCTCGGCCAGGTCGGCCGCGCCCTGGTGCCACGCAGCCACGAAGCGGAGCTGCTCGTACAGGAGGGCCGAGCGGCCCTCGGCTGCGCGGGCGAACAGGCTCCGCCACGAGCTGTCGCCCTGCCGCCGGGCGAGGCGCGCCGCATCGATCGCGCCGGCAAATGCCTCACCCGCCTCGGCCAGCCCACCGATCGAGGTGAGGAGCAGCCCGAGCTGGGTCCAGCGTCGGCTGGCATCGACCGGCGCGCCGGGCAGGGTCAGGGCGGCGGACCTTCGGAACAGGTCGGCCGCGGCCTCGGGCGCTCCCTCGCCCAACGCGTGCCGGCCGGCCCGCTCGAGCCAGGTCGCGGCCTGCTCGGCACACGCGTCGCGGCCGAGGCCATCGGCAACCTCGGCAGCCAGGGCGGGTGCGCTGGCCAGGGCCATCGCCAGGTGATCGCCGATCGCCCCGGCTGCACGGTCGGACTTCCGGGCGCGGTCTTCGAGCCAGCGGGCAAACCGGACGTGGAGATCGGCCCGCTCCGCCCGGCCGAGGCTGGCGTAGCCCGCGTCCCGGAGCAGGGCGTGGCGGTAGCTGAACGTGTCGCCGAGGTCTGGATCGACCCGCGGCCCGTCAACCAGCGCCCGCCGCTTGAGATCTTCGACGACGGCCGTGGGGTCAGCCACCCCTAGAGACCGCAGCGCCTCGATCGGACAGCGGCGGCCCGCCACGGCACCCCGGCGCGCTGCCTGCCGGGACGAGGCGGGCAGGTCGTCAAGCTGGGCGGCGTAGATCGCCTGGACGCTTGTCGGCAGGGCGATCTCCCGGGCGGGGATCGTGAGCTGCCAGCGTCCGTTCCCGCCGCCCGGCTTGCCGTCCGTGGGCAGCTCGACCGCGACGAGGGCGCCGCTGCCGATCCACGTTCGCAGGAGCTCCTCAATGAACAGGCAATTGCCGTCCGAGGCGTCCACGATCCGACGGGCGAGATCGGCGGGCAGGGCATCTCCGACGAGCTCGTCGATCAGTCCCAGGGCGTCGCTCGTGGGCAGCGTCGGGAGCTCGAGGCGGTGGACCCCGGCGGCCGGATCAACCGCGGCCCAGCCGGGCGCGGAGTCGATGAACCCGGGGCGGGCGGTCGCCACCGTCAGCCGGCCGTCCGGCGCGGGGCGGCCGATCAATTCGTCCAGGAAGGCCAGGATGTCCGGACTGGCCCAGTGGATGTCCTCGACCAGCCAGACGGCTGTCCGCCCGGCAACCAGGCTCTCGAGGCCGTCGAGCCAGGCTCCGAACAGGATCGAGCGGTCGACATTCGCGGCGTGCCCGGCGGCCGGCCCGGATCCGGGCAGGGCCAGGTCGAGGAGCCCCTCGGCGACCACCTCCGCTCGGCCGGGCGGCTGTCCGGCAGCCTCCAGCCGGCGACGCAGGGCGCGCCCGGCCAGGGCTCGGTCTTCGAGCTCGACTCCGGCCTCCGCGAGGGCGCTGGCGGCCACCCTGGCGATTGGCTCGAATCCGCCGGCGGGCCCCGGCCGGAGGCGGACTCTGCGCACGGCCGGGGGCGGGTCTCCGGGGCCGGCCTCGCGCACGAATTCGTCGACCAGGCGGGTCTTGCCCACACCGGGCGGGGCCACGATCACGATCCATCCACTCCGTCGCAGCCGGCGGGCGTCCGCCAGTTCCGCGCGGAGGCGCGCAAGCTCGACTGCCCGCCCGATCGTTGGCGCCCGGAGCGAGCCCATCGCTCGCTCACGCGAAGGGGCGGGCCGGACGCCCGTGGGTCGCCAGGCCCGGACCTCCTGGCTCTTGCCCTTGAGCGCCAGCGCACGCGGGCCATCGAGCTCGATCGCCGCTGCCACGGCCAGCTCCGTGTCGGCGCCGACCAGGATCGCTCCGGGCTCGGCCGCGGTCTGGAGCCGGGCGGCCGTGTTGACCACGTCACCGGTGACTCTCCCGGCGTCGGGCCCGTCGACCGCCAGCACGACTTCGCCGGTATTGACGCCCACCCGGAGCTCGAGGTTGGCCCCGTCAAGGCCCAGCCGAGCGGCCAGCTGGTCGACGGCCGCGACCAGGGCAAAGCCGGCCCGGACCGCCCGCTCCGCGTCGTCGTCCCGTCCTCGAGGGACACCGAAGACGGCCATCGCCGCATCCCCGATGAACTTCTCGAGCGTCCCGCCGTAGCGCCCGATCGTGTCCCGGACGAGCCCGAAATAGGCGTCCTGGATCGTCGCGACATCCTCGGAATCGAGACGCTCGGAGAGCGTCGTGAAGCCGACGAGATCGGCAAAGAGGACGGTCACGATCCGTCGCTCCACGTCCATCGCCGCTCAGCCGCGCACCGCAGCCGTCGCGGCGTCGCGGCGGTCCATCGCCGCCAAGTGTAGGCGTCTGAATCCCGCTCAGGCCGTCCGGCTCCGCCACGTCGCAGCGGGCGAACAAACGGCCCGAACCTCGGGGTCTGGTTCCATCCGAGCGTGGTCAGTCGGGCAGGTGTCGGCGCTCCGCGAACAATCCGCCTGCCGGCGGCCTCTGGGGGGCGCCGTCGCCCCGGAGTCGAGCGGCTTCGCGGTGCGTCCTGCCGCGCGCCGCTCAGCGGCGAAGCAGCGTCAGCACCGCCAGGACTCGCCGATTCAGGTCCGGCGACGGCTCCAGGTCGAGCTTCTGGAACACGATCGCGGAGGCCGCCTCCACGGTGCGCTCGCTGATCTCCAGCTCCCGGGCGATGCCGGCGTTTGACCGGCCCTCGGCCATCAGGCCCAGGATCTCCCGCTCGCGGCTGGTGAGTCGCTCGAGCGGCGAGTCAGGGCGCCGGCCGCGCATGAGCTGGGCCACGATGGTCGGGTCGATGACGCACTCGCCCTCGGTCACGCGACGCAGGGCATCGACGAGCACTGCGATGTTGGAAACGCGCTCCTTGAGCAGGTAGCCGAGCCCGCCGGGCTGGTCGGCCAGGAGGCGCTGCGCGTAGCGCGGCTCGACGTACTGGCTGAGCAGCACGACCGACGTCGGGGGATGCTCGTCTCGGATCCGTCGCGCGGCCACGAGCCCCTCGTCGCTGTGTGTCGGTGGCATCCGGATGTCGACGATGGCGACGTCCGGCTTCTGGCGAGCCACCAGCGCGAGCAGGCTCTCCACGTCCGCGGCCTCGCCGACGACCTCGACCCCTGCATCCTCGAGCAGCCGGGCGAGCCCGGACCGCACCAGCATCACGTCGTCGGCGACGACTACACGCATGGCATCACCGCGGTGATTGTCACGCCGCCGAGGATCGGTTCGACGTCGAGGTGGCCGCCGACGGCACCGACCCGGTCAGCGACGTCGACGAGGTCATCCTGCCCCAATCCCGTGCTGCCCATCAACGCGACGCGAAGCTCCATCGTGCCCTGGCGGGTCGCCGCCTTGACCTCGGCCGACACAGCGCCGGGGGACTGGTTAGCGTGCGCAAGCACGGTTGCGCACACAGCGTAGGCGGCCAAGGCGGTGTCGCGCTCAAGTCCGGGCCGGAGCTCCTGGACGTCGAGGGTCGTCGGCACGTCGGACGACCTGGTCACGTCCTCCAAGGCTGCCCCAAGGCCTTCGCTCGCGAGTGTGGCCGGGAAGATGCCGTGCCCGAGGATTCGGAGCCGCTCCAGGGCTTCGTGGACACTCGCCTCGGCGCGCGACAAGGTCTCGCCATCAGTAGCGAGGCGGGTTCGCGCGAGGCTCAGCTGGAACGAGGCGCCGACGAGCCGCTGTTGGGCGCCATCGTGGAGGTCGCGCTCGATTCGCTGCCGCTCCGTGTCGGACGCGTCCACGATCCGCCGCTGCGAGGCCCGGACGTCGGCAAGTTGAGCCCGGCTGACCGCAGCCAGCCGGGCGTTCTGGAGCGCGAGCATGGTGGCCGGTGTCAGCGTCGCGAGGAGCTCACCAGCACCCTCGCCGGCGGGGACCTCGAGGCGGAGTGCGGGGCCGCTGGCGTCCGAGACCACGATGGAGCGAGCGGGTTCGGCGCCGGTCTCGACCTCCTGTCCCGAGGCACCGACCCAGCGGCCATCGTCAGGCACGGCGTACTGAACCCGGAGGTTGGGGCCGGCGGCCGCACCTTCGGCGAGACCCGTGTCAGACAGGTGCTCCACGAGGTCCCGCACCGCGAGGCGCCTCCGGCGGATCGCCTGCGTCGCGACGAGCGCAGCGATCCCAACGAGCAGCCCCGCGACGACGGCGGGGAGCATCACGGCCTCCGCCGTGCGCGAATCCGTCCACGATGCTGCGTGGGCGATCCACGACGTGACCAGGACGATCAAGGCGAGCAGCGCTGCCCAGACGACCCCACCGGGCCCACCGCCGCGCGCCTCCCGAGCGAGCGCGACGATCGCCAGGATGCCTGCCGACGCGGTAAGGGATGTCGCGATCAGGTATGCGGTCCGGGTCGTGACGAGGACGGCCAGGATGGGATGAACGTGCGAGCAGGTGAGGTTGCACCCGGGGTCGACGATTGGATCGTAACCGGCGACGTGCACGACCATGGCAGCAAGCGCGAGCGCATAGATTGCTCGAATCGGGCCTTTCGACCCAAACGCATGTGACCAGCGCAGGCCAACCTGTGACACGCCGGCCACGGCGAGGGGTGCCGTGGCAAGCGCTGCTGCTTGCGCGGCCGGCGGGAGGACGATCGTGCTTGCCCAGGTGGGCACGAGGAGGCCGGCGGAGGCCACGCCGAGTGCGACCGCGACGGCTGGTCGATCGAGGGTGACCATCCATGCTGCGCCACTCACGGCGAGGCCGGCCAGCAGCCCGAGCACGATCATCCAGGCCGGCAGGCTGGCCTGGATGAGGGATACCGGGTGGTCGGACGTGGCGCCGAGAACGGTAACCGCGAGCATGACCGTCGACGCTGCGGCCGCGACGATGCCAACGGCGCCTGCCCCGGGTGACCGCGACGGACGGGCCCACGGGTTCGCACGGCTTGCCATGCGTGGCATTGTGCAACCCTGCCCATGGCCCCACACCCGTGTTGTCCGCAACGGCATCCGAGCCAACCCGCTGGAGGGAATCGACGCCGGCCCCTAGACCAAGCACGTTCAGCGGTGCACATGAGGGCAAGAACGTAATGCGCAGGCGATCAGTCGGGAGCTACATCGGTCTCGCGCTCGGCTCCGTGTGGCTCGCGGGTTGCGCGGCACAGGTCGTGCCCCCACAGGACAAGGCGGGTGCCCAGACGCTCGTGCTGAAGCTGGCTACCACAGATTCGGTGGCCATCAACGGGCCAGCGTTCGGCCAGAAGGCCTTCATCGATGACCTCACATCGGTGTCGGGCGGCCTGATCAAGGTGGACATGACCCTGGGTTTCGACAATTTGGCCGCGGACTCGGAGACGAACCTGGTGCAGGCGATCGCGTCGGGCGACGTGGACGGCGGCTGGCCTGCCACGCGCGCGTTCGCGAACGCGGGAATCCGCGGCCTTGAAGCGGTCGAGGCCCCGCTCACGATCTCGAACTACGCCGCAAGCAAGGCCCTCGTGTCCGGGGCCGTTGCAACGGATCTGCTCGCGCAGCTCGACGGGCGCGGGATCAAGGGCCTGGCGCTCGCGGTCGGCCCCCTCCGCCGGCCGTTTGCCGCGCAGGCGCCCCTGCTCGGTATGCAGGACTGGAAGGGCGCCCCGTTTCGGTCCTTCAATTCGCCAGTCCAGGCGGACACCATCCAGGCGCTCGGCGCGACACCGATCAACGCGGGCTCCGACTGGGTGGACCAGGTTGCGGCGGGGACACTGCGCGGGGCCGAGTTCGACATCCTCCAGTACGCGTCGAACGACAACGGCGCCGCGGCCCCGTTCGTGACCGCGAACGTCGTGCTGTGGCCCAAGGTGCTCGTTCTCGCTCTCAGCCAGAAGCGCTGGGACGCCCTCAGCGGCCAGCAGCGTGCCTGGGTCCAGGAGGCTGCCGACCTGGCAATGAAAGCATCGGTCGACGCGACGTGGGACGAGTCGACCGCAGCCGCCGGACTGTGCGCAAGCGGGGTCCGGTTCGTCGATGCGAGCGCCTCGCAGCTGGCGGCGCTCCACGAGGCCGTCGCCCCGGTGATCGCGACACTGGCGGCCGATCCGGTCAACGGCCCGTTGCTGGCGAAGATCCAGGCCATCGCCGGCGAGCACCCGCAAGTCGAGGAGCCGAACGTGCCGGCGACCTGCCGCGATCTCGGCACGGGGATCGCGACGCCCAGCATCCCGCCAGACCCGTCGTCGCTGCCTGCCGGCACCTATCGCGAGCAGGTGACCACGGCCGAGGTTGATGCGGCCGGGGCCTCCGACCAGGGCCTGGAGGGCACATGGACTCTCACCGTCGCGGGCGGCACCTACACGCTCAGCTGCCGGTTCATCGGCCAGCCGGAGTCGGACTGCGGGGGCAGCCACTTCGATGGAGGCACGGTCGAGGCAGGCCGGCTTCGCGGCAGAGGCAACACGGTGTACTTCGTCGGTGACGCGGACCTGGAGCACCAGGCGAGCGGCTGCCTGCTCCCGCCGTCGGCGACGCTCGAGTACCACTGCAACGTGATCCCGCCGTACTGGCTGAATTGGTCGCTCAACGGCGATCAGCTGACATTCAGCCATCCTGGGGGTGACCTGATCGACGGCCAGATGTTCTCAATCGCCACCTGGACCAGGATCAACTAGCCGGCGATCCGCGCGGTCAGCGTGGTGCCGGCTCCGGGCGCGCTGTCCACCCGGAGCCGGCCGCCGTACACGGCAAGCCGGTCGGCGAGGCCGCGGAGACCGAACCCGGACAGCTGCGCACCTCCGATGCCGTCATCGGAAACCGCGATCACGAGGTCGTCCCGCTCGCGACGGAGGTCGATCGAGATCCGGCTGGCCCGGGCGTGCTTCGTCGCATTGGCCAGAGCCTCCGAGCAGACATAGAACAGCGCGGTCTCACGGGCCGCGTCGGCGGCTGCGTCCGGGGTCGCGGACACAGAGACCGGCAGCGGGCACCGTTCCCCGAGCGCTCTGATCGCCAGGACGAGACCGCCATTCCCGAGCGTTGCCGGCGGGACTCCGTCGATCAGCGCGAGGATCTCGCCCATCGAGGCCTCGAGCTCGCGGCCGGCCACGACCAACGCCTCCCGCGGCTCTGCCTCGACCGGCGACAGGTCAATTCGGCGCAGCTGGCTGAGCGCGTCCTGGATCGGACGGACGACCTCGTCACGAAGGCGTGCCGCGATCGCATCCCGCTGCCGGTCGGTCGAGATGAGCAGCCGCCCTCGCGCCGCCTCCCGCTGCGCCAGCTGACGACGCTGCGCGGCGTGCCGCCGCTCGTTGGTGCCGGTGAGGCGGACCGCCTCGATCACCGCGGCCACGACCATCGGGTCCTGCATCGCGGAGGTCAAGCCGTGGACGACGGCGGCCAGCGGCGCGTCGGCATCGTCGACCCTGATCAGGGCCGCTCGGTCGACGAGCTCCACCGGCAATCCGGTGGGCCCGAGGTAGGCGCCGGAGGCCGGATCCCAAAGGTGGATCCGAAGCTGAGGATCCCCGAGCGTCTCGGCCAGCAGCCGAGCAAGGCCCTCGAGCCCCACGACCCGATCGTCGCCGAGCAGACGGTCCGCAAGCCGGGCTCGCTCCCGCATTACGGCCCTACTCGCGACCGGGAACCCGATCGCGACGACGAGGAGCACGAGCTCGAGCGCCAGCTTCCAGACCGGCGGGTCGAAGCCCTGTGGCCGCGTCACCTCGACCACCCATGAGGCCGCGAGCACGATGGCGAGCGAAGTCGCGGCGAGTGCGGGTGCCCACGCGGCCACTCGCTCCCAGCGTCGAACGGCCAAGGAGGAGGCTGCAACGGCGGCGAAGAGTCCTGCGAGCACGAGCTGGGTCGGGATGACCAGGGCAAGCGGAAGCGGGAGCACGACCGACAGCCAGTCGCGGGCACTGCGCGGGCGACCGCTCGGGAACAGCGCGAGAGCCGTGGCGAGGACGCCGAGATAGGCAACCTCGGCGGCCGGCAGAAACGACGCCACCAGCCAGGCGAGACCGACAGCGGCGAACAACGCCCGGCTCCGCCATGGCGCGCGAGCGAGGACGGCACCGCCGACGAAGGCCAGGCCCACGGTGAGATCCATCGCGGTCGCCGCCGGACCGAGGCCACCCGGGGCCAGGTCCGCATCTGCCGCGAGCACGGTTAATACGCCCGTCATGAGCGCGACCGCGATCCATCCGGCGGCAGCGCGCCACGGCCAGTTTGTGTCACTCGCAGTCCCGATCACGTGCCAGTCGATAGTCGATCGCCGTTCGCGTGTCAAGGTCGGTCGCCCACGGACAGGACGATCTGCGACGGCAGGGCGGCGCGACACCGTGCTACCCCGGTCCCCATCCGAGCCAGCGCCGTTGGAGCACGCGGCCGGGCTCCCTACGTTGCGGCAGGACCCGGCTCGACGCCGATGCCCGGGCAGGCTGAAGTGAGGTGGTGCTATGAACGGTCGACCGATCCGCGGCCGCATGGCCATGATCGCCGCGGCGACGTTGTGGGCGGCAGCCTCCGTCATACCCGGTGGGGCGGCCGCAGCCGGTCCCGCCGCGTCGATGACGGGCCAAGCGGCGCAGCGCGCCGCGATGACAACCCATCACCAGGCAGAGCAGCGGCTGTTCAAGGAGCTGCGAAGCCACGTACCCGCCGGCCACCGGAGCCGCGCGGCCCGTGTCTCGATCCTTCCCGCCAGTGGCGCGAATCTGTGCGTCGGGAGCGGTTCGGGATGCTATCCGACCATCCAGGCAGCCCTCGACGCCGCCCACGACGGCGACACGATCCGCCTTGGCCGCGGCACCTTCGCCGGCGGCATCACGATCACGAAGAGCGTCCGCCTGCTGGGCAGCGGGGCCAAGTCCACGGTCATCAAGGGCGGCAGCTCCGTCATCACGATCGGCGAGTTCGGCGTGGCCGTCGAGCCGACCGTGACGATAAGCGGCGTCACCATCACCGGTGGGTACGCGACGTCGAGCCCCGAATCCGTGCCGTTCGTCGGCCAGGAGGGTGTGTTCGCGCTTGGCGGCGGGGTCGAGATCCCGCCGAACGCTGACTTCAGCGGCGGCGCAGACGTCACGATCGCGGACAGCCTGATCACCGGCAACCGCGTCGCGCCGATCGACACAGTCCCGTTCGGGCCCCCCTGCCCGAATGGGCCATGCCCGCTCGCGCTCGCCGCCGGCGGCGGGATCGACAGCTGGGGCAACCTCACGCTCACTGACACGACGGTGAGCCACAACCTGGTCGGCGCCGCCTCCGGCCCGGCCAGCCTGGCGAGCGACGCGTATGCCGGTGGGATCAAGTCCTGGCTGGGCGCCCTGTCGTTGGTCCGCACCTCGGTGGACGACAACGTCGTCGTCGCTGCCGGCCCCAACGGCCGTTACGCCGATTCGGGCGGGGTCTTCCTCGAGGGCGGCGGCTCGCTCTCGATGGTCGACAGCTCGGTCAGTCACAACTCGGCCTCGCTGGCTGCGTCCCTGCCCGACTCCGTCGACATGCTGGCGGTCGCGGGTGGCCTCCACGTCGGCGAGGGCATCGCTGCCACCATCCGCAACAGCCAATTCGTCGGCAACGCGGTCAGCATGACCAACAGCGTGGGCTACGCGTCGGCCTTCTCGGGTGGCCTCCACGCGGATGCCGACATTACCGCCAGCGGCGTCGTCATCAGCAACAACACGGTCACCGCTTCCGGGACCGACTTCTCCAGCGGCGACTCCGGCGCCGGGGAGATGGGCGCCACGTTCAGTGGAGCGATCATCAGCGGCAATACGGTCACAATCACGGCGAAGAACGGGTGGGCGATCGGGGGCGCCGGCGCCTCGATCTACCGCGGTTCGCTCAGCGGGAGCGTCATCTCCGGCAACCACATCACGGCATCGAGCCCCAATGGCGGCGTGTGGGTCACCGGGGGCGCGCTGGTGGGCGACGTGGGCGGCATCTCGCTCACCAACTCGGCCGTCAGTAGGAACACCGTCCAGGGGATCGGGCTCGAAGGGAGCGTCCTGGGCGGCGGCATCTTCGACGCCGTGACCTCCGGTCCGCCCGGCGGCCCGCTGAACCTCACCCGGAGCGCCGTCACGTGGAACACGGCGAGCGGGAGCGCGGGCCTCACCGTCCAGGGTGGCGGCATCTACACCGACAACGTGGTCACGTCGATCAACAGCGTGATCGCACGCAACGTGCCCGACCAGTGCGTGGGTTGCTGAGCACCCGCGCAACCATCGAGGCGCTGTCGCCCAGTTGATCGGCGACAAGTCCTCCGTGGCAGATGTCGGTGGCCGGGCCGCCCGATGGGTCTGTCGACCTGTTGGACGGCCCGGCCGTTCCTTGACGTTGGGTCGGCGCGACACCGTGCTACCGCGGTCCCCATGCGAGCCAGCGCCGTTGGATCAGCTCTCGGCGCTGCCTAGGGTCTGGGACAGGACCCGGCTCGATGGTCAAGCCCGGCCAGAGCTGACGAGGTGACGAGATGCTCCGCAGGATCGAGTCAAGCGCCGTGATTGTTGTCATGAGCCTGGTGCTTGCCGCATGCAGCGGTGTGGGAGCGGGGCCCGCCTCAGCTGGCCCAACCGCATCGGCGCTGCTGCCATCCGCATCGGCGGTACCGCCGTCGCCTTCGGTCGCGGCATCGGGCGCCGAGCTGCGTGTCACCAGCACCCTGGCGGGCCTGACTGAACTCCCGCGGCGAATCCACTGGGAGGCGACGCCGGTCGGTGCGGTGACGGAGGTGGACTTCCTGATCGATGGCCAGCTGGCCTGGGTCGAGCACAACACCCCGTACTTCTACGGCGACGACGGCAACTGGCTCGTGCCGAGCTTCCTCACGCCCGGGCCACACGCCTTCGTGACGAAAGCCATCGGGCCGGATGGCCAGACGGCGACCGAAACCGTCAACGCCAAGGTCGCGGTCGCGCCTGCCCCGCCGGCCGACATCGCCGGTCACTGGACGAGGTCGACCACCGGCAGCACCGCCGGCGTTTGGTCCGTGACCATCAACAGCATCGGCTGGCTGTTCGAAGACCCACAAGGCGGCGGCCAGATCCAGGATGCGGAGTACCCGGCCAAGGGCAAGATAATCACCCATGCCTCGATCGCCGAGCCGCCCTTCCCCAATCCGCGCAATGGGTTCTTCTGCGGCGACCCGATCGATCCGGATGGGACGTTCAGCTACAAGGTCAGTGCCGACGGCTCCAGGTTGACGGTGACCGCCAACACTCCGGCCTGCGACGAGGGCGCGTTCGCGGGCCCATGGACGAGAGCACGATGAGCGGTGCCTGAGAGCGGGATCGCGACATGACGCGAAGCGTGTCGAGCCCCGCGCGCCGGGCTACCCGCGCGCCGCGGCTCCCTCACGCGACGGGCTACCATTGACCTCTCGTGACGACCCTCGCTCCGAACGACTTCACCCATCTCCACGTTCATAGCGAGTTCAGCCTGCTCGACGGCCTGGGCCGGATCAACGAGCTGGTCGAGGGTGCCTCCCAGCTCGGCTTCGACTCGCTCGCCCTGACCGACCACGGCGCGCTGTACGGAGCGGTTGCCTTCTACCAGGCGGCCACCACCCGGGGCATCCGGCCGATCATCGGGGTCGAGACCTACGTCGCCCGGCGCTCGATGGCCGACAAGGAAGGCAAGGCCGATGCCCAGCCGTTCCACCTGATCCTGCTGGCCGAGAATCTCACCGGCTACCGCAATCTCTGCCGCCTGGTCACCGACGCCCATCTCGACGGCTACTACTACAAGCCGCGGATCGACCGGGAGCACCTCGCCCGGCACAGCGAGGGCCTGATCGGGCTGTCGGCCTGCCTGGGCGGCGAGATTCCACGGGCGCTCGAGACGGACGACTGGGATCTCGCCCGGAACCTGGCCGGCGAGTACGGCGACATCTTCGGCCCGGAGCGGTTCTACCTCGAGCTCCAGGACCACGGCCTGGCCGAGCAGCGCCGGTTGAACGAGCAGCTGGTCCGGCTGGCCCCGGAGGCCGGGCTGCCCCTCGTCGTCACGAACGACCTGCACTATGTCCGGCGGGAGCAGTCCGAGGCGCATGACGTCCTGCTCTGCGTGGGCACCGGCAACAACCTCGACTCACCCGGCCGGATGAAGTTCGAGACGGACGACTTCTGGCTCAAGCCGGCTGCCGCGATGTTCGCCCTGTTCCCCGACCAGGAGGAAGCCCTGCGCAATACCCGGCGGATCGCCGAGATGGCCGGCGGCCTCGAGCTGCCCCTGGGCCAGACCCGGATCCCGCACTTCCCGGTGCCCGACGGCGAGACCGTCGAGAGCTGGCTCCGGCGGGAGTGCGAGCGCGGGCTCCTCCGGCGCTACGGGCAGTCCACGCCCGAGCTCCAGGCCCGGCTCGACTACGAGCTGGGCGTGATCAGCTCGATGGGCTACGCCGGCTACTTCCTGATCGTGGCCGACTTCGTCCGGTTTGCCCGGGAGCAGGGCATCCAGACGACCTGCCGGGGGAGCGCGCCGGGCTCGATCGTGACCTACACCCTGGGGATCACCCCGGTCGACCCGATCCTGTACGAGCTGCCCTTCGAGCGATTCCTGAACCCCGACCGGGTGACCATGCCCGATATCGACGTCGACTTCGAGGACGGCCGGCGCGAGGAAGTGATCGCCTACGTCGGGCGCAAGTACGGCCAGGACCACGTGGCCCAGATCATCACCTTCGGGACGATGCTCGCCCGGGCCGCAATCCGGGACGTCGGTCGGGTCCTCGGGATGGGCTACGGCGAGGTCGACCGGATTGCCAAGGCGATCCCGAACCAGCTCGGAATTCGCCTGGACGACGCCCTGAAGTCGACCCCTGCCCTGCGCGAGATGGCCGTCGATCCCCAGGTCGGACGGCTGCTCGGCCTGGCCGAGCAGCTCGAGGGGGTGGCCCGCAATGCCTCGACCCATGCGGCCGGGGTCGTGATCAGCCGGGAGCCGCTGACCGAGCTCATGCCCCTCCAGCGAGCGACCAACTCGGACGGGCTGATGACCCAGTTCGAGATGCATGCCGTCGAGGGCCTGGGGTTGCTCAAGTTCGACTTCCTGGGCCTGTCCAACCTGACGATCCTGCGCCAGGCGGTCGAGCTGATCCAGGCCAACCGGGCGGTGGCGATCGACCTTGACCAGATCCCCCTCGACGATGGGCCGACGTTCGAGCTGCTGGCTTCGGGCGAGACCACCGGCATCTTCCAGCTCGAGTCGGCCGGCATGCGGCGCTACGTCCGCGAGCTTCGTCCGACCTCGGTCTACGACCTGGCCGCGATGGTCGCCCTGTATCGACCGGGGCCGATGGACAACATCCCGGCCTACATCCGGCGCAAGCATGGCCAGGAGCCGGTGACCTACCTCCACCCGCTGCTTGAGCCCTACCTCAAGAAGACGTACGGGATCTTCGTCTACCAGGAAGACATCATGGCCTCGGCGATCGCCCTGGGCGGCTTCACCGGTCCCGAGGCCGACACCCTCGGTTACGCGATTCGCAAGAAGAAGTCGAGCGTCCTGCGCTCGATGAAGGACCAGTTCGTCCGGCAGGCCGGTGAGCGAGGCGTTCCGGCCGCCACGATCGACGCGGTCTTCACGGCCTTCGAGCCGTTCGAGCGCTACGGCTTCAACAAGGCCCACGCGACGTGCTACGGGCTGGTCGCCTACCAGACGGCCTACCTCAAGGCGAACTACACGGTCGAGTACATGACCAGCGTCCTGACCGCCTCGCGCGACAGCGCCGAGAAGGTCGCGGCAGCGATCGCCGAGTGCCGGCGGATGGGGATCGAGGTCAGGCCGCCCGACATCCGGACCTCCTCGGTCGAGTTCTCGGTCGAAGGCGAGGCGATCCGGTTCGGCCTGATCGCCGTGCGCAACGTCGGCCAGGGCGCGATCGAGTCGATCATCGCGGCCCGCTCGGACGGCGAGTTCCGCTCGCTCACGAACTTCTGCGAGCGGATCGACCTGCGCCTGGCCAACAAGCGCGTGCTCGAATCGCTGGCCCGGGTGGGGGCCCTCGCCGCATTCGGCCATCCGGCCCAGATCCTGGCCGGCCTCGACGACGCGATGGGCGCCGCGAGCGCGACCCAGCGCGATCGGATCACCGGCCAGGTCTCGCTGTTCGATCTCGGGACCGACGACGCGGCGGTCCTCGACGCCCCGCTACCCAGGGTGACCGAGGCGCCCAGCCGCGAGCGCCTGCGCTGGGAGAAGGAGCTCCTCGGGCTGTACCTCTCGGATCACCCGCTCAAGGAGATCGCCGAGGCGATCGGCCCGTTCGTCACTGCCTACTCGGGCGACCTGCGCGACGAGAGCCTTGACCAGCAGCGGGTCGTCGTGTGCGGCATCGTGACCGGGGTCCGAACCGTGATCACGAAGGCGAAGGCAACGATGGCGATTGCCACGATCGAGGACCTCCAGGGCTCGATCGAGGTCGTCGTCTTCCCGCGGATGTACGAGACGACCCGGGCGACCTGGGTCGAGGGGCGGATCCTGCTCGTGTCGGGTCGGGTCGATCACAAGGCCGAAGAGGTCTCGCTCCTGGCCGATCTCGCCTTCGACTGGGACGAGGCCCGCCTGAATGGTCCAGCCGCCTTCGCCTCGGCAGTCGCAGCGGCCGACCGGGGCCGTGGCCGGGCTCCCGCCGGCTCGGGATCAGGGTCGTTCGGGGCGGGTCAGCGCCGGTTCGACGGCCGCAGCCCTGTCGGGTCGGGCTCAGCCGAGCTGGTCGCGGTCGGGCCCGGGCCGAGCCTGCCCTCGGCCAACGGGGCGCCGGTCAGCCCCCTCCGGAGCAACGCTCCGGCTGCGCTCTGCTCCCGGCCGGACCGGGCGCCGGCCGAGGGGCTGCCCGCGATCCAGCCGGCCGATCCCTTTCCCGGTGACTTCGAACCGATCGGTCTGCGGGAGATCGGACCCGAGGTCGATGAGCCGTCGTTCCCCGACGAAGGGGCCGGGCGCGGCCGCGCCGCCGCCGTTGCCCCGACCATGCCGACCGAAGCCGCCGGCCGGCAGGTCCTCCACGTCCGGTTCGTCTCGGGCGCGCTGGCCGAGCGTTCGATGGAAGAGCTCCGGACGATGATCAGGGCCCGCCCGGGCTCGACCCGGGTGGTCCTGCACGTCCCTGGGACGCGCGGCGGCGAGCTACCGATGGAGCTGCGCACCGGGGTCGCCTACGATTCCGACCTGCTGGCCGAGGTCAGCCGCAGGCTGGGCGGCGGGGTCGAGCTGCGCCTCAGTGAGGCGGTCGGCTAGCCGGCGGGCGTCCCGGTCGGGGCGGTCGGCGTCGTACCAGGCGCAGCCGGGTCGGCAGCTGCCGAGGCGGCCAGGTCGGCCTTGAGCGACTGGACGGCCGAGAACCGGTCGGCGAACTCGCCCCGGAGGGTCGCCAGGGCGGCCGGTTCGAGGTCGAGCTCGAGGGCGATCTCGTCGATCGTGAAGCTCTCGGCGGCGTCGATCGTCCCGTCGATCGAAGCCACTCCGAAGCAAGCCCGCAGGATGTCGAGCCGCTGGTCCATCGTCGACACGTCGCGGAACTCGCGGGTGACGAGGTAATCGTCGGTCCCGCCGGTCGTCAGGGCCTGGAGCTTGGCCGTCTCGACCACCAGCGCGGCCTCGGCCTCGTCCAGGCCGGACTGGCTGACGAGGACCTGCTCCATGTACTGCGACTCGCGCTGACCGACCCGCTCGTCGGCGCTCGCGGCGCGGGCGATCACGTAGGCGGCGCAGGCCACGAACCGGGCCCGGTCGGGCGGCAGCGAGTCGAGCCGGGCGATGATCCCGCGGACCATCTCGACCTCGGCGGGCGAGCCGGCCGGTGCCTGGCGCGGGGCGTCGGGTGGGCCGAACAGGTGGCTCAGGCTTCTCATTGATCCTCCGGATGCGGGCCGGCCCAGGGCCATAGCCCAGCTGGTCTGTCGGAGTCTAGCGGCGATCGCCGATCGGCACGGCCGGTCGCGGCAGTCCCGCCCTGGCCGCGGTCCAACGGGCTGCACTCGCGGCCTGCTCCGAGCGCACCATGGACCGGCACGGATCCGCTTTGTCGGGCCGCCCGGGCTTCGACTGCGGATCCAGCACGGGAGTCGTTCGATGGAGTTCGAAGACGTCGTGCAGCGCCGGCGGATGGTCCGGCGGTTCGCCGACGAACCGCTCGATCCGCTCGTCCTTGAGCGGATCGCACGGACGGCCCAGCGAGCCCCGAGTGCGGGGTTCAGCCAGGGACAGCGCCTCGTCGTGGTCACGGACCCGGCCGTCCGGCTTCGCCTGGCGATCCTGTGCGGGGAGCCCGAGTATGCCGCCGATGGCTACGGCCCCTGGATCAGCCAGGCGCCGGCCCTCTTCATTCCCTGCGTCAGCGAGGAGATCTACCACGCCCGCTACCGGGAAGCCGACAAGGCCGACGAGGACGGCGGCGAGATCCACTGGCCGGTGCCCTACTGGTGGATGGATGTCGGCTGCACCGTGATGCTCGTCCTGCTGGCCGCCGTCGATGCGGGCCTGGCGGCCGGCTTTGCCGGGTCCGACGCGGAGGGCTACCTCGAGATGCGCTCGATCCTGGGGATCCCGACCGAGTTCTCGCCGGTCGGGGTGATCCCGGTCGGCCGACCGCTGCCCGACAAGCGCTCGCCCTCGCTGAAGCGAGGCTGGGTCGCCAACCCCGAGTTCGTCCGCTGGAACCACTGGTAGGCCATGCCGCCGGGTTCGGCACAAGGCCCGTTCTTGCCCCCTCCCGAGCTGGCCCGGGCCAGCCGTTGCGTGCAGTGTTTAACCCGGTAGGACAAAGACGGGACAACCGATCGGGACCAGCCAGGCCTTGATGTCCCGTTAGACGCTGACGGCTACCTCCGGGCAACTTTCGGACCCAGCCAGCCCCGGCTTGGCCAACCGCGGGCAGGGACGTGGTTTTGTCCTGCTCCCCGAAACATTGGCCAGCGCCCAGCCTCGCCGGCCGCCCCTTCCGATGGATTTGGCGTGGATGCCAGGGGCTCGGTGGTCCCGGAGGAGGGAGTCGAACCCTCATACCCTTGCGGGTGGCCGATTTTGAGTCGGCTGCGTATGCCATTCCGCCACTCCGGGAGCCGGGCCAGTGTACGGTGCCGCCTCGGCCACGAGCGAAGACCGGGGATCGGCGTCAGCCGCGTCCGGGCGACGCCGGCCCGGCCGCCGTCTGCCCGATGACGCGCCGGATCGGCGCGGCCGAAGCCGGGCTCCGCCCCGACCGAGGACTCAGCCGAGGCGCTTGACCATCGACACGTTCACCTCGTGGTAGCCCGCCGAGCGGTAGAGGTTCCGGGCAATCTCGTTGTCGCCGAATGTATGGAGCTCGATCTCGTCGTAGCCGAGACTGCGGGCGATCGGCTCGAGCGCCTCGAGCGTGGCCCGACCGTGGCCCTGCCCGCGGTGGCTCGGGTCGATCTCGATATCCCAGATGAAGATCGCGTGGCGCTGACCCGGGGGGTTCGGGGCGAACCAGAGCGCACCGACCGTTGCGCCCCGGTCATCGAGGATCGAGCGGAACTCGTGACCCAGCGTCGCTTGGCCGTCGGGCAGGATGTGCTCGAAGTCCAGGGTTGCTCGGGCCTCGGCCCCGTCCGCCGGCCAGGCACCGACCCGGACGTTGTCCCCGGCATAGCGAGCGATCGAGCGGGCGCGCCAGGCCGTCCAGGCAGCGGCCGACATCGGGACGAGGCTGACCATGGCCCGCAGGATAGGCCTCGATCAACGGATGGATCGCGTCCGTCGCCCCGTCAGATGACGATGCTAGACTCGGCCGGCCTTCCAACCGCCCACCGGAGGAGCCTCTTCGATCGTGGGGGACCTTCGACCGACCGAGACTGCCGACGGCGTCATCCGACCGGAGGACCAAGCCCAGGTCGACGGCCCGCAGCGGCGCGACCTGATCCTGGTCGAACGGGCCCAGGCCGGCGACCTGGCCGCATTCAACGATCTCGTCAGCCTGTACCAGGATCAGCTGTTCGGGCTCGTCGCCAGGATGGTGCCGGATCCCGACCAGGCTTCCGATGCCGTCCAGGAAGCGTTCTTCTCGGCCTACCGCAACCTGGCCAGCTTTCGTGGGGGCAGCGTTCGAAGCTGGCTCAGCCGGATCGCGGTCAATGCCGCGATGGATCTCCAGCGCAGCCGCAAGCGCCGTCCGGTCCAGCCCTATCCCGAGCTCGAGGACGAGACCTGGCAGCCCCCGGCCGGAGTCGAGACCGATCCGGAGCGCCAGGTGGTCGCGGCCGAACGAATCCGGGTCCTGACGGCCGCCCTGGCTGGAATCGGCGACGATCAGCGGGCGGCGATCGTGCTGTTCGATGTCGAGGGCTTCGATTACACCGAGATCGCCGATATGACCGGAGTCAGCCTGGGCACGGTGAAGTCGCGCATCCACCGGGGACGGCTGGCCCTCCGGCGCAGCCTCGAGGAGCACATGGAACTGTTTCGTGGCTGAGGGCGTCGAATGACCATGCCCGTTCCCGCAGATCGCGGGCCGTCCGCAGACGGCCTCGCCCACACCGGCGCCGACCACGACGAGAGCCTGATCGCCGGCCTGGCTGCCGGCGATCTCGACCAGGGTGAAGCGGCCGAGGCCCGGGCGCTCGCCGCCGCCTGCCCCGCCTGCGCCCGGCTCGAGGCCGACATCAGCTCGATCATGGCGGCCACGACCGCCCTGCCCGCCCCGAAGCGCAGCCGCGACTTCCGGCTGACGGAGGCTGATGCCGCAAGGCTTCGTCCGACCGGCTGGCGGCGGATCCTCGAGCCGTTCGCCCGACCGCGCCTGGCCTTCACCCGGCCCCTAGCTGGTGGCCTGGTCACCCTGGGGATCGCCGGGCTGATCCTGGCCAGCATCCCGACCGGGGCTGCTCCGGCCGGCGAGGCGGCCACGGCCGGTGATGCCGCAGGTGCCGCCGCACCCGCCCTGTCCAGCCAGGCGAGCCAGCAGTTCGCGCCGGCCTCGGCCTACGGCAACCTGGCCGAACCCTCCCAGGCCGGCCCGGTCCAGCCCCAGCCTGCCGCCTCCGACAATCGGCCTGCCGCGGGGTCGGTCGCCTCGGCTGCAGCGGGGTCGGTCGCTTCGGCTGCCGCGGGCGTGCCGCCGGCCGGGGCCGCCGGATCCACCAAGTCGACCGCCTCTCCGTCGGGGTCGACAGCCGTGGTCGCGACCGGATCGGGGGTGTCCCCGCTCGCCCTCGGCTCGATCGTCCTGCTCGCCCTCGGCCTCGGATTGTTCGTCCTGCGCTGGGCGGCCACCCGGAGGTTCCGCCCGCTCAGTCGCTGATCGGACCGGTCTCCAGGCTCAGCTGCCGCGCGGGCCGCGCACCGATCGGCCGATGTTGCTGATCACGATCGCCACGATCGAAACCAGGTAGAGCTGCCCGAATAGGCCCTCCGCGACCGCGCTCATCTGGCCCAGCGCAGTGGCTGCCGAGTAGTCGCCATAGCCGACTGTGGCCAGGGTCGTGTAGCTGAAGTAGATGTAGGTCTCGTTGCTCGGGGCAGTCGTCTGGGCAAAGAACGGCTGGCCGCTGATCAGGGCGATCAGGGCGAAGATGTAGGCGAAGCACAGGCCGATCAGGAGGTAGACGACGAGGGCCCCGACGACAAGGCGGTAGGTGATCTCCTCGCTCCGCGCGATCCGGGCCAGGATCACCGGTGGGACGATCGCCGCGACCGCCAAGCCGATCATGCTCTGCGCGGTCGCAGCCCAGCGCGGGTCGCCGATCCGGAGGGACAGGATTGCGCTCACGATTGCCACCCCGACCAGGATCTGGGCCGCCCGCAGGATCCGTGGCCGGACGCCGGAAGTCCGCAGGGCAAAGAGGAGCGTCACCCCGGTCAGGGCCACCCCGACGATACGACCGATGCCGCCGGTCGACGAGGCCAGGAAGGCGATCGAGAGGATCGTCAGGAGGAGGGTGACCCCGTAGCCATCCTCGCGGGGTGCCCGGCCGAGGACGCGTCCAGACCAGCGCCCGCCCGGAGGCGGCGCCTCGGACGTGGTCATCGGCAGGTCCCGCCGCCCGGGGTCAGGGCCATCCCACGAGGGCCAGAGCGGCGGCGCGAGCTAGCCGGCGGACGATCCCGGCGCGCCTTCGGTCGGCGGAGCCGGCTCAGCCGGGGGAGTGGATTCGAGGGGCGTCGGCGAGTCAGACCCATCAGCCGCGGCGCCCGCCGCTGCAGCGCCCGCGACCCCGGCCGCCCCTTCGTGGGCCGCGGCCAGGCCGGCCAGCTCGGACGCACCGCCCGTCGGATCGACCGGCGGCACGACGACCGTGGCATCGTCCGGCGCGACCGGGGCAACCGGTGGGACGGGCGTCGATGGCGGGACCGGCGGTGGTGCGCCCGGTCCGGACGAGCGCTTCATCAACAGGTAGATCGCGGCGATCAGGAGGATTCCCAGGCCGATCAGGAGCAGGATCAGCCAGCTGCTCGAGCCGGAGCCGGTGTTGTCACCAGGATTCGGGCCGGCCGAGGGCGACGGAGCGGTGCTCGGGGCCGTCGATTTGCTCGGGCTTGGGCTCGGGGCAACGCTCGGAGCGACGCTCGGGCTCGGGGCCACGCTCGGTGACGGGGTCGGGGCAGGGGTCGGGCTGGCCGTCGGCTCGGGCGTCGCGGTCGGAGTGGGCGTGGGCGTCGGTGTCGGGGTGGGCGTCGGCGTGGGCGCAGGCGTCGGCGTGTCGGTCGGGGCAGGGGTGGCCGTCACGTTCGGCGCCTCGGTCGGCGTCGGAGGCGGAGTCGGGGTGGGAGCCGCGGTCGGGCTCGGTCGCGGCAGGATGCCGGACGGCAGCAGACCCGAGGGCAGCAGGCCGCCCGATGGGATGAGTCCCGAAGGCAGGAGGCCCGAAGGGAGCAAGCCACCGGACGGCAGGAGGCCGGACGGCAGGTTCGGCAACTGCGAGGCGAGCGAGCCGCAGGCGGCCAGGACCATGGCCAGGCAGGCGCCAATCAGGACGATCCGCACGCCCCCGTCGCGATGGTTTGCCAAAGGTATCCCTCCTGCTCGGATCCGCGCCGGCCTCGGCGGAACCGGGCCTGATCCTACCTGCTCGAGCACGGCCTGCCAAACTTCGTGCTTGGGCGAGGCGGGTCGACGGGCCGATTTCTGACGCTGACGGGGGGCCAACGCCGCCCGAATCGGCTCGCCCGGCGGCCCCGGCCGAACCCGCCCGGCGGCCCCGGCCGAACCCGCCCGGCGGCCCCGGCCGAACCCGCCCGCCGGTACACTTGGCGGACCGTCCAGCCGATCGCCCAGCCGAGGCCTGCCGATGGAACGCCTGATGCTGCTCGACGGCAATGGGCTCATCTACCGCGGATACTTCGCCCTGATCAACACGCCCCTGACGACGTCGAAGGGCGAGCTGGTCAACGCGGTCTTCGGCTTTTGCAACATCGTCCTGCGCGGCTTCCAGGACATCCGGCCGGACTACGCCGCGATCGCCTTCGACCTTGCCGGGCCGACCTTCCGCCACGAGCAGTACGCGGCCTACAAGGCGACCCGCCAACGGATGCCCGACGACCTGCGCGACCAGTTTCCGAAGGTCCGCGAAGTGGTCAAGGCGCTCCGGATCCCGGTCTATGAGATGGCCGGCTTTGAGGCCGACGACGTGATCGGCACCCTGACCGTCGAGGCAGGCGAGCGTGGCCTGGACACGACGATCGTCACCGGCGACCTGGACATGCTCCAGCTGGTGACCGACCGGACGCGCCTGATGACGACCCGGATGGGGGTCCAGAACACGGTCATCTACGACCCGGCCCGGATCTTCGAGCGGTACGGCCTGCGGCCAGACCAGATGATCGACTTCAAGGCCCTCAAGGGCGATTCAACCGACAACATCCCGGGCGTGCCGGGGGTCGGCGAGAAGACCGCGGCCAAGCTGGTCGGTGACTACGGCACACTCGATGGCCTGTACGAGCACATCGACGAGGTCCAGCCGGCGCGCCTGCGCGATCCGCTCCGGGAGGCCCGCGAGCAGGTCCTGACCGGGCGCGGGCTGATGCGGATCGTGCGCGACCTGCCGGTCCGCCTCGACCTCGACGCGGCCCGCCTGGGCGACTACGACCGGGAGACGGTGATCCGGTTGTTCCGCGAGTTCGAGTTCCGGAGCCTGATCGAGCGCCTCCCACCGCTCCGCGGCGAGCGAGCCGAAGAGACGGCGGCCGCGCTTCGGGGCAGCCTGGCCGGAGGCAGCACTCCGATCCTGGCCGCCCAGGTGCCCGGCAGCGGCCCGCGCGGCTCGGCCGGCTGGGGCAGCGATCCCGGCGGGCGGGCCTACTCCGACAACCTCCAGCTGGCTCTCGACTTCTCGTCGGTGGCGGCGGCCTCCGCGGGCGAGACGGCCCGTCCAGGGTCCGAGGCCGCGTCCCCGGCAGGCGGCCTGGCAGCGGACTCCTCGGCGCGGCCCGAGACTGGCGATCCGGCAACCGCCCTGGCCGCCGCGATCGAGCGTCCTGTCGAGCAAATCGAGATCGTCGCGGGCGAGGGGATCGAACGCCTCGAGCCGTGGCTGGCGAGCCAGTCCGCGGTCGGGATCGCCCTCCTCGCCGACGATCCGCGGCCGCGCAAGGGGAGCCCCCTGGCCCTGGCCGTGGCCGGCCTCGACGGTCGGGCCGTGGCGGTCGAGGGCTCGGCCGATGCCGACCGGCTGCGGGCCCTGGTCGAGCGTCTCGAGATCCCGCTTGTCGGCCACGAGCTGAAACCCCTGCTGGTCGCCCGCTTCGCTGCCGAGCCCGAGGCCGAGTCGACCGCGATCGCCTTTGACACCCAGATCGCCGCCTATATCCTGAATGCATCGCTCCGCAGCCAGTCGATCGCCGACGTGGTGGCCGAGCAGCTCGACCTGATCCTTCCGCCGGCCAAGGACCTGCCGCCGTTCGCCCGGGTCGGGCTCGAGGCGCTGTCGGCGGTCGCCGCCCGGGTGCCCCTCGAAGCGGCGCTCGAGCAAGCCGGCCTCGACCGGCTGTTCCGCGAGATCGAGCTGCCGCTCATCCCCGTCCTCGCCCGGATGGAGGCGACCGGGGTCGCCCTCGACCGGGACGCCCTGCGCTCCCTGGCCGACGAATTCGCGATCGAGATCGCCCGGCTCGAGTCGGAGGTCTACGCGAGCGTCGGCCACGAGTTCAACCTGGGCAGCCCGAAGCAGCTCGAGCAGGTTCTGTTCTTCGAACTTGACCTGCCCAAGGGTCGCAAGACAAAGACCGGCTATTCGACCGATGCGTCGGTCCTCGAGGACCTCCGGACGGCCCATCCGATGGTGGCCAGCCTGCTCGACTGGCGGACCTACACGAAGCTGCGCTCGACCTATGTCGAAGCCCTCCCGTCCCTGATCGCGGCCGACGGCCGGCTGCACACGACGTTCCACCAGGCCGTCGCGGCGACCGGCCGCCTGAGCTCGTCCGATCCGAATCTCCAGAACATCCCGATCCGGACGCCGCTCGGGCGCCGGATCCGGCGGGCCTTCGTCGCCGGAGAGCCCGAGCTGACCCTGGTCGCGGCCGATTATTCCCAGATCGAGCTCCGGATCCTGGCCCACGTCTCGGGCGACGAGCACCTCAAGGACGCCTTCGCCCGGGGTGCCGACATCCACCGCGAGACGGCCGCCCGGGTCCTCCACAAGGCGCCCGAGGACGTCACCTCCGACGAACGCTCGATGGCCAAGATGGTCAACTTCGGGATCGCCTACGGGATGAGCGACTTCGGCCTGTCGAGCCGGGCCAACATCCCCCGGGCCGAGGCCCAGGAGTTCATCACGACCTACTTCGCGACGTACTCCGGAATCAGCTATTACATGCTCCACATCAAGGACGTGGCCCGGCGCCAGGGCTTCGTGACCACCCTGCTCGGCCGGAAGCGGGCGATCTCCGAGCTCGACGCCCGCAACCCGACCCTGCGCGCCGCCGGCGAGCGGATGGCGATCAATATGCCGATCCAGGGCACGGCCGCGGACATCATCAAGATCGCGATGATTCGCCTTGCCGAGCAGCTCCGCGAAGGCCGTTTCCGGGCCCGCCAGCTCCTCCAGGTCCACGACGAGCTCCTCCTCGAGGTGCCCCGTAGCGAGGTGGACCGGCTCATCCCGGTCCTCCGGACGACGATGGAGTTGGCTCTGGCCCTGGACGTTCCACTGACCGTCGACGTGAAGGTCGGCGACGACTGGGATTCGATGACCGTCCGCCCGCGCGAGGACCACGTGCCGGCCGATGCCTGAGCTGCCCGAGGTCGAGACGGTCGTCCGCGACCTGCGCCCGAAGGTCGTCGGAGCCGAGATCCAGTCGATTCGATCCTCCTGGCCGCGGACCCTCCGGACCCATCCGGCCGAAGCCCTCGAGGCGGCCCTGCGCGGCCGCCGGATCGAGTCGGTCGAGCGCCGGGCGAAGCTGCTCGTGATCGGGCTGTCCGGCGGGCTGGCCCTCACGGTTCACCTGAAGATGACCGGCCAGTTGTTCGTCGTGCCGGCCCGGCTGCCCGAGGATCCGTATCTTCGCCTCGTGCTCGTCTTCACCGACGGCCGCGAGCTTCGCTTCCGGGACATCCGCAAGTTCGGCCGGGTCGGCCTGTACGAGCGGGACCCGGGCTCGGGCGAGCTGGTCAGCGAGCCTGGCGGCACGGCCGTCTTCGCCGCGTTCGGGCCTGAGCCGCTCGACCCGTCGTTCGGGCTGGCCCAGTTCCGGCGGCGCCTGCGCGCCCGGAAGGGCCGGCTCAAGCCGCTCCTGCTCGACCAGTCGTTCATCGCCGGGATCGGCAACATCTACGCCGACGAAGCGCTCTGGACCGCCCGGCTCCATCCGCTTCGATCGGCGGCCTCTCTCGGGCCGGCCGACGAGCGCCGGCTGTACCTGGCGATCCGCTCGATCCTGGCCGAGGCCGTCGAGCGCCGGGGTAGCTCGATCGACGATTACACCGCGCCGGACGGCGACGGGGAGATGCAGGAGCGCCTCAACGTCTACCAGCGAACCGGCCAGGCCTGCCCGCGCTGCGGCCGGCCGGTCCGGCGGATCGTCGTCGGCGGGCGAGCGACCCATCTCTGCTCGTGGTGCCAACGGCTGCCGGGGGCCGACCGCCGGGCGATCGAGCGCTCGGCCGCGGGCCGGGCGATGCTCCGCGGGATGGCCACCCAGGCGCGGGCCGCGGACGAGCCCGCCGTTGCGGCCCGGACGCTGCGGACGAAGGCCGCTGCCGCGACCCGCCGGGCGCAGGCCCGCCAGGGCGCCGGCTGATGTCGATCCTCCGCTTCGAGAAGGTCAGCCGCGAGATCGGGGCCTTCGTGATCCTCGACGCCATCGACGCGTCGATCGCCCTGGGCGATCGGATCGGCCTGGTCGGCCCGAACGGCGCCGGCAAGACGACGCTCCTGCGGATCGCCGCCGGCCTCGACGAGCCGGATCTCGGAACGGTCAGCCGGAAACGGGGGCTGTCGATCGGCCTGCTCGCCCAGGAGGCCCACTTCGACGCATCGTTCATGGCCGCTCCGGACCTCCGGACGGCGGTCCGGACAGCCGCCGGCGACCTGCTCGAGCTGGGCCAGCGGCTGCGCGAGCTCGAGCTGGCCCACGAGGTCGAAGGGCCGGCCTACGCCGACCTCCAGCATCGCTTCGAGATCCTCGGCGGGTACACCCTCGACCAACGGATCGATGAGACGCTCTCCGGGCTGGGCTTCAGCCTCGATGAATGGACGAAGCCGCCGGCCAACCTGTCGGGCGGCGAGCAGACCCGGGCCGCGCTTGCCCGGCTGGTGATCGCCGATCCCGACCTGATGCTCCTCGACGAGCCGACCAACCACCTCGACCTGGCCGCCCTCGAGTGGCTCGAAGAGCACCTCCGCCGCCGGTCCGGCTCCCTGCTCGTGGCCTCCCACGACCGGGCCTTCCTGGACGGCACGGTCGGGCGTGTCTGGGAGCTTCGCGATCGGCGGCTGACCGCCTTCCGGGGCGACTACGCGGCCTATCACCGCCAGCGGCTTGAACGGGACGCCCGGCTCGACAAGGACGTCTCGACCCAGGCCGAGCAGATCGCCCGGGAGCAGGAGCTCGTCCAGCGCTACCGGAGCCACCGGAAGTACGCCAAGATGCACGAGCACGAGGCTCGTCTCGCCCGCCTCCAGGAGGCCAGGATCGAGGCACCCAAGGCGAGCCGCAAGTTGCGCCTGCCGACCGCCGCGCTCGTCGGTGGAGGGGGTCCATCGCGATCGGGTGAGATCGTCGTCCGGGCCGAGGAGCTGGTTGTCGGGTACCTGCCGAAGTTTCGCCGGGAGGCGAGCGATCCGGCCGGACCGGTCGAGCCGTCCAGTGCGGGCGAGGAGGCTCGATCGGAGGGACCTGGGACAAACCTGGAACCCCTGGCGATCGCCCGGATCCCGTTCCTGGCCGCCCAGCGGGGCGATCGGATCGGGATCGTCGGCCCGAACGGGGCGGGCAAGACGACCCTCCTGCGCACGATCGCCGGTGACCTTCCGCCGCTCGATGGCGAGCTGACGATCGGGATGGGGGTCTCGATCGGCTACCTGGCTCAGCTCCGGGGGGCGGCGATCGCGGGCGAAACGGTCCTCGACGCGCTGCTGACCTCGGCGATCCCGATCACCGAGGGCGAGGCCCGCGGCTACCTCGCCCGGTTCCTGTTCCGGGGCGACGATGCCTTCAAGGAGGTCCGAACCCTGTCCGGCGGCGAACGTTCGCGGCTCGAGCTGGCCTTGCTCGGGATCATGCCGGCGAACCTGCTCCTGCTCGACGAGCCGACGAACCATCTCGACATCCCGGCCCGCGAAGCGATCGAGGCGTTCATGACCGAAAGCCCGGCCACGCTCCTCGTCGTGTCCCACGATCGGCGCCTGCTCGAGACGGTGTGCGACCGGCTGTGGGTCGTGGACGACCATCTCGCGGCGCCGTTCGACGGGGGCTACCGGGCCTGGCGCTCAGCCGTGGCCGAAGGCTGGACGGTGAGCGGGGCGATCGAGGCCGAGGCCGTCCGCCTGCGCGGGACTGGGCCTGGCGGCGCGGCGACGAAGAAGGCCGGGGTCGCCCCGGGCAGCGCCCTGCTCTCCGGCCCTGCGGCGCCGGCTCGAGCGGGCAACGGCGACTTGCCATCGCCCGAGCCCACTGCCCGGACGTCGCCCAAACCGGCCGCCCGGGCGAAGCTGCCAAAGCTGTCCAAGGATGCCTACCGCAGGCAACGCAGCTCTCGTCGACGGCGAGCTGACCCGGCTCGGCCTGCGGAAGAACCATCTTGAGCTGGCCCTGGCCGACCCGGCCGTCGGCGCGAACTTCGTCGAGCTGCGCCGGATCACGAGCGAGCTGGCCGATGTGACGGCCGGCCTGGAGGCCGCCGAGGAGGCCTGGCTCGAACTCGAGGACCGCGCCCCATGACCCTCAAGATCGGGATCACCGGGCCGATCGGCTGTGGCAAGTCGACGTCCTGGGCTGGCTTGCCGCCCGGGGAGCGCTCGTGATCGATGCCGACCAGGTCGTCCGCGACGTGACCGGGCCCGGGTCGCCGATCGTGGATGAGATCGTCGCAGCGTTCGGGAAGGGCGTGGCGGCCACCGGCGGCGGCCTCGACCGGGCGAGCCCTTGCGGCGATCGTGTTCCACGACTCCGGCCGGCTCCGGCGGCTCGAGGCGATCACCCATCCCGTGGTTCGCGCTCGGATCCTGGCCGAGATCGAGCGACGCCCAGGCGGCGGGCGTGCCGATCGTCGCCCTCGAGGCGATCCGGCTTGTCGAGGCCGGCTACCCGGCGCTCCTGGACGAAGTCTGGCTCGTGACCTGCGATCCCTCGGCCCAGCGCGAGCGACTGGCCGCGCGGGGCCTCAGCGCGGCAGACGCGACAGCCAGAATCGCCGCCCAGTCGAGCCTGGCCGAACGCGTCCGGCCGCTCGCGACCCGGATCATCGACACGAGCGGCTCGCTGGCCGACACGGAGTCCGCGGTCCGGGCGGCCCTGGCGACGGCCCGCCCCTCCGGCGATCCTGGTCCGTGACCGGCCGTGCCCGTCAGTCCGGATCCGAGCCGGCCTTCTCGCTGCCGGAGCTGACCGCTTTCGGCGGGACGCGGCTCATGCCCCGCCAGGACTACGACGCGATCGAGTTCGTCGACCTGGACCTGACCGGCCAGGACGCCGCCGATGTGCGCATCCTCGACTCATGCCTTGATCATTGCGCCGTCGAGCGGCTGTCCCTGCGCCGGGCCAGGATTCTCGGCTCGCTGATCGCCGACGCTCACGGGGCGAGCGTCGACTTCGCCGATTCGACCTGGCGCGATTCGCTCGTCACGGGCGGCCGCCTGGGCGCCGTGCAGCTGCCAGGAGCGACGCTGACGGCCGTCCGCTTCCGGGGGACGAAGCTCGACTACCTGAACCTCTCGGGGGCCCAGCTCGACGACGTCGCCTTCGAGGGCTGCACGCTGGGCGACGTGGACGCCCGGGGCGCAACGCTCCGGGCGGTGCGCTTCCGCGACTGCTCGATCAACGAGCTGAATGTGACCGAGGCCCGGCTGGCGAAGGTCGACCTGTCGGGAGCGCGCCTGAGTTCCCTGATCGGGGTGGACAACCTCCGCGGCGCGATCATCAACCATGCCCAGTTGCTCGACCTCGCGCCGCAGCTGGCCGCCCAGCTGGGCGTCGAGGTCCGCCCGGATGTGCCTCCGGAACCATAGCTCCGGAAGTGGTCGATGGCGGGGAAGGGAAGGGGCAGGCCGACAGAACACCCGTTCGGTTCGTGCTCGGAGTGCTATCCTGACCTGCCCAGCCTGGAGCGCGATCGCCCGTCATGCCTGACTTCCGCCTCGTCGCCGACTTCGAGCCGACTGGTGACCAGCCGGCCGCGATCGCCCGTCTCGTCGACGGGCTCGAGAAGGGCGTCCGCCACCAGACCCTGCTGGGGGTGACCGGCTCGGGCAAGACCTGGACGATCGCCAATGCGATCGCCCGCTACCAGAAGCCGACCCTCGTCCTGGCCCACAACAAGACCCTGGCCGCCCAGCTCTACGCCGAGTTCCGCGAGTTCTTCCCGGACAACGCAGTCGAGTACTTCGTGAGCTACTTCGACTACTACCAGCCCGAGGCCTACCTTCCCCGGTCCGACACGTACATCGAGAAGGACTCGAGCCGGAACGACGAGATCGACAAGCTGCGCCATGCGGCGACCCACGCCCTGTTCGAGCGGCGCGACGTGATCATCGTGGCCAGCGTCAGCTGCATCTATGGCCTCGGCGCGCCGGTCGACTACGGGGCGACCGTCCTGCGCCTGCGCCGGGGCGGCCAGTACCGCCGCGATGCCGTCCTGCGCCACCTCGTCGACCTCCAGTACCAGCGCAACGACCAGGCCCTCCAGCGGGCCCGCTTCCGCGTCCGGGGCGACACGCTCGAGCTTGTCCCGGCCTCGGACGACCGGGTGATCCGGGTCGAGTTCTTCGGCGACGAGGTGGAGCGGATCACCGAGGTCGATCCCCTGACCGGCGAGCTCCTGGCCGAGCGGAACGACCTGAATGTCTATCCAGCCACCCACTTCGTGACGCCGGGCGACAAGCTCAAGGAGGCGCTCGTCGACATCGAGGCGGAGATGGAGGAGCGGACGGCTGAGATGGAGGCGCAGGGCCGCGCCCTGGAGGCGGCCCGCCTTCGCCAACGGACCGTCTTCGACCTCGAGATGATGCGCGAGCTCGGCTACTGCACCGGGGTCGAGAACTATTCGCGCCACCTCGCCCGGCGCGATCCCGGCAGCCGACCGTGGACCCTGCTCGATTACTTCCCGCCCGACTGGCTGCTGGTCGTGGACGAGAGCCATATGACGATCCCCCAGGTCGTCGGGATGTACAAGAACGACCGGACCCGCAAGGAGATCCTGGTCGACTTCGGCTTCCGCCTGCCATCCGCCCTCGACAACCGGCCGCTGACCTTCGAGGAGTTCGAAGCGACGGTCCGCCAGGCGGTCTACATGTCGGCCACGCCCGGCCCGTACGAGCTCGAGCGCAGCGAACGGATCGTCGAGCAGCTGATCCGGCCGACCGGGATCATCGACCCCCGGATCGAGGTCCGCCCGACCGAGGGCCAGATCGACGACCTGCTCGACGAGATCAGAGTCCGGGTCGAGCGGGGCGAGCGGGCCCTGGTCACGACCCTGACCAAGAAGATGGCCGAGGACCTGGCCGACTACCTGCGCGAGCTGGGGGTCAAGGTCCAATACCTGCACAGCGAGGTCGACACGCTCGAGCGCGTCCAGATCCTGCGCGACCTGCGCCTGGGCGTCTTCGACGTCCTTGTCGGGATCAACCTCCTCCGGGAAGGGATCGACCTGCCCGAGGTCACCCTCGTGGCGATCATCGACGCCGACAAGGAGGGCTTCCTGCGGAGCGCCTGGTCGCTCATCCAGATGATCGGCCGGGCGGCCCGCAACACGAACGGCATGGTCGTGATGTACGCCGACACGATCACCCAGTCGATGCGGGCCGCGATCGACGAGACGGATCGCCGGCGGGCCGTCCAGACCCAGTACAACAGCGAGCACGGGATCGAGCCGACCACGATCATCAAGGAGATCCACGACATCAACCAGCGCCTCCGGGCGGTGGCCGAATCGACCGATGTCTACGTCGCCGGGGGCCCGGCCGGACGGTTCGGGCCGCACGACCTGCGGGCGGAGTCGCGCGAGCAGGTCGAGAAGATCCTGGTCCGGATGGAAGCCGACATGCGCAACGCCGCCAAGAACCTCGAGTTCGAGCGGGCCGCCACCCTGCGCGACGAGATCCGCCAGATCCGGCTCCGGGTCCTCGACCAGGACGCCTCGACCACGGTCGAGCGGGCCGCCGAGGCCGCGGCCGGAGCATCCCGGGTGCCCGCCGGATCGGCCGGCTCACGCTCGACCTCGACCCGCCGGCCGGGCCAGCGCCCGGCCGCGGCCAGCGCGCCCGCCCTCCAGGTCACCTCGGTCGAGGTGCTTGCCTCGGGCGATCGGGATCCGAGCGAGACCCTCGAGGAGACGACCGCGGCGACGGCCTCGGACTGGCTGCCGGGCATTCGCGATGAGCACGAAGACGACGGCGGCTGGCAGGCGCGCTGGATCGACCGACCGACCTGGGACCACACCGTCACCCCGAACGTCCTCAAGCGGACCGGTCAGCGGCCCGGGCGCAGGCGCCGCTGAGGCCGGACACCGGACAGAACGCCTGTTCGAATGCTTCGCGATTGGGTACAATCGGGAGCGTGCCCTCCGATCAGCTCGTCGTCCGCGGTGCCCGCGAACATAACCTCAAGGACATCACCGTCGCGTTCCCGCGCGATCGCCTGGTGGTGATCACCGGCCTGTCCGGCTCGGGCAAGAGCAGCCTGGCCTTCGACACGATCTACGCCGAGGGCCAGCGCCGGTACGTCGAGAGCCTGTCGGCCTACGCCCGCCAGTTCCTGGGCCAGATGGAGAAGCCGGACGTCGACCAGATCGACGGGCTCAGCCCGGCGATCTCGATCGACCAGAAAGGCTCGAGCCGAAATCCGCGTTCGACCGTCGGGACCGTCACCGAGATCTACGATCACCTCCGGCTCCTGTTCGCCCGGGTCGGCCACCCGCACTGTCCGGTGTGCGGCCGGGAGATCGAGCGCCAGACGATCCAGCAGATCGTCGACCAGGTCCTGCGCCTGCCCGAGGGCACCCGGCTGCTCGTCCTCGGTCCACTGATCAAGGATCGCAAGACCGAGGGCGACCGGGTCTTCGAGGCGGCCCGAAAGCAGGGTTTCGTCCGGGTTCGGGTGGATGGCGAGGCGTACGACCTGGCCGAGGCGCCGACGCTCGACAAGTACAAGCGCCACACGATCGAGGTGATCGTCGATCGCTTCGTCGTGCGCCGGGCCGAGGCTCCGGACGTGTGGCGGCGCGACGCCGAGGGCCGGCCGATCGACCCGGACACGGGCCAGGCCCTGCCCGACCCCGACGTCAGCCGGCTGGCCGACTCGATCGAGACCGCCCTGCGCCTGGGCGAGGGCGTCGTCGGGATCGCCGCCTCGCCGCGCGAAGGTGAGCCGCCCGACTTCGAGGAGCGGCGCTACTCCGAGCGGTACACCTGTCCATACGACGGGACGACGATCGACGAGCTCGAGCCGCGCAGCTTCTCGTTCAACTCGCCCGCATGGCGCCTGTCCCGCCTGCACCGGCCTGGGCACCCGACTTGAGATCGATCCGGACCTCGTCGTGCCCGACAAGACCCTGTCGGTCTCGAAGGGTGCCCTGCTCCGGCCCTGGTCCCGGATGCCGATGGCCGACTCGTGGTTCGGCAAGGTCGTCGAGGCGGTCACCCGGGCCCACGGCTGGGATCCCGATGTCCCGGTCGGGGACTCTGCCGCCCGAGGCGCTCGACTACCTGCTCAATGCCCAGAAGGGCGAGCAGGTCGTGATCGGCTATCGCCACCAGCGGGGCGAGAACACCTACACAGCCAGCTTCGAGGGGATCATCCCGAACCTCGAGCGGCGCTACCGGGAGACCGACTCGGACTTCGTCAAGGCGGAGCTGGAACGGTTCATGGTGACCCGGCCCTGCCCGACCTGCGGCGGCAAGCGGCTGCGCCCGGAAGCCTTGGCCGTGACCGTCGTCGGCCGGAGCATCTGGGACATCTCGAACCTGTCCGTCTCGGATGCGCTGGCCTGGGCCGAGGAGCTGTCCGGCCACCTGAGCGACCGGGAGCGGATGATCGCCCGGCAGCTCCTCAAGGAGATCGCGGCCCGGCTCGGTTTCCTGGTCGACGTCGGCCTCGACTACCTGACGATCGACCGGACGAGCTCGACACTGTCCGGCGGGGAGGCCCAGCGGATCCGCCTGGCGACCCAGATCGGGGCTGGCCTGATGGGCGTCCTGTACATCCTCGACGAGCCGTCGATCGGGCTCCACCAGCGCGATAACGCCAAGCTCATCGCGACTCTCACCCGGCTGCGCGACCTGGGCAATACCGTCCTCGTCGTCGAGCACGACGAGGAGACGATCCGGACGGCGGACTGGGTCCTCGACATCGGTCCCGGGGCGGGGGAGCACGGCGGCGAGGTGATCTCCAATGGGCCGCTCGACCAGCTCCTGGCAGCGCCTCGCTCGATCACCGGGGCCTTCCTGCGCGGCGAGCGCTCGGTCCCGATTCCGGCCAGGCGGCGTCGGGGCAACGGCAAGAAGCTCGTCATCAAGGGCGCCCGGGCGCACAACCTCAAGAACCTCGACGTGAGCGTGCCCGCTCGGCACGTTCACCGCCGTGTGCGGCGTGTCCGGCTCGGGCAAGAGCACGCTCGTGACCGAGATCCTGTACCGCGAGGTGGCCCGGCAGTTGAACGGCGCCCGCGATGAGCCCGGGCCGCACGACTCGCTCAAGGGCGTCGACCAGATCGACAAGATTATCGAGATCGACCAGAGCCCGATCGGCCGGACGCCCCGCTCGAACCCGGCGACGTATGTCGGCCTGTTCGGTCCGATCCGGGAGCTGTACGCCGGCGTGCCGGAAGCCCGGGTCCGCGGCTACGGTCCTGGCCGCTTCAGCTTCAACGTCAAGGGCGGCCGGTGCGAGAACTGCAAGGGCGACGGGATCCTGAAGATCGAGATGCAGTTCCTGCCGGACGTCTACGTCCAGTGCGAGGTCTGCCACGGCCGGCGCTACAACCGGGAGGCCCTCGAGATCCTGTTCAAGGGCCGCTCGATCGCCGACGTCCTCGAGATGACGATCGAGGAGGCGCTCGAGTTCTTCAGCGCCGTCCCGAACGATCAGGACGAAGCTCCAGACCCTGTTCGACGTGGGGCTCGGCTACGTCCATCTCGGCCAGCCCGCCACGACCCTCTCGGGCGGCGAGGCCCAGCGGGTCAAGCTGGCCACCGAGCTGTCCCGCCGGGCCACCGGCAAGACCCTGTACGTCCTCGACGAACCGACGACCGGGCCTCCACTTCGCCGACGTGGAGAAGCTCCTCCAGGTCCTCCACCGGCTGGTCGACAACGGCAATACCGTCCTCGTGATCGAGCACAACCTCGACGTCATCAAGACCGCCGACTGGCTGATCGAGCTCGGGCCGGCCGGCGGCTTCCGGGGCGGCCGGATCGTGGCCGAGGGGACTCCGGAGCAGGTCGCCTCGGTGCCCGATTCAGCCACCGGCGAGTACCTCGGCCGGGTGCTCCGGGGTGAGCCGCTGATCCCGCTCAGCGGGGTCACCTTTGCCGACGATGCCGGCCGAACGGTCGGCGGCCGGGGTACGCCCGGACAGCCGATCCGCGAGGCGATCGCCCTGCCGATCGAAGCTCCTCGGAAGCGGGCCGTCAGCAGCCGGTCGTGAGCGAGCGGACGACCGGAAGTCCCGGCAGCAGCGTCGCCTCGACATCAGCTCGGTCCGATCGACGAGCGGGGCCTGATTGCCGCACGGGCGGCGGACGCCGCACTCGCAGCCGCCGAGGCCCGCGAGCAGCTGCGCTGGGTCGCCTTCCTGGCCCCGCTGCCTGCTCGCCTGCGGGATGGCGACCTGGCCGACCTGCGGGCCGCCAGCGCCCGGGCGAGGGCGGCCTTCGGCCCGAAGGATTCGATCCGCGACGCGCTGCCGGCGGAGGTCACCGAACCCCTGCTCGAGGCGATCGATCGCCTGATCCGGGAGCTGAATCGGCGCGAGTGGGCGGCCCACGAGGCCTGATCGGGCGCGTTCCAGGCGCAGGGCGGAACGCTCATCGGCGGAGCTCGTCGCGGCCGAATGCCTCGAGCAGGAAGCGTGACGGCGCCGCCGGGTCGAACAGCAGGGTGAGCGAGCGTCGGGCCCGGGTCCACGCGACGTAGGCCAGGCGGCGCTCCTCCTCGAGGGCCCGGGCCGGGTCGGCCGCCTCGTCGAGCGCCCGCCGGCTGGGGAATCGGTCGGCGTCCTGCAGGACGATCACGTGGTCGAACTCGAGGCCCTTCGTCGCGTGGACCGTGGCCAGGGTCAGCCCGGCGTCGTCCCGGCGGAGCCGCGACAGGCGATCCCGCTGGTCCCGGACGGCCTCGGCCAGGCTCGGCGCGTCGCGGTAGCGCGGCGCCCAGCCGAGCAGGGCGGCCGCGGACGGGCCCGGGGCCTCCGCCGGTCGCAACCGTCCGAGCAGGACCAGGAGGGGCAGTCCAGGCTGGTCCGTGGCCGCGGCCACGACGCGATCGAGCAGCTCGTCGAGGTTGGGATCCTCGAGGGGCAGCCGGAGGCCAGGCGCCCGGAACGGGATCTCGCGCTCGAGCGCCGCGGCGGCCGCGGGCCCAAGCTCGAGGTTGGTCCGAGCCACGACGGCCCGGCTCGAGCCGTCGTCGGGCCAGCTGTCGATCGCCCGCCCGAGCCGCTCGTGATCGTCGTCGCCGTCGGGCGCCAGGACGAGCCGCCCGGCTCCCGACGGTCCGGCCCGGATGACCTTCGGGAATCGCTCGCGGTTGTGGTCGATCAGGCGGGTCGCCCGTTCGACGACCGGCCGCGGGCAGCGGTAGTTCGTGACCAGGTGGACCCGGCGCAGGCCCGGGAGGCGGGCATCGAGGTCGACGATCCGCCGGACGTCGGCGAGGCGCCAACCGTAGATCGACTGGTCGTCGTCGCCGACGAGGAAGATCCGGTTGGCCGGGGCCGCCAGCCGGAGGGCCAGCTCGAGCTGGGCCCGGTCCACGTCCTGGACCTCGTCGACGAGGAGATGGGCGGACCGAGCGCGCCACCGGGCGAGGAGCGCGGGATCGGCCTGAAGCGCCTCAATGGCGCCAAGGATCAAGTCGTCGAAGTCGAGGGTGCCCGCCCTCGCCAGGCGCCCCTGGTACTCAATGAACAAGCGGGCCAGCGGGCCTCGCCCGGGATCCGCCCCAACCTCGTCGGCCGTGACGCCGAGGTCGACCTTGAGCCTCGAGATTGCCGTGTCCAACGCCGCGATCTCGGCCGCGCCGGCCCGTGGCGCGAGCGCGCCGAGGATCTCGGCCCGCTCGATCAGAGGACCCGACCGCCGGCCGCTGTCGCCAAGGATCTCCAGGCCGAGCGCGTGGAACGTCCGGACCCGGACGCTGGCCGGCGGCCAGTCGAGCGGCCCGAGTGCTTCGTCGAGCCGTCGTTCGAGCTCGCCGGCCGCGCGCCGGTTGAACGTGATCGCAGCGACCTCGCTGGGAGCAACGCCGGCGGCCACCAGCCAGGTGACCCGGGCCACGAGCGTCGTCGTCTTGCCGCTCCCGGCCGGGGCAATGCACAGGACCGGCCCGGGTGGAGCCGTCGCGGCTGCCCGCTGGTCCGGCGCAAGCCGGTCAAGCTGCCCGGCCAGCGCCGGATGGAGGACCATCCACCGAGCATGGCCGAGCCCGCTCACCAGACGATCAACGCGGGCTGCGCGGTACGATCGAGCGGTGACCCCCCAGCTCGAGGCGACCCTGGCCAACCTGCCCGACCGGCCGGGCGTGTACCTGATGAAGGACGCCCGCGGAATCGTCCTGTACGTCGGCAAGGCCCAGAGCCTGCGCAACCGGGTCCGGAGCTACTGGCAGAAGCAGAGTCCGGACGGCGAGGCCCACCTGATCCGGAGCGTGATCGACCGGGTGGCCGACCTCGAGACGACCCTGACCGACTCCGTGTCCGAGGCGCTCCTGCTCGAGGCGAACCTGATCAAGCGCTTCCAGCCCCGGTTCAACGTCCGGCTCAAGGACGACAAGAGCTATCCGTACATCAAGCTGACCCTGGCCGATGACTTCCCCCGGGTCCAGCGCACCCGCAAGCTGGTCAACGACGGCAGCCGCTACTTCGGGCCGTACGCCTCGGCTTCATCGGTCGACGAGTCGATGAACCTGATCCGCCGCCTGTTCCCGTTCCGGACCTGCACGATCGACATCACCGAGGGCAAGCGCGCCCTCGCCCGCCCGTGCCTGCTCTACCACATCAAGCGCTGCCAGGGCCCCTGCATCGAGGCGATCTCGAAGGAGGCCTACGGCCGGGACATCACCCAGATCGAGCTGTTCCTCGAGGGCCACCAGGAGGCCCTGGTCAAGGGCCTGAAGGGCGAGATGGACGCGGCCTCGGAGCGGACCGATTACGAGCGGGCGGCCGCCCTGCGGGACAAGGTCCGGGCGATCGAGCGGACGATGGAGAGCCAGAAGATGGCCGCCTTCGCCCGGACGGCGCTCGACCTCGTGGGCCTTGCCCGCCAGGACAACCAGGCGGCCGTCCAGCTGTTCGTGGTCCGGGACGGGGCAATGATCGGGCGCGACGTGTACCTCCTCGAGGCGCCCCGGGACGTCTCGGACGAAGAGGTCCTGGCCAGCTTCCTGCTCCAGTTCTACGCTCGGGCCGCCACCGTCCCGCCCGAGATCCTGGTGCGCAACCTGCCCCCCGACTCGGCCGACCTCGAGCAGTTCCTGGCCGAGCGCCGGGCCGGGGCGGTCCACCTCCGGGCGCCGCGGCGGGGCGAGAAGCGACAGCTCCTCGAGCTGGCCGAGCGGAACGCCGCCGAGACCCTCGCCCGCGAGCAGGTCCGCTGGCTGGCCGACAAGGGCAAGACCCTCGGAGCCCTGACCGAGCTGGCCGAGGCTCTCGGCCTGCCAAACCCGCCGATGCGGATCGAGTGCTACGACATCAGCAACTTCCAGGGCAAGCAGTCGGTCGCCAGCATGGTCGTGTTCGAGGACGGCAAGCCGCGCACCGGCGAGTACCGGCGATTCAGGATCAAGACGGTCCAGGGACCGAACGACTTTGCCAGCCACCAGGAGGTCCTGCGCCGCCGCTTCCGGCGCGCCGCCGATGCCGAGGAGGGCAGCGCCGAGGAGCTCCGCTGGCGCCTGCCCGACCTGGTCATCGTCGACGGCGGCAAGGGCCAGGTCAGCGCCGCGGCCGAGGTCTTCGCCGAGCTCGGCCTGGACGACATCCCGCTGGCCGGCCTGGCCAAGGAGCGCGAGGAGCTGTTCCTGCCCGGCCGGTCCGAACCGATCCTCCTGCCCCAGACCTCGGCCGCCTTGTACCTCGTCCAGCGCCTGCGGGACGAGGCCCACCGTTTCGCGATCACGTACCACCGCGACCTGCGGGCGAAGGCCTCGATCCGGTCGGCCTTCGACGAGCTGCCCGGGGTCGGCCCGAAGCGCAAGCGGGCGCTCCTGCGGGTCTTCGGATCGGCCAAACGGGTGCGCGAGGCGCCGGTCGAGCAGATCGCTGCCGTGCCTGGCATCGGGCCGGCCCTGGCCGGGCGGATCAAGGAGGCCCTGGAGGCCTAGGACCGACCGTTCTGCTATTGTCCGCCGCGATGCGCAGAACCGCTCCCTTCCTTATTGTCATCATCGGGGTCATCGCCCTGATTCTCGTCTTCTGGCCGGATCTCAAGCTGCCCGGACTGGTCGGGTCGACCACCGGAGGACGAGTCGTCGAGACCAAGCTCGGGCTCGACCTCCAGGGCGGCGTTCAGGTCGAGTACCAGGCCCAGCCGATCAACGGCAAGAGCCCCACGGCCTCCGACATGAACACGATCCGCGACATCATCGAGCGGCGCGTCAACTCGATCGGCGTGTCCGAGCCGGAGGTCGTCACCCAGGGCACGGACCGGATCGTCGTGTCGCTGCCCGGGGCGACCGACGTGAACGAGATCACCCAGCTCGTGGGCACGACCGGCGTCCTCGAGTTCATCCCGCTTCCGCCGGCGACCTACGGCACGGCGAGCACGAACCCGACCGGCGGCCCGACGGGGGTGACCCAGAACAACCCGCTGCCCGATGATCCGAGCCTCGTCCCGCTGTTCGACGGCACGGCGATCACCTCGGCCACCGCGGCGGTCGACCAGAATGGCCAGCCTGTCGTGCAGTTCGACCTGACCTCGGACGCCGCGGCCAAGTTCGCGACCTACACGGCGAACAACGTGGGCAACTTCTTCGCCATCGTCCTGGACGGCACGGTCATCTCCGCGCCGAGCATCAACTCGGCGATCCCGAACGGCCACGGCGAGATCACAGTCGGGGCCGGGACCAGCGCCCAGGACGAGGTCAACAACCTGGTCACCGTCCTCCAGTACGGCTCCCTGCCGTTCCCGATCACCCTCGTCCAGGGGACCACGATCAGCGCGACCCTGGGCGCCGCATTCCTGTCCCAGAGCCTGCTCGGCGGGGCGATCGGGATCTTGCTCGTGTTCCTGTTCATGGTCCTCTACTACCGCCTGCCGGGATTGCTGGCCGACGGGGCACTGGTCTATTACGCCCTGGTCGTGTACGCGATCTTCCGGTTCATCCCGGTGACCCTGACCCTGGCCGGGATCGCCGGCTTCGTCCTGTCGATCGGCATGGCGGTCGACGCCAACATCCTCATCTTCGAGCGGACGAAGGAGGAGCTGCGCGGGGGCAAGTCGCTCGTCTCGGCGATCGAAGCCGGCTTCAGCCGGGCCTGGAACTCGATCCTCGACTCGAACGTGTCGAGCCTGATCACGGCCTCAATCCTGTACGCCTTCGGCTCACCGACGATCAAGGGCTTCGCCCTGGTCCTGATCATCGGCATCCTCGTCTCGATGTTCACCGCGATCGTCGTGACCCGAACGGTGTTGCGCTGGGTCGTGCGGGTCCCGGCGTTCCAGCGAGCCGCCCTGTTCGGAGTCCGGGACGACGAGTTCCTGGGCCGGTTCGGCGCCGGCCGGCCGGCGCGGCGCGAGGCACGCGCGCGTGTTTGACATCATCGGCAAACGGCGCTGGTTCTTCCTGTTCTCGGCGATCCTGACCATCCCCGGCCTGATCTTCATCATCCTGACCCCGATCACGAACGGCGCGGTCGGGCTGCAGTTCTCGATCGACTACACCGGCGGTACGAACTGGGAGATCAAGTTCGCGGACCCGTCCGTGACGGCGGACCAGGTCAAGACGGTTCTCGTCGCAAACGGCGTGTCCGATGCCGAGGTCCTCTCGACCAGTGACGGATATTTCGAAATCCGAACGAAGCTGACCCCGCTCACGAGCCCGTCGGCCAGCCCGTCGCCGAGCGGGTCGCCCGGTCCCAGCGGATCGCCGGCTCCGAGCGCCGGGAGCTCGGCCGGGGCGTCGCCCGGGGCGGGCAGCTCGGCGGGGGCCGGCGCGGCGGCCAGCCCGAGCCCGTCGGCCAGCGCCGTGGCCAGCCCGAGTGCCGCGGCCGGGGCCGGCTCGTCGCCCGGAGCCAGCCCGGCGGCATCCCTGTCGGTCGTCCGGCCCACCTCGTCGGCGACCCCGGTGACGGGCGGCGGGTCGGTCTCCGACGGCGGCTCGGCTCTGCCCACGACCGGGGTCTTCGGTGAGCTCGCCACGGCCCTCCAGAACGAGCTCGGTCCGATCGAGTCCCAGCGCACCCTGACCACGGTCGGGCCGGTCATCAGCCAGGAGCTGACCCAGCAGGCCGTCCTGCTCGTGATCCTCGGCTCGATGGGGATCCTGGCCTGGATGACGTTCCGCTTCCGGGACGTGAAGTTCGGGGCGACCGCGCTGGCCGCCCTGCTCCATGACGTCCTCGTGGTGGTCGGGACGTTTGCGATCCTGGGCACGTTCTTCCGGGTCGAGATCGACGCCCTGTTCATCACCGCGATGCTGACCGTCATCGGGTTCAGCGTGCACGACACGATCGTCGTCTACGACCGGATCCGGGAGAACAAGTCACGCCACGCCGGTGAGCCGTTCGAACAGATCGTCAATCACTCGATCCTCCAGACCCTCGGCCGCTCGATCAACACCAGCCTGACGGTCGTGCTCACCCTGTCCGCCCTGCTCCTGTTCGGCGGGTCTGCGATCCGCTACTTCGTGCTCGCCCTGCTGATCGGGATCGTGTCGGGCACCTACTCGTCGATCTTCAACGCCAGCCCGCTCCTTGTTGTCTGGCAGAACCGCGAGGACCGGCGGCGCGGTCGCACCACGGTCGTCCGGCCGGCTCGCCGCCCCGTTGCCTGAGGTGGTCGCCGGCCAAGGCCTGGCTGACCGCGCGCGTCACGCTACGGGCTGGTCGCACGTCGAGTGCACACGAAGTGAAGTCCCGATGAAGTCCCCGCGCGCAGCCTAGGACGATGCTCGAACCACGTTTCAGCTGGCGCCTGCCCGAGCCGATCGTGCTGGACCCGGCGCTCGCCCAGCGGGCCGGCCAGCTCGGGCTGTCCGAGCGGGTCGCCGGACTGCTGGCCGGCCGCGGGATCGACACGGCCGAACGGCTCGAGGACTACCTCGGCCCGGCCGAGGTGGGTCTCCATGATCCCGCCCGGCTGCCCGACGCGGGCCTCCTGCTCGAGCGGATCCGGCTGGCCCGCGAGGAGGGCCAGAGCTGCCTCGTCTTCGGTGACTTCGACGCTGACGGGCTGACCGGCCTGGCGATCATGGTTCGGGCCCTGCGCCGGTTCGGGCTGGTTGCCGAGCCCTACGTCCCGAGCCGGGTCGACGAGGGTCACGGCCTTTCGCGCCCGGCAGTCGAGCGTGCCGCGGCCGGCGGGCATCGGCTGATCATCACGGTGGACACCGGATCGTCGAGCACTGCCGAGGTGGCCGAAGCGGCCGTCCGGGGGATCGATGTCGTCGTCACGGACCACCACCGGGTGCCCGACGTCCCACCTGCCTGCCTCGCCCTGGTCAATCCCCACCGGCCGGGCGCGACCTATCCCGACGACCGCCTGGCCGGGAGCGGGGTCGCCTTCAAGATCGCCCAGCTCCTGCTGGCCGACGTGCCGGGCGGTCCGGAGTTCGCCCTCAACCTGGCCGAGCTGGCCGCGATCGGCACGGTCGCCGACGTGGCCCCGATCCTGGGCGAGAACCGGGCGATCGCCCGGCTGGGACTGGGCCGGCTTCGGACGGCGCCCCTGGTCGGCTTGGCGGCGCTCCTTGCCCGGGCCGGACTGTCGCCAGCTTCGGCCGACCTGGAGACGGTCTCATTCGTGATCGCGCCCCGGCTCAATGCTGCCGGCCGGGTTGGCAGTGCGGCGGACGCCGCCGCGTTGCTCCTGACCGACGACCCGGCCGAGGCGGCCGAGCTGGCGGAGCGGCTCGAGGCGAACAACCTCGATCGCCGGGCCCTGACTCGCAAGGCCGTCAATGAAGCGAACGCCGCGGTCGCCTCGGAGCCGGGCGACGCGGCGGCGACGGTGATCCAGGGCCCCTGGCCCGTCGGCGTGCTGGGCCTCGTCGCGGCCCGCCTGGTCGAGGAACGGGGCCGTCCGGCGGTCGTCGGAACGGAGCTGGACGGGGTGATCCGGGCCTCCTGCCGGAGTGCCGGAGGGGTCGACCTGGCGGCGATCCTGACCGGCTGCGATGACCTCCTGACCCGGCATGGCGGCCATCCTGGGGCGGCCGGGCTCGAGCTTCCGGCGGAGCGGTGGGCCGCCTTCCGGGCCCGCTTCCTCGAGCTGGCGGCGGCCGGCCTGGGCCAGGCCGAGGCCGGCCCGGCCTCGCTCAAGGTCGAGCTCGTGCTGCCTGCGCTGGGCCTTGACTACGGGCTCGTGGCCGACCTCGGCCGGCTCGCCCCGACCGGCCCGGGCAATCCGGATCCCCTGATCGTCGTGGCCGGGCTGACCGTCACCCGGGTTCGGTCCGCCGCCGGCGGCCACACCCAGCTGACCCTGAAGCGCCGCCTCGACGTGATCGATGGGATCGCCTTCGGCTGGACCGAGCTGGCCGACCTCGTCCACGAAGGCGACCGGCTCGATGTCGTCGCCCGGCCGGTTGTTCGCTCGTTTGGCGGCTACGAGTCGCTCCAGCTCGAGATCCGGGACGCGGCCCCGTCCGGCTCCAACGCAGCCATCGTCGGCCTGCTCGCCGGAGGCAGCCCGCTCGGGGCGACCGGCGAGGGCCGGGCGCCGGCGCTCGATGCGCTGGGCGCCGCCGCCGGAGGCGTCGCCTGATGGCTGATCGCGGGAGCACCTCCGAGCCGCGCCGCGGTCCGCAGGATCCCTACGGGCTGATGCCCCGGACCGGCCTCGTGGCCCCGACGATCGCAGCCGTCCTCCTGCTCGTGATCGCGCTCGCGACCGGGGCCCTGTTCGCCGGCTGGATCCCGATCTCGCTCGCCTCGAAGTCCACCGGGAACGCCGGCGGTGGGGGAGGCGCCGGCAGCGGGCAGGTCCAGATCAATGCCACGCCGGCTCCGTCCAATGTCGTCGTGACCGACCCCAAGGCGAACATCCCGGGCAGCCTGGTCTACGTCAAGGCCGGCAACATCTGGATCCAGACGAACGGCCAGGCCACCCAGCTGACCTCGAGCGGGGGAGCCTCCTCGGCGACCTGGTCGCCCGACGGCAAGTGGATCTACTACATCCAGACGAACGTCCAGGAGGGTGTCTTCCCCCAGCCGAACAGCGGACCGACCAGGTACACGATGACCGTGCCGACCCTGACCCGGATTTCGCCCGATGGCCAGACGATCCAGTCGCTCCTGAAAGGGCTCTACCGCAAGAACGGCTACACCTGGTTCTACTGGCTGATCGACCCGGCCGTGTCGCCCGACGGCAAGATCGTGGCCCTCTTCTCCGATGCGCCCGATCCCACCAACAGCGATGTCTTGCTCCAGCTCTACAACACGAGCACGAAGAAGCTGACCAAGCCGAACCTGGCCGAAAACCCGCCCTACGGGCACCAGGACGCGGCCTGGCGACCCGACGGCAAGCTCCTCCTGTACGTCCGGAACGGCCGGGACGGCCAGCGCGGGCTGCCCCAGATCTGGACCTACAATCCGGCCACCGGCAAGGGCAGCGCCTTTGGTGCCCCGGGTTACATGCACCCGTCGTGGTCGCCCGACGGCCTCTACGTCGCGGCGACCCGCCAGACGCCCGAGGGCACGGATGTGGCGATCCTCGACGCCCGGACCGGGGCCGAGGTCCTCCGGCTGACCAACGACGGCAGCTCGTGGGCTCCGGTCTGGTCGCCCCGCGGCGACGCGATCGCCTACCTCCATATCACGGGCCAGATCGTCGACCTGCGGATGATCGGGCTGACTGGCTCGGGACCGTCGTGGACCGTGAGCCAACTGCCCGATGTAACCGAGTACAGCGGGCTCGACGCGAGTTCGGGGGCTTCCTGGTACATCCCGCCCGACCAGCTGCCGGCGACGCCGCCGCCAGCCACGCCCTCGCCCAGACCGGCCTCGCCGAGCGGATCGCCCGGATCGCCCGGTGCATCGCCCAGCCCGTCCTGATGGCGAGCTACCTCGAGCGGCTGGCCACCCGGACCGAGCAGGTCGGCTCGGTCCTGTGCCTCGGCCTCGATCCTGATCCGGCTGCCCTGCCGGCGGGCTTCCCGCCCACGGTCGCCGGGATCGAGCGGTTCTGCCGGTTGCTCGTCGAGGCGGCAGCGCCGTACGCCGCCGCGGTCAAGCCGAACCTGGCCTTCTTCGAGGCGTTCGGCTCGGCCGGGATCGCGGCCCTCGAGCGGATCCGGGCCGGTTTGCCGAGCGGGATCCTGTTCGTGGCCGATGCCAAGCGGGGGGACATCGGCTCGACGGCGGCCCGCCAGGCGGTGGCCCTGTTCGACCAGCTCGGGAGCGACGCGATCACGGCCAGTCCGTACGTCGGCGCGGAGGGCCTGGCCCCGTTCCTCGACCGGCCCGATCGCTATACGTACGTCCTGTGCCGGACCTCGAATCCCGGCTCGGACGAGCTCCAGGGGCTGAGCGTCGCGGGTGGCCTGGACCGGGCCGGGCCGGCCGGACCTGATGGTGCGGAGCCGCTCCACGAACGGGTCGCCCGGACTGTCGCCGGGTGGGGCCCGGGTGGCACGGTCGGCCTGGTCGTCGGCGCGACCGCCCCGCGCGAGCTCGTCCGGATCCGGGCTCTGGCGCCCGGCCTCGGCTTCCTCGTGCCGGGCGTCGGAGCGCAGGGTGGGGAAGTCGAGCCGGTGCTCTCGGCCGGCCCGGCCACGGCGCCACCGGCCGGCAACCGGCCGGGCGGTGGCCTGCTCGTCAACGTCTCGCGGGGGATCGCCCGGGCGGCCCTGGACGGACCCTCCGGGGCCGGCTCGAATCGCCCGGCGGACCGTTCGGCAGACCCGGCCGAGCGCGTCGCCCAGGCCGCCCTGAATTGGTCGACCACTTTGGCGATGCCCGTGCTATCGTACGAATGAAGCTGATCCACAGGCGCGCCTGATCCGTATCGATCAAGGTCGATCGGTCGTCGAGTCCGGCCGTTGCAGCGAGGTCCAGAAGATGCCCACCCTATCGCCAATCCACTTGATCATCATCCTGGTGATTGCTCTGATCGTGATCGGCCCGGGCAAGCTGCCCGAGGTCGGAGCGGCCCTGGGCAAGAGCATCAAGGAGTTCCGCAAGGCCGCCAGCGACATCACCGATACGGCCCACGTCGACGCGGCTCCCGCCCCCCAGGCACCGGCCTACGCGCCGCCCCCGCCGGTCTACAGCGCGCCTGCCGCGCCTGCCTACTCCACCCCGGAGGCCGCAGCCGCTCCAGTTGCTGCCGTCGCCGCGGCGGCTCCGATTGTGGCCGCCGCCGCGCCGATGGCAGCCCCACCGGTCGCTGCGCCCGAGGCTGCGCCGCCGCCCCCACCCGTCGAGGTGCCCGGCTCCGTGATCGGCGCGCCGATGGCCGCGGCGATGCCCGATGCATCGGTCGCGCCCGAGGCCAGCATCGAGTCGCCGGGTTCGCCGTCCGCTTCCTGACCGGCCGTCGGGGCACAAGGGACTGAGCCTGCTCGATGGCCGATGAAACGTTGCCGGCTGGACCGCCGCCCGCGGTAGGCACGGTAGTCAGCGCACCCCCGGCCGACGCCGCGGTGATGCCCCTGCTCGACCACCTGAACGAGCTGCGCAGCCGAGTCTTCAAGGCGATCCTGGCCGTGCTCCTGGCCAGCGTCGTCGGCTGGTTCTCGGCCACGACCGTCCGGAACTACCTGCTCGACCAGCTGCCCGGCCACAAGGCCCAGATCCTCGGTCCGGGCGACGCGTTCTTCATCCAGATCAAGATCTCGCTGACGATCGGGGTCATCCTGGCCATGCCGGTCCTGCTCTATCAGCTGTGGGCGTTCATCGCCCCCGGCCTGACCCCGGCCGAGCGCAAGACGATCCGGCCGTGGATCCCGCTGGCCCTCGTGCTCTTCGCGATCGGCGTCGTGATCGCCTTCCTCGTGCTGCCCTTCGCGATCGCGTTCCTGCTCGGGTTCACCGACTCGCAGCTGGTCAACGGGATCGCGGCCGGACCGTACTTCGACTTCGTGACCACCCTGTTCCTGGCCTTCGGGCTGATCATGGAGTTCCCGATCATCCTGTACGGCCTGGCCCTGGTCGGGATCATCAGCTCGAGCTGGATGTCCAAGAACCGGCGGATGCTCTGGCTCGGGATTGCCGCCTTCGCCTTCATCGTGACCCCCGGCGGTGACCTGGTCAGCCCGTCGGTCCTGGCCGTCACGATGATCGTCCTGACCGAGCTGACCAGGCTGGCGATCAAGCGCTCGGGTCGATGACCGAGGCCGAGCCCGGGACGCCGCCCCCGGATCAGCACATCGTCATCCTGAGCGGGCTCTCGGGGGCCGGCAAGACGGCCGCCACGAAGCTGTTCGAGGACCTCGGCTACACCTGCGTCGACAACCTGCCGGGCGAGCTCCTGCCGGACCTGGCCGAGCTCGTGTCGGAGGATCGCGAGCGGTTCGAGCGGGTCGCGATCGTGCTCGACGTGCGGGCCGGCAACGCCTCGCTCGCCCTGGCCGCCGTACGCGGCGCGCTCGAAGGGCGGGGAATCGTGCCCCAGGTGTTCTTCCTCGAGGCCCGCGACGAGGTCCTGATCCGGCGCTTCTCCGAGACCCGCCACCGCCATCCGTTGGCCGACCAGCGCGGGATCGCCAGCTCGATCGCCGAGGAGCGCCGCGTGCTCGATCCGGTCCGGGACGAGGCTGACGTCGTCCTGGACACCTCGGACCTGTCGCTGCGCGAGCTGCGCGAGCGGATCTTCGCCCACCTGGGCGAGCAGCAGGCGACCGATCGACTGGCGATCCAGCTGATCAGCTTCGGCTTCAAGTTCGGGGTTCCGCTCGAGGCGGACCTCGTCTTCGACGTCCGGTTTATGCAGAACCCGTACTACATCGAGGAGCTCCGCCAGCAGTCGGGCCTGACCGAGGCCGTCCGCAACTACGTCCTCGGCCAACCAGTCACCGAGCGCTTCCTGGCCTTCCTGGCCGAGTTCCTGACCTTCGCCATCCCGGCCTACGTCGGCGAGGGCAAGACCCGGCTGACGATCGGGATCGGCTGCACCGGCGGCTATCACCGGTCGATCGCGATTGCCGAGGCGCTGGCGGCCTGGCTCCGGGAGGCCGATTTCGGGGCCGTCTCAGTCTTCCACCGGGAGCTCGACCGGGCGTGAGCGTCCGACGCCGCCTGGGCGAGATCGCCGGCCTGCGGCGCTGGTTCGCCTCGGGCGTGGGGATCAAGCGCTGGCTCCTTGTCGTGTTCATCGGCGAGCTCGGCCTCGCCCTGGGGGGCGCCTTCGCCCTGCGCCAGCTGTACCGCGACAGCAGCGTCGACGGCCCGCTCCAGGGCTTCCTCTACGTCGTGACCCTCCAGTTCCTGCCCTATGTCGTCCGCGGGGCGGTGCTGGCGGCCTTCGGGATCTCGATCTTCGCCTACGGCTCGTACCGGGTCCTCCAGGTCCTGATGGGCCCATACCGCTCGCGCGACGACGAGCAGCCCCTGGTCGAGCTGATCTACCAGAAGCGCTTCCTGGCCCGCGGCCCGAAGATCGCCGCGCTGGGCGGCGGCCATGGGCTGTCGACCCTGCTCCGGGGCCTCAAGGAGCACACCAGCAACCTGACCGCGATCGTGACCGTGGCCGACGACGGCGGTTCGTCGGGCAAGCTGCGCGACCAGCTCGGCGTGCCGGCGGTCGGCGACATCCGGAACTGCCTCGTCGCCCTGGCCGATGCCGAGCCGGTCATGAACGAGCTGCTCCAGTACCGCTTTCCGGGCGAGACCGGCCCGACGAGCCTGGCCGGGCACGCGATCGGCAATCTCTTGATCGCGGCGATGACCGGGGTCGAGCAGGGCGACTTCGAGGAGGGCGTCCGGCGGATGAACCAGGTCCTCGCCGTGCGCGGCCAGGTCGTTCCCGCGACCGCCACGCCGGTCACCCTCAAGGGCACTCGACGGGACGGATCGCTGGTCGAGGGCCAGTCGCGGGTCGGCCGGACGACCGAGCTCGACCGGGTCTGGCTGAGCCCCGATAACGTCCCCGGCTGCGACGATGCCCTGACCGCGATCGCTGAGGCCGACCTGATCGTGATCGGCCCGGGCAGCCTGTTCACGAGCATCCTGCCAAGCCTGCTCGTGCCCGACATCCAGGCCGCCCTGGCGGCGTCGTCGGCCCTCGTGATCTACGTCTGCAACGTGGCCACCCAGCCCGGCGAGACCGAGGGCTTCGACCTGGCCGATCACGTCGAGGCGCTCGAGCGGCATACGGCCGAGGGGATCGTCGACATCGTCCTGGCCAACAACCGGACTCCGGCCGCCGGAACCGGGCCGTCCGGACGCGAGACCGTTCGCCTGCGCTGGCCGCCGGCCGGCAGCCGGCCACCGAGGCTGGTCCTGGACGACCTGGTCGATCCGGCCAGCCCGATCCACCACGATCCCGAGCACCTGGCCGCCGCGATCTTGCGGATTGCCGAGCGGGAAGGTGCCGCCCGTCGCCGGAACGGCGTCGCCCGCTCGGCGTGAGCACGTCCGACCGCGACCTGGTTGCCGCGCTCCGGGCCGAGCTGGCGGCGATCGATCCCCAGCGGACCTGCGATCGGCTCGCCGAGTCGCTCGGCCTCGGCCGCGGCCTGATCACGCGCGAGCCGTCGATCGCCCGACTGGCGGTCCGCCTTGGGCGTGACGCCGAACGCGCCCCGCAGTCCGGCAGCCGGCGCCGGGCGAAGCATGTCCGCCTGTCCGACGCGGCTGCCCCGGGCGGCGGCCCGGGAGGGCTGGAGCCGGCCAGTGACTCGTTCGACTGGGCCATCGCGGCCGACCATTGCCGGGTGGCCTGGCTCCGGGGCCGTTTTCTGGCCCGCGGATCGCTCAGCCTGTCGGCCGGCCGGGCCCACCTCGAGTTCGTGCTCGATCCAGACGAGGCCCCGATCCTGGCCGCCCGGGTCGCCCAGCTGGGCCTGCCCGCGTCCTGGCGGCTCAGGCGGGGCCGGGGCGTGGTCACCTGGAAGAGTGCCGAAACGATCGGCACGTTCCTGCGCCGGATCGGGGCCGGGCCGGCGATCCTCGAGCTCGAGGCGCGCCAGGTCTCGCGGGCCGTCCGGGGCGAGCTCAACCGGGTGATCAACGCCGAGTCGGCGAACCTGCAACGCTCGGTCCAGGCGGCCAGCCGCCAGCTTGCCGCGATCGACCGGCTCGAGGCCGACGGCCGATTGTCGGATCAGCCCGGAGTCATCCGGGCCACCGCCGCCGCCCGGCGGGCCACGCCCGAGGCGACGATCGCCGAGCTTGGCCAGGCCCTCAACCTCCATCGCTCGACGGTCCAGCGGGCCCTGGAACGGATCGAGGATCTCTCGACCGATCGCGATTCGGCCAGTCTGGCATGATCCCCTGATGCGACCTGTGGTCATTGCCGCGAACTGGAAGATGCACACGACTCCGGCCGACGCGGGCGCGCTGGCCGGTCTCCTCGCGGCCCGGACGGAAGTGCCCGACGTCGAGCGGGTCATCTGCCCGCCGTTCGTCTGCCTCGCTGCGGTCCGGGACGCCCTGGCGGCCAGCCCGTCCGGGGCGGGCGTCGGGGTTGGGGCCCAGAACGTCCACCACGAGCTGAGCGGCGCCTACACCGGCGAGATCGGCGCGCCGATGCTGGCCGGACTCGCCGACTGGGTGATCGTCGGCCACTCGGAGCGGCGGCGCGACGCGGGCGAGACGGATGAGCTGATCGGCCAGAAGCTGGCCCGAGCGGTCGAGGCCGGCCTGCGCCCGATCCTGTGCGTGGGCGAGCAGCTGGCCGAGCGTGAGGCGGGCCGGGCCGAGGCCGTCGTGGCCGACCAGGTCCGGGGCAGCCTGGCTCGGTTTGCCGGCGATCCCGGGGTCCTGCCGCGGGCTCGCCTGGTTGTCGCCTATGAGCCGGTCTGGGCGATCGGAACCGGGCGAACCGCCCGCGGCGCCGACGCCGCGGCGATGGCCGAGGCGATCCGCCAGGCGTATGCCGGGCTCGGGACCGCCTTTGCGATCGACGCCGCCGACCTGCCCGTGCTGTACGGCGGGAGTGTCACGGCCGCCTCGGCCGGCGAGTTCCTGGGCGAACCGTCGATCGATGGGGCGCTCGTCGGCGGGGCCTCGCTCAAGGTCGACGAGATGGCCGGGATCGTGGCCCGGGCGGGTGTCACGGCGGCCGCCCGGCGGGCCGTCCCCGGAGCGATCCGGTGAGCACGCTCGTCCTGATCCGCCACGGCGAGAGCGACTGGAACCGTGAGAACCGGTTCACCGGCTGGACCGACGTCGACCTGTCCGAGGTTGGGGTCGCCGAGGCCCACGAGGCCGGCCGGCTCCTGCGCGAAGGTGGGTTCGAGTTCGACATCGCATTCACGTCCGTCCTGCGCCGGGCGATCCGAACGCTCTGGATCGGGCTCGACGAGCTCGACCGGATGTGGCTCCCGGTCGAACATTCGTGGCGCCTGAACGAGCGCCATTACGGCGCCCTGCAGGGCCTCAACAAGGCCGAGACCGCGGCCGAATACGGCGACGAGCAGGTCCATATCTGGCGCCGGAGCTATGACGTGCCGCCCCCGCCCCTGCCCGAGGGCGACCCGCGTGAGCCCGGCCGCGACCCGCGCTATGCCGGCCTGACCGCCGCCCAGCTGCCCCGATCGGAGTCGCTCAAGGACACCGTTGCCCGGTTCCTGCCGGCCTGGCACGAGCAGATCGTGCCCGTGATCCGGGCCCGCCAGCGGGTCCTGATCGTGGCCCACGGCAACAGCCTCCGGGCGCTGGTGAAATACCTCGACGAGGTGTCGGACGAGGAGATCCCGGGCCTGAACATCCCGACCGGAGTGCCCCTGGTCTACGAGCTCGACGACGACCAGCGCCCGCTCGGCCATCACTACCTCGGTGATCCGGCCCGGATCGAGGCCGCGGTGGCGGCTGTCGCCGGACAGGGCCGGAGCCGAGGCGAGCCCGGCCCGGCCTGACGTGCTACCATCCCCCGGCTTCGCCGCAACGAGCCTGAGGTCACATTCCGGGTGAATCCGTTCCTGAGCATCGGCCAGATCCTCGTCGGGATCGCCCTGATTGCCGCGATCCTGCTCCAGGCACGGGGAACCGGCCTGTCGGGCACGTTCGGCGGCGATTCCGCGGTGTATCGCAGCCGGCGCGGCGTGGAGCGGCGGCTGTGGCAGTTCACGATCGTCCTGACCGTGCTGTTCGTGCTCTTCTCGCTGGCCGCCTACATCTACGCCCCAACGTCCTGATACCGCCCGGCGACGGCCTGCCGGCCGGTCGCCCATCGAGGCGCCTGATCATTGACCCAGCGAGACCGCGGCTTGATCGCCGCCCTGTCCGCCCTCCTCGTCGTCCTGGCCCTGGCCGTGGCCATGCCTGCGTCCGGCTCGGGGCCGGTCGCCCTGGCCAGCCCGAGTCCCAACCCCAGCCCGAGTGCCGCGCCGGGTGACGGCAGCCCGCCGATCTATCGCGAGGGGCTGGTCGGCAGTCCGAGCTCGATCAACCCGCTGACCGCCCGGACCCAGGCAGATCGGGAGCTCAGCCGGCTGATCTTCTCGGGCCTCGTTGCCCGTGGGTCGGGCGACTCGTACGTCCCGGACCTGGCCAGCGCCTGGACGGTCGATCCGACCGGTCGGACCTGGACGTTCACCCTGCGACCCGGCGCGACCTGGCAGGACGGCCAGCCGGTCACCGCCGACGACGTCGTGTTCACGATCAACACGGTCAAGGATCCGGCCTACCGCGGCCCGCTGGCGGACTCGTGGCGCGAGGTATCGGTCGCCAAGATCGACGAGTCGACGGTCAAGTTCAGCCTGGACACGCCGATCGCGGGCTTCCTCGAGGACGCCCTCGTGGGGATCCTGCCCCAGCACCTGCTCGGCCTGACCCCGGTGACCGAGCTCGCCGACTCGGCCTTCTCGAACGCGCCGATTGGATCGGGCCCGTTCCGGCTCGTCAACTGGGACAGCTCCTCCGCCGAGCTGGTGCCCAGCACCTCGGCCGACGAGCCGCCCGGCCCGACCGGCAGCGCAAGCCCATCGGCGGGTGCGAGCCCGGCCGACCCCTCGAGCAGCCCGAGCGCCGGCTCGTCCCCGGCCCCGGCCTCGGCGGGGACCGGCCCTGGAACGGCCCTGCTGCCCGGGATCGAGCTCGAGTTCTTCGACACCTCGGCCGACCTCGCCGCCGCCTATCGGGCCGGCTCGCTCGACGGGGCGAGCGGCCTGAGCCCATCTGACGCGAATGCCCTGGCCAGCCTGCCCGGGGCGCGCCTGCTGCGCTACCCGACAACGACCTTGAGCTCGATCGCCTTCAACCTGCGCAGCCCGGTTGCCCCGACCCAGCCGGCCGTCGTGCGCAGGGCCCTGCTCGAAGCGCTCGACCGCCCGGCGATGATCAACGCGGTCCTGGGCGGCCTGGGCAGCCAGGCGGACTCGCCGATCCCGCCCAGCTCGTGGGCCTTCGATCCGGCCGCCAGCGCGCCGGTGGCCGCCAGCCAGGCGGCCGCGGCGACCGCCCTGAAGGCAGCCGGCTGGACGAAGGGGGCGGACGGCTGGATCGCGCCGAAGGCCAAGGCACCGTATTCGTTCGACCTGCTCAGCCCTGACGAGGCGTCCAATCCGATCGCCTGGGCGACCGCCGAGATGGCCGCTCGCCAGTGGCAGGCATTCGGCCTGAAGGTCGACCATGTCGCCCTCGACCCGGCCGACTTCGTGGCCAAGCTCGGGGCGGGCTCGTTCGTGGCCGCCCTGGTCGACGTCAACCTCGGGATGGACCCTGACCTGTACCCGCTGTTCGCGTCGACCCAGGCTGTGAGTGGAGGGGCGAACGTCACCGGAATCCAGGACTCGACCCTCGACGCCCGGCTCGTGGCCGCCCGCGCGCCGGGCAGCGACGCTGCCCGCCGGGCGGCCTACTCGACGCTCCAGGCGGCCCTCGTCGCGAACCCGGCGATGCTTCCGCTGTTCTTCCAGGACGACCCGGTCGTGCTCGGCTCACGGGTCGACGGACCCGTGATTCGGACCCTGGCCGACCCGGCTGATCGATTTTGGGATGTGCTAACATGGCGCCTCGCCGACGGGCGGTAAGGCTTCTTGCCGCGCGTTCGGGGATCTCGCCGAGGTGGCGGAATCGGTAGACGCGCTAGCTTCAGGAGCTAGTGTCCGCAAGGGCGTATGGGTTCAAATCCCTTCCTCGGTACCAGCCCTCGTCAGCGGGATCCCTCAGCGGTGCGGAACACCTGCCCAGGTGGCGGAATTGGTATACGCGTACGTTTGAGGGGCGTATGAGGCAACTCATCCGGGTTCAAGTCCCGGCCTGGGCACCACTCATCTGACCCCGAGCGGCGGCCAATCACGGGCCGCCGTTCCTGATTCCGGAGTCCCATCCTCAGTCCGCGGAGAGCGCCCCGGTGCCAGTTCTTCGATGAGCGGATCGATCCGGCCGGCCTACAGCAGCTGGCCGCAGCACAACGCCAGGCTGCGCCAGGTCGTGGCCGGCCTGAGCGAGGCGCAGCTGGCCCTTCGGCCTGGACCCGAGCGCTGGCCGATCTGGGCCTCGATCGGGCATCTGGCCTGCCAGCGGGTGTTCTGGCTGTGCGACTTCGCCGGGGAGCCCGGCGTCGAGACGACGCCCTTCCCGGACGCCGGCAACAACTGCCCGGGCGACGACGACCTCGAGAGGGTCTGGTCGGCCGGCCAGCTTGCCGAGGCCCTCGACTCGACCTTCCGGATCGCGGAATCGTGCCTTGATCGCTGGAACCTGCCGATGCTCGACGAGGTGATCCGCCGGCCGGACTACGGCGAGGATTGGGTCCACACCCGGGGCGCGGTCATCCAGCGCTGCTTCGCCCACGATATTTCGCACATCAGCGAGCTGAACGACGTCCTCGCCCGGGCCGGCCTGCCCCAGGTTGATCTCTGGGGCTGAGCGAGCTTCGGTTCGATTCGGCCCTGAGGGTCGGCTCGCTCGGCGGGGTTCGGCGGTCGCCGGCGCTGGCAGAAACCCTCATTGAAGTCCGCCGCGGCTGCCAGGACGGTCGCCCGAAGGCTGCCGACGCCGGGTGCATGGACCCAGCGTGCACATGGGGTGGGTCCAGCATGCGGATGAGCACCGGCGGACGCGCCGAGCGGATCGGCACGACGCCGTTTCACTCTCAAGTAGGGCAGCCTGTCGGCCGAGGTGCTCCTCGGCGCATCGGAATCGCCGAGGAGCGGGGGCAATAGCCGCTGGCTTGCGCTCGGCAGGTCCATGCAGCCGACGCGGAACCCTTCAAGCCGCGGGCCGGCGAGTCGGGGACCGGCGCGCCCGGCCGCAGCACGCTCACGGCCGGGCCGGGCGGTATTCTCGGTCAGGTCGGGCGGTTAGCTCAGTTGGTCAGAGCGCCTCGTTTACACCGAGGAAGTCACTGGTTCGAGTCCAGTACCGCCCACCACAGCTCGTGCTCGTTCTTGACCTGAATGAAGGCGTCGGCCCGTCGTCGGCGGGACGCGCCGCCCCGAGTGGAGGCGTCCGTGGCCGAACCCAGCGAGGCCCAAACCAGCGTGGCCGAACCCAGCGTGGCCCAAGCCAGCCGGGCCGCCCAGCGCATGGTCGTGGCCCACTTCATCGTCTCGGCGGACGTCGATCGCTCCCGGCGCTTCTACACCGAGGTCCTCGGCGGCAGGTTGGTGTTCGGACCGCAGCCGACGTATGTCGCGCTTGCCAACGGCTTCATCGTCATCAACGTCGGCGGGGGCCCAACCGACGACAAGCCCACGGTCACCCTGGACACGCCGAGCGACTCCGACCGGGTCAGCAGCTTCCTGAACCTCCGGGTCGCCGACATCGAGGCCGCGTACACCGAATGGAGCGCCCGAGGGGCGCAGTTCCTCACGCCGCCCAAGCACCATCAGTCCGAGATCCGTTGCTACCTCCGGGATCCTGACGGCTACATCATCGAGGTCGGCCAGACCACCGACCCAGGGCGAGACTGGTGGCCCGTCGACTGGCCAGAGATCAAGGCCGGCGGAGGCTCGGACTAAGCCTTCGTCGCCTCGGGAGCGTTTCAGGCTGCGGGATCGGATCGACCTGGAACAGGCCTACCCGGAGCCCGTCCGGTGCGACACAATGAGCCAGTTCGGGCCGAATGCACCGAGATCGAGGAGTCACCGTGAGCTTCACCGACTGGCTGTGGTCGCTGATCATCCTGTTCTTCTGGGTGATGGCGATCACGATCTGGTTCCGCTGCATCTTCGACCTGTTCAGTCGCGACGACCTGGCCGGTGTGATGAAGCTGGTCTGGATCATCGTGATCATCATCATCCCGTTTCTGGGCTGCCTGGCGTATATCGTCCTCCGGCCGAAGGTCACGGCGAGCGACGTCCAGGGCATGGCCCGGGCCGAGGCAGCGAACCGCGCGGCCAGCGGCGTGTCGACCGCCGACGAGCTGGCCAAGCTGGCTCAGCTGCGCGACGCCGGCGCGATCACGATTCCGGAGTACGACGCGCTGAAGGCCAAGCTCCTCGCCTGAACGCTCGAGAGAGTCGACGAGCCCGCTCCGGCGCGAGCACAATGCGCCGATGAAGATTCGCCTCGCCTTCGTCCTGGCCGCCTGCCTCGCCCTGATTCCCGGCCTGGCCCTGGCCGATTCGCCGACGCTGACGGTCGCCGGGATCACCTCGGTCCTGCCCGGCGGTGGCCAGGGAACCTGCCCGACGAACGTGAACGTGAGCTTCGCCGTCGCCGGCGTTCCGACCAACATCACGTTCTTCACGACCGGGATGGATCCGGAAACCGCGACCGGCCAGACGATCACGGTCGACGGCCAGCCGGCCACGAAGTACACGGTCCAGCACCTGATCGCGGCCACGCCGCCCGACGTGATCCAGGTCTTCCTGGCCAACCCGGCCGAGGGCTCGCACACCCTGGTCATCAAGAGCGGCACGAGCGGGGTCCGCTGGCGCGGGGCCAACAACGGACCCGACGTGGATGCCTATCTCGCCGCCGACTACACGAATACGTTCACGATCAGCCAATGTGTCCTGAACGTGGCCGGATCGGCCGGCGCCCAGCCTTCCACCTCGCCGGACACGAGCCCGCCCTCGTCGGGCAGCGGCTCCACCCCGTGGATCCTGATCATCGTGGTGATCGCCATCGTCGTCGTCGGGGTCGGCTACCTGCTCTCAAGGCGTCGCCGCGCCGGCTGACGCTCGAAGCGGCCCTACGGCGAGCCTCGGACTGGGCGTCTTCGAATCAGCTCCCGTCCGGAAAGCCACCCCGGTGGAGACCATCGGGAAGTGGGGCAGGACCGCGCCCGCCGGGCAGGCAAGCCCAAACCGGCTGAAATCCTGAAAGAGCCCGGCCGCAGGCACTGCTAGACTCAGGGCAGCGCGGCTGCCGTTCGTCGGCCCGCACGACCAAGGAGAAGCATGAGCGCAGGCGTCATCGTCCTGATCATCATCATCGTGGTGATCGTCGGGTTCGTCGTCCTCATCTACAACGGGCTCGTCCAGCGCCGGCTCCGGGTCGACGAGGCGTTCTCACAGATCCAGGTCCAGCTGAAGCGCCGCTGGGACCTCATCCCGAACCTGGTCAACGCCGTGAAGGGCTACATGGACTTCGAGCAGGACGTCCTGACGAAGGTCACCGATGCCCGGGCGAACGCGGTGGCCGCCGGCGCCCAGGGACCGGTCGCCCAGGCCCAGGCCGAGAACGCCCTGACCGGGACGCTCCGCTCGCTGTTCGCGACCGTCGAGAACTATCCGACCCTGAAGGCCAACGAGAACGTCCTCAGCCTGCAGGAGCAGCTGACGACGACCGAGAACCAGATTGGGTTTGCCCGCCAGCACTACAACGCGACCGTGCTCGATTTCAACACCGGGATCGCCACGTTCCCGGCGGTCCTCCTGGCCGGTCCACTCGGCTTCACCAAGCGCGAGTTCTTCGAGGCCGAGGATGCGGCCCAGGCCGTGCCCCAGGTCGCGCTCCGCTAGCCCGTAGCTCGGACGAGGCCGAACCCCAGTTCGGACCGACATGGCCGCGGCCACCTTCTACAGCGAGAAATCGGCCAACGTCAGGAACAGCGTGTTCCTGGTGCTGATCCTGCTCGTGATTTCTGGGTGCCCTGGGTGGGGCGATCGGCTACGCCCTGACCGGGTCCCAGGCCGGCGCCGTCGGGGCGATCCTGATCGCGGTCGTGATCGGCGGGATCACCTCGGTCGGCTCGTATCTCTACGGCGACAAGCTCGTCCTGGCCGCCTCGTCGGCCAAGCCGGTCAGCGAGGAGCAGGCCCCCCAGCTGTACAACGTGATCCGCGAGCTGACGATCGCGGCCGGGATCCCGATGCCGGCCGTGTACGTCATCCAGGACGACGCGATGAACGCCTTCGCCACCGGTCGCGATCCGAACCACTCGTCGATCGCGATCACGACCGGCCTGCTCAAGGTGATGGACCGCGAGGAGCTCCAGGGCGTCCTGGGCCATGAGCTCTCGCACATCCGCAACTTCGACATTCGCTTCTCGCTCCTGGTCGGGGTTCTCGTCGGCAGCGTCGCCCTCCTCTCCGGATTCTTCCTGCGCTACACGTTCTGGTTCGGCGGCGGACGACGATCCAGCAACAGCAACGACGAGGGCGGGGGAGCCTTCCAGCTGATCATCTTCGCGATCGCGATTGTCCTGGCGATCCTCGCCCCGATCTTCACCAAGCTCGTCCAGCTCGCGGTGAGCCGCCAGCGCGAGTACCTGGCAGACGCCTCGTCGGTCGAGCTGACTCGAAATCCCCACGGACTGGAGCGGGCGCTGGCCCAGCTGGCCGGCGACACGACGGTGATGAAGGAGGCCAACCCGGCCACCCAACACATGTACTTCCACAACCCATTGATGAAGCTGAGCGCCAATCCCAGCAGCCTGTTCTCGACCCATCCGCCGCTGGTCGATCGGATCAACCGCCTGCGCCAGCTCACCGGCGAGGCTCCGCTTCCGCCGACCGAGGCGAGCTCGATCGGCTCGGCCAGCTAGGCGGGGCTGGCTCCGCCAGTGAAGGGAGCCGAGCCGGCCGTGGCCTGGCCCCTTGGTTGAGCAGCCCGCCGTCCACGGCACCCACCGAATCGACCCGGGCTGCTCGGGGCGCGTACCTATCGGCGCTTTCCGCTCAGGGCGCCATGATGGTCGCCCATCGGCCCGAAACGTGGCGCCTCGATCCCGGGTCCGCCCTCACGGCCTGGCAATCTCGCCCAAGAAGGGGTGCTGATCGCCGATCGAACCGACAGTGGTGCGCTCCTGGGCGGCATTTGACGAGTCGGCTGCCGTGGGTCGGGTCGGAGGGTCCCGCGCACGGCCGCTCCGGTCCGCTGTCGGGGCCGGGCCGAGATCGTTGGGGGCACCGCCCTCGCCGGCCGTTCGGCGCCCGGGCCGTGGTATTCTTCGGCCCGCCGACCGGGCGGTCAGCCCGCTCAGGCACCTGCCGAGATAGCTCAGTTGGTAGAGCACGCGACTGAAAATCGCGGTGTCGCCAGTTCGATTCTGGCTCTCGGCACCAGCCCCCTTGCCTGAGGGTTCTGCTAGCATCAGGCTGGCCCTGCGGGATCGAATGGCCCCGAAGTGGCACACGAGCGGAAGTGGCTCAGCTGGTAGAGCGCAACCTTGCCAAGGTTGAGGTCGCGGGTTCGAACCCCGTCTTCCGCTCCATTCACCTTCTGGAAGCGCCCGGTCGGGCTCGACGGCATCCCGCCGGCGGCGTGACCGGTGCCCCTTCGTCCAGTGGTAGGACAGCGGACTTTGGATCCGTTAACCGAGGTTCGAATCCTCGAGGGGCAGCCACCCCGGGCAGCGTCCCGGATTGAGCCGGCCCCCTTCCGGCAACAGCTCGAGGCGACGTACCCAAGTGGTTAAGGGGGAGGTCTGCAAAACCTCTATGCATCGGTTCGAATCCGATCGTCGCCTCCATCTCCCCTCGGTGGCGTGCGACGCAACTGAGCGGGCGACCCGGAGCGGGCCGGCGATGATGGGCCGATGAGCCACCCTGCCGAGCCCGCCACGTTCGATCCCGAAGCCCCGCTGCCCGGTCCGCCCGACCCGTGGCAGGGCGCCGACCAGCCGATCGATCGGGGCAGTCCGCCCTGGTTCATGACCGAGATGATCAGCGCCGAGCCGGCCTTTGCTGCCCGGCTCCTGGCCCGGCTGGCGACGAATGGTTCCGCCCAGCGGCTGGCCGATGCCCTTCGGGCGGCCTCGGCCGCCGGCGAGCCGGTCAGCGTGGTCGGTTGCGGGACAAGCGAGCATGGGGCGATCGGCGTCGCCGCGATCCTCGAGGACGCCTGGTCCGCGGCGGGCCTCGCCGGACCAGCTCCCGTTCCGGTCCAGGCGTTCGAGGCCAGCCTCGCCCCACGACCCGGCCTGTGCCTCGCGGTCAGCCATGATGGCGGGACCTGGGCGACAAGCCAGGCCCTCGCCGCCGCGCGCTCGGCCGGTGCCCGGACGGCCCTGATCACGGTCAGCGGGCGAGCCCCGGGAGCCCACGGCGTCGAGATCGTGGTTGAAACCGACGAACGCGACCAGAGCTACTGCCACACGATCGGCTATGTCTCGCCGCTCCTGGCCGCCACGGCCGTCGGGGCGGCCCTGACCGGGACACCGGTCGAGCCGACTGGTGTCCGAGGGCTCATGGCGGCCGGCCTCGGTCCGGACGCGACGGCCGCGGCCGAGGGGATCGCCCGGGGCCTTGCGGTCGCCCGGCCGATCCTGACGATCGGTTCGGGCGCGGATCGGGGTCCGGCCCGGGAGCTCGTCCTGAAGCTCGAGGAGGGGACCTGGATCCCGGCTGCCAGCCGGAACCTCGAGACCTTCGCTCACGGCCATCTGCCCTCGACCGACTCCTCGACCGGGCTCGTCCTGCTCCTGACCGAGCGCCGGGCCCGGTCCGAGCGGGTGGCTCGCGCCGCCCAGGTCCTGGCCGCTGCCCGTGTCATCGGGATCCGGGCGGGGGCGATCCTCTCGGCCGAGGTCTCGGCAAGGATCGAGCCCGGCCTGACCCCGCTCGGCCGGATCGTCGTGCCCGAGGCCCCGGGTCTGCCGGCCCCGGTCGCCGCCCTCCTCGGGACGGCCACGCCGCTCCAGCTCCTGGTCGAACGGTTGGCCCGGCTGATCGGCACGAACCCCGACCCGATCCGGCGGGGCGATCCCCGATACGCGGCGGCTGCCGCCCGGCTCGAGGGCTGAGCCACCGGGCCGCTGTTCAGGACGCTGTCAGGCGGCTGGGTAATACTGTGCTGCCCACATCATGATTCGCCCTGCCCGCGGGCAGGGACTCGCCAGTTGTCCGGAGCGCTCGATTGCCACCCCGCCAGACGCCGCCGCCAGGCACCCCCGCGCCACCCGATGAGCCGGAGGGCGAGCCCGATGACTACGGGTACGACGATGGACCGAGCCGGCGGACCGTCCGGGTCGTTGCCGTCCTGGCGATCGCCGCCCTGATCGTGGCCGGTGCAACCCTCGCGATCACCCTGCTCCGGCCTGCGGCTGCCGACACCGCCGACAGCTGCCGCTCGCTCGCCTGGGCCTCCCTGCCCAGTGCCTCGACCTTGCCGGCCGGCTGGTCGATGGCCGGCAGCGGCTTCTATTCCGACGGCTACAGCACGTCCGTCGTCGGCCCGGCGGCCAGCGGCGCGACGGATGTGCCCTCGATCTACGTCCGGCTCAACTGCGTCGGCGCCGACGATCACCTGGCCCTGACCCGCTCACACGATGCGGCCGCGGCTGCCGGATCCACGGACATCTCGTTCGAGAAGCTCGGCGATGAGTCCTTCGCCCAGCAGGATCCAACCGGCGGCACGACCGTCTACTTCCGCCGGAACGGCGTCGTGGTCTATCTCGTGGCCTCGGCCACGGTCACCCCGGCCGACCTCCAGCAGTCCGCGACCGCGTTCGACCAGGCGATCGTCGTGGCGACGGCCTCGAACGGCTCGGGCGTGATCGCCGGGATCTCCTCGCCCGGGGTCAACCCGCCGGCGGCCTCGGCCGGCCCAGGGGCGGCTTCCAGCGCGGCCCCCAGCGCGGCCGGGCCATCGCCTACGCCGGCCCACGCCGTTCCCGCGCTCGAGGCGATCCTCCCCAAGTCGGTCAACGGGACGCCCTTCGCGACCCAGAGCCTGACCGGGACCGATGCGCTCGGGAGCGACGCCGCGAGCACCTCCCTGGCCGCCTCGATCAAGGGCTTCGGCAAGACGCCGGCCGACTTCCAGGTCGCCGAGGCCTATGACAACAGCGGAACGGTGGCGGTCACGATCATCGGCTTCCGGGTCGTCGGGGTCGACGGGACGCCCGTTCGCCAGGCGATCATCCAGAGCTGGATGGCCGCCGCAGGCTCCGGCGTGACGACCTCGCCGGCCACGATCTCGGGCAAGTCGGTGATCAAGGTCGACTACGGCGATGGCGGTCCGCTCGACTACGTCTACGTCCACGGCGAGGACGTGTTCGACGTGTCCACCGCCGACCCGACCCTCGCCGCGACGGTGCTCGGCCAGCTGCCCTGATCCCCGGCCAAGGGGCCGAGAGCGCCCGTCGGAGGCGCTACGCTTCAGGCAGGCCGAAGTGGCGGAACCGGCAGACGCGGCGGACTTAAAATCCGCTGCCCGCAAGGGCGTGTGGGTTCGATCCCCACCTTCGGCACCAACAGACCGGGAACCGCAGCGGCCCTGGCTCCGTCCAGAGGCTCTCAAGCGGTTCCGACCGCGCGGCCAGTCTTCGCGACCGGAGGTCCAGGGTCATGCGCCGAGCTCGATCGATCTGGTTCGCAGCCGCCCTCGCGCTCAGCGTGGGAGCCTGCACGACCGCGGCCGCGCCGGCGGGCTCGGTCGGCCCGTCCTCGGGCCCGGTTGCGTCCCCTGGCAGCCCTGGACCGGCCGGATCTCCGGGCGCCGCCGGCCCGAACGCTCTCGTCCTGCGGGTGAGCTACGAGGGCGGCCTCGTCGCCCCGGACAGTCGCCGGACCCAGGTTCCGGCCGTGTCCGTCTACGCCGACGGCCGGATCATGACCGCCGGGGCCGTGCCGGCGATCTATCCCGGCCCGCTCATGACAACCCTCGTCTACCGCTCGGTCGGGCCTGACGGGGCGGCCAACATCCTGGCGGCTGCGGAGGCTGCGGGACTCACCGGCAAGGACGCGACCTATCCCTCGGGACCGGTCGAGGATCTGCCCTCGACGGTCATCACCGTGGTCCACGACGGCACGAAGACCGTCACCACGTTCGGCTCCCTGGGAGGGCCGGCCGGGCCGTCGATTTCCCCGGGCGATTCGGCCGGGCGGGTCGAGGCAGGGGCCGCCGACCTCGTGGGCAGGCTGATGGGCAACGACACGTTCGGCGGCACGGTCGGGCCCGGGGGAACCTATCAGCCGCTCGGCTTCCAGCTGTTCGTGACCCCCGGCGCGCCCCAGTCCGACACGCCCGGCCTGGCCCGCCCGCCCGTTGCCTGGCCGCTGGCCACGCCCCTGGCGTCCTTCGGGCGGCCCGATCCGACCAGCACGACCGGCGGCCGGGTCGGACTGGTGACCGGGAGCGATGGGGCAACGCTCGGTCCGATCCTGGCCGGGGCGACCCAGCTGACCGGATTCACCTCGGGCGGGGCCGAATGGACGATCGCGGCGCGGCCGCTCCTGCCTGACGAGGTGACCGCTACGGGCGGATGATCGCGGGGTGATCGATCAGCTGCTCAGCCGGGTCGTCGGCGAATCGAACAGCCAGCAGGCCGCCAGGGTGATCCGCGGGGCCTGGCAGGCGCTGCTGCTGGGCTGGTTCGCCTGGCTGACCTGGCAGCGGATCGGCTATTTCGTCGCCCACGACTTCCCCCTCGGCATCGACGCCCGGATCTACTACCGGGGGGTCGTCACCTGGCTGGCCGGGGGCAATCCCTGGACGGCCGGCGTGGACGTCCACGGCAGCGTCTACCACTACGCCGGCTCGCCGGTCACGACCGTCCTGCTGGCCCCGGCGGCCCTGGTCAGCGAAGACCTGTTCACGGCGATCTGGCTCGTCCTGTCGGCCGGCGCGATCGTGTGGACCCTGCACCGGGTCCACCTGCCACTCTGGTGGCTGCTCTTCCCGCCGATCAGCGAGGCCCTCTTTTCAGGCAACCCCCAGCTGGTCGTGCTGGCCCTGATCCTGACCAGCTCGTCCTGGCTGGCGGCGATCGGGACGGGGCTCAAGGTCTATGCCTTCATCCCGCTCGCGGGGGAGGGCCGCTGGCGGGCGATCGGGGTGGCCGTGATCCTGAACGCCGCGACGATCCTGGTCGCGCCGGGCCTCTGGTCGCTCTACCTGGCCGAATTCGGGCAGATCTCGACCCGTCTGCAATACGAGTCGCTCGAGGGCTTCTCGGCGTTCTACATGCCGGCCCTGTTGCTCGTCGTGGTCGTGGCCCTGGCCGTCCTGGCCCTGCGCGACCGGCGCACAGCGGGCTGGCTGGCGGTCCCCGCAATCTGGCCGGCCAGCCAGCTCCATTACTCGACGATGGCCCTGCCGGTGATGACCCCGCTGCTGGCCTTCTTCCTGGCGATTCCGATGCTCCGGCTGCCGCCCCTGATCATTGTGGTCGAGATCGTCCGGCGGCTCCTGGCCCCGACGGTCGTCGGCTGGGTCCGCCGCCGGGGCCTGCCCAGCGGGTTTGGCGAGGCCTCAGCGGCGCCGGCCGAACAGGCCACCTGACTTGCGATCCTCGACCGGCGGCGGGCCGCCGACGAGGACCGGGGTGCCCTGCTCGTCGAAGGCGAGCGCCGCGATCTGGGCGAATCGCTCGGCGATCGCCGTCCGGGCCGCGCCCCGGACCAGGGGGATCCCCTCATTGACCGCCTTCTGGTAGAGGAACGGGTCGTAGGGCAGGTCGACCGCGATCTTCGCCCCCAAACCGTTCTCGACATCGCGCAGCTTCAGGATCTCGCGCGCGAACAGGTTGTTCAGGACGAAGCTCGTCTTCTCGACGATCGAGCCGATCTCGGTCAGGTAGTCGATCAGGACGTGGACCGCCTTGAGCGCGGCGATGTCGGGATAGATCGGGATCACGACGCCTTCGGCCCGTTCCAGGACCGACATGCTCCGCTCGTCGAGGTACGAGCCGGCATCGACCACGACGTATTCGTAGGCGGCGCAGGTCGTGCTCAGGAGCTCCTCGACGTGGCTGACCGAGACGGTCTCGGCCAGCTCGGGCGAGCTCGGGGCGGCGAACACGGCCAGGCCGTAGCTGGTCATCGCCGCATACGAGCGGATCAGCTCGACGTCGCGCCGGGACTGATCGTCCCGGGCGAGGTCGGCGATCGTCTGCCTCGGCCGGACGTTCAGGTGGGTCGCGACCTGGCCGAACTGGAGGTCGAGGTCGAGGATCGCGACCCGGCCCGGCCGGCGCTCGGCCATGACCGTGGCCAGGTTCGTGGCGAGGGTCGTCGTCCCGGCCCCGCCCTTCGGGCTGTAGACCGCGACCAGGGTCCTCGCCCGGCTCTGGCTTGTCTCCATGCTGCTCAGCGGGGTGAGCTCGCGCGAGGTGTTGAACCGGACCGACAGGGCTTCGACCCGCGCCTCGAGCTCGCGCCCGTCAAACGGCTTGGCGATCACGTCGTCGGCGCCGGCCTCCAGGAATCGGATCCGTTCCTCGACGTCGTCGGTCTGGGTGATGCACAGGACCGGGATCGAGGCCAGCTCGATCTTCGAGCGGAGCTCGCGGCAGACGTCCGCCGCGCTCGTCGCCGGGTCGGTCAGGTCGATGATGACCAGGGTGTGCTCGGCCGCCGCGGCCACGACGGCCGACGCGTCCGCCATCACGGTGACCGTCGATCCACCGGTCGCGAGGGTCTTCTGGATCAGGGCAGCGCTCGGGGCGTCATGCTCGAGCAGGAGGATGGAACTGGCGGGCACAGTCTCTCCGGGATGTCTGGACGTGGGTTCGCCTCAGGATACAACGGCCCGCCGGGTGGCCAACCGGGCGGCCCATGCTAGACTGGCGCCCTTGGCCCTTTCGGCTCCGCCCCGGCATGGCCGGCTCAGCGAGGGCATCCCCATAGGAAGGAGTTGCGCACGCGTGCGCCGATACGAACTGATGCTCGTCCTTCGGCCGGACCTGGCCGATGACAAGAGCCAGGCCCTGATCGACCGGATCACCCGCCAGATCACGACGGCCGGCGGCCAGATTCTCAAGGTGGCCCCGTGGGGCCGTCGCCGGCTGGCCTACCCGATCGAGCGCTTCCGCGAGGGCTCGTACCACATCATCCACTTCGAGGCCCCGGCCGAGTCGATCATCGAGCTCGAGCGCAGCCTGCTGATCACCGAGGAGCTGCTCCGTCACCTGGTCACCCGGGTCGAGCGGCCGGTCAAGTCGGCCCGGAGCGCCGATGCGGGCGACGGCCTGGGCGAGGATGAGGACCGGCTGCCGCCGGGCGAGGACGACGAATACGACGAGCCGCCGGGCGAGCTCATCGACGAATCCGAGAGCGAAGCCGCCCCGGCGGCGATCGACTGAGAAGCCGGAGGACCGCGTCGTGTCCCTCAACAAGGCGATGATCATCGGCAACCTCGGCCGAGATCCCGAAATGCGCTACACCCCGAGCGGGCAGGCCGTGACCCAGTTCACGGTCGCCGTGAACCGGAACTACAAGGGCCAGAACGGCGAGTGGCAGGAAGAGACCGAGTGGTTCCGGGTGGTCGTCTGGGGCCAGCAGGCCGAGCGTGCCGCCGAATACCTCCGCAAGGGCAACAAGGTCTACGTCGAAGGCCGCCTCCAGACCCGCCAGTGGGAGGACAAGGACGGCCAGAAGCGCTATACGACCGAGCTTGTCGCGAACCAGGTCACGAACCTCGAGCGGCGCAACCGCGACGAGGAAGGTGATCCAGGTCCGGCCGGCGCGGCCAGCCCGCCGCGGCCCGCCCGCCCGGCCCGAAGCGACGAGCCGGCCGGCACGGCCGACCGCCTCGACGAGGGCAACTTCGACGACCTGCCGTTCTGACCGCCCACTGACGAAGCCTGACCAGACCTGACCGTCCGAAGGACGCGACCACCCGGGAGACCTGAAGACCGATGCCGCCGATCCAGAGCAAATCGAAGAAGCGCGATGACTACTACCGCGACCGGCGCCGCCGGAAGGTCTGCGCGTTCTGCGCCGACAAGACGGTCCTGATCGACTACAAGGAGGTCAACCGCCTCCGGCGCTATCTGTCCGAGCGGGCCAAGATCGAGCCGCGCCGCAAGACCGGCACCTGCGCCGGGCATCAGCGCGAGCTGTCGGTGGCCCTCAAGCGGGCCCGCCACGTGGCCCTCCTGCCCTACGCCCCGCAGCACCTGCGGCCCTGATCTGGCGTGAACCAGGCGACCACCGGCGGTCCTCGTCGGCCGGGTGGTCGGGCAGCGGCCTGAGGTGATCCCGGGCCGGTTGGTCGCACTCGGCCGGGGGCCGGCCGGATGACCCTCGCCCTGCTCGTCATTGCCTTCGTCCTGATTCTCGTCGGCGCCGAGCTGTTCACCAACGGGGTCGAATGGCTGGGCCACCTCCTCGGCCTGGGCGAGGGAGCGGTCGGCTCGGTCCTCGCCGCGGTCGGCACGGCCCTGCCCGAGACGATGATCCCGCTCGTGGCGATCGTGTTCGGCGCCGGCGCCAGCTCCGACGCGGTCGGAATCGGGGCGATCCTCGGGGCGCCGTTCATGCTGGCGACCCTGGCCATGTTCGTGACCGGCGCGGCCGTGGTCTGGCGGATGCGCCACGGCAGCCCGGGTGCGCACGCGGGCAACACCCCGGCCGATGGCTCGCCGGCCGACCCGGCGAGGGCCCAGGCCCGCCCGGCCGGGGATCTCCTCGCGGTCGACCCGAAGGTCGTCGGCCACGACCTGCGAGCCTTCGGACTGATCTACCTCCTGGCGATCTCGGTCGCGTTCCTGCCGGCCGACCTCAGCACGCCGCGCTGGCTCATGGCGGGCGTCCTCGTGATCGCCTACGGCCGGTACGTGGCCGGCCACCTCGGCGATCCGCCCGCAGACGACGTCGAGCTGCCCGGTCCGCTTCGCTTCCAGCTGCGCCGGGGACCGGCGGACGGGGCCGCCCTCGGGGTGCCCGGCCTGGCCCTCGTGCTGGTCCAGGTGGCGCTGGCACTGGCTGCGATCATCGGCGGGGCGGTCGTGTTCGTCGACGCGATCGAAACCCTCGCTCGGGGGATCGGCCTCGACGAGACCCTCCTGAGCCTGGTCATCGCCCCGATCGCCACGGAGCTGCCCGAGAAGCTCAACAGCGTGATCTGGATCGGACGCTGGAAGGACACCCTGGCCCTGGGCAACATCACCGGGGCGATGGTCTTCCAGGCGGCCATCCCGACCTCGATCGCGCTGATCTTCGCCTCGAGCCAGTGGTCGATCACGAGCGACTCGCTGATCGCATTCGCCTCGGCCGGGGTCGCCCTCGCCTCGACAGCGCTCATCTTCGTGCCGATGGTCCGCTCAGGCAGCCTGCACGGCCGAAGGCTCCTGATCGGGGGCGTCTTCTACCTTGCCCAGCTGGGCCTCGTCGTGTTGAACCTGAGCGGGCTGGCCGGCAGCTAGGGCGGGCCTAGGCCTGGTTGATCGGGGTCAGCCAGTGCTTGAACTCGGGCAGCCGGCCGCGGGCGGCATCGAAGTACATCGTGGCGATCGCCCGGCCGATCGGGCCGACCTGGCCCGAACCCACCTTGCGATGATCGACCTCGATGACCGGTGAGACCTGGACGCCGGTCCCGCACAGGAAGATCTCGTCGGCGATGTACAGCTCCGATCGGTCGATCGAGCGGATCTCGACCGGCAGCCCGCGGGCCTCGCACAGGGTGATCATCGCCCGCCGCGTGATCCCCTCGAGGATGTCGTCCGAGACCGGTGGGGTCAGGACGATTCCGTCGCGGACGACGAACAGGTTGGCGGCCGAAGCCTCCGAGACATGGCCCGAGGCGGTCATCACGATCGCCTCGTCGAAGCCGTTCATCTCGGCCTCCGACTTCTGGAAGGCCATGTTGACGTAGCCCCCGGTGATCTTGCCCCGCGCCGGCAGGGCCTCGTCGGCGTTCCGGCGCCAGGACGAGGTCATCACCCGGATCCCGCCCTCGGTCTCGATGTAGTTGCCGAAGGGCACGGCGACGACGCACAGGTCGTGCTCCAGGTGGTGGAGCCGGACGCCGATCGCCCGGGTCGACTTGTAGAACGAGGGCCGGATGTAGACGTCCTCGTGGAAGCCGTTCCGGCGGACGACCTCAGTGATGATCGAGACGAGCTCGTCCACGCTCGGGATCGGCTCCATCAGCATGATCCGGCAGGAGTGCCGGATCCGCTCAACGTGCTCCCGCAGAAACAGCCCGTACAGCTGCTGCTGGTCGGCGTTCCAGTACGCCCGGATACCCTCGAACACCGCCGTGCCGTACATGAACGCGTGGGTCATGATGCTGATCCGGGCGTCGCGCATCGGGACGTAGCCACCCTGGAAGTAGCAGGTCAGCGACTCGATGTCGACCGGCGCTGGCGCTGCCGCTTCGACCGGGGCCGGGCTGGCGATCGACCCGGCGCGGCGCGCGGTCGTGGTCTCGGTGGGCTTGTCGGTCAGCATCGGCCAAGGCTCCTGTAGTGATCGCCGGGCGGGCTGCCCGGCGCTCGACGGATCGAGCCGGGCCATCATACAGCGGCCCCGGCGGGCTTCCGGGTTGAGCGCCGGCCGGCTTCGCGGGCGGGCCGCGCGGGGCAGACTCCGCCCTTGGTCAGGGGCCGGCCGGGGCGACCAGGTTTGGCGTGGCCTTGCCGGTGGTCACGATGATGTCGACTGTGACCGACGGGTCGTTGACCAGCTGGGCCTGGACCCCGAAGACCTTCTCGAGCAGGGCGACCGTGACGGGCAACGAGGTTTCCCGGCCGTTGTAGACCTTGATCACCGTGTTGGCCGGGTTCGTCGGCGGACGCTGGGTCTGGGCGATCGCGGTCAGGCCCTGGTACTCGAGATAGGCCACCAGGCTGTTGGCCTGGCCGGCCTTGCCCGAGCCGTTGACCACCCAGACCGTGCCGTTCTCGGACGAGACCGAGTCGCGCAGGGCCTCGAGGGTCGGGTCGATCTTGAAGGCGTTGGCGACCGTGCTCCGGATCAGGGCGACCTTCGGGAAGAGGTTCGTCGAGATCGGATAGTTTTGCGACTCGAACCGGGGTGGGGCGAAGACGTACGAGCGGATGTTGGCCGTGTTGATCTGGCTCGAGAGCTGGATCAGGGCCGGCAGCTGGTCGAGCGGAATGTCGGTCTTGAACGACGACTTGAGGGTCGTCAGGAGGGACTGCAGGTTGGCCAGGACGGTCTGCGGGCTGGTCTGCTGGCGGATCGACAGGATCACCCGCTGCTGGCGCGAGGCCCGGTCGAAGTCGCTCGAGCCGTGCCGCGAGCGGGCATAGATCAGGGCCTCGGCGCCGGTCATGTGCTGGACGCCGGCGGGAATGTAGACCCGCTCATCAGTCCCGTTGTCGGCGGGATACTGGTCGTCGACGACCGGGTTCTGGACGTCGATCGTGACCCCGCCGAGGGTGTCCACGACCTGCTGGAAGCCCTGGAAGTTGACCATCACGTAGTACTGGATGTTCAGGCCGTAGAGCGTTCCCAGGGCTTCCTTGATCGCGTTGTAGCCGCGGGCGTTGCCCACCCCGGGGAAGGCGTCGGGTCGATTCCGGGCGTTCGTCCAGAGGCTGTTGATCTTGCCCGCATAGACCCGCCCGAAGACACCCTGGGCCGAGGCCGGCAGGGGCACGTTCACGGTGTCCCGGGGAAGGCTGAACAGGGCCACGTTCTTGGTCACCGGGTCGATCGAGACGACGATCATCGTGTCCGTGTTGAACGTCTTGTCACCGGCCCGCTGGTCGACCCCGAGGAGCAGGATGTTCAGCCGCTCGGTATGGTTCCAGGCCGCCACGGGCGAGGTCGAGGCGAGCGGCGTGCCGACCGGCGGCAGGGACAGCGTCGGCGCCGGCGAATCGGTCGCGAGCGGACCGTCGCTCGCTCCGAAGCTCGATCCGTCGCTCGGGTTGGGCGAGGCCTGGTCGGGCGTGTCGCAGTTTGGATCCTCGATGCACGAGGCGATGTCCTGGGCCTCGCCGCCGTACCGGGCGACGACGGCATGGCTGCCGGCGATGACCAGCAGGACGGCCGCCAGCCCCGCAACCGAGAGCGGGTTCAGCCGGATCCGGCGCCGGCCCAGCCGGCCGTCACCGGCCACATCCTGGGCATTGACGAAGGCGACGACCCGGTAGGCATCGATCGCGGCGATCGCCCGGTAGACCAGGGCGACCAGGTTGCCGGCCAGGACCAGCGGCAGGTTGGCCACGATCAGTACGCCCATGCCGAGCGCGCCGAGCTTGAGGAACATCGCGACGCTCAGGACGAGCAGCAGGAGCGGCGCCGCGGCAAACCCGATCGCCCGGGTCCAGGCCCCGGCATAGGCGTGGCCCAGGCCGGGGAAGATCAGGGACAGGAAGGCCGCCGCGAAGGCCGACGGCTGGCGCGGGCGCGTTGCGTCCGGGGGCTGCATCGCGGGTAGGATACTCGGACCTCCACTTGTCCGCCGCCGGGGCGATTCCCCACCGGCGTTGGCGAGGGCGAGGTTCCAGACGACCAGCCGAGGCCAGATGTTTCGTCCCGTCAGCGCCAAGCCCGACTTCATCGCGGCCGAGCACGAGATGCTCGCCCGATGGCGCGAGCGACGGACGTTCGCCCGGCTGCGGGCACAGAACGCGGGCGGCCCGCGCTGGAGCTTCCTCGACGGCCCGATCACGGCCAACAACCCGATGGGCGTCCACCACGCCTGGGGCCGGGCCTACAAGGATCTCTACCAGCGCTTCCACGCCATGCTTGGCCATGACCAGCGTTACCAGAACGGGTTCGACTGCCAGGGCCTGTGGGTCGAGGTCAACGTCGAACGCGACCTCGGCTTCACCAGCAAGAAGGATATCGAGACCTTCGGCATCGCCGAGTTCGTCAGCCTCTGCAAGCAGCGGGTCCTGACCTTCGCCGCGCGCCAGACCGAGCAGTCGATCCGGCTTGGGATGTGGATGGACTGGAACGACCCGGACGAGCTCCGGCGCCTGCGCGACCTGCTCGCCACGGACCCGTCGGGGCCGGCCTCGATCGAGGGACCGGACGGGCCCGTGAGCGACTCGGTCGAGATGCTCGTCGGGCGCCTGGGGATGCCCGAGGTGGGCGGCTCGTACTTCACCTTCAGCAACGAAAACAACGACCTGATCTGGGGCTTCCTGGCCGAGTGCCATCGGCGGGGCTGGCTGTACAAGGGCCACGACACGATGCCCTGGTGCACCCGCTGCGGGACCGGCATGAGCCAGCACGAGATGACCGAGGGCTACCGCGACCGGGACGATCCCGGGCTGACGATCAAGCTGCCCCTCGTTGATCGACCGGGCGAATCGCTTCTCGTCTGGACGACGACGCCGTGGACCCTGACGTCGAACGTCGCCGCGGCCGTCGGGCCGGTCCTGCGCTACGTCCAGGTCCGCCAGGGCGAGTCGATCTACTGGCTGGCCAAGGGCACCCTGCGGACCGCCCTCGACGTCACTGCCGAGGGGCCCTTCGAGGTGATCGGCGAGCTGGCCGGCTCGGAGCTCGTCGGCTGGCGCTACGAAGGACCGTTCGACGATCTGCCGGCCGTCCGGCGGGCCTTCGAGGCGACCGACGGCCGGCTGGCCTGGGAGCACCGGGTCGTCCCCTGGAGCGAGGTTGGCGAGGCGGAAGGGACCGGGATCGTCCACATTGCCCCGGGCTGCGGGGCCGAGGACTTCGCCCTCGGTCGCGACCTCGGGCTGCCGGTGATCGCCCCGCTGGACGAGGCCGGGGTCTACGTCGAGGGGTTCGGGCCGTACAGCGGGCGCGACGTCCGGGACGTGACCGAGCCGATCGTCGAGCACCTCCGCCACCACCACCGGTTCTACCGGCTCGAGACGATCACCCACCGCTATCCGCACTGCTGGCGTTGCGGGACGGCGCTCGTCTTCCGGCTCGTCGACGAGTGGTTCATCCGGATGGGCGAGGTCTACGACCGACCGCGGGCAGAGCTGACCGCGGCCGAGATCGAGGCCAGCCTGCGGTACCAGATCATGACCGTCGTCGATGACGTCCACTGGATCCCCGGCTTCGGCTATGACCGGGAGCTCGACTGGCTCCTGAACATGCACGACTGGATGATCTCGAAGAAGCGCTACTACGGCCTGGCCCTGCCGATCTACGACTGCCCGGCCTGCGGCACCGTCGAAGTGATCGGCGGCCGGGACGAGCTCCGCGAGCGGGCGGTCGAAGGCTGGCCGGCGTTCGAGGGCCATACGCCCCATCGGCCGTATGTCGATGCCGTGCGGATCGCCTGTCCGGGCTGCGGCGCCCTGGTCTCCCGCATCCCGGACGTCGGCAATCCCTGGCTCGATGCCGGGATCGTGCCGTTCTCGACCCTGCATTTCCGCGAGGACCCCGAGTACTGGGCGAAGTGGTTCCCGGCCGACTTCATCAGCGAGAGCTTTCCGGGCCAGTTCCGCAACTGGTTCTACGCGATGCTGGCGATGTCGACCGTCCTTCGCCGCGAGGCGCCCTTCCGGACGATCTTCGGCTATGCCACGCTGCTGGCCGAGGACGGCGCGCCGATGCACAAGAGCGCCGGCAACGCGATCGAGTTCGACGACGCCGCCGAACGGATGGGCGTCGACGTGATGCGCTGGATGTACGCCTCGTCCCGGCCCGACGACAACATCCTGTTCGGCTGGCACGCGGCCGATGAGGCGCGCCGGCGGCTGCTCATCCTGTGGAACGTCTATGCCTTCTTCGTGACCTACGCCCGCCTGGCGGGCTGGTCGTCCAGGGCCGCCGGATCCACGGGGTCGGCTCGACCCGGCGGGCGGCCCGCGATCGACCGCTGGATCCGCTCGCGAGTGGCCGGGCTGGCCGGGCGGGTCGAGGAGCGGTTGACCGCGTTCGACGCGAACGGCGCGACCGAGGCGATCGAGGAGACGATCGACGACCTGTCGACATGGTACCTGCGTCGCTCGCGCCGGCGCTTCTCGCGCTCGGATGACCCAGCCGACCGGGAGGCGGCGTTCGCGACGCTCCATGCCGTGCTCGTCAGCCTGGCCCGGGTCATGGCTCCGCTCCTGCCCTTCCTGACCGACGAGATCTACGACAACCTCGTCGCCGCGGACGATCCGACGGCGCCCGACAGCATCCACCTGACGGCCTGGCCGGCGGCCGAGCTGGCCGGCGACCGTGATCCCGAACTGGAAGCGGCGATGGCCACGATCCGGCGGGCGGTCGAGCTCGTCCGAGGCCTCCGCTCGGCGGCCGGGATCAAGGTCCGCCAGCCCCTGGCCAGGCTCTGGCTGGCCCTGCCGGGCGGCGAGATCGCCGAGCGGAAGGCGCTCCTCGCCCTGCTCGCCGAGGAGGTCAACGTCCGCGAGATCGAGCTGATCGGTGACGAGTCGGCCCTGGTCGAACGCCGGGTCCGGCCGCTGCTGCCGAGGATTGGCCGGAAGTTCGGGGATCGAATCCCGGCGATCATGGCCGCCGCCCGGGCCGGCGAGTTCGATATCGGCCCGGACGGCGGAGTCGAGCTGGCCGGGGTCCATCTCGAGCCGGACGAGGTCGAGATCCTGGCGACCCCCCGGCCGGGCACGGCCGTGGCCCATGACGAAGGGGTGGTCGTCGTGATCGACACCGAGCTGAGCCCGGACCTCCTGGTCGAGGGCGACCTGCGCGAGCTGCAGCGGGCCCTCCAGGACCTGCGCCGGGAGGCCGAGCTCGAGCTCGACGCCCGGATCGAGGCCTGGCTCGAGCCGTTCCCGACCAGCCTTTCGGGCGGCCCGGTCGACGGCGCGGCGGACCGCCTCGAGCGGCTCCGGGCCGACACCCTGGCCGATCGGATCCAGCCAGGCCCGGCACCCGAGGGCCTCGCCACGGCCCAGGTCGAGCTGAGCAGCGGCCCGGTCCGGCTGGCCTTGCGTCCGCGGGCGAAGGGTCGATAGCCCGTTGACCGAGGAGAGCCGCCCGGCTGTGACTGACATCGCTGAAGAGGCCAGTCCCGACGACCGTCGCGTTGCCGCTCAGGCCACGGTCGTACCGGCCGAGCCCAGCCGGCGCGGGCCCGCCTGGGGAGTCTTCATCGGCCTCGCGATCCTGGTCTTCGTGGTCGACCAGCTGGCGAAGTCCTGGATCGTGGCCCATGTCGCGCCAGGCCAGTTCGTGGAGGTCGTGGGCGAGTACGTCCGGCTGACCTTCAGCCAGAACAACGGGGCCCTCTTCGGCCTGTTCAGCAGCTCGGCCATCCTGTTCGCGCTGGGCAGCCTCGTCGTGCTCGTCCTGATCGTCTGGTACCACGCCCGGGCGCCGCGCAATCTCCTCCTGTCGATCGCCCTGGGCCTGCTCCTGGGCGGTGCCACGAGCAACCTCGTCGACCGGCTCCGGATCGGCTACGTCGTCGACTTCATCGACATCGGCATCGGCAGCCTGCGCTTCTTCACGTTCAACATCGGCGACTCGGCGATCAGCCTGGCGATCCTCCTGCTGCTCCTGCTGGCCCTCCGGTCGGAGGGCCGTCCGGTCCGCAGCAGTGGCTGACCCAGCCGACGGACGGGGCCCGCACCCGGCCGTGGCCGAGCCCGGGCAAGTTGCCGGCCAGCCGGCCGGGGTGCGAACGTTCGTCGTCCCGGACGGCCCGGGCAGCCGGCGAGCCGACCGCTTCGTGGCCGACGCGGCCGGCCTGTCCCGGAGCTACGTCCAGCGCCTGATCTCCGAGGGCCGGCTGACCCGCGGCGGCGCGGCCCTCAAGTCGAACGTGCCGGTCGGCCCGGGCGAGATCCTCGAGCTGGACGTGCCCGCCCCGGTCAGGCTCGATCTGGCCGGCGAGGCGATCCCCCTGGTGATCGCCTACGAGGACGAGGACCTGCTCGTCGTCAACAAACCCGCCGGGCTCGTGGTCCATCCTTCGCCCGGCCACGATTCGGGGACCCTGGTCAATGCCCTCCTGGGCCGGGCCGATGGAGCCGACTATGGCGGGATCGCCGGCGTCCGGCGGCCGGGCATCGTCCACCGCCTCGACCGCGACACGAGCGGCCTGCTGATGGTCGCCAAGACCGATCCCGCCCAGGCCAGCCTGATGGCCCAGCTCAAGGCGCGCCGGGTCAAGAAGACCTACCTGGCCCTGGTCCAGGGCAGCGTCGCAGCGGCCGTCGGCCGGATCGAGGCGCCGATCGGCCGGGATCCGAAGCTGCGGACCCGGATGGCCGTGGTCAATGATGGCCGCCCGTCCACGACCGGCTACCGGGTCCGCGAGCGATTCCCGGGCTGGACCCTGCTCGAGCTCGACCTGATCACGGGCCGGACCCACCAGATCCGGGTCCACCTCGACGCGATCGGCCATCCGATCGCGGGCGACCCGATCTACGGCACCGGCACCTCGCGCCGGGGACCGGCCGGGCTCGAGCGGATGTTCCTGCACGCCTGGAGGCTCGAGCTCAGCTCGCCCAGCCGGGGCGACCTGATCCGGGTCACGGCCGACCTCCCCGACGAGCTCGAGGGCGTGCTCGTGCCCCTGCGCGCCGGTCAATCCGGGATCGCCCGACCGGCCGGGCCGACGGGCGGCCAGCCGGTGACCACGCCGTGAATCCGGTCGAGGGTGCTCCGGGCGCCATGCTCGTCGTCGTGTCCGGGCCGTCCGGGGTCGGCAAGGACACGATCCTGGAGGTGCTCCGGCAGTTGCCCGGCCACACGGACCATCACTACGTCATTACCTGCACGACCCGCGCCCGCCGGCCCGGAGAGATCGACGGCGTCAGCTATCACTTCCTCGAGCCGGCCGAGTTCCTGGCCCTGCGCGATGGTGGCGGGCTGCTCGAGGCGAACGAGGTCCACGGCAACTGGTACGGCACCCCGCGGCAGCAGGTGGTCGACGCCCTGGCCGCGGGCCGCCACGCGCTCCTCAAGATCGACGTCCAGGGGGCCGGCGTGATCCGGGCCCGGGTGCCCGACGCGCTCCTGATCTTCGTTGTGCCGCCCTCGATCGAGACGCTCGCCGGGCGGCTCAAGGGCCGGGCCACCGAGACCGATGCCCAGCTCGAGGAGCGCCTCCGGAATGCGGCCGACGAGCTGGCTCGCCAGCACGACTACGACTACGTGGTGGTGAACGAGACGGGTCAGCTGACCGGGACCGCCAAGCGGATCGGCGAGATCATCGACATCGAGGCAGCCCGCCACGCGGAGCGCCGGGTCCGGATCTGATGACCGGCGCGCCGCCGCTCGAGCGGCTGGTCGAAGTCGCGATCGATGCGGCCGGGGCCGCCGGCGCCCGGACGTATACCTACAGCGTCCCGGCGCGCCTGGCCGGCCTGCAGCCCGGCGAGGCGGTCCTCGTCGAGTACGGCCGGCGCCAGGCGCTCGGGGTCGTGCTCGGTGAGCCACCCGAGCAGCCGGCCGCCGGGCTGAAGCTCAAGCCGGTCGTGGATCGGGTCCGGGCCGACGGCCCACTCCTGCCTCCGCTCAGCCTCGAGCTGGCCCGCTGGATCGCCGGCCACTACCTGGCCCCGGCGGCATTCGTGCTCCGGGCGATGCTCCCGCCGGCCATGCTCGAGCGGCTCGAGCTCGTCGCCGAGGCCCGCCCGGTCGGCCTGACGGCGAGTGACGAGGCTCCGCCCAGCGCCACTCCGGCCCTGGCGGCGGCCGATGCCGCGCTGCTGGAGCAGCTTGCCTCCGGGCCTCGGGCCGTCCGTGACCTGGCCGCCCCGGAGGGCCGGGCCGGCCTGATCCGGCGGCTGCGGGACCTCGCGGCAGGGGGCCTGCTCGACCTGGACTGGACCCTCACAGCCGCCGCGGGCGGTCCGCGCTACGAGCGCTGGGTCCTGATCACGCCGGCGGGCAGGGCCGCGGCGGAAGCCGGCAGCGCCGGGGCCCGGGTCGCCGGGCGACCGCTCGGTCCCCGCCAGCGCGACCTCCTGGCCGAGCTGGCCGGACAGCCCGGGGGGATCGCCGGGGCCGAGTTGGCCGGACGCCACGGGACGTCGGCCCTGGCCGGGCTCGCCCGGCGCGGCCTGATCGCGATCGAGGTCCGCGAGCGGGCCCGGCGGCCCCACCCCGGCCGGCCGGCGGGACGGCGCGGAGCCCGGCCGGTGGCCTCGAGCCTGACCGGGCCGCAGGCCGAGGCGGCCGGGCTCATCCGGCGGGCCCTCGAGCAGGCCGACTTCACGCCGCTCCTGCTCGACGGGGTGACCGGCGGCGGCAAGACGGCCGTTTATGTCGAGGCGATCGCGGCGGCCCTCGAGCTCGGCCGGCCGAGCCTCCTCCTCGTGCCCGAGATCGCCCTGGCCCTGCCGATCGTCGATCGCCTGCGGGCCGAGCTCGACCTCCGGGTCGCCCTGCTCCACTCGGGCCTGGGCGACGGCGAGCGGGCGGACGAGTGGCGCCGGATCCGGGCCGGAGCGGTCGATCTCGTGGTCGGGACCCGCCTGGCGGTCCTCGCCCCGCTGGCCGAGGTCGGCCTGGTCATCGTCGACGAGGAGCACGAGGGCACCTACAAGAGCGATCGCACGCCCAGGTTCCAGGCCCGCGACACGGCGATCCGGCTGGCCGAGCTGGCCGGTGCGGCGGTCGTCCTGGGCAGCGCCACGCCGGCCGTCGACACGGTCGGGCGGGTTCGCTCGGGGGCCTGGCGCCGGGTGGTCCTGCCCAGCCGGCCGCGGGGCGCCCCGCCCGTGATCGACGTGGTCGACCTGCGGGCCGAGCTCGCCGGCGGCAATCGGGGGCTCCTGTCGGACGACCTGGCCGCGGCCCTGGCCGCCCTGGACACGGCGGCCGGAGAGCGGGCGATCCTCGTGATCAACCGCCGGGGGAGTGCCTCCGTCGTGATGTGCCGCGACTGCGGGACGGTCCAGGCGTGTCCCGAATGCGAGCGACCGCTCGTGTTCCACCAGGCCGGGATGACCCTGCGCTGCCATCACTGCGGGACCGCCTCACCCCTGGCGACCCGCTGTCCCGCCTGCGGCTCGCCCCGGATCCGCTACCTCGGCGGCGGGACCGAGCGGGTCGAGCGCGAGGTCCGCGAGCGGTTCCCGGCGCTCCGGGTCGGCCGGCTCGATCGGGACGTCGTGGAGCGCAAGGGCGCGGCCGAGCGGCTGATCGATGGATTCACCGAGGGCCGCCTCGACGTGCTCGTCGGGACCAGCCTCGTGACCAAGGGCCTGGACATCCCCGAGGTCACCCTCGTCGGGGTGGTCAGCGCCGACATCGCCCTGAACCTGCCCGACGAACGGGCAGCCGAACGGACCTACCAGCTGTTGTCGCAGGCCGTCGGCCGAGCCGGCCGGGGCGAGCGGCCGGGCCGGGCGATCATCCAGAGCTACCAACCCGATCACCCGGCGATCCAGGCCGTGGCCACCGCCCAGCCGGCGGCCTTCTACGACCACGAGCTCGAGTCCCGCCGCCGATTCGGGTCGCCGCCCTTCGGCCGTCTGGTCAAGCTCACGATCGGGCTGGACGATCCGGCAGCCGCCGAGCGGGGCGCCTCCACGATGGCCGAGACCCTGCGTTCCCGGGCCGCAGAGCGGGGGACCAGGATCGAGGTGATCGGGCCGGCGCCTGCCTTCGTCCGCCGCCGGGCAGGCAAGTGGCGCTGGAACCTCGTCCTGCGCGGAGCCGATCCGGTCGCCCTGCTCGACGGTGGTCCGGACGCCCCCTGGTCGGTCGACGTCGACCCGGAGTCGCTCCTGTGACCCGGGCCGAGTGAGCTTCGATATACTCCGGCGACCATGAGCGTCCAACCCATCGTGCTCCTCGGCGACCCGCGACTCCGCCTCCGCGGGGAGCCGGTCGAGAGCTTCGGCAAGCTCCTCCATCACCTGCTCGACGACCTGGCCGACACGATGCGCCACGCCCCGGGCGTGGGCCTCGCGGCGCCCCAGCTGGGCGAGCCGCTGCGGGCCTGCGTGGTCGAGGTCCAGTCGCACCTGTACGAGCTCGTGAATCCCCGGATCGTGCGCTCGACCGGCGACGACACCGACCTCGAAGGCTGCCTGTCGCTGCCCGGCTACGTGGCCTACGTGACCCGGCGCGAGAAGGTCTGGGTCGTGGCCCAGGACCGCCGCGGCCGGAGCTTCAAGGTCGCCGGCAGCGGTCTGCTCGGTCGGGCTCTCCAGCACGAGCTCGACCACCTCGACGGGAAGCTGTACATCGACTACCTCGAGTCGATGGACGAGCTGATCGCGGTCGGCCAGGGCGACGACGACGAGGATCTCGAAACGGCGGACGGCGGCCCGAGCCACGCGGCCATTCGCGAGGCCACCCACGCCCTCGCCTGAGGAGCGGGCCCGGGTCGTCTTCCTGGGCAGCGGGATCTTCGCGATCCCGAGCCTCGAGGCGCTCGCCGCCGATCCGGACCTCGAGATCGTGGCCGTGGTCAGTGCGCCGGATCGGCCGGCCGGCCGCGGGGCGGCCCTCCGGGCCGTGCCGGTGGCCGAGGCGGCGGGCCGTCTCGGGTTGCCCCTGCTCCAGCCCGTCCGGCTCCGCTCGGACGACGCCGTCGGGGCGATCAGCGCCCTCGGGCCCGACCTCGGGGTCCTGGCCGACTACGGCCAGATCGTGCCGGCCGCGCTGCTCGAGGTACCCGGCCGGGGCATGCTCAACCTCCATCCCTCGCTCCTGCCCCGGCATCGGGGCGCCAGCCCGGTTCCCGCCGCGATCCTGGCCGGCGATCGCGAGACCGGGGTCAGCCTGTTCCGGATGGACCCGGGCCTCGACACCGGCCCGTTGATCGCGGCCGTCCGCGAGCCGCTCGACGGGACCGAGGATGGGCCGGGCCTGGAGGCTCGTCTGGCCATCCTGGCGGCGAGCCTCCTGGTCGAATTCGATCCATCCCTGGCTGCGCGCCGAGCTCGGTGCGCTGCCCCAGCCGGCCGAAGGCGTGTCGCTCAGCCGGCCGTTCCGGCGGGCCGACGGCCGGCTCGACCCCGGCCTCCCGGCAGCCCGGCTCGAGCGCCAGGTCCGGGCCCTGCGGGGCTGGCCGGGCAGCTTCCTCGAAACGGCGATCGGCCGCCTCGTCGTGCTAAGGGCGTCGGTCGGCCCGAACCGGCCGGAGCCCCCGGGGACGATTGTCCGGGCCGGTCCGGGGATCAGCCTCGTCACCGCCCAGGACAGCCTGGAGCTCGACGAGGTCCAGCCCGCGGGCGGCCGGCCGATGACCGGCGCCGCCCTGCTCCGGGGCCATCCCCGGGTGCTCGGGCCCGGGCCTGACTGATCAGGACCGGGGCGCCGGGTGATAATCGGGCCGATGACTGGTCCGACTCGACCCGGCTTGTCCGGGCTGCCGCCGTCCGAGCTGGCGGCCTGGCTTGCCAGCCGCGGCCAGCCGCCCTACCGCGCCCGCCAGGTCGCCGACGCCCTGTGGGCCGGGGGAGCGACCTCGGCCGAATCCATCGGGACCCTGCCCGCCGCGCTCCGGTCCGAGCTCGAAGGCGCGTTCAGCTTCGACACGGTCGCCGATACGGAGGTCCGCCTGGCCGACGGCGGCCTGACCGAGAAGGCGCTCCACCGGCTCGACGACGGAGCGCTGATCGAGTCCGTCCTGATGCACTACCCGGCTCGGCAGTCCGTCAGCGGGCCCCAGCGCGAGCGCCACACGGTGTGCATCTCGAGCCAGGCCGGCTGTGCCGTTGGCTGCCCGTTCTGTGCCACGGGCGAGCTGGGCTTCAGCCGCGACCTCAGCACGGCCGAGATCATCGACCAGGTCCGGGCGGCTGCCCGGCGCCTGGCCGGCGCCGGGCGGCGCCTGACGAACATCGTATTCATGGGCATGGGCGAGCCCCTGCTCAACCTCGACCGCGTCCTCGACGCCGTGTCGGCCCTGACCGATCTCGAGCGGTTCGGGCTGGGGGCCCGGCACATCACCGTCTCGACCTCGGGTGTCGTGCCCGGGATGCGCCGGCTGACCGCCCTTGGGCCGCAGTTCACCCTGGCCGTCAGCCTGCACGCCGCGCGGGACCCGCTCCGGGACGTCCTCGTCCCGTTGAACCGGCGCTGGCCGCTGGCCGAGGTCGTGGCAGCCGCCCGCGACCATGCCCGGGTCACCGGCCGGCGAGTGTCCTACGAGGTGACCCTGATCGACGGGGTCAACGACACGGCCGTCGATGCTGAGGCGATGGCGACCCTGCTTCGGGGCGACCTCTGCCACGTCAACCTGATCCCGATGAATCCGGTCGCCCATACGCCCTGGACGGCCAGCCCGATGGACCGGATCGAGCGCTTCGCCGCCCGGCTTCGACAGGACGGGATCGCCGTGACGATCCGGCGCAACCGCGGCCAGGAGGTCGGTGCCGCGTGCGGCCAGCTGGCCGCCGAGCGGGCCGGCGCGCCGGCCGCTCCCGCCGTCGCCCGGCGGCGCGAGCTGCTCGTGGTCCAGAGCGCGGCTGCCCTGCGGGGCGAGCGGGCCAGCGAGCCGGCTTCGACCGAGCTGGCCGCCGCGATCGCGGGATCCCGTTGAGGATGGCCACCGGACGGCCGCCCGTGGCGATCGCCGCGAGCATCCTGGACGCCGACCTGGGCAACCTCGCCAACGCGGTCGCCCGGGTCGAGCGTGCCGGGGCGGACCGGATCCACCTCGACGTGATGGACGGCCACTTCGTGCCGAATCTGACCTTCGGCCCGAAGACGATTCGGGCGCTCCGACCGAGATCCGGCCTGCCCTTCGACGCCCACCTGATGATCGCCAATCCGGCCCGGTACATCCCCGAGTTCATCGCGGCCGGCTGCGACTCGATCACGATCCACGTCGAGATCGAGGAGCCGATCGAGCCGATTCTGCGGGCCGTGCGGACCGCCGGGCGACGTCCCGGGCTGGCCGTCCGGCCGGCCACGCCACTGGCCGCCCTGGCTCCCTACCGGGGCCTGTTCGAGATCGTCCTGGTGATGACCGTCGAGCCGGGCTTCGGCGGCCAGTCGTTCATGGCCGAGGCCGCCCGCAAGATCGCCCGCGTCGGCGATCATCGGGAGACCCTGGGCGACGGGCTGGAGGTCCAGGTCGATGGCGGGGTCAACGAGCGGACCGCCGGGACGGTCGGCGAGCTCGGGGTGGATGTCATCGTCGTCGGCTCGGCGCTCTTCCGGAAAGGCCGGCCGATGGCTCCCGAGCTGGCCAGGGTTCGGGCGGCGGCCGAGGCCGGGCGGGCTCGATGACCGACCAGGCCGCGGCGCCGGCACCGGCCGGGGAACCGGCCAGCCAGGTCGCCGCTCCGCCGGACGGGCTGGGCCGGCGCAATGACCGGCTCCTGATGTGGTCGGTCGGGGCCTACATCGTGGTCCTGTCGATCCTGATGATCGCCCGGGGGATCGAGATCACCCCCGACGTCCTCCTCGTGGCCCTGGCCCTCGCGGCGGTGATCCTCGGTCGGGGCCGCCTGTTCCTGCGCGATTGGCTCCCGTTCATCGGCCTGTTCCTGGCCTACGAGCTGATGCGGGGCTATGCCGCGAACTTCGGGGCCACCGTCCACGTGGCCGATTTCGTCGCGATTGACAAGCTCCTGTTCCTCGGGACGCTCCCGACCCAGGCCCTCCAGGACCTGTTCCATCCGGCGACCGGCGTGGATTACCTGGCGATCGCGGCGACGATCCTGTACCTCCTGCATTTCCCGCTGCCGCTCGCGGTCGGCTTCTTCCTGTGGCTGCGCCGGCGCCGGGTCTACTACGACTTCGTGGCCGCGATCATCCTGCTGAGCATGGCCGCCTTCGTGACCTACCTGCTCCTGCCCGTCGGTCCGCCCTGGTACGCCGCCCAGCAGGGGCTCCTGCCGGGGCCCAACGGCGCGCCGGCGATCACCTACCTGAAGCCGGGCGCGTTCGACGAGATCGCCCAATTCTTCGGCTTCCAGGGCAACTACCTGTACAGCTACGCGATGTACGACATCAGCCCGAACGATGTCGCGGCCTTCCCCTCGCTCCACGCTGCCTACCCAACCCTGGCCTTCCTGTTCGCCCGGCGAGCGTTCGGCCGGGTCGGCTGGCTGATGCTGGGCTACGCCGCGTCTGTCTGGTTTGCCGTGGTCTACCTGGGCGACCACTACCTGGTCGATGTGCTGGGCGGGATCGCCTACGCCCTGGTTGCCTACTGGGCGGTGATCCACGCCCCGGGCTGGTTCCGCCGCTTCGTCGACCGGGCAGCCGACGACAAGATCGGCTCGACGGTGGAAGGTTCAGGCGTCGCTGATGGAGCGGTCCTCGGCCGGCTGGACCGGCGCGTCCGCTGGAACGTCATCGCCCAGGGCATCGGCCTGATCGTGGCCGGCACGATCGTCACGACGATCATGATCAAGGGCAACGTCCTGGGCGGATACTCGACCCCGCTCTACCTCGTGCCATCGGCCGTGGCCCTGCTCGGGCTGTGGCGGATCGCGATGGGAGTCTTCTCGACCTGAGCCCGGCCCGGTGGGCCGGGCAATGCCGCAATGGGCCGAATCAGCGCGCGGGCTTGACCATCGTCCGGCGGCAGCGGGTGCAGACCGACTGCTTCTTGGCGGCCCCTGAGGCGGTCTTGACGACCAGCGGCTGCAGGTTCGGCTGGTAGCGGCGATGGGCGCGGACGCGGTTCATTCCGACGGACTGCGGATTGAACCCACCCATCGAAACCTTGCCGCAGATGGCGCACATTCTTGACATCGCTACCTCGGAGTGACCCGTTCGGGCATGAAAGAACGAGCCGCTGCCGGCTCGAGCACGGGTTACGATAGCACATCGTCCGCTCCGGGAGGATCAGCCAGATCAGCGCCTCATCGTCGCGCCCCGGCCCACGGCGAATCTCTGACGGCACGGGTCTCCTGCTCGCCTTCCGGGCAGCGGTCGCCAACCTCGAGCGCCACGTCGACGAGGTGAACGAGCTCAACGTCTTTCCCGTGCCCGACGGCGATACCGGCTCGAACATGCTGGCCACCGTGCGGGTCGCCCTCGAGGAGGCCGAGCTCGTGGTGGACCGCTCGGCCGACCAGGTGGCAGCCACGCTCAGCCTCGGAGCGCTGATGGGGGCCCGGGGCAACTCGGGCGTGATCGCCTCGCAGATCTGTCGCGGCCTCGCCCAGGGCTTCGAGGGCAAGCGCCAGGTGACCGGCCCCGATCTTGCCCAGGCCCTCGCCCGGGGAGCGGAGCTGGCCTACGCGGCCGTCGGCAACCCGGTCGAGGGCACGATCCTGACCGTGATCCGCCAGGCGGCCGACGCGGCCCTGGCGGCTGCCGGGGACGACGCGGACATCGAGGAGGTCCTGCGGGCGGCGGTCGTCGCCGCCCATCGGGCGGTTGCCCAGTCGCCCGACCTGTTGCCGATCCTGCGCGAGGCTGGAGTCGTCGACTCCGGCGGCCAGGGCCTGTTCCGGCTGCTCGAGGGCGCCCTGCTCCAGGTCGAGGGCCGGGCCCCGGCCGACACTGTCGCCAGGCGAGCCCCCGCCCGGCCGGCCGGCGGCGTCCCAGCCGGGCTCCACGACGAAGGCGACTTCGGGTTCGAGACGATGCTCGTCATCCAGCCCCGACCCGGGGAGATCCTCGAACCGGACGCGATCCGCCGGGGGCTCGAGGACCTCGGCCAGTCGGTGGTCGTGGTCGGCGACGAGCAGGCCGTCAAGGTCCACGTCCATTCGGATCAGCCGGACGCGATCCTGGCCCATGCCCTGGCCCTCGGGACGCTCAGCCGGATCAGTGTCGAGAACCTCGACCAGCAGGCCGACGCGCTTCGCGAGCTCCGGGCGGCCCAGTTCACCGGCGCTCCCGAGGGCTCGCTCGCGCAGATCGCGGTCGTGGCGGTCGTGCCCGGCGACGGCCTGGCCGCGATCTTCCGCCAGATCGGGCTGGCCGGCATCGTCCAGGGCGGCCAGTCGGCCAATCCGAGCACGGGCGACCTCCTCGTGGCGATCGAGGCGGCGAACGCGGTCGAGACGCTCCTCCTGCCGAACAACGCGAACATCCTCCTGGCCGCACACCAGGTCCAGGCTCTCGCCGCGCGATCCGTGCGGGTCGTGCCGACCCGGTCTGCCGCGGAGGGGATCGCCGCCCTGATGGCCTTCGATCCGGAAGCCGACGCCGAAGCGAACGTCGAGCGGATGACCGCCGCCGGCCGGGCGGTCGATTCCCTGTCGGTCACGACAGCGGTTCGCGACGCAACCGTGAGCGGCCGCCGGGTCCGCCGGGGCCAGTCGATCGTGCTCGACCCCGACGACGGCCTGGTCGCGGCCGGCCGGACTGACGACGAGGCCGTCGGGGCCGCGATCCGCGGCCTGCGGCCGGGGATCGAACTGGTCACCCTGTTCTACGGGGAGGGTGTCGGACCGGCCGAGGCCCAGGGCATGGCCGAGTTGATCGGACGGGCCCGGGCGGGCGTCGAGGTCGAAGTCTGCGACGGTGGCCAGCCGCACTATCGGTACCTGATCTCGGCCGAGTAAGGTCAGCGATCATGGTCAGCCCGCAGCCTCGCCGCCGATCCTCGCCGGCCGGCCGATCCGGGACGGTCCGCAAGCCCCGCTCCGCGCCGACCGACCCGCTCGAGCTGCTGGCAGCCCCGCTCGGCGACAGCGGCCTGCCGGGCGCCGCGATCCTGCGCCGGGCCGGCCGGCGCCTCGGCCTGAATACGGTCCGCGACCTGCTCTTCCACCTGCCCCGGCGGTACGAGGACCGGCGCGAGATGCACACGGTTGCGGAGCTGCGCGACCTGCCCGACGGGGCGACGGCCAGCGTCCGGGTCGTGGTCCGGACGATCCGGGTCGAGCAGACCTGGCGGCGCCGGGTCCAGCTGACCCGGGCGATCCTGGCCGACGAGACCGGCGAGGCCGAGGCGACCTGGTTCGGGCGGCGTTTCATCGAGCGCCGGATCCAGCCCGGCCAGCACCTCGTCGTGAGCGGCCGGCTCAAGCAGCGTGGCTTCAGCCCGGTCTTCGATGACCCCGAGTTCTCGCCCGAGGACGGCCACGATCCGCTCCATGCGGGCCGGATCGTGCCGGTCTACCGGCTGACCGCCGGCCTGACCGCGCCCCGGATGCGGGCCGGGGTCCGGGCGGCCCTCGACCAGGCCGGCTTGTTCTACCCGGACTACCTGCCAGCGAGCCTCATCGAGGAGGAGCGCTTCGTGCCGATCAGCCGGGCGATCGACCAGGTCCACTTTCCGGCCAGCCCCGAGGACCTCGAAGCGGCCCTCCGGCGACTGGCCTTCGACGAGCTGCTCGCCCTGCAGCTGGGGATGGTCGGCCGGCGCCGTCAGCGGGGACGATCCAGGTCGGAGCCGGTCGTGGCCGACGATGACCGCGATCGGGCCGTGCGCGAGGCGATTGCCGGGGCGATCGGGGCAAAGCTCGGGCATTCGGTCGACCTGACGATCGACCAGGCCGCGGCGATGGACGCGATCCGGTCCGACCTGGCCCGACCGGAGCCGATGCTCCGGCTGCTCCAAGGCGATGTCGGCTCGGGCAAGACGGCCGTCGCGGCGCACGCCCTGGCCCTCGTGGCCGGGCTGGGTCGCCAGGGCGCCCTCCTGGCCCCGACCGATTTGCTGGCCCGCCAGCACGCGGCCACGGTCGGCGACTTGCTTGCCCCGCTCGGATTGGGGGTCACCCTCCTGACCGGATCGCTCAGCGCCGACGGCCGGCGCAAGGCGCTCGGGGCGATCCGGTCCGGCCAGGCGGTCGTCGTGGTGGGGACCCATGCGCTGTTCCAGGAATCGGTCGAATTCGCCGATCTCGGCCTGGCCGTGATCGACGAGCAGCATCGGTTCGGGGTCGAGCAGCGCAACCTGCTCGAAGCGAAAGCCGGGGGCCACCGGCCGGGCGGCGCCCCCGGAGCGGCCGGGACGGCAATTCCGGGCGAAGGTCGCGCCCCGCACGTCCTGCTGATGACCGCGACCCCGATCCCGCGCACGATCGGCCAGGTCCTGTACGCCGATCTCGACGTCTCCGACCTGCGCCTCGCGCCGAGCGGCCGGCTGGTGATCCGGACCGCCACCCGAACCCACGCCGAGCTCGACCGGCTCTGGCGATTCGTGGCCGAGCAGGCGGCCGAGGGTCGCCGGACGTTCGTGGTCGTACCCCTGATCGAGGCTGCCGAGGACGATGCGGCAGCCGCCGCCGAGGTCGAGGCGATCCGGCTGCGCGAGCTGCTGGGCCTGCCGGTTGGCCTGGTCCACGGGCGGATGAAGCCGGCCGCACGAGATGCCGAGATGCGCCGATTCCGGGACGGTGAGCTCCAGGTCCTCGTCGGGACGACGGTCATCGAAGTGGGCGTGGACGTTCCCGAGGCGACCGTGATGATCATCGAGGAGGCGGACCGGTTCGGCCTGGCCCAGCTCCACCAGCTGCGCGGCCGGGTGGGGCGGGGGACCGACCAGAGCTACTGCGTGCTCGTCTCGGACGTCACCCCGGACTCGGATCCGGTCGCCTGGGCTCGGCTGTGGGCGATCCAGGAGCTGTCCGACGGGTTCGAGCTGGCCGAGAAGGACTTCGAGCTGCGGCGCGAGGGCGACGTGCTCGGCTTCGCCCAGTCGGGCCTGCCGCCACTCCGGGTGGCCTCGCTCCAGCGGCTCGAGCACCGCGAGCTGGCCACCCGGGCCCGACGTCACGCCGAGAGGCTGGTCGGGCCGGACGGAGAGCTGGACGGCACCGGCCTGGACTCGCTCCGGCATGAGCTGAGCGCGGGCTGGCTCGAGTCGATCTGGTCCGGCGACCCGGCGGGCACGAGCTGATGGACCCGGCCCGATGACCCGCACCGCCGGCCGGGTGATCGCGGGCCGGGCGGCGGGCCTGCGCCTGGCTGCTCCGCCGGACGGAACCCGGCCGTTGACCGACCGGGTCAAGCAGACCCTGTTTGCGATCCTCGAGCCGGGCCTCCCGGGCTCACGCTTCCTGGACCTGTGCGCCGGGAGTGGCGCGGGCGGGATCGAGGCGCTCTCGCGGGGAGCGGCCCGGACCGTCCTCGTCGAGCAGGAGCCGGACGCTGCCCAGGTGATTCGGGACAACCTCGAGCGGACCCGCCTCGCCGGGCCGGCGGCCAGGGTCGTCCGGGCCGAGGCCGGCGCCTGGCTCCGATCGCCGGAGGCCGCCCGGGAAGGCCCGTTCGACTTCGCCCTGATCGATCCGCCGTACCACGCCGAGTCGCTCCTGGCCGACCTCCTCGCGACCCTCGGCGATCCGGCCCGGGCCGAGCTGCTCCGGGTCGGGGCGACCGTCGTCGCCAAGCACTTCCGGCGGACCGTGCCGGGCCCGGCGATCGGCCTGCTACGATCGGTCCGCGAGCGGCGTTTCGGCGAGACGACGCTGACCTTCTATCGCCGGGTCGCCAGGGAGGACGGATGAGGGTCGCGGTCTACCCCGGGTCGTTCGATCCGATCACGTTCGGCCACCTCGACGTCGCTCGCCGGGCTGCGGCCGTGTTCGACCGGGTCGTGTTCGCGGTCCTGATCAATGCCCGCAAGACGTCGCTCCTGACCGTCGCCGAGCGGCTCGACGTGATCCGGGCCTCGGTCGCGGCCAGCGAGCCGGACCTGGTCGACCGGATCGACGTCCAGCAGTTCGACGGCCTGACGGTCGAGGCCTGCCGGCGCGCCGGCGGCTCGTTCATCGTGCGCGGACTGCGAGCCGTGTCCGACTTCGAGACCGAGATGCAGCTGGCCCACAACAACCGGGTCCTCGATCCGGGCATCGACACCGTCTTCTTCATGACCTCGCTCGAGCACGGCTACGTGAGCTCGACCCTCGTCCGCGAGATCGCCCGCTTCGGAGGGGACGTCTCGGCGATGGTTCCGGGACCGGCCGAGGCGGCCCTGCGCGAGGCCCTCGACCGGGTGCGATAATTCGGCCGACGCGGCGGTTCCGCGCTGAATCTCGCCAGCCCAGGGAGGGTCGGTCCGATCGACATCATCTTCCTCGTCACGCGACTCGAGAACCTGATCGCAAGCGGGAAGAAGCTGCCCCTGACCAACAACGTCGTGCTCGACCAGGCCGCCGCCCTGGGCCTGATCGACGAGCTCAGGGTGGCCATCCCGGAGGAGATCCGGGCGGCCAAGCGGATCAACTCCGAGGGCGAGCGAATCATCGAGAAGGCCCAGGAAGAGGCCGAAATCGATCGTCGCCCGGGCCCAGGAGCAGGCCGCCTTCCTGATCGAGGAGCGTGGCCTGACCCAGGCCGCCGAAGACGAGGGCCGGCGGATCATCAACCAGGCCTACACCGAGGCGGACGGTGTCCGCCACGGCGCCGACGAGTACGCCTCGTCCGTCCTGGCCTCGCTCGAATCCGAGGTCGCCCGCACCCTCCAGAGCATCCGCAAGGGGATCGCCCTGATCGACTCGCGCACTCCGCCAGAGCCCGACGACAACCGGCCCGGGCCCGCCGAGGATGGCGAGGCCGACGACGAGGACCTTGAGCCCGCGCCGACCCGTTCGTCGCGGGCGTGACCGCGAGCGCCGCGGGGGAGACCGCGCGCGAAGCGCAGGCCGGCCTGATCTTCCCGGCTGCGGCCCTCCTGGCCGAGCCGCCCGGCAGCCGGCGTGACTACGCCTTCTCGATCGCCGGCCTCGACCTCGGGCCCGACCTCGTCCTCGCCGGGCCGGTCAATGGGCGGGTCCGGTTCAGCCGGACGAACAGGGGACTGCTCCTCGACGGTCGGGTCGAGACCGTCCTCCAGGCGATCTGCAGCCGCTGCCTCCGTCCGATCGAGCTGCCCCTCGACCTGCGCCTGGACGACGAGGTCCTGCCCAGCATCGACCTCGCCTCAGGCCGGCCGATGGACCCGTCGCTCGAGCCCGAGGTCGCCCGCCTTACCGATCACCACGAGGTCGACCTGGAGCCGTTCGTCCGGGAGGCGATCCAGCTGGCCGAGCCGATTGCGCCGGTCTGCCGGCCGGACTGCCCCGGCCTCTGCCCGACCTGCGGCGAGCCGCTCGAGGATGGCTCCCACGACCACGAGGAGACCGCCCTCGATCCCCGGCTCGAGGCGCTCCGCTCGTTCCGGGTCGACGGCGGGCCCGAGACCGGCTAGACTCGCCCGTCGGCCCCGCCTGTTCGGGGGCATGCTGCTCGCGACCGGGCCGACCTTCACAATTGACCGACCAGGCCCGGGTGTTCACCCGTGCCTCGACCGTTGCCAGAGGAGAAGCAAGGATCCATGGGAGTCCCGAAGCGACGGGTTTCGCATGCTCGCAAGGGCGACCGCCGGAGCCACGAGGCGCTGGCCCTGCCGCAGCTCGAAGAGTGCCCGCATTGCCACGAGCAGAAGCAGGCCCATCACGCCTGCCCGAACTGTGGCTACTACGCCGGCCGCCCGGCGATCGAGCTGAAGCGCTCAACCGACGAGGCAGCCTCCTAGCCAGGTGGACCTGAGCGCCATTCGAGGCGCCACCTCCGACCGTCGCGTCCGGGTCGCCGTCGACGTGATGGGCGGAGACCACGCGCCCGAGGAGCCGATCGAGGGCGCCCTGCTCCATGCCCGGGCCCATCCCGAGGACGACCTGCTGTTCGTCGGTGACGAGATCCAGGTCCGGGCCCTGGTCGGGCCGGATGTCCCGCCCAACGTGAGCTTCGTCCATGCCGGCGAGGTGGTCGGGATGGAGGAGCACGCCGCCCAGAACGTCCGGACCAAGAAGGACGCCTCGATCAACGTGGCGATGAAGCTGGTCCACGCCGGGGCGGCCGACGCCGTCGTCACGGCCGGCCACACCGGGGCGGGCGTGGCCGCCGCGATCCTCCACCTCCATCGGGCGCCGGGGGTCGACCGGCCGGCCCTGGCCGTCCAGATGGTCACCGAGTCGGGCCCATTCGTGCTGCTCGACATCGGGGCGACCACGAACTCGACCGGCGAGCAGCTCTACCAGTTCGCGGCGATGGGCTCGCTCTTCGCCGAGCGCGTCCTGGGGGTCGACCGGCCGCGGGTCGCCCTGCTCTCGATCGGCGAGGAGACCGGCAAGGGCGACGCCCGGATCCAGCGGGCGACCGAGCTGCTCCAGGCCTCGAACCTGAACTTCATCGGCAACGTCGAGGGCAAGGACCTGGTCAAGCACATGGCCGACGTGGTCGTGTGCGATGCCGTGGTCGGCAACGTCGTGATCAAGTTCTTCGAGGGTCTGTCCCAGTTCATCTTCGGGCTCCTCCGCCAGGAGTTCGAGCGCAAGCCGCTTGGTCCGCCGGCCTACCTCCTGATGCGCCCCGGCATCCGCCGAATCCGGAAGATCTTCGACTACGAGATGTCGGGCGGCTCGCCCCTGCTCGGGGTTCGGGGGACCGTGATCATCACCCACGGCCGAGCTCGCCGGCGGATGATCTCGTATGCCGTGGCCGTCGGGGCGGCGGCGGCCCGGGCCGAGATCCCGGCCCACATTGCCGAGACCTTCGAGGGCGAGCCGCGCCACCCGGCCGCGACGGGGGAGGAGCCGCCGGCCGCCGGGATCGAGTCCGGCCCGGCTGCGGCCGCCGAACATCTCGGCGCCTGAGCGTCGTGGCCACCCGCCGAGCGCGCACCGGCCAGGACGACATCCGGGCCCATCGCCAGGGTCGGCGCCTGGCCCTCGCCTCCGTCTTCGAGGCCGACTTCGGGCAGCGCACGGCCGAGGCCGTCCTCGAGCGACACCTGGCCGACTCGGCGGGCGATCCCGAGACCGCCGCGTTCGCCCGTCAGCTGGTCCGGGTGACCGTGGCCGACCGGGACGGGATCGACCGCCCGAATCGGCGAGCTGGCGCCCCAGTACCCGGTCGTCCAGCTGGCCCGAATCGATCGTTCCCTGCTGCGAACGGCCATGGGTGAGGTGCTACACTCCCCGGCGACGCCGGCCCGAGTTGCGATCTCCGAATGGGTCGAGCTGGCACGGATCTACAGTGGAGACCCGGCACGGCGCCTGATGAACGGCGTCCTCGGGCGACTCACCAGGGAGGCGGGACCATCGGCCGCTCGGTCGGGTGGTGACGCCGCGGATGATGATGCCGGCGTTCCCGCCGGGTGATACCGAGCGTGCAGGAGGGACTCTGTGGCCACTACATACGATCGCCTGAAGAAGATCGTCGTGGAACAGCTCGGCGTCGACGAGGCCGACGTGAAGCCCGAGGCGTCCTTCGTGGACGACCTGAACGCTGACTCCCTCGATCTCGTCGAGCTGATCATGAGCCTCGAGGAAGAGTTCGGAACCGAGATCTCGGACGAGGATGCGGAGCGGATCCGGACCGTTGGCGACGCGGTCGAATACATCGACGAACGCACCTCGTAGGCTCTGACCGGCGGGCTCGCTCGTACCCGTCCGCCGACCTGGGGCCGGGCCCGATGCCCTCGGCTGCTGCCTTTGCTGCCCATCTGGGCCTGCCGGTCCGTGACCCGGAGCTGCTTGGACGGGCGCTCACCCACAGCAGCTTCGAGCACGAGCACCGCGACCAGGGAGGCGGCCACAACGAGCGTCTCGAATTCCTCGGTGACGCGGTCGTGTCCCTGGTGATCTCCGACGAGCTCTATCGCCGCTGGCCGACCGACGACGAAGGCCTCCTGTCGGCCCGCCGGGCCATGATCGTGAGCACGTCCGGCCTGGCCGTCCTGGCCGATCGACTCGAGCTCGGCGCCTGGCTCCGGCTGGGCGAGGGTGAGTCCCAGCGCGGCGGGCGGCAGCGCCCCTCGCTCCTCGCCTCGGCCTTCGAGGCGGTGGTCGGGGCGATCTTCCTCGACCTCGGCTATGCCTCGGCGCGGGACTGGATCCTGGGCGTGGCCGGGCCGGAGCTCGATGCCGACCCGGCGGCGGGCAGCCTGAAGAGCCCCAAGAGCCGCCTCCAGGAGCTGACCCAGCAGTCGGGCGGCGAGCGCCCGATCTACCGCCTGATCGATGTCTCCGGGCCGGATCACGAGCGGACCTTCGAAGTCGAGGTGAGCATCGCCGGTGCCGTCGCGGGGGTCGGCAACGGACCGTCCCGACGAGTCGCCGAGACGGCAGCCGCGGTCGTCGCCCTCGAGGCCCTCCAGGTTCGCCCGCCGGCCGACCGAGTCGGCCCGGGATGACGGGCGCCCGGCTCCTGGCGCTCCGTCTCCAGGGCTTCAAGTCGTTCGCCGATCGGACCTCGGTCGAATTCGGGCCGGGGATCAGCGCCGTCGTCGGCCCGAACGGCTCGGGCAAGAGCAACCTTGCCGACGGGCTCCGCTGGGCCCTCGGGGAGCAGGGTCGCGCGTTGCGCAGCCGCAAGTCCGAGGACGTCATCTTCGCTGGCTCCGATCGCCGCCCGGCCCTCGGGATGGCCGACGTCAGCCTCGTCCTCGACAACGCCGACGGACTGCTGCCGCTCGACTTCCAGGTCCTCGAGCTGGGCCGGCGGCTGTACCGCTCGGGAGAGAACGACTACCTCCTGAACCGGGGCCGGGTCAGGCTCAAGGACCTGGTCGAGCTGCTCGACGGGGCCCACCTTGCCGACAACGCGTTCCTGTTCATCGGCCAGGGCATGGTCGACCAGGCCCTGGCCCTCCGGCCCGAGGAGCGCCGGCCGCTGTTCGAGGAAGTTGCCGGCGTCCGGCGCCACGAGCGTCGCCGCAGGCGGGCCGAGGAACAGCTGGCCGAGGCCGAAGCGAACCTGGCCCGGGTCCAGGACATCCTCGGCGAGCTCCGCCCGCAGGTCCGGCGCCTGGCTGCCCAGGCCGACCAGCAGGCGGACCGCTCGAACGCCGGCGAGGCGCTCGCCTCGGCCCTCGTCGCGAGCGCCCATGCCCGCTGGCACGCCGCCGCGGCCCAGGCGGCCGTGGCCCTGGAGCGAGTCGAGCGAACGGGCACCGAGGTGGATCGGCTCGTCGGCGCCCTGGGCGAGGCCGAGGCCGGCCTGGCCGAGATCGCCGCCGGCCTGGCTCGTCGAACGGCCGTCGAGCTCGAGCGGCGGGACGCCCTCGAATCGGCCCGGGCAGCCCTGGCCGGGCTGCAGCTGGCCGCCGGCCGCCAGGCGGCCGAGCTCGAGGCGGCTCGGCGCGACCGGATCCGCCTGGACGAGGAGCGAGCCGCCGCCGAGGCCGAGCTGGCGGCCCGCCGGCGGGCCCTGGCCCGGCCCGTCCCGGAGCGGGATTCGGCACTCCAGGCAAGCCTCGAGGAGGCCGAGCTCGGTCTGGCCGACGCCCGGCGGGAGCTGGCCGCGCTCGAAGCCGCGAGCCAGGCCGAAGGCCAGGAGCGGGCGGCCCTCGAACGGGCCATGGCCGCGCGCACGGCCGATCATGACGCGGCCCGCCGGCAGCTGGCCGACGCCGAGCGCCGGGCGGCCGAGGAACGCCGACGGTCGAGCGAGTCGGCAACAGAGCATGCCGGCCTTGAGGCTGCGCTCCAGGCGGCCCGGGCCGATCATCGCGCGGCGATCGAGGCCGAGCTGGCGGCTGCCCGGGACGTGGATGCCGCCCGGGCCGAAGCCGACGCAGCCGACGGTGCCCGGCGAGCCGCCGATGAGCGGGCGGCCGCCTCGGGGGCGGCCCTCGCCGCGATCGGCAGCCGCCTTGCCGCCGCGACGGCCCGCCAGGCGGAAGAAGAGGCCCGCGGGATCGCGCGGGCGGCCCGGCGGCTGGGGGGCCGGCGGGTGGATGCGGGTCTCCAGGTGGATCCGGCCTTCCGGGCGGCGGTCGAGGCCGCCCTGGGCGAGCTGGCCCGGGGCTACCTCGTCGAGCGGACCGCCGTCGGCGAGCTGGCCGGCGAGCGCGGCTGGCTGATCCTGGCCTCTGCCGCCGGCTCGGCCGGTCGCCCGAGCTCGGGTGCGGCGGGCGCTCCGGCCGACGTTCCACCAACGGCCGCCTTCCGGGATCGATTGGCGGCGGTCGGTGGTGGCCTGCTGAGCGATGCGATTCGGCGCGACGAGCTCGGCGCGGCCCGGACCCTTCTCGAGCGGACGGCCTGGGCACCCGACCTCGACGCGGCGCTCGAGCTCCAGCCCGTCCTTCCGCCCGGCTGGCAGGTCGTCGTGCGCGATGGCCGAGCGCTCGTCGCAGGTCGAGCGGTCGCGCTCGGCCGGGCGGACGGCAGCCTGGAACGCCAGGGCGAGCTCGAGCGAATCGAGGCCGAGCAGGCCCGGCTCAACCGGGACGGGGCCAGCGCGGAAGCCGCCGCGCAGGAAGCAGCAGCCCGGGCCGGCGGGGCCCGCCAGCGAGTCGAAGCAGCCCGCGCCGAGGAGGCCCGGATCGGGGCCGCCCGGCGGGCCGCCGAGGAGGCCGAACGGGTGGCCGCGCGAAGAGTCGAGCGGCTGGCCCGCGAAGCAGCCTGGCACGAGGCGGCGGCCGTCCGGACGGACGCGGAGCTGGTGCGCCGACGAGCGGCCCTGGCCGATCTCGAGGGTGCCGCCGGGCAGTCGGCGGCGGGCGATCAACCGGCCGGCCGCGACGCAACGTCCGGGGACGCCCTACCGACCCGTCGCGCGAGCGCGATCGAGACCTGGCAGCGCCGGGTCGGCGACCTGCGCTCGCGACGTGACCGGCTGGCGGCCGAGTTCGCCGAGCGCGAAGGCCTTCGGCTCAGCGCCGAGGCGGCCCACGCTCGGGATGAGGCCGGCGCGTCGATCAGCCGTGACCAGATCGAGCGAGCCGACCGGCAGGTGCGTGAGCTGGCCGAACGCGAAACCGAGATCTCGGTTGAGCGTGATCGCCTCGCCCTCGACCTGGCCACGGCAGCCAGTCGCGAGGAGCGCCTGGCGGCTGCCCTGGCCGAGGTCCGCGAGGCCGATTCGGTCGATCGGGAGCGGCTGGCCGTGGCCGAGTCGGCTGTCACGGCCGTGCGCGACCGGCTCCGCTCGGCCGAAGACCGGCACCGCTCGGCCGAGGTGGCCGAGCTCGAGACCCGGCTCGCCCTGGATCTGATCCGGGAGCAGGCCGTCGCCGAGATCGGCGGGCTCGGGCTGCTCGGCCTGCAGGCCCTCGGCCTGCCCGTCCCGCAAGCGCTCGGCCTGCCCGCGCCCGATCGGCCCAGCGCCGCGGTCGCGACAAACGAGGAGGAGGGCGAGGCCGGGCCCGGCATCGAGGAGATCCCGGTCGTGGTGCTCGAGCGCTGGGCGGCCACGGCGCCCCCCGGCGAACCGCCGAGCCCGGCCCGGATGGCGACCCTCCGCCGGCGCTACCACGAGCTGGGCGCTGCAAATCCGGCGGCGATCGAGGAGTACGCCGAGCTGAAAGCCCGCCTCGACGGCCTCGAAGCACAGGAGAACGATCTGCGCGAAGCGATCGGGACGACCCGCGGGCTGATCGACGAGCTGGCCCGGATGGTCTCGGAGCAGTTTCGGACAACCTTCGAGCATCTCGAGGTCGCCTTCGACGAGCGCTTCCGGCAGCTCTTTGGGGGCGGCTACGCCCGGCTCGAGCTGACCGACCCGGAGGACCTGTCGCTGACCGGGGTCGAGATCGTGGCCCGGCCACCGGGCAAGAAGGCCCAGGCCCTGGCGATGCTCTCTGGCGGCGAGCGGGCGCTGACCGCGGTCGCCCTCCTGTTCGCGATGCTCGCCGTTCGGCCGGTCCCATTCTGCGTCCTGGACGAGGTCGATGCCGCCCTCGACGAAGCGAACATCGGGCGGTTCGCCGATGCCCTGAGGTCGCTGGCCGACCAGACCCAGTTCATCGTGATCACCCACAACCGGGGCACGATCGAGGCGGCCGACGCGCTCTACGGCGTGACCGTCGGCGACGATTCGGTCAGCCGGGTCATCAGCCTGCGACTTGACGAGGCGACGGCGATCGCCGAACGAACAGCAGCGGCCTCCTGAGGTGTTCTGGCGCCGGAAACCGAAGGACGACGAACAGGCGGAACCGGCCCCAGGGCAGGCGGTCGAGCCGGAGCTCGTTCCACCCGGCTGGGAGCCTGATCCGGCGGACTTCCTGGATGCGGCGCCGGAAGCGCCGGTCCCGGCGGCAGTGCCGGTTCCAGCAGAAGCGCCGGTCCCGGCGGCAGCGCCGGAGCCGGCTATCGAGCAACCCGCCGGGGTCGCGCCCGTGGCCGTGCCGGCCCTGCCGGGCGAGCCCGTGGCCGAGTCGGCCCCGGCAGGCGAGCCCGAACCCTCCCGGCCGGCCGACTCGGGAGCCATCTCCGCCCCGGCCGCCCAGCCGGGTCCGGCGATCTACCCGGGCTGGCCGGTCCCGGTCGTGCCTACCCCCGAACAGGTCGAAGCCGGCCTCGAGCAGGGTGTCGCCCGGAGCCGAACCGGGTTCGTATCGCGCCTCCGCGGCCTGCTCGGCGGGACCGGCGTGGACGAGCCCTCGTGGGATGACGTCGAGGAGACCCTGATCGGAGGTGACGTCGGCGGGGCGCTCGCCGCCGAGGTCGTCGATCGAGCCCGCCGGAGGCATGATCCGGGCGGCAACCTGGCCGGCGTACGGGCCGAGCTGGCCGCCCTGCTCGTTCCCCGGGACCTCGACTGGCGGCCTCGCCCGGCCGGCGAAGGTCAGCCCGCGGTCGTCCTGATCGTGGGCGTGAACGGGACGGGCAAGACGACCACGATCGGCAAGCTCGCCAGCCGCTACCGGGCCGAGGGCCTGAACGTGATCCTGGCTGCTGCCGACACGTTCCGGGCCGCCGCGATCGAGCAGCTCGGGATCTGGGCCGGCCGCTCAGGCAGCACGATGATCGCCCACGCCCCGGGCGCCGATCCCGGCGCGGTCGTCTATGACGCCCTCGATGCGGCTGTCGCCCGGGGAGCCGACCTGGTGATTGCCGACACGGCCGGCCGCCTGCACACGAAGGTCAACCTGATGGACGAGCTGGCCAAGATCCGTCGGATCATTGACAAGCGCCTGCCCGGCGCCCGACCCGAGGTCCTGTTCGTGCTCGACGCGACGACCGGCCAGAACGGGCTGGCCCAGGCCCGCGCCTTCCACGAGGCGACCGGCCTGACCGGAATCGTCCTGACCAAGCTCGACTCGACTGCCAAGGGCGGGATCGTCTTCGCGATCGAGGCGGACCTCGGAGTGCCGGTCCGCTTCGTCGGCGTCGGCGAGCTGGCGAGCGACCTCCTGCCGTTCGATCCGGACGCGTTCGTCGCGGCCCTCTTCGCCGACAGCTGACCCTCGTCCCACGCACGTCGGCGCCGGAGGCATCGGACCGCAACGGGGCCTTGCCTGTCGAGCGGGAGCCGGGGCAGGAGGCAAGCCCATGGCTGGTGCATAGCGGCACCACGAATCTGCGACGGGCACGGAGTGCTCTACAGGCCCGGATCCGAGCGTGCGCTACAATCCGGGCGCCTCGGTGCGCCAGAACTCGCGCACCAAACCGCGTGGTCTCGTGACCGCCGGACCAGCCTCAATCGATCGCGGGAGACGCGCCGTCCATGTTTGACACGCTGAGCGAGCGGCTGCGCAAGACCCTCGGTTCGCTGACCGGCCGGGGCCGGGTGAGCGAGGCCGACGTCGACGCGGCGATGCGCGAGGTCCGCCTCGCCCTGCTCGAGGCGGATGTCAACTTCAAGGTCGTCCGGGATTTCGTCGCCCGGGTCCGCGAGCGGGCGGTGGGGGCGAACATCCTCGAAAGCCTGACGGCCGGCCAGCAGGTCGTGGCCATCGTCAACGAGGAGCTGACGGCCCTCCTGTCGGCCGGCGACCGGACCTTCCACCTCCAGGGCAACCCGGCCGTGGTCATGCTCGTCGGCCTCCAGGGCTCGGGCAAGACGACCTCGGCGGCCAAGCTCGCCAGGCACGCCATCAAGCTCGGCCGGCGACCGCTCCTCGTGGCCGCCGACCCGTACCGGCCCGCTGCGGCGGACCAGCTGGCCACGCTCGGCAAGGCGCTCGATGTGCCCGTCCACCGGGCTCCGGCGGGGACGTCGGTCAACGAGATCGCCCAGGGCGGCCTCGAGGCGTCCCGCCGGCTTTCGCGCGACGTGGTCATCCTGGACACGGCGGGCCGGCTCTCGATCGACGAGGTCCTGATGGCCGAGATCGCGGCCCTGAGTGCCGCCGTGCGGCCGGTCGAGACGCTCCTCGTGGTCGACGCGATGACCGGCCAGGAGGCGGTGGCCGTGGCCCAGGCCTTTGCCGCGGCCGTGCCGATCAGCGGCCTGATCCTGACCAAGATCGACGGCGACGCCCGGGGCGGCGCGGCCCTCTCGATCAGCGCCGTGACCGGCTTGCCGGTCAAGTTCCTCGGGACCGGCGAGAAGATCGGACGCCCTGGAGGTCTTCCACCCGGATCGCCTGGCCGGCCGGATCCTGGGCATGGGCGACGTGCTGACCTTGGTCGAACGAGCCCAGGAGACGTTCGACGCGAACCAGGCCTCGAAGCTTGAAGAGAAGCTGCGCAAGTCGCAGCTTCACCCTCGAAGACTTCCTCGACCAGCTCCAGCAGGTCCAGAAGATGGGTGGCCTGAGCTCGCTCGTCGGGATGCTGCCAGGGATGGGCGGCATGGCCAAGCAGGCCGAGGATGCCGTCAACCGGGGCGAGCTGCGCCGGACCGAGGCGATCATCCGCTCGATGACGCCCCGCGAGCGGCGCGACACGAACGTTCTCAATGCCGCCCGCCGTCGTCGGATCGCGGCCGGCTCGGGCACGACCCTGACCGACGTCAATCGTCTGGTCAAGCAGTTCGCCGAGATGCAGAAGATGATGAAGCAGTTCTCCGGCGGAGCCGGCCGACGGACCGCCGCGGCCAGCCTGCTCGGGCGCCGACAGGCGCAGTAAGGGGGTCAGGTCATGAGCGATCAAATGGATCCGGAGGCGGCGCCCGAGCCCCTGAGCGTCCTTGAGCCGACCAGCGAGCGTGTGCCGACCGCGGCCGTCGAGGTCGTTGGCGGCGGCCCGGCCAATGCGCCGGTCGCTCCGCCCAATCGAGCCGCGGCGCCTGAGGCTGGCCCTGGCCGCCGTCGGGGCGTCGGTCGTGATCCTCGTCGGCGCGGCCGGGTTCACGATCGTCGCCTCGGGTGGCGCGCCGTCCGCGGTCCTGCGCCTGGGCGCCCGCGGACGCCGTGGAATACACCGAGGTCCGGGCCGACATGCCCGGCGATCAGCGGGCCAACCTGCTCGCCTTCCTGGCCCACGTTCCCGGGCTTTGCCGACCAGACCAGCTTCGACGCCAAGGCCGACGACGGGCTCGACCGGCTGGTCAAGCGAATGACCGACAACAAGCACGACTTCTCGACCGAGATCAAGCCCTGGTTCAGCGGGCAGCTCGGAATCTCCGTCGAATCGTTCGACTCGGACGCACCGGCGGCGCTGCTCGTCGCCTCGGTCCGTGATCCGCAGGCCGCGACGGCCTGGCTGAGCTCGATCGCCCCGGCCGGGGTCAGTCATGAATCGGTCGGCGGCCTCCAGGTCGCGGAGCTGGCCGGGCCGTCCGGCAGCAAGACGGCCTGGGTCGTCGACGGGTCGGTCGTGCTGGCCGGCAGCCTCGACTCGGTCAAGGCCGCAATCACCCGCGGTCCGAGCAACGCCCTGGCCAGCTCGGCCGGGTTCAAGGCCGCCCAGGCCAGCCTCGGCGGCGATGCGCTCGGCAGCGTCTACGTGGACCTCAAGGCGATGCTCGCCGCGCTCAGCGCAGCCGAGAAGAAGATGCTCTCGCAGGTCGGAGCAGGCGCTGGCGCGGGCGGCTCGGCCGGAACCCTGGCCCTGCCGACCTTCGATCCAAGCACGGTTCCGGGCTGGGCGGCGATGCGGGTCCGGGCTGAGTCCGACCATCTTGTCCTCGACTCGGCCGTCCCGACCACGAAGGATTCCCTCAAGGTCGAAGCGCGGACGAGCCAGCTGGCGGCAGTCCTGCCGGCTGACACGGTCGTCCAGGCCGAGGGCCGGGACGTGGGCAGCACGATCAAGGCGGTTCTTGCCCAGGTCGAGGCGCAGCCGGGAGGTCCCACCGCCGCCCAGGTCGATGAGATCGCGAAGTACGTCGGCGGGGTCAATGCCGCCATCGGCTGGCTGGGCGACGCCGATCTCGTCGTGCTCGATCACTCATCGGTCTTCAGCGACGGCCTCGTCGCCCAGACGAACGATCCGACGGCCTCGGCCAATCTGCTCACCGAGCTCAAGTCGCTGGCCGGGCTGGCGGGCAGCAAGGCCGGCCTGACGATCGCGACCGAGCTCTACGCCGGGCAGACGATCACCACGGTCTCGATCGCCGCTCCGGCGGGCAGCAACCTCCCCGGCGACAAGCTCGAGCTCGCCATCGCCCAGACCGGCAAGATCGTGATCGTGGGCATCGGTGATGGCTTCGTTAAGGCCGTGCTCGACACGAAGGCCGGTGCGGCGCTCGCCGATCAGGCCGGCTATCAGCAGGCGATTGGACCTGGCCGGGGCGACGAATGCCGGCCAGGGTTACGTCGACATGACCGGGCTGCGCACGGCGCCTGGAGGCGCTTGCCGCCAGCTCGCACAGCAGCGCCGACTATGATGCGAACATCAAGCCATACCTCGAGCCGATCTCCAGCATGGCCTGGTCGGTCTCGGTTAACGATGGGGTCGCCAACGGGCGCTGGGTGCTCGTCGTCAAGTGATCGCCGTCTCACTCACGTGAACACAGCGATGGGCGCCGGGCACGGCTGCGCTCATCGCCATCTTGCAGGAGGTTCCAGGGCCAATGGCCGTTCGTATCAGGCTCACCCGGGTGGGCGCCACCAAGCAGCCGACCTATCGGCTGGTCGTTGCCGATTCGCGCAGCGCCCGCGACAGCCGCTCGATCGAGACGATCGGGCACTACAACCCGCGGACGGATCCGATCGAGCTAAAGATCGATGCCGAGCGGGCGAAGAAGTGGCTGTCCCAGGGCGCCCAGCCGTCCGATACGGTCGCTCGCCTGTTCCGCTCGGCCGGCATCCTGCCGGCGGGGAAGTAGCGATGGCCGCCAAGGAGCTTGGTCGAGTACGTCGCCCGCTCGCTCGTCGACCAGCCTGACCAGGTCACGGTCGAGGAAGTTCGCGACCGCGACGGGGTCGTCCTCGAGCTGCATGTCGCCGAGGACGACATGGGCAAGGTGATCGGTCGGAACGGAAGCGTGGCCAAGGCCCTCCGGACGCTGCTCAAGGTCCGGGCGGCCCGCGACGGCGAGCCGGTCTCGCTCGAGATCGTCTGACGGTCGAACCGAGGCGACTGGTCGTCGCCCTCGTCCGGGGCGTCCACGGCCTGAACGGGGCACTCCGGATCGAAGTCCTGACCGATCACCCTGACGCCCGGTTCGCCCCGGGCGCCTTACTCTACCGCGAGGCATCCGGCACGCCCCTCCACGTGATCGAGGGCGCGGCAATCGCCGACGGGCCGGGCTGGCGGATCCGGCTGGCCGAGGCGCCGGACCGGAGCCTCGGCCGACGGCCTGCGGGGTGCCTATCTCGAGGCGCGATGTCCCGGAGGCCGAGGCTCGGACCAGTGATCCCACGGCCGGCTCGTGGCTGTGGCACGAGATCGTCGGACTGCCGGTTCGGGCCGGGACGGTGAGGACGCTGGGCACGGTTGTCGACATCTACCGGGTCGCCGAGAACGACGTGTACGTCGTCCGGGGTCCGCGCGGTGAGTTCGACGTTCCGGCCGTCCGGGACTTTGTCATTCGCTGGATCCGGCCAATGGCTCGCTCGTGGTCAATGCCCAGGCCCTCGACTTGCCGCCGGTCCGTCCGCCGCGGCCGTACCGGGCGCCCCGACCGCGAAAAGGCGATGCTGCCCGGGCGGCCGCCGCCGCCGCTGCGGCTCAGGTCTCAGCTCCGGGCGAGGCAGCTCGGGCCGCAGCAGCCCCGGCCGAGGCGGGTTCCCGGGACGAGGCGGGTTCCCGGGAGGAGCCGAGCCTGGCCGATAAGGCGCCGTCCTCGACCGTCGACGCCGTGTCCGAACCGATCACCTGAGCCGCTCGATGGGTCTCGAGATCGAGGTCGTCACGCTCTTCCCGGCGATGATCGCCGGGCCGCTCTCGGACAGCATCCCCGGCCGGATCCAGGAGCGCGGCCTGGCCACGATCCGGGTCCACGACCTGCGCGAGTGGGGCCTCGGGCGGCATCGCTCGGTCGACGACACGCCGTACGGCGGTGGGGCCGGGATGATCTTCCGGCCGGAACCGGTCGCGGCGGCCCTGGCCAGCCTGCGCCGACCCGATTCGACCGTGATCCTGCTCGACCCGGCCGGCGAGCCCTTCAGCCAGAGGCGGGCCGCCGATCTCGCCGGGCGAAGCCACCTCGTCTTCGTCTGCCCGCGCTACGAGGGGATCGACGACCGGATCCGAGCCATGGTCGACGTCGAGGTGTCGATCGGGGACTACGTCCTGACCGGGGGCGAGCTGCCGGCCCTGGTCGTGATCGACGCCTTGATCCGGCTCCTGCCCGGGGCGATCGACTCGGCTTCGACGGACGAGGAGTCGTTCTCCGACGGTATCCTCGAATACCCTCAGTACACCCGTCCGCCGGTCTTCGACGGGACGGCGATCCCGGACATCCTGACCAGCGGCAACCACGCGGCCGTCCGTCGCTGGCGGCGGCGAGAGGCGCTCCGGCGGACCCTTGAGCGGCGGCCGGACCTGCTGGCCGGACGGACCGGGTCAGCCGAAGACCGGGCGCTCCTGGCAGAGCTCGAAGCCGAGGCCCGACCGGAGGAATAGGCTCGGGCCGCACCTGACGGTCCGGCGCGCGTGCTCAGCCGCCAGGCGTCGACCGAGGTCGTGCTACACTGCGCCGTCGGTCGAGGGCTCGAACTTGCCCCGGACGCCCAGCCTCGCGTCCGCAAGACCCGAACCACCAGGCAAGGAATCGCAGTGACCGTACTCGACGAGATCGTCCAGGACCAGATTCGGACAGACCTTCCCGAGCTCGCCGCTGGCGATCGGGTCAAGGTCCATGCCAAGGTCGTCGAGGGAAGCCGGGAGCGGATCCAGGTCTTCGAGGGCGACGTCATGCGCCTCCGCGGCGGTGGGGTCACTCGCTCGATCACGGTTCGCCGGATCGCCAGCGGGGTCGGGGTCGAGCGCACGTTCAAGATCAACAGCCCCCGGATTGACAAGATCGAAGTCCTGCGCCACCAGCAGGTCCGCCGGGCCCAGCTGTACTTCCTGCGCGACCGGGTGGGCAAGGCGGCGACGCTCCGCGAGCGACGCAACCCCTAGCTCATTCCAGACTCGTTCCGGGCTCGTTCCGGGCTCATTGCCGGGCACGGGGCCCCGGACGGTCGTTGGTCGCCGGCAGCGAACAGAACGGCCAAATCGGCGACGTTCTCCCGGGCGAGGCGCGGCCGTTGCGACTGATTGTTCGCCCGAGGCGAACGTTTCGCCCGTGTGTTCGTTCGTTCGCTGCGCCGGCCGGTCGATACCCCTGATTTGGTCGCCGGGGGCGACATTCGCCTCGTCGGACCCTGGAGACTCGCCCCGTCCGACTCGTCGAAGCGCCGGCAGATCGCGAGGCTCGCTAGACTCTGGCCAATGGTCAGCCAGGTCCCAACCCTCCGCCACGAACGTGCCCTGTGGCGCGACGGGCAGGAACGAATCGTGGGCGTGGACGAGGTCGGCGTCGCTCCGACCTGCGGTGCGGTCGTCGCGGCGGCCGTGATCATGCGGCCCAACTGCCGCCGCATCCCGGGCGTGCGCGACTCGAAGACCCTCTCGGCCGCCCAGCGCGAGCGGCTCGCCCCGATCATCCGCCGCCGCGCCTGGGCGATCGGGGTCGGCGCCGCATCCGTCGCCGAGATCGACCGCCTGAACATCTACCACGCCACCCACCTCGCAATGCGCCGGGCGATCCGCCGGGTGGGGGAACACGATCACGTCCTGGTCGACGGCAACCGGATCGCCGAGTTCGAGGCGGCGGTCGGGCCGTACACCGCCATCGTCAAGGGCGACGCGAAGGTCTATTCGATCGCCGCGGCGTCGGTCGTGGCGAAGGTCGTCCGCGACCGGATGATGAGCCTCCTCGCGCTCCGCCACCCCGGTTATGGCTGGGAGCGCAACCAGGGGTACGCGACCCTCGAGCACCGGATGGCGATCCGCGAGCTTGGCCTGACCCCGTTCCACCGGCGCAGCTTCCTGGCCCTCCAGCGGACGCTCGCCGGCGACCAGGAGACCCTCGACCTGTTCGGCGACGAGGAGCTCGGGCTGGACGGCCTGCCGACCGGCGCCGGGCCTGGGATCCCGGTCATGGCCGCCGGGCTGGACGAGCCCGACTCGATCCGCGAAGAGTTCGAATCGGCCCTCACCTCTATCTCGCTGCCTGCCTGACCAACGGGCCCGGGGATCGCCGCTCGAGCATCGCCAGCCAGGCTCACCCTGGACCACCTCCGGCAACCGTCACTCCGGGCCGTCGCCGGCCTGCTCAATCCCCTAGCGCCTCGCGCAATCCGCGGTAAATGACGAGGAGATCGCCCGATGTGGGCGTCGCCCGATGATCGGACCATGCCTGACCGGAGCCGCCCATCGATCGCGGCCGCTCGAACGACCTCCCGAACCCCGGCCCAGGAGCTCGGCGATGCGGCCGAAACGACCGTTACTGGACTCTTGGTGGGCTCGGGCTGGACCGTCGTCGGTCGGAACCTGCGGTTCGGGCGGAACGAGGTCGATATCCTGGCGGTCGATCCGGCCCCGCCGGCCACCCTCGTCATCGTCGAGGTCCGCTGGCGGGCGAGCCGTCGGTACGGCTTGGCCGAGGAGACGTTCGACTGGCGCAAGCGTGCCCACCTGCGGGCCGCCGTCGGCAAGCTCCACGAACTGACTGCTCTGGGCGACGGAACGTCGATCCCTCGGCTCCCGATCCGGATCGACCTCGTGGTGGTCGAGCCAAGCGGGTCGGATGAGCACGACCGGTCGATCCGGGTCCGCCACCATCGAGACGCCCTGGCCTTCTAGGCCCGATCGGAGCGTCGACAAGGGCTACACCTGATTCGTCCTGACCAAACAAATCCGGCCACGGTTCTCCCGAGGTCGGCGTTGCCCAGGTCGGCGTTGCCTCGCGACGATGTTGCTACCGGTAGGACAAAACCGCTTTTGACGCGCGGAGAGCAGCCTGGCGCGAGCGTCGTCGCCTCAACTTGTCCCGTGGCGAGCGTGGCTCTGGACAACCGGCGGGCGGTGAGGTCGGTTTCAACCCGCCGGCGGAGGGCGAAAGCCGCCTTTGTCCTACGGGTGCGACGTTTGCCGTGGACCCCGCGCCCAATCTCACGGTGGACCCGGCGCCCGATCTCGCGGCGGCCCTGGGGCCAACCCCGCGGCGGGCCTACGGCCAGGGCCCCGCGGCCGGTACTGCGACGGGACCCGCCAAACCGGGGCGATCCGGCCCTGTGCTAGACTCCGGCGCGGCCCAAAGAGCCGAGCAATGCCCACCCGGCGGGGTGGAGCCCACACGCGCGACCGTTCCAGCCGGGGCGGTGCCGGATCATCGATCCGGTTCCCGGCGAGGCAGGTCCGCGGAGGTCAGAACCGAACAGGAGGCGACTCACCGTGCCGACCATCTCGATGCGCCAGCTGCTCGAGGCCGGAGTCCATTTCGGACACCAGACTCGCCGCTGGAATCCGAAGATGAAGCCGTATATCTTCGCCGAGCGCAACGGTATCCACATCATCGACCTGGCCCAGACCGTAAAGGGCCTCGAGATCGCCCTGGCCGCCGTCCGCGAGACGGTCGCCCGAGGTGACCAGGTCCTCTTCGTGGGCACCAAGAAGCAGGCCCAGGAGCCGATCGCCCAGGAAGCAGCCCGCTCGAACCAGCCCTACATCAACAAGCGCTGGCTGGGCGGCATGCTGACCAACTTCACTACGATCAAGAAGCGGATCGCCCTGATGGAGCAGCTCGAGGCACGCCAGCAGAACGGCGACTTCGAGCGGATGGCCAAGAAGGAAGCGGCCAAGCTCCAGGAGGAGCTGACCAAGCTGACCGGCACCCTCGGCGGGATCCGCAAGATGAAGCGCCTGCCCGGGCTCATCTTCATCGTCGATCCGCATCGCGAGCGGATCGCCGTGACCGAGGCCAACAAGCTCGAGATCCCGCTGATCGGGACCGGCGATACGAACGTCGATCCGGACGAGCTGACCTATGTCGTGCCGGCCAACGATGACGCGATCCGGGCGATCCGGCTGCTGTGCTCGTTGGTCGCCGACGCGGCGATCGAGGGCGCCCGCGAGCGGGCGGCCCGGGCGGCGGTCGAGCCCGAGCCCGAGATCGAGCAGCCCGAGATCTCGAGTCGAGGAGTCCGAAGCCGCCTCCGAGGAGCTCGTCGCGGCCCTGGCCGGTGGCGCGGCCCTGATCTTCTCGCCCGACGAGGACGACCTCCTGCCGGCAGTCCGCGGCGCTTCGGCGGCGATCGAGGCCGCGCCCGAGCCTCCGGCCGAGGCCACCCCGGACGAGATCGCCGCCGAGCTGGCTCGGGAGGCGAGCGAGAAGGCCGAGGCGGACGACGTGGCCGGAGCCCCGGCCGCCGGCTGAGCAGCGGCCCATCCGGGCCACCCACCAGGCCGGTCGACCGGCCCAACGATCAACCGTTGACGCGGCTGCCTGCGGGCGGCCGCCGCACAGGGAACAGGAGCAGGTTCAGGAATGGCGGACATCTCGGCCGGCATGGTCAAGGAGCTTCGAGAGCAGACCGGCGCCGGGTTCATGGATTGCAAGCGGGCCCTCGAGGAGACCGGCGGGGACCTCGACAAGGCGGTTGCCCTGCTTCGCGAGCGGGGCCAGGCGGCGGCCGCCAGGAAGTCGGGCCGCGAGGCCCGCGAAGGGCTGGTCGGCAGCTACATCCACATGGGCGGCCGGATCGGTGTCCTGATCGAGGTCAACTGCGAGACCGACTTCGTGGCCCGGACCGAGCAGTTCCAGAAGCTCGTCCGCGACCTCGCGATCCAGGTCGCCGGGATGCACCCCGAGTACATCGACGTCGAGGCCATCCCGGCCGGGGTCCTGGCCGAGCGCAAGGCCGCCCTGCTGGCCGACGAGTCGGTCCAGAAGAAGCCCGAGGCGATCCGCGAGCAGATCGTCGACGGGCAGCTCAAGAAGTGGTTCAAGGAGGTGTGCCTCCTCGACCAGCCCTTCCGCGACACCGAGAATTCGGTCCGTGAGCTGATCGTCGACGCGATCGCCACGATTGGTGAGAACATCAAGGTCAGGCGCTTCGCCCGTTACGAGCTCGGGGAAGAGTTGTGAGCCAAGCCGGTCCGTCAGGCACGACGGCCGATGAACCGCACGGTCGGGTCAGGTTCGGCCGGATCCTGCTGAAGCTGTCGGGCGAGGCCCTCCTGGGCAACCGGCAGTACGGCGTCGATCCCGAGTTCTGCATGACGATCGCCCGGCAGGTGGCCGAGGTCCAGTCGCTCGGTGTCCAGATCGGGATCGTGGTCGGCGGCGGGAACATCTTCCGCGGCCTGGCGGCGTCGGCCCGGGGCATGGACCGGGCGACCGGCGACTACATCGGGATGCTGGCCACCGTGATGAACGGCCTGGCCCTCCAGGACGCGCTCGAGAAGGTCGGCCTGCCGACCCGGGTCATGAGCGCGATCGGGATGAACGAGATCGCCGAGCCGTACATCCGCCGCCGGGCGGTTCGCCACCTCGAGAAGGGCCGGGTGGCGATCTTCGTGGCCGGCACCGGCAACCCGTATTTCACGACCGATTCGGCCGCCGCCCTGCGGGCGATCGAGATCGGGGCCGAGGTCCTGCTCAAGGCGACCAAGGTCGACGGCGTCTACGATGCCGACCCGCTGACGCACCCCGATGCCCAGCGCTACGCTGAGCTCGTGTACAGCGATCTCCTCCGCGACCAGCTCAAGGTGATGGACGCAGCGGCCGTGTCGCTGTGCATGGAGAACGACCTGCCAATCATCGTGTTCGACCTGAATCAGCCCGACACGATCCGGCGGGTGGTCCAGGGCGAGGCGCTCGGCACGGTCATCTCGAGCGGGAGGGCCGGATGAGCGCCGAGGTCATCAGCTCGATCGAGGCCAAGATGGGCCGCGCGGTCGAGAGCATGGAACGTGACTTCCAGGGCCTTCGAACCGGGCGGGCCTCGACCTCGCTCGTCGAGCGGCTCGTGGTCGAGTATTACGGCACCCCGACGCCGCTCAACCAGATCGCCGGGATCAGCGTGCCCGAGGCCCACCAGATCGTGATCCAGCCCTGGGACCGGAGCGTCCTCGGGGCGATCGAGAAGGCGATCCAGAAGAGCGATATCGGGCTCACACCGAACGTCGACGGTTCGGTCGTCCGGCTGAACATCCCGCCCCTGACCGAGGAACGCCGGCGCGACATCGTCAAGGCCGTCCATCGCCGGATGGAGGAGGCCAGGGTCGAGGTCCGCAACCACCGCCGGGACGCCGGCGACGCGCTCAAGAAAGAGGAGAAGGACGGCAGCCTGGGGAGCGACGCCGCCCATCGCGAGCTGGACCAGCTCCAGAAGGTGACCGACCGCTACATCTCCGAGATCGATCGCCTCGGGGCCCACAAGGAGCACGAGGTGATGGAGGTCTAGTGGCCCGCCTGGTGGCCCGCCCGCCGCTGGCTCGCCCGACCGACGCGCCGCCGATCGCCCACGCGCCGATTCCGGCCCTATCCACCGACCTGTCGCTGGCTTCGATCGACGCGCCCGAGCGGCTGGCTTCGCCCGACGAAACGCCGCGCCACGTGGCGATCATCATGGACGGCAACCGGCGCTGGGCGAGGGCCCGCGGCCTGACCGAGCTGGAAGGCCACGCTGCCGGGGTTGAGACGATCCGGACCCTGCTCAAGCACGCTGTGCGCCGAGGGATCCCGATCCTGTCGTTGTATGCCTTCAGCCGCGAGAACTGGGCCCGGACCGACGAAGAGGTAACCGGCCTGTTCGCCTTGCTCGAAGGCGCGATCCGGGACGAGACCGATGAGCTCCGCCGCCAGGGCGTCCGCATCCGGTTGCTCGGCCGGCTCGAGGAGCTGCCTGAACAGACTCGCCACTCGATCGACGGCGGCCTGGCCGCGACGGCCACCGGCGAGCGCCTGCTCCTGAACATCGCCTTCAACTACGCCGGCCGGACCGAGATCGTGGATGCCGTCCGGCGGATCGTGGCCAGCGGCCTGGCGCCGGCCGAGATCGACGAAGTCGCCCTGTCGGAGAACCTGTACACCGCGGGCCTGCCTGATCCGGATCTCGTGATCCGGACCGGCGGCGACCAGCGCCTGAGCAACTTCCTCGTCTGGCAGTCGGCCTACGCCGAGTTCTACTTCTGCTCCGCGCTCTGGCCGGACTTCGACGCCGAGGCGTTCGACGCGGCCCTGATCGAGTACGCCAGCCGCTTCCGCCGGTTCGGCCGGTAGGGGCGGCCTGATGCAGGAACGTGGCCGGAGCGTCCTGTTTATCCTGCCGCCGGTCGTCCTCGTCCTGATCCTCGGCGGTTGGTGGATCACCCTGGGTGTCATCGCCTTGACGGTCCTGGCCGGAATCGAGGTCTTCCGTCTGCTCAAGCCGGCCGGCTACCCGACGATGCCCTGGCTGGGCCTGGCGATTGCGATCGCGATCGTGATCGACGCGGCCGTTCCGACGATCCTGGAGGGCAGCGGCACGATCCTGGCTGCGATCGGGATCCTGCTGGCGGCCGCCGGGGCATTCACCCGGACCGACCCCCGCGATGGCCTCAACGCCTGGATCGGGACGGTCTTCGGAGCACTCTACGTCGGGCTCCTGTCGTTCATCGTCCGGCTCGGCACGGCGGCGCCGGCCCTGCCGGCCGGGGCGGTCCTGTCGTTCGTCGGCAGCGAGCGGCTCTGGATCCTGATCCTGATCCTGTCGGTCTGGGCCTACGACACCGGGGCCTACCTGTTCGGCAAGACCTTCGGGCAGCGCTTCGGGGAGATGACCGGGCACGAGAAGTTCCTGAGCCACATCTCGCCTTCGAAGACGTACGCCGGCCTGCTCGGCGGCCTGATCGCGAGCAGCCTGGTCGTCCTGGTCGGACTGTGGGCCGCCGGCCAACCGGTCCTGTACGGACTCCTCCTCGGCCCGCTCGTCGGGCTGGCGGCCCAATGCGGCGACCTGGCCGAAATCGATGCTCAAGCGGGCGGCCGGCGCGAAGGACTCGAGCAACCTGATCCCCGGCCACGGGGGTGCCCTCGATCGGGTCAATTCGTTCCTGATGGCGGCCCCCGTCATGACCCTGTTCGTGATCACGTTCCTGCGTTGAGCCGGCCTTGACGATCGCCCGGCCACCACTCCGGGTGGCGATCCTGGGATCCGGGGGCTCGATCGGGCGCCAGGCGATCGAGGTCCTCGAGGGGCTGGGCGACCGGGTCGAGGTCGTGGCGATCGCGACCGGGAGCCAGGCCGGGCTGCTCGAGGAGCAGGCGCGCCAATTCCGGCCGGGGGTCGTCGCGCTGACGAACCCGAGCGGACCGGTCAACCTGGACCTGCCTCGCGGGACGATCCAGGTCCACGGCGCGGACTCGCTCCTTGAGCTCGCGACCCGGCCGGACGTCGACCTCGTTCTCGTGGGAACCGGCGGACTGGTCAGCCTCCACCCGACCCTGGCCGCCCTGGGGGCCGGCAAGGTCGTGGCTACGGCCAACAAGGAGACCCTCGTGGCGGGCGGCCACCTGGTCATGCCACTGGCCCGGGGACTGGCCGCCAAGGAGCCGCGGGCGGCCAACCCAGGGGCGGCCAATCCACTGGCCTGGCTTCGGCCGATCGATTCCGAGCACTCGGCAATCTGGCAGTGCCTCGCGGGGGAGGCCATGGCGAGCGTGGCCCGGCTGATTCTGACCGCCTCGGGTGGGCCGTTTCGGACCAGCTCACCGGCCGAGCTCGGCGCGATCACCCCGGAGCAGGCCCTGCGCCACCCGACCTGGCGGATGGGCGCCAAGATCACGGTCAATTCGGCGACCCTGGTCAACAAGGGCCTGGAGGTGATCGAGGCGCACTGGCTGTACGATGTCGGCTACGACGCGATCGAGGTGGTCATCCACCGACAGAGTGTCATCCACTCGGCCGTGCTCTTTGTCGACGGATCCTTGAAGGCCCAGATCGGCACGCCCGACATGCGCCTTCCGATCCAGTACGCCGTGACCTACCCAGAACGACTTCCATCCCCGGCCAGCGCGCCGGACCTGATCAGCGTCGCCCGGCTCGACTTCGAGGCGCCCGACGAGACTCAATTCCCGGCCCTGGCGATTGCCCGCGCGGCCGGCCGGACGGGCTCGCGCGCGAGTGCGGCCCTGATCGCCGCCGACGAGGTCGCCGTCGCCCGCTTCCTGGCCGGTACCCTCGACTTCCACGGGATCCCGCGGCTGCTCGAATCGGCCGTTGACCGGTTCGGGCAGGGGACCGACCAGGCGCCCGACGTCGAGGCCCTGGTCGTCCTCGAGGCCGAGGTCCGGGCGGCCTTGGCCGACGGGCCGGTGGCCTGATGGACCTGCTCGGGGCGATCGGCCACAACCTGATCACGATCGTGATCTTCCTCGTGATCCTGACCGCGATCGTGGTGATCCACGAGGCCGGCCACTTCGCCACCGCCCGCCTGGCCAGGATCCGGGTCCACGAGTTCGGGATCGGCTTCCCGCCCCGGGCCCGGGTCCTCGCCTCACGCGGCGAGACGATCTACACCCTGAACTGGCTGCCGATCGGCGGCTTCGTCCGGCTCGAAGGCGAAGACGGCGACTCGGACGACCCCCGCTCGTTCGTGCGGGCGCCCCTGCCGACCAAGGTGATCGTGCTCGTGGCCGGGGTGGCAATGAACCTGATCCTCGCCTTCGTCATCTTCTTCGCGATCGCCCTGGCCGCGACGCCCCTGATCGGGGTTTCCTTCGGGACCGTCCAGCCGGGTTCGCCGGCCGCGACGGCCGGGCTCGTCGCCGGGGATCGGATCGACTCGGTCAACGGCAAGGTCTACGAGGCCTTCAGCGTCGGCTCGCCGGTCGACGACTTCTATGCCCTGGCCGGCCAGACGGTGAGCCTGGTCGTGACCCATGCCGACGGCAGCCAGTCGACCCTGACGGTCCCGCTCCGCTCGCAGGCCGAGATCGACAAGGTCAACGCCGCAAACACCGCCTCGGGCAACCCCGAGCGCGAGGGGCCGCTCGGAATCGCCGACCTGCAGGCCAAGCCGACCGGCGTCTACGTCGGCCATGACGTCGCGACGGCCGTTCGGGTCGCGGCGAACCAGACCGTGAACGCGCTGGGCCTGATCGCCAATGGGCTCGGTCAGCTGGCCAGCTCGATCGTCAACCACCCGACAGAGCGGCCGCCGGTGACTGGCCCGGTCGGGATCGCCGAGCAGGTCGGGACGGTCTTCTGGGACCTCGGGCCGGTCTATCTCCTGTACATCACGGCGCTCCTGTCGGCCAACCTCGCCCTGGTCAACATCCTGCCGTTCCCGCCCCTGGACGGGGGGCGGGTCCTGTTCCTGTTCATCCGCCGCCTGGCCGGTGACCGGTTCAGCCTGCGGGCCGAGCAGCTGACCTACGTGGCGGGCTTTGCCCTGCTGATGGTCTTCCTGGCCTGGATCACCTTCTTCGACCTGACCTCGCTGGGCACCGTCCCGCAATGACCTCGCCCGACGAGCTCCGTCCGAAGCGGCGGGCCGCGGTCAGCGTCGATGTTGGCGGAGTGCTCGTCGGATCGGCTCATCCGATCGTTGTCCAGTCCATGACCAACACCGACACCGCAGACGCCGACGGCACGGCCATCCAGATCGCCCGGCTGGCCCACGCCGGCAGCCAGCTCGTCCGGGTGACCGTCAACAATGAGCCGGCCGCGGCGGCCGTGCCCGAGATCATCCGCAAGGTTCGCGGCCTGGGCGTGGACGTTCCGGTCATCGGCGACTTTCACTACAACGGCCATCTCCTGCTCGAGCGCTACCCGGAGACGGCGGCGGCCCTGGCCAAGTACCGGATCAACCCGGGCAACGTGGGAGCGAAGCGCCACGACGAGCACTTCCAGACGATCGTCCGGATCGCCCTCGAGAACAACAAGCCGGTCCGGATCGGGGTCAACTGGGGCTCGCTCGACCAGGCCCTCCTGACCGAGCTGATGGAGGCGAATGCCCGCCTGGCCGAGCCGCGCGACGCGCGCGACGTGATGATCGACGCGATGATCCAGTCGGCCATGCGCTCGGCCGAGCTGGCCGAGGCAACTGGCCAGGGCCACGACCGGATCATCCTGAGCGCCAAGGTCTCGGGCGTGCGCGACCTGATCGACGTCTACCGCCTGCTTGCCCCACTGTCGGACTACCCGCTTCACCTCGGGCTGACCGAGGCCGGCATGGCCATGAAGGGGATCGTCGCGTCTACGGCCGGCCTGGCCGTCCTGCTCAACGAAGGCATCGGCGACACGATCCGGGTCTCGCTCACGCCCGAGCCGGGGGCCGGCCGGGAGCTCGAGGTCGAGGTCGCCCAGCAGGTCCTCCAGTCGCTCGGCCTGCGCAGCTTCCTGCCCCAGGTCAGCGCCTGCCCGGGTTGCGGCCGAACGACCTCGAGCTTCTTCCAGGTCATGGCCCAGGAGATCCAGGGCTATCTCAAGGACCAGATGCCGGTCTGGGCCGAGCATCATCCCGGGGTCGAGGAGATGCGGGTTGCGGTCATGGGCTGCGTGGTCAACGGCCCGGGCGAGTCGAAGCACGCCGACATCGGGATCAGCCTGCCCGGCACGTTCGAGGAGCCGGTCGCCCCGGTGTTTATCGACGGCCAGCTCGACCGGACCCTGCGGGGCGACGGCCTCGTCGACGAGTTCAAGCGAATCCTCGATGACTACGTCGACCGGCGCTACCCGGAGCCCGGCGCGACCGTCGCCTGATCGACGGAATCGACCCTTCGGTATATACTCGGGGGCAACTTCACCGGCCGCTCGGATGGAACGTGGGTGACCCCCACGTTTTTTTTGGCGGTCGGGCCAAGATGGAACTGGCCGCGAACGGCAGACGTGACGGGAGGAGCACCATGAATCGTGACTTCGTCACCGCGCTGCTCCAGCTCAACGCCGAGAAGCAGGTTCCGCGGGATCAGCTGATCCACACCGTCGAGGACGCGATCCAGTCCGCCTACCGGCGGCAGCCTGGCGACGAGGACGTGTGCGTCCGGATCGACGGTGACACGGGCCGGATCCGGGTCTTCCGGGCCAAGGTCGCGGTTGGCGAGATCGTCGACCCGCTGACCGAATTCAGCCTCGACGAGGCCAAGGCCTTCGATCCCGGCGCGGTCCTCGGCGACCTGGTCGAGATCGAGGAAATGGATCCCAACTCGTTCGGTCGAATTCACGCCCAGACGGCCAAGCAGGTCGTCCTCCAGCGCCTGCGCGAGGCCGAGCGGGACGTCGCGTTCGACCAGTTCGCGAGCCGGGAAGGGGAGCTGATCACCGGCTCGGTCAACCGGATCGAGCCGCGCGCGATCATCCTCGAGATGGTCGGCCAGGGCGGGGTCTCGCGGGCCGAGGCGATCCTGGCCACGACCGAGCAGTCGCCCCTCGAGCACTACCGGATCGGCCAGAACGTCAAGGCCCTCGTGCTCGAGGTCCGGCGCGGCCTGCGCGGGCCGCAGCTGTTCGTGAGCCGCTCCCACAAGAACTTCCTGCGCCGCCTGTTCGAGCTCGAAGTACCCGAGATCCACAACGGCACGGTCGAGATCAAGGCGATCGCCCGCGAGGCCGGCAGCCGGTCCAAGGTCGCCGTGTGGAGCCGCCAGGACGGGCTCGATCCGGTCGGGGCAACGGTCGGCCAGCGCGGCGCCCGGGTCCAGGCGGTGGTGGCCGAGCTGGCCGGCGAGAAGATCGACGTGATCCCGTGGAATGACGACCCGGCCGTGTTCGTGGCCAATGCCCTCAGCCCGGCCCAGGTCCTCGACGTCCAGATCGACGAGGAGCACCGGATCGCCAGCGTGACGGTCCCGGAGCGGATGCTCTCGCTCGCCATCGGACGGGAGGGCCAGAACGCCCGGCTGGCCGCCAAGCTGTCCGGCTGGCGGATCGACATCCGGAGCGATGTCAGCGTGGCCGAGGCGGCCCGGGCGGCCGACGAAAGCGCCGCGCGGGTTGATGAAGCGTCGTCGGTGGAAGCCCCGCTCGAGGCGGTCCCGTCCGACGGCGCCGTTCCGGCAGCTGCCGCGACGGTGGACGAGGCACCGAGCAAGGCGCGCCCGAAGAAGGCTGCTGCGGTGCCCGCGGAGCCGGCCGAGGACGGATCGCCCGAGGCCTCGAAACCCAAGGCACGGCCGGCCGCCAGGGCCAAGGCGGCCACGCTGGACGAGCCGAGCCAGGCGGTAGCCCCAAAGGCCAAAGCCGCTCCGAAGGCCGAAGCTGCACCGAAGGCAACGGCAGCCCCAAAGGTCAAGGCCGCTCCGAAGGCCAGCGCTGAGTCCGCCGCCAAGGCGGCTGCCAAGGCGCCGGCCAAGCCTCGGGCCAAGCCCCTGGCCAAGGCCGCGTCGGGGTCGACCGACGGGGTGGCGTCGTAGGCGGCCCCGCGGCCCCGGCCCCACGACGACCCGGGGCCGCCCGGCCGGTTCCGACCCGGACCTGCGTCGCCTGCCGAACGATCCGCCCGAAGCGTGAGCTGGTCCGGATCGTCCGAACCCCGGCCGGCCAGATCGTCGAAGATCCGAGTGGCCGGCTCGCGGGCCGGGGAGCCTATGTCTGCGCCACCGGGGACTGCCGGGAGCGGGCGCTCGGCAAGGGCGCCCTCGCCCGGTCCCTGTCCCATTCGATCGCTCCCGACGAGCGATCCCAGCTGCTGAACCCGGCCGAACACCGGCCATCCCAGACGACGACCCAGGACGAAGGAGGCGCACGTGGCCAGGAGTAGAAGCGGGACCCGCGGCCGCCGCGGCCCGCGCAAGCCGCCGCGCCGCGACGCTGGCGCCGGCCAGGGCGGGGTGCAGGTCCTCGACCCGCGCGAACGCGGCGCGATCGAGCTGCCGCCCACGATCACGGTCAAGGAGCTCGCCGAGCTCCTCGATGTCAACGCCGCTGACGTGATCCGCGAGCTGATCAAGAGCGGCATCTTTGCCACGATCAATCAGCTGATCGACCGCGACACCGCCTCGCTCGTGGCCGGCGAGCTCGGCTTCGAGGTGGCCGAGGTATTGGCCCCGACCAGCCCGGCGGCCGCCCCGACCGGCGATGAGCCGGTCGCCGAGGCGACCAAGGAAGTCCTCTTCGAGGAGGACGATCCGGCCCTGCTCGAAACCCGCGCTCCGATTGTCACCGTGATGGGCCATGTCGACCACGGCAAGACCAGCCTGCTCGACGCCCTGCGCACGACAGCCGTCGCCGCCGGCGAGGCGGGCGGGATCACCCAGCACATCGGGGCCAGCGAGATCGTCAAGGACGGCCGGCGGATCGTCTTCCTGGACACCCCTGGCCACGAGGCGTTCACCGCCATGCGGGCCCGCGGCGCCAAGGTGACCGACATCGCGATCGTGGTCGTCGCCGCCGACGACGGGGTCATGCCCCAGACCCTCGAGGCGATCCATCACGCCCGGGCCGCCCGGGTCCCGATCATCATCGCCCTGAACAAGATCGACAAGGCCGACGCGAACCCGGAGCGGGTCAAGAACGAGCTGTCCGAGGCCGGCGTGATCGTCGAGGAGTACGGCGGCGACACGCCCCTCGTGGCGGTCTCCGCCCGGGCCCGGACCGGCCTGGACGAGCTGATGGAGATGATCCTGCTGGTGGCCGACCTGCAGGAGCTCAAGGCCAACCCGGCTCGCCCGGCGATCGGCACGATCGTCGAGGCCGAGCTGGACAAGGGCCGCGGCCCGGTCGCCACGGCGATCATCCAGACGGGCACCTTGCGGGTCGGCGACGTGATCGTGGTCGGCGGCACCTACGGCAAGGTCCGCGCCCTCGAGAACTCGCTCGGCCAGCGGATCACCTCGTCCGGCCCATCGTCGGCCTCGGTCATCCTGGGCCTGGCCGACGTGCCCGAAGCGGGCGACATCCTGCGGGTGGTCGCGGACGAGAAGGAAGCCCGAACGATGGTCGAGGCCCGCCGGGCCGCGACCGCCGCCAAGGGCGGTGAAGGCGGCAGCCGGGCGACCCTGGAGGACCTCTACAGGCAGATCCAGGCCGGCCAGGCGAAGGAGCTTCGGATCATCCTCAAGGCCGACGTGTCGGGCTCCCTCGGGGCGATCACCCACGCCCTCGACCAGCTCTCGACCGACGACGTTCGCCTGAACGTGCTCCACGAGGCGGCCGGCGACATCACCGACAACGACATCCTGCTGGCCTCGGCGTCGGATGCGATCGTCGTCGGCTTCAACACGAAGATCACCGACACGGCCCGGCGCGCAGCCGAGGCCGAGGGTGTCGACGTCCGGCTGTACGACATCATCTACAAGCTGACCGACGACATCGACGCGGCCCTCGGCGGGCTGCTCGAGCCCGAGATCGTCGAGGTCGTCGAGGGCCGGGCCGAGGTCCGCCAGATCTTCAAGGTCGGCAAGTCGACCGTGATCGCCGGCTGTTTCGTGACCGACGGCCGGATCGTGCGCGGCGGCGCCCGGGTCTGGCGCGAGTGGCAAGGTCGTCGCGACGGACCGGATCGAATCGCTCCGACGCTTCCGCGACGATGTCCGCGAGGTGGCCCAGAACCTCGAGTGCGGGATCGGCCTGGCCGGCTACCAGGAGCTCCAGGAAGGCGACATCATCGAGTGCTTCAGCCTCGAAGACCGTCAGCCGGGCCCGCGCCAGCTGATGGCGCAGACGAGGGCACGGCCGCGGTGACGGCCCGGACCGATCGGATCGACGAGCTCCTGCGCCAGGAGATCGGCGGCCTCCTGTCGCGCGGGACGTCAAGGATCCCCGGATCGGTTTCGCGACCGTGACGAAGGTCGAGACGACTGCCGACCTGGCCCACGCCCGGGTCTGGGTCAGCGTGATCGGCAACCAGGCGGAGCGAACCGAGACGGTCCGCGCGCTCGAGCATGCCATGCCGTTCGTCCGCCACGAGCTCGGCAGTCGGCTGCGCCTGCGCCGGATCCCGAACCTGCACGTCCGCCTGGACGAGACGGCGGAGCAGGGGCACCCGGCTGCTGCACATCCTCGACGAGCTCGAGCACGGCCAGGTGCCCGAGGACGAGGCGCCGACCGGGCGAGACCCTGCCGACCCCGGTGACGCCGCGCGGCGCGGCCGCGGAAGTCGAAGCCGCTCCCGACGGGGAGCCTGAGCTGATCGTGCCCCGTCCGCCGGCCAATCGAGCCGAGCGCCGGAGCCGGGCCCGGGGCAGCACCAACGATCGACCGGACCACCGCCCCACGGGGAGCCGAAGGCCGACCCGGTGACGAGTCGGGCTCGAGACGTATCTCGATACGGTTCCCGACCTCGTCGCCCAGCGGATCGCCCGCGCCCGGCAGGCGCTGGTCGTCAGCCACGAGAACCCCGACGCCGACACGCTCGGGGCCGCCCTCGGCGTCGCCCGGATCGTCGAGTTCCATGGCGGGCAGGCCAGCACCGTCTGCTCCGACCCGGCGCCCCCGCTCTATGACTTCCTGCCGGGCATCGCGGCCGAGCGGCTCGACCCGGACCCGGCTCGCGACTACGACCTGCTCGTGATCGTCGACTGTGGGACCCTCGAACGCGTCGGCGAGGTCGGCCGGCGCCATGCCGAACTGTTCGCCCGGCTGCCCCGGGTGGTCATCGACCACCACCTCTCGAACCCCGGCTCGGCCACGCCCAGCGCCGACTGGATCGAACCGGACAGCGCCGCGACGTGCGAGATGGTCGCGCTCCTGGCTGCCCGCCTGGGGGTGCCCCTGACCGTCGGGGATGGGGCCCTCGCCATGGCCCTGATGGCCGGCCTGGTGATGGACACCTCGACCTTCGCCCACCCGAACGTGACGCCGCGGACCCTGAATGTCGCGGCGGCCCTCGTCGGTGCCGGCGCGCCCCTGTCCGAGATCTCGCGCCGCCTCTATCGGAGCAAGCCGGAGGGGCAGCTCCGGCTCTTCGGGCGGGTCCTCCAGCGGCTCGATTCGGCTGATGCCGGCCGGGTCGTCTGGTCGATCCTGCTCGAGGCGGACCTGGCCGCCACGGGCGCCAGCCCGGCGGACTCGGAGGGCATCATCGACCTGGTCGCCCAGTCCGAACAGGCCGAGGTCGCGATCGTCTTCAAGGAGGCCGGCGACCAGACCCGGATCAGCGTTCGGACTAAGCCGGGCGGCGTTGATGCGACGGTCCTGACCGGGGCCTTCGGCGGCGGCGGCCACGCCCGGGCGGCCGGGGCGACCATCCCCCTCGCGGTCGAGCCCGCCCGGCAGGCGGTCCTGGCCGAGGCTCGCCAGCTCGCTGCGCTCGTTCGGCGATGAGCGGGCAAAGGACGGGCCGATGAGCCGGGTCCGTCGGTGACCGCTGCCGCCGGACCGTCCCGCATCGACGGCATCCTCGTGATCGACAAGCCGGCCGGGCCGACCTCTCACGATATCGTCGGGCTGGTTCGCCGCCTGACCGGGGTCAAGCGGGTCGGCCACGGGGGGACCCTTGACCCGTTCGCCCGCGGTGTCCTGCCGATCTTCGTCGGACGGGCCACGCGGGTGGTCGAATACCACCTGGGCGATCGCAAGCAGTACCGCGCGACGATCTGCTTCGGTGCCTCGTCGACCACCGACGATCTCGATGGAGAGCTGAGCCCGATCGACGGACCGGCGATCGACCGATCGGCCCTCGAGGCCGCCCTGCCGGCGCTTCGCGGGCCGATCGTCCAGGTGCCCCCGGACTATTCCGCGATCAAGGTCGCCGGTCGCCGAGCCTACGCCCTGGCCCGGGCCGGCGCCCGGCCCGAGTTGGCGGCCCGCTCGGTGACGATCGATCGGCTCGAGCTGATCGACTGGGATGCTTCGGAGCCAGCGCGCCCGCTCGCCGTTGTCGAGGTCGATTGCTCGGCTGGGACGTACATTCGGGCGCTCGCTCGCGACCTCGGCCTGGCGCTCGGCTCGGGTGGCTACCTCGGCGCCCTGACCCGGACTGCCAGCGGTCCGTTCCGGCTGGGTGACGCCATCGCCCTGGACGATGTGCGAGCCGCGGCAGGCAAGGACCGGTCGCTCCTCGCCAGGTTGCTCATGCCGGTCGACACGGGCCTTGACCTCGCCGCGCTCAGGTTGACGGCGGCCGAACGGCAGGCGGTGATCCGGGGCCAGTTCATCCGCCCGCAGGCCGGTCGGCCCGATCCGAATGACGACCGACCGATGCGGCTCGTCTCGGAGGCCGGCGAGCTGATCGGGTTCGGCCGCTGGGACGGTCCCAGGGTCGTGCCCGACAAGGTCCTGGTCGATGCCTGAGGTGACCCGCCGGCTGAACGACGGGACCCGGCCGGGGGCAATCGGACGGCTCCGGGTCGTGCCGAATGGGCTCGGCGGGCTGGCCGGAACGGGCACGGACCTCGGCCGGCTGATGTTCGTCGTCGGGGCGTTCGACGGGCTCCATCGCGGGCACCACTACCTGTTGGCCTGCCTCCGCGATGCAGCCGCCGCCCAGCATGCCCGCCCGGCGGTGATCACTTTCGACCACCATCCCGACGAGATCCTGGTCGGTGCCGCTCCACCTGTCCTGTGCGACCCCGATGAGCGGCTCGTCCGGTTCGAGCAGGCCGGCGTCGACGTCGTAGTCATCCAGCACTTCGACGAGGCGGTCCGAATGACGCCCTACGACGAGTTCGTCGGGGCGATCGCCCGCCAGGTCGAGCTGGCCGGCTTCCTGATGACGCCTGACGCTGCGTTCGGGCACGACCGGGGCGGGACTCCGGCCGCGCTGGCCGGCCTCGGGCGGCGCCTCGGCTTCGAGGTCAGTGTCGTCGAGCCGCTCGTGGTCGACGATCGGCCGGTCCGCAGCAGTGAGATCCGGTCGGACATTGCCGCCGGGCGGCTGGTGGCCGCGCGTCGCCTGCTCGGCCGCTCCCTGGCGGTCACCGGCCGGCTTGAACCCTCGGGGAGCGCTTCCCGACAGCTCGCCGGCCGGACGACGCCCGAGTGGGGCGATCGCGGACCCTGGTCGGTGGGCTTCGACCTGCCCGTCGCGCTCCCTCCGGCCGGTCGCTATCGGGCCGCGGCGGAGGTCGCCTGGGCGCCCGGAGTCCCGCGCAGTCCGAACCCGGTTCCGGCCCTGGCCGAGGCCGGCCCGGACGGCGCTCTTCGCCTCGAGCTGCTCGGCCGGCGCCCCGCGCCGCCCGACGATCGGGTCCGAATTCGCCTGATCGGGCCGGTGTCATGAGCGTGGACGTTTGCCGGGATCGTGCCGGCCTGTTACCATCCGCCGGTCAAACAGGATGAACAATCAGGAACATTGTGTTCGGAGGACTGAGTGCCGCTCGCGCGGGAAATGAAGCAGCAGGTGATCGGGGAGTACGCCGTCGCGACGGTGACACCGGCAGCCCGGAGGTCCAGATCGCGCTCCTGACCGAGCGGATCAAGAGCCTCACGGAGCACCTTCGCAGCTTCCCCAAGGACAACCATTCGCGTCGCGGCCTCCTCAAGCTCGTCGGTCAGCGCCGTCGCCTTCTTGCGTATCTGATCAAGAAGGACAACACGCGCTACCGGACCGTCATCGGACGGCTCGGACTCCGCCGCTAGGCGCACGCCGCTCCGGACCTCGGGCCCAGGCCCGGGGTCCTCTCGCGTCAGGACGCTCGCGTCGGCCCGGGCTACGCGCCCGCAGGTCCTCCTCCGCACGTCAAGGAGGAATCAATTTCCGTGCCTCAGACCTTTGAAACAGAGTTCGGTGGTCGCACCCTGACCATCGAAACCGGCCGCATGGCCCGCCTGGCCGGTGGCTCGGTCACCGTCCGCTACGGCGACACGATGGTCCTCGGGACCGCCAACCGCTCGGAGCCCCGACCGGGCCTCGACTTCTTCCCCTTGACGGTCGACTTCGAGGAGCGGATGTACGCCGCGGGCAAGATCCCGGGCGGCTTCATCAAGCGCGAATCGCGTCCCTCGGAGGCCGCGATCCTCGCCGCCCGCCTGACCGACCGGCCGATCCGCCCGCTGTTCCCCGATGGCTACAAGGACGACGTCCAGCTCGTGATCACGGTCCTCTCGACCGACAGGAGAACAACCCGGACATCCTGGGCACGATCGCCGCGTCGGCCGCCCTCACGATCAGCGAAGTCCCGTTCCTCGGCCCGATCGGGGCGGTCCGGATCGGCCGGATCGACGGTGAGTTCGTGGTCAACCCGACCCACAGCCAGCTGGCCGACTCCGAGCTGGACCTGATCGTGTCCGGCACCCGTGACGCGATCATGATGGTCGAGGCCGGCGCGAACCTCCTGCCCGAGTCGGTCATGGCCGAGGCGATCCTGTTCGGTCATCGGGCCCTCCAGCCCGTGGTCGAGCTTCAGGAGCAGCTCCAGGCCGCGCTCGGCAAGCCCAAGCGCCTGCCCTACCTCGAACCCCTGACCGAGTCCGTCCTGGACTTCGCCAAGGCCGCCGCGGCCAAGGGCGAGTTCGTCGTCGTCGACGTCGAGACGACCGGCAAGGACCCCAAGATGGCCGACCTGCTCGAGATCGGCGCCGTCCGGGTCAAGGCCGGCAAGATCACGGACCGCTGGTCGACCCTGGTCGACCCGGGCCGCTCGATCGTCGGGCACCAGATGCACGGGATCACCGACAAGGAGATCAAGGGCGCGCCGAGCCCCAAGGACGCCGCCGAGCAGTTCCTGAAGTTTGCCGGCAAGGCCACGATCGTTGGCCACAACATCGGCTTCGACCTGGGCTTCATCGAAGAGGCCCTGGGCGACGGCTTCCGGTTCCAGGCTGGCCAGTACCTCGACACGCTCGTCCTGGCCCGCGAGGGCTACCCGGACTGGGCCGAGAGCTACAAGCTCGGTGACCTCGCCCGGTTCTTCGGGATCGAGCTCAAGGACGCCCACCGGGCCGGCCCGGATGCCGAAGCGACCGCCGAGCTCCTGCTGACCTTCGCCGCCGACCTGCCCAACCGCCTGGAGACCCTCGGCGAGGGGATCGAGGCATCCGTCCGGGCAGACCCGCACCGGCGGTGACGCCAAGGGCCTGCTCGAGCTCGCCCGCCGCCAGGCGCGCGTCTCGAAGAGCCTGTTCGGGCTCGTCCACAAGAAGACGGTCCGCGAGCTCGTCCTGAGCGATGGGATCCGGATGGACGGCCGCGGCCTCGACGAGCTGCGCCAGATCACCGTGGAAGTCGGGCTTCTGCCCCGCGCCCACGGTTCCGGCCTGTTCACCCGGGGCGACACCCAGGCCCTGACCGTGGCGACGCTCGGACCGTCCTCGGACGTCCAGCGGATCGACACGATCGGCCCGGAGACGTCGAAGCGCTACATCCACCACTACAACATGCCGCCATACAGCACCGGCGAGAACAAGATGATGCGCGGCCCCGGCCGGCGCGAGATCGGCCACGGCCACCTCGCCGAGCGGGCGCTCCTGCCGGTCCTGCCGGACCAGGACGAGTTCCCGTACGTCATCCGGCTCGTCAGCGAGTGCGTCACGTCGAACGGCTCGACTTCGATGGCCTCGACCTGCGGCTCGACCCTCGCCCTGATGGACGCGGGCGTGCCGATCAAGGCTCCGGTCGCCGGCGCGGCGATGGGCCTGATCTCCGAGCCGGACGGCCGCTTCGCGGTGCTCACCGACATCCTCGGCAAGGAGGACTCGTTCGGTGACATGGACTTCAAGGTCACCGGCACGCGCGACGGGATCACCGCCCTGCAGATGGACATCAAGGTCAAGGGCATCAACGAGGCGATCATCCGGGGTGGGCTGAGCCAGGCCCTCGCGGCCCGGCTCGAGATCCTCGACAAGATGGTCGGGGTCCTGCCCGAGGCCCGTGGCGAGATGAGCGAGTTCGCCCCGCGCATCGTCACGATCAAGATCAACCCGGACAAGATCCGCGAGATCATCGGCAAGGGCGGATCGATGATCCGCAAGATCCAGGAAGAGACCGGCACCGAGATCAACGTCGAGGACGACGGCTCGGTCGAGATCGCCGCGATCTCGGGCGAGAACAGCCGCAGGGCGATCCAGTGGATCGAGTCGCTCACCCGCGAGGTCGAGATCGGCGCGCTCTACCTGGGCAAGGTCACCCGGATCATGGGCTTCGGCGCGTTCGTCGAGATCCTGCCGGGCAAGGAAGGCCTGGTCCGGATCGGCGAGCTGGCCGACTACCACGTCCCGACCGTCGAGGACGTCGTGTCGGTCGGCGACGAGGTGATGGTTGTCGTCACCGAGGTCGATCGGCAGGGCCGGGTCAACCTCTCGCGCAAGGCGGCCATGCAGCGCCACCTCGCCAAGGAAACGGTCTGACCGATCCTTCTCGTTCCGCGCCGCGAGGATGGCTCGCGGCTCCCACCGCTGCCCAACGAACCCACTCGTCTCCGCGACGGGTGGGTTCGCCCTTCCCGTCGTGCCCGACCACGATCCGTGGCGGGGCTAGGCGATGGGCGCGGCTGGCGCCTCCGGTTCTTCCAAACTACCAACCGGGGAGGTCGTCCGGGGAGGATCGGCTCGGCGAGCGCCTGTCGCCGGGCTGGATCCGTCCGATCTGAGCGTGGAATCCGAATGCGCCAGCCGGGACGGCTCGAGAGGACTCTCGATGCCTTCGGTACCACTTCGCCGGTTGGTATTCCGGAAGAAACCGAAGCCAGGGGCGGCGGTTGGCCAACGTGATTCGACGACGATCCGTGGCGCAGCTCGTAGACGAGCCGCAGGAACGGCCGGCACGCTTGGCCGTCCGGGAGCCTCGATCGGCGCTGGTATACTCGAAACGTGCCCTTGACTGACCGCAGCAGTGGAGGCGTGCCCGCATGACGCGCCAGCCGCTCAACGTCGCCGTCGTCGGCGCCACCGGCCTCGTCGGGCGAACGATGATCCAGGTCCTGCTCGAACGGGACTTCCCGATCGGCGAGCTCCGGCTGATGGCCTCCGGCCGGTCGGCCGGTCGGACGACGACCGTGGGCCGGACTGCCTATCCGGTGATCGAGGCGACCCCGGACGGCTTTGCCGGGATCGATATCGCCCTGTTCTCGGCCGGAGGTTCCGTCTCGGAGGAGCTCGCTCCGGAGGCGGTCCGGGCCGGGGCCACGGTGATCGACAACTCAAACGCCTGGCGGATGGATCCCGCCGTGCCTCTCGTCGTCAGCCAGGTGAATCCCGACGACCTGGCCGGCCATGTCGGGATCATCGCCAACCCGAACTGCTCGACGATGCAGCTGGCCCCGATCCTGATGGCCCTCCGGGACAGCGTCGGGCTCGAGCGAGTCGTTGTCGATACGTATCAATCCGTGTCGGGAACCGGGGCCGACGCCCAGGCGGAGCTCGAAGCCCAGGTCGCGGCCCATGTCGCGGGCGAGCCGCTCGTCAATTCGGTCTATCCCCACCAGATCGCCTTCAATGCCCTGCCCGAGATCGACGTCTTCCTCGACAACGGTTACACCAGGGAGGAGTGGAAGATCGTCACGGAGAGCCGCAAGATCCTGCACCTGCCCGATCTGCGGATCAGCTGCACGGCCGTCCGCGTGCCCGTCTTCGTGAGCCACTCCGAAGCAGTCCACGTCGAGATGCGGGAGTCGATCTCGCTCGAGCGGGCTCGGACCCTGTTCGCGGCGGTGCCCGGGGTGATCGTCCAGGACGACCCGGCCCAGCACGCCTATCCGCTGGCAACCGACGCCGCCGGCCGGGACGAGGTCTTCGTCGGCCGGATCCGGCGCGATCCATCGATCCCGGACGAACGAGGCCTCGCCCTGTGGGTCGTCAGCGACAACCTGCGCAAGGGGGCCGCCACGAATGCGGTCGAGCTGGCCGAGCTGATCGCCGAGCGCGACTGGATCCGGCCCGCCGCCGAGCGTGGCCCTGCCCCCGAGGCTGACCTGGCTCCGTCCGGTCGGCCGGCATGACCGAGCTCGATCGAGCTGCGGCGCTCGAGCGGATCGCCGGCGAGGTCCGGGCTTGCATGAACTGCCGCCTGCACGAGACCCGGACGCGGGCCGTCCCGGGCGAGGGCAATCCCGAGACCGAGGTCGTGTTCGTCGGGGAGGGGCCCGGCTTCAACGAGGATCGCGAAGGTCGGCCGTTCGTGGGCCGGGCCGGCGCCCTCCTGGTGAAGTTCCTGGGCACACTCGGCTGGCGACGTGATGAGGTGTTCATCACCAACATCGTCAAGTGCCGGCCGCCCGAGAACCGGGATCCCGAGCCCGACGAGATCGCGGCCTGCGCTCCGTATCTGCGGCGCCAGCTCGAGATCCTCGATCCAGCCCTCGTCGTGACGCTCGGGCGCCATTCGCTCGGCCGGTTCATGCCCGGTGAGCGGATCTCGGCGGCCCACGGCACGGTTCGGCCGGTCGATCCCTCGACCGGCGCGTCGAATGCCCTCGCCTTCGCCCTGTACCATCCTGCCGCCGCCCTGCGAGCCCAGGAGATCGAACGCACGAGCTACGCCGACGTCGCCCGCATTCCGGCCGCCCTGCTCGAGTCCCGGGCCCGTCGCGAGCGACCCGCCCCGGTCGCGCCGGCCGCCGAGCCGGTCGCGCCGGTCGCGCCGGTTGAACTGTTCGAGGCGGCCCCGTCCGAGCCGGTCGCGGTCGGCGTGGCCGTCGTGGCCGCGCCTGGGCCCACGCCCGACCATTCCTACCTGACCTCGTCCGAGCCAACCGGCCTGGACGACCAGCTCACCCTCTTCTGAGAGAAAGAACCAACCCAACCCATGGCATCTGAAACAAAGCCGCTCCGAATCATCCCGCTCGGCGGGGTGGGCGAGATCGGCAAGAACATGTACGTCTTCGAGTACGGCGATGACATCGTCGTGATCGACTGCGGCCTGATGTTCCCGGACGAGGAGATGTTCGGGATCGACCTGGTCATCCCCGACATCAGCTACCTCAAGGAACGCCGGGCCAACGTCCGGGCCTTCCTCATCACCCATGCCCACGAGGACCACGTCGGCGGCCTGCCCTACATCCTGCCCGAGTTCCCCGGCGTGCCGGTCTACGCCTCGACCCTCGCCCGGGGCCTGCTGGGCAACAAGATCAAGGAGCATCGGCTCCACAACAACGAGCTCCGGGCGCTCAACCCGGGCGACGAGGTCCAGATCGGGCCGTTCACGGTCATCCCGTTCCGGATCGGCCACTCGATCCCCGACGCGATGGGCATCGCCCTGCGCACGCCGGTCGGAGTCGTCGTCCACACCGGCGACTTCAAGTTCGACCACACCCCGGTCGACGGCAAGCTGAGCGACTTCCACATCCTGGCCCGGCTCGGCGAAGAAGGCGTGATCTGCCTCCTGTCCGACTCGACCCGGGCCGAGAACCCGGGCTATACGCCGTCCGAGCGGACGGTCGGCGAAGCGTTCCGCGAGATCATGGAGCCGCTCGAGGGCCGGGTCATCGTGGCCACCTTCGCCAGCAACATCGCCCGGGTCCAGCAGGTCCTCGATGCGGCCGACTCATTCGGCCGGAAGACGGCCGTGATCGGCCGCTCGATGGAACAGAACTTCCGGATCGCGACCGACCTCGGCTATCTCAAGTACGACCCGTCGATGATCGTGGCCAAGGACCGGATCAACGAGCCCGGCAACGAGCGCCTCGTGATTGCCACGACCGGGGCCCAGGGAGAGCCGATGGCCGGCCTGGCCCGGATGGCCAATCGCGACCACCGTTTCGTCGAGATCCAGCCGGGCGACACGGTGATCGTGAGCGCCAGCCCGATCCCGGGCAACGAGGAATACGTCAGCCGGACGATCGACAACCTGTTCAAGGCCGGCGCGAACGTCTTCTACCACACGATCAAGCGGGCCCACGTCTCGGGCCATGCCAGCCAGGAAGAGCTCAAGCTGATGCTCGGCCTGACCAAGCCGCGCTACTTCATCCCGATCCACGGCGAGTTCCGGATGCAGGTCCAGCACGGCCGGCTGGCGGTCGAAACCGGGGTCGAGCCGGGCAACGTGTTCATCATCGAGAACGGCACCCCGATCGAGATCTTCTCCGACGGGCAGGCCCATCGCGGCACCGACGTGTCGGCCGGCTACGTCTTCGTCGACGGCCTGTCGGTCGGCGAGGTCGGCGAGGTCGTCCTGCGCGATCGCAAGGCCCTGGCCAACGACGGCATGTTCATGATCGTCGTCACCGTCGACAAGCAGACCGGCGACGTGATCGGCCGGCCGGAGATCATCACTCGGGGCTTCGTCAAGGGCAACGAGCAGGATCCGCTCATGCCTGGCGCGATCGAGCGGGTGATCGCCTCGATCGCCAACCCGGGCCACCACATCAGCGAGATTGCCCTGCTCAAGGTCCAGATCAAGGACGGCGTATCGCGCTACCTCTATGAGCAGACGAAGCGCCGTCCGATGGTCTTCCCGGTCGTCGTCGAGGTCTGAGGTGGCCGGCCGGCGACGAGCTGCCCCGCGCCGATCCCCGACCCGCTCCACCCGTGGCCGGCGGAGTGGCGGCTCGGGCGTGCACGTCAACCCGGAGGTGGTCAGCGACCTCGTCGGGATCACCTTCCTCGTCGTTGGCATCGTTACCCTGATCGCCCTGCTCCTGCCGGGCAAGGGCCAGCTGACCGATCTCTGGCGGAACCTGATCGCACCGTGGTTCGGGACCGGACGCTGGCTCCTGCCGCCGATCCTGATCCTGGCCGGCCTCTACATCGGGCGGGTTCGGGGCGACAGCTCGCGCTGGGGCCTCGTCGTGTTCGGGGTGATCCTGGCGTATGTCGGCTTGCTCGGCGCGATCGACGGGCCGAACATCGCGAATGGCGGCCGGATCGGCCGGTTGGTGGGCGACGGCCTGGCCGGCCTGATCACCCATCCCGGCTCGGTCGTGGTATGCGTGGCCCTGGCCGTGATCGGGATCCTGCTCGCGCTTGACATGTCGCTGCCCACCCTGCTCCGGCCGCTCGGCCGGGGGGCCCGCAGCGTCGGACAGGCCCTGACGGCACCGGCTGCCGAGGAGGGCGATCCGGCCGCTGCCGGCCCTGCCCGGCCGGCCCGGCGGGGCGTCGCCGCAGCGGCCGTCGCGGTCCCGGTCATGGCCGACCCGGACGAGACCGGTGATCCAGCTCGACGGAGCACGCCGCGGGCAACCAGCCCGGTCCCGATGAGCCAGACGATCTGGGCCGGCCGGGGCGATTCGACCGAGCCCGGTCCCGCGCCGGGTGGCGGGGGGAATCCCTCGATCGGCAGCCCGGGCAACGGCCTCGCCACCGGACTCGGCCTGGGAGGTGGTGCTGTCGTTGGCCTGGCCGCCACGGCCAGTGCGGCGGCTACCCTCGCCCCGATCGAGACCTTGGCCAGCGTGCCCTGGACCCCACCCGGGACCGATATTCTCGAGCTCCATCCGCCCGGCCGGAGCGGGGGAGGGATGGATCACGCCGAGAACATCCGGGACATCGAGGAGAAGCTCCACAGCTTCGGGATCGACGCCCGGGTCGTGGGTACGAATACCGGGCCGGTCGTCACCCAGTACGAAGTTCGCCCCGAGAAGAGCGTCAAGCTCTCCCGGATCGAGGGCCTCCAGGACGACCTGGCGATGGCCCTGGCCGCCCGTTCGATCCGGATCGAAGCCCCGATCCCGGGCAAGGACGTGGTCGGGATCGAGATCCCGAATGTCAAGAGCGAGGTCGTCGGCTTCCGGGCGCTGATCGAGGACGCCAACATGCTGGCCGCGACGAGCCGGCTGACCTTCGCCCTCGGCCGCGACGTGTCGGGCCAGGCCTACGCCGTCGACCTGGCCAAGATGCCCCATCTCCTCGTGGCCGGCGCGACCGGATCGGGCAAGAGCGTGTGCGTCAACGCCCTGATCACGAGCATCCTGATGCATGCCCGGCCGGACGAGGTCCGCCTGATCCTGGTCGACCTGAAGCGGGTCGAGCTGGCCCCGTACGACGGCCTGCCCCATCTCCTCCAGCACGTGATCGTCGAACCGCACGAGGCGAAAGCGGCCCTGAACTGGGCGGTCCACGAGATGGAAGACCGCTACAAGCAGCTGGCCTCGCATACGGTCCGCAACATCGCCGCCTACAACGACCTGCCCGGGATCGAGGAGCGGATGCCGTTCGTGGTCCTGATCATCGACGAGCTGGCCGACCTGATCATGCGCGAGGGCCGGAAGGTCGAGGATCCGATCGTGAAGATCGCCCAGAAGGCGCGGGCCGTGGGCATCCACCTCGTGCTTGCCACCCAGCGCCCGAGCGTGAACGTCGTCACCGGCCTGATCAAGGCCAACGTGCCGAGCCGGATCGCCTTCGCGATGGCCTCGAACGTCGACAGCCGGACGGTCCTCGACCAGCCCGGTGCCGAGGACCTGATCGGCCGGGGGGACATGCTCTATCAGCCGGTCGACCTGCCCCGGCCGGTTCGCCTCCAGGGCGTCTTCGTGAGCGACAAGGAGGTCAGCGCGGTCACCTCCTGGTGGCGCGACCAGGCCGAAGGCCCGTTCTACGACGAGTCGATCTTTGCCTTCGTCGACGGGGACGAGGGCGGCAGCGGCCAGTTCGGCTGGCTGGCCAAGATGGCCGAGGACGACATGGTCGTGCGGGCAGCCGAGCTCGTCACCTCGACCGGCCGGGCGAGCACCTCCTCGCTCCAGACGAAGCTCAAGGTCGGGTTCAGCCGGGCCTCGCGCCTGATGGACGAGCTCGAGCGCTACGGGATCATCGGTCCCCAGGATCCCCGGAACCCGGCCTCTCCCCGGATCGTCTACGGGCCGGACAACTGGCTGACCAGCCTCGCCGAGGTCGACGACCCGGGGGACTGAGCCGCCGACTCCGCGGGGAGTGCGGGCCGACGGGCCTGAACCGGACCATCACCGCAGGACCATCGGCGGTCGGGAGGATCGACCTGACGGGGTATCCTGTTGGGCCCAGCGCCGGGCCTCGGGCCTGGCCTGACACTGAACCCGCTCCCAAGCCCCGAAACGAGACGACGACAGCCCGATGACGACCCGAGATCAGGCCAACCGACGCGCGGCCGAGGCTCGCTCCGACGCCGCTGCCCGGAACGCGACTTCGAAGGACGCCGCCCGGGGCAGCGGGTCGCGGGCGAGTGGGTCGGGCGCCGCGGCCGCCAGCCTGCCCGAGCGGCTGCTGGCCGCCCGCGAGCGCAAGGGCGTCGACCTGTTCCGGGCCGAGCGTGACACGAAGATCCGGGCCCGATACCTGGCCGCACTCGAGCGGGGCGACTACCGCGAGCTGCCTGGGGCGGTCTACACCAAGGGCTTCCTGCGCAACTACGCCCTATATCTCGGCCTCGACCCGGACGAGATCCTCCTCCAGTGGCGGCGCGAGCGTGGCGACGGATCGGCCGACCCGGTCTCGGTCGTGCCCCGCACGGTCACCAATCCTCGCCAGGGGATCACGATCTCGCCCCGGGTCTTCGGCGGTCTCCTGCTGGCTCTCGTGGTCGTCGTCGTTGTCGGCTACGTCGGGACCCAGCTCGTGCGTTTCTCGAAGCCGCCCACGATCATCGTGACCGACCCGGCAACGGCCGTCGTCACGGTCGACGATTCGAGCACCGCCTACACCCTGCGCGGCACGACCAGCCCGGGGGCGACCGTCTCGATCACGATCCCCGGGCGCGATCAGCCGATCCAAGTCACGGCCGACGAAGCGGGCAACTGGACCGTGGACGTCGAGCTCCGCCGGGGCCGCAACGAGTTCAGCGTGACCGCGACCGATCCCGACACGGGCAAGCAGGCCGAAACGCCCTACGCCCTGGTGATCAACGTCCCGATCTCGACGATCGTCGCCCCGGGCCTGACCATCGACCAGCCCACGAACGGGGCGACGTTCGAGAACGGGGCAATCCTCGTCCAGGGGACCGCCGCGAACGCGACCCAGGTCACAGTCAGCGCCGCGTTCAATGGTGCGGTCGGCACACCGGCCGGAACGAAGCCGGGGCCATCGCCCTCGCCGCCACCCAGTCAGACGGCCACGGTCGCCGCGGACGGGACGTTCAACGTGCCGTTCACCCTGACGGCCGGCAAGTGGACCCTGACCGTCGCCGCGGCGGGCTCCGGCGGCAAGACGACCTCGCTGACCCGGACGGTGACGGTCGCCTTCAAGGGCGTCAACCTGGTCGTCGCGATCAAGGGCGGGTCGGCCTGGATCAAGGTCTGGGAGGACGGCGTGATCGACCCGTCGATCGGAGCGGGTGGCAAGACGATCAACGACGGCAAGACCCTGACGTTCACGGCCAAGAGCACGATCGAGGTCCGGACCGGCAAGTCGAGCATCACTTTCTTCACCCTGAACGGCCAGTCGCTCGGCTCGCTCGGTGCCTCTGCGCACCCTGAGACATGGCTGTTCGCCCCACCGGCCGCACCCAAGAAGACATCCCATACGTGACGGACGATGAGGTCGAGCTGCGCGACCTCGCCGAACGCCTCCAGGCGATCTGCCTGGCGGCTGGGCTCACGGTCGTGACCGCCGAATCGTGCACCGGCGGACTGGTTGCCCACGAGCTGACCGAAGTCCCCGGCTCGAGCGGCTATTTCCTGGGCGGCGTGGTCGCCTATGCCGACGCGACGAAACGGGCCGGGCTCGGCGTCCCGGCCGAGCTGCTCGAGCGCCATGGGGCGGTGAGCGCCCAGGTGGCTCGGGCGATGGCCGAAGGCGCCCGGCAGCGCCTCGGGGCGGACCTGGCGGCCGCGGTCACCGGCATCGCCGGGCCGGGCGGGGGATCGGACGCCAAGCCGGTCGGCCTGACCTACGTGGCAGTCAGCGGCCGCACCTCGAACGAGCCCGGGACGGGGGTCCCGGGTCGGACTGGCGGGCAGGCTATCGACCTCGTCCGTCGTTGCACCTGGACCGGCGACCGCTCGGCCAACAAGCGGGCCAGCGCCGCCGCGGCGATCGAGCTGCTGATCGCGGCTGCCACAGCGGATCGCGCGTGACCCGCACCGTCGAAGACATCGGCCGCGGTCTCGATCCGAGCCGGCCGGCCGAGTCGATCCCGGCGGGCGAACGGATTCACGTCATCGGGGCCGCAGGCAGCGCGGCGGCGGCGTCGCTCCTGCTGGGCCGGGCCGCCGGTGCCCGGATCTCGGGTTGCGACTCCGGCGAGCCTTCGGCCTACAGCCGGGGAGCCGAGGCGGCCGGGATCCCGATCACCTGGCGGCACGACCCGAGCCACGTCGTCGACCGCGACGGGCGGCCGGTCGTCGACCGGATCGCCGTGAGCAAGGCCCTGACCTCGGTCAACCCGGACCATCCGGAGCTGGCCGCGGCGCACGCCGCGGGCATCCCGGCGACGAGCTGCCAGCAGCTGATCGCCGATGCGGCGGCCGGCCTGGGCGGAACGCTCCTGGCCGTCGCCGGAACCCACGGCAAGTCGACCACGACCGGCTGGCTGGTCCACCTGCTGAACACGGCTGGGGAGGATCCCTCGGCCTTCGTCGGAGCGCTCCTGCCGGCGGAGCTGACCGGCGGCGAACCATCGGTCGTCCGGCTCGGCCGGCCGGGCGGCCCGTTCGTGGTGGAAGCGGACGAGTATGCCGGCAACTTCGATCCGTACCGGCCCTCGGTCGGGGTGATCCTGAACGCCGACTGGGATCACCCGGACATCTTCGCCGACCGGACCGCGGTCGTTGACGTGTTCGAGGATTGGATCTGGCGCTTCGCCCCGGACGCGACGCTCGTGGCGAACGCCGGAGACCCGGGTGTCGCCTCGCTCCTGGCGCGCCTCGAAGACTGGCCGGGCCGGATCCTGGCCACGGTGGTCGCCCGGGCGGGCGAGGATGTCCGGGACCTGGCCGCCCGCTTCGGGGCCGGGATCCGATCGGCCCAGGGGCGCGGCGGGATCCTGACCGCGGAGTACGACGATGCCGGACTGACCACCGCCGGCCGGGCTCGTCTCGTGATCCACGGCCTGCCCGGCCAGTCGGCCGGCCTTGCGGTCGAGATCAACCTGGCCGGGCGGCACAACGCGGACGACGCCCTGGGTGCCGCGGGGGCGGCCGTCGCCTACGGGCTCGACCCAGGGGCGATCCTGGCCGGCCTGTCCTCGTTCCAGGGGGTCGGCCGCCGCTTCGAGATCAAGGCCGACTCCGGCGGGATCGTCGTGATCGACGACTACGGCCACCATCCGACCGCGATCGCCGCGACGCTCGGGGCCGTCGCGGTGCGCTATCCGGGCCGCCGGCGCTGGGCGGTCTACGAGCCGCTCACGTTCCACCGGACCGCCGCCCTGCTCGAGCCGTTCGCCGACGTCCTGGCCACCGCCGACCGGGTGGCGGTCGCCGACATCTTCGCCGTCCGAGACCCGGATCAGACGATCGTCTCGGCGGCCGACCTGGCCCGGGCGGTCGAGCTCCGAGGTACTCCGGCAATGGCGCCGGGCTCGGCCGAGGCGACCGCGGACGCCCTGCTGCCGCTTCTCGAGCCGGGCGACGTCGTGCTGGTCATGGGCGGCGGCCGGTCGACGGTGATCGCCGAGCGCCTGGCCGCAAGCCTGCCACTCGCCTAGGACGGTGCTGGCCGCGGGCGCCCCGGCCCCGACTGCGCCAGCGCCCGAGGCGAGGGGCCGCCGAACCTGGCGAGGGGCCGCCGAACCTGGCGAGGGGCCGCCGAACTTGGCGAATATCAGCCCGGGTACTGGTAATCGGAGATGGCCGCCCAATTCCCCGGTCATGAGGGCCGAGGTGCGCTCAACTCGTGCGTGGGTGGCACCCGTTGGCCCGATTCGGGTCGGAATTGAGCGTCCGTTCCCGCCGAAGACTACTGGGGCTGATATTTGCCAGTTTCCAGGCCACGAGCCACGGCCCGCGGGCCGGCGGGCACGGATCGGACACGGTCGGGCCGCTTGGCCGGCGGGCACGGATCGAGGACTCGGATCGGGCCGCGGATCGGGACACGGTCGGGCGACGGGCCGCCGGGCACGGATCGGGGCTCAGTCCGCGGCGACTGCCACCGCCACCGTCGCGCCGGCTGCCGTAGCGGCGGCCTCGAGGGCGGCGAGCTCGGCTTCGCTGAGGCGGCGAGCGGTGATCTCGTGCCCGTCCGAGGTGAGGCAGCGGCCCGTCTCGAGGTCGTACTGCCAGCCGTGGAGCGAGCAGGTCAGGATCGTCTCGTCGATCGAGGCGAATCGGGTCAGGTCGGCCATCATGTGCGGGCAGCGCCGCTGGACCTCCCAGCCGTCGATGACGCAGGAGCCCTCGGCCTTCGCCTTCTCGGCGTAAAAGCCCTCTGCATACTGGAGGCGCTCGAGATCGAGGCACTTGAACCAGGTGTAGACGTACTCGTTGTACGGGCCCCTGCGGGCCGCCCGGAAGCGCATCGACAGGAAGAGTGAGTTGACCCAGTCGACGTCGTGCTCGCGGACGAGGACCTCGACGAGCGGCCGGTCGATTCGGAAGATGTAGCGCGGCGTCTCGACTCCGTCCCACGGCCGGACGAGCTGGTCGACGAAATCGAGCACGATCCCGGGCGGCTGGCCTTCGGGCACGGCCGCGAGCCCCTGCGGACCGCGCAGGTCGAGCAACACCGGGGCCCCGATTCCGCTGCAGATCAACTCTCCGAAGCCCATCAGCGGCTCGAACCAGGACTTGAGCTCGGCAACGAGGTCGAGCCGCTGGGCGCCCGTCTCCCCGCCAGTCTCGGCGGCGGACCCCTCGGCGGCCGACGGCTCGCCCGCGGCCGGCGCGGCATCGGAACCTTCGGCCGGCCCAAGCCAGCGAGCGTGCTCGGCATCGAGCAGGGGCCGGACCCGGGCCTGGTAGTCGCGCAGATAGGCCTCGCGATCGTCGAAGATCCGGCGGACCTCGGCCTCGGCGACCGGGTGGCGCACCTCGAACGAGCCCGGGCGCAGTTCGCCGATCGAGCCCGGCAGCATCAGCCGCCCGCCCCGGATTCCGTTTCCGGTGAGGTGGTCGAGGAAGACCTCCTGGTCGGGGAAGATGTTGGCCGGGTCCCGCCGCAGGTCGTTGAACTCGAACAGGTCGTCGTCCAGGAAGCACGGCGGCCCGGCACTGGGCACGACGAATGCCGGGTCGATGATCTCGATGTAGCGCTGGGCCCGGGCAAGCTGGACCACCCGCTTCTTGTGGGCGAGGGTGAGCTTTGCCCGCTCGGGGAACTCGTAGACCATCGGGTACCAGATCGCCCCGGAGAACTGCAGGAAGAGCAGGTCGATCGGACCGAGGGCGAGCAGCTTGTCGGGATCGGGCGGCCTTGAATCGTTCATGTTCAGGAGCCGCGTCTCGCCGTCGTCCACGAGCAGGGCCGAGTCGCCGATCGGGCCGTCGGTCGGAGCGGTCAGGGCATTGATCATGACCGTCAGGCCGCCATCGAGCCTGATCGGCTCGGTATCGGCCGTTTCGATGAACCGCCGGAAGCCAAGGCCGTGGAGCTCGTGGCGCAGGTCGTCGATCAGGTAGTCGGGCAGCAGGACGGTCGCGTCCCGGTTCATGTGGCGACTCAGCCAGGCCGGATCGAAGTGGTCGTGATGGAGGTGCGAGATGTACAGGTAGGTCGGATTGGCGATCGCGGCCGGATCGATCCCGTCGTTGGCCGGGAACGGAAACCAGCTCCCGAAGTAGGCCGGGCTGAACCACGGGTCGCACAGGATGCTGCCGGCCCGGGTCTCGATGTACACACCGGCCTGACCCAGGAAGGTTGTTCGCATCGCCCGAGGATACCGGAGCGGGTACCATTGGCGGCCGATCCCCAAAGAGCCGCAGTGACGGAGTGGTGTGCGTGGCCGGTGACGTCTCGTTCGATGTGGTCAGCGAGTTCGACGAGCAGGAGCTTCGGAACGCCCTTGACCAGGTCCGCCGCGAGGTCCAGCAGCGCTTCGACTTCAAGGGCGCCAAGGTCGAGCTCCAGCAGGAGAAGACCGAGCTGGTCCTGCTCACGGACGACGAGTTCCGGGCCAAGGCGATCAAGGACCTGATCGAGTCCAAGGCGATCAAGCGCAATCTGAGCCTGAAGATCTTCGACTGGGGCAAGGTCGAGCCGGCCGGCGGGAATACGGTCAAGCAGGTGATCAAGCTGCGCAAGGGCCTGCCCGACGAGCTCGCGAGGAAGCTCAGCAAGCAGATTCGCGACGAGTTCCCAAAGGTCAAGCCGCAGATCCAGGGCGATGCGATCCGGGTGGCGGCCAAGAACAAGGACGATCTCCAGCGAGTGATCGCGCGGCTGCGCGAGCTCGACCTCGAGGTGCCGCTCCAGTTCCAGAACTACCGCTAGGACTGACGTGACCGACGACGACCCCCAGGAAGTGAGCGTCCCCGCCGACCCGCTGCCCGAGCCTGCCGCCGAGGTTGAGCTCGAGGCTGCCGTCGAGCCGGGCCCCGACCCCGAGCCGACGGAGGAGGGGGCGCAAGAGCCGGCGCCCGAGCCTGCCACCGAGGTCGAGCTCGAAGCTGCCGTGGAGCAGGAGCCCGCGCCCGAGCCCGAGCTGACGGCGGATGGCGCGCAAGAGCCCGCGCCCGGGCCTGCCCCCGAGCCCGAGCCCGAGCCCGAGCCCGAGCCCGAGCCCGCGCCCGCGCCCGAGCCCGAGCTGACGGCGGATGGCGCGCAAGAGCCCGCGCCCGGGCCTGCCCCCGAGCCCGAGCCGGTCGCCCAGCGGACCGTCGGCCGGCTGATCGCCGACGCGCTCCGGGCGGCCGGGGTCGAGGTCGCGTTCACGGTGCCGGGCGAGAGCTTCCTGGGCCTGCTCGACGCCCTGCCCGAGGCCGGAATCCGGGTCGTCACGACCCGCCACGAGGGCGGTGCGGCATTCATGGCCGAGGCCCACGGCCAGCTGACCGGCAAGCCCGCGGCCTGCCTCGCGACCCGCGCCGTGGGGGCGGCAAACCTGGCCATCGGAATCCACACCGCCCGGGCCGATTCCAGCCCGATGTTCGCCCTCGTCGGCCAGGTCGCCCGGCCGTTCCTCGGCCGTGAGGCGTTCCAGGAGATCGACCAGGCGGCCTCGATCGGGCGCCTCGCGAAGTGGGCGGGCCAGGTCGACTCGGCCAGCCGGGCCGAGGCGGTCATGGCCGAGGCAACCCACCAGGCCCTCGCCGGCCGGCCGGGGCCGGTCCTGATCTCGCTGCCGGAGGACCTCCTCGACGAGCTCGTGCCAGGCGCGACGGTCGAGGCGCCACCGTTCCGGCCGGCTCGCCTCGAGCCCGACGATGCCGACGTGAAACGGCTCCTGCATCGGCTCACGGCGGCCCATCGCCCGGTGATCCTGGCCGGGGCCGGCGTCCTCCGATCGCGGGGGACAGCCGACCTGGTCCGCCTGGCCGAGCTGCTCGAGGTCCCGGTCATCGCCTCGTGGCGGCGGCCGGACGTCTTCCCGAACGACCACCGCCTGTACCTCGGGATGACCGGCTACGGCTCGGCCGCGACGGTCCGCGCCCGGCTCGATGCGGCCGACTTCCTGCTCGTCCTGGGCGCCCGCCTGAACGAGATCAGCTCGTTCGGCTACGAGGTGCCGCGTCCGGGCCTGGCCTGGGCCCATGTCGACCTGGAACCACGCCCGACCGGCAACGGCCTCGTCGGTCCGGACCTGGCCGTCGCCGCCGACGCTCGGACATTCCTGCGGGTTGCCCGACGGCGGGTTTCCATGGGCGTGCTCGCGGCGGAGTCGTTCGACGCCCGGCGGTCCGCGAACGAGGCCGACCGGACCGAATACGAGGCCGCGGCGAACGTGACGAGCGACCCATGGGACGGCCCGGGCGTCCATCCGGGCCGAGTGATCGAGGTTCTGAACTCGACCCTCCTGCCCCAGACTGTAGTCACCACGGACGCCGGCAACTTCGGAGGCTGGGCAGCCCGCGGCCTGCGTCTGCGCCGCCCGGGCACGTTCATCGGTCCGACATCCGGGGCGATGGGCTACGGCCTGCCGGCGGCGATCGCGGCCTCGCTCGAGCACCCCGGCCGCCCGGTGATCGCCCTGGCCGGTGACGGCGGCTTCGCGATGACGATGAGTGAGCTCGAGACGGCCGTCCGAGAGCATGCGTCGGTCGTGGCGATCGTGTTCGACAACCAGCGCTACGGCACCATCCGGGTCCACCAGGACCGGCGGGGGACCGGCGATGGGGCGTCGACCGAGCTCGGGCCGATCGACTTCGCGGCCGTCGCGGTCGCGCTCGGAGCTCGCGGTGTCCGGGTCGGCACGGACGCAGATTTCGAGCCGGCCCTGGCGGCCGCCCTTTCGGCGGCCCAGTCCGACGGGGCCACGACCGTGATCCAGCTGGAGCTGGATTCGCGCTGGAGGGCGGCCGGGATCCTCGATCCCGCCTGATGCGCCAGACCTACCACCTGACGCCGGCGGCGGCCTGGGCCGGACGAGACCCGGCGGCGCCGATCGAACCACCCAGCCTCGCGACTGAGGGCTTCATCCACTGCACGGACGGCGCCGAGGCGATGGTCGCCACGGCCAACCGGCATTACCGCGAGACGCCAAGCGCGTTCGTCGTCCTGACGATCGACCTCGACGCGGCCGGATCCCCGTGGCAGTTTGACGACCAGGGCGGGATCTACCCACACGTCTACGGGCCGATTGCGTCCGCGGCGGTTCTCGCCGTCCAGCCGATGCCGCGGGCCGCCGACGGGACGTTCCTCTCGTTTACCGGCAGCGGCGTCCCGACCGGCATCAAGGTCGAGACGATCTACGTCGTCGAAGCGACGTATGGCCCGGCGGCGGCCGAGCTCAGGCCTTTCTCGCGGCCGGAGCACCTCGGCCACATTGCCGACCTGATCCGCGCCGGCGACGTGATCGAAGCGGGCGGCTATCTCGATTTCAGCTCGGCGATGCTCCTCGTGCGGGCCGCCAGCGAGGACGCGGCCCTCGACCTGTTTCGGGACGACGTCTACATCCGGACGGGGGTCTGGACGGACCTGCGCGCCCGGGCCTACGGCCGGGTCGTCGTCGATCCGGCCTGAGGGCCACCAGCCGGCGCTGCCAGCCAGGCCTCGACGTGACGGTCAAGGATTGGCAGGGGCAGGCTGCCCGAGCCGAGGACCGTGTCGTGGAAGGCCTTGATGTCGAAGCGATCGCCGAGCTGCTGTTCCGCCGCCGCCCGGATCCGCTGGATCTCGAGCCGCCCGATCATGTAGGCGAGCGCCTGGCCCGGATTCACGATGTACCGGTCGATCTCGGCGGTGACGTGGTTCTCGCGCATCGGCGAGTTGGCCAGCATGTAGTCGATCGCCTGTCGCCGGCTCCAGCCGAGGGCGTGCATGCCCGTGTCGACGACGAGCCGGCAGGCCCGCATCGAATCGGCCGAAAGCATGCCCATCCGATCAAGCGGCGTCGTGTACAGGCCCATCTCGTCGGACAGGCGCTCGGCGTAGAGCCCCCAACCCTCGCCATAGGCGGCGATGAAAGCATGCTTGCGGAATTCAGGAATGCCGGTGAGCTCGGTCGAGATCGCCAGCTGGAGATGATGGCCGGGGATCCCTTCGTGATAGGCCGTCGACTCGACCTGGTAACGGCCCCAACCGTCCGGCTCGCTCGTGTTCATGAAGAACGTGCCGCCCCGGCTGCCATCCTGGGCCGGCGCGAAGTAATAGGCGACCGCCCCGCTCGTCACGGCTTCGACGTCGCAATCGGCCCTGGGCAGGATGCCGAACCAGCCGCCCATCGCCTTCTTCGCCTTGGCCAGGGCGGCCTTGGCATCGGCGACGACATCGTCGGCCGACTCGTGGTGGAGGGCGGGATCGGACCGAAGGGCGGTGAAGATCGCGTCGAGGTCGTCCGAGCCGGTGACCTCCGGCCCGAGCTGGCGATACTCGCCGGCGAGCTGCTCGACCTGCCGGAGGCCGATCTCGTGGATCTCCTGGGCTGACTTGTCGACGGTCGTGTAGAACCGGATCGCACTGGCGTAGGCCGCCTCACCGCCGGCCAGCCACTTCAGTCCGACCCGGGCATCCGGCCGGGCGTGGGGCAGGATCTCGTCCTTCAGGACGTTGCGGTAGACCACGAGCGCCGGGCGAACCTCGGATTCGATCACCGCCTCGAGTCGGCTCTGCCAGGCCGAACGGTCGGCCAGGTGGGCGGTCGGGTGGGCATTGAGCAGGGGATCGGCCTCGATCGGCAGGGCCAGCCAGGCATCGAGCTGGGGGATCGTGGCCTCGACCGCAAAGGCAGCCGGGGTCCGGCCGTCGGTCGCACCGGCCCGCAGGCGGTCGGCCATCGCCCGGAATGCCTCGCCGATCCCGCGCAGCTTTCCGGTAAGCTCCTCGGCCACCTCGACCGTCGGGAAGCCCAGCTTGGGCAGGTAGACCGGCAGCATCGCCTGGAGACCGGAGATCGGATTGACCGTGTACTCGGCCATCCTGGCCTCGAGCACGTCCGCCCGGGCGTTGGCATCCCAGGCGACCATCTCGCGAGAGATCCGGTCCTGGACGCCGAGGCCGGCCTCGGGGATCGCCCGGGCTCGCTCGACGAAGCGCCGATTCTCGGAGATCTGACCGTCCTCGGCGGCCCGGCCGGGGTCCTCGAAGATGCCGGCGAAGCGATAGTCGCCATCCAGGTGGGCCGAGGTCGGCGAGGCACGATGCCGGAAGTCGTAGTAATCGGTCGCCAGGGTGCTGATGTCGTCGCTCACGGGGTCCTCTCGGTCAATGCTGGATCGATCGGTCCATGGTAGGCGAACGGTCGCCCAGCCTAGATCCGGCCCTCGCGCAGCAGCGCGATCGCCTTGTCGATCCGGCGCTGACGGGTCTCGGCTGTCTTTGCGTCGGCGATGCTCAGGGTGAACCGGCTGCGGTTGCTGTACGACAGGCCGTCGAAGAAGGCCCGAGCGGCCGGCTCGGCGTCGAGGGCGGCGTCGAAGTCGGCCGGCACCTCGAGGACCCGGGGCGCCTCGTCGAGCTGGAGTTCGACGTCGACGACGTCGCCCGCCTGGACCCCGGCCCCGGCCCGATTCTCGGCGCTCACCCCGATCAGGTACTCGCCCGTGTACGGCGCGATCGTGCTCCGATACGTGTAGCCCCGGATCGTCACGGTCACCGGCGGTCGCTTGCCGCGCCCGAGCGCCGCGACCACCTGGGGCGGCACGGAGATCCCGCAGGCGGTCTTGCCCCGGAGCTCGATCGTCGCGCGAAAGGCGACCATGCCTCCACCTCCTGTCGACACCCTGCCCGGACCGGCCAACGCCGAACCGGCAGCGCACTCACTCCCCCGATTCAACCACGCCGAGGTCGCTTGACGGGCGATTGCCACGGGCACACTGTTAGGTCGATGAGCGAGCCCGGGCCTGAACCCGACGAGCCGGATGATCCGCCGGAGGTGGTCGGAGCGCTCAGCCTCGACGACTTCAAGTGGCTCCGCAGGATCGCCGTCCTGACCCGGATCCCGGCCACCCCGCTGATCCTCGTCTTCGGCGTGGCGGCCGTCCTCGTGGGCGCCTGGTGGGTCAAGCAGCTCCAGGGCGCCATCGAGGTCGGCGGGTCTCCGGGCGTGATCCTCGACGAGATGTTCACCGTGATCGGCCCGGTCGTGGTCGTCCTGACCCCGGCCGCCCTGCTCCGGCGGGATCCCTCGGCTCTTCGGACGAGGACCGCCCTCGTGTCCGGATTGGCGATCCTGGCGGTCGCCCAGTTCCTGATCGCGGCCGGGCAATTCGCCACGATCGAGGCCGATCCGATGTCCCCGGTCGGCAGCGTGATCCTCGGGTCGCTGCCGTTCCTGGCTCCGGCAGGTGGCGCCCTGATCGCTTACGGGCTGCTCGCGATGCGGGTCGAGCGGCCACGCCCGGGCTTCCTGCTCGTGGGCATCCTTGCCGTGTACGTGATCCTGGGTCTGCTCCCATACCTCCTCGCCGCTGCCCAGGTCCAGGGTCAGCTGCAGATCAGCTGGTGGTCGCTCGCCGTCGCGGTCACCTCGGCGTTCGCCGCCTGGGTGGCGGTCGATGCCTGGGTCAGGAAGGAGCCGCCCGAGCCGTTCTGGCTGCTGCTCGCCGCCGCGTTTCCTCTGAAGGTCCTGGCTGGGGTATGGCAGGTGCCGATGGACGTCGTGGTCATCGTCAATCAGAGCCAGCTGCCGGCTGCGATCTACGCCCTGGCCACGGCGACGGTTGCCCTGCCGGGCGTGCTGGCCCTGGTGGCCTATCTCCGCTACGCCCCGCTCGCACCGGTCAAGGCAGCTGGCGACGACCAGGCGGACGACAACATCGACCGGGAACCCGGGGGCTGATCGGATCGGCCGCCCGGCATTCCGGGGGATCTGACTCGGCCCGAGGTCGTCCCCCGGGCCGAGCGGCTGGACGTTACGGGATGAAGTAGCCCGTGACGTCGAAGATCGCGTTGGTCGTCTTGCCGGGCGGTGCGCCGTACGTCACCCCGACCGTCCCGGCCGGGAGCTCGAGCGGCATTGTGACGTTGTTCGCCCGGTTGTCGCCCTTCGGGAAGTTCAGGGTGGAGGTGTCAGGCGTGTCCGTCCCGACCTGGGTCATCGACAGGTAGCCCGACCAGGACTGGCCGGTCACCGTCAAGTTGCCGGTGACTGCGATCGCGCTGCTCACGACCGGCGAGCCGGCCGCGAACACGTCGATCTCCTGGTGGTGCGCGGCGACCAGCGGGAGCAGGCCGCTCAGGTTGTTCGAGCCGGCGGGATACCGGCTGTCGGCGATCCGGGTCGGGGTGACGGCCACGTACTTCGCCCCGTCGGTGCCGGACTTGAAGTAGCCGGTGACGTCGAAGATCACCTGGGCGGTCGACGTGCCCGAGCCGACGTAGGTCACGCTCAGGGTGCCGCCCGGTCCGAGCGGCAGGGTCACGCCATTGGCCCGGGTGTCGCCCTTCGGGAAGTTGAGGGTCGAGACGGTTGGCGCCCCACCCCGGACCGCGTCGGTCAGCGACAGGTAGCCGGCGGCGGTCTGGCCGGTGACGGTCAGGTTGCCGGTCACGGCCGTGGCGTCGTTCGGGACGTTCTTCGTGGCATCCGATGGGAACAGGCCGGTCACCGCGAATGTCTGGGTGATCCCGTTCTTGAGCCGGGCCGGCAGGCCCAGCGGCGTCCGGGTGTCGACGATCCGGTTCGGAGTGATCGTGTGATAGGTCGAGCCCGTCGAGTCGAGGGCAAAGTAGCCGCTCACGTCGAAGATCACCTGGGCCGTTGCGCCGCCCTTGCCAATGAACACGACGTTCAGCTTGCCACCCGCGCCGAGCGGCGCCGTGACGCCGTTGGCCCGGGTGTCACCGGCCGGGAAGTTCAGGGTCGAGGTGCTCGGCGTGCTGGTCGAGACCGGGGTGAGGGAGATGTAGCCGGCCGATGTCTGGCCCGTCACGGTGAGGTTGCCGGTCACGGCCACGGCCGTTGAGGGGACGTTCATCGAGGGGTCCTTGGGATACAGGCCGGTGACCTGGAAATTCCGCGGCTTGGCCGAGATCAGCTTGCTCGAGATCCCGAGGGCGCTCCGCGAATCCACGATCCGGTTCGGCTCGATCGTGTGGTACGTGGCGCCCGGCAGGGGCAGGGGATTGACCGTGATTCCCTGGGAGACCGTGCCCGTGCCGTTGTCGTTGGTGGCCTGGAGGGTCACCGCGTAGGGACCGGCCGCGCTATACGTGTGGCTCGGATTCTGGAGAGTTGACGAGTGGCCGTCGCCGAAGTCCCAGTGCCAGGACGTCGGCGTGTTGGACGACGAGTCGGTGAAGTTGATCTTCAGGGTGCCGGCCGACTGGTTCGTCGTGAAGCTCGCGTCGGGCGCCCCGGCCACCGCCGAGCTGACCACGACCGGGAGCGACTGGGTGGTCGAGCCGCCGTCGTTCGAGGTGGTCAGGCTGACCTGGTAGGTGCCCGGGTCGGCGTAAGTGTGGCTTGGATTCGCGGTGGCTGAGTTCGACCCGTCACCGAAGTCCCACCACCAGGTGTTCGGCGCCCCGCCGGTCGACGTGTCGGTGAAGTCCATCGTGAGGCTGCCGCCCTCCTGGGCGGAGCTGAAGTTGGCGATCGGCTCGGCCGGGACGGTGCCGGAGATCGGCGAGGTGACGTTGAAGTCGTCGAAGCTCATCGTGATCGGACCCTGGGTCCAGTTCCCGGATAGCCAGCCGACGAGGCCGACGGCGCCGGGCGCCTGGAGGGCAGCGGTGCCGTCGGTGATGTCGATGTCCCAGCCGGCCGGCTCGGCCGTGCCGTCGGTCCAGGCCTTGAGCTTGATCTCGGTCGGGCTCGTCCCGGTCACCTGGCCGCGGACCCAGATATAGCCGCCGACGGTGGCCGTGGCGTTGTGGGCCCGGGTGTTCGCGCCCAGCCCGGCGATGGTCCCGTTGATCACCGTGTCGGCCTGGAGCCAGACCTGGTTCGAGTTCGGGATCAGCCGGAGCTGGCCGCGATACGAGGTGAACCCGGACACCCGGCGGACATCGAAGGCGGCGTTCTCGTTATCGGACGTGGACAGGGCCGAGGTCGCGACCTTGAACCGGACATCCACGTCCTGGGTGCTGACGTTGGTCAGGTAGCCGCCCCGGTAGACCGTGTCGTTCGTGCTGTCCTTGGGGCAGACCTCGGGCTTGCTCGGCACGGGCAGGACGACCGTGCCGGCCGTGCCGGTCACGTTCATGTCGTCGTTCGTGCAGTAGAAGCCGGCGTAGGCGCCACCCACGTCGGCCTTGCCCCACGTCTGGGATAGCGTCCGGGTGAACGTGTCCGAGGCAAACGTCTGGAGGCTCGGCGTGGGCGTTGGGGCGGGGGTCGGTGGAGGCGTCGGGCTGGCCGAGGAGGAGGCCGCCACGTTCGGGCTGAACTGGGAGGTGTTGCCGGCGAGATCGGTCACCGTGGCGGTCACCGGGTCGCCGTTGCCGAGGGTCTGGTTGAAGCCGACGGTGAAGGCCCCGCTGGCCGGCACGATCGTGCTGCCCAGGAACGTCCGGCCCTGGCCGGCCGTGCCGTTGCTCGCGTCGGCCGAGTCGGAGGTGGCCTTGAACACCTCGACCGTGCAGCCGGCGCAGGCCGCCCCGGTGGCAGCGGTGAGCGAGACGCCCGTCGAGCTCAGGGCAGGCAGCCCGATCCCGGCGTTCGAGCCATTGATGATCTGGATCCCGCGGCCGGTACCCCCCGTGCCGTTGTTGTAGATCGTGTTCTGGCTGATCGTGTTGTCGATGTCCGAGACGTCGCTGACGATCACCCCGGTCGGGTTGTTGGCGACGATGTTGTTCGGGCCGACGCTCGTCCAGCTCGCGTTGTAGTGGATGTTGATCCCGAAGAAGTTGTTGGGCATCGGGGTCGAGCCGTCAGCGCCGACGCCGATGTTGTTGTCGCGGACGATGTTGCCCGCCGTGTAGAAGCCTTCGATCCCGATCCCGCCCATGTACTCCGAGCCGTCGGCTCGCTGGGCGTTGTTGACGATCACGTTGTCGGCCAGGATGCTGCCGGTCACCCCGTCCTCGAGGTGGATGCCGTTCAGCCCGTTGCCGTACTGCCGGGCCGAACCGGCATTGCCGGTGACGTCGGTTCCGATGTAGTTGCCGATCGCCTGGTTGCTGTCGGTCGTGGTGCTATGCGAGAACTCGATCCCCTCACCGCGGTTGTTCGAGACCACGTTTCGGTCGCCCGGGCCGCTCCCGCCGATCAGGTTGTAGGACGAGCCGGTGTTGATGTCGATGCCGTGCGAGATCTGGCCATAGCAGATCCCACTGCAGACATGGAGATTGAGGCCGGTCGGGGCGAGCCCGACCAGGTCGCCCTGGACGGTGTTGTGGTCGGACTGCTCGTTATAGGTCGAGAAGCCGTTCGCGGCATTGCCCGAGATCACGTCACGGTCGGCCGGGTTCGGTCCACCGACGGTCGTGTAGCTGGCGCCCAGGGTGACGTTGATCCCGTTGGCGCCGCTGACGAAGTCCGGCGAGTAGAACGTGCCCGCCGCGTTCGTCCCGATGAAGGAGCCGACCACGCTGTTGCCGGTGGCACTGATCGTCTCGAACGTGATCGAGCGGCGCAGGTTGTACATCGCAATGCCCTTGATCACGTTGTTGGCAGACGTGACGACGATGCCGTCGCACTTGTAGTTCGGGCTGGTCGGGTTGGCCTGGCAGTTGTTGGCAGCCGACGAGGTGATCTGGATCATGATCGCGGCGTTATCGATCGCCGGATCGGTGTTCGGGCTGGCGCCGGCCTGGCTATAGCCGTCGATCGTCGTCCCGCCGGTCGTGTCGGTCAGGGTCGGCAGGGTGCCGCTCAGGGTGATCGTCTGGACCCCGGAACCCGGGATCGCGAACAGGATCGTGTCCGCGCCCGGATCAAGGTTGGCCTCCTGGATCGCCGCCCGGAGGGTGCACGTCCCGGCCGAGGTCAGGCAGATCCCGTCGCCGAGTGTCTTGTCGGCCTGGTCGCCGGTGGAGGTGACGGTGAAGGAGCCGACGCTGTCGGGCTCCGCGAACCTGGTGGCCAGGGGCGCCTCCGCCGGACGCGGGGCAACCTGGTTGGCAATGGCCTGGATGTCCGAGACGTCGAGGCAGCCGTCATGGTTCACGTCGGCCGCGCTGGCGTCGCCGGTCAGGTTGCAGGTCGTGGCGTCCCCGGTGGCATTGCCCCAGGCGATTGTGGCCAGGTTCAGGTCGGCCGGCCCGACCAGCCCGTCCCCGGACAGGTCAAAGCCGGAGGCAGCCTGGGTGGCCGCGGCGGGCGTTTCGCCTGGGGAGGTCGGGGCCGCAATCGTCCCGCCCGAGGTCCCGACCTTAACCGTGATCGCGCCGGGCAGCCGAACCGTCAGGGGCTGGCCGCTGGCGTCCACGAACCGCATCGAGCCAAGGGCCAGGGTGAGCTTGCCGGCGACCGTTGGAATCAGGGTGATCTTAGCCAGGTCGACGTTCCCGCTTGCGCCCGGATGGCGGGTCGCGGCTGATCCCACGGGCGCGTCACCGCAGGCGGAGATCGAGCAGGAGTACAGCCCGAAGGCCACGCCGGAGGGGACTTCGACCGGCCCGAGCGGCTGGACATCCCGGCCGGAGCCGCTCAGGGCGACCGTTCGCTGGGTCATTCCGTCGAACTCGGCCGCACTCGAGTCGTAGCGCAGGATGCCCTGGTAGCCGGCCAGGTTCTTGACCCCGGTCGCCTTGAGCACGACCGTGATCGTCTGGCCGACCGCGACCTTGGTCGGGGCGCTCAGGACGAGATGGGCACCTGGGCCGGTGCCGGCGTGATCGACGAGCGGGACCTGGTCGGGCGTCGGCCGGGCGGCCGGCCGGGTCGAGCTGGAGCCTGAAGGCGCAAGCGCAGCCGAGACGCGGGTCGACGACGAGCTGCCGGACGCGCCGGACGAGGCCGGCACCGACACGGCACCGACCGTGGCGGCCGGGACCGAAGCGAGCAGGGCGAGGATCGCGGCGGCGGCGAGGAAGCGGCTGCGACCGGTGGTCGAGATCGTTCGGCGCGTATTCACGATGCGGTCATCCCATGTTTGGGGCGGCGCATCAACCCCCGTCCAGGAACGGCATGATCGGAAGCGTCGCGGAGGGTCGGAGGAAGCTCATTCAGGCACGTGGCCCGGTCAGGGGAACACGGTCCGAAGCCAGAGCGGGAATGGTCCCATGGGCCTCCGAGACCGTCAACCGTTCGTACCCTCACCGGACCACCCATCCGTACAGGGAGGTGGCCGATCCACGATCAGAGTGGTGCGTGGCCGCGCCGCAAACGCGTCTCGCGGCGTCGCCGAGGTTGCTAGCGCCAGCGGGTCAGGATCGCCTCGCGGTCGAACAGGCGGATGCCGATCCGCAGGCCAACCAGGGCGATGACCAGCACCACCCCGGCCAGGATCAGATAGCCGGTCGCTCCGACCAGGAGGGTCCCGCTCGCCTGGAGCAGGGTGATCGCGATGATCGGGACGATCACAACCCCGCCGATCTGTTGGGCGACCCGTGGATCGTTGACCCGCGAGCTGGTGATCACCCCGAGCACGACCGAGGCGAGGCCAACGGCCGGACCAAGTACGAAGACACCGGCCAGCCAGCTCGAGTCGGTCACGACGCCGACGAGCTTCGGGCCGTACAGCGACCGAGGCGAGGGCGGCGAAGATGAAGTAGGCCAGCCATCCGGCGAGGACGCCCGGCACGAGCGCCGCGACGGCCTTGCCCGCGAGCAGCTCGCTCGTCCGGATCGGGGCGGCCAGGACCGGCTCGAGGCTGCGAGCCTGCTTCTCGCCGATGATCGAGAACGTCGCGATCGACAGCGGGATGTAGGCCGGCATCAGCAGGAAGAAGGCCAGGAACTGCTGGACGGTGTACGCCCCGGCCAGCTCCGAATCGGTGAAGCCGGCCCACTCGGGGCGCTGGACCCGGACCGACGCCGCCAGCTCGGGCGGCAGGGTGTGGGTATTGACGAGCCCGGCGACGACCAGCGGGACGACCGTCAGGACAAGGGGCGGAATGAGGATCGTCGACATCAGAAGGCGGTTTCGGACCGTCTCGGCAAACTCGCGCCGCAGGACCGTGTTGACGATCCGGATTCGCATCAGACCGGCCCCGCTGTCACGGCCCTGCCCCGGGCGGCTCGCCAGCGCCGGGCTGGACGCCCATGACCTCGAAGTAGACCGACTCGAGCGAGGTCGCGGCGGGCCGGACCTCCACGATCGCCGCACCGGCCGCGGCCAGGGCGCGCACGAGGCCGGGTGTGACCGCGGCCGGTTCTGCCGCGTCGACGATGAGACGATCACCGTCGAGCCTGGCCCCGGCGATGCCGGGGACGGTCCCGGGCGACGTCGAGCAACGTGGCGCTCGTTGCGGCTGAGCGTGGGCCGGCCAACCGGACCTCGACCCGGCCGCCGGCCATCGAACCACGCAGCCGAGCCGGCGTGTCGATCCGGAGCAGGCCGCCCCGGATGAAGGCGACCTCGTCGCACAGGCGGTCGGCCTCGTCGAGGTTGTGGGTCGCCAGGACGATCGTGCGGCCGGCCCTGGCGCAGACCCTCGATCGCCTCGCGCACGACGTAGGCGGCTTCGGGATCAAGCGCCGCCGTCGGCTCGTCGAGGAAGACGACCGCGGGTTCGTGGAGCAGGGCCCGGGCGATCGCCAGCTTCTGCTTCATGCCTTTGCTGAAGGTCCCGGCGATGTCGCGCCGGCGCTCCCACAGGCCGAGACAGAGCGAAGGTAGTGCTCGATCCGTACCGCCCGCGTCGCGGCGTCAAGGCTGTAGAGCCGGCCGAAGAAGTCCAGGTTGGCCTCGGCCGTGAGCTTGTCGTATAGGCCGGGCGTCTCGGTCAGGATCCCGACCCTGGCCCGAACCGCATCCGGATCGGCTCGGACATCGAAGCCATCGATCGTGGCCGTCCCCTCGGTCGGCTCGATCAGGGCAGTCAGCAGCCGGACGGTGGTCGTCTTGCCGGCGCCATTCGGCCCGAGGAGCCCGAGCACCCGCCCGCGATGGACCTCGAGGTCGAGCCCGCGGACCGCCCACAGCTCGCCGAACGCGCGCCCGAGCCCGGTCGAGTGCAGGGCGACGGGCTCCGTCGTTGACCGGCTGGCCTGGTCCGTCTGGGCTGGGGCGGTCACCCGCCAAGTCTGCCCGGTCGAGTCCGGCGGTGTCTCCGCCAAGCGGCAGAAGGACCGCTCAGGGCGCGTCCGCGTTCGGGGCGTTGGTGCAGGGGGGCCCGACAATCCCCAGCCCATCGCGGAAGACAACGGTGGCTGTCCGCTCCAGACCAAGAACCGAGTAGCGCACCGCGACGTTCTGGGTCCAGGTGATTCCCCCCGCACCGATCGGCCCGTCACCCATTCGATAGCGCGCCCACAGGTTGATCTCGGCACCGGGATCGAGGATCGTCGGAGGAAGGACCGGCGCGGCCTGCGCGTCCGTAAGTGGGCTGCCTGAAGGGCCGTCGACGAGGGCGAAGTCGACCGGAATGAAGAATCCGGCCGGGCCGGCCTGGCCGCTGCCGAGGATCGTCACGGGCAACGGGCCCGGATTCGCGAGGCTGATGAGCCAGGCGTAGGCTGCCCCAGGCTTGAAGCAGTACGTGAACAGGGCGCCGGGATCCATGGGCGAGCTGATCGACTGAACGAACAAGCTGTTCGGCGTGCTGCTATCGGGACCGACGCTGGAGCCTTCGACCAGCGGCATGTAGACGGTCTCGAGCGTGAGCGCAATCGCTACCACCACCGCGACGAAGACAACCACAACTCCGATCGCGATGCGGCGCCACGACCGTGCCATCGGCTGGATCGACCCGGGTGACTGCGGCGCCTCCACGGCCATGCTCCCTCCTGTGTCGCCGATTCATCATCGCACTCAGCAACCCTGGGGCGTGAGGCTCGCAGGTGACCTGTAGGAGCAGACGAAGCGCGAGCTCGCCGGGCGAGACTGGGCCTACGTCCAGAACTACGCCGACCCGAAGTCCGAGGTCGTCGAGGCGATCCTCGCCCGGGCGATGTCCTCAGGCCAGTTCGAGTCCGGCGGCGCGAGCGTCGGCAGCGAGTGACTCGAGAGCCTCGTCGCTTCGGGTCGTGGCCTTGACAATGCCCATGACCCGGTCGACGCCGGCCTCGCGGTGGCCGGCCAGGAGGTCGATCCGGCTCGAGCCGGCGATCGCGAACGTCTCGCCCCAGATGTTGACCGACAGGGCCAGGCCGGCCGGGTCACGGTCGATCTCCTCGCAGCGGCTGCGGATCACCGGGATTGCCTCGACGAACCTCGGCCGGCGAGATCCCGTCGAGGTTCAGCTCGTCGGCATACCGGGCGGCCAGCCGCCAGGTCACGTTCGGGCCATTGCCACCGACCATGATCGGGACGCGCGGCTGCTGGATCGGCTTGGGCACGTTGATCGCGTTCATTACGCTCGAGTAGGAGCCTTTGGCCGTCGCGTGCTCATGCCGGTCGCCGGCCAGCATCGCGCTGATCACAGCCAGGTCATCACCGAGCCGGGCGAGCCGCTCGCGCGTCTCGGGAAAGCCGTAGCCGTAGGCCAGCCACTCGTCCTTCTTCCAGCCGGCCCCGATCCCGAGCTCCATTCGGCCGCCGCTGATCGTGTCCATGGTCGAGATCATCTTGGCGGTCAGGGCCGGGTTGCGGAACGCGGTGCAGATCACGACGTGGCCGAGGCGGACCCGGCTGGTGAGCGCAGCCAGGGCCGACAGCGCGGTGAACGACTCGAAGGTGATCTCGTCGGTCGGGCGGGGGACCGTCTGGAAGTGATCGAACAGCCAGACCGACTCGAAGCCCAGGCGCTCGGCCTGCTGGGCGACCTCGGTCGTCCGGCGCCAGGCAGCGAGCGGGTCCCAGCCGTCGTACTCGCCCTGCCAGCCCTGGGGCACGACCACGCCGATCTTCATCCGGGAGCCTCCTTGTTGCGTCGATCCGCTGTCCGGCCATCATCGCGCTTCCGGGGCGCGGTAGAGTCGGAGCATGGCCGACTCCGCGCGATCGTTCGTCCTGCGCCAGACCCGGCCGGCCGCCGTTCCTGGATTGCCGGCGATCCGGATCCACACGGCCGAGGAGATCCTGCCCCTGTGGCACGCCGTCCAGGTCGAGCTGGGCGATCCTGACGCAGCGTTGCCGTACTGGGCGTTCGCCTGGAGCGGCGGGCTGGCGATCGCCAGCTTCCTGCGCGATGCGCCCGGTCGAGTGGCCGGCCGCCGGGTCCTCGACTTCGCCTCCGGATCGGGCCTGTGCGCGATCGCCGCGATGCGGGCCGGCGCCGTTGAAACGACGGGCGTCGACATCGACCCGTTCGCGGTTGCTGCGATCGAGCTGAACGCGAAGGCAAATCGGGTGCGGGTGTCCGCCCTGCGCCGGGATCTCCTGGACGAGGACCCGCCCGAGGTCGAGGTCATCCTGGCCGGGGACATCTGCTACGACGCGACCCTGGCCGCCCGGGTCCTGCCCTGGCTGCGAGCCGCCCAGGGGCGCGGGATCGACGTGCTGCTCGGCGACCCGGGCCGGCGCTATCTGCCGGCGGACGAGCTGGTCGAGCTCGCCTGCTACGACGTCCGGACGACGACCGAGCTGGAAGACCTCGACCACAAGCAGGGCCGCGTCTACGGTCTGCTGTCGGCCGACAGATGACCGACAAGCCGGCCCTCGTTCGATCCGAAGAGCTGCGCTCGGTCATGCTCCGACACTGGTCCGCCTTCCGAGGCGGCGACCTGGAGGTCTTCCTCGCCCGCTACACGTCGTCGCCGGGGTTGACCCTGTTCGGCACGGACGAGTCGGAGTACGTCGACGACCGGGCTGCGTTCGACTCGTACATGCGGACCCAGTTCGACCTGATCGATCAGACGGTCTTTGGTGAGCCGAAGCTCGCCGCATGGATCGAGGGCACCGTGGGTTGGAGCGTGATCCGGACGACGGTCGGAACGGGCCGAGCCGAGCGAGCCGTGCGTCTCACGAGCGTCCTCCGCCTTGAACGCGGCGAATGGCGGATCGTGAATGAGCATTGGTCGGTAGGGATCCCGAATGAAGAGCTGCTCGGCGTCGCGTATGCGTTCAGCGTCGACCGGGTCGCCGAGGCCGTCGAGGCCGAACGCCCCGATCTGTCCGGGCTCGCCGCGACCGACGGCACGATCACCCTCGTCTTCACCGACATCGAAGGCTCGACAGCGCTCAACGGATCCTACGGCGATCAGGGCTGGATCGACGTCCTGAGAGCCCACAACGAGGTCGTCGAGCGGCTCACCAGGACCCACGCCGGCACGGTGGTCCAACGGGTCGGTGACGGCTACATGCTCGTCTTTCCGGCCGCGCGACGTGCGCTTCGAGCCGCGCTTGCGATCGAGGGCGAGATCCGGGAACGGTTCAACGACCCCGGTTCGCCGATCCGGGTTCGGATCGGCGTCCATACCGGCGAGGTGATCCGCCAGGCCAACGAGTTCTTCGGCCAGGCCGTGAACTATGCCGCCCGGGTCGCGGCGACGGCCTCAGGTGGCGAGATCGTCGCCTCCAACCTCGTCCGGGAGCTGGTTGCGACGGACCGTGACTACGCGTTCGGCCGACCGCGCGAGGTTGTCATGAAGGGGATCGAGGGCGTCCAACTCGTCTGGCCCCTCGAGCGGCGGGCGGATCCGTGAGCGCCGCCGCCAATTCGTCCGCCGACGAGCCTCTGAAGCGCCTCGGTGGGGGACGCTGGCAGACCCGCGACGAGCGGTTCACGATCGAACCCCAGTCGGGCACGTGGGTCGTCGTCGATGCCGAGCAAACCGACGATCTCGGCCTGCCGCTCGTCCGCGGCCCGTTCGGCAGCCTGGCCGCCGCCAAGACGGCGATCGCGAGCGCCCGGGAGGCCGAGCCCGCGGTCTCGTCCCTGGCGGCCAAGGTCGCCGAGCATCGCGAGCGTGTCCCCGCGAATCGGCCGGCGGCCACGGGCCGCATGAACGCTCCGCTGGCAGCGGCGACGTCGAAACTCAAGGCCGCGCCGCCCCCCAAACCGGCGCCACCGCCAGAACCGGCCCCACCGACAGAACCGGCCTGGATCCGGGCGTTGCCGCCGGACCGGCGCAAGGCCGCCCACGACCTGCTCGATCGCCTGGAGGCGGCCGGCGTGGCTGAGGCGGAAACGCTCGTCCGAACGGAGATCGTCGACCAGCAACCCGCAATCGCCGGATACGCTCTCGCCAGGGCCCTTGCCAGCCTCGGCCCCGACGCCAAACCAGGGACCGTCGCGCGGCTCCTGGGTCAGGGTGAGGCGGCCGACCTGGGCGTCCGCTGGCGCCTCGTTGATGGCGCTGGCCGCCCGATCAAGATCGAGGAGATCTAGACATGACCGACGAGACCCCATCGGCCCGGATCGACGCCCGCCTCGCGACGTTTCCGAGTCCCCAGGGGGCGGTGCTCCAGCAGCTCCGTGAGGCGATTGCGGCGGCGGCACCCGAGGCCGAGGAGGCGATCAGCTACGGGATGCCCGCGTTCCGCTACCGGGGCCGGATGCTCGTCTCGTACGACGGGTTCAAGACCCATTGCTCGCTCTTCCCGATGAGCTCATCGGTCGTGGACCGTCACCCGGAGCTGGCGGAGTTCGCGGCCGCCAAGGGCACCTACCACTTCACGCCCGAGCATCCGATCCCGGCCGAGCTGGTCGAGATCGTCGTCCGCCAGCGAATGGCCGAGATCGATTCGAGGGCGCCGCGGTGAACGTCGAATTGAAGCCGCCGAGTGAGATCGGTGGATCGACCGTGCCGCAGGACGCCGTGTCGGATGCGACCTGGCGCTGGGCCAACCGCCATTTGCCGGGGTACCTCTTGGCCCATTCGGTCCGGTCCTATTGCTGGGCGAGCGAGATTGCCGCGCTCGAAGGTTGGGAATTCGATCGCCAGGTGCTCTGGAACGCTGCGCTTTTCCATGACTTCGGGCTGACCCGAATTCCGCGCAATACGAAGTGCTTCGAGCTCGAAGGCGGGGACATCGCCAGGCAGATGCTGGTCGGGTTTGGGCTCACGCCATCGCTCGCCGACCACGTGGCGCGGGTGATCGTCGATCACATGCGGGCCGGGGTGACCCTGGCGGACGGGGTCGAGTCGGTCCTGGTCGATCGGGCGACCGGGCTTGACGTCCGCGGCGACGGCTACGAGCTCGTCAATCGGGTTCGACCGGCGGTCGTGGCGGCCTGGCCGCGGGGCGCCTTCGATCGCTACTTCCTGCGGGCGATCGAGCACGAGGTCGCGACCCGGCCCGGTTGCGAGAGCAGCCGACTTCTGCGCGACAACGACCTGGCGGGCTGGATGGCGCGATCCCCGTGGCGGAGCGAGGGTGCCTGAAGAAGGGCGCCAGGGGTGAGCGTCCGGCGCACAATGGATCCCGTGAGCGACGCCAGCCCGTCATTGGGAGCCTGGCCGAAGGCGGTCAACACCGTCACCCTGTTCGTCGAGGACCTGGCCGCGGCGAGGTCGTTCTACCAGGATGTATTCGGCCTGGCCGTTGTCTTCGAGGATCCCGAGTCCGTCCTGTTCCGGATCGGCGCCCTGCAGGTCAACCTACTGGCGATCGGCGCTGCACCGGAGCTGATCGGGCCGGCCGCCGTGGCTCCCCGAGACGCCGGCGTCCGGATGCAGTTCACGATCGACGTCGACAACGTGGACGCCCTGGCCGAGCGGCTGGCGGGCCACGGCGTCAGCCTGATCAACGGGCCAATCGATCGACGGTGGGGCGTCCGGACGGCCTCCTTCAGCGACCCGGCGGGCCACAACTGGGAGATCGCGGCCGCGATCCCGCGGTAGGGCCGTGGGTTGCCCGAGGCAATGCCCGGATCCACGGGAATCGTGGTGGCCCAACCCGGTGGCGCGTGCGCCACGATGCCGCCCCACCTGGGAGCAGGCCGCGCACACGGCCGCGGCCTGATGTTTCCGCCATCTAGCCGTGTCCGTGCTCTTGGGCGGGCAGGAACCCCGGTTTCGGTCTGAGCGTTGACCCAGCCCAGCACGAGTCGTGCTTAAGGGCCGGAGGCAGGCTCCGAATCGGGCTCGCTCTGTCGTGCCCGACGCGCCGATGAGCACTGGCGGCGCTATTCGGCGAGAAGGGCTCGACGAGATCCCACGGCAGGGCCATGAGCCGCGGCCGAGGGTCCTCGACGGGTTGCTGAGCCCTACATCTCCATTGGGCTGAGCAGCTGGAAGTAGTTGCCGTCGGGGTCGGCCAGGGTCGCGATCGACGATCCGGGGGCCTCGTCGAACTCATAGGGTGCCCGGACCACGATTGCGCCGGCCGCCTTCAGCCGTTCGAAGTCACCGGCGACATCGGCCGTCTCGATGTTCCACATGAAGCGCCCCGGCGTCGTGTTCTGGCCGTGCACCTCCGAGTGGGGGTAGACCGTGATGAAGCCCGAGCCGATCTGCCAGCCCGTGTAGTCGCCCTGCTGAAAGCCGGGCTCGCCGAGCAGCTTCGTGTAGTAGGCGACCAGGGCAGGGGCGTTGTCGGACCCGATCAGGATGCTGTTGAAGTTCATCTGGCTCTCCTCGTTCGAGCTTCGGTCGTCCGCCTCAGGATAGGCGCCGGCCATGCCGGCCGCCGGCCGCCGGCCGCCGGCGCCGGCCATGCCGGGCGTCGGGGGGCCGGTGATCGGAAGGTAAAGTCTGCGGGTGAGCTTCGATGTCGCGGCGGATGCGTACGACAGCTTCATGGGCCGCTATTCGCGCCTCCTCGCCGGCCAGATGGCGGATCTCGCCGGACTCGAGCCCGGACAACGGGTCCTCGACGTCGGCTGCGGGCCAGGCGCCCTGACCGCTGAGCTGGTGGAGCGGGTCGGCGCCCCCAGCGTGACCGCCGTCGACCCCTCCCGCTCGTTCGTGGAAGCGACCCGCTCCAGATTTCCAGGCTCGTCGGTCCTGCAGGCGTTGGCCGAGCGGCTGCCGTTCGCGGATCACGAATTCGATGCCGCGATCGCCCAGCTCGTCGTTCACTTCATGGCCGATCCGATCGCCGGCCTGGGCGAGATGAAGCGGGTGACCCGGACGGGCGGGGTGGTCGCCGCCTGCGTCTGGGACCATGCCGGTGGCCTCGGCCCCCTCGGCCTCTTCTGGCGAACGGCGCGCGAGCTCGATCCGGGCGTCCACGACGAGTCGGATCTGCCTGGTGTCCATGAGGGTCAGCTCGGGCAGCTGTTCGCCGCCGCCGGACTGCTCGAGATCGTCGAGTCGGTCGTGTCCGCCGACCTCGAGCACCCGACCTTCGAGGAGTGGTGGGAGCCCTTCTCGAGGGGCGTCGGCCCAGCGGGGACCTACGTCGCCGGGTTGGACGAGGAGAGGCGGACGAGGCTGCGCGAGGCCTGCCGCCGGGCCCTGCCGGCTGGGCCCTTCGTGATCCCGGCTCGGGCCTGGGCCGTTCGGGGCCGGGCCTAGGAACCCGCCCCGCGCCGGTCAACTCGACCTGAGACCGGCTGCTATCCTCCGGCCGGTGCAACTGACGAGCCGGATCAGCGAGGCGATCGCCCCGACGAGGCTCGGTTCGGGGTTCCGCTGGCTGCTGGCGGCGACGATCGTCAACAACATCGGCGATGGGGTCGTCGTCTCGGCCGGCCCGCTCCTCGTCGCGTCGCTGACCCACGACCCGTTCCTCGTCTCGCTGGCCCTCCTCAGCGAGAACCTTCCGACCCTGCTGTTCGGGGTGATCGGCGGCGTGGCGGCCGACCGGTTCGACCGGCGCCGGATGGTGATCGTGGTCAACCTCGTCCGGGCCGGCGTCCTGGCGATCCTGGTCGGCGTGATCCTGAGCGGGACCGTCAGTATCGCCCTGGTCCTGATCGCCCTGTTCGTGATGGGTTCAGCCGAGACGTTCGCGGACTCGGCCACCAGCACGCTCCTGCCCGGACTCGTGGCCCGGGCGGACCTCGGCATCGCGAACGCAAGGACCCAGGGCGGGTCGCTCCTGATGAATCAGCTCGTGTTCCCGCCGATCGGGGCACTCCTGTTCGCGATCGCCCCGGCGATGCCCTTCGCGACGAATGCGATCTGCTTCGCCCTCGGGGCGGCCCTGATCAGCCGGCTCGCGAGCGACACCCGGCGGGTCCTCCCGGAACGCACCTCGTTCCGGACCGAGACGCTCGAGGGAATGCGCTGGCTGCTGGCCCATCCGCCGATGCGGACCCTCGCCCTGACGATCTTCACCTTCAACATCACGTTCGGAGCGGCCTGGTCCGTGCTCGTCCTGTACGCCAATGAGCGACTCGGGATGGGTCCGGTCGGATTCGGCCTGCTGACAACGGCGGTGGCCGCCGGCGGGCTCGTCGGCACGGTGATCTACGGACGCCTCGAGCGGCGCTTCTCTCTGGCCGACATCATGCGCGGCGGCCTGCTGATCGAGACCGTCACCCACCTCGTCCTGGCCCTCACGACGTCCGCCGTCGTCGCCCTCGGGATGCTCGTCGTCTTCGGCGGTCACGCCTTCGTGTGGGGGACGACCTCGACCGTCGTCCGCCAGCGGGCCGTGCCCGACGCGCTGCTCGGCCGGGTGACCGGCGTCTACCGGGTGGCGATCTTCGGAGGGATCGTGATCGGGACCCCGATCGGCGGCCTCCTGGCGACCGCCTTCGGGATCACCGCGCCGTTCTGGTTCGCCTTTGCCGGCTCAGCCCTGCTGGTCGTCCTGCTCTGGGGCCAGTTCTCGAACATCGTCCACGCCAGCGAGGCCTGACGCTCGATGTCGCGACGCCCGATCTCGCGGATGAGCAGCGCCCGGGCTCAAGCCTGATCGAGCACCTCGCGCAGCCTTGCCGCGAACCCATCGGGCTCGCCGCGCCGGCCGTACTCACCGCCCAGGAAGCCGTCGTGACCACCGGGGAACATCACCGGCGTCGTCTCGAGCCGCTCGGCGACGGCGAATGCGCCGCGACCCGCCATCTGTCGTTGTGACTCGGTTCCGGCGGCCAGGACGATCCGAGTCGGGGCGGCCCGCAACGCGTCGAAGTCGGGCTCGAACCGGGTGCACGTGATCATGTTCTGGGCAAGGAGCGGGTCGGTCCGATTGCCGTCGTCGGCGGTCGGCAGCCCGAACATTGCGGGATCGGGTGCCGGTTGATTGGCGAAGTCCGGCTCGAACGGCCCCTCGTGGCTGACTGCCAGGATGAACCGTGCCATGCCCGGCCCGAATCCATGCTGAATGTAGGTTTCGTGAACGTCGCGGCAGGCCGCCAGCGCGTACTCCCGATCGGGCAGGAGCGCGGCGACCGGCGGCTCGTGAGCGACGAGCGTCCGGACGTCCTCCGGGTACCGCGCCACGACGGCCAGGGCGTTGACCGCACCGCCGCTGCTGGCGAACAGCTCAACCGGGCCCAGGCCGAGCTCGGCGAGGATCCGGTGCACGTCGTCCGCATGCTGCTCGGGCGTCGACGGACTGGCCGGATCGAGCTTCGTGCTGCGATCCACCCCGCGAGGGTCGTAGGTGACGACGGTCCGGTCGGTGAAATGGCCCGCCAGGGTGACGAAGCCGCTGGCGCCCATCGGCGATCCGATGATGAGCAGCGCGGGCGCGCTGCTCGGTGCGGCTTCCCGGACGTCGTAGGTCAGGACGGCGTCAGGTACCTCGAGGGTGCGCGTGGTCGGTTCGGTCATCGTGGTCATGGCTCGCTCCTCCTTGGTCTCGTGGTGTAGCCGTCGATCGAGGCGGTGATACCCGCGACAATCCGGCTCATCCGGCAGGCACCTCCGCTAGGATTGCGTCGATCTGACCGACGGCGCCCTCCAGGCCCGGTTCCATGCCCATCGCCAGGTACTGCTCCATCGCCGGCCCGCTCTCGTACTGGAACTCGATCGACATCCGGGTGCGGCGGTCGTCGATCGGCTCGATCGTGACCCGTCCTTCGTTGCGGGCGAAATCGGTGTTCGGAGTCCCGTCTGCATGGGCGAACCCGTCGAGGAAGACGAGCCGCCTGGGTGGATCGACTTCGAGCACGTCCCAAAAGCCCCGCGGCTGGTCGCCGCTCGGCCCGGTCATGTGGTACTCGACGTGACTGCCGGGGGCCAGGTCGTGGGCAGTGAAGGTCGCCGGATAGGTTGGCGGGCCCCACCAGCGCTCGAGCTGGCGGGGATCGGCCCAGAGCTCCCAGACCCGCGTCGGGGACGCATCAAACTCGGCGGTGAGGGTCATCGTCAGGGCGTCTGGATCCTTGGTGATCGCGGTGACAGTCATGCCTCGGTCTCCTCCGTGCTGTCGATGAGGTTGGTCATCCGCTCGACGCGACCGCGCCAGAGCGTCTCGTACTGGTCGAGCAGGCTCCGGGCCAGGCTCAGCCCCTCGATGTTGGTCAGGACCACCTTGCGCCGGCCCGTCCGCTCCTTCGTGACGAGGCCGGCCCGTTCGAGCACGGCGACGTGCTTCTGGACCGCCGCGAAGCTCATCGGGTAGTGCCCGGCCAGCTCGGCGACACCTTCCCGGCCGGCCAGGGCCCGCAGGACGATGTCCCGCCGAGTGGCATCAGCGAGGGCGGCAAAGATCTGATCGGCGTTCGGCGTCGGTGTCATTGATACAACCATACGGTTGTATAACCGAGCCGTCAAGTGAGACCGGCGGGGAGATGCCCGTTCCCCTCCAGAACTCGGGCCGCGCCGGCGAACGGGCGCCAGTTGCCGGCCGTCCCGTCCCTTCGGCAGATTCCGCTCAGGCGCGCACGACGGCCGCTCGCGCCGCCCCGAGGCCCGGATTCGTCGAGATCGGGACCCTGTACCGCGCTCAGGCCAGGTCCCGGGACCGCCCCTTGGGCCCCGATGACGGCCCTTGACCGTCCTCGCCGCGCTTCTCAGCGGAATTTGCCGACTCGTTGATCGCGAAACGGCCCGGACCGGGGGAGGGGCCGAATGGCGAGAGGGGCCCGACCGCCGGGATTAGACCCCGACGTTCTGGGGCAGGCTGAACACGAACCCCAGGGCGATGAAGAACATCAGCACGGCGAACCCGACCATGACGACGCGGACCCGGTAGCCCTTGAACTTCGTGCCGACGCCGGCGAAGAAGAGGACCGAGGCGAAGATCACCGCCAGCAACACGAAGTTGTCGCCGGTCTGGTTCGCGGTCTCGGCCTGCGCGGTGAACGCCTCAGCCTGCGCCGAGAGCTGGTCCGCCAGGGTCTCCTGGGCAAGCTGGTACTGGGGCAGCGCGAATGGACTTCCCGGCGGGATCGTCCCGGCGGGCGCGGAGGCGATCCAGGCATTGAACGCGGGCACGAACTCGGCCCGGAATCGTTCGCGGTAGAAGGTGGCGAGGGCCGTGTCCCCGGCGTGGGTCGCCTCAATCCAGGATTGGAAGACCTGCACGTCGATGACCGTCAGGGCGAAGGACTCGCTCGATGCCCGGACGGACTCCTGGCGAGCCGCACTGGCATGGGCATAGGCATTGGCCTGGACACCGCCCCAGCGCGTCGACTGGTAGGCGCACCAGGCAGCCGCGATCGTCGCGAGTGCCAGCAGGAGCGCGGAGAGCAGCTCGATCCAGTCCGACTTGTCGAATCGACCGGCGACAGCATCGGCTTGCGCTTCTGCCCGCTGGACGAGGCTCGGCTCATCGGACGGAGCCTCGGCGACCACGGGATCAGGGGGCATGTCCAAGCTCAGGCCCCTACGCCACGGCCTGGCGTCGCGCGCGCTCTCGGCGGAGGATAAAGACGCTGACGACCGCGACCCAGGCGGGCAGGAGGAGGATGATCCAGTCCCAGAACGTCACCACAAGCAGCAGCACCAGCCCGATCAGGTAGCCGGTCAGGGCCACCCAGCGGGGAAAGGCCTGGCTGCGCAGGCCGAGCGTGGCCACTGAGAACAGGAAGACCGCCGCCGAGCGCGTCGCGAACCCGAACAGCAGGGTGTAGGCAAGGGAGCGAACGAGCTGCACTTCTGGCTCGGTCGGCGCGTCGAGGCCGAGTTCTCGCACGCCCACGACGACGGTGCTCGCAGCAGCGGCGGCGGCAAACCAGAGTGCGACGAAGATCAGGCCGCTCGCGAGGAACACCGTGGAGAAGAAGCGGTCCTCCCGCTCGCCGACCTGGTCGCGGACGACGGCGACGAACCACAGGAACATGATCCCGGCGAACGGCGCCAGGTAGAGCCCGCCGATCAGGAGCAATTGGTCGCGCCCGTCGGCGAAGAGCTGGGCGAGCTGGGCACTGCTCGCCGCCGTCAGCGGCGAGTTGCGCATCAGCAGGAGCGCGCTGGTGAACAGCAGGGCAAAAAGGATTCCGGCCAGGCCGGCCGCCCATGGTGCCCGCAGCTGGCGGCGGGCTTCATCAACGAACGGATCCGCGGACCGGTCGTCTAAGGCCTGGTGGTCCGACGCGGAACGAGGCGCGACTCCGAACTCCTCCAATCGTCACCTCCTGCCGCCGATCGGGCCTGAGTATGCCCGGTTGTGACGCCCGGCAGGGCCGTTGGCCCGGCAGAGCTTGATCGGCGGATGCCCTACATCGCCAGGCGAGCACCGGTGGCCGGGTCGGCGAGGCCGTCGAAGAATCGATCGAGGACCTGCTGGAAGACGACCTCGCCGGGCGCCGCGCGCAGGAAGAGGGTCATCGAGGAGCGCAGTTTCAGCGCGTCGACCCTGCCCAGGATGTCAGCGGCGGAACGGTCGGGCACGGCCAACAGCGTCGTGGCGCACTCGCGCAGCCGAGGACCGAGGATCGGATGGACGAGGTAGGACCGGGCCTCCTCGAGCGAACCGATCGCGTAGGTGCGCGACATGTCGCTCAATCCGAGCCCGGCGACTTGGGGAAAGATGAACCAGATCCAGTGGTTCGATTTGTGACCGGCCTGGAGCTCCTGGAGCACCCCTGGATAGGCGCCATGCTGGGCATTGACGAACCGTTCGAGACCAAAGCTGTCACGTGCCATGTGGGGTGATCGCATGATGCGCCCGATCCTGCGCCCGGGTCAGATCCCGCATCCGCGTCGGGGCGACGACGTTGAAGGACGGCGGAGGGAGGGAATCCCGTCCGCCGTCTTCTGGTTGATCCGTCTCGGAGGTGACGTCGGGGTGGGGGAGTGCCGGCCTAGTTCACGACGAGGCCGAACGGGGCTGCGCCGCCGGGGACCGCGAACGGTGACGACCCAAGCTCGGTGAGATTGCCGCCGCTGATCGCGAACGCGCTGACCGCGACCGCCCCGGCGTCGACGACGTACAGGAAGTGGCCGGAGGGATCGACCTGGGCGTCGAATGGACGCAGGCCGGTTGGATCGTTCATCGGCGTGCTGCCGAGGAGGGTCAGGGCGCCGTTGCCCGCAATCGAGTAGCGCGAGATCGACGAGCTCGCCGTGTTGATCGCGAAGAGCTCCTTGCCGTGGGGCGTGATCGCCACCCAGCAGGGAGCGGTCTGGTTGTCGGCAAACGGCGAGCCGTTGATGGCAGTCAGGGATGCATCCCGTGCGACGTGGTAGACCGACACGCTGCCCAGACCGGCCCCGTCATGAGCATTCGAGACGAAGAGTTGGTTCGGGTTGGTCGGCCGGAAGGCACTTCCGAACGGCCCGATCCGCTGGGCCGAGATCGGAGAATCTGGAGCCGCGATCAGCCGGCCGAAGAAGCCCACCCGGAAGCTGTCGATGAACGAGGGGCCCGCGCTCGGGCCAACCCGTGTCGCGATCAGGGTTCGGCCGTCGCCGCTGAACAGGATCTCGCCGGGCGCGGCCGTATCGGGCAGGGCGATTGTCGAGCCCCAGACCGGGAAGAGGTGGCCGGCCAGGAACCAGAACCCGGTGTAGTTGCTGCCGCCCGCACCGGAATTGGCGACATACACGAGCGGACCGTGGACGGCCAGGCTGACCGGGGTCGTGCCATGCGAGGCCTCCGCGTCGACCAGGCGGAGCGATCCGTCGGGCCGCACCCGCAGGACCGAGATCGAATTCGACGCGGGATCGACCGCCAGGACGTAGCGGCCGTCGGACGAGAGCTGGATTGCGTCCGCCGATCCGATCATGCTGCCGGTCCCGGCGCCGCCGGTCGGGAACGGCGAGCCGGCGATCGGCGTGAGGGTCCCATTCTGGTGGCGGTTGAAGCCGGCCACGCTGTTGTGGCCGGCCGAGTTGTTGTCAACATAGACGTGGCCCACGACCGGGCTCAGCGACGTAGCCAGGACGCCGCTGGCCGATCCGGCCAGGATGGCGAGCACGCTCGCACCGAGCGCGATTCCGCGCGCAAGTCGAAGCATTCCTCAATCTCCAAATCTCGGGGTTCGAAGTGGAACAAGCCGGTGGCCACCGAGCGCAGCCCACCGTGACAGGCCGGCGTGACAGGGTCGTGACTCGCTCGTGACGTCCTCATGACCGTTTCGTGACGGCCGAAGCGGCGAGCTTGCCGGAGATCCGCTTCATCGCCCGAGCGACGGAGGGCGTCCTCGAGCGCCACGATCCGGCAGATTCCGCGGACGGCCGGACCAGGCGCGCGCGGGCGGGCGCTGGGGGATTGACGGTCGTCCAGCGGTCTCGCCCTGAGCGTGGGCAGGGACCTGAGGGAGAGTGTTCGAGTCCACGAAGCGGCTACGAGCGACCTTCGTGCGCGCCTGACCGGAATTTGCCGAACCGCCGGGCCTGCTGCGAACCACCGACCGCCGGGTCGGGGAGGTGGCGGCGGCTGTTGGCTACTCCTCGGAGGAGGCCTTCAGCCGGGCCTTCAAGCGGGCATTCGGGAAGTCGCCCGCTTATTGGCGAGCCGACTGAGGCGGAGGGCGGCGCCCGGCTGCCGGACGCGCTACGGTGAGCACAGCTCCGAGCCAGGTACGTAGCGGACAAGGAGAGATGTCATGGCGCTGACCCTGGGAATCCTGGCCTTGGTCGAGGCCAAGCCGGGCAAGGAAGCGGAGGTCGCAGCCTTCGTCAAGGGCGGTCGGGCGATCGTCGAGAGCGAGCCCGGCACCCGGGTCTGGTATGGCTTCAAGGTCAACGAATCGACCTTCGGGATCTTCGACGCGTTCGAGGACGAAGCCGCCCGCCAGGCCCATCTCGGCGGGCAGATCCCGGCTGCCCTCGCTTCGGCTGGGCCGCAGCTGCTGGCCAAGGATCCCGACATCCGGCTGGTCGACGTCCTCGCGGTCAAGGGCTAACGCTGCCATCGGCCCGGGCCGGGACGTCTGGTCGCCGGTCGCGGCTCTTCGGGATCTGGTAGCTCGGTCATAGGTCTGCGGCCACAGGCCCCGGCGCAGGACGCCCGCTACAGTAGGCCAATGGAGCGGTACGAGACCGCCGAAGCCGCCGAACGAGCCGGCCTCAGCGTAGAGAATCTTGGACGGCTGGTCGCCCTCGGCATCGTGGCGCCAGATGCCGAGGGCCGGTTCACGCCGGGCGACGTGCGCCGGGCGGGTCTCGTCGAAAGCCTGGTGATCGCCGGCATCCCGCTGGACGGGCTTGGCGCCGCCATGGTGGGCGGTCAGGTATCGCTCGACTTCCTCGATCAGCCCGCCTATGAGCGCTTCTCGGCGCTGAGCGACGTGACGTTCGCCCGGCTCGCCGACCGATCCGGAGTGCCCGTCGAGCTGCTCATGTTGATCCGCGAGGCCACAGGTTCCAATCCGCCATCGCCGGGCGATCGCGTTCGAGATGGCGAGATGGCGTACGCCGCCTTCATCGAAGCCCAGGTCGCAGCCGGCTTCAACGCCGCTTCCATCGAACGGCTCCTCCGGGCTGCCGGCGACAGCCTCCGTCGGCTGGCGGAAACTGGATCCGCCTGGTGGAAAACGGAGGTGATGCTGCCGGCGATCGCGGCGGGCAAGACGCCGAACGAAGTCTTCGGCGAGGCGTTCGTGACGCGCCTAAACGATCTCGCCGAGCAGGCCGTGATCGAGCTCTATCGCCTCGAACAGGCGAGGACGTGGACGGCGAATATCATCGACGGATTGGAGACGTCGCTGGCCGCCGCCGGGTTACACAGTCGCCTCGACCATCCGCCGGCGATGTGCTTCCTGGATATCACGGGTTACACCAGGTTGACCCAGGAGCACGGCGACGGTGCGGCGGCCGACCTGGCGGACCAGCTCGCGCGGCTCGCCCAGCGGACGTCGATCAAGTACGGCGGCCGGCCGGTGAAGTCGCTCGGCGATGGGGTGATGTTCTACTTTCCGGATCCCGGCCCCGGCGTTCTGGCTGCCCTCGAGATGGTGGAAGGCGTGGCCGAAGCCGGGCTGCCACCGGCGCACGTCGGTCTGCACTCGGGTCCGGTCATCTTCCAGGAGGGTGACTACTATGGCGCGACCGTGAACATCGCGGCTCGGATCGCCGAGTACGCCCGACCCGGCGAGGTTCTCGCAAGCGAGGAGGTCGTTGAGGCGTCCGAGGGCGAGCCGATCACCTTCAGCGAGATCGGCCCGGTCGAGCTCAAGGGCGTGGGCGGTCCGATCCACCTCCACGCAGCGTCGCGAACCCGGTGATGGGTAGGACGCGGTGTTCAGCCCCGCGGAGGCCCGCCTGCGCCGGGCGGTGGTCCGCCAGCTCCGGGTCCGCCGGCGCCCGGGCCACCAAGTGGGGACATGTGCTCGTGGATGATCTTCCAGTCGTCGTCGACCCGGGTGAAGACCATCGTGCACTGCTGCTCGAGGGCAACCGGATAGCCGCCCACCTGGCCCGTGAAATGCCCATTGAAGGTGGCGACCGCCACGTCGCCGATGACGTTGATCGCCAGGTCGTTCATGTCGACGGATGGTTGCTCGAGCCGGCTGAAGGTCGCCCGCTCGCCGGCGGCGCACGATCCGGCGTCGCCGCGCGGCTTGCCGTCCTTGAACTCGGTGAAGTCGGGACCGTAGAGGTGGAACGACTCGAGGCGCTCGAAGTCTCGGGCCGCGGCGACCGGCCAGATCTCCTCGAGACGCCGGCGCACCTGGGCCTGGGCCTGGGATTCGGGAACGGATTGGGTGGCGATGGCAGTATCCATCGCCGAAGGGTCGCCGAGCCGAGCGGGCGATGTCCATGACCGAGCGTCCGGATTCACTCGCCGAGCGTCCAGATTCGCGGGTCGAACGGCCGGCCGGATCCTCGGCCGACCCCCTGTCGGAGGTCCTCCGGTCGATTCACTTCACCCGGGCGATCTACTACACGGTCGATGCCGCCGGTCCATGGCCGGCGATCCTCGTCCCGCCGGGGGACACCCTCTCAGCCGGTCTCGGCCGGCACACCCGGACGGTCCTGTCGTATCACGTGATCGTGGCCGGGGGATGCTGGACCGGCCTGCTCGGCGAGAACGGGGAAGCGGGCGTGCCGATCGCCCTCGAGCGGGGCGACGTCGTCGTATTTCCCCGCGGCGACCCGTACTTCCTGGGCCCCGAGCCGGCGGAGGTGGGGCCGGGGCTAGGGGATCCTGAACCGATGTGCCAGCTACTGGCTGGCGTCGCGGATGGCTCGATCCCGGCAAGCTTCAGCCACGGCCCGGCGGACGCAGCCCGGACGACATTCGTCTGCGGCTTTCTCGGATCCGACGCACCACCGTTCAATCCGCTCCTCGAGGCGCTTGCCCCGGATGCTCATCGTGCGGCGGGCAAGCGGGCGGCTAGGGCGCCTGGTCGAGCTGGCCCTCGCCGAGGTCGTCGGGGCGGGCTCGGCCTCGGTCCGCGAGCGCCTGAGCGAGTCGATGTTCATCGAGACGGTCCGCGCCCACCTCGCAACCGAAGGCCACGGCTGGGTCGACGGCGCCGACGATCCGGTCGTCGGCCGGGCGCTCAATCTGATCCATGAGGCGCCAGGTCGGCCATGGACGACGGCCTCGCTCGCCCGCGAGTCCGGCGCATCGCGGTCGTCCCTGGCCGATCGGTTCAGCCGGCTCGTGGGCCAGCCGCCGTTGCGGTACCTGGCCGCCTGGCGAATCCGCCTCGCCGCCGACAGGCTCAGTCGGCCGGACGCCACCGTCGTCGAGGCGGCCCATGCGGCGGGCTACGACTCGGAAGCCGCCTTCAGCCGGGCCTTCAAACGGGCCACCGGGATCGCTCCCGGGGCATGGCGGAACGGTCGGGCCGGTGATCCGCCCCGCGAGCCGTCATCGGGATCGCGAGCAACATGAGCAGGCGCCCGTGAGAGTCCAGGCCCTGCTGATCGGCTCGCTCGCGCTCGTCGCCGCCTGCGGCAGTTCGCCGACCACGGCGCCCACGGCCACGTCATCGAGCGCGACGAGCGCGCCGGCCGCGCCCTCGCCTACGCCGGTGGCCTCATCCGCCGGGCCGATCGCCTCGGCGAGTCCGTCTGCCGCCAGCGGCGGGTCGGGGACCGTCCCGGCTTCGTGCGACTCGCTGCTGGTCACGGTCTCGTTCTATACCGGCAGCATCAGCGGCACCCAGTCCCTGGGCAAGCCGGACCACTTGAGCTGCGAGTTCCAGTACGACGGTGGCAAAGGCCTGGTCATCGTCAACATCGGGGCAGGCGGGACGCAGGCCGCCTTCGACACGCTCAAGGCCGGCACGGCGGCAAAGGGCGAAACGGTCACCGACGTGCCGAACCTCGGTATCGCGGCCTTCGCGGTCTCGAAGAAGGGCAAGGCGGCCGGCGTCACGGCGCTCAGCTCGAACGGCATCCTGATCGTGGTCGAGAGCACGCTCCTGGAGGGCCAGGACGTCGAGCTGTTGAACGACCTGGTTCATCACATCTGAGTCCAGCGCTCCGACCGGGGTCGCTCGCTACGGTACGGTTCGGGGCATGAACCAGGAGCTCATCGGGCGGACCACCGAGGTCGAGGCGGTTGACCGCCTGCTCGAAGGCGCGTCCGACGGCCTCTCGACCCTGCTCATCCAGGGCGACGCCGGGATCGGCAAGACGGCGATCTGGCGTGAGGGCCTCGGGCGCGCGCAGCAGCGCGGGTTTCGTGTCCTCCGGGCGACACCCGCCGAGTCCGAACGGACACTGTCCCTGGGAGTCCTGACCGACCTCCTGGCCAGCATCACCGAAGCTGAGCTCGACGCCCTGCCGCCGGTCCAGCGCCACGCCCTCGAGATCGCCATCCTGCGGGCCGAGCCGACCGGACAGCTCCCGGACCAGCGGACCATCTCGGTGGCCACCGCGACGCTCCTGCGCGAACTGCTCGACAGAGCGCCGGTCCTGATCGCGATCGACGATGCCCAATGGGCCGACGATGCCTCGGCGGCGATCCTGGCCTATGCCATCCGCCGACTCGTCGACCGGCCGGCCGGGGTCCTCCTCGCGGTCCGGGGCGAGCCGCCGGCGCCGGTGCTCGAGCTGGCTTCGGGCGTCCCCGTCGATCGGCGCGAACGCCAGCCGGTGGGCCGGCTGCCCCTGGCGGCGTTGCACCAGCTCTTCCTGGCCCGAACCGGCCGTTCGTTTCCGCGGCTCACCCTCGTCCGGATCGAGCAGGCGTCGGGCGGCAATCCGTTCTACGCCCTCGAGATCGCCCGGGCCCTGAGCCAGCCCGGGGCGGTGGTAACCCCGGGCGAGCCGCTGCCGATCCCCGACACGCTGGGAGCCCTGGTGGAGGCCAGGATCGGGGACCTTCCGACGGACACGAGGGCAGCCCTGCTCCTCGCGGCCGCGGCCGCCGAACCTTCGCTCGAGACACTCGGCCGAGCGAATCCGGAGGCTCCACGTGGCCTCGACCTCGCGCTGGCGGCGGGCATCGTCGCCGTCGACGGCCACTCGGTCCGGTTCAGCCACCCGCTCCTCGCCGAGGCGGTCGTCGCCCTGGCCGGCCCGGACGAGCTCCGCCGAGTTCACGCAACCCTCGCCCGCACGGCGACCTCCGACGACATCCGGGCCCGGCACCTGGCCGGCGCGACCGAGGGCCCGGACGAGGACGTCGCGGCAGCCCTCGAGGCCGCCGCCGCCCAAAGCCGGGATCGTGGCGCGACGCTCGACGCATCGAGCCTGTACGAACGATCGAGCGCGCTGACGCCGGAGTCCCTCGGCGATGCGGCGATCCGCCGGGCGATTCTCGCGGCCGAGTGCCTGTTCATCGACGTGTCCGAGAACGTCCAGGCCGACCGGATCCTGGCCACGGCGATCGCGACCGCCCCGTTGGGTCCGGCCCGGGCCGAGGCCCTCAGCCTCCGCGCGATCATCCGCTACTACCACGGGCAGACGCCCGATGCCGTGCGGCTTGGCCTGCAGGCGCTCGACGAGGTCGGGGACGAGCCGATCCGCCGGGCGCGCGTCCTCGGCCGGTCGGCCTTCCTCGTGATGCAGGTCGACCTGGCCCGGGGCAACGGGCTCGCGGCCGAGGCGATCGGGCTTCTGGAGCCGGCGGACGCAGGGTCCGAGGTCGATCCGGATCTGCTGGCGAACGTCCTGCTCCTACATGCCAGCTCGGAGCTCGGTCTCGTGCGTGGCCTGCTGACCGACGAGATCGAGCGGGGCAGAGGACTGATCAGCGAGACGGGACGATCGTGGGAGCACGACGGTGCCGAAGGGATCGACTACGGCCTGGCCCGCCAGCTCGACGACGTCGACCGGGCGATCGAGATGACCGAGCAGCTGATCCGGGTCAAGTCGGGTCCCGGCGGCGACGACCCGTTCAACCTCGTGTCCCTGTCCGGCCTGCAGGTCTTCCGGGGCGAATGGGCGGCCGCCCGGCTCAGCGCCGAGGCCGCCGACGAGGGCTACGCCCACGAGGGGGCCGATGTCTTCCCGTCCTGGCGGTTACGGGGTCTCGCCCTGGTGGCTGCCCACGACGGTCGGGTCGAGGCCGCCCGGGAGTGGGCGACCGACGGCCTCGCCCTGGCCCTGGCGAGCGGCGACCTCGCCCTCGAGGTCTATCACCGGCAGATCCTTGGGTTCGTGGCCCTCTCGACCGGCGACATCGGCGAGGCCGACGCCCAGCTGACGGCGGCCGAGCGGGCGGCAACAGCGAGCGGGACGCTCCACCCGGGACGGTTCAAGATCGACGGCGACCGCCTCGAGGCGGCCCTGGCGGCCGGCGACGCCGAGCGGGCCGGGACGATCCTCGACGCTCTGGAGCACGCCGCGGAGGTCGCCCCGACCCCCTGGACCCTGGCGATCGCCGCTCGTGGGCACGGCCTCGTCCAGGCGGCGCTGGGCGACAACGACGGCGCGCTCGAGGCGTTGGAGCGGGCACTCGTCGCCCATGACCACCTGCCGATGCCGTTCGAGCGGGGGCGGACGATCCTCGCCCTGGGCCAGGTCCACCGACGCCGCAGGGAGAAGCGCCTGGCCGACGAGCGCCTGCGCGAGGCCCTCGGGATCTTCGAATCGCTTGGCTCGCCAACCTGGGTCGATCGAGCCCTGCGCGAGCTCGGTCGGGTGGGCCTCCGGCCCCGGGCCTCGGATGACCTGACCGAGACCGAACGCCAGGTCGCCCAGCTGGCCGCGACCGGCATGTCGAGCCGGCAGATCGCCGAGCAGGCGTTCCTCTCGCCGAAGACCGTGGGCAATGTGCTCGGGCGGGTCTACGGCAAGCTCGGAATCCACTCTCGAGCCGAGCTCGGCGCCCTGATGGGGGAGTCGCAGGAGCGCGACAGATCGGGGTAGTTGCCCCTTTCATCGGCTGGGGCCCGGGGCCTACGGTCGGCTCGATGGACCGCGATCGCCTCGAGCAAGCTCAGACCAGGACGTTCCTCGTGGAGCGCTACTGGCCGGGCGTCGACGAGGCGATGGCTCGCACGGTGGTTCTGAACCTCGAGCGAGAAGCGCGAGCCATGACGGCCGAGGGGACGCCGGTCGGGCATCTCGGATCGATCCTGATGCCCGCCGACGAGGTCGTCTTCTCGCTCATCGAAGCGGCCGATGAGGGCGCAGCGCGCCAGCTGAACGAACGTGCGGACGTCCCGCTCGACCGAATCGCCGCGGCTATCACCTTCCACCTGGATCGTCGCTGAAAGGGGATCCCATGAGCACGAAACTTCGCCTGGCTGCGGTCCTCGGGCTCGCCGCTGTCCTCGGCGCCTGCACCACGACCGGCGCCGGCACCTCCGGCTCGGCGTCGCCAACTTTGCCCATTGCCGTTGCGCCGCCACCGGCGAGCATCATCCTTCCGCCTGCAAGCCCTTCGTCGGCTGCGCCCTCGACCGGCCCGTCCGCCGGCTCAACCGGCAGCGCGGGGCCGTCGGCCACGCCGAACAGCATCGACCCGTGCTCGCTGCTCACCCAGGCTGAGGCTTCGACGCTCATGGGCAAGTCCCTTGGTACCGGCGTGAGCACCACAGCCGCCGCCCTACGTGTCTGCACCTTCAAGAGCGGCTTGAGCGAGGTCAAGGTCTTCCTGACTCCGCCCGCGACCGACGCAGCCGCCGCCAACGCGTTCTACGACGACGCTCGGGCGAACGCCAACGGCCTCACGATCGACGATATCTCGATCCCACCGTTCGCCCGAGCCGGCTATGGCTCCGGTGCGGCTCAGGGTGTCTCGGTGAGTGGGCTCGTCGTGGTCGACGGCAACGTCGGCTTCGAGGTGTATTGCGGCTTCCCGGCCTGCTCGGAGACCGCCAGCGCGACCGCCGCCAGCCTGATCGGCGGCCGGCTGCCCTGACGAGTCGAACGCCTCCTGACGGTTCTCGTCGATCTCGAATCCAGCCATGCATGCTGGCGGTCGGTACCGAGCGCTCGTCGGGCTCGTCTTCCTGGGCCTGTGGGCTTCGGCCTGCGGCACGACAACGCCGACGCCAAGCGCCCCGGCCTCGGCTGCGCCGACACCGGCCAGTTCGGCCGCCGCCGAATTGAGTGACGGCCCAGGCCAGCTCGAGGCGTGCGACCCGGCCGGTCTCATCCCATGCGAGCAGCAGGCGGCGTTCCTGTCGATCCCGATCACTGACTCCGGGGTCGCTGTGACCTGGTCGAGCCAGTGGGCCGCGGGCCGGACCGACCGATCAGGCTGGAGTGCAAGCTCGCTCGGGCTGGGCGGCTGGTCGCTGGACGTCGTCCAGCGATACCAGGCAGCACAGCACGCGCTGGTCGGCGGCGACGGGTCCTGGCGGTTCGCCGACGGCGTCAAGCTCGCCGCGGGTGGCCTGGCCGTGCCGACACACGACGGCTCGCTGGCGTATGTCTTCGACGCGGCGGGCCGTCACGTGACCACCGTCGACGGCCTCCTCGGCACGACCCTGCTGACGATCAAGTACGACGACAACGGCAGGCTCCAAAGCGTTGATGGTTCGGCCTCCGGGCATCCCGTCCACCTGGCGGTTGTCCGGGGCTCGGACGGAACCGTCCAGGCACTGACCGGGACCGACGGGGCGCAGACAACGCTCCAGCTCGACTCGACCGGGCGCCTGACGGCCTTGACCGATCCGGCCGGGCAGACGACCTCACTGGCCTGGGGCCCGGGTGACCTGGTGACGAGCCAGACCGACCCCCTCGGCGGCATCCAGCGATTCACGTACGACCAGGACGGGCTGCTGGTCGGGTCGAGCGACGCGGACGGCGTCACGAACCAGTACGCCCGGAGCACGACGCCGACATCGGTCGAGGTTGACGTGACCACGGCCCTCGGCCGGGTGACGAAGTACCGGAGCGAGACGACGCCCGCCGGCACGGTCCGCACCGTGGTTCAGCCGGGCGGCGCAACGACGACCGAGACCGCCGCTGCCGACGGCTCGATCTCATTGCTCCAGCCGGACGGAACGAAACGGACGATCGGGGCCCAGCCGAGCGTGGCCTGGGGCGCCCAGGCCCCCCTGGCCACCCCCGATGTCAGCCAGCGATCCGATGGCCTGACCTCGACCACGACGGTCGCGGAGGCGCTCACGGAAGTCGGCGGGCTGCCGTACGAGCTGGCCGGAACGATCACGACGACCACGAACGGAGCGGCCACGGTCGAGACGCTCGACCCGGCCTCACATCGCGTCACCGTCGTCGACCCCGCTGCCCGGACCTCGGCCTGGACGCTGGATTCGGCCGGCCGGGTGGTCAGCCAATCGATCGTCGGCTCGCCGCCTGCGACGTTCGCCTATGACTCGAATGGCCGCGAGGCGAGCGTCACGGTCGGCGGCGGGTCGAGCGCCCAGGTGACGAGCTACGCCTACGACCCGCCGACGGGACTCGCGACCGAGACCCGGCCTGACGGCTCGAAGATCAGCCTCTCGGTCGACTCTCAGGGCAACGTCGTCGAGTCAGCGACCGCGGACGGCTCTACGGTCGTCGGCGCGTACGACGCGACCAGCACGATGACCCAGCTCCAGCCGGCCGGGGGCCTGAGCACCACCCTCGGTTACAGCGCGGCCGGGCGGCCGACCCTCTACCTGCCCCCGGCGGCCGGCAACGACACGTCAGCCGAGACCCGGACGTACGACGCCGATGGCCAGCTGGCCGGGATCAGCCTGCCCGGCGGCCAGGCCGTGAAAGTCACGAACGACGCCTCCGGGCAACCAGCGAGCTGGACCGTCGATGGCGGCAGGGCCACCGCTACGTACGACCCCGCGACCGGTCTGCAGACGAACTCGAGCGATCCGGACGGAGTCACGACGAGCTATGCCTACACGGGCACGGGCACGACCGGGCTGAGCTGGACAGGCCCGACTCACGGTTCGGTTGCTCTGACCCTCGATGCGAACGGCCGCCCGGTGGCGGGCACCGTCAACGCCGCAGCCGGCGATACCTGGACGTACGACGCTGCCGGCAATTTGACCGGGATCAATGGCCTCGCGATTAGCCGCGACCCGACGAGTGGCCTGGTGACGGGATCCAGCCTCGGCGTCGTCGGAACGAGCACGAGCTCGAACGAGCTCGCCCAGCTCGTTCAATCGGCCGCAACGGTCTCGGGCACCTCCGTCCTGGACGTCGGATACACCCGCGATTCCCTCGGCCGGATCAGCTCGATCACCGAGAAGACGCCCACCGAGACGACCACGACGGCATACACGTACGACGGCTCGGATCGGCTCGCCTCGGTCACGGAGAACGGCCAGCTTGTCGAGCGCGATTCCTACGATGCCGCCGGCAACCGCACGAGCACCACGACGCCTGCCGGAACGGTCGGTGCGACGTACGACGCTCGAGATCGCCTCGAGACCTGGGGCAACCAGACGTACAGCTGGACCGCGAACGGGACGCTGGCTTCGATCAAGGGCCGGGCGGGCACGACGACCTTCGTCTACGACGAGCTGGGCAATCTCCGCTCGGTCAAGCTGCCATCGGGCACAACGATCGGGTACGTCGTCGACGCCGATGGCCGGCGGATCGGCCGCGAGCTCGGCGACACGCTCGCAGCGGGCTACCTGTACGACCCAGCCGGGCAGGTCGTGGCGACCACCGATCCCAGCGGCTCAGTCACCGCCCGGTTCGCCTACGACGACCAGGGTCACCTCGCGCTCACGACCAAGGACGGCAGGACGTACCGGGTCATCACCGACCAGGTCGGCAGCCCCCGGCTCGTCATCGACAGTGCGACAGGTTCGGTTGCCGAGGCGCTCGAGTACGACGCCTGGGGCCGGGTCACCACCGACACGGCCCCGGGGTTCATCCCGTTCGGCTTTGCCGGCGGCCTGGTCGACCCCGACACTGGCCTGATCCACTTCGGGGCCAGAGACTATGACCCGGCCACCGGGCGCTGGACGTCTCCGGACCCGATCAAGTTCGCCGGCGGCGACTCCGACCTCTACCGCTACGCGGGCGGTGATCCAGTCAACGCGACAGACCGTACGGGGCTGTGCTATGTGTGCCTCTCGAACACCGGCGAAGGAACATCGCCAAACGGCGGCGACAACGGCAGCTCAGGCTCGGGTACGGGTTCAGGCTCGGGTACGGGATCAGGCACAGGAGGAGGCACGAGTCCAGGTTCGGGCCCGGGTTCGCCGCTACCTCATCCGGAGCCAGTCCCGGTTCCAGTCCCGATCCCGCATCCGGTCCCCAAGCCTCCGTCGGGCCCAATTCGCCGGTGCGACGCGTTAAGTTGTAGCCCCCCAGGGACTCAGAATCCACAAACTGGTTGCACCGTCATTCTTGGGTCGTGCAACGACGGGCCGGGTGGGATCTTCAACTGCCATGGTCTCGTCTGCGTTGGTCCAAACGGGCAGACTTGCTTCTGGGGCGACTGCTCGTATGGCGACACCCACATCCGGACCGGCGACGGCACCCACTACGACTTCCAGGCGACCGGCGAGTTCCTCGCCGCGACCGCCAATGGTGCGGCACACCAGGTCCAGGCGAGGCAGCAGGCGATCCTGGGTGGCACCATGGTCACGTTCAATACGGCCGTCGCCGCCCTGGTCGATGGCGACCGGGTGGGCGTCTATGCCGACGAGCCGTCCTTCCTGATGGTCAACGGCAAGCCGGTCGGTGCCGTGGACATCGCCGAGCGGTTGCCCGGCGGGGGCTCGCTCGAACGGCACGGCGCGACCGTCACCCTCACCTGGTCCGACGGCAGTCGCCTGAGCGTGACCCGCCTGGCGAACACGCTCGACTACGCGCTTGTTCCTTCGAAGGCGATCGGGCCGGGCCTCAAAGGCCTCCTCGGCTCGGCCGACGGCAATGCGGCGAATGACCTGACCGGACGCGACGGCGTGGTCCTCAGCCCCACGGATCCGCAGTTCGCCACGAAGCTCTACAGCCAGTTCGGCAACAGCTGGCGGATCAAGCAAGCCGAGTCGCTCTTCGACTACCAGCCCGGCGAGAGCACCGCGACGTTCACGAACCTGTCGATCCCCTCGGCCGTTGTAACGGTTGCCTCGATCCCGGCAGCCGCGAAGGCCAACGCCGAGGCGGTCTGCCTGGCAGCCGGCGTGCGTTCCGAGCCGCTCCTCGACGACTGCCTGATCGACGTGGGGATGACCGGCCGGGACATCTACGCGGCCTCGACCGCGGCCGTTGCCGCGGCGGGTGGCCTCGGCGCCTCGCCGAGTGGCTCGCCTTCGCCCGGCGAGGTCACCCCGATCAGCATCGGCCAGGCCGTCTCGGGCACAATCGCGTCGACCACCGAACAGGCGGATTACACCTTCACCGGGACCGCCGGGCAGGCCGTGTATCCCCAGGCCCACGGTGACTGCGCTGGGACGCTGACCTGGGATCTCCTGGCGCCGGGTGGCGGCGACCTCGCCGGGAGCCTGACCTGCCATGACCTCGAGCGGGTCGACCTGTCCTCCGAAGGGACGTACACGATCCGGGTCAACGGCGAGCATTCGGGCACCGGTGCCTACTCGTTCACCGTCCTGGCCGTACCCGCGACGGTCGTGACGCAGGTCCAGCTCGGCGCGACCATCTCCGGCTCCCTCGAGAGCCCCGGCCAGGAGGCGGACTACACGTTCAACGCGGGGAGCCCGCAGGCGATCTACCTCGAGCACGGTGCGACGTGCACGCCGGCGGTCCAGTGGCAGCTCGTGGCGCCGGGTGGGGCCGTCCTGGCGGCAAGCGGCTCGTGCAATGACCTGCAACGGGCCGATCTCGCCAGTGCCGGGACGTACACGGTGCGCTTCGCCGGCGATCACGCGACCGTCGGGCCGTACGGCTTCAGCCTGTTGGCGGTGCCGGCCACCGTCGTCAGCCCGATCACCGCCGGCCAGACCGTGAGCGGGACCCTGGCCAGCCCCGGCCAGCAGGCTGACTACACCTTCAGCGCGACGGCCGGCGAGATCATCCATGCCCATGCCCTCGACGCGTGCGTGGATGGCCTCCAGTGGCAGCTCCTGGGGCCAGGCGGCGCGGCCCTGGACTCTGCCGCATCGTGCCATGACCTGGGTCCCGACACGCTGCCGACGGCCGGGACGTACACGATCCGCGAGATCGGCAGCCGGACCGCGACGGGTGCCTACAGCTTTGTCCTGAATCCATAGGGCCGGTCCGTCTATCGTTCGCATCAACGTGACCAGCTTCGAGATCGGCGTCTGCCTCCCGGTGTACCAGTACGGCCCCGAGCGGTCGACGCCGCGCTGGTCGGAGATCCAGCGGGCCGCCCTCAACGCCGAGCAGATGGGACTCGACACCCTCTGGGTTCCGGATGAATTGCTCTGGCGGAGCGATACGCCGTCACCAATCGGCTTTTGGGACGGAGTATCGATCGCCGCCGCCGCGGCCGCGGTCACCAGCCGAATCAAGGTCGGCTCTTGGGTGTTCTCGGCGCTCCATCGGAATCCCGGGATCATCGCCAAGACCGCCGAGACCATCGACGAGATCAGCGGCGGTCGATTCGTCCTTGGCCTCGGCGCCGGCCACGCGGGCGCGCAGTCTCGTGCGTTTGGCCTGGCCGACGACATGGTCGCCGCGCGCTTCGAAGAAGCGCTCCAGGTGATCGTGCCGCTCCTGCACGAAGGCCGGGCCAACGTTGAGGGCACCTACCACTCCGCCCGCGATCTGGTCCAGCAACCCGTCGGCCCGCGGCCCGGCCAGATTCCGCTCCTGATCGGAGGCCAGAAGGCCCGGGGCATTCGCAACGCGGTGCTCCATGCCGACATCTGGAGCACGTACGCCGACGAGCACTCGACCCTGGAAGAGCTCGGACCGCGGCTGGCGGTGTTCGAAGAGATCTGCCAAGAGCTCGAGCACGACCCGGTCAGCCTGGGCCGGGCTGCAGGCCTGTCGGTCCATCCGCTCGAGCCTGCCGGCGACAATGACGAGGCGATTCGCGGATCAGCCGAACAAATCGCGGACGCGCTCCGGACCTTCCGGGAAGGCGGGTTCAGTCAAATCGACCTAATGGTCAGCCCGGGCACGGTCGAGGCGATCGACGCCCTCGCGCCCGTGGTGGAGATGCTCCGGGCAGACTGAACCGCCGGCCACGTCGTTGGTCAGCGAGGAGCACTACCTGGCCCGGGCCGCCTTTTTCACGAGCTCGCTGATCTGTTTCTCGTAGGCCGGGGTGAGGCCTTCGACGGCGAATGAGACCGGCCACATCTGCCCGTCGTCGAGCGAGGCGTCGTGCTGGAAGCCGAGCGTGCCGTAGCGCACCTTGAACTTCGTCTTCGGCTGGAAGAAGCAGATGACCTTGCCGTTCCGGGCGTAGGCCGGCATTCCGTAGAAGGTGCGCGGGCTCAGCTCCGGGGCGGCGGCCAGGACGAGCTCGTGGATCCGGCTCGCCAGGGCTCGGTCGTCGTCGGGCAGCTCGGCGATCTTGGCCAGGACGTCCTTCTCGCCCTCGGCCCGCTGCTCCTCGGGGCTGAGCTTGGCCGCCTTCCTGCGCTCCTTGACGGTCTCGGCCATGGCCGCTCGCTCTTCGTCGCTCAGGACGCTCCCGGACGCCTTCGCCGGGGCCTTGCCCTTGGCCGCTGCCTTCGTCTCGCTCATCTCCACGTCGTCCTTTCCGTACTGGCTCGACCGCCCGTCAGAGCTGCGGGACGGCCTCCGGGGTTACGACAGCCGGCTCAGCCTGGACCGGCCGGTTCTGGCGGGTGGCCAGGGCCGAGCCCGCGATCACCAGGGCAAAGCCGAGGCCCATCGCAACCGTGAATGTCTCATTCAAGACGACGACGCCCAGGAGCGTGGCCACGGCCGGGTTGATGTAGGTAATGACCGTCGAGCGGACGGGCCCGATCTCGGCGATCAGGGCGGCGAAGATCAGGAAGGCCGTGGCCGTGCACAGGACGCCGAGCACGACGATCGAGACCAGGACGTCGGTCGAGGGCACGGTTGCCGGCCACTGGGCCAGCGCGATCGGCAGGTAGACGAGGGCAACCAGGCCGAGCGACATCGACATCACCCCGACGGCAGGGGCTCCGCCGAGGCGGCGGGCCAGGATCGCCGGCCCGAGGGCATAGCCGATCACGACGATCCCGATCTGGACCAAGGCGATCGCGTCGTCGGCCTGGAAATCGGCCCCCACGATGGCGATCACCCCGACCAGGCCGATCAGGAGCCCAGCCAGGCCCGCCCGGCTCGTCCGGTCGACTCCACCCGTGGCCAGGGCGATGGCCGCGCCAACGAGCGGCGTTCCGGCGATCAGGAGGGCCGCCAGCGAGCTCGAGACGCGCTGCTCGGCCGAGCCCAGCATGACCCACGGCACGGCGATCTCGACGACGGCGAAGGCGACGATCCAGCGCCACCGGACGAGAAGCGCCCGGAGGTCGACCCGGACGATCGCGATCGGCAGGAGGATCGCCGCCCCGATCGCCGTCCGGCAGAAGACGAGCATCGCCGGGCTGATCTCGGCCACGGCGACCCGGATGAACAGGTAGGGCAGGCCCCAGATCACGGACATCAGGGCAAAGAGGATCAGGCCGCGCCGGGTCATCGCCTGGCGTCCTGCTGATGAAGGACGCGGTAGCTGGCCAGGAGGTGTCCGGTGGGGAGGGCTCGACGTGAATCAGCTCGAGTCCAGCCTCGGGCACGCCGTCAAGCAGGCGTCGTCCGGTCCCCGCGACCATCGGCGCGATCACCAACTTGAGCTCGTCGACGAGGCCGGCCGCGAGGAGCGCTTGAGCGACGGAGATGCTGGCGTGCACCCCGATCTCGGCCCCGGGCTCGTCCCTGAGCTCGGCGACGAAGGCGGCGAGGTCGCCCTCGATCCGGCTCGCATTGGCCCAGTCTGAATTGAGCGGCGCCGAGGTCGCGACGTACTTCTGGACCACGTTAATGAACGTGGCGAACGGCTCGATCTCGCTCGTCGGCCAGAACCCCGCCCACTCCTCGTAGCTCCGCCGGCCGAGAATCACCGCGTCCTGACTCGCGATCACGGCTGCCAGGTTGGCGTCCATCGAGGCGTCCCACTCCCGGATGATCGAATTGGGATCGTCGGCCACGCCGTCGAGGGAGAGCAGCTCGTAGACAACAACCTTGCGCACGTTCAGCCTCCCGCCCGGACCACGTCCGGCGCTGATCCACTGAACCGTAGCGCACCTGCGGTACCGTCGACGGCGACCTCGGGATCCGCCGCGAATGCCGCGATGAGCCTGACGTACAGACGACATAAGACGCTGCCGCTAGCGTGCGCGCCGTGGATCAAGAGCGCTCTCAAACCGAGCCAATGGGTGTTCGCCAGGTCTTCCCCGGCTGGGCGATCACGGTCCCGTTGGCGTTCGACGAAGTCTTCCTTGCTAAGGACGGGTACTGGCACGCCTGGGACGAGCACCGGTCCGTCTCTCTGACCAGCGTGGCCTTCCTCGATGAAAAGGGTCGGCGCCCGAGTGCTCGTCGGATCCTCAAGAAGATCGCAAAGGTGATGCCAAGGGACGCTGGCGAGGGCGTTGCGGCGCCCGCCAATCTCGCCGGTTGGGCGGCGGTCATCAGCCCGGCGCAGCCGGCCAGGGCCACTCGCGCGATCTCGGGGATCGTGGCAGTTGAGGGGAGAGCCCTCCTCGCTACGATCACGGCCGACGACCTGATCTGGGCCACAGTCGTCTGGCTGTCGATCCGCCGTCAAATCCCCCGGCGTCCGGCCGGCGACGCCTGAAGAGGATATCCAGGCGGCACATGGCGCGACCCTGATCTCGGTGCTCGATGAGCCCGGGTTCCTTAGTACCCCTGCCAATAGCGATTGTTCACGAGGATATCCAGTGGATATACGGGCGGCGCATGGCAAAGATCCTGGTATCGATGCCTGACGAGCTGGTCGAGGCGATCGACGCCGCTGTGGCTCGACGACTGACCACGCGCAGCGCATTTCTCCAAACTGCAGTGCGGGACGCCCTGGCGAGGCCCGATCCGGTCGCGATTCGGGCCGCGGTCGGGCGGGGACGGGCGGCCATCGCGGCCCTCGAGGCGTTCGAGAGTGGGGAACTGCTCCAAGACAAGCGGAACGCACGTGACGATGCCGTTCGTCGTCGCTGACGCCGGCGTCATCCTGAAGTGGTTCCACGCCGAAGGCGAGGAGGGGGTCGTGCCAGCCCGGGCGATCCTTGAGGCGTTCGCTAGGCGGAAGATCGATCTCGTCACTCTCGACCTCGCGATCTATGAGATCGGCACCGTCCTCATGACCGTCGGTGCCAGTCCGGGCGGTACGGTCACCGTGCTGAATGCGTTGACTGAGATCTGCCGCCCGGTGGCGCTCAGCGGCATCGAGCGCGCGACAGCCGCCCGACTGGCGGGCCAGCATGTCCTCACCTTCCGCGACGCAGCCTACGCGGCGGTTGCCCAGGAAGGCCATGGCCAGCTCGTAACGATGAGACACGAGTTGCTCAGGGCCCGCCTCGGGATCCGGCCGGAGGATTTCGTGCGGGCGGATGATCCGAAGGTCCGACTCTTTGCCTACTCATGGTAGGATATCGGTGTGAAAGTAAGTGTCAGCCTACCGGATGATGACGTCGAGTTCCTTGATGGGTACGCCCTTCAGCAGGGGCTAGGTTCCAGGTCCGCCGCCGTCCATCGAGCGATTCGGATCCTGCGGACATCCGAGCTCGGCGGCACGTACGAGGCCGCCTGGGCCGAGTGGTTGGAGTCCGCCGAGGACGCGCTGTGGGAGTCCACCAGCGCCGACGGGACCCGGTCCTGATGCGCCGGGGTGACATCTACCTCGTCGATCTCGAGCCAGTCCGCGGCGCTGAGTCGAACAAGCGCCGGCCGGCGGTCATCGTCAGCAACGACGCCGCAAACCAGACGGCAACTCGACTGGGCCGAGGTGTCATCACGGTGGTTCCGGTGACGTCCAATCTCGACCGAATCTACCCGTTCCAGGTCCGCCTGCCAGCCGCCACCACGGGCCTCGGGCGCGATTCGAAAGCCCAGGCGGAGCAGGTCCGCTCGATTGCCGTCGATCGACTTGGCGACCGTCTCGGCGCCGTCTCGAGTGCCTCGTTGCTCGAGATCGAAGACGCCCTCCGGCTGCATCTCGGCCTCTGACACGAGGCCCGTTTCAGGGACGCCATGGCGCCGGCAGCTTGATCAGCCCGACGAGCCCACGAGACCGTTCCACGACCAGCGGGGGATCGTCAGACCCGCCGGCACGTCCTCAGCTGACGCGTGATACGTCGCCATCGAGGTCCTCGTCGCCCAGGCGAAGTATCCATGGAGGACGCTCCGCAATGGTTCACCCGTGAGGCCGGCGTCGACCAGGGCCGCGTCGAAGCAGTCGATCGCCCGGCGGTCCATCTCCTCGTGCTCGCCGTTGCCGCTGTGGAGGCCCACGACGAAGGTCTCGTCGCCGTAGATCGTCGAGTAGGCGGCCGGGCCACCGAGCGCCTCCGCCCAGTAGGCGGCGAGGCGCTCGACGTGGTCGTCTCGAATGCCGCCGTGGAAGGCATGGCTGACGATCTCGTCGGCCATGACCCGCTCATGCCAGGCCTGGGCCAGCCGGCGCAGCCCATCAAGCCCGCCGGCCGCCTCGTAGAGGCTAGGCACGGCCGGCGGCCCGCTTGACGAGCTGGGCGATCTGCTTCTCGGTCGCCGGGGTGAGCTTCACCAGGGCGAAGGAAACCGGCCACATGTCCCCGTCGTCGAGCTGCGCCTCGGCCTGGAATTCGAAGGTCGAGTAGCGGACCTTGAACTTCGACTTCGGCTTGAAGAAGCAGATGACCTTGCCGTCCAGGGCGTACGCGGGCATCCCGTAGTACGTCTTGGGGGCGAGCGTCGGAAGGGTCTCGAGGACGAGCTCGTGGACCCGCTTCGCGATCGCCCGGTCGTCGGCGGGCATCCCGGCGATCTTGGCCTGGACGTCGGCCTCGCCCTCGGCACGCTCCTGCTCGGGGCTGAGCTTGGACGACTTCTTGCGTTCTCGGGCAGTCTCCTGGACCGCCGCGCGCTCTTCCTCGGTCCAGACGGTATCTGTTGTCTTGGCCATCGCTGTTCGTCCTTTCGGTGGACGCGCCGCTCGGCGGCACATCGATCGTGCTTGCTTGCTCTGACTGTAGGCATTCTCGAGAGGATTGCTTCTTCGATCCTGACCATTGCCGGGTGGTCCAGGCGCGTCCGGGATAATCCGCTGCCGAGATGCCCTGCGGATCACAGGCGACATAACTTACCTTATCGGAAGGTATGCGGAACCGGATCACCGCCCGACGGCTGCCTTCGTCGCCGTTGCCACGACGGCGGCCGCGATCTCGAGCAGCTCGCTCGCCTGGCCAACGTCGTACGTCGGCTCCATGGGATCTGGATAGCGGCCCTGAACGTGAGCGTCGGCCAGAAATCGGAGTTGGTCCGTGCTGAGTGACAGGTTCAAAGCCGTCGCGAGCTGAACCAGGCGGACAAGGTCGTGGCTGCGCGGAGGCTCCGCGCCGATCGAGCTGATCGCGGCCTTGAGGGCCTTCTCGGCAGCCTGCTGGGCGAGGTTCGCCGCCACCCGCGGAGGCACGCTTGCGTCACGGGCGATGCAGTGCGCGGCAGCGAGGTCGCCTCGTGCGAGTTCGATCCAGTAGACGGCAGAACGATCGGGCTCAGGCTCGTTCATAGAGCGTCAAGCCATCACGAACCGCCCAGCCGACCGGCCCCCAGGTCGCAAGACCAGGCTGTCTGAGATCGCCCACAGACGCGACCAGGACCTCCTTCGAGACCGGCAGATCATCGAGGACGCGTCGGATGTCGAGCCGTGCCGTTTGGCGATCCGCGACGCTGTCCAGGATCACGAGGAGCTCGTAGTCGCTGTCATCGCGCGCGCCGCCGTTCGCCCTGGCCCCGAACAGCAGGATCCGGGCGGGATCAAATCGATGGACCAGGCGACCAATGATCGTCGTCAACAGCGGGTCAGGCGCAGAAACCGTCGTGGCGGCGTTCGGGGCGCGATATGACGCGGCGATCTCGCCGGCCCGATGGATGCCCTGCGGGGTGCCGAGGAGGTCCGCCTCGTCGATCAAATACTGGGTGCCGACCCGGGTTGATGCGAGCTTGCCTTCGCGAATCCAGCGCCGGATCGTCTCAGGGTTTCGCCCCACCCGCCGGGCGGCCTCAGGGACGGTCAGCATCGCCCGCGCGGCGTATCGTCACTCATGTTGTTGCATGCTACATCATCTTGAGCAGTCGTCAAGCGGCTGCTCATCGCTTGGATGCCAAAGGCCGACCCTCCCCCACTGGCGCCGGGGGAGCCCGATGCCGAGGCTCGCGAGTGCCCTGATCGGCCTGTGGCGGGATGGCCTTGACCCGCTTTACTGTCGGCGCGGGCGGGAAGCCGCTCTGATGTGCAACCCAGGGGACGAACATGCGGACGCGCGTTGCAGCGATCGGGCTCGTGGTTGGCCTCATTTGGGTCGGCTGGGGCGTCTTCATCTACCGGCCGGCTCCGGACGCCATGGCGCCCTGTGTCTCGAACGGGCAGCTCGCTTGCTCGACCGTCGACGGGTTCCCGCTCGGCACCCTGGTCCAGGACTGCGGCGGGCAGCCGGACGTATGTGGCGATGACGCTGCACTGGCCCAAGGCGGGCTCCGTTCGTCGTACGTCTATCGGGCGGTGGATCACTCGGCGAAGTACGGCCTCGACATGGCCCGTTTCTGCGGTCCGGACGTGTGCGCCCTGACCGGCCGGTACGACATCTTCGTGTTCGACTTCACCGACGGCTGGCGCCAGGCGGTCGCGGTCAGCTGCCCAGGGGTAGGCGACACCTGCCGGGCGGTCCAGACCTACACGGCGGGATCCGGGTTGTAGAGGGAGGCCGACCCTCCCCCACTGGCGCCTGGGGGAGCCTGATGATCGAAGCGCCCGACCTGTCGGGCACAACAAAACGCCCGTAGGAACCACTCGTCCGCGGATCCGAGTCCACCAATGCAAGCACCGGCTTCTTCGAACTCTCGGTCGGTTGGCCCCTCCGGGCAAGACCTAATGTACGGCCGCGAGGCCCAGGGCGATACGGGTTTATCAACGAGTTTTCGAGTTCGTGATCAAAACCCGCGAAGTTGTCCACGAACCGCCAACAATTGCCGTCCACAGACGCGCCAGGGGCGCTGGCGTTCAAGCTCGGGCATGGGACGCGCGGAACTGCGACGCGCGTTGTGGTGTCGGATAGCCGAGCCTGCCCTGAGTTGCGACGAGGATCAGGATCGCCAGCAGACCAAAGCCGATCAGTCCGTTGAGGTCCGTGTTGACGGCCGGAAAGAGCGGGTTCAGGACCGCCTGCGAGGTGTTCACGCTTGAGTGCGCGATGATCGCCACGAGGACACTGCTGCCCGTGTGGTTGTAGATCCAGGTCAGGATCAGGGCGATCGCCAGCACCGTGCCCACGAAGATCAGGATGGTCGCCACCGACAGGCCGCCGTTCTGACTCGCCCACTCGGGCATCAGGAACTGAGGGAAGTGCCAGCCGGCCCACAGGAGTCCGAGGAGGAGCGTGCCGCCGAGCGGACCGAGCTGAGCCTGGAGCCGCGGCAGGGCAAACCCACGCCAGCCGGGCTCCTCGCCCAGCGGTCCGCCAATGACCCCACCGACGACCAGCACGATCAGCCAGGTGATCAGGAGCCGGATGATCGAATCGGGTCCATAGCTCGCGAGCGCTCCCGGGAGGAGCAGCGTTCCGACCAGGTAGAAGACCGGGATCAAGACGAGGACAGCTGCATACCAGCGGCGCTCGACCCGCCACAGCCGCATGCTTCGCCAGAGGCGGCTGAGCCCCGGACGACCCTCGACAGCTGCCGTCATGACAATCGCCGCCACGGTCGGCCCAAACGTGATCAGGGGCACCGTCAGCGCCGCCGACAGCCCGAGCAGCCCGAACAGGACCAACTCGGTAAGCCAGCTGAAGCCGTATGCGAGCACGAAGAACAACGCGACGGGATGGTGCGCGACCAGACCGCGCCAACCGATCACTGCATCCTCAGATCCCATGGCAACGCCTTTCCGATGGTGCCCGGAGCCGTGGTCCGGCAGCCTGGAATCATGGTTTCTCGCGGCTCGCGCATGCGATAGAGCGCATCGTCCTGGCGCCAGGTGCCACTCGGACCCATCCATCGCGTTCGCGAATTGGCCGACGCCCGCTCAGGTCTGGCCGTCCAGAGCGGACGAGCTCGGGATCAGCGGACGTCGTAGATTTCGAGACCGGATGGGGTCGGATTGACGATGTAGAGGTCGTAGCCGGCGTTGTTTCCGGCCAGAGCGGGATAGTCCACCTCGATCAGGATGGCGTGCGTCTGATCGATTGAAGCTCCCCAGGGCGCTGCCAGCCAGTTGGCGATCGGCGCGGTGTCGGCCGGTGGCTGCCGGACGGTGTATCGGCCGGCCACGCTCTTGAAGAATTGGCTCCGCTCCGAGCTCCAGTCGGCAAAGGACTGGGCTCGAGTCGGGCCGTTCGGGGCGAGAAGTGCCCAGGCCGACGCGTACTCGCCATGAACGAGATCACTCGTGTAATCGTCAATGAGAGAGGCTGCGCTGGCGTAGGAGACCGTCGGCGCGGCGGAGGGAACGGAGCTCGGCTCGTTCGAATGCGAGGGCCGCGGGGTCGAGTTCTCGGTTGAAGCCGTTGGACTCGCCACCGCCCCGCCCGACGGACTGGCGCCGACGGCCGGCTGCGACGGCTGGGGCCCGGGACCACCGCCCCGGATCGCAAGAGCGACGATCAGGACGACGGCGACCCCGCCGGCCGCGATCAGACCGACAGCTCCGGTACCTCGATGCGTCCGCGGTCGCGGAGCCTCAACCGGCCGCTGAGCGTGCTGGGCAACCATCTTCCAAGCCTCCAGGAGGTCATCGGATCGGGAACGGCTCATCAGGCCACCTCCAGCTTCTCGCGGGCGCGGCTCACTGCGGCGCGCAAGGCGCCGTCGCTCGTTCCCAGGGCAGTGGCGACCTCGGAATACGACCAACCCTCGATCGCGGTGAGGATGAGGGCCGTTCGTTCCAGGGCCGAGAGCTTGCTCATGGCGCCTCGAACGTCGAGCCAGCGAGCCTGGGTCGCCTCGTCGAACGACGGTTCAGACGAGTGCGGCAGGATCCGCCGGCTCAGCGATCGAAAGCGGTCCGTGGCCAGGCGCCGGGCCGCCACCAGCAGCCACGGCAGAACCGGTCGTTCCCAGTCGAGGGTCGCCCGGTGCTGCCAGAGGCGCAGGTAGGCGTCCTGGGCGAGGTCCTCGGCCGCCGACCAGTCGTTCGTCCAGGCGAGGGAGAACCGGAACACGTCGTCCCAGTGAGCCTCGAAGGCCCGTTCGTACTGGAGGTCGGCGACCTTGGCGACTGCCATGTGAACGCTCATACCCAGATACACGTCGGACGGGGCCAGAACGCACGGTGCCCGCCCAAATTGTCACCTGTCGGGCACAACAAAACGCCCGTAGGAACCACTCGTCCGCGGATCCGAGTCCACCAATGCAAGCACCGGCTTCTTCGAACTCTCGGTCGGTTGGCCCCTCCGGGCAAGACCTAATGTACGGCCGCGAGGCCCAGGGCGATACGGGTTTATCAACGAGTTTTCGAGTTCGTGATCAAAACCCGCGAAGTTGTCCACGAACCGCCAACAATTGCCGTCCACAAGGCGCGCCAGGCGTGCTCAGGCTCGCCTGGCCACGACCTCGACAAGGTTGCCGTCCGGATCGCGGAAGAGGGCATGGCGGTTCCGGCTGCCGGTGTCGTGGGGCGGCTGGACGACAGGCGTGCCGGCCGCCACGAGCCGGGCGAAGGCCGCGTCGGTGTCCTCGGCCCAGAGGACCACGACCATGGCCGGGCTGCCCGGGGTCGAATCGACCCCATGGACCCGCTTGCCCGCTTCGACGGTCCCGAGGCCGAGGCCGAACGTCCCCAGCTCGAGCTCGACGTGCTCGGGCGCCCCCTCGGTCGGGGTCCGGAACGTCTCGACGAAGCCGAGCAGGTCCCCGTAGAACCGGAGGGCTGCCTGGATATCGTTCGTGTACAGGTTGACGAAGCCAGTCTTGAACATCGCTCAGCTTCCTCGCGCGAACCGTTCGTGCCGAACCGCCCTGGGGATCGCTCGAATCGCCAGCCACGCGGACGGTTGACGAGGATATCCAGTAGATATCCGTCGGCGCATGGCAAGGATCCAGATCTCGATGGCCGATGAGCTGCTCGGACCGTGGCGCTGATCCCCCGGTCCTTACGGTAACTGTGGAGGCGCCATGAGGCAGGCGGCCGCTCGGCTCGATAGGCTGTCCGGGTGACTAGGGAGCTACGGCTGATCCTTGAAGTCGGCAAGAAGCGCCGGGTCGTGGCCGGGGCGATGGACTGGCCCGGGCTCGATCGCTGGGACACGTCCGAGGACGACGCCGTCGAGAAGATCCTCACCTACCGGCGGCGCTACGCGACCGTCGCCCGCCGGGCGGGGCGGAGCGCCGAGTTCGACGAGCAGGACCAGGTCGACGTCGTCGAGCGGGTCCCCGGCTCAAGCTCGACTGACTTCTGGGGGATCGCCCATGTCCCCTCAGCGATCGAGCGCGAGGTCCTTTCTCCCGCCGACCTGGAACGGCGTCTCACGCTTCTCCAGGCCTGCTGGGCGGAGTTCGACGCCGTCGCCACGGGCACATCGAGCGAGCTCCGGCCGGGGGCCCGGAGCGCCGGCCGCGATCGGGCCCAGATCATCCGCCACGTCTACGCCAGCGAGCCCGAACAGTTCTCGCGCAAGATCGAGGTCCGGACGCCGCGCGAGGTCGTCCTCACGCCGGACGGTCTCGTCGCCCACCGAGCCGCCTACCTCGATGCGCTCCGGGCCTACAACGCGGACGGCCGTCCGGCCCGCACCTGGCCGATCCAGTTCCTGATCCGGCGGACGGCCCACCACGTGATGGACCACGCCTGGGAGATCCAGGACCGAGAGCCCTCGGCTGGCTGAGACGCCGAGCGCCCGGTGACGGACGCCGGGTTCCAGGCACAACGAAACGCCCGAAGGAACCTCTGGCTCGGCTCCGAGTCCGCCGATGCAAGCACCTGCAGCCTCAAGGCTCCGATCCGTAGGCCCCTCCGGGCAAGACGAAGAATACGGCCGAAGCGTCCAGGCAGGCTACCCGCTTATCCACGACTTTCGAAGGTCGTCGGGCATCGCCAAGCACGTTGTCCACGGTCCTTCCACAGGACCTTGTCCGGACGCACCAGTACATTTCGCTACAACCGGCCCGGAAATCTAGGCACGTTCGAGGGCCCAGCGGAGGCCGAGGGCCGGCAATCCATCAGCCGTGATCGAGATCATCCGATCGGGCGCGCCATCCGCGCCGAAGACCCGCCAGGTGTCCTCGCTCGTGCGCGCCACGCGACGTCGGACCCGCCCGATCTCGAGCGCCGGCCCGATCGCGACGGCCGCGACCTCGAGCGTCTGGCCGACCGGGACCGAGTCACGCCGACGGTGGAAGCCGACCGCGAGGGCAAGCGGCCGCCCGATGACGTCGATCTCGACCTCGGGGCCCCAGGGCAGGGCCACGTGCTCGACCCCTCCCCCGCCCGGCCGGACGATGTTGCCGTGGAGCTCGGCCTGGTCGGCCGACGGATGGAGGGTCAACAAGCCGCCCGAGGTCGTCAGCTCGAGCCGGGCCGGCCGGCCAGCCGGATCCACCTCAAGAACCAGGGCGTGACTGACCGCCCGGTCGACGAGCGACATCGCCCGCCAGCGGCGCCCGCGGCGCCCATCGGCGACCGACCAGGAGAGCCGGGCGCCATCCTCGAGCTCGAGCTCCCCGGCCTGCCGGATGTAGGTCGGCCGGGCAGCGCGCTCAGGCGTGAGCGGGCTCCTCGTCCTCGGCCCGGAACGGCGCGGCAGCGTCGGCCACCGCTTCGAGCTCGCCGGCCAGGGCCGGCGCGACGCGGCCGCGCACCCGGACGGCCGTCCCGAGGTACTCGAGGTCGACCGACCCACGCTCCCGGATCCGGGCGATCAGCTCGCCGGCCGTGTACGGAATCTCGAGGTCGACCGCCACCCCGAGCGATCCGATCAATGCCCCGAGCGCAGTTCGCAGCTCATCGAGGCCGTAGCCCGTGGTCGCGCTGACCCGGACCGAGCCGGCCACGATCGGAGCCGGCAGGCCCGGCCGGGCCGCCGCCGGATCGAGCAGGTCGGCCTTGTTCAGGACCACGATGCGCGGCTTGTCCCCGGCGCCGAGCTCGTCCAGGACGGCCTGGACCGTGGCCCGATGCTCGGCGGCGTGCCCATCGGCCGAGTCGACGACCTCGAGCAGGACGTCGGCCCGGTTGACCTCCTCGAGGGTCGCCCGGAACGCATCGACGAGCTGGTGGGGCAGCTTGTGGATGAAGCCGACCGTGTCGGTGATGATCGCCGCCTGGCCGTCGCCCAGGCGGACCTGGCGGCTCGTTGGATCGAGCGTGGCGAACAGCTTGTCTTCGGCCCGGGCGACGTCCTCGCCGACGAGCGCGTTCAGCAGGGTCGACTTGCCGGCGTTCGTGTAGCCGACGATGCCGACGGTCGGCACGAGCCGACGGTCGCGGGCCCGGGCGGCCGTCGTCCGCTGCTGGCGGACCTGGTCGACCCGCTCCTTCATCTTCTTGATCCGCTCCCGAATGATCCGGCGGTCTGTCTCCAGCTGCGATTCGCCGGGACCCCGGGTGCCGATCCCGCCACCGGTCCGGCTCAGGTGGGTCCACATCCGGGTCAGCCGGGGCAGCTGGTATTCGAGCTGGGCAAGCTCGACCTGGAGCCGGCCCTCGTGGGTCTGGGCGTGCATCGCGAAGATGTCCAGGATCAGCCGGCTGCGGTCGATCACCTTCACCTTGAGCAGCTCCTCGAGGGCCCGCTGCTGGGCCGGCGAGAGCTCGTCGTCGGCGACCAGGACGTCGAAGCCGGTCTCGCTCTTCGCGCTCAGCAACTCCTCGGCCTTGCCCTTCCCGACGTACCAGTTCGGGTCGACGTGGCGGCGGTTCTGCCACTCGGCCCCGACGACCTCCGCCCCGGCGGTCACGGCCAGGCTGGCCAGCTCGGCCAGCGAGTCCTCGGCCGTCCAGCCGTCGTCGGTGTCCGTGTCGACCGCGAGCAGGAAGGCATGTTCGATCGGCGGGGCGAGATCGATCAGGCCGTTCGGAGAGCTTCCGTTCGTCTTCATTGGCCCGTCAGGATAGCCGCTCCCCGGTCCAGGAAGCGGCCGGCGGCCTCGAGCGCGGTCGGGAACGGCTCGACCGGCCGCATCGAGCTCGACCTGGACGTCGCCATATCGGTCCGACCGGAACCAGGTCCGCTGGCGCTTGGCGAAGGCCGCGTTCCGGGCGACGTTGACCACCAGAAACTCGTCCCGGGCGATCCGCCCGTCGAGCAGGTCGAATGCCTCCTGGTAGCCGATCGCGCTCATCGAGCGAAGTCCGGGACCGTACCGCTCGCGCAACCGGGCCGCCTCGTCCAGCAGGCCCGCGTCGAGCTGGGCGGCCGCCCGCCGGGCGATCCAGGCCCGGTTCAGGGCCGGCTCAAGGACCAGGCCGAGGCGAAGGACCGGTCCGCCGTACCCGCGCAGGGCGGCCGGCGGCTGGTCGCCCTGGATCGTGGCGATCTCGAGCGCCCGGACCACCCGCCGGGGATTGTCGAGGTCGGTCCGTCCCGCGGTTTCCGGGGCGAGCTCCCGGAGCCGGTCGGCCAGTGCCGGCAGGCCGTGGGCGGCGAGGTCTGCCTCGATGCGCTCGCGGACGACGGGATCGGACGGGATCGCCTCGATGTCGAGGCCGGTGGCCACGGCCCGCAGCCAGAGCCCCGTGCCCCCGACGAGCAACGCCGTGCGACCGCGCGCGGCAAGGTCGGCCAGGGCACGGTCGGCGCGCCCGCTTGAAGTCGGCGACCGAGAACGGCGCGTCCGGCTCCACCACGTCGAGCAAGTGGTGGGGCACGCCCTGCCGCTCGGCCAGGCTCGGCTTGGCCGTCCCGATGTCCAGCCCGCGGTAGACCTGGCGCGAATCGGCCGACAGGATCTCCGTTGGCCGGCCGTCTTCGGCCAGGGCCAGCGCCAGGCGGATCGCCAGCCTGGTCTTGCCCGTCGCCGTCGGGCCGCCGAGCACGATCAGGTCCGGCCGGGCGGGCATCCCGGCGGCGTCGGTCAGAGGACGGCTCCGCGGAGCGAATACGGGCCGGCATGGTCGATCCGGACGCGGGCCAACGCGCCGACGAGGTCCGGGGCGCCGGCGAAGTGGACGAGCGTGTGGGTCCGGCTCCGGCCGGTCAGGTGGACCGTCGCGCCAGGTGCGGCTGCGGTCTCCGAGTGCTCGCCCAAGTCCTCGGCGAGGGCTGGATGATCGTCGTCCTGGGGGCCGTGGTCGTGGGCCCGGGCCGGCACGATCGACTCGACCAGGACCTCCGCGGTGGTCCCGATCCGGGCACGGTTGCGCTCGAGCCCGATCGCCTCCTGGAGCGCGAGCAGCTCATTCAGGCGCCGGCGCTTGACGGCCGCCGGCACGTCGTCGGCCAGGTGGGCGGCCGGCGTGCCCGGCCGGACCGAGTAGGCCGCGGCGAAGACCTGGTCGTAGCCGACCCGCTCGAGCAGCCGGAGGGTGGCCTCGAACTGGGCCTCCGTCTCGCCACAGAAGCCGACAATCACGTCGGTGCTGATCGCGATTCCCGGCACGGCCTCGCTGATCCGGGCCAGCCGCTCGAGGTAGTGCTCGATCGTGTACTGGCGGCCCATCCGGCGCAGGACGGCGTCGTCGCCCGACTGGACCGGCAGGTGCAGGTGCTCGCAGACCGACGGGCACTCGGCCATCGTCCTGATCAGACGGTCTGACAGGTCCCACGGATGGGAGGTGACGAAGCGCAGCCGGGGAATCGCCGGCCGGCCGTCATCCGTGCGGATCGCGTCGATGGCCCAAAGCAGGGCGGCGAGATCGGGCCGGCCGCGCCGGTCCTGGCGGCGCCCGACCGAGCGGACCGGGGCAATGTCGTCGAAGCGGGCCTCGGGCGGCAGGTCGTGGCCGTAGCTGTTGACGTTCTGGCCGAGGAGGGTCACCTCGCGATACCCGGCGGCGGCGAGCCGGCGGGCTTCGTCGAGGATCTCGTCGAATGGCCGGCTCCGCTCTGGTCCCCGGCTGAACGGCACGATGCAGTAGGTACACGACTTGTCGCAGCCGTACACGATCGGGAGCCAGGCCGAGGTGGGCGACTCCCTTCGGACGGCCCCCGCCTCGATCGCCGCGACCCGGCTCCCGGCCAGGTGATCGGCGGCGCCTACGGTCGTCCGACCGACAACCGTCGTGCTTCCGGTGACGAGGACCAGGCTGCCCGGCCCCGGCCGCGCCTCGGTAAGGCCGACGGCGCCCTGGGCCGAGGCCAGCCCGAGCCGGTCGACCAGCTCGGGCTCCTCGTCGGGCCGCAGGAACAGGTCGACGGCTGGATAGCGTCGACGCAGGCCGGCCCGGTCCGGCTCACGGACCGAGCAACCGGTCAGGACGACCCGCAGGCCCGGGTTGGCCGCCTTGAGCTTGCCCAGATGGCCCTGCCGGCCGATCACCTTCTGCTCGGCCGCCTCGCGGATCGCACAGGTGTTGATCACGATCAGGTCGGCCGTTTCGAGGCTGGCGGCCTCGTCGCAGCCGGCCGCCAGGAGGCGGCCTGCCATCTCCTCCGAGTCGCTCCGGTTCATCTGGCAACCGAGGGTCCAGATCGAGAACGCAGGCAGGCTCGGTGACTCGGGCCGGAATTCGTCGACCCGCGAATCTGCAGCGCTGAGCGCCGCCCGGCCGGCCGCCACGGGAGGCGGCCCGAGCTCGAGCACCGGCAGCTCACGCGCCCCCACCCGGGACCTTGGGGCCGTGGTGAGGCGGAGCTCGCTCACGAAGCGGCCACTCCCTCAGCCGAGCGCTGGGCGAGGGCGCTGCGGAGGCGGACGCCGACCTCGTCGGGGACCCACAGGCCGGCGTGCGTCTGGGCATAGCTGCCGGCATCGCCGTGATAGTCGCTCCCGCCGGTCTTGATTAGGCCGAGCGCGTCGGCGACCCGGCCGACGGAGGCGACTCGCCGGCGATCGAACGCCCGGTAGTAGACCTCGAGCCCGCCCAGGCCGTTGGCCACGAGCTCGCGCACGACGGCCGTCTGGTCCGCGGCCTCGCCGAAGTGGGCCAGCACCGGCAGCCCGCCAGCGGCCCGAATCGCGCCGATCGCGGCGATCGGCCCGATTCCCTCGCGTGGAACGTAGGCCGGGCAGCCTCGGCCGAGCCACAGGCGGAAGGCCTCGTCGACGGTCCTCACGTGGCCGCTGTCGATCATCAGCCGGGCGACGGTCGGCCGGCCGAGCGCCTCGGTGCTGCCCAGATCCCGCCGCTCGGCCGCGGCGTCCACCGACATCCCCTGACCGCGCAGGATCTCGAGCGTCCGATCGAACCGGATCCGCCGGCCCTGGCGCTGGCGGAGGAGCAAGGCCTCGAACGCGTCGTCGTCAGGCCGGATACCGAACCCCAGGATGTGCAGCTCGCCCTCCCAGAGCTCGGGTTGGCCCCGGGTCAGGGTGTTGATCTCGACCCCCGGTAGCAGCTCGAGGCCCTCGGGCAGGGCCGGGCGGCCGGCAGCGGTCAGCTCCCGAAACGCGGCGAGGTCATCGTGATCGGTGATCGCCAGAAGCCGGACTCCGGCCGCGGCCGCCTGTTCGACCAGGTCGCGCGGCTCGAGGACGCCGTCCGAGCGCAGGGTGTGGCTATGCAGGTCGATCGGCGATGGCCGCTCCGGGATGACCGGATCCGCCGGAGCCGTGTGGCGATCCGTCGCACTCACCCGTCGACCTCGAGCTGCTCCTGGAAGCGCTCGATCGCGAGGGCCCGGCCGGTCGCCGGATCGATGTCGATCTGGCAGGCGTTGAAGACGACCGGTCCCTCGCCCACCTCGAACCTGGTCGGCAGGGCGTTGATGAAGCGAGGCAGGACGGTCGAGGGCTTGAACCCGATCACGCTGTGGATCGGCCCGGTCATCCCGAGGTCGGTCAGGTAGGCGGTGCCCCCGGGCAGGATCCGCTCGTCACCGGTTACGACATGGGTGTGGGTCCCGACCACGGCGCTGACCCGACCGTCGAGGTACAGGCCGAGGGCGTTCTTCTCCGAGGTGATCTCGCAGTGGAAGTCGACCAGGCGAACCGGCGGGAGCGGCTCCGAGGCCTCGTCGATCAGCCGGTCGGCCTCTACGAACGGGTTGTCGATCGGCTGCATGTACGTTCGGCCCTGGAGGTTGATCACCGCGATCTGACTCCCGTCGAGCGCCTCGTGAACGGCCCAGCCCCGGCCCGGGACATCGTTCGTGCCGTAGTTGAGCGGGCGCAGGATCCGGTCGCTGCGCTCCAGCTCGGGGTAGATGTCGCGCTTGTCCCAGATGTGGTTGCCCGAGGTGATCACGTCGACCCCTGCCCCGAACAGGAGGGCCGCCGTGGCGGGGGTCAGGCCCATCCCGCCGGCCAGGTTCTCGCCGTTGGCCGTGACGAAGTCGATCTCCCGGCTCAGCCGCAGGTCGGCCAGGCGAGCCTCGAGGGCCTGGCGGCCGGGCTTGCCGATCACGTCCCCGATCATCAAGACCCGGCAGGCCCCGGCCGGCCGGGGGGCGTTGCCGTTGACCGGGTTCCCGAGCTGCACGCGTCCCGGCTTCTGGCCCTGCTCGCTTACTTGGCGTAGTCTGCGATCGTGCGTAATCCGTCCTCCGTGCAGCACAGATGCAGCATCGTGCTACACTTTCTCCGACAGCGCGGCGGTCCAGCCGGAGTAAGCGACCGGACCAGCATCGCGCTCGACTCGGAAGGGCCCGAGCCATGCAGGACGATACCGCACCGACCGCCGACAAGCCGCGCAGGACTGCGGGCGCCGGCTCACTGTTCCAGGAGAAGACCGGCCGCGGCCTCTGGCGAGGCTCGTATGTCGTCGTCGATCCCCTGAGCCATCGCCGCATCCGCAAATACGTGTCGGGCCATACCTCGGCCGAGGCGAATCGCCGCCTCCGGGCGGCCATGGCCGAGAGCCATCGCGAGCAGGCGTCGGCCGACTCCCCCACCCTCGCATGGTGGGCCGAGCGCTGGCTCGATACCGTCGTCCACCGGATCCGCCCGGCGACGTTCCGAAGCTATCGCCAGGTCATCCGCCGTCACGTCCTGCCGAGTCTCGGCTCCTGGCCGCTCGCCGACCTTCGGCCGGGCGACGTGGAGCGCTGGACGGCCGGCCTCGCCGAACGCGGGCTCAAGCCGTCGTCGGTCGCCCTGTGCCGCCGCGTCCTGGCAGCCTGCCTGGCCGACGCCGAGCGGGATGGCCGAGCGCCGCGCAATGCCGCCCGCCTGGCCCATTCGCCACGGGTCGAAGGGACCACCCGACGCCGGGCCCTGACGGCAGCCGAGGCCCGCAGCCTGCTCGAGCTCGCCCGCGCCGACACCGACGCCGGCCTGCTCGTGATCCTCGCCCTTGGGACCGGGGCCCGCGTCGGCGAGCTGCTCGGCCTGGACTGGTCGGACGTGGACCTCGAGGCCGGGACGGTCTCGATCGCCCGATCCCGGTCGCGTGGTGGCCTCGGACCGACCAAGAGCCGGCGTGGCGTTCGGACCGTCGCCCTACCACCGTTCGCAATCGACGCCCTGGCCGTCCAGGAACGACGGCGCGGGCCGGTGATCGCCACGGCCGAGGGACTGCCCCTGATCCCTGAGCGGGCCGCCGAACGGTGGCGCCGGCTGCGCGACCGGGCCGGCCTGGCCGAGCTTCGCTTCCACGACTTGCGAGGCACGTTTGCGACGCTGGCGCTTGCGGCCGGCGTCCCGCCGAAGGCCCTAGCCGACTCGCTCGGCCATGACCCGGCCGTCCTGATGCGGGCCTATGCCGGGCCGATTGAGAACGGTCGAGAGGCGATCGCATCGGCGATCGGCGAGGCCCTCGGATGACCGGCGAGAACGTCGTGGCTCATGCCGGCGTCGCCCGTGCAACCGCCGACGCCCACTCGCCCGGGATCGGAGTCGAGTTGCCACCGCCGGAGCCCGGCGTCAAGCGGGGCGCGACCCTTGACCATCGCGGCCTGAGGATCTGCCCGCGCCGCATCGTGAACAATCGCCAACGGGAGGGCGGGCAGCAGGGGCCCCGGGGAATGAGGAGAAGTCATGGACAACGGCGCAATGCGGGTACTCCTCGCGATTGACGGGTCCGAGTCCGCGGGGCTTGCCGTCGACCTCGTCGCGAACATCGCCTGGCCGACCGGGTCCGAGATCGTCGTAGCGGAGGCGGTCGAGACCGGAGCGGGCATCTTCGGCGGCCCATGGCCAGGTCTCAACGTTGTCCCGGCGGATCAGATCGAGGCGGATCTCAGCGACCAGTCCCACCGGATCGTCGAACAGGTCCGTGCGCGACTGGAGCGGCCTGGCCGGAACGTCAAGGCGGTCGTCCTTCGCGGACGTCCCGCGACGGTGATCGCCGACCGGGCGCGTCTCATGCCCGCCGATCTGATCGTTATGGGGAGCCGCGGCCACGGCACGATCGAGTCGATGCTCCTCGGTTCCGTCTCCGCCGAAGTGGTCGTCCACGCTCCGGCCCCGGTCCTTGTCGCCCGAGGTCGCGAGATCACTCGCATCGTGCTAGCGTGGGACGGATCGTCGTGCGCGACGCGGGCGGCGGATCTGCTGCGCACCTGGCCGATCTTCGCCGGCTCTCGGGTCCGCGTCACCAGCGTCGCCGATGTGGAGTTCCCGTGGTGGACCGGCTTCCCGGGAGCTGGCTCCCCCGAACTGGTACCGACCTATGTCGATGCCGCGAACGCCTCCCGCCGGCAGCACGACGAGCTCGCGTGCGAGATGACGGCGCAGCTTGAGGCGAGCGGTTTCGTGGCCGAGGCGGACCAGCGAGTTGGTGACGCGGCCACCGAGATCCTGGCCGCGGCTGACGCGTCACAGGCTGATCTCATCGTGATGGGCACGCGCGGTCGAACAGGGTTGGCTCGCCTCGTGCTCGGCAGCGTCGCCCGCAACGTCCTGTTGCACGCGAGGTGTTCCGTGCTCGTCGTTCGCGACGCGGCGTAATGCTCCAATACCGCGTTAGCGCGATGGCCGACGGCGAACGACGATAGCCCAGGCGCGAGCCGGGATGTCGAGCCGCAGCAGGACGATGACGCTGACCATCCAGGTGAGGGCGAATGCCAACAGCGCCGCCAGCGTCTCCACCGGCAGCGGCTCTAGCTCGAAGACCGAGCGCCCGAGGGGCGTGGCCAGGATTGCGCCGTACAGCATGACCATCGCCCCGGCGAGGAGCAGCGGCCGCCGGTCGCCGCCGCGCCCGACCGGTCCCGAACGATCCGCCGCCGCCGGGAAGAGGATCGGGATGAGGGCGATCCCAGTGAACACGGTCAGCGTCGTGACGATGGATCGTCCGATCGCCGGGTCCTCCACCCCGAAGGCGACCACGAGGACCGGGACCGCGAGGATGGCCACCGCGATGCCCGAGGGGACCGCGAACCTGAGGATCCGCGTGACGACGCTCCTGGGTGACCTGATGGGCGGTACCCACAGCGCCAGAACGAGGGTAGGCAATCCGACCGTGACCAGGGCGAGCACCGCGTTGTTGCGCGGCGTGAATGGGAACGGCGCCCCCAGGAGGGCCGCCGCCACGACAATGAGCAGCATGTAGATCGTGCGCGCCATCAGTAGGCTCGCGACCGCGATCATCGACGACACGACCCGTTGGCCTTCCACGATCGCGCGCGGCAGTACGTCGAACCGGTCGCCCAGAAGGACCAGGCCGGCAACCGCGCGTGCCGCGGGACTGCCGCTTTCCATGGCGATGCCAAGGTTCGCTCCCCGAAGCGCCAGCACATCGTTGACGCCGTCGCCCGTCATCCCCACGTAGTGGCCGGCGGCCCGCAGCGCGGCGACCAGGCGTCGCTTGTCCTCCGGCCCGATCCGCCCGAAGACGCGGGCCCGGTTCGCCTCGACGGCCAGCTCCTCGTCGTCCATGGCCTCGATCTGCAGGCCGGAGAGGACGGTGCCCGGCGCGATGCCGACGGCCAAGGCGATCGCGGCCACGGTCGCTGGGTCGTCGCCGGAGATGACCCGCAGGTCCACCTGTGCCTCGACCAGCTGCCGGAGCGTGTCGGCCGCATCCGGGCGGAGCTCCTCGCGAAACGCGATTATGGCGAGGGGTCGAGCAGGCGGAGGGGCGACTGAGCGCGGGCCGGGCAGGTCGGATGGATCCGCCTCCGCGACGAGCAGCACCCTCAGACCCGACCCAGTCAGCCGTGTGACTGGCGGTCCGACCTCGGAGTCATCGGCAGCCGCGAGCACCTCCGCAGCGCCGAGCAGGAGCAGGCGCGGCTGGGTCCCGCCGAGCAGGACCCCGGACCAGCGGCGCTCGGACGAGAACGGGATCTCGGCCAACGGCCGCGTCGGGACGCCTGGCAGCCCGGCCGCGAGCGCGTCCATGGTCCGCGTTCGCGAGGTCGTACTCGCGCCGAGCGCGCGCAGGATCGCCTCCGTCCCGGCCGAGTCGTCGCCGAGCGCAAGCCAGGAGTCCAGGACCAAGTGCTGGGTCGTCAGGGTGCCGGTCTTATCGAGACACAGCGTGTCCACGCGCGACATCGATTCGACGGCATCGATCCTTTGGACGATCGCCCCGGCCCGACTGATCCGAACCGCCGCCAGCGCGTAGGTGACCGTCGCCATGATCGCGAGCCCTTGTGGGACGAGGGCGACCAGAACGGCGGCTGCCTGGATGGACTCGGTCGAAAACAGATCCTTGCCGGCCGCATGGAGGGCCAGTGCGACCGGGATCGCCGCGGCGATGGTCAGGATGCCGATCGCGAGGATGAGCCGGTCGAGGTCGCGCCGGAGCGGCGTCCGTTCGTCGGAGCCGCCCCGCGCTTCGCGGGCGAGCTGGCTCGCATAGGTGGCATCCCCCACCGCAGTGACTTCGATCGCGGCCGTTCCGGACACACAGATGCAGCCCGACCGGACGACGTCGCCTGGCCGTTTGGAGACTGGCTCGGACTCGCCGGTGAGGACGGATTCGTCGACCTCGATCGCGCCCGCTGTGAGCGTCCCATCGACGACCAGCTGGTCGCCGCGCTCGACGATGACGGCGTCTCCGCTGACGAGGTCGTCCGGCGTGGTCCGGCGGTCGTGTCCGGACCGACGGACGGTGACGCCCGGGCGCGTGATCAAGGTCAGACGGTCGAGCTTGCGTTTGGCGTCGACCTCGAGCAGCACTGCAACGGCGATGTTGGTGGCCACCGGGACCGCCGTGAAGGCTGCATCCAGGTAGAGGCCGAAGGCGAGCAGGACGAGCGACACGCCGAACAGGACGCCGTTGAGGATCGTGAAGACGTTCCGGCGCAGGATCCGCCGGAACGAGACACTCCCGCGGTCCGCGGTTTGACCGGCCCCGCCGCGGGCGCGCTGTTGCGCTGCCTCCTGATCGGTAAGCCCTAACGGCCAGGTCGTGCCGGCGAGAGCGCCGCTGGTCGGAGTGTCGATCATTGCCATGCAAAGGTGCCGCATACGGGTGGCGGGCTGGCCATGGAGTTCGAGACCCCACGCCCTGACAATTCCCCGCCGGCGTCGGCCGAGGTCGTCCCAGTACTTCGACAGAGCATCGGACGCAGGCCCACGTCCCGACAGGGCCGAACGACCCAAAGTGCGTCGTCAGCCGGGGGATCATGCCGGCCGCTCCTGACTCCCGAAGGCTGACCGGCTCTCCTGCCGTGGGTGTCGACTCGATTTCTCGAGTCGCGAAATGCCGTCGCGGGACGCCACGATCGTGACTCATGGCTCTGGCGGCCGGTCAGGGTTTCGCGCCAACGTAAGGCCGGCGTCAACGGGCGTGGCTGGCGTCGTCTGCGGCCGCGTCCGTTGCCAAAGGAGGAGCGGATGTCCCTCGTCATCGATGACCTCACCAAGCGTTTCGGGACCGTTCAAGCGTTGGATGGGGTGACATTTACCGTTCCCAGGGGCGAGATCTGCGGGTTCCTCGGGTCAAACGGAGCGGGGAAGACGACGACCATGCGGGTGGTCCTCGGCTTTCTTCGCGCCGATACTGGCCAGGCCACCTGGCTCGACCGCGAAACGCGCCTGTGGCCTCGGCGGACGTGGGGCTACATGCCCGAAGAGCGCGGCCTCTACCTGCGGATGCCGGTCATCGACCAGCTGGTGTTCTACGGCTCGCTGTATGGCATGCCTCGTGGCGAAGCGCGTCGCGCGGCGCTCGACTGGCTGGCCCGCTTCCGAATCGCCGAGCACGCCGAGCACAGGGCCGAGAGCCTCTCCAAGGGCAACCAGCAGAAGGTCCAGTTCATCGCGACCGTGCTGCATGATCCGGACGTCCTGCTCATGGACGAGCCGTTCAGCGGCCTCGACCCGATCAATGTCGCCCTGCTCAAGAGTGCATTCCTGGAGCTCCGGGATCGCGGCAAGACACTTGTCTTCAGCACTCACCAACTCGATCAGGCGGAGGAGCTGTGCGACTCGGTCGTGATCATCGACCACGGCCGGATCGTAACCGCCGGGCCGACCCGCGAGGTCAAGCGCTCGACGGGTCATCAGGTCGTTCGGGTCGAGACATCCGCGGAAGGTGACCTCGCCTGGCTGCGATCCCTGCCCCACGTCACGATCACCCGTCCGGGACAGGACTACACGGAAGTCCGGGTCGACGTCGGGACGGATCCGCAGACGGTCCTCCGAGCCGCGATCGCCCAGGGCGATGACGTCCTTCGGTTCGAAGTGGCGGACCCGTCGCTCGAGGATGTCTTCGTCGAGCGAGTCGGAGCGCTCGACGTCGACGAGCGGGTTCTGGCGACTTCGGAGGTTCGGTCATGACTGGTCTTGGCAACATCTACGCGGTCGCCCGCCGCGAGTATTCGATCCGCGTCCGCACCAGGAGCTTCCTGGTCGGAACCCTGATCCTGGTCATCGGCGTGCTGACGATCGCCTTCGCGCCGGTCATCGTCAAGGTCATCGATCAATCGAGCCAGCAGAACATCGCCGTCAATGTCACGGCGACGGATCTCAAGACCGATCCCGTGGCGACCCTCTCAACTCTCGTCAACGCGTCGACCGAGACAGGGGTGAGCGCCACCGACACGAAGCCTGACTTCGTCGTCAACGCGGTGCCTGATCTCGCCGCGGCCCGTCGCGCGGTCATCGCCGGCGACTATGCCGCCGTCCTCGAGATCGACCGCGCAGCCGGCGGCGACCTCGCCTTCACCCTCTACACGAACGACAACGCGACCGGTCGGACAGCCGGGTTGATCCGCCAAGCCTCGACCTCGATCGCGGTCAGCGACCGGCTGGGGCGGCTCGGTATCGAACCAGGTAGCCAGGTTGGCCTCTTTGTGCCCGCGGCGTTTGGCGTCGCGTGGCCCGATCCGGCACGTACCGATCCCATCCAAGGGACGAACGACTTGATCGGACGCGGCCTGCTCGCCTTCGCGATGACCGTCCTGATCTTCATGATGATCATCATGTACGGCACGTGGATCGCCATGAGCGTGGTCGAGGAGAAGTCGTCGCGCGTCATGGAGGTCATCCTCAATGCCGCCACACCCTTCCAGTTGCTGACAGGCAAGGTGCTCGGTGTCGGAGCGGTTGCGCTGACCCAGTACGGAGCCCTCTTGGCAACCGGCGTCGTGGCGCTCCTCGCGCAGGACGCAATCGCGGGGATCGTCCTGGGCTCGAACGGCGTCAGCGACGTGCCCGAGGGCCTCACGATCCAACTGCTGGTGCTCTTCGGCGTCTATGGCGTCCTGGGCTTCCTGCTGTACGCGACGCTCTTTGCCGCCGCCGGCTCGCTGGTTAGCCGTCAGGAGGACGTCAATGCCGCGGTCATGCCATTGACACTCGTCGCGACCGCCGGCTACCTCATTGCCGTTTACGCTTCCACGGGCCTACTCGACATCCGGGCTGGGTGGCTGACAGCGTTGTCGCAGGTTCCGTTCGTCAGCCCGTTTATGATGCTCGGGCGGTTCACGAGCGGCCAGGTGACGCTTGCTGAGGTGCTCCTGTCAATCGCTCTGCTGGTCGCCTGCATCGTCGGGATGCTGTGGCTCGCGGCTCGGATCTATCGGGCCGGCGTCCTCCTCTACGGCCAGCGGCCGGGCATGCGGGCGATCTGGCGGCTCGTGCGGTCGCCAGCCTAGAGGCCGTTCCGAGCGCCGATGGGGCTGGAAGCCGATAGCGCTACAGCTCCTGGCGACGGAAAGCGAGCCAGCCTCCGATCAGCAGGAGCGAGCGCTCCAGCCCGCGTAGCGCAGCCTCGGCTTACTCAGGCGCGCAGCCAGAGCGAGACCGTGGTCGGCTCGACGACCTGGCCGACCGTGGTGAGAATCTCGGCCCGGAGCTGCTCGAGATCGACCTCGTCTCGAAGACGCGCCGCGAAGACGGCAATCGTCGCCTCGGCGTCGTAGCGGGTACGGTTGAAACGCCGATCGACGAGCCGCTGAACCCGGCCTCGGATCGGCTGGAAGAGTGCTGCCACAACGAGTGTCGAGCCGGCCACCGCGAGCTCGTTGGAGCCGGTCACCGGAGCGAGGACTGCTTGGAACACGAGGATGAACGCGGCGAACAGGCCGGCCACGATCGCGGTCAGGATGCCGTAGCTGATGGTCCGACTGATCAGGCGGTCGATCTCGTAGAGGTGATAGCGCAGGACCGCGACTCCGATCGCGATGGGCAGGAGAGCGAGTCCGACGTAGATCACGAACCCGGAGACGGCATTCACCGCGCCAAGGATTCCCGTCGGCGCCGTTGCCAAGGGCGCGGAGGTGACGATGTTGACCGCGCCGCCGACTCCGGTAAAGATCCCGACCGCTACGAACCATTTGAGTTGGTGGCGCTCGATCGGCGCCGCCCGTCGGTAGCGAACGACCAACGAGGCGATCGCGAGCACCCCGCAGGCCAAGACCAGCATCGTCGCGACCACGTAGTAGAGGAAGGTCACCGGCGCGGCCAGTGGCCCGCCGATGGCCAGGGGGTTCCCGAGCGGATATGGATTGGGCGCCCAAGCGACGAAGGCGCCCGAGACGCCGCCGATGACGACGAGCGCGGCGGCAATGACGAGCACGACCCGCCAGCGGTCTGATGGCAATCGTCCGGTTGGAAAGTAGAGCGGGAGCAGGATGAAGAGACAGACGAGCTCCGGGACCCACATCAACTGGCCAAGCCAAGCGAACCAGATCGCCCCAGGGACCGAGCCCGGATGTGCTATCAAACCGTAGTCGGCGAGACCTGAAGCACCCTCACCCAGGGCAATGGCCAGACCTCCGACTGCGAGGAGCCAGCCGATCACATTGCCGGGTACCCGAGCAACGAGGATCGCGCCAACCGTAGCCAGGATCAGGGCAGGGACGCTCTGGCCGATGGCCGAAAAGAGGTCGCTGGACGAAGATCCCGATCGGGCCGTTGCCAGGCTGATCGCGACGAAGACCGTCGAGGCCACCAGCATCGCCGCGGCGATAACGGCCTGCCCGTGCGCGGCGCGCCACCCCCTCTTGGTCTCAACCACTGGCTGCCCGGCGACGGTCATAAGCAGATGCTAGTCCCCGTCCCGTTCCGAAAGCGTTACGGCGTGGGACGTTCCGCGATCCAGTCCCAGGCCGGCCACCAGAAGCCCTCGGCATGTCGGTCCAGGCCACGGAGCGCGGCCTCGGCCTCCCACCGGCTGACCCATTCCTCGGCCTTCTCCGGGCTCATCTTGGCCTGCGCCTCGAGCCGGGACATGTGGCCGGCTCGGTGGGCTAGATAGAGCTTCTCGGGATCTGGACGGCGGGCCATCCTCGGATCGTAGGCCCGCGGACATGACAGGTTGGGCGGCGCTTACCGTGACCCGATCAGCAGTACCACGCCTACGACGAGCAACACGACACCCGTGATATATCCGGTTCGTCGCGGCAGGCCCAGGTTCGGTCCCCGAACGAACGTGACGATAAGGACAAGGACTCCAGCGACCGTGAGGATCGTGCCTTGCGCCATGATCGCCTCCTTACCCGACCCGGCGGATCGTCACCTGGGGCGGATTGAGCCCGCGCCTGGCCGCCCGCTCCGCGGCGAGCTGGTCGCCGCGACGATCCCGCGCCATTGGTGGGTCGCCGGAGGCGGTCTCTTGGTCGGACTTTCGCCCGTCATTGCGCCGCCAGCATAGGCGCGTCAGTGGCCCGCGGATGAGGGGGGTTCGTCCGCGGGCCAAGACCAGCCTACGCACCGAACATGAAAGCGCCCCCGATACTGCCCAACGAACGGGCGGGGGCGCCTCACTCCAGGAAGTGAGGGCCTGGAGTCGCTCTCGACCGCTGAGACGGAAACCCGGTGAGTATCGCAGGCCAACGTGAGACGGACATGAGATCGCCCCGCCAAGAGGTCCCCTCAGTCATTCGCCCGGCAGGCGGCAGCCTTTGAGCAAGACGCCCGTCGAGAGCCGGTCGGCGGTGGCTCCTTCGGTCACGACGGTGATCGTGTCGCCCGGGTGGATCGCCGATGGGTACTGGTCGAACTGACAGTGCGTCTGGTAGGCGCCTTGGGTCTGGAACTGGAGAACGGCGCCGCCGCCATCGCCAGCGAGCGAAGCGACGACCCCGCGGACCACCAATGTCGCCTCGTTGTAGTCGGAATAGAACCGGTCGTTCTGCATGGCCGCCGCCAATTCGTCCGGCGTCACCTGCCGAACGGACAAGTTGCTCAGGGCATAGTGGTCACCAAGGAACGCGGCGACCCCGCCCACGCCCGCCAGGACAATCAGCAGGCCGATCGCGATCAGGACCCGACCTCTATTCAACGTCATGTTCTTCCAGACGCTCGGAGGGACGACCGTGCAACGGCAACAAAACACCTTGCCCGGCGACTCAGCCATCCCCATCATCCCTCCATCGGAGTCGATAGGCGGAGGAAGCGGCGTGACCCTGATCAACACGAACGGGATGGCCTTCAGGCAGTCACGTTCCTCGCCATCGACTCTGAGGTCGCGGTGAAGCCGACGAGGTCACAGAACAGAGCCGTGACCAACTTGCGCTCTTCTGGCAGGGCGTCGGGACCCGGAGTCGACAGGCCCGTGCCGCACGAGCCGCAGAACCGCTGCGCTGTGGGATTGTCCTCGCCGCACGATGGGCAGGCCGCCATGCGGCGCAGCGTACGCGTCCCGACCTGGATTGTTTGGGCAAAGTCGGGGACCTGGGACCAGGAGATGGGACGCGATACCGTGACACTCACGATCAACTCATAGCCTGGGTCGACCTCACCGAGTCCTTTCAGTCGGTCCGATGGCCTAGGCAGCGTAAGAGACAGCCGCGAGCCGCCTGGCCGCGATCTATTCCGCGCTCGTACTACCGCTGCCGCGAGCTAGAGTGACGTGCATGGGGCTCCCGACCGGGGCATCGGTCACGTTCCTGTTCACGGACATCGAGGGTTCGACCCGACTTGAGCGGGCTGTGGGGTCCGCCACGTGGGCGAACCTTGTGGCTCGCCACGATGCCCTCCTTCGGGTCGCCATCGAAGGCCAGGGCGGCGACGTGGTCAAGACGGAGGGCGATGCCTTCTTCGCGGCATTCGGCCGGCCCGAGGCGGCCGCCGCCGCGGCGGTCGTTGCTCAGCGGGCCGTGGCATTCGAACCCTGGCCACCCGAAGCACCGTTGCGGGTCCGGATGGGCCTCCATCTGGGCGAGGGCCGCCTGCGCCAGGGTGGCGTACCCGGCGCCCCGGAGGACTTCGTCGGGATCGACGTGAACTACGCCGCGCGAATCGCGGCGGTCGGCAACGGCGGGCAGATCGTCCTGTCCGACGCCCTGGTGACCGCGTTGGGATCGAGGATCCGCGACGGGCTGCTCGCCGATGTTACCGTGTTCGATGAGGGCCTACGGGCCGTCAAGGATTTCGAGGAACCCGCCCGCCTCTACCGGCTCGTCGTCCCAGGAGCCGCAGACGACACCCGCCGGCTGCGGACGCTCGATGTGCCCTCAAATCTGCCCGGCGAGCTGACCGAGCTCGTCGGACGAGAAGCGGAGACCGCGGCGGTCCAGGAGCTCCTTCGCTCGAACCGGGTCGTGACCGTGACCGGGCCGGGCGGGAGCGGCAAGACGCGGCTGGCGTTAAGCGTCGCCCGGGGCGTGATCGATCGCTTCCCGCACGGCGTGTGGTTCGTGGACCTCGCGTCGGTTCGCGATCCGGACCTGCTGGCGCCCGCGATCGCCACGGCCGTCGGCGTCCGCGAGTCGCCCGAGCTGACCGCCGGCGAGGCGCTCCTGGGCCACCTCCGGGACCGGAGCGCGTTGCTCCTGCTGGACAACCTCGAACAGCTGTTGCCAGGCGCGGCGGGCGAAGTTGCCGGGCTGCTTCGCGGCGCGCCGAACCTGCGGATCCTGGTCACCAGCCGGGAATTGCTCCGGATCAGCAGCGAGCGCGGCTATCCCGTCCCGCCACTGGATCCCGCTGCGGGCGTCACGTTATTCCTGGATCGGGCGCTGGCCCAGCGGCCCGATCTGGTCCTGACCGACGAGGCCCGGGCCGCGATCCGGGCGATCTGCGATCGGCTCGACGGTCTGCCCCTAGCGATTGAGCTCGCCGCGGCCCGGATCCGTCTCCTGAGCCCGCAGCTGATCCTGGATCGTCTCGGCGCGAGCCTGGACCTCGGCGGCGGCAACCGGGACGTGCCCGAACGGCAGCGAACCCTGCGCGGCGCGATCGACTGGAGCTACGAGCTGCTCGCGGACGGGGAGCGCCGGCTCTTTCGTCGGCTGGCCGTGTTCGAAGGCGGCTGGACGCCCAGCGCCGCCCAGCAGGTGGTGGACCGCGGCGCCGAGTTGCGTCTCGATCTGGCCGACGGCCTCGAATCGCTCGCCGACAAGAGCCTGATCCGGATCGAACCCGCCGCGTCGCCCGATGCCGCGAGTGAGGACGAGGTGCGCTATGGACTTCATCCACTCCTGCGAGAATTCGCCCTCGAGCGGTTGACCGAGAGCGGCGAACGAGCCGAGCTCGAGGCTCGCCATGCCGCCGTGCTGGCCCAGATCGCGGAAGACGCAGGTGCGACCATCTTCGGTACAGGCGGCGAAGCAAGCCTCAGGCGCCTCGACCGGGACGACCACAACATTCGCGCCGCGATCAGCTGGTCGGTGGCCCACGGTGACGCCCCGTTGGGCGTCCGGATCGTCAGCTCGACCTGGCGCTGGTTCCAGCAGCGCGGCCGGCTGCGGGAGGGCCGGGCGGTCCTGGCCCAGCTGCTGGCCGACCCCGCGCTCGGGGTGGACCTGCGCATCGCGGGGCTAGCCGCGGAAGGTGGGCTCGCCTACTGGATGAACGACTTCGCCGGTGCCCGGAGCGCCTATGACCAGCGCCTCCAGCTCGCGATGGCAACCGGCGATCCCGTCCTGACGGCCGACGCCCACCATGACCTCGGCTTTGTCTCGATGGCGTCCCAGGAAAGCGCGGAACTCCTCGACCACGAGCAACGGGCTCTCGACCTGTATACCCAGGCCGGTCGCGAGGACGGTGTCATCCGGGCACGCCAAGGCCTCGCCCTCGCATCGTTCCTGGCCGCCGACTACGCCAAAGCCCGGATCCTCGAGGAGCAGAACGTGGCGGCGTTCCGGTCGGCCGGTTCGCCGTTCGAGATCGCCGACGGGTTGACCCTGCTCTCGGCGATCCTCCTGCAGCTGGGCGATGCCGCGTCCGCCTGGGATCGGATGGCCGAAGGACTGCGATTCTTTGCCGCCAGTGACAGCGCCTCTGGCATGGCCCGCTCGCTGTGCATAGCAGCGATCATCCAGCTCCAACACGGCGAGCCGACCTTCGGTGCCCGGCTGGCTGGGGCGGCCTACGAATTGGCCCGCGAGAAGAACGTGATGCTGGCCCCGGTGGAGGTGCTCCACCTACCGGATCCCGCTGATCTCGCGGCCGCGCACTTCGGCGCCGAGGAAAGCGAGCGTCTCCTGGCGGTTGGTGCGGCGACCCCCCGCTCCGTGATCATCCCTGAAATCCTGGCCGCCGCCCGCCCGCCGATTTCGTCGGGTCCGGACCCCGGTTCGGAGCATGTGGCATCTCCAGTCTCATCTTGACGACGCTCAGACACCAGGAACTCATCGTGCTTTGGGGCAGACCCGCCATTCAGATCAGGGTTTCGAGAGTCGCCCGATCTGCATGATCGGTTGGCCAGCCTGGTGCCACGCCTCGAACCCGCCGATGACATCGGTCGCTCGCAGATACCCGAGGTCAAGCAGCGTTGCCGCGGCAAGGCTCGACGAATAGCCGTGGGCGCAGATGAGGATCACTTGACGGTCGGCATCGGCCAGTGTCGGATCGGCATGCCCGGAGGTCGGATCCATCCGCCAGTAGAGGACCGAGAGTGGGACGTGAACCGATCCCGGGATGACCCCCGACTCGACCCTGAGCTCGGCACAGCGGGTGTCGATCAGGAGAGCGCCCGCAGCGAGCGCCGCCTGGGCGGCCTCAGGGTCGAGCCGCTCGATCCGCGCCCGAGCGGCGTCGAGGAGCCTACCTACCGTCTGTCGCTCGGTCATATGTGCACCAGCACAGCTCCCGTTCAGATCCGGGCCATCGTGACCGCCGAGAGTCGCCGCGGCAAGCGCCCTTCCTCGAAGTCGGCGATCTCGACGATCGTGAAGCCGCCGGCCAGGCGGTCGATCAACTCTCGAGCGAAGAAATGGACGATGAAGCCGCCCATCTCGAATTGGTCATCGCCATGGGCATGCCTGCGCCGAAATGCGCATCCGAGGTATTCCGGACGGTGTAGTAGAAGAGACCGCCGGGAGGGAGCACCCGATGGACCTCGGCGACGAGGCTCACGATCTGATCGGTAGAAAGGGCCATGCACAGAAGCATGTGCCCGTACACCCCGTCCGCGGACCCGGAAGGCAGCGGTAGCGGATCGCGGACATCGGCCACGACGGTCGTGATCGAGCCGGCGAAAACGGTCGATCGGGCCTTGTCCCGGATCTGTGCCAGCCCGGAGTCCGCGTAGTCGAGCGCCGTTACGTGGAGCCCCGCTGACGCGAAGAGCAGACTGTCGCGTCCTTGACCTGGTCCGAGCTCGACGATCTCCCGAATGCGCGCCGCCTGGAATGTGCTCAAGGCTGCTCGGCCGGTCTCGCTGGGCTCACTGCCGAGGAAGTCTTGCCGTTCCGCGAACGTCCCGACCCAGTGCTCGTGCTGATCGGGAGCTTGCCGCAAGGTCACGGCTCGATCATACGGCCAGCGATCAGCCGGAAGAGGACACGACAATGCCGTTGTGTCGTTGGAGCCCCGATATGCCAGGGGCCCGACTGGCCACCAGGATTGCTTCAGAACACCCTGGCGACGGAGCCGAGCGTTGGATCAACTGCCTCTTCCAGCAAGGCGGCGAGCGCGTCCTTATCAAGCCGGAAGGCGTTGAACAGGCGCGTGACCGCGGGCTCGCCAGCGGCCCCGAACACAGCCGCGGCCGCGATCTGGAGGCGGAATTGGAACCAGGAGTAGTTCGGACCGGACATGGCAGCATACTCGCGCTCGAAATCGTCGCTCGTTCGATAGTCGAACGCCTCGGATCGGGCCTTGGCGCCCAGGCGCTGTAGCGTCAGCAGGGTCGCCAGCAAGTCCGGCGCACGTCGTTCGACCCACGCGTGGAGACAGAGGTTCGCGAACAGCTCCTGGAGCCAAAGGCGCGGGAACCGGACTGTTCCACCGTGGAACACGTGCGCGACCTCATGGACCGCGATGAGATCGAAGAACGGCCCGAACGCCACGCTGTCGTCCGCCGCCCGGTAGACCGCGTCGAGTTCCGCCCGGTCCGCGTCCGGCACCATCGCTCCCGCCTCGGCCCAGAACGGCGCCTCGGTGACGGCGACCGTCAACGTTCCAGCGTCAGCGTTGGGTAGGCCATAATCGTGCCGTCGGTGCCCTTGCCGTTGCGTGGCCACGTTGCTGGCGCGAAGGGCCTGGCAGCTATCTCGGGTCGGGCCGGTGGGAGTCCACGAGAAGTAGGTCAATCCCGCGGTGACCGTTCAGGACATCCGGGTCGATACTTCACACGGGTGAGCCGTTTGGAGGCATCCCACGCTCGAGAGGATGGAGTCAGGAGATGGCTGCAACGCACGACGAACACCATTGCGAGGCGTGTCACGAGGAGATCAAGGCCCTCGATGCGGCACTTAGCAAGGTTGAGGAACAACTTGCCAAGATGGCGGGCCCGACCGCCGGCCTCTCAGGCCGAATGCACGCGTTCAAAAAGCCGCCGTCGCGACAGATCAGCGAGCCCTAACTCCGCCGGCCTGCTGGCCGGTCACCTCGCCAGGATCAGCAACGCCACGCCCACCACGAGCAACACGACCCCGGCGACATATCCGGTCCTTCGTGACAGACCCAGGTTCGGTCCCCGAACGTAGGTGACGACGAGGGCAATGACCCCGATGACCGTGAGGATGATGCCGAGAGTCATGTTTGCCTTCCTCAACTGGACCCGTCAGTAGGGAGTCTGCTCCCCGGACGGACGGCTGACCAAAGTGATCGCGGCGTCATGGTGTCTCATCGGGCGGGGCCTGGCTCCCCGGCGCCCAGCGCCGGACCACTAACGACAGATTAGAACGGCCTCCGGTCGCAGGGCGCCGAACCTATTCTTGTGGCAAAAGGATGCCTCTGAACATGCCCCGAGTTCGCCGGCGCTGGTTAGTTCTGGGACTTGTGGTGGCTGTAGTGCTCGTCAGTCTGCGGCTCCTGTATCAGCCGGTCACCCTCCGCTCCTATCGGGAGTTGGATCCGCAGACGTTGGTTGTCGCAGGGATTGGGGCCCCAGGTGCGTGGACTCACCTTGACGGTGTCCAGGAAACCCAGTCCACCGTAACGATTTCGGTCAGCGCCTTCACCTTGGAACTCGGCCCGCACACGGACGCAGGCAACCTCCTCGAGGTCGAGGTCCATCTCAGTGCGCCACTGGGCGGCCGCGGGGTCATGGATGGAAGCACGGGCCAGCCACTTGTCCGCGACGTTTCTCTGATCGGCCGGGGCCGGTAGGACGAGGCTCGCTCGCTCCACGCGGCTCGACCCGCGCTTGCATCGCGGGCGAGCGAGGCCACCATCAACTGATCGTGAAGACTCGACCCGGTCGTCATTGCGCCTGCTCGGTGCACCGTTTGACATCTGCGGGCTCTTGCCTATACTCAGTGTCACTTACTACGTGGGACTGATTGAAGGGTGAAAATGAGCACGGAGAACGACATCGGTCGGCTGTCCGACCCGGGCCTCCTGATCCTCGCGAGCCTCGCCGGAGGCGAGAAGCACGGCTATGGGATCCTCGAGGACATCACCGCCTTCAGCAGCGTTCGGTTCGAGCCAGGGACGCTGTATGGGGCCCTGGCACGCCTCGAGCACGAAGGCCTGATCATCGCCCTCGAGCCGGCTGGCCGGCGTCGGCCTTATGCCCTGACCCAGTCGGGTCACGCCGTGCTCGAGGCACGACTCGCGACGATGGAGCGCGTCCTCGCGGTCGGACGCGAGCGAACCGATGGCCTTCTCTCGGAGGTGCGGGCATGAAGACCAGGGGCATGCTCCGCGCCACGTGCCGACTCGTCCTGGCGGCGTATCCGGCGAGCTGGCGGGCCCGCTACGGCGCCGAGCTCGAGGATGTCCTCGATCAGCATCGGGTCAGTGTGTCCACGGTCCTCGATCTCGTGGTCCAGGCATTCGCCGCTCATCGCCACCCGGAGCTCGGCGCCACCGAGGGGCTTTCGTCAGGCCGACTGCGAGGGAGCTTCGTCTCGTTGGTGCTCGCGAGCGTCGTCTTTGGGCTGGCCTGGGTGGCGGTGCTCAGCGTGCGCTTGCGCTCCTCGATCGGTCACGCCGACGACCTTCAGAATCACGCTGACATCAGTCGTGCGATCAGCCTTGTTCAGGTGGCAGGTGCCCTCAGCCTTGTCGCGATCCTGGCCTGCGCTGTCCTCGTTGGATCCGCCACGATGCGACGGGAGCAGCGTGGCGCAGTAGCGATGACGCTCGGTCTGGGGCTCCTGACCTCCGCAGCCTTTTTGATCCTGGCTCGCACGGCCGGGGCCGGTACGGAGAACTTCGCGGGGGGCGGCCAGCTCTTGCTCCTGGCTGTCCTCGTGTGGGCAGTTGGGACCGCGTGCGTTGTGCGGATGATCGGACCGCAGCCTCCCGATCCGATGTTTCTCCGTCGGGGCCTGACCATTGGACGGATCGGCCTCATCGGGATGGGGATTACGCTGGCTGGCAGCTTGGTGCTCACCGTCAGCGTGACCCTCGAGGCCCCGTCAATGGGGGCTGAGATCCACCCGCTCATCGCGATGGCTGTAGCCGCCGCTTGGGCGGCTGTCGCCGCTCACCAGGTCACCGGCGCCAGGCCAGTTGCCGCCGGTTAGCCGGACGAGCTGCCCTCGATAGCGTCGTCAGACCCCGGCTCCAAGTCGGGACGCCGATCCCGACTTGGCGGCCAGCCGAGCTTGACCGATCGATTCTCAGAAAGGTGGGCATCATTGCGGACCGACGGCCTCGAAAGCCTGATCCTGTTCGTTTCTGACCTCCGCACCGCCCGGGCCTTCTACGTCGATGCGCTGGGGCTGCGAGTCCTCTTGGAGGACGAGATCGTCGTCGTCGTCGGCGGAGCAACTGGTCGAGTCGTCCTCCACCGCAACGACCGAGGCCACGACGAGCGTGGGGTCTTCCCCGCCGGGACGGGGATTGGCGGCGCAGCCGTACGGTTCACCGTCGATGATCCCGACGCCTGTGAACGGGAAGCCATGGAGAGAGGACTGACCGTCGTCTGGCCCACCCAAGATGCGACCTGGGGCCGCTTCCTGGTCCTTGCAGACCCAGACGGCCGTTCTGTGGTCCTCGCCAGGATGGAGTCGGTCAGCCGGTGATGGACGAGAAGGACCGCCCCTCCCGTGCGAGGACGAGGCGGTCCTTTAAGGGGTCACCCGACCCATCCCTGGTACGCGCGGAATCATTCATGCCTGGACGTTCGTCGCTGCCTGGGTCGCGGAGCGATCTGCGGCCTTCGCGCTGCGGAGTGCCAGCACTGCGGCCACGGCCGCCACGACAGACGCAACGGCGGTGATCCAGATGGCCACGTCAGTCAACGCGCTTCCCTCCTATCGGTGCAGCGTCCCGTGCAGCGTCGATACCGCCCGGACGTGACCCGCTAGCCGGTCATCCGTGCGTGAATGCACCACGATGGCGCATCGTGGGACGGCTGGCCGGTCACTTTGCGTACTCCACGGCCCGGGTCTCGCGGATCACGGTCACCTTGATCTGGCCGGGGTAGGTCAGCTGGTCTTCGATCTTCTTGACGATGTCGCGGGCCAGCCGGCTCGCGGTCAGGTCGTCGATCTCCTCGGGCCGGACGAGGATCCGGACTTCGCGGCCGGCCTGGACGGCGAAGGAGCGCTCGACGCCCGAGAAGCTCTCGGCAATCGCCTGGAGATCCTCGAGGCGCTTGACGTAAGTGTCCATCGATTCGCCTCGGGCGCCCGGACGCGAGGCGCTGATCGCGTCCGCGATCTGGACGATCGGCGACTCGATGCAGGCGTACTCGACCTCCTGGTGGTGGGCCGCGATCCCGTTAACCACCTTCATCGGCAGGTTGTGGCGCTGGGCGATCGTGGCTCCGATCGCGGCATGGGGCCCTTCGACCTCGTGATCGACAGCCTTGCCGATGTCGTGGAGGAGGCCGCCCATCTTGGCGATCTGGATGTCGGCTCCGACCTCGGCCGCGATGACCGCCGCCAGGCGGCTCGTCTCGACCACGTGGTTGAGCACGTTCTGGCCATAGCTCGTGCGGTACTTGAGGCGGCCGAGGAGCTTGATGATCTCGGGCGGCAGGCCGGGCACGCCGGCGTCGTAGGCGGCCTGCTCGCCCGCCTGGCGCATGACCAGGTCGACCTCCGCCCGCGACTTCGCGACGACCTCCTCGATCCGGCCCGGATGGATCCGTCCGTCGGCGATGAGCTTCGTGATCGCCAGCCGGGCGATCTCACGACGGACGGGATCGAAGCCCGACACGACGACCGTCTCGGGCGTGTCATCGATGATCAGGTCGACCCCGGTCGCCTGCTCGAGAGCCCGGATGTTGCGCCCTTCGCGACCGATGATCCGGCCTTTCATCTCGTCGCTCGGCAGGTGGAGCACGCTGACCGTGTGCTCCGCCGTGTGGTCGGCAGCGACCCGCTGGATCGCGGTCACGACGACCTCGCGGGCGCGCTCCTGGGCGTCATCGCGGGCCCGCCGCTCGATCGACTTGGCCAGCTTGACCGCGTCGTGCTCGGCTTCCTCGCGGACGGCCTCGAGCAGGATCGCCTTGGCGTCGTCGGCGGACAGGCCGCTGACCCGCTCCAGGGCGGCCACCTGCTCGGCGTGGGCGGCGGCAACTTCCTCGCGCGACCGGTCGATCTCGCGCTCACGATCCATCAGCTTCCGGTCGCGGCCCTCGAGCATGTCCGCCCGCTGGTCGAGCTGCTCGTCCCGCTGGAGGAGCCGGCGTTCCAGGTTGGACAGCTCGTTGCGCTTCGCCCGGGCCTCGTCCTCGGCCTCGCGCTGGAGCCGGATCTTCTCCTCCTTGGCCTCGAGGATCAGGTCCTTCTGCTGGCTGCGAGCCTTCTCGATGATCAGGGCGGCCTTCTCGTCGGCCTCCTTCATCGCCCGGCTAGCGAAGGTGCTGCGCACCACGAATCCGACCATAACGCCAACGGCCGTGGCCGCGATCGCGACCACCGCCACGAGGACGGCATTCATCTTCTATTCCTCCCGCCCGATCGGCTTCGTCGATCGGAGGTCTGTTGTCGACGTAGCCGGCGCGAGCGGCAAAATGCGCGCTCAGGCTCGCGCCGGGGTAGTGGGCCCGCGTCCCGTTCCTCCCCGGATCGCAACGCGTTCGCTGTCTGGAGCTAGCCTACGGCCGAGTCGCGGACGGTGCAACCGATCCCGCAACCGTTCGGCAAACCTCCGGGTCGAAGCCGTTCCGGGCAAGCAGGGCGTAGGCCCGCTCCCGGCGCTTGCGGGGATCGTCGATTCGTTCGAGATCGTGCCGCCGTCGCTCGATCAGCCGGCGGGCGGCGACTTCATCGGCCGATCCCGGGCGTTCAGCCTCCTCCGGGGAATCGATTGCGGCCTGGATGCGCTCGTCCGCCGCCTCGCGCCGCTCCGCCAGGGCGGTGGCGATGTCGGCCCGGGATACGCCCCGTTGGCTCAGTTCCCGGCGCAGGACGAGCTCGCCCCGTGGTCGGGCCCGGTCCCGGGATTCGATCCAGGCCCGGGCAAAGAGCTCATCGTCGAGCAGGCCGATCGCCGACAGCCGGTCGATGGCGCCGGTCACCAGCTCCGGACGGTAGCCCGCGTCGTTCAGGCGGCGGCGGACCTCCTCGACCGAGCGGGCGCGGGCCTCGAGAAACCGCAGGCCTGCCGCCAGGACGACCTCCGGATCATCGATTGCCGCTCGGCGGGCCTTGCCCTCGGCCGGGGGCTCGCGTCGTCGTCGCCCGGTCGGCTGGGGCGGCCCGGATCCGGCCATGGGCTTGAGTCAGCCGGCCCGAACTGGCCTACTCGGCCTCGACGATCCCTTCGACCGGGACCGGGATCTCGTTGATCTTGGCCCGGATCTGGCGGTCGATCTCGGTCCCGATTGCGCCGTTCGCCTTCAGGAAGTCCTTGGAGGCCTCGCGACCCTGGCCAAGGCGGGTCTCGCCGAAGGTGAACCAGGCCCCGGTCTTCGTGACGACGTCCATCGCCACGCCGACGTCCAGGAGGCCGCCTTCGCGGCTGATCCCCTCGCCGTACATCACGTCGAACTCCGCTACCCGGAACGGCGCGGCGACCTTGTTCTTGACGACCTTCACCCGGACCCGGTTCCCGACCAATTCGGTCCCGGTCTTGATCGTCTCGATCCGGCGGATGTCGAGCCGGACGCTCGAGTAGAACTTCAGGGCCCGGCCACCGGGCGTCGTCTCGGGGTTGCCGAACATCACCCCGATCTTCTCGCGCAGCTGGTTCGTGAACACGAGGGCCGTGTTTGAGCGGCTGACCGCGCCGGTCAGCTTGCGCAGGGCTTGGCTCATCAGCCGGGCCTGGATCCCAACGAACGAATCGCCCATCTCGCCCTCGATCTCTGCCCGGGGCACGAGGGCCGCCACCGAGTCGAGCACGACGACGTCGATCCCGCCAGAGCGGATCAGCGTCTCGGTGATCTCGAGGGCCTGCTCGCCGGTGTCCGGCTGGCTGACCAGGAGCTCGTCGACGTTGACCCCGCAGGCCTGGGCATAGCCCGGGTCGAGGGCGTGCTCGACGTCGATGAACGCGGCCACGCCGCCCCGCCGCTGGGCCTCCGCGATGATGTGCTGGCAGACCGTCGTCTTGCCCGACGACTCCGGGCCAAAGATCTCGCTGATCCGGCCACGCGGGATCCCACCCACCCCGAGGGCCAGGTCGAGGGCAATCGAGCCGGTCGGGATCGCGTCAACCTGCTGCCGCTCGGACGAGCCGAGCTTCATGATCGAGCCGCGGCCGAACTGCTTCTCGATCGCCAGGATGGCGGCATCGACGGCCTTCGTCCGCTCGGCGGCCGCCCGGTCCAGGACCGGCCGCTCGGACCCGTTGCGCTCGTCCAGGCCGCGTTCGCTCGTCGTCCCCATTTCCGTCACGCTCCTCTCGTCATCGTTGGACGGAGGCGCACCTGACGGCGAGCGTCCGTTCGCTCAGCTCTCTTCGGACTCGTTCGTGGCGTGCCGAGGCTTGCGTTCCTTCCGGATGAGCTCCGCCTGCTGGGGAGCATCCGACATGGGCTGCAGCTTCGCCGCGCTCCTGTCCTTGGGCTTCTTCTTCGACTCTTTGCCAGGCCGGTCGCGAGACCCCATCGAGTTTCCTCCGCGACGAAATGGAAGGCTACAGAGCAGGGCTTCACGCCGACTGCACCTCCACTTCATCGACGCTCATCCGACCGGCGTGCGCGCGAAGACCGGGAAGACTCGACGGGAAGGTGCCGGCAGCCAGTTCGGCCCGGATCCTGCCCATGAAGTCTAGGGTGAAGGTCAGGTTGTGACAAGTCGCCAGGCGGTACGCCAGGAGCTCCTTGGCCCGGAACAGGTGGGCAATGTAGGCCCGCGAAAACGTCCGGCAGGCGAGGCACGGACAACCGTCCTGGATCGGCTCGGGATCATCAAGGAAGCGCTGGTTGCGCAGGTTGAGCCGGCCGCCGGGCACCCAGGCCTGGCCGGTCCGGGCGACCCGAGCGGGCAGGACCGAGTCGAACAGGTCGATCCCCCGGTGGACGGCCTCGAGCAGGTCGGCTGGTGAGCCGAGACCCATCAGGTAGCGCACCCGGGGATCGCCATCGAGGAGTGGCACGGCCAGGTCGAGCACGGCCTCGCGCTGTTCGGGCGTCTCGTCCCCGGCGAGCCCGCCGAAGCAGATCCCGTCGAACGGTAGGCCGGCGATGAACCTGGTCGACTCCGCCCGCAGGTCAAGTTCGAGCCCGCCCTGGACAATCCCGAAGATCGCCTGGTCCGGCCGGTCGTGGGCAGCCAGCGAGCGCGCAGCCCAGCGATGGGTCCGGGCCGTTGCGTCGGCCACGACCTCGCGGGTCGAGGCGCCGGGGGGAACCGGCTGGTCGAAGGCGACCGCGACGTCCGCCCCGAGCGCCTGCTGGACAGCGATCGAGTGTTCCGGGGTGAACCGGTGGACCGAGCCGTCGAGGTGGCTCCGAAACGTGACCCCGTCGTCATCGACCGAGCGCAGGTCGCTCAGGGACACGACCTGGAACCCCCCGCTGTCGGTCAGGATCGGGCGGTCCCAGGCCATGAACCGGTTCAGGCCGCCGAGCTTGCGGATCCGCTCGTGGCCCGGTCGCAGGTAAAGGTGGTACGTGTTGGCCAGGATGATCGTCGCCCCGGCCTCGCGCAGGTCGTCCGGGTGCAGGGCCTTGACCGTGGCGTTCGTCCCGACCGGCATGAACTGGGGCGTCTCGACGACCCCGTGGGGCAGCTCGAGGCGTCCGAGGCGGCCCCGGGTCGCGCCGTCGCCCGGCGCCGGGACGACACTCGTGAAGGTGGCCGGACCAGCCCCCGCGGTCACCTCGAGCTGCCCTCCCCTGGCCGCACGGTCGGAGCGTCGCCCGGTTCGGTGGCGGGCCCGCCGGCGGGCTCGTCCAGCAGCGCTCCGTCCCACAGGGCGGGCATGTCGACGTCCGGCCGGCGCGGCGGCGGAACGTCGTAGCCGTGCCGCCGCAGGTGCGCCCGGCCGCCTTCGGTCAGGATCCGGCCCTGGGGCGTCCGGTCCATGAACCCGAGCCGCAGGAGATACGGCTCGTACACGTCCTCGATCGTCTCGATCTCCTCGGCGAGCAGGGCCGCGATCGCGGCCACGCCGACCGGGCCGCTGCCGAACTTCTGGGCGATCGCGGCCATCAGCTTGCGATCCGTCGCGTCGAGCCCGGCCTCGTCGATCTCGAGGGCGGCCAGGGCTTCCTCGGCCAGGCCGGCATCGATCCGTCCATCGCCGTGGACCTGGGCGTGATCGCGGGTCCGCTTCAGGAGCCGGTTGACCACCCGGGGTGTGCCCCGGCCGCGCCGGGCAATCGCCACTGCCGCGTCCTTCGTGACCTCGACCCCGAGAATCCCGGCCGAGCGGAGGACGATCGCGGTCAGGTCGTCTTCTTCGTAGAAGTCCAGGCGATAGGTCGCCCCGAAGCGGTCCCGGAGCGGACCACTGATCCGGCCGGCCCTGGTCGTCGCTCCGACGACGGTGAACGGCTTGAGGGTCAGGCGGAGCGACCGAGCCGAAGGTCCCTTGCCGATCATCACGTCAAGGGCGTAGTCCTCCATCGCCGGGTAGAGGATCTCTTCCACGGCCCGATTCAGGCGGTGGATCTCGTCGATGAACAGCACGTCGTGCTCGTCGAGCGCGGTCAGGATCGCGGCCAGGTCGCCGGCGCGTTCGACCGCGGGTCCGCTCGTGTAGCGGACGTTCACGCCCAGCTCCCGGGCGATGATCGTGGCCAGGGTGGTCTTGCCGAGGCCGGGCGGCCCGTAGAGCAGGACGTGATCGGCCGCTTCTCCCCTGCCCCGGGCGGCGGCCAGGAGAACGGAGAGGTTCGACTTGACCTCGCGCTGGCCGATGTACTCGGCCAGGCTGTGCGGCCGGAGCGTGCCCTCGACGGCCTGGTCCGCCTCGTCCAGGAGGTCGGCTGCGAGGATCCGGGAAGCGTCGTCGGTCATTGCCGGGAGTCTACCACGGAATTCGTCCATATCGCACGTTTGTTCTACACGTTCTGTCACGTGGCTGAGCGCTGGGGCCGCGCGGCTGACCCGCTGGCCCGGCGGGTCGTTCCACGCGAACAAACGGGCCTAATCACGGATCAGCAGGCCTGCTTCGGCCGACCGGTCGCGGGCTTCGTTCGCCCGCCGCGAACGAATCGACGATGTCCCTCCGACTCCCGATGGGATTCGGCCGTTCTGTTCGCCACCGGCGACGGGGCAAGAGGCGACGCGCCACCGGCGACCCAGCGCGTGGCGGCCCAGGACGAGGCGACCGGCGAATGTCTACCAATCAGGTGGGCATTGAGTACAATCGCCCGGATGCGCCTGTCACGTCGCTCCGAATACGGCCTGCGAGCCCTGATCGACCTTGTTCGGCATGATGGCGAAGGGCCTGTCCCCCTGGCCACCCTGGCTGAGCGCAACCGCCTGCCGCCGAAGTTCCTCGAGCAGATCATGGCGACCCTCAAGAACGGCGGCCTGGTCCGGACCACGCTCGGCTCGCACGGCGGCTACACCCTGGCTGCGGGCGCCCCGGCGACGAGCCTGAGCCAGGTCATCCGCCTGCTCGACGGGGCACTCGCTCCCGTCGGCTGTGCCAGCCTCCACTTCTACGAGCCGTGCTCCTGTCCCGATGAGGCGACCTGCTCGCTGCGCGAGGCGATGATCGAGGTCCGGGACCGGATGCTCTCGCTGCTCGACTCGGAGACCCTGGCCGAGACGGCGGCCCGACGGGGCACCCCGCTCCTCGATCCGCATCACCACCATCCGAATGAGGTCCCCGCCGAGGGAGTCGGCCACCAAACACGCTGAGGGCGGGCGGCGGCAGCCTCGACCTGCCCGCCGAGCCCGGGCCGGTTGGGGTCAGTCTCGCAGGAGCGTTCGCAAGGCGGCCTTGACCCGCTCCTCGAGGCTGCTCCCGCGGGCCGGGTCGAGCGCCGCGGCACGGGCCGCATCGCGCGCCTCGCCGAGCGAATAGCCGAGCGCCTGGAGGGCGGCCACGACATCGTCCTCGCTGCCACTGACGGCCGAGGCCGATGCCCCGACACCGGCCGCCGCGACCTTCTCCCTGAGCTCGAAGATCACCCGCTCGGCCAGGCGCTTGCCGATCCCGGGGATCGCGGTCAGAAGGGCCTGGTCGCCCTCGATGATCGCCAGCTGGAGGTCCGTCACCGGGCGGCTGCCGGTGATCGCCAGGGCCACCTTTGGGCCGACCCCGGTCACCGACAGGAGGAGATTGAAGAAGCCGAGCTCCTCGGGGGTCCGAAAGCCGTAGAGCGCCTGGAGGTCGTCCCGGACGAGATGGTGGGTGTGGAGCTTCAGCTTGGCGCCTGGCCTGGCGACGCTGATCACCGAGGGTGCGACGTAGACCTGGTAGCCGATCCCGCCGACCTCGATCACAAGGGAATTGGTCGCGATCGCCCCGACCGTCCCCTCGACCGAGGCGATCATCGCGCTTCCCGGGCGAGCGCCTCGCGAACGGCCCGCTCGTACGGGGTCCGACCCCGGGTGATCGGCTCGCTCGACGCGCGGTCGAGCAGGCCGGCCTTCTCGCGCTCCCCTTCAAGTCCGCCCGGTCGCTCGCGATGGGCCACGCAGATCGCCATCGCCAGCGCATCGGCAGCGTCGTCGGGCCGGGGCGGCTCGGCCAGGCCAAGGATCGCCGCGACCATCTGCTGGACCTGGGCCTTGTCGGCCGAGCCGTAGCCGGCGACGGCGACCTTGACCTCGTTGGGGGTTGCCTCGCGAATCGGGATCGCCGCCTGGGCGGCCGCCAGGAGGACGACTCCGCGGGCCTGGCCGACGGCGAAGGCCGTCTGGACGTTTCGGCTGAAGAACAGCCGCTCGACCCCGACGAGGGCCGGCCGATGGCTCGCGATCAGCCCGGTCACGCAGGCATGGATCGCCACGAGGCGCTCGGCGAGGGGCAGGTCGGGCGAGGTCGTCAGGCAGCCGAACTCGAGCGAACGGAGCCGTCCACCAACGTCGTCGATCACGCCGTAACCGAGTGCGGCGCTCCCCGGATCGATCCCGAGGACGATCATCCGGCGACTTCGGCGAAGACGTCCTCCGGAATGTCGAAGTTGGCAGTCACCCGCTGGACGTCGTCCAGGTCCTCGAGCAGCTCGACCAGCCGGAGGGCCTGGCGGGCGCGAGAGCTGTCGAGCTCGACGGTCTGCTTGGCGATCATCGCCGACTCGGCCAATTCGACGGCAACCCCCCCGGCCTCGAGGGCCTTTCGGACGTGCTCGAGGTCGAGCGGGGCGGTGTAGATCTCGAGCGGCTCGGTGGTCGTGTCGACATCCTCGGCCCCGGCGTCGATCGCGGCCAGGGCGACTTCGTCGGGATCACCGGCGACGACGGTGATCAGGCCACGCGGCTCGAACTGCCAGGCCACGGCGCCACTGCCGGCGAGCTGGCCGCCCGCCTTGGTGAAGATCGAGCGGACCTCGGCAGCGGTCCGGTTGCGGTTGTCGGTGGCGGCCTCGACCAGGACCGCCACGCCGCCCGGGCCGTAGCCCTCGTAGACGATCTCCTCGTACTGCTCGGTTTCGCCGCCGCCGGTCGCCTTGTCGATCGAGCGCTTGATGTTGTCGGCCGGCATGTTCAGGGCGCGGGCCTTGTCAATGGCCAGGCGGAGGCGGTAGTTCGCATCGGGGTCGCCGCCGCCGATCCGGGCCGCGACCGCGATCTCCCGGGCGACCTTGGTGAACATCGCGCTGCGCTTGGCGTCGGTCACGCCCTTCTGGCGCTTGATCGTGGACCATTTGGAGTGTCCGGACATCGCGGCCGAGTATAGCGGACTATCATGGCTGGACCGACGGTCGAGACGGCTCACCGAGCACGCCGAACCGCCTGGTCGGCCCCCTGGGGCCCCGCCGCCGAACTCCGCCCAACGTGCGCGACGAGCAGTCGAAGGGACCGACCGTCATGACGACGAAGAGCGTTGACCTTGCCCAACTTCGGAGCGTCGTCCTGGCCGGCCACGCCGGATCGGGCAAGACGACGCTGGCCGAGAGCCTGCTCTTTCGGGCCGGCGCAATTCCCCGTCTCGGCCGGGTCGACGACGGAACCTCGACCCTCGACCACGAGCCCGAGGAGCAGAAGCGGCGCGAGTCGCTGACCCTGGCCGTGGCGACCTTCGACGACGACGGCACGATCGTGACGATGGTCGACACCCCGGGCTATCCCGACTTCGTGGCCGAGACGATTTCGGCGATGGCCGCTTGCGATGGCGCCCTTTTCGTCGTCGACGCCAGCCCAACGATCGGAGCCGGGCTCGAGACGGCCGTGGCCCTCGGCCGCTCGACCGGGACGGCGGCCTGCTTCTTCATCAACAAGGCTGATCGCGAGAACGCCGACCCGACCGGAGCCCTCGACGCCCTGCGGGCGACGTTCGGCAACAAGGTCGCCCCGCTCCAGCTGGCGATGGGAGCCGCCGACCACTTCACCGGGTATGTCGACCTGGTCCACCGCAAGGCCTGGCAGTGGGACGGCAAGATCGAAGTCGAGATCCCGATCCCGGCCGAGCTCCAGGCCGAGGTTGCCCTGCGCCGGGACCAGCTCCTCGAAGCGGCGGCCGAGGCCGATGACGACGTCCTCTCGAAGTACCTCGACGGCGCCGAGGTGAGCGATCCCGAGCTCGAGGCGTGCCTCCGCAAGGGGGTCAAGGAATCGATCCTCGCCCCGGTCCTCGTCGGCAGCGCGGCCCGGGGCATTGGCCTCCGAGCACTTCTCGATGCGTTCATTCGCTACCTGCCGTCGCCGGCCGACGAGCCGGCCAAGCCCGCCCGCGAACCGAAATCGCGGGACATCCTGCCGATCGAGGCCGACCCGGCCGGGCCGCTCCTCGTCCGGGCCTTCAAGACCGCGGCGGATCCCTTTGTCGGGCGTCTGACCTACCTGCGCGTCTTTTCGGGCACGCTTCACGGCCAGAGCCACGTCTGGAACTCGAATCGGGGCGAGGAGGAGCGGATCGGCCAGCTCCTGCTGGTCCACGGCAAGGACCAGGAACCGGTCGGCGAGCTGAAAGCCGGCCAGATCGGGGCGGTGGCGAAGCTGGCGGTGACCGCGACCGGTGACACCCTTTCAAGTCGCGAGAAGCCACTCGAGCTCGATCCGATCCAGTTCCCGGCGCCCTCCCTGGCCGTGGCGATCGAGCCGCTGACGAAGGCCGACCTCGACAAGATGGGCGCGGCCCTGACCCGGATGCTCGAGGAGGAGCCCTGCGCCCGCGTCGATCGGAGCGCGACCGGCGAGCAGCTCCTCGTGGCGATGGGCGAGGCTCACATTGCGGTCATCGGCGAGCGCCTGAAGCGCAAGTTCGGGGCGGCGATCGTGACCCGCACCCCGACGGTCCCCTATCGCGAAACGATCAGGGGCAAGACCCAGGTCGAGGGCAAGTACAAGAAGCAGACCGGGGGCCACGGCATGTTCGGCCATGTCTGGATCGAGCTCGAGGCGAATCCCGGCGGCGGGATCGAGTTCGGCGAGCGAGTCGTCGGCGGATCGGTCCCCAAGGGCTTCTTCCCGGGGATCGAGAAGGGCATCCGCGAGGCCGCCGCAGAGGGCGTCCTGGCCGGCTACCCGTTGAGCGACTTCAAGGCGATCCTGTATGACGGCTCGTTCCACCCGGTCGATTCGAACGAGCTCTCATTCAAGATCGCCGCCTCGATGGCCCTGAAGAAGGGCGTGATGGAGTGCCACCCGGCCCTCCTCGAGCCAATCATGCTCGTCTCGGTCACCGTCCCCGAGCGCTACATGGGCGACGTCAACCGCGACCTCAACACCCGGCGGGGCCGGGTCCTGGGCATGGATACAGACGGCGAGAACCAGGTCGTTTCGGCTCACGTCCCCCAGGCCGAGCTCTTCAGCTACGCCACCGAGCTCCGCTCGCTGACCCATGGCCGGGGCTCGTTCACGTCCGAGCCCGATCACTACGAGGAGGTCCCCACCCACCTCGCCGAGAAGGTCATCAGCGCCCACAAGCGCGAGGTCGAGGCGGCCCACTAGCTCCGTGCCCCGGTTCATGCGCCGCTGCCCGCCGGGGCAAGGCCCGGACCCGGGCCAGACGAGACCTTGGCGCCGGCGGTTCCGGCTGGATGGTCATCCTGAGCACAAGGCAACCTCGCAAGGGCGCGCCGACGACCGGATCGATCCGGCAGCTCGGATCTCGAGCGTGCCATGAAGGTCGATCGAGCTCGAAGATCGGACCCGACCGTCTCCCTCGGCCCTCGCCTGCGCCCTATGGAGTCGCTTGCGCGCCCGGCGACCATCCACCCGGAATCGCTCAGGCCAGGACCTTCGGGAAGATCGGCCCGATCGCGGCTGGCCCGGAGATCGGCCGCTCAAATCGGCCGTCGCCACCGCCGGCTGTCTTCGGGTGTCCCCGTTCCAAATGACGGCCCGAACGTGGGCGCCCCGACTGGCTCGGGGCGGTCCCGACTGGCCTGGGGTGGTCCCGACTGGCCTGGGCTGGCCCGAACGTGGGGCGGCACCGACTGGCGTGCAGCTCCAGCCGGATCCGGTATTCCTACGCTACTACGCTAGCATGGCACCACGACAGCTCGTGCAGAGGTGGCCTCGGTGATCAAGAACGATGACGACTGGCGCTCCCAGCACACGGCGGCCTTGTTCGACGCGATCCTGCTCCTGAAGACGCCCGCCGAGGCTGAGCGCTTCTTCCGCGACCTGTGCACCCTCGGCGAGCTGCATGACCTGGCCCAGCGCTGGGCGGTCGTCCGGATGCTGGACGAGGGGCTCCACTACGCCGAGATCTCGAAGCGGACCGGCGCCAGCACGGCCACGATCACCCGGATCGCGTCCTGGCTGCGCCACGGCGAGGGCGGCTACCAGACGATCCTGGCCCGGCTCCGCCGGAAGGCGGCCAAGCGCGGCAAGGCGGCCGCGGCGCGCTGAGCCGCGGAAGCAGAGCTCGGCCCGAACCGGTGAAGCGATGAGCCCCAGCCCGACGTCGATGAGCGATCCGCGAGCGCCGGCGTCGTACAGCTGGGAGGCCACGAACGAGGAGGTCGCCCGGCGCTATGGGCTGCCGGTCGAGTCGATCGTCCGATTCGACCTGAACACCTCGCCTGCCCCGCCGGCGGAGATCGCCCGGCTCCTGGCCAGCCGCGACCTTGCGACCGGCCTGTCGGAGTACCCGCCCTCGGACTATCGCGCCCTGATCGAGGCAGCCGCCGCCGTCTACGGCGTGGCCGAGGAGGAGATCCTGGTCGGGGCGGGCGCCGACGAGATCATCGACCTCGTCGCCAAGGCATTCCTGGCCGAAGGCGACCGGTCGGTCATCCCGAGCCCGAGCTACGCGATGTACCGGGTCATTTCCGAGCAGCGCCGGGCCGAGATCGTGGTGGTTCCCCGGCTCGGACCCGATGTCGACTGGCAGATGGACCGCCCGGCCGTTCGAGCCGCGGTCCGGGGCGCCGCGATCCTGTGGCTCGCCAACCCGAACAACCCGACCGGGCGACTGGAACCGGACGGCCTGATCGAGGACCTGCTGGGCGACCTCGCGGCCGATGCGGCCGCCGCCGGCCGGCCCGCTCCGATCGTCGTCGTCGACGAGGCCTACAGCGAGTTCGTCGGCCGAAGCGTGATGGGGCTCCGAGCCGGCTATCGCCGGCTGGTCGTGATCCGGACGCTCAGCAAGGCCTACGCCCTGGCCGGCCTGCGGGTCGGCTTCGCGATCGCCCAGCCGACGACGTTGGCCCGGATCCAGCCGTATCGGCCGCCCGGCTCGGTCTCGACGATGTCGGTCGCCCTGGCCACCGAGATCCTCCGAAGTCCGGGCATCCTCGCCGCGAATCTGGCCCGGGTGGCGGCCGAGCGCGAGCGCCTGTCGGCGGGCCTGCGATCGATCGGCTGGCCGGCCGAGCCGAGCGTGACGAACTTCATCCTCGTCCCGTTTGCCGATGCCGAGGCGGCGGCCCGGGCGGCCGAGGCCCTGCTCGGCCGGGGACTCGTGCCCCGGACCTTCCCGGCCGGGCATCCCCTCGCCCACAGCCTGCGCCTGACCGTCCGGAACGAGGCCGAGGACGACCGCCTCCTCGCGGCCGCGCGGGCGACGGTCAGCCCCTGAGAGTCAGCCCGAAGCGCCCGTGACCCGCACGATCCGGTAGGCCTTCTTGCCGCTCCGCAGGACGAGATGGCCGCCGGGCAGGAGCCCGGGCAGCGGCTCGTCGACCGAGGCCACCCGGACCTCGTTGATCGACAGCCCACCCTGGCCGATCACCCGGCGGGCCTCGCCGTTCGAGCTGAACAGACCCGCGGCAACGGCCAGCCCGACCGGGCCGCCCGCCAGCGCCGCGCTCGATACGGTCGCGTTCGGCAGCTGCTCGAAGGCGAACGCGAGGGCGTCGGGGCCGAGCTGGGGCAGCGTTCTGCCGAAGACGGCCTCGCTCACCGCCTCCACCCGGGCGAGCGTGTCCGGGCCGTGGACCCGGCTGGTCAGGTCGGCCGCCAGGACGTGCTGGCCTGGCCGAGCGTCGGGCCGGGTGGCCCCGTCGGCTTCGATCGCCTCGATCTCGGCCTGCTCCCGGGTCGTGAACATCCGGAGCAGCCGGCCGACCTCCTCGTCGCTCCGGTCGAGCCAGAACTGATAGAAGGCATACGGCGAGGTCCGGGCCGGATCGAGCCAGACGGAGGTCCCGGCTGCTGTCTTGCCGAACTTGCGGCCGCCCGGATCGAGCAGGAGCGGATAGCACAGGCCGTGGGCCCGTTCGCGCCCGTCCTCGGCCTGGCCCTCGACCCGCCGGATCAGCTCGAGCCCGGCCGTGATATTGCCCCACTGGTCCGCGCCGCCCATCTGGAGCTCGACCCCGAGCGTTCGGTGGAGCTCGAGGAAGTCGGCCGACTGGAGGAGCATGTAGCTGAACTCGGTGTACGACAGGCCGGCCTCGAGCCGGTCCCGGACGGCGTCCTTGGCCAGCATGTACGGGATCGTGAAGTGCTTGCCGACGTCGCGCAGGAAGTCGAGCAGCCGGAGCGGCCCGAGCCAGTCGTGGTTGTCGGCCATGACCGCCCCGGTCGGGCCGTCGAAATCGAGGAATCGTTCGAGCTGGACCCGGATCGAGGCGGTATTGGCGACGACGATCTCGTGGGTCAGGAGGTTGCGCTCGCTCGAGGTGCCGGACGGATCGCCGATCATGCCCGTGCCACCCCCGACGAGGGCCACCGGCCGGCCGTCGTGGCGCTGGAGGTGGAGCAGCCCGAAAATCGGCACGAGGTGGCCGACGTGGAGCGACGGTCCGCTCGGATCGAAGCCGATGTAGCCCGAAATGGGCCGCCGATCGGCCAGGCGCTCGGCCAGGCCCGGGGTGGCAGCCTGGAACAGGCCCCGCCAGCGAAGCTCGTCGAGCAAGCCGCCCGGCCCGGCAGCGGCAGAAGGCGGCGTCACAGGCAGCGGCGCCTGGCCGTCAAAACGCGGGGATGGGGCTGAGCCTGTCCATTTCCGACCCTATGCTATCGTGACCGACCGTATGCAAACCAGCCTGGCCCGGCGCCAGCGACACCGCCGAAACGGCACGGGTCGCGGGCCCGGAGGCGGCAGGGCAGCCTCGCGGGTTGCCATCGCCCTTCCACTCTTCCTGTTCGGGACGCTCGCCCTTCTCGCGATCGTGGGCTTCGGTTCCGCAGTTGCCGCCTATTCCTACTACAGCCAGGGCCTGCCCGATCCCCTGCCGGCCCTGAACAAGCTCGCCTTCACCCAGGAGACGGTCGTCTACGACCGGACCGGCACGATCGAGCTGGCCCGTTTCGGCGAGATCCGGCGGACGGTCATCCCCTACTCCGAGATGCCGCCGGTCCTGATCGACGCCACAACGAGCATCGAGGACAAGACATTCTGGCAGAACGCCGGGTTTGACCCGATCGGGATCGTTTCCGCCGCCGTGGACACCCTCACCGGCAAGCCCCGGGGTGCCTCGACGATCACTCAACAGCTCGTCCGCAATGCGCTCCTGCCCCAGGACGCCCTCAACGGCTCGACGGCCGAGCGCAAGATCCGCGAGATCATCCAGTCGATCCGGTTGACCCAGGAGCTGCCGCCCGGCGTCTCGGGCAAGCAGCAGATCATGGAGGCCTACCTCAACCAGAACTTCTACGGCAATCAGAGCTACGGCATCGCCGCCGCGGCCGAGAGCTACTTCGGGATCACCGACCTGTCCAAGCTCGATCTCGCCCAGGCCGCGATCCTGGCCGGCATCCCCCAGTCGCCGAGCGACTACGACCTCGTTCAGAACGCGGTCGAGACGTGCACCGTCACGGTCGCCTCGGGGGCAGCCTGCCCGGCCGACAAGACGGTCCTGGAGGTGCCCGACAGCGCCCCGATCGTCCAGCGCCGCAACCACATCCTCGAGCTGATGAAGACTTCGAGCGTGCTGACCGCCGGCCAGTACACCGAGGCCGACTACACCGCTGCCGAGAACGAGAAGGTCATCCTGAACCCGCCGGCGTCCCAGAAGTGGCTCGCTCCGCAGTTCGTCTGGCAGGTCCGCCATCAGCTCGGGACGATCCTCTGCCCGGCCACCCCGGATGCCTGCGAGCAGGTCGACACTGGCGGCTACAAGGTGATCACGACCCTCGACTACCGCCTCCAGTCGATCGCCGAGAAGTGGGTCAAGGCGGCCGCAATCGCCCCGAACCAGAAGAACCCGGCCGCTTACCTCAAATCGATCAACGTGCCCTACCAGTCATGGATCCGGGACGACGTGGGCCGCGGCATTTACAACGCCGCGCTCGGCGCGATCGACTACCGGACCGGTGATGTCGTGGCCTACGTCGGTTCGGCCGACTATTATGCGGCCCCGCGCGGGGCAAAGTTCCAGCCCCAGTTCGACGTCCTCGCCAACGGCTGGCGCCAGCCGGGATCGTCGTTCAAGGCGGTCGGCTACCTGGCCGGGATCGAGGACCACGTGACCACGGCGGCCACGATGTTCATGGACGTGGTGACGAACTTCGGGGGCGGCTACACCCCGGCCGATGCCGACCTCGACGAGCGCGGCCCGGTCCGCCTCCGCCAGGCGATCCAGCTGTCGCTCAACATCCCGGCGATCAAGGCCGCGATCATCGAGGGCCCCGACAAGGTCTTCAACTTCGCCAAGCAGATGGGCATCGTCTGGCAGTCGAAGTCCAATCCCGGTGGGGCCTCGATCGCGATCGGCACGGTCGAACTCCACTACATCGACGAGATCGGGGCCTACGGCGCGATCGCCAACTCCGGCAAGCTGATGCCCCGGACGACGATCCTGTCGGTCACCGCGCCACCGAGCGCGACTGATCCGACCGGCAAGTCGATCTGGCCGCCGGCCAGCGGCCTGCCGCCGGCGCGCCAGGCGGTCAGCCCCCAGGCGGCCTTCATCATGCAGGACATCCTGGCCTCGAACACCGACCCGAAGCAGAACCCGTTCTGGTCCGAGCGGGCGATCTACAACGGCAAGGTCCGCCGCCCAGCCGCCCTCAAGACCGGTACCTCGACTAACGAGATCGACCTCGTGGCGATGGGCTTCCTGGCCCCGCCCAAGGATCCCAAGGCCGAGGCCCTCGCGGTCGGCGCCTGGATGGGCAACTCGGACAACAGCATCCCGCCGCATGGGTCGGTCGCCCTCGAGACGGCCGCCAGCCTCTGGCAGGCGTTCCTCGAGGACGCGACCAAGGGAACCCCAGTGGCCGCCTTTGCCAAAGCGCCGACGGGCGTGGTCCAGGCCACGGTCGACGCGAACAGCGGGCTGCTGCCCGGGCCGTTCACGACCCGGACGGTCAAGGAATACTTCATCGACGGGACCGTCCCGAACCAGGTCGATAACACGAAGGTCGGAGTCCAGATCGACTCTGCGACCGGACTGCTCTGGCAGGACGGCTGCCTCGGGCCCGAGGTGACCAAGGGCTTCCTCGACTTCTCGAACGTCGAGCCGGGCCATCCCACCTGGGTCAAGTACACCCAGGGCTGGGTCGCCCGGGCCCGGCGTGGCCAGGGCGTTCGGGGCGGACCGCGCAACACCGCCACCCAGTACTTCCACTTCGGCAGCGTCTTCCCGTTCGGCGCCACCTGGGGAGCACCGTTTGCGCCGACCCAGAAGTGTCCGATCGGCGGTCCGTCGCCGAGTCCGTCCCCGAGCGGGTCCCCACCGCCCTCGATCGAGCCTTCCCCGTCGGTCAAGCCCTAGAGGCTGACCAGGGTCACTCCGTCGCCACCCTCGCCCCGCTCGCCTGGGCGGAATGAGCTGACCAGGGGATGCTCGCCGGCCGCCTTGCGGACCGCGTCGCGCAGGGCCCCGGTCCCGCCGCCGTGGACGATCGTGACCCGGTCGAGGCCGGCCAGCGAGGCATCGTCGAGATAGCGCGACAGGAGGTCGAGCGCTTCGTCCACCCGGGCCCCGCGCAGGTCGAGCGACGAGGCCACGGTCCGGATCCGGTCGAGCTGGAGTGACGTCGGGGCCGGCCGGCCCGCTCCGGCCACGACCGCCGGGACCGGATCCGCCCTGCGCCGCCGGCTGCGCGCCTGCTCGACCGGGTTCGAGCGGGTCGGGCCGGCCGGCCAGATCGCGGCTAGCGTCTCCTCCGACGGGACCGCCGAAGGCACCGGCTCGACGAGCTCGAGGTCGGCCACGTCGAGCTGGACCCGCATCTCACCCGCCTCGAGGGTAGCCCGCTTGCCGTTCCGTTCGAGCGCGGCGATCCGGCCCTGCCAGCCGCCCGAGCGGCTGCGCGCGACGTCACCGAGTTGCCAGGCGTGGGGCTCGGCGGGTTCGGCCTGGATCGCTGGCTCCTCGACCACCTCGGGTAGCTCGGCCAGCCCGGCGTCGGCCCGGGCCAGGGCGGCATCCAGGCTTCGGGCGGTGACCGTTTCCCGCTCGAGCAATTCGCGGGTCGCCTGGACCTCCTCGTGCAGGCCGGCTACAAGGCGCTCGGCCTCGGCCCGGGCGGTCCGGACGAGCTCGTCGCGCTCACGCCGGGCCGCCCGACGCTCCTCCTGGGCCGCCCGGAGCGCCTCGGCGGCACGGGCCTCGGCCAGGCGGGCCTGCTCCAGGCGGTCGCTCGTCTCGCCCTCGGCCGCCCGGATCGAGGCGAGCGTCGCCTCGAAGGAGCGCTGCGACTCGGACAGGCGCGAACGGGCGTCGGCCACGATCTCGTCGGGCAGGCCAAGTCGTTCGGCGATCGCGAATGCCTGGCTGCCGCCGGGCAGGCCGATCGTCAGGCGATAGGTCGGGCTGAGCGTCTCCAGGTCGAACTCGACCGAGGCGTTCCGGGCGGCCTCGGTCGTGTGGGCGTAGGCCTTCAGCTCGGCGTAGTGGGTCGTGGCGGCCACGAGCGCCCCGGCCCGGATGAAGTGATCGAGGAGGGCCTGGGCAAGGGCCGAGCCTTCGGTCGGATCGGTTCCGGCTCCGAGCTCGTCGAGCAGGACCAGGGTCCCGACCCCGGCCGCCTCGACGATCCGGATGATCGAGCGCAGGTGGCCCGAGAACGTGGACAGGCTCTGGGCGACCGACTGCTCATCGCCGATATCGGCGAAGACATCCCGGAAGACCGGCAGACGACCGCCGGCCTCGATCGGCAGGAGGAGGCCGGCCTGGTGCATCAGCGAGAGCAGGCCGAGCGTGCGCAGGGTGACCGTCTTGCCGCCCGTGTTCGGTCCGGTCACGACGAGGGCCGAGTAGCCGTCCCCCAGCCGGATGTCGATCGGCACGACCCGACCGCTCAGCCCGGGATGGCGGGCGCCCAGCAGGATCACCTCGAAGCGTTCGACCGTCTCCGGCCGGACCGCGTTCATCTCGGCCGCCAGGCGAGCCCGGGCGGACCACAGGTCGAACCGGGCCAGGGCCTCGAGCGTCTCGCGCAGCTCGATGGCGTTCGCCCCGACGAAGGCCGACAGCTCGTCGAGGATCCGCTCGACCTCGGCCCGCTCCGCCACCTGGGCCTCGCGCCAGGCGTTGCCCAGCTCGACCGCGACAAGCGGCTCCACGAACAGGGTCTGGCCACTGCCCGACGCATCGTGGACGATCCCCTTCACCCGGCTCCGGGCATCGGTCCGAACCGGCACGACGTAGCGGCCGTTGCGCAGGGTGATGATCGGCTCCTGGAGCGCGCCGCTGGCCGACTCCGCCTGGACGAGCGCGTCGAGCCGCCGGCGCAACCGCTCGTAGGCAACCCGGACGGCCTGGCGCAGCCCGCCCAGCCGGGGCGAGGCCGAGTCCAGCAGCTCGCCGACCGGGTCGAAGCTCCGGGCCAGGCTGCTCTTGAGGGCCGGCAGGGGGTGGAGCGAGCGGCCGAGCTCGTGCAGGAGCGGCCGGCGTTCCTCGACCAGGATCGCCGCCAGCCGGCTCGTCGCCTCGAGCGTGTCGGCGATCTCGACAAAATTCGCCGGGTCGAGCCGGCCGCCCCGGGCCGCCCGCTCGATCCACGGCCCGATGTCGCGGGCCGAGCCGATCCCGACGCTCGAGCGCTCTGCCAGCAGGCCACGCGCCTCGTCCGTCTCGTCCAGGCTGCGCCGGACGACGACCGGCTCGTTGGACGGCTCCAGGGCCTCGGCCAGGCGTCGCCCCGGGGGAAAGCTCGTCTGATCGGCCAGGCGGCTCCGGATCAGGCCGAACTCGAGCAGCCCGATCGACTTGGCGTCCATCAGCCGGACACGCTCGGATTGCCGACCAGTGCGAAGCGCCAGGGCTGCTCGGTCCAGGGCCGCCCGGCAAAGGCGATCCCGACCCGGGGCGAGGCCTCGATCGTACCGGCCGGTTCGTCGGCCGAGGCGCCTTCGAGGTGGAGCGCCGCCGCCGGATCGAGCAGGTCGGAACCGGTCATCGCCAGCTCGACATCGAAGGCCGCCCCGACCAGGCCCGGCCCCCGGGCGAGGCGGTCGGCCGCGATCTCCCCGATCCGGGCGCTCGCCCGGGCATCGTCCCGGGCGCTCCAGCTCCGGTGGACCCGGCGCTCAGCGGCCAGCCGGGCGTGGCGGATCTGCTCGATGCCCGTGAGCGGCTCGACCGCCCGGACCAGGATCGCGTGGGGTGTCCCGAGCGGGCCGGTGACGACATTGAGACAGCGGTACATGCCGTAGACAAGATAGACGTAGGCCGTGCCGGCGCGGCCGTACATCGGGCGACTCCGCGACGTCTCGCCGAACCGGGCGTGGGAGGCCTGGTCGGCCGGACCGAGATAGGCCTCGACCTCGACGATCCGACCGGTTCGGTTGGGCTGGCCGGCCGGACCAGTCCGGACGAGATGGAGCCCGAGCAGCGCCGGCGCAACCTCGAGGGTCGGCCGTTCGAAGAGGGCCGCCAGGCGCTCGTCTACTTCGATCCTCACCGGGCAGGCTGCGGCCGGCTGAGGCGCCCGCGCCGGCGGAGGTGCCCGAACCGGCGGGCTTGCCCACCGCCGCGGGCGGCTACAGGGTCGGGTAGATCGACCGGATGTCGACCGGGAAGGCCCAGCCGAACGGGATGAAGAAGAGCGGGATCAGGGTGTCGTGCAGGAACTGGTACGTGCTCGAGGCCGAGAGCGCGTCCCAGAAGCTGCGCAGGAAGGCGATCTCGTTGTCGCTCTTGGGGACCGGCGGGTAGATCGCGAAGGTCGACGACAGGATGATCGTGATCGCGAGGAGGATCAGCAGGCCCTCGACAACGCCCAGCACGCCGCCCAGGAGCTCGTCCACGACCGATGCGTTCTTGAACAGCGGGGCCGGCTTGTAGAAGCCCTGGATCACCAGGGTGAAGGCGATGCTGGCCACCACGAAGATTGTCAGGTAGCCAAGCATCCACGCATATTGGGCCGGGAACTGGTGCCAGTGGGCCGCCAGGAAGTTGCCTACGGTGTCGCGCAGGGTCGTCGCCAGCATGAACGAGAAGAAGATCGCCGCGAGGCCGAGCAACCGCCGGATCGTGCCCTGGATGAACCCGAGCAGGAACATCGCGGCCAGGCCGGCCACGACCAGGAGGTCGAAGATGTTCAGGTTCTGGATGAATTCGACCACGATCTCTCCACGGTGCTGACGCTGCGCAGAAGGGGCGCAAGGTTAGCAGCGAGCCTGCCCGGCTACAACCATCCAGACTGCTCCGCACCGCAGCGCGCCTCGAGGCGGGCCGGTACCCGCCTCAGCTCCGAATCCGGCCGCCGACCTCGTCGGCCAGGCGGTCCGTGATCAGGCTCAGCCGCGCGTCGAGCTCGGCCTCGGTCAGGCTGTGATCGTCGGCCTGGAAGACCAGCCGCCAGTTCAGGCTCTGCTCGCTCGCCAGGAGCGGAGCCCCTCGGTACAGGTCGAACAGGTGGACGGACAGCAGGAGCTCCCCGCCGGCCGAGCGAATCACCTGCTCCACGGCAGCCGCTGGCCGGCTCCGTTCCACGACCACGGCCAGGTCGCGCTCGACCGCCTGGTAGCGCGGAATGGGCGCCACTCGGACCTCGGGCCGGGCGCCGCCGGCCAGGCCGGGCAGGGCGAGCTCGCCGATCACGACGTGCTCCGCCCGCAGGTCGAGCTCGCCCGCGAGCGCCGGGTGGAGCTCGCCCACGCGCCCCTGGATCGCTCCCGCTGAACCGTCGAGCTGGGCGCTCCGGCCTGGGTGGAAGACGGGCTCGTCGGTGAGCGGCCGCCAGGCGGCCGGTTCGAGCTGGAGGCGCATCGCGAGCAGCTCGACGAGGCCCCTCGCGTCGTGGAGCTGCCACTCCTCGGCCGGCCGATTCCAGGCCGCCGGCCGGGTCGCTCCGGTCAGCACGAACCCCAGCCGCCACCATTCGTGGACGGCGCCAGCTTCCTCGTCGTAGCCGTAGCCTTTGCCGACCTCGAAGATCGCCACGTCAGACCGGCCCTGGTGGAGGTTGGCGGCGAGGACCTCGAGCAGGCCCGACAGCAGGCCCTGGCGCAGGACCGCGTGCTCGGCCGAAAGCGGGTTGACCGCCCGGATCGGGCGGCCGGTGGCCGGATCGTCGCCCGTCACGACCGTCGCCGGCGAGCTGCTGGGCCGGAACTGCTCGACGGTCCGGGGTGCCGTGAGGGCGGGAGTGATGACCTCGCTCAATCCGGCTCCGGCCAGCGTCTCGCGAACGAGGTTCCGGGCGCCGAGAGGCGATTCGAGGTACTGGGGCATCGCCGTGTCGGGCAGGATCGAGGGGATCGCCTCGTAGCCGATCACCCGGGCGATCTCCTCAGCCAGGTCGACCTCGATCTCGAGGTCCGCCCGCCAGGTCGGGATGATCGCCTCAAGGGCCTCGCCCGGGGCAGCCTCGACCGTGAGCGGCTTCGGCTCGCCCGAGATCACGATCCTGGTCGGTCCAGCCGGGGAGCCTTGCGCCGCCTCGCTGGCGATCCCGGCCCGGGCGAGGATCGCCGATTGCTCGGCTGGGCCGAGGCTCGTGCCGAGCAGGCGGTTGACCCTGGCCGGTCGGAAGGCGAGGCGGGCCGATTCCGGCTCATCTCGTGCCGTGTCGACGACGCCCGGTGCGATCGTCGCGCCGGCCCACTGTTCGATCAAGCGGGCGACGCGATCGGCTCCGAGCCGGGCGAGGCGGAACTCCTGGCCCTTCTCGAAGCGCAGGCTCGCCTCGGAGCGGAGGGCGTACCGCTGGCCGGTCCGGCGGATCGAGACCGGATCGAAGATCGCCGACTCGACGATCACTTCGGTCGTGCCCTCCGAGACCTCGCTCCTCGCCCCGCCCATGATCCCGGCGATTCCGAGCACGCCTTCGGGATCCGCGATCACGAGATCGTTGACCGTCAGCTCACGAGTCACGTGGTCGAGCGTCTCGAGCCGCTCCCCGGCAAACGCCCGGCGGGCGATCAGTCGGTGGTCGTGGACGGCCGCCGCATCGAAGGCGTGGGTCGGCTTGCCGAGCTCGAGCATCACGTAGTTCGAGGCATCGACGACGTTGCTGATCGGGCGCATCCCGGCTGCCTGGAGGCGGACCTGGACGAGGTCGGGCGAAGGCCCAACCCGGACGTCGCTCAGCCAGCGGGCGACGAAACGGCGGCACAGGCCCGGCTCATCGATGACGACCGAGACCCGCTCGCTCGTCGGTCGGCCCTGTTCGGCCACGGAGCAGTCCGGGAAGCGGACGGGCGCCCCGGTCACGATCGAGATCTCGCGGGCGAGGCCGACCAGCGACAGGGCGTCGCCCCGGTTCGGCTTGACGTCGATGTCGAGGACCGTGTCGCCGTACAGGGCCGTCAGCTCGGTCCCGATCGGCGTGCCCGGGGGCAGGATCAGGATTCCGTCGGCATCGCTGGTCAGGTTCAGCTCGTCGCCCGAGCAGAGCATCCCGTTCGAGATAACGCCCATCTTCTCGGCCCGCTCGATCTTCCGGCCGCCGGGCAGGACCGCCCCGGGCAGGGCGACCGGGACACGCTGGCCGGGTGCAATGTTCGTCGCGCCGCAGACGATCTCGAGGACCTGGCCCGCCCCGACGTCGACCGTGGTCAGCGACAGGCGATCGGCCCGGGGATGCTTCTCGATCGTGATCAGCTCGCCGACCACCACCGAGCGCCAGTCGGCCCCGAAGGCCTCGATCCCCTTGACCTCCATGCCCAGGACGGTCAGGCGTCCGGCCAGCTGCTCCGGACCGAGCTCGATGTCGATGTAGTCGCCGAGCCAGCCAAGGGGGGCCCTCATCGGAACTGCTCGAGGAAGCGCAGGTCGTTCTCGAGGTACAGCCGGAGATCGGCCACGCCGTGGCGCAGATTCGAGATCCGCTCGACGCCCATCCCGAAGGCAAAGCCCTGGTAGCGCTCGGGGTCGAGCCCGCCGTACTGGAGGACGACCGGGTGGACCATGCCCGCCCCGAGGATCGTCATCCAGCCGGTCCGCGAGCACGCCGGGCAGCCCGAGCCGCCGCACACCAGGCACTCCACGTCGAAGGCGACCGAGGGTTCGGTGAATGGGTAGTAGCCGGGCCGGAAACGGGTCCGCTTGTCGCGCCCGAACATTGCCCGGGAGAATTCGTCGAGCAGGCCGCGCAGGTCGCCCATCGTCGTGCCCTCGTCGACCATCAGGCCCTCGACCTGGAAGAACTCCGAGGCGTGGCTGGCGTCGACCGCCTCGTAGCGGAAGACCCGGCCCGGCAGGAGGGCCCGGATCGGCGGGGCATGGGTCTCCATCACCCGGATCTGGAGCGGCGAGGTATGCGTTCGGAGGAGGTGTCCCGGGACGTCCACGTAGAGCGTGTCCCACAGGTCCCGGGCCGGGTGGTCGAGGGGGATGTTCAGCATCTGGAAGTTGGTCAGGTCGTCCTCGACCTCCGGTCCCTCGTGAACCGTGAACCCGAACCGACCGAAGATGTCGGCGATCCGGCCCATCGTCTCGACGATCGGATGGAGCGCACCGCGGGCGACCGGACGGCCGGGCAGGGTCACGTCGACCGTCTCGGCGGCCAGCCGGGTCGCCAGCTCACCCGTCCGGAGGACAGCCGCGCGCTCGGCGATCGCCCCTTCGATCGTGGCCCGGATCTCGTTCGCGACCGCGCCGACCCGGGGCCGGTCCTCGGCCGGCAGCCCGCCGATTCCCGCGCAGGACCCCGGTCAGGGAACCTTTCTTGCCCAGGATCTCGACCTCGAGCGCGACGAGGGCGGCGCTGTCCGGGACGGCCGCCAGCGACGCCAGCGTCCCGTCACGCAGCTGCTCGAGCTCCCGGGTGAGGCTGATCAGGTCCAGGCTGGTGATCCTCTCTCGGCGGTGGAATCAGCGACCCTCGACCGTCCGGACGACGAATCGAGGGTCACGTTGCCGCGGCTGACGGTGGTCAGACGCCGCGTGCGGCCTCGACGATCTGGCTAAAGGTGCCCGCATCGCGTACGGCGATGTCGGCCAGGATCTTGCGGTCGATCTCGACGTCGGCCCGCTTCAGGCCGGCGATGAACGCGCCGTAGGTCAGGCCGCGCTGGCGGGTTGCCGCGTTGATCCGGACGATCCACAGCTCACGCATGTCGCGCTTGCGCTGCTTGCGGTCCCGGGTGGCGTAGGCCAGGGCGTGGAGCAGCGCCTCGCGGGCCGGCTTGACCAGCCGCGAGCGGGTGCCCTTGCGGCCCTCGGCCGCAGTGTGGAGCCGCTTGTGGCGGGCGTGGGAAGTGACCCCGCGCTTGACTCGTGACATGTCGGGCGGCTCCTAGAGGTACGGCAGCAGGCGGCGGACCTGGCGGGCCTGCTCCTTGCCGATGACGGACTTGCCGTCGTAGCGCCGGGTGCGCCGGGATGACTTGATCTCGAGGTGGTGACCACGCCAGGAGCGCACGCGCACGATCTTGCCACTGCCCGTGACACCGATCCGCTTGGCGGCGGCCTTGTGGGACTTCATCTTCGGCACGCTGGTCCTACTCTCCTGTCGTCGCCGCGGGCTTGGCGGCGGTCTTGCCGGTTGATCCGACCGTGGCCTTGGCCTCGGGCTCTGCTGCTCGGGTCGCCCGGGCCGCCCGTTTGGCCGGCGCTCGCGTTGCGCCTGGCTTGGTCGTGCTGGCCGGCGCCTCCGCCGGGCTCGTCTCTGTGCTGGTCGTCTTGGCCCTGGCCCGCGTCGGTGCCTTGGCTGGAACGTCGGCTGCCGGCGCCTCGGCCGGCGGTGCTGCTTCGCTCGTTGGTTCGGCCGCCTCGGCCGGTGTGTCTGTCGTCGCTGGCGGGGCCGCCTCGGCGACCGGAGTCGCGGCCGGAGCCGCTGCCTCGGCCGGAGCCGCTGCCTCGGCCGGAGCCGCTGCCTCGGCCGGTGCGGCTGCCTCGGCCGGTGCCGCCCCTTCGCCGGCAAGAAGGGCCGATGGCTGGGCTGCGCCGTTGGCTGCCGGAGCGCCGGCTTCGTGCTTGGGAGCCTCGATCGGCTTGGGCTTGTGAGTCGATGCGACGGTGATGTGCATCGACTTGCCCTCGAGGAGCGGAGCCCGCTCCACGACGCCGTGATCCTTGATCCGATCCGCGAAGCGGGACAGCAGGTTGCGCCCGATCTCGGGGTGGGTCAGTTCCCGGCCCCTGAACTGGACGGCGACCTTGAGTCGATCTCCCTCCTCGAGGAACTGGATCGCGCGGCGGACCCGAGTATCGAAGTCCCCGGTCGCGATCTTGGGCTTGAGGCGAACCTCCTTGAACGTCACCGAGCGCTGCTTGCGCTTGGCTTCCTTCTCGCGCTTCGTCGCCTCGTACTTGAACTGACCGAAATCGAGAAACCGGACGACCGGCGGAGCCGCCATCGGGGCGACCTCCACGAGGTCGTAGCCGCGTTCCTGCGCGAGTGCGAGAGCCTGGGCCGTGGGCATCACCCCAAGCTGGCTCCCTTCCTCATCGACCACCCGGACCTGTGGGATCCGGATCATCTGGTTGACGCGCAGGTCTCGACTGATGGCTTCACTCCTTCGAGCGTACGTTCACGCTGTGCACGATCGGCAGGGCTACACGGCGCCCGGTCCGGTCGCCGCCGGAGGATAGCACAGGGCTCTCGAGCCGGGCAATCGAGGGTAGCCCGCGGGCTCCAAAGCACCCTGGCGAGGAACGTACTGCATGACCGGATGGCCCGGTCCGCCACGGGCCAAGGCACTCCCTCGACGAGGAGCCCGGCTGGCTGTCATGTGCCGCGCGACAAAACCGAGGTTTGGCGGCCGAGGCGCCGGGGCAATGTGAAGTCGCCTGGAGCTTCCATCCTGATCCACGCTCAGCTCGGGGTAAATCGGCAGCTTCATCGACCCGTCCCGGGTCTTCGGAACCGCCTGGGGCCTGTCTAAAGCCTGATTTGTCCTGCCGGGTGCGACATTCGCCTCCCCGCGGGAAGGCTCGGACCTTGCCGCCGTTCGTCGGCAAGGAACGGCTAGCCGCCGCGGGCGGCGGATTCCGCGGCCAGGCGCTCGGCCAGGGCGTCCCAGTCCTCGGCCGGCTGCTGCTCGCCGGCACGGGTCCGGGGAGCTGCCGTCCGGCCCTCGATCTCGCGGTCGCCCAGGACGAGCATGTACGGAATCTTCTGCTCCTGGGCCAGCCTGATCTTGTTCTGCATCCGGTTGTCGGATCCGTCCACCTCGACCCGCAGTCCCTTCGCCCGAAGGGTCCTGGCCAGCCCCTCGGCGGCCTCGATGTGCCGGTCGGCGATCGGGATGACGACGGCCTGGACGGGGGCCAGCCAGAGCGGGAACGCCCCGGCATAGTGCTCGACGAGGATCCCGATGAAGCGCTCGAAGCTGCCGTAGATCGCGTAGTGGATCACGACCGGTCGATCGACGCCGCCAGCGGCGCTGCGATATTCGAGATCGAAACGCTCTGGGAGCTGGTAGTCGAGCTGGATCGTGGCCATCTGCCACTGGCGCCCGAGGGCATCCTCGATGAACACATCGATCTTCGGAGCGTAGAACGCCCCGCCACCCGGATCGAGGGTGTAGGCGATGCTCGCGGCGTCGAGGGCTTCGGCGAGCTTGCTTTCGGCCATCTCCCAGAATTCATCGCTGCCGAGCCGGTTGTCCGGCCGGGTCGCCAGCTTGAATGTCGGCTCAAACCCGAATGGAGCGTATTGACGCCGAACCAGGCTGAGGGCCAGGTTCACTTCCTCGATGATCTGGTCGTCGCGACAGACCACGTGGCTGTCGTCCTGGGTGAGCTGACGTACCCGGAACATGCCGGCGAGAGCACCGGTCCGCTCGTTGCGGAAGAGCCAGCTGTAATCCGCCAGTCGCATCGGCAGGTCGCGGTAGGACCGCACACGGGTCTTGTAGATCAACATCGATTCGGGGCAGTTCATCGGCTTCAGCCCCGAGATGTAGTCGCCGTCCTCCAGGACGAACATGTTGTCCTGGTAGTGGGCCCAGTGGCCCGACGTCTCCCACAGCTCCTTGCGGACGACCGCCGGCGTGCGCACCTCGTCAAACCCGCCCGCGAGACGCACCTCGCGTGACCAGGCCTCCAGGGCTCGCCACAGGGCCATCCCCCTCGGGTGCCAGAATGGAGCCGCCGGGGACTCCGAATGGAAGCTGAACAGATCAAGCTCTCGACCGAGCTTGCGGTGGTCGCGCTTGCGGGCCTCCTCACGCCGCCAGAGGTATTGATCGAGCTCGGCCTGGTTGTCCCAGACCGTGCCGTAGATCCGCTGGAGCATCGGCCGGTGTTCGTCGCCGCGCCAGTAAGCGCCGGCCACGCTGAGCAGCTTGAAGGGGCCGATCCGACCGGTCGAGACCACGTGGGGTCCCTTGCACAGGTCGATGAACGGCCCGTGCTCGTAGGTCGTGACGATCGGGGCCGGCTCGCCGGCAGCCGCCGCCCTGGCCGCCAGGTCGTCGAGGATCTCGACCTTGTAGGGCTGGCCTCGCTCCACGAAGAAGGCTCGGCCGGCTTCAGGGGCCAGCTCTGCCCGGACGAACGGATGATCGGCCGCGATCGAGGCGGCCATCCTCGCCTCGATCGCGGCCAGATCGTCCGGGGTGAGCGGCCGGGGCAGCTCGAAGTCGTAGTAGAAGCCATCCTGGATCGCCGGTCCGATCCCCAGCTTCGCCCCGGAAACCAGCTCGAGGACCGCTTCGGCCATGACGTGGGCCGTCGAATGGCGCATCGCGTCGAGCTCGGAGTGGGCCCCCGCGTCGAGCAGCTCCTCGGCCGAGCCCCGGACGGGCGCCTCGAAGTCGTCGCCCGGGTCCGCCGGGCCGGGCGCGCCTGCAGCGTCGGCCGCAGCGGCATCGGCGGCTCGCCGGTCCTGGGTCATCAGCGTCTCCTCCATCGAATCGCGAGGCCCCTCGCCCGCCCCCGGGACGAGAGGCCGCGGCGATCCGGCCGGGACGTCGCTTGCTCGACGCGTTCAGAGTCTGGTGGGCGACACTGGACTCGAACCAGTGACCTCTTGCATGTCAAGCAAGTGCTCTAACCAACTGAGCTAGCCGCCCGATGCTCCGAGGCCACGGACCGCGCCGTAGCCCGGCTCGCTTCCTCGGGGCGTGAATCTAGCAGACACCCCCGGGCCCGTCATCGGCCTGGCGGCTGACGCCGGTGCGCCGCCAGGAACTCCCAGCTCGTGCGCGACGCGTCGAGCGAGGGGCTCATCCGGCCAAGGAAGTCCGGCATGGCCTGCGGGGCGCCCGGCCAGGTGTGGCCGCCGCCCTCGATCCGGTAGAACACGACGTCCGAACCGGGCGGCTGCGCTGGCCAGCGCCGGACGCTCACATCGGGCGCGACCTGATCAACCGAAGGCGCATCGGCCAGGCCATTTCGCTCGACCCAGATCCGGGCCCAGTCGTCCACGCCCAGGACCGAACCGACCGGCCGGCCGTCGATCAGCCGCCAGAGCCCGGCCTGGCCGCCGCCGTAGGGCATGCCCCGATCCCGCGTGCCGTGGATCTCGAGGACCGGCAGCGGCGCAACCGGCCCAGATCGGGTCATGACGTCGAGGGCCACGGTCCCGCCGATCTGGGCGATCGCGCCGAGCTGGTCGCCATGCTCCCAGGCGAGCCGGCCGGCCATCGTGGCCCCGTTCGACATGCCCAGGACGTAGATCCGGGAGCGATCGATCGGAACGCGTTCGGCCACGTCGTCGACCACGGCCAGCAGGTAGCCCACGTCGTCGACCTCGGCGTGGCCCTGCCACTCGGGTCCGCGATATCGCCCGTCGTTCCAGATGTCGTCGATCGCGCTGGGCATGGCCAGGACGAAGCCGGCCTCGTCGGCCAGGGCCGAGTACCTCGTCCAGCCGTCGAGCTTGACCGCGTCGATCCCCCGGCCATGGAGCTGAAGCACCAGCGGAAGATCCCCGCCTGACTCGTCCGGCACCCGGAGCAGGTAGCTCCGATCACGGTCCTGATGGCGCAGCTCGAGCTCGACCGTTCCATCCGGGAGCGGGGTTGTCGCCACGCGGCGCAACGTACCACGCCGCCCGTCGATCGAGCCCTGGCCAGATCGACGACGGGGTCCCAGCGGCCCCGTGGCCCCTTCGTACGGTAGATCGCTGTCGGCGAGCCCGGTACCTTCGGGGCCACATCAACGAGTCTCGAGGTGCCCCCGAATGCAGCGCGTCACGAATTTCTTCAACGCCTGGTCACAGCAGATCTCGATGGCCTGGCGATCCGTCCGGAAGCTCACGATCGTGGCCCAGTCCGGCCAGGGGCTGGCCGAGTACGCGCTGATCCTGGCCCTGATCGCGATCGTGGCCATCGTCGCCCTGATCTTCCTGGGCGGCCAGGTCTCGAAGATCCTGAGCAACGTCGGCCACAGCGTCTGACCACGGGTCCGGGCCAGCGGCCCGGACGGACCGGCTCCGAACCGAATCGGAGGCCCAGCTCCACGCTCGTTGAACCTGCGAGCGCAACGTTCCTGTTTGCGTCGCCGGCGCGGGCATGACGCCGGGCCACCGGCAGCCATCGTACGACACTGCCCCCAGAACGCCGAGCGCCGGGCCCGAAACCCGCTGGCGCACCGCGCGGCCTTGACCGGAGAATCCGCAGCGCCGACAGATCGGAGGAGGGATCGGTCGGCGCTGCTTCGCTTTTGAGGCTGCTGCGTCGCCGGCCGAAACCGTCATCGACGCAACGCAGAGCGCAGCATAACCCGATTGCCTGACGACGGCCTGAAATCAAGACCCGGACTCCCGCTCCTTCCGCCACGCGACTCCGGGCCCTGCCAAAATCGCCTTCTGCCGATCAGGCAACGAGAGGGCGGCAACGATGAAGACGATCGCCGAACGAATGCTGATCAAACCAGGCGCCCGCCTTCGGGTTATCGGGCCGACCGTCGACGGACCGCCCTCGACCGGAGCGGCGTTGATCGGCGAGCTGCCCGAACGAGCGGCCACGGTGGACGACGGCCGGGTGGACGTCGTGGTCCTGTTCGTGCGCGACGTCGCGGAGCTCCGAGCGACGCTGCCCGAGGCAGCTGACGCCGCGGGCCATGACGGTCTGCTCTGGCTGGCCTATCCCAAGCTCGGCTCCGGGATCGAGTCGGACCTCCGCCGCGACGCGATCACGCCCCTGACCGATGAGATCGCCGAGCTGACCGGGGTTGCGCTCATCTCGATCGACTCGACCTGGAGCGCGATGCGCCTGCGTCCGTCCTCGCGCTATCCGGCCTGAGCCTTCGCCGCGTTCTGCGCGTCCGATCGGATCTTCCGGACCGCGGCCTGGACGCCCTCGGTCCAGGGCTGACCGTGACCCGGCAGGAGCCAGTCGGCCTCGAGCCCGTCGAGCCGGTCCAGTGAGGCGACCGCCAAGGCCCGGTCCGCGCTGAACGGCGCGATCATCGGCCCGGTCGCACCCGGAGGTGACCGACTCGGTGGCGATGGCGTCGCCGACGAACAGGGCGTCGAGGCCGGCTACGTGGAAGGCGACGCTGCCCGGCGTGTGTCCCGGCAGCAGGATCACCCGTGGGGCGCCGGGCACGTCAAGCACGGCGCTGCCGTCGAAGGTCGAGACCTCCGTCGGGTTCTTCGTTCGCAGCGCGCCGTGACGCACCCCGTAGACCAGGAAGCGGACGAGCGGCCCGATCCGCATCGGCCCGCCCCCCTTGCCCGGGTTCGGCGACTCGCCCCGGGCAAGGGCGGCGTCGTCGGCGTGGACCTGGATGGGAATGTGCGCTTCGACCCGGGCCCGCTCGGCATAGCCGATGTGGTCCGAGTGGCCGTGGGTCAGGACGATCGCCCGGACATCCGAGATCGACCGGCCCATCAAGGCCAGTTCGGGGGCGAGGGCGGACCAATGGCCGGGCATCCCGGCATCGATGATCGTGACCTGTCCGGCCTCCTCGATGAGGTACGAGTTGACCAAGCCCGAACCGAGCCGGTGAATCCCGCTGGCGATCTGCATCGGTTCAGTATCGGCCAGTCAGCCGATCAGGAGCTTGACCCCGACGATCGTGCCGACCACGACGATCGCCAGGCGGAGCACGTTGGCCGGCAGGCGCCGGCCGATCCTGGCTCCGGCCTGCCCGCCGAGCGTCGAGCCGAGCGCGAGGATGATCGCCGGCGGCCAGGCGACCGGCGCGAACAGGATGAACAGGATCGCCGCGATCCCGTTGATGAGGAGGGCCAGGACGTTCTTCAGGCCGTTCAGGCGCTGGAGGTTGTCGGGCAGGAACGTGCTCAGGATCGCCATCATGATCACGCCCTGGCCGGCCCCGAAGTAGCCGCCGTAGATCCCGGTCAGGTAGAGCGTGACCATGAGCGGACCGGTGTGCTCGCCGGCCGACCCGCCGGTGCTCGCCCATCGCCCGGGCCAGCCGCGGCTGGAGGGCGATCAGGACGACCGAGCCGAGGATCAGGATCGGAACGATCCGCTCGAACGACGATTCGGGCAGGGCCAGCAGGAGCAGCCCGCCGGTCAGGCCGCCGGCCGCGGCCGCGGCCCCGAGCCGGATGATCCGGCTGCGCTGGCCGACCAGCTCCGCCCGGTAGCCGATCGATCCGCTGAGCGTTCCGGGCACGAGACCGACGGTGTTGCTGACGTTCGCCACGACCGGCGCGTAGCCGAAGGCGAGCAGGGTCGGGAAGGTGATCAGCGAGCCCGAGCCGACGATCGTGTTGATCGTGCCCGCCGCGAGCCCGGCGGCGAAGATCGCCACGACCTCGAACGGGCTCATTCGCGCGGAGCCTCCCGGCCGGGCTCGAGCAGCGAGTTCCTGGGGTTAGCCGTCATCGGGGCAAGTTTGACCGGTCCGATGGCGCAAGATGAACGTGTGGCCGATGCCCTTCCGGACTACGCCCTGCTCGACGTCGGCGATGGCCGGCGGCTCGAGCGATTCGGGCCGAACGTGATCGACCGCCCGGCACCCACGGCCGAAGGCCACGTACTCCGCGATCCGGCCGCCTGGTCGAATCCGAGCGCCCGGTTCGATCGGCTGCCGGGACCGGCGGCGGGGGTCGACCACGAAGGCTGGACGACGGCCGACGGCACTCCAATCGAGCCCTGGACGATCAACGAGGGCGGCCTGGCCTACGAGCTGCGCCTCGCTCCGAGCGGCCAGGTCGGGATCTTCCCCGAACAGGCGGCGGGCCGGGCCTGGATTGGACGCCAGGTCCGCCGAATCAGCGCCAGTGCCCCGGACCGCCCGGCGATCCTCAACCTGTTCGGCTATACGGGGGCGGCCACGATCGCCGCGGCCGCCGCCGGCGCGGCGATGACCCACGTCGACGCGTCCCGACCGGCCGTGGTCTGGGCCCGGCGAAATGCCGAGTTGAACGGCCTGAGCGGGGCGCCGATCCGCTGGATCACCGATGACGCGATCGTCTTCGCCGGCCGCGAGCTGCGTCGCGGCCATCGCTATCGCGGGGTCGTCCTCGACCCGCCCTCGTACGGCCACGCCGGGACGCGCGTCTGGCGCCTCGCGGAGGGGTTGCCCGATCTCCTGGCCGCCTGCGTCGCCCTGCTCGAGGAGGGGCCCGCCTTCATCCTGCTGTCGGCCCACACGCCTGGCTTCGGGCCGGATCGGTTGGGTGAGGTCCTTCACGAGGCACTCGAGGCGGAGCTGGGCGGCGGAGCGGCGGGCACGATCGAGGTCGACGACAAATCCCTCCTGGCCGAGACCGGCACCCGCTTGCACCTCGGTTCGATGGCTCGCTGGACCCGATGACCGAGCCCGCGATCAGCAGCACGGCGAACCCGCGGATCAAGGCCGCGTCGCGCCTTCGCGAGCGGAGCGCCCGCGATGCCACCGGCCTGACCCTGGTCGACGGGGCCCGGGAGATCGGCCGGGCCCTCGCTTCAGGGATCGAGGTCGAAGAGCTGTTCGCCTGCCTCGACCTGGCCGGCTCGGAGGACGCCCGGTCGGCCCTCGCCCTGGCAGCGACGGCCGGGATCGCCCCGATCACGGTCAGCAGCGGCGTCCTTGCCCGGTTGGCCTACGGCGATCGCTCGGATGGCGTCGTCGCGGTGGCCAGGGTGCCGCCGACGGACCTCGAGCGGCTGAGCCTTCCGGCCGACCCGTTCGTCGTGGTCGTCGAGTCGATCGAGAAGCCGGGCAACCTGGGGGCGATCCTGCGCTCGGCGGATGGCGCCGGGGTCGACGCCCTGATCGCGGCTGATCCGCTGGCCGACATCTTCAGCCCGAACGCGATCCGGGCGAGCCTCGGCACGATCTTTGCCGTGCCGATCGCGATCGCGACGACGGCAGCCACGCTCGCCTGGCTCCGGAGCCGGGACATCGCCCCGATCGTGGCCCGGGTCGACGGCTCGACCCCGTACGAGGCTGCCAAGCTGACCGGTCCGATCGCGATCGTCCTCGGCAACGAGGCCCGCGGCCTGGCCCACCCCTGGTCAGGGCCCGGGATCGTGGCCGTGCGGCTGCCGATGCACGGCCTGGCCGACAGCCTGAACGTCTCGGCCGCGGCCGCGATCCTGCTCTACGAGGCCCGCCGCCAACGAGGCGGTTGAGCTTCCGGCGGGGCCCCTACGCTTCGAATGCGATCTGGCCGTCGATCATTACCAGGCGCGGGCGAACAGTGGCGAGCCGGGTACCGTCGCGCTCGAGCGACTCGAGGGAACCCGCCGGGATGACGACGACGTCAGCTCGCTGCCCGGCGACAAGCCGGCCGCGATCGAGGCTCCCTTCGGCCTGGGCCGGACCGAGGCAGGCGCCCCGCAGCGCCTCGGCGAGGGTCAGCGACTCGGCCGGGCCAAAGGGGCGGTACCCGGCCGGCCAGGCCGGCCAGTGCCGGTCGATCGCCAGGGCGATCCCGGGCCACGGGTCGATCGGCTCGACCGGGGCGTCGGTCCCGAAGGCCAGGGTGGCCCCGTTGTCCAGCAGGGAGCGCCAGGCGTAGCCGGAGCGCTCGGCCCGCTTGCCCCAGCTCGCCCGAGCCTGGGCCGCGTCTGAGCGCAGGTGGACGGGCTGGATCGAGGCCACGATCCCGAGCTCGCCGAAACGCGGCAGGTCGCCGGGATCGACGAGCTGGGCGTGCTCGACTCGGGGTCGCAGACCGAGGCTCCGAGTCACAGCCGGCTCGAACGAATCGAGCGCAGCCCGGACCGCCGCATCGCCGATCCCGTGGATCTGGGTCGCGGTCCCGGCCTCGGCCGCCCGAACCGCCAGATCAGCCAGGACCGCCGGCTCGGTGACCCAGATCCCCCGATCCTGGCTCGAGTCGGGTCTGCCCGCCAGGGGCGCGAACGGCTCGAGCATCGCGGCGGTCCGCGAGCCGAGGGAGCCATCGGCGAACAGCTTCAACCAGCCGAACCGCGCCCGGCCGGCCGGATCCTCACCGAGGACCACCCCGCTCCGCAGGCCGCGCTCGATCGACGCCGCCAGACCTTCCGCCCGGACCGAGGCATGGACCCGGAGCGGCAGGCGGCCAGCCTCGGCCATGACCGCGTAGGCCGTCAGGGGGCCCTCCTCCAGGGGATTGGCGCCGAGCACCCCGGGGTCGTGGACGGCCACCACCCCCAGGCGGACCAGGTCGGAGCAGATGGCGGGCAGGGCCGCCTCGTACATCGCCCGGGTCGGGACCGCGATCCGGCTGGTGGCCTGCGTCGTCGCGGCCTCGTGGAGGATGCCACTCGGACGGCCGTCGGCCAGTCGCCGGAGCGCTCCCCCGGCGGGGTCCGCGCTGGCCGGTCCGATGCCTGCCTCGCTCAACACCCGGTTGCTGATCCAGATCGCGTGATGGTCATGGGCCCAGAGGGCGACCCGCCGGCCCGGGGCCACGGTCTCCAGGTCGGCCGAGGTTGGCCAGCCGCCCCAGCGGGCCGGGTCCCAGCCATGCCCGGTCAGCCAGGCGCCGGAGGCTAACCGCTCGTGCCTGGCGGCAACGACGGTGAGTCCCTCGGCCAGGGTCGCTGCCCCGGACAGGTCGAGCTCGTGAGCAGCGATCGCGGCGTCAGCCAGGTGGAGGTGGCTGTCGGTCAGGCCGGGCAGGGCGATCTCGTCCGGTCCCAGCTCCAGCCGGCGCGTTCGCGCTCCGCTGATCGCCTCGATCTCGGAGGTCGAACCGGCCGCGATCACCCGGCCGTCCGCGATCCCAATGGCCTCGACTGCGCCCAGGCCGCGCTCGCCGGCCAGGGTCACGATCCGGCCGTAGACCGTCAGCTGGGCGGGTCGCCCGCTCGGTCGCTCGCCCGCCCGGTCGCTCGATCGATCCGGGCCGCTCATCAGCCTGCCGGTCCGGCCATGAACGCGGCCAGCTTGGCCCCCGCGAGGCCCGCCCCGAGGGCCAGGGCCAGGGCGACCCGTGCCTTCGGGCCGGTCAGGGTTCCCGGCAGAAGTGCCCCGGCGCGCACCCAGGTGGCTCCCCCGCCGGGAAAGGCGTAGCCCGGTCCCGGTCGGGCCCGACGGGCTGCGGCTGGCCAGGACGATCGGAATCCCGTCGTGGATCGCCGCCTCGGCCTCGGCCAGGAGGGCCGCCGAGGTGTTGCCCGAGCCGGTCGCTTCGACCACGATCCCGGCCGGATCGAGGGCCCGGGCCGCCTGGATCAGGCCGTCGTCCTGACCGATCGTCGCGACCACGATCGGGATCGGCTGGGCGGCCAGCGAGGTCGTGAGCACCGGGCGCCGCGGAGCGCGGGCCCGCTCGACGATCACCCGAACGCCGCCGACCTGCCCGAGGCGTCCGCGGTTCAGGCTGCTGGAAGGTAGCGAGGCTCGTCGTGTGGACCTTCGTGACATCGTCGGCCGGCTCGATCGTCCCGCCCAGGACGACGACGACCCCTGACCCGCTGAGCTGCGGGTCCGCCGCGCAGCGAACCGCGTCGCGCAGATTGGCCGGCCCGTCGTAGCCCGGATCCGTCGCGTTGCGCATCGCCCCGGTGACCACGATCGGCTTCAGCGTATCGACGAGGAGCTCGAAGGCGAGGCTCGACTCCTCGATCGTGTCGGTCCCCTGGACGAGGACGACGCCGTCGATCGTCGGATCGGCGGTCAGGGCTCGGAGGTCGCCGGCCAGGTCGATCAGGCGGCCGAACGTCCAGTGGCTGGCCGGGGTCATTCCGCGATCGACCGGGATCAGGTCGGCGATCGTGTCGAGGCCGGGCGTCCGGGCCAGGATCGCCGCGCCATCGAGGGCCGGGACCGCTCCGCCGGCCAGCGGGTCAACGACCATGCTGATCGTCCCGCCGGTGAACACGACGGCGACCCGGCTCACGGAGCGGACTGGCTCGGCTGGCTCGGCTGGCTCGGCTGGCTCGGAAGGTTCGGCTGGCTCGGCTGGCTCGGCTGGCTCGGAAGGTTCGGCTGACTCGGCTGGCTCGGCTCGTTTGGCTGGCTCCGCCGGAGGGCGACCGAGAGGACGCCCGAGACGGTGATCGCGAGGCCGACCACGAACACGACCGCGGTCGTCGAGACCCAGTCGGCGATCACCCCGAAGATGATGATCGGCAGGAAGCTGGCGGTCGAGATCAGCATGTTCAGCACGCCGAACACCCGTCCGCGGACCTCCTGGGGCAGGTCCTCCTGGAGCTGGGTCTGGGACGGGATGGCGACGCTGGCGTAGGCGATCCCGGCCAGGAAGGCCAGCACGATCACGACCGCCAGCAGGCTGACCAGCGAGGAGACGTCGACCGGCGCGGCCGACGTGACGTGCTGGAGGAACCGGCTGACCGGGCCGGCCGCCGACAGGATCGCCAGGAAGACGCCCAGCAGGATCAGGCCGGTCTCGATCAGGCGTCGGCGCGGGACATATTTGCCGTAGCTGTTCAGGAGCAGGATCCCGGTTACCACGCCGATGCCCAGGGGCAGGACGATGACCACGAAGTCCTTGGCGGCCAGGCCCAGGGCCTCGGTCGCGAAGGCCGGACCCACGACGCCCACGACCCCGATCAGCGAAGCCGTGATCCCGAGGTAGACCAGCGACCAGGTCACGCTCCGGTTGTCGCGGATGAAGGCAATCCCCTCGCGCAGCTGGCCGAAGGTCGAGGCCGCGGCGGCTCCCGCGTCGTGGACCGACAGCCCATGGGGGTGGTCATCCGACTTGGGCGGAGCGGCAGGCAGGGTGATCACCAGGACCATCGCCGCGAGATAGAAGCCCGCCACGACCAGGAGCAGCGCCTGCGGGCTGGTGAGGTTGACAACGAGCGGCCCGAGCAGGGCGAAGCCGATCGCGAAGGCCGCGTTCAGGGTGACCGTGAAGATCCCGTTCGCGGCCAGGAGCTGCCGGCGAGGCACGAGGACGGGGATCATGGCCGCCTCGGCCGGGGCAAAGAACGTGGTGACGGTCGAGACGACCACGTTCAGGACGAGGATCACGATCAGGCTGTTGCCGATGAAGAAGAGCAGGCCGAAGATGATCGCCCGGAGGAGGTTCGTCACGATCAGGATCAGCCGGCGATCGAGCCGATCGACGTAGACCCCGGCCACGGCCGACAGGAGAACCGCCGGCACGAGGAAGGTCAGGATCAGCAGGCTGACGGCCGAGGTCGAATTGGTCAGCGAGTAGACCTGGACAGTCAGCCCGATACAGGACCATGTTCCCGCCGATCTGGGTCGAGGCCTGGGCCAGCCAGAGGGCCAGGAACGGTCGGTTGCTGAGGACCTCGAGGCTGCTCGAGTCCTCGTCGTCGACGACGACCTTGACCGCTTCGACGAGATCCGGGGCGTCCTGGTCGAGGATCTCGTGCTCGGACTCGGCGAGCAATTGCGGTCCGTTCGGGATCACGGCCTGACCGTGTCCCTGGGCGTCGGCGCGACAGCTGCGCTCAGGGCGGGATCACCGCGCTCGACAAACCCGGCGATTCGCGCCTCGAGGTCGGGCCGGGCCAGCAGGACGTGGCGGCCGCAGGTCTGGCAGCGCAGGCCGATGTCGGCCCCCAGCCGATCGACCAGCCACGTGTCGCCACCGCAGGGATGGGCCCGCCGGAGCCGGACCACGTCGCCCAGTAGGATCACCAGTGGAGCGTGGTCAGCCACGGCTCACGGGCGTGGACGGGTTGGAGGACGGTTGCTGGCGAGGTGACATCCGGCCGGGAGGGTATCAGAGCCGAGGCGTCCCATGCACCGGTACGAGTGTCTGGGTCGTGGCCGGCAGACGCAGCATGTCGAGCGGGGTCACGGTCAGCTGGACCGTCGGATCGGTCGCTGCCGAGCTGGGCCACGATCCCGCCCGGCCGGGTCAGGCTGCCGGTCAGCCCGGACGAATTGCCGATCGCGCTGATCTCGAGCGGATCGTCCAGGTGGGTGCTCTCGATCAGGAGGTTGCCGGCAGGGCCCTCGACGATGCTGTTCGGCTCGACCCGCACGCCGCCCACCGCGATCGCCTCCGCGCCCGGAGTTGCGCAGCTCGTTGATCAGGTCCTCGACCGATCCCCCGTCGATCGGGCCCGCCACGCTGATCCGGACACCGGGGCCCGCGACCGGATCCAGCCCGGCCCAGGCGCGCAGCCGGGCGAGGTCGGTCTGGAGCTGGCCGACCGACGTGTCGCCCCGGGCATCGCTTGCCTGGAGCTGGGCCAGCTCCGCCTGGGTCGTGGCCAGCTCGGTCCGGAGCTGGTCGTTGCGCGTGTTCAGGTTGCCGACCAGGACCGTCAGATCGGAGGTCGTGAGCGTGATCCAGCCCGTTGCCGGCCTCCTGGGATCGGAGCTGGACGATGATCAGGGCTCCGAGCACGCAGGCCACGACCGCCAGGGTCAGCTGGTTGCGCCAGCGGTTCACGGACCACCCGACGGGTCAGGCTGGGCGTAGCGCAGGCTGATCGTGCCGGCGTAGGCGGGCAGGTCGACTTCGCTCGGTTCGGCGAAGTCGATCTGGATGCCGAAGCCCTGGGCCCGGGCCTGGACAAAGGCCTCGAAGGCAGCCGAAGCGTTCAGCCGGTCGAACATGTCGGACGGACCGATCGCGGCGACCTGGTAGGGCGGGGCGAGGTAGGCCGAGTTGACCAGGATCGTCCCGCCGATGTCGAGGATCGCCGTGCCGGTCGTGATCCGCTCGCCGTTGACGGCGACGCCCTCGGCCCCGGCCAGCCACAGCGACTCGACCACGGTCCGCACGTCGCTCGGCGCTGACCAGGTAGTCATTCGGATTGTCGCCCGGCAGGACGGTCTGGCCCGAGTCGCGCAGCTGGAGCACGACGCCCGGCCCCTTCAGGGCGATCAGCCCGGCCGCCAGCCGCGCGTTCTGGAGCGCTGACCCCGAGGTCGGTCGCGGTCGCGGCGCTGCCCGCACCCTTCGTCTCGAGATCGTTGATCTGGTTGCGCAGGTCGAGGATCTGGGCCTTCAGGCTGTCCTGCTGGGATCCTGCAGCCCGATCGCGGTCTCGACGAGCGGTCCGCGCTCGTCGGTGGCGTACTGGACCCGCGGGCCGTTCGACTGGTACTGGGCCACGACCAGGAAGCCCAGGACGAGGAGGGCCAGGCCGAGGGCGATCTGCCAGGTCGGGACCCGGCGCAGGCGCGAGCCGTTGCCCGGCGTCGAGCGGGCCGTCACCGGTCGTCCGCTGGTGGGGGCGGCGACGCTGGTGGGCCAGACGGCAGGCGGCGACGCGACCGCCAGTAGAGGAGGCCGATCGCGCCGACGACCGCGACGACCACGACCAGTCCCAGCAGGACCGCCGAATTGTCGCCCCCGCCGGTTGAGCCCGCCGGGGTGGCCGCGATCGACGGTCCCGGGCTCGCCGTCACGGCCGGCAACGCCGCGCCGCTCGCGCCGGGGCCGGTCGAGGGCCCGCCGGCAGCTCCCAGCCAATCGGACGGGAGCGGCCCGGGCGGGGGTGACTGCGGGCCGTAGGCGTTCGGCGTCGGAACGCCCAGCTCCTTGAGCCAGGCGCTTTCGAAACCGCTCGTGTCCACGCCCAGCGCTGCCTGTGAACGCCTCGTCGTCACTCACCCCATCGGCGTACGAACGGACGAGCTTGACCAGGGCGGGCTGGCCGTACGTCCGGATCATGAAGTCGACCGCGGCCACGCTCTCGCCGTAGGCCAGGGAGAACTGGTCGGCGGTGGTCGGGAACTGGCCGGTCAGGCCGTTGAGCGGGATGATCCCGCCAGACGCGACCGCGGCGGCCACGGTCGAACGCCAGGCCGCCGTGTAGCCCTCGGAAAGGTAGACGGCAAGTCCCTCGTTCAGCCAGCGGGGCGGGCTGTGATACGGATTCTCGGTCGCCGTGTTGAACACGAGGTGGGTCAGCTCGTGGGGGATGACCGTGCCGACCCAGGAGGCATTGATCTCGTCCGGCGTGATCAGGGCGAACAGCGTCCGGATCTGGGCGTTGGCCAGGCCGCCGACGTTCTCCCGGGTGCCCGGCCCGAGGGCGTCGTAGAACGGGACTGTGCTGTCGTAGATGAAGAAGTCGACCGGCTCCGTCTCGGTCACCCCGAGCAGGGCGGCCGCGTTGGCAATCCCCTTCTCGCCGATCGCCAGGGCCCGGGCACCGAAGGCATCGTCACCCTCGTACCAGTGGACGCGGACGATCGGCCCGGTCTTCGTCTTCCAGTCGAACCGGGTGTCCGCGTAGGTCAGGCTGACCGAGGGCCCGAGCTCCTGCGTGCCATTGGACTCAGTGATCCGCCAGCGGGCCTCGAACGTCGTGTTCGGGTAGACGTGGCCGTCGGCGATCTTGATCACGTTGCTGAGGGTGCTGGCGCCCGACGACCGGGATCGGGACCTGGATCGCCGTCGGGCCGATCGCCCCCGGCTCCGTCAGGAGCAGCTCGACCCGGCGGGGCACGGCGGTAAGGCTGACCACGTCGCTGAACGTGATCGAGGTCCCGAACTCGAACGATGCGGTCGGCGGCTCGAAGGTTGCCGTCGTCGTCGCAGCGTGGGCCGCGGGGACGTGAACCAGGCCCGCCCACAGGCCGACCAGGACGCAGGCGACCAACCCGCGAGAGACCCTCGGGCGATTCACGGCGACCAGGCCAGGCCGGCGAAGCGCAGGATGCCCAGGCCGTTGTCCGACGCTCCGAGCAGCCCGCTTCGCGACAGCGCCGAGCCGGTCCCGTAGGCGACCGGCACGACCGGCACCTCGCGCTGGACGATCGCCTGGGCCGCATCGAAGGCCGCTGGTGGCCGCCGTCGGGTCGGTGGCGGCCGTCGCATCGGCGATTGCCGCATCGAACTCGCTCGAGCTCCAGTGGCCGTAGTTGTTCGTGCTGCCGGTGCCCAGGAGCAGGCCCAGGAAGTCGTTCGCGCCGGGATAGTCGGCCACCCAGCTGAGCGTCCAGAAGGTTGGCGGGTCGATCGCCAGCCGGTTGAAGTAGTCGTCGAAGCCCATCGTCTCGACGTTGACCGTGATCCCGAGGTTCGCTTTGAGGTCGGCCAGGATCGCCGCATCGAAGCCCGTGTCGGTCGTGATCAGGGTCACCGACGGAAATCCCGTGCCACCGGGATAACCCGCGTCGGCCAGCTCCTGGCGTGCCGCGGCCGGATCGAACGGCGGGCAGGAAGCTCGTGTCGGAGCGGCCCGGGATGCCGGGCGGGACCATGCTCGTGGCCGGGGCCAGCGAGCCGGTGTTGGCCAGGTTGACGATCCGGGTCCAGTCGACCGCCGCGGCGAATGCCTGCCGGACCCGGACGTCGTCGAATGGCTTCTGGCGGACGTCGAAGCCGTAGTAGGTCACGCTGAGCGAGGGCACGCTTCGAAGCTGCGGCCCGAGGGTCGGGTCGTAGCGGACCCACGACGCGTCCGAGTCGTCGATCGGGGTGTAGTCGACGGTGCCCTGCCTCGAATGCCTCGACCGGGCTGTTGCCGCCGAGCGTGGTCAGGAGGTGGACCGTCCCGATCGGCGGCGTTCCGGCCCAGTAGCTCGGGCTGGCCTTGAGGGTCAGCTCCGAGGCGGTTCGAGCCGCCAGGACGTAAGCCCCGCTGCCAACGAACGTGCCCGCGGCCAGGGTGGCCGGATCATCGATCGCGGCGGGTACGACCCCGAACGCCGGGCCCGAGACGAGGGCCGGAAAGTCCGTCGCCGGCTGGTCGAAGGTCACGACGACAGTGTCGCCGTCGGCCTTCAGGCCGACCGTGGAGGGGTCGCTCGACTGCCCCGACAGATACGGTCCGACACCGTGGATCTCGCTCATCAACGACGCGAGCGGCGAGGGATGGGCCGGGTCGATCAGGCGCAACCAGCTCCGGACGACGTCGGCCGCACCGAGGGGCGTGCCGTCCGAGAACTTCAAGGCCGGTCGGAGGGTGAACGTGATCGAGCGGCCGCCGTCGCTGCTCGTCCAGCCGCTGGCCAGGGCCGGCCGGACGTTGAGCGCGGGGTCGACGGCCGTCAGCGCTCTCGAATAGCTGGGCCGTGACCTGGGCGCTGCCGAGATCGCCCTGGGCCGCCGGGTCAAGCGTGGTGGGGTCGCCACCGAGGATCGTGACCGAGCTTCGATCGACCGCTGCGGGGACCGCACCGGAGGAGGCAGGACCGGCTGGCAGCCGCCCGAGAATCAGTCCGAGCAGGGCCACCACGACGAGGATCGCGGCGAGCCGGGCCAGGGTTCGATGCCGGCCAGGAGCGGGCGCGGCCTGGGCGGGTTTGGAGATCAGCGACACGGCAGGCGGAGTGTACCCGCCAGCCCGTAGGATGGCCGTCCACCATGGTCCTGCGCCTGCGCAACACGCTGACCCGCCAGATCGAGCCGGTCGAGCCCGCTCGAGCCCGGCCGGATCCGGATGTACACCTGCGGGCCGACGGTCTACCGCTACGCCCACGTCGGCAACCTGCGGACGCTACCTCCTGGCCGACCTGATCCGGCGGGCCCTGCTCTACCACGGCCTCGACGTCTTCCACGTCAAGAACATCACCGACGTCGGCCACCTGCGGGACGAGCGCTTCGACCGGGGCGAGGACCGAATGCTCGTGGCGGCCGGGCTGGAGTCGCAGCTCAACGGCCGAGATCGCCGACGCCTACGAGGCGGCCTTCCACGCCGACGAGGCCGCTCGTGAACATCCTGCCCGCCCACGTCTTCCCGCGGGCGACCGAGCACATCCCGGAGATGGTCGCCCTGGCCGAGCGCGCTCGAGGATGCCGGGCACGCCTACGCGACGCCGAGCAGGCAACGTGTACTACGCGGTCGGCTCGTTCGACGGCTACGGCCGGCTCTCCGGGCAACACGCTCGACCGACCTGCGGGCCGGCCACCGGGTCGAGGTCGAGCCGGACAAGCGCGACCCGGCCGACTTCGCGCTGTGGAAGGCGGCCGGCCCTGGCCGCGAGCTGAAGTGGCCGACCGAACGCTGGGGCGAGGGCTTCCCGGGCTGGCACCTCGAGTGCTCGGCGATGGCGATGCGCTACCTCGGTCCGTCGTTCGACATCCACACCGGCGGCGATCGACAACGTCTTCCCCCACCACGAGGACGAGATCGCCCAGTCGGCGGCCCGATCGTCGGCGCGGTCCGCCGGCCCGCTACTGGGTCCATGGCGAGCACCTGCTCGATGCGCGGCCACAAGATGGCCAAGTCGGCCGGCAACTTCCAGCGGATCACCGAGCTCGCCGACGACGGCGCTCGATCCGCTCGCCTTCCGCTACCTGACCTGACACGGTCGCACTACAGCCGGAAGCTCGAACCTCTCGGATACGTCGATGGCCGCCGCCGCGGGCCGGCCTTGCCTCGCTCCGGGCTCGCCTGCGGGCTCTCGGCCCGCCGCCGGCCGGCGGCCCGTGGGCGGCGCCACCGGTCCTCGAGCGCCGGCTCGGCCGGCGATCGGCCCGTCGGGATCGCCTCGGGCGTGAGCGGCCATCGCTCGGGGCGCGCACCGCTCGGCGGCTCGCGGCCCGGCTACCAGGTCATGGACCGAGCCGGGTCCCCGGCGGCGACGGGCCGGCCCCGCTGTCGGCCGAGGGACGGGCGTTGCACGAGCCGGTTCGTCGCGTCCGTCGACGACGATCTCGACCTGCCCCGGGCCGTTGCCGTCGTTCGCGAGATCGCTGAAGTCGTCCCTGCCCGCGGACGAGCGGCGCTGGCTGGCGCTCGATGCGGACGCGATCCTCGGCCTCGACTCGACCGCGTCTGGGCGGCAGGCGCCGCGGATCACGGGACTGGTGCGTCAGGCTCAACCGAACCCGTCCGAGGCGAGGTCCTGCGCCTGGTCGACGAACGGGCCGCGGCCCGCGCTGGGCGCGACTTCGCCCGGGCCGACGCGCTCCGGACGGAGCTGCTGGCCCTCGGCTACGAGGTCGTCGACCGGCCCGATGGATCGACGCTTCGCGAGATCGGCGGCTGACCCGTCCAGCCTACCGGGCAGGATCCGCTGCCGACACGAGCAGGTCCCGGCGCGCTCCGAACCGGTCGATGATCCGATAGAAGTTGCGCTTGCTCAGTCGGTCTCGCTCGGCCGGCGCGAGGCTGCTGTAGCCGCGATGCTCGTGCCGAATGGCGGCCAGGTCGGCGATCCGGATGGCCCGCCGCGGCGAGCGGTCCAGGCCCTCGTCGCGCAGGACGAGGCTCCACCAGATGTCGAGGTTCCGATAGAACCGGAAGTGCTCGTCCAGAAGCCCGCGCTCGATCAGGTCGGCCCGCCGAAAGGCCAGGGCATAGCCCTCGATCGCGTCGACATCCCCCGGCGGCGCCTCGTCGAAGCGGCGCAGGTCATCCGAGGTGATGCCCCACGGGCCGGCCGACGGCGACCGATCGATCGTCGAGGGCCCCGACCAGCTGCGAGACGAGGTCGCCGGTCGGCTCGACGCTCGTGTCGAGCAGGATCGACGACCCGTCCGCCGGCTCGATGCAGGCCAATGTTCAGGCGCCGCGGCCTGGCCCAGCGGCTGGCTCGTCCAGGCGATCTCGACCGGCCGGCCGCCAATCCCGGCGGCTGCCGGCCCATCGGCGGCAACGAGGGCGGCCTCCTGCTCGGGACTGGCGCCGTCGGCCACGATCACGACCTCGGTCGCGGCCGGCCCGTACGCCCGCAGGGCAGCCAGGGTCCGGGCAAGGTCGGCCGGCTGGTCGGTCGCCAGGAGGATGACCGTTGCGACGGCTGAATCCGGCTCGGCCAGGCGGGACGGGACCGAGGCGCTGCTGCCGTGGCGGGCCCGACCAGCCTCGACGACGTCCGGGGCGTGGGCGGGCTCGAGACTGAAATCGGTCCCGCGATCGACGATCCGCCAGCCGGCCGCCTCGATCTCGGTGCGCAGGCGATCGGCCTCGGGCCAGTCGCGAGCCGCCCGGGCCGCCGAGCGTTTCCGAGCCATGGCGCGAATATCGTCGGGGGCCGAGCTCATCGGCCGAGGATAGCCCAGCCCAACCCGAACGGCTTCCGGGTCGAGCCAGGACTATCGGGTGAGTTCCGCCAGTCGCGGGCCGCCTAGGCTCGAGGCAGTTCGGACACAAAGGGGGATCATGTCGACAGGCACGTGGATCTGCGGCGATTGCCGCTCCGCCAACGGACCGAAGCAGACCCGCTGCTACAAGTGTCGAGTGCCGCGGGCGACGTCCGAGCTCACCGAGCAGGCCGCGGCTATCCCAGCGGTCCAAGGCCGCGTGTCCCAGACCATCAGCGCCAAGGTGGACCGCCTGGGCGCTCGCTACCGCCCGAGCTGGCCCCTTGCGTTGCTGATCGTGCCCACGATCCTCATTGCGACTGGTTTGAGTGTGGCCTGGACGAACGAGCTCGTCGCCGGCCTGGGACCGGGTGGCGTCTACCTGAATGAGCCAGAGACGTCGCAGGGCCTCGATCTCATCGGCATGGCCATGCTCGTCGCGCTCGTTGCCGGTTGGCTCGCCTGGTCGGCTTGGAGCGCAGTCGTTGTCTCCAACGTGCCCGCCCTGACCGCACGCTACCCAGCCCACAGCCCGATCGGAGCGTTCTTCGCCCAGATCCGATGGCGAGGCGGCTATCGAGTCATGTGGGGAGTGCTCGCAATTCTCGCCGGTGAGCGAGCGGGACCACGCTTGATCGTTCGCCTTTGGTGGTCGACCCTGCTCCTCGCATACTTCCTGCCGGGCCTGATGGTTCTTCTGCGCGGGCCGGCAACGTTCTACGCGGCCCTCGTTCTCGCCTTGCAGGTCCGGCTGGTGCTCCTGGGGATCGCCGCGATCCTGGCGATCGTTATCGTCGTCATCGTGGAACGGGAACAGCGAAGGGCGCTCGGCCGCCGCACGGCGACCATCGTGGGCGACCGGTACCTCCTTACCTAATCGGTCCCTTCTGGCTCGACCGGCTTGCTCGCCTTGAGCGAGAAGAACAGGGGCAGCTCGCCCTTGCTGCCCGGTGGCAGCCGGAAGCGCCCATCCTCGCCCTTGACCAGGAACTCGACCGGCCACTCCACGAAGTCGAATTCGTGCAGGAACTCGAGGCGCAGTCCGGCCTCGATGACCGAGCTGACGATCTCGCCCAACGAATGATCCCAGCCGTGCTCGACCAGGCCGTCCGTTGGGGCGGTCGGATCGGCGTACGAGCCCTTGACCTCGAAGCTGATCGGGGCCCGGTGGGACCAGTACGGGTAGGCCAGCTTCAGCTCGCCGGGCGTGACGCCCTCGGATTCGAAGACCTGGGCGACCGGGTGGATCTCGGTGACGTACAGGAAGCCGCCGGGCTTGACATACCGGGCGGCCACCCGGGCCCAGCCGGCGATGTCGGGCAGCCAGCCCAACACCCCGCGCGACGTGTAGACGACATCAAACTGGCCGTCGAGGACTTCGGGCAGCTGGTACAGGTTCGACTCGACGAAGCTGGCCGGGAGCGCGAGCTCCTCGGCGAGGGCCCGCGCCGCGGCAATCCCGGCCGGGCTGAAGTCGGCCCCGGTGACCCGGGCACCGAGGCGGGCCCAGGAGAGCGTGTCCAGGCCGAAGTGGCACTGGAGGTGAAGCAGCGTCCGGCCCTCGACCGGGCCGATCTCGGCCCGCTCGTAGTCGGCCAGGCGGATCCCATCCTCGCCCGTCTTGAACGAGGCCACGTCGTAGAACTCAGACCCGGCGTTGATCCCGGTCCAGGCATCCCACAGCTCGCGGTTGGCTTCGAGGAACTCGTCCACCTCAGGCGGTCCTCACGATGGTCCGGCGACCTGCGGGCTGATCATGGCGCTCCAGGCTCCCTTGCAGTCGGTCGCGGCCGAACGATCGGCCCGCAGGAAGTAGCGCCCGGACGAGACCGACACGGTCGCCGATCCGACCGCGGCCGCCTTGCCCGGGATGATCGACTGGCCAAGGTCGATCGTCGCCGGCCCGTCGGCCGAGTCGGTGATGAACAGGTGAAACGTACAGCCGGGCTTGTCCGGGGTGGCCGACCACCCGATGAGGTAGGTCCCCTCGAGGGCGATCGCGGTGCTGCCGCCGGTCTTCGCGTCACCCGTGACCTTGAAGGCGGGGCCATAGCTCGGCGTCGCCGGAGAGCTCGGGGGCGCGGCCGAGCTGCTGCCGGTCGGGCCTCCGGTGCAGGCCGCCAGGGACAATGCCCCGCTGACGACGACGGCGGCGAGACCCGCGGTCCTGGACTTCACCTGCCGATCGACCTCTCGCTGTCGGTACCCCATCAGGGAAACGCCTGGGCAAATTGCGCCCACGGTGATGGTGCCCCGGGAGGGAATCGAACCCCCGACGCAGGCCTTAGGACGGCCTCGCTCTGTCCGCTGAGCTACCGGGGCGGACCGCGCGCATCGTACCGCGTCGTCGGGGCCCTGCCCTGACCGTGCTCAACGAAGGGCCTACTGACGGAATGGCGCCAATGGCCGGTCATACTGATCTGAGCGACGACCCGCCGAGGCCACCCTGGCCGGGCAGAGGAGACTGCGCGATGACTCCGCCCACCACCCCAACGCCCAGCCCGCCTCCAACCAGCCCGCTGGCGTCCGCCCGGTTCCGGATCGGGGCGATCGTGGCCGTGATCGTGATCGCCGTCCTGGCCGGCTGGGCGGTCAATGCCCGGAGCGGCCCGGGTCAGGCACAGCAGAGCCCGGGCCTGGGCGATGCCACCGGCAGCCCCGGTGCGATCAGCCTGGACAGCGGTGCCCCCGGTGACTCCACCGCCCCGGGGGCGTCCGGTGGGGCGGGCGGCTCGGCCGGAGCCAGTCCGTCCGCGGGGGCGACGGTCACGCCCGGCAGCACACCGGCTCCGACGACCAGGCCCGGTCCGACGCCCACCCCGAAACCAAGGGCCACCCCGGCCCCAACGCCCAGGCCGGTCACCTCGATCAAGCTCGCCCTGGCCTGGTCGGGCTTCACCAAGCCAGTCTTCGTCACCGGCGCTCGCGACGGCACGAACCGCTTGTTCGTGGTCGAGCAGACCGGCCACCTCCGGGTGCTCGTCAACGGCAAGGTCCAGTCGGCTGACTTCCTGAACATCGCCTCGAAGATCAACTACGACGGCGCCGAGCAGGGCCTGTTGGGCCTGGCATTCAATCCCAGCTTCCGCTCGAACGGCTATTTCTACGTCTACTACAACCAGGCCAACGGCGGCAACGCGGGCAACATCATGGTCGCTCGCTACACCGCGGCCCACGGCACGAACGTGGCCGACGCGAGCTCGGCCAAGCTGATGATCAGCCCGATCCCGCACACCCAGTTCCCGAACCACAACGGCGGCGACATGGCCTTCGGGCCGGATGGCCTGCTCTACTTCGGGACCGGTGACGGGGGCAGCGGCGGGAATCCGACCGGCACGTCCCAGAACCTCGGCTCGTACCTCGGCAAGATGCTCCGGATCAACGTCAACGGCGCCGGCGTCGCCACTCCCACGATCTGGGCCTATGGCCTGCGCAATCCCTGGCGCTGGTCGTTCGACGCGGCGACCGGCGACATGTGGATCGGCGATGTCGGCCAGGATCGCTACGAGGAGATCGACCACGTCAGCCGGGCCACCGTCGTTAGCAGCCGCCGGGTGAACTTCGGCTGGAACATCTGGGAGGGCCGGACCTGCTTCAAGCCGGCTACGGGCTGCAGCTCGCACGGGATCACGATGCCGGTGGCCGTGTACGACCACAGCCTCGGCTGTGCTGTCGTCGGCGGCTACGTCTACCGCGGGCCGGTCGCCGGGCTGCGCGGCAACTATTTCTACGGCGACGACTGCAGCGGCCGAATCTGGCGGCTCGTGGCGAAGGCCGGCAACCAGACGCCCGTCCAGGTTGCCGATACCTCGCTGAACATCAGCTCGTTCGGCCAGGACGACGCGAACAACGAATATGTCGTCAGCCTGAATGGCTCGATCTATCGAATCGGGCTCTGAGGGCGCCTCGACTACAATCCTCGGGCGATGCGCGAGATCGTCCTGTACACGAAGCCGGGCTGCCATCTGTGCGCCGAGACACGGCTGACCCTGGACGCCCTCCTCGTCAAACGACGGCTGGCCGGGCTTGACGCTCCGGCCGTCGACGAGCGCGACATCACCCTCGATCCGGCCTGGGAACGGGCCTACTTCGCGGAGGTCCCGGTCGTCGCGGTCGGCGATCGGGAGCTGGCCCTGGCAACCAGCCCGAGCCGCCTGCGCCGGTTCCTGGACGAGGCGCTGACCGCCGCCGTCGCGAGTTGACCGGCCGATGAACGGGGACCTGACCCTGGTCGTGGCCGTGGCCGCTGGCCTCCTGAGCTTCCTCTCGCCGTGCGTCCTGCCGCTCGTGCCGGCCTATCTCGGCCAGCTGACCCGGGTCGCGGTCCGGGCGGCCGACGCGTCCGCCGAGGCGGCCGCCAACGGCTCGGCACCGGGCCCGTCGCGCTGGATTGCCCTGCGCCACTCGATCGCCTACGTGGCCGGGTTCGGGCTCGTGTTCACGATCCTGGGCGTCACGGCGACCTACGCGGGCGGGCTCCTGGTCAACTACCTGCCGGTCCTGCGCCAGGTCGGCGGCCTGATCCTGATCGTGATGGGGCTGAACCTGGCCGGGATCCTGACCCTCGCCCGGCTCCAGCGCAGCTGGCAGCCGCTCCTGGCCGGCGGGGCCTCGTCGCTGGCCACGTCGGGCGGCGGGACGATCATCGGCGGCACGTTCGGGGCGGCCGGCAGCGACGGGCGGCCGGGATCGGCCTCGATGTCTCTGGGCGACCGGATCGGGGCCCGGCTGACCGGCTCGGACCATGCCTGGCTGGCCACGTTCGGCCTGGGCGTGATCTTCGCGATCGGCTGGACGCCCTGCATCGGCACGATCCTGGGAGGGATCCTGACCCTGGCGGCGACCTCGGACGGCGTCCTCCGGGGGGCCATCCTGCTCGTCGGCTACACGGCCGGGCTGGGCATCCCGTTCATCATCCTGGGCGTGCTCTACGACCGGGCGCCGGCGATCCTCCGGCCCCTGCTCGGCCACGGCCGGACGGTCAGCCTGGTCGGCGGCCTGCTGGTCGCCGGGATCGGCGTGGCGATGCTGTTCGACCTGCTCACCCTGATCCCCCGCTTCTTCAACTTCACGGGGGTCTGAGTGACCGAACCGCCGACGTTCGCCCATCGCCCTCCGAAACGCGGCCTGATCGGCCCGTTCAGCGCCCGCCAGGTCGTCTCGATCGTGCTGGTCGTCGTGATCAGCGCCGTCGTCCTCGTCGCGGTCACGACGCCGCTCGGCTCGATCGACCCGCCGGCCTTGTCCAACCCGGTCGCGACGGCCTACCTGATCGGCTCGCCCACGGTTGGGCTCAAGCCCGGCTCGCTTGCCCCGGAGCTGGCCGGAACGAGCAATGGCCAGGCCTGGCAGCTCCTCGACGTGAGCGGCAAGCCCGTCCGGCTGGCCGACCATCGCGGCCACGGCGTCTGGATCAACTTCTGGGCGAGCTGGTGCGGCCCCTGCCAGCAGGAGACACCGACCCTCCGCCAGATGGACCAGACCTATCGGGCCCAGGGCCTGGACATGATCGGGATCAGCGTCCAGGAGGTCGACTACTCCGATGTCGCGGCGTACGCCCAGCGCTACGACCTGGGCTACACGATCGCGGCGGACCTGACCGGCGATGTGCTCCGGCTGTACGGGGCCTACGCCCTGCCGACCCAGGTCTTCATCGATCCGAACGGGATCGTCCGAGCGGTGGTCAACGGTCCCCTCACGGCCGACCAGGCCGCGACCTACATTGCCTCGATCCTGCCCGCTCAGCCCCTCGCGTCGCCGGCCGGCTCATAGCGGTAGCGATCGCGGTCGGGCACGAGCCGGCCGATCGGCTGGCGCGGCTCGTGGCTCAGGACGATCGTCCAGTCCTCAGCTACGGCCTGCCGGAACAGCTCGCCCTTGACGGCCACGGAATCGAGGGGGAAGTCGTCGAAGGCCGTGATCCAGCGTGGATTCGCGCTCCACGGCCGCATCGCGAGATCCCCGAAGAAGGCCAGGGGGCGCCGTCCGCCGCCGGGTCGCACGATCACGGCCTGGTGGCCGGCCGAGTGCCCGCCGGTGGGCCTGATGCTGACCCCGGGCAGGATCTCGCGCTCACCGTCGGCCCAACCCTGGGCGCCCCAGTCCGCGACGAGGCGCAGCTCGGGCTGGTCGTAGCTGGCGACGAGGCGGCTGTTCGAGCCGAGGGCGATCTCCCACTCGGCCCGCTGGGCGACGATCGTCGCCCGGGGAAAGGCCCGGGTCCCGACCGCGTCGAGGAGCCCGCCGGCATGGTCGAAATGGAGGTGGCTCATCGCCACGAGGTCCACGCTGGCCGGATCGAACCCGGCCTTGCGAAGCGCCGGCAGGATCGGATCGCCCTGGTAACGGCGCATCGTCCGGGTCTTGTCGTCGAGCCGCTCGCCGATCCCGGTCTCGACCAGGACCCGGCCGGCCGGCGTCTCGATCAGCAGGCAGTTGAGCGCCTGGCCGAGACGCCAGTCGGCGCTCAGCTCGTCCGTGACGAGGCGATCCCACAGGACCCGCGGGACCGGTCCGAACAGGGTCCCGGCGTCCGACCAGAACGTGCCTGCCTGGATCAGGGCGACCCGGATCCCACCACCGAGGTCGGCCGCCCAGTCCGTCGCGTCGTTCAAGGCCACCGAATTACTCGCGTGGCCGGGCTACTTCCGTGACTTGCCCTGGGCGAAGTCGCGGTGGAAGGCCGAGGCGGTCGGCTCGGACTGGCCCTGGTATTTCGAGCCGAGCTCGGCCGAGCCGTACGGCCGGTCGACCGGGGAGCTCATCCTGAAGAAGCTGATCTGCCCGATCCGCATCCCGTAGTACAGGGCGATCGGCAGGTTGGCCACGTTCGACAGCTCAAGGGTCAGGTTGCCTCGCCAGCCGGGGTCGACGTAGCCGGCGGTGGAGTGGATCAGCAGGCCCAGCCGGCCGAGCGAGCTCTTGCCTTCGAGCCGGGCCACGAGGTCGATCGGGAGCTCGACCCACTCGACCGTCTGGCCCAGGACGAACTCGCCTGGGTGGAGGATGAACGGCTCGTCGTCGTCGACCCGGAGGAGCTCGGTCAGGTCGGGCTGCGGGGAGCGTACGTCGATGAACGCGTAGCGGTTGTTCCGGAAGACCCGGAACGAGCGGTCCAGGTGGAGGTCGACCGACGAGGGCTGGAGATCGCGCGGATCGTAGGGGTCGATCCGGACCTCACCGGATTCGATCGCGGACCGGATGTCCCGGTCGGACAGGACGCTCAAGGGGCCGGACTTTCGTCGCCCCGGGTTGCGTACAGGCTGTCCACCTCGCGCTTCATCTCCTCGAGGTCCTCGAACGACTGGTAGACGCTGGCAAACCGGATGTAGGCGATCTGGTCGATCCCCCGCAGGCGCTCCATGGCGAGGCTGCCGATGCGCTCGGACTGGACTTCGGTCAGCCCGGCCGAGCGCAACTCGGCCTCGATCGAGTCGGCCGCCTGTTCGGCCGCATCCTCGGCCACGGGGCGCCGGGTGAGGGCTTTCCGGAGGCCCCCGGCGAGCCGGTCGCGGTCGAACTCCTGGCGAGATCCGTCCCGCTTCAGGACGATCAGCCGGGCCGCCTCGATCCGCTCGTAGGTCGTGAAGCGCATGCTGCACGAGCCGCACTCGCGCCGGCGCCGGATCGTGGCCGAATCGTCGAGGTCACGCGAATCGACGACCCGTGTTTCGCGATCTCCGCATTGAGGACAGCGCATCGTGCTCCAGTGCTGGCGCACCACAACCACTTGTGGTGTCAAGCCCACGATACCACCAGATACGGGGGTTCTGGTGCAGTCCTGGTCGGCGCCGGCCGTCCCTGGCCCGTTCATCACAGGTGGCGAGGCTCACCCTCGATGTGAGATCTCGGGGCTGGGATCTATCTCGAGGATGTCTCCGCGGGCGGCGGCCACGGAGAGACGCCTCGGGGCGAGGCTGCCGACGGGGCCCCGCTACTCGTTCGGCCGGGTCGACATCCAGCGTCGCTCATCGATCGCCCGGCCCGAGGCCAGGTCGGCCGCATGGCGGGCGATCGCCTCGCGGGCATGAAGCGCGTTGAGGTAGCCGCGCTTGACGGCGGTCTGGGCCTCGAGCTCGTTGTAGCCGCTGCGCGAGGCAGCCAGCAGGTCGCACCCGTGGGCCACCATCTCGAGGGCCCGCCCGGCCCGCTCGAGCTCGGCCATCAGGGCCGACCGGACCTCGTCGGCCGGCACTGGACCGTGCAGCTTGGAGGCTTCTTCCTCGTACCGTTCGACCGCGTCCCGCCCGGCGGCCAGGTTGTCGCTGATCGACTCGGGCGGGACCTGGTGACGCCGGACCGCGTCGATCCGCTCGATCACCCCGCCCAGCGAGGTGTCGATCCGGCTCGACAAATCCTCGACCGACTTGCGGAACCGATCCCGCTCGCGGGTCATCCCGGCGATCCTGCCGGTCCGGCGGAGGACCAGGCCGAAGAGCAGGACGAGCAGGACGAAGGCAGCGAGCGGGAGCGCCAGGGTCAGCCAGATCGGCACCGACCGGCCTCAGCCCGCTCGCGTTCGGGCGTCGGCCAGGGCCGCGACGAGGGCCGGCACAACCTCGAACAGGTCGCCCACCACGAACAGATCGGCGAACTCGGCGATCGGGGCGTCGGGATCGCGGTTCACCGCGATGATCGTCTCGGCCGTCTGCATCCCGACCTTGTGCTGGATCGCACCCGAGATGCCCAGCGCGACGTACAGCGCCGGCTTGACGATCTTGCCGGTCTGGCCGATCTGGTGGCTGTACGGGATCCAGCCGGCGTCGACGGCCGCCCGGGTCGCTCCGACCGCCCCGCCCAGGGCTTCGGCCAGGGCGCGGACCGTCTCGAAGCCATCCGGGCCGGCCACGCCCCGGCCGCCCGAGATGATCACCCGGGCCTCTTCGATCGAGGCCGCTGAACCGGCTTCCGCGACACGGCCGCTGACCCGGACCGTGGCCGCCTCGTCAGGGCCGGCCGCGTAGGTCCGGGCCGTGACCGTGCCAATCTCGGCCGCGGCCTCCGCGGTCAGCGCGTTCGGCCGGACCGTGACGATCCCGTTCGGGCCGCTGAACCGGCTCGTCGTCAGGAGCCGCCCGCCGAATGTGCTCATCTCGACGACCGGGGAGCCGTCCGCCCAGGTCACGCCGGTGGCGTTGGCAAGGACGCCCCAACCGAGGCCGACCGACAGGATCCCGGCCACGTCCCGGCCATCGGGCGTGGCCCCGAGCAGGATGTGCTCGGGCGGCTCGGTCCGGGCGAGGTCGAGCAACGCCCCGGCGATTACGGCTGCCGCCGGTCGATCGTCGGCGCCGGGTACCCCGATCGCGATCACCTCCGGGACGAACGAAGCGAGCTCGTCAGCTGCCTCGCCCAGCTCGGCTCCAACCACGATCCCGACGAGGCGTGCCCCGCTCTCCGCCGCGAGGGCCCGGCCGAGCGTCCCGAGCTCGGTCCCGATCCGGGCCAGGTGGCCCTCGGCGATCTCGCCGACGACCCACAGTCCGCCCATCAGATGAGCCTCCGCTCGGCCAGGAACTCGACGATCTGGCGGGCCGCAACCGGGGCCGGCTCGCGAATCACCAGGGTGGCCGCGCGGGCCGGTGGCTTGTGCGCTTCGATCACGCTGTTCGTGGCCCGCTCGCCACCTACGCTCGCCGGATCCAGGCCGACATCCGCCAGGGACCAGCTCTGGATCTCCTTGGACCGCGCGCCCATGATCCCCTTGAGCGACGGGTAGCGCGGCTCGCCCAGGGCCTGGGTCGCCACGACCAGGGCAGGCATCGCCGCTTCGAGCACGTCGTAGCCGACCGGGCTGATCCGGTGGACGACGACCCGGCCGTCGCCCGGCAGGATCTTCGCGGCATACGACAGGTAGGGCAGCCCGGCCAGGGTCGCCACGCCCGCCGCGACCACGCCGCCACCCCCGTCCGAGGTGTCCGCACCGGCCAGGACGAGGTCGTACTCCAGGCGGGCCAGGGCGGCTGCCAGGACGCGCGCGGTCGAGAGCGTGTCCGACCCGGCCAGGACGGGATCGCTCACGAGGATTCCGCGATGGGCACCCATGGCCAGGGCCTTGCGGAGCGTGTCGGGGGCGGCCGCCGGGGCCATCGAGAGCAGGATGACCTCGCCCTCGCCGGCGGCCTCGACCAGCTTGAGGGCAGCCTCGAGAGCATATTCGTCGTTCGCGTTGACGACCGCCGGAACACCGGCCCGGTCAACCCGCAGGTCCGGTCCGAGGCGTTCCTGCCCGGTCGTGTCGGGCACCGGCTTGACGAGGACGACGATACGCACGCTCACTCCGCCAGCCGGCCCGTGGCTTCGCGCGGCCCTGGGCTCAGGACCGGGCGAGGAGCGATCTCGCAACCACCAGCCGCTGGATCTGTTGTGTCCCTTCGTAGAGCTGGGTGATCTTCGCGTCGCGCATCATCCGCTCGACCGGGAACTCGCCGAGGTAGCCGTAGCCGCCCAAAACCTGGACGGCATCGGTGGTGACCCGCATGGCCGCGTCACCGGCGACGAGTTTACACACGGACGCCCAGCGGGCGGCGTCCGGATCGCCCGCGTCGATCGCGGCGCAGGCGGCATAGAGGAGCTGGCGGGCCGCCTCCGTCGAGGCGTCCATGTCGGCCAACAGGCCCTGCACGAGCTGGAGCTCGCCGATCGGCTTGCCGAACTGGATTCGCTCGGTGGCGTAGTGGGCGGCGAACTCGAGGGCCCCCTGGGCGATCCCGACGGCCTGGGCCGCGATGCCCGGTCGGGAGCGCTCGAAGGTGCTCATCGCGATCGCGAATCCATCGCCTTCGGCCCCCAGCCGGTTCGTCGCGGGGATCCGCACACCGTCGAACAGGAGCTCGGCCGTGGGCGAGCCGCGGATGCCCATCTTGTGCTCGAGCCGGCCGACCGAGAAGCCGGGCCGGTCGGTCTCGACCACGAAGCAGGACAGGTTTCGGTGTCGCCGGGCACCGGGATCGCTGACCGCGAAGACGACCACCAGGTCGGCCACCGAACCGTGGGTGATGAAGCGCTTCGCGCCGTCGAGGATATATGCATCGCCATCGCGGGCGGCCCGCATCGAGATCGACCCGGCGTCGCTGCCGGCGCCCGACTCGGTGATCGCGAACGAGATGAGCTTGCGACCGGCGGCCAGGTCGGGCAGCCAGCGCTCCCGCTGCTCGGGCGTGCCCTTGCTCACGATCGGCAGGGCCGCCAGCTCATGGACGGCCAGAATCAGGCCGGTCGTGGCGCAGGCCGACGAGAGCGCCTCGATCGCCAGGCAGGTCGTGAGCAGGTCGGCGCCCAACCCGCCGTACTCGGCCGGGAACGGCAGGGCCAGGATGTCCTGGCTGGCCAGGAGCTCCTTGTTGTCCCAGGGGAATTCGGCCGTGCGGTCGACCTCCGCGGCGCGCGGGGCAATCTGCTCCCGGGCCAGCGTCCGGACCGCGTCGCGCAGCTCGATCTGCTCGTCCGAGAGGCGATAGGGCCTGAGGTCAGTCATCGCGCTCGCCTCCTACTGGAGGACCGGCGAGCTGCCGGCCGACCGGGATCCCCGGCGCCAGGCTGTCGGCCAAGAGCTCGGCGATGTCCGCCGCGCTGACCGTCCCGGCGGCGTTCGCCTCGGCCTCGGCCAGGCCGTCCTTCATCATCGTCATGCAGAACGGGCAGTTCGTGGCGACGACCTCGGCCCCGGTGGCCAGCGCCTGGCGGGTCCGCTCGGCGTTGATCCGGCTTCCCCGGGTCTCCTCCATCCACATCCGGCCACCCCCGGCGCCACAGCAGAACGAGCCCTTGCCGCTCCGTTCCATCTCGCGCAGCTCGACCCCGGCCACCGAGCCGAGGACGTCACGCGGGGCGGCGATCACGCCGTTGTAGCGGGCCATGTAGCAACTGTCGTGGAAGGTGATCGCCCGGTTCGAGATGGGGCCTTCGGCCGACTCGTCCTGGGCCGCCGTCCGCAGGCGACCCGTCGCGAGCAGGCCCTGGAGGTACACGCTGTGGTGGACGATCTCGAACGTGCCACCCAGCTGGCCGTACTCGTTGGCGATCGTGTTGAAGCAGTGGGGGCAAGCCGTGACGATCGTGCGCTGGCCCATCCCGTAGCGATTGAGCGTCTCGATGTTGCCCCCGGCCAGGATCTGGTAGACGTACTCGTTGCCCATCCGGCGGGCCGGGTCGCCGGTGCACGACTCTTCCTGGCCGAGGATCGCGAAGCGGATCCCGGCCGCGTTCAGGCAGCGGGCGAACGCCCGGGCGACCTTGCGGTTGCGCTCGTCGAAGGCGGCGGCGCAACCGACCCAGTAGAGGACCTCGATCTGGTCGAGCGTGCCGGCCGCGGCGAGGTCGGCCACCATGGGGACCTCGAAGTCGAGGCCCTTCGTCCAGTCGGTCCGGGTCGACCGCGGCTGGCCCCACGGATTGCCGGCCGTCTCCATGTTCCGGAAGGCCCCGGTAAGCTCGCTCGGGAAGCGCGAATCCTCGAGCACCAGGTTGCGCCGGAAGCCGACGATCTTGTCGACGTGCTCGATCAGGACGGGGCAGGCCTCGACGCACGCCCCGCAGGTCACGCAGTCCCAGACGGCGTCGTAGGGAATCGCGTTGTCCACGATCAGGCTGGCCATCAGCGTCGGCTGGGGCGTCGCGTCATCCAGGCCCTGGGCCCGGATCAGCGGCGAGTTCGGGATCAGGTCGAGCCCGTGTTCAGCGTCGACGGCCATGTGGCGCAGGCCCATGATCATCTCGCGCGGGTTGAGCGGCTTGCCGGTCAGGTTGGCCGGGCAGGCGTCGGTGCACCGCCCGCACTCGGTGCAGGTGAACCCGTCGAGGAGGTCCTTCCAGCCGAGGTCCTGGAGCGTCCGCAGCCCGAACGAGGCGTCCTCCGCCTCGAGGTCCATCGCCGGCAGCTCGCCCCGCGGGGCGAGCTTGCGGAAGTAGACATTGAAGAAGGCCGTCGCGATGTGGAGATGCTTGCTGCCCGGGCAGGTAGCACACGAAGGCGGCCACGATCACGATGTGGCCCCACCACAGGACGGTGAAGGCGTCGAGCAGGACCTGCGGCGACAGGCTGCCCAGGGGCACGGCCAGGGCATTGGCCACGAACGCCCCGGGCACGGCGCCGTAGTAGGCCGACTCGAAGGCCTGGGCGAGGAGCTCGGTCAGGACCACCCCGCCGATCAGGAACAGGATGATCAGGGCCCCCCGGGTATACGCCAGCCGGCGCGGCCGGGTGATCAGGCGCCGGACGAGGGCGTAGCCCACGGCCGCCAGGACGACCAGCGCAATCAGGTTCTGCATCGCCGCGATGAACGTCCACAGGACGCCCCCGAACGGGATCGAGAGGACTGCCTGGATCAACCCGCCGATCACGATGTTGGCCGTCCCGATCGTCAGCAGGACGAAGCCCCAGAAGATCCCGAAATGCATGATCCCGGCCCGGCGGTCCTTGAACATCTTCGTCTGGAGGAGGGTGTAGCGGACGATCCCGCCGACCCGGAGGGGAATGCCGGCGAGCGGGTTCGGGCCGGCTGCCCGGACCGCGGCGAAGACCCGCAGGTGGCGGGCGATGACCAGGAGGAAGTAGACAACCGAGCCCCAGAACAGCGGGAAGACCAGCGGATAGGCGGGGATGTGGGCGAAGACGTCGTTGATCCCGTTCATCTCGCTGCCCCGGAATCGGAAGCGTCCGGACCGGCGGCATGCTCGAACGGGCCGGCCAGGGTCTCAAGCGCATGGGGCAGGACGTCGACGATCGCCTCGAGGCTCTCCGAAGCGCCGCGCGGGCTGCCCGGGACGTTCACGATCAGGGTCCGGCCGCGGACCCCGACGATCGCCCGGGACAGGCTGGCCAGGGGCGTCGAGCGGCGACCCTCGGCCCGCATCGCCTCGGCCAGGCCGGGGACCTCGTAGTCGATCACCGCAGCCGTGGCCTGGGGCGTCACGTCGCGCGGAGTCAGCCCGGTCCCTCCAGTCGTCACGATCAGCTGGTGGCGGGCGGCCCCCTCGACGAGGGCCTCCTCGATCAGCCACTGCTCGTCGGCCACGACCCGGCGCTCGATCGAGAAGCCGAGGCCGCTGAGCCGTTTGCCGATCAGCTCGCCCGAGCGGTCCTCGCGGGTGCCCGCGGCGGATCGGTCGCTGGCGGTGAGGACGAGGGCCGAGCGGTCCGTCACGCGCCATCCTTCCGCTTGATTCGGCCCGCCGTCCGATCTCCCGGGCGGTGGCCGGCCGGCTGCGGCGAGCGATCGTCAGCCGCCGGGCGAACCCAGTCGCCGCTCTTCCCGCCGGACTTCGACAGCAGCCGGATCGAGCGGATCTCGACGCCCCGTTCGACGCCCTTGACCATATCGTAGACCGTCAGGGCGGCCACGGCCGCCCCGGTCAAAGCCTCCATCTCGACCCCCGTCGGGCCGGTCGTGGCGGCCTCGGCCCGGATTCGCAGGACGCTCGCCGCCCGATCCGGGACGACCTGGACGAGCAGGTCGGTCAGGGCCAGGGGATGGCACAGCGGGATCAGCTCGGACGTCCGCTTGGCCCCCATCACCCCGGCCAGCTCGGCGACCGACAGGACATCACCCTTGGCATTGCGCCCGTCGATCACCAGGCTGAGCGTTTCCTGGCTGAGGCCGACGACCGCCTCGGCCACCGCCCGGCGGGCCGTCGGAGGCTTGGCGCTTACGTCGACCATCCGGGGCCGTCCGGCCCGGTCGACGTGGGTCAGCCGGCGGCGCTCGGTTCGGGGCTGCGGTTTGCGGTCCATCGGTGGCACCTTCGGCTGCGGTTGGCCTGGGCCGGCTACAGGTCGAGCCAGGAAACGTCGACGACGGTCCCGGCGGGCACGTCCTCGAGTGGTTCGGGCACCGCCGCCAGGGCGTCGGCAGATCCCAGCGTACTCAGCACATGGCTGCCCTGCCCTGCGCTTCGGCGCGCCCCCGCCAGGTGGACGATCAGGCGGCCGTCGCGATCGCGGGCCGGGCTGCCGTTCGGCTGGCGCTCGACCTCGACCCGCAGGAAGGCACGCCGGCCGCGGCTCTTCGAGGTCGACTCGACCAAGATCCCCGGCTCGCTCGGCCGCAGGATGTCCGCCAGGCCGGCCAGCCGGCGGAGGGCCGGCCGGACGAACAGCTCGAACGTCACGTAGCTCGAAACCGGGTTGCCGGGGAGGCCGAACAGGAGCACCCGCCGTCCGGCGGGACCAACGGCCGTGCCGAAGGCAAAGGGCTTGCCGGGCTGGACGGCCACCCGCCAGAGGTTGATCGAGCCGGCCGCCTCGAAGGCCGTCCGAACGACGTCGTAGGGGCCCAGCGAGACGCCGCCGCTGACGATCACGAGGTCGGCCTCGGCCACTCCGCGAGCCAGCCGGGCGGACACGTCGTCGAGTCGATCCCGGGCAATCCCGAGGTCGATCACGTCCGCCCCGGACGCCGCGGCCATGGCCCGGAGTCCCGGCCCGTTCGCATCGGGGATTCCGTTCGGACCGAGGGCCTCGCCGGTCGCCCGGACCTCGTCGCCGGTCGCCAGCACGGCGACCCGGGCCCGGCGATGGACGTCGATCCGGGCGACCCCGGCCCCGGCGACGAGGCCGATGAGGGCCGGTCGAAGGGCCAGGCCAGGGACGAGCACGACGCTGCCCTCGGCCAGGTCGCTCCCCCGCCGACGGATCGCGCTGCCGGCCGGGACCGGTTCGTGGACGGCGACCCCGGCTGGACGCGGGCCATCCGCCTGGTGGCCGCGCTGGCCGACCGGTCGTTCGCGTTCATCGAGGGCCGTCGTCAGCTCGACCTGGACGACGCAGTCCGCCCCGGGCGGGAGCGGGGCGCCAGTCGCGATCCGGATCGCCGTACCAGGTTCGACAGCATCGGTCGAGGCAAGCCCGGCGGCCGCCTCGCCGATCACCCGCAGGATCACCGGGCTCGCCTCGCTCGCCGCCGCGATGTCCCCGGCGCGCACCGCGTAGCCGTCCATCGCGCTGTTGTCCCAGGGCGGCAGGTCGGTCGTCGCCCGGGCCGCGCTCGCGCTGATCCGCCCGAGCGCGGCGCCGATCGCGACCTGCTCCGTCTCGAGCGGCCCATCGATCGCGGCCAGGATCTGCGCCCGGGCGTCCTCGACGCTGAGCAGTGGGTTGTCCTGCGAGATCGACGGCCGGGCCCGGCCCGGTTCGCCGGGACCTCTGCTCATGCCGGGCTGCCCTGGTCGACCGGGGCGGGATCCGGCTCGGGGTCGGCCTGGCCGCCCCGAACGAGGCCGGCCGTGAGCCCGCACAGGACCAGGATCACGACGGCCAGCAGGAGCGAGGTCTCGAACCAGAACTGGTCGGGAAAGAGCTGGATCAGCTTCGAATTCGGATCGAAGTCGAACGAGCCCGGCGGGAAGAGCAGCTCGTGGAACGTCTCGAAGACGCTGTCGAAAGCGACGGTGGCGAAGAGTCCGAGGGCAACCACGAGCATCGCCAGGATGACCGCGCCGCGCCGGATCGCCCGGCGGAACCAGGCCTCGCGCCGCCAGACGAGCGCCTCGTTTACGAGGATCAGGACGGCCAGGATGGCCAAGGCTCCGAACGCGGCGAAGACGTTGCGGACATCGGCCATGTGGGCCCGCTCTCGCTCGCCCAGGACCATCTCGCCATTGACCTGGACATCGAAGTTCGGTGGGCCGACGATCAGGTCGTGGAGGATCGCGTTTGTCACCCGGCTGACGGTGGCGTCGTCGTAGCCGGTCAGCTCGGCGGCCCCCGCCCGGCCCTGGCCGAACCCGATGTAGACCGGATTCAGGAAGACCAGGACCGCGATCGCCACGATCGTGATCATCGTCGCCAGCCCGGCCAGGCCGGCGAAGATCGACCGAGCGATCCCGGGTTTCACCTCGGCCGCGGGCCTACTCGTCCTCGAGCGTTCGGGCCTGGTCCCACCAGCCCTCGGCGCGCAGGTCGTCGACCGGCTCCATCCCGAGCTGGAGAGCGGGGCGGACGAGCCGCTGCTTGAACGTCGCGAGGTCGAGGTCGACGATCCCCTTGAGTCCCCGAATCCCGGCCTGGATCATCAGCTGGTGCTCGGCCGGACCGAAGCTGGCCAGGTTCAGCATCAGCGCTTCATCCCGCCAGGTCGCCACGTCGTTGATCGTCGCCCCGAGGTGATCGGCCAGGGTCTGCCGTCGGGTCGGCGTTTCCGACACCTCGAGCAGGATGCCGGTCGTGAACACGCCCTGCTTCTCGAGCCGGTCGAGATAGGCAGGCTCGATCCTGGTCAGCTCATCAATCGGGGGCACGGCAGCGCTCATCCTCCGTTGGTCGATTCGTCCCGGGCGAGTATCGCCGATTCGCCGGGCGCCCGGCACGGCCCGCCTTGGCGGCCTACGGCAACGGCGGCAGGCCGAGGTCGGCCAGCCGGGCTGGGTGCGATCAACCCACCTCGCCGAGGGTCTAGACTCGGGTTCAATCCGAGCGCGACAGAGGAGGCAGCTACTTGGGCATCATCAGCTGGATCGTCCTGGGCGCGATCTCGGGCTTCATCGCGAACTTCATCATGAACCAGAGCGCCAACGTCCTGTGGACCGTTGTCCTGGGGATCATCGGAGCGGTCGTCGGCGGCTACATCTCGACCGTCGTGTTCAATCGTGGCGACGTGACCGGGGTGAACCTCCCGAGCATCGTGATCTCGGTCTTCGGGGCGGTCCTGATCCTGTTCATCTACCGGGCGCTGTCCGGCCGCCGGATGTCCCTCGACTGACGTTGCTGGCGGCTCGGCTGGAGCGAACAGACCGAGTGCGACGCCGACCCTGGCTCTCGTGGAGTCGGTGAGGCCAGCGAGGCGGTTTCTCCGGCTAGTACCCTTCAGCCCGTGGCCAATACCGCGGTGCAGCTCCATTTCCTACGCCACGCCCACGCTGGCGACGCCGCGAAATGGGCCGCGCCCGACTTCGATCGTCCCCTGTCGGACAAGGGCCGGCGGCAGGCGGAGGCGCTCGGCGCCCACCTCGACGCCCTCGAGCTGCGCTTCGACGTGATCGTCAGCTCGCCCCTCATCCGGGCCCGCCAGACCGCCGAGCTCGTCGCCGAGTCCCTCGGAATGACCGTCGAGATCGACGACCGCCTGAGCGGGATGGGCGGCGGACTGGGGCTATCCGGCCTCGAGGCGCTCCTGCGCGACCACGGCGATCCATGGCGGCCGATTCTCGTCGGCCACGACCCCGACTTCAGCGAGCTGGTCAGCCGGCTGGCCGGGGCGCCCGACATCCCGATGCGCAAGGGCGCCTTTGCCCGGATCGACACCGAGCGCCCGATCCAGGCCGGGGCGGGCATCCTGGCCTGGCTGGTGCCGCCCGAGATCATCGCCCCGGTCTGACCCGCGATGAGACCGCTCAGGCGCTCGGCTGGAGTGCCAGCTCCATGAACACGAGCCAGTCCACGAGCTCATTGGGCAGCTCGTAGTAGGGCTCGATCCGGTTGAAGCCGAGTCGCTCGTACAGGCTGATGGCCTCGAGCTGCCGGACGCTCGTGTCGAGCCGCATCGCCCGATAGCCGGCTGAGCGCGCCTCGTCGATCAGCCGTCGCGCCAGGGCGGAGCCCACCCCCCGCCCGCGAACGTCCGGGTAGACGAACATCCGCTTCATCTCGCAGGCCCCGTCGCCGAGAGAGCGCAGGGCCACGCAACCGGCCACCGCGCCGTCGACCGATCCGAGCAGGAGCCGGCCGTCGGGTCGGGCGTACTTGCCGGGCAGGCCGGCGGCCTCCTCCTCGAATGCGGCCGCGTCAAAGTAGCCGTCGATCAGGCGCAGGTCGTCGACATGGCGCTCGCGGTGCCAGGCCACGAACGAGCGCATCAGGGCCCCGACGGCCGCGATCTGTTCGGGGCTGACCGCATCGGAGACCGTGACCCCAGGCGCCGTCGCTGCTTCGGTCAAGATTCGCCCTCCTCCACTCGGGCTCGTTGCGCCGGGTTCAGCCTTCGATCGGCACGACGTACGGGGCCCGCCACCCTGGCGGGTCAAAGCGCTCGGCGAAGTAGGTGGTTTGCCGCCAGACCTGGCCATCGCGCAGCCAGCACAGCGCCACCACCAGGTACACGTGGCCGTCGGGATAGGAGTTCACGCCCTCGGCAAACCAGACATCGCCGCTGCCGGCGATCCGCTGGATCGTCATGCTCGGGGTCATCACCCAGCGATCCTCGGCGCCGCCGATCTCGGTGATGTCCGACCTGGGCATTCCGCCCGGGAATGCCCCATGGATCTGGCGGTAGGCCGCATCGTTCGGCACTCGCTCGCCGGACTGCGGCCAATCCTCGTGCCACTCGGGGTGGCGCAGGGCCGTCAGGACATCGAGGTCGTTGTGGGCCACGGCCTCGGTATAGCGGCGGACGAGCTCCTCGGGTTCCATCTGATCTCCCTCCCCGCGTGAGCCCGGCGGGCCGGCCCCCGGATCAGCCGAGTCTAGCCTCGTCCGGCCGTTGCAGGTCGACCATCGTGCCATCATTTGCCCGCGGCGATCGCCGCCAAGGCACGAGGTGACGGGAAATGGGACGAGATGAGAACCTGCAGGTGGCTCGGGATCTGGTCGACGCATTCGATCGTTCGGACTACGCCCGGATGGATGCCCTGACCGCCGACGACGTCGTGTGGCATGAGATCGGTAGTTCCAGCCCGATCGGCAAGGCGGAGCTCCGGGCGATGGGCGGCGGCGCCAGCGACTACGAAGTCACCGTCAAGACCCACGACATCGTGGCCAGCGACGATCACGTGATCGTCCTGACCGAGGCGACCGCGACGCGGGCCGGCAAGTCGATGACGTATCGAACCGCGGAGATCTACCACGTGAGCAATGGGCAAGTCAGCGAACGCTGGGCCTTCTCCGACGACACCGCCGCGATCAGCACCTTCTTCGCCTAGGCCTCTTGGGTTCGTCCGAATGCCGGTCGATTGGCCATCTCATGGGCAGGTGCGATGAATCCCGGACATGGAGACGCCGACCGTCCGTTCGTGGCGCGTCCAGACGGTCGGCGTGCGCGCTCGCTCGTGATCCGGAAAGAACTTCCGAGCATCCGGCGCCGATCGACCCTACCGCCGAGTGACCGGCCGGCGCCGTAGGGAATAGGCCCTAGGTATCCCTAGTTCCGCCTCAACCGCGTCACCGACGTCCTGCTGATGCGCCCGCAGACCGGCTGACGGCCAGGTCCGCGCTGTCCTCGAACTTCCTGTCCGGCGAATCCTCGGCGCCAGGCGGGAGCACTACCTGCCCGTGGCGCTGGCCGAGGCGGGGATCGTCGCAGCGTCGAGCGCGGGATCGGGCCGTTCTCCGAGGAACTCGATCCAGGCGCTCTTGATGCATGGGTAGTGCTTCGTGGCCTCGGCCAGGCTCATGAAGTCCACGACCGTGGCCTCGAAACGATCGCGCAGGGAATCGCTCGCGATCCGGCCGCTGTCGTCGAGCGCCATGTGGGCCTGGGCGAGCGAGAACATGTCCGGGTAGACGCGGCTGCCGAGGTGCTCGAGCGGGACCCGGAGCGACCACAGCCCGCGGTTCCCGCCGACCATCGAGGGCGACGCCGACATCAGGAGGCAGTGCCGTTCGTTGAAGGGCTGGGGCCGCAGGCGCGAGACCCAGTCGATCGCGTTCTTGAGCACCCCGGGCATCGCCGCGTTGTACTCGGGCGATGCGATCACGAGGGCGTCACTGGCCTCGAGGCGGCGCTGGAACTCGAGCGTCCCTGCAGGCAGTCCGGTCTCGGTCTGGACGTCCTGATCAAACGATGGGGCGTCGAAGTCCGACATCGAGGCGAAATCCACCTGGCCGCCCTGAGCCTCGATGACCGCTGCTGCGGACCTGGCCAGGCGCGTATTCAAGGACCCCTCGCGCATCGATCCGGAAAAGACGAGGTAGCGAACGAGTCCAGCGTCCGGAGGCATGGTCGGCAGAGGAGCATCCATCGTTGATCGTCCCTTCGGAATGGATCAGGTCGGCGTCGATATCGTGGGCGTATCGGCGCGAGCGTGTCCAGAGCCGCGGCCTCGACGAGCCAGGCTTGCAAGCGAATTGCGTACTGAGTTCCTCAGGTCGGCCTAGGATGTCGGGGTGTAGCGGGTCGGCTGGAGCTGGCCCGACGGTCCCCAGAGTTTGACCGTACTATCTGGGACCCACCCGGCCGGTTCCCCCCATCGGCCGGGTGGGACGTTGCTATCTGTCGACGAGGTTCTCTCATGGTCAGCGAGCCGCCGCTTCCCAAGCCGAAGCACGATACTGTCGGGCGAGGTTGGACGAGCGCCGTGCGCCTGCCTGAGTCGCGCACGGAGATGACACCGGATGATCCTGACCGGCTCATGGCCGAACGCGAGGCCCGGCGCGGCCTCCATCCACCTCCGGTAATGATCCGCCGCGTGGGCTGAGGAGGCGAGGATGGCGATGCTCGGGATCATCCTCACGGTCACCGGAGTCCTTGCCCTCGTGGTCACGCTGGTTCGGGGACCGAACTTGGGTCTTTCGCGAAGGACCGGCTCTGTCGCCGGAGTGGTGTCGCTGGTGCTCGGCGTGGCGCTGCTGACCTATTCGCGGTGAGCCCCAGCCGGCCGGCTGAGCGTCCGGCTCAGGCGAGGCCTCAGCCCGGGTTGCCCTCAGGCTCTGACGCTCCCGTGGCGTAGCGATAGATCGCCCAGCCGATGCCGGCACCGATGATCGGCCCAATGATGTAGACCCACAGCGAGCCAAGGTCGCCACCGACCACGGCCGAGGCAATCGAGCGTGCCGGGTTCACCGACGATCCGGTGAACGGGACGATCGCGAAGTGGATGACCATCAGGGTCAACGGGATCGCGAAGGCGGCGTACTTCGGTGTCTTCTTCGTCGAGACGAGGATCACCAGGATGAAGATCGCCGTGAAGACCGCCTCGATGATCACGGCCTTGGGGTCGTCAATGCCGTTTCCGGGCTTGGTCGCGGTGCTGGCCACGGCGGCCTGGCTGAACAGGACGAGGACCAGCGCGGCTGCGCCGATGCCGCCGATGAGCTGCGACACGACATAGCCCACGCCGGTCATCGGATCGAGCCGCTTGTCGAGGACGGCCGCAACGGTCACCGCCGGGTTGAAATGGCCACCCGAGACGGACCCGAAGATCTGGATCGCAGCGAAGAGCCCGAAGCCGAAGCCGAAGGCGATGACGACGAGGTCGCCCGCCGAGGAGAACGCCTTCTCGGACAGGATCGCCATGAAGCCGATCAGGAAGAACGTGAACGTCCCGATCAGCTCAGCCAGGAGTTTCTTCGTGTCCACCGTTCGCCATCCCTCCTACCTACCCCTCGTGAGGGGATGGGGCGTCTGCCCGTCCAGGCCGACGCCCCAGACCGACGCTACTTCTGGTGGTTGTACGTCGAGAGGCCCTGCCAATCGCCTCGCGCCGCATACGACGCCTGGGTCGGCCACGAATCGAGGCTCGAGGGCGGGAGGGCCCCGCTCTGGGCGATGACCTTCCGCAGGTCCGAAGGATCCGTGTGCTCAAGCTGGGCATAGGTCGTCACGCCGGCGTCGGCCAGGATCGTGGAGATCCGCGGGCCGATCCCGGTGAGCTGGGTCAGGTCGTCGGGTGGCGCCGCCTTGGCGGCCTTCGACTTGGTCGCCTTGGCAGCCTTCTTCGCCGAACCACCGGACGCTCGCTGGTTGTACTTCATCAGGCCCTGCCAGTCGCCCTTCGCGGCGAAGCTCGCCTGCATCGGCCACGAGGCCACATTGGCTGGCGGGACCATGTCCGCCGCGTGCAGCGCATGCCTGACCTGTGGCTCGTTGGCCTCGGCCAGGGCGGCATACGTCGCAATTCCGGCGGTCGCCAGCGCCGCGCTGGCCTTGGGTCCGACGCCGGCCAGCTGGGTCAGGTCATCGGGGATTGCGGCCGGCGCAGCCTCCGCCGGCGCAGCCTCGACCGCTGCCGCAGCCGCGACGGCCGCAGCAGCCGGGGCCTCTTCGGCCGCCGGGGCCTCGGGGGCTTCCACCTCGTAGTCGGAAACAACCTCGGCACCGCCCAGCTGCTCGATCGCGGGATCGACCAGCGCCTTGAGCGCCGCGGCGGTCTTGGGCGGCAGGGTGCTCGAGATGAGGAGAGCCTTCTCGACGGTAATGGCCTGTTCGATCATCCCGATCGATCCGGCCCAATTCCCCTCGTAGAGAATGAAGATGGCGCTCTTGCCCTTCTCGATTTCCTTTGTCACCTGGCGCATGAACTTGTCGTCGATGCCGATGTCGTGGAAGCGGTTGCGGAGGCCATTCAGGACGCCCCCGGCGGCGCCACCGACAACGGCACCCGCCGGCCCGAGAACGAGCGCTCCGACGATGACCCCGAGTCCGGCGCCACGCACGGCGCCCTTCGCGCCGCCGAGATCCTCGGTCTGATGGACCTTCACTCGGAACCTGGTCCGGTCGACGATCGCGGCGTCGACGATCTTGACGTTGGGGTCGACCTCGTCGATCTCCTGGATCCGCTTCAACAGCCGGCGCGACTGCTTTCCCGAATCCAGCACGAACGCAACGAGGGTTTGACCATACTCATCGCTCATTGGACCCAGTCTCCTCTCAGCAGTGTTGGTGACGCCACAATTCGTCGTCGCGTGGACCTTGTCTGGGCTTCGCCCAGCTCATCCGATCCCAGACAGTCGAGCTTCGTCAACGGGAGAGCCGGGTCGACAGGCCAGTGAGAGCGGTCGGGTCGCGATCAGGGTGCGTGGCGTAGAGGCGCCCCATGGACGCTCGGCGACCGATCCTCAGGATACCTCCTCATTGCGCCTGTCTGGAGGCCTTTGGCTGGACCGCTTGAGGGCGGCGGATCCTGCCCCGAGTGGGCACAACAGATGCTAGGCTGCGGCGGTCGTCCGCGCAATGACGATCCGCGCGCCTGAAGCGCAGGGATACGAGAGGATGCTAGTTCGCCAGCCGACCCTGTCGATGTTGCCAATCACGGGCGGCCAGCGCTCGCTCGATCCGGGCCGCGTCCCGGATGGCCAGGGCGATGCTCTCGACGAGCGACGGAGCCAACTCCGTCGCGTCAATCCTGCACGGCTTGCCAGCTCTTCCCGTCACATTGTGGTCGCTCACGACCTGGCGGGCGATCGCACAGGCGGCCTCGATCGCCTCCTGGCCGTCGAGCGAGGCGAGCCTGGTGACCTGCTCCGCCCAGTCCGAAGGACGTTGGGGGATCACGTCAACCCAGAACCTCTGCCACGGCGAGCGCAGGGTGATCCGCTGGGTCATCGTCAAACCATAGGTTTGCGGTGCACCCAGTCCCCGCCCCAGAAGTACCACCGACGAAGGGCGCCCGTAGAGCGCTGCGACCGCGCGGTTGCGGCATCGAGAACAGGCGGTGACTGGCGAAGTTACTTGGCCGGCGGCCGAACGCTCGTCACCGTGATCGGCGTCGGCGTGAGCCGGACCGTCACGGTACGGCGGGCCTCTCGACCGCTCCGGATGGGAATCTACGCCAGGGGCAGCCGATCGACACTCGGTGACCGACCCGGACAGCCTACGGTCGGACAATTGTCATTGACCCTGCTCAGACCGGGCGTACGCTTCGGGCGGCAGGTGGGTCGGCCCAATGGCCCACCGAGTCACCACTAAGGAGATCGTCGGATGCGTCAACCAAGTCAGCGCTTGCTTGGACGATCCGCCGTTGGTGTGGCCGCCCTCCTCATCGTAGCGTCGTGCTCCGCTGGCGCGACCCAACCTCCGGCGTCGCCAGCCGCCTCGACTGCCGTATCCATGTCGTCCGCGACTGCTGGGCAGTCGCAATCGGCACCACCTTCCTCGGCCAGTTCGACCGCCGGTGGATCCTCGGCGAGCGGCCCACTCCCGTCCGCCATTTCGACCAGGACGGTGAAGATCGTCGCCGTGGGCGCGAGCGGCGTGTCCGGCACCGCGACCCTGAGCGACCTCGGCGACGGGCGGACCGTGGTGGCGATCACGGTCACGGCCAACTACAACCTCGACATGCCCAGCATGATTGCAGCAGGCCCGTGCTCAGCAATCGATGAGATGACGGTATGGTCTCTCAACGACACGCGGAAAGGCACCGGGACATCGATCGTCACGGTGGCAATGGCTGATTTGCTGAAGAGCCCCCACCAGGTGCACCTCCATACCGCAGGGGATGACATGTCGTACGCCGCCTGCGGGGACATCAAATAGCCGGGCGGCGCAGCTTGAAACACGCACAGCGTTGACATAGCCACGAGCCGGCAAATCATCGGCAGCCGGACCAACACTGTTCCGGGACCCCGCTGCTAGCACACGGCAGCTGGTCCCGCCTGGGTCAGTCAACGGCCGTCTGAACTGCGGTCAGACGCCCGGCCCAACCGGGTCCGAGGCGTGTGTCACGCTCAGAACCGAGCGTCTACGACTTTTTGTCGCCAAAGATCGTGTAGTGCCAGTCCTTCTCGGGCTGGCCGGTCAGCTCGATCATCACGTGCTTGACCTGGGTGTACTCCTCGAAGGAGTAGCTCGACATGTCCTTGCCAAAGCCGGACTCCTTGAACCCGCCGTGGGGCATCTCGCTGGTCACCATCAGGTGGTCGTTGACCTGGACGTGGCCGAAGTTCAGCGAGCGGGCGGCCTCCATCGCCCGGAACACGTCCCCGGTCCAGATCGACGCGGCGAGGCCGTACTTCGTGTCGTTGGCCAGCTCGATCGCCTCGGCGTCGGTGTCGTAGGGCAGGACGACGAGGACCGGCCCAAAGACCTCCTGCTGGACGATCTCGCTGTCCTGGGCCGCGCCGGTGACGAGGGTCGGCGCGTAGAAGGCGCCGTCGGGCAACCCGGCCACCGACGGGCGCATCCCGCCGGTCACGATCGTCGCGCCGGCCGCCCGCGCCCGCTGGACGAAGCCGTCCACCCGGTCCACCTGGGCGGCGCTGATCAGGGTCCCGAGGTCGGTCGACGGGTCGAACGGGTCGCCCACCCGGACCGACTCGAACAGCTCCTTCGTTCGGGCCACGAACGGCTCGTACCGGCTGCGCTGGACATAGGCCCGGGTCGCGGCCGTGCAGTCCTGCCCGCCGTTCGTCAGAGCGCCGGCCGTGGCTCCCCGGGCCGCTGCCTCGAGATCGGCATCGGCAGCCACGATGAAGGGGGCCTTGCCGCCCAGCTCGAGATGAACCCGCTTCACGTTGCCGGCGGCGAGCGCCTGGATCCGGCGGCCCGTCTCCGAATCGCCGGTCAGGCTGATCAGGTCCACGTCGGGATGAGCGGCCAGGGCCGCCCCGACGACGTCGCCCCGGCCGGTGACGACGTTGAACACGCCGTCGGGCACCCCGGCCTCGCCGGCCAGCTCGGCCAGGCGGATCGTGGTCAGGGGCGTGGCCGAGGCCGGCTTCAGGACGATCGAGTTGCCCGCCGCAAGGGCCGGGCCGATCTTCCAGATTGCCATCCACATCGGGTAGTTCCAGGGAGTGACCTGGCCGCACACGCCGATCGGCTCGCGCCGGATCATGCTCGTGTGCGAGCCGCTGTACTCGGCCGCAGCCTTGCCCTCGAGGTTCCGGATCTGGGTCGCGAAGAAGCGCAGGTTGTCCGAGGCGAAGGCGAAGTCGGACTCGCGCCGGAGCTTGTAGGCGGTGCCCGTCTGGAGCGTTTCGAGCGTCGCCAGCTCATCGGCGTGCTCGTCGAGGAGGTCGCCCAGGCGATTCATGATCGTGACCCGATCGGGCATCAGCATCGACCGCCAGCGGCCGTCGCGGAAGCTCGCTCGAGCGGCGGCGACGGCCCGGTCGACATCTTCGACCGTACCGGCCGGGACCCGTCCGACGAGCTCCGTCGTGGCCGGATTGTGGACCGCAAGCCAGGCCCCACTCGACGCCTCGGCCGAGCGGCCGTCGATGTACATCCCCAGGTCGGGAGCCAGCGTGATTGCCATGGCCCCGAGTCTAGCGTCCCTCGCGGGCCTGATCGACAAGGTTGCGGGCGAAGCCCTGCAGGGCGAGGTCGACGAGGGGCGGATTGATCAGGCCCGCCCGCGCGTCGCGTTGGGCCCGCTCGAGCCGGCCGGACATGAAGCCTGGCCCGCCCGCGATCCGAAGAGCCTCGTCGGTTGCCAGCACCGCGGCATCGGTCGCGGTCACCTTGGCCAGGATCAGGTCCCCCATCAGGGCCGGCCGATCGGCCGGACTCGCGGCGTCCCAGCGTCGGGCCACATCCTCGAGCACGATCCGGGCGACCCGAAGGGCTGCGTCCAGCCGACCGAGCCGAAGGGCGACCGTGGGCAGGTCGGCGACGGCCACGGACCCGTCCCCGGGACGCCGTTCGATTGCCCAGTCAGTGACCGCGCGGCGCGCTCCCTCTCCGATCCCGAGATAGACCGCCCCGATCGCGGCGGCGAACCAGGCGGCCGGGGCGCTGCCCCGGGGATCCGGTCCCCGCGGTCGCCGCAGCACGACCAAGTGTTCCCGAGGGACATGGACGCCGTTCAGGCTCAGCCGGCCGGACGCCGAGCCGCGCATCCCGAGGGCGTCGAAGCTTTCTGCCCGCTCCACCCCCGGGGAGGCTAGGTCAACGATGAACAGGCCGATGTCGGGCATCGGGGGCCGGGGCTCCGCGACCTGGTCCGAGTCGGCGGCGATCGTGGCCGTCACAAGGGCCGCCCGGAGGGCCGGCAGCCACGAGGTCCAGGTCTTCTCGCCGGTCAGCTCGTAGCCGTCGGGGACCGGGACGGCCATCGTTCCGGGCACGCCACCCCGGGCCGGACTACCGCTGCCCTCCTCTGTGCTGGCGGCGTTGAGCAGGGCACCCTCACGGACGACAAGGGCCTCGACCCAGCGTCGAAGATCCGGCGACCAGCCATCGGAGTCGAGGAGCGCGCCCACGACATGGGTGTGCATCGCGAAACCGAGGGCCGTCGAACCGTCGAGCGCGCCGAAGGCCGACAGCACGTCCACGGCCGCCGTCATGCCGCCGCCCAGGCCGCCGGCCGCAACGGGCAGGCAGAGCAGGTGCAGGCCGCTGGCCGTCAGCGCGGCCGGGATCGCGGGGTTGTACGCGTCGCCGGGATTGAGCGCTTCGACGGCTTCGAGAGCGGCGGCCAGGCGCCCCCGGATGTCGTTGACGGTAGCGGGCCGGACCACGGCCGCCGAATCGGCCATCAACGGGCCACCTGCCGGGCGGCCTCGTGGCGGAGCAGCTCCCAGGCCCGGGCAACGTGGCGTTCCTCGGTCCGCAGGTTGCCGATCGCCAGCCGGATCGTGAACCGGCCGGCCAGCCGGGTGTGGGACAGGAAGACCTCGCCGGTCCGGTTGACCGCGGCCACCAGCTCCGAGTTCAGCTCGTCGAGCTCGACGCCGCCGGGCACCGAGGCCGGCCGGAACCGGAAGCAGACCGTCGAGAACCGGGTCGGGGCAAGCCGCTCCCAATCCGGGTCAGCGTCGATCCACGAGCTGAACTCGGCCGCCAGCCCGAGGTGCGCATTGATCCGGGCGCGGATCCCGGCCAGCCCGAACGTGCGCAGGACGATCCACAGCTTGAGCGCCCGGAAGCGCCGCCCGAGCTGCGGCTGGTATTCGCTGTAGTCCCGGCCGGGATTCTCCTGGTCGAGCGTCCGGAGGTATTCGGGCCGGAGGCTGAAGGCCGCCTGGAGCTGGTCCATCCGACGGCTCAGCAGGAGCGACGCGTCGAGCGGGGTGAAGAGCCACTTGTGCGGGTTCAGGACGATCGAATCGGCCCGCTCCCAGCCGGCGAACGGCCCGCGCCGTGTCGGCAGGAGGGCGACCGGTCCGGCGTAGGCGGCATCCACGTGGAGCCAGAGCTGCTCTGCGGCCGCAATCCGGGCGATCGCCGCGATCGGATCGACCGAGGTCGAGGAGGTCGTCCCGATCGTGGCCACGATCGCGATCGGGATCCGGCCGGAGGCCCGATCCTCGGCGATCGCCGCGGCGAGCGCCTCGAGCTCGAGCTCGTAGCGCTCGTTGACGGCAATCCGGTGGAGGCTCTCCCGGCCCAGGCCGAGAGTCATGCAGGCCCGCTCGATCGACGAGTGGGCCTCGGCCGAGGCGTACACCCGGATCGCCCCGAGCAGGTCGTCGCGACCGGACAGGCCCCGCCCGGCGACATCGAGGCCGGCCGCCTCGCGGGCCGCCGCGAGCGCGATCAGGCTCGACGTCGAGGCCGTATCGGTCAGGAGGCCGTCGAACGAATCGGGCAGGCCGAGGGCCTGGCGGAGCCAGTCGACCACGACCTGTTCGAGTTCGGTCCCGATCGGCGACGTGCGCCAGAGCATCGGGTTCTGGCCCAGCGTGGCGGTCAGCATCTCGCCCAGGATGCCGGGGCCCGAGGCGGTCGTCGCGAAGTAGGCCATGAAGCCAGGATGCTGCCAATGGGTCATGTTGGGCAAGACGAGCGCTTCCAAGTCAGCCAGGACCTGCTCGAGCGCGACCGGCTCCTCCGGCGGACTGGCCGGAAACAGGCCCCGGATCGTGCCCGGAGCGACCCTCGGCAGGACCGGATAATCCTCCACGCCCTCGAGGTAATCGGCCATCAGGTCGACGATCCGGTGGGCCGCCGCGCGGAACGTGGCCGGGTCGAGGTCGGTCCCCCCGGCCACGCCGGCAACCGAGAGCGGGGCGGGGAGCACCTCCGGAATCGGGTTGGCAGCCATCCCTTCGAGTCTACCGGCGAATCGACCCGGTGCACCGGGACACCGGCCCCATTGCCGCTCCCTGGTGGGACGATGGGACCGCCCACGGCGGCCCGCTTCCGGCCTACCGTGAAGCCATGCCTGCCACTCAGCCGGGTCGCTTCGGGCGACTCGGCCGCGCCGCGACCGCCCTTCTGCTGGCGACAGTCGCGATTGTCATGTTCAGCGGAGCGGCCCTGGCGGCCACGCCAAGCGACAGCGGGACGGCCGCTCCGCCGCGCCTGCCCTGGATGCGCAACCTGGTCACGCCCGGCGCCTACGTCGGTCAGTACAACTACGTCCAGTGCGTCGCCGCATCGATCCAGATGATGCACAACATGATCAACGGCGAGGCGAATCACTCGGCGGCGACCCAGCACACGCTCTGGCTCCAGTCGCGCGCCTTGAGCGAGTACACCGGGGACGGCGGGGCCGACCCGTACGGCTGGTCGCGCGACCTGACCGTGGGTGGCAGCCACTACCAGATCTACGCCGGGACGAGCCTGGCCGACACGCTCCACGACCTCGCCCGGATGATGGCCGAGAGCGGGCGGCCGGCCGGGATCACGGTCTACTCCGGCGGCCATGCCTGGGTGATCTCGGGCCTGAACGCCACGAACAACCCCGCCCTGACCGACGACTTCACGGTCACCAGCGTGGCCGTGCTCGATCCGCTGTGGGCCCTCACGAACGGGGGCTCTGGAACGGTCGCCCCGGGAACCTGGCTGACGGTCGCCCAGCTCAAGTCGAAGTTCACGCCGTATCACGATCCGCGCCGGGCGCCCTCGATCGAAGGACGCTACGTGGCGATCGTCCCGGTCCCGACCGCGGCCGAGCTGGCCAACCCGGCCAACAACCGCCAGGTCTTCTCGTACGGCCTTACTGGCCCGTCGTTGATCGGCTCTCATCGAACCGGCGGTAAGCCCTAGCACCTTTTCTATTCCGGCCTAGCCGAAGCCTCCAGGGTCGTCGCGAGGCGGAGGCTGCCATAGGCGATCAGGTCGATCACCAGCCCGCCGAGCCCGGCCAGCTGCGAGCTGTAGAAGACGAAGACCTGGGTGATCAGGATCCAGACGAGCAGGCCACGCATGAACCAGTGGTACGCAGCGATGCGCGATTCGCGCAGCGAGACGACCCCGATCCCGATGCACACCGCTCCGGCGATCGTCGACACGAGCTGGGCCGTCACGGCGAAGGTCGAGGTCTGCCCGTCGGCGTTTGCCCGGCTGGAGACCGTCACGAGGGTGACACCGATGAGGGCTGCGGCCGCATAAACGACGACGCCGACGATGAGCGCTGACTCGGCCCATGGGTTGGCCATGAGGTTCTCGTAGCCCCTCGCAACACGACGGTTGATCCGGACAAGGATTCCCTCGCGGGTTGGCGCAGCGGGCAGCGCGGCCAGGTAGTCGTTGGCAAAGCGAGTGACAGCAGTGGCTGGATCGGCCTGGCCGAGGAGTCGCTGGATCCGCGCCCGATCGATCGTGTCGAGTGGCCGTTCGAGCGTGCCTGCCAGCAGGACCAGGGCATTCGCCAGCGCCTCGGTCCGGCTCAGGCGGCGCTGCTCGCCCAGCAAGGTCCGGCCGACGAGAAACGCAGCAATGAAGACCGTATAGATCAGGGCGATCGCCGGGCGAAAGAAGTAGTTGTTGTCGGACGTGACGAACTTGCCGATCTCGTCGATGAACGTGCCGAAGCCGAGGCCGGCGATGACTGCCGCGGCATGCTCGACGGGCCGATCCAGGTAGGCCAGCAGGAGCATCAGGGCAACGACCATCAACAAGCCGCCCCACAACATGTGGGCGACGTGAATCCCGTTCGAGCCGACCTGGGGGTAGCCGGTCAGGGCGAGGAAGGCCCGGATCCCGAGGAACGATGCGACGGCCGCAACCAGGAAGCTCTCGAGGAGGATCGGCCCCTCGGCGTTGCGGGTCAGGCGGCCGAGCAATGGACGGATCATCGACCGGAGAATAGTCTCGATAGACTCTGTCCGATGGCAGCCAGCGATACCGATCCGCTGCGCCGCTCCCTCCTCCGGCGGGCGTTCCTCCTCCTCTACGTCACGATCGCCTGGAATGCCCTTGAGGGACTCGTGGCCATCGCGGCCGGGCTGAGCGCCGGGTCGGTCGCCCTGGTCGCGTTCGGACTCGACTCATCGGTCGAGGTCCTGGCCTCGATCGTCGTCGTGTGGGAGCTCCACGAGCCCGACCGGACCGGCGAACCGCGGGCCCTGCGGCTGATCGGGCTGGGCTACATCGTCGTTGCCGGGTACGTCGCCTGGGATACGGTCAATGCCCTGACCACGGGCAGTCGGCCGGCCGCGGCGCCGGCCGGGATCGTCTTCCTGGCCGCGACCGTCGGGGTCATGGTCGGCCTCGGGGTGGGCAAGCTCCGGGTCGGCCGGGCGATCGACAGCCCGACGGTCCAGGCCGACGGACGGTTCAGCCTGGTCGACGCGTCATTGGCCGGGACCGTCATGGTCGGGCTCGTCCTGACCGCCGTACTGGGCTGGTGGTGGGCCGATGCCGTGCTCGCCGGCCTGATCTCGATCCTGGCCCTGCGCGAAGGGATCGAGCTCTGGCGGAACAGCCTCCACAGGGCCTGACCGCCCGCTAGGATTGGCCGATGCCCCGCTACGGCCCGGTCGATTCGCTCAAGTCGCCCCGCTTCACCGGACCGTACACGTTCGCCCGGCTGCCCCACGTGACCGACCTCGAGGGCGTCGACCTGGCGATCAGCGGCGTGCCCTTCGACACGGGGACCTCGTACCGGGTCGGCGGCCGGTTCGGCCCGGCCGCCGTGCGGGACGCCTCGATGATGCTCCGGCCGTACAACCCGAACGTCGGGGTTGCCCCGTTCGAGGTCCTGTCCTGCGTCGACCGCGGCGACATCGCGATCGTGCCCGGCGCGATCGAACCGAGCTATGCCGCGATCGAGGCGGCGGTCGGCCAGATCGTCGCGGCCGGGGTGGTCCCGGTCATGATCGGGGGTGACCACGCCTGCACCCTGGCCCACCTCCGGGCGATGCGCCGCCACGGCCCGGTCGCGGTCGTCGACTTCGACGCCCATACCGACGCCTGGGACAGCTACTTCGGGCAGCGCTACAACCACGGCACGTGGATGCGCCGGGCGATCGAGGAAGGCCTGGTCGACGCCGGCCACTCGCTCGAGGTCGGCCTCCGCGGCACGCTCTACGGGCCGGCCGACTGGTCGATCCTGAGGACCGAGCTGGGACTCGACTACCTCACGACCGAGCAGGTCATCGAGCTCGGGCCGGCCGCGGCCGCCGAGCGGATCCGCCAGCGGGTCGGCGACCGGCCGACCTGGCTGACCTTCGATATCGACGTCGTCGATCCCGGCTTCGCGCCCGGCACCGGGACGCCCGAGCCGGGGGGGTTGTCGGCCCATGACGCGCTGACGATCGTGCGCGGCCTGACCTCGATCGACTTCGTCGGCTTCGACGTGGTCGAGGTCATCCCGGCCTACGATCCGGCCGGCCAGACCGCGTTCCTGGCGGCCAACCTGGCCTACGACATGCTTTCACTCGTCGCCCTCCGTCGCCGATGACCTTCAGCTGGCCCGAGGGCAAGCGCGCGGCCGCCTGCTTCACGTTCGACGTCGATGCCGAGAGCGCGATCCTGGCAGCCGAGCCCGCTGCCGCGGCTCGACGATCGGTCATGAGCCACCAGGCTTACGGGCCTCGAACCGGCGTCCCGAGGCTGCTCGGAATCCTCGAGCGGAGCGGGATCAAGGCGACCTTCTTCGTGCCCGGCTTCACCGCCGAACGTTGGCCGGACACGGTCCGGACCATTCGGGACGCCGGCCACGAGATTGCCCACCACGGCTACCTCCACGAATCCGTCGCCGGCCTGTCCGTCGCGGCCGAGGAGGAAGTCCTGCTGCGTGGCCTGGCGGCCCTCGACGCCGTTGCCGGGGTCCGGCCGAGCGGCTGGCGCGCTCCGATGTGGGAGTCGAGCTGGTCCTCGGCCGACCTGCTGAAGAAGCACGGCTTCCGGTACGACTCGAGCCTGATGGACGCGGACCAGCCGTACCTCGTGGCAACCACCGGCGGTGGCGGCCTGGTCGAGCTGCCGATCCATTGGAGCCTGGACGACTGGGAGCCCTACGTCTACCTGCCCGAGCTGTCCGGCTCGGGTGCGATCGCCAGCCCGGTCGAGGTCGTGGCGCGCTGGGCGCTCGAGCTCGACGAGCTGGTCAAGGGCGGCGGGCTGTTCATCCTGACCAACCATCCGTTCGTGTCCGGCCGAGCGTCGCGGGCAGCCGGGCTGGAGGCCCTGATCCAGCGGGCCCAGGCGATCGACGAGCTGTGGATCGCGACCTGCGACGAGGTCGCCCGCTGGACCGAGAGCCAGGCGCTCGAGCCCGTCGCGGACACCCGGCCGGAGCTGCCCCCGACCTGAAGGGCCCGGACATGGAACGACCCCGCCGATCGTCTCGGACGGGGCCGTTCCTTTGCGAGTGCAGCCCGGGCTCAGGCCGGCACAGAGCTCTTCGACCACCACCGCTCGAGCGCCACGTAGAGCACTCCAGCCACGATGAACCCGATCACGTAGGCGATGTCCGCTCCATTCAGCACGTTGACCGCGACGTACCCCTGAAAGTACGTGGCGTTCATGAACGGGATCGAGGCGATGAAGCCAATCGCCAGGGCGATCAGGGCATTCCGGCCACTCGGCAGCAGGCTGAAGTCCGAGACGTGATCCGCACCTGCTGGGGAGTGCTTGCGGAGCTGCCAGTCGACCAGGACGATCGCCGCCCACGGCCCGATCCAGTAGGTGATCAGGAGCAGATAGTTCTCGAACGCGGTGCTGAAGTTCTGGCTGTACAGCCAGAGCGTGGCGATGAAGCTCAGGACGCCGACGATCAGGGCGGAAACGGGCCGCCAGACCTTGATCCCGGCCGCCAGGAGCGAGAGTGAGCCCGAGTAGTCGTTCATCGCGTTGACCGCGACCGTTCCGAAAAAGATCGCGATCATCGCGATCGCACTCAGCACCCCGCCGCCCAGCAGGGCGTCGATCTGGTGGACCGGGTCGGCGTCACCATTCGTGACGGCGCCGAAGACGGCCAGGCCAAGGACTTCGATCCAGATCGCCGAGAGGGCGATTCCGAGGAATGAATAGCCGGCCACCTTGGACGAGGGCGTCGCCGACGGTAGGTAGCGCGAATAGTCGGAGGCGTAGAGCGCCCAGCCGAGGTTGAAGCTGCCCACGATCGTCGTCAGCAGGATGAAGTTGCCGAGCGTTTCGGTGCTCCCGCTGAAGCTGAAGTTCGCCTTGGGCAGCAGCGCGATCGTGACGACCGCGAACAGGATGGCCAAACCGATTGCGGCGTACTTCTCGAACGTGTGGATCGCTTCGTAGCCGACGACGCTCAGCGCGGCCTGGCACACGATCACGATCAGCAGGCCGAGCCAGAACGGCACGACTCCGCCGGTAATCACCTGGATCGCGTAGGCCCCGAAGAAGGCGTTGATCGCATCCCAGGCGATCGTGCTCAGCCAGTTGATCAGGCCCGGGACGACGATGCTCTTGCCGAACGACAGCCGGGTGATCGGCATCTGGCCGAGGCCGACCTTCGGCCCGATCGTGCTCAGGATCGCCACGATCCCGCCGCCGATCACGTTGCCCACGATGATCGCCAGGAACCCACTGACGAAGCCGAGCCCGAGGATCGCGCACAGAGCGCCCAGGGCGAAGGCCGCCGGCACGAGGTTCGGGGTGAACCAGACCGTGAACAGGCGATAGACCGAGCCATAGCGGGCCGCGTCGGGGATCGGCTCGATCCCGTGGCCCTCGATCGACAGGTCGCCCTCGCCGCTGGGCATCGTGTCTCTGGTGAGCGCGTCCACCACCATGCTGTTCAGCCCTCTTCCTTCGTATAGCTGACCGGCACGTCCCCGCCCACGGCGTGCACGACCGAATGAGATGGCTCCGTCTCGGCAACGATCCGCCCGAGCCGTACGACCCACCGCGCGGCGGGCCGGAGGCGAATCGCTTCCGCCTCGTCCTCGCAATCGAGAACCACGAAGTTCGCCGGTTTGCCCTCCTCTACTCCGTACTCGACCTCGGCGGCTCGAGCCGCATTGGTGGTGACCATCTCGTACGCCCGGAACAGCTCGCCCCGCCCGGTCATCTGGCCAACGTGGACGAGCATCGACAGGGCATCGAGCATCGACCCGCGGCCCAGGGGATACCACGGGTCCATGATCGAATCGTGGCCGCAGGCGACGTTGATCCCGGCCGCGTCGAGCTCCTTGACCCGGGTCATCCCGCGCCGTTTCGGGTAGCTGTCGAAGCGGCCCTGGAGGGCCACATTGTCGAGTGGATTGGCCACGATCGTGACGCCGGCCCGCTTCAGGATCTGGAGCAGCTTGAAGGCGTAGGCGTCGTTGTACGAGCCCATCGCGGTCGTATGGCCGGCCACGACCCGGCCCTGCATGCCGCTCCGCATCGTGTCCGCCGCGACGACCTCGAGGAAACGGGACTGGTCGTCGTCGGTCTCGTCGCAGTGGAGGTCGATGCCCTTGCCGGTCTCGGCGGCCAGCTCGAACAAGAAGTGGACCTCGTCGACCCCGTCCTCGCGGGTCCATTCGTAGTGGGGAATCCCGCCGATCACGTCGCAGCCGAGGCGCATCGCCTCGCGCATCAGCTCCTTGCCGTTCGGGAATGAGAGGATGCCATCCTGGGGGAACGCAATCAGGCGCAGGTCAACCAGGTCGCGCAGCTCGGAGCGGAGCTCGATCAGGGCTTTGAGGGCGATAAGGTTCGGGTCGCACACGTCGACGTGCGAGCGGATCAGGCCGGTGCCCTGGGCCACCTCCCACAGGATTGCCTGGCGGGCTCGTGCCTTCACGTCGGCGTGGGTCAGGCTCGGCTTGCGATCGGCCCAGGTCAGGATCCCCTCGATGAGGGTGCCCGACTCGTTGTGGCGCGGCTCGCCCACGGTCAGGACCGCGTCGAGATGGACGTGCGGATCGACCAGGGGCGGCGAGAGGAGCCGGCCGCCGGCCTCGATCACGGTCGCGGACCCGGCCTCGAGCGTGCCGCGCGGCCGGATCGCGCTGATCCGATCGCCGCTCACGGCGACGTCCATGGGCTCGGGCCGGGCGGCGCTGGTGGGGTGCACCCGGGCATCGCGAATCAGGAGATCCAACCCTCGCGCTCCTCCGAGGCCGGCTCCGACGCACCTCCTCGTCACGACCGACCGGGCGTAGTGTCGGGCCGCGCACCCGGCTGCGTCAAGGGAGATTGGCTCGATCAGCCGGGCGGCATGATCTCCAGCAGCTCGCCAGTCTGGCCGGTCGGCCCGAGCTGATCGCGGGTCAGGAGATAGAGCTCGCCCGCCGCGTCCTGGCCGATGCCGTCGACGAAGCCGAGCCGAGGATCGCCCTGGATCGAGAGCGGGTTCCAGGGCCAGGTCCCCGAAGCCGCGGGCTGGGCCGCCAGGATCGTTCCGCGGCCGACCGGAGTCGTCGTCTTCCAGTCCTGGGAGAGATCGGCAAAGACATACTTCCCTACGAGCGACGGGATGGCGCTGCCGTGGTAGACGAGCCCGCCGACGATCGCAATCCCGACGTCCTGGTGGGCGTACTCGAAGACCGGGTCGATGAACGCCTGGCCGGGCTGATCTGCGGTTGCGCAGGTCGCCAGGTCCGACAGGGGCGACTTCACGTCCACGCAGTGGTCGCCTTCGCGAACCGGCCAGCCGTAGTTGCCTCCATTCACCCCGACATCGACCTCCTCGTACCGGCCCCAGCCGACGTCGTCGATCAGGAGGCGGTGCGCGCCGTCCGGCTCCCACGAGAAGCGCCACGGGTTGCGCAGGCCGAGGGCGTAGATCTCGGGCCGTCCCCCGCCCCGGGCATACGGGTTGTCGGGCGGGATCGTGTAGGGGGCGGCACCAGACACGTTGATCCGCAGGATCTTGCCGTTCAGCCGGGTCGGGTCCTGGGCATTGCCGCCCGGCGCATGGCCTGGCCCAATGTCGCCCTCGTTGCCGCCGTCGCCGACCCCGATGTACAGGTCGCCGTCCGGACCGAAGCCCAGGCCACCCCCGTTGTGGTTCGCCTGGGGCTGCTCGAATTGGAGGAGGACCTTTTCGGATCCGGGCACGACCTGGTCCGGGTTCGCCGGGCTCACGGTGAACGAGCTGATCGTGTCGGTGTGGTCCTGGCCCCGGGCGGCCGCCGCCCGCAAGCGGGCCGTGTAGTACGCGAATACCCGGCCGGTCCGGGCAAAGTCCGGATCGAAGACCATTCCGAGCAGGCCGCGCTCGTCGTAGTCGGCATTGAGCGGGACGAGCTTCGAGCTGACGTCGAGGAACGGCTCAGACAGGACCTGGCCACCCTCGATCACGAGGACCTTGCCCGTCTGGTCAAGCACGAACAGCCGGCCGCTCTCGTCTGGAGCGGCGACGAGGCCATCGGGCGCGACGAGCCCGGTCGCGATCGCCTTGAGGGCGACGTCCCCGGGCAGGGTCGGGCGAGGCCGGCTCGTCGGGCTGGCGCTCGGGCCGGCGATCGCCGGCGAACTGTCCGCCGTGCTCGGGATCGGGGCAGGGTTGAAGCCGGCCGATGAAGCCGAGCTGCCACAGGCGGACAGGCCGAGGCACAAGGCCCCCAGCAGGCCGGCCATTCGAAGGCGCACCCGCTGCCGCTTGTCAGCCATCCGTCCTCCTCGATCCGCAGGCCGCCGGAGCATATCCGACCCCCGGGCCATCGGCTAGGATGGGCAGGTCGGGCCTGATCCGTGCCATGGCCGACGCACCAAAGGAGTGAGGACGTGGCCCACCGTACGACCCTTGCCGGCTTCATTGCGATCAGCGCTCTGGTGGCCGCGGCCTGCGGCAGCTCCGCGACGGCCGCCCCGACGACCGCGGCGAACGGTGGAGGCGCCTCTGCCGCGCCCGGCGGCGGCACAGGAGCCGCGGCATCCGGCCTTGACGGCCTCGGCCAGGGAGCGCTCTCGTCGCTCCTCGGTGGCCTGGGTGCGCTGAACGGCGGCAAGGATCCCGCGACCCTGCTCACGTCCGACGCCGCCGCAGCAATCCTCGGCGCTCCGGTGACCGCGGTGCCCGGTGCGGCGACCCCGATCAGCGCGTCGTACCAGACGGCCGCCGGTGACAACGTTTCGATCTTCATCGAGGCCTTGCCCGGCGGGATCTCCCAGGCCGCGCTCCAGGGCGCCATGGCCCAGGCCAACGCCAACGGCGAGCTCACTCCGATCAACGGCCTCGGTGACGTCGCCGGCCAGCAGACCTCGGACAGCTCGGCCACGGTGGGCTTCGCCAAGGGCGGCACGGTCGTGATCATCACCGCGGACTCGACGACCTTGAAAGGCTCCGACCTCGAGCCCAAGCTCGAGTCGCTGGCCCAGCAGATCGCCGGCCAGCTCTAGGGGCCGAGCCCGGATCACCGGCCCGACCCAGGGTCAGGGTCCACCTCGATCGAAGCAGGCACCCGCAGCGCCGACCGCCCCAGACGATCGGCGCTGCTCGCTCGGTTCGGTGCGCCATGGCTGGGTGGGGACCGGACCGTGACGCGGCGGCTGCTCCGCCTCGGGCAAAGCCGGGACGGAACGCTTATCCAAGATGCCCGACCCACCTGACGTTGGCCTGAAGATCTGATCCGCTACTGCTCGTCGATCGACCAGGCGCCGTCCGAATTCACCTGGACGAGCGCCGACTGGTCGGGCAGCTGGACCTGGCCCGAATAGACCCCGATCTCGTTGACCAGCAGGGTGCTTGTGCCATCGAGACTGTAGGTCTGAACGACGAAGTTGCCCTTGCCCGCGCCCGTCACGCTGATCGAGGTCAGGCCGGCGGCCGGCGGGCTGACCAGGGCGACGTCGTCGCCCTTGCCGGTCAGCTTGGTCGACGTATCCCAGACTCGGGCTGTAATGATCGGCTTGACCTCGATCGTCCAGGCTCCCTTCGCGCCGACCTTGAAGGCGACCGAGTGCTCGCCGGTCCCGAGGTCGAACAGGACGGTCCCGGAGTACGCCCCGGTCGTGTTGACGAGGAGCTCGTTCTGGCTGCCATCGGCGGCCAGGGACTCGACCGAGAAGTTGCCGGCGCCCTTCGACGTGATGACCGCGATGGCCGGCGCATCGGCGGGGATCTCGAACTTGGCAACCTTGTCGCCCGTTCCGGACAGCCGGATCGCGGCGAAGGTGGGCGCGCTCGGAGCCGCCGACGGACCGAGCGAGGGAGCCTCGCTGCTCGCCGGCGCCTGACTGCCGTGGAGGGTCGAGGTGTCCGGGCCGGCACCGCTGCACGCAGCGAGGAGCAGGCTGGCGGCCACGATCGCCACGCCAGATCGTCCGATCATGGTGCGCTCCCGCGGGACCGTCCTGAGCTCAGATTTGATGGTCGGGGCGGAGCGATTCGAACGCTCGACCTCCTGAACCCCATTCAGGTGCGCTACCAGGCTGCGCCACGCCCCGACAGGTCCGGAGTCTAGCACCGGGTGCACCTCGCCAACGCTCGAGGCCGTGGAGCTCAGTGCGCCCTGGCAGCCTTTGACCGACTCGACCGGCCGCGGCGGCTCCGGGCCGGCAGCTCAACCGCACTCCGCTCGCGGAAGAACAGGCGGATCGGGGTGCCCTCGAAGCCGTAGGCCTCGCGGAGCTGATTCTCGAGGTAGCGCTGGTAGCTGAAGTGGACGCTCCGGGCGTCCCGGGCGAAGAACACGAACGTTGGCGGCGCGACGGACACCTGGGTCGCGTAGAAGATCTTCGGCCGGTGGCCCTTGACCATCGGCGGCTCCTGCCGGCGGACCGCCTCGGTCACGAGCCGGTTCAGCTCGCCGGTGCCGATCCGGCGCCGTCGCTCGGCCCAGATGTCGACCGCCGCCTCAAGGACCCGGCTGACCCGCTGGCGCGTCTTCGCGCTGATCGAGATGACCGGGGCGAGGTCGATGAACGGTGCCTCGCGCCGAAGGGCGACAACGTACTGGTCGAAGGTCCGGTCGGTCTTCTCGGTCAGGAGGTCCCACTTGTTGACCGCCACGAGCAGGCCCTTGCCCTCCTCGACGACGTAGCCCGCAACATGGGCGTCCTGGGCGGTCAGGCCGTCCTGGGCATCGATCACCACGATCGCCACGTCGGCTCGGGCGATCGCCTTCATCGAGCGCAGCGCGGCGTAGCGCTCGGCCGCCGGGCCGTTGGCCACCTTGCCCCGGCGGCGGATGCCCGCGGTGTCGATCAGGATGACCTCGGTCCGGCCGTAGGCCAGGGCCGTGTCGATCGCATCGCGGGTCGTTCCCGGGATGTCGCTCACGATCACCCGCTCCTCACCCAGGAGGGCGTTGACCAGGCTCGACTTGCCGACGTTCGGCCGGCCCACGATCGCGATCGGGACCGGGTCGTCCGAGTCTGCCGCCATGGCCGCATCCCAGCGGGCCTGGTCCGGGTCAGTACTGGCCTCGAGCTCCAGGTCTTCGTCGGCGGCCAGGTCGAGATCGTCATCCGCGGCCCCGCCCTCGCGGCCGGCTCGCGGCACGACGAACCCGGCGGCCACGTCGCGCTCCCAGGCCTCCGCCTCGACCGCCCGGGCTTTGCGGGCGCGCTCGTCGTCCGATTCCGGGGGCAGGGCCCAGACGACCGCGTCGAGCAGGTCGCCGGTCCCCCGGCCGTGGGCCGCGCTGACCGGATAGAGGTCATCCCAGCCGAGCTCGTGGAACTCGGCCGCCTCGAGATCACGCTTCTCGTTGTCGGCCTTGTTGACCGCGACCAGGATCGGCGACTTCGACCGGCGCAGGGTCGAGGCAGCCTCGAGATCGGCCGGGGTCGGGCCGCTCGCCGCGTCGACCACGAAGACGATCACGTCGGCCTCGTTGATCGCCAGCTGGGCCTGCTCCTGGACGCCCTCCTCGATCGTGTCGTTCGGGTCGACCTCGAGCCCGCCGGTGTCGACCACGACGAACCGCCGGCCGTTCCACTCAGCGTTGCCGTAGAGCCGGTCGCGGGTCGTCCGAGCCCGGTCCTCGACGATCGCCCGGCGGCTGCCGAGGATCCGGTTGAACAGGGTGCTCTTGCCGACATTCGGCCGCCCGACGAGGGCGACGACGGGCAGGCCGGTCGCCACGCTCAGGCGGCGCCGGCAGTGTCGACGACGGTCGGCAGGGGCATGGCCGGGAGCGAGGTCGTCCGGCCGGCGGGGGTCGCCGCCAGGGCGAGGGCGGCCATCGCCCGGCCGTGGGCGTCGGCGGCCGCGGCCGGGTTCCCGGCCAGGACGAGGATCCGCTCGGCCACCACCTGGAGGTCCTCGATCGGGGTTGACGTCCCCCCGGTGATCCCGACGATCCGGGCCGCGTCGAAGATCGCCGGGTCGGCCAGGTCAGTCACCGACTCGACCTGGACCGCCTTCGTCCCGACGATCTCGCACAGCCGGGTCAGCTCCTTCGTGTTGGCACTCGAGCGACCACCGACGACGACCATCAGGTCGACCTCGCGGGCGGTGTCGAGGGTGTCCTGCTGGCGCCGGATTGTGACCGGGCAGACCGTGTTGACGATCTTCAGCTCGTGGCTCCGGCCGACCATGAACGCGGCCAGCTTCTCGAACTTCCAGGGCGGCTGGGTGCTCTGGGAGATGAGCGCCATCTTCTTCTTGCGCGGGATCGTGTCCCACTCGGGTTCGTCGTCGACGACGATCGCCTCCGGGGCGAAGCCGAGCAGGCCGACGACCTCGGGATGGCGGGGGGTGCCGAGCAGGACGATCGTGTAGCCCTCCTCGACCAGGCGCATCAGCTCCTTCTGCTCCTGGATCACCCAGGTGCAGGTTCCGTCGATCACGTCGAGGCCGCGCTGCTCGGCCCGTTCCATCACATCGGGCCGGACGCCATGGGCCCGGATCACGATCGCCGCGCCGCGATCGACCTCGTCGAGCGTCTCGACCGTCTGGACGCCGGCCCGCTGGAGGTCGGCGATCACGCCCTCGTTGTGGACCACCTGGCCCAGGGTATGGGTCACCCGGCCGTTGGCCGCGGACTCCTTGGCCTTGTCGATCGCCTCGCGGACGCCGTAGCAGAATCCGGTCCGCCGGGCGATTCGAATCTCCTCGACGGTACCCATCTCGGCCTGATTATCGCACCTGTCCTGTCGAAACCCCCGGTTCGGCCTCGGGCTTCGGGGCGTAGACGCCCTGTTGGCGGGCGGGCAGGAGTCCGGCGATCCGGCCCATGATCAGCTCGGTGGCGGCCGTCTTGGCCGCGCGCCGGTCCAGGCCGGGCGGCAGCACCTCGCTCAGCCGGAACGGCTCGCCGACCCGCATCTCGACCTGCCCGCCGATCCTGGGCGCCCGGCCCTTCGGCCAGAACCGGTCGGTGTCGATCACCCCGACGGGCAGAACCAGCGCGTCCGTCCGCAGGGCGAGCATCGCCACTCCGTCCTTGGCCGCCTGGAGCTCGCCGGTCGGGCTGCGGGTGCCCTCGGGGAAGACGACCACGGGATTGCCCGCCTCGAGGATCCGGACCATCAACCGGAAGACCTCGATCTCGGCGTGGCTCCGGTCGACCGGGTGGATCGAGCCCGCCAGGGCGATCGGTCCGAGGACGGGCCATTCGGTCATCTCGCGCTTGCCGAGCCAGTGGATCCGCCGGCCAAGCCGCGGAGTGAGCCAGGCCCCGACGAGGACGCCGTCGGCGTTCGAGACGTGATTCGAGGCGATGATCAGGGCGCCCTCGCGCGGGACGGCCTCGAGATTGCCGCTGATCCGGACCCGGGTCAGGCAGCGGGTCAGCGTCCGGGCGAGGAGGGCGGTGCCCCGGATGAACCAGTTCGCGTCACTCCGCAGGTCACGATCGTCGGCGGGCTGGTCCCGGTCCCGGCTCGTCGGACCGCTCACGTGGCGCCCGCCGGAGCGATCTCGGCCCGCTCGCGGATCGCCTCGACCACGGCGGCGACCGTCTGCTCGAAGGTATTCCCGTCGGTCAGGATATGGACCGCGTCAGGCGCGGCCCGGAGCGGCGCGACCGGCCGGTTCCGATCGAGGTCGTCGCGCCGGAGCAGCTCGGCCAGGACGGCCGCGGCCTCAGGGCCGGCCGGATCGAATCCGCGCTCCCCTGCCCGCCGGCGCGCTCGCTCCTCGGCCGAGGCATCGAGGAAGACCTTGAGGCCCGCGTCGGGCAGGACGACCGTGCCGATGTCCCGGCCGGCCACGATGATCCGGCCGCCGGTGGTGATCGCCCGCTGGCGCTGGAGCAGGGCCGCTCGGAGCTGACCGACCCGGGAAACCTCGCTGACTGCCCGGTCGACCTCCGCGCCGTGAACCGGCTCGGTCACGTCGAGCCCGTCCACCAGCACCCGCGAGAGGCGACCCTGGTCGTCCGCGGCCAGCTCGACCTCGCCGACCAGGGGAACCAGGGCCTCGGGATCTGCCGGATCGATCCCCCGCTGGAGGACCAGCCAGGTGATCGCCCGGTAGAGCAGGCCGGTGTCACAGAACCGGAAGCCGATCGAACGGGCCGCCGCAGCGCCGACGCTGCTCTTGCCGGACGAGGCCGGCCCGTCGAGGGCAACGATGAGCGGCCGGAGGGTCACCGAGCCGGCCCGCCGCGCTGGGCGTTGCCACCTGCGGCACGCGTCGGGGCGCTCCTGGGGACGCTCTTTGGAACGCTTCCGGTGGGGACCTCGTGGGGCCAACCGCGGCCGGCGCCGAGCGAGCGGACCTCGGGCGCAGTCAGCCGGCGGCACCGGCCGCTGGCCAGGTCCTCCAGGCGGAGCGTGCCGAGCCGGACCCGGACAAGCCGGTCGACCGGGGCCCCGACGGCCGCGAACATCCGGCGCAGCTGCCGCTTCCAGCCCCGCTGGAGGGTCGCCCGATACCAGGCCAGCTCGGGCGGTCGGGGGTCCAGGACGGCTTCGAGCTTGCGAACCTCAACCGTCGTCATCGGCCGCAGGTGGGCCAGGGTAGCGAGGCCTTCCTCGAGCCTGATCCCCGCCCGTAGGCCGGCGAGCTGCTCGTCGTCGAGGGGCCGGCGCAGGCCGAGGGCGTACTCCCGTTCAACCCCGAACCGCGGATGGAGCACCCGCTCGGACCAGGCGCCGTCGTTCGTGAGCAGGATCAGCCCTTCCGAATCCTGGTCGAGCCGGCCGACCGGATAGAGCCGGGCGCCAGAGCCCAGGGCGGTCGGGACGAGGTCGAGGATCGTCCGCCCGGCATGCCGGTCGCGAACGGTCGAGACCACGCCCGTCGGCTTGTGGATCACGAGATGGACCGGGCTGGCCGCCTCGCCGATCGCCCGGCCATCGACCAGGATCGCCGATCGGACCGGATCGACCGGCTGACCGGGGACCGCCGTCGTCCCGTCGACCGTGACCCGCCCGGCGGCGATCATCCGCTCGGCTTCGCGGCGCGAGGCGACGCCCGCCGCGGCCAGGACCTTCTGGAGGCGCTCGGTCATTGTCAGGCCGGCCCATGGCCGGGCCCGACGGGCAGGAGCTCGATCTGGTCATCGCCCGGCACCCCGACCACCTCATCGATCGTCTCGACCAGGCGGCCTGCCACCTCGCTGTCGAGCGCGGGCAGCTCGTCCAGGCTGGTCAGGCCAAACCGTTCGAGGAAGTCGAAGCCGGTCCCGTAGAGGAACGGCCGCCCGGGGGCCTCGAGCCGGCCGAGCTCGACGACGAGCCGACGATGGAGCAGGCTGCGCAGGCTGTAGTCCGAGTCGACGCCCCGGATTCGCTCGATCACCGCCCGGGTCACGGGCTGGCGATAGGCCACGATCGCGAGCGTCTCGAGCGACGCCGCCGAGAGCCGAGTGGCGTCCGAGCCGACATAGCGCGCGATCAGGCTGCCCGCCTCGGGCGCGGTCGCCAGCTCGACCCGGTCCCCCGACACGATCAGCCGGATCCCCCGGCCGGCGAGGCTGACCTCGAGATCGCCCAGGCGAGCGTCGACCGTCTCGCGATCGACCCCGGCGATCGTCCCGATCTCGCGCCGGCTGAGCGGTCGCTCGGCGACGAACAGGAGGGCCTCGAGCGCAGCCTCGGTCAGCTCGCCGGCCTCGGTCAGCTCATTCGTCGCATCGATCGGATTGGCCCCGTCGCCCATCCCGTCCGGCTCGACCAGTCTGTCCGGCTCGTCGAAGTCGAGGGCATCTTCGCGATCGATCACGCGAAGTCTCCCAGCGTCTCGTCGATCGGGGCCGCCGGCATCGGGTCCGCACTTGTCGAGCGGCGGGCCACGATCGGACCCCACGGCTCAGCCTGCTCGACCACGATCTCGCGCCGCTTCATCAGCTCGAGCATGGCCAGGAAGGTGACAGCCAGGACGACCCGGTCGGTGACCCCCTCGAGCAGGTCCTGGAGGACGATCGACGGGGCGTCGCGGAGGGCCGCCCGGATCAGCTCGGCCCGCTCGCCGATCGTGATCAGGCGGGGCACGATCCCAGGGGCGGGCGACGCCGGGGGGACGAGCCGGAGCAGCCGGTCGAGGGCTCGGGGCAGGGCGGCTGGATCGAGCCGCGGGGCAGGGCCGGCAGTGGCGCCGGCCCGACCGGCTGCGGCGGCGATCGATGGATCGCGCCGGAAGACGCCGACCCGCTCGAGGGCCACGAGCTGGAGGCGGGCCCCGGCATCCCGATACGCCCGGTAGAGCAGGAGGCGGGCTCGCAGCTCGGCTTCGGGATCGGGCTCCTCGTCTGTCACATCGTCCGGGCGGACGACCGGGCTGCGCGGAAGCATCGCCCGGCTCTTGATCAGGATCAGCTGCCCGGCGACCGCAACGAAGCCGGAAACATTGCCGATCCGGTCGGCGCCCAGCCCGGCCAGGGCCTCGAGATAGGCGCCGGCCAGCGATCCGAGCGAGACGGTCAGGATGTCGAGCTGGCGGGACTCGATCAGGGTCAGCAGGAGGCCCAGCGGGCCCTCGAACGACTCGACCCGGACGTGGGTGACCGGGATCGGTCCGCGGCCCGGCCCGAAGTGGACCGCCGGGAGCGCGCCGACCGCCATCAGTTCGCCTCGTCCGCGAGGTGCAGCAGCTCGCTCGCTCGATCGACCGGAACGCGATCCTGGTCCCGAATGAGGTCCGCGGTTCGCGGCGTCGCGCCGGCGGCCCGGACGATCGTGGCCGATCGCTCGGGGTGGTCCCGGAGCTGGCCCAGGGCGGGCCGATAGCCCGGCAGCCGACCGGCCAGGCGGATGCTGCCCGGGCCGAAGATCTCGCCCAGGGACCAGGCGATCCGTGGGCCCAGGCCGATCGCCCGCCCGTCGGGCATCCGCTTGGCGCAGTCGTGGAGCAGCCCGGCCAGGAGCAGCTCCGGGTCCCCGTCGCCGCCCGTCGCCCGCAGGCTGGCGACGACGTCGAGGCCATGCCGCCGGTCGGCGATGGGCATCGCGTCAAACACGGCCAGGAGTGGCTCCGGCACCCATTCGACGAGGCCGGCCCGCTCGCTCGCGCTCACCCGGGCGAGCACGTGGTTCCGGAACTGGCGCACCTTCGCTGCCCACCAGGCCGGGCCGCCGGCGCGGTGCCCGCTCACAGACCCGCGATGAGCTTGACGATCGGGGTGCCGACCTGGTCGAACACCCACTGGATCGGCCCCTCGATGCCCGTCAGGAACGGAATGAAGATCAGGGCCAGCAGGACATACGGCCCGTACTGGTACAGGAGCGGCTCGTACTTGTAGGCGACCCGGGCCGGCAGGAACGACAGGAACACGCGCGTGCCGTCGAGGGGCGGAACCGGGATCAGGTTGAACAGGCAGAGCGACACGTTGATCTGGACAAAGATCAGGATGACCAGGAGGAGGTCCTCCTGGCCCGGGGTCGGATTGCTCGAGATGCTGTTGACGATCCGGAAGACGACCCCACCCAGGATCGCGATGAGGAGATTCGAGACCGGGCCCGCCGCGCCGACCAGCGCCTCGCCGGTCCGCCCGTTGCGCAGGTTGGCGAAGTTCACCGGGGTGGGCTTGGCCCAGCCGATTCCGACCCCGGCATACGCCGAGGCGAGCAGCATCAGGCCGCCGAGCGGGTCGAAGTGGACGATCGGGTTGAGGGTCAGCCGGCCCAGGTAGCGGGCGGTCGAGTCGCCTTGCCAGTAGGCCACGTAGGCGTGGGCGAACTCATGAACGGGAAAGGAGACGAGGATGATGATCGCCGCGGCGATCAGGGACAGGGTGGTCTGATCCATCCGGCGTATCGTACCCGGCGCGCCGTCCCGGACCCGGGCCCGCCTACAGCCGGGCCAGGAGCTCAGCCTTCTTGGCCTCGAACTCCGCCTGGGTGATCGCGCCCGAGTCGGCCAGCTGCTTGAGCCGATTGATCGAGTCTGCCACGTCGGCCGAGCTCACGGGCGCGGCCGGTGCGGTCGCGGCCGGGCCGGGAGTGGCCCCCACGGCCGGCCCAGCGTTCTCAGCCCCCGGACTGGCAGCCGCGTCGGTCGCCGGGCCAGCGGCCGGAGGCGCGCCAAGCGGCGATTCGGCGACCGGGCCGCTGCCCGCCCGGAGCGGCGGGCTCGGGATGTGGCCGGTCGCGACCTGCAGCTCGAGGTCGTGCTTCGCGTCGGCCATCGCCCGCTTGAACCCGGCGGCGTCGACCAGCATGTGCATCTTGGCGACTCCGTAGTCCGAGGAGGTCAGGATCTCAAGGTCGCCGAAGCCGAGGGCCCGGCCGAAGATCGACTCGGTCAGGACCGCGTCGTTGATCTTTTCGAGGGAGGTGTCGAGGGCCGACTTGTTGAGCACGCCGTCGACCTGGATCACCCGGCGGGTCGTGAGCAGGTAGGCCCGGTTCGTCCAGCGGATGTACTCGAAGATCGAAGCCACGACGACGTAGATCACGAGGGCCAGGACGACCCAGCCGAGCAGGTTGTTGATCGTGCCCCCGATCCCCTCGTTCCCAAAGCTGCCCCGGATGATGAAGATGAAGGCGGCCAGGACGATCGCCCCGAGGGCGAGCTTGACCCGGTCGACCAGGACGAGCCAGTGCTGCCGTCGCTCGAGCAGGATCGTCTCGCCCGACGACAGGAGCGACTCGGTGAAGCTGGCCATGGCGCTTGGGCCCTCCCTCAGGCTCGCGGATGGGCGCGAGCGTAGACCTCCCGGATCCGCTCGCCGCTGATATGGGTGTACAGCTGGGTCGTGGAGATACTCGCATGCCCGAGCAACTCCTGGACGATCCGCAGATCGGCCCCGCCCTCGAGGAGGTGGCTGGCGAACGAGTGACGCAGGGTGTGCGGCGTTACTCGGCTGGACAGGCCGGCCTGGCGGGCCGCCCGCTTGACGATCGTCCAGGCTGCCTGCCGGCCGAGCCGCTGGCCGCGGGCGGTCAGGAAGACGGGGCCCCCGCGGGCCGGCTCGAGGCTGGCCTTTCCCGCAGCCGCCGCCAGCCAGGCCGTCCGGACCTCAGCGAGGTACCTGGCCAGCCAGTCCAGGGCGACGTCGCCGACAGGCACGAGCCGCTCCTTGTTGCCCTTGCCGATCACCCGGACGTAGCCGCCCTCGAGCGAGAGGTCCTCGCGATCGAGGTTGAGGGCCTCGCTGATCCGGAGGCCGGCCGCGTACAGCAGCTCGAGCAGGGCCCGGTCGCGGATTCGGGCCGGCCGCTCCGGCTCGTCGGGGCCGGGCGCGGCCCCACCGCTCGCCTCGAGCAGCCGGTTCGTCGCCTCGATGTCGAGGGGATCCGGCAGCAGTCGGGTCTGGCGAGGCAGGTCGATCCGGCCGGCGAGGTCCGTCTCGATCAGCTCGTCACCGTAGGCAAAGCGGTAGAAGCCCCGGATCGAGGCGGCCCTCCGGCGCAGGCTGGTGGAGCGCAGGGGCCGGCCGGTCGGTCCCCGGCCCGCGGCGGACCGGGACAGGTAGCGGGTGGCCGGCTCGGCCGAGTGGTCCCAGTCGCGGGCGACGGCCGGATCGGCCGCGAACGCGGCCAGGTCGCCGCCATAAGCCTGCAGGGTGGCCGCGGCGAGGCCCCGCTCGACCCGGAGGTAGACCAGGTAGCTCTCGATCGCGGCCTCGAGCCGGCCTCTCGCCCGATCCCCACTCCGCGGTGCGGGCTTGACCCCGACAGGCTCCGGGTCAGGCACGGCCGGCCACTCCCGTCGGGCGTGCCGCCGGCCGGGCCGTCCGCCACGCCTCGGCCTCGGCCAGGAGCTGCTCGGCGCCGGCCCGTGCAGCCTGGCCGCCATCGGCCGACGCTCCGACATGCTCGCCGCCGAGCATCAGGGCCAGCTCCGCCAGCCGGCCGGCGGGATCGAGGCGTTCAACGTCGGTGACCGTTCGTCCCGCGACCGTGCGCTTCGAGATCCGGAAGTGGACGTCGGCATGGGCCGCGATCTGGGGCAGGTGGGTCACGCACAGGACCTGGTGCTGCCGGGCGAGCGCCCACAGGCTCCGCCCGACCGGATCGGCGCTCCGGCCGCCGATCCCCGTGTCGATCTCGTCGAAGACGAGGGTCGGTGTCGCGTCGGCCGCGGCCAGGACCTCCTTGATCGCCAGGGCCACCCGGCTCAGCTCCCCGCCGGACGCGATCCGGGCCAGGGGCCGGGCGGGCTCCCCGGGATTCGGGGCGAACCGGAAGACGACTTCGTCGATCCCGGTCTGGTCGAACTCGACCTCCTCGCTCTCGATCTCGACCGACGGGCCGGTCCCCTCGGCGGCCGGCCGGCGGACGACCGAGGCGCGGAAGGCCGAGCGATTGAAGCCGAGCGCCTCGAGGGCCGGACCGACCGCCGCCGACAGCCGTTCGGCCGCCTCGCGGCGGGCCGCCGACAGGTCGGCCGCGGCCCGGGCCACCTCGGCCAGGAGGAGGGCCGCCTCGGTCAACCGGCGGTCCCGCTCGCCGTCGAGATCGCGCAGCCGGGTCGCCTCGTCGGCCATCAACCGGCCGTGCTCGATCACCGCCCGCTCGTCGTCGCCGTAGCGGCGCTCGAGGGCGAAGATCAGGGACAGTCGCTCCTCCAGGGCCGCCGCCGCGGACGGGTCGTGGTCGACCTGCTCGGCCAGGTTGCGGGCCTCGGCCGCGATGTCCTCGGCCTCGGCGGAGAGGCCGGCGAGGCGCGCGGCGAGGGCCTCGAACCGGCCGTCGAAGCGGGCAATCTCGGCCGCGGCGTGACGGGTCGTGCCGAGGCTCTCACGGACGCTGCCCGACTCACCGACGAGCTCGTCGTGGATCGCCTGGGCGCCCCGGCTGATCGCCTCGCCGTGCTGGGCGGCCCCGAGCCGGGCCCGAATCTCATCGGCTTCGCCGACCCGCAGCCGGGCCGCCTCGATCTCGGCCAATTCGTGCTCGGCCAGCTCGAGCCGGCGGGCAAGCTCGCGCGGCTCGAGCGCGAGCTCGCGCAGCGCGGCGTCGTTCGTCCGCCACCGGTCGACCGCCGCCCGGACCTCCGCACCTTGCGCCTCGAGGCCGCCGAAGGCGTCGAGCAGGGCCCGCTGGTGGCGCTCGTCCAGCAGGAGCTGCTGATCGTGCTGGCCGTGGATCTCGACAAGCGGCCCGGCGACCTCGGCCAGGCGAGCGACGCTGACCGGCTCGTTGTCGACCCGGGCGCTTGACCGGCCGGCGAGGCTGACCTCGCGGGCGCAGACGAGCGGACCGCCGGGCCGCTCGAGCCGGGCCGTGACCCGGGCGGCCTCGGCGCCATGGCGGACCATGCTGCTGTCGGCCCGGGCACCGAGGGCCAGGCCGAGGGCGTCGATCAAAAGGCTCTTGCCGGCCCCGGTCTCACCGGTGATCACGTTCAGGCCGTCGCCGAAGGTGAGATCGAGCTGGTCGATCAGGGCCAGGTCCGTGACCGACAGCTCGAGCAGGCGTCCCAGGCCGGCCATCAGCTCGGGAGCAGCTCGACCTTGTGGCGAAGCAGGTCCCAGAAGGGCATCGCGCTCTTCGGCTCGACCAGCCGGATCGGGCGCTCGTTGGCCGCGACCTCGACCACATCACCGACGTTCAGGGCGATGTCCTCGCGGCCATCGACGCTCAGGAGTGATTCGTAGGCATCGACGACCCGGACCCGGACCGTCTGGAGCGGGCTGACCACCACCGACCGGATGGCCGAGAGATAGCCGGCGATCGGGGTGACCACGAGATTCCGGCTGACCGGATCGAGGATCGGGCCGCCGGCCGAGAAGGAGTAGCCGGTCGAGCCGGTCGGTGAGGCCACGATCAGCCCGTCGGCGACGAACGTGGCCAGGTGCGACGGCCCGATTGCCACGTCAAGCCGGACGACCCGGGCGAGCGATCCCCGGGCGACCACGATGTCGTTGAGCGCGAACACCGTCCGGCTGCCCTTGCGGCCGCCGGCGGGCAGGATCCGGCTGTGCAGGGTCATTCGCTCATCGATCGAGAACGCGCCGGAGGCAACCTCCTCGAGGACCGGCTCGAACTGGTCAGCCTCGACCTTCGACAGGAAACCGACCTTGCCCAGGTTTACCCCGAGCAGGGGCACGTCGACGTCGGCAACCGCCTGGGCCGCCCGCAGGAAGGTGCCGTCGCCGCCGAGGACGATCAGGGCGCTCGTCCCGGGCAGCTCGCGGCGGAGCGCCTCGAGCTCGCCCGCCGGCTCGGCCCAGGCGGCGACGTCGCGGGTGGCGCACCAGGCCAGGGCCCGCTGGCGGAGCTCGACCGCGGAATCGCTGGTCGGGTTGAAGGCGAATCCGAGCCGGCGCATCTTCGTCATCCGAAGGCCACGGCGCGAAGCTGCTCGGCCAGCTGGGCGTCGCTCGGTCGGGCTTCGTCGAGGGCCGCCCCGATCCACTCCGTGCCCGGCGGGCCCAGGCGCAGGTCCAGCAGGAACTCCCGGTTGCCCTGGGGACCCAGGAGCGGCGAGGCGATCACCCCGGCGACCCCGAGGCCGAGCCCGCGGGCGGTCTCCACGACCCGTTCGAGGACGGCCAGGTGAACGGCCGGATCACGGACGACGCCGCCAGGCACGAGCTCCCTGCCCGCTTCGAACTGGGGCTTGACCAAGGGCACGATCCGGCCCCCGGCGGGGCCGAAGCAGGTGATGACCGGGCCGAGGACGAGCCCGAGCGAGATGAACGCGACATCGATCACGGCCAGCTCGACCGGCTCGGGCAGGACCCCGGCGGCCAGGCTGCGGGCGTTCGTGCGCTCCATCGAGACCACCCGCCGATCACGCCGGAGCGACTCGGCCAGCTGGCCCCGGCCGACGTCGACGGCGTAGACCGTCCGGGCGCCCCGCTGGAGCAGGACGTCGGTGAAGCCGCCGGTCGACGCCCCGACGATCGAGCGCGACCAGGCCGGCCGGGTCGATCCCGAACCCGTCGAGGGCGGCGATCAGCTTGTGGGCGCCCCGGCTGACGTACGGATCGCGTTCCACGACCGCGACCTCGACCCCATTGTCGAGCAGGTCTCCCGGCTTCCGATCGAGCCGGGCCCCGTCGCCCCGTCCAACCCGGACCCGGCCGGCGAGGACGAGCGCCTGGGCCCGCGTCCGGCTTTCCACGAGACCGCGTTCGACCAGGAGCTGGTCGAGGCGCTGGCGATTGGCTGGGCTCACCCACCGATCATGCCACGGGCCGACCCCGGCCGACGACCGGCGCGACGGCTCGATGACCGTCAGGCCTGGGTGACCTCGCTGGCACCGGGCACGGCATGGATCGTGGCCAGGGTCTCGCGGACCTGCTCGGCGATCCCGTCGACGTCGATCCGGATCAGGCGGCGCAGGTCGGCCACCGAGCCATGCTCGACGAAGTGGTCGCCCGGGATCCCGATGATCTTCAGGACGACCTCGCGGAAGGCCGGGTCGACGGCCCGGGCCTCCTCGAGCAGCTCGAGCACGCCGCTCCCGAAGCCGCCGATCGCAACGCTCTCCTCGAGGGTCACCACGAGGCGCTTGCCCCGGGCCTGCTCGAGGATCAGCTGGCGATCGAGGGGCTTCGCCCAGCGGGCGTTGATCAGGCCGACCGACCAGCCCTCGCTGGCGAGCCGCTCGGCGACCTGCCTGGCCCGGTCGACGATCGGCCCGAAGCCGATGAGCAGGAGCTCGCTGCCGTCCCGGAGGAGCTCGGCCTGGCCCACCGGGATCGGGCGTGGCTCGGCCGGGGGCAGGTTGAAGCCAGGATCACGCGGGTAGTGCAGGGCGAACGGATGGTCCTGGCTGAACGCCGTCCGGAGCAGTGCCCGCAGCTCCTGCTCGTCCTTCGGGCTGGCAATCACGAGGTTCGGGACCTGGCGCTGGGCGGGCAGGGTGAACATCCCCTGGTGGCTCGTCCCATCCTCGCCCACGAGCCCGGCCCGGTCGACCGCGATCACCACCGGCTGGTCGTTCTGGCAGACGTCATGGACGACCTGGTCGAAGGCCCGCTGGAGAAAGGTCGAATACAGGGCGACCACCGGCCGCTCGCCACCCATGGCCAGGCCGGTCGCCAGGGTCATCGCGTGCTGCTCGGCAATCCCGACGTCAAAGAACCGATTCGGGAATGCGGCCTGGAGCTTGTTGAGGCCGGTCCCGGTCGGCATGCCGGCGGTGATCCCGACGACTCGCTTGTCGTGCCGGGCGATCTCGATCAGCTCGGCCACGAACACGGCGGTGTAGTTCGGGGCCTTGGCCACCGGTTCAGCCAGGCGGGTCGCCGGGGCGGCGTCGTCGACCATCGATTCGGTCGGCATCGCCCCGCTCGCGCCCGGCGACGCCTTCGGAGCGCTCTTCGAACTGCCGTTTCCGGCGGAGCCCAGCCCGGCCATCGGGGGCAGGGCCGCCCCGTGGAAGCCGACCTGGTCGGCCTCGGCCGGGCGGTAGCCGCGGCCCTTCTGGGTCCGGACGTGGACGATGACCGGGACGCTCAGCTGGAGGGCCCCGGAGAATGTCTGGAGGAGGGCCCGCAGGTCATGCCCGGGCACGACTCCGATGTAGGTGATGCCAAGGTCCTCGAACAGCTGGCCGGGCTGGGCAAAGTTCACCACGGACTTGCGCAGCCGCTGGCTCAGCTCGAGGGCCGTCCCGCCGACGACCGGGATCCGCTCGATCGTCCGGTCGTAGGCACCCTTGCTCTTGCCCCAGGCCGACGACAGCTTGATCTGGCTGAGGTACTTGCTGAAGGCACCGACCGTCGGGCTGATCGACATCTCGTTGTCGTTCAGCACGATCAACATCCGCGTGCCGCGCTGGCCGATGTCGTTGAGCGCCTCGAGCGACAGCCCGCTCATCAGGGCCGCATCGCCGATGACGACCGCGATCCGCTCGAGGCCATGGCGCAGGTCGCGCGCCTCGGCCAGGCCCTGGCCGATCGACAGGCCAGTCCCGGCATGCCCACCGTCGAACACGTCATGGGCCGATTCCGAGCGCCTCGGGAAGCCCCCGAGACCACCCAGCGATCGGAGCGTGTCGAACCGCTCGTAGCGGCCGGTCAGGAGCTTATGGGGGTAGGCCTGGTGGCCGGTGTCCCAGACGATCCGGTCGCGGGGCGATTCGAGCAGGCGGTGGAGGGCGATCGTCAGCTCGACCACGCCGAGCGACGAGCCGAGGTGGCCGCCGGTCGTGGCCACGGTCTCGATGATCTTCTCGCGGACCTCTTCGGCCAGCTGGCCGAGCTGCGGCTCGCTCAGTCCTCGAAGGTCAGCCGGTCCGCTGAGGGTCGGAAGGATCGCCAAGGTGTGCGACTCCTGCAGAGTTCTCGTCACAGGTTGGGACGAACCAGGTCCCGGGATCGTTTCGGGCACGACCGGGGGCAGGCCCGAGTCTACCCCGGGCCGTCGCTGGAGGGCTCCTCGTCGGCCCGCAGCTCGATCGCCTCGACCGCTCCCCCGGCCCGCTCGACGAGCCTCCGGACCCGCAGCTCGGCATCGGCCAGGAGGACTGCACAACGCTCGTGGAGGGCAACCCCGCGCTCATACCCGGCGATCGCCGCCTCGAGCGGACCGCCGCCCGTCTCGAGCTCGGCGACGGTCCGCTGGAGCTCGGCCAGGGCCTCGTCGAACGTGAGGTTCGCGATGTCAGGCGGAATCTGCGTCGTCAACTCGCTCCTTCCCGGCAGGATCCCGGTTCGCGCCGGGCGATTCGGCGGCTTGCTCCTCGGCGCGAACCTGCCAGCGATCGATCCGGCGAGCAATCATCCTACCAATCGCGAAGCCGCCGACCGCGACGACGAGAACGGTCCCGGCCAGGACGAGCAGGTCGCCGATCACCTCGGCCGGCCGATCATCTAAGGCTTCGCCGGCCCGGTCGACGTCGCTCCGAGCTCGCCGGCGGCGAGCCGGATCGCCAGGTCGGTTCCGACGCCCGCTTCCTCGGCCCGCCGCAGGATCCGCCCGTCATCGGCTCGCCGGACGATGGCATAGCCCCGGTCGAGGGTGGCCTGCGGCCCGAGGACCGCCAGTGCGGCAGCTCCGGCCTCGAGCGAGGAACGGGCCGCTCCGAGCCGTCCGAGCACGATCGGATCGAGCCGGGCAAAGGCTCGCCCGTCGACCACCCGGGCGGCGCCGACGCGTTCGCGGACGATCCGGGTCGCCCGATCGAGGAGGACGCCGGCCCGTTCCCGAGCCTGGGCCAGGCGGTCGGCCGGCCGCAGGCCGTCGAGCGCCCGGCGCTCTGCGTCGAGCTCGCGCCGGGCACCGGCCAGGGAGCGCTGGGCGACGCTGGCCAACCGCCGGGCCTCGGCCGACAGGCCGGCCGCGATGGTCGCCCGATCGGGCACGACCAGCTCGGCCGCCGCGGACGGGGTCGGCGCCCGCAGGTCGGCGGCGAAGTCGGCCAGGGTCACGTCGGTTTCATGGCCGACCCCGCACACGACCGGCAGCGGGTGAGCCACGATCGCCCGCACGACGCGCTCGTCGTTGAACGACCAGAGGTCCTCGAGCGAGCCGCCGCCCCGGGCCAGGATCGTGATCACCGGGGCATCGGCCGGGTGCCCTTCGGAGCACTGGGCGGCGTATCGGGCGATCCGATCGAGGGCGGCAACGACGCTGGCCGGAGCATTCTCGCCCTGGACCTGGCAGCTCGCGAAGACGACCCGGGCGAGCGGCCAGCGCCGCTCGAGGACGTGCCGGATGTCGTGCCAGACAGCGCCGGTCGAGCTCGTCGCCACGGCGATCACCGCCGGCCGAACGGGTAGCGGGCGCTTCCGGTCAGCATCGAACAGGCCCTCGGCCGAGAGCCGGGCCTTCAGCTCCTCGAACCGCAGGGCCAGGTCGCCGAAACCGGCCGGCTGGACCGTGCTGACGTAGAGCTGGTAGACGCCCTGCTGGTCGAACACGTCGATCCGGCCCCGGACGACGATCCGGAGGCCCGTCCGCGGCTCGAACGGCGAGCTGATCCGGTCATCGCGGAACCAGACACACGAGAGCTGGCTGCGCTCGTCCTTCAACGTGAAGTAGGCGTGCCCGGCTGACGACACGGTCACCCGACCGACCTCGCCCTCGACCCACAGGTCGCGCAGCCGCTCGTCGGCTCGAACCGCCTCGCGGATCGCATGGGTCAGCTCGGTGACCCCGAGGATCGCCGGTCGAGGGCTGCCTCCGGCGGCCGTCCGCTCCGGCGGGGCCGGGCTGCGGGCCGGGCCGGTCTTGCCCGGGTCGTCGGCCGACAGGGCATCCCACGATGGGAGGGCCCAGTCGGGCGGTTCAGGCCCGCTCATGGCCGGTGCTCAGACCCGGGTCTGGTACTCGCCCGTCCGGGTGTCGACCCGGATCGTGTCGCCCTCGTTCACGAAGATCGGGACGGTCACGACCAGGCCCGACTCGGTCGTGGCCGGCTTGCGGGCCCCGGTCTGGGTGTCGCCGGCGAAGCCCGGCTCCGTCTCGGCCACGACGAGGTCGACCGTGACCGGGAGCTCGACCCCCAGGGTCTCGTCCTGGTAGCTCGTTCGCTCGAGGAGCATGCCGTCCTTGAGGTAGTGGACGGCGTCCTCGAGCTGGTCCGCCCGGAGGATGAACTGGTCGTAGTTGTCGGTGTCCATGAAGTGGAAGTCTTCGCCGTCTCGGTAGAGGAACTGGACCGGCCGCCGGTCAAGCTGGGCCCGGGGCCACTTCGTGCCGGCCTGGAAGCTGCGCTCGACCGTGCCGCCCTCTCTTGATGTTGCGCAGGGTGATCCGGACCTGGGCCGAGCCGCGGCCGATCTTGATGTGGTGGTAGTCGAGGATCTGCCAGAGGTCGCCATCGAGCTCGATCGCGACGCCTTTGCGGAGTTCGCCGGTGCTGATCATCGGGAGGTGGGCTCCTGGAGCTTCGACGGCGGTCACCCTGCGCGAGCGGCGCTGGACCGGCCAGTTCGGGGATGGTCGAGCGATTGTAGCCGAGCCCGCTCAGCCGCCGACGACGACAACCTCGCGCGGGAAGTTGGTGAGCCGCTCGACCCGCCGGGCGGCCAGGTCGACCGCGACGAGGTCCTCGATCCGGACGCCCAGTCTCGCCCTCGAGGTAGACCCCCGGCTCGACCGAGAAGACCGTCGGGCTCGGCAGCGGCTCGAGCGCGGCGCGCTTGCCCAGGCCGGGCAGCTCATGGGTGGCCAGGCCGATCCCGTGACCCGTGCCGTGGCCGAAGCGATCGCCCTGGCCGGCGGCCACGATCACGTCCCGGGCGAGGGCATCGGCCTGCGAAGCCGGTGGGCAGCGGTCCCCCGCTCCGGACGGCCGCCTCGACTCCCTCGATCGTGGCGGCCTGGGCGCGTCGGACGAGCTCGTAGATCGTCCAGGTCCCGGGCCGACGGCTCGCCCACGAACAGGGTCCGGGTCATGTCGCTGCGATAGCCCGCCGACCTGGGCCCCGAAGTCGAACAGGAGGACGGTCCCCGGCTGGACCGGCCGGTCGCCCGGCGACCCGTGGGGCAGGGCCGCCTCAGGACCGGCCAGGCAGGCCACGTCGAAGGCCAGGCCGTCCGCGCCACCGGTCCGGATCAGGACCTCGAGCCGCCAGGCCAGCTCCATCTCGGTCACCCCGGGGCGGATCTCCGGCAGGAGGCTGGCCAGGGCCCGGTCCGCCACGGCGCAAGCGGCGGCGACCCGTTCGAGCTCGGCCGGTTCCTTGACCTGCCCGGTCGGCCTCGACCCAGCCGACGCCCGGCCGACCCGGGGCGCCATCGGACTGCGCGGCCACAAGCTCGACTCCGGGCGCGGCCGCGGCCAGCTCGAGCCACGTCGCGTGGCTGACGAAGCCCGCCTCGACGGCCACCCGGCCGACGAGCGCCGAGCGGGTCAAGCCCGGGCCCTCGCCGCGACCGAGGCTGGCCAGGATCTCGGGCCAGCGCGATCCCAGGTCGCCGTAGACGGGCTCGATCCGGGCGTCGGTGGCCTCGCGCCGGGCCTGGATCGTGTAGCGGCTGTCGGCGAACAGGACCACCTCGGCCGGGCTGACCACGAACCAGCCCGAAGCGCCGGCGACCTTCTCCTCGCCGTCGCCGAGGACGAGCCCGGTCAGGTAGCGACTGTGCTCGGCACGGACGCCGAGGTAGGCATCGACCCCGGCCCCGGCCATCCGGGCCCGGAGCCGAGCCAGGCGTTCCGGACGAGCGGCCCGGTCGGCCGCGTCCCAGCGCTCGCGATCGGCCGGGCTCGGTGGCCCGCCAAAGTCGGCCGGTTCGGGCCAGTCGGGCCCGCTCACCGGCCGTACTTCAGGATGTTCTTCTGGTGCTCGGCATAGGTCTTGGCGTACACGGTCGTGCCGTCCTTCGTCGCCAGGAAGTAGTAGGTAGCCACCGCTCGTATCCGGGTTGAGGGCGGCCTTGATCGAGGCCACGGACGGCGTGCAGATCGGTCCCGGGATCAGGCCCTTGCTCGTGTACGTGTTGTAGCCGGCCAGGTCGGCCGGCAGGTCGGCGGGCAGGGTCGTGCCTTTGGGCAGGGGCGCCCAGAACAGGTAGCTCTGCCATTGGCTGAAGGGCATGGCTGCGAGCTTCAGGGTGTCGTTCACGTAGAACACGGTCGGATCCGAGCCGAGGAACCCGGCCGTTTCGTGGTTCGGCTTCGCGCGGTTCACGTAGACCCCGGCAATCTTCGCCCGGTCGGGGTCGTTGCCGGTCTCCCGCTCGACGATCGAGGCCAGCGAGAGGACCTGGTAGAAGGTCATGCCGCGCGCAGCCGGGACGTTCATGAGATCGGCCCCGACCTGCTGGTGCCAGGCATCGAGGAGCATCCGGACGAACTCGTCGGCGGTGACGTCGGGCGGCACGGTGTACGTCGCGGCACCCAGGAAGCCCTCGAGCGAGGCGCCCTTGGGCAGGACCGCCGACAGCCACGGGTAGTCGGCCAGGAGGCTGGCCGGCGGATGCTCGACCTCGTCGTAGAACGCCTTGACGTCCATCGTCAAGCCGTCGACGGTCTGGAGCTTGGCCGTGATCTGTTCGAGCCGGAGGCTCGGCCGCAGGCCGATCGCGATCGCAACCTGGTGGGACACGAGGAGCGAGGTCACGATCTGCTGGGGGGTCATGTTCGGGCGCAGGAAGTACGTCCCCGACTCGAGGCTGGTCGTGAGGTTCTGCTCGGTCGCGATGAACACGAACGAGCGAGCGTCGGTCGACCAGGCCGGCCTGCTGGAGCCGGGTCGCGATCGACTCGGCGGTGTCCCCGTCCACGACGTCGAACCGGACGTCGGTCGCGCTCGTGCTCGGGGCATCGGTCAGGGCCGGCCCGAGGTCCTCGCGCACGAGGTCGGCTACGAAGGGCAGCTTGAGCGCACTCGGATTCTTCGTCGCGTAGTCGACGACCGCCCGGGCCACCACCGGCCGCAGGACGGTCAGCGCCGCCACAAGGACGACCGCGGCGAGGACGACGATGAACAGGCCCAGGCGGACGAGCCCGCCCAAGCCGCCGCCACCACCCGAGCGGCGCTGGCCGCCGGTCCGCCCCGGGCCATTGCTCGTGACCGGTTGGTCACTCGACCGGGCGTAGTGGTCTTCGTCGATCGGGACCTCGCCGAGGGGATGGGCCTGGCGGACGCCGTCACGGGGGGAACCCCCGCCTCGGATCGTCACGAGGCGGCCGCCCGGGCGTCGAGCTCGTCCTGGAGGATGATCGCGGCGGCCTCCCGGTCGACCCGCGAGCGATACGCCTCCCGCTGGGCGGCGCTGGGCGGCCCGCCCGATCGCCCGCGCTTCATCGGCCCGAGGCGCTGCTCGGCCAGGTAGCTCGACAGGCGCTCGTCGCGGAATCCGATCGACAGGCCGTCGAGGCCGCCTCGGACGGCCTCGACCCAGGCCGTCGTGATGGCGGCCTGCGGGCCGGCCTGGCCGTGCGCCTCGAGCGGCAGGCCAACGATCAGCTCGCTCACCTGGTGCTCCGCGGCGAGGCGCTGGATGGCCGTTGCGTCGGCCGCGGCGTCGCGGTTCCGGCGGAGGGTGACGAGGGGCAGCGCGGGCCCGTCCGATTCGGCGAGTGCGATTCCAATCCGGCGTTCTCCGAGGTCGATTCCCAACAGGTGGCTCACGGGTTGCCCGAGCCCCCGCCCGACGGGGCGCCGGAGGGCGCGCTGCTGGAAAGACTGGTGGGCAGGCTGCCCGGAGACACCGGTTCACTGGACGAAGGACCGGCCGACGGCGTGACGCTGCTCGGCTCGATCGTGAGGGTCAGCCGCCAGGCGAGGCTCGGGATCGAGCTGACGAAGCTGGGCCAGGTCTGGATGTCGACCGTCCCGTAGTCCGACAGGATCGCCCGGGCCTCCTCGACCGACTTGCCCTGGACGAGCTGGCGGAGGCTGTCCGGATCGAGGTGCCGGATCTGGCTGGCAACCACGGTCGTCGGGAAGATCACGACCTCGCCGTCCACCTGGGTCGGCCCGAGGACGACCTTCTCGCTGCCCGCGACGAGGGAGTAGCCCTGGCTCACCTCGGCCTGGATCCGGCTGACGGCCAGGTCGGTCACGGTCGATTCATCGACCGTCGTCTCGGTCCCGGTCGCGGTCATCGTCAGCTGGAACGTGGCCTGGTTCAGGCCGACGAGGGTCGAGGGATCGGTATCGGCGCTGGCCTGCGACAGCGAGCCCGTCTTGGGGAACGGCGTGCTGCCCGGCGGCAGCCCGTCGGGCTTGGGCAGCCAGGCCGCGAACTGCTGCTTCAGGCCCTTGGTCAGGCTGGCCACGGCCGCGTCGGTGTCCGACTTCTGGATCACGGTCGTCGAGGTCGCGCTCCCGCCGGTCGTGGCGGCAGCGTTCGAGACCGAGTAGAGGTAGGCCGCGTAACCGGGCGGCAGCTGGTTGATCGTGCCGGCCGCGACATTGCCCGAGGCTCCCCCCTTGACGGCAGTGACCCCGACCGACTCGCTCGGAGCCTGGTGCCCGAACTTGGCCCGAGGCACGGTCAGGTCCGCGGTCGTGGCGAAGGCGGTCCCATTGGTCGTTGTCACGATCGAGCCCGCCGGGAAGTGGACCGAGGTGACCGTGTTGATGCTGGTGAAGGTGACGCTCCCGGTGGCCGTGGTGGTCGTCGTCTTCTTGCCGGTCGCATTGAACGTCCCGAACGAGGTGAAGTCCTGGCTCAGCTGGACCGCCGGGACGACCCCGGCAACGGGGTCGGCCGCGGTTGCGGTCGGGTCCGCCCGGATCGTCAGCTGGAGCGGGCCGACCGGTTCGACCTTGGCGCTGATCGTGATCGAGGCGCTCGGCAGGACGACGGCCCCGATCAAGCCCAGGACCAGGAGCAGGACGGCCAGGGCGATCGTGGTGAAGATCAGGGCGGTCGGGAAGCGCCGCCCGCGAGTGGCCGGTCGGACGGGCTGGACCGCTGCGGCGCCGGAGCGCGCACCGACCCGGGGATCGACCGCGCCCCCGGCCGGAGCGCCCCCGGCCGGAGCGCTCCCGGCCGCTCCAGGCTTCCCGCCGGCGGCCCGGGCACCCGCGGCGGCGGCGGCGGCCGCCCCGGCGATCGGCAGCACTGCCGTGTCCTCGAGCGCAGAACGGTTGCCGCCGGGCGCCGCGGCCGCTCCGCCGGCGATTGCGCCGGCACCGGCAACAGCGGGACCGGCCGACCGGGCGACCTGGTCGGCCTGGCTCGCCTCGTACTCGCCGACCGTGGCAAAGACGGGCAGGCCGGCCGAGGCCGCCAGGGCCCGGGCAGCCGGGTCGGGAGCGATGATCGAGAGGGCACGGTTGCGCTCGAGCGCCTCGCGAGCCAGCAAGCGGAAGTTGATCCGGGAGGTCGCGATCCGCGATCCGGCCGGGACAACGAGCCCGACCCGAGGGTCTTCGGAGCCCCGGATCCTGGCGGCGGCGGACGTGATCTCGTCATCAACGTCCAGGTAGAACACGCTGGCCATCGCGCCAGCCTAGACCTTCATTGCCCGCAGGACCCTGCGCAGGGCGGCATCGAGGGGGTCCTCAGTCGACTGGAGCTCGATCGCCTGCCAGGCCAATCCGAGCGGCGTGACGTCCTGCTGGTCGACCAGCAGCTTGGTGTCGTCGCGGATCCGATCGACCATCTCTGGCGACATCACCAGGACCTCGGGCGGCCGGGTGAACGGGAGCTGCTTCCAGAATTGCTCCGAGGCGAGGTTGGCCCTGATCGCCGGCAGGCGCGAGCCGCCGCCGCAGAGGTAGATCCGGCTGGGTAGCAGGTCGCCGCCCGAGAGCTCCTCGATGACCAGCTCGACCCCGGCCGACCAGACCGTGATGTCGTCCCCGATGATTTGCTCGATCTCGGCCTTGCGATCGACCTTCAGGCCCCGGGCGAAGTCGACCTTGAGCGACTCGGCCCGGGGGAAGGGCAGGTCGAGCCGGTCGGCCAGCGACTTCGTGAAGGCCCGGCCGCCCAGGGCGAACATCCGGGTGCCCTCGATTCCGCCCTGCCGGACGAGCGCCACGTCGGTCGTCCCGCCACCGATGTCGATGAAGATCGCGCCCGATTGCTGGACCTGGTCCGAACCCAGGACGCGGGCCACGGCGTACGGCTCGGCCACCACCTCGAGTAGGTCCAGGTCGAGCTGCGAGGCGACCGACTGGAGGGCGCCCAGGTGCACGAGCGGGGCGAACGCGTTGAAGATTCCGATCTTCACGTAGCGGCCCTGGAAGCCAACCGGGTTCGTGACCGCGTAGCCGTCGATGCTGGCCGAGGTCACCGCGGCATGGACCAGCCGGACGTCGACATGGGGCAGGCCGGTCTCCCAGGTGATCGCCCGCTCGGCCTCGCGGAGGGCCGCCTGCTGGACGGTGTCGATGAGCTTCTGGAGCTCGGATTCGGTGATCGGCTGGTCGGGCCGCTTGCGTTCCTGATCCTGGGTCGTGGTGAAGCCCTTGACGAGCTCGCCGGCGATCCCGATCACGACCTGGGTCGGCCGGAAGCCCGCCATCTCCTCGGCTTCCTGGAGGGCAATCGAGCAGTTGTCAACGACCGCCGCGATGTCGGCGACCGTGCCCGATTGCATGTGGGACAGGCCCTGGCGCTTGCGGCCGACACCCTTGACGATCCCGATCCCGCTCGGGATCGATCTCGAAGACCAGGGCCTTGGCGAACTCGGTGCCGATGTCGAGCGCCGTGCAGGCTGCCGGGGCCGGTTCGCCGTCCCGACTCCAGATCCGGCGGAGGAAGGTCACCCGGGCGCTCCGCCCGGGACGGCCTCGGCTGGACTGCCGGCCTGGGCGCTGACCGAGCTTCGAATCCGTTCAAGGGCGGCCGCCAGGCCGTCGCGCCGGGCGCCCTTGCCCTGGGCCATCTCGGGCCGTCCCCCGCCCCGTCCATCGATCAGGCCGACGGCCGCCTGGACGAGCGAGCCGGCATGGATCCCGCGCTCGACCAGGTCGGCCGAGACAGTCACGAAGAGCTGCGGCTCGTCGGCTTCGAGGCCCAGGGCGATCACCCCGCTGGGCAGCAGGCCGCGCAGGTCCCGGGCCGCCGCCTTCATCGTCTCGATCGACTCGAACGGGCCGGCGAATGTGACGACGGGCACGCCGGGCCCGACCTCCGAGGCCATTCCGGCCAGGTCGGCGGTTGCCGGCACGGCTTCCCTGGCCCCGGCCCTCGCCCGGCGGCGGGCGTCCTTCAGCTCGTCCTGCAGGGCGGCGACCTTGTCGGGCAGGGTCTCGATCGCGGTTGCCCCGGCCGCTCCCCCTGCTCGGCGCAGGACCTCCAGGCGCTCGGCCACGTAGGCATCGGCGCCGTCGCCGGTCAGCGCCTCGATCCGGCGCATGCCCGAGCCGATGCTCCGCTCGCCCGTGATCAGGAACCCGCCGACCTGGCCCGACGCCCGGCAGTGGGTGCCGCCGCACAGCTCGTGGCTGTAGCCCTCGACCCGGATCGTCCGGACCGTCTCGCCGTATTTCTCGTCGAAGAACGCGTCGGCACCGGCCTCGATCGCCTCGGCCATCGACATCCGGGCGGCGGTCACGGGATGGTCCTCGCGGATGACCCGCCGGACCTCGTCCTCGATCCGATGCCGCTCGTCATCGGTCAGGCCGCGTTCGAGCGGGAAGTCGAAGCGGAGGCCCTCGGGAGTGACCAGCGAGCCGGCCTGCCGGGCCCCTTCGCCGACGACGTTGCGCAGGGCCCGATGGAGGATGTGGGTCCCGGTGTGGTTGCGCATCGTTCGCGCCCGGCGATCGGGGTCGACCTCGGCTTCGACCGCATCCCCGACGGCCAAACGGCCGTGAAGCAGGCCGCGCTGGACGATCAGGCCGCCGGCCGGCCGCTGGGTGTCGGTGACCTCGAAGGTCGAGCCGGCTCCGGCCGGCTGGCTCAGCCGGAGGATGCCCCGATCGCCGACCTGGCCGCCGCCCTCGGCATAGAACGGGGTCCGATCGAGGATGACCTCGGCTTCGGCCGAGGGATCGGTCCGCAGCTCGGCATCACCGACCGATTCGAGCACGTCGTATTCGAGCCCGTCGCGGACGATCGCCATGACCCGGGCCGGTGCGGAGGTCGTCTCGTAGCCCAGAAAGGTCGTGTCGCCCAGCCGCCGGGCGATCGACTCGTACAGGCCCATCAGCTCGGCGTGCCGGGCCAGCTCGGCCTTGCGCCCGCCCCGGCTCCGCGCGCGCTGCTCGGCCAGGGCCTGCTCGAAGCCCGCTCGATCGACCGCCACCCCGTACTCGGCCGCCAGTTCGACCGTCAGGTCGACCGGAAAGCCATACGTGTCGTGGAGCCGGAAGGCCGTCTCGCCGGCGAGGACCGGGGCGTCGGCGGGCAGCTCCTCGGCCCGCCGGCCGACGATCCGCTCGGCGCCGGTCAACGGGATCAGGGCCTCCTCGAGATGGATCGTCCCGGCATCGAGGGTCCGGGCGAACTGGACCTCCTCGCGGGCGATCGCCCCGAGGATCGCCTCGCGCCGCTCGACCAGGTAGGGGTAGGCCTCGCGCATCGTGTCGATCACGACCTCGGCCGCCTGGACCAGGAACGGCTCTGTCCGGCCGAGCAGCCGGCCGTGGCGGACGGCCCGCCGGACGATCCGGCGCAGGACATAGCCCCGGCCCTCGTTCGAGGGCAGGACCCCGTCCGCGATCAGGAAGGTGATCGCCCGCGAATGGTCGGCGATCACCTGGTAGCTGAAGCGCTCCGCCTCGAAGGCGTCCGGGTCATGGCCGAGCAGCTCGCGCATCCGGGCATGGATCGGGGTGAACAGGTCGGTGTCGAAGTTGCTCGGGACCTGCTGGAGGACGCTGGCCAGCCGCTCCAGGCTCATCCCCGTGTCGACGCTGGTGAACGGCAGCGGCACCCGGCCGGACGGACGCTGGTCGAACTCCATGAAGACGAGGTTCCAGATCTCGAGCCAGCGGGGGCAGCGTCTCGGAGTGATCGGGGATGCAGTCGGGCCCCTCGGAGAACTGGACGCCCCGATCGAAATGGATCTCGCTGCACGGCCCGCACGGGCCGGTCTCGGCCATCCGCCAGAAGTTGCTGTCGTCGCCGGCCTCGACGTCGCCCCAGACGGCCATCCGGTCCGGCGGCAGGCCGATCTCGTCGCGCCAGATCGCCCGGGCGACGTCGTCGTCCTTGTAGGTCGTGGCCGCCAGGCGGTCGGCCGGGATCGCCCATGTCGATCGGTCAGGAAGTCCCAGGCGTAGTGGATCGCGTCGCGCTTGAAGTAGTCGCCGAAGCTCCAGTTGCCGAGCATCTCGAAGAAGGTGTGGTGGCGGGTCGTCCGGCCGACCTCCTCGAAGTCGTTGTGCTTGCCGGCGACGCGCAGAACGCGCTGGTAGTCGACCGCCCGGGTGTAGCTCCGCTTCTCGGCGCCGGTCAGGACGTCCTTGAACTGGACCATCCCGGAGTTCGTGAACAGGAGCGTCTGGTCGCCGGCCGGGACGAGGCTGGCCGAGGGAACGCGGTATGACCGCGCTCCTCGAAGAATTCGACGAAACGGCGCCGGATCTCCGAAGAGCGCAGCGTGCGGATCCGGGGATCGCGCGTCTCGGCGGTTCGAGGGCAGTCACAATGGGCCCATGGTACCGAACGGGCAGGTCCGGGCGGCCGTCTTCAGGTTGTGACTGCCCGCCCGCGGCCTGGGCCGTTGGCCGGGCGGCTGCTCGCCCGGCTGCCGGCGGGGAGCCCCGGCCGGGTCAGTCGCGGGGGCGGGCCGGCCCGAACCGGCGCCAGAGCGTCGAACCGGCGATCACCGCCCCGACGATCAGGCCAATCGTCAGGCCGCGCAGGAAGCGGGCCGCCTCGACCGCCTCCGGATCGGACGGACCGGACCGCTGATTGCCACCAGTTCCGCGCTTCATCACAACCTCCGTCGTTCAGGGCCGAGCGTGGCGACGATCGCGACGAAGCCGATCCCGGCCCACGCCCCGATCGAAGCGCTGAGCAGTCGAAAGTCGCCAACCCGGAGCAGATCGAACCCAAGCCGGGCCCCGAGCGCGTCGCCGGCCCACGCTCCGAGGCAGGCGGCCAGGATCAGGAGCGGCAGCTGGCCTCCGGCGCTGCCCCGGATGATCACGAACAGGGATACGTGGAACACGCCGACCAGGATCGCCAGGAGCGGCGCCGGGCCGATCACCATCGGCCGAGGGTCGAGCCGCTCACACCCGGGCGATCCTTCCCCCGCCCAGGACCACCTCGCCGTCGTACAGGACCGCCGCCTGGCCTGGGGCAGCCGCCCAGACCGGCTCGTCGGGCTCGACCTGCCAGCAGCCGCCCCGGGCCGGCTCGTGGCTCGTGGCCGGCCGAACCCAGGCCGGGATCGGCCGGGCCCGGTGGCGGATCCGAATCTCCGCCCGGAACGGTCCGGCAGGACCATCGGGCGGCTCGCCGGCCACGAACGTCATCGCCTCGAGGGCAACCTGGCGCGTCTCGAGGTCGACCCGCCGGGCCAGCGTGATCGTATTCGTGGCCGGGTCGATCCGGCTCACGAAGCGCGGCTCGCCAAGGGCCACCCCGAGGCCCCGGCGCTGGCCGACGGTGAAACCGGCAAAGCCCGGGTGGCGGCCCACGAGCTGTCCGTCCTCGTCCCGGACCGGCCCGGGCTCGGGCGTCCAGCCGGCTCGTTCGCGAAGCGCCTCGCGATAGTCCCCGCCGGGTACGAAGCAGATCTCCTGGCTCTCGGGCTTGTCGGCCGTGGCCAGGCCGAGCGAGCGGGCAACGGCCCGGACCTCGGGCTTGGTCAGGTCGCCCAGAGGAAACCGAGCGCGGTCGAGCTGGTCCTGGCGCAGGCCGTACAGGAAGTAGGTCTGGTCCTTGTCCTGGTCAACCGCCCGGCGCAGCTCGAGCGTGCCGTCTGGACGCTCCGTCCTCCGGGCGTAGTGGCCGGTCGCCACGGCCGTCGCAGCCGTAGACGTGGCGGGCCCGTCCGAGCAGCGCCCCGAACTTCACGTACGAGTTGCAGTTGACGCAGGGGCTCGGTGTCCGGCCCTCGAGGTAGGCGTCGAGGAAGGGCTGGAGGACGCCCGCCTCGAACTCGCGCTCGAGGTTCATCACGTAGAACGGAATGCCCAGCTGGCCGGCGACTCGCCGGGCGTCGTCGGCGGCATCGGCCGAGCAGCAGCTCCGCTTGAACTCGGAGTAGCTGTCGGCGACGTCGTGGAGGCGCATCCAGACCCCGACCGGCTCGTCGCCGGCGGCTTGCACGAGGGCAGCGGCCACGGACGAATCGACGCCGCCGGACATTGCCACCAGGACGCGGGCCATCGTCGCTCCTGCCGGCCTAGGGCCGGGCCGGGACCCCGGCGCCGAGCGGATCGGCCGCGATCGCCGCCGAGCCAAGCCGGAGCATGGCCAGGACCCGCGGAATCGCCTCCGTCGCCGATCGACCTCGGCGGCGGTCGTCGTCCGGCCGAGCGAGATCCGCAGGGCACCGGCGACTCCTCGTCGGGATAGCCCATCGCGGCCAGGACGTGGCTCGGCTCGGGCGAGCCGGTCGCACAGGCGGAGCCGGTCGCGACGGCGATCCCCTCGAGGTCGAGCGCCTGGCTGACCGAGGTCCCGTCGGTGTCGCGGGCGATGATCGAGAGGAGTCCCGGCAGGCGGTCGCGGGGATGGCCGGTCAGCTCGACGCCGGGCACGGCAAGGAGGGCCGCGGCGAGGCACTCGCGCAGCTCGCGGAGGCGGGGATTCGCGTCTCGCCTGCTCGGCCCGGTTCAGCTCGAAGGCGAGCGGCCATGCCCGACGGCCGCCGCGACGTTCTCCGTGCCGGCCCTTCGATGGCGCTCCTGTGCGCCGCCCTGCTGCTGGCCGAGGAGATGGGTCCCGTGCCGGACGTACAGTGCGCCGATCCCCTTGGGCCCCTCGAACTTGTGGGCGGCGATCGAGAGCAGGTCGACCCCCAGGGCCGTGACGTCGATCGGCAGGTAGGGCGCGGCCTGGACGGCGTCGACGTGGAGCAGGACGCCCCGATGGCGGTGGACCCGGTCGGCAGATCTCGGCGATCGGCTCGATCGTGCCGACCTCGTTGTTGGCGAGCATGACGCTGACCAGGATCGTCCGGTCGTCGATCGCGGCCTCGAGCTCGTCGGGGTCGACCCGGCCGTAGCGATCGACCGGCAGCTCGACCGTTTCGAAGCCGAACTTCTCGAGGTAGCGCAGGGTGTGCCCGACGGCGTGGTGCTCGACCGGGCTGGTCACGATCCGGTGTCCGCGGGCCTTGCCGGCCCAGGCGGCGCCCTTCAGGGCCAGGTTGTTCGCCTCGGTCCCGCCCGAGGTCAGCACGATCTCGCGGGCCTCTCGCGCCGAGCACGGCGGCCAGCCGCTCGTGGGCCTCGTCCAGGCCGGCCCGGGCGGCCCGGCCGAAGGAATGGCCCGAGCTCGGGATTGCCCCACAGTTCGGTCAACCAGGGCAGCATCGCGTCGACGACCTCGGGCCGGACCGGGGTCGTGGCCGCGTGATCGAGGTAGATCGCCATCGACGGCCGATTGTACGTCCGGCTACTCGGCCGAGCGGCTGAGGTCCTCTTCGCGGCTGTGCTCGCGGCGGCGGTCGTGGTTCGAGAGCAGCCGCTTGCGCAGGCGGATCGAGAGCGGGGTCACCTCGACCAGCTCGTCGGCCGCGATGAATTCGATCGCCGACTCGAGGGTGATCGGCCGGGGCGGGGTCAGCCGGAGCGCCTCGTCGTGGGCGTGGGTCCGGATGTTCGTGAGCTTCTTCTCCTTGGTCGCGTTCACGTCCATGTCGCCCGGACGGGAGTTCTCGCCGACGATCATCCCCTCGTAGACCTGCTCGCCGGCCCCGATGAACAGCTCGGCTCGCTCCTGCAGGTTGAACAGGCCGTAGGCGTTGCTCGTGCCCTGCCGGTCGGCCACGACGACGCCGCTCGTGCGGTGGGTGACCTCGCCGGCCCACGGCCCATAGCCTTCGCCGATCTGGTGCATCAGGGCCGTCCCGCGCGATTCGGTCAGGAGCTGGCCGCGGTAGCCGATCAGGCCCCGGACCGGGACGATGAACTCCATCCGGACCCGGCCGTCCTGGTCGGTCGACATCTGCTCGAGCCGGCCCTTCCGGCCGGCCATCGCGGCCTGGACCTCACCGATGTAGTCGGGCGGGATGTCGATCGTGATCCGCTCGTAGGGCTCCTGGGTCTCGCCGCCGATCGTGCGCAGGATCACCTCGGGGCGGCTGGCCTGGAGCTCGAAGCCCTCGCGCCGCATCTGCTCGATCAGGACGGCCAGCTGGAGCTCGCCCCGGCCGCGAACCTCGAATGTGTCGCCCGAATCGGTCGGGTGGACCTCGATCGAGACGTTGCCCAGGATCTCGCGATCCAGCCGGGCCTTGATCTGGCGGCTGGTCACGAACTTGCCCTCGCGCCCGGACAGGGGCGAGGTGTTGACCCCGAACGTCATCCGGAGCGTGGGCGCGTCGACATCGAGCCGGGCCAGCGGTCGCGGATCGGCCGGATCGGTCAACGTGTCGCCGATCGTCACGTCGGGCAGCCCGGCGACCGACACGATGTCGCCGGCGCTCGCCTCGGCGATCTCGATCCGCTCGATCCCGTGGGCCGTCTGGAGGCTGGTCACCGTCCCGCTCAGGACCGTCGTCCGGCCCGGCTCGACCGAGCCATCGGCCGACTCCTCGTCCTCGCGCACGACGGCCAGGCGCTGGCCGAGGCGGATCGAGCCGTTCCAGATCCGGCCGACGGCCATCCGTCCGACGTACTCGTTGGCGGCCAGGTTCGTGACGAGCAGCTGGAGCGGGATGGTCCGGGATGAAGGTTGGCGGCGGGGTCAGCCTGATCAGCAGGTCGAACAGGGGTCGGAGGTCCGTGCCGGGCACGGCCAGGTCGCGCGTTGCCGTGCCCAGCCGGGCGTTCGTGTAGACGACCGGAAACTCGATCTGGGCGGCATCAGCCCCGAGGTCCATGAACAGCTCGTAGACGTCGTCGAGGACCTCCGCCGGCCGGGCGTCGGCCCGGTCGATCTTGTTGAGGGCGACCACGACCGGCAGGTGTCGAGCCATCGCCTTCTGGAGGACGTAGCGGGTCTGGGGCAGCGGACCCTCGGCCGCGTCGACCAGGAGCAGGATCGAATCGACCATCAGCAGGGTCCGTTCGACCTCGCCTCCGAAGTCGGCGTGGCCGGGCGTGTCGACGATGTTCAGGCGGACCCCGTCGTAGTCGACGGTCGTCTGCTTGGCCAGGATCGTGATGCCCTTCTCGCGCTCCAGGTCGCCCGAGTCCATGACCCGGTCGACGACCGCCTGGTTGGCCCGAAACGCACCGGTCTGGCGGAGCATCGCGTCGACCAGGGTGGTCTTGCCATGGTCGACATGGGCCACGATCGCGAGGTTGCGCAGATCGAGCCGGACGCCGGGCACGGTGGATGAGGGGCTGCTGGTCATGGGAGGGCGTATTGTCGCATATCGGGCCCGATCGGCCGGTCGGCGGTCCGGATCGGCAATGGTGCCTCCTGGCACCACTTCCCGATGGCAGACGGGGCGCGTCGGCGGGCCGAGATTGACCGGCATCTGCCCGCTCGGCTAGGGTCTCAATGACCGATCCGAGCCTCGGGAGGGAGGTCCCCAGCCTTGCCTGATCGCTGAACCGGATCTCCCCGTCGATCTGCAGAAAGGGGGTTCGCCGAGAACCGCGTCGTCTCTCGTCCCCGAGATCCATGTGGTATCCCCAAATGAGGTCCCAAACGCCCATGTCTTTGCGCACAACGTCCTTGCGCAGCTCGGCCCTTCGCCGGCGGGTCCTGGTTACGGCCACCGCCGCGGCGTTCGTCCTGTCCCTGCCCCTCGTCGGGGTCACTTCGGCCTCGACGGCCGGGATCAAGTCCAGTCGGGTGACGGCGGATCCGACATACATGAAGACCGTCAAGGCGGCCGGCTCGGTCCGCTTCGACTGCCAGGATGTCCGACCGAACGCACCGCTCTGCTACAGCCCGCAGCAGATTCGGAACGCCTACCAGATCGCGCCCCTGATCAACGCCGGGATCAACGGCAAGAATCGGACGATCGTGATCATCGACGCGTTCTCGAACCCGTACGCCGGGTCGGATCTCAAGATCTTCGACAAGACGTTCGGCCTGCCCGACCCGATCTTCAACCAGATCGCCCCGCAGGGCGTCCCGGCCTTCGACATCAACAATGCCGACCAAGTCGGCTGGACCGTCGAGAGCGATCTCGACACCCAGTGGGCCCACGCCGTCGCCCCGAAGGCCAACATCTACCTGATCGACGCCAAGTCCGACAACGACATCGACATCTATAACGCCACGAAGTGGGCCGTCGATCACAACATCGGCGACGTGATCTCGCAGAGCTTCGGCGAGGCCGAGTCGTGCTTCGATCCCAAGCTTGAAGTGCTCCAGCACGCCCTCTTCCAGAAGGCCGTGAACAAGGGCATCACCCTGTTCGCGTCGGCCGGAGACGACGGTTCCGCCCAGCCCACCTGCGACGGCTCGTCGTTCATCAAGAGTGCATCCTCGCCGGCCAATGATCCGCTCGTGACCGCCGTTGGTGGTACCAACCTGACGGCCAACACGAAGACCGGCGCCTACGGCAGTGAGGTTGCCTGGAACGACGAGTTCAGCGGCTGCGGTCCCGATGCGACCTACGGCTGCGGCGGCGGCGGGTTCAGCAATCGCTACAGCCGGCCGGTCTACCAGCAGGGTGTCGCCGGTACCAGCCCGACCCGGCGCGGGGTGCCGGATGTCTCGTATAACGCGGGCGTCGACGGCGGCGTCCTGACCCACCTCGGCGCGATCAACATCCTCGAGGGCTTTGATCCGACCGATGCCAGCGTCTTCTTCATCGTCGGTGGAACGAGCGCCGGATCACCGCAATGGGCCGGCCTGGGCGTCCTGGCTGACCAGCTTGCCGGCCATCGGCTCGGCAACATCAACCCGACCCTGTACCAGATCGGCAAGACGGCCGGCCTGCACGGAGCGGCCTACCACGACGTCACCGTCGGGTCGAACCGCTTCGGCTTCCTGGACGCCTCGAATGACCTGGTCACGATCCCGGGCTTCAACGCGAAGGTCCGCTGGGATGCAGCAACGGGCTGGGGCTCGCCCAAGGCGAACGTCCTCGTCCCGCTCCTGGCCGCCCTCGACCACTGAGCTCAATGACAGCGCGCTGATCGGCCGGCTTCAGCCGGCCCAGCGCCTCGGCTGACGAACAAGACGACGCCGCTCCGGATCTCCGGGGCGGCGTCTTCTTGTCGTTCCGATCCATGACTCCCGGCAGACGTGCCGGAACCCGGCCCACCCCGGGCGCGTCTGACCGGTGGGAACTCGCCACTCTGGAGGCAGCCGTGATCCATCGACCATCAGTGATCCGCCTCGCGCTGCCGGGCTTGCTCCTCGTGTTCGGGCTGGCCGCCTGCTCCTCGACCGCGACCGACCTGCTCGGGGCGGCCGCCGCGGCCGGCACTCCGGCAGCCGTCCAGGCGTCGCCCGCCGCGGCCGGCACTCCGGCAGCCGCCAGCACGCCGGCGGCCGCCCCGTCCGCCGAACGAACCTCCGGCGGTGAGTCCGGCGGAGCCGGCGACCCAGGCGGCGGCTCGCTCGGCAAGCAGCCCGGCACGATCGTCTGCGGCCCCCAGACGCCGACCATGGTCGGCCTGATCTGCGTCGCACCGGCCGAGGAGCTCTTCGTGGCCGCCGCCGAACGGGCGCTCAGCCCGGCCGAGATGGCGGCCACGATCGGGGCCAGGGTCAGCCAGGGCGCCGCCGCCTGCGCCGCGATCGCGCTGGCGAACTGCTCGACGAATCCTCCCGCGGCCGTGGTCAGCTTCGCCCAGTCATCGGGTCCGGCGATCGTCGTGATCGTCCGGCGCGGCTCGAGTGGACAGCTCGAGGGCGAGCGCGCCTGACCTCGACCGATCCGGGGCTTGGTGGACTGCTACGATCCGGCCGTGACCGTCGCCGCCGTCATCCTCGCCGCCCGGCCCGAATCGGCCCTGGGCGACGCCGATGGCCTGCCCTCCGTCCGGCGGATCGCCGAAGCCGCCTGGTCCGGCGGGGCAATCCCGATCGTGGTCGTGTCTGCCGACCCGTCCGGCGCGGTCCAGGCTGCCCTGACCGGGACTGAGGCGAGCCGGTTCGATCCGGCGGCCGAGGCCGGTGGCCCGGTCGGCCAGATCTGCCACGGGATCGAGGCCGCGATCGGGTTGGTCGGCGAGACCGATGGAGCCCTGGTCTGGCCGGCCCGGATGACCTGGCCGGACCCTGAGACGATCACGTCGATGATCGAGGCCCACGGCACGGATCCCGGCCCGATCCTGCGCCCGGAGTTCGACGGCGAGCCGGGCTGGCCCGTGCTCGTGCCGATCGCCCAACTCGAGCGCCTGCGCCGCCTGTCGGCCGATCTCGCGCTCGAGCAACTGATCGAGGCGCTGGCGGCCGATCGCTCGACCGTGCGGACGCTGGACCTGGGCGATCCCGGGACGACCCGTTCCGTCGCGGTCGCTCGAGCCGACCTGCCGCCCTACCGCGGGCCGGCCGAGCCGGCGAGCGGCCACAGCCACGAGTGGAGCGACGTCGGGCTCGACGACGACACGACGGAGCCCAGCCTGGCCGACCGGTCGTAGGCCAGGCCGGCGCGACGCTTCAGGCCGGCTGGCGGGCCGGCAGCCGGAGCCGCTCGAAGGGCAGGACGGCGATCGTCAGCCCGAGCATGACCAGGCCGATCCCGGCCATCTGCCAGGGCGACGGCGTCTCGCCCAGGATGATCATGGCCAGGAACACGGTCGCCACCGGCTGGATCAGGAGCAGGAGCGAGGTCACGACGCTGGGCAGGCGGGGCAGCGACACGTTGATCAGCAGGTAGCCCCCGACCTGCGCGCTCAGGGCCAGCAGAATCAGCCAGAGATGGCCGGGCAGCGTTGGCCAGGGATCGAAGTCACCGACCACGATGCCTGCCAGCGCGGCCGAGCCCGCCGTCGCCAGGGTCGCCCAGAAGAGCGGTCCGGCCAGCCGCCGGATGTCCTCCTGGCCGCGCCGGACGATGATCAGGTAGGCGGCGTAGCTCACCGCGGTCAGCAGCCCGGTGACGACGCCCAGGATCGGATCGGCCCCGTACGGGTGCGAGCCGACGACCCCGGCGATCAGGACCACCCCGGCCAGGACGATCGGCAGGGCGACCAGGATCGCCCGACGCGGGCGCTCGCCGTACAGGAGCCACGCCGCGATCCCAACGACGACCACCTGGAGATTGCCCAGGACCGTGGCCAGGCCCGCTCCGACCGCCTGGATGGAATGGGCCCAGAAGGTCAGGTCAGCCGCGAAGAAGCAGCCGGCCAGGAGCGACAGCCGGATCGTCCGGCGCGAGAGCGGTCCATAGCGGCGCTGCTCGAGCCAGCCGAGGAAGGCCAGCAGGGGCAGGGCGTAGAGCGCCCGGAAGACTGCGGCGGTCGACGGCGACGTGTTCGCCTCGGTGACCAGGATCCCCGAGAAGGCGATGAACAGGCCTCCGCCGACGGCGGCCAGGCGGGGATGATCGAAGACCGGCGCGAGTCCGGCCGGGGCGCCTTCCTCGGCCTGGGCCCGCGTGGCCGGCTCACCCGGCTCGATCGGTCCTGGGCCGGTCACGAACGGGCGGTGCCGACGAACCTCAGGCCGAGCTCGGCGAACTGGCCCGGCTCAGGCGCGGAAGGGGCGTCCAGCATGAGGTCCGCCCCCGATTGCGTCTTGGGAAAGGCCATCACTTCGCGAATCGTGACCTGGTCGGTGAGCAGGGCGGCCCAGCGATCGATCCCGATCGCAATTCCGCCGTGGGGCGGCGCCCCGTACTCGAACGCCTCGAGCACGGCCCCGAACTTCTCGACCATCCCCTCGAGCGTCTGACCCTGGAGCCGGAAGCTTCGCTCGAGCAGGTCGCGATGGTTGATCCGGATCGAGCCTCCGCCAAGCTCCCAGCCATTCAGGGCGAGGTCGTACTGGAGGGCCCGGGCCCGGCCCGCCGGGTCACTCGCCGACCGGTCGGCCAGGTCGCCGGAGGTCGTCGTGAGCAGCTCGAGATCATCGGGTCGGACACCGCTGAACGGGTTGTGGGTCGCATCCCAGCGTCCGTTCTCGGCGTCCCACTGGTACATCGGGAACTCGGTCACCCAGCAATAGGCCAGGACCAACGGGTCGGCCAGGCCGAGCCGCTGGCCGAGCTCGGTCCGCAGGCGGCCGAGGACATCGGCGGTCCGGGCCGGCTCGTCGGCCACGACCAGGACCAGGTCGCCCGGCGCGGCACCCGACCGGGCGACGAGGGTGGCCGTGCGTTCCGGCCCGAGGAACTTCGAGATCGACGAGCGAACGGAGGCGTCGGCCTCGACCGCCAGCCAGACCAGGCCCTTCGCTCCCCAGCCCCGGGCCAGCTCGGTCAGCTCATCGATCTGCGAGCGGCTGGCCCCGGCCAGCCCGGGCGCCACGATCGCCTTGACCCGCCCGCCGCCCGCCAGCGCCTCGTCGAACACCCGGAAACCGGATCCGTCCGGGCCGGCCAGGCTCGGGCCGAGGTCGACCAGCTCCATGCCGAAGCGAATGTCCGGCTTGTCCGAACCGAACCGTTCGATCGCCTCGGCGAAGGTGAGGCGCGGAAATGGCACCTGGAGGAGCGGTCGATCGGGCACGACCGAGGTCGTGACCCGGATCGCCAGCTCTTCGACGAAGCCGATCACCATCGCCTCGTCCACGAAGCTCATCTCGAGGTCGAGCTGGGTGAACTCGGGCTGGCGGTCGCCCCGGGCATCCTCGTCCCGGAAGCAGCGGGCGATCTGGAAGTAGCGATCGATCCCGCCGACCATCAGCAGCTGCTTGAGCTGCTGCGGGCTCTGAGGCAGGGCGTAGACCCAGCCCGGCTTGAGGCGCGAGGGGACGATGAAATCCCGGGCCCCCTCGGGCGTCGCCTTGATCAGGTTGGGCGTCTCGATCTCGACGAATTCGTGCTCGTGATGGAACTCCCGGATCGCCTGAACCAGACGCGAGCGGAGGAGCAGCCGCTCCTGCATCGCCTCGCGCCGGATGTCGAGATAGCGGTAGCGCAGCCGAAGCGCCTCGTCGATCGGGGCATCCGGCTCGTTGATGTAGAACGGCGGCGTCTTCGCCTCGGCCAGGATCTCCACGGCCGCAGCCCGCAGCTCGATCGCCCCGGTCGCCAGGCGCGGGTTCTCGGATCCAGCCAGGCGCTCCGCGACCGTCCCGCTGACGCTGACCACGAACTCGGTCCGCAGGCGGCTGGCGACCGCGTGGGCCTCCGGCGATTCGGTCCGGTCGACGACGACCTGGGTGATCCCGTAGCGGTCGCGCAGGTCGAGGAAGATCAGCTGGCCGTGGTCGCGCCGGCGGTGGATCCAGCCCGCCAGGCGAACCGTCGAGCCCGCATCGGTGGCCCGGAGCGCCCCGCAGGTGTGGCTTCGGTACGGCGTGGCGAGGCTCGGTCCGGGTGTGGTCATGGCCGCCGTATCGTAGCGGTTCGCCCCGATCCCCCGACCGACGCCGGCTGGACCGGCGCTCGGCTTGCCCGCTGACCCGATCAGAACCTGGTTGTCGGCTGCCTCAGGTCCCGCCCCTGCCGTGGTGGTGCGAACGATCTCCCTGGAGGAGCTTGCGGGCCAGGTCGTCGAGCGCCACGAGCTGCTGCGATCCCGCGTCCAGGTCCTTGAGCTGGACGTTCCCGTCGGCCAGCTCGTCGCCGATGATCACGACGAAGTGGGCGTGCTCGCGGGCAGCCGATTCGAGCTGGCGGGCGAGCTTTCGTTGGCCGAGGTCCGCCCGGACCGCAATGCCCGCGGCCCGCAGGTCGGTCGCAACCCGCAACCGGATCGCGGTTGCCGCAGGATCGGCTCCGATCACGACCGCCACCGGCCCGGGCTCGCCGACCGCGTCGCCGGCGCCGGCCGCGCTCAGGGCGAGGACGATCCGGTCGAGCCCCAGCCCGAAGCCGATCCCCGCCGTCGATCGGCCGCCCAGAAGCTCGACCAGCCCGTCGTAGCGGCCACCGCCGCCGAGGGCTTGCTGCTGGCCGTCCCTGCCCGGCAGGTAGAACTCGAACGCCGTCCGGGTGTAGTAGTCCAGGCCGCGCACGAGGGCCGGCTCGAGGCGGTACCCGATGCCCAGCGCGTCAAGGTGCTCCCGGACCGCGCTGAAGTGGTCCCGACAGGGCCCGCACAGGGCGTCGGTGATCCGCGGCGCGGCGGCATTCAGCTCGGCCATCGCCGGATCCTTCGAGTCGAGCAGGCGGAGCGGGTTGCGCTCGAGCCGGTCGCGCTCGAGCTGTGGCAGCTCGTCGGCATGCGGCTGGTACCAAGCGCGCAGGGATTCGATGTAGGCCGGCCGGCAGTTCCCATCGCCGATCGAGTTGAGCAGGACCTCGACCGCGCCGAGGCCGGCTTCACGGTAGAACGCCCGGCCCAGCTCGATGATCTCGGCATCGACGGCCGGCCCGGGATCACCGATGACCTCGATGTCGAACTGCCAGAACTGCCGGTAGCGGCCAGCCTGGGGCCGGTCGTAGCGGAACATCGGGCCGGTCATCGTCAGCTTCACCGGCTGGGGCCAGGTCTGCATCCCGTGCTGGATGTAGGCCCGCACGATGCCGGCGGTCGGCTCCGGCCGGAGGGCCCACGATTCGGCCTCCTCGGTTCGCGGGGCGATCCGGAACAGCTCCTTCTCGACCACGTCGGTGACCGCCCCGACGCCGCGTTCGAAGACGGCCGCCTGCTCGAAGATCGGGGTCTCGAGCTCGTGGTAGCCGTAACGCCGGGCGAGGTCCGTGGCGATCGTCTCGAGCCGGCGGAAGGCGGCCCGTTCGGCCGGCAGTAGGTCGCGCGTGCCGCGCGGGGCTCGGAAGGTCGCCATCGCCGCGAAGTCTAGCGGCCGCCGCGGGGCCGAGGTCGTCCGGGCGGCATCGTCCGAGCGCGCTTCAGCCGAGGTCGCGCTGGACCGAGATTACGTCCTTGAGGCCCTCGATCCGGCTCATCACCCGGGCCAGCTGGCTGACTGCGGCAACCTGGAGGGTCGCCGTGACGATCGCGATGTGGTCGGGCAGGACCTTGACCGAGGCGGCCAGGATGTTGACCTTGTTCTCGGCCACGACCTGGGTGATGTCGTTGAGCAGCCCGGTCCGGTCGTACGCCTCGACCCGGATCGCGATCGGGTACGTCTGGGTTGCCGCGGCCTCCCATTCGACCTCGATCAGGCGGCCGACCTCGCGCTCGTTCAGGACCGTGGGGCAAGACTGGAGATGAACGGTCACCCCCTTGCCCCTCGTGATGAACCCGGTGATCGGGTCGCCCGGGATCGGATGGCAGCAGTTGGCGAAGCGGATCAGGAGGTCGCCCACGCCCTTGACCCGGACGCCGCCAGTCCGGACCGGCTGGCTGGGCGCGACCGTCGGCAGGGTCAGCTCGGCGTCGTCGACCACGCCCAGGCGCATCACGACCTGCTGGGCGCCGACGGCCCCGTAGCCGATCGCGGCGTAGAAGTCGTCGAGGTTGTCGTGGTTGTAGGAGCGGGCGACTTCGTTGATCCGCTCGAGCCCGATCGCCTGGATCGATGTCCGGGCCAAGCGGCGCAGCTCCCGCTCGAGCGATTCCCGGCCGTGGACGATGTTCTCGTCCCGTTCCTGGCGCTTGAACCAGGCCCGGATCTTCTCCCGGGCGTGGCTCGTCCGGACGACGTTCAGCCAGTCGCGCGACGGACCGTGGGCCGCCTTCGTCGTGACGATCTCGACGATGTCCCCGTTGTGGAGCCGGTAGTCGAGTGGCACCAGGCGGTTGTTGACCTTCGAGCCGATGCAGCGATGGCCCACGTCGGTGTGGATCCGGTAGGCAAAGTCGATCGGGGTCGAGCCGGCCGGCAGGTCCTTGACGTCGCCCTTGGGCGTGAACACGAAGACCTGGTCCTGGAAGATATCGAGCTTGATCCCCTCGACGAACTCGGTCGCGTCGGCCACGTCGCGCTGCCAGTCCATGAGCTGGCGCAGCCAGGCCAGCTTCGCGTCGTATTCGCGGTCGACCTTGGAGCCTTCCTTGTAGCGCCAGTGGGCGGCGATCCCGACCTCCGAGACCTGGTGCATCTGGTGGGTCCGGATCTGGATTTCGAGCGGCTTGCCGTCCATCGCCACGACCGCCGTATGGAGGCTTTGGTAGAGGTTGTTCTTGGGCATCGCGATGTAGTCGTCGAACTGGCCCGGAATCGGCCGCCACAGCGAATGGGCGATGCCCAGGGCCGCGTAGCAGTCGCGGACCTCGTCGACCAGGCAGCGGATCGCATAGACGTCGTAGATCTCGTCGAACTCCGCGCCCTTGCGCTCCATCTTCTTCCAGATGCTGGTCAGGTGCTTCGGGCGGCCCTGGATGTCGGCTTTGATCCCGGCCGCCTCGAGCGCCGGCCGGAGCAGCCCGATGGCCTGCTCGATGAACGCCTCGCGACCCTGGCGCCGGGTGTCGAGGAGGCGGGCCAGCTCGCGGTAGCGCTCGGGCTCGAGGGTCTTGAAGGCGAGGTCCTCGAGCTCCCACTTCATCTGCCAGATCCCGAGCCGCTCGGCCAGTGGGGCGTAGATCTCCATCGTCTGGCGGGCGATCCGGACCTGCTTCTCGATTGGCAGGGCGGCCAGGGTGCGCATGTTGTGAAGCCGGTCGGCAAGCTTGATCAGGACGACCCGGATGTCCTCGGCCATCGCCAGGAACATCTTCCGGATGTTCTCGGCCTGCTGCTCCTCGTGCGAATGGGTGCTGAACTTCGAGAGCTTGGTGACGCCGTCGACGAGCCGGGCGACCTCCGGCCCGAAGCGGTCCTCGACGTCGGTCAGGCTGTACTCGGTATCCTCCGGCACGTCATGCAGGAGGGCGGCCTGGACCGCGACCGGGTCGATCCCGAGGTCGGCCACGGTCTGGGCGCTGGCGATCGGGTGGATGACGTAGTCCTCGCCCGACGCCCGGTGCTGACCGGCATGGGCCTCCACGGCCAGGTCGAACGCTCGATCGACGGCTTCGAGATCCGCCCCGGGGTAGTGCTTGCGGAGCGTCTCGAGGAGCTGCCGTCGGCCGGCCTCGATCGGGTCGGCCCGAGCCGGCCCGCGAACGCGCCGCGACGGTTCGGCCACGACGGCCGGCCCGTCCTTGGTGTTCTCCGGTTCAGCGTTGCCGGCCGGCCTGGCGGCCGATTTCGCCGTTGTGGCCACCGTCGCCGGCCTGGCCTTCGTGGCCGGCCCAGGCGCCGGGTTCGCCGTCCCTTCGGGCGCCCCTCCGCCGCTCGTGCCCATGGCCGGGCGCCGCGTCCCGCGTTTCGTGCTCGGAATCGGCTCGATCGTCATCTCGTCCAAGAATACCAGCGCCCGCGCGCCACTCCGCCGAACGGCTCCAGTCACCCGAGTTGGGCTTCGCCCGTGAGTCTGCGGCCCTGGACCCTCGTCATCACGCCGATGTCACGCCCGGTAGGACAAATCTGGCCTCGGACGGCCCGCAGGCGCTCAGCCTCATGGAGCACGTCCCGAAATCAGCTCGAGCCAAGCGTGGATGGGCCCGAACTCGGCCGCGTCACGGGCCCGGCTGGAGCCGGGCGAGGTCAGGAAGGCGGTCTTGTCCTACCGGGCGTGACAACCGACGATTGCCGGGCCGCGTCCAGGTCCGTCGAGCTCGGGCTCTGCCGAACGGCCCCGTGGCCGCGGCTCTGCCGGGCCGAGCCGAGCCCCGCGGCGCCGCTCATCCTGGTTCAGCCGTAGCCCAGCGAGCTCAGGGCTTCCTCGACGGCGGTCCGCTCGTCCCAGGGGACCGGACCGTCCGGGCCGATGATCGACTGCTCGTGGCCCTTGCCGGCGAACAGGACCACGTCGCCGGGCCGGGCCCGCTCGAGGGCGGCTTCGATGGCCGAGCGCCGATCGGCGATCACCAGCAGGTCGGTCTCGCGCCGTCGGCCCTCGGCCTCGGCCCCGCGGGCGATCTCCTCGAGGATCGCCTGGCGGTCCTCGCCCCGGGGATCCTCGTCGGTGACGACGACGAGGCGGGCCCGGCGCCCGGCGATCCGGCCCATCATCGGGCGCTTGGCCGTGTCGCGCTCCCCCGCCGACCCGAAGACGACGATCAGGCCGCCGCCTGCCGCGGCTGCCACCGGCGCGAGCAGATCGAGGACGGTTTCGAGCGAAACCGGCGTGTGGGCATAGTCGACGATCACCCCGAAGGGCTGTCCGCGCTCGACCCGCTCCATCCGGCCAGGCACCCGGCGCACGCCCTCGATCCCCGCCCGGACCGCTCCGGGATCGAGGCCGAGCCCCTCGCCCAGGGCGACCACGGCCAGGGCGTTGTGGACGTTGAAACGGCCGGCCAGCTGGAGGGCCAGCCGGGCCGAGCCACTCGGGGCCCGATAGCTGACCGACAGCCGGTGCCCGTCCTCCTCGATCCTGCCCGCCCGGACGTCGGCGCCGGCTTCGGCCCCGTAGGTCAGGACCCGGGCGCCGGCCTCGCGCGAGACCGCGACGAACAGGTCGGCCGACGGATCGTCCCGATTGACCACGGCCAGGCGGGGCCAGGCCAGGCCGGCTGCGGCCCCGGTCTTGGCCGGCCGCCGCTCGGCCAGGCGCTCGAACAGGCTCAGCTTGGCGGCCCGGTACGCCTCGAACGAGCCATGCAGCTCGAGGTGCTCGTGGGTCAGGTTGGTCAGGATCGCCGCGTCGTAGGCAATCCCGCTGACCCGCCCGAGGGCGAGACCGTGGGACGTCGTCTCGACGACCGCCGTCGCATTCCCGCCGTCGGCCATCGCCCGGAGGAGACGCTGGAGCTCCGGCGCCTCGGGCGTCGTCTGGTGCTCCGGCGTCGGCTCGCCTTCGTCGCCAATCCGCAGCTCGACCGTGCCGACGAGGCCGGGCCGGAGGCCGGCCCGGGCCAGCGCCGCGGCAGCCAGGAACGAGGTCGTCGTCTTGCCGTCCGTCCCGGTGATTCCCACGACCCCGAGCTCGCGGCTCGGATCGCCGTACCACCAGCAGGCGGCCACGGCGAGCGCCGCCCGGCTGCTGCCCACGACGACCTGGACGAGGCCGCCATCGACGACCGGGTGCTCAACGATCGCCGCGACGGCCCCGCTGGCCGCCGCCCGGCCAACGAAGTCATGGCCGTCGACGTGATCGCCGGGCACAGCCACGAACAGCCCGCCCGGCTGGACTCCCCGCGAATCGGCCACGAGAGCGGCAACCATGATCCCAGCCAGGCCGGCGTCGAGCGGGGCGGTCGGACGCCCGACGGCCGAGCGGATCCCATGCAGGTTGCCGGCCGTTTCGAGGCGCGCCACGAGATCCCGGCCAGGGCGGCGCGCCGGGCGGCCGGCATCGACCGCCCGAAGACGGTCGGCCAGGCTCACGAACCAGCTCCCGGGCGGTGCGGCCCGCGGTAGGTCTCGGCCAGCCGGTAGACTCGGGCGCCGAACCGACGCAGGTCGAGGTCGAAGGCGCCGATCAGGCGGACCTCGCGGCCGCCGAAGCCCTCCTTGAACTGGCGGATCCCCGGATGGACCAGGCCCCACATGTCGTAGGACGTGGCCGCCGCCTCGCGCGAGCTCCGGATCGCCTCCCACTTGAGCAGGTAGTTGGCCCGCGAGGCCGCCCCGGCGGCGGTCATCCCGCCGTACGGCTCGACGACCCGCCTGCCCGTCCGGACCAGGAACAGGGTCGCCTGGGCCGTGCCGACCGGGTCGACCGCGAACAGCAGCCGGACCCGGCCGGACGGCGCGAAGGCGTCCCAGATCGCCCGGTAGGAGGCCTCCGTCCGGATCAGCGTGCCGGCCCGGGCGGCCGTTTCGGTCATGATCGCGTGGAACTCGGGCAGGCCCGCCCGGCCACGGTCCTCGACCCGGATTCCGCTCGAGCGGGCCTTGTTCACGTACTGCCGCCACTTGCCCCGCAGGCCGGCCCACAGGGCGGCCTCGTCCGGGACAAGATCGATGATCCGGCTGACGCTCGGCTGGACCTCTGGAGCGGGCCGCCAACCGAGCCCGGCCAGGGCGGCCCGCCGGCTGCCCTCGGGATCGTCCGGGCCGTCAAGCTCGATCTCGGGATCGATCCGGACGTGCGAGATCCGATCAGCCCGCCGGTCCGGCTCACCGGCGGCGCCCTGGAGGCGTTCGGTGAAGCGCCGACAGGCTGGCCCGGTCGCAGACGCTGGCCAGCGGGCCGCGCGGGGCGTAGGCAAAGGTCCACGGAATGCCGGCCGGCCGTCGGAGCAGGATCCGGGCACCGATCGGGCCGCCCGGTGCCGATCGCCTCGACCGGCCAGGGCCGACCAGCCATTGGCGGCCTTCGAGCCGGCCCAGCCGCTGAGCTGGAGGTACGTCGCCCGTGGGTTGGCGTCGACGAAGGCATCCCAGCGCAGGTCGGCCTCGCTGGCGGCCGTGGTCGTCCCGCGCATGCCGGAAATGGCCGTCGCGCCAGGGAGGTCGGGGCCGGGGTCGAGGCCGGGTTCGGGACCCGGGCCTTGGCCGCTCATCGATGACCGCCAGGCAGCCGGCCGGTGACCCGGCCGAGCCCGTAGCGCCAGGGCCGGGCGACCTGCTCGTGGTTGCCGGTCAGCTCGATCCAGGTCGCCCCGAACGAGCGCTTGAAGTCGTACAGGCCGGCCATCTCCTCGCCGGCAACGCGGCTCGCGCCGGGCACCGCGCACGTCGACTCCGGCCAGGTCGACCTCGACCATCGCCCTCGCGGACGGCCAGCTGGATCGCCCGCCAGAGGATCAGGTGAACGACACCCGGGGAACGCCCGGCGGAGGTCCGCCCGGTCGCCCGAGTGCGAATAGGTCAGGCGGCCACCGTGGCGGTAGAACGAGGCCGCCGCCGATCAGCTCGCCGGCCGGCGTGCGAACCTCGAGCAGGATCGACGTGGCCGGCGGCCAGGCCGGCGCTCGACCAGTCGATGAAGCCGGCCCGTGAGCCGAGCCCGAAGTGGCGGCGGGCCGCGGTCACCTCGAGCAGGTCGTAGAAGCCGTCGAAGGCGGCCTTCGGATCGGCTCCCCCGGGCGGGACGTCGAAGACGGGCTTCGGATCAGTGCTGCCGCCCGGGCCCGGGTCGGCAATCGGCTGGGGCGTCTCGGGCCAGCGAGAGTCCCAGCGGATCGACCCGCAGGCCGGCCTTCTCGGCCTGGCGGACTCGCTGCCGGGTCGACATCGCGAAGCCCGCGAAATAGGTTCGCCTCCGGCTCGCCCGGCTGGAGGGCAAGGGCGACCCGGTGGCGCGAGGGCTGGACCTCCTCGATCGGCCGGAAGCCATGTCGCCTCGATCAGGCCCGGATAGCCGGTGTCGGCCGGGATCTCGGCGTCCGAGGCGATCACGTCGACCCCCCGTGCGAACAGCCAGCTCCGCCGCGGCCTCCAGCCGTTCGGCCGTCCGCGCGACGGGCTCGCCGGCCGAGATCGGCCCCTTCGACAGGTACGCCCCTGCCCCGCCGACGAAGCGCCACGGCCGCTCGAGCGAGAGGAGCCGGTAGCCGTCATCGGCGACGAGGTAGCGCGGCCGCCAGCCGAGCTTCGAACGTGCTCGGCCCAGGCCCGGGACTGGTAGACGTTGCCGCCCGGTACGGTCGACCGTGTGCCGGTCCCAGTCGACCAGCTCGTCGGGCGTGGCCTCGGCAAACCTCATGGCGAGATCGTACGGCGCCGCACGAGCCCGGTTGCGAGGTCCCAGATCGTGCTCATCTCGGGCGTGCGCAGGACGGTTGCGCAGGCCGCGTAGACGATGGCCCCCGTCAGGCCCATCGCGGCGAGCTGGAAGAACAGGACGATCTTGCCCGGCTCCGATCCGACCACGTTCGTGATCGCCTGGCCGACGAGGAACGCCGCGCCGGTCGCGATCAGGCCGGTGGCGATCGCCCGGGCCGCGGATCGGACCAGGTCGGACGGGCGCAGGGTCGGCCGCCGATACCACAGGATCAGGAGCAGGAGGGACGCCTCGGCCCAGTGAACCGAGGGTGATCGCCAGGCCGATCCCGGGCAGGCCGAGCGGCCCGGCCAGGGCGATCGCCAGGGTCACGTTGATCGCGACGGCCAGGATCGCCGCGATCACCGGGGTGGCCGTGTCACGCCCGGCGTAGAACGAGCGGGCAAGGATCGCGATGACCGATTCCGAGGTCATCCCGAACAGGAGCAGGCCCAGCGTCTGGGCCGTTTGCTGGAGGGCCTGATCGTCCATCTTGCCATAGTCGAACAGCAGCTGGACGACCCCGCCCCGGGTGATGATCGCCAGGCCGGTCAGCGGGATCATCACGAACAGGATCAGCCGGATGCGCCCGGCGCACGAGGGCCAGGATAGCGCTCGACCTCGCCCAGGGCGAGCTCGCGCGACATCGAGGGCAGGGTGACCACCCCGAGCGGGAATCCCGATCACCCCGATCGGCAGCTGGAAGATCGAAAAGGCAAAGGTGAACGCGGTCACGGCGCCCACGCCCAGGCCGGTCGAGATCGAGACGGCGACGAGGAAGGTCAGCTGGCTGGCCGCCAGGCCGATCGCCCGGGGGACCATCAGCAGGAGGGCCTCCCTGGCATCCGCGTCGCCCAGGTCGATCCGGGGCGTGTAGCGAAAGCCGGTTCGTCGGAGCGGCGGAAGCTGGACCAGGAAGTGCCCGGCTGCTCCGATGACCACCCCCACGGCCAGTCCGACGATGCCCATGACCGGGGCCAGGAAGACCGCCGCGAAGATGATCCCGAGGTTGTACACGATCGGGGCGAGGGCGGCGGCCGTGAACCGGCCCTTGGCGTTGAGCAGGCTCGTGGCGAGCGCCCCGCAGGCGAGCAGGATCGGGCTGAGCAGCATCACCCGGGTCAGCTCGACCGTTTGGGCCATCTGGGCGGGGGTGAAATCGCCCGCGATCACCGGGACGAGGACCGGCGCGAGGATCGCCACGATCACGGCCAGGATGAGCAGGATCACCAGCATCAGGCTCACCACGGTCGAGGCGACCCGCCAGGCCCGGGCTTCCTCGTCCGTTGCCAGCAGGCCCGAGATGACCGGGATGAGGGCCGAGCTGAGGGCTCCCGCGGCGACGAGCTGGAAGATGAAGTCCGGGATCCGGAACGCCGCCAGGAACGCGTCGAGGTCGGCGCTTGCCCCGAACTCGGCCCCGATCACGATCAGCCGGACCGAGCCGAGGATCCGGGCGATGAAGAAGGCGACCGTGACGATCAGGCCGGCTCGTGCGATCCCTCGGGATGCGGTCACCAGGCGCTGGTCAGCGAGCGGGACGGGCGGCCCGCGGATGGGCCAGCTCGTAGGCAGCCCGGAGGCGGCTGGGCGAGACGTGGGTGTAGATCTGGGTCGTGGCCAGGCTCTCGTGGCCGAGCAGCTCCTGGACGACCCGCAGGTCGGCGCCACCATCGAGCAGGTGGGTGGCGAAGCTGTGCCGGAGGGTGTGCGGGGAGACGCCCAGCCGGCAGGCCGGCCCGGGCGCGCAGGCCATCGAGCCGAAGCCGCAGGCCGCGGATACCGAGCGGCCGGCGCCCGATGGTTCAGGAAGACCTCGCCGGCGGATCGGCCGGAGCGGCGGTCCCCCCGTCGCCCGTCCGGCCCAGCGCCCGCGCCAGGAGGACCGGGCGTCCCACGTCGAGGTAAGCCCCGAGCGCTTCGCGGGCCGGGCGGCCGAGCAGGCCGACCCGCTCCTTGCGGCCCTTGCCGATCACCCGGATCTCGCCTCGCCGCAGGTCGACCGAGCCGATGCTGGGCGCCCGCCAGCTCGCTGATCCGGAGTCCGGCGGCGTAGGCCGTCTCGACGATCGCCCGGTCGCGCAGGGCGAGCGGGTCGGTCGGGTCCGGAGTCGATCGCATCGAGCAGCCGCTCGACCTCCTCGACCTCGAGCACCCGGGGCAGGCGCCGGGGCATGCGCGGCGTGGCGATCGAGCGCCAGGGATCGCCCTCGGTCCAGCCGTTCCTGGTGGTGAAGCGGTAGAACGAGCGAAGCGCGGCCAACCGCTGGCCGACGGAGCTCCGGGCGACGCCGTCGCTCAGGCGGGCGAGATACGCCCGCAGGTCGGCCCGGGGCGGCCGGCGCCAGTCGGTCCCACGCTCGTCGAGCCAGGCGAGATAGGCCGCGACGACGGTCCCGTAGGCCCGGCGGGTATGGGGCGAGGCGTCGCGGGCCGTCAGCCCGTCGAGGAAGCGCTCGCGGGCTTCGTCACCGGTCACGCGCCGGGGGCGCTCCCGGTGGTGGCCGAGCCACGGGCCCGGGCCGATTTCGTGGAGCGCGCGCCAGTCCGGCTGGACCGGACACCCGATGTCCGGCCGCGACCGGCCGGCCGGCCCGCCCGGCCAGGCCGGCGCAGCGCCGACGGATCCGGTGGGCCGCCGGCAAGCGACCGGCCGACGAGGTCGCCGGCTGGCAATTCGATCGTGGCTCCGCACTTCAGGCACAACCCGCTCGACGGACCAGCGGCCGGTGGTGTGGCGGATGGTGGCTCCGGCGCGGCGGCTTCGTCGAGGCCGTCGCCGGCCGGCTCGTCCGCTACCGCTGCGGGCGCCGGTGCGCTCCGGGCGATCGGGCCGCCGTCGGCATCGTGGATCGCCCCGACCGGCTCACGGGATGTCGTGAAGTCGCACTTCGGGTAGCGCGAGCAGCCCCAGAACACGCTCCCGGTGCGGCGCGCCCGGCGAGCCGTGAGGTGGCCCTCGCCGCACTTCGGGCAGGTGACCTCGAACGGGCAGCTGCTCGGGCGGCGGCGGGCCGTCCTTCTTGATGTACTTGCAGTCCGGGTAGCGGTCGCAGCCGACGAACGGCCCGAACCGGCCGCGCTTGGCGACCAGGCCCCGCCCTCGGTCGCGCCGCAGTTCGGGCAGGTCTCGCCGACCCCGGGCAGCGCCGGCGTGCCTCACCGTTCGCCTCACCGCCGGCCGGTGCGGGCCGGCGCGATCGGGCGGGTCTCCTTGTGCTCGGGGTATTCGGAGCAGGCCAGGTACTCGCCGTAGCGACCGGCCCGGATCACCATCGGGTGGCCCTCCGAGCAGACCTCGGACGTGGCCAGGCCGATGTCCGCCGGCCGGAGCTCCTTCTGCTTGGCCTCGACGGTCGCCTCGAACGGGGTGTAGAAGTCGCGCACGAGTGGGACCCAGGGCCGCGAGCCGTTGGCGACCTCGTCGAGGTCCTCCTCCATCCGGGCGGTGAACTCGAGATCGACGAGCGAGCCGAAGTGATTCGACGAGCAGGTCGTTGACGATCTCGCCGACCAGCTCGGGCCGCAGGCGGCGCTCCCGGACGCGTGACGTAGCCGCGGTCGAGGATCGTCGAAACGGTGGCGGCGTAGGTCGACGGCCGGCCGATCCCGTGCTCCTCGAGCGCCTTGATCAGGGTCGCCTCGGTGTAGCGCGGGGGCGGCTCGGTGAAGTGCTGGGTCGGCACGACCGAGTCGACGGTCGTGACGTCACCCTCCGCGAGCGGCGGCAGGACGCGCTCCTGCTCCTCGGCGGCATCGTCCTGGCCCTCGGTGTAGACCGCCGAGAAGCCGTCGAAGATCGTCCGGGTCGCCGACGCCCGCAGGCCGTAGCGCCCAGTCTCGAGCTCGGCGGTCGTCGTCTCGAGCTCCTTCTCCTTCATCTGGCTGGCCAGCGCCCGTTGCCAGATCAGGCGATACAGGCGGGCCTCGTCGCGGGGCAGGACGCCCTCGAGGTCGTCCGGGCGTGCGCCCGAACGAGGTCGGCCGGATGGCCTCGTGGGCCTCCTGGGCATTGCGCGTCTTCGTCTTGAATGGCCGGCCCTTGGGCATCGTGTAGCGCTCGCCGTAGCGATCGGCGATCACGGCCCGGGCCTCGCCCATCGCCTGGCCGGACAGGGCGACCGAGTCGGTCCGCATGTAGGTGATCAGGCCGACCTGGCCTTCGCTCGTCTCGAGGCCCTCGTACAGCCGCTGGGCGACGCTCATCGTCTTCTTCGGACCGAAGCCCAGCTTCCGGCTGGCCTCCTGCTGGAGGGTCGACGTCGTGAACGGGGCGGCGGGGCTCCGTCGGGACGGCTTCACCGCCACGCCCTGGACGACCGGGCGGCTGTCGGTCAGGGCGTGGACGTGCTCGGTCGCGGCGGCCCCGTCGCTGATCCGGGGCTTTTCGCCGTCGACTCGCACGAGCTCGGCCTCGAATGACTCCCCGCCGGGTGCCAGCAGACTCGCCCTGATTGACCAGTATTCGACGGCCGTGAACGCCCGGATCTCGCGTTCCCGGTCGACCACGAGGCGGACCGCGACCGACTGGACCCGGCCGGCCGAGAGGCCCGATCGAACCTTGCGCCAGAGGAGCGGACTGAGGGTGTAGCCGTACAGCCGGTCGACGATCCGGCGGGCCTGCTGGGCATCGACCAGGTCCAGGTCGATCTCGCGGGGATGGGCGAAGGCCTCCCGGATCGCGCTCTCGGTGATCTCGTTGAAGGTCACCCGCCGGGTCTTCTCCGGCTTGAGCCCGGCCGCCTCGGCCACGTGCCAGGCGATCGCTTCGCCCTCCCGATCAAGGTCGGTTGCGAGATAGACGGTGTCGGCCGTGCGGGCCGCCTTGGTGATCTCGGAGACCTGCCTGCGCCGGTCGGCCACGATCTCGTAGGTCGGCGCGAAGTCGTGGGCGACGTCGACCCCGAGCGAGCCCTTGCCGGTCTTCTCCGGGAGGTCCCGGACGTGACCATACGAGGCGAGCACGCGGTAGCCCGGGCCCGAGATAGCGTTCGATCGTCTTCGCCTTGGCCGGCGACTCGACGATCACGAGATTTCCACTCATGACGTCGGGGAGTCTAGCACCCGATTCTTCGCTGCCGGTCACCTGCGCCTTCGGCGCCGCGCGACGCGCGCACGCGGATCAGGCGTCGCGGATCCGGCGCAGGAACTCCTCGTCGATCTCGAGATCGGGCTCGACCGGGGTGACCGGCGCGCTCTGGCGCTGTCGCGCCTGGTTGCCCGACGGGCCGTCCCCGGCGCGGTCCGCACCGGGTGGCACCTCGATGAACCGAACGTGGACGAGGGGCAGGACGAAGATCGAGTCGGACTGGTCGATGAACACCGGCCGCTTGCCGTCCGGGGTTCGCAGGTTCGTGCAGATCACGGCGACGTCCTGGGCCGAGGGAAGCCCGAACAGGTCGGCCAGGATCGGCTGCTCGTTGTTCAGGTGGATGACGACGTTTCGGAGCGCGATCTCGAGCGGACCGGCTCCGGCCGGCGAGTCACGGGCGGAGTCGTCGGTCATCCGGGCCGGTTCAGGGCTTCCAGAAGTCGACGACGAGGCGGACCCGGTCGCCGATCACCCAGACCCCGATCCCGACCTCGGTCATCCGGGGATCCATGATGTTCGCCCAGTGGCAGTAGTTGCCGCAGGGCTTCTCATCCTGGAAGTACAGGTGCGTCAAGAGGACCGAGGCGTACGGGCTGCTCGCGTTGCGGCAGCCGATGTTCTCACGGTAGTCCCCGGGGTAGCCCGCCTTGTGCAGCCGGTCGCCGGGCGTGCCTTCGGCGAAGTGGCTGCAGATGTTCTTCTGGGCCAGGAACCTGGCGTACGGCCGCGAAACCTTGTTGGAGATCCCCGCATTCAGGATGAGCGGCTCGATTCCGCTCCCGCCGGGGCTGCTGCACCTGCCCGAAGCGAGGACCCAGCCGCCGCCCCGGGTGCAGTTCATCAGGCCGAGGTAGTAGACCTCGACCGCGTGCCACGCCCCGGCCCCGACAGTGCCGCCGCCCGAGCCGCTCGTCGGCTTTGGCTTGGGCTTTGGCGTAGGCTTGGGCTTGGCCACGGTCGTCTTCGGCGCAGGTGGCTTGACCGCGGCCACGATCGCCGGGGCGGTCCGGAACGAGACGGTGCCCGCCTTGGCCAGCCCGACCCCGGTCGCCGACTCGGCGATCGTCGAGACGCTCATCCTGACGACCGCCCCGGCACTGAGCGGCTTGGTGGGCGTGAAGACAAGGACGGTGTTGCCCTCGGCCCAGGCGACCTTGCCTGTGATCTGCGCGCCGGCGACAGTCGCGCTGAAGGCCGGACCACTGATCGCGGTGTTCATCGCCTGGGTGAAGCGGACCGACAGCCGGGCCGAGGCGACGACCCCGGTCGTCCCGTCGAGCGGCCGGAATCGGACGATCGCCGGGGCCATGGCCGTCTTGACCGAAAGGGGCAGCGGCGCGGCCACGCTCGAACCATCCGCGTCGAGGAGCCCGCTCTGGAGCGCCACGGTGTAGGTCGTGTTCGGGCTCAGGGGTTGATCGGGCTGGAACGTGACCGAGCTGCCGGTCGCGCTCGACGTGGCATCGACCAGGCTGCCGCTCACAGCCGGGCTGATCGCCAGGAGCGCGTTGGCCGACGATGCCGTGACCGGCCCGTCGAACGAGACCGTGAACCCGGTCGCCGGCGACGCGCCACCGCCGACCGGCTTGGTGACCGCCAGGCGGGCCGTGGTCGCGGCGCGCGTGGTGAACAGGGCTCGCGCCGCTTCGGCCAGGGCATGTCCAGTCGCGTCACGGGCCGTCGTCCCGACCTTGATCGTGTAGTAGGTCGCGGGCGACCACATTCCCTGCGGGCGGATCGTGAGCGTCCGGCCGGCCGTGTCCCAGCTCGTCGTGACCGGGGTCGATGGGTCGACGGTCAGGGCGGCCGCGACCGAGGCCGGGTTCATCGGGCTGGCAAACGTGATCGTGGCCGGAGCGTGGAGGCCATAGTTCGGCTGGACGGTCTCGGCGAAGGCCGAGGTGTCGAGCGGGGCGCTGACCGGCGGTCCCGAGGCGGCGGTGCCCTTCGGCCCGCTCAGTGCCAGGTAACCGAGCCCCAGCAGTCCTGCGAACCCGAGCCCGAGAGCCACCCGGAATGCAATGCTCCGCCGAAAGAGGAGCGGCACGTACAGCGTGGCGAGGACGGGCAAGGCGAGCGCAGTGGCTGCGATCTTTCGCAATAGACAGTCTCCTGGCTAGCTGCTGGGGGTCAGCGGCATCGTGCGGCTGTCAACCGGACCTTCGCCCGGACGGTCGGCGTCAGGGTAGCACTGGCTGTCGAGCCGAGGCAACCGGTGGGTCGGTCCCGGCCACTTCGGTTGGGTCGAGTGCAGCCAATCCGCCGGCCAGGCGGTATCGGCCGGCTCCCGCGGTTACAAAACCACGCAGCTCGAGCGAGGTCAGGACGCCGAGCAGCGTGGCGACCGGCAGGCGGGATTGGCGGGCGAGATCGTCGACCGTGGCCGAGCTCCCGGCCAGGGCCCGGGCCACGGTGGCTTCGGTGGCCCCGAGGCTGGCGAGGAGGGCCGCCGGGGTGGCCGTTGGTGCCACCGAGGAAGGCCGCCCGGGGCCCGGGCGGAGCTGGCCTTCCTCCGGACCGGCCAGTTCGAGGTCCTCGATCAGCTCGGCGATTCCGGCCACGATCCGGACCTGTCCGGGACACTCCCGCAGGAAGGCGAGGCAGCCGGCCGACGCCGGAGCATCGATCGAGCCCGGCACCACGAAACATTCGCGGCCCTGCTCGAGGGCCCAGGCCGCAGTGATCAGTGCTCCGCTTCGAGCGGCGGCCTCGACCACGATCGTGGCATCGGCCAGGCCGCTGATCACCCGGTTGCGACGGGGGAACGTGCCCCGGTTCGGGGTCGCCTGGGGAGGCAGCTCCGAGACGAGCGCGCCGCCGGCCGCCACGATTCGCTCGGCCAGCCCGCGATGGGACCAGGGATAGATCCGACCGTGGCCGGAGCCGAGCACGGCCACCGTTCGGAGGCCTGCTTCGACGACGGCGGCATGGGCAGCGCCGTCGATTCCGACCGCCAGCCCGGACACGATCGTGGACCCACGCCGGGCCAGGGCGTCGGCGATCCGGGCCGCGATCGCCCGTCCGGAATCGGTCGGTGCCCGAGTCCCGACGACCGCAACCGCCGATTCCGCGCCGAGCGCAGCGCCGTCGCCCCGTACGAACAGCACAGGCGGCGGGAGCCCGAGGAGGCGCAACCTGGCTGGATAGGCCGGATCATCCAGGGTGAGCCAGCCAACCCCCTGCTCCCCGAGGCGAGCCAGGGCCGTCCCAGCCGCCCGGCAGGTCGCGGCCAGGTCTTCGACGATCCGCCGTGGCCGCTCGGCTGCTGGTCGGCCGATGCCCCCTGGGCCGAGCGTCTGTTCGAGCATCCGCCGACCCGATTCGCTCGAGGCGAGCTCGAGCACAGCGACGGCCGACCGGTGGGCGGCGAGGAGACCGTAGAACGTGGCCGGTCCGATGCCCTCCACGCTCATCAGGAGCATCGCCGCGACGCGCTCGTCCTTCGCCGCCTGTCCGACCGACAGTCGGGGCCCGTCCGACGGTCCGCGCCTGGCCGGGCGGTCCCCGCTCCGATCGTCGTTCCCGGCTGGGGACCCGAGCGGTCCGGATCGACCGACCCCGAGCATTCAGACTGCCAGTTGGACGCCGGGCCGGAGGCCCGGTCCCCGGAACCGTCCGGCTTCCTCCAGGTGCTGCCGGCCGACGGCCTCGGCGCCTTCGAGGTCGGCCACCGTCCTGGCCGTTCGGAGGAGTCGCTCGAGGCCCCGGGCCGACAGCGAGAGCCCGTCGGCGAGGCTGGCCAGGCGGGCCCGCTCGGCGTTCCCGAGCCGGCAGGCATGGCGCAGGCCTCGACCGCTCAGGCGCGAGTTCAGGACCCCCCGCTGGTCGACCTGGAGCTGCCGGACGGAGCGGATCCGGGCCGCGACCGGTTCCGACCCTTCGCCATCGGCGGACGCCACGAGGCTGGCCGGAGCAACCCGGGGCAGCTCGACCCACAGGTCGATCCGGTCGCGCAGCGGGCCCGAGACCCGCCCGGCATAGCGCTCGGCCACGCCCGGCCGACAACGGCAGGCAAGCTCGGACCCGACGGGCCCACCGCACGGGCACGGGTTCATTGCGGCAATGAGCTGGAAGCGGGCCGGGAGGACGAGCGACCGGCCGGCCCGAACGATCGCGACCCGGCCCTCCTCGAGCGGCTGGCGCAGGGCCTCGAGGACGTCCCGCCCGAATTCGGGTAGCTCATCGAGAAAGAGCACACCCTGATGGGCCATCGTGACCTCACCCGGGGCGATCGCCGGGCCGCCCCCGACCATTCCGGCGTAGCTGATCGTGTGGTGCGGGGCGCGGAAGGGCCGGGACCGGTCGAGTCCGAGAATCGGACCCTCACCGGCGACCGAGCGGATCGCCGTGGCAACGAGCGCATCTGCGTCGTCGAGCGGCGGCTGGAGACCGGGCACGGTCCGGGCGAGGAGGGTCTTGCCGGACCCCGGCGGCCCAACGAGAAGCAGCCCGTGGCCGCCCCCGAGGGCGATCTCGAGGGCCCGCCGGGCGACAACCTGGCCACGCACGTCGGCCAGGTCCGGGATCTCCGTGACGTGGGTTGGGTCTGGTCCCGGTCGCCGGTTGGCGTCCGTACCCGGCAGCGACCCCGCCACGAGGTCGATCCGGGCCGGATTGACCCGCGGCCGGGCACGGCGACCGGAGCGGATCGCTTCGAGGATCGCGCTCAGGTCGGCCGCCGGATGGACCTCGATCCGGTCTGCGAGCCGGGCCTCCGGCGCGGCCTCCTGGGGCACGACGACCCGGCTCACGCCCCGGCGGGCCAGGGCCAGGACCATCGACAGGATCCCGGGCACCGCCCGCAGCTCGCCCCCGAGGGACAGCTCCCCAATCATCGCCCAGGCCCCGTTCGCTCGGGCCTGCTCCGAGCCGAGCAGGATCCCCACGGCGATCGCGGCATCGAGCGACGCGCCGGCCTTGCGCAGGTCCGCCGGGGCGAGGTTGACGGTGATCCGTCGCGGCGGAAAGACGAGCCCGCTGTTGCGGATTCCGCCTCGGACCCGCTCGCGGGCCTCCTGGAGCGAGACGTCCGGGAGGCCCACGATCGTGAACCCGGGCAAACCGGGAGCGACGTCGACCTCGACCCGGATGACCCGGCCCTCAATCCCGTGGAGCGTTGCCGAGAGGACCGATGCCAACATGTCCCGAGGCTAGGCCGAGCCCCTCACCGAGGCGTTATCTCCGGCTCATCCAGCCGCTCGGGCCGATCGGCGAGGCACCTCCCCGAGCATGCCCGGCGCACGGCGAACGCGCGGCGCGCTACGATCCGCGGGCCGCTGTCGCCGCCCCGCCGCCGGCACGCCCAGGAATGTCCCGGGCGTCACCAACGCCCCGAGGTATGCCGAATGTCCCATCACAGCGAGAGTGGCCAGCCAAAGAGCAAGCGCAAGGAGCACGACCGGAAGGCGCGCCACTACGAAACGGAGACGCCGCCCACGCCGTGGATTCGGTCAAAGACTGGCCAGCGCGTATTCGCCGGCGTGACGATCCTCGTCGTGATCGGCTTCACCTGGTTCCTCGCCTTCGGCGTCTTCCACCTGTAGTCGCCGACCACCGCCGGGCTACTTGGCCCAGCCGTTCATCGAGATCGCGCCGGGGGTGCCCGGTTTGCTGGCGCATTGCGGGACCGTTCCACCGGGGCCCTTGGCGGCCACCAGGCGACCGCCGTTCGAGGGCAGGACGAAGGCGACGGTGGTCGGCAGCGCCGGGGTCGCTCCGCAGTAGTCATCGTCCTTGACCAGGGTCGTGACGAAGCCATCGTGGGCGAGGTGGAACGCCGGAGCACCCTTGGCGACGTGAGGCAGGCCGCCGGGACCGCCCGTCTGGGAGTCGATCAGGATGTTGCCGTGCGCGTCGAGCAGCTCGACCTCCGGCGTGCCCTGCAGGTTGCAGACACTGCCCGACGTGTTCGTCACGGTGACCGAGGCGATCTGGCTGCCGGCGGCTCCCTGCCAGCCGGTCACCTTGGCGGCCAGCTGGGACGCGAGGCAGGCCGCGAGCGGTTTCGGCGTCGGGCTCGGGTGGGCGACCGCCTTGGCCGATGGCGCGGCCGAGGGACCGGCCGAGGGCGCGGCTGAAGGCCCCTCGCTCGGGCCGGCCGATGGGCCACTGGAGGCAGGCCCGGCCGAGGGCGGAATCGTCGGCGGACCAGCACAGCCCGCGATCACGAGGGCGAGTCCGAAGGTCACGACTGCGAGGCGCATGCGAAGGCTCCTTGCGGAGGGCAATTGGACTGGAACGGCCCGAAGATTTCGCTCGTTGGACGGTTCGCGGCCGGGCCGGGTGACGGGCCCGTTCAGTCGATCGCGTAGCCATCGAGGATCCGGACGAGCATGTCCGGGGTCAGGCTCGGTGAGACCCGCAAGCGCGGGACGAAGAAGCGCGCCAGCCACGTCTCGGCGACGCCCTCCTGGGTCGTGACCGCCAGGCCCATCCCGGCAGCTTCGACTGCACCGGCAGCCTCAAGGCTGGATTCGCCCGAGGGATAGGCAAACGTCGCCGGGGCCCGACCCGTGACTCGCTGGATCGCCTCGTCGGCGCCGGCGATCTGGTACGTCAGGGCGTCTCCGTGGAGGCGGCCGACGTCGACGTGGTTCATCGTGTGGTCGGCAATCTCCATCCCGGCGCCGGCCAGGATGCGCAGGTCCGGCGCGCTTAGGAAGCCCGGATCCTCGAGCCGGCCCATGACCACGAAGTAGGTCGCCACGAAACCAAACCGCTGGAGGATCGGCAGGGCGTTCGTCAGCCCGTCGAGGTGTCCGTCGTCGATCGTGATCACGAACGTTCGAGGCGGCGGCCGGACGGCGCCGGCGAGATCGACCTCGAGCCCGGCCAGGGTGATCGTGTGCCAGCCCTGGGCGTGGAGCAGGCCGAGCTCCTTGGCAAAGACAACCGGATCGACGACGAGGCCCGGCAGCGAGCGTCCCGCGTCGGCCGGGCTGACAATCCGGTGAAACATGAGGATCGGGACGTGGAGGGTGAAGTCGGGGTTCGGGGTGGACTCGACGGCCGCCGGCCAGTCCGCGCTCAGGACCCGGCCTGACTGAGAGGGTGTCGGGCCGGGCAGATCGGGCGACGGGCTGACCGCCAGGGGCGAGGGCATCGCCGTTGCCCCGGCGCTGCCCGAGGCGGCCTGGCCGGACAGGCTGGGCGCAGGGGGTAGCCGGGCGATCGCCGCGGCGCGACCCGCCGTGCCGCAGCCCGCGACGAGGATTGCGGCGGCGATCAACCCGAGCGGCGCGCGACGCCGGGGCCGGGAGCCCGGCCAGGCGATGTGGATCAAGCCAACCTCGGCGCAGGGCAGCCGATCCGGTCAAGGCGACCGGAATCCTCAGTTGGGCCTGATCCGGGGACGGTACACGACCGACTCGAATCTTGCCCGATGATCCGCCATCCTTTCGGGCATGAGCCAGCCATTCGAGGTCGTCGTCGATGCCCTGATCCGGCCCGGGCCGTCCCGTCAGGCAGCATCCGGGGTCGACATCGAGGGCTGGCTGATGGCGCGGGGTAGCGCCGGCCCGCGCACCGGCCGGACCGGCGGCCCGACCGGCGTGGAAAAGGCCGGGGCCGCGGCAGCGGCCCGTCTGGCAGGTGCCTTCCTGGTCGCCCTCGCCGGGCCCGGTCATCCCCTGGGGCAGAGCGCCCGGGCGGTCCTGGAGGCGCCTCCGGCCGAGGCCCCGGCCGGCCTGGCCGAGCTGCTCAACCTGGGCCTGACGGCGGTCCCGCTTGAGATCGGCCGGCGGGCCGCGGCGGATCCGGCCTTCCGGGAGACACTTGATCGGGCGGCCCGAACCCTGGCCGAATTGCCGGACGGCGAGCGCGCGCTCGCTGAGGCGAGCTGGTCGGTCCTGTTTCCCGAAGGCGTCGGCCTGCTCGGGCGGTCCGGGGCGGCGGCGAGGGAGCTGCGCGAGCGTCGGATCGTCGATGAGATCGAGCCCAATCCGCGGCCGATCACCGACTCCGCCCGAGAGGTCCTGATCACCTCGAACGTCCTGCTCGGCCTGCCCCTCGCCGAACCGGGTCCCGGCGGACCCTTGCTCGATCCGGAGATCGCCGCGGCCGTCGCCCGGGCCCGGGCTTCCACCCAGCGCTACTGGTTCGACCACCCGATCCCGATCGGGGTCGCCCCGGCGGAGAGCGAGCTGCTCCATGGGCTGGCCGGGCTCGAGGCGGCGATCGCCGCGGAGCCGGTCCGGGCCGGACCGGGCGAGACGCGGTCCCGGCGGCTGGCCTGCCTCCTGTCCGTCTCGGCGACCCATCCCGAGCTGCGCGACGTTGCCCGGCGCTACGTTGAGATCGAGCTCGGCCGGATTCCGCCCCTGCGCCACGTCGACGTGTTTGTCGCCAGCGAGGCCGACGTTGCCCGCCTGATCGACGACGTGCTCCGGCCGGCGATCGCCCGGTTTGGGCGAAGACCGGCGGACGAGCCCCTGCCCGAGCTCGACGTCCTGGGGGTGGACGGCGAGTACGGACGCCACTACTCCTTCCTGAAGGCGGCCGGCGCGCTCTGGCAGGTCCTCTTCGACCCCGCCGTCCGGGCCACGTTCAAGATCGACCTGGACCAGGTCTTCCCCCAGGCCGAGCTCGCCGCCGAGACCGGCCGGACGGCCCTGGAGCATCTCGAGACGCCGCTCTGGGGCGGGTCCGGACGAGACGCTGCCGGCCGCCCGGTCGAGCTGGGCATGATTGCGGGCACGCTGGTCAACGCTACGGACATCGGGTCGGGCCTGTTCACGCCGGATGTCCGGGTTCCGAGCGGGCGGCTGAGCGCCTCGGACCGGGTCTTCTTCAGCCCCCTGCCCCAGGCAATCTCGACCGAGGCCGAGATGACCGAGCGCTACGAGGGTCCCCGGCCGGACGGCGTCACGACGGCGCTCGAGCGGATCCACATCACGGGTGGGACGAACGGGATCCTGGTCGATGCCCTGCGCCGCCACCGGCCGTTCACGCCGTCGTTCATCGGCCGGGCGGAGGACCAGGCCTACCTCATCTCGGCCCTCGGCGACGAGCCCCGCCTGGCCTACGTCCACGCCGCGGGCCTCGTCATGCGCCACGACAAGGAGGCTTACGCAGGGGCGGCGATCGAGGCCGCCCAGGCCGGCAAGATGGTCGGCGACGACGTGCGGATCCTGGTCTTCTCGGCCTACGCCGGGGCGATCGCCGACGAGCGAACCGCGGCCGGGATCAGCCTCGAGTCGATCAAGGCCCTCATGGATCCGTTCACGGGCGGGTTCATCTCGCTCGTGCCGGTCGCCGCGGTCCTGCTCCGGTTCGCGCTGCGGATCCTCGAGGCGGCCGAGGCCGGCGAACTGGACCTGGCCTGGTCGTATGCAGCGATCGGCTCGCGCCGTCTGCTCGAGAACCTCGCCCTGACGGCCGATCCGGCCGGCTTCCGGGCCTGGATCGACGACGAGCGGGCCCAGTGGGACGTCTTCTACGACACCCTCGATGGACTCGAATCGGCCCTTGCCGCAGGCGATCCCACCGCGCTCGACCTGCGCGAACGAGGGCGCGCCCTGGTCGAAGGCTGGCGCGCCCGGACCGAACGCTAGACTCGAACCGATGTCCACGATCCGCGTTGCCGTCGCCTCGACCCCGCTCACGACCGGCCTGGCCGAGGCGGTTCCGGCGGCGATCGCCGCGGTCGAGGCGGCCGCCCGGCTGGGGGCCCGGATCGTGTGCCTGCCCGAGGCCGGCCTGCCCGGCCACCGGGGTCAGGCCCGCCGGGTGCCCTCCGTGAGCGAGGCAGAGATCGAGGAGGCCATCGACCAGGTCGCCGCCGCGGCCCGCGGGAACGGCATCGCCGCGATCGTGGGCGCGGAACGGCCGGATCCCGGCACCGACGGACGCCGGCGGATCGTGGCGGCCGTGATCGACGCGGATGGCCGCCGGCTCGGCGAGCAGGCCAAGACCCAGATCGACCCGAGCGAGGAGCTCGCCTATGTCGCCGGGACGGGCCGGCGGGTCTTCCGGGCGGCCGGCCTGACCTTCGGGATCGCGATCTGCCACGAGGCGTTCCGCTACCCGGAGGTCGTCCGGGCGCTCGTCCTGGCCGGAGCCCAGGTCATCTTCGTGCCGCACTTCGTGACGACCGATGGCGGCCCGCTGCCGGCTCGCTGGTGCGATGCCTCGAATCCGTACAACGAGAAGGCCCTGCTGGTCCGGGCGCTCGAGAACGGGGTCTACCTCGCGGCGGCCAACGTCAGCGGACCGGACCAGGGATCGATCAGCGGGGTCATCGATCCGGCCGGCCGGCTGCTCGCCAGCGTCGCTTACGGGCGGACGGGCGTGGCGGCTGCCGAGCTCGACCTCGAACAGGCCAACCGGCGCCTCGCCCTGCGCTGGTCGCCCGGGCGGAATGAGATCGAAGGGCTCGACCCGGGGTCCTGATCGCCGCGCTCAGGCGGAAGCTGCCCAGGTAGCTTCGATCGCCGGCGGGGTGAGCAGCGTCTGGAGCACGACGCAGTACCGCTCGGTTCGTTCCCTGAGCCGCTCCAGGCGATCCTGCGGCACGTCGCCGTCAAGCGCAAAGCGGACCCGGATCGACTCGAACCCGACCGGCACGTCGGGCGTTCCGAGGGTCCCTCGCAGGTCGAGGTCGCCCTCGACCGTTACGCTCACGCCGATGCCCTCGAGGCCCATGTTCGCGGCGACCATCTGGCAGGTCAGCTGGGCACAGGCCGCCAGCGCGCCGAGCAGGAGATCACCCGAGCAGGCGGCCGTGCCTTGCCCGCCGACGCCGGGATGAGCCCCGGCTGCGTACAGCGCCCGGCCGATGTCGACCGAGCAGCTCATCGCGCCGTCGGCCATCGCCCCGGTCGCGGTGAGGGTGACCCGGGCGGCCCCCGGCTCATCCAGGTAGCGAGCCTTGATCGGCTGCTGGATCTCTCTGAGGGTCATGGCTGCTCCTGGTCGGCTGCGGCTGCTCCGGAGCGATGATCGCAGATCAAAGCCGGGATGCCCCGCGCCGCTGCGACCGGCAGGCAGGATTCAGGGTCGCGGGCGGCTGCCCCGAGCGAACTGGCGCGCGGCGACGAGGAGCAGCCCCAGGGCCAGCAGGACCAGGCCCGCCAGGCCGGCCAGGGCCATCGCCTCGTCGCCGGGCGGGGCTGGCTGGCCGGCGATCGGGCCTCCGCTCAAGGGGGACCCGGGCGACCGAGCCGACCCGGCAGGGAGTGCGCCGGCCGGGATCGCCGGCGAGCCGGCCGGCGCGGGCGACCGAGCGGAGACCGGCACGACGGGCGGGCTCGACCCAGCCGGGGCGACCCAGCCATTTGGGCCCGTGATCGGACCACCAGAGGACGAGGCCGGCAGGGCCGACAGCCCAGCCAGGATCGCGCTCGGGCTGATCCGCCTCGTCGGTCCCGGCTCCCACGGGACCCCGAACATCTCCGGGATCGTGACGAAGCGCAAGCCGCGGCTGCGGTAGAACTCGATCAGCGGCCGGAGGAGCCAGGGCGTGGCATTCGGTCCGCAGTGGAGCAGGATCACCGAGCCGTTCCCGCCCAGCTCGGCCGCGGCCAGCATCGCCGGCTCGTGGCCGGTCGGCGACGTGTCGCGGTCCGACTGGTCCCAGGTCAGGACGGTCGGGTAACCGGTTTCGGCGGCGGCCGCCAGGGTCGCCGCATCGAACGCGCCGTACGGAGGCCGGAACACGTCGAGAACGGGCCGGCCGAGGATCGATTCCTCGAGTACCCGGGCGAGGGCGATCTGGCGGACCTGGCCGGCCAGGTCCAGGCCGGGCATCTGGGGATGGGTCAGGCTGTGGTTGCCCACGGGGTCGCCGGCCTCGCCGACGAGATGCCAGAAGGCGGGGTCGAGGCGCATTGCCTCAGCCAGGGGGAAGAACGTGGCCGGAACCGACGCGCCGACCAGGATCGCCAGGATCCGCCGGCAGTTGGCCGGGCTGACCCCGTCATCGAAGGTCAGGGCAATCTCGTGGGTGGCCCGGGGGCCGTGGCTGACAACCGTCGCCAGTCGGTTCTCTGCAGGCGCCGGAGAGCCGGCATCAACGGGCGTTCCCGGCGAGCCAAGGAGCGCCACGCTGATCAGGACAGCCGCCGCCGCGGCCGTCCTGGCCCGGTTCACTTCACGGCCGTCCAGCCGTTGTTCGAGATGACGGCCGGCGCCGAGCCCATGCACGGCGGCACGGCAAACGAATCGTCGCTGCCGGGGCCGGGCTTGGCCACGATCGTGCCGGCGTTGGCCGGGAGGACGAACGCGACCGTGACCGGCAGCACGGGAACCTTGCCGCAGTAGTTCGAGGCGTCGACCTCGATCGCTCCCTGACCGCCCGGCGCCAGGAGGACCGGGCCAGCCGGCTGCGACGTGATTCCCTTCCCGGACGACTCGATCAGGATCGCGCCGTTCGAACCGCGCAGCTGGACACCCGGGTTGCCGGCCAGGCTGCACGCCTGGTCGCCCGTGTTGGTCACCCGGACTTCGGCGATTCGATTGCCAGCGGCCCCCTGCCAGTTCAGGATCAGGGCCGTCAGGCCGTCGCTCAGGCAGGGCTGGTTGGCGGCCAGGGTTGGGGCGGTGGTCGGGGTCGCCGATGGTTCGGCGGAGGGCACCTCCGACGGCGCAACGGACGGTGCCGCGGACGGCGCCGTCGAGCCGGCGATGTCTCCGGCCCCGGACGTGCCGGTTGGTCCGGGTCGGCCGAGCTGATTCACCAGGAGGACCCCGCCAACGGCCGCGACCAGGGCAGCGACTGCGATCGCCCCGGCCAGCCGGGGCAGGCCAAAGCCGGTCCGGCTCGGTCGGGCGGCCCGGACAACCCGGTCCAGGATGTCCTCCGGGACCGCGCCGTCGGGCCGATCTGCTCGGGCCTCGAGCATCGCCCGGATCTGATCGTCGTCAGGGCTGGTCATCGCTGCCTCCGGAGGGCTCGTTCGAGGGATTGGCGGGCGGCATACAGGCGGGACTTGGCCGTGCCGACGGGGATCGCCAGAATCAGCGAGATCTCGTCGAGGGAGCGGCCCTCAAGGTGGTGGAGGACGAGGATCGTCCGGTCGTCGGGAGTGAGGCGCTCGAAGGCGGCCTCGAGCTCGAGCCGGTCAATCACGCCTTCCGGCCCCGGCTGGCGACTGGCCGGCTCCTCGGATCCGGGTGCGTCAGGGGCCAGGCTGATCTCTCGAACCCACGTCCGCGAGCGCTGCTTGAGCGACGTCCGGCAGGCATTGACAAGGATCCGGGTGAGCCACGCGTCGAACTGGTCGGGATCGCGCAGGCCGGGCAGGCCCTGCCACGCCCGGGTCAAGGCATCCTGGAGCGCGTCACCGACGTCCGCGTCGTGGCCCAGAATGGCCCGCGCCGTCCGCGTCAACCGATCCAGGCGAGGTCCGACCAGCGACGCAAACGCATCGGGGTCGCGTCCCTGGGCTCGTTCCACGAGCCGGCTATCGAACTGGGTCGGCATGACCGTCACACTCATAGGACCAGCACGGGCCGGTCCAGGTTCGATCGATCTTCGGGGCCGTTCGAGTGCCGCGCAGGCTCAGCTGCCGCGGGTCCGGGCGGTTCGAGCCTGTCGGACGATCTCCGAGACCTGGCCGAGGTGGGCGTCGGTGTGGCTCAGGCCGCCCAGGAACCGGGCCGGCGCATTGCGGGTCGTGCCCCGGGTCGTCGTGAACACGACCTCGAGATGGGGCTCCTCCGGCCAGGTCTCCAGGCTCGCCAGGACCATCCGCTCGCTTTCGCGCAGGCGGGCTCGGACGCCCTCGATCGTGACCATGGTCCGCCAGGGAACCTCGTACCGGGAGCGGCCGTGCGGCTCGACGCCCCGGGCGAGCTCTGCCCCGAGGAAGGCCGCCTCTTCGGCACTGGCCGTTAGGTGGACGATGACATGACCGAGGGTCCAGGCCAGGCCGACCTCGGCCGCGTCCTCGGCGAACGTGTCCTCGGCGTCAGGATCGTCGGGGGCGAAGATGACGTCGGCATCGATCGCCCCATCGATCCGTCCGAGCAGGTCGGCCGTGACGGCCCGGGTGGCCCGGGCAAGATCGCCCGGCTCGAGGCTCGCTGCCAGGTCGCCGAGCTCGAGCTCGCCGGCCTGAACGCGCCCGAAATCGATCATCAGCGAGCCTCCAGCGTGGTCCTCGTTCGTCGGTCCGTCCCGGTCAACGATAGGTCGAACGGGTGGTGGTGTCCGCCCGGGTGCACTCGCCACAATCGGCCCGGACGCATCGTCCGACCAGGTTGGCTACTCTGAATGGCAGCCCTGACCTGCACAACACGATCCAGAGGTTCCTGATGCCCCGCCGCCTACTTGCTCTCCTGGCCGTCGCCGCAATGCTGATCGCGGCGTGCAGCGCCGGCTCGTCGGCCACCCCCGTGCCGACCGACCCGAGCGCGATCCTGAGCTCGGCTGTCACGTCCCTCAAGGACGTCAAGACCGTCCACGTCAAGGTCTCCCTGAGCGGCTCGATCGACGCCTCGGGCCTCTTCGGGGCGGGCGCCGGTGCGTCCACGGCCCCGAGCGCCGCAGGCTCGAGCCTCGACCTGACAGGCACGACGATCGAGGGTGACGTCGATGTCGCCAACAGCGCGGCCAACCTGACGGCGACCGTCCCGGCCATGCTCAACCTGACGGCCAACCTCGTGGCGGTCAACGGCACGGCCTACATCAAGACGAGCCTGACCGGGCCGCAGTTCGAGAAGCTCGACACGAGCGACATCACGAGCGGCCTGCCGATCCCGAGCCTGCCGGCCGCCGGCTCGCCCGGGCCAGAGGCGTCGGCTGTCCTGTCGGTCCTCCAGCAGGCCCTGGCCAAGCTGCCCCCGGCAACGGTGCTGGCTGACGAGAGCGTGAACGGCCAGGATTGCCATCACATCCAGCAGACGGTCTCGAGCAGTGATCTCGCCCCGCTGGCCAGCGGGGCGCTCGACGGCGCCACGGGCAGTGCCACCCTCGACATCTGGACCCAGAAGTCGGACGGCCGCCCGAGCCGGGTCGTGGTCGCCCTCGACGCCGGCACGCAGGGCAAGATTTCGATCCAGATCGACCTGACGAACTACGACGCCGCCGTGACGATCAGCGCTCCGCCGGCCGACCAGATCAGCGACCAGCCGTTCACGATCCCCGGCCTCGGCCAGTAATCTCGGCCAGTTATCCGGCCCGGTCCGGCCTGGGCCGGACCTCGGCTCAGGGCCGGATCCGGGCCATCCAGCGCTCCGGCGTCGGGAGCGTCTCGAAGCCGAACCGGCGGTAGAGTCCGGCCGCGTCCCGGGTCGCCAGCAGGAACCGCCGGATGTCGGCGAGTTCGGGCTGGGCCACGATCGTCTCGACCAGCCAGCTGCCGAGGCCCTGCCCGCGCCAGGCTTCGTCGATGAACACGTCGCACAGCCAGGCAAACGTGGTGCCGTCGGTGATCACCCGGGCGAAGCCGACCTGCTCGGTGGCGCGGTAGAGCCCATAGCAGGTCGAGCCCTCGATCGAACGCTCGATCATCGCTGCCGGGCGCCCGACCGCCCAGTGGGCTCGTTCGGACAGGGCCGGCACGAGCCAGGCCAGATCCAGCCGACGGCGATCGGTGCTGATCTCGAAGCCGTCCCGCGCGGCCAGGGTGAGACCAGGACCGCGCTCCGCCGCGTCGTCGATCACCGGCCCCGCCTCCCGCGCTGCACCGCCTGAAGCGCCCATCTTGCCAGCCGGACGCGTTGCCGACCGAGCGCCGTCGGCCGGCAACCCGAGGCCGTATCATCGATCGATGGCGACCGTCCACCTCCTCCACGCCGGGTACGCGGACGAGCGCGTCGCGAGCAGCGTCGTTCTCGTCCTCGACGGGGATGCCCGGATCATTGTCGATCCCGGGATGGTCGCTGACCGCAGCCGGATCCTCGAACCGCTGGCGGGGCTGGGCGTCGCGCCGGAGACGATCAGCCACGTCTTCATCTCGCATCACCATCCCGACCACACGGTCAATATCGCCCTGTTCCCGGCGGCCGAGGTGGTCGACTTCGGGGCCCGCTACATCGGCGACGAATGGCTCGACCACGATGGCGACGGCTACCGCCTGGGCCCGTCTTCGCAGCTCTGGGTCACCCCGGGTCACACCGACCAGGACGCGTCGCTGATCGTGACCGCCGACGATGCCACCTACGCGATGACCCACGCCTGGTGGCGAGGCGACCGGACCCCGGCGCTCGACCCGTATGCCCCGGACCAGGCCATCCTCGAGGCGAGCCGGGCGCGAATCCTGGCCGCCGCCGACATCGTCATCCCCGGCCACGGGTCACCCTTCGCGACCGGGCGCGCTCGGTCCTGACAGGATGAACCGCCGGTCGTTGACCGGCGGTCCGTTCCGTGCTCGCGATCCGGCCCGGCCCTGCGGTCGGGGCACGATCGCCGGGCTACATCTGGGTCAGGCCGACGACGTGCCCTTCCGGATCGGCCACGAGAGCCAGGGTCGCCGTCCCGTTGGGCGAGAACTTGGGCATGACCACGCTGCCGCCGAGGGCCACCGCCCGGGCCAGGGTCTGATCGATGTCGTCGACGGTGATGTAGCCCGTCACGTGGCCGGACGAGCCGTCGGGCGTGCCCGCCACGCCGATCACCAGGCCGGTCGCCTCGGGGTTCGTCATCCCGTAGCCGCCCGGGTTGTTCGTGTTGATCTGCCATCCGAACAGGTTGCTGTAGTAGGACTGGAGGGCCGGGCCGTCCTTGCCCACGATCTCGAAGTGAATGATCCGCGCGTCGCTGGCCATGATCGATCTCCACTGGTCAGGACCGAGGTCGTTCGCGCCTCGCAGCCCCTTACTCCAACAACGAACGAGGCCGATGGAATCGACAGGCCGGCGGCTCAGGATCGGGCCAGGACCGCCAGGATCTCGGCCCCGTAGCGCTCGATCCGGGCCGGTCCCAGGCCGGGAACCCGGGCCAGCTCGGCCGCCGAGCCCGGCCGCGGCCGGGCTTCGAGGAGGGCCAGGAGGGTCGAATCCGGAGCGATCACATAGGCGGGCACGCCGTCGCTCCGGGCGCGCTCCCCGCGCCAGCTCCGGAGCGCCTCGAACGCGGCTTCCGAACCGGCCGGCGGCACGGCCCGCTCGCGTCCCGCCCGCGACGACCGGTCCGCGGTACGGCCCGACCCGAAGGCGGCCGGCCCGGTCCGTCGCGCTTCGCCCGAGCTGGACCGGGCGCGTTCCTGGCCGAGGCCGATCTCGGCCAGGAAGCGCGACGGCCGGCGGCTCGCTTCACGGCCGCCCGGCCCGTCGCGTCGGGCGGCCCACGAGACCGCCAGGTGGCGACGCGCCCGGGTCAGGGCGACGTACAGCAGGCGTCGCTCCTCGGCGACGGCCTCGGGATCGCCGGCAGCCTGGCCGATCGGCAGGTTCCCCTCCTCGAGTCCGGGCAGGAAGACCGCCTCCCACTCGAGGCCCTTGGCCCGATGGATCGTCGACAGGGTCAGGCCTCCGGCGGTGCCCACGCGCTCACCGGCGTCCCGCCGGGCGAGCTCGGCCAGGAGGTCGTCCCCGGTCGCCGCCGGGGCCGCTTCAGCGCTCCCGCCGGGCAGCTCGCGGGTGATCGCGATGAGCACCTCCAGGGCCGCGGCCCGTTCGCGCTCCTCCGACCCGGTCGGCCGGATCCCCGGATCGAATCCGAAGGCCGAGGAGAACAGGGCCTCGACCGCCGCCGCGAGGCCCGGACCGGTGGCCGTGATCCCGGCCCGCTCGATCGCCCGGATCGCGGCCCGAACATCGGGTCGCTCGTAGAACCGGCCGCCGCGAACCACGTAGGCGATCCCGGCCGTGGTCAGGGCCGCCTCGATCGGGGCGAGCTGGGCATTGATTCGGACGAGCACCGCGATCTCGCCGGGATCCGTGCCCTCGGCGATCCGGGCCCGGATCCCCCGGACGAGGCCGGCCAGCTCGGCGTCGGCGTCGGCGTAGCCCGCGCTCGAGGGTGGCGGCCCGCCTGGGCGGGTCGCGACCAGGGCCGGCCGGCGGCCGTGGCCGGCGATCAGGCGGTTGGCCAGGGCGAGGATCTCCGGGCTCGAGCGGTAGTTCTCGGTCAGGGCCACGACCGTCGTCCCGGGGTGGTTCCGGGCGAAGTCACGCAGGTAGCGGCTCGAGGCGCCGGTGAAGCTGTAGATCGTCTGGTCTTCGTCGCCCACGACGCAGACGTCCCGGCTCGAGCCCGCCCAAAGCTCCAGCAGGCGCTCCTGGAGCGGGTTCGTGTCCTGGTACTCGTCCACGCTGAACCAGCGCTTGCGGGCCCGGACCAGGGCGGCGGCTTCCTCGTCCCTCTCGAGCAGGTCGATCGTGGCGCCGAGCATGTCCTCGAAGTCGATTCGAGCGGCCCGCGCCTTGGCCCGCTCGTAGTCGGCGTAGGCCCGGGCCATCAGCTCGAGCGGGATCGGCGCGGTTCGAGCGGCCGCCGTCGCCTCGGCCAGGTAGGCCGAGGCCGGGATCCGGCGGTTCTTGGCCCACTCGATCTCGGAGGCGAGGTCTCGGGCCGGGGTGAAGCGGTACCCGCCGGGCAGGCTCCGGGCGATCCGGGTCACGATCGGCAGCTTCGATTCGAGGATCGCCGGGGGCGGACTGCCGACATGCCGGCCCGGCCAGAAATGGCGCAGCTGGGAGAGGGCGTGGGCATGGAAGGTGCGCGCCGTCACGCCCGGCTGGCCGAGCCGTCGAAGGCGGTCGGCCATCTCCGCGGCGGCCTTGTCGGTGAACGTGACGACGAGGACCTCGGGGGCGGCCACCACGCCGGTCGCGATCGCGTAGGCCGCCCGATGGCTGATCACCCGGGTCTTGCCGGTGCCGGCTCCGGCCAGGATCGCGACCGGGCCGGAGGTGGCCACGGCGGCCTGGCGCTGGGCCTCGTTCAGTCCGGCGAGGATCCGCTCGGCTGCGGCCGCGTCTCCGTTCAGCGCGTGCTGACGGCCGGCTGGGCAGCTCCGCCCGCGGCGGCCTTGTCGATCGTCCGACCGAACTCCAGGAGCGACCGGCCGAGTGGTGAGTCGGCCTTGGTGTACATGAACGGGGCCCCACTGTTGAGCGCGCTGATCGCTCCCCGGTACTCGTTGATCACCTGGAACTCGATCTCGCGCTTCAGGGCGCTCTCGGCGTTCTTCATGCTGATCCCGGTGAACGCGTTCGAGCGGTTCAGGACGAGGTGGACCTTGCCCGGCTCGACTCCGAGGTGAGCGATCGTCTCGAGCACCAGCCGGACGTTCTTGAGGCAGGACAGGTCGGCGGTCATGACCACGAAGAACTGGTCGGCCTGGTCGAGGATCTTCAGGTTGATCTCGTCGAGGCGCTTGTCGATGTCCAGGACGACGTAGTCGTAGAGCGAGCGGAGCTGGTCGAGGATCTGGGGCAGGTGCTCCTCGGTCACCAGCTCGGCCGTCTCGGGCGAGGGCGGTGCCAGGAGGAGGTCGACCCCCGAATCGTGATGGACCAGGACCTGCTTGACCAGGTCGACATCGATCGTCGGCGCGGTCACGATGTCGATGATGCTCTTGCGATCGAGGCCGAGATCGAGGAAGACCCGGTGATCCCCGAACTGGAGGTTCGCATCGACCAGGACGACCTTCCGGCCGAGCTCGCGCTGGAGGGCGATCGCGGCGTTGATCGCGATCGTGGTCGTGCCCACGCCACCCTTCGCGCCGTAGAAGGCCAGGACCCGGCCGAGGGGTGGCCGCCCGACCAGCAGGTCGCGCGGGGCGAATCGGGCGAGCAGGCTCTTGATCCGGGCGAGCAGCTCGGCCGGATGGAACGGCTTGATCAGGTAGTCATCCGCGCCGGCCCGCAGGCCCTTGACCTTCTGCTCGACCTCGCGCTCGGCGGTCAGCATGATGATCGGGACGTGGGCGACGGAGCCTTCCTCAGCCCGGATCCGGGCCGCCACCTGGTAGCCGTCGAGCTTCGGCAGCATGATGTCAAGGAGGATCAGGGCGGGCGTCTCGGCGCCCCACAGGCGGAAGCCCTCGGCACCATCCGAGGCGACCAGGACCTCGTAGCCTTCCTGCTTCAGGGTATAGGTCAGCAGCCGCTGGACATTCGGGTCGTCATCGACGACGAGGATCTTGGCGGCCATCGCCTCCCCATGTCTGAAGCCGCCGATCGGCTCGATCGCTCGATTATAGGCCCACCGCTCGGCCGGCCGGGCTATCGAGCTGTTCGAAAACGAGGCGGCTCCAGCTCTCGAGCGAGCTCTTCACGGCCCGGACCTCCTCGGCCGAGGCGAACCCGCCCTCGAGCTTGTTGGTCTCGCGGATCGCCACGGGCTGCCCGGCGGCATCGGTCGCGAAGACCAGGCCGACGTGGACCCGGCCGACCGGCGTCGAGTCGTCGTTGAGCAGGCCCAGGAACCGGGGTTGGGGGGCGAATTCGGCCTCGATCTCCTCGCGCCACTCCCGCTCGAGGCCGCCCACGACCCCGCCATCGCCCGGGTTGATGTGGCCCCCGACCCCGATCGACCAGAGGTCGTGCAGGCGGGCATCCGCCCCGGCTTGTGTCCGGCGCATCAGGAAGTAGCGCGGCCCGTCGCGCACGATCAGGTACGGAATGAGCTGCTTCCAGCGTGGATCGGACTCGACCGTCGCCCGCGCCTCGTAGCGGGCCTCCCGGACGATCGCTTCGAGCAGGCCCTCGGACTCGCCCGGCCGGAGGCCATTCCACGGGCCCTGGCCGATGACGCAGCTCCGGGGCACGACCAGGACCTGCTCGCCGGCCGCTGCGCTGACGGCCACGTTCAGCCGCCCTGGACCAGCGCCTGCCGGGCGGCTTCGAGGCGCCGCTCGATTCGAGCCGCGGTGGCGGCCGGGTCGTCGGGCGTCTCCTCGAGATCCTCGAGCCATTCGTTCAGCTGGGACCGGAGCGCGCGGAGCCGAATGGCCAAGTCGGCCCGGTTCGTCGCGGCGATCCCGGCGCCCATTCGGGGATCTCCCCGGGCGAGCCGGGTGGCGCTCAGCCAGCCGCCCGCCGCCAGGCGCTGGGCGAGCTCCCAGTCGGCGCCGTCGCGCACGCTATCGACGAGCGCCGCGGCCACGGCCAGGGGCAGGTGGGAGATGGCCGCCACGGCGCGATCGTGGTCCTCCGCCGAGAGACGGACTCCCTCGGCCCCGCAGGCGCGGATGAGGCCCTCGACCCGGGCCAGGTCCTCCGGTCGGGCGTACCTCCCGGGACAGAGGACCCAGGGCCGGCCGAGCGAACAGGCCGGCCTGGCTGCTCTCGTAGCCGGTCGCCTCGAGGCCGGCCATTGGGTGGCCGCCGATGAAGGCCAGGCCGCAGGGCATCAGCCCGGCGGCCCAGGGCGGTCTTCGTGCTGGCCACGTCGCTGATCGTGATCTGGTCGTCCCGCTTCGCGAGCGGGGCGAGCTGGTCGAGCAGGTCCAGGCAGGCCAGCGGATCAGCGGCCAGGACGACGAGCTCGGCCCCCTCGACCGCCTCCGCGGGCGATCCCGCGGCGGCGTCGATCACCTTGTCGGCCACGGCCGCCCGTGGACCGTGACCGCTTGGGCTCCAGGCGACAACGGAGCTGATCCCGGCGGTCGGGTCCGCCCGGATCGCCCGGGCGATCGACCCCCCGATCAGGCCAAAGCCCAGGAGCGCGAGGCGCATCCGGGACGCGGCCTAGTCGATCCAGCCGGCGCCGCTGGCGGCCGGCGCCGACGTCCGCGCTCCCTCCTTGCGTCGTGAGCCTTGTCGACGGTCAACCCCGCGCCGTTCCACCTCGTCCGGCGGCCCGGGCTCGTCGGGTGGATTCAGCCGCCGCATCCGCAGCCGCCGATCGGTCTCCCGGCGTTCGTTGTTCATGTTGGCCCCGCACCGGGGGCAGCGCCGTTCCTCGGCGAACAGCGCCTCGAGCGGAACCGTCGCGTAGATCTGTCGTCCGCAGGCGCGGCAGGCAAGTCTGGGCACACGTGGATGCTACTGCGGAATGGGGTGCCCGTCGCGGGCCGCTCCCGGATCGTGGTGCACCCGTCAACCGCTCGGGGTCAGGGCGCTGGGGCGAGGCCCACTTCGAGCCGGCGAAGGTAGCGCGCGGGGCCGCCTCCGGTCTGGCTCTCGAACAGGACGACCTGCTCAGCCGTCCAGCGCAGGTCGAGGTCGGCGGCGGCCGCCAGGAGACGCCCGGCCATGAGCGGCCCGGAGGCGACGCCGTCGCTCCGAGCCAGGGTCAGGTGCGGTCGGACCGGCCGGTCGTCGAACGGCCAGCCTCGCTCGGCCAGGGCCCGCCCGAGGCCGGCGGTCAGCTCGTTGAGCGGCTCGATCCCCCGGCCCAGCCCGAGCCACAGGACCCGCGGCCGGGTCGGATTGGGAAAGACGCCGGCACCGGCCAGGCCGATCTCGAACTGGCTGGACCGGCCGGCCGCCTGGCGGACCGCGTCGGCCAGGAGCGGGATCCGATCCGGCTCGGTCGGGCCGAGGAAGCGCAGGGTCAGGTGGAGCCCGTCCATCCGGACCCAGCGAACGTCGGCCGGGTCGCGCCGCTCGCCCGGGGCGGGCTCCGGGGCCAGCCGGATCCCGGCGACCAGCTCAGCGACCGCGGCCATCGCCGCGGCGGTCAGCGGGACGGCCACGAACAGGCGCGGACCGTCGACCAGCTCGTTGCCCGGACGGAACCGGTGGGCCGCCCGATCACCCGCCTGGGCGTGCTGCGGGCCGCTCACCGCGGGTCGGGCTTGGCCGCGATCTCCTCGAGGTAGCGTTGGCGATCCGCGACGAGGACCTGGCGGGCATCCTCGGCCTCGCGCCAGCCGACGACATCGGTCTCCTTCGCCTCGAGCAGCTTGTACGTGTCGAAGAAGTGCCGGATCTCGACCAGCCGGTGGGGCCGGACCTGGTCGAGCTTCTCGACGTGGGCCTGGTGGGGATCGTCGACCGCGACGCACAGGACCTTGAAGTCCGGGCCCTTGTCGTCGTGCATCTCGAGGCCGCCGATCGGCCGGGCCCAGACCCGGCAGCCGGTGAAGGTCGGCTCGTCGATCAGCAGGAGGGCGTCGGTGTGGTCGCCGTCGCCGGCCCGGGTGCCCTCGATGAAGCCGTAGTCGAAGTTGTAGTAGACCGCCGAGGACAGGACCCGGTCCAGGCGGAAGACGCCGGCCTGCTCGTCGAACTCGTACTTGTTCCGGCTGCCCCGCGGGATCTCGACGACGATCTCGACGATCGCCGGGAAAGCGCCTCGCCCGGTCGGCCTGGTCAGTCGTTGTAGAGCCGCTCTTCGATCAGCTTCTCCTGGACGGTCCGGCCGTTCGGGTCGAAGCAGGAGAACTCGAAGTGCTTCTCGAACTCGAGGTCGACGTTGTCCTGGCCGCCCCGGTTCTTCTCGACCGAGACGATCACCCAGTCGCGGAAGCGCTGCGCCTGGTACGGGTTGAACTCGATGTTCACCTTGGCCACGACGTTGTACTTCTCGTTGAGGATCAGGATGATGTCGGCCTCGTAGTTGATCGCCGACGACCCGCGCAGGTGGTGGTTGCGCAGCCGGGCGGCCTTGAGGCCCTCCTTGTCGGCGGCCACGATCGCGATCATCGGGACGTCCTCGGACAGCGAGATGTCCTTGAGGCCGTTGATCACGTAGGTCACCTTCTCCGCCTCGGTCGGCGGCTCGGGGATGACCGGCACCTTCTGCATGTAGTCGACGATCACCATCAGGCGCCGGTCGCCCGACAGCTCGCGGTGCTGCCGGACGAGGTTGCGGATGTTGTCGACCGTGCTGGCGGTCTGCGAGCCGCGCAGCAGGAACAGGTTCTGGCCGTACCGGGCGATCCGGTCGAGCGACGGCCGGAGGCGCGGGTTGTTGGCCAGCTGGGTGCCCGACTGGCCCTCGGCCAGCCAGGACCCGAGGATCTCCTTGCGGACGTCCTGGATCTTGATCGCGCCGGTCTTGTGGGGCAGGTGGGCGAGGGCCGACTCCATCGCGATCATCCGGTTGAGGAGGTACTGCTCCTCGTGCTCGAAGCAGATGTACAGGACGTTGGCCTGGCCGGCCGACGCGACGTTGCGAGCCATCTGGAGGGCCATCGTGGTCTTGCCCGTGCCCTGGGCGCCGCCGATCAGGAGCAGCTCGCCCGGCCGCAGGCCGGCGCCGATCGTCTTGTCGAGGGGGGTGAAGCCGAGCGGGATCGGCTGGAACTCGCCGACCTTGCCGCTGGTCACGCGATCGTTGAGGTCGACCAGGACGTCGAGCGCCGAACGCGGCGCCATGCTCCCGTTCGGGGTCTCGAGACGCCACACGCCCTTTTGGCCGATGGTCGGCTCGGCTGCTTCGGTGCTCACGCGAATGGATCCTCCCGGTGATGGCAGTGACCGCATCCTAGCACCCGGAGGGGGCCGAATCACCCGCCCAGACTGCACATTTCTGCACAGGCCGGCCGAGCTCAGCGGGGCAGCGCGGCGAGCTCGTCCCAGTACGCGGCCACCGTCCGAATCGCGGTCTCGTGGTTGGTGAGTGACATCGATTCGTTCGGAGCGTGGGCGTTGTCATCGGGCGGCGTGAAGCCGAGCAGGACGACGGGCAGGCCGAGGATCGATCTCGAAGCTGGCGCAGACCGGGATCGAGCCGCCTTCGCGGATGTAGACCGGGGCCCGGCCGAAGGTCGCCTCGATCGCCCGGGCGGCGGCCTGGGTGGCCGGATGGTCGATCGGGGTCAGGCTCGGCCGGCCGCCGCCCAGGTAGGTCAACCCGACGACGCAGCCGGGCGGGGCGATCTCCAGGACGTAGGCCCGCACCAGCTCGAAGATCCGGTCGGGATCCTGGGCCGTGACGAGCCGGCAGCTGATCTTGGCGTGGGCATGGGCCGGGATGATCGTCTTCGCCCCGTCGCCCTGGAAGCCGCCCCACAGCCCGTTGACGTCGAGGGTCGGCCGGCCACCTCGCCGCTCGAGGGTCGTGTAGCCCGACTTCGCCGACGAGGGCCGGCAGGCCGAGGTCGGTCCGGTAGACCTCCTCGTCGAATGGCAGGGCGGCGAACGCGGCCCGATCCGCCGCGGTCAGGGCGACGACGTCGTCGTAGAAGCCGGGCACCCGGATCCGGCCGTCGGGACCCTTGAGGGCGGCGATGATCTGGGCCAGGGCGTTGGCCGGGTTCTGGACGGCCCCGCCGAACTGGCCCGAGTGGAGGTCGACCGCCGTCCCACTGACGTCGATCTGGAAGTAGCAGATCCCGCGCAGGCCGACCGTGATCGCCGGCAGGTTGCCGTCGAAGAAGCCGCTGTCGCTGATCACGGCCAGGTCCGCCGTGAGCCGCTCTCGATTGGCCTCGAGCCAGGCGTCGAGGTGGATCGAGCTCGACTCCTCTTCGCCTTCGAACACGAACTTCAGGTTCACCGGCAGGCCGCCCCGGGTGGCCAGGATCGCCTCGGTCGCCCGGAGGTGGAGATGAATCTGGCCCTTGTCGTCAGCGGCCCCCCGGCCGACCACCCGGTCACCTTTCAGGAACGGCTCGAACGGGGCCGTCTCCCAGAGCTCGATCGGGTCGACCGGCTGGACGTCGTAGTGGCCGTAGACGATGACCGTCGGGGCATCGGCCGCATGGAGCCAGTCGCCGTAGACGATCGGATGGCCACCGGTCTCGGACACCTCGACGTTCTCGATGCCCATCCCGTGGAGCTGCCCGGCGACCCACTCGGCGGCCTGCCGGCAGGCCTCGCTGTACTGCGGCTGGGCCGAGATGCTCGGGATGCGCAGAAACTCGAAGTACGACGCCAGGCGTCGGTCGGCGTTCGCCTCGAGGTAGGCATCGAGCTCGCTGGTCATTGCTGGTCGGATCCTTCCACTGGGTGCTGCCGATCGTCCCGGCCAGTGTACCGAGGCAGGGTCGAGGGCTCACCTCGCGGGCGACGCTGGCCGCGCACCTCGAGGCTGGGCAAGAATCCAAACGGGCGAGCCGTGCTGGCTCGCCCGCCGTGGTTGCGGAAGTGTCCCTTCGCTCAGATCGGGCTGGGCGTCGGCTCCCCGACCGAGCCATCGTCGCCCGGGGCGACGATCGCCCCGGCGGTGCGCTGGTCGGTCTTGGGCGGCAGGTCGGCGAAGAGGGCTTCGAAGTCGGCCGAGTCGACCGTCTCCTCGGCCACCAGCTTCGCGGCCAGGTGATCGAGTCGCTCGCGGTTGGCGATGAGCACGTCGTGGGCCCGCTCGTAGGCCCGGTCGATGATCGCCCGGACTTCCTCGTCGATCTGCTTGGCGATCTCGTCCGAGTAGTTCCGCTGCTCGGCGATGTCCCGGCCGAGGAAGATCATCTCGTCGCGCTTGCCGAAGGCCAGCGGCCCGAGCTTCTCGCTCATGCCGTATTCGGTCACCATCCGCCGAGCGAGATCGGTCGCCTTCTCGATGTCGTTGCTCGCCCCGGTCGTCGTATCGCCGAAGACGATTCGCTCCGAGGCGTTGCCGCCCAGGAGGCCGGCGATCTGGTCCTCGAACTCGGTCTTCGACTTCAGGTAGCGGTCCTCCTGGGGCACGCCCATCGTGTAGCCCAGGGCCATGCCCCGGCTGATGATCGTGACCTTCTGGACCGGGTCGCACTTGGGCAGGACCCGCATGACGACGGCGTGGCCGCCTTCGTGGTAGGCGATGATCTTCTTCTCGGCGTCCGAGATCACCCGGCTGCGCCGCTCCGGGCCGGCCACGATCCGCTCGAGGGCCTCCTGGAACTCGGACATCCCGATGACCTTCTTGTTGCGCCGAGCCGACAGGATCGCCGCCTCGTTGACGAGGTTGGCCAGGTCCGCCCCGGAGAAGCCGGGCGACTGGCGGGCGATGCCTTCGACATCGAGGCCCTTGTCGAGCGGCTTGCCCTTGGTGTGGACCTTGAGGATCGCCGTGCGGCCCCTCATGTCCGGCCGGTCGAGGATCACCTGGCGGTCGAACCGGCCGGGCCGCAGGAGGGCCGGATCGAGGACGTCCGGGCGGTTGGTCGCGGCGACCACGATCACGTTCGTGTTCGTGTCGAACCCGTCCATCTCGACCAGGATCTGGTTGAGGGTCTGCTCGCGCTCGTCGTGCGAGCCGCCCAGGCCGGCGCCGCGCTGGCGGCCGACCGCGTCGATCTCGTCGACGAAGACGATGCACGGCGAGTTGCGCTTGGCCTGGTCGAACAGGTCGCGCACGCGGCTTGCGCCGACGCCCACGAACATCTCGACGAACTCCGAGCCGGAGATGCTGAAGAAGGGCACGCCGGCCTCGCCGGCCACCGCCCGGGCCATCAGGGTCTTGCCGGTACCCGGAGGCCCGACGAGCAGGACACCCCGCGGGATGCGGGCGCCGAGCGAGTTGAACTTCTCGGGATACTTCAGGAACTCGACGACCTCCTGGAGCTCGAGCTTCGCCTCGTCGACCCCGGCCACGTCGTTGAACGTGACCACGGTCTTGTTGCCCAGGAACATCCGGGCCCGGCTCTTGCCGAAGCTGAGGGCCTGGTTATTCGTGCCCTGCGCCTGGCGCATCATGAACAGGATGAAGCCGACGATCAGGATCAGCGGCAGGAGGGTGGTCGCCAGCAGACCGATCCACGAGGTGTCCGGGGCGTCCTTCGCCTCGAACACGCTCGCGGGCAGGGACTGGTTGCCGGCCGCCGCCGCGACCCGCATCTGGCTGTAGACGTCAACCAGGATGGTCGGAACGGTCACCGTGTAGGTCGTCGAAGGGTTGTCCGTCGTGGTGACCGTCAGGGTCGATTGCTCCTGGACCACGTTGGCGACCTTGCCGCCCTGGACGTTGGCCAGGAACTGCGAGTAGCCGACCGAGTTGGACTGGGTCGACTGTCCGAGGAGCTGATAGAGCAGCACCAGGGTGACCGCAACGAAGACGAGCATCACGATCCCGTTGCGGGCGAATTTGGCGTTCAAAAAGGAGCCTCCGAGTCGTTCGGCGGGCGACTGTGCGCCGGCCTCGGGTCGAGTATACGCTCGGCTGCGTTCCTGGCCCGATGACGAGTCGGTGGTCGCTCCACACTGGTAGTACGGGGAGGACGCCGGGCCGGATGGCCTGGTTCCCGGCGCTCCGCGCCGTCGTGCTGGGACGGCCCCGGCCCACGCCGCCGCCCGAATGCGCGTCTATTGGCCCCCGCAGTGAGCCGCCGCGACCGCCGATGCGCCGCCGTGGACCGACCAGCTCGGGCTCCCGAGCCGCGTCAGGCCGTCCCGTTCACCGGCATCGAGGAGGCGACCTCGGCGGCGATGGCGGCCGCCTGCTGGGCGGTGAGGGCCACGAACTGCGCCCCGGAATCGGTCAGGGCGACGATCTCGGCCGGCATCCGCGGGTCGGAGACGGCGCCGATCCGGCCGATCGTCTCGCCCAGCCGGCGTTCATCCTCGGCCTCGAACGAGGCCCAGGGCACGATCCACACGCCGTCCTCGTCGACGGTCCACAGGCTGTGGAGGGGTCGCTCGGACGTGTCGATCGTCGCGAGCCGAAACAGCTTGCGGGGGGCAGCAGCCATTACGAGTGCCGGGCGAGTCGGAGCGGCGTTCGGCTGGCCCCGGTCATGCGTTTCGTCCGGTCGGTTGCCATCCGGATCAAGGCTGGCGAGTTGGTAGCGGAGGCAAGAATCGGACTTGCGACACAGGGCTTATGAGTCCCCTGCTCTACCACTGAGCTACTCCGCCACGGTCAGCCCCGGTCGCGAATGGTACCCAACCGGGGCGGGCGGCGCCAAGTCGCAGTCGAAGCCCCGGCCGGCGACTTCGCGGAGCATTTGTCCCGCTCGCGCCCGGCCGGGCTCCGACAGCGGTGTCACACGGCTGCGAGGACCTGTCCGGCAGCCGCCGCGAAGGCGACCACCACGATCGGTGGCACCCGCCGGGTCAGCAGCAGCCCCAACGCTCCGGCGGCAACGACGACATCTCCGACCGAGCCGATCGCGCTCGTCCAGACGGGCGTATAGAGCGCGGCCAACAGGATCCCCACGACCGCTGCATTCGTTCCGGCCAGCGCCCGCCCGAACGGGATCGAGCGGCGCAGCATCGCCCAGAACGGCAGGGTGCCGAAGATGAGCAGGATGCCGGGCAGGAAGATCCCGACCACGGCGATCAAGGCTCCCACGATGCCGTTGGGTGCCCCGCCCTCGATGGTGCCGAGATAGGCCGAGAAGGAGAAGAGCGGTCCCGGAACCACCTGGGCAGCGCCGTAACCGGCCAGGAACTGGTTGTTCGTCACCCAACCCGGGTCGACCACCCTCGTGTGGAGGAGTGGCAGCACGAGATGGCCTCCGCCAAAGACGAGGGCACCCGACCGATAGAAGCCCTCGAAGAACTCGAGCGGGTGGCCACCCGCGCCGTTCAGCAGGGGCAACCCAAGGAGCAGGCCGGCGAACAGCCCAAGGGCGGCGATCCCGAATCGGCGGGGCACCACCCGGAGGTCGGATCCGGTGCGCGCCGCCACCGGGGGTCGCAGGACCAGCCAGCCGACCAGCGCGCCGCCGAGGATGATCGCGACCTGTGAGAAGGCGCTCGCCCAGGCAAGCGAAAGGCCCGCGGCGGCGATCGCCATCGCCCGGCGGGGCCAGTCCGGGGTGAGGTTCCGGGCCATCAGCCAGACGGCCTGGGCGACCACCGCAACCGCCGCCAGCTTCAGGCCATGGACCCAGCCCGCCTGCGACAGATCGACCGAGTTCGCAAGGAAGCCGAACGCGACGAGCACCACCACCGATGGCAACGTGAATCCGAACCAGGCCGCGAGGCCGCCTCGAATGCCCGCCCGAATGGTGCCGATGGCGATCCCGAGCTGGCTGCTCGCGGGACCGGGCAGCGACTGGCACAGCGCAACGAGGTCCGCGTACGTCGCCTCGTCAAGCCATCCCCGCCGGTCGACGTACTCCCGGCGGAAATACCCTAGGTGGGCGATCGGTCCGCCAAACGAGGTCAGCCCCAGGCGGCCGGCGACCCTGAGGACCTCGATGGCCGATCCAACGGGCGCCTCGGTCGCCGGGCCGCGGTCGTTCGGTCCGGCAGGCGGCTCGCTCACGCCCTGGCGCGGGCCGAGCCGGCTGAACGCATGGCCAACAGGGCTTGGGCGGTCGAACGACGGGCCAGCATGGTCCCTCCCGAAAAGAAGTCAGCCGAGGGTCGAGGATAGCAAGCGTCGCGTCGACGACCGCCGACGCGACTGTCGGCCCGGCCTGCGATCATGACCCGACGATGATCAGGACCGGGCTTGGACCGCTGGCTGTCATCGCCGTCCTTGGCCTGACTCTCGGCGCCTGTGCGAACCCGGCTCGATCGGGCGGCGGGCAGGGGGCTTCAGCCGGCCCGAGCCAAGCCGGCCCCTCGGCCAGCCAGAGCGGCGCGGCCGCCTACACCCACCACGTGGACACGACGTTCGATACGATCACGGCGATCTTCCAGGACGCTGAAGGCAGCTCGCTCGAGCAGTACGCGGCCGACTCGCAGTTCGCGGTCTGGGAGCTGGCCTGGATCGCGGCCCAGCCGGCCATCCCCTGCCTCGCCCCGGCCGCCGATCAGTGGGCCGCGGCGATCGCCCTGTTGAAGTCCGACATGGACCGCTCGGTCGAGGACTTCAGGTCGAACAACACGCTTGCGATCGCCTCGGCCAACGCCCAATTCGACCCGGCCCGACCGCAGCTCCTGCTCGCCCGGCAGGCGGTCGACGCAGCAGCCGCTGACTGCTAGCCCAGATCGCCGGCGGGTGGGCCGGCGGACCCACCTCGCCCGCCAGGCTCGTTCAGGGTTAGGGCAAAGGCGTGATAGCCCCAGGCCGGAAGGTCCAGGTACAGCCCACGATCGTGGAGATCGTCGCCGCTCCGGACGTAGCGGGCCTCGGACAGCTGGTCGGTCAACCACACCGTGCTGCCCCGGAGTTGATCCCCGCCAATCCGGACGTAGCACTGGCCCTGGGTCTGGCCATAGTTCAGCGCGATCAACCAGGTGTCATCGGACGGGCCCTGCCATTCGAAGGCGATGAAGTTGTCCCAAGTTGGATTGTTCTCCCAGGCCGGCTGGCACTCGAACTGGCGCCATGCGCCGGCGCGGGCGGTCGGCTTCCGCAGGAGGGCCAGCAGCGCGTCATAGAACTGCTCGACGGCCGGGTCGGTGGGCTCCTCGGGCGCCCGGACGAGGTGAGGCGGGATTCGCACCCGGCTGCCCTCGAACTGGCCCTGGTGGAAGAACCGGAGGCCCGGGGACAGATAGGTCACGACCGCGGCCGCCTGCTCCTGGCCGGGTCGGAAAGTCGCCGCCGCGCGCGGCTCGTCGTGGTTCTCGAGGAACCGGGCGAGCCGATCCTGGTAGCGCAGGTCCGCCCCGAGGTGCTCGCGGACCGGGCGGGCCAAACCCGCCCGCAGACGGTCGTACAGGCGCTTGTCGTAGGCGTAGTCGAAACCGAGGTCGAGCATCCTCGACTCGAGGTCCCAGTAGACCTCGGCCATGAACATGAAGTCCGGTCGCTCCTGGTGGACGCGCCCGATCGCCTCGGCCCAGAACGGGACCGCCGGCCGGCCCCACGTCCGCTCGAAGACGTCCGGCAGGACGAGCATCGCCATGTCGCAGCGGACCCCGTCGCAGCGCTCGCTGACCGCCACCAGCTCGGCCTGCATCGCGTCGCCGACGAGGGCGTTCGAGTAGTCGAGTTGGAGGGTGTCCGGCCAGCCGGCAAAGTACGGGTCGCGACCGTAGGCCAGCAGGCGTTCGCCCCCGCGACTGCGGATCCAGCGGTAGTTGCCCGGCTCGTTGATCAGGTCGAGCTCGGAGCCGCTCACGTAGTACTCGGCATGCTCGTCGACCCAGGGATGGTCGAGCCCCGTGTGGTTCGGGACGAAGTCGAGCAGCAGGCGGATCCCGCGCCGACTCAGCCGAGCGCGAAGTGCTGCCAGGGCGGCATCCTCGCCGAGGCTCCGATCGACCGTGTACGACGTCAGGGCGAAGCCCGACCCGGCGATGTCGTCGTCGGTCAGGTCCGGCAGGATCGACTCGAACTCATGCCGCCACTCCGGGTTCGTCCGGGAAACCTGGCGGCTGGCCGGGCCGGTCTGCCACACGCTGAGCAGCCAGATCCAGTCGAATCCGGCCGCGGCCAGGCGGTCCAGCTCCTCATCCGGGACGTCAGCCAGCGTCGCCGGCCGGCCCAGCCTCCGGGACAGCGCGGTCAGCCAGACCCGGGTGTTGAGCTGGTAGAGCGACGGGTAGCGCGGGAGCGTCGGCTCAGGCACGGGATCGACGGGGCGCCCGCGTCGGCCGGGACTCGGCCTCGAGCTCGGTCACGGCGGCAAGCTTGCCGAGGGCGAGGGCCTGCTCCGACGAGGTCGTCGCGAACAAGTGGAGCGAACGGGCGACCAGGCCCGTCCAGCCGGTTTGATGGCTCGCCCCAAGGCCGGCCCCGTTGTCGCCGTGGAAGTACTCGTAGAACAGGAGGTTGTCCCGCCACAGGGGATCGTCCTGGAACTTGTCGACGCCGCCGAAGACGGGCCGCCGGCCGGTCTCGTCGCGGACGAAGATGCTGGCCAGCCGGCGGCCGATCTCCTCGGCAACCTCGTACAGGTTCATGAACCGGCCCGAGCCGGTCGGGCACTCCACCGTGAACGCGTCGCCGTAGTACAGGTGGTACTGGATCAGGGCCCGCACGATCAGGGCGTTGACCGGCATCCAGACCGGACCGCGCCAGTTCGAGTTGCCGCCAAACATGCCGCTGTCCGATTCGGCCGGCAGGTAGGCCACCGTGTACTCCTGATCGTCGATCTTCAGCACGTACGGGTGGTCCTCGTGGAAGCGCGACAGGGATCGGATGCCGTACGGGCTGAGGAACTCGTCCTCGTCCAGGATCGCGGCCAACACCCGGCGGAGCTTCGTCTCGTCGAGGATCGAAGCCAGCCGCCGCCCGCCCTGCCCGATCTCCACCGGGTCATGGATGAATCGACGAAGCTCGGGCCGATCGTTCAGGAACTGCCTCATCCGCTCGCCGAACTCGGGATGGCGGGCCAGGAGCGTGCCGTCGAAGACGGTCGCGGCACAGAGCGGCAGGAGTCCGACCATCGAGCGGACCTTCAGCCGCCTGGACGTCCCGTCGGGCGAGCGCAGGACGTCGTAGAAGAAGCCGTCCTCCTCGTCCCACATGCCGGTCTCGGCGCCGGCATGCATCATCGACGCGCCGATCCACAGGAAGTGCTCGACGAACTTGCCGGCCATGTCCGAGTAAACCGGCCGCTGGAGGGCCAGCTCGCTGGCGATCTCGAGCATGTTCTGGCAGAACAGGGCCATCCAGGCAGTCCCGTCGGCCTGCTCGAGGAAACCGCCCGTCGGCAGGGGCGCGCTCCGGTCGAAGACGCCGATGTTGTCGAGGCCGAGGAAGCCGCCCTCGAACAGGTTGTTGCCCTCGCGGTCCTTCCGGTTCACCCACCAGGTGAAGTTCAGGAGGAGCTTGTGGAACATCCCCTCGAGCCACTCGATGTCGCCGGCGCCCCGGCGGGCCTGCTCGAGGCGATAGGTGAAGATCGAGGCCCAGGCGTGAACGGGCGGGTTGACGTCGCCGAAATTCCATTCATACGCGGGCAGCTGGCCGCTCGGGTGGAGATATTCCTGGCGGAGCATCAGCTCGAGCTGATCCTTGGCGAAGGCCTCGTCGACCAGGCTCAGGGCGAGCGAGTGGAAGGCCAGGTCCCAGGCCGCATACCAGGGGTACTCCCACTTGTCGGGCATCGAGATCACGTCGGCATTGGCCAGGTGCTGCCAGTGCTCATTTCGCTGGTTGACGGCTGACGGCTCGGAGTAGGGATCCGTGCCGTGCTCGCCGAGCCAGCGGCCCACGTCGTAGTGATAGGACTGCTTCGACCAGAGCATCCCGGCCAGAGCCTGGCGCATGACCCGCGCGTGGTCGACATCAAGCGACGAGGGGATGACCGTGTCGTAGAAGGCGTCGGCTTCGGCCCGCCGGAGCTCGATCAGGCCATCGGCTTCGGCCACGCTCAAGGTGGCCGGCGAGCCGGCCTGGACCAGCCAGAGGTGGACCGATCGGGTTTGGCCCGGCTCGACGACCAGGGGGTAATGGGCAGCCGCCTTCGTCCCGGTCCGGTCCGGGTTCACGGCCGAGCGCTGGCCGTGGATCAGGAAGGCGCCGAAGGCGTCCTTGACGTAGGGCGTCCGATTGCTGGCCCCGGCCAGGCGCTCCGTGTTCGTCTCGTTCTCGGTGAACAGCAGCTCGGCCGGATCGAGGCAGACGAGACGGCGTTCGCCCAGATCCGGATGAACGGCCACGATCGTCCCGCCTCGTTTGCCCGCCCGGCGCAGGCTCGGCCGAGGCAGATCGCCGCCCCATGACCAGGTGTTCCGAAACCAGAGGGTCGGCAGGAGGTGGATCGGAGCGGCCTCCGGGCCCCGATTCGAGACGCTGATCCGGACCGCGATGTCGTCGGGGGTGGCCTTCGCGTACTCGACCTCGACGTCGAAGTAGCGATCTGCGTCGAAGACCCCCGTGTCGATCAGCTCGTACTCGAGGTCCCGCCGGCCGCGTCGGGCGCTCGTGGCCACCAGGTCGTCGTAGGGGTAGGCCGCCTGGGGGTACTTGTACAGGTAGCGCATGTAGGAGTGGGTCGGAGTCGAGTCAAGGTAGAAGTAGTACTCCTTGACGTCCTCGCCGTGGTTGCCCTCGCGGTTGGTCAGGCCGAAGAGGCGTTCCTTGAGGATCGGATCGGCGCCATTCCAGACCGTCAGCGCGAAGCACAGGAGCTGGCGATCGTCGGAGATCCCGGCGAGGCCATCCTCGCCCCAGCGATAGGCCCGCGACCGGGCCTGGTCGTGGCTGAAGTACGCCCAGGCATCCCCGTTGTCGCTGTAGTCCTCGCGGACAGTCCCCCACTGGCGCTCGGAGAGGTACGGCCCCCAGCGCCGCCAATCGGCGCCACCCGTCCGGGCTTCGTCGAGTCGCCGATGTTCGGGTCCGGACTCCACCGACACGCTCCATCCTCACTCAGGCCTCTGATCGGCCGATCTGGAGAATGATCGCGCGGTCGTGTGAACGGCGGATTGCCCCGGCGTTGATCTAGTGGCCGGGCCCGAAGAGCAGGTCGAGCCAGCCGTCGAGCGGGCTCGTTCGGGTCGGCGCCGCCCCGAGCGCGACCGACTCGCTGCCTGGGGCATCCGGCGCCAGTGAGGGCGCATCGGCCGCCAGGCTGAACGGCTTCTCATCGCGTCCGCCCAGGCCATGAGCCCGGGCCTGGATCTCGATGTAGGCCTGCTGCTGGATCAGGGTCAGCTCTTCGTTCAGGGTCTGGATCTGGGTCGTCAGGGCCTGGTTGCCGGCGACCAGCTGCCTCGCCCGATTGCTCGCGTCGGCCGCCTCGCCAACCTGGCGCGACAGGGCGAGGACGATCCAGGCGCACAGGAGGGCCGCCATCGCGATCGCGATCCGGCGCCGGGTGATCCCGGCGACCGACAGGCCGGCCAGGTCACGACCCCTGGCGAACAGGCCGTCGCCCGTGTCCAGCTGGGTTGTCGGCTCACCCGGGGACGGGTCGCGGGGCTCGCTCGGATCCTCGGGCCGGCCGGTCATTGCCGCGCAGCGTAGCTGCCCGCAGACTGACGTGTCAAACCGCCAGGGTCGCTCGGCGTGACAGGCAAGGTGACGCGATCGCTCGTCAGAGTCCTGTTAGACTCGGACCAGTTTTCGTACATCTGTTCGGTATGGAGGCTCGATGCGGACCTATGTGCCGGCCACCGTGGGCCGGGTCCTGGACGACCTGCTGGCGGAACCCTCGATGGCCCGAGGGGTCGTCCACCATGAGCTGATCCCGGCCCGGGCCGCGCGAACGGTCCCCCTCCCCGAGTGGCTGGACCCGCGGATCCGGCACGGCCTGTCGGAACGCGGGATCGAGCGCCTGTACAGCCACCAGGCCGAGGCGATCGAGGCGATTCACGCCGGTCGGGACGTCGTCGTGGTGACGCCAACGGCCTCCGGCAAGTCCCTCTGCTACGCCCTGCCGGTGCTCCAGGCGCTGGCCGATGACCGGGCCGCCCGGGCCCTGTTCCTGTTCCCGACGAAGGCCCTCGGCCAGGACCAGGTCGCCGCGTTCAGCACCCTGGCGAAGCTATCGAACCTCGACGTTGCCACGGCGACCTACGACGGCGACACGCCCGCTCCGATCCGTTCGGCAATCCGGACCGCCGGCCAGGTCGTGGTGACCAACCCGGACATGCTCCACGCGGCGATCCTGCCCCACCACACGAAGTGGTTCCAGCTGTTCGAGCAGCTCAAGGTGATCGTCGTCGACGAGCTCCACACGTACCGGGGCGTGTTCGGCAGCCACGTCGCGAACGTGCTCCGGCGGCTGCTCCGGCTGTGCGCCCACTACGGCTCGACACCGCTCGTCGTGTGCTGCTCGGCCACGATCGGCAACCCGCTCGAGCTGGCCACGACCCTGACCGGCCGGCACCCGGCGCTCGTCGATCGGAACGGCGCCCCGGCCGGGGAACGGCATCTCCTGCTCGTCGATCCCCCGCTGCTCGACGCGGCGACCGGCGCCCGGGGCTCGGCCCTGACCCTGGCCAATCGCTGGGCCCTGCCGTTCCTGCGGGCCGGCCGCCAGACGATCGTCTTCGGTCGCTCGCGGACCGCCGTCGAGCTGCTCCTGACCGGACTGCGCGAGTCGCTCCGGGAGCACGCCGGTCCCAGGTCCCGCGTCCGGGGCTATCGCGGCGGCTACCTGCCAACCGAGCGACGATCGATCGAGCAGGGCTTGCGCAGCGGCGAGATCCTCGGGGTGGTCGCCACGAACGCCCTCGAGCTGGGCGTGGACATCGGACGGCTCGACGTTGCCGTGATCGCCGGCTACCCGGGCTCGGTGGCGGCAACCTGGCAGCAGATCGGCCGGGCGGGACGGCGGAGCGGCCTGAGCGTCGCGGTCGTGATCGCCAGCGGCGCGCCGGTCGACCAGTACGTGATCCACCACCCGGACTACCTGCTCAACGGGGCACCCGAGGAAGCCCGGATCGACCCGGACAACCTGCACATCCTGCTGGCCCACCTCAAGGCCGCCACGTTCGAGCTGCCGTTCGAGCCGGGCGAAGCCTTCGGGCCCGGTTCGGCCGACGACCTGCTCGCCTTCCTGGCCGAGGAGCACCACGTTCGCCAGGCGGGCGACGGCCGCTGGTACTGGTCGAGCGAGAACTTCCCGGCCTCGTCGATCTCGCTCCGGACTGCCGCCTCGGAGAACGTGGTGATCATCGACACGACCCCGGATCGACCCCGGGTGATCGGCGAGATCGACCTGTTCGGGGCCCAGACCGCCGTCCACGAGGACGCGATCTACCTCCACGAGTCGGCCCAGTTCCACGTCGACCGGCTCGACTGGGACGAGCGCAAGGCCTATGTCCGGCGGGTCGATGTCGACCACTACACCCAGGCCGATCGGGCGGTGACCCTGAAGCCGATCGACGTCTTCGACTCGGCGGCCCTGGCCGGCGGCAGCCGCCAGCACGGCGAGGTGATGGTCGCGAGCCTGGCCACGATCTACAAGAAGCTCAAGTTCGTCACGAACGAGAACCTCGGCTGGGGGCGGATCCACCTGCCCGAAATCGAGCTCCAGACGACCGCCGCCTGGCTGACCGTCGATCCCGCGATCGTGGCCGGCGGTGCACCCGGAGGCTGGCGCCGGGACGAGCTCGACGTCGGCCTGCTCGGCGCAGGGCGCGCCCTGCAGGCGGTGGCGAGCTTCCTGCTGATGGTCGATCCGCATGACCTCGGCCTGGTCAGCCAGGTCCGCTCGCCGCACCACGAGGCCCCCACGGTCTACCTGTACGAGACCGTCCCCGGTGGCGTCGGGCTGGCCGAGCGGCTGTTCGGCCGAACCGAGGAGCTGATCGCCGGGGCGATCGACCTGATCACCGGGTGCGGCTGCGATGGCGGCTGCCCGGCCTGCACCGGGCCGCGTCTCGAGCCTGGGATCGACGCCCGGGCGCTCGCCCTCCGCCTGCTCCGGACGCTCGGTGCCGGGCAGCCGATCGCCGCTGCCTGAAATTCAAGTCGTCTGACGATGAGCAACGCGGCGGTCCTCGAGCGACGGCTTGAACGGCTGCGGAGCGAGCGGGAGGCATCCCAGCGGGCGGCTCGTGCCGGGACCCTCGGATCATCCGCGGGACCGGGGATGATTCGATCCGGCCGGACCTCGTTCGGAGCGCCGAGGCTCGCGCCCGGCGTCTCGCCGCGGGCGTCGGCGGCGCCTGGGTCGAGGGTCCGGGCGGAGGCCATGTCCTGATCAGCTCCCCTGGATCGAGCTCCCGGTCGACCGGGATCGGACTGCCGGGTTGCCCGGCCATCCCGGACCGGATGTCCCGCTCGTCTGCCTCGACACCGAGACGACCGGCCTGGCCACCGGCACCGGGACCCTGGCCTTCCTCGTCGGCCTCGGCTGGTGGCAGGGTCCGGCCTTCCACCAGGCCCAGCTGCTCCTGGCCGACGAGGCAGGCGAGGCCGGAATGCTCGACGCGATCTCCGCGTACCTGCCGCCCGACGCCTGGCTGGTGACGTACAACGGCCGGAGCTTCGACTGGCCGCTGATGGTGACCCGCTACCGGATGAACCGCCGGTCGCCTCCGGCCCTGGCCGGCCACCTCGACCTGCTCCCGTTCGTACGCCGGGTCTTTCGCCACCGGATGAGCGACGCCCGCTTGAAGACGGTCGAGACCGAGCTGCTGGGGATGCGGCGGGGCCACGACATCGAGGGCTGGCAGATCCCCGGCCTGTACCTCGAGATGCTCCGGGGCGGCGCGGTCGAGCCGATCCGGGAGATCGTCCGCCACAACCACGAGGACGTCCGCTCCCTCGCCCGCCTCCTGGCCCATGCGGAACGCCGCCTCGGCGCCCCGTCGGAGCGGCGCTCGGCGCCGGCCGGCGACCTGTTCGGCCTGGCCCGGGCCTTCCGTCGGACCGGCCGCGAGGAGGACGCGCTCGACTGCCTCGATGCGGCGCTCGAAGGACCGCCGAGCCCGGCTGTCCGGGCGACGGCCGGCCCGGGACGCGGGCCCGGAACGGGCCCGCTGCGGCGCTCCTGGACGGCGATCCTGACGACCCGGGCCGACGCCCCGGCCGTCGGTCCCGGCGGGCCGCCGCGGCTCGACCTGATCGTCGAACGGGCGCGGATCCTGCGCCGGCTCGGCCGGCATCGCGAAGCGCTCGAAGCCTGGCAGGACGTCGCCCGGTCAGGCGGACCCGAGGCCGCCATGGCCTGGATCGAGGTCGCGAAGTGCCTCGAGCATCGAGAGCGTGATCCCCGGGCTGCGCTCGACGCGTGCGCGGCCGCGGATCGGCTGGCCCAGCGATCTCGACTCCTCGGCCGCCCAATGCGCACGGTCGAGGCCGACCTGGGCCGGCGCCGGAGGAGGCTCGGCCACCGACTGGCCCGGGGCGAGCGCAGCCATCCGGCGGCGCGGCTGCCGGCCGCCCGATAGCAGGCCCCGGGGCCAGGCAGCCTCAGTCGATGGCGGCCAGCCGGTCGACGACGGCCGCCCGGGTCGGCACGGCATCCAGCCCGGCCCGCTCGACGCCGAGGGCCGCCGTGGCCGCTGCCCATTGGATCGCCGCCTCGATGGCGCCGGACTCGTTGTCGGATTCGGGGTCGGAGCTGCGGCTGTCCCCGGACGATCCCCACAGGGCGCCGACCATCGCCGCCATGAACATGTCGCCGGCGCCGGTCGGGTCGATCTCGGCCGCCTCGATCGAGCGATAGGGATGCTCGGCCGCCGGGGGGCCGCCGGGTTCGCCGGCCGTGAATACGGTCCCCCCAGTCCGGCCATCGGTCAGGATCAGCCGGGCCCCGGGCCGGAGGAGGCCGATCAGGGCGTTCACGTCGGGATCGGGACCGAGGTCGTTCCGGCTCACGTTGACCAGGTCTGCCCGACCGGCCAGGGCCGTTCGGCTCGGGGCGATCCGACGAACCTGCTGGCCGGCGACGAGGGTCCGGAGCAGGCCCTGCCAGCCGAGCCCTAGATGAACCTCGTCGGGCACGACGGCCGCCCAATCGTCCCGGGTCTCGGCGGCGACGGGCACGATCAGCCAGATCGGGACCGATCGCCAGCCCTCGGGCAGGGCGGAGGTCGGCACGGGATCCCCGGGATCGAGGCAGGTCTGGATCCGCCCGGCCGGCGTCTCGACGTTGTCGAAGCGCGGCCCGTGGGCCAGGGCCACGAGCTGGAGCTCAGCGCCGGCTTCGCGCAGGAGGTCAAGCTCGCGCGCCTCGCGCGCGAGCGGGTCGACCCCGACCAGGGCGGCCGTCCGGAGCCCGAGCCGGGCGGTGGTCAGGGCCGCGTAGGTCACCCCACCGCCGAGGCGCCAGCCGCGCGGGTCGTCGGGAGCCTCGTCCCGGGCCGCACTGCCGATGTGCAGGACGTCGAAGCCGCCGCTCCCGGGGTATCGTGACGCCATGTACTTCTACGAGCTCCATGAGGGCGACGACGAGGTCTTCACGGACCTCATTCTCATTCACGAAGAGCGCTTCGAGCCGGACGAGTTCCTCGAGCTCGTCCAGGCCGCCAGCCAGCGCGTCCGCGACACGTTCGAGGAGGATACCCTCATCGCCGCGGTCGCCCGGGTGCTCGAGGAGGAGCAGGGGTTCACGGCAGTGACCGACGAGCGGCTGGTCGCCTCGATCTTCGTCAGCGCCAATCCGGAGGAGACCGTCCTGGCCTCGATCGAGGCGCCCGACGAAGGACCGGACTGGGGCGATGAGGACATCGACGAGAACGACATCGACGAGGACGACCTGCCCGACTACCGGGCGGTGATCGCCGAGCTGCCCCGGACCCGCGACCCGAACCTCAACTAACGCTGCTGCGTCGGCATTTCCTGGGGCCGCGCTGTGGCCCGTTCGTCGCGGGAGTGGCCAGGAAACGAGCGAATATCAGCCCCCGTCGTACTGGGGCCGAGACGGAGGCCGAGATCCAGCCCGTCGGCGCCCGTGTCCGCCGTGATCCGTGCCTCAGCTGCCCCAGGGATCCGTCCAGCGGCCCCCAAAATCGAGCTTGGTTTCCGACGACCACTACGGGGGCTGATATTCGCCAGATTCGGTGGCGTCGGTCGAGCCAGATCCGGCCCGACGGACCAGGTGCCCGGGAGCGCCATGCGTCGGGCCGGGCCCACCCGGAACGTCTCGGGAGTGACCCAGGCCGAGATATCTGCGAGCTGGGCGAAAGGGACCGCAGCTATGCCGCGAGACGCTATTTGCTGAAGAGGATTTCGAGGACGTCGCCGTCCTTGACGATGTAGGTCTTGCCCTCGGAGCGGAGCCGGCCGTGCTTGCGCGCCTCGGCCATCGAGCCGAGCTCGACCAGGTCCTCGTAGGCGACGGTTTCGGCCCGAATGAAGCCCCGGGCGAGATCGGTATGGATCGCCCCGGCCGCGTCCACCGCGGTCGACCCGCCCGGGATCGGCCAGGCCCGGACCTCGTCGGGACCGGCGGTCAGGAAGCTGATCAGGCCGAGCAGGCGGTACGACAGGCCGATCACCCGGTCGAGGCTCGAGCCGTGCAGGCCGAGCTCGTCCATGAACACGGCGGCGTCCTCCGGCTCGAGCTCGCCGAGCTCCATCTCGATCCGGGCCGAGAGCGCCTCGACCAGGGCATGGCGGTGGGAGTATCGCGTGGCGATCCCGGCCACGATCTCGGCCTCCCTCGCGATGTCGCCTTCGCCCACGTTGAGCAGGACGAGGACGGGCTTCTGGCTGAGGAAGCGGAAGCCGCGCAGGGCCTTCTCCTCGTCCGGCTCGAGCTCCACGTCCCGGATCGGCGCGCCGGCCACCAGGCCGGCGTGGAGCCGGGCCAGGATTGCCTCCTCGCGCTCGTTCGCCTCTCGTTCGGCCGGCGTGCCGTGGCGCCCGGTCGCCCGAAGCCGCTCCAGCCGGCGCTCGGTGACGCTCAGGTCGGCCAGGACGAACTCGAGGTCGAGCCGCTCGAGGTCGCGCCAGGGATCGACCGAACCGTCGGGATGGGGAACCGAGGGATCCTCGAAGGCGCGCACGACGTGGAGCAGGGCGTCGGCATCGCGTAGCCGGGCGAGGTGCTCGGCCGGCAGCTCTTCCGTCCCGACCCTTCCCTCGGACGAGGCCGGCGGTGCCGGCAGGTCGGCATAGGTCACGTCGGCCTGGACGACCTTGCGCGGCTTGAAGATCGCAGCCAGGCGATCGAGCCGCGCGTCGGGGACCTTGACCACCCCGACGTTCAGCTGCATCCCGCCGAATCCGCCGGTCTCGGCGTGGCCCCGGGTCAGGGTGTTGAAGACGGTGGTCTTGCCCGCCCCGGCCAAACCAACGATCGCGATCTGCATGCCGGCCGATTGTCGCCGATGGCGCGGCCCGGCGTTCGATCACTGGCCGGCGGCGGATCGATGGCCGACGGCCGGATCAGCAGCCGGCGGCGGGTGGCGGATCCGTGGCCGGCGGCCGGATCAGTAGCCGGCGGCCGGATCGACCACGTTCAGGAGGGGCTCGCCCGCGGCGTAGCGGCGCAGGTTGTCGCAGAACAGCTCGACCGACCGGTCGAGGACGCGATCGCTCGACCACGACGTCTGGGGGGTCAGGATCACGTTGTCGAGGTCGTAGAACGGCGATGAAGGCAGGAGCGGTTCGTCCCGGAACGTGTCGAGCACGGCGCCGCCGAGCTGGCCCTCGCGCAGGGCCCGGATGAGCGCCCGCTCGTCGACCAGCCCGCCGCGGGCCACGTTGATCAGCCAGGCACCGGGCTTCATCGCCTCGAGTGCGCCGGCGTCGATCAGGTTCTCGGTGGCGGGCGTGAGGGGCGCCGCGAGGACGACGAAATCCGATTCGGCCAGGAGCTCGCCCAGGCCGTCCGGACCGAGGATCCGGTCGAGGCCAAGCGCGGCATCGGCCTCGGGGTCGGCGTCGGGACGGCGCCGGATTGCGATCACCCGGCAGCCGAGCGAGCGGGCCTGGGCGGCGACCGCCCGGCCGATCGAGCCGAGGCCGACGATCCCGACCGTCACGTCGCGCATCTCCGCTCCGCCCAGGGGCTGCCAGGTCCGCTCCCTCTGGAGCTCCAGGAGGTGTGGTAGCCGCCGGCTGATCGCCAGGATCATCATCAGGACGTACTCGGCGATCGGCGCCGTGAAGACCCCGCGCGCGTTCGTGATCACGAGATCGCGCCGGCGGCTGCTCGGGGTCAGGACCCGTTCGACCCCGGCCGTGGCGGAATGGACCCAGGCCAGGTTGGGCGTCCGAGCGAGAAGCCGATCGAACGCGTCGGCGCCGAGGAAGCCCCGCAGGAGAACCTCGGCTTCGTCGACCGGCCCGTCAGCCAGGCCCTCGACCGAGATCATCACGAGGCGCGAGCCGGGTGCCGCCGCCCGGATCCGCTCGAGGTCGCGCGAGCGGTAGCGGGCGGACAGGATCGGGCTGAGAGCGATCGCCGCCGGCACGCCATGCGGGCCGCGGCCCGGGCCGGCGGCTCGGCGGATCTCGGTCAAGCGTCCTGCCTCGACCCGAGGACCCGGGCCAGCCAGCGCTCGGGAGCTTCGATCTCGCCATCGCGGGGCAGCGTCTCGGGCCCGTCCCACAGCCGGTTCAGCGCCTCGCTGCCGCCGGCCCGGGCGATCGCCGCGACGAATTTCTCGCCCTTGCGGTACTGCTCCATCTTCAGGTCCATCCCGATCAGGCGCATCATCGCCCGCTCGACTCCGGTCTTCTTCTGGTCGCGCCGGGCATGGAAGCGCTGGCTGATCTGCTCGAGCCCCGGCACCAGGTCCTGGCCGTACTCATCCATCACGTAGTCGCTGAAGCCCTCGAGCAGGCTCATCACCGCCTGGGTCTCGCGGAACAGCTTGCGCTGGTCGACGTCCATCAGGCGCTCCATCCAGTGCTCCGTGCCGCCCTCGCCCCGGAGCGACCGGCCGAGCCGGCGTAGGCCGTCCCGGCTGAGCGAGGCGGCCCCGTTCGAGAAGGCCGTCAGCTGGCGGTCGAGCCGCTCGGCGAGGTACGGCCGAAGCCACGGGTGGGCCTCGAATTCGAACGCGTGGGTCGTCTCATGGAGGGCGATCCAGGTCCGGAAGGGACCGACCGGGACGTCCAGGACCTTGGCCGTCTGGCGGATGTTCTCCTCGACGAAGAGGAGCCGGCCGGGGGTCGTTTCGGCCGCAAGCAGGGCGAGGTCGTACTGGCCGAGGACACGGCCGCCCATGAATCCGAGGAGGTAGCCGATCTGGCGGGTCGTGACCCAGCGGTTGGCGATCGCCATCGTCGCCGGCAGGAGTCCGCCGCCGGGCGGCACGACCTGGTCGAGGAGCTGGCCTTCGAGTCGGCCGATCAGGTCGGCAAAGCTGGTCGAGTTGGCCCGGACCCAGCCGGCCCGGTCGACGACGCCGACCCGGTCGACGATCCCGGGCAGCTCGGTCCCGAGGGCCGAGGCCAGGCGGGGCACGACCACGGCCATCGCCGCGTCGTAGGCCGCTTCCGAGCGGCGCAGCTCGGCCGGGTCGAGGGCGCCGGGAGCCTTGCGCAGCCGGCCAATCGCGACGTTCTCGGCGTGGGTCCAGTCGACCAGCCCGCGCCGGGCGGACTGCTCTGCCCGCCGGCCGAGCACGGTCACGGCGGCCCCGATCGCGGACCCGACCAGGAAGCCGGCCTGCCAGCGGTGATCGTCGCGGCGCGAACCGCTCACCCGACCGGGACCCCGAGGGTGACCGGCTCGACGTCGATGAACCCCTCGCCGAAGAGCCGTTCGGCCAAGCCACGGAAGGCCTCGAGCGAGCCGGTCGTGAGCTGGCGGTGGGTGGCCGGGCGGAGCTCCTCGGCGGGCCGCTCGTGTCCCTCCCGGCCGGCGTCAGCGGCCGTTCCCCGGCTCGTGCCGGGCGCCTCGAGGCCGTTGATCGCGAGCAGGTCGCCCAGGGCTCCGGCCGTGGCCGTGGCCGAGTCAACGAGGGCGATCCGGTCGCCGCTGACGGCCCGGATCAGCGGCTCGATCAACGGGTAGTGGGTGCAGCCGAGGAGAAGGGTGTCGATCGAGGCCGAGGCTGGCGGCTGGCCGATCGGTTCGCCGCCAGGATCTCGCTCGCCGAGCAGCCCGGACAGCGACGCCCGGACGACGGCCTCGACGTCGGGTCCCTGGAGGCGACCGGCTTCGACGAGGGGCACGAGCTCGGGCGTGGCGTGCTCGAAGACCTCGATCGCCGGGTTCTCCTCCTTGATCGCCTGGAAGTAGGCATGCGAGCGGACGGTGGCCGAGGTCGCGATCACCCCGACCCGGCGATTGCGGGTGGACAGGGCGACGGTCACCGCGCCGGGCCGGATCACGCCCAGGATCGGCAGCGAGTGGCGCCGCCGCAGGTCGGCCAGGGCGATCGCGGTCGACGTGTTGCAGGCGATCACGATCGCCTTGACGTCCCGCCCGGCCAGCTCGTCTACGGCCTGCCGGCTGAACTCCAGGACTTCCTCGTCCGAGCGCGGGCCGTAGGGCGCCCGGCCGTTGTCGCCGAGGTAGATCGTCAATTCGCGGGGCATCCGCCGGAGGATCTGGCGGAGGACGGTCAGGCCTCCGACGCCGGAGTCGAAGACGCCGATCGGTCGCGGGTCGGACACCGGACCTAGCGCCGCGCCCCGACCGGGACCTGGTCGCCCATCAGGATCTGCTCGAGGACCCGGTTGATGTCCTGGCTGATCTGTGCCCCGGGCTCGGCCAGGACGAACGGCAGGCCGCCGTTGTTGGCCTGGATGACGAGCCGGCCGTCGGACACGACGTAGTGCTCGGGCACCCGACCGATCATCGCGGCCAGCTCGTTCGCATCGAGGCCGCCCGCCGAGTCGGCCCGGTTGACGAGGTAGCGGACCTTGGTCGGCGGATAGCCGATCGAGCGGAACGTATCGGCCATGGCCAGGGTGTTGTGGATCGTGGTCGAGTCGAAGGTCACGATCTCGATGATCGTGTCGCAGGCGTCCAGGAAGCTCAGGGTCGTCTCGGTCAGGGCCGCCGGGGTGTCGATCACGATCACCTCGTAGACCCGCCGGAGGAGCGACAGGATCTTGTCGACGTCGCGCACGGTCACCATCTCGGCCTGCTCGATCCGGGGCGGAGCGAGAAGGATGTCGACCCCGGACGGATCGCGCCACAGGACATCGGCAAGGTCGCTCTCCTGGACCCGATCCGTTGGCAGGTCAAGGATCGAGGGCGCGTCGGGCGGCACCTTGAGGAGCGAGCGCAGGTCGCCGAACTGGAGGCTGCCGTCGATCAGGCTGGTTCGTTTGCCGGCCTGGGCGGCGGCCACCGCGAGGTTGAACGCGATCGTCGTCTTGCCGACGCCGCCCTTCGGGGCGAATACGGTCAGGACCCGCGAGCCCGCGGCCAGCTCGGTCGCCTGGAAGGCGTGATAGACGCCCGAGACCTTGTTCATCAGGTCAAAGCCCGAGAAGGGCATCATCAGGACCGCCTGGATCCCGCGCGACGGATCGGGCTCGATCGGATGCTGGGGCACCGTCAACACGATCATCGGCACGCCGATCCCGGCACCGAACAGCTGGTCGACGAGCTGGAGGCCCTTGACCCGGCCCTGGAGCAGGGCGTCGATGACCACGACATCGGGCCGGAGCTGGCCGATCTGGCCGGCCGCCTTGGAGCCGTCGGTGAGGACGTCCAGGAGCTTGATCGCGCTCTGCGAGTTCAGCAGACCGCGGATGTATTGGGCTACCTGCGGGACGTCTTCGACGATCAGCAGCCGGATCTGGTCCTTCGCCATCGCCCGACGATACCATGCGGGCCGAGCGGGACTAGTCCGCCGAACGGGCCATCCCGAAGGCCGCCATCGAGGCTATGGCCGGCGGGCCACCAGGATCGCCCGCTCGTCGCCGGGACCGAGCGGGTCGAGCCCGTACGTGCCGGCCAGGGTCTCGACCTCGAGCCCCGCCGCCGTGGCGAACTCGACCAGCTCGCCCGGGGTTACCAACCGGAGCGTGTCGCTCCGGACCCAGCGGAGCGCCGGCTCACCGGGCAGGCCCTCGTCGTAGATCGCGTCGAGCAGGACGGTCGATGTCGCGGCATCGTGCAAGGCAGCGACGACCTTGCTCACGGTCCGGCCCGTCTCGGGATCGGTCCGGACGTACTCGAGGATCAGGCGCCGGTCGTAGCGGGCCAGGTCCGCCGCATCGGGCAGCCAGATGTCGACGACGGCCAGCCCGCCCGGGGCGAGCGCGGCGGCCATCGACTCGAGGGCCGCCCGCTGGAGATGGCGCTCGGTCAGCAGGAAGAGCGAGTTCAGGCCGAGGATCGCGAGCCTGAAGACCGGCCGCTCCGGGCGCCATATCGTCAGGTCGGCTTCGATCCAGGTCACCCGCTCGGGCCGGGAGGCGGCCAGGCGGTCGAGCATGGCCGGGTCGATGTCGACCGCACTGACCTCGTGGCCGGCGGCGGCGAGGGGCCGGACGATCCGGCCCGAGCCGGCCGCGAGCTCGAGGATTGGGCCGCCCGTCCGCTCGGCAAGGGCGAGGTACAGCTCGATGTCGTCGCCCGGGTCCTCGGCCAGGTCGACGTCGTACAGCCTGGCAAGGGCCTTCCGGGCCTCGGTGGTCTGGGCCTCGGCCTTCCGAGCCTTGCCTGTCCCAGCTTCGGCCCGCGGGTCGCCGGTCACGCTGGCCTCACCGTCCGGACGGTGCCCAGCGGACCCGGGCGCCGTCGCGCTTCTTGACGGCCAGCGCGCTGATTGCCTCGAGGGCAGCCCGATTGGCGGCCATTGCGGTCGTCTCGGCCTGGTCGTAGGGCGGCGAGACCTCGACGATGTCCATCGCACACAGGTCGACCGCGCCGACGATCTGGCGGACCGCCCGGAGGACCTCGCGGGTGAGCATCCCGCCCGGTTCGGGCGTGCCCGTGCCGGGGGCCAGGCCCGGATCGATCACGTCGATGTCGAGGCTGAGGTAGATCGAGTCGGGCCCGTCGAGGGCCTCGCGGATCGCGTCGGCGATGACCGCCTCCGAACCGCGTTCCTCGATCTCGGTCATGAAGTGATAGCGCAGGCCGTTGGCCTGCATCCACTCGAAGACCTCGACCGGCGGCCAGTAGCCGCGCAGGCCGACCTGCACGAAGTTGCGGCCGGCGACCGCGCCGGACTCGATCAGGCGGCGCATCGGCGTGCCATGCCCGGCCAGGACGCCCCGATCGACGTCGGCCGTGTCGGCGTGGGCATCGAAGTGGACGATCCCGATCGATCCCGGCCGGCGGACCTCGGCGATCGCCGTCGCGGCCGGCCAGGTGATCGAGTGGTCGCCCCCGAAGATGATCGGAATCGCGCCGGTCCGGGCGACCTCGGCGACCTTGCGATAGATCATCGCGTGGCCCCGCTCGAGCAGGGCCGGCACGATGTTCGCATCGCCGGCGTCGACCACGTCGAGCACCTCGAACGGCTCGACTCCGAGCTGGAGCGAGTTGATCGAGCCCGAGGTGTACTGGGCCTGGCGGATTGCCCGCGGCCCGAAGCGCGCCCCCGAGCGGTGGCTCACCCCGTCGTCGAACGGCGCCCCGATGATCGCCACGTCGGTGCCCCGCGAGCGAAGGACGTCCGGGTCGGTGATCCAGGGCAGGTTCATGAACGAGACAGGCCCGACGTAGGTCGGCAGGTCGAAGTCGGAAAAGACCTCGTAGTCCGCGTCCCAACCGTTGGCAGCCGCAAGCCCGGCGGGTGGGGGTGAGTCGTGGCGCTTGGCCATCGGGACCTCCGGGAGACGCGTCGGCGGCCAGCGGATTCGCCGGAGGCTGCCTGGGCGACGTCTTCTGGGGCCGCCGCCGGTTCGCATCTGGCGTCCAGCGGGGCGGGCCGCGGTCATCCTAGCACCCGGCCAGCGGACGTCCGGCGGCTACGGACCGGCCCGGAACTCGTCCCAGGCGGCCGCCACGAGGGCAGGATCGGCGAACAGCTCCCAGGCCGTCTGGGCGACGACCGTTGCGGCCAGGAGGGTCACCTCGTCGGCATAGCGGCTCGCGGCGGCCTCCCGAAACTCGATCGAGTGGCCCGGCACGCCGGACGCGCAGATCGCGATCTCCGGGTGGATCGTGGGCAGGACGTGGCTGACGTTGGCCATGTCCGTGCTGCCCAGGTTGTCCGTCGATGGGCTGTCCACGACCCCGTACGCGGCAAGGTTCGCCCCGAACCGGCTGACCAGGGTCTGGTTGTTGCGCATCGTCGAAGCCCGCCCGCTGAAGACGACCTCGACGGTGCAGCCGGCGGCGAGGGCGGCGGCCCGGCAGAGCTCTTCGAAGCGGGCCCGCATCCGTTCATATTCGGCGTCGTCGGCCGAGCGGACCATGAACCAGGCCCGGGTGAGATCCGGGATGATGTTGGCGGCGGTACCGCCTTCAAGGATCACGCCGTGGACCCGGGCGTCCGGCCGAAGCTGCTGGCGCCAGAGGCCGACCGAGCTGAACAGGAGGATCATCGCGTCGAGAGCGTTCCGGCCCTTCCACGGATCCGACGCGGCGTGGGCCTGGAAGCCGTGGAAGGTGACGTCGACATCCTCGCTGGCGAGGGCCCCGACGGCCAGCTGGGTCACGTCGGACGGATGGAACATCAGGGCCGCATCGAGCCCATTGAACAGGCCGTCCTCGATCATGAACGCCTTGCCCGAGCCACGCTCCTCCGCCGGCGTGCCGAGGAACACGACCTCGCCCGGCAGCTCGGGCGCGATCGTGGCCAGGGCGAGCGCCGCGCCGAGGCCGGACGCGGCCATCGTGTTGTGGCCACAGCCGTGACCCAATCCGGGCAGGGCGTCGTATTCGGCCAGGATCCCGATCCGTGGCCGCTCGCCGCCGGGCTCCCCCGCCCGGCCGCCCAGAATCCGGGCCCGGATCGCTGTGGCCAGCCGGCCGGCGGGGTGCTCGACTGCAAAGCCGTGGGCCCGCAGCGAGTCGGCCAGCCAGCCGGCGGCCTGGACCTCTTCGAATGCAGGCTCGGGATGGCCGTGGATCCGGTGGCTCAGCGCGATGATCTCGGCCCGGTTCGCCTCGACGGCCGCCGCGATTCGAGACTTGATCGCTTGCCCCGGAGCGGCCGGGGCGGTTCCGACGAGGGGCTTGAGGGTCGGCGGCGGGACGGTCATCAGCGGTCCTTGATGCGAGTTGGATCGGCAGCGATCAGCGATCGACCGAGAGGGTGGCCTCGGCCACCCCCACGATCACCAGGACGAACAGGGCGATCGGCAGGCTGAACGCATTCTCCAGCCGGAGGAGCACGAACAGGGTGATCACGAAGGCGACCCAGGCGCCCCGCCGAAAGGCCCGCAACCAGTCGCCCCGGTAGGCAATCCGGCCGTGCCGGCTGAACGTCACGAGCCACAGGAGCGGCACGGTCGTGAGGCCGACGGCCGCGCCGATCGCGATCGCCCCAATGAACGCCGCCTGGCCGCTCGTGCGGGGATCCTGGGTCGTGACGATCAGCAGGACGACGATCCACGCCGCGCCGGCGGCGAGCAGGGTCGTGATGTTCGTCAGGCGGTCGCGCGACTCCATGGTCAGGGAGTCTAGCCGCCGGGTCAGAAGCATCTCAGGGTGCGGCGGGCTCACCCGGCGAGATCCGGGCTCGCCTGGCAGCAGGACCAGGAGACGCACCATGTCTTGCTGGTATGTCCGTCAGAGATCCAGGTCAACCCTCGCCAGGCGCGAGAGTCCGGCCGGTCCAACCCCGGGTTGGGACACGGCCGCCTCGAGCTCGGCCAGGTCGCCGATCACGAGATCGGGCACGACCGAGCCGTCCGGCTCCGAGCCGGGCAGGGGCGAGCCCGCCTGGCGATCGCGCAGGTAAGCGGCCCGCCAGCCCGCCCGCGTCGCCCCGACGACATCGGCGGCCCAGTCGTCGCCCACGTGGAGGATCCCGGCCGGGGGTTCTCCGAGGGCCGCCTCAACCGCCCGGAAGATCCGCGGATCCGGCTTGATCGTGCCGACCCGCTGGGAAACGACGATGGCGGCGAGGTCCGGCTGCCAGCCGGCCGCCTGGACGTAGGCGTCGATCGTGCTGGCCAGCGGCCAGTTGGAGAGGATCGCCAGCCGGTATCGCCTGGCCAGGCGGGAGAGCAGCGGACCCACCTCGGGTGGCGGCGGCAGCAGGTCCAGGAACGCTTCGCTGTACGCCGCCAGGCCGAGGACGATCTCGTCCGGGCTCGACCGGGCCGCTGCGGCGGCGTCGTCCCAGCGCTTCGGGGGCTCGGGAACAGGCATCCCGCGAAGACGGGCCAGGACCCGGACCAGGCGCCGGTCGAGATCGACCTCGCGCAACTCGGGCACATCCTCGGCGAGTTGCCGGTCGCGCTCCTCCGCCCAGGCCTGCCGGAACGCGGCCGGCTCGAACGGGCCGCACTGCTCGACGACGACCAGGGTCATCTGTTCGACCACGGCCTCGAGGGCCGCCCGACCGACCGGCACGAGGGTATTGCCGAAGTCGAACGTGAGCGTCGTCACCCCCGCCAGCCGGCCGGCCTCGATCATCCGCGCCGGGCCGTGCTGACCGGGCAGATCTCCCGGTACGGGCAATAGGAGCAGGTCATTGGGTCGGGCCGCGGAGTGAAGTCGCGGGCCCGGATCCCGCTCGCGGCCAGCTCGATCTGGGCCTTGCCCCTGGCCAACCGGCGCTCGTCGACCGTGGCCCGGCCGATCAGCCCGGTCTCCAGGAAGCTGAGTTGGACGGCGTCGGGCAGACGACCGGTCAGGGCCTGCCAGCCCATGGCGTAGATCGTCAGCTGGAGCGACTCGCGCGCCCGTTGGCGGGCCTTGTCCGGGTCGCGCACATCGCTCGACTTGTAGTCGGTGATCGTAACCACCTCCGAGGGCAGGAGCTCGAGCGTCGGCGTTACGACCTCCGGCGCGAAGCCTGGCCTGACAGCCTCGTCGGGGGCCGGGGCCCGGCCGGGCCCGGCCGGTTCGACATCAACCCGGTCCCAGCGGCCGCGGATCCGATCTCCATTCAGGCTGAACGAGAAGTCCCGTTCCACGTAGGCCGGGATGACCGCGCCGGGCTCGAGCTGCTCGAGGCGGAAGCGGCGGAGGGCCGCCCGGCCGGCCTCGAGCCGGGCTGCTTCGTGATCGCGGTTCAGGAAGCCCTCGTTCGACCACGCCTCCTCGAACGATTCGATCAAGGCCGCCTCGGACATCACCTCGCCCCGGGCGTGGCGCCGGTGGAACTCCTGGACCGCCCGGTGGAGCGCAGCCCCGTAGATGATCGAGTGATGCCGGGCGACCGGCACCTGCAGGACGTGGCCGTATTGGTATTTCCTCGGGCAGCTCTGGTAATCGTCCACCTGGTAGAAGCTGAGCGACAACGGCTCGCCCGAGGCCGGACGAGCCGGGACGGCCGGCGCCTCGACCGCGGCCAGGGCCTCGATCCGGGCGAGCGCCCCCGGCAGAGTCCCGGCCGGATCGGCTGGATCGACGGCCAGGGGCAGGTCCAACGCCTCGAGCACGAACGGCGACACCCGCCGGGCACGCCGGCCGCCGTAGTCGGCTGCGCTGGTCAGGATCAGCTCGTCGCGGGCCCGGGTCATCGCGACATAGAACAGGCGGCGCTCCTCCTGGAGGGCATGGTCGCCATCGGGCGCCACGACCCGGACCAGTCCGGCCGGGATGACCAGGCCTTCCCGCCGGCCCTGAGCCGGGAACCGGCCCTCGGCCAGGCCGGCCAGGAAGACCGTCGGGAACTCGAGGCCCTTCGCCTTGTGGACCGTCAGGACGGCCACGGCATCCGCCTCACCGTCGAAGCCGGCGCTGGCCGGATCGTCGCCGGCGTCGATCAGGGTCTGGAGGTGCCGAGCCACGAACACCGCCCGATCGTCGGCCAGCAAGGCCGACTGGCCGCGCACGATCTCGAAGAACCGGGCGACATTCTGGAGCGCCGCTTCGCTGCCCGGCGTGCCGCCAGAGGCGAAGCGGCCGAGCAGCCCCGACCCCTGCAGAAAGGCATACAGGACTTCGCCGGCCGGTCGTTCGTGGGCGAGGCCGCTGTACCGGCGGAGATCCGCGACGAGGCGCTGCAGGGCGGCTCGCGAGTCCGGCGACAAGCGGAGGAGCCCCGGCTGGCGATCGAGCTCCTCGACGATCTCCCACATGGAGCGGCTGCGACGCCGGGCCGAGCCAGTGATCGCGGTCAGGTCCGGACCGCCCAGCCCGTAGATGTCGCTCGTCGCCAGGGCGTACAGGTCGGTGCTCGACGAGAGGTCCGCCACGACACGCAGGAAGGCCAGGAGGAGGCGAACCTCGGGCTGGGCATACAGGCCCGAGCTGCCGCTGAAGCGCCACGGGATCCGGGCCATGTTCAGGCCGCGCAGGATCGGTTCGGCCGCCGCGTTCGTTCGAACGAGGATCGCGTGGTCGCGTGGTCGGGCTCCGCCGGCAATCCGTCGGCCAATCTCCGCGGCAACCCAGTCGCCCTCGTCGCCAGCCGTGGCGAACGACTCGTGGCAAACGGCCGGACCCGACCCGGCGGGCTCGGGTCGTTCGGCCCGAAGCTCCTTCGAGATGCCGGCCCGGACTTCGAGGCGGTCGGGATCGTTGAACCGGATCAGGCGCCGGCTCGCCTCGAGGATCCCGGCCCGCGAACGGTAGTTCCGGCGAAGGACAACGAGCCGGGCCCGGGGATACCGTTCCCGGAATTCCAGGATGTTGCTGATCGCGGCTCCCCGAAAGCGGTAGATCGACTGGTCGTCGTCACCGACCACGGTCAGGTTGCGATGTCCGTCGGCCAGGAGCGAGACCAGCTCGGCCTGGGCCGGGTTCGTGTCCTGGAACTCGTCCACGAGGATGTACCTGAACCGCCGCTGGAGCTCCAGCCGGACGGCCGGTGAATCACGCAGGAGGCGCAGGGCCAGGCTAACCTGGTCGCCGAAGTCGATCAGGCCGGCGGCCCCGAGGAGGGCCTGGTAGCGGGCGTAGGCCCGGGCGAGCTCGAGCTGGCGATTGGCCTCGTCGCGGGCGGCCTCGGCCGCGGCGCGGTCCTTCACGCCACGCTTTCCGGAACTCAGACTGTCGGCCTCGCCCACCAGCCGGTCGGCCAGGGCGAGGTAGGCCTCCGGGCTGATGTCCTCGTCCTTGCATCGGCTGAAGTGGCCGGCCAGGGCCGACAGGAAGCGGGTCGGATCGCCCAACGGCCGGTAGGCGTCGAGGTCGAACTCGAACAGCCGCTCGCGCATGAAGATGACCGACTCGGGCCGGCTCAGGACCCGGACGTCCGGTGGCAGGCCGAGCTCGAGCCCGAATTCGCGGATCAGGCGGTCGCCGAAGGCGTGGAAGGTCGCGATCGTCGTGTCGGCATAGCCATACGGCACGAGCTGGTCTACCCGGATCTGCATCTCGGCCGCGGCCTTGTCGGTGAAGGTCAGGGCCAGGATCTCGGACGGCCTGGCGGCCCGGGTGGCGATCAACCAGGCGATCCGCCGAGTGATCACCTGGGTCTTGCCGGTCCCGGCTCCGGCCACGACGAGGAGCGGCCCGGTTCCGTGGACGACGGCGCGCCGCTGGTCGGCATTCAGCCCCTCGAGCAGGCGCTCCGTGCCCGGGATGGCGGAGGAGCCTTGCGCGCCAGTGGACGAGATCCTGCCCGGGAGGGCGGTCGAGCCCCACATCGGGACCTGCTCGAGCGTCCGGACCGCCCGGCGACGCGGCGCCCGCCGGCGGGGAGGTCGGGGCCGGGCCGGCCGGATCGAGCTGGCCGGACCCATGGGGCCGGCAGGGCCGGCGAGAGTCAGGATCGAAGGGGACATGGCCCGAGGATGACCGGCGGTTGTGACAGCTCTGCCGTCACCGGTCCGGGCGACCGACCGGAGCGGCCAGCTCGGCCCGTCCGCGAAGGGCGGCCCGGCCGCGATCTGGGTCGCGGGCCAGGGCCAGGGCCTCGGTCTCCTCCTCGGACAGGGCCGCCTCGGGCCGGCCAGCCGCGACCGCCTTGGCGTAGATCCTGGTGCTGCCGCGGGAATGCAGGCTCGAAATCACCAGGCCGTCGTCCTGGGCGTCGAGGAGGGCCAGGGCGAAGCTCTGGTTGCCGCCGGTGTCCTCGAATGGGTTGAACCGGACCAGGCCGATTCTCTGGAAGGCCCGGGTCCCCTCGACCTCGAGCCGCTCCGTCCGGCGGGCGAGGTCGACGAGGTCGGCCTGGACGGAAACGACCCGCCCGAGATGGGTCTCGAGGACGCCCTGGAGGCTCTGGCCGTCCTCGCCCCGGGTGATCCGATCGAGCCTGCCCTGCAGGGCGGCGACCTTCCGCCACAGGACGACCAGGCCGACGACGCACGCCGCCAGGACGAACCCAAGGACGAGCGTCAGCGACGCGGAATCGGGCACGCGGCCGAGTCTATCAGGGCCGGATGCTATCCTCTGCCGTCGGTGGATGACCGCCGGGACGCTGCGGAGGACGAACCGACCAGATGGCCAAGCGCACACGCGGCACGTCGCGTCCCGGTCAGCGCGCCCCGATCCAGCGGGCGACCCGGCCGGCTGGTGGAGCGTCGGGCGCGATCAGCCAGCCGGTCGCGCCGTCCCCGGCCAGCCCGGTTCAGGTCCCGGCCGACGGCCTGGACAGCCAGCTCCCAGCCGCTCCGAGCCAGGCCGAGGCGGGCGCCGTCGTGGGGACCGTCGGTCCGCCGCCGGTCACCTCCGGCTCGCGCGGCCCGGCGAGCTTCTCGAGGACGGCCGCGCCGGCCAGCCTGGCCGCGGTCACCGAGACCGAGTACCGCTACGTGACCCGGGATCTCCGCCGGATCGGCCTGATCGGCGGCTCGATGTTCGGACTGTTGGGGATCGCCTTTGTCGCTCTCGAGGTCATCGGCATCGGTCGCTGACCGTCAGGGTTGAACCCTCGCCAGCTGGGGGCACGCTTGCTGGGCCGATAGCCCCCTATCCCCCGATCGGACTATCGACATGGTCTGGTTGGCCCCCTACGGTCGGGCTCCCCGGTCCCGTATCGAGCGTCCAGTCCTTGTCGAGCATCGTTGCCGAACGCCAAAGCCGCCGCTCGAGGTTACTCGTCGGAGTGCTCGCGGCAAGCCTGCTGCTGGTCGCCGGAACGGGCGTTGCCCTGGCCGGGGTGGTCAGCCGAAACGTCCAGGACACCGCGATCACAGCCTCGGTCGCGGCCGACAAATCACTGGCCCTGGGCTTGTTCCAGTCCGACCTCCAGCCCTCGGACCTCGCGATGACCGGTGTGTCCGATACCCGGATCAGCCAGATCGAGGCTCGCCTGGCGACCTTGATCCAGCCAAATGGGATCGTCCACGTCAAGATCTTCGGGCCCGACCAGACCGTCCTGTACAGCAACCGGGTGGACCTCCGCGGCCGGAGCCTCGGTAGCGACGACGATCTCGAGGCCGCGTTCGACACCGGCCAGGTCGCCCCCTCGATCATCGGCGCCGACGACCCAGATGCGGCCACCGCCGGCTTCCCGCCCGACGGCCAGCTGCTCGAGGAGTACGTCCCGATCCCCGGTCCGAACGGGACGATCCCGGGCGTCTTCGAGATCTACCGCAACGCCCAGCCGATCCTGGACAGCGTGGCCAGCACGACCCGCGAGGTCGCCCTGGTCGTGATGGCCGCCGCGCTCGTCCTCGGCCTCATGCTCTATTTCGTCTTCCAGGCGACCCAGCGCCGGCTGACCCGCCAGACCCGGGCCCTGGTCGATGCCAGCCGGCGCGATGCCCTGACCGGCCTGCTCAACCACGGAACGGCCGTCGCCCGGCTGACCGACCTGCTCGAGCAGCGCCGGGGCGCGCTCGGCTCGGTTGGGATTGCCCTGATCGACGTCGACAACTTCCGCCTGGTCAACGACACCCACGGGCACCAGGCCGGCGACCGGGCCCTCCTCGAGGTCGCCCGGCTGATGCGGGCCGAGTTCGCCGAGACGGCGATCCTCGGCCGCTACGGCCCCGACGAGTTCATCGTCGTGGCGCCGCCCGAGCACAGCGCCGACCTGGTCACCGCGGTCGACCGGCTGCGCGACCGGATTGCCGAGGTCAGCCTCCAGTTCGGCAAGTCGGAGCAGCTGCCGGTGACGGTCAGCGCGGGGATCTGCTACGCACCGGCCGACGGTGACGCCGCGACCGAGCTCCTGACCGTGGCCGCGGTCGTCCTGGGCGAAGCCAAGGCGAGCGGCGGGAACGGCGTCCGGGTGGCCGACGCGGCACCGAGCGACCTCGGCCCGGCCGAGCGCTCGAGCTTCGACGTCCTGGCCGGCCTGGTCCTGGCTGTGGACACGAAGGACCGCTACACGAAGCGCCACTCCGAGGACGTGGCCCGCTACGGGCTGTTCCTGGCCGACGAGCTCAATCTCGACATCGAGCTACGCCGGACGATCGAGATCGCGGGCTTGCTCCATGACGTGGGCAAGATCGGAATCCCGGACGGTATCCTGCGCAAGCCGGGCCCCCTGACCGGGGACGAGTACGCGATCGTCAAGCAGCACGTGGCCCTGGGTGACTCGATCGTCCGGATCGTGCCGAACGTCGAACTGGTCCGGGCCGGAGTCCGTCACCACCACGAGCGCTGGGACGGCCAGGGCTACCTCGACCGGCTGACCGGCGAGGAGATCCCCCTGATCGCCCGGATCCTGGCCGTCGGCGACGCCTTCAGCGCGATGACCACGACCCGCCCATACCGGGTGGCGATGTCGATCCAGGAGGCCCTCTACCGGCTCGAGGACGCGGCCGGAACGCAGCTCGATCCGACCCTCGTGACGGCCTTCGTGACCGGGATCGAGACCGCCGAGAACCCGCCGCTGCCGGGCGACGGGCGGCCACTTCGGCGGATCTGGACGCCGGGCATGGGCCTGAACACGAGCGTCGCCTAGCCCGCTGTGGGGCGGTCGGCCCGAGTCGGTGGACCGGCTTAGCCCGGGCCCGGTTCAGCTGGGCCGGGTCAGCCCCCGGACTTGAGCGACGCGATCTCGGCCCGAGCGGCGCCGACCAGCTCGTCGTTCGTGTGGGCGTGGCCCCACAGGCCCCAGCCGCCCGGCACCGCCTCTGTCAGGAGGACCCAGGTTCGACGACCGAGGCTCGGGTCTCCGGCGGCCGAGGCCACGAGGGCCGTCAGTTGCTCGACCACCGCGATCTGCTTGTCGCGGTCGAGCGCGCCGGCGTTCGTGAGGACCTGGACGCGGACGTGGTCGGAGCCACCGTCGACGTCGGAAATCGAGCCGGCCGGAAGGTCGTGGACGAAGGCCGCCGTGTTCTGGCGGAACATCGGGATCTCGGGCACGCCCTCGATCCGCATCAGGGTGGCCGCGGCGTCCGTGGCAAGCGCGTGCGGGTCGGCGAAGGTCCCCGCCGGGGCGTAGACATCGATCATCGGCACGGTCGTCGTCCTCCCAGATTATGCTGATCGTCATACTCAACAATGGACTATGACACGTGGCATAGTCAAGTCCGGAAGCAAGGCGCCAGCCGGGATAGGAACGCCGTCGCGGAACCAGGAGGCTCAGCCGGAACGTGCCCACCGACGCCCGCCGCAAGATGATCGAGAGCACTGTGACCCTGCTCGCCATGCAGGGCCTCGAGGGCACCGCGTTCAGCGACGTCCTGGCTCGGTCGGGCTCGCCCCGGGGCTCGATCTACCACCACTTCCCGGGCGGCAAGGCCGAGCTCGTGGACGCGGCGATCGAGCTGGCCGGCGCGCGGGCATTGCGGGTGCTGGACGCGGTCGAGGGCCGGCCGCCGGAAGAGGTCTCGGCCTACTTCCTCGACCTGTGGCGCGAGGTGCTCGTCCGATCGAATGTTCGGGCCGGTTGCGCGGTCCTGGCGGTGACCGTCGCGACCGATTCGCCGGAGCTGCTCGACCATGCCGGGTCGATCTTCCGGGCGTGGCGGACTCGTCTCGCCGAGCTGTACGTCGCGGGAGGGGTCGAGCCCGTCGCGGCGGCCCGCCTCGCGGCGACCCTCGTCGCAGGGAGTGAAGGGGCCGTCGTTGCGAGCCGCGCGGAACGCAGCACGGAGCCGTTCGAGATGGTCGCCGAGGAGCTCATCGCTGCCGCCGCCCAGGCGCCCCGACTCGACGGGCTCCCGCCGTCCGGCCGGTCGTAGACTGGCCGGGTGCCGACGAGCCGCCGACCCACCACCGACCAGCAGACGGGGCTCTTCCAACCGCCGCCCGGCGTCCAGCCGCTCGCCGCCCGGATGCGCCCGCGATCGCTCGCCGAGTACGTCGGGCAGGAGCACCTGGTCGGGCCGGACGGCCCGTTGCGCCGCTCGGTCGAGCGGGGCTACCTCGGCTCGATCCTGCTGTGGGGTCCGCCGGGCACCGGCAAGACGAGCCTGGCCCGACTCCTGGCGGAGGCGGTCGGGGCCGAGTTCATGAGCCTGTCGGCGGTGATGAGCGGGGTCGCCGACATCCGGGCGACGGTCGCGACCGCCCGCGAACGGCTCAGCCTCGGCGGCGCCCGGAGCGTCCTGTTCATCGACGAGATCCACCGCTTCAACAAGTCCCAGCAGGACGGGCTCCTGCCCCATGTCGAAGATGGCACGTTCATCCTGATCGGGGCCACGACCGAAAATCCGTACTTCGAGCTGAACAGCGCTCTCCTCTCCCGGCTCCGGATCTGGCGCCTCGAGCCGCTCTCCGACGATGACGTCCGGACCGTCGTCCAGCGGGCCCTCGACGACCCGGAGCGCGGCCTGGCCGGAGCGCTCGGTCCGGCCGGCGGAGTCGAGCTCGAGAGCGAGGCCTTCGAGCACCTGGTGGGACTGGCCGGTGGCGACGCCCGGCAGGCCCTAAACGTCCTCGAGGGCGCGACGGCCCTGGCCGAATCGGCGCGGATTCGGAGCCCGGACGGACGGGTCGCCCCGCGGCTGGCCGATGTCGAGGCCGCGGCCCAGCAGAAGATCCTGGCCTACGACCGGGCCGGCGACGGCCACTACGACACGGCCTCGGCCTTCATCAAGAGCCTCCGTGGCAACGATCCCGACGGCGCTTTGTACTGGCTGGCCACGATGATCGCGGCCGGCGAGGATCCCCGGTTCATCGTCCGGCGCCTGATCATCAGCGCCTCCGAAGATGTCGGCAACGCCGATCCGCGGGCGCTCCAGGTGGCCGTGGCCGCCGCCCAGGCGCTCGATCATGTCGGTCTGCCGGAAGCCCAGTACGCCCTGGCCCAGGCAACGTCGTACATCGCCACGGCGCCCAAGTCGAACCGGGCCGGCTCGGCCTACTGGGCGGCCGTGGCCGACCTCGAGTCACGCGGGGCCCTGCCCGTTCCGCTCCACCTCCGAAGCGCCGGCCATCCTGCCCTGAAGCACTCCGGCCATGGCGTCGGCTATCGCTTCCCGCCCGACTTCGAAGGCTCCGACATCGATCAGCAATACCTGCCCGACGAGCTCGCCGAGCAGCGCTACTACCGACCGAGCGAGCAGGGCTACGAGGCGACGATCGGGTCCCGGATGGCGTCCCGGGAACAGGGCCGCCAGGCGGCCCGGGAGGCCGGTCGCCAGAAACGGGCGGCCAATCCTCCCCCACCGGTCGATTCGATGAAGGCCGCCGGGGGGATCCTCCGCACCCGCGAGGCGAACCGCAGGAAGCTGGCCGAAACCGAGAAGCGAGACGCCGGCGCCTGAGCTCGTCGGCCAGTCCATCGGGCAAGCCCGATCCATGGCACGATTGGTCGCCCGCACCGCCGACAGGAGCCGACCGTGAATCGCTTCGAGCCGAACCTCCGAATCCCGGGACCGACCGCCTTGCCGCCGAGCGTCCGGGAGGCCGGCGGACGGCAGATGATCAACCACCGGGGACCTGAGTTCGCGGCGATGCTCGGCCGGATCCTGGCCCGGATGAAGCCGTTCTTCGGTACGACGAGCGACGTGGCCATCCTGTCCTGCGCCGGATCGGGCGGGCTCGAGGCGGCCGTCGTCAACACTCTTTCGCCCGGCGACCGGGTCCTGGGTGTTTCGATCGGCTCGTTCGGTGACCGGATCGCCAAGATCGCCCAGGTCTACGGGGCCGACGTGACGAAGCTCTCGATCGACTGGGGCCAGGCGGCCGACCCGACCGAGCTGCGGGCCCACCTCGAGGCCAACCCCGGCTATCGGGCGGTCCTGCTGACCCACAACGAGACCTCGACCGGGGTGATGAACCCGATCGCCGAGCTCGCCGGCGTGATCCGCTCGGTCCAGCCCGGGGCCCTGGTCATCGTGGACAGCGTCTCGGGCCTGGGGGCCGTGCCGTTCGAGATGGACGCCTGGGGGATCGACGTCGTCGTGACCGGCTCGCAGAAGGCCTGGATGGCGGCCCCCGGCCTGGCCATGGTCGCCGCCTCCGAGCGCGCCTGGACGGCCATGGACACGGCCACGATGCCGCGGTTCTACCTCGACCTGCGCAAGCACCGCGAATCGCACGCCCTCGGGCAAACCCCCTGGACGCCGGCGATCGCGGTCGTCTACCAGGTCGACGAGGGCCTTGAGCTGATGGAGGCCGAGGGCGCCTCGGCGATCTTCGCCCGGCACGAGACGTGCGCCGCGGCGGCCCGGGCCGGGCTGAGCGCCCTGGGCTTCGAGCTGTTCGCGGATCCCGCCCACTACTCGCGCACGGTCACCGCCGCCCGGGTGCCCGAGGGCTTCGATTGGAAGGCGATCAACGGGGCGGTCAAGGCCGAGGGCGTGGTCCTGGCCGGCGGCCAGGGGCCGCTGACCGGCCAGATCTTCCGGCTCGGCCATCTCGGCTCGGTGACCCTCGGCGAGATCCTCGATGCGATCGGCGTCCTCGAGGAGGTCTCGATCCGGTTCGAGCGGTCCGTCCAGCCGGGCGTCGGGATCGCGGCTGCCCAGGCCGCCGCCCTGGAACGGATGGGCGTCGGCCCAATGAGCCGAGGGACGAGCCGGGCGGCGGTCCTGGCTGGCGGCATCGCCCAGTGAGGATCCTCGTGGCCGAACCGGTCGCGGCCGAGGGCCTGGCCCTCCTGCGCGAGCGCCACGAGGTCGATGAGCGCTACGGCCTCAGCCCGGCCGAGTATGCCGAGCTCGTCCCGGCCTACGACGGCCTGCTCGTCCGGAGCCAGGTCCAGGTCGATGCCGGGCTGATCGAGGCCGGCTCGCGCCTGGTCGTGATCGGCCGGGCCGGGGTGGGGGTCGACAATGTCGACCTCGAGGCCGCCACCCGGGCCGGGATCACCGTGGTCAACGCCCCGACCGGCAACACGATCGCCGCGGCCGAGCACACCCTGGCCCTCCTGTACGTCCTCGCCCGGCGGGTCGCCGCTGCCGACGCCTCGGTCCGCCGCGGGGAGTGGAAGCGAAGCCAGTTCAGCGGGGTCGAGCTGCGCGGGCGGACCCTCGGGATCATCGGCCTGGGCAAGATCGGCCAGGCGATCGCCCAGCGCGCCCGGGCGATGGAGATGACCGTGATCTCGGTCGATCCGTTCGTCTCGGCCGAGGCGGCGGCCCTCCAGGGGGTCGAGCTGGTCGAGCTCGACGAGCTCCTCCGGCGAGCCGATGCGCTGACCGTCCACGTCCCCCTCACCCGTCAGACCCGGGGCCTGATCGGGGCCGCCCAGATCGCCCGGATGAAGCCCGGCTCGTTCGTCCTGAACGTCGCCCGGGGCGGGATCCTCGACGAGGCAGCCGTGGCCGAGGCGCTCCGATCCGGGCAGCTGGGCGGAGCCGGGATCGACGTGTTCGAGGCCGAGCCGCCGGTCGGCTCGCCGCTCCTCGAGGCCCCCAACACCGTCCTGACCCCGCACCTCGGGGCATCGACGGCCGAGGCCCAGGTCCTCGTCGCCGAGGAGGTGGCGGCCCAGGTCCTCGACGTCCTCGAGGGCCGCCAGGCGCGCTACGCCGTCAACGCGCCGCTCCTGACCCCGGAGACGGCCCGGGTCGTCGGGCCGTTCCTGCCCCTGGCCGAGCTGCTCGGCCGGTTCATCGGCCAGTTCAGCCGGACGGGGATCCAGCGGCTCACCCTCGACATCGGCGGCGAGCTCGCCCGCGAGCTGGCCGGCCAGGACGCCGCCGCCCTGACCGCCGCCGTCCTGCGGGGCCTGCTCGAGGGCACGACGACCGAGCGGGTGAACCTGGTCAATGCCCAGGCGCTGGCCCGGGGCCGCTCGATCGCGATCGCCGAGCATCGCTCGCCCGAGGCCGAGGCCTACAGCTCGCTCCTCAGCCTGGCCGCGGAGGGCGCCGGCGAGCGGACGACAATCGCCGGGACCGTGGTCAACGGCGAGCCCCGCTTGACCCGCCTCGGCGAGCACCGGACGGACCTGGCGGTGACCCCGGTCATGCTCGTCACCCGGCACCACGACCGGCCCGGGACGATGGGCCGGATCGGCTTGATCCTGGGCCAGGCCGACGTGAACATCAGCGCGATGCACCTGGCCCGCTCGGAGCCACGGGCCGACGCCCTGATGATCCTGGCCCTCGACGACGACGTCCCGGCCGCGGTGGCCGAGGCGATCCGCAAGGACGAGGCGGTCCTCGACCTGTGGTTGATCCATCTCGGCCCGGAGCGTTGACCGGGCGGCTCGTCCCGGAGGGGCTCCACGCGACCCTCGTCCTGCTCCGCCACGGCGAATCCGTCGCGATCACTGAGGGCCGCTTCCAGGGCCGCCTCGATACCCCGCTCAGCCCGCTGGGCGAGCGCCAGGCCGAGCTCGCCGGCGATCGCCTGGCCCATCCCGGTCGGCCGCCCCAGATCGCCCTGCCGGCGGTCGCCCCGATCGAGATCGCCTGCTCACCCCTGGGACGGGCCGCAGCCACGGCCGGCGCGGCGGCGGCGGCCCTGGGTGCGGTCCACGGCGCGAGCAGCCCCCGACCGCGTCCCGAGCCCGCCCTGCTCGAGATCGGCCAGGGCCCCTGGGAGGGCCTGGAACGATCCGAGGTCGAGGCCCGCTACGGAGCCGAGCTCGAAGCCTGGCGCCGCTCGCCTCACACCAGCAACGCTCCGGGCGGCGAGCTCCTGGTCGAGGCCGATCGACGGGTGCGGGCGGCCCTGCCCGCGATCCTCGATCGGCTGGCGCGCTCCGGCGGGCGGGCTCCGGCCGAGGCCACCTCGGCCTCCGGCTATCCCCCGCCAACGAGCAGCCCGGCCTGGTCACTCCTGGTCGGCCATGACGGCGTGTTCAAGGTCGTCCTGCTGGCCCTGCTCGAGCTGCCCCTCGACCGGTTCTGGACGTTCTCGTTCGGGCTGACGGGGATCACGATCCTGGCGATCCACGACGGCCATGTCGTGGTCCGAGCCCATAACCTGCTCGACCACCTCGCGCCGCTCCAGGCGGACTCGGCGGCGTTGGATCGGGCTGCCCCGCGCGAGGGCAGCGGCGCGCTCTGAGCCTAGCCGCCCCGCGGTCGGTTGCGCCCGCGGGCCTTCCGTTCGGAGCGCCGGAAGATCAGTCCGAAGAGGGCCACCCTGAGGTGGCGCTGGGCCTCACGAAGGGCCTCGATCCGGGACGGTTCCAGGGTTCGCCGGCCGTAGGCCACCTCGACCTTGGCCCGGGCCACGACGGTCAGATCCGGCCGGGATCCGGGCAGGATGTCGCCCAGCGACCCGGCGTACTCGTAGACGGTCTGGTTCGGCCGGGGGCCGAAGCCGAACCGCCGGGCGAGGCCGACGATCCCGCCATAGATCTTGTCCGGTTCCTCGGGCGTCCGCGGGCCGCGCTGCCAGGCAAACAGGACGAGCACGCCCATGACCGCCGCCAGGAGCAGTCCGATCACCACGAAGCCGCCCGTTCCGGGCCCGCCAGCGTTGCTCGGGCCGATCGCTCCCGCACCACTGTTGTCACCGCGGTCCGGGGTGTGGAGCGGGTCGTTCGGGTCGGCCTTGGATGTCCCCGCGGGGGTCGGCTGGGCCGTCGGCAGGGGGGTGACCGTCGGGCCAGTCACGATCGTCTGCGACTCGCCCTGTCCGCCCCCGGTCGGGTCGAACGGGATCCAGCCGTAGTGCGGGAAGTAGACCTCGACCCAGGCGTGCTGAGCGCTCGCCTTGATCGTCTCGACGCCGTTCACCACGTCGGAGGGAAGGTAGCCCGTGACGTACCGGGCCGGGATGTGGAGCAGGCGCAGAAGCACGGCCATCGTGCTCGCGTAGTACGCGCAGAAGCCCTGCTTATAGGTGGCGAAACACTCCACCTTGAGATCGGCGCCGCAGATGCCCTTCAGATCCGTCGTGTAGTGAAAATGATTCGAGTCCTTGAGGTATGCCTCGATGTCGGCACTGATGAGGTACGGGTTTCCGGTGGCCGGATTGAAGTCCTGGGGATAGCTGAGCTCGATCGTGTGCAGGAGGTTGAGCGTGGCCGGGTCCGACGCAACGGTCGGGTCGAGCGGGAGGTAGTACTGACTCACGACCGCCGGATAGTCCGTGCCGGCCACCTGCAGCTTCTTGGCGGTCAGGCCCGTATCGACCGAGCCCGGATTGGCCTCGGTTGCGAAGTTTGGTACCGAGGCGGTTACGGTGTAGGTGCTGGTGCCTGATTTCGCGACCCTGGCGGCAAATCGGTCTGGCGCCGTTCCCAGGTAGTCCACCGTTGAATTGGTCGTGACGCTCGTCGGCGTGTCCGGGGTAAAGACCACCCCAAGGTCACCATCGATCTCGGTTATGGTGAAGGTGACCGACTTCCGGTCGAGCTCGCCAGCTGGGTCGTCGAGTGACTTGGTCGTCAGCGCAGCGCCTGACGGAACGTCGACCTCCTGTGGGTTGGTGATGCTCCAGCCCACGCCGTCGAAGCTGTCATAGGCTGCCCCGGCCCAGTGGAAGTCGCCGTCGCCCGGGACGCTGATCTGAAGTTCGTCCGTGGTGGAGGTGGTCCAGCTGTCCGTGATTCGGGTCGTCGACAGGAACTGGGGAGTAACGATCCGGCTGTTGCCGCCGCCCCGGAAGATGGCGTCCAGGTCCTGGGTGATCGCGACGAGACGCTGATCAGCTCCTCGCCACAGGCTGCTCAGCGGGGCCGAGGCCGCGGTCGAGGTCAGGACGAGGGCGCCCAGCACGGCCGCCACGATGAAGGCCGTGCCACCCCGCAGGTAGAAGCTCGAGAGCGAGCCCGCGTCGCCCAGCCGGTGGCGCAGCCAGGTCGACTGCTCGTCGAGGGCGTGGAGCCGGATCAGCAGGAACATCGCGGCCAGGCTGAACCAGATCAGGATGCCCAGCTGCTCGTCGACGGTCAGGCTCATGTTCAGGACCAGGACGACCCCGCTCATGATCACGGCATTGAGCGGCCGGTGATGGCCGAACACGGCATAGCTCGCGAACTGGCCGTTGGCCCAGCACAGGATCGCCAGGACGAGGATGAAGTGCCCGTACTGCTCGGTGAAGGCCTTGCCCACGACGGCCAGGTCGAGGTAGGCCGAGACCACCGAGTCGGCCGTGGTCGTGAAGGCCGGCCCGGGCGCGAAGTTCCCATTGAGCATGACCCCGCCGACCATGATCGGCAGGATCAGGCCGGCCAGGATCGCCCCCAGCCCGTGGGCCAGCCAGCGTGACCAGCCGACCTTGGCCGAGATGAAGCCCCAGGCCACCCCGCCGGCCGCGGCGAGCGGCAGGAAGGAGGTCAGCTCGAACCGGCCGAGGATCCAGCGGGAATCCGCCAGCGACCAGGCCAGGCAGTAGGCCAGGACGTAGACGAGGAGCAGGGTGACCCAGCCCTCGGCCGGCCGGCGTGGAATGTCCCGCTCGCCGATCGTCATCGGCCGACCCGGGCCAGCTGCACCCCGAGGGCCTGCTCGGGGCTGATCAGGTACGTCCGCAGCTCGTATTCGGCCAGGGCGTAACCCAGGGCCCGAGCCTCGGGGCTGACCGGCTCCGAGCCGTCCGGGGCGTGGTCGCGAACGCCAATCACGACCGCGGCGATCCCCCGCCCGCGCAGGCTGGCCAATGGCCGGACCCAGGTCCGATCGAGCGAAGGGGTGATGACGACGGCGGTCATCCCCCGCCGGAGCCGGGGCAGGCTGGCCAGGAGGCCCTCGACGAGCGGGCTCGAGCCGTCGCCCTCGACCGCCGCGAGGAGCTGCATCATCTTCAGGTACTGGCGCCCGCCCCGGTCGGCCGGCAGGACCGACATCCGGTGGCCGTAGGCGGTCAGCCCGACCGCCCGGTTCTCGTTGAGCGACTTGGCCGCGATCGAGGCCGCCGCCCGAACGGCCAGCTCGACCGTTGATGTCTGACCGCTGCCCTGCTGGACCCGCCGGTCGAGATCGAGGAACAACCAGACGTCGGCCGTCTGCTCGAGGTCAAACTCCTTGACCTGGATCTCGCCCTGACGGGCGGTCGACTTCCAGTGGATCCGGTTGAACCCGTCACCCGGGGCGTAGGGCCGGACGCTCGTGGCCAGGGGGCTCGTCTGGAGGGTCCGCTCCGGGGCGGCATGGCTGCCCTCGATGTTGGCCGACGGCAGCCGCCACAGGGGCAGGGCATCGATCCGGGGGTAGACGACCAGGCTGACCGGCTGGCCCACGACGGCCGACGCCTCGAAGAAGCCGAACGGGTCGCCCGTCCGGACCTGGAGCGGCTCGATCCGGAAGTGGCCTCGCCGGGTGAGTGGAACCCGGGCGATCCAGGACCGCTCGGCGCGGGAGCCGATCCCGATCGCCCGGCCCGGGATCGCGACCGGCAGGCTGGTCGGGTTGTGGACCTCCAGCCAGGGCTTCGGCAGGCGGCCGGCGTTGCGCAGGGTGTAGGTCACCTTGAGCTGCTCGCCCACGTGCCCGCTGACCTGGCCGACGGCATAGCCCGCCTCGAGGTCGGCCAGGCCCAGGCGGGTCAGGACGTAGCTCCCGCCGACGACGAGGATGCCCAGGTAGAGCAGGTAGAACAGGAAGGGCAGGCCTGACGAGAACGCGGCAAGGACAAGGACGATGGCCAGCGCGATGATCGGCAGGCGGCGGACCACCGGGACGTGTCCCTAGCGCGCCAGCTGCCCGGTCGCGCTGGGATCGGTCGCGGCCTGGATCTCGCGAGGGCCACGGAGGGTCTGCGAGGGAGCCCCGACCGGGATGGTGTCGAGCAGCTCGCGGACGATCTGGGCCGGCTGGACATCGTGGATCGTGGCGCTCGTCTTGATGATCAGGCGATGGGCCAGGGTCGGCTCGGCCAGGGCCTTCACGTCGTCCGGGATGACGTAGTCCCGTCCCAGCAGGCCGGCGTAGGCCTGGCTGGCCCGGTACAGGGCGAGCGAGCCGCGAGGCGAGGCGCCCAGGTACACGTCGGCGTGGCTCCGGGTGCCGTTGACCAGCCGGACGATGTAATCGCTGACGGAGCCGTCGACGTAGACCTCGCGCACGGCGGCCTGCATCGCCCGCAGCTCGTCGTTCGAGCAGACCTCCTCGAGCTCGTCGAGGGGATGGGTCACCTTCTGCTCATCGAGGATCTCGGCCTCCTCCGACGGCTGGGGGTAGCCCAGCCGGAGCCGGATCATGAAACGGTCGAGCTGGGCCTCGGGCAGGGCGAACGTGCCCTCGTATTCGATCGGGTTCTGGGTCGCGATGACCAGGAATGGGTCGGGCATCGGATAGGTCGTGCCGTCGATCGTGGCCTGGCGCTCCTCCATGCACTCGAGCAGGCTCGACTGGGTCTTCGGGGTGGCCCGGTTGATCTCGTCGGCGAGCACGATCTGGGCCATGATCGGGCCCGGCCGGAACTCGAACTCCTGGGTCTTCTGGTTGTAGATCGACAGGCCGGTCACGTCCGAGGGCAGCAGGTCCGGGGTGAACTGGATCCGCCGGAACGAACAGCCGAGGCTGCGCGCGATCGCCTTGGCCAGGACGGTCTTGCCGGTCCCCGGCACGTCCTCGATCAGGAGATGGCCGCGGCACATCAGGGCGACCATGGCCAGGCGGACTTCGTGGTGCTTGCCCACGATCACGCGCTCAACGTTGGCGGCGACCTTCTCGCCCGTTTCCTGGATCTGCGTCATCGGGCTCCCTCGGTGACGGGTGCCGGAGGCTGACTGGCCGGCTGGGCTGATAACCGGAGCAGCGAACCGGTTCATGGGCTGGACGTGTCGGGTGATCCTACGCCACGGACGATCAACCGGTTCAGTCCGTGACGATCCCTTGCCGCCGAGCGCCGGAGCGGCGGACGGGGCACGATACGGCCGATGAAGCCGAGGATCGAGCGGGATGCGGAGCGCCGCCGGCTGGCCGGGCGGGACGCCGGATCGGCTCACTGGGAGCGTTGGGGCCCGTACTTATCAAGCCGCCAGTGGGGCACCGTCCGCGAGGACTACTCGGCCGACGGCGAGCCGTGGACCTACCTGACCCACGACCAGGCCCGTTCGCGGGCCTATCGCTGGGGCGAGGACGGCCTGCTCGGCCTGAGCGACGATCACGGCCGGCTGTGCTTCGCCCTGGCCCTCTGGAACGAGCAGGACCCGATCCTCAAGGAGCGCCCGTTCGGGCTGTCCGGCCCGGAGGGCAACCATGGCGAGGACGTCAAGGAGCTCTACTGGTTCCTCGACGGGACGCCCAGCCACAGCTACCTCAAGGCCGCCTACGCCTATCCCCAGGCGGCCTTTCCCTACGCCGATCTCGTGGCCGAGAACGCCCGCCGGACGAAGGACGATGACGAGTACGAGTTGGTCGACACGGGCGCCCTGGCCGACGGACGCTGGTTCGACGTCGGGGTCGAATACGCCAAGCTCGACCCGAACGACATCCTGGTCCGGATCCAGGTCGACAACCGGGGGCCCGAGGCGGCCCCGATCCAGCTCCTGCCCACGCTCTGGTTCCGGAACACCTGGTCCTGGGGCCGGGGCGGCAGCCGGCCCCAGCTCGAGCCGGGCCCCGATCCCCGCACGATCGTGGGCGCCGACGACCGGCTCGGCCGGATCCGGCTCGACGTGGACGCCGAGGGCGAGCTCCTGTTCACCGAGAACGACACGAATGCCGAGCGCCTGTGGGGCACGCCCAACCCCCAACCATACGTCAAGGACGCCTTCCACCGGGCGGTCATCGACGGCGAGCGCAGCGCAGTCAACCCGGCCCGGACCGGCTCGAAGGCAGCCAGCCGGCACCGCTTCCTGATCGAGCCTGGCTCGGGGGTCACCCTGCGCCTGCGCCTCCGGCTGGGCTCGGCTGATCTGGCCGGGCGACTGCCGGCGGATCCCTTCGACCGGTTCGAGCAGACCTTCAATGCCCGGATCGCCGAAGCCGACGCGTTCTACGCCGGCTTCGGCGGGGCCGACCTGACGGCCGACGAACGGGCCGTCCAGCGCCAGGCCTTCGCCGGCCTGATCTGGTGCAAGCAGTTCTATCACTACGACGTCAACCAGTGGCTCGACGGCGACCCGGCGCTTCCGCCACCTCCGGCCAGCCGCCGGGTCGGCCGCAATGCCGAGTGGCGCGAGCTGAACGTGCGCGACATCATCTCGATGCCCGACAACTGGGAATACCCCTGGTTCGCCGCCTGGGACCTCGGATTCCACGCCGTGACCCTGGCCCTGATCGACCCGGTCTTCGCCAAGAACCAGCTGATCCTGCTGACCCGCGAGTGGTACATGCACGCGAACGGCCAGCTGCCCGCCTACGAGTGGCGCTTCGGGGACGTCAATCCGCCGGTCCATGCCTGGGCCGCCTGGCGGGTCTACCAGATCGAGCGCCGGATGACCGGACGGGGCGACCTCGACTTCCTCGAGCGGGTCTTCCACAAGCTCCTGATCAACTTCACCTGGTGGGTCAACCGCAAGGACCTCGACGGCAACAACGTGTTCCAGGGCGGCTTCCTCGGCCTGGACAACATCGGCCTGTTCGACCGGGACGCGCCGCTCCCGAACGGGGCCCACCTGGGCCAGGCCGACGGCACGGCCTGGATGGGCATGTTCTGCCTGAACATGCTCTCGATCGCGCTCGAGCTGGCCAGCAACGACCCCGTGTACGAGGACATCGCGACCAAGTTCTTCGAGCACTTCCTGTATATCGCCGGGGCCCTCAACAACCTCGGCGGAATGGGCATCTCGCTCTGGGACGAAATCGATGGCTTCTACTACGACGTGCTCCACTTCGAGTCGGGAGAGGTCGTCCCGCTCCGGGTTCGATCGATCGTCGGCCTGATCCCGCTCCTAGCGGTCCAGGTCCTCGAGCCGGGCGTCGTCGGAGGCCTGCCCGACTTCCGGCGGCGGATGGCCTGGTTCCTGAAGAACCGGCCCGAGCTCGCCCGGAACGTGGCCAGCTGGACCGAGCCCGGGGTCGGAGAGCGGCGGCTGCTGTCGCTCGTCCACGGCGATCGGCTCAAGGCCGTCACCCGCCGGATCGTCGACCCCGACGAATTCCTCGGTCCCTACGGCATTCGCTCGCTCAGCCGCGAGCACCTCGCCCACCCGGTCAGCGTGACCCTGCCCGGCGGGGTGACGGCCACGATCGACTATGAGCCGGCCGAATCACGGACGGGCATGTTCGGGGGCAACTCGAACTGGCGTGGGCCGGTCTGGTTCCCGATCAACTACCTGCTGGTCGAGGCCTTCCTGACCTTCCACCACTACCACGGCGGCGAGCTGACGGTCGAGCTGCCGGCCGGCTCCGGCCGGAAGGTCGAACTGGACACCGTCGCGATGACCGTGTCCGACCGACTGACGGCGCTCTTCCTGCGCGGCGACGACGGCCAGCGGCCGGTTCTCGGCCCGGGCGCGCGGCTCCAGCCGGATCCGGCCTGGATCGACCGGATCCCGTTCTACGAGTACTTCGACGGCGACACCGGGCGGGGCGTCGGGGCGAGCCACCAGACGGGCTGGACCGCCCTCGTGGCCAAGCTCCTCGAGCAGACCGCGCGGCGTCGGCGCGAGGCGGCCCAGGGTCCTTCCCCGGATGACCACCTGGACGACTGACCGGCCCGGCGTCGGCGGCCCGGCCGGGCTCAGCCCCGGAACAGGGTGATCGCCCCGACCCACAGGGTCATCCCGCAGCCGACGGCGCCCATCACGGCCAGGAACAGCTCTCCGCCGATCCAGGAGGCGATCGCAATCCCTCCGAACAGGACCGCCAGGACGACCGCGACGAGGGCCAGCCCGAGCCGTTCGAGGATCGGCCGACCCTGCCTCGGACCGGTCATCGGTTCAAGGTCTTGAGCCACAGGCTCATCAGCGAGCCGGCGATCGGGGCGGCCCGGGCCGAGCCGTGGCCGCCCTGTTCAACGATCACCGCGATCGCGACCTCTGGGTTGTTCGCCGGGGCATAGCCGATGAACCACGAGTTTGGTTCGGCCGCACCGCCGATCTGGGCGGTCCCGGTCTTGCCCGCCGTGGGGATCCCCGGGATCGCCGCGCCGGTCGTGAAGATCCGGCCCCAGGGGCTCTCGACGGCCAGCTGCATGGCCGAGCCGATCGTGCTCGCCACGGCGGGCGGCATGACCGTCCGCCAGGCCTCGGGCGCGATCGTGGTCCGGCCACTCGGGCCGTCGATCGCGGTCACCAGCTGTGGCTTCATCAGGACCCCGCCGTTGGCCACGCTGGCGGCGACCAGGGCCATCTGGAGCGGCGTGACCAGGGTCTCGGCCTGGCCGTAGGCCGCGTTGGCCAGCTCGACGTCATCCTTGAACCCACCGCCATACGATCCGCCGCCGTTCGTGACCTGGCTGGCAGCCGTCGGCAGGTCGAACGGGATCGGCGCCCCGAACCCGGCTCGGGCGGCCCACTCGGTCAGGGCGGCTCCGCCCGTCCGCAGCCCGGTCAGGGCGAAGTAGATGTTGCATGAGACCTCGATCGCCTGGTCGTAGTTCAGGGCCGTCGACCCGGTGAAGTCGTGGTGGCCGTCGTGGATCCGGAATCCGGACACGAGCAGGCCGGTCTTCTCGGCCGGCGGTTGCTCGGGATAGGTCGTGGCGGCGCTGATTGCGCCCGAGCCGAGGGCGGCGATCGAGGTCACGATCTTGAACACCGAGCCCGGAACGTACAGGCCCATCGTGGCCCGGTTCAGGAACGGTTGCCCCGCGGCCGCCGAGGTCCGCCGGAAGGCGGCCGAGGCCGTGGTCGGGTTGGCAATCGCATTGGCGTTGAAGGTCGGCGTGGAGGCCATCGCCAGAACCCGGCCGGTTCGCGGGTCGAGCATGACGACCGCCCCGAGGTCCGAGCCGAGAGCCTTGGTCGCGGCCTTCTGGAGCTGGAGCGAAAGGCTCACCTCGAGGTCATCGCCCTGGCGCCGGCGGGGTCCCAGCTTGCGCAGCAGGTCGTCCAGGGAATTGGCACTGCCCAGGCCCGACAGCTCCGCGTTGTAGGAACGCTCGAGGCCGGCCGTGCCGTAGACCGTGGAGGCGTAGCCGATGACAGGCGAGAGCGAAGAATCGGCATAGACCCGGTAGGGCGTGCCCGTTGCGTCGTTCTTGTTCGTGGCCAGGACGGCACCGTTCCGGTCAAGGATCCGGCCCCTGATGGTGTTCCGGGCAGCGGCGATCACGAGCGGGTTGTCAGGGGCCCGGCTGAGCTCGGAGGCCCGAACGACCTGCCAGTAGCCGGCTCCCACGGCGATCAGCCCAAGGACGATCGTCAGGATCAGGCCGACCCGGGCAATCCCCCGGCCGAGGGGCGCCGAGTCGGGCCGATTGAGTCCGGTCATCGGGCGCCTCCCCTGCCCCGGCGGGCCCGTCCCCGGGCAGATCGGGCCGGCGCGGGCGGCGGCGGCGGTTCGACCCCCCGGTCGGACAGGGCGAGGAGCAGGCCGATGGCCACCCCGTTGGCCAGCAGGGACGATCCTCCATAGCTGATGAACGGCAGGGTGACGCCGGTCAGCGGGATCAGCTTCAGGTTGCCGGCCGCGATGATGAAGGCCTGGACCCCGACGACGAGGGTCAGGCCGGCGGCGAGGAGAGCCCGGAAGTCGTCGGCGGCCGAGGCCGCGATCCGCAGGCCCCGCTCGATCAGGACCAGGTACAGGCCGAGGATCGCGATGACCCCGACCAGGCCGAGCTCCTCGCCCAGGGCGGCCAGGGGAAAGTCCGTGTGGATCGCCGGCACCGGCAGGCGCCCGGATACGAGCGGCAGGCCCGCTCCCAGGCCGGTCCCCATGATCCCGCCCCGGGCGAAGGCGTAGAGCGACTGGACGACCTGGTAGCCCTTGCCCGACGCGTCGAGGAACGGGTTGATCCAGATGTCGACCCGGTCGCGGACGGTCGGAAAGAGCTGGTAGGCGATGAAGCTGCCGGCGACGAACAGGATCAGGCCGAGGACGACGTAGCTCGCCCGGGACGTCGCGATGTAGACCAAGGCAAGGAACACGGCGAAAAAGAGCAGGGCTGCCCCGAGGTCGCGCTGGATCACCACGATTCCAAGGGCCATCGCCCACATCGCGAACATCGGCAGGAGGTAGGGCACCGGCGGCAGGTTCAACGGCCCGAGCCGCATGCTGGCATCGACCAGGAGCGGACGAAACTCGGACAGGTAGCCGGCCAGGAAGATGACCAGGATCACCTTGATGAACTCGGTCGGCTGACCGCTGAAGGGCCCGATCTGGATCGTCAGAAGTGCCCCGTTGACCTCATCGCCGAACAGGAAGGTGAGCAGGAGCAGGGCGATCCCGGCGGCCGCCCAGGTGTACTTGTAGCGCCTGAGCCAGGCATCCGAACGGACGGCGATCGCCAGGATCGTGATCACCACGATGGCCAGAACGAGCCAGGCCAGCTGGATCGAGGCCAGGCCGAAGGTCCGCCCTCCGATCGACTGAGAGACGAGCGACTGCGGCAGCCGCTCCATGAGCAGCAAGCTGATCCCGCCGAGCAGGCCGACCGTGGGCAGGAGGATCTGGTCCGACCGCCGGCCGGCGATGATCAGGGCGAGGTGGGCGGCCAGCAGGGCCCCCAGGTAGACCGCCAGCTGGGCGGCATCGGCCGGCAGCCACGATGGCACCTGGCCGGCCAGCTCACGCTGTGTCGCCCCGAGCGAGATGCTCCCGGTCAGGAGCACGACGGCCACGATCGCGAGCAGGCCGGACTCGCGCCGGCGGCTGCGTGGCCGGATCCTGGCCAGGGCGGAGCCGGCCGGGAGCGTACCCGCCGCGGTCATCGCCGAGCTCGCTCGAAGCGGAACCGGACCCGGCCGACCTGGAGCTCGTCGCCGTAGCCGAGCACGCTCAGGCCCTCGATCCTGGCCCCGTTCACGAAGGTTCCGTTCGTGCTGCCCAGGTCCTCGACGTACCAGGCCCGGGCCCGAAACGCCACGATCGCGTGCTCGACCGAGGCAAAGTCGTCCTCGACCACGATCGAGTTGTTCACGTCGCGCCCGATCGTGGCCACGGCATCCAGCCCGAAGACGGTTCCCCGGGCCGGCTCGGGCACGTCGGAAGCGACGACGACCAGCCGGGCGAGCGCGGCGCCGGGGTCGCGGGTCGAGCTCCGAAGGTCGCGCATGAGCAGCCGGGCGACTCCGAACATGAACACGTACAGGCCGACCAGGAACAGGCCTCGGACGATCCAGATCGCAACGACATAGGGATCCATCAGGCTGGATCCATCAGCTCTGGGGCGAGGCTTCGACCACGAAGACGGTCGTCCCGAGCTCGATTCGGTCGCCTACCCCGAGGGCCACCTCGGAGACCGTGACGCCGTTGACCCGCGAGCCGTTGGCGCTGTCCAGGTCGGTCAGCACGAGCATCCCGCGCCGAGCCTGGAGCCGGGCGTGGTGGCGGGACACCCGCCGGTCGTCCAGGACCAGCCGGTTGTCGGTGGATCGCCCGATCGTGAGGACGCTCCCGTCGATCGGGATCCGCCGGCCACCACCATCGGCGCGCTGCTCGCGGAGGGCCGCGGCCGGCGCCGGGGTGACCGGGATCTGGTAGGCCCGGGTCTCGTCCAGGCCGTTCCCTCGGGCGGGCACCCCGGCGGCCGGCGCACTGGGCGAAACCGGCGCCGATGTCCTCGCGACCGAGACCCGGACCTCCGCGGCCGGCACGGTTCGGTCGGCCACGAGCTCGACGGTCGGGGCGTGCTCGAGCACGTAGCCGTGGCTGCGGGCAAAGGCCAGGGCCTCGTCTGCGAGGCTGGCTGCCAGCCCCTCGGCCCGGGCTCCCAGGGCGGCCACGTCGCTCGGGGCGAGATGGACCCGAAAGTGATCCGGAACAAGGGTCCGGGCCCCGGCGGATCGTCGCTCGCTCTCCATCGTGCGTTCGATTCGGCGTTGAATCTGGATCGGCTGGAGGGGCGAGTGGAACAGGCGAGCGGTGGGTCGCTCGAGCAACCGCTCGAGAAACCGCTCGACCGCGGCGATCGGCTGCATGGTCGGCCGGAGTCTAGCAGGCCCGGCGGGGCCGCCCCCGGACGGCCCGATCGGCGGCACCAGCCCGGCCGGGCGGATGGCCCGGGACCTTGCCGCCAGCCGTACGATCGGGACCAGGTGGGGGTACCTGCGACCCAGGGTTCGCTTGGACCCCTGCGCTATACTCTCGCCCCGCTCGGGGAGCGCGATTTCCCCTGGCGAGACCCTCGCGTGGACGTCGCATGACCGAGATCATCACCGAGTCGTTCTGCGAACGCTGTGGCACCCGCTACACGTTCGAGGCGGCCATTCCGAAGAAGCGCCGGATCGGGAAGTTGCGGGTCCTGTCCAAGGGACTCAAGAATTACGTCCTGAGTGACGATGCCTCGCTCGATGAGGCGCTGGCCGAGGCGCGTTCCGACGAGCAGCGGGAGCTCACCGGCGGGCAGCTCGACGCGTTCCACCAGACGTTCCAGTTCTGCATGTCCTGCCGCCAGTACACCTGCGCGAACTGCTGGAACGAACCCGAGGGACGCTGCCTGAGCTGCGCGCCGATGGTGATCGGCGGCAGCCAGACTCGATCGGCGTTCGACGACCTGTTGGCCGGCGGCGGCATGTCCCCGCTCGTCCCGCCACCGGCCGCCCCCGAGCCGCCCTGGGCGGGCGCCCTGCCCCCGGTCGAGCCGAACGCCCAGGTTGGGCCCGGAGTGCCAAGTGCGTTCGTCACGCCGGCCGCGGCCATGGCCTCGGCTGCCGCCATGACGCCGACCGAGGCGGCGATGCCCGAGGCGGCCGTGCCCGAGGCACCGGCCCAGGATCCCGTCCCGGCCGCCGTCGTCGCATCGGCCTGGCCGACGATCGACCTGTTCCGCAGCCCCGAGCCCGCCGCCGAACCCGATATTGAGCCCGAGCCATCGGCCACGATTGAGCCGGCCCTCGAAGATGTGGTGGAGCCCGCCTCCGAGGCGGTCGAGGCGCTCGAGGCCATCCCCGAGGCTGGTACCGAAGCGGAGCAGCCCGTCGGGGAGCCGGAGGAGCTGTCGGCGGCCGCCACGTACTGGATGCGTCCCTTCGGCGCGGCAGGAGCCACGAATGGCAACGGCAACGGCCACCACGAGCCGACCGAGGCCGAGTCCGTGGCCGAAACCGCCGGTCTCCCTGAGGTCGTCGCGAGTGCCGAGCCTGATCCGGTCGCTGTCGCCGAGCCCGAACCCGAGCCTGTCATCGAGCCCGAGACCGCGGCCGTCACGGCCGAACCCATGGCCGTGGCGGAATCGGTCGCAGTTGCCGAGGCCGAACCGGTCGACGCCGTCGCCGAGCCGGTCGCAGCTCGCCGAGCCCGCGGTCGACTCCGTCGCCGAGCCGGTCGCAGCTGCCGAGCCCGCGGTCGACTCCGTCGCCGAGCCGGTCGCAGCTGCCGAGCCCGCGGCCGAGGCCGAGCCACTCGCCGTTGAGCCGGAGGCCGCAGCGCCGGCGGCGGCAGCGGTCGAAGCCGTGGCCGAGCCGGCCCAGGTCGTCGAACCGGAGCCAGTCGCCGCCGAACTCGTCGCCGATCCTGAGGCCGTCGCACAGCCGGAAGCTGCGGTCGTGGCCGCCGCGGCCGCCGACGGGGCGGCCGGCGAACCAGAACCTGAACCCGTTGCCGATGGTCAGCCGGACACGGAACCGGCGGCCGCGGCCGCCGAAGTTGTCCCCGATCCGGCGGCGGAGCAGCGAGCAAGCGAGCTCGCCGCGCACACCGCCCGGCTGCTCGGCCGGTTCCGGGTTGGCGCTGCCGGAGCCGCTGCCCCGCTCGACGAAGGACTGGGCTGGGAAGCCTCGGCCGAGGTGCCCACCTTGGTGCCCACCTCGGCGCCGGCCGTCAAGCCAGCGCCCATCAAGGTGGTCACGCCCGAACCGACGGTCGCGCCGCCTTCGCCGATGGAACCGGTCGTGCCCGCTGCCGCCGTTGCCGCGGCCACGGCCGCCGCACAGGCCGCGCCGATCGTCGAGGCGCAGCCGGCCCCCGAGCCCGTGGCTCCCGCGCCCGGCCCACCGGCGGCACCGGCCCCGACGCCGTCCACCCCGACCGACGTCGTCGAGATGCCGACCTGGCCCCTGGTCGATCGCCGTCGTCCGGTCCAGCCCCAGCCGGCCGACGTGCCCGCGGCTACCCAGCCGCCGCTCGTGGCTGCTCCGCCCGCCGACGCGGTTCCACCGGTCGCCCCGGCGGTCCTTGCGCCGCCGCCCGTCGCGCCGTTCGTGGTCGCCGCGAGTCAATCGGCCCATCCGGCCGCGCCACCCCAGTGGCCGGCCCCGAGGACGCCCGGACCCGATCTCAGCACGACGCCGTTCTGGGCGTCCGGCGATGCCGCCCGGGCTGCCGTCGAGGCCGGCCTGTGGAACGCCTCCGCCCAGGAGGTCATCGGGGCGCGGGCCCAGGCCGCGACCCCGGACCAGGCCGTGGCCCAGCCAGGGGTGCAGTCCTGCGTGAAGTGCGGGCTGTCGCTCTCGTCGAACGCCCGGTTCTGCCGCCGTTGCGGGTCGCCCCAGGGCTGAGCCGAGCTGACCCTGGACGGGCTCCGGGTCAGAGCTCCTCGAACAGGCCCGGCTGGAGATCGGCCGAGCGAACGTGCCGGGGCGCGGCGATCAGTGCTCGCACCTGGCCGCGACGGACATAGCGCCGCCCGCCGAGCTTGATGCTCTGAAGCCGGCCGCTGCGGGCCCAGGCCCCGATCGTGGCCGGCCGGAAGTGGATGTTGGCCGCGGCCAGCAGCTCGGAGGCCTGGGCCAGGGTGATCCAGTCCGAGGGCGTGGGCACGTCAATCGCCCTTCGAGGCGGCCGCGGCCGCCTTCCTGGAGCTGCCTCCGTCGCTCCCGCTCGAGCTCGAGCCCGATCCCGATCCCCCGCCGGAATCCGATCCCCCGCCCGAACCCGATCTGGCGCCCGAACCCGATCCCGAAGCTGAGCCGGAACTCCGGTCGGAGGTCGCAGCCGACCCGGCCGATGGTCCGTCGCTCGACTTGCCGTCGCCGCCCGACCCGGCGTCACTCGACTGAGAGGCGCCCTCGCCGGCGGACCGGGAGGAGCTGGCGGCGCCGGAATCCGAGGACTTGGCGGCCCTGCTGCTGGCTCCGCTCCGGTCCTTCTTCGCCCAGCCCGTTCCCTTGTACAGGATCATCGGGGCATTGAACTCCTTGCGCAGGGTGCCGATCGCGCCGCAGGCCGGGCACGCTTCGGGCGGCCCACCGTGGATCGAGTGGACGAGCTCGGTCGTCCGGCCGCAGCTCGAGCAGGTGTAGTCGTAGGTCGGCATCGAGGGGCAGCCTAACCTCGCAGGAGCCGCATGCCGCACTTCGGACAGTAGAACGCGCGCTCGTGGGCCGAGGCAAAGCCGCAGTGGGCGCAGACGACACCGCCGCGACCGGCCGCGGGCACGGGTCGCTCGAGCGAGGTCAGGCCCATCGAGTACTGGTTGGCCATGATGTTCGTGAGCATCCCGCCGAGGATCCGGGCACCGGTCCGATCGGTGTCGCCGCGGACGCCCCGGCCGCCCCAGCCGACGACGGCCCGCAGGACGAGGTCGCCGTTCGACTCGTCCCAGTGGGAGGCGATTCCGCCGACGATCGCGCTGTATTCCGGGTAGCCCGACGTGTCGGTCTCACCGTCGAGCAGGCCGCAGGCGAAGGTGTCGAAGGCCAGGTCGATCGCGTCGATCGATTCGAGGACGACCAGGGCGTGGCGGGTGATTGGCGAGTTGGCGTGGTGGGCGTTGAGCCACTGCATCGCCTCGGACGGGTGGACGATCGAGGGCGTCGCCTGGCTGAACTCGATCGGCAGCGGCTCGACCATCTCGACGTCGCTCTTGGCGATGCCGGTCAGCATCCCGGGGATCTCGTCCATCGTCCGCGGACCGGCCTTGAACCTGACTCCGGCGCTGCTCTTGCCCGCGTAGTACAGCTTCAGCTGATACTCCTGGGCGGTCGTTTCCTCCGGCAGTGACGGGTCGGGAGCTTCGGGCGGGGCCGGCGCGGCCGGCGTCGTCTTGCTCCGTCGCAGGAATTCAGGTGGCACGCACAACTCCCCGTTGATCCGGGCCGCAACCCGCTTCGGTGGCTTGCGGCCGATGATAACCCGGGGCTGGCCGCCGGACAGGGTGACCATCGGGCCGTTGCGTCAACCGGACGGCCGCGGCGTGCGCTCAGCGCTCAGCTGCCCAGCCGCTCGTCGAGCCGTTCGACCTGCCCGGCCAGCTCCCGCTCCCGCTCCCGGGCACCGTCGACCACGGCTGCCGGGGCCCGGCTCGTGAAGGCCTCATCGGCCAGCCTCGCCCGGACGGCCGCCAGCTGCTCGCCGGCCGTAGCGAGCTCCCGCTCAAGCCGCTGCCGGTCGGACGCGCCGTCGCTCCCGGCCTCCTCCCCCGCCCCGGACGGATCCGGCCGGCTGACGACGGCTTCGAATCCCTGGCCGATGACCGCCAGCCCGCCGGCCGAGAGAGCCGGCTCGAGTCCGGTCCGGGATGCCCGGACCGTCAGCGGCCGGGCGCGAGCGAGCCGCTCGATCGCCGGGCGAAGGGCCTCGATCATCGGCCCCGCCCCCGGCTCGGTGACCAGGTCGACCGGGAGCCACGCTGCCGGCTCGATGCGGGCCTCGGATCGAGCGTTCCGGATCCCCCGGACGAGCTCGATCAGCTGCTGGACCTCGGATTCGGCTGCCTCGTCCCGCCAGGCGGAGACCTCCGGCCCCGGCCAGTCGGCCACGATCAGGAGGTCCGCGTCGTCGGCCGCGTGGGGCAGCGCCGTCCAGATCGCCTCGGTCACGAACGGCAGGAACGGATGGAGCAGGCGGAGGTCGACGTCAAGGGCGCCGACCAGCGTCCACCAGGTCGCTTCCCGGGTCTCCGGCGCCAGGGTCGGGTCGGTCAGCCGGACCTTGGCCAGCTCGATCCCCCAGTCGCACAGCTCGCCCCAGACCGCGTCGTACAGGACCCGGGTGGCCTCGCCGAAGGCGTACTCGGCGAAAGCCCGGTCCACCGCGGCGCTGGAAGCAGCGGTCCGGCTCAGGATCCAGCGCTCGGCCGGTCCGAGCAGGGCCGGGTCCGGTGCCCGCCGGCGAGCGTCTGGCGCGATCGTCGCCGGACGGGCTCCGAGCACGAACCGGGCCGCGTTCCAGAGCTTGTTGGCGAAGTTGCGGCCGGCCTCGACCCGCTCGGTCGATAGGCGCTGGTCGTTGCCCGGCGAGGTGCCGTTGATCAGGGTGAAGCGCAGGGCGTCCGCCCCGCTCGCCTCGATCAGCTCGAGCGGATCGACCACGTTGCCGATCGTCTTCGACATCTTGCGGCCGATCGGGTCGCGGACCATTCCATGGAGGTAGACCGTGTGGAACGGTTCCTGGTTGGTGAAGTGGATGCCCAGCATCATCATCCGGGCCACCCAGAAGAAGATGATGTCGTAGCCCGTCTCCATGACCGAGCCCGGGTAATACCTGTGCAGGTCGTTGGTCTCGGCCGGCCAGCCCAGGGTCGAAATCGGCCACAGGCCGCTCGAGAACCAGGTGTCGAAGATGTCCGGGTCCTGGATCAGCTCCCCCGCCGGGCGGCCGCAGGTTTCGCAGGCCGACGGCCCGGCCGGATCCTCGGTCACCGTGATGTGCCCGTCCGGGCAATACCAGGCCGGAATGCGGTGCCCCCACCAGAGCTGGCGGCTGACATTCCAGTCGCGGATTTCGGTCAGCCAGTGCTCCCAGACCTTCTCGAACCGGCCGGGCACGATCCGGGTCCGCCCGGTCCGGGTCGCCTCCAGGGCCCGGGCGGCGAGGGGCTTCGTCCGGATGAACCACTGGGTCTTCAGGCGCGGCTCGATCACGTCGTTGCTGCGCTGGCAGCGCCCGATCAGCATCTCGTGGGGAACCGCCGCGACCAGGTCGCCCCGGGCATCGAGCTCGGCCAGAATTCGCCGGCGAGCCTCGGCCAGGGGCAGGCCGACGTAGCCATCGCCAGACTCGTTGATCCGGCCCAGGTCGTCAAAGACGTTGATCATCGCCAGGCCGTGCCGCCGGCCGGTCGCATAGTCATCGGGATCGTGGGCCGGGGTGATCTTGACCGCGCCGGTCCCGAACTCGGGCCGGACGACGTCGTCGGCGATGACCGGCACGATCCGCTCGACGAAGGGCACGATCACGCTCGATCCGACCAGGCCGGAGTAGCGCGGGTCGTCGGGATGGACGGCCACGGCGACGTCGCCCAGGAGCGTCTCCGGGCGGGTCGTGGCGATCTCGATCCAGCGCTCGGGGTCTGGCCGGCCATCGGGCCCGGCGAGGTGGTAGCGGATCGTCCAAAGCGTGCCGTTCTCGGGCGTGGGCACGACCTCGAGGTCGCTGACGGTCGTCTGGCAGCCGACGCACCAGTTGGCGAGGGCCTCGGTCCGGTAGGCCAGGCCGTCGCGATACAGCCGGGCGAACGCGGTCCGGACGGCCGTCGCGCTCGTCTCGTCCATCGTGAACCGGAGGCGCGGCCAGTCGAGCGACGAGCCGAACCGGCGACTCTGCCTGAGGATCGTGTCGCGGGTCTCGTTGACGAAGGTCCACATTCGATCGAGGTAGCGCTCCCGGCCCAGCGAGGCGCGCGACTCACCCTCTCGATCAAGGATCCGATCGAGCACGACCTGGGCCGCGATCGAGGCATGGTCGAGGCCCGGCAGCCAGAGGGTCGGCCGGCCGTTCATCCGGGCATGGCGGACCATCACGTCCTCCATGTCGGCGGTGAACGCGTGACCCAGGTGGAGCGCGCCGGTGACGTTCGGCGGCGGCTGGATAATGACGAACGGCTCCGCGCCGGGCCGGGCCCGGCTGCCGGCACCGTCCGGGGCGAAGACGTCCGCGGCCAGCCAGCGCTCGTAGATCTCGCCCTCGACCACGGCCGGGTCGTAGGCCCGGGCGAGGCTCGAGGTCTGCTGGTTGTCGGCCATCGCGGCGCTCCTGTTCCGGCTCGATCACGAAAAAGCCCGCTCGTCCAGCGGACGAACGGGGTCGTGGTGCCACCTGCTGGTTCGACCGCCGGCACGCTCGCTCATCGCGACCGCATGAGGCCCGGTGGTCCTCACGGCGCGCTATCGGACGCCGGCCGCACGGCTCGCGAGCGACGTTCGCGCCGCGCTTCCCTGTCCGGCTTCCACCGTCCCGGACTCGCTGCCGGCCCGCCTGGCGCTACTCTTCCCGGTCCTCGCCGTGAGCCGGGAGTGTAGCACGGGCCTGGCCGGTTTCCTCGAGCAGGCGCTCGGCCAGCCGGGCGGCCTGGACCCGCAGCTCGGGCACCGCGGTCGACTCCCACAGGTCGGCCCGTCGGGGCGATCCGAGCGTGAACAGCCGGTCCGACGGCCGGTCCGATCGATCGAGGAGACCGCCATCGGCAGCCGTCCGAAGGCCGAGCCCGAGCGGATCGGCCTGGGCCAGGCCCGCCTCCAGCAAGTCCTCCACCACGGGCTCGCGGCTCCGCCGGATGTCGCCACCGGGCCCGATCGTATTGACGATTCGAGCGACCGGCAGGCCCAGCTCCTCGCCCGTGCCGCGCCGGCGGATCCGCACGACCACGCCGGAAGCTGCGGGTTCGACCCGGACGAGCCGGCCGGCGACCACGTTGAGCTGGCCGGACCGACGGAGCTCCTCGACCTGAGCCGCCACGTGCGGGGCGGCCCGGTGACGATGAACGTCCCAGTAGGGCCGGAGATGGCGGACGAACCGGCGCCGTTCGTCGATCGGCAGACCGGCCCACAGCCCTTGCGTCCGGGGCCGGAGCGCGTCGACCACGGAGCGCCAGTCGCCCCCGGCAGCCACGACCCGGTCGACCTCGGCCCGGACAGCCCGGCTCAGGCCGAGCGCCGTCGCCGGAGCGTCGGCGATCCCAGGGCCGAGCTCGATCGCGGCCGCCGGCCCGTGGCTGCGTGGCAGGAGGCCGTGGCGCGACAGGGCGTGGATCCGGCCGCGATGACCGAGCCGGGCGAGCGAGAACGCCCAGTCGACCATCGTCAGGCCGGTCCCGACCAGGAGCACGTCGGCCTCAACCGGGATCGCCCGGACCGCTTCGGTGTCCCAGGCGTCAGGGAGATAGGCCGGCTCGTCGGCCAGCCGGCCGGCTTCGAGCGGTGGGTCGTCTGCGGCGAGGTTGCCGAAGGCCAGCACGACCTGGCCGGCGACCAGCCGGTCGCCCGAGGCGAGCCGGATTTCGAGCCCGTCTTGGCCCGGCTCCACGGCCTCGACCGAATCGGCCAGCCGGTTCAGGCGGACGCCGTCGCGAGCGACGACCTCGGCCTCGGCCAGGATCGCCCGGAGGTACGTGCCATACCAGATCCGGGGCACGAAGCCGTCCGCCGCGAAGGCTCCGAACTCCGGCTCGAGCGCCTTCAGCCAGCGCTGGAAGTCGTCGACTCCTTCGGCGAAGGCGCCCATCTTCGCGGCCGGCACGTTGAGCACGTGAGTGCCCAGGGTGGTCGAATAGGCCAGGCCCTGGCCGATGATCGGCCGGCGCTCGACCAGGTTGATCTCGAGCGGCTCACGGGCCGCCCGGAGCAGGTGGACGGCAACCATCGTGCCCGAGAAGCCGCCCCCGAGGATCACGATCGAACGAGCATCGCCGGCCCCCCCGACCGGCAAGACGGGCGGGCTCAGGCGCTCTCGCCCCGCTCCGCCAGCCATTCCTCGGTGTTCGTCTCGTCGAAGCCCTTGTCGAGGTCGCTCTTGGTCAGGAGGAGCGGCAGGCGGCCGGCCCGGATCGTCTCCTCGGTGATGATGCATTTGCGGATGTCGGTCCGCTCCGGGATGTCGTACATCACCTCGAGCAAGGCCTCCTCGACGATCGACCGCAGGGCCCGGGCGCCGGTCTTGCGGTCGAGGGCGACCTCGGCCGCGGCCACGAGAGCCTCGTCGGTAAAGGCCAGGTCGACCTTGTCGAGCGACAGGAAGCGCTGGAACTGGCGGGCGATCGCGTTCTTCGGCTCGGTCAGGACCCGGACGAGGTCGGCCGCGGTCAGGGCAGACAGGGTGACCACGACCGGCAGCCGGCCGACGAACTCGGGGATCAGGCCGAACTTGAGCAGGTCCTCCGGCATCAGCTGCTCGAGGATCCGGTCACGCTCGACCTTGGAACCCTGGGTCGCGGCCCCGAAGCCGATCGACTTGCGCCCGATCCGCTCCTTGACGATCTTCTCCAGCCCGTCGAACGCGCCGCCGCAGATGAACAGGACGTTGGTCGTGTCGATCTGGATGAAATCCTGGTGGGGATGCTTCCGGCCGCCCTGGGGCGGGACGTTGGCCACGGTCCCTTCGAGGATCTTCAGGAGCGCCTGCTGAACGCCCTCGCCCGAGACGTCCCGGGTGATCGACGGGTTGTCGGCCTTGCGCGCGATCTTGTCGATCTCGTCGATGTAGATGATCCCGCGCTGGGCCCGGGCCACGTCAAAATCGGCCGCCTGGATCAACCGGAGCAGGATGTTCTCGACGTCCTCGCCGACATAGCCGGCCTCGGTCAGGCTGGTCGCGTCGGCGATGCAGAACGGGACATCGATCACCCGGGCCAGGGTCTGGGCCATCAGGGTCTTGCCCGAGCCGGTCGGCCCGACGAGCAGGACGTTCGACTTCTGGAGCTCGACCTCGTCGACCGAGTGGCCGGCGTTGACCCGCTTGTAATGGTTGTAGATCGCGACCGAGAGGACCTTCTTCGGTCGCTCCTGGCTGATCACGTATTGGTCGAGGGCCGACTTTATCTGGCGCGGGTTGGGCAGCTTGGCGGCCGCCGGCCTGGCCTTGGGCGCCTCGAGCATCTCCTCTTCGATGATTTCCTGGCAGAGGTTGATGCACTCGTCGCAGATGTAGACGCCCTGGCCCGCGATCAGCTTGCGGACCTGCTCCTGGCTCTTGCCGCAGAACGAGCAGCGATAGGGAACCTTGGGACCCTTCGACGTCGTCGTGGTGGTCACAGTGGCAACCCGATCGCGGGGCGGGGCACGGTCAGTCCTTGACCTTGCGCGGGGCCCGGACCTCGTCCGCGGGGGCCGCCTCGGCGTCGGTCAGGGCATCCACGTCGCCGCCGGGCGCCCCGGCGTCGTGGGCCTGGGCGATGAGCGAGTCACCGGTCGTCGTATACACCTCATCGATGATGCCATAGTCAAGCGCCTCCTCACCGGACATGAAGAAGTCCCGATCGGTGTCCCGGGCGATCTTGTCCAGGGCCTGGCCGGTGTGCCGGGCGAGGATCCCGTTGTTGACCTCGACGAGGCGCTCCCACTCGCGCATCTGGATCACGGCGTCGGGCGCGTTGCCCCGGAAGCCGCCCGAGCCCTGGTGGATCATGATCCGGCTGTTGGGCAGGGCATAGCGCTTGCCCTTGGCCCCGGCTGCGAGCAGGACCGCGGCCATGCTGGCGGCCATCCCGATGCACAGGGTGCTGACCGGGGCCCGCAGGAACTGCATCGTGTCGTAGATCGCCAGGCCCGAGGTGACCACACCCCCCGGCGAGTTGATGTACAGGCTGATGTCGCGCTCGGGATCCTCCGATTCGAGGAAGAGCAGCTGGGCGATCACGAGGTTGGCCATGTGGTCATCGATCTGGTCGCCCAGGAAGATGATCCGCTCCTTGAGGAGCCGTGAGTAGATGTCGTACGCGCGCTCTCCACGGCTCGACGACTCGATGACCATCGGTACGAGCATTGAGGTTCTCCTGGTGTCGCTGGCCAAGGTCTGGGGTGTCGGCTCGGGCCGGCTCAGGCGGGATTGGCGGCCGTCTCCGCCAGCTGGAGCGTCGCGCCCGGGTCGGTCGCCCCGATGGCCGCGTTCGCACCGGCCGAATCGGACTCAATCGCCGGGCCCGCGTCGTCCTCGAGGTGAGGCAGGGCCGGATGATCGGGATGGGCCGCCAGCCAGGCGTCGACCAGGGCCTCGATCGTGCGCGTCCGCCGGAGGGTGCTCCGGATGAAGCTCCGGCCGCGCTCGGACTCGAAGTAGGCGACCGTCTTCTGGTCGCCGGCGTAGCGCAGCCGGGCGGCGCTGATCTCGCGCTCGACGGCCGCGTCATCAACGGTGACGCCCTCGGCCTCGGCGATCTTCGAGAGGACGAGCAGGGTCTTGACCCGATCTTCCGCCCGGGGCCGGAACTCGGTGTGGAGATCGGCCTCGGTCTGGCCGGTTGCCTTGAGGTAGGCCGCCTCGCCGATCCCCTGGCGGGCGATCGTCGCCCGGAACTCGTCGTGCATCACCTCGACCTCCTGGTCGATCAGGATCGGCGGCACATCGAGGGTGGAGTTGGCCACGGCGTACTGGATGATCCGGTCGCTGAACGTGTGGCGGGCCCGATCAAGGGCGTTCCGCTCGAGGCGCTCGCGGACCGCCAGGCGTAGCTCGGCGAGGTCCTTGAAGTCGCCCATCTGGGTCGCGAACTCGTCGTCGAGCGGCGGCAGGACCTTCTCCCGAAGCTCCTTGACGTCGACCGCGAAGTGGGCCGGCTTGCCAGCCAGGCTGGCCTCGTTGTAGTCGTCCGGGAAGGTGATGTCGAATTCGAGGTGGTCGCCCACCCCGGCACCCACGAGATGGGCCTCGAAGCCCGGGATCAGGCGCTCGTCGCCGATCACCAGGGGCATCCGGTCCGACGAGCCACCTTCGAAGGGCACGCCGTCGCTGCTGCCCACGAAGCCGATCACGGCATAGTCGCCGTTGGCCGCGGGCCGGTCTTCGAGCGGCCGGAGGGTCGCGTTCTGGTCGCGCAGCTCTCCGATCACCTGGTCGACCTTGGCGTCGTCGACGAGATCGATCTCGGGCGAGAAGTTGAAGTTGCGGTAGTCGCCCAGGCTGACTTCTGGCGGCACCTGGACGGTCGCCTTGAAGATGACCGGCTGGCCCTCGACCGCCTGGACGACCTCCACGCTGGCCTCGGTCAGAGGCACGATCCCCTGCTCGACGAGGGCCTCCCGGTACGACTTCTGGATCAGGAGCTCGACCGCCTCGTCCAGGACGGCCGTGGGCCCGAGGACCCGCTCCAGCATGAACCGGGGTGCCTTGCCGGGCCGGAAGCCGGCCACCTTCGTGCGCCGGGCGAGGCGCCGGGTGGCCTCGTCCATCGATCGCTCGAGACTGTCCGGCGGGAGCTCGATCTCGAGCAGGATCGTGGAATTGGCCGTGGGGGTGGCAGTGACGTTCATCGTCCGGGAGTATAGGCGGCGGTCCGGAGGGCCGTCCGGAGCAGGCTCTCCCGGTCCGCCCAGACCGCCAGGGATCGGTCGGTCGGCCGGCGGCCGATCGATGGTGGGCGAGCAGAGACTCGAACTCTGACGCCGCTCACGCGGCACCGGCTCCTAAGGCCGGCGCGTCTGCCATTTCGCCACTCGCCCAGGCGGCGAGTCTAGCGGCCCGGGGCGGAGCCGGGCGGAGTGCTGCCGGGCTTCCCCTCGGCGGGCGGGCTGGCGGCTGGATGGTGACGGAAGCCCTCGAAGGCCTTCCTGAGCTCCTGATCCTCGAGGTTGCCGAGCTGGCCGGCCAGCCGTCGCCCGAACGTCTGGATGATCGGCCCGATCAGGCTCGTCGCGACAATCTCGCCCACGACCTTGACTGGCCGGCGCCGTTCGTGGGGTGCGCGCTTTTCGAGGAAGCTCGCGAACTCGCGCTCGAGCGTGCCGCGGACCCGCTCGCCGTCGTCGCCCAGGGCGCTCAGGGCCTTGTCGATCTCCTTGGGCAGGAGCGACGGGGGAAGCGGCTCCCTCCGGCCCCGGACCACCCGCCCGACCCCGCGGGCAAGCCGGCCCGGCCCGCCGACTGCAAGGAAGCCGGCCCCGGCGGCGACCCCAACCGCCCGGGCCGGGCTGCGCTTGATCTTGCCCTTGATGTCGACCGCCTCGCGGGCCGCATCCTCGAGGCGCCCGAGCTCTGCCGCGAACGCCTCGCGCGAGGCTACGACTTCGGCCCGAGCGGCCTCTGCTGCTGGATCCACTCGATCGTCTCCTTCGTCGTCTCGACGGTCAGGCGAGGATAGAACCGGTTCTTGAGCCCTTCGACGTTGATCCCGGTGAGCTGGATGTCGCGGCCGACCATGGCCGGCCAGAGGGCCAGCCAGACGGCCAGGCCGAAGGCGATCGTGACGGCCAGGCCATAGTCGATTGCCAGCAGGGCTCCGATCAACAGGCCGAGCACGGCCAGCCCGATGACCAGGCCGAACAGAGCCTTGAAGCCTCGCCAGCGGGCCAGGCTCAGCAGGAGCCCCACGATCGCTCCTGTGGCGGCCCCGACCAGGACCCCGACCACGAGCGGCCGGTTGGCCGGGTCGACCGTCGGCAGGACCGAGTCACCGATCGCGCCGAAGGCCCTGTGGAACAGGTCGAGGCCGAGGACCACGAAGACCAGCAGCCCAAGCCCGAACGACAGGATGAACCGGCCGACGAGCACGTCCGAGGGCACATACAGGGCCGCCGCGATGAGCAGGACCGCTCCGCCGACCGCGGCCTCCGTTCCGAGCAGGACGCCCCAGCCGATCGACCCGAACAGCCACTCCCCGAGGAACAGGATGAAGCCGACCGAGAAGAGGACGAGGGCAAAGAGGACCAGGGCAACCGCGACGCCGGCCAGGCTGCCGAAGCGCTTGCCTTCGTCGAGGATCGAGTCGAGCTCGGCCCGGGCGAGGGCGAGGTGCGCCCGGCCGATCCGGATCCCGGCGGCGATCGTCGCTCGGAACTCCTCGCGGAGGCCAGGCTTCTTTGGCCGGGGCGGACGCTTCGCCCTGGCGCCGGCGGGGTTCGGGCCGGTTCGACCCCCGCCGGGCAGGTTCGGGCCAGGGGCGGCCCTCGAGGCTGCCTGATTCTCGGCGCCCGTCGGCTCCGACGAGGCCGGCTTGGAGCCAGCCGGGTCCGATGACGCCGGGCCTGGGTCGTTGGCCGGGCCGGGGCCGGGCTGGTTCGGGACGGACTGGGGATCGTCCAGGATCGGGTCTCCGGCACGATGGGGCGGATGGGGTTCCTCCATGATACTGCGCCGCAACGGCCCCGATCCGACCGACTGGGTCCCGCTCGACGTGATCCGCCGCCGGTCCGGCGAGCTGCGCTACGCTCCGACCGTGGCCCCACCTCCCGCCGTCCCCCGCCTGCTCCGCACAGCCGAGCTGCTGGCCGTCGGGGCCGAGCTGACTGTCGGCGATACGCCCGACACGAACAGCGGCGAGATCGCCCGGAGCCTGACCGAGGCGGGCGTCGGGATCACCCGGATCAACGTCCTGCCCGACCGCCTCCGGACCGTCGCCGGCTCGTTCCGGGCAGCCCTCCGGCGGGCCGACCTGGTGGTCTCGACCGGTGGCCTCGGCCCGACCCCCGATGACCTGACCCGCGAGGCGATCGCCCTCGTCACGGGCGAGCAGCCGGTCGTCGACCCGGGCCTCGAGGCGTGGCTGCGCGAGCTGTGGGCCAGGCGCGACCTGCCGTTCCCCGAGATCAATCGCAAGCAGGCCTGGCTGATCCCGAGCGCCAACGTCCTGGCCAACCCGAACGGCACGGCGCCGGGCTGGTGGGTCGACCGGCCCGACGGCCGGGTGGTCGTCCTGCTCCCGGGCCCGCCCCGCGAGATGCGCCCGATGTGGTTCGAGCAGGCCCTGCCCAGGCTCGTCCGACGAGGCCTGGGCAGCGGGCTGCGGAGTCGCACGCTGCGCCTGACCGGGATCGGTGAATCGCAGGTCGCGGACCTGCTCGGCGAGGCCCTCCTGCGCCGACGCAACCCGGAGGTCGCGACCTACGCCCGGGCCGACGCGGTCGATGTCCGGCTGTCGGCCGTCGACCGTCGCGGGCGCACCGCCGGCGAGCTCCTCGACGACGTCGAGGCGATCGTCCTGGCCGCCGCGGGCAACCACGTCTGGGCCCGGGGCAGCACGACCTGGCCCGAGGCGATCGGGGCGGAGCTCGAACGCCTCGACTGGACCCTGGCCGCCCGCGAGATCGGCACCGACGGCGCCCTGGCGGCGCTCCTGGGCGGGCTGGGCCGCCTCGTGCGGGTGGAATCGCTGGCCGGAGCAAGGCTGCCCGGCCGAACCGACATCGGGGCCGAGGCGCGCTTCGTGGCCGAAGCCTCGAATGCCACGATCGGGCTGGCCGTGATGGCCCGCCCGCGGGGCGACGACACGGCGATCACGATTGGTCTGGCCAGCCCTGCCGGGACGGAGCGGGAGCGCCGGCTGGGCTTCCTGGGCGGCACGCAGGGCCGGTCACGGGCCGCCGTGCTGGCCGCCGCGGCGGTCTTGCGCCGGCTGCGGGCAGCCGAACCGGGGGGCGGCGCCCGGGGCTGAGCCCGGCCCGCAGCTCAGCCGAGGCCGTTCAGGAGATCGACAGGACCGGCGCCTCGTTCCGGGCAGCCGCGACGCTCATCCGGGCAGCGACCTGGTGGGCGACCTCGACCAGCGCCCGGGCCGCCGGGCCGGGCTCGCGCTGGGCCACGGCCGGGATGCCCACGTCGGCGCCCTGCCGGACCGTGATGTCGAGCGGGATCGAGCCGAGGTAGTCGATCCCGTGCTCACGGGCGAAGCGTTCGCCCCCGCCCCGGCCGAAGATCTCGGTCACCTCGCCGCAGTGGCCGCAGACGAAGGCGCCCATGTTCTCGAGGATGCCAGTGACCGGGACGTTCATCCGGCGGAGCATCGCCAGGGCCTTGGTGACGTCCAGGAGCGAGACCTCCTGGGGCGTCGTGACCAGGACGGCGCCCGAGATCGGCACGGCCTGGGCCAGGGTCAGCTGGGCGTCCGAGGTGCCCGGCGGAAGGTCCACGACCAGGTAGTCGAGCTCGCCCCACTCGACGTCGCGCAGGAACTGCTGGATCGCGCCGCCCACGAGGGGCCCCCGCCACACGACCGGCTGACCCTCGGGCACGAAGAACTGGATCGAGATCACCTTGACCCCGTGGCGCTCGAGCGGGGTGATCTTGTTGTTCGGGCTGGCCTGGGGCTGACCCTCGAGGCCCATCATCAGGGGAATATTCGGGCCGGTGATGTCGGCATCCAGGAGGCCGACCGAGGCGCCGGCCTGGGCCAGGGCCACGGCCAGGTTGACGCTGACCGTGCTCTTGCCGACGCCGCCCTTGCCGGAAACGACGGCGATGATGTTCTTGACCCCGGGCAGGAGCTGGGCCGCCTGAGCCGGGGTGGCCCGGCGGACCATCGCGCCCCAGGTGATCTCGACCGATTCGGCGCCGATCGCCTGGAGGGCCGCCCGGGCATTGCCCTCGATCTCGTCCTTGAGGGGGCAGGCTGGAGTCGTCAGCTCGATCGTGAGCGACACCCGGCTCCCGTCGAGGGCCAGGTCCTTGACCATGTTGAGGGTCTCGATGTCCCGGCCCAGCTCGGGTTCCTGGACGGTCCGCAGGGCGGCATGGACGGCGGCCTCGGTGAGTTCGGTCATCAGCTGGGGTTCCTCGGGCACGCGGCGACGGGGTTGTGACGCAAGTTGTGTCGCAAATGCTAGCGCGGGGGCGGGTAACTCGCCGGGGAGCGCGCGCCGGGCGGGATGGACTCCCAGCCGGACCGTCGGATGCGGGACTGAATCCCCGGTGAGTCGCACGATTCTCGTCATTCCGAGCCCGGATCCGTGCGAAGAACGCACCCGTTCCGTGTCCTTGACACCCGTTTCCGCCGGGACCTATCCTGCGGCATCGACGCCGAGTGCGGGAGAGGCGCTCGTTCGATGCGCGCTCACCTTCCCCGGGGAATGGTCGAACCCCCAGCCGCAGGAGTTCGTGGAGCCTGTGTCCGAGATCGATGTCCGGCTCGTCGACGTCGTCAAACGGTTCGGCGAGAGCTACGCGGTCGACCACATCACGATCGACGTCCAGGACGGCGAGTTCTTCTCGCTCCTCGGCCCATCGGGCTGCGGCAAGACGACGACGCTCCGGATGATCGGCGGGTTCGAACAGCCGACCAGTGGCCTGATCGAGCTCCAGGGCCAGGACGTGACCTGGCTGCCGTCCTACAAGCGGAACGTCAACACGGTCTTCCAGAGCTACGCCCTTTTTCCCCATCTGACGATCGAGGAGAACGTGGCCTTCGGCCTGCGCCGCAAGAAGGTCAAGGACGCCGAGGTCAAGAGCCGGGTCAAGGAGATGCTCGAGCTGGTCGAGCTGCCCGGCTTCGACAAGCGCAAGCCGAACCAGATCTCCGGCGGCCAGGCCCAGCGGGTCGCTCTGGCCCGGGCCCTGATCAACCGGCCGGCCGTCCTCCTCCTCGACGAGCCGCTCGGCGCGCTCGACCTGAAGCTGCGCAAGCAGATGCAGGTCGAGTTGAAGCGGATCCAGCGCGAAGTCGGGATCACGTTCATCTACGTGACCCACGACCAGGAGGAGGCGATGACGATGTCCGATCGAATCGCCGTGATGAACCGGGGCAAGTACGAGCAGCTGGGCGACCCGGAGAGCCTGTATGAGCGGCCCCAGACCCGGTTCGTGGCCGGCTTCCTGGGCGTCAGCAACCTGCTCAAGGGCGATCTCGATGGGACGGCCGACGGGTTCGCCCTGGTCAAGCTGGCCGACGACACGCGCCTGCGCGTGCCGGCCGCCCTGGTCGATGGCCAGACCGAGATCGAGGTCGGTATCCGACCGGAGAAGATCCGGATGAACCGGACCGCCGAGGCGATCCCGGCGGCCAGTAACCAGATCCCCGGAACGGTCCGCGACGTGTCCTACGTCGGGGTGAGCACCCAGTACATCGTCGAGGGCAAGAGCGGCCTGCCCATGACCGTCTACGAGCAGAACGTCGAGCGAACGAGCAATCGGTCGCTCTTCCAGTCGGGCGATGAGGTTCATCTGTCCTGGCTTCCCGAGCACACATTCGTGGTCCGCGACAACGCGCCAGCGGACTCATAACGCGTCCCCGCGGAGGAGATCGATGACAGCCAACGAGAACCAGCCGGTCGATCCGGGCCGGTCGACCCTGTCCCACCTGACCAGGCGGCGATTTCTCCAGGGCACGGCCTTGGCCGGCGTCGGGGCATTCCTGGCCGCCTGCAGCAGCAGCGCCGCGACGAACGCCCCGGCCAGTGCCGGGCCGGCCGCCAGCAACGCCAATATCCCGACCCTGCCCCCGGCCACCCCGGCCCCGTCGGTCGCCCCGACCCCCAAGGTGATCTCCGGCCCGCTCCATTGGGCCCAATGGCCGGCCTACATCGACCTGAGCAACAAGCCCGATGCGAACGGCCAGTACCACTACGCTCCGGGCTCCTCGCCCACGATCGAGCAGTTCAAGGCCAAGTACAAGGTCGACGTGGACTACGAGGAGAAGATCGAGGACAACAACACGTTCTACGCCACGATCCAGCCCGAGCTGCTGGCCGGCGCGCCAACGGGCTGGGACCTGATCGTCGTGACCGACTGGCTGGCGGCCAAGATCATCGTCAAGGGCTGGGCCGAGCAGATCGACCAGACGAACGTGCCCAACTGCGTCAACAACCTGCGCGATCCGCTCAAGGGCTACCCCTGGGATCCGAAGAACGACTACCACTACCCGTGGCAGTCGGGCATGACCGGGATCGGCTACGACAAGACCTCCCTGGCCTCGGCCAAGATCGCCGCCCCGGCCAGCCTGGCCGACCTGTACGGAATCGACTCGAAGAAGGTGTCCTTCCTGAGCGAGGCGCGCGACACGTTCGGGCTGGGTCTGCTCAAGCTGGGGAAGCCGGCTGATCCGACGACGACGACCTCCGATGACCTGCAGGCGGTCCACGACGACATCAAGCCGCTCGTCGACAACGGCTTGACCTTCACCGGCAACGAGTACCTCCAGAACTTCGCGGCCAAGAAGACCTGGGCGGCGATGGTCTGGTCCGGTGACCTGGCCTCATCCGGAGCGGCCGACCAGATCTTCGTCTTCCCGACCGAAGGCACGATGATCTGGACCGACAACATGGTCATTCCCAAGGGGGCCACGAACGTCTACACGGCCGAGCTAATGATGAACTTCGTGTATGACCCGATGATCGCCGGCCAGATCGCGAACTTCGTGTACTACGTCTCACCGGTCAAGGGCGCCGATGCGGTCGTCAAAACGCTCAACGCCTCCGCCCCGCTCGACCCGGCCCTGTTTGACCTGCTCTTCCCGCCCGACGACGTGGTCGCCAAGCAGCACAACTTCCAGTACCTCTCGGACGACCTCGAGACCCAGCTGAACAACCTCTACCTCGACCTGGCCGGCGGCTGAGCGGCTGATCCACTGAGCCCGCCCAGGATCCGCCGATGACTGCCTCGAGCCTGCCCCGCAAGCCGGCCCCGACCGGGCCGAGCCTGCGCCAGCGGATCGGCAAGGCCACGCCCTACCTGCTCCTGGCCCCGGGGATCCTGTGGCTCGTGGTCTTCTTCATCCTGCCCACCTTCCAGATGTTCCTGACCTCGGTCTCGACCGGGTCCCTGGACAATGGCTTCAAGCTGAGCTGGTCGGGGGCGGCCTACATCACCTCGCTCACGAAGTTCGGGCCGCAGTTCCTGAACTCGATCCTGTATGGCGCGACCGCGACCCTGCTGACCTTCCTGATCGGCTTCCCGGTCGCCTACACGATCGCCTTCCGAGGCGGACGCTACAAGAACTTCCTGCTGTTCATGGTCATCGCCCCGTTCTTCACCAGCTTCCTGATCCGGACGATCAGCTGGAAGGTCCTCCTGCTCGATGACGGGCCGGTCCTCTCGTTCCTGCGGGACGGCCTCCACCTCCTGCCGGCCGACGCCTCGGTGATCGGGACCCCGATCGCGGTGATCGCCGGGATCACCTACAACTTCCTGCCGTTCATGATCCTGCCGCTGTACGTGGCCCTCGAGAAGATCGACCCGCGCCTGATCGAGGCAGCCAACGACCTGTATGCCAATCGCTGGGCCGCCTTCCAGCGGGTGACGATCCCGCTCGCCCTGCCGGGCATCTTCGCGGGGACGCTCCTGACCTTCATCCCGGCCCTGGGCGACTACGTCAACGCGGCCCTGCTCGGCGGGCCGTCGACCCAGATGATCGGGAACGTGATCCAGAGCCGATTCCTGCTCCTGGGTGACTACCCGGTGGCTGCCGCCCTGTCGTTCCTGCTCATGGCCGCGATCCTCGTCGGCGTGTCGATCTACGCCCGGGCCCTGGGCACCGAGCAGCTGACCGGCTAGGAGAGACATGACCGCCGTCAGCCAGCCGCTCGCCGACAGCCCGGCGCGGAGCGCTGCCCGCCAGCCGCCGCGCAAGATCCTCCACTACATCGATCACTGGGCCCTGCCGGTCTTCACCTTCCTGGCCATCTGCTACCTGCTCGTACCGATCTTCGTGATGATCGTGTTCAGCTTCAACGACTACCAGGGCAAGTTCAACTTCGTGTGGCATGGCTTCACCCTGAACGGCTGGCTCCACCCGTTCGACTGGCCGGGCCTGCCCGACGCGATCCGGACCAGCCTCACGATCGCCTTCCTGTCGACCTTCTTCGCGACGATCCTGGGCACGTTCATCGGCCTGGCCCTGACCCGCTACCACTTCCGCGGCCGGGGGGCGATCAACGGCCTGATCTTCCTGCCGATGGCCACGCCCGAGATCGTGATGGGCGCCAGCCTCCTGACCCTGTTCGTCAACTCCGGCCTGCAGGGCGGCATCCTGAACGGGATCGCGCCCAAGGGCCTGCTCTTCCCGCTCGGCTTCAGCACGATCCTGATCGCTCACATCATGTTCAACATCAGCTTCGTGGTGGTCACCGTGAAGGCCCGGATCGCCGGCCTGGACCGCCGACTCGAGGAAGCGGCGGCGGACCTCGGGGCCGATGAGCTGACGACCTTCCGGAAGATCACCTTCCCGCTCATCCTGCCCGGGGTGATGGCGGCCGGCCTGCTCGCGTTCTCGCTCTCGATCGACGACTTCATCATCACCAGCTTCGTCTCGGGCACGACCAACACGTTCCCGATCTGGGCTTACAGCATCATCAAGAACGCCCTGCCGGTGCAGATCAACGTCGTCGGCTCGATGGTCTTCCTGGGGGCCGTGCTGATCGTCGGGCTGTCGAGCATCCGCAACGCCCGGGCCGCCAACCGCTAGCAGATCGCCCGGTCGCGGGCCGGGCCAGGACGGAGTGACCGATGGTCGAGATCGCATCCCAGCCCGTGGCTTCGCCCGGCACCGGCCAGGCCGAGCCGTGGCCCGACCATTCGGTCATCCCGCCGGTCTGGAGCCGGATCACGAATATCGAGGTCGATCGGGGCGAAGGCAGCTGGCTGATCACCCCGACCGGCGAGCGCTACCTCGACTACAGCTCCGGGATCGGGGTGACGAACACCGGCCATGCCCATCCGCGGGTCGCCGCCGCGATCGCCGCCCAGGCCACGAAGCTGATCCACGGCCAGCAGAACATCGTCTACCACGAGCCCGGCCTGCGCCTCCACGAGCGCCTCCGCCACGTCCTGCCCGGCGACGGCTGGCAAGCCTTCCTGTCGAACAGCGGGGCCGAGGCGATCGAGGCGTCGATCAAGCTGGCCCGAATCGCCACCGGCCGGCCGGTGATCATCGGCTTCCGGGGCGGCTATCACGGGCGGACCGCCCAGACGATGGCCCTGACCACGGCCAAGGACGTCTACCGGGGCCACTTCGAGCCCCTGCCCGGTTCGGTCTACCACACGGCCTACCCGTACTGCTACCGGGCCGCCGGCGGCGGCCACGACCCTTCGGCCTGCACCTGCGACTGGGAGGAGCAGCTCGACCTGACCTTCCACCAGCTGATCTACCCGGAGCACGTCGCGGCGATCATCATCGAGCCCGTCCTGGGCGAGGGCGGCTACATCGTGCCGCCGCCTCGCTTCCTGCCCCGGCTGCGCGAGATCACCCGGCAGCACGGCATCCTCCTGATCGCGGACGAGGTCCAGACCGGCTACGGTCGGACCGGCCGGTTCTTTGCCGTCGAGCACTGGAACGTCGAGCCCGACATCCTGGTGATGGCCAAGGGAATCGCCTCCGGGCTGCCCCTCAGCGGCCTCCTGGCCAAGCGGGAGCTGATCGAGAAGTGGCCGCCCGGGACCCACGGCGGGACCTACGGCGGGAACGTGGTCAGCTGTGCCGCGGCCAACGCCACCCTCGACGTGATCAACGACGAGCACCTCGTCGAGAACGCCGCCGCCCGGGGCAGCCAGTTCCTGGCCGGGCTGCGCGAGCTGGCGACCCGCCACCCGGCGATCGGCGACGTGCGCGGCCTGGGCCTGATGCTCGCCCTCGAGTTCATCAAGCCGGGGGAGGGCGACGGCCGGGTGCCGAACCCGGAGCTCGCCCGGCGCGTCCTGGCCGAGGCGCTGGAGCGGCGCCTGATCGTCCTCTCGGCTGGAACCTACGCCAACGTGGCCCGGATCATCCCGCCCCTGGTGACCACGCCCGGCGAGGTCGACCTGGCCGTGTCGATCCTCGACCAGAGCCTGAGCGCAGCGGGGGCCTGAGAGGGCCAGCTACAGCCCCGAGGCGTCCACGACCTCGAAGTCGGACCCGGTGATCTGGTTCAGCGTGTGGAGCACGTCGTCGTTCCAGTGGGAGTCCGACGCCCCGCTGATGTACCAGGCCGAGCCGTTGTCGGCCAGGATCATGCCGTAGGTCTTGAGCGCCTGGAGGATCACCCGGGTCTGGGCCGAGTACCCGGAGATGTTGACGGATGCCTTGAGCCGGACCCGCAGGCCCATCGGCGGCTCGACGCTGCATGAGCCGCTGCCGGCCTCGTGGCGGGCCGGCGCGACGTAGCCCGCACAGGACTTCGGCGCGGTGAACCGGAGGGCGTGGTCGATCACGCCCGAGCTGTCCTCGTCGTAACGAGCCAGGCCGGGAAAGATCGGCAAGCCGGCCGCATCGGCGCTCGTCCAGCCGGCCGGGCGGAGGGCATTCGAGGTCAGGCTCCAGGTCGCGCCCGAGCCGGCCTGCCAGGTGCTGCCCGACTTCGTCGCGTCATACAGCTCGTACAGCCGGCAGGCGCTCGTGTCGACCATCAGGAGATGGCGGTCCGAGCCGGCCTCGATCTTCGGGCTGGCCGGGATCGGGTAGCCCACGTGATCCGATTCGTCGCTGTACTGGAAGCTGACCGTCGAGCGCGGGGTCGAGCTGCCCACGATGTTGTACGGGATGCCGTAGCCGGCGTACGAGCCGAAGTCGGGATGGAGCCCGATGGTCTTGCCGATCGCGGCAATCATCGTGGCCGAGTCGCTGGCCACGGGCAAGCCGGTCACCGGCTGGTTCCACCAGTTCGACTCCGGGAAGATCTCGCAGTTGGCGAGGGACGGCGGGGCGGCCGGCTTGGGGGTCGGTTTGGGCGTCGGCTTGGGCGTCGCCCGTTGAGCCGGCTTGGCGGTCGCGACCGGCGTCGCGATCGGGATCGGACGCGCCGTCGGCCGGGTCGTGGCCGTCGGCGCCCGGCCGATCGGGCCCGTGCCCAGGCCGCCCTGGCCGCCCAGGCCGCTCGCAACGGCTGACGGCGTACTGTCCGGGGCGCTCGAGGCAAACGTCCCGGGGGCCAGGCCGACGCCCAGGGCGAGGTCGGCCGTGTTCGATCCGGCGGAGCTCGAGGCAGGCCCCAGGGCCGTCGGAGCGCAGGCCGCGATCAGGGCCGCGATCACGAGCAGGCCGAACCCAAACTGGTGGCGGTTTCGTTCCATCGCCCCGAGGGTAGCCCGAGGCGGCGCTGGTCGACCGCATCCGATCGTCCCGGAGCGAACGGGTCATCGGTACGCCGATCAGCCGGCCCGGGTGACCTCCGCCCGGATCACGTCATGGAGCAGGCCGTTGGTCGCGATCAGGGTGCCCGAGTCGATCAGCCGCCGGCCGGCGAAGTCGGTCACCCGCCCGCCGGCCTCCTCGACCAGGACGAGCGGCGCGGCCATGTCCCAGGCCGACAGCTCGACCTCGATGCAGGCCTCCGCGGCACCCTCGGCGAGCAGGGCATAGCCCCAGAAGTCGCCGAAGCCGCGGTCCCGCCAGACCCGCCCGAGCAGGCCGCTGAAGCCCGGGGCCAGGCCCGACGTCTCGATGTCGTGGGCCGAGCCGTACAGGACCTGGGCGTCAGCCAGGGTCGAGATGCCCGAAACGTGGATCGGCCGGGCCGCCTCCTGACCGGCGGCACCAACGGCCCATGCTCCCCCGCCCCGCCTGGCGTACCAGCGCTCGCGCAGGGCGGGGGCCGAGATCACGCCGAGCTGGAGCTCGCCCTCGACCTCGAGGGCCAGGAGCGTCCCGAACAGGGGCACGCCCCGGATGTAGTTGTGGGTGCCGTCGATCGGATCGATGTACCAGCGGCATCGCGCGGACTGGCCCTCGGGGCCGTATTCCTCGCCGATCAGGCCATGGTCCGGGTAGGCGGCCTGGATCCGTTCCCGGATCATCCGCTCGACGGCCTGATCGGCGACCGTGACGAACGAGCGATCCGGCTTCGTCATCACCTCGAGGTCGCGCCGGAAGTGGCCGAGCGAGATCAGGTCGGCGGCATCGCAGGCCGCCTGGGCAAACTCCAGCCAGGCCTCGAGCTCGGCCGTGCTGGCCCGGGCCCGGCCGGCGCTCCAGGCCGGCCCGGCGGCCACCGCGTCGGCGATTGCCGGGTCGAAGCGGGTCTCGCTGGTCACGCCCGGAGCCGCTCGCCGGCCGGGTCGTACAGCGGCTCGGCGGCCACCTCGAAGCCGATCCACTGGCCGAAGACCTCGATCTCGCCCCGGGTTCCGATCGCCACCTGGTCGGGCGGCAGGTAGGCGTAGGCGATCGAACGCTCGACGGCGAAGCCATAGCCGCCGCTGGTGACGCGCCCCACGATCGCATCGCCGACCCGGACGGGCTCGTTGCCGAGGCAGACCGACCGGGGATCCTCGAGGACGAGGCAGCGCAGTCGCTTGCGGGCCCCGGCAGCCTTCGCCTCGACCAGGGCATCCCGGCCGATGAACGAGCGCGACTCGCCGTCCCGGCCCGCCAGGCGCACGGCGAAGCCAAGCCCGGCCTCCCAGGGCGTCTCGTCCGGGGTGATGTCGCTCGACCAGACCCGGTAGCCCTTCTCGAGCCGCAGGGCGTCGATCGCCCGGTAGCCGCCGGCCACGAGGCCGTGAGCCGCTCCCGCCGCCCACAGGGTGTCCCACAGGTTCGCCCCGTACTCGCTCGGGGGGTAGAGCTCCCAGCCGAGCTCGCCGACGTAGGTCACCCGGAGGGCGAGGACCGGGACGTTGCCGACGGTGATCCGCCGGGCGCTCAGGTACGGGAAGCCGTCCGGGCCAAGGTCATCGCGGGTCACGCCGCCGAGGATCGCCCGCGCACTCGGGCCCCACAGGCCGAAGCATGCCAGGGCCGAGGTCAGGTCGTTCACGAGGACCCGGCCGCGGGCGACCGGATCATCGTCGAGCTGCTTGCGGATCCAGCCCAGGTCGTGATTGCCAAAGGCGGTCCCGGTCACGATCAGGAACCGGTCGGCGGCCAGGCGGGTGACCGTGAAGTCGGTCTCGATCCCGCCCCGGCGGTTGAGCATCTGGGTGTAGACGATCGTGCCGACCTCGCGGTCGACCTCGTTGGCGCACAGCCGGCCGAGGAAGTCGGCCGCTCCGGGCCCGGCGATCTCGATCTTGGAGAAGCTCGACTCGTCGAACAGGCCGGCGGCGTGGCGGGTCGCCAGGGCCTCCGCGCCGATCGCCGGCGACCAGTTCTCGCCGGCCCAGCCGCGCGGACGAAGGGACTCGTCGCCCTGGGGCTCGTTCGAGGCGAACCAGTTCGGCCGCTCCCAGCCCGAGCGCTCGCCGAAGACCGCGCCGAGCTCGGCCAGCCGGCTGTAGGCCGGCGACAGGCGGAGGGGTCGGCCGGCCTGGCGCTCCTCGTTCGGGTAGTGGATGTCGTAGTACTGCTGATAGACCTCGACCGTCCGGGCCAGGGTGTAGGCCTGCGAGCGGTACTGACCGCCGAACCGGCGGATGTCCATCTTCCAGAGATCGAGCTCCGGCTCGCCATCGACGATCCAGCTGGCGACCTGGCGGCCGATCCCGCCCGCCCCGGCGATCCCGTGGGCACAGAAGCCGGCGGCCACGAAGAAGCCCCGGACCTCGCTCTCACCCAGGATGAACTCGTTGTCCGGGGTGAAGCCCTCGGGACCGTTGATCATCCGGTTGATCCCGGCGTCGGCGATCGGCGGGACCCGGTGCACCGCCCCGTCCATGATCTCGGCGAAGCGCGGCCAATCGGGAGCGAGCAGCTTGCCGTTGAAGTCGGCCGGCACGCCTTCCAGGGACCACGGCGCGGGGTGGCGCTCGTAGCCACCCATGCACAGCCCGCCGACCTCCTCCCGGAAGTAGCACAGGTGGTCGGGATCGCGCATCGTCGGCAGGGTCGGGGTGACGCCCTCGATCCGCTCGGTGAACAGGTATTCGTGGGCCATCGGGATGATCGGCACGTTCACCCCGGCCAACCGCCCGATCTCCGGGGCGAACATGCCCCCGGCATTGACCACGACGTCGGCCCGGATCGTCCGGCGCTGGCCGGCCTTCTCGACCTGGACGCCGCTCACCCGGCCATCCGCCGTGTCGATCGCGACGACCCGGGTGCCGGTCTCGATCCGGACGCCCCTGGACCGGGCCCCCGCGGCCAGGGCCAGGGCCAGGCCGGATGGATCGAGCCAGCCATCGGTCGGCAGGTAGACCGCGCCGAGGACGCCGTCGAGGGACATGAGCGGGAACAGGTCGCGCGCCTCATCCGGGCCGATCAGCTCGAGCGGCAGCCCAAAGGTCTTGGCCCAGCCGGCCTGCCGGGCCAGCTCCTCGAGCCGGGCCGGGCTCGAGGCGAGGCGGAGCGAGCCGACCTCGTGCCAGCTCGGGTCCGTGCCGGTCTCGGTCTTGAGGCGGCGGTACAGCTCGACGCTGTACATCATCATCCGGGTCAGGGTCACGCTCGAGCGAAGCTGGCCCACGAGGCCGGCCGAGTGGAACGTTGAGCCCGAGGTGAGCTCGGCCCGCTCGACCAGGGTCACGTCGCGCCAGCCGCGTTCGGCCAGGTGGTAGGCAATGCTCGTCCCGCCCACTCCGCCGCCGATGATCACCGCCTGGGCCTGGTCCATCGGGGGCTGCTCCTCTGCGCGGATGAGTCGGCTCGGATCGTCTGAGGGGCGGGCAGGGAAGCCCTGCCGGCTAGGGTATCGGCTGCCAGAATGGCTCGCATGCCGACGAGCGCAGCGGGCCCTTCGATCGAAGCCGTCATCGAGGCGATCCCGGCCTGGCGGGGGCACGAGGTCCGGTTCGAGCCGATCGGCGGGGGCCTGACCAACCGGAACTACCGGGTCGACGTGGATGGCCTGCCCTGCTTCGTCCGGGTGCCCGGACCGGCAACCGAGCTCCTCGCGATCGACCGGGCCAACGAGCTCCACAACACCCGGGCCGCGGCCCTCGCCGGGGTCGGGCCACGGGTCCTCGACCTGCTGGCCGAGTGGAACGTGATGGTCCTCGAGTGGCTGCCCGGCCGGACGATGTCGAACGAGGCATTCGCGGCGGCCGACAGCCCGGCCCGGATCGGGACGGTCCTCCGGCAGCTCCACGCCGGGCCGCGCTTTGCGCTCGATTTCGACATGTTCCGGCTGACCGAGTTCTACCTGGGCGTGGTGGCCCAGCGCGACCTGACGATCCCGGCCGACTTCAGCGACAGCCTCCCGCTCGTCGGGCGGATCGAGACGGCCCTGGCCGCCCGGCCGCTCGCCAGCCGGCCCTGCCACAACGACCTGCTGGCCGAGAATTACCTGGACGACGGCCGGCGCCTCTGGATCGTCGACTACGAATACAGCGGCAACAATGACCCGACCTTCGAGCTCGGCAACACCTGCCAGGAGCTGGGTTTCGACGACGCCCGGGTGGCCGAGCTGTGCCGGGCCTACTTCGAGCCGGCGGACTCGGCCACGCTTGATCGGATGCTCGCCCGGATGCAGCTCCAGATGATCATGTCGGACGTGGGCTGGACCCTGTGGGCGGCGATCCAGGCCCGGGTTTCGCCGATCGACTACGACTTCTGGGGCTGGGCCGAGGAGCGCTGGGGCCGAGCCTCGAGCGGCCTGGCCAGCCCCGATTTCGAGGCCCGCCTGGGCGCGGTCGTCTAACCCTGGTGGCCCGGCCCGGCGGCGCTAACCGCGCATCCGCAGGCCGTCCGGGTCAACCTGGACGCTGGCGGCAACCTCGGCCTGCACCCGCTCGCCGAAGACATCGACCTCGAGCGGGCTGCCCAGGGCCAGGCCGGCCGGGAGGTAGACCGTCCCGATCGTTCGCCCGACGGTCGGGCCGTAGGCCACGCTGCGCAGCCGGCCGGCGACCTCGCCGCCCAGCCGGACGGCCTCTCCGCCATAGACCCGGACGTAGTCGGCGGCGCCGATCAGGATCGTCGTCAGCCGACGGGCCGTCCCCTCCGACTCGGCGTCGAGCCGGTCGCGGAGCGCGTCACGCCCGATGAACGGACCCTTGTCCCAGCGCACGAAGGCGCCCAGGCCGGCCTCGAACGGGCTGTCGAGCATCGTCAGCTCCGTTCCGAAGTAGCGGTAGCCCTTCTCCATCCGGAGCGACTCGAGGGCCCGATAGCCGAATGGTTCGAGCCCGGCCGGGCCGCCGGCCTCGATCAGGGCGTCCCAGGCCTGGGTCACCCAGGCTCGCTCGACATAGAGCTCCCAGCCCAGCTCGCCGGCATAGCTGATCCGGGCGGCCAGGACCGGGGCCCCATCGATCCGGATCTCGCCCGCCCGGCGGAGCGGCAGGCCGGCGTCCGAGACGTCGCCTTCTGCCACCGCCTCGAGGATCGGCCGGACCCTGGGGCCCCATAGCCCGATCACGGCCACCTCGTCGCTCTCGTCGCGCAGGGCGACGGGCGGGTCGCCGGGCTCGAGCCGGCTGCGCAGCCAGGCCAGGTCCATGGCCACCGACCCGGCCCCGGTCACGACCCGGAAGCGATCCTCGCCCAGCCGGCTGATCGTCACGTCGGCCACGATCCCGCCCTGATCGTCGAGGAGCTGGCTGTACGTCAGGCTGCCGACCGGCCGGTCGACGTTGTTGGCGGCCACCCGCTGGAGGAGACCGAGCGCGCCGGGCCCGTTCAGGGCGATCTTGCCGAATGAGCTCAGGTCGATCAAGCCGGCCCGCTCACGCACCGCCAGCGCCTCGGCGTTGACCCGCTCGAACCAGGGCGGCCGGGTCCAGCCCCAGGCCGCCTGGTCGCGCTCGGCCCGCCGCCACGGCCGGCCCGGATCGAGGTGATCGGGCCGCTCCCAGCCGGCCTTCGTGCCGAAGACCGCGCCCAGCTCCTGGAGGCGGCCGTGGAGCGCCGAGAGCCGGCGCGGCCGGCCGGCGACGTCGGCGTCGTAGGGATAGCGCAGCCGGTAGTAGTCGCTGTACGTCTCGCGGGCCAGCCCGGCGGCGAAGACCGGATCGCGGTAGGTCTCGGCGAACCGGCTCGCCCGGTACGGGCCGATGTCCACGCCCGGATCGCCGGCCGTGATCCAGCCCGCCAGCGCCCGGCCGATCCCGCCGCCTCCGCCGAAGCCGTTGAGCGACAGGCCCGCCGCCACCCAGAAGCCCTCGACCCCGGGCAGCGGGCCGACGAGCGGATTCGCGTCGGGCGTCATCGCGTCGGGATGGCACACGAGCCGGACCATCTCGGCATCGGCCAGGAACGGGAAGCGCCGGATCGCCCCGGCCATGAGCGGCCGGAATCGCTCGAAATCGGGCGGCAGGGACTGGGCCGCGTGGTCCCACGGAACCCCGTCCTCCCAGCGGCTGACGGGATCGAGCTCGTATCCGCCGAAGAGCATCCCGCCCTGCTCGCTCTTGCCGTAGACGAGGTTGTCCGGGTCGCGAAAGCAGGGCATGTCCGGGGGCAGCTCGTGGCCGGGCACGGCTCGTACGGCGATGTGCTGGTGGTCAACCGGCGTGGACGGGATGAAGCCACCGGCCATGGCGGCCACCTGGGTGGCCCAGATCCCGGCCGCATCGACGACCAGCTCGGTCTCGATCCGACCCTGCTCGGTCAGGACCGCCCGGATCGCCCGCCGGGCGGTCAGCTCGATCCCGGTCACCCGCAGCCCGGTCCGGATCCTGACCCCCAGGGCCCGGGCCGCATCGGCCACGGCGTGGGTCGTCCGATGCGGGTCGAGATGGCCGTCGACCGGCAGGTAGACCCCGCCGTAGAGCGAGTCGGACGAGATTGCGGGCATGAGCCGGCGCGCTTCGTCGGCCGAGACGACCCCGACATCCAGCCCGATCCCGCGGGCCCGGCTGGCCGCCCGCTCGAGCTCGAGCAGCTGCTCCGGGCTCGAGGCGAGCCGGAGGCTGCCGACCCGCTCGAAGACGCCCAGCCGCTCGTACAATTCCACGCTGTAGCGCCGGAACCGCATCATCGTCGACGACGGATTGAAGACTGTCACGAGGCCGGCCGCATGGCAGGTCGAACCCGCGGTCAGGCTGGCCTTCTCGACCAAGAGGATGTCGGTCCAGCCGGCTTCGGCCAGGTGCAGGGCAACGCTGCAGCCGGTGATCCCGCCGCCGATGACGACGACCCGGGCCTGCTCGAGCGGCTGGCCGGAGGCGGGCTCAGGCATCGGCCGCATCGTGCAGGGCCCGGTCAAAGGCCGGCCGGCCGGCGTTCGCCAGGAGCCGGTCGAAGTGCTCCGCGGCATAGCCCACGAAATCGACGTCGAGCGTGCTCACCCCCTGCTGGAGCACGCCCCACATCGCCTCCCGGAAGTCGGACACGATCCGCATCAGGGCCAGCCGGCCGAGCCGGTCAGGCCGGACCGGGCCGCGGTCGTAGGCCTCGAGCAGGACCCGGTCCTCTTCGGGCGTCAGGCCGTGATTCACGCTGAAGTTGCCCAGGTCGAAGAACGGATCGCCCATTCCCGCGTACTCCCAGTCGACGATCCGGATCCGTCGGCCGTCATCGATGAAGTTGCCGTTGAGCAGGTCGTTGTGGCAGGGTCGCAACTCGATCGGGTTGCTCAGCAGGGCCAGCTCGATCCGTCGGCCGACGGCACTGGCCAAACCGTACTCGATTGGGATCGGCACACCGCGCGCCTCGGCCAGGGCCCGATAGGCCTCGACGATCCTGAGCGGGATGAACAGGCCGGGGATCGCCGGTCCGTCGTGGAACCGGCGGATCGAGTCGGCCACCCGCCGGATCGTGGCCGGCTGGTGGACCGCTTCATCGCTGACCGGCTCGCCCACGATGAATCGGGTGACCAGCAAGCCCTCGGGTCGAATGAAGGCGGTGACCTCGGGTCCGACGCCGACGCCGGCGGCGGCCACGGTCGCCGCCTGCTCGACCTCGCGGCTGATCCCGAGCAGGTGGGTGTCGTTGCCGGCCAGCCGGATCACGTAGCGCTCGGGATCGCCCTCGACTTCAACCAGGAAGTTCCGGTTGGTGATCCCGCCGGAGAGCGCGGTCAGGGTCAGGTGGCGTCCGGCGAGCTCGGGCACGCGCTGCATCGCCGCCACGAGCTCGTCGTGGCGCTCGCCCGCCCCGGCTCCGGCGTCCTGCTCGGTCATGCTGCCTCCTGGTCCGGTCGTACCGGGGTCATGTTCAGGCTCCCCCGGAGTGCCCGGCCGTGCCCGGACATCTTCGACCACGACGTGCCGACGGCGCGGCAATCACTCGCCGCGCCGTCATGGTTGCCGGGGAGCCTGCCGGGTTCAGCCGATCGTGGCCTCGCCGGTGGCCAGGTCGGCCTGGACGGTGTCCGCCCGACCGCGGGCCGCGGCCAGGTAGTAGATCAAGCCGAAGATCAGGACGATCCCGAGGAAGACCTCGAAGATCGGCCAGGCGGGCAATCCGGTCAGCGGCTCGCTTCCCAGGACCGAAAGCGTATTGATCGTCGGATTGGTGAGGTCGCGCAGGGAGTTACCCCAGTCGCCGAAGGCCGGGTTGTTCCAGAGGGCGAAGTTCACGAGCATGATCCCGCCGTAAATCAAGGCTGCCGCGTTCAGCACGATGCCCCAGCTGCCGAGCTTGAACCAGGCCGCCTTCTCCGGCCACCCCTTCGAGCGGGCCAGCATGACGCCGATGTTGCACAGGAAGTAGCTCAGGTAGATCGTGCCGGTCGCCCCGATCGCGATGACCCCGGCGCTGTCGGACACGAGGAACGGGATCGCGGCCAGGATGCCAACCGCGATCGCGGCATTCGTCGGGGTCTTGAAGCCGCTCACCTTGCCCCACGTCCTGCCCAGAGGCAGGCGCCCATCCCGGCCCATCGAGAACATCAGGCGGGTCGTCGCACCCTGGATCGCCATCGTGCACACGAACACGGCCGAGAGCACGACCAGCAGGTAGATGTTGCCCCAGACGTCGCCCAGGTTGTAATGGATCGCGTCGGCAATCGGGAAGGCGCCCTTGCCAGCGGCCGTGATCTCGGCTGCCATGTCCGGCGTGGACAGGAGGATCGCGAGCAGGAAGACCGCCCCGATGATGCCCGAGATGAGGATCGCCGAGAGGATCCCGCGGGGCGCCTGCCGGCTCGCGTCAAGCGTTTCTTCGCCGTATGTCCCGGCGGTATCGAAGCCGTAGACCACGAACAGGGACATGAACGCGGCGACGGCGAAGACCGGCAGGTAGTTGCCGTTCGCCTGCGATTCCGTCCCGAAGGTCTGGGTCACGACATTGAGCGGCTGGTGATTGAAGAAGATCAGGAGCACGCCGGCGAAGACGACCATTCCGAGGATCTCGGCCGCCACCCCCAGGTTGTTGATGATCGACATGATCCTGATCCCGAAGCCGTTGATCAGGGTCGTGATGACCAGGGTGCCCAGGGCGACCCATACGTTCCAGGAGAACGGGCCGTACTTGACCGTGCCATCGACGCCGAGGATCGACGAGAGGACGAGCGGCACGGTGATCGCCACCGCGGTGGTCGTCAGGACACCCGCCCAGAAATAGAACCAGCCGGTGAAGAAGCCCAGGGTCCGGTTCGACAGCCGCTTCGACCATTGGTAGATCGACCCGGCGACCGGGAAGTGGCTGGCCAGCTCGGCGAAGTTCAGGGCCACGAAGAGCTGGCCGACCACGACCAGGGGCCACGACCAGAAGAACGCCGGGCCGCCGACCGACAGGCCCAGGCCAAACAGGGTGAATGTCCCGGTCGAAACGCTGATGTAGCTGAACGCGACCGCGAAGTTCGACAGGAAGCCGAGTGACCGTCTCAGCTCGGGCTTGATGCCCAGGCTCTCAAGGTGCGCATCGTCGCGCGCCGCCTGGTCCGCGGAGCTCGTTGGACCCGACACGAACAACCCTCCTCTTGCGCCGGGCATCGACCAGGGGATGTCGCGCCGGGCCCTGACCCACGAAGAGCCGCGAGGAAACACCAGATTCAACCCGCCCGGCTCCCTCAGCGGACAGGCTTGCGGCGCAGGATAGGTGCGGTCCGGAGCAGAGTCAACGGGGATTCGCACGAGGCGCGCCGCCACACCCCGCTCTCAACCGCGGATTGGACACTCCGAGTCTCTCCCTCCGGGCCCGTCGCCGGCCCCGACTCGTCACATTCCGCCCAGAGTCGCACCGTGAGTCTTCACGGCTGATGACGGTCGGCAAGCGATGGTTGTCCAACCCGGTCCACCTCGAATCTGTGCACGAGAGTCGTTCAGGCGCGTGGACCACCTACGTCGAGCGCCCCGAAAGACTGGATCGACCAGCTCGGTGCGGCGCATGGCGGAATGTGACGACTGGTGCCTGGTAAGCGCCGACGAACCGCGACCGACGATCGTTCGGCAGCGATGGATGATCGGAAGCTCGGCCGCCTGTTACGGGCGCTGCGATTGCGCCGCGGCTGGCGGCAGGTCGACCTCGCGGAACGGGCCGGCCTTGGGCGGTCGGCCATCTCCGACCTTGAGCTGGGACGCCTCGAGGGAGTCGGCGTGGCCAGCGTTCGCCGGATCACGGCCGTCTTCGGCCTGACGTTCGAAGGCTCTGTGTGGGGCCTCGGCGCGGACCTCGACCGCCTCCTCGACGAGCGCCATGCGTCGATCATGGCTGCGGCCATCGCCTGGTTGAAGGCTCTCGGCTGGCAGACGGAGCCGAGGTCTCGTATTCCGAGTGGGGCGAGCGCGGATCGGTCGACATCCTCGCCTGGCATGCTGCCGGCGGCTGCCTGCTGGTCATCGAGGTGAAGTCGGAGCTCGCCTCGATTGAGGCCACGCTGCGCAAGCACGATGAGAAGGTCCGCCGCGCGTCGACGATCGCCGCATCCCTGGACTGGCGAGCCACCTCGGTCAGCCGCCTCCTGATCCTGCCCGAGGGTCGAACCGAGCGCCGAAGAGTCGCGCGGTTCGCTGCGATCATCGACGGCGCCTACCCGCTGCGCACCCGGCAGGTTCGAGCCTGGTGTCGGGCCCCGAGCGGGTCGATCTCCGGGCTCCTCTTTCTGGCAGTTTCCGCTCCGCGCCGCACGCAGGTCGGTCGGCGGCGATAGGTGGCCGCTCCCGCCGATCGAATGGTCGGATCTGAGCACGAAGGTCGTCCCACGACGGGCGCTCGCGGACCCGAATCGGCCGCTTCTGCCCTGCGAGGGACCATCGCGCGCTCGTGAGCGGAATTCTGCTGAGTCAGGCCGCCTGACGCGAGCCTGGAACAGCGCCGAGGGACCATCGCGCGCTCGTGAGCGGAATCTGCTGAGTCAGGCCCCCAATACGGGCTCGGGACGGCGCCGGCGCGAAGGCCGGATGCGAGGTCAGCTCGTGGTGACCGCCCCGCGAATCGAGTCCGGGGCCGGTCGATGGTGGCCGACCGGCTTGATGTAGCGATCGACCATCGGGCGCGTCTCGACCACGGCCAGCTCCTTGAACAGGAAGCCGATCTTGGCCGCCTGGTCGGCCAGGATCTGGTCCTTCTCGGGCAGGTCCCACAGCTCGCGCTTGAACGGGCCGATCGCCTTCTTGCGGGTCGTGTACACGAACTGCTCGTCGGTCTGGCCGGGCTTGCGCTCTTCGGCCGCATCGGAGTAGCACCAGGCGTCGATCGCCTTGGCGAGTGCCGCCGGAAACGCCGGGTTGTCGAGGAGCGCGTTCTGGAAGCCGGTCGCCAGGTGGATCTCGGCCGTCTCGACCGCCGGGAAATGGTGAAAGAGCTCATCGGGCAGGGTGCTCGCGCCGTGCTGGACGGCCCCGGCCAGGCCGTACTCGCGGGCCACCTCGCCGAGCCGCCGGATCACCTCGAAATCGAGCTTGACCGCGGCGATCGAGCCGTCTGGGAGGGGCACGCCGCCATGACTGGTGCCTGTCTGGAGCGCCGCCTTGCTGATCCCGACAGCGCCCGGCCGGCGCCGCTCGAGCTCCCGTCGGAAGCCCTCGAGATAGGCCCGCAATTCGGGCTCGGTCGAGTTCTGCTTGCCGACCTCACCAATCTCGCCGCCGACACTGATCGTGATCCCCTCCGGCTCGAGCTCGCGGATCAGGGCCGTGAGCTCGGCCGCCCGCTCGTAGTTCGTGCGCTGCTCGGCGTCCACGTCGGGCTGGGTCAGGTCGACCAGGGTCGAGCTGTCGATGTCGATGTTTCGATAGCCGACCGCGATCGCCTGGCGGCAGGCGCCCCGGATCTCCTCGGTCATCTTGTCGGGGTCGGCCTGGTACTTCGCCGCGTTGAACTGGTAGTGGTCGCCCTGGATGAAGACCGGATGCTGCCAGTTCGCCGCGATCGCCCCGGCCAGGACGTTCGTGGCGTACTCGGCCGGGCGCTGATAGGTGTAGGTCTGCTCGCTCCGGGCAAGCTCGAGGATCAGGGCGCCGACGCCAGCCGCCTCGGCCGTCTCGAAGATCGTCCGGGCCATGTCGAACGTCTGGGCGCGGAGGTTGATCGCCGGGACGGTGAAGCCATGGACCTCGCCCCGCGATCGGGCCAGATACAGGTCCTGGATGCTGGCCGAGTGGGCGCCCAGCTCGAGGCTCGCCTCCCAGACCAGCCAGCGGGCCGCCTCGACCGTTGGATCGTCGGCGCTGAAGGCAGCCGTCCAGGCCAGGTCGCGAATCGTCGTCGCCCGGAACGACGCCTCGTCCGAGATCACGAGCCGGCCGTCGGCCACCCTCGCGGACGGGCCGAGGAGGCCGAGCAGCTCGGAAATCGACGTGGCGACGCTGGGCATGACAAACCTCTCAAGGACGGCGCTGGCAGCCCGATTCTAGTCGCCCGGCGCCAACCGGGACCGGCGGCCGACAGGGCGCTCGCCTACCGGGCTGCGGTCAGTTGCGCCGGTGGGCCGTCCGGCCCCGCACGAAGTCGACCAGAACGTACTCGCCCAGGTGCTCCGGCTCGGCGAAGAACGCCCGGCCGTGGTTCAGCCGGGTGATGTGGGCCACGAAGTCGGTCAGGGCCCGCGACCGTTCGAGCATGAACGTGTTAATCGTGATCCCGGCCTTCGTGCAGCGCTCGACCTCGCGCAGGGTGGCCTGGATCGTCTGGCGCGTCGGAGGGTAGTTGAACTCGACCTGGCCGTTCTCGAAATGGGCCGTCGGCTCGCCGTCGGTGATGACCACGACCTGGCGATTGGCCGAGCCGGTCCTGGCCAGGATCCGGCGGGCCAGGAGCAGCCCGTGCTGGAGGTTCGTTCCGTACTCGTAGCCGTGCCAGGACAGCTCGGGCAGCGTCCCGCGCTTGATCTCGCGGGCGTAGTAGGCGAAGCCGATCACGGTCAGCTCATCCCGCGGGTACTGCGTCCGGATCAGCGTGTCGAGCGCAACGGCCACTTTCTTGGCTGCCACGAAGCAGCCCCGCAGGAGCATCGACCGGCTCATGTCCACGAGCAGGACCGTGGCCGTGCGGGTCGACTCCTCCGTCCGGTGAACGGCAAAGTCCTCGGCCGCCAGCCGGATCGCAGGCGGCCCCGCCGGCTCCCCGGAGCTCATCCTGGCGGGCCCATTCTCGGGCCTGGCGAGGGCGTTCGACAGGGTCTCGCGCAGGTCGAGGTCGAACGGGTCGCCGAACTCGAACGGCTTCGTGCCCTCGGTCCGCTCTCCGCTCCGCCCTTGCCGATCGACCCGGTGCTCCCCGAAGGCGTCCCGCCGGAGCCGGGCGAACAGGTCGTCGAGGACCTGCTGGCCAATCCGGCGGCTGCCCCTCGGGGTCAGCTCGAGGTGGTCGGCGTCGCCGGTCAGGTAGCCCGCCGCTTGGAGCCGCTCGGCCAGCTGGTCGAGCCCGTCGAGGTCGCGGGCCGCCTCCTCGTCGAGCAGGTCGGCCAGGCTGGCCCGGTCGATCTGGCCGAGGCCGGCCGGCCCGTCGATGTCCCCCAGGTCGGCCTCGAGCGACTCGAGCCGGCCGAGGGTCTCGAGCTGGCTGAGCGCCCCTTCGAGCCCGAGCTCTTCCTGTCCGCCGAACCGGAATTGGTCGCCCAGTCCGTCGGGCAGGAGCTGGTCGAGGGTCGCCGCAAGCTGGGCCAGGTCCCAGCGCAGGCGGTCGTCGCGGAGGAGCCCGTCGATCAGGGAGTTCAACTCCGAGCGCTGTTCCGGGGTCATCGAGCGGAGGAGCGACTGCATCGCGGACATCCGCTCGGCCAGCTGGTCGATGATGTCCTGGACCGTCTTCGCTCCCGGGAAGAACGCGCCGTGACGGGCCAGGAACGCGGCCGGATCGGGCTCCTCGCCGGCGAGCTGCTGCTGGAGGAGCTGGTCGAGGTCGCGCACCATCTCCCGGTTCGCAGTCAGGTCCTCCGGGCTCATTCCCCGGACCGCGTCGGCCATGCCCGCGGCGTACCGATCGAGGATAGATCGGCGCAAGCGCTCGACGATCGCCTCGAATTGCTCGCGAGCGGCCGGTTCGAGGAAGTCGTATTCCTCGAGCGCCCGAACCCGGTCGCCCAGGTCGTCGGGCAGGGCATCCAGTCGATCGAGCCGCCGGGCGATCGTGTCCCTGAGCAGGTTGTTCAGGGCGTCCGATCCGGAGCCGTCCGGTCGGGAGCCGTCGGGATCGGTCCCGGCCATCTCGGCCGCCGGATCCCCGGGCCGCTCCTGGCCGCTGGGGTCGGCCGTGGTCGCCAGTCGCCGGGCGATCCCGGCGCGCTCGGTCTCGATGACCTGCTCGAGCTCCGCCCGGACATCAGCCAGGACGTCGCCCAGCCGGTAGCGATCGAGGAGCTCGTCGCGCCGGGCGCGCAGGCGCTCGCGCAGGGCCTCCAGGCCCGGCAGGCCTGGTCGATTCGGATCGGGCGAGCGCCAGCCGCGCTCGAGCAGCCGGCGGAGGGCCTCGCCGAGGTCGCCGTCGGCCATCATGTCGTCGGCCAGGGCCGAGATGATCTCGTCGGCCGAGAGGTCCGCGACCTGCTGGCTGCCGTCCCAACGGCCGAACCGGGCCTGGCGAGCGAACGGACCCGCCGGGGTCGACGGACTGCCCCCGGCGGCGCGCTGCCCATCCCCGGCCAGGTCCCCCACCCCCTCGCGCGACGGTTCGCCGCGCGACCGACCGCCCGAGGCACGCCCCGACGGACGGGCCCCGAGCCGGGCCTCGTCGAGGTCGCGCCGGTCGGGCGACCAATGGCTCATCGCTTGTCCGGCGAGCTGCGGCTCATCGGCGGTACGAGACCAGCCCGCCGACCCGCTCCTTGTTCAGGCGACGGGCCAGGTGGAGGCCCTCGAGCAGGAACTCGACGGTCGAGGCGACAAGGGCGGCCTCCGCCTGCGGTCCGAGCGTGGCCGCCCGGGAGGCCCCGGCCCCACCTGCCGCAGCCTCGGCCAGGACGCCGGTCCGCTGGACCGCGTCGGCCAGCCCCGGGACTTCGCCGACCCAGCGAACGTATTCGTTCGAACGAACCTGGTCGCCGGTCTCGAGGGTCAGGCCCCGCTCGAACGCCTCGACGACCGGGTCGAGCTCGTCGACGTCGACCAGCCGGTTGAACGTGGCGTAGACCGACTTCGTGATCAGCCGCTCGACGATCCGATCCTCGGGCGATTCGTCGCCGGCGCCCTCGAGCTCGATCTTGCCGGCCGTCGAGGCCACGAGCGCTCCCAGGTCGCTGATCCGCGGCGCGCCGGCTGCCTCGGCCAGCCGGACGGCTCGCTTCAACGCAGCGGCCTCGAGCACCTCGAGGTTGGCAATCGAGACCCGGACGCTGACCCCCGAGCGCTGGCTGATCTCGCCCGACCGCCGGGCGAGGTGGCTCAGCTCGGCCACGATCTCCTCGATGAAGGCCGGCACGTGGATGGCCGGGACGCCCTCCTCGGCCGGAAAGACGAATCGCTCCTGGCGCATGATCGAGATCTCATCGGTCAGCGAGCGCGGGTAGTGGGTCCGGATCTGGGAGCCGAGCCGGTCCTTGAGCGGGGTGATGATCCGGCCCCGGCTGGTGTAGTCCTCCGGGTTCGCGCTGGCCACGACGAACAGGTCGAGCGGGAGCCGGATGACGAAGCCCCGGAGCTGGACATCGCGCTCCTCGAGGATGTTCAGCAGGCCGACCTGGATCCGCTCGGCGAGGTCGGGCAGCTCGTTGATCGCGAAGATGCCCCGGTTTGAGCGCGGGATCAGGCCGAAGTGGAGCACGAGCTCGTCCGACAGGTAGCGCCCCTCGGCGACCCGGATCGGGTCAATCTCGCCGATCAGGTCGGCGATCGTGATGTCCGGCGTGGCCAGCTTCTCGCCGTAGCGCCGGTCACGGCGCAGCCAGCCGATCGGTGTCTCGTCGCCGCCTTCGGCGACGAGGGCCCGGGCTGCCGGGCTGATCGGACCGAACGGGTCGTCGTTCAGCTCGCCCCCGGCAACCACCGGCAGCCACGGGTCGAGCAGGCCAACGAGGAGACGGGCCAGGCGAGTCTTGCCCTGGCCGCGTTCGCCCAGGAAGACGAGGTCCTGGCCCGCCAGGATCGCGTTCTCGACCGCGGGCAGGACCGAGTCGGCGTAGCCCACCACGCCCGGGAAAACGGCCGCGCCCTCGGCCAGCCGGGTCAGCAGGTTCGAGCGGAGCTCGGCCTTGACCGAGCGCGACCGCCAGCCCGAGGCTCGCAGCTCGCCGATCGTGCGGGGCGCGGGCGGGCCGCCCTCGGCGGGTCCCTCCGCAGAGTCGAACCCGAGCGGGCCGGCCGGCGACGAAGGGTCAGGTAACGGGTTGTGCCTGGGAGCGGGCATCGGGGACCTCGAATCGCGAATTGGCGCTAGTGACGCTGGCCGGCTGCCGGATCGGTCCGGGCGGCCTCGATTGACAGGCGGATCGCGCCTGGATCATCGATCTCGTGGGCGACCAGGCCGGCCAGGAGATCGATGGATTGGGCGATCTCGGCCTCGAGGTCGCCGGCCCGAACCTGGGCCAGGAGGGCCAGCTCGGGGATGACCCCCCAGGCGAAATGCTCGTAGGCGCCGGACTGGCCGTCCCAGGTCGCGAGAACCGCTGGGCCCTGGCGCTGGAGGTGGCCCTGCCCATCTCTCAGGGGCGGCCGCAGGAGGTGGGCCGCGCCGGTGCGCCAGGTATCGGCCTCGACGTCGGCCTCGAGAACGAGGACGATCGCCACGCGTGCCCCGGTCTCGTCGACCGCTTCGAGGCTGAGGGTCGGAATCGGACGAGGACTTCCTCGAGCGAGGCGGCATCGACCGTGACCGGTGCCTGGGCCCGGATCGCGGGCCGGGCCGGCGGGCTTGAGGTCAGCAGGGCCAGCCCGAGCGCATCTCGCACCCCGGCTCCTGTCCAGCCGCTGGCTGTGGCCGCGCCGGGGGCCGCGACGACGAGCGGCAGGCCGTGCTCGACCAGGACCAAGGCGAGGGCCGCCAGCTCGGCATCGAGCGTGCCGGCACGGATCCAGTGGGTGATCGCCGGCGGGATCGGACGGCCGGAAGTCGCGGCTCGGGCGAGGGTCCCCGTGGCCGAACGGGCTCCTGGTGCCGGTTGATCGTCCACGAACGCTCCGGAATCGAAAGATTTGCTGGGCAGGTCGGCTCGGTCAATCCAGCCTAGGACCGCGTCGAACGAGCGTCAAACGGAGGCAGCTGAAGGCGTGCTGCGCGGCACGAGCCTCCATCTGTCGCCGCCCGGACCGGATGGACAGCACCTCGGCGCCATGACCTTTGTCCGTCTGGACAGCCCCGGACGCACCGCTAGAGTCGGTTCGATGAACGTCCGGAAAGTCGTGACGTGGCTGGCATCGGCCCCACGGCGGTTCCGCTCGAGCGAGTACGTCCAGGTGGGCGGCAGCCCGAGGTTCCGGGCGCTCGAGCGCCGCCGAACCCGGACCGCCACCCGGGCGGGCAGCGCCGTGATCGCCCTGGCGGTCGCCTTCGATGGGCTCGCCCTGTTCGACCTGCAGGCCGGCGCGGTCGGCTTCGCCCTGGCCACCGACGTGGCGATGCTGGCCCTCGTGATCGCTGCCTGGTGGTACCTGCCCCGCGACCTGCGCCAGCAGCCCGAGCTGGTGGCCGCCGTGATCAGCCTCTCCCTGGCTGCCTCGACGGTGGCGACCGGGGTCGCCGTGCCGGCCCTGGCGGCCGAGACCGTCGGCTACCTGCTGGTCATGCCCGGCCTGATCGCCCTGGTCCTGCCCTGGCGAACCCGGGTTCACGCCTGGTGGCTGCTCGGGTATGCCCTGATCTCGTTCGGCTACCTGGCCCTCGACCCGAGCACTCGTTTCTCGCCCGACGAGCGGGGTGACCTGGTCGTCGTCCTGGTCGTGGCCCTCGGGGCTTCCTTTGCCGGCCATGTCCTGCTCAAGGCGGCCCAGATCCGGAGCGTTGCCCAGCTCGAGAAGATCCGGGCGCTCCGGCGCCGGGCCGACTCGGACATGCTCGAGCTCGAGCGGGTCCACCATGCCCTGGAGCTGACCGCCCGGATCGATCCCCTGACCGGAGCCGGCAACCGGCGCCGCCTGGACGAGGACCTCCGGGCCGTGCGCGCCCACATTAACCGCTCGTCGATGACCTACGGGCTCGTCGCGATCGACATCGATCGGTTCAAGGCGGTCAACGACCGATCCGGCCACCAGGCCGGGGACGAGGTCCTGCGCCGGTTGGTCGCGACGATCCAGCAGGCCCTTCGGGCCGAGGACGCGATCTACCGGATGGGCGGCGAGGAGTTCCTGGTGATCCTCCACGTCGCGACCTGGGACGGCCTGGTGGCGGCCGCCGATCGGCTGCGCGTGACGGTCGCCGGACTGGCGATCCCGCTGGCCGAGAACGTGCCCCACGGGATCGTGACGATCAGCCTCGGGATCAGCCTGATCGGCCCGGAAGAGCTCGTCCTGACCGACGACCAGTGGCTGAACCAGGCCGATGAGGCGCTCTACCGGGCCAAGGCCGGCGGCCGCAACCAGGTCGTGGCGGCGGACCACGGCCCGGTCGCATCGGTCCGGCGGATCTCGGCGGCCTGATCAACCCGCTGAGCCGGTTCCCGTGCCGTTGGCATGCGCCGTCATGTCGAGCCACGGATACGTGCTCTGGATGCAGCCGATGTTGGAGGTCAGGCAGAGGCTGAAATCGGCCTGGGTCCAGGCCCGGAATGTTGTTTGGCCGGAACCACCCCAGGCGCGGTCGCCTGAATGGACCCAGGTCCAGAACGGGAACCACGTCGCGCCGTAGCTCAGGACCTGCGGGGTGTCCAGGATCGTCAGGCCGTCGTCGCACCAGTCGATCTCCTGGTAGTAGGCCCAAAGCTTGAGCCCGATCAGGTTGTAGGCGTCGCGCTCCCACTTCCAGGTCCAGCAGCCGGCTCCGGCCATCGCATTTGAAGCGACCAGGGCGCGGCCGCCAGCCGGCGTCGTCGCGGTCACGCCGGGCGCCCGGCGACCCAGCTGCTGGCTGGAGGCGTACCGGGTCGCCGACAGGTAGCCGGTCACCGCGCGTCGATCGGCCGACGCCAGGCTGCTGAACAAGCGGGCCGGATCAGGCGCGGCGGCCAGCCTCGCTACCAGCCCGGCGGTCGCCTCCGCGTCCGACGACGCCGTGGCCGGGTTCGCGGCGGCAGCCGGTTCGGCCTGGCTGAGCCCGAGGATGAGGCTGAAGACCAGGCCAGCCCCAGTGGCAGCACGGACCGAACCGGCCGGACCGGGCCGGAAGAGATTGAGGACCATCGCACAGCTCCAACCACGGTCGTCCTCGCCAGCGCGGAGCCGAGGGCGAGCCGGCGGAACCCTGGACCCGCGCGCGCCGCACGATCTGCGCCCGGAATCTTCCGGACTTTCAGCGTGCCGCCGAACACCGCCAAGCGACCTTAGCCAGCTCGGCTTGGCGGTCGATCAACTGCTGAGCGTTTGCCCGTTGCCGCCGGCTCACCCAGCCATTCGACCGAGCGGGTCGGTCACTCGATCGCCTCAGCCCGGGCAGGTCGACGGGTCGATCGGATGGACCTGGTAGATCTCGCTCATGACGTCGGCGGTGGGGCCGCCGGCCGCCACCGTCACCGACAGGGACGGGTCGAGGGTGTAGTCGACCCGGGTCGGCAGGAGATCACGTGGGTCAAGGCGGAGGATGAACACCGGGCGGCTACAAATCAGCGAGGCGATCCGTGCCTCGCGGGTGCCCCAGTTCTCGTACACGATGTTCGTGTCGTCGACGATCAGGACATCCGGCCGAAGACCTTCGACATGCTGGCCGTACCAGAGCGGGGTCGATGCATCCCAGTAGGACAGGATCGCCGCGTTGCGGGGCAGGGCCGTGAAGACCGCGGTGACGTAATCCGGGCCTGAGGTATTCGCGCTCAGGTCGTTCGTCGCCCAGTTCAGGCTGCCCAGGACCAGCACGAAGACCAGGCCGAGGACGCCGATCAGGGCGCCGCTGGCGAGGCCGACCTGCTCCCGCCTCCCGGGACCCGCGCCGGCCCACCTGGGCGACTCACCGGCCTGTGCCGATTGGGCCGGTTCGCCGGTTCCGGCCGGTTCGGCCGGCCGATCGCTTCCGGCGACCAGCCGCGCGACCAGCCAGCCCATGGCGCGGGCCAGGCCCTCGAGGCCCATAGCGAAGCCGATCCCCAGGATCATCCAGGGCACCAGGAGGTAGTGCTCGAGCTCGAGGTAGTTCGCCCAGATGTAGCTCGTGGTGACCATGATCCCGAGGCACATCAGGCCGAAGGCCGGTCGGCGCCAGACCAGCCGGACGAGGCCGAGCGCCCCGAGCAGCGGGATGACGACCGTGGACCGGCTCGTGATCAGGGCCCACAGGTCGGGCAGGGCGGCCACGAAGTTGCCCGGGCCGTCGCCCGCCAGGAAGTCGAACTGGCCCCGGAACTGGGTTCCGCTGACGAGCCAGATCACCCCGTCCAACGTCGTTGGGTGGTTGTACGGCAGGGGCGGATTGCCCATCGCGGCCAGCGGGATGTACAGGTAGACCGTCAGGCCCAGGGCGCCCGCCCCGGCGCCCGCCAGGAGGATCCACGGCCGGGCGAGCAGCTCCCGCCGCCCGGACCACAGGATGAACAGGACGACGAACGGGAGCACGAACACCATCAGCAGGTGGTTGCCCAGGGCCAGTCCGGTAAGCAGCCCGCCGATCACGAGGTCCCGCGTTCTGCGCCGGTCGGCCCAGACCAGCGCTCGGTGGATGATCAGGGTCACGAACAGGAGGTGCAGCGGGTTCACCTCGGACACGTCCGCGGCGATCCAGACGGTCCCGATCAAGCCGACCGTGAGGGCACCAACCGTGGCCAGGAGCGGGCGGACCCCGAGGCGAAGCGAGATCAGGCTGATGGTTGCCAGGGTCAGGGCGGCGTAGACCGCTGAGAGCAGGTTAGTCCGGAAGGCGATCGAGCCGAGCGGCACGAGCTGGGCCAGCCAGGCCAGGACGATGTAGGTCGGATAGCCCGTCGGATGGGCCACCCCCAGGACGTGCGGCACGGTCGTCATCTCGCCCCAGTCGCCGAAGCCAATACCCGGCATGAACGTCTGGGAATAGATCGCGAGACCGGCCCCGAAGGTGACCAGGGGGACGAGGAACCCCGGCTCGCGGAGGCGCTCGGAGACCGAGCGTCGGGCAGGCATCTGCGTAGAAGCGGGGTCCGGACTCCTGTCCGGGGCCGCGGAGGCGACGGGTCCTCCGCCGGCGTTGGGTCCTTCGCCAGCGTTGGGCCCTTCGTCGGCGTTGGGTGGACGCTGGCCCACGTCGGGCGGCTCGATTGGCGGCGTGGGACCGGCCGTGCTCACCGGCGGCAGTCTAGGGCCTCGAGCGAATCCGGTCATGGGCGTCACCTGCGAGGGCCCCGTCACCGCGACCCGGCCAACCTCCGACCCTCCGCCACATCGCGGCTCCAGTGCTGGTCGGCACCGACTCGGCCGAGATCTGGGTCGCCCGGGCCGGCATGGTCCGACCTCTCGTGGGGCAGCCGAGGCCCTTCCACGCTCAACCTCCGGAAACGGGCAAACCTCCTGCGTCGCCGACGCGGCGAAGTGGTGCCGAGCAGCACTGGGGACGCTGAGCGGCGGAGTCCGAGCCCGGTTGCCGCTCGGAGCCGCCCGTCCGGACACGCCAGGAGCACGACGCCGGCAAACCGCCGGCAGACGCGCCGCCGAACCTGCCGGAACGCTCCCCGGAACGGTCAATGACGACTATCCACCTGTCCGGGCAGATCAGGGCTTGACGAGCCGCGCCCGGCCAGCCTATCCTGCCCCGGTACCCGTCGGGTACCCGTGCAGATCGCGATTGGAGGAGGCGTCGCCATGAACAACGACGTCCGCAGCATCGCTTCGACCAGCGTCTTCCTGGGCGCTGTTCGCGGGACGTTCCTGCCCATCTGGTAAATTCACCGGCGGCCAGTGGCCGCCAGGAGCACCTCGAGCCGTGGGCCGGAACCGGTCGCACGGTTTTTTGTTGCCAGCCCGCCGGCTGGCCGAGCCGCGAGACCGCCGACGCGATGACGTCGTTGCCGATCCGCGGCTCTCGTGATTCACCGGGCCGCCCCGATCCCCCAGCCAGCTTCCCAACCGGAGCACCTCGATGACCACCCTGACCGAACCACAATTGAATGAGCTCGATCCGGGCCGGCCGGCCCCAGGCCCGGCCATGCTCGACCGGCGCGAGACGATCCCGGCCCTGCTGGTCGACCACGTGACGAAGCGATTCGGCGTGGGCGACAAGGATCGCCCGGTCCTGGCTGTCGACGACGTGTCGATGCGCCTCGAACGGGGCGAGATCTACGGGATCCTCGGCTCGAACGGTTCGGGCAAGTCGACCCTGATCCGGCTGATCTGCGGCCTGCTCACGCTCGACGCGGGCCGGGTCGGGGTATTCGGCCACGACCTGGTCCGCGAAGAGCTCGCGGTAAAGCGGCTGATCAATCGAGTCTCGGTCGATGCGGCCTTCTTCAAGAAGCTCAGTCCGCTCGAGAACCTCAGCTTCGCCGCCCGGCTGTACGGGCTGGACGGCGGAACGGCCCGGACTGCGTCGATCGAGATCCTCGGCCGCCTGGGGATCTCCGAGCGACGGGCCCACCGGCCGATCGAGCAGATGAGCCGAGGCATGCAGCAGAAGGTCGCGATCGCGCGAGCGCTCCTGACCTCCCCTTCCCTGCTCCTGCTGGACGAGCCGACCACGGGCCTCGATCCGCGCTCGAAGCTCGACGTCCAGGCGTTCATCCGGGAGCTCCGGATGACCCACGACGCGACGATCGTCCTGACCACCCACGACCTGGCCGAGGCCGAGCGCCTGTGCGATCGGATCGCAATCCTCAACGACGGCCGGAAGGTCGTCGAGTCCACGTCCGACGGGCTGAAGCAGCTGGTTGCGGAACAGTCCGACCAGCCGGCGACGCTCGAAGCGGCCTTCATGACTTACACCGGTCGATCGCTCGACGACGACCACGAAGAAACGGAGGAATCCGATGCCTAGGACCGAACGAGCTCGAGCCCCCCGGCTCCGCCAACCACTCAGCAACTCAGCCTCCAGAAAGGAGCCAACCGTGATGTACCACCACTACGCGCTGGCCCGGGTCATCCACGCCGAGCGCCTCGCTCGCGGCATTGCCGAGCGCGAGGCCGAGCAGGTGTCCCGCCGGTCAGACAGCCGCCCGATCCGCCGGGCGATCGGTCGGTCGATGGTCCGCCTCGGGCACCGTCTTGCGGCCGAACCCAACCTCCGCCCGGTCCGGTCCCGCTGAGGGATCGGGCCGGGCGCCCCACCACCCTGGAGACACTACCGTGACCGTGCTCAGCCACGAGATGAAGACGAGCTTCGCCTTCATCGAACGCAACTTCAACCTGACCAGTCGTTACTGGGGCTGGGAGCTCGCGTTCCTGGTCTATTCGGTCGCCGGTGCCCTGTCGATCTCGCTGATCGGCGCCCAGTCGGGCGACCCGCGCCTGCTGCTGTCGCTGATGATCGGGGCGATCTTCTGGAACTACCTCTCGGTCGTCTTCTCGTGGATCGCCGAGACGATCGCGGTCGAGCGCTGGGAGGGCACCCTCGAGTACACGATGATGGCTCCGATCCGCCGCTCGACCCAGCTGATCGGATCGACCGCCTACGCGATCGTCTACGGGCTGATCCACACGGCCGTGATCCTGGTCGTGCTCGTCCTGTTCTTCCCCCAGCTCGACCTCGCTCGGGCCAACCCAGCGACGGCGGTGACCTTCGTTTTGCTCGGCTCGTTCAGCTTCGTCGGGATCGGGATGATGGCCGCGATCCTGCCCCTGCTGTACGTCGAGCGAGGGGCCCAGATGACGTTCGTGCTCCAGTCCTGCCTGCTCCTCGTCAGCGGGGTCTACTACTCGGTCTCGATCCTGCCGCCCTGGATGCAGGTCCTGTCCAAGTTCTCGCCGGCAACCTACGTCCTGGACGGCGTCCGGGCAGGCCTGATCGACGGCGTCCCGGTGACGGCCCTGTGGGCCGACATCTGGCCGCTCCTGATCATGAGCGTGACCCTGATTCCGCTCGGGATCTGGGCCTTTGGTCGGGCCGAGCAGTACGCCAAGCGGACCGGCAAGCTCAAGCGGGTGGGCTGACATGGCGACCGATCTCACCCCGCTCGGTCTCGAGCAGCTCGGCTGGACGTCGGCCCTTGCCGGCGCCCACGCCGAGCAGGCCGCCCTCGGCCGGAGTCCGGCCCGGGTCGTGGCAGAGGACCGCGGCCGGTACCAGCTCCTTGGCACCGACGGCGAATGGCGGGCATCGGTCAGCGGCCGCCTGCGGTTCGACACGGCCGGCGATCCGGCAGCCTTCCCGTCCGTCGGCGACTGGGTGGCGATCGAGGCCGGGTCGAACGGCGAGGCCGTGATCCAGGCCGTCCTGCCCCGTCGGAGTGCCCTGGTCCGCCAGGCGGCGGGTCGCCGGACCGAAGCCCAGGTCGTCGGGGCCAACCTTGACGTGGTGTTCGTCGTCGCCTCGCTCAATGGCGACCTGAACCTGCGCCGGCTCGAGCGCTACATCGCGGTCGCCTGGGAGAGCGGGGCGGAGGCAATCGTCCTGCTCTCCAAGGCCGACCTGGCCGATGATCCGGCGCTGATCCTGGCCGAGGTCGAAGCGGTTGCCGCCGGGGCGACCGTCCTGGTCGTCAGCTCGTTCGACGGACGGGGCGTCGATGCGGTCCGGGAGCGGATCGGACCGGGCCGGACAGCCGCCTTCGTTGGATCCTCCGGGGTGGGCAAGTCGACCCTGCTCAACGAGCTGGCCGGCGAGGCCCGGGCCGAGGTCGGAGCGGTCCGGGCGGACGACCGGGGCCGCCACACGACCGTCCGGCGCCAGATCCACCTGCTGCCCGACGGGGGGCTCGTTCTCGACACCCCCGGGATGCGCGAGCTGGCGATGTGGGACGGCGACGAACTGGACGGGTCGTTCGCCGAGATCGACCTGCTCGCCGCCGATTGCCGCTTCTCGGACTGTGCCCACGTGGGAGAGCCCGGCTGTGCCGTCCAGGCGGCGATCGCTGCGGGCAGGCTCAGCCCCGACCGGCTCGAAAGCAAGCGCAAGCTCGAGCGGGAGGCCGGGAATCAGCAGCGCCGGGTCGACGCGCTCGCCCGCGAGCAGGAACGCAGACGCTGGAAGAAGATCAGCAAGGCCGTCGACAGCCACATGACCGCGAAGTACGGAAAGGAGGGTCGGTGACCAATGACCGAGCCAGCGACGACAATCGGTGAGCCTCCGGCAGGCCCGGCGATCCCGGGCCTGCGCTTCCGCCCGTTCGAGCCCGATGCCGACTACGGCGAGCTCAGCTCGCTCAGCCGGGCTGCCGCGCTGTTCGATGGGGTCGACATCCTCCTCAGCGCGGACGAGCTCCGGGTCGAGCATGAGCACATCGCCGGCTTCGATCCTCGCCGGGACATCTTGGTAGCCGGGATCGAGGGCACGATGGCCGGCTTCAGCCAGACCCATGTTCGGGTTCATGGCGGTCGGCCGGTCCATCACGTTGGTGGCGCGGTCGCACCCGCCTGGCGCCGCCACGGCCTGGGCCGGGCACTCCTGGGCTGGTCCCATGCCCGCGCAGCTGCGGTCGCAGCAGCCACCAACGACGGCCGCCAGCACGACCTCCAGTCGTGGGTCATGGGAGACCAGCCCGGAGCGCGCGCCCTGCTGGAGTCCGAGGGCTACGGGGTCATTCGCTACTTCCACGAGATGGCCCGCGACCTGGCCGATCCGATCGCGCCACGCGCCCTGCCGGCCGGGCTCGAGATCCGGCCGGTCGTGCCCGCCGACCATCGCCGGATCTGGGATGCCGACGTGGAAGCGTTCCAGGACCACTGGAACAACACCGATCGAACGGAGGAGGACTATCTCGGCTGGTTCGCGATGCCCGGCCTGGACACGAGCCTGTGGCGGGTCGCCTGGGATGGCCCCGAAGTGGCCGGCTCGGTGATGACCGCGATCTTTGCCGAGGAGAACGAGATCCTCGGCGTCCAGCGCGGCTGGCTCGAGCACATCAGCGTTCGCCGGCCATGGCGCCAGCGGGGGCTCGCCTCGGCCCTGATCACCGAGGCGATGCTCGGCCTTCGGTCAATCGGGCTGAGCGAGGCCGACCTCGGGGTCGATTCCGAGAACCCCAACGGGGCGGTCAGGGTCTACGAGCAGCTCGGCTTCCGGGTGAGCCGGATCGCCCGGCTGTACGCCCGGCCGCTCTGACCGTCGTTCCCCGGAGCCGAGCCGGCCGGGCGGCGCTGGCCCTGGTCAGGCAAACAGCCGGCCGTTCGCCCGGACGAGCTCGATCCAGGGGGCCTCGCGGCCGATCGTCGTGGGCGGCCCATGGCCCGGCTCGACCCGCGTCGCGGGGTCGAGGCCGCCGAGCCGGATGATCGAGGCGGCCATCTGCTCGGCCGAGCCGCCCGGCAGGTCAACCCGGCCCCAGCCGCCCGCGAAGAGCGTGTCGCCGCTCAGCAGGAGCCCCTCGTCGGCCGCCAGGAGGCAGACGGAGCCCTCCGTATGGCCGGGGGTGTGGAGGACCTCGAGGCGGAGCGAGCCGAACCGGATCTGGCCACCCTCGGCCAACTCGACCGCCGGGACGGACGGCGGAATCTCGAACGGGGCCATGACCGGCGCCGGGTTGATCAGCCGGTCCCGGTCGAGCGGATGGACGGCGATCGGGGCTCCGGTCTCGCGGCTGAGCGCGGCGTTGTCGCCGATGTGATCCCAGTGGCCGTGGGTCGACACGATCAGCTTGAGGGTCCAGCCGCGCTCGGCCAGCTCAGCGCCGATCCAGGCCAGGGACGGGATTGCGGCGTCGATCGCGATCGCCTCGCGGGTCCGCTCGTCGGCCAGGATCTGGACGTTCGTGGCGATCGGGCCGACGACCCGGCCGAGGTGGAGCATCGGCGGTCAGGAGCTTGGGCCGCGGCCCGGGCAGGCCATGGCCGGGCTGCCCGGCCGGTCCAATCAGGCTTCCAGCTTCGTCTTCATGCACACGAAGGTCTGGCCGATCATCTTGTTGGCCGTCCCCTCGATCAGGCGCGAGCCAAGGCTGGCCAGGGTGCCCGAGATGTTGACGTCGGCGCTCCAGTTCATCGTCGTGCCGCCGTCGGCCCCGTCTGTCAGGCGCATCGTGGCGGTGCCGTCGACCGCGCTGCCGGGGGCCTGGCCATGGGCCTTGACCTCGGCGACCTCGTTCTCGGTCACGGTGACCATCTCGCCGTCGAGCACGAACCGGGCGTTGATGAACCCGATCCCGACCTTGGCCTTCGCCTTGAAGTGGGTCGGATCGCTCGGTTCGACCGACTCCACGCCCGGGCCGCACGAACCGGCCAAGACCGGGTCGGTGACGAAGGCCCAGACCTTGGGCCGGGGCGCGGCGATCTCGACCGTACCTTCGAAGTGCATCGAATCCTCCGGACTGGTCGGGCTCAGGCCCGGCTGGCTGCGCCGCTGCCGAGGTAGGTTTCCGGCGCGCGGACGAAGCTCGACCGGCAACCGACCGAGCAGAAGGCATACACGGTGCCGGCATGCTCGGCGAGGTGCCGGGCGCTCGTCCGGTCGACCGTCATCCCGCACACGGGATCGACCAGGACGATGTCGTCGACCGACGGCGGGGCGGCCTCGGGCGCGTCGGCCGAGCGGTGGCCGCGCCCGTGGCCGGCCGGTTGCTGCCCGGCCTGCTCGCCGGCCAGGGTGGCCGGACCGGGGGCCGCCACGAACGGGGCCCGACCGCGCCGGACCTGGACGAGTTCGGCCAGGATCGAGACGGCCACCTCGGGCGCCTGCTCCCCGCCGAGGTCGAGGCCGGCTGGCGCGCGCAGGGCGGCGACCCGCTCGGGGGCGACCCCTTCGCCGAGCAGCCAGGCCCGGACCGTCTCGGCCCGGGTCGGGCTGGCGACGAGGCCGACGTAGGCCGGTTCGAGGCGGAGCGCCGACAGGACGGCCTCCTCGTCCCAGGTCCCCTGGCTGGCGACGACAACGTAGGGCCCGACCGTCGGGGTGGGCAGCAGGCCGAAGTCATCCCCGGCCACGACCCGGATCGTATCGGGCAGGTGGCCGCCCTCGGCGGCCGGGTCCATCACGGTGACCCCGAAGCCCATCGCCGCGCCGAGCTCGGCGACGGCCGAGGCGATCGGGCTCGTCCCGGCGATCCACAGGGCCGGCGCCGGCAGGTGGGGTTCCACGTAGATCTCCAGTGTTCCGCCTGAGTGGCAGGTCATGATCTCATCGACGACGCCGTCGCCCCGGCGCGAATCCGAGGGCAGCTCGCGGCTGATCCGGAGGAGCCGGGGCTGGCCGTCGGCCAGCGCCCGGAGGCCCTCGCGAATGACCAGGGGTCGAGCGCAGCTGCCGCCGACGAAGCCCTCGATCGAGCCGTCCGGATGGATCAGCCCGCGCGCGCCCGGCCGGGCCGAAGTCGGCCGCCGGACGGCCACGACGGTGGCCAGGGCGAACGAGCGGCCGGCTCGATCGAGCTCGACCGCGCGCTCGAGGAGCGAGCCGGACGGGGTCATCGGGGCGTGTTCGGTCGAGCCGGGCGGCTAGGCCGTGACCCCCTTCTCGTTCAGGATCGCCCAGACCTTCTGGGGCGTGAGCGGGATGTCGATGTTGCGCACGCCGAGGTGCCACAGGGCGTCGACGACCGCATTGTTGATCGCCGGCGGGGCGCCCACCGTGGCCGACTCGCCGACGCCCTTGGCCCCGATTGGGTGATGGGGCGACGGGGTGATCGTCTTGGCGGTCTCCCAGGCGGGCGTTTCGACGGCCGTCGGCAGGAGGTAGTCCATGAACGTCCCGGCCAGGTTGTTGCCCAGCTCGTCGTAGGTGATCTCCTCGAGGAGCGACGGAGCGAAGCCCATCGTCAGGCCGCCGTGGATCTGGCCGTCGACGATCATCGGGTTGATGATGTTGCCGCAGTCATCGACGGCCACGAAGCGCCGGACCTTGACCTGGCCGGTCCCCCGGTCAATGTCCACGACGCAGATGTAGCTGCCGAACGGGAAGGTCAGGTTGGGCGGGTCGTAGTAGTCGACCGCCTCGAGGCCGGCCTCCATCCCGGCCGGATGGTTGGTGTAGGCAGCAAAGGCGATCTCCTGGATCGTCTTCGACTTGTCGGGCGAGCCCTTGACCGAGAACTTGCCGTTCGTCCACTCGAGGTCGTCCTCGCTGGCCTCGAGCAGGTGGGCCGCGATCTTTCGCGACTTGTCCCGGATCTTGCGCGCGGCGACGGCCGTGGCCGCCCCGGCAACCGGGGTCGAACGTGAGGCGTACGTGCCCAGGCCGTACGGTGCCGTGTCCGTGTCGCCGTACTCGATCTTGATGTCGGCGACCGGGAAGCCGAGCTCCTCGGCGATGATCTGGGCGAAGGTCGTCTCGTGGCCCTGGCCCTGGGTCTGGACCCCGATCCGGGCCAGGACCTTGCCGGTCGGGTGGACCCGGATCTCGCAGCTGTCGAACATCTTGATCCCGAGGATGTCGAAGTCATGGGAGGGCCCGGCCCCGACGATCTCGGTGAACGAGCTGATGCCGATGCCCATGAGCTCGCCCCGGGCTCGCTTCTCGAGCTGCTCCTTGCGGAGGTCGTCGTAGCCGATCATGTCGAGCGCCTTCTTGAGCGCCCGCGGGTAGTCGCCCGAGTCGTACGACCAGCCGGTCGGCGTCTTGTAGGGGAACTGCTCGGGCTGGATGAAGTTCTCCATCCGGAGCTGGGCCGGGTCCTTGCCGATGTCGTGGGCCAGGATGTCGACCATCCGCTCGATCGCGTGGACCGCCTCGGTCACCCGGAACGAGCAGCGATAGGCCACCCCACCGGGCGGCTTGTTCGTGTACACCCCGTCGACCTCGACGAAGGCGTTGTCAAAGTCGTACGAGCCGGTGATCACGTTGAACAGGCCAGCCGGGAACTTCGAGGGATCGGCCGCCGCGTCGGTATAGCCGTGGTCGGCGATCGTCTTGACCTTGAGCGAGGTGATCTTGCCGGCCTTGGTCGCTCCGAGCTCGGCATGGATGTGGTAATCGCGGGCGAAGGAATCGGCCTGCAGGTTCTCGGACCGGTCCTCGATCCACTTGACCGGCTTGCCGGTCAGGAAGGACGCCGCGACGGCCAGGACGTAGCCCGGGTAGACCGGGACCTTGCCCCCGAAGCCGCCCCCGATGTCGTGGGTCTTGACCCGGATGTTCTGCTCGTAGATCGGCAGGCCGGCGCCGCCCGCCACGAGGGCCAGGACGGTCCGGATGGCGTGCGGTGCCTGGGAGGTCATGTGCAAGGTCAGCTGCTGGCGAACGGGATTCCAGTCGGCGACACAGCCGCAGGTCTCGATCGAGGCGACGTGGATCCGGGGAATGTAGATGTCCTCGGAGACCCGGACCTCGGACGCGTCCATGGCCGCGTCGGTCGCCGCCCGGTCGCCGGACTCCCAGTGCCAGATGTGGTTGTTGGCCTTGTCCGGGCCGCGATCCGGACGGAGGACGAAGGCGTCCGGCTCGAGCGACTTGAATGGATCGACGATGACCGGCAGCGGCTCGTAGTCGACCAGGACCGCTGCGACGCCATCGGCCGCGGCGTAGCGCGAGGTGGCGATGACCGCGGCCACTTCCTGGGACTGGTACATGACCGTGTCCACCGGCAGGACCATCTGCATGTCACCGGCGAGGGTGGGCATCCAGGCGAGCTTGTAGCCGTCGAGATCCTTGCCCGTGACGACGGCGGCCACGCCCGGGACCTTCAGGGCTTCCGTGGCGTCGATCGACTTGATCGTGGCGTGGGCGTAGGGCGAGCGGACGATGTCGAGCCAGAGCTGGCCAGGCAGGTTGACGTCGTCGATGTACTCGCCCTGGCCGCGGATGAAGCGGGGGTCTTCCTTGCGCTTGACGGAGTGGCCCATCCCGCCGACGGCCTCGGTCGTCTGGGGCGCGTCCTTGCGCAGGCCCGTCTCGGACATCATGTCGGTCATCGTGTCGCCCCTCGCTCAGCTGGCCGCGGCCGGCTCGGCCGGCGCGTCGGAGGCCCGCAGCTCGCCGGCCGCCTGCTCGATCGCCTTGACGATGTTCACGTAGCCCGTGCAGCGGCACAGGTTGCCGGCGATCCCCTCCCGGATCTCGGCCTCGGTCGGATCGGGGTTCTGGCTGAGCAGCCAGGACGCCTGCATGATCATGCCCGGGGTGCAAAAGCCGCACTGGAGGCCGTGCTGGTCCCAGAACGCCTGCTGCAGGGGATGGAGGGCAGCCCCATCGGCCATCCCCTCGATCGTCTTGACCTCGTGGCCGGCGGCGCTGACCGCCAGCATCGTGCAGGACTTGGCGCTCTCACCGTCGACCAGGACGGTGCACGCGCCGCAGTTGCTCGTGTCGCAGCCGATGTGGGTGCCGGTCAGCCCGAAGGTCTCCCGCAGCAAGTGGACCAGCAGGAGCCGCGGCTCGACCTCGGCTTCGTGGGCCTCGCCGTTGACGGTCAGCCGGATGTTCTGGGTCGTCATCGTGTCTCCTGGCCCTGGGCCTGCATCCGGCCGGCCGCCATGCGCAGCGCCCGGACGACCATCTCCTTGACCATCGCCCGCTTGTACGCCTCGGGACCGTGCGCGTCCGAGCCTGGCCGCGACTCGGCGGAGGCCGCGGCCCCCGCGGCCTGGAAGGCCGCTTCGCCAGGTGGCTGGCCGACCAGGGCCTGCTCGGCATCGACCGCGGCGAAGGGCGCCTCGGCGACGGCGGTCAGGCCGATCCCGGCGGTCGAGATCCGACTGTCGGGCCCGAGCGACAGGCGGACGGCCACGCCGACGGTGGCGAAATCGCCGGCCCGGCGCTCGAGCTTGGCGTAGGCCTCGCCGGACGGCCTGGGAGCATTCGGGATGAGGATCTCGGTCAGCAGCTCGGTCGGCTCGATCGCCGTCTGGAACGTGTCGAGGAAGAAGTCCCGGGCGGCAATCGAGCGCTCGCCCGCGAGGCTGCGCAGGAAGATCGTGGCCCGGGTCGCGATGAGCACGGCCGGCCAGTCCGAGGACGGGTCGGCATGGGCACAGGAACCGCCGATCGTGCCCCAGTTGCGGACCTGCGGATCGCCGATCCCACCGGCCGCGTCGAGCAGGAGCGGGTGGCGGGCGATCACGGCCGGGCTCTCGTGGATTCGGCGGTGGGTGGTCCGGCCGCCGATCCGCAGCCCGTCGTCGGTCTCGAGCACCTCGTCGAGGCCGTCGAGGTCCTGGATGTCAACGAGCAAGCCAGGCGATGCGAGGCGGAGCTTGAGCAGCGGCAGGAGGCTGTAGCCGCCGGACAGGATCTTGGCCTCGCCCTCACGCGCGGCCAGGATCTGGAGCGCCTCGTGGATCGCGGCGGGCCGAACGTAGTCGAACTGAGCCGGGATCATCCGTTCTCCTTCGTCACAACGCAGGCGCTCGGGGAGTTGGATCGAGGATAGGCCGGTGCCTGTTGGGCGTCAACGAGGTTCCGCCTCCGAAACCTGGGCAGTGCCACCCGCTCGACGACCTTCTCGCTCCTGCCGGAGCGCGCCCTGCTCGCCCGGCGGCAGGCCGGCGATGCGGGCCGCCTGCCGGGCGAATCGGCGGTACGGCTCGGCGAGCAGGTCCCGGCCCGGGACCGCGGTCAGCCAGCGGGCGCGCTTCGTGATTCCCGCCCCCTCGAGCTCCCGCCCGGGATCGTCGAGCAGGACGCCCTGGGGAAAGCCCAGGTGGACGTGCTCGACCTGGACCATCAGCCAGGCGAAGTAGGGCGTACGCCGGCCCGCCGGCACGTTGTAGCCGATGATGCGCCAGCCCGGCCGGACCGCCTCGATCGATCCCGGGACGGCCTCGCGGACGAACGCCCGGATCTCCTCGGCCAGCTCGGCGATCGCCACGGGGTACTCGGCCAGGAGGGCCTCGGGCGGGAACCCGCTCGGATCGATGGGCGGGCTCATGGCCCGCTCGGCAGGCGCCGGTCAGGGCCGATTGCCCAGGCCGGGTCAAGCCGGGCGGCGTGGATCAGGCGCCAGACATCCTCCTGGACCTCGCGCAGGGCCATCCCGAGCTGAAGGGCCTCCTTGCCGTGACGGCGCTCGACCTCGCTGATCAGGGCGGCATCGGGGTCCCGCTTGACGAGGGTCGCCAGGTCCCAGATGAGCGGGCCGCTGCAGCAGTCCTCGAAGTCGATCCAGATCGGTCCGGCCGGGGTCAGCAGGGCGTTCCGGGCAAAGGCGTCGCCGTGCAGCGGCTGGACGTCGCCGGCCACCTCGAGCAGGCGATCCCGGAGCTCGTCCCGGAGCTCGGCCCGATCGGCCGCCTCGTCCGCCTCGAGCAGGCCGGTCTCGACGCACAGGCGCAGGGCTCGATCGAGGTCGTCGCCGGCCGGGCTCAGCAAGGGCAGCGAATCCGGATACCCGCGCAGGGCGGCATGGAGGGTGTCCAGCGCCCGGAAGGCCCCGACCGGCGAGGGAGCCGTCCCGCTCGAGCCTTCGACGAAGCCCCAGGCGGTCAGGGCCCAGCCGTCGACGAGGTGCGGGCCGGGCGCGACGAGGTCGCTCGGGCGCATGACCGGCGCCTCCTTCGCGGCCAGGAAGCCGACCAGGGCAACCTCGCGTTCGAGGTACGGCCACGGATCGAGCCGGACCCGGGCGGTCAGGGTTGCCACCCGCAGGACGACCGGCGCAGGACGGAGGTGGACGACGAGGTTGCTGCCGTCCTTGAGCACGGCGACATCCCCGTCCGGCAGCCTGGCCTGCCGGGCGAACGAGCGGGCGGCCTCCAAGGCGGTCAAGCCGGCCAGCTGACGACTCCAACGAGGCCGCCGGGCTGGTGGGCCAGATGAACGCCTCGCCCGGTCTCGATCGTCGCCCGGTCGACGAGCTCGCTCAACCGGCGGTCCCGGGGGCTGCCCTCGGCCACGAAGAGCTGCTGGCGCACCCAGCGCCGCAGGTCATCCCGGGACGGGTAGTCGCGCGGGCGCCGCTCGACCTCCACGACCTCCGGTGCCTTGCCCCGCGCCCGGAGCAGCCCCAGGAACTCGGGCAGGGCGGGCAGCTCTGCCCGCTCCTCGCCGTGGATCGCCGGCCAGAAGGCCGAGGCCGCCGCGGCCGGGGTCTGGTCGTTCAGGATCGCCACGCATTCGCGCCGAACCGCCGCCTCGAGGGCACCGAGGAACGGCTCGATCGGCTCGATGTCGTAGCCGACGTGGGCGATCAGGGCGGCATCGGCGGCGGTCTCGTCGCCGGGCTGCCTGCCTGGACGTGGCCAGCGATCGAGGATCGTTCGGACGTTCGTGATCCCGTTCTGGCTGGCGATCTCCCGGAGCGCGGCGAGCATCCCGGGCGACGGATCGAGCGCGATCACCTCCCGGACGTGGAGGGCGAGCGGCAGGGCGAACCGACCGGCCCCGGCGCCGACGTCGAGCCACGTGTCGCCAGGCCGGGTGCGGGCGAGCAGGGCGTCCAGGATCGGATCGTCGGCCCGGGCCGGGTTTGCCCGGAAGAGGCCCGTGATCGGGCCGTAGAAGTCGGCCCCGCTGGGCGCCTCGCGGACCCGCTCGGCCTGCTCGCGATTGGCCCGGACCCGGAGGTCCCAGGCCAGGGCCGCAAGGTCGCCCGGGGTGTCCACGTCGGCATTGTCACCGGACATCGGGACCTCCACGACGAGCTCGGGATGGGCTCTGATCAGCGGGCCGAAGCCGCGATCGCCTTCGAGCTCATCCGCGAGGGGCCAGGCCCCGGCCAGGACGAGGGCCGGGTTCAGGCTGCCGCCCTGGGCGTAGCGCGGGACCACGATCGATCGGCCGCTCGGGACGTCGGCCGCCATCAGCGCCGACAGGGTCGACCGGGCGATCAGCGGCTGGTCGCCCAGGGCGATCAGGGCGGCCTCGATCCGGCCCGCTGCGCGACCCGCGGCCAGGGCCCGGAGACCGGCCCGGACCGAGCTCGACAGGCCGTCCTCCGGCCGGGGATTCAGGCAGGTCCGGGCACCCCGAGCCGCGGCCAGATCGGCCAGGCCCTCCGATGATGGGCCGATCACGACGACGGTCTCGGCCAGGCCCGCCTCGGCCAGCGTTCCCAGGACGTGATCCAGGACGGCCCGGCCGCCAAGCCCGGCCAGGAGCTTCCCGCCTCCGAAGCGCGTGCCCGCTCCGGCGGCCAGGACGATCGCCGCCGTCCGGCCGGGCTCCGTCACCGCCGGGAATCGCCCGGCAGATCGGTCATACCCGGGCCAGCTCACGCATTGGCCGGCCCGAGCCTCCGCGCCGTTCGGCCACGATCTCGGCCATGATCGCCAGGGCCGTCTCGGCCGGTGCCCGGCCACCGAGGTCCAGGCCGACCGGGCCGCGCAGCTGGTCGAGCTCAGCCTGAGTCAGCCCGGCCTCGAGCAGCCGTGCCCGCCGATCTCCCTGGGTCTTGCGCGAGCCGACGGCCCCGACGTACCGGCAGCGCCGGCGGAGCGCCTCGACAATCGCCGGCTCGTCGAACTTCACGTCGTGGGTCAGGACCGCGACGGCATCGGACGGACCGAGACCAATCGCATCGGCCACCTCGTCCGGCCAGCCGACCACGAGCCGATCGACCTCGGGGAACCGGGCCGCGGTCGCAAACGACGCCCGGCCGTCGACCACGATCGTTTCGTAGCCCAGCTCGCGGGCGAAGCGCACGAGGTAGCGCGCGACCTCGACGGCGCCCACGACGACGAGCCGTGGCCGAACGGGGAACGCCTCGAGGAAGAACTGGCGCGGGCCGATCTCGGTCGTCGTCGATTCACCCCGATCGAGGGCGGCCAGGGCGGCCGAACGGAGCGTCGTGTCGTCCTCGGCCGAGCCAGTCGAACCGGTCATTGCGCCATCGGCCCCGATCACGATGACCGCGCTGGGCGCCTCCCCGGGGCCCGGCGCCACCGGACCGAACTCGGCGGTTGGGGAGTCGGCCGGAAGCGGGATCGCGATGCACGCGCCCGGCGTCCGAGCCGCCGCGATCACCTCGGCCCGAACCCGGGGCTCGACCAGCACGTCGATCGTGCCGCCGCAGGCCAGGCCGACATCCCAGGCCTGCTCGTCGCTGATCCCGTATCGGATCACCCGGGAGCAGTCCGTCGCCCGGGCCTGCTCGACCTGCTCGAAGGCCGCGCCCTCGACGCAACCGCCGCTGACCGAGCCGGCCAGCCGGCCGTCGGCCGCCGCGAGCAGGACCGCCCCGGCCGGCCGGGGCGCCGACCCGAAGGTGCGCACGACGACGGCTCGCCCGAAGTCCACCCCTTCGTCCTGCCAGGTCCCGATCGTGTCGACCAGCTCGCGCATCGCTCGTTCCTCGATTCTCGTCCGGTTCTAGCCGTCCAGGGGCCGGGCGACGGCGGCCCGGCCATCCTCGGTTGCGACCGTGGTCATCCGCCGGACCTCGGGCCGCAGGCTGACCACCCGGGCCGGCCGGGGAGCCTCGGCTTCGGCCCGCCGCGATACGCTCCGATTGAGGCTGGGCGTCGGTCCGGCCAGCCGGCCGGCGGAGCTTGCCCGGGCCCGCCGGGCCGCTTCCCGCCGGGTCGACGCATCCGACAGGAGCACGCCCAGCCGCTGGAGGCTGGCGATCGTGCCGGCCGGCACGAAGTCGTCGATATAGGGCATCGCGGCGGACATCCCGGCCGCCAGCGGCTGGTAGCCCGGCGCGCTGGCCAGGGGGTTCAGCCAGATCAGGCGGTGGCAGCTCCGCTGGAGGCGGGCCGTCTCGCGGGCGACCAGGTCGGGATCGCCCCGGTCCCAGCCGTCGCTGACCACGACGACCACCGCGCTGCTGCGCAGGACCCGGCGGGCCCAGCGCAGGTTGAAGGTCCGGAACGACTCGCCGATCCGGGTGCCACCCGACCAATCGCTGACGGTCAGGGCGACCCGGGTCAGGGCCCGGTCGCGGTCCCGGTCGCGGAGCAGCCGGGTCACCCGGGTCAGCCGCGTCCCGAACACGAACGCCTCGGTCCGGACCGCCGACGCGGCCAGGGCCTGGCTGAAGCGCAGGAGCAGGCGGGCATGGCGTTCCATCGAACCTGAGATGTCGCAGATCACGACCAGCTGGCGGGGCCGCCGGACGGGTCGCCGCCAGACCCAGTCGACGACGTCACCGCCGGTCGCCAGGCTGCGTCGGAACATGACCCGCGGGGCAACCGTCCGGCCGTGGTGATGGAGCTCGCTCCGGCGGGTCCGACGGCGTTCGAGGTTGGGCAGCAGGAGGTCGATCAGGCGCTCCGCGTCGCGCAGCTCGGCCGGGCTCATCCGGTCGAACTGCTGATGGCGGTCGACCTCGCCCTGGCCATAAGCCAGCTCGGAGACGGCCAGGCCGTCGAGCGCTCCCTCGTCGTCCTCGTCCTCACCGTCGTCGACCGTCCGGGGCGTGCCTTCGGGGGTCGACTCGCGGACCTCCTCGCTCGGACCGGCTTCACCGGCTGCCGCCTCCTCCTCGCCCTCGGACGCCACGTCCTGGGGAGGCAGCGTCGGGAGAGGCCCGTCCTGGGCGGGCAGGCGCGTGCCTCGGGCCCGCCAGAACCGGTCGAAGACCTGGTTGTAGACCTCGATCTCGTCCCGTCGCCGGACGAAGATCGCCTCGCCGGCCGCCCGGACCTGCTCGCGATCGCCGATGGCCACGATCCCGAGGGACCGGCTGAAGTCGATCGCAGCGCCCAGGTCGGTGGCCAGGCCGGCCAGCCGGAGCTCGCGGGCGAAGCCGACCGCCCGACCGACGAAGCGCCGTCCGTCGACGGCCGCTCCGCGCCGGGCGCCGGGTGCCTCGAGCGGGAGGACCCACTCGGGCAGGGGCACCGGATCGAATGCCGCCGGGATCGGTTGGTCGGGCACGGTCGGGCCGTTCGGCCGGCTAGGCGCCGGCCGCGAGCTCCTCGAGCAGCTGTCGGCTCGCCTCACCCCGGACGGCCCGGACATCCTCCTCGTACTTGAGGACAACCCCGAGCGTCTCGTCGACGACGACCGGGCTGAGCTCGGCCGCCCCGAGGGCCATCAGGGCCGCGGCCCAGTCGAGCGTCTCGGCCACGCCGGGCACCTTGGTCAGGTCGGCTTCTCGAAGGCGGTGGATGAAGGCAACGATCTGGCGGGCGAGCAGGGCCGGGACGGCCGGGACCCGGGTCAGGACGATCTCGAGCTCGCGTTCGAACGACGGGTAGTCGATCCAGTGGTAGAGGCAGCGCCGCTTGAGCGCGTCGTGGACCTCCCTGGTCCGGTTGCTGGTCAGGATCACCCGGGGTGTCCGCTCGGCCCGGATCGTGCCGATTTCGGGCACGGTCACCTGGAAGTCGGAGAGGATCTCGAGCAGATAGGCTTCGAACTCCTCGTCCGCCCGGTCGATCTCATCGATCAGCAGGACCGGGGCCAGTCCGTCCCGGGCGTCGAGGGCCTGGAGGAGCGGCCGGCGGATCAGGAAGTCGGGGCCGAAGATGTCGTGGGCCGTCGCCTTGCCGGCCTCGCCGCGCGCCTCGAGCAGCCGGATCTCGAGCATCTGGCGGGGATAGTTCCACTCGTATACGGCGCTCGTGACGTCGAGCCCTTCGTAGCACTGGAGCCGGATCAGGGGCGCTTCGAGGGTCGCCGCCAGGACCTTGGCCAGCTCGGTCTTGCCCACCCCGGCCTCGCCCTCGAGCAGGAGCGGCCGTTCCAGCTCGAGGGCCAGGAAGACGGCCGTGGCGACCGAGCGATCGGCGATGTAGTCGTGCTCGCGGAACGAGGCCTGGATCGCCTCGACCGAGGACGTGCCGGGCTGGCGCGGGTTCGACTGGCGCGGGCTCATGGTTCGAATCTACTGCCGCGTCGGTTCAGCCGTCCGGCTCGTCGAGATCGCGAGCGTAGTCGGGGAACCGGAAGCGCATCGAGCGGCTCAGGATGCCACCGTGGCCCAGGTCGGCCACGAGCGTCCGCGAGACGCGCTCGCCGGTCAACAGCCGGGGCAGGACGAGGTCGGCCGCGGTCGCCTTCGAGTAGGCCCCGCAGGTCGGCAGGCCGAGCACATCGAGCCGGCCGAGGCGGGCCAGCCAGAGCATCGAGCCGGGATGGGCCGGGACGCCATGGCGGACGACCTCGCCGCCGAGGCGCTCGATCGCGATGAAGAACGGGTCGGACGGGTCGGTCGAGGCCGAGCCGGCGGTCAGGATCAGGTCGGCCGTCCGGGACACGGCCGAGAACGCCCGGCTGACCCCCTCGACGGTGTCCTCGGCGTAGTCGACCCGAACGAGGCTCGAGCCAAGTGCCTCGACCTTCAGGCGGACGCTCGCCTCGAACCGCTCCCGGACGGGCGGATGGACGGACTCCTTGACGATCGCCGCGACTCGGCGGGGCGTGAATGGGGCGACCCGGACGAGGCCGGCCGGCCCGACCAAGCCGGCCGCCCGCTCCAGGACGGCCGCCTCGACCAGGTGCGGCGCGATCTTGGCGCTGGCCACGAGGTCGCCGGCCCGGACGACCTGGCCGTCATAGACGGTGAAGACGTCGATCGTGTCGATCCGGTTCAGCCGCTCGAGCAGGCCGATCCGGACATGGACGACGCCGTCGGTCGCGGCCAGGAGGTCGACCCGGCTCTCGGCCGGGCCGCGCAGTTCCAGGCCTGCGCCGGCCACCAGCGCCGCGAGCCGGAGCGCCGCCTCGTCCTCGTGGATATCGCCCGGGTCCGGGACGATCAGGCTGATCCCGTTCGGGCCGATCGCTCGACCGGAGGTGACCGTGGTGTCGGGCCGGGCCAGCAGCTCGAGGTCGGCCGGGCTGAGCCGGCGTCCCTTCGGCCAGCGCTGGCCCCCGACGAGGAGGTCACGGGGCAGGACCGCTCCGGCCAGGCCGGGCTCCTGCCCGGTCCCGGGCAGGAGATGGACGACCCGCACGTTCGAGCCGCCCCCTCGAGCCTCCTTGACGCCCCTCAGTCGATCGCCGCGAGGGCCGCCTCGACGGCCCGCTGGACATGGACCACGGCCATCGCCGAGCGGTACTCGGAATCGGCGTTGAAGTCGGACGTGGCGATCTGGCCGTCGACGGCGTGGGTGGCGGCGGCTCCGATCGCGGCCGTTCCCCCGTCGCTGCCGGTCAGGGCCTGTTCGACGGCCTTCGCCCGATAGGCATGCTCGGCGACCCCCGTCAGGGCGATCCGGGCATAGTTGATCGTCCCGTTCGACCGGCCGACGACCGCCGCCACGCCCACCATCGAATAGCCCGAGGCAGGTTGCTCGATCGAGGCGTAGGCCATGCCGGCCCCGGCCGGGGCCGCCGGCAGGCGGATCTCGGTCAGGATCTCGTCCTCGGCCAGGTCGGTCGCGAAGGCACCCTCGAAGAAGCCGTCGACCGGGACGACCCGCTCGCCGCTGCCCGAGCGGATCGCCAGGGTCGCCTCGAGGGCGAGCAGGACGGCCGGGATGTCCGAAGCCGGATCGGCGTGAGCCACGGCGCCCCCGAGCGTTCCCCGGTTGCGGACCTGGACATCCCCGATCAGGGGGATCGCGATGGCCAGGATCGGATGGTTCCGGATGGCCAGGTCGGAATCGAGAACCTCCCGATAGGTGGCCAGGGCCCCGATCCCGGTGGCCCCGCCGCCCAGGTCGCGGATCGCCCGGAGGTCGGCGATCCGGCCGATGTCGATCAGCTTGCCGGGGCTGGCCAGGCGCAGCCGCATGAGCGGCAGGAGGCTCTGGCCACCAGCCAGGATCTTGGCCTCCCCGCCACCCTGGGCGAGCAGGTTGAGGGCCTCGTCGAGATCGGCCGGTCGAGCGTAGTCAAAGGCTGCGGGGATCACGAGCGGGCCTCCTTGTCGTGCATCGCCCGCCAGACCTTGGGCGCGGTGTAGGGCATGTCGAGGTGGCGGATCCCAAATGGCTTGAGCGCGTCCATGACCGCATTGGCGACTGCCGCGGTGCTGGCGATCGCGCCGGCCTCGCCGACGCCCTTGACCCCGAGCGGGTTGACCGGCGAGGGCGTGACGGTCTCGGCCAGCTCGAAGTTCGGGAACCAGGATGCGCGCGGGATGGCGTAGTCGAGCATCGAGCCCGACAGGAGCTGCCCATCGTCGCCGTAGACCGCGCCCTCCCAGAGGGCCTGCCCGACGCCCTGGGCGATCCCGCCGTGGAGCTGCCCGTCGACGATCATCGGGTTGATCTTCTTGCCCACGTCGTCGACCGCGACATAGCGCACGAGATCGACCTTGCCGGTCTGCTCGTCGATCTCGACGATCGCGATGTGGGTTCCGAAGGGCCAGGTGCAGTTGGGCGTGTCGTAGTACGCCGTCTCGTCGAGATAGGGCTCCATGCCGGTTGGCAGGCTGAACCCGAGGTCCAGGGCGAAGGCGATCTCCTGGAGCGTCTTCTTCTTCTCGGGCGAGCCCTTGACCCGGTACTCGGCGCCCACGACTTCGATGTCATCGACGGAGGCTTCGAGCATGTGGGCCGCGTACTGGCGGGCTTTCTCGCGGACCTTGCCGGCCGCCTTGACCGCGGCCGTCCCGCCGACCGACGAGGTCCGGCTGCCGTAGGAGCCGTAGCCGAACGGGGTGCCCTGGGTGTCCGAGTGCTGGACGATGATGTCGGCCATGTCCAGGCCCAGCTCGGAGGCGATGATCTGGGAGTAGGTCGTCTCGTGGCCCTGGCCCTGGGGCTGGGTGCCCATGGTCAGGACCGCCTTGCCGGTCAGGTGGATCCGCAGGTTGGCCGATTCCCACATCGCGGCGCCCCAGCCCTCGCCGACCGCCCCGATCCACTTCGAGGGAGCGACGCCGCAGACCTCGATATAGGTCGACAGGCCGAGCCCGAGGTACTTGCCCCGCGCCCGGGCATCGGCCTTGGCCCTGGCCAGCGAGCCGTAGTCGACGGTCTTCAGGGCGAGGTCCAGGGCGGGTTCGTAGTTGCCCGAGTCGATGTAGATCTTTTCGCCGTTGGCGGCCGTGCCCAGGCCGGACGGATTGTCGTAGGGAAACTTGTCGGGGGCGATGAAGTTGCGCCGGCGGAGCTCGGCCGGGTCCATCCCGATCTCCCGGGCGAACAGGTCCATCGCCCGCTCGATCACGAGCGCGGCCTCTGGCCGGCCGGCTCCCCGGTAGGCGTCGACGAAGGTCGTGTTGGTGTACACCCCGGTGACTTCGCAATACACGTTGGGGATCTTGTAGCAGCCCGACAGGACCCGGCCGTAGAGCGTGGTGGGGATGCCCGGCCCGATCGTCGACAGGCGCCCGCCGAGGTTGGCGAACGTCTTGACCCGCAGCCCGGTCACCTCGCCCTCGCGCGTCCCGGCGACTTCGAGGTAGGTGATGTGATCGCGGCCGTGGATCGTGCTCTGGTAGTTCTCCCGGCGGGTCTCGACCCACTTGACCGGCCGGCCGTTGAGCGCCTTCGAGGCGAACAGGCAGAGGGCCATGTCGGCGTAGCAGAAGATCTTCGAGCCGAACGCGCCCCCGATGTCCGGGCTGATGCAGCGGATCTTGTTCTCCGGAATGCCCATCACGAAGGCGGCCAGCAGGAGCCGCTGGATATGGGGCGTCTGGCTCGACATCCAGATCGTGTACTCGTCGGTGCCCGGATTGAACAGGCCGATGTCGCCCCGAACCTCCATCGGGTTGGGGATCAGGCGCTGGTTGACGATCCGCTGGCGGACGACGACCGGGGCGGCCTCGATCGCTGCGTCGGTGCCGGCCTTGTCGCCGACCGTCCAGTCGAAGACCACGTTGTTCGGGGCGTTCTCATGGAGCTGGGGGGCACCCGGCTGGGTCGCCTTCTCGGCATCGACCACGACCGGCAGGGGTTCCCACTCGACCTCGATCGCCTCGAGCGCATCGACGGCCTGGGCGGCCGTCTCGGCGATCACCGCGGCCACGCCCTCGCCGGTCCACTTGACACTGTCGGTGGCCAGCACCCGGGGCGTGTTGATGTTGTTCTGGATGCCCGACACGCCGCCGGCCGGCCAGGCCATCGGGAGCGGGTTGTAGGGGATGTCCGACCCGACGAGGACGAGCAGGACGCCGGGCATCGCCCTGGCCCGGCTGGCATCGATCGAGTTGATGTTGGCGTGGGCGTAGGGACTGCGCAGGACGCTCATGTAGGTCATCCCGGCGAGCTTGATGTCGTCGAGATAGCGGCCCTTGCCGGTGATGAACCGGGGATCTTCGACCCGCTTGACCGGGGCGCCGAGGACGTCGGTGGCCATCTGCTGCCTCCTGTCAGTCGGCTGCGCCGGCCGGGACGGCAGTCCCGGAGCGCAGGGTCGTGGCTGCTTCGCGGATCGCCGCGACGATGTTCTGATAGCCCGTGCAGCGGCACAGGTTGCCCTCGATCCCGTGGCGGATCTCGTCATCGGTCGGGTCCGGGTTCCGGCCGAGCAGGTCGGACGCGGCCATGATCATGCCCGGCGTGCAGAAGCCGCACTGGAGTCCATGCTTCTCCCAGAACGCGCTCTGGAGCGGATCGAGGCCGCCCTCCGGGGCGAGGCCCTCGATCGTGGTGATCGAGCTGCCGTCGGCCTGGACGGCCAGGACCGTGCACGACTTGACCGCCGCCCCGTCCATCCGGACCGTGCAGGCCCCGCACTGGCTCGTGTCGCAACCGACGTGGGTCCCGGTCAGGTTGAGCTCCTCGCGGAGGGCCTGGACGAGGAGCCGCCTCGGTTCGACCTCGATCTCGTGGGGGACTCCGTTGACCGTGAGTTTGACCCGCTCAGTCACCTGGCTGCCCTCCCTGCGGCCGGTCGGAGCCCGGCGCTGGATACCCAGAGATTTCGAGCCAATGCTCGCACTCCGGGCGGCCACTGACAACCGCATTCAGCGGGCCGGCCGCCCGGCCCGGCGGAGTCCCCAGATTCCGGCCAGGGCGAGCGCCCACACGACGAGGTCATTGGGCACGAAGCCCAGGAGCGTGTCGCTGACCGAGTGGCTCCGGCCGTCGATTGCGATGAACAACCGGATCGAGACGATCGCGGCCAGGACGATCACGATCAGCGAGCCGGCCCGGGCCAGCTGGGCGGCGGTCCAGGGCATCGCTCAGCTGCGCCGGCGGGGCGGCAGCTCGGCGGGCGGCGTCCAGCGGCCGACCGCTGCGCTCCGGCTGTCGACGGCCCGCGGATCGAGCTGGGCCTGGATCGGGACCTCGTCGCGGGCCTCGACGATCCGGGCTGATTCGCCGAGCCGCTCAAGCTTCTGCCGGGCGATCTCCGGTTCGAGCCCGGCCATGCTCCCGGCCGGCGCCACGCCCACCCGCTCGAAGCCCCGGCTGCCGCTGGCCGCGTACGAGGCCGCCCAGATGATCAGCTCCTTGTCGTCGACTCGCGGATCGTGGACATCGACCGCGCCGCACACGATCCCCCGCTGGGCCGGGGCCCGGGTGATCAACCGCCAGTTGTCGGGGCCATCGATCAGGTCGAAGAAGTAGCTCTCGTAGGGCGCCTCGAAGAACGTTTCGGGGCCGGCCTGGTCAGCGCTGCCGCCGCTGATCGCCAGGCTCCGGTGAAAGCCCTGGGAGGCATCCGGCAGGCCGTCGAGGAGGGTCAGCTGGGCTTCCCGGAAGAGCCCCCGTTCGGCCTCGTCCAGCCCGATCCGGGTCGCCTCGTCCTCCTCGACCTGGGCGAAGGGGCAGCCGGCTGCGGCCAGGGCGACGAGCTCCCCGTTCAGGGCGCCGGCCAGGGCCAGGGTCAACCGGCGGCGTCCGAAGCCGCCCCGCCGCAGGAGCCGGCCGAGGCTGTACGGGCCGACCAGTCGAGCCTTGACCGTCAGGTCGGTCAGCTCCGCCGTGGCCCGCCAGTCGGCGACCAGGCCGGGCCGCTCCCAGGCGGGCAGGCTGATCACCCGGGACGGCTGGCCGGGCCGGGCCGGCGGTTCGATCCCAGCCAGGCCGGCCAGCGTCGCCCCGACCAGGTCCGGAGTCCGCAGGCCGCCATCGGTCAGGAGAGTCAGGCCGGCCCCGGCCTGCACCTCGAGGACCTCGGCCACCGCGCGGTCCAGCGCGGCCGGCTCGGCCCGGTCGATGCCTGGCCCCGGATAGGCGCCATGGAGGGTGGCGAACACCGGCCGATCGTACGCGATCGTGCGCCGCTGCCGGCCGCAGCCACGTCTTACACGCCGCTTACACCGGCCGGCATGAACCCGGATCGGCCCGGGTATCCTCGGGCCGATGAAAACGATCCTGGTCGTCGATGACGAACGGAACATCGTCGAGCTGATTCGGCTGTACCTCGAGAAGGAGGGCTGGGCGGTGATCAGCGCCTCCGACGGCGAGGAGGCCCTGGTCCTCCAGGCCCGGCATGACCCGGACCTCGTGATCCTCGACCTGATGTTGCCCAAGCTCGACGGCTTCGAGGTCTGTCGCGAGCTGCGCCGCCGGGGTGACGTGCCGATCGTGATGCTGACCGCCCGCGACGACGTGGTCGATTCGATCGTCGGCCTCGAGCTCGGCGCCGACGACTACGTGGCCAAGCCGTTCAATCCCCGGGCGCTCGTGGCCCGGATCAAGGCGATCTTCCGGCGGACCGAGGCGACCGGGCGGGGTGGCCGGCCGATCGAGGTCGGAAGCCTCCGGATCGATCCCCGCCGGCGTGAAGCGCTCGTCGGCGAGCGCCGCCTCGAGCTGCGGGCGCGGGAGTTCGACCTGCTGGCCGCCCTCGCCCGCGACGCCGGTGTCGTGCTCACCCGGAACGCCCTCCTCGAAGGCGTCTGGGGGACCGATTTCCCGGGCGAGACGCGGACCGTCGACGTCCATGTGGCCGAGGTTCGCAAGAAGCTCGGCGACGACGGTCCGGCGATCGAGACGATCCGCGGCCTGGGCTACCGGCTCGTCCCGCCCGGCCGCGAACCGCTGGGCAGCTAGGCTCATGCCGCGCAGCCTTCGGGGCCGGATCCTGGCCGGCTTCGCCGTCCTGTCACTGGCCCTCCTGGTTGGAATCGGGGGGACCGTCTTCGTCGTCCTGCGGGACCTCCATCGAGGGTCGACCGAAAGCCGGATGGCCGACCTGGCCGACAGCCTCCTGCCCCAGCTCCGGGCGAGCATCGGCACCGGCAACCTGCAGGGAGCCCTGGCCGATACCCAGGACCAGCTGGCGGCGACCGGGGTCGACATCCTGATCGCGAGCGCCGACGGCACGCTCCACGCGATCAACGGGGCCGGTTCGGTCACCGGCACGATCGATTTGGCCACGGCCACCCTGCGCGGCCAGGACGTCCACAGCACGAGCGAGTTCGCCGACGGCAAGCTCCACTCCTGGGCAGCGACGAAGGTCAACACCCGCTCGGTCGTCTTCGCCACCCTCGACAGGTCCGGGGCCGAGGCCCTCGGCGACGTGGCCCGGGCGATCCCGATCGGCCTGCTCGTCGTGCTCCTGATCGGCGGCCCGTTGGCCTACCTCCTGTCGCGCTCGGTGACCGGGCCGCTCCAGCGGCTCCAGCAGGCCACGGCCGCGGTGCCGGCCAGTGGCCAGCCACCCGTGCCGCTCGACGGTCCGCGCGAGGTGCGCGACCTGACTGAGCACTTCAATGCGATGACGACCGAGCTCCAGGCCGTCCGGGAGCGCGAGAACCAGCTCCTGGCCAACCTGCGCCATGACCTGCGCACCCCGCTGACCGTGATCAGCGGCTTCGCCGGGGCGATCGCCGACGGAATGGCCACCGGACCCGAGGCCGCCCGGGCAGGGGCGCTGATCGGTGAAGAGGCCGACCGGCTCGAGCGGCTCGTCGCCGAGCTCGACACGATGGAGCGACTGCGGACCGGGTCGGCCGGACTGCGCCCGGAGCAGATCGACGGACGAACCCTGCTCGACCAGGCGGGCCAGCGGTTCCAGGCTCGGACCGCGGCCCGGGGGGTCGACCTGAGCGTGATCGGGGCGACCGCTCCGGGTGCCCCGGCGACCGATCCACCGCTCGACCTGGGCTTCAGCGCGGACCGGGTTGCCGTCGATCGAATCCTGGGCAACCTCATCGAGAACGCCCTGGCTGTCGTGCCCGCCCCGGGCGGCCACATCTGGCTCGAGGGCCGGGCCTCGGCGGACTGGGTCACCCTCCTCGTGAGCGACGACGGGCCCGGCTTTCCGCCCGGTGAGACCGAGCGGATCTTCGACCGGTTCTACCGCGGCGACCCGGCCCGGAGCGGGTCCGGCAGCGGCCTCGGGCTGGCGATCGTGCGGGAGCTGGCCCGGGCCCACGGGGGCGAGGCCCGGGCCGAATCGCTGGCCCCCCGGGGGGCCCGGGTGATCATCGACCTGCCCCGGACGCCGCACCTGGCGCCCTGACCCCGGGAGCTCTTCCCCCCCCGGGCGGCGCTACTGGGGCAGGAACCTCGACGGGTCGCTGCCCAGGATCACCCCGCCGACGCACAGGATCAGGAGCGCGGCCACGGCCAGCAGCCGGACCAGGGCCGTCAGGCGCGGGTCTGTCGGCAGGGGCAGGCCGTTCGTCCGGTTCCAGCCGCTGGCCAGGGTCGGCACGCCGGTCGGCACAAGCACGAAGGCGAGCCAGCCGCCGGCGATCAGCCCGCCGAGGTGGGCGAAGTTGTCGATCGAGCCGGCCCCGAGGGTGAACCCGAGGATCAGGTTGAGGAGGATGAGCGAGCCGATCTGGGCCGTCATGTTGCGACTCTGGCGGCTGAGGACGGGGTTGTGGACCCGCATTGCCACGAACAGCACCCCGAACATCCCGAAGATCGCGCCCGACGCCCCGACCGAGCCGACGTTCGGGTCGCCGAACAGGTAGCTCGCGACCGACGCGGCGAGGGCGCAGGCGAGGTACATGACCAGGAAGACCTTCCAGCCATAGATCTGCTCGACGATCGGCCCGACCAGGTACAGGGCGTACATGTTGAAGAGGAGGTGAATCAGGTTCTCGTGAAGGAGGGCCACGGTGAACAGGCGCCAGTACTCGCCCGAGGCCACGGCCGCCTTGTCCAGGAGCAGCAGGTTGAACCAGTGGCTGTCGGGGGGCACCAGGAAATAGGCCGCGACCGTCACAGCGATGATCCCGTAGGTCAGGGGGAAAGGCAGGCCGTCGCCCCGGCTCCGGGCGAAGTAGCGTCGGGCGGATCCGCTGTCGCCGGTCTCCTTGGCCAGCCAGCCGAGTCTCGAGGCGATCTCGGCCTTGTCCCCGGCCGGCGCCCGGCGGTCGGCCTCGCGGTACGACTTGATCGCGCCCCGGAGGTCGCCCCGGCGGACCTGTTCGGCCGCGATGTTGCGCCAGGCCGGGTAGCTGCTGGGTGTCTCGCCGACGGCCGCGGCGGCCCGCCAGCTGCCCAGTGCCTGGTCCTCCTCGCTGGCCCGGAACCAGACGTTGCCGACGCCCAGCATCGCCGCGGCGGTGATCGCCGCCTCGGGATAGCCGACCACCCGCGAGTACAGGTTGGCCGCGTCGCGCAGGTCGCCGGACGCGAGGAAGTCGTCGGCCCGGGCGAGGTGGTCGAGCGCCTCCGGCCGACTGAGGCTGCCCTGGGGAGTCCGATCGCGGGCCTGGTCGTCCATCGGCCGGACGATATCAGGGCCGCTAGACTCGAGCCGATGTGCGGCCGATTCACCCAGCAGCGCCCGACCGCGGAGCTGGCCGAGCTGTTCGAGGCCGAGCCGGCGCCGGCCGAGCTCGAGCCGCGCTACAACCTCGCCCCGACGGATGAGGCTGCCGTCGTCGTCGAGCGCGGCGATCGCCGGGCGATCCGGGCCTACCGCTGGGGCCTGATCCCATCGTGGGCCAAGGACGAGCGGATCGCCTCGAAGCTGTTCAACGCCCGAGCCGAGACCCTCGACACGAGCGGCGCGTTCCGCGACTCGTTCCGGAAGCGGCGCTGCATCGTGCCGGCCGATGCGTTCTACGAGTGGCAGCGGACCGACGGGCAGCGCCGGCCGTTCCTGGTCCATCGGTCCGACGGGGCACCCCTGGCCCTGGCCGGGCTCTGGTCGGGCTGGCACCATCCCGAGACGGACCAGGTGGTCCGGAGCTTCACGATCATCACGACCACGGCCAACCAGACCTTGTCGACCGTCCACGACCGGATGCCGGTGGTCCTCGAGCGACGCGACTGGAAGCGCTGGCTGGACACCACGAATTCCGACCTGGGCGAGCTCGAGGCGCTCCTCCAGCCGGCGCCCGACGACGAGCTCGAGCTGTACCCCGTCCGGCCGCTTGTCAACAACGTCCGGAACGAAGGGCCCGAGCTGATCGAACGGGCCGACGAGACCGCCTGAGCCGATCCGCTCCGATCAGCCCGCGACCGGGGTCCAGCCGCTCCCGCTTGTCGCCTCGACCAGGGCCTCGGATGCCGGCCGACCCTGGTCGATTGCCGCCGCGAAGAGACCAACGGTCCGGCCGAAGATGCCCTCGGGATCTTCGTCCGGCGCCTCGAGGATCGTCGCCTCGCGGGGCAGGCCGGCGGCCGTCGCGCCGGTCCCGAGGATCACGACGAGCTGGGCACCGACGTACGAGCAGTCGTTGGCGACGCTGGCCAGGGCATCCGGGCCGAGCCGCTCGGCGACGACCACGACCCGATGGTCGGGCAGATAGCGCAGGGCGAGCTCGAGGTCCTCGGCATCAAGGACCGGCCCGGCAGGGGCGACCGCGCCCGGCACTCCCTCGGCCGGCGGATCGCTTGAGAACGGGTCCTCGTAGGGATCGGCCGGAGGCGCGGAGGAGGCCCGGGTCGGCCGCGACGGGTCGCGCAGGATGGCGGCATGGCCGATGCCGGCCTCGGCCAGGGCAACGAGCAGGGCATCGCCGGCCGGGTCGTCGCCGACCTTGCCCACGAGCTGGACGACCGACCCCCCATCGACTGCGCCCCGGCCGATGTCGGCCGCCATGCCCGAGGCCGCTGCGCGCCGGCCGGGCTCTCCCGGCCGGACCGCAGGTGAGCCAATGACCACGATCACGCCCGGCGACCGATCAGGCGAGGCCGGCTTCGGCGTCCGGTTCGGGCGTGTCCCGGATCACCTCGACCGGGGCGATCGCCAGTGCCTCGAGATCGGCCACGATCCGGGCGGCGTCCCCGACCATGACGATCGCCGCTTCATCGGGATGGATCCGGGCCCGGGCGATCGACTGGACCTGGCCGGCGGTCACCGCCTCGATCCGGGATCGATAGGTCGCCAGCTCGTCGTCCGGCAGGTCGTGGACGACCAGCCCGCTCAGCGCGCCGACGACCGGGCCGGGCGTCTCGAACCGGAGCGGGAAGACCCCGACCAGGAAGTCCCGGGCGGCAGCGAGCTCGGCCGGCGTGACCGGCCCCTCGCCCATCCGGCGCAGCTCGGCCAGCAGGTCGACCAGGGCGGGCACCGTCACCTCGGTGTTGACGGCGACCCGGGCCGCGAAGGGCCCCGCCGCGCGGCGCGGATCGAAGCCGGCCGAGGCGCCGTACGTGTAGCCCTTCTCCTCGCGCAGCTTCATGTTCAGCCGGGAGTTGAACAGGCCGCCCAGGATCGCGCTCATCACGCTCAGCCCGGCGTAGTCATCGATCCGGCGGGGGACGCCGATGTGACCGACCCTGAGCTCGGTCTGGACCGAGCCCGGCCGGTCGAGGACCTTGATCGTCCGGGCCCCGACCGCCGAGGCGGCCGAGATCGCCCCGCCGCCGGCTGCGCCGCCGGCTGCGGTCCAGCCGCCGAAGAGCCGGTCGGCCAGCCCGGTCGGACCGCCGTCGCCCGGCACTTCGGATGTGTCGCCGGCGACGATTAGGGTCATCCGGGCCGGGTCGAAGCCGCGCGCCCAGGCCGCCGCGAGCCGATCCACGTCCAGGCCCGTGACGGTTTCGGCGACCCCGCCGGCCGGCCGGCGGTAGGGCGAGGCCGGACCGTAGATCGCACCGATGAATGCTTCCTCGACCCGGCGGCGGGGCTCGGCCCGAGCCTGCAGGAGATCGTTCAGGCGCTCCTCGCGCAGGCGCTCGACCTCGCGGGCCGGAAACGTCGGATGGGCGGCCATCTCGGCCAGCAGCTCAAGGGCCGGCTCGAGCCGCTCGGCCGGGACCTCGACGCTGACCGTCGAGGCATCCCAGCCGGCATCAGCGTGGAGGCCCGCCCCGAGGCGTTCGGTCGCCTCGACCAGGGCCACGGCGTCGTATCGGCTCGTTCCCTCGGACAGGGCCCGGGCGGCCATGACCAGGGCCCCGCCCTCGGGGTCGGGATCATCGGCCGCACCGTTGCGCACGACCAGCGAGGCGCTCATCAGCGGCCGGCCGGCCATCGGAGCGACGATCACCTCCAGGCCGTTGGCCAGGCGAGCCCGGCTGAAGGACGGGAATTCGTACGGCCGGGGCTGGCCCGGGGTGGGCCGCGTCGCGACCACGCTCGGCTCGCTCATGCGGCCGGCTCCTCGGCTGCCCCGGCCGCCGGCAGGTAGGTCAGGACCAACCGGTTGTCGGCCCGGAAGACATCGGCCGCCACGGCCTGGATCTCCTCGGCGGTCACGGCCAGGTAGCGCCCGAGCATCGAGTTGATCAGCTCCGGGTCGTCCATCAAGGTCGCATACATCGCCAGCCGGTCGGCGCGCTCCTCGACCCGGCTGAGCGCGCCCAGCTCCTCGGTCTCGATCAGGGCCTTCGCCCGGGCCAGCTCGTCGTCGGTGACCGGCTCGCGGGTCAGCCGTTCCAGCTCCTCGAGGTAGGTCGCCTCGAGCCGCTCCAGATCGGTCTCCGGCCGGGCCGTCGCCCAGCCAGCGGCCATCGAAGCGCCGCCCACGAAGCCGAGGACGAAGGCGACGACATCCTGGGCGAGCTGGTCGTCCCGGACGAGCCGCCGGTCGAGCCGGCTGCCCTTGCCGCCGGCCAGGATCTGCATCCCCACCTCGAGCGCATCGAGGCGGCGGTCGCCCATCGCCGGCGCTCGGAAGCCGAAGTAGATTCGGGGCAGCGGGACCTGGTCGAAGACGGTCTCCCGAATCTCCCCACCAAGGGTCGGCGGCAGGCTCAGGTCGCCGACCGGCGGGATCGAGGGATTCGCCGGGAGGCGGCCGAAGTACTTGTCGGTCCAGGACCGGACCTGCTCCGGCTCGACGTCGCCCACGACCGCCAGGATCGCGTTGTTCGGGGCGTAGTAGGTCCGGAAGAAGGCCGAGACGTCCTCGAGCGAGGCCGCATCGAGGTCGGCCATCGAGCCGATCGTCGAGTGGTGGTACGGGTGGCTGGGCGGGTAAAGGTGGGCCTGGAGCTTCTCGGACCAGCTGCCGTAGGGCCGGTTGTCGTAGGTCGAGCGCTTCTCGTTCTTGACGACCTCGCGCTGGTTGTCGAGGTTGTCCTGGCTCAAGGCGTCCAGCAGGCTGCCCATCCGGTCGGCCTCGAGCCACAGGGCAAGCTCGAGCTGGTTCGAGGGCAGCGTCTCGAAGTAGTTCGTCCGGTCGAGCCAGGTCGTGCCGTTGATCGTTCCGCCGGCAGCCTGGACGAGGGCGATGTGCTCGGCCTTCTTGACGTTGCGCGAGCCCTGGAACATGACGTGCTCGAACAGGTGGGCGAAGCCGGTCTTGCCCTCGACCTCGTTCTTCGAGCCGACGTTGTACCAGATGTTCACGGCGACGACGGGCGCGAGGTGATCCTCGGCGATGATCAGGCGCAGGCCGTTGGGCAGGCGCTGATCGGTGAAGGTGACCTTGGGGTTGACCATGGCCCGAAGGGTACCGCAGCCGGCGGCTCGGCCGGGATGGCCCCCGGCACGACCGCGTGGTCCTTGACAAGCGGGCCGGACGTGTTAGCCTTTTATCTAACATCAGTTAGAGGGCAGTGACACACATGGTCCGACCCGTCGAGCAGCGCCGATCGGAACAGGCGGCCGGCGATCGCCCCGCTTCCCGGGTCCGCGTGCGCGGGTTCTCGGGCGGTGGCCTGGGCGAGGCGAGTGTCGAGTTCGACGTCCGAACGCTGTACGACTTCGTGTTCAGTCTGTCGGACGACGCCGGCTCGACCGACGACCTGCCGGCCCTCGACCGGTCCTGGCTGAAGACAGCCCGAACGGACCTGGACCTCGAGCTCGACGGACTCGGGGCGCTCCGGGTGCCCGACGTCGTGGTCGGCCTGGCGGCCCTGGCCGTGGACCAGCCCTCCGTGCAGGACGCGGCCGGCCTGGCCGCCCTGGTGACCGGGATCGATCCCCATGACGTGGTCCGGCTCGCCCTGGCCGAGTCGATGTCCGATCCGAAGATGGGCCTCTGCCTGGAGGAGGCGCTGGCCGGATCGGCCGAGGCGGCCCGCGCGTTCGAGACGGCCGTGCCCCACGGCATGCGCGACATCGCCGAGGCCGTCCTGCGCGACCCCGCCGCCTTCGTCGGACAGCTCGTTCGAATCCTCGAGGCCTGGCTGCCTCGCTTCCAGGAGGTCGAGCCGCGGGTCGGGGCAATGATCCAGCGCGATGTCGCGCTGCGGGCGGTCGATCGGGGCCGGCTCGGTGCGCCCGAGCTGATCGAGGCCACGACCGGGGGCATTCGCTGGCTGTCGGAGCCGGGCATTCGCCGGGTGATCCTGTCCCCGTCCTACTTCAGCCGGCCGTACAACTACCTGCTGGGCGGCGCCGGCTGGCGGCTCTTCGGCTATCCGATCGCGGATGCCGCCCTCGACGGCGTCGATCCGGCGGCTCCGCCGCTCGACGTGGTCCGGCTCCACCGGGCCCTGGGCGACGATACCCGCCTCCGGATCCTGCAGCTCCTCTCGCTCCGCGACTGGTACCTGACCGAGATCGCCCAGCAGCTCGAGCTGTCCAAGCCCACGATCAAGCACCACCTGGCGCTGTTGCGAGCGGCCGGCCTGATCACCCTGACGGAGGAGGGCGGGCTGTCCTACTACAGCCTCCGCCGACAGGCGATCGGCTCGGTCGGCGACCAGCTCGGCGAGTACCTCGGCACCAGCTAGACCCACCTCGCCCGGCAACCGGCGAACCGAACCTTTCCGCCCTCGGCGGATCACGAAAGGCCACGAGTTAGATGAACGTATTACAGAAGGAAGGATTCTCGATGCCAGCCGAGCGAAACGATGGCTTCGGCTACGACCTCCACGGCACGTTCGTCAAGTCACACCAGGCCGAGCTGATGGCTGAGGCGAGCGCCAATCGAGCGGCCCAGGCGAGCGCCGGGCAACGTGAGCCGCGGGCCGGCCTGCGGCGCAGCCTCGGCCACCTGCTCGTCCGGGTGGGGCGGGCCCTGGCCGACGATACGCCCGGGGCTCCGGTCCATTCCGCCTGAAGCTCAGGCCCCGGCGGCGACCAGCTCCCCGGCCGGGACCCACTCCCCGAGCGATCGGACCTCGGAGACGCGCTCGATGATCGCCGGGTCGAGGGCCTCGGCAGCAGCCACGGCCGTCTCGATCGCGGTCAGGCACAGGACGCCCTCGCCCGTGGCGGCCAACCGGATCTCGACCGCGTCGCGGACCGCCCCGGATTGGGGCGTCGGGGTGTTGACGACCAGGCGTACGTCGCCCGACCCGATCAGCTCGAGGATCGGCAGCCCCTCGCCGACGTCGGGCACCGCCGTCGTCGCGGTCTTGGCCACGAGCCGGGAGGAGTAGCCCAGGTTGGCCAGGGCCCGGGCGGTCCCCTCGGTCGCGCACAGCTCGAAGCCGGCCTGGGTGAGGGCCTCGGCCAGTCGTCCCAGGAGCGCCTTGTCCCGGTCGGCGATCGACAGGAGCGCCAGCGACAGGCGGCCGGGCAGCGGCCTGGGCGGCACGAGCGAGGCGGCGATCAGGGCCTTGGCCAGAGCCACCGCCGGATCGCGATGGATCCCGATCACCTCGCCGGTCGATTGCATCCCTGGACCAACCGACGGATCGACTCCCCGAAGCTTGGCCGTCGAGAAGGCCGGGGCCTTGACCGCGACGTACTCGGGCGGTGGCCGCAGGCCACCCGCCCAGCCCAGCTCCGGGAGGGTCGAGCCGAGGGCGATCCGAACGGCCAGCTCGACCATCGGCACGCCGGTCACCTTGGACAGGAACGGCACCGTACGTGAGGCCCGCGGGTTCACCTCGATCAGGTAGACCCCGTCCTCGCGGACGATGAACTGGGCGTTGACCAGGCCCCGCACGCCCAGGGCCAGGACGATCCGTTCCATCGTCGCCACGATCAGGCCCTGGTCCCCCTCGCTGACCGACTGGGGCGGGAAGACCCCGACCGAATCACCCGAGTGCACGCCGGCCCGCTCGACGTGCTCCAGGAGGCCGGGAATCAGGACGTCCGTGCCGTCGCTGATCGCGTCCACGTCGACCTCGACCCCTTCGAGGTAGCGGTCGATCCGGACTGGCCGGTCGGGCCCCACCACGGTTGCCGCGGCGAGCTGACGGACGAGGTCCTCCGGCGAATAGGCGAAGTCGATCGCCAGGCCGCCGATCACGAAGCTCGGCCGGACGATCACCGGGTAGCCGATCCGCTCGGCCAGGGTCAGCGCCTCCTCGGGGCTGTGGGCCATCCCGCCGTCCGGTTGGGGAATGCCCAGCCGGTCGAGCAGGGCCGAGAAGCGGACCCGGTCCTCGGACTGGTCGATCGCCTCGAGGTCGGCTCCCAGCAGGGAGACGCCGGCCGCCGCCAGCGGGGCGGCCAGGTTGAGCGGGGTCTGGCCGCCGAACTGGACGAAGGCTGGCAGGAGCTCCTGGCCGGGCGGCGTCTCGGCTTCGATCACGTTCCGGACCGACTCGGGATCGAGCGGCTCGAAATAGAGCCGGCTGCTCGCGTCGAAGTCGGTCGAGACCGTCTCCGGGTTCGAATTCATCATGACCGCCTCCCAGCCCGACCGGCGGAGAGTGTCGGCGGCCTGCACGGCGCAATAGTCGAACTCGATCCCCTGCCCGATCCGGACCGGTCCCGAGCCGATCACGAGGGCCGCCGGCCGGACGACCGGGGCTGCCTCGGGCGGCGAGCCGGCCGCGGCGTAGGTCGAGTAGAAGTAGGGGGTCTCGGCCGCGAACTCGGCGGCACAGGTGTCAACCATCGCGAAGCCGGGCACGATCCCGACCGCCCGGCGGGCCTGCCGGATCGCCTCGGGCTCGATCCCGGCCAGGGTGGCCAGCTCCTGGTCGCCAAAGCCGGCTCGCTTGACCGTGGCCAGGAGGCGCATCGCCTGGCCGTCGTTCGGGTCCGCGACCGCCGGGCCGGCTTCCGAGACCGCCCGCTCCAGGGCGACCGCCCGGCCAAACTCGGCCAGGAACCAGGCGCCGATGCCGGTCGCCGCGCCGATCGTGGCCTCCGGCACGCCTCGCCGGAGGAGGGCCAGGATCCGCCACAGCCGGGTGTCCGACGGTCCCAGGAATTGACCCAGCACGATCGGCCCGGCCGTCCGCTCGGCGTGCCGGGTCGATTCACAGGCGGCGCCGTCGGCCGCGACCCAGCGGATCGGGGCCCGGTCCAGCTCCTCGTCCGGATCCTCGAGGCCGTCCGGACCGGCCCCGGCCGGACGGGCGTACAGGGCGCTCAGGTAGGCCAGGGTCGGTCCCCAGGCGGCGTCCTCGGCGAGTGGACCGATGCCGGCCTGCTCGAGGCCCCGAAGGGCCTTGTTCAGGGCTGCCCCGAAGGTCCGATCGATCGCCATCACCTCGCCGGTCGCCTTCATCTGGCTGCCCAGGGTCCGATCGGCCAGGGGGAACTTGTCGAACGGGAAGCGGGGCAGCTTGACGACGACGTAGTCGAGGGCCGGCTCGAAGGCGGCCACCGTCGTGCCGGTCACGACGTTCGGGATCTCGGCCAGGCGCCGGCCGGCCGCGATCTGGGCGGCCACCCGGGCGATCGGGTAGCCGGTCGCCTTGCTGGCCAGGGCGGACGACCGGCTGACCCGGGGATTGACCTCGATCACGGCGTAGTCCGCGTAATCCGGGCTGAGCGCGAACTGGACGTTGCAGCCGCCCTCCACGCCAAGCGCCCGGATGATCCGGAGGGCCGCGCTGCGCAGGCGCTGGTGGACCGCGTCGGGCAGGGTCTGGACCGGCGCGACCACGATCGAATCGCCGGTGTGCACGCCGAGTGGATCGACGTTCTCCATCGAGCACACGGCGATGCACGTGTCGTCCGCGTCGCGCATCACCTCGTACTCGATCTCGCCCCAGCCAACCAGGCAGCGCTCCACGATCACCTGGCCGATCGGGCTGGCCCGCAGGCCCGTCCGGATCCGCTCCCGATAGGCCGCCTCGGTCTGGACGATCCCGCCGCCCGTGCCACCCAGGGTGAACGCCGGCCGGACGATCGCCGGCAGGCCGATCTCGAGCAGGGCCCGGTCGGCGGCCGCCTGGCGCTCCTCGGCGGTTGCCCCGTCGACGATCGCCGACGGGGCGTACGGCTGCTCGATCCGGTCGAGCAGCTCTCGGAACAGCTGGCGATCCTCGGCCATCCGGATCGCCTCGAGGGGCGTCCCGACGAGCCGCACGTTGTAGCGCTCGAAGACCCCGGCCTCGGCGAGGGCCACGGCCAGGTTCAGGGCGGTCTGCCCGCCCAGGCCGGCCAGGACCCCCTCGGGCCGCTCGCGGGCGATCACCGCCTCGACCGCCTCGACCGTGAGCGCCTCGAGGTACACGACGTCGGCGACCTGGGGGTCGGTCATGATCGTGGCCGGGTTCGAGTTGACCAGGATCGTCCGGATGCCCTCGCCCCGGAGGGCCCGGCAGGCCTGCGTCCCAGCGTAGTCGAACTCGGCGGCCTGGCCGATGACCACCGGGCCCGAGCCCAGGATCAGGATCGAGGCGGGCTTCATCGACGCCCGGCCATGGCCGCGCCCGCGGCGACCACGAACCGGTCGAAGACCGCCTGGGCATCGAGCGGACCGGGAGCGCCCTCGGGGTGGTACTGGACGGTTTCGATCGGCAGCTCGCGATGGCGCAGGCCCTCGACGGAGCCATCGTTCAGGTTGACCTGGCTGACCCGGAAGCCGCTGGCCGAGGGCAGGGTCTCAGCCACGACCTGGACCTCGTGGTTCTGGGCGGTCACCTGGACCAACCCGCTGTCAACATCGCGGACCGGGTGATTTGCGCCGTGGTGGCCGAAGCGCAGGCGGCGCGTGTCGGCCCCCGCCGCCCGCCCGATGATCTGGTGGCCGAGGCAGATCCCGAGGATGGGTCGGCCGTCGGCGATCGCGGTCCGGGCGAGCGCCACCTGGCCGGCCAGCCGGGCCGGGTCCCCTGGGCCGGGCGACAGGACGAGCCCGTCGAGGTCGCCGGCCAGGGCCTGCTCGATCCTGCTGTCATGGGGCAGGATCCGGACCCGGGCGCCTCGTCGGCGGAGGGACCGCACGATGTTCGCCTTCAGGCCAAGGTCGATGATCCCGACCAGCGGACCGCCCTCGGCCGGGCCGCCCACCTCGGTCGCCTCGGCCGGCGAGACGAGGCCGACGAAGTCCTCGTCCTCCCAGCGCGGCAGCGAGCGCACCGCCTCGATCGCCGCCGCCGGCTCGACCGAGCCGGGCGCAGTCACCAGGCCGGGGATCGAGCCGTGCGTCCGAAGATGGCGGGCCAGCGCCCGAGTATCGATCCCGGCGATCGCCGGGATGCCCGATTCGCGGAGCAGGGTGGCCAGCTGCCGGGCATCGTCGAGGACCGCGGCCGTCGCGTTGGCCACGACGAGCGCCCGGAGCCAGGGTCGTTCGGACTGGTCGTCGGAGCGCAGCCGGCCATGGTTGCCAATCAGGGGATAGGTCATGACCACGACCTGGCCCGCATAGGAGGGGTCCGTGCAGACCTCCTGGTAGCCGGTCTGGCTCGTGTTCACGACGAGGTCGCCGCCCGCCGCCAGGGGGGCCCCGAAAGCGATGCCGGCAAAGACCGTGCCATCGGCCAGGGCCAGCAGGGCCGGTCCATGATCGCCCACGCGGGGATCAACGATCGCGCTGGAGAACGGTCGGGGAGGCGCGGGAAGCGCCGGGAAATCGGCCGAGCCGGCCAACAGACCTCCGTCCGGACCGGGGCGTCCTGCTGCGCGGACCTGCGCGGACACGGTCGATCGAGCCTCCCTTCCGGCCTCACGGGACCGGTACGCCGGCCTCACGGGACCGGCTTCAAGGACGGTCCCAAGGGTACCACCGGGGCCGCTCCCCGATGGGCGCGGGCGGAGCGCCCACGGCTGGCCCGTCCGGGTGGATGAGGGCCGGGACGGCCTTCAGGACGCCGCGATCAGCGGGGCCGGCTCGGGCCGGGGCGGCTCCTGGGTGGCCGCGCCCGCTGGATTGCCGCTGGCCGGGGCCAGCCACCAGGCGTTCGGATCGGCGGCGGCGGACCGGATCATCCCTTCCCGCACACCTGCCCGGACGACGGTCAGCTCGATCAGCCCGTAGTGGCGCAGGATCGCCCCGATGATCAGGATGCCCGGGGCGAGGAGCGCGACCCGGCGCGGATCGACCTGGGCGGCCGTCCCGATCCGGCGCGACGGCCGTTCGAGGAGGAGCCTGGCGATCCGGTCCAGCTCGATCAGCGAGATCGTGGCCCGGCCCGCCGCCGAGTGGCTCACCGCCAGCGTCCCGACGGCCAGCAGGCCATGGGCCGTGCCGCCGGTCGCGTAGGCGTGGCGGGGCTTGCCGGCCGGCAAGCCGGGCAGCGTCGCCCCGATCGAGACCGCGACCAGGGCCCAGTCGATCGGGTCGGGCGGGTCACCGACGAGCTGGATGGCCAGCCCGGCCGCACCGACCGGTAGTGACGTGGCTCGCTGGAGTTGCCGGCCGCGGGTCAGAGTCACCTCCGTCGAGGCCCCACCCGAGTCGATCACGGCCAGCTCGCCCCGGGTCGGCAGGTCGGCCCGGACCCCGGCGAAGCCCAGCTCGGCCTCGCGCTCCGGGCTCAGCAGCCGGATCGGCGTCTTCAGCCGGGTCGACAGACGATCGAGGACGTCCTGACCGTTCGCCGCCCGGCGGCTTGCCTCGGTGGCCGCGATCAGGATCGTCGCCCCGGACTTCGTCGCCCGGCGAACCATCCGGTCCAGCGCCTGGCCCACGGCCTTCTCGGCCGAGGGCGTGATCCGGCCGGTCCGGCCAACGACCTTGCCTAGCTCCAGCAGCTCGGATTCGGAGTGGACCGTGACCAGCCGCCGGGTCGCCAGCGGGGTTCGGACCCGGGCCGAGTCCGGGGCGACCTCGGCGATCAGCATGTGGACCGTGTCCGAGCCGATGTCGATTGCCGCAAACCGCCGTCCGGCCGGCTGCGACCGCCACGGCCTGGCTGTCTGAACCCTCACGCCGGTTCCTCCATGAGGCGCGACTCCCTTCGCCATGGGGCGGAGTATCCTCCGCCCGGCCCGAAGTCGCCGGGCGGACGTGGAACCCTCAATCGGCAGGGAATCGCCGGGTCGGCGAAACTGACCCTTCGACCGCCACGTACGAGTTCTGCCCGCCATGACCACCCCCGAGCCCACCAGTCCAACGCCAGCTCGGCCACGGCGGCCATGGACGGTCCGGGTCGCCCGCTGGAGCGCCCGTCACCGCTGGCCCGTCTTCGTCCTGTGGTTCGTCCTGACGATCGGGCTGTTCGTCCTGAGCATCTCGAACGGCGGCATCCGGACCGTTTCGGCGACCGGCGGCGTGGGCGGCTCGAACACCGAGGCCCGGGCGGGCAGCCAGGCGATGAGCGCGGGATCGGCGGCCGACGCCTCCGAGCAGGCCACGATCGTGATCACGAGCCAGACCGCCAGGGTGACGGATCCCGCGTTCCGGACGACCGTCGAGAGCGTGGTCAGCCAGCTCGAGGCTGCCACGGCCGACGTCGGCGGCGCGAACGGACCGGCCTTCAGCGACGTGATCGACCCGTACCAGGCTCCGCCGGCTGCCGGCCTGATCGCGCCGGACGGGGCCGGGGTGATCATCACCGCCCGGCTGCGCGGGGCGGCCACCGACCGGGAGATCCGCTCGAAGGTCCTGGCCGGCACGATCGAGGCGGCCCAGGCCGCCGCGCCGCAGTTCGGGATCCACGCCGTGTCGAACACCCTGACGAACGACCAGATCGGGACGGTCGTGACCGACGACCTGGACGGATCCCTGCGGATCAGCCTGCCGGCCACGTTCATCATCCTGGTCATCGCCTTCGGGGCGATCCTGGCCGCCTTCGTGCCGCTCCTGCTGGCGGTCACGGCCCTGCTCGCGGCGTTCGGCCTGCTCGGGCTGTACAGCCAGGCCTTCAACCCGGTCAGCCCGTACGCCTCGGAGCTGGTCGTCCTGATCGGGCTGGCCGTGGCCGTCGACTACTCGCTGTTCATGATCACCCGCTTCCGGTCGGAACGGCGGGCGGGCCGCGAGAAGCTGGCCGCGATCGAGACGGCCTCGGCGACCGCCGGCCGGGCCGTGTTCTTCTCGGGACTGGCCGTGATGATCTCGCTGGCCGGCCTGTTCATGCTGCCCGACGAGATCTTCCACTCGATGGCCCTGGGCACGATCGCGGTGATCCTGGCCGCGATCGTCGGCAGCCTGACCTTCATTCCGGCCACCCTGGCGATCCTGGGCGACCGGATCGGCTGGCTGTCGGTGCCGTTCCTGAACCGCGACCGGGGCGAGGGCCGGGGCATCTGGGCCGCGATTGCTGGATCGGTCATGAGCCGGCCGTGGGTCAGCGTGCTGGCCAGCTCGGCAATCCTCCTGGCCCTCGCCTCACCGGTCCTCCACATGCAGCTCGGCGAGAGCGACATCACCTCGTTTCCGGAGAGCGTCGACGGCGTCCAGGCGGTCGAGGCCCTCCAGGCCCACTGGCCGCGGGGCACGCTCCTGACCCTGGAGCTCGTCGTGACCGATGCCCGGGATCCGGCCACGACGGCCGCCCTGTCCGCCGTTGAGCCGAAGCTGCTCGCGATCAAGGGCCTGAGCGGACCTGCCCAGGCCGCCCAGTCAGGCGACGGCTCGGCCGCCTCGATCTCGGTCGAGATGGCCGGCTCGATGAACGATCCGGCCAACTGGGACATCGTCCGGCAGGTCCGGGCCACGATCGAGCCGGCCCTGGCCGGTCAGCTCGCGGGCAGTCACGTCTACGTCACCGGTGATGCCGCCGCGGCGATGGACAACACCCAGATCTATACCGACGGGATGGCCCGGGTCTTCCTGTTCGTGCTGTCCCTGTCGTTCCTGCTCCTGATGGTCGTGTTCCACTCGATCGTGATCCCGACCAAGGCGATCCTGCTGAACCTGCTCTCGACGGCCGCCGCCTACGGAGTCGTGGTGCTCGTCTTCCAGGATGGCTGGCTGAGCTCCGTCCTGGGCGTCCGGCCGACCGACGCGATCCAGAACTGGATCCCGATCTTCATCTTCACGGTCCTGTTCGGGCTCTCGATGGACTACGAGGTGTTCATCCTGTCCCGGATCAAGGAGTTCGTCGACCGCGGATCCTCGACCCGCGAGGCCGTCGCGCGCGGCCTGACGGTGACGGCCGGGACGGTGACCAGTGCCGCCGCGATCATGGTCGTCGTCTTCTCGGTCTTCATGACCCTGCGCCTCGTCATCATCCGGGAGCTCGGGCTGGGCCTGGCCGTGGCGGTCTTCGTCGATGCCACCCTGATCCGGTGCGTACTCCTGCCGGCGTCGATGCGCCTGCTGGGCGAGTGGAACTGGTACCTGCCGCCGTTCCTGCGCTGGTTGCCCAAGGTCCAGGTCGAGGTCGAGCCGGTGCCCGCGGGCTCGGCCGAGGTGATGCCGGCCGGCTCGGTCGAGCCGGCCTGAGCCAGGGGTCGGGCTACTTCCGGGTGCGCAGGTCCGCCCCGGGGATGCCCCGGGCGGCCAGGGCGGCCCCGAGTCCCTCGAGGTCGTCGACCGTCAGGTACAGCTCGGAGTTGCTCAAGCGGGCGGCCGGGACCGGCTCGCGGAAGGTCAGCCGGACGCCGCCGTGGGCGCTCCCGCCGAAGCTGAGATCGTGAGTGCCGATCGTCCGCCGGACCCCGACCGCCCGGAGCGCCTTGTACGGCCCGGTGATGTCCCAGCGCTCGATGTTCGCGAGCGGCGTGCGCGCTCCGAACCAGCCGAACGTCGCGCTCAGCTCGTCGCCGTCGATCCGGACGACGGCCTTGCCGTCGTCCTGCACCCCGAACAGGAGCAGGAGCGGCCGGAGGTTGCGCTGGATCCGGATCGGGAAGACGACGTTCTCCGGGGTCGCCGCGGGTTGGTCCAGGCCCAAGATTCTCCTCGTTCGGGCGGGGTCGGTCGCAGCCGAGCATAGCCCGATCCTCGCCGTCGGTCCTACCGGGCGCAGGACCTCGTGGTGGTGGCGGGCGGAGATCGCCTCGGCTGGACTGCGAGCATGCGCCAGCTCGAGGAGCGAGTACCGGCCGGCCGGGCCATGCCCCGGCCGAACGAGGCCGCCCACTCCGCCGAGCGGGATGATCGGGTCCCGGGCGTCGAGCCGAGCTCGATCTCACCCGACAGCCTGATCTTCCATGTCTCCCCAGCGGGCCTCAGCCTGCTCGGCGGGAGCGGTCGAGGCGCGGGCTGGAGCGGGATCGTCGACCTGCCCCTGGCCGGCGAGCCGCATGCCTCGCGGGTCCACCGGACGAGCCGGTTCGCCCGTATCGATTCGACCCGCGAGCCGGTCCGGATCGTCGGTCCCTACTGGGCGCGCCACGCGGCCCTGGTCCCTGTTGGCAGCGAGCACATCGTCGTGTTCGGCGGACCCGATCCGATCGCCACGCCCGACGCGATGCTCGTGCCGATCGCCGCAGAGCTTGTGGCCAACCTCCAGCAGGTCTCGCCCACGAAGCTCCTGGCCGACGAGCTGGAGGTCGTCCACGCGATCCGGGCCCTGATGGACTACCGGGCCGAAAACCTGGTCGAGACCGCCCGGCACATCGCCCTGAAGTCGGCCGAGCCCCTTTCCTGCGAAGTCGGCGCGGTGCTCGTCCGGAGCGGCGGGCGGGTCGTCGCCGAGGTCGTGACCAGGGACTGGCCGGCCCGGCTCGACCCGGATGAGATCAAGGCGACCCTGCTCCGCCTGTTCGATCGTGCCGGCGGCGGCCCGCTCCTCGAGCCCGAGCTCGAGGCAGCCGCCGACGACGCCCTCGGCCGGGAGCAGGGCCTCGTTGCCCGGCTGGCCCTGCCGATCGGTCAGCCCGAGCCGTTCGGGGTCCTCGTCGTGGCCCACGCCGCCACCCGCTCGCGCGGCTTCACGAACGTCTGCCAGCGGATCGGCCAGGCCCTGGCCGACGCGGCCGAGTCGCTCCTGATCCAGGCGATCACTCGCGAGGAGCTCGCCGCCCAGCGCGACCAGTTCGCCCAGGAAGCCCGGACCGACGCCCTGACCGGACTGCCCAACCGGCTCGCCTGGCAGGAGATCCTCGACGGTGAGGAGAGCCGGCGGACGCGCTACGGCCATCCGGTCACGATCGTGAGCGCCGATCTCGACGAGCTCAAGGCGATGAACGACCAGTTCGGCCACGCGGCCGGTGATCGCCTGATCTGCACCGCCGCCGGGCTGCTCAAGGAGCATGCCCGATCGACCGACCGGGTGGCCCGGGTCGGCGGTGACGAGTTCTATGTCCTGATGCCCGAAACGGACGCGGAGGGCGCAGCGCGCTACGTCGCCCGTCTGCGGGCAGCGATCAAGCGGACCCGGATTGAGGGCACCACCGCGCAGCTCGGCCTGTCGGTCGGCGTGGCCACGCCGCACGATGGCGAGACCCTGGCCGCTGCGCTCGAGCGGGCGGATGCGGCGATGTACGCCTCGAAGCGCCGGCGGGGACGCTGATCCGGATCTCCCTCGGCAGCCGACCCGATCGGCTAGGATCGGCCAGACGTGTCGAGAGCAGGTTGCCCATGATCCTGGCCGAAATCGTCGCCGGCCTTCTCGTCCTGACCCCGTTCGCGCTCGGGGCGATGGCCCTGACCCGCAATCCGCAGACGATGGAGCGCCTCCTGGTCAAGGCGGTCCGCCAGATCCGTGAACCGACCCCCGAGGAGACTCGCCTCGGTGGGCTCGTGATCTTCGGCTTCTTCTACGGGGTGATGTTCCTGTTCCTGGAGATTGGACTGCACCTCTGAGGGCATGCCTGCCTGCCCGCCCATGACGTTGGGCGAGGCCGCCGCGACAATCGCCCGCCGCCAGTCGTCCTGAGGCTATGAACACGTCCGATTCGCATCGGCTCAGCCTGCTCATCGGGCTCAGCCTGCTGGTCGCTGCCTGCGCCGGTCCCGTCTCGCCGACGCCGGCCGGTTCCCCACCGGCCAGCTCGCCGGCCGGTGGTTCGAGCGCGCCCAGCGCGAGCCCGGCCGGCTCCGGGGCCGCCGGCTCACCGACGGCAAGCAGCGGGCCGCGCCAGCCCGGCCCGAGCCAGCCGGGCCCGAGCCAGCCGGCCGGCTCGAGCCCCAGCCCCACCCTGGCCTGTGCCAGCCGGACGCTCGACGGCCTGAACGAGGGCCAGCGAGTCGGCCAGCTGTTCCTGCTCGGCCTGGCCAATGACCACCTCGGGCCTGACGAGCAGGCGGCGATCGAGACCGACCACTTCGGCTCGGTCTGGTTCACGGCCAAGTCGGACCTCGGGGTGGCCGGGATCCGGGCGATCGCCGACGCGGTGCAGGCTCTCGTGCCGAGCTCGGCCGCGGGGCCGGGCACCGCCGGAATCGGCTTCTTCGTCGGGGCGAACCAGGAAGGCGGCCTGGTCCAGGCCCTGAACGGAACTGGCTTCTCGACGATCCCAAGCGCGCTCGTCCAGGGCACCCGGTCGACCGCCACCCTCCGCAGCGAGGCGTCCTCCTGGGCGAGTCAGCTCAAGGCGGCCGGGATCAACCTGAACTTTGCCCCGGTGACCGATGTCGTGCCGGTCGCGACCGCGGCCCAGAACCAGCCGATCGGGGTGCTCGACCGGGAGTACGGCCACACCGCGGCCGTGGCCGGGCCGCACGCCGCGGCCTTCATGGAGGGCATGGCCCGGGCGGGGATCGTGACCGTTTCGAAGCATTTCCCGGGCCTCGGCCGGGTCGTCGGCAATACCGATTTCACGTCGAACGTCGTTGACCACGTGACGACTTCTTCCGATCCGAACCTCGGCTCGTTCAGGACGGTCATCGCGGCCGGCGTACCGGTCGTCATGGTCGCCCTGGCGACCTACCTGAAGATCGACCCGGACCACCTCGCCGCGTTCTCGCCGACCGTGATCGACCACCTCCTGCGGCAGCAGCTCGGCTTCAGCGGGGTCGTCATGTCGGACGACCTCGGGGCAACCGAAGCCGTGTCGGCGATCCCGCCGGCCACCCGCGGAGTCGAGTTCATCGCTGCCGGGGGCGACATGATCATCTCGAAGACGATCGGGCCGGCCGAGGAGATGGCCGGGGCAATCACCGCCATGGCCAGCACGAACGCGGCCTTCCGGGCCCAGGTCAACGAGGCGGCCCTGCGGGTGCTCGAGCTGAAGGCGGCCGCCCACCTCCTGCCCTGCTCGGCCGGCTAGCTGTGATTCCCGGAGACGTTGTACGAGGACGGTCAGGCCTGATCCGGTCAAACGCTTCCTGGAAGACGCCTTGGGTCGACTCGGAGCGGCTCCTGCTGGCAGAGGCGTTCGAGGGCAGCCCAACCTGAGCCTGGCCGAGCCCCGCGAGCGGGCTTGACGGACGCTCGGCAACCGAGCTCGGGCCGCGAACCCCGAGTAGCCCTTCCTCAACGAACCGTTTGACCGCCCGGGCCACTGACCCCCAAGCCTGGGGGAGGGCTCCGCCGTCAACAACCTACCCGGGAAGCACAGCTAGGCCGTTCGTCGGCGCGAACCCTATAGTTCGGCCATGGATCGCGACGTCGCCATCAGGGTCCGGGCCGCCATCGAAGCCACCCTCAGGGAGCAGGGCTCCTATCCAACCTTCTCCGAGGGGCTGGTCGAGGCCGAAACCCGCTTTCGGAACGCGATCCAGGAGCTCCTGGCCGACGATGATCCGCGCTCGGCGGAGTTCCGGGCCCTGTTCCCGGTCTCGACCCCGCGAGCCCGGCCGGCCGGCCTGTCAAGCCGGGAGCGGCTCGACGGCGCCAGCGTCACGAAGAATGCCCGGATGCACCTGGCCGGAATGTCCGGCTGGCTTCAGGGCCTGATCGACGCGTCGGACACCGGCCGGACGAACTAGCTCGCCGCCGGGCTGGCCCCCGCCGGCACGTTGCAGGTCGCGAGGCTCTGGTTCGGGCTGCCGAAGACATTCACGAACGTCACCCCGATCGGCTGCCCGGTCGCCGGGTCGGTCGTCGCCCCGGCCACCGACGAACAGATCGTCGCCGCGGTCGCCTGGCTGACCGCCGTGTTGGGCAGGCTGGTGAAGACGAGGACACTCGTTCCGACGACCTGGACATTCGGGCCGACGCTCGACTGGAGGAGGCTCGGATACCAGACCTCGTTGGCGAACTGGGTCTGGACGTTCTTGATCATGATCGTGGTGTTCGCTGCGTCGGCGCTGGACGAGCTGCTCCCGCTGTTTCCGCGCGTCGCCACGAATGCGATCAGGGCCACGACGACCACGACGACCACGATGATCGGGAGAGCCCGTCGTTGCTTCATCTCACATCCTTCTGGTCGGCCTGGACCGCGCGGGCAGCCTGAGTCCGCTCGCTGAGGATCATACCCTCGGCGGGGCGAGCCTCGGACCTCGATCCTCGGCAGCCCGAACAGGTCCCGGCCACCGTCAGGTGGCCGATGTCGACGCTGAACCCGGTCGACCGCTCGAGCTCCGCGACGAACCGCCGGGCGTCCTCGGGGGCGAGCTCCGTCGAGGCTCCGCAGCGCACGCATTGGAGGTGCGCGTGCTCATGTTCTGGCAGGACGTGGAACTCCTCGCGCCCGTCCGGCCCGTGACTGTGGCTGAGGTAGCCGAGCTCCTCCAGCACGTCGAGCGTGCGATAGACGGTCGAAGGCGTCGTCTCCGCGTCACGCTCCCGGCAGCGGTCGACGATCTCGCTCCCGGTGACATGGCCGCTGGTGGCGGCCAGGACGTCGAGGATCAGCCGCCGCTGGGGCGTCCAGCGCAGGCCGCGCGAACGCAGCTCGTCGCGAACCGCCACCCACGGGGCATCGGCCGGGCGCTCGAGCTCCACGGTCCGGCCGGCCGGCTCAGGCGGGGGTCGAGGGCGGACTGGCCGGGCCGTGATCCAGCTTGTCGTAGCCCTTCCAGCGGTAGAGCAGGGTCGAGCCGACCCAGCTCAGGACGAAGATGAGCACGATGACCACGCCCAGCACCCCGAAGTCGATGCCGTTGATGAAATCCCAGAAGCCGCCTTCGAGACCGAGCTCCCTGGAGATGATGCTGAGCACTTCGATCCCGCCGATGACGAATGCGATCACGACCGAGATGAAGGTGATTGTCAGGTTGTAGTACAGCTTGCGAACCGGCTTGAGGAAGGCCCAGCCGTAGGCCCCCAGCATCATGATCTGGTCGCTGCTGTCCATCGTCATCATCCCGGCCGCGAAAAGGGCCGGCAGAATCAGGATGCAGACGATCGGGATCTCCTGGCCGCCGGCGGCGACGGCCAGGCCCAGGAGGGCGACCTCGCTGGCCGTGTCGAAGCCGAGCCCGAACAGGAAGCCGACCGGGTACATGTGCCAGCTCTTCCGGACGAGCCGGAGCATCGGCCGGAAGATCCGGGCCAGGAGGCCCCGGTTCTCGAGCAGCTCCTCGAGCGACTCGTTGGAATATTGGCCGCCCTGGGAAACCTCCCGGAAGAGGTGCCAGATGTTGACCAGGACGACCAGGTTGATCGCCCCGATCAGGATCAGGAAGGTTGCCGAGACCGTCGTGCCAACCAGCCCGCCGATCGCCTGGAGGGCGGGGATGTCCGCCGCCACCGAGGCCGAGAAGGCGAGCACGACCGACAGGAGAACCACGATCGTCGAGTGGCCCAGCGAGAAGAAGAAGCCAATGGCCACCGGTCGCTGGCCGTCCTGCATGAGCTTGCGGGTGGTGTTGTCGATCGCCGCGATGTGGTCGGCGTCGAAGGCGTGGCGGAGCCCCAGGGTGTAGGCCAGGAAGCCGGCGGCGACGAACCCGGGGTAGGCCGAGCCGAGGGCCAGGAGCAGCCCGAAGGCCACGATCGTGAACAGGGCCAGGAACGCGTAGAGCAGGACGATCCGGGTCCGGGTCGGGCTGGGCGTCCGGACCGCCTGCCACACAGTCGTCATCGAGGACTCCTCACCGGCCTGGGCATCGTGCCGCTGATGATCGTCGTTATCGCGGCATGTTGCAATACCAAGCATTCGCGACAGGGCCCCGTTCGGATCAGTCCCCCGGTCTCACCCCCTGTGGGCCCTCGGGCTGACCCGGGTTCGGGCCACGGCGGGCCAGGTAGGCCGCCACGAAACCGGCCTCCGTCGGGGTGCAGCCCAGGCCGAACCAGGCCCCGGCGCGAACGGCCGGTGGCGGCTCGAGGTTCGAGCCGGCGAGGATGGCCGCGGCCGACCCGTCGAAGACGACCTCGGGCGGGCCGTCTAGGACGACCCGGCCACCGCCCAGGACGATGATCCGGTCGAAGTTCTCGGCCACGAACCGAAGGTCGTGGGAGATGGCGATGACCGTCCGGCCCCGACCGACAGCGCTGGCCACGATCTCCTCGACCCGCCGGATCCCGGGAGCGTCCTGCCCGGTCGTCGGCTCGTCCAGGACGAGGATCCCGGTGTCCATCGCCAGGACCGAGGCGAGGGCGACCATCTTCCGGCGGGAGAAGCCGAGCACGAACGGGTTGGCAGCGGCATTCGCGCTCAGGCCGGTCGCCTCGAGCGCCGCGTCGACGACCTCCTCGAGATGGGCCCCGCGGATCCCGAGATTGCCCGGGCCGAACGCGACCTCCGACCGAATCCGCTCCTCGAACAGCTGCAGGTCCGGGTTCTGGAAGAGCAGCCCGACCCGTCCGGCCAGTTCGGCCGTCGTTGTTGCCCGGATGTCGGCTCCGGCCAGGAGCACCCGGCCGGCCGACGGCCGGAGCAACCCGTTCAGGTGGAGGGCCAGGGTCGACTTGCCGCTGCCGTTCTGGCCGACGATGGCGACCCGCTCGCCGGCCGCGATCTCGAGGTTGACGCCTTCGAGGGCGAGCCGGCCGTTGGGGTAGCTGAAGCTGACCGAGTCGAGTTCGAGCCGGTCGGTCACGGGTGAGGCCAGCCGCCGAGGGCCTGGCGGAGCGACCCGGGATCGACCGCGCCGCCGGCGGCCACGAGCGCCCGGCCCAGCCGGAACCGAGCGGGTGGCTCGATCCCGCGGTCGGCGATGCCCGGCTGGCCGAGGATCGCCTCGGCCGGGCCTTCGTCCACGATCCGGCCGGAGTCCATGACCACGATCCGGTCACACAGCCCGTCGAGGAGATCCGTGCGGTGCTCGACGATCAGCAGGGCCGTGCCCCGGTGGGCCAGCTCATGGAGCACGTCGGCCACGAGGCGGGTCCCGATCGGGTCGAGCTCCGAGGTCGGCTCGTCGAGGATCAGGTGACTCGGCTCCATGGCCAGCAGACCGGCGATCACCACGAGCTGGGTCTCGCCCCCGGACAGCTCGGTGGCCGGCTGAAGGGCGAGGTGCTCGATCCGGACGGCGGCCAGGGCCGCCTCGACCCGCTGGACCGTCCGGGCGGCGTCCAGGCCGAGGTTCATCGGTCCGAGGGCCACCTCCTCGAAGACCGTCAGCGTCTGGCCCGACAGCTGGCTGACCGGATTGGCCAGGCCGAGCCCCACCCGCTGGGCGATCTCGAACACGGGCCGCCCGGTCATCGCCTCGCCGTCGATCTCGAGCCGGCCCTCCAGGGCCCCGCCGACCACCCCCGGAGCCATGCCCGAGGCCACCAGGCATAGGCTGGACTTGCCCGACTCGTTGGCCCCCACCACACCCACGACGCCCCCGTGGGGAACGACCAGGTCGATCTCCTCGAGGGCCGCCACCCGGGCACCCGGATACGTGTACGAGCGGCACTCGAGGTGGAGCATCAGCCGGCTCGACCGGTGATCCGGACCACCAGGCCGAGCCCGACCACGATGAGGAGCAGCCAGCGCAGGAGGCGCTCCCAGGTCGGGTCCGGCGGGGCCCACAGCAGGGATCGCCGGCCCGGATGGCCGCTGGCCCGCGCCTCGAGCGCGATCGTGCGCTCGGACAGCCCGCCCAGCGAGGTGACCAGGGCCGGCATGAGGATCGGTGCAGATCGCCGGAGGCGGGTCAGCGGGTTGCGGGCGAGCTGCAGCCCGCGAGCCCGCTGGGCGGCCGAGATCGCTCCAAGCCGGCGGGCCAGGCCCGGTCCCCAACCCAGCCCGGCAACGGCCGCCGTCGCGAATCGCCGGGAGACGCCGCGGCGCTCGAGGTCCAGCCCGAGGGCAGCCGGCACGACGGTCGTCGCGACCAGGCCGAATCCCAAGATGATCGCGGCTGCCCGGAACGCCCCGTCCGCCGCGTGCCGGGCGGCGTCCAGGGCCGCACCGCCGCTGGCCATCGAGATCAGCCAGGTCAGGCCGCCCAGGACGGCTGCGGCCGCCAGGGCCGGCCGGCCGAGCCGGTCCAGTGATCCCGCCGTGACGGCCAGGGCAACCAGGATCAGGACCAGGACGAGCGCCCCGACCAGGCTGGGCAGACTGAGGGCGAGAGCGAATGTTGCCCCGCCCAGGACGACCGTCGTGAACGGATTCAAGGCGTGGATCGGGCTGGCGAACCGCCGGTTGTCGAGCAGGGCGCGAGCCCACCCGGCCGGGGTCGGGGCGGTGGGTGGGCGAGCGGCCATTGGGCTCCGGGATCGACGACTGCGACTATCTCGAGGCGCCGGCCGAACGACGCCGCCGATCGGGCCCAGGCGTCCCTGGACGTAGCGTTTCTTCTGGCGCCTGGTCGAGTGATCAGGCGGCGACGCGTTTCTGGCCTACCCCGCGATGGTCGAGGCCCGCTGGCGCGCCGTGATCAGGAGGGCGGATTCTTCTGCTGCTCGGCCAGCTGCTTCTGGACCTCCTTGTCGACCTCGTTCTGGCGGCGCTGCCGGGCGCGCCGGACGATGATCAGGCCCATGATCCACGGCCAGATGAGGGCAACGACCAGGCCGACGAGGAGGGCCAGGGCCCAGTTTGGTGTGGCCGGCGTGGCCAACCCGCCGGTGAGCCAGTAGACGATGAAGAAGGCCACCACGCCAAGGACGATCCCGGTGATCCGCCGAATCATTGCGAGCCCTCCATCCGTCGGGCGGTCTCACACGTGCTGCATCGCCCTGAACCTGAGCCTAGGCGCCGCGGGGTCGGCCCGTCAACTGGCTGCGACGAGCGGCGACCCGATCCCTGGCCACGGCGATGATCGCCGCGCTGGAAGCCTACCCTCTCGCCGGCCGGCCAGGGCGAGCATTCGTCCTGCTCAGGCGCGGTCCGAGGCGCGGGACGGTCCACGGCGCCAGGGCGGCACGCCTTCGAGCTCGATCTCGAGCGAGAACGACAGGAAGGTCCGGACCAGCACGATCACGCCCAGGGTCGCGGCGTTGAGCAGGGTCAGGTCGACCGTGATCGTCTGGATGATGTCGGCCACGATCAGGATCTCGAGCCCCATCAGGATCGCCCGACCGAGGTCGTTCCGGAGCGGACGATAGGCGCTCCGACCAGTGCCCGCCGCGACGGCCCGGACGTACGGCACGAAGGCCGCCAGCGAGCCGAGCAGCAGGATCAGGACGCCGACCACCTCGACCGCCTTGGCCACGGCTTCCATCGCGTCGCTGTAGCTCATCCGGCGATTGTAGGCGGCGCCACGCCGCCCAGATCGTTGCAACGTGCCCTCGGCGCTCGCCTGATTCGGGGGCCCGGCTGAAAACGATGACCCCTCGGAGTCGCCTCCGGGGGGTCATTTCGTGCTCAGTCGGTGGTGAGCCGGGGGGGATTCGAACCCCCAACCAACTGATTAAGAGTCAGTTGCTCTGCCGTTGAGCTACCGGCCCGGGCGAAGGATACCCCATCCGGCACCGGCCACCGGCCCCAGCTCGGTCCAGCGCGAGCGCGGCCGTCCCCTTCCGCCGGATAGCTCTCGGGATGCTGCTGGGCGGCGGATTGGCCGTGCTGGGCGGCCAGGGATCCGCGAAATTCGCCGGCGACCGCGTGGCCCAAGCACAAGATCGGCCGTCAGTCTGGCACCCGGTTCACGAAGACGCTCGCGCGGCTCGCCTAACAGCGCTGACCACGCTAGGTGGCGAAGACCCGGCGGAATGGCACCGCCGGGTGTGGCGGCCAGCTCAATCCAGCCCCCGGGCCTGGCTCAGTCCGGCTGGTTGTCGATCTGGGCCCGCTGTAGGCGGCCCGAGAAGTCGACGTAGATCGACTTCCACTCGGTATACGTGTCGAGCGCGGCGTGGCCGGCCTCGCGATGGCCGTTGCCGGTGCCCTTCGTGCCCCCGAACGGGAGGTGCGTCTCGGCCCCGATCGTGCCCGCGTTCACGTAGACGATCCCGGTCTCGAAATCGCGCATCGCCCGGAAGGCCGTGTTCGCATCGCTCGTGAAGATCGACGAGGACAGGCCGTAGCGGGTCTGGTTCAGGGCGGTCACCGCGGCCGCGTAGCCATCGACCGGGATGACCGACAGGACCGGCCCGAAGATCTCCTCCTGGGCGATCCGGGCCATCGGGGCGACGCCGCTGAAGATCGTCGGCTCGAAGAAGTGGCCGTGCTCCAGCCCGCCCCCGGAACCCGGCTCGCCGCCGGTCACCAGGTCGCCCTCCCGGCGGCCCACGGCGATGTAACCCGAGACCTTGGCCAGGGCGGCGGCGTTGACGAGCGGCCCGACATCGGTCGTCGGCTCCAGGCCGGAGCCGAGCCGGAGCGCCTTCGCCCGTCGCTCGAGCCGTTCCACGAGCCGCTCGGCAACGGACCGGTCCACGATCACCCGGCTGGCCGCCGTGCAGCGCTGGCCGGTCGTCCCGAAGGCGGACCAGAGGATCCCGTCGGTGGCCAGGTCGAGGTCGGCGTCGGCCATGACCACGATCCCGTTCTTGCCGCCGAGCTCCAGGCTAAGCCGCTTCAAGCGAGCCCCAGCCTGTTCGGCCAGGCGCCGGCCCGTCTCGGTATTCCCGGTGAAGCTGATCACCGGGATGTCGGGGCTGGTCACGATCGCATCGCCGACCGCGGCCCCCGGGCCGGTCACGAGGTTGACCGTGCCGTCCGGGAAGCCGGCCTCGGCCATCAGCTCGACCAGCAGGGTCGCGCAATGGGGCGTGTCGCTCGAGGGCTTGAAGACGACCGTGTTGCCGCTGACGAGGGCCGGCATCATCTTCCAGCACGGGATCGCCATCGGGAAGTTCCAGGGGGTGATGATCCCGGCCACGCCGATCGGCTCGCGGATCGACATGGCCCACTTGTCGGGCAGCTCAGAGGGCGTCGTATCGCCGAACAAGCGGCGCCCCTCGCCGGCCATCAGGAAGGCGATGTCGATACCTTCCTGGACGTCGCCCCGGGCCTCCGCCAGGACCTTGCCCATCTCCCGGGTCATCGCCCGGGCGAGGCGCTCCTTGTGCTCGGCCATGAGCGCGCCGAAGCGGTACAGGATCTCGCCCCGCTTCGGTGCCGGGGTTCGCTTCCAGCCTTCGCCGGCCATCTCGGCGGCCCGGATCGCCCGGGCCACGTCGGCGGCCGTCCCGGCCTGGAATTGGCCGACGATGTCGCGGGTGTCGGCCGGGTTGTCGCTGGCGAATGTCTCGCCGCTGACCGAATTGACCCATTCGCCGCCGATGAACAGCTGGAACATCGGGGCGTCGGTCGTCGTCTCCCTGGTGGCCGGCTCCATCGAGGTCATCCCGCAACCCGCTCGAAGGCCATCGCGACCGAGCCGCCGCCGCCCAGGCACAGGGTGGCCAGGCCGTAGCGGCCCCGCCGCCGAGCCAGCTCGTGCAGGAGGGTCGCCACGATCCGGGCGCCGCTCGCCCCGATCGGGTGGCCGAGGGCGATCGCCCCACCGTTCACGTTCACCCTGGACCAGTCGAAGCCGAGCTCGCGCCCATCGGCCAGGGTCTGGGCCGCGAACGCCTCGTTGATCTCGACCAGGTCGAAGGCCTCGATCGGCAGCTCGATTCGCTCGAGCAGCCGCCGGACGCCGGTCACCGGGGCGAGGAACAGCCATTTCGGAGCGACCTCGGCCTGGCTGTAGCCGACGACCCGGGCGAGCGGCTTCAGGCCGAGCCGTTCGACGGCCCGTTCGCTGGCAACCACGGTCGCGGCGGCCCCGTCGGTGATCCCGGGGGCATTGCCGGCGGTCACGGTCCCCTCCGTCGCCGCGCCCCGATCCAGACCGTCCGGCAGGGGGAAGACCGGCCTCAGCCGGGCGAGTGCCTCGAGGGAGGAGTCCCGGCGTGGACCCTCGTCGACCGACACGACCGTCTCGCGGCCCTTGGCATCGCGGATCGTGACCGGAGCCAGCTCGGCTTCGAACCGGCCGGCCTCGATCGCCGCGATCGCCCGCTCGTGGCTCTGCAGGGCAAACGCGTCCTGATCCTGGCGCGAGACCGCGTCGTGGATCGCGACCCGCTCCGCGTGGGTCCCCATGTGGCAATCCTCGAAGGCGCACCACAACCCGTCGTGGACCGTCGAATCGATCAGCTTGCCGTCGCCCAGGCGATAGCCGAAGCGGGCGCCCGGGAGCAGGAACGGGGCACGGTTCATGCTCTCCATCCCGCCGGCGACGGCGATCTCGGCGTCGCCCGCCCGGATCTCGGCGGCCGCCAGCATGATCGCCTTGAGGCCCGAGCCACAGACCCGGTTGATCGTGGTCGCGCTCGTCGCGTCGGGCAGGCCGGCCGCGAGCGCCGCCTGGCGGGCCGGTGCCTGGCCGGCTCCGGCCTGGAGGACCTGGCCCATCAGGACCTCGTCGATCGGAGAGCCCCCGGGGAGTCGCGCCCGCTCAACGGCCGCCTTGATGGCAATTCCGCCGAGCTCGGTCGCGGCCACGCTGCTGAGCGCGCCGCCGAACTTGCCGATCGGGGTGCGCTGGGCGCTGACGATGAAGACGTCGCCGTTCAGGCCGGCTGGGATCTCGGGCATGGCTCGAATCTACACCGGGCGAGCTTCTGAGCCGGGGCCCTTGCCCGTGGCCCGGGCCGGTGCAGCCGGGCGGCCGGTCAGCGGGGCAGGTGGAGAAGCCGCGGCCCGTCTTCTGGCCCAGGTGGCCGGCGGCCGGCCGCAACACCGTGCGCGCGGCTCGTCACTGCTCCCGACTCGTCAGATTCCGCTGAGAGCCGCGTCATGACTCGTCGCGGGCCGAAGACCGACCTTCAGCTGACTGCGTCCGCTTCGCCCGTGCACGAGGTCCCTCGCGAATCACCCGATTCCGAGCCCGCTCGCCTCGCGAGCGACCTTAAGGCGGCCCTGAGCGGAATCTGACGAGAACGCGGCCGCGGTCGGGACTCCGGGCTGGGCCAGGGCTCCGGCCACCAAACGAGTCCGCGCCGCGCCGGATGTGGCCTGGGCCGGTGCAGCCGGCGGCCGGTCAGCGCGGGTAGGTGTAGAAGCCCCGGCCCGTCTTCTGGCCCAGGTGGCCGGCGGACACGAGTTCGTCGAGAATCGCCGGCGGGGCGAACCGGTCGTCGCCCAGGCCGCTGTGCAGGACCCGCATCACCCCGAGGCAGACGTCGAGCCCGATGAAGTCGGCCAGCTCGAGCGGGCCCATCGGATGGTTCAGGCCGCGCTTCGCCCCGGTGTCGATGTCCTCGGCCGTGCCGAGCTGCTCTTCGAGCGCGCGCATCGCCTCGGCCAGGAACGGCATCAGGATCCGGTTGACGATGAAGCCGGGTCGGTCGGCCGAGGTGATCACGACCCAGGGCTTGCCGCCCTGCTGCCGGACGTGGGCGTCCATCTCGGCGACCAGCTCCCGGATCGCCCCGGCTGTCGCGTCGTCCGTCTCGTTGCTCCGGATCAGCTCGACCAGGCGCATGACCGGGACCGGGCTGAAGAAGTGCATCCCGGCGAACCGCGGCCGGCGCTCGGGCGAGACGGCGGAGGCGAGCGTGGCGATCGCGATCGAGCTCGTGTTCGAGGCGAGGATCGCGTCGGGCCGGGCGAGCCGGTCGATCTTCGACCAGAGCGCCTGCTTGACGGCCAGGTCCTCGAAAACGGCCTCGATCACGAGATCGGCCTCGGCCACGTCCGGGAGCCGGTCGGTCGGCCTGATCCGGGCCATCGTCGTGTCGCGGGTCGCCTCGTCGAGGATCCCCTTCTCGATCCAGCGGTCGAAATTCCGGGCAATCCGCTCCCGGCCCGCGACCGCCCGGGCCAGGTCGGGCTCATAGAGCGTGACCTGCTTGCCGATCCCGGCATGGACCATGGCGATCCCGTGGCCCATCAGGCCGGCCCCGGCGACGAAGACGCGTTCGATGGTCATCGCCACAGCCTAGCGCCGAGGGTCGTCGCGGGTCTCACCCTGGGCGGTCACAAACGCTTCGAGGAGACGCTCGGCGGCGCTCAGCGGATCCGTCTCGTGGGCGGCCACCGCGCGGACGGCGGCGTCGGTCGCGGCGGCCTGGGCGGGCAGGCGGAGGAGCCGGCCGAGGCGGTCCGCCAGTGCTCCCCGAACCTCGGCGTCGGCCCGGGCCAGCCGGGCCGCGCCGTCGTCGGCCAGGGCGCCCTCGGCCCGGCGCCGGTCGATCGCGCCGAGCAGCTCGGGCACGCCGGCGCCGGTCGCCGCGGTCGTGATCAGGACGGGCGGCCCGTGGATCCCCCGGTGGCCGCCCCCGAGCATCGCCCGGAGCTGACTGGCCGTCCGCTGAGCGCCCGGGCGGTCGCCCTTGTTGACCACGACGAGGTCGGCCACCTCGAGCAGGCCGGCTTTGATCGCCTGGATCTCGTCACCCATCTCGGGCGCCTCGAGCACGACCGTCGTGTCGGCCGCGGCGGCGACCTCGACCTCGCTCTGGCCGGTTCCGACCGTCTCGATGAACACGATCTCGAAGCCGGCAGCGTCGAGCACGGCGCAGGCCGCCCCGGTCGTCGACGCCAGGCCGCCGGCGTGGCCGCGGGCCGCCATCGATCGAATGAACACATCGCGATCGCCCGCGTACGCCTGCATCCGGACCCGGTCGCCCAGGATCGCCCCGCCGGTGATCGGGCTCGAGGGATCGACGGCCACGACCGCGACCGGCCGACCCGTCCGCCGGATCTCGCCGATGAGGGCCGCCACGAGGGTGCTCTTGCCGGCGCCCGGCGGTCCGGTGATCCCGACGAGGTGAGCCCGGCCGGCGAGCGGGTAGAGCCGGCGCAGGGCCACCTCGGCGAGCGGGGTCCGGTTCTCGACCGCGGTCAGCAGCCTGGCCAGGGCGCGGCGGTCGCCGGCCAGGGCCGAATCGCCCAGCTCCGTCGCGCGGGCCACAGCCGAGGGACTCGTGGCCGACGAGCTCATCGCCGACGGGTCGTCCGCTTCCGACGGGCCGGCCGGGCCGCCAGGCGGCGGAATCACCCCTGGTCGCGCGGTCGGGCGTTCGCCCGGAAGAAGGTGGCGACCTCGCCGATCGTCGTGCCCGGCCCGAACACCGCGCTCACCCCGGCCTCCTTGAGGACCGGGATGTCGTCATCGGGGATGATCCCCCCGACCGAGACGAGCACATCGCTCAGGCCCTCGGCCCGGAGCAGCTCACAGATCCTCGGGACAAGGGTCATGTGGGCACCGGACAGGATCGACAGGCCGACGATGTCGACATCCTCCTGGAGGGCCGCCGTGGCGACCATCTCGGGGGTCTGTCGGAGGCCCGTGTAGACGACCTCGAAGCCTTCGTCGCGAAGGCCCCTGGCGAGGACCTTCGCACCGCGATCGTGGCCGTCCAGGCCGGGCTTGGCGATGAGGACCTTGATCGGTCGGTCGGTCATGGGCCCGATTGTAGGCCGCGCCCCGGCGGACGAGCGCCCGATCCCAGGCCGGGTTCGCCCTAGATCGAGCGCTGGTATGCCCGGAACGTGCTCGTCGCCCAGGCCGTGGTGAGCGCCGCCAGGCCGGCCAGGAGGGCGATTCGGACGAGAACGAATGACCAGTCGGGACCGGCCGTCATGGCTTCCCGGCCGGCCTCGACGGCCCAGTTGACCGGATTGAAGGTGGCAACCGTTGCGATCCAGGCGGGGGCCAGCTTGAGCGGCATGAACGCCGCCGACAGGAACGTCAGGGGCAGCGTCAGCAGGGTGTTGATCCCGATGACTGATTCCCGCTGGCGCAGGACCAGGGCCATCGCATCGGAGAACGAGGCGACGGTCGCGCCGACCAGCATCGCGCTCAGGACGAGGACGGCGAAGCCGGCCGGACCGCCCGGGAAATGGGCGCCGAGGAGCAGGGCCATGCCGCCGATGATCGCGGCCTGGATCCCGAACGCCACGAGCTCGTAGACGTTGAGACCGACGATGATCGCGCTGCGATGGATCGGGGTCGACAGCATCCGGTCCATGATCGAGCGGTCGAGGTCCTCGATGATCGACATCCCGCTCCAGCCGCACGAGAACAGGGCGGTCATCACCACGACGCCGGGTACGAGGTAGTCGATGTAGCTGGCCGAGGCCGAGAAGCCCGGGATCTGGATCACGCTCTTGAACAGGGCGCCGAACAACAGCAGCCAGATGACCGGCTGGATCAGGGACATCACCACGAACCACGGCTGGCGCAGGAAGAAGCGCAGGTGGCGGCCCGCGATGTAGGAGCTCTGGGCGATCGCGGTCATCGGTTTGCCTCCTGGCTCTCGGGCCGGTAGGCCCGGCCGGTATGTCGGAGATAGACGTCGTCGAGCGACGGCCGGGCCACGGTCACCGAGGCAACCTCCAGGCCGGCCGCGTCGAGTGCGGATAGGACGTTGGGGACCGACCGGGCGCCGTTGTCGGCCCGTGCCCGCAGGGTGCGACCGGCCAAGGCTGGCTCGTGGACCCCCTCGATCGGCTCGAGGATGGCGGCGGCCTCGACGTTCCGGGTTGACTCGCCCAGCTCGACGACGATGGCGTCCCCGCGCAGGCTGGACTTGAGCGCCTCGGGCGTGCCCTGGGCGACGATCCGACCACGATCGATGATCGCAACCTGCCCGGCGAGCCGATCGGCCTCCTCGAGGTAGTGGGTCGTCAGGAGGATCGCCAGTCCCTCGCCCGACAGGCGCTGGACCTCCGCCCACAGGTCGGCTCGAGCCTCTGGATCGAGGCCGGTCGTCGGCTCATCAAGGAACAGGATCCGCGGCCGGTGGACGAGGCCGGAGGCCACGTCGAGCTTGCGCTGCATCCCGCCCGACCAGGTCTTGACGATCCGGTCGGCGGCCTCGTCCAGGCCGAACCGGCCGAGCAGCTCGTCGACCCGCTGCCTGAGCTCACGGCCGGGCATCCCGTAGAGGCGACCCTGGAGCGTGAGATTCTCCCGTCCGGTCGCGTCCAGATCGACCGCGCCGCTCTGGCCGACCACCCCGATCATCCGCCGGACCCGGTCCGGCTGGGCCGCGACGTCGACCCCGAAGATCATCGCCCGACCGCTGTCGGCCCGCGACAGGGTGGTCAGGACCCTGACCGTGGTCGACTTCCCCGCCCCGTTCGGCCCGAGCAGGCCGAAGATCGTCCCGGGCTCGACCGTCAGGCTGATCCCGTCCAGGGCCCGGATGTCGCCGGGATAGGTCTTCACCAGGTCTGAGGCCTGGATCGCGGCTCCGATTCGAGTTTGGCCGGGCTGAACTGCCGGGACAGGTTGGCCGGGGCTTGCGCCGGCGACCGGCGGCCGATCGAGAATCACGGGATCATGTCCTCCATGGCATGCAGATTGCTGAGTTCATCAATTGCGCTATCATGTATCTGCGCAGTGCAGATGATAGCCATGGGAGTCAATTGATGTCAACCGATGAATCGAGCCGGGACGAGCTGCTCGACGCCGTCCTCGGGGCAACCCGCCAGCTGACGAACCAGGGGATCCAGTTCAGCCAGTCCGTGGCCAACCGCTTCGGGCTCGCCGTCACCGATGCGACCGCGCTCGAGCAGCTGGCCGCGCTCGGCTCAACGACGGCCGGCCAGATTGCCGAGATGACCGGGCTGACAACCGGGGCCGCAACCCGGATGATCGATCGGCTCGAGCAGTCGGGCTTCGTCCGCCGGACGACAGATCCGGCCGACCGTCGGCGGGTGATCGTCGAACCGATCGCCGATCGGGTGGGCGACGTCGAGGCCCAATTCGCCGCAGCCCGGGCCGCCACCAGGACGGCCATCGAGCCGTTCAGTGATGCCGAGCTCGAGTTGATCCGCACGTTCCTGACCCGCAGCCTCGACGTCGGCCGAGTCGAGACGGCCCGGGTTGAAGAGGCCCCGGCCGCGGGGTCATCCGACTCATCGTCGTTCGCGCCGCTCGGCGGCACGACCAGCGGCCGGCTCGTCTTCGTGTCGGGCGCTCCATACCTGACCCTCACTGCGGATCCGGCTCTCGGCAACCTCTATCGGGCGCGCTTCAACGGCGCGATCCCGAAGGTCCGGGTCCGGGAAGGCGTGGTGACCGTGCGCTACGGCCGGCTGTCGTGGTTCGACTGGCGAGCCCGGATCGGGAGCCAGATGTTCGAGGCGATGGCCCACTGGCGCGACGACCGGGGCGAGATCGTCCTGAACGGCAGCGTCCCCTGGACGATCGAGGTCCGGGGCGGCGTGTCGAAGATCAATGCCGACCTACGGGGGCTGGAGCTGGCCGGCTTCGACATCGCCGGCGGGGTCAGCGCGGTCGAGCTCAACCTGCCCAATCCGAGGTCGGTCGTCCGGATCCGGATGAGCGGTGGCGCGAACGACGTGTCAATCCACCGCCCGGCGGGCGTCGCGATCCGGCTTCGGTTGAATGGTGGCTCGAACAAGGTCACCGTCGACGGTCAGCAGATCCACCGTCGCGGCCAGGTCACCTTTGCCGACGCCACCAGCCAGGGCCGCGGCGCGATCCAGCACGAGACGCCGCAGGCCGCCAGCCAGCCCGAGCGCTACGAAATCGAGCTGAACGGCGGGACGAATCGCCTGACGGTCGACACCCGGCCGGCGAGCTGAGGGCCCCGCTCAGGCGCGGGTGTCGCGCCGCTCGAGGTGGGCCAGGAATTCCTCGCGGGTCCGCTGGCTCCGCCGGAACTGGCCGAGGACCGCGCTCGTGACCATCGTCGTGCCGCCCTTCCGAACGCCCCGCATCGTCGTGCACAGGTGCTGGGCCTCGATCACCACGCCCACCCCGAGCGGCTCGATCCGGGTCATCAGGAACTCGGCGATCTCCTGGGTCAGGCGCTCCTGGACCTGGAGCCGGCGCGAGTACATCTCGACGATCCGGGGGATCTTGGACAGGCCGATCACCCGGTCCCGGGGCAGGTAGCCGACCGAGGCGGTACCGAAGAAGGGCAAAAGGTGGTGCTCGCAGAGCGAGTAGAACTCGATCCCCTTGACCACGACCATCTCGCTGTAGTCGACCGTGAAGACCGCCCCGTTCATCAGCCGGTCGGGGTCGACGTGGTAGCCGGCGGTCAGCTCGTGGTACATCCGGTGGATCCGCTCGGGAGTCCGGCGCAGGCCCTCGCGCTCGGGATCCTCGCCGATCTCGACGAGGATCGCTCGCACGGCCGGCTCGATCCGGCTCGCGTCCGCCCGATCGGCGGCCGGCCCGCCATCGCGCGCGTCGTTCTCGGCGATCTCATCCGGATCGCTTTCGATCGCGGCGACGATCGACTTGATGTCGTCAGGCAGGGTGGGCATCGAATCGCGGCTCCTCGAGTGGGCCGCGATCGTACCCGATCATCCCCGCCCGGCCGTCTGGCCCCGGCCGTCTGGCCCCGGCCGTCAGGCCCCGGCCGGCGGGACGGCCGCCGGTGGGACGGCGGCCGGCGGCGGGCCGCCTCGCCGGAGGCGGCGGGCCACGAACAGGCCCAGGCCCACGAGGACGAGCCCGGCCAGCCCGACCGGCAATCCGACCACCACCAGCCAGATCCCGGCCGAGGCGACCGCCTGCCCGATCCCGAGCAAGGCCGAGCTGGCCTGATCGAGCTGCGCACCGGGGTCCCAGCCCCGGGACGTGGCGACCGTCTCGGGCGTCGGAGGCAGCGAGAACTGGACCGTCAGGGTGGCCAGCGAGGCCTGGTCCTTGAGCTGTGCCTGCTGGGTGCTGAGCTGTTCGATCTGGCCCTGGACGTCGCTCAGCTGGGACTCGACGCTGAGCACGTCGGTGATCTTCGTGGCCCGGGCCATGATCGCCTGGAGGGCGGCCTCGGTCGTCCGAAGATTGTCGATCCGGGCACCGAGATCCAAGACCTGGCCGGTCACCTCGACCGCATTCGACTTGGCCGAGTCGACCTTGGCCGCGATCGCCGTGATCGCATCCACGGCGTCCTGCCAGCGAGCCACGGGGACCCGGTAGGTGACCGATGCCGTCGCCTGGTCGGCCCCATTCGACTGGTCCGAATCGCTGACATAGCCGCCGAGGCCGACGATCGCCGTCCGGATCTGGACGAGCGCGGGGTCGACCTTGGGGACCTCGATCGACATCGTGCCGGTCCGGACAACGTACGTGTTCGGGTCCACGACGAGGCCCGGGTCACCCGGCAGGGCCGAGGCGAGGCTATCCGAGGTGCTCCCAGCTTCCGGGGCTGCCGCCGAGGCAGCCGGCTGGGCGCCGCCGGTCGCCGGACCGAAGGCCCCGCCGGCCTCGACCGTGCCCGGTCCAGCGGTCGCGCTCGAGGAGCACGCGGCAACGACGGCGACAAGCACGGTCGCACCGAGCACAACGACGGCCCTGCGCCGGCTGGTAGTTCGAGTCATGGATCGTCTCCCCTGCCCGATTCCGACGGATCGGCTCAGGCGGAGGACGACGTCCGGCGACCGTTGGTTCCCTGGGCGATCGCCAGGATCGCCTGGCTCAACTCGACGGGCCGATAGCGCATCAGGTTGTGTCCGGCCGACGGGAGGTCGACCCGCTCGAGCGGCTGCTGGTGGCGGGCGACCCGGGCGGCGTCGATCGCGTCGAGCGCTGCCCGGCGCCCGGCTGGGTCGTCGGTCGCAGCCAGGACGGCCACGACGGGACCGGGCAGGTCGGCCAGAGCGGTCACCGGGTCGTAGCTGAACATCGCCTCGACCGAGCCGGCCAGGGCATGCGGTCGGACCGCCGGCACGACCCGGCCCGCAGGCACCTCGACAACCGTGCTCCGGGCGGCCTGCTCCTGGTCGGCGTCCCAGCTCGCCGGGTCGAAGTCGCGCCGGTCAGCCAGGAAGTCGGCCATCGAGCGGAGCACCTCGGGTGGCTCCTCGAGGTCACGCAGCCACTCGTCGGGCGTCAGCCCGGTCTCGGACGCGATGTCCTCCCAGCCGCCGTCGACCAGGACAACCCCGGCGCAGCGTTCGGCCAGGCGGGCAGCGGCCCAGGCCGCCACGATCGCGCCGTAGCCGTGGCCAACCAGGACGAGCCGGTCGTCCGGGGCGGCGAGCAGGCCCGACCCCTCGGCCACGGCGATCACGTCGGCGCTCAGCTGCGCCTCGGTATAGCCCGATGTCGGAGCGTCAGACAGGCCGTGGCCGCGCAGGTCGAGCGCGACCGTCCGCCCCCGGCCCCGGATCCGGCGGGCGACCGGCGACCAGGCCCAGGCCGTCGCGTTCAGGCCATGAATCAGCAGGAAGCCCGGGGCGCGCACGGCCTGCCTCGAGGCATCGGCTCCCGGGCCGGCCGGCGGACCGGCCCAGTCAAGAAAGTGGATCCGCTCCCCCGGCACGATCTCGACCAGGAACCCGTCCGGGACGGCGGCATGGTCGGGGGCCGGAACCCTGTCCCGGGCTGAGGTCGGGTCCATCGGCCTTAGGATACGGACCTCATGCCGATCCGACGCCGGGGCAGCCGGGCCGCCAGGCCCCTGACCACCCTTCCGCCCGAGCATCTCGCGCCGCGCTCCCGCCCGCTCTCGTTCGAGGCGCTCGTGGGCGAGGCCCTCGACGGGATCCCCGAGCCATTCCAGCCGGCCCTCGCCCAGGTCGCGATCGTGATCGAGGATGAAGCCTCCGAGGAGCAGCTTCGGTCGGCGGGCGTGCGTCCGGGGGGCGACCTGTACGGGCTCTACGAGGGTGTGCCGCGAACTGCCTGGGGCGCCGACCTGGCGCCGGTTCCGAACAAGATCAGCCTGTTCCGGATCCCACTCCAGGCTGACTTCCCCGATCCGGACCGGCTCGCGATCGAGGTCCGTCGAACGGTCGTCCACGAGCTCGCCCATCACGTCGGGATCGACGACGACCGCCTGGACGAGCTCGGGATGGGCTAGGTCGCGGGCAGCGGCCTGGCTCCGGGCAGAGGACTCGCCCCGGCGAACAGCTCAGTCAGCCGGCCGACCTCGACGTTGCCGCCCGAGGCCAGGGCCAGGACTCGATCGCCGGCTCGGAGTGGAATCCGGCCGGTCAGAAGCGCGGCCAGGGCGGCCGCTCCCGCCGGCTCGAGGACCTGCTTGAGCCGTTCGGCCGCGAAGCGCATGCCGGCCAGGATCGTCGGGTCGTCCAGCAGCTCGATCCCGTCGAGGTAGCGCCGAGCCATCGCTAGGGTCCATTCCCCCGCGAACGGCGCGCCCAGGCCGTCGGCCACGCTGACCGGCTGGATCCGGACAACCTCGCCCCGTTCGAGCCCGATCGAGACCGCATTCGAGCGCTCGGGCTCGACCCCGTAGACCCGGACCTGCGGCCGGGACTCCTTGAGCGCCCCGGCGACACCCGAGATCAGTCCCCCGCCCCCGACGCCGACGACGACGACGTCGACCTCGGGCAGGTCCTCGAGGATCTCGAGCCCGATCGAACCGTGGCCGGCGATCACGAACGGGTCGTCGAACGGGTGGCAGTAGGTCAGGCCCCGGGCCTCACGCAGGCGCTCCATCTCGGCCAGCGCCTCGCCCACGTCCGCGCCGTGCAGGATCACCTCGGCGCCATAGCCCAGGCAGGCGTCGACCTTCGAGCGGACGGCCCCGGCCGGCATCACTACTGTGACCGGCACGCCTGCCGCCCGGCCTGCCCAGGCGTAGGCCTGGGCGGCATTGCCGGCCGACAGGGTGATGATTCCCCGTTCGCGCTCCTCGGCCGTGAGCGAGGCAACCTTCCAGGACGTGCCCCGCGGCTTGAACGAGCCGGTCTTCTGGAGCTGCTCGGCCTTGAAATAGAGCCGCCCATCGGCGAGCTCGGGGCCGGCTGCCGCCTGGATGAACCGGGCCGCCGTGGCCGAGCTCAGGACGGGTGTCCGGTGAACCCGGCTGGCGACGAGCGGTCGGGCCGCCTGGATCTGGGCGAGGGTCACGAGCTGGTCGGCCATGGCCCGAGTATGTCAGGAGGCGAGCTGCTTGTAGCGGAGCCGGTGAGGCTGGTCGGCGGCGGTCCCCAGCTCGCGGTGGCGGAATGCCTCGTAGTCGCTGAAGTTGCCCTCGAACCAGCGCACGACGCTCTCGCCCTCGAAGGCCAGCACATGGGTCGCGATCCGGTCGAGGAACCAGCGATCGTGGCTGATCACCACGGCACAGCCCGGGAAGGATTCGAGGCCGGCCTCGAGAGCGCGCAGGGTATCCACGTCGAGGTCGTTCGTCGGCTCGTCGAGCAGGAGGACGTTGCCACCCGACTTCAGGAGCTTGGCCAGGTGGACCCGGTTGCGCTCGCCCCCGGAGAGCTTGCCGACGGGCTTCTGCTGGTCGGTCCCCTTGAAGTTGAAGCTCGAAACATAGGCCCGGGCGGGCAGCTCGCGCGGGCCGACCTTGATGAACTCGTTGCCCCCGCTGATCTCCTCGTAGACCGTCGCCTCGGCCCGCAGGTCGTCGCGGCTCTGGTCGACATACTCGAGCTGGACGGTCTCGCCGATCGTGATCGTGCCGCTGTCGGGCTGCTCCTGGCCGACGATCATCCGGAACAACGTCGTCTTGCCGGCCCCGTTCGCGCCGATCACCCCGACGATCCCGGCCTTGGGCAGCGAGAAGGTCAAGTCGTCGATCAGGAGCCGGTCGCCGAATGCCTTGCGCAGGTCCTTGACCTCAATGACCGTCTCGCCCAGCCGTGGCCCGGGCGGAATCGCGATCTCCAGCTCGCGCGCCGCGACCTTGGCATCGTTTGCCTCGGCCAGGAGCTTCTCGTAGGCGCGGAGCCGGGCCTTGCCCTTGGCCTGGCGGGCCCTCGGCGCAAGCCGGACCCATTCGAGCTCGCGGGCCAGGGTCCGCTGGCGGGCCGAGCCGGCCCGCTCCTCGCCGGCCAGCCGCTCGAGCTTCTGCTCGAGCCAGCTTGAGTAATTGCCCGCGAACGGGATCCCCCGGCCACGATCCAGCTCGAGGATCCACTGGGCGACATGGTCGAGGAAGTAGCGGTCGTGGGTGATCGCCACGACGGTGCCCGAGTACTCCTGGAGGAACCGCTCGAGCCACTCCACGGACTCGGCGTCGAGGTGGTTCGTCGGCTCGTCGAGCAGGAGCAGGTCGGGGTGGCTCAGGAGCAGCCGGCAGAGGGCCACCCGGCGCTTCTCGCCGCCGGACAAGGTGGCCACGTTCGCATCGTCGGGCGGGCAGCGCAGGGCGTCCATCGCAATCTCGACGTTGCGCTCGAGGCTCCAGGCATCGGTAGCCGCGATCCGGTCCTCGAGGCTCGCCTGCTCCGCCCCGATCGCCTCGTAGTCCGCGTCGGGCTCGGACCAGCGAGCCATGACGGCGTTGTACTGCTCGATCAGGTCGTGGACCTCGCGGACGCCGTCGAGCACGTTGCCCTTCACGTCCTTGGCCGGATCGAGCTCTGGTTCCTGGGCCAGGTAGCCCACGCTGAAGCCCGGGGTCAGGCGGGCCTCACCGCTGAACCCGTCGTCGAGCCCGGCCATGATCCGGAGCAGGCTCGACTTGCCCGCCCCATTCGACCCGATCACCCCGATCTTGGCGCCCGGGTAGAACGAGATCGAGATGTTCTCGAGCACGGTCCGGTCGGGCGGATAGTGCCGGGCGAGCTTGGATGTCGTGTAGATGAATTCCTGGGGCATCGCCCAAGGGTAGCGAACCTCGTGGCCCGGCTGGTACTTGCGCGTTTGCGCAACTGGGTATATATTCGGGCGGTGGAACAGGTTGCCCCGTCCTCCGAGCTCGAACGACAGCGCTATGCCGCGGTTGGCCGGGCCCTGGCGGATCCCAAGCGCCTGTGTGTGCTCGAATGCCTCGCCCGCGGCGAGCAATCGGTCGGTGACCTGTCCGGCCAGGTTGGCTGCCAGATCCCGAACATGAGCCAGCACCTGGCCGTCCTGCGCAGCGCCGGTCTGGTCACGACCCGGCGTGACGGCAGCACCATCTATTACCGGCTCTCCGACCCGCGGGTCCTGGAGGCCTATCAGCTCATTCAGGCATTTACCCGCTGACGGCGGGAGAAAGGATCATCCGGCCATGGCCGAGATCAAGGCAGTTACCGACGCAACCTTCGAAGAGATGGTGCTCAACAGCGATCGACCCGTTCTGGTCGACTTCTGGGCCACCTGGTGCGGGCCGTGCAAGATGGTCGCCCCGGAGATGGAGAAGATCGCCGCCAAGTACGACGGCGCGGTCAACGTGGTCAAGGTCGACGTCGACGCCAACCCGAGCCTGTCCCAGAAGTACGGAATCATGAGCATCCCCACGATCGCCTTTTTCCGCCCTGGCCAGCAGCCGATGGGCGTGGTCGGCTTCCGGCCGATGGAGCAGCTCGAGCAGCAGTTCGGCCTGGCCAGCTTCACGAAGCCGGTCCCCGACGTCGCGACCGAGACCGCCTAGCCCAGGCGCTGCCCGGCGGCCGCCCTCGCGGTCAGCCCTGACGGCCTCAGCCGCCGGCGAGAGCAAAAGACCCCGTTCGACCATCGAACGGGGTCTTTTGCTGCCCGGAACGCTCGAACAGACTCCCCTTGCAGTGCTCGTCCAGCCAGCGCGGACCAGGCCAAGCACCGTTGCCCGTCTCAACTTCAGCGGGGAACCTTCTCCTAGGCCCGCTCGTGCCGGGTGGATGGACACTTGGAGCAGACCGAGTTTCCCGAAGAGGCTGCCCCGACCGTGCATGAGCTTGGATCGCCCGGCCGTGCTCGGGATTGGAGCGTGACACCCGCGGCCGACGACGGAATCCGGCTCACTCGGCGCGCTAGGCGATCGGCCTGCGCTCAGAGTGACCATGCACCCGGAATCCCTGCCGCCAACGTGGCCGACGGCGGACGAAGGGCCGAAAGGCCGAGGCTGCCCAACCCCGGAATCACCTCTGGCCGGTTGGAGCTCGAGCTCTAGGCCGGCAAGGATCCTGAGGCCGCGCCGAGGACCGCGGCCAGGTCGTCGGCGTGGGCGGCGTAGTGGTCGGTCGTCTCGTCCAGGAAGAACTGCTCGTACTCGCTGTTCTTGAGCCAGCGCGTCTCGGGCACGACCGTGAGGTAGCCCCGCAGCTCGCCCGGAATCGAGACGAAGCGCGCCCGGAGCTCGTCGATCGTCAGAGCCAGGTCGGCTAGCCGGATCGCCTCGTTGAGCTCGTCTCCACGGGCCTCCCACTCGACGTCGGAATCGATCTTCGTCTGGCTCGTCTCGCGCAGGGCGAGCTCCTGGGCGACGGTCAGGGCGACCCCCTGCCAGTGCGACAGGTGGCTCATCAGGTCACGCCCCGACCAGCCGTGGGAGCCCTCGAGGGGCACCGACAAGTCGGCGTCGCTGAGCTCGAGGAGCGCCTCGAACGGGCGCCACGCCTCCCGCTCGTCCTCAAGGAATTCCAGTGCGTCACGGTACATGTCGCGATGGTACTCGCCAGCGGCCGACGCCGGCCGCCCCGGTCAGACCGCGACGGGCTCGCGGTACTCGCCGAAGACCTCGCGCAGGACGCCGCACATCTCGCCCAGGGTCGCGTAGGCCTCGGCGCACCGCAGGAAGTGGGGCATCAGGTTCGCGTCTGATGATCCCGGCTGACCTGCCGCTGAGCGCAGGCCCGCCAGGGCGGCACTGACCGCCCCGCCGTCGCGTTCACGCCGGGTCCTGGCCAGCCGCTCGAGATGGCGCCGCTTCGAGTCCTCCGACACGACCAGGAGCGGGATCGAGAGGATCTCGCTCGGATCGACCTGGCTGTTCACGCCCACGATCGTCCGCTCGCCCGCATCGAGCTCGCGCTGGAAGCGATAGGCCGCATCGGCGATCTCGCGCTGGGGATAGCCCTCGCCGATCGCCTGGACCATGCCGCCCCGCCGGTCGATCTCGTCGAGGTAGCGCCAGACCGCCCGCTCGGTCGAATTCGTGAGCGACTCGACGAACCAGCTGCCACCCAGCGGATCGACCGTGCTGGCAACCCCGGTCTCCTCGGCGATCACCTGCTGCTGGCGGAGCGCGAGCAGGGCCGCCTCGGCCGAGGGGACGGCCCAGGCCTCGTCGTAGGCGTCGGTGTGGAGGGACTGGGTCCCGCCCAGGACGGCGGCCAGGGCCTGGACCGCGACCCTGGTCAGGTTGTTGAGGGGCTGCTGGGCGGTCAGGCTGACCCCCGCCGTCTGGGTGTGGAAGCGCATCCAGGTCGAGCGCTCGTTTTCGGCCCGGTAGCGCTCGGTCATCAGCCGATACCAGATCCGGCGAGCGGCCCGGAACTTGGCGATCTCCTCGAAGAAGTCGCTGTGGCTGTTGAAGAAGAACGACAGGCGTGGGGCGAACTCATCGACCCGCAGGCCGCGCCCGAGGCACTCCTCGACGTAGGCCATCCCGTCGGCGATCGTGAAGGCCAGCTCCTGGATGGCCGTCGAACCGGCCTCGCGGATGTGGTAGCCGCTGATCGAGATCGTGTTCCAGCGGGGCAGCTCGTGCGTCCCGAATTCGATCGTGTCGGTGACCAGCCGGATCGAGTGCTCGGGCGGGAACAGGAACTCCTTCTGGGCCACGAACTCCTTGAGGATGTCGTTCTGGAGGGTGCCTTCGAGCACGCCTCGGGGCACCCCCCGGCGTTCTGCCGCGGCGATGTACATCGCCCAGATCGGGGCGGCCGGCGAGTTGATCGTCATCGAGGTGCTGATCCGGTCGAGCGGCAGGCCGTCGAGCAGGACCTCCATGTCGGCCAGGCTGCTGACCGCGACGCCGCACGTCCCGAACTCGCCCTCGGCCTCGGCGTCGTCGGTGTCGTAGCCGTACAGGGTCGGCATGTCGAAGGCGATCGACAGCCCGGTCTGGCCGGCGTCGAGGAGCTGGCGGAACCGGGCGTTGGTGTCCTCCGCGGCGCCGAATCCGGCGAACATCCGCATCGTCCAGAGCCGGCTCCGGTAGGAGCTCGGGTGGATCCCCCGGGTGAACGGCGGCGCGCCCGGCAATCCGATGTCGCGGAGGGGGTCGAAGGCGTCCCAGCGGCCGGCCTTGAGCGGCTCACCGAGGTGATCCACGGCTGTCGGGCCGCCCGGGCCTGCCGCCTCACCGTCCGGCTGGCCGGCCCAGTCCCAGGGCCCGTACAGGCGCTCGATCTCGACGTCGCTCAAGGTGCTGAAGCGGGTCCGGCGCTCGGGTGCCCGCTCGAGCGCCTTCCGGGCGCGCTCCCGTTCCCAGGCGCGGTGCTGGGCAGACCAGGTCATGGCCGCGACTCTAGCACGGGCCCGTTCGGCCTCAGGGCGAGGCCGGCCGGGCCGGCCTCAGTGGAACGCGGCCAGGGCGGCCTGGAGGTCAGGAGCGTGGGTGTTCGAGGCAATCAGGATGTGCAGCCGGCCGGCCACGTCGGTCGGCCAGATGATGACCTCCTGCTGGAAGTCGTCGTTCTCGATGTCGAGGCGCTGGCCGGCGATCCCGTTCACGGTCACGTCCTTGGACGTGAGCAGGTGGACCTTCGGGGCGTTGGCGGCGCCGTAGCCATAGGACTGGATCGCGTTGTCCACGGTCAGCCCAGTCGCCTCCATGATCGTCATCTGGATACCCGAGCCGCCATCCCGATTCCAGACGGCGCTCCCGAAGTGGGTCTCGCGGATCCCGCTCGTGTACAGCGTGCCGAGCGTGGTGGCCGAGCAGAACCGCCCGGACACGAGACTCGTCGGGGCGACCCCGTCCAGGCTCGTCGGCAGGAGCGCCTCGAGCTCCGGGTAGGCCCCGGCCATGATCTGGCTGTCGGCCCCATTGCAGGCCGCGGCCGGGTTGAACGAGGCCGGCGCGTCGGGATCGGCCTGGCAGGCGGCAAGCAGCGCGCCGGCCACGAGGATGGCCACGATCGGGAAGGCGCGGCGGGACACGGAACGGACCGACAGCGAAGGCACGGATCCGAGGATACGTCGAGCCGGGCGGAAGCGCCGACGAGTGCTCAGACGCGTCGACAGGCCCCGACGGACGCCTCCTCAAGGCGCCCGAGGCGCTATCGTCCGGCGATGACCGCCGGCCGCGCGCTCGCTGGAGCCCAGCCCAACAACCCATTCGAGCTGCGCCGGGGGGACCTGCCCCCGACCGCCGACCTGGTCGTGGTGGGGGCCGGGGTGGTCGGCTGCGCAACGGCCTTCTGGGCAACCGCGGCGGGCCTGCGCACGGTCGTGATCGACGCCCGGCCTGCCCCGGCCACCCTGACCACCGCCGCCGCAACCGGGGCGTACCGCCTCCAGCACGACAACGCCGAGGAGCTGGCTCTCGTCCGTGAGGGCGTCGACCTGCTGTTCGACGTCCCGGACCGCCTCGGCCTGCCCGGCTACGACATCCGGCTGCGGCCCCAGGGCTACCTCTTCTGCACGACCGAACCGGCCACGATCGAACGCCAGCGCCGGATGGTCGCTCGCCAGCACGGCTTCGGGCTGTCGGATGTCGAGCTCCTGAGCGGGGACGAGACGCGAGCCCGGTTCCCCCACGTCTCGCCCGACGTCGTCAGTTCCCGGTTCCGGGCCCAGGACGGGTTCATTGACCAGGTCCGGGTCGCCCTCGGCTATGCCCTCTCGGCCTCGAACGGTCCGGGCGTCGACCGGCCGGCCGGCAGCGCTGCGGCGACATTCTGCCTCGGCCGGCCGGTCACGGGGCTGCGCCTGGCGGGCGACCGGATCGAGGCCGTCGAGACCGCCGAAGGGAGCGTCTCGGCCCCGCTCGTGGTCCTCGCGACAGGCCCGTTCCTGGCCGAGACCGCCACGCTCGCCGGCCTGTCGATCGCCCTGGCCCCGACGATCCGCCAGCGAGTGGCGGTGCCCGACCTGGCCGCGGTCCCGCCCGGCGCCCCGATGACGATTGACGAGGAGACCGGGGCCCATTGGCGTCCGTGGCTCAAGGGCGCGCTCGTCCTGCACACCGATCCGGCCACCGCGCCCGGGCTGCCGTCCTGGTCGCCGTCCGGCACCGCCGAGGCCGCCTTCCGTCTGCTCGATCCGGCCTCGCCGGTCTCGGTCGCCCGGATCAGCCCGTTCTGGGCCGACGCCTGGCGATCGGGCGGCGTGCCCTTCTCGGTTCAGGCCGGCCAGTACGAGATCACCCCGGATCACCGGCCGTACATCTCGCCCAGCGCGATCGACGGGCTGTGGCTGAATGGCGGGTACAGCGGGCACGGGGTCATGGGCTCGGCCGGGGGCAGCCGCCTGCTGATCGACCTCGTCACCGGGCGCTCGACGGCGCCGCCCGGGGGGCTGACGGCTGACGGCGAGGGCCGATCCCCGTTCCGGGTCGATCGGGTCTTCGAGGAGCGCGAGCGGGACGTCCTCTAGGCCGCTTCGCCGGGTGCCACGGGCCGCCTCCGGTGCGCGCACCGGTACCTCCGTCCACGGAGTGGTGCGTCGGTGCGCCCGACCATGGGGTCGGCCCGAATCGGACGGATAGGCCATGGCCCTTGGCCGCCCCCGGGGCGTACCGTTTGGGCACGCCGTCGAGCGAGCCATCCGGGGAGGAACCCGGGGCGTCGGTCACGGATCTGGAACCGGAAGAGCTTCACTTTCAGGGCGGTCCAGGGGAATCCCGGGGATCGTCGACGAGGCCCATCCACTCCGGGTCACGAGCCGAGCAACCATGATCATCGGCCAGCGGGCCCGGGACTCGTGACAAGACGGCAGGCCTCATCGGCACCATCATCAGATCACGATCGAACGCCTCTGAGGGCACTCGGAGGCGTCCGACGATTCCGGGCCTCGAAGCCCGATCCGCCGCGCCAGCCTCCGCCGGCCCCGGGCCGGCCGACGACCAACCGGTCGGGGCCTCAGTCGGGCGGAGGTGGGACGGGCCGGCTCGAAGGGTGGGCCCTCCGCACGACGCCCCGGCGATCGAGCTCGGCCCGAACCACCCGGGCCGCCGCGACGAGGTCGGGCTCGCGGGTGATCGTGCCGGACACCCAGTCAATGTAGCTCGGCTCGAACGCCGCGATCTGGCCAAGGGTGTGGCCGTGAAACTTGCCGAAGGTCATCTCGGTCGCCAGGGCCAGCTCGAGCGGCGGTGGGACCGGCGCCCGGAAGTTGCGCAGCCGACCCCGGCGGAGCGGCCCCGTCGGGTCGGACGCTCGGCGCGGCCCGAGATCGGCGGCGCGCGACCGACGAGCCCGCTGGCCAGGCGATCCGGGGCTGCCGTGGACGCTCGTCCGGCCGGTCGAATCCGGCCGCGTCGTCGTCCGGTTCCGCGCATGCAGGACCTCGCTCGTGTCGAGGCGGGCGGTCACCGGCCGGGTCGGCTTCGGTGGCGGCGGCCCGCCGGTGCCGCGCCGGGTACCCGAGGCGTCGAAGGCGGCGGCATCGGCCGATGCCCGGGTAGTCCGATCGCCGGGGCGCCGTCCGGCGCGGCCGCCCGGCGCCCCATCGGCCCCCTGGAGCTGCTCGTAGGCCGAGTTGATCTCGGCCATTCGGACGTTGGCGGCCCGGGCAGCCGCGGGATCACCGGCATTGAGGTCCGGATGGTTGGCCCGGGCAAGTCGTCGCCAGGCGCCCTTGACGGTCGCCGACGAGGCGCCGGGCTCGATTCCGAGGACGACGTACGGATCCCGTTTCTTCACCCACCGAGTCTAGCGGCCGTCCGAACGCAGCCGCGCTTGACAGGACGGGCCCGCCGTCGTCCCATTTGGGCGATGTCCAAGGTTCGCCGGGCGGGCCTCGTCGCGACGACCGCCGCCGTGCCGGTTGCCCTCGCCTACCGCTTCACCCGGATCTACCGCCAACGGGCCGGCTTCCCGCGTCGACGGGCGCCGCAGTTCGACCCGGCCGACTTTGGGTTGCCCTTCGAGGAGACGGTCGTCCGATCGGCCGGGGGCGACCTGCCGGCCTGGTTCGTGCCGGCCAACGGCGGCTCACCAGGGCCTGGAGTCGCCCTGATCCACGGCTGGGACTCGGCCCGCGACCGGATGCTCGGCAACATCGAGTTCCTCCACGCGGCGGGCTTCCACTGCCTGACCTTCGACGTCCGCGGTCACGGGGCGAACCCGGCCGAGGCGCTGCCGATCAGCGGCGGCGAGTTCGGGTCCGACGGGGGCGCCGCGTTCGCCACCCTGGTCGACCGGCCCGAGGTCACCGTGGGTGGCCTGTTCGGCCACTCGATGGGCGCCGTCGGGGCCATCCTCGCGGCCGCGGCCGATCCCCGGGTGGCCGCCCTGGTCAGCTCATCGGCCCCTTCCGATCCGCGCCGCCTCGTGGCCGAGACGTTCCGGCTGGCCCACTTGCCCTTTCCCGCCCCGGTTGCCGCCCCGCTGAGCTGGCTGACCAGCCGCGAGTTCGTCCGCCCCCGTGGCCATCGGGTCGACGAGGTCAGCGCCGGGGGCGCGATCGGGCGGTTCCGCGGACCGATCCTGATCGTCCACGGTGAGCACGACCAGGTGATCCCTGTGGCCCATTCCGAGCGCCTCCGCTCGGCGGCCATGGCCGGACGGTCCGAGTTCGACCCGCCGGTCGAGCTGTACCTGGTCAAGGACGGAGGCCACACCTGGCTCTACGAGGATCCGGGCTATCGCCGGAAGGTTGCCTCGTTCCTGGCCGGGGCCCTGGGCGGTCCGCTCGAGCCCGAGCTGGCAGGCGAGATCGCTGCCGCCCTACCCGTCCTGCGCCTGCCCGAGCCCGAGCAGCCGCTCGTCGGGACGCGAGCCGACAACCTGGTCGGGGCGATGCTCGCCGGCACGCCGACGGCAGCTCCCGTTGCCGCGGCCCCGATCGCCGGATCGGACGACCCGGGCTGAGCCGGACCGGCTCGGGTCGCAGGCCGGCTGACCCGCCCGGCGGCGGTCAGGCCGGGCTTACTGCCACTTGAAGAAGCGGGCCGAGATCCCGAAGCAGACGACCGTCCAGGCGACCAGGACCGCGATGCAGAACCACAGCGGCGAGAAGGCCGTCCCGCCGACCATGACCTGGCGGAGGGCATCCCCGAGGTAGGTCAGGGGGATCAGACGAGCCACGACCTGGAGTGGCTGGGGCAGCGCACTGAGCACGAAGAACGTCCCCGACAGGAACATCATCGGGAACTGGATCACGCTGACCATCCCGTTCGCGGCGTCCTCGGTGGCGGCGAACGAGGCGATCACGTAGCCCAGGGACAGGAAGGTCAGGGCCCCCAGGACGACCAGGAAGGCAACCATCAGGAGGCTCCCGGTGACCTGCATCCCGAACAGGGCGGTACCGACCGAGACGATGATGATCGTCTGGACGATCCCGATCAGCAGGCGCATGACGACGTTGCTGCCGACCAGCTGGCCGCGGTGGAGCGGTGTCGCATTCAGCCGCTTCAGGATCATCTTCTGGCGATCGGCGACGAGGGGGACCGCGGCGAAGATCCCGAGCTGCATCAGGGCCATCCCCAGGATGCTCGGCACGAGGTAGCTGATTGCGTTCAGGTTCTGGGTCTGGATCGTGGTCGCCTGGGCTGCCACGACCGGCGGCCTGCCGCCCAGGTTGACCACCCCGAGGACGCTCCCGACGACCTGCTGGATGATCCCCGACGTCGTCGGCTGGGTCGGGTCGGTGTAGACCTTGACCTGGACCGGATCCGACGAGGCCGCGCTGCCGGCGAGGCCCGCCGCGACGGCGGCCCCGTAGCCCTGGGGGATCTCGATGATCCCGTCGACCTTGCCCGTCTTCATCAGGTCGGTGGCCGTGGCCAGGTCTGTGTCGGTCAGGTGGACGCCCTCGATCGACGCGAACGCCTCGTGCAGGGTCGTCGAACCGGCCGGGCCGGCCGACTGGTCGAGATCGACCCAGGCCAGGGTGATCGAGGTCGAGCTGCCCTGGAAGATCAGCCCGAACAGGACCACGAAGATGAGCGGGAAGGCGATCGTCCAGAACAGGGCCGCCCGGTCGCGGGTGAAGCTCCGGATGTTGGCCAGGCTGAGCTGGCGGAGCGCATGCATCGGCTCAGTCCCGGAGCGCCCGGCCGGTCAGGTCGAGGAACAGGTCTTCGAGGGTCGGCTTGCGGATCCCGAGGTTGCCCGGCTCGACGCCGAGCGCCTCCGTGGCGGCCAGCAGGCCGCCGATCGTGCCTGGCACGTCCTGGGTGTACAGGACGGTCACCCCGTGATCGTGCTTGACCGACTCGACCCCGGCCAGGGAGGCCAGCTGGGATTCGCTCAGGGCGTCGATCTGGTCGAACCGGACCGAGCGGTCCTTGAACCGGTTGGAGACCAGCTCATCGACCCTGCCCATGGCCAGGATCCGGCCGTGGTCCATGATCGCCAGGCGGTCGCACAGGACCTCCGCCTCCTCCATGTAGTGGGTCGTGAGCAGGATCGTCTTGCCCTGCGACTGGAGGCGCTGGACGAGGTCCCAGAGCGAGCGCCGGGCGGCTGGATCGAGCCCCGTGGTCGGCTCGTCGAGGAAGACGACCTCGGGGTCGTTGACCAGGGCGAGGGCGATCGCCAGGCGCTGGCGCTGGCCACCCGACAGCTCGCGGGTCTGGGCCCTGCGCCGCTCGCCCAGGTCGAGGAAGTCGATCAGCTGGTCGGTCGGGAGTGAGCGGGCGTAGAAGCTCCGGAACAGGTCGAGGACCTCGACCACGGTCAGCTTCGGGTAGAGCTCCGCCGTCTGGAGCGTCACACCGACCCGCTGCTTGAGCGCATCCGGGCTCCGTGCGGCGTCGATGCCGAGCACCTCGAGCCGGCCGGAGTCGGGCTTGCGCAGCCCCTCGAGCATCTCGACCGTCGTCGTCTTGCCCGCTCCGTTCGGCCCGAGGAGTCCGAAGATCTCGCCCTGGGCCACCCCGAAGGTCACGCCGTTCACGGCCTGGACCGAGCCGTAGCGCTTGAACACGTCCTCGACCCGGATGGCCATGGCGGCGGCCGGAGCGGGCAGGCCCGAGTCCGGGCTGGTCGACGTGGTCGGGGCCATCGTGCCGCCCGGGCCGGCGGAGCCAAACGTCGTCATCGGCTCATTCTGGCATGGGCTCCGGAGAAGGTTCGAGCGGGTCGAATCCGGCCTCGGCGGCCGGATCCGCGCCGGCCTCGGGGGCGGGCGCACCCTGGGCCAGGTAGGAGTCCACGGCGACCGCCAGGCCGACGTCGCGGCCGGCCTGCTCGGACAGGAGCCACTTGTGCTCGAGCACGTCGCAGTAGGCCTGGATGATGTCCCGGTCCGGCCCGACGACCGTCGCCAGCCGGGCCGTGGTCGGCCTGAACACCTCGTCGAGCCAGCGTCGGGCGGCCTCCGGCCGCTCGATCCGGCGGCTCTCGAACCACTGGAGCCAGGTCCGGTATTCGCGCAGGTCGTTCATCAGGATCCTGGCCTGGCCCTCGAGCGCGACCAAGCCGGTTCGCGCTGCGAGCTCCCGGGCATGGAACCGCCGGGTCGCCACGGCGATCCGGAACCGGAGGCGGCCGCCGCTGCCGGGCTCCAACTCGATTTCGTCGATGGCGAATCCCAGGTCATTCAGGCGGCGGACCCGGCTGGTCATCGCGAACCGGTCACCGGGCGCAACCTCCTCCTCGGCATGGAGCTCGACCCACAGCTGGCGATAGCGGGTCCGGACGCTCTCTGCCTCGCTGATCGCCTGGTCCTGGCCCGCGCCATCCAGCTCGCCGCCCCGGCTGTAGGCGGCCAGGTCGGCAAGCCCGAAGGCGACGTTCTCGACCAGCACGTCCAGGTCGTATTCGCGCTGGCCAGCGGACAGATCCCGGTGGACCTCGCTCGTCTCGGCATCGACCAGGTAGGCCTGGATCAGGTCACCGTCGCGCCGGAAGAGGGTGTTCGCGAGCGAGCAGTCGCCCCAGTAGACGCCGCCCCGGTGGAGGTCGACCAGCAAGGAGGCCATCGCGTCGAGCAGGCGATCGCGGCCGGCCGACGGCCCGGTCGGCAGGCGCATGAGCAGCCGCCGGTACTGGAGCGAGTGTTCCAGGAATTCGGTCACCAGGATCGCGCTCGCCCGGCCGGGCATCTCGGCCAGGCCGAGGGGCAGGACTGCCGGCAGCCCGAGCGTTTCCAGCCGTCGCAGGACGGCGTACTCGCTCCGGGCAACCTCGATTGGCTCCTCCTTCAGGGCGACCAGGCGGTTGTCGTCCCGGACGAACCGGACGAGATGGCGGGATGGCCCGATGGGCAGCTCGCGCAGGTCGGCCTGGCCCGCCGTCCAGGCTTCGAGGGGGAGCTCCCAGGGGAGCGCGATCAGGTTCGGCGACGCGCTCCGGAGGCGGAGGTGGGGGAAGTCCTCAGCGACCAGGGAGGCGCTTCCGGAGATAGGCGGTCAGGCTGGCGTCGTAGCCGAGCGACTCGTACAGATGGCGGGCGCCCGGCCGATGATGGCCGGCCGTGACCTCGGCGAAGGCGGAATCGTGGCCCTGGCCGAAGCGCTCGGCCTCGGCCATCAGGGCGCCCCCGATCCCCCGCCCGCGGACCGACGAATCGACGACCAGGGCGACGATCCGGACAATCGACTCGTCGTGCTCGAAGCGGGGCACGATGTGGAGCGCAATGAATCCGAGGATCTCGCCATCATGATCGGCCACGATGACCGTTGAGTCGTCGCTGCCGAAGTGGCCGAGGCGCGCCTCGATCGCCGAGGCGCCCACGGGGTAGCCCTCGTCGGTGAACAGGGCCGCGATCCGCCCGGCGTCGGCCGTCGTGGCCGGGCGGAGGGCGATGTCGGTCTCGATCATGGCTCGGATGGTACCCGGTCTGCCTCGACGAGGCTCAGCCGAAACGGGCCGGCCACGGGTCCGTCCAGCTCGAGCAGCTGCGGACCGAGCGGGCCGTCCCCGGCCCTCGTGCGGCCGTCCGCCGGACCGGTCGCCGGACGCCGGTAGACCGCAACGGGGCCCTCGCCACGCCGGGCCAGGGCGGCGGCCAGCCGGCCCTCGGTGCTCGGCTCGAGCAGGATGACCCTGAACAGGCCCTCGGCCGGATCTGCCGGAGCCTCCCGGATCCACGCCCGCCCGCCGAGGAGGCGATCCGCGGGCGCGGCCTGCCACCGGCCGCCGAGCTCGCCGGCGGTCCGCTCGAAGTCGACCGTCGCCCAGCCGATCGCAACCACCTCCCGGTGATCCCCGGGTCCGAGCGCTGCCTCGAGCCAGGTGGGCAGCCTCTCGCCTTGTCTCGCCTCTGCCGGGGATCGGGTCACGTCAGCTCCGGCGGCCCACGAACAGGCTGGCTCCCGATGGCAGGTCGACGATCGTCGGCTGGCCGATCCCGGCCGCCTCGAACAGGTCGGCGAATCCGGCATGGTCGAGCAGACGGGTGCCCTGGAAGAGCTGGTCGAGCTGGATCCCCCACATGATTGCCTCATGCACCGAGCGGGCCCCGTCGTCCTGCTCCGGCAGGGCCCAGTCGAGGACGACCAGCCGGCCGGCCGGCCGGACGCAGGCCCAGGCCGCCCGGAGCGAGGCGACCGGATCCTGCAGGTCGTGGATGGCGTCCTGGAAGTAGACCAGGTCGAACTGGCCCGGCCAGGGCAGGTCCTCAGCGGCCCGGCCCTCGATCGTGATCCGGCCGGCCAGGCCGGCCTCCTGGATGTGGCGGGTGGCTCGGGCGAGCGAATCCGGCTCGAGCTCGACCCCGACCAGGTTCGTCTCGGGAAACGTCGTGGCGACTGCGATCAGCCAGCGCCCGCCGCCGCAATGGACATCGAGGACGTGGCCGCCCGCAGCCAGGTCAGCGGCCAGGTCGGGCAGCGCGGCCAGGCCCTCCTGGAAGAACACGGCGATGTCCTGGGCGGTCAGGACCTCGACCGCCCGGTGGTAGCGGGCCGGCCGGATGTCCATCGTCCGACCGGTCCGGGCGTACTCCACGAGCCCGTCGTGATCAAGGCTGTTGACGACGGATGAGACGAACTGGCCGCCGAGGTACTCGGGCCGCTGGTCATCGAGCAGGACGGCCGCGACCTGCTCGTCGATCGTCGCCCGGTCGCCGGCCAGGTCGACCAGGTCGACCGCGTGGGCCAGGCGCAGCCAGGCCCTGACGAACTCGGATTGGCAGCCGGCCTGGGTGGCCAGCCCGGCCGCGCTGATCCCCGACGGAGCGGCGGCCCGGATCCGCCGAAACAGGCCGAGCTCCAGGCCGAGGTAGACCGCCCAGGTCTGGTAGAACCCGGCCAGGCCGGCGGCCAGCTCGTCGAAGCGATCGCCGATCGACATGGTCCGGATTGTCGCACGGGCGAATCCGTGTCCGACCCGCGAATCGGTTGCCGATTCCGATCCAAAATACTGGCTAGTGCCAAGTAGCCAATGGCGGTCGGACCGGCTACGATGGGCACGACCGCTGGCAGATGACCACCGACCGGATGGCTCAAGGCCGGCTGCCGGCGCTCGATGGAAGGCTCGAACGATGACCCGCCTCGCACTCCCGATCGGCCTGGGCCTCGCCGCCCGCGATGACATCGGCGACGTCGTCGGCTGGGCCCGTGACGTGCGCGACGCCGGCCTCGATTCGATCTGGATCCACGACTCGTACTTCGAACGTGACGCGATCAGCTTCGCGACTGCGGTCGCCCGGGCGTTCGAGCAGGATGGTGACGACGAGGAGGGCGGCTTCCGGGTCGCCCTCGGCGCGGTCAACCCGAACACCCGCCATCCGGTCGTCCTGGCCATGACCGGTTCAGCCCTCGACGAGATCCTGCCCGGCCGGATCGTCATAGCCCTCGGGACCGGCCTGCCCCTCCGGCTCAAGCAGATGGGCATCCCCTACGAGCCGGCGGCCGCACTCGAGGGCGTCTCGACGGCGATCGACCAGATCCGCCTGCTGTGGCGCGGCGAGCGGCTGCCGTCGGCCACGCCGGGCCTGCCTCCGATCCAGCCGATGTTCGCCCCGACCCATCGGATCCCGATCCACATCGCGGCCTACCGCCACGAGTTCGTGACCCTGGCCGGCCAGAAGGCCGACGGCTACCTCGCCCGGCCGGCCGAATCGATCCCGTCGCTCCGGGGGATCCTCGAGCGGCTTCGGCTGGCCGCGACCGAGGCGGGCCGCGACCCGGCCGAGATCGAGACCGAGGGCTATCTCCTGTCGCTCGTGGACTCGACCCGACGCGAGGCGCTCAACCGGGCGAAGCGGGAGCCCTTCGTGATCTACATGATGTCGGTCCTGGGCGACGTGTCGCTCAAGCGGGCGGGCTTCGAGCCGGAGCTGCGCGACCGGATCGCGGCCGCCTGGCGGGCGGAGGACTATCACGGCGCCGGGGCCCAGATCCCGGACGAGCTGCTCGACGCGTTCATGCTGTGCGGGACGCGCGAGGACGTTGCCGCCCGGGCGATGGCCTTCCACGTCGAGGCCGGGCTCGGCCTGCCGCTCCTGCAGCCCGTGCTCCAGGAGGACCACCAGATCGCCGAGCTGACCGCGGCTGCGGCGCTCTACGCCGGCCTGCCCGATCCCTCCCGGGCGCGCGCCTCGCAGGCGGCCGCGGCCGGGCGTTCCGCCGGCGCGGACGCGCACGACGTCGGCGGGCCGGGAGACCTGGCCGACGACCGGACGCTCGGCCTGGCCGATCGCGCCGGGCGACGCCTGGGCGCCCTGTGGGAGATCCTCCGGCCGTTCGCCTACACGGCGTCGGTCATCCCGGTCATGACCGGGGCCGCCCTGGCGGTGGTCGACGAGCAGTTCAGCTGGGCCCCGTTCGTCGCCGCCCTGCTGGGCGGGGTCCTGCTCCACTCGGGCACGAACATCGTCAACGAGATCTACGACGTCCGAAAGGGCATCGACACGATCATCTCGCCGCGGGCCAGCCACGCCCTGCTCAAGGGCCGCCTGACCGAGCGCCAGGCCTTCGCCGCGGCCTTCGCCGCGTTTGGCCTGGCGACCCTGGTCGGGCTATACTTGGTCGCCTTGCGCGGGCCGGCCATCGTGGGGCTGGGCCTGCTCGGCCTGCTGGGCGGCTACTTCTATACGGCCCCGCCGTTCGAGTACAAGTACCACGCCCTGGGCGTGCCCCTCGTGTTCGTCCTGATGGGCCCCCTGATGGTCGTTGGGACCTACTTCGCGATCACCGGCACCTGGAGCACGACCGCCCTGGCCGCCTCGATCCCGGTCGGCCTGCTCGTCGCGGCGATCCTCGACGGCAACGAGTGGCGCGACATCAGCGAGGACAGCCGGGCCGGCATCTCGACTCTGTCGGCCAGGCTCGGCCGGGAACGGGCCCACTACTTCTACGTGGCCCTCGTCCTGGGTGCCTACATCGCCCTGGGCCTGACCGTCGCGGTCGGTTGGCTGCCCCCCCAGAGCCTGCTCGCGATCGTGTCGCTGCCGTTCCTGGCCCAGGTGATCCGGGCGGCGGAGCTGGGCTCGACCGGCCAGCAGCGGGCGATCGCGATGCTCGACGTGCAGACGGCCCGGCTCCACCGGACCTTCGGGGCGCTCCTCGTCGTCGGCCTCCTGCTCTCGAACGTGCACCTCGGTGGCTGACCACGGGCCAGGCGATGCCGGGACCGCGGCCCCGGCCGAAGGCGGCCCCGGGGCGATCGCCCTGCTCGTCGGCCTGACCGGCGCCGTAGCCGCCTTCACCGCCACGTTCAACGGCCCGCGCGACCGGTTCTGGAGCCGGATGAGCTACACCGGGATCGGGCTCGGCTCGTGGGCCCTCCTCCGCTCGAAGAAGGCTCGCCGGCTCGGCCTGCGCTGGTGGCACGTGCCGGTCGGCCTGGCCTCGGCCAACGTCCTGTACCTGACCTTCCGGGTCGGCGACGCATTCGCCCGCCGGTTCGTACCTGGCGGCGACGCTCAGATCCGCCAGATCTACGAGCTGCGGACGAGCCGCCCGCGCGGCGAGATCGCGGCCCGACTGGCCCTCCTGATCGGTCCGGCTGAGGAGATCTTCTGGCGCGGCCTCGTCCAGGCCGCCCTGATGGACCGAGTCGGGCGCTGGCGCGGGGCGGCGCTCGCCGCCCTGGCCTACGGCGGCGTCCACGTCGTCACGGGCAACTTCACCCTGATGGGTGCCGCGGGCGTGGCCGGCGCCCATTGGTGCGCCCTGTACGCGGCGGGGGTCCCGTTGGGCGCCCTGATCGTGAGCCATTCGAGCTGGGACATCTGGATCTTCCTCGTCCAGCCGACCGGAGAAGTCGAGGCGATCGACGGCACCGGGCGGACGATCCGGCTGGCCGGATTCGGCCCGGATGCAACGGGCCAGGGATCGCTCGTGTTATGAACGGGCGATGGATCAAGACGAGCTCCCGGGGCGTCTCGCAGCCGACCTCGACGCGGCCTTTCCGGGCTTCCTCGAGCTGGAGCAGGGCCGGGTCTACTCGATCGCCCTGCGCCTGACCGGCCAGCCGGCCGAGGCCGAGGATCTCGCCCAGGACACGTTCATCCGGGCCTACCGGGCGCTCAGCAGCTGGGAGCCGGCCCGGATCCGGGAGCTGGCGGTACGGCCCTGGCTGGCCAGCATCGTGGTCAACCTCGGGCGCAACCGGGCCCGGGCCCGGGCGGCGCGGCCGGCCACCGTGAGCCTGGTCGATGAGCTGGCTCACCCGCGGATCGCCCCGGCCGAGACGCCCCACGGCCGGCTCGAGCGACGGGCCAGCACGGAGGAGTGGGCGGCTCGCCTGCTCGCCCTGCCGGAGCGCTACCGGGGCCCGGTCGTCCTGCGCCACGTCGACGGACTGTCCTACGACGAGATCGGGCTCGCCCTCGATCGCCCGGCCGGGACGGTCAAGGCCCAGGTCCACCGGGGCATGGGGATCCTGCGGACGATGCTCGCTGCCGAGCAATCCAGCCTCCTCGGCCAGGCCCCAGGCCAACCGTCTCGAACCGCAGCCCGCCCACTGGAGGTGGCCCGATGAGCCCCACGTCAAGCCCGATCAATCTCGCTGACCCCGCCGACAGCCCGGCGATCGAGCTGGCCCTCGGCGGCCTGCTCGTGGAGGCTCCGGCCGGGCTGGCCGATCGCACCCTCGTGGCGGTCGGTTTGGCCGACGCCTACGCCCCGATCGAGACCGTGATCGGCCGAATCTGGGTCGCCTTCAACGGGCTGGGCGTGGACGCGCTCGAGACGGCCGATTCGGCCGAGGCGTTCGCAGAGCAACTTCGGGCAACCCACGGCCGGCCGGCCCATCGCCTGGCCGAGCTGCCACCCCGCCTGAGCGCGGCGATTCAGCGCCGGCTCGACGGCGATCGACGGGTCGCGATCCCGCTCGACCTGCGGGGCCACTCGAGCTTCGAGCGGGACGTCTGGATGAAGGCCCTCGAGATCCCCCGGGGGGAGGTCCGGCCGTACGGCTGGATCGCTGCCGAGATCGGCCGGCCGAAGGCGGTCCGGGCGGTCGGGACAGCCCTCGGGCATAACCCGGTACCGCTCATCGTGCCCTGCCATCGGGTCGTCCGGACCGACGGGACGATCGGCCAGTACTCGCTCGGCGGGCCGGCCAACAAGCGGACCCTGCTTGCCTCGGAAGGCCTTGATCCCGAGGCGATGGAGGCGCTGGCCCGGGCCGGCACCCGCTACATCGGCTCGGACACGACCCGGATCTACTGCCTGCCGACGTGCCATAACGCGAAGCGGATCAGCCTCGCCCACCGGGTTTCCTTCCACTCGGCCGAGGACGGCGCACGAGCCGGCTATCGGGCCTGCCTGTCCTGCCGGCCGGCCATCGCGGCCTGACTTCGGTGGGTGTATTCTCGCGACTTGGACCAACCGACTGAGCCAAACCTGACGCCGGCCGACAGGCGCGCCCGGAGCAAGGCCACGCCGCTGGCGATCCTGGCCGGGATGCTCGTGCTCTACTTCGTCTGGGGCTCGACCTACATCGCGATTCGGCTGGCCGTCGAGACGATCCCGCCGTTCCTCATGGCCGGGTTTCGATTCCTCGTCGCCGGGCTGATCCTGCTGGGCTGGGAATGGCTCGCCGTCCGGCGGATCCGGGCCGATCCGAACGTCGGCCCAACCGACCGCCCCGGCCGCCCGACAGGCCGCCAGCTGCGAGACTCGGCGATCGTCGGGGGCCTCCTCCTCGGCGGCGGGATGGGCCTCGTCGCACTCGGCGAGCGGACGGTCCCGGCCGGGATCACTGCCTTCCTGATCGCGATGCTGCCGGTCTGGGTGGCCGTCTTCGGGCGAGCTTTCTTCGGCGAGCGGCTGCCCCGGGCCGTCCTCGCCGGGGTCATCGTGGGCATCGTCGGGGTGGCAATCCTGGTCGGGCCAGTCGGGACGTCCGGGGGCGGGCTGGCCTTCGACCCGCTCGGGCTGGCCGTCCTGATCGCCTCGCCGATGTGCTGGGCGACCGGTTCGCTCTACTCGAGCCAGCGGGCGGTCCTGCCGCCCCGACCGCTGACCGCGACCGGCTTCCAGATGCTCTTCGGGAGCGCGATCCTGCTGGTGGCGGCCGTCATGACCGGCGAGCTGCGCGGCTTTGACCCGAGCGCGATCATGGCCCGTTCGGCAGCCGGGCTGCTGTACCTGGTCGTGTTCGGCAGCTTGCTCGCCTTCACCACGTTCGTGTGGCTCCTCCGAGTCGCCCCGCTGCCGAAGGTCGCGACCTACGCCTACATCAACCCGATCGTGGCGATCGTCCTGGCCGGCCTCGTCCTCGGCGAGCCGATCGAGCCGCGAACGGCGATCGCGGGCGCGGTCATCGTCGCCGGAGTGGCCCTGATCGTGACGGCCCGGGGCCGCACCCAGGCGGTCGAATCGGTCATGCCGACGCCGCCGGGCGGGGCGGCCCAGGCCGGCCCGGCCGGGCTGCTGGAGACCCCGGCTGGAGCCGCGGCCGCCCCTCTCGAGCGAGGTCCCGAGCTCAGCCCTCGCTGAGGATCGTCCGCGAGACGCGCCGGGCGAGGGCCATCACGGTGATCATCGGATTCGCCCCGATTGCCGTCGGGAAGAGCGAGGCGTCGGCGACGTACAGGCCGCGCACGACCTGGCCGGCCAGGCCGGTCCGGATGCGTCCCTCCGGGTCGCACGGATGGCTCCGCCCGTCGCTGCCCATCCGGACCGAGCCCATCTGGTGGGCCGAGAAGAGCGAGCCCCGATTCGGCCGGAAATCGAACGATCCGAGGCGCTCCTCGAAGTGCTCGAAGGCGCGCGCCTCGCCGCCCGGTCCGAAGGCCTGCGGCCCATGCCACAGCGGGGGCGTGCCATTGGCCACGATCTCGAGGGCGCCCGCCGCCCGGGCGATCCGGGCCATCTGGACGAGCGCGTGGCGAAGGGTGGCCATCCCGCTCGAATCGAGGGCGTAGTCGATCCGGACGTTGCCCGCCTTCGACAGGCTGACCCGGCCCTCGCCACCGTCCCGGGTGATCGCGATCAGGGGCACGTACGAGCGGACTCGTTCCATCAGCGTGGCATGAGCCTCCGAGCCCTCCCAGGCGAAGGCCAGGGCGATCAGTCCCGGCGACCCCGGGGCCAATTCGATCACGTAGCCGTTCCGGCCCCGCTCGCCGGTCATGAACTCGGTGACGCTGGCGGCCTGCATCACCCCGTTCCACATCTGGATCAGGTCGGGGACCCGGGCGCCGACGACCGGCACCGGATGGAGCCGCAGGTTTCGGCCGATCGCCGGGTGGCCCAGCCCGCTCCGGATCAGGACCGCGGGGGTGCGCAGGGCGCCCGCGGCCATGACCACCTGGCGGGCGCGCACGGTCAGCCGGCGCGGGCCTGGCCCGCCCTCGGCGATCGCCGGCGAAGCGCCGGGATCCCAATCAAGGGTGGCCTCGACGCCGCTCACCCGGCCGCCCTCGACAAGCACCCGGTCGACCCGGGCGTTGGCCACGAGCCGGGCGCCGCGCAGGGTCGCATCGGCGAGGTGGGCCTGGAGGCCGGAGCGCTTCGTGCCGGCCCGGCAGCCGAACGGGCACGAGCCGCACGCGGTGCAGGCCGACGCGTTCCGCTCGGTCGGACCGGCCGAGATCCCGACGGCTCGCGCGCCGGCCACGAGGGCGGCGTCCTTGGGTGGCAGGGCCGGGGCGGGACTGACCCCGAGCTCGCCCCGGACCGCCGCGAAGTCCTCGTCGCCGGGCGGGCCGTCGAAGCCGGCCAGGCCGTGTTCGTTGGCCCACTCGTGCCGGACCGGGATCGGCGCGTCGAAGCAGGTCATCCAGTTGATCGTCGTGCCGCCGCCGACGCTGGCCCCGGCCAGGATCGAGATCGCGCCGTCCCAGGTCGAGGTCAGGCCGTGGTCGAGGTAGAGCCGGTCAAATGCGGCCAGCTCGTTCGTGGGCATCTCGGGCTCGGGGACGAACGGCCCGGCTTCGAGGATGACGACCGCACGGCCGGCCTTGGCCAGCTCTCGGGCGACCACGCCGGCCCCGGCGCCCGAGCCGACCACGACGACATCGGCATCGAGGCTGACCTGGCTGACGGCCAGGGGCTTGATCGGCGTCGGCCGCTCGGTCAGTTGCGGGACGTCCGGCCGGTAGCCGATTCGGGCCCAGTACGGATTGCCCGTCGCGGTCTCGCCGGGATCGGCGTAGGCCAGGAAGCAGAGCAGCTTGCGAAGCGCCTGGTAGGCCGTCCGGCGCTGCTCGAAGCGGGAGTTGCCCCAGGCCAGGAGGTATTTCTCGCGCTCCGCCGGCGAGAGGTCGCGGAACGGCTTCGATCCCCCGCCCAGGACGAGGTTGACTGCGGGCCGCTCGAGCAGGCGCAAGACCATCCGCAGGTCGGCGACCTGTTCCGGATCCACGGCCAGGTCGAGGGCTGCCGCGGCCAGGTTGGCCCGACGGGTTGCGGCGCCCCGGACGAACGTCTCGGCGACCGCGGCCAGGGTAGCCAGCTCGGCCTCCGACCAGGGCGTCGGCCCGGTGTCGCCGCCCTGGTCGGGGTCGAGACCGGTCACCGCCAGGCGGCCTCAGGCATGGACGGGCCGCTCGAAGCCCTGGGCCGGCCAGGGCTCGCAGCGGAGCGGCCGATTCTCGCGATAGCCGAGGGCGTAGTCGGCCTGGATCAGGGTATGGAGCTGGCTCGTCCCCTCGTAGATCACGCTCGCCTTCGAGTTGCGCAGGTAGCGCTCGACCGGGAACTCGGTCGAATACCCGTTGGCGCCGTGGACCTGGATCGCGTCCAGGGCCGCCTGGACGGCGTGGTCCGTGGCATGCCACTTGGCCAGGCTCGTCTCGCGCGTGTTGCGCAGGCCCTGGTTCTTGAGCCAGCCGGCCCGCCACACGAGCAGCCGGCCGATCTCTGTGCCGGCGGCCATCTTCGCGATCATCTGCTTGACCAGCTGGTGCCGGCCGATCTCCTCCCCGAACGTCTGGCGCTCATGGGCGTACTTCAGGCTCGCGTCGAGGCAGGCCTGGGCCAGCCCGACGCTGCCGGCGGCCACCGTATAGCGACCCTGGTCGATCGCACTCATCGCGATCAGGAAGCCCTCGCCCTCCTCGCCCAGCCGGTTCTCGAGGGGGACCTCGCAGTCCTCGAGGTTGACGATCCCGGTGTTGCCGGCGTGGATCCCGAGCTTTCCCTGGAGGGTCGAGGTCGAAAGCCCCTTGAACGAGCGCTCGACCAGGAAGGCGGTCACGCCCCGGTGCCTGAGGGCCCGGTCGACGGTCGCGAACACGAGGAAGTGATCGGCCAGGTCGGCCAGGCTGATCCAGGTCTTCTGGCCGTTCAGGACGTACCGATCGCCCTCCCGCCGGGCCGTCGTCTGGAGCGCCCCGGCGTCCGTCCCGACGCCCGGCTCGGTCAGGCAGAAGCCGGCCAACTTCTCGCCCCGGGCCTGGGGCACGAGGTAGCGCTGGCGCTGGTCCTCGGTCCCCCACTGGAGCAGGGTCAGCGAATTCAACCCGACGTGGACGCTTTGGACGACCCGGAAGGCGGTGTCGGCCCGCTCGAGCTCTTCGCACAGGATGGCGAAGCTGATGTAGTCCATTCCGGCTCCGCCGTAGCGCTCCGGGATCGGGGCGCCCAGGAAGCCGAGCTCGGCCATCTTCGTGAAGACTTCGGGATGGACCTCCCCGGCGCTGTCCCAGGCCCGGATGTGGGGCAGGATCTCGGCCTCGGTGAAAGCCCGGGCGCTGGCCTGGACCAACCGGTTCTCCTCGCTCAGGCGGAAATCGATCACGGGGCGGGGACCTCTGGTGGGACCGAGGCTGGAGGAGGGTCGGGCAACGCTCCGAACGCTTCGGCGAGCGGGCTCGATCCGGGCCATTGTGCCATTGCTGGCGGCGGCTCCGGCCGGCATTCCGGTATCCTCGGCCGATGGATCGACCGACGACCGGGACGGAACCTTGGGCCATCGCCCAACCCAGCCTGTCACCTGTCCTGGGCCGCTATTTCGAGCGGAGCTGGAGCCACGGCGCCGGCCATCGCCTGTTTGACACGGCCGGGCAGAGCTACCTCGACTTCGCCAATGGGATTGCCGTGTCGGCCCTCGGCCACGGCCACCCCGCGGTGAACCGGGCGATCCACGAGCAGGTCGACCGGCTGATCGTGCCGACCGGCGCGATCGGCTACGCCGAACCGGTCGTGCGCCTGGCGTCCGAGCTCGCGGCGACCTTCTCGGACCCGCTCGACACGGTGATGTTCCTGAACTCTGGATCAGAGGCGATCGAAGCGGCCCTCAAGCTCGCCCGGCGAGCTACCGGCCGGGCCGGGATCGTTGCCTTCCGGGGCGGCTTCCACGGGCGGACCTTCGGGGCGGCCTCGGTGACGAGCTCGGCCCTGAACTATCGGATCGGCTACGAGCCGCTCCTGCCGGGCGTCCACCTGTTGCCCTTCCCCGCCGTCTACCGCGACTTCGAGGGCGACGAGGACCGGGCGACGGCGACCTGCCTGGCCGCGCTCGACGAGCTCGCCCGAACGGTCCTCCCGGCCGACGGGATCGGCTCGATCCTGGTCGAGCCGGTCCAGGGCGAAGGCGGCTACTACCCGGCCCCAGCCGCCTTCCTGCAGGGCCTCCGGCGGTTCGCCGATGAGCACGGGATCGTGTTGATCGCCGACGAGGTCCAGACCGGCTACGGCCGGACCGGGCGGATGTGGGCGTTCGAGGCGGCCGGGATCGTGCCCGATGTCGTGTGCGTGGCCAAGGCGATCGCGAACGGCCTGCCGCTCTCGGCGATCGTCAGCCGGCGCGAGCTCCAGGAGCGCTGGGGCCGGAGCGCCCACGGCAGCACGTACGGGGGCAACCCGGTCTCGTGCGCGGCGGGCCTGGCCGTGCTGGCCACGATCCAGGCCGAGAAGCTCATCGAGAACGCGGCAGCGCGGGGAGCCGAGCTGACCCGGGGCCTCGAGGCCATGGCGGCCGAGGATCCCCGGATCGGCGACGTCCGCGGGCCGGGCCTGATGATCGGGATCGAGCTCGTCACGGACCGGGCCACGAAGGCGCCGGCGGGAGACCTGGTCAATGCCCTCGTCGCCGGCTGCGCCGATGCCGGCCTGCTCGTCCTCTCGTGCGGCCGGGACCACAACATCGTGCGCCTGATCCCGCCCCTGGACGTGACGCCCGAAGAAGTCGGCGAGGCCCTCGGGATCCTCGACCGGACGCTTGCCTCGCTGAGCTAGCCCCGACCTCGGTCCGCTGGCCGCCATCGACCAGTCAGAGCAAGCTCAGGTCGACGGACAGCAGCGAGCGCCCGCCGCCCAGCGAGCGCTCGAAGACGACCCTGATTTCGAACAGGGCGGAGGCGGCCGCCGGCGGGATCTAGCGGTTGCGCGCGAGGAACGCCATCACGTCATCCAGGCGGAAGCGTCGGTCGCCCCGCTTGCAGACGCGATAGAACGGAAGCTCGCCACGGTCGCCGAGCCGCTTCACCGTGTTCACGTGCAGGTGAAGCATCTCGGCAACTTCGCTCGCGGTGAGCATTGGTCCCAGGTCGGTGGCGGCCATTGATGCCATCGGTCGAGTTTGCCTCACGTCGGTGCGTCTTCGGCCGTTCCGGGCCCGTTCGGTTGTAACGGGTAGAGTGCGGCCTGCTGCTGGGTGGAGCGTAGGGGTGCGGCCTATTCACCGCCAAGCCGTACATTCGTCCCGTCCGGAGGTACCACGGCGACCCCTGGCGGCCCCTACGTCAGCGCGTTCACGCCCTTCCCCGCCGCAGCTCGGGACCGGCCTGGGCGGCGCCGGCTCGTGCGCCAAGTGTTCCCAGACATGAAGACGCCCCCGCTGCTCCGGCCCAGGGGACCGGCACGGGGGCGCCGTCGAGGGTGCCTGACGTCGGCCCTCGGTCAGACCGAATGGCCCACGTTGCTGATCATGCCTTGCAGGTTGCCGCCGATGAATGCCAGGGAAAGAATTGCGACGATCGCGACGAGGGAAAGGATAAGTCCGTATTCAACGAGGCCCTGGCCTGCATCCCGGCACCGATCACGAAGGATCGGCTGGAAATGCCACCTGTTCATTGCTCGTATGTTCGCCTCCCAGCTGCGTGATTCGTCCGAATCAACTCCTGACCACCCAGTCAGGACTCAAACGTAGATCGAGATCCACGCTCGTCAAGGCCCCTATCCGGGTCGACGGTGCCATGTTGCATCAGCCGATGGTCCTGGGGAACAGCCAGCTCGCTGAGGACAATTCCCTATTGGTGAGCGCCCGCTGATTGGTCGGGGCAGCTGGGTGGGTGGCGTCCCCGGAAGGGTTCGAACCTTCGACCTACCGCTTAGAAGGCGGTTGCTCTGTCCACTGAGCTACGGGGACGGGGCTGGCGCTCGACGATTATCGCGGCCGTCGTCCAGTCAAGCCACTCCCTGGGCGCGGGGCCCGGCGTTTCTTGAACGTTTGTCGGCCGGCCCACCCCATAGCCGATGTCGTCGGTCGAAGGTGGAGGTGGCTCAGATGGCTTGGCGAAGGCGGCGGCCGGAGCTGGTCGCACTTGTCTGCGGATCGATCATCGTTCTCGCAGCCTGCTCGGGCGGGCCGGCCGGAGGAGGATCGAGCTGGCAGTCGGTGAGCAGCCTGCCGCCGTCGTTGGGCGGAGCCCTCTCGAGCATCACCGTCCAGGGCTCCACCTTTTATGCCGCTGGATACCGGGGCGTTCGTGGTCCAGGCCTGGTCTGGAGCTCGGCCGACGGCCGGGCCTGGACTGCCGCTCCGGAGTCGAGCACCCTCGCTGCATTCCCATTGAGGGCCGTGACCACAGGCCCGAAGGGCCTCCTCGCCCTGGGTAACGACTGCTCCGGAAGCGGAGAGTGTGGCCTGGAGTTCTCGAATTCCTTCCTCTCCCCCGACGGCTCGACGTGGACGGCCGGAGGCCTGGTCGGGGGCAGCCTGGTGGGTATGTGGGACGCGGCCTGGACCGGCACGCTGTACGTCGCGGTCGGACGTGACGGCAACTCCGAGCCCGACACGGGTCGCCTCTCGACCTCGCCCGACGGCGTGACATGGACGATGGCGACCGTTCCTTCCATCGACGCCTCCCAGGCCCAAAGTGTTGCCGCTGGCAAGCAGGTCGTCGTCGCCGTCGGCCATAGCCAGCTGGCTGACGGCACCTGGCGGGCGGCTTCCTGGGCATCGGCCGACGGCCAAACTTGGAAAGCGTCCGACAGTCAGGCCTCGCTGCGAGGCGGAGATATGCTGGCGGTCGTGGCCGGGGGCCCCGGCTTCGTGGCCGTCGGGACTGGGGCCGACGGCGCGGCGGCCTGGACTTCGACGGACGGGCTGACATGGACCGCGGTGGCCGACGGCCCCGATCTCAAGGGCGCGACGATGGACGCAGTCACGACAACGTCGAATGGGTTCGAAGCGGCCGGCTACGACAGCGACGGAGCACGAATCTGGTCGTCGACCGACGGGTCCACCTGGAGTCGTGATGCCGTGCTGCCGAACGCCGCGAAGACCGAAGCCACGGCCGTCGCGTCGATCGGCCAGACCGTGGTCGTGGTTGGCCGGGCGTCACCGGCCGGAACGGACCAGGCCTATGTCTGGGTCAGGCAATAGGTGGTCGAGCAGGATCGGCGGGCGTTGATCGGTGCCGCCCAGCGCGGTGACCAGGATGCGTTCGCCGTCGTGGCGATCGACTCGGCGGACCGGCTGTACGCGATCGCCATCCGGATCCTGCGCGACCCCGACCTGGCTCGGGACGCCGTCCAGGAGGCGCTCCTCAACGCCTGGCGAGACCTCCGTTCGCTGCGCGACCCCGATCGCCTCGACCCGTGGCTGTACCGGCTGGTCGTGCGCGCCTGCTACCTGGAGGCGCGCAACCGACGGCGGACGATCGGCCTGACCCGGCTGGCGACGATCCGGCCGCTGGCCGAGCTGCCGCCGACCGCCGTGGATGACCACGACCAGCTCGAGCGGGGATTCCGGTGGCTCTCGCCGGAGCAGCGAACCGTGGTCGTCCTGCGGTACTACCTCGACCTGCCCCTGGCCGACGTGGCCCAGATCATGGCCATCCCCGAAGGCACCGCTCGGTCGCGGCTCCATTACGCGATGTCCGGCCTGAGGGCCGCCCTCGAGGCCGATGGCCGGCCGGGCGAGCCGGAGTGCGGCCGGCGGGCGAGGAACAGCGCATGAGATCGGACGACACCGAGCGGCGCGTTCGCAACTGGCTCGCCGAGGCGCCCGAGCGCGCGCCCGACGACGTGATCGAGTCCGTCCTGGCCGAGGTCCCAGCGACGAGACAGCGCGGCCCCTGGCGCGCCTACCTGCCATCGAACTCAATGTGGCCGCGCCTGGCTGGCCTGGCGGCAGCGGCGCTCGCGGTCCTCGTCGTGATCACCCTCGCCTGGTCCGGCCGTCTGGCGGGTCCGACGAGCGCGGGTCCGCGGCCGGGCCAGGTCCAGCCGATCGATATGACGCCGTTCGGTCACGCCGCGATCACCGACGTGATCGACGGGCCGTCCGGGCTGCTCGCGACGGGAACGCTCGTCGAGAACGGCCACGACCAGGTGGCGGTCTGGTCGTCGAACGACGGCCTCGCCTGGACCCGGGACGCGGACGCCGGCCTCTCAAAGGACACGACGGCGGGCCGCCTCGCCCAGAACGGGACGACCACGGTCATGGCCGCCCTGACCTGCCCGCCGGGCCCCACCTACTGCGGCGACACGATCGTCCTGGCCAACGTGGCCGGCGGCGGCTGGCAGCTGGCCAGCGGCACCGGGGATGGGCCCACGACGATCATCGCCGGCGGTCCGGGCTTCGTCGCCGCCGGATCCAACCAGGACGGGAATGGACCGACAGGCGTCGTGATGACCTCCACCGACGGAACGAGCTGGACGGTCGAGCCGTCGATCCCGGTCTTCGTCGGGGCCTCCATCGGCGGACTCGCGGGCGACACGGCCCACGGCTTTGTGGCCGTCGGACAGGTCGAGGGTGCGCCGGTCGTGTGGACCTCGGCGGACGCACTGACCTGGACCCGGGCCGCCCCAGCGGACACGATGTCGGGTGATCAGCTGACCGACGTTGCCCTGGCTGGGCCGGGCTGGGTCGCGGTCGGGAATGGCCCGGCCGGTGGGCAGGCCTGGTCGTCCGGCGACGGCCGCGCCTGGCTGGCGGCACCGGGCGATTCGGGCCTCGATGCGGCGAACCTCAGCCGGGTGGTCGCGCTGGGCTCGGAGGTCCTAGCCCTCGGAACGTCGACGGGTGGAGAAGGGGCAGCCTGGGTCTCGTCGGATGGCGCGACCTGGGCCAGGTTGACGACAGGCAGCGAGTTCGCCTCGGCCCAGATCACCGCCGTGACCGAGATCGACGGTCGCTACCTGCTCCTCGGGCTGACCGCCACGGGCAGCCCGGTCGGTGCGCTCGTCGCTCCCTGAGCCGCTAGTCCTGGCTGCCGCCCGCCACCGTGAACACGAGCAGCTCGGCCGGCCCGCTGCCCGAAGTCGTGAGCGTGGCCGTGGTCCCCGGTGAGACCAGGGTCGACTCCCGGGTGCCCACCGTGCTGGCTGTCCCGCTCTCGCCCTGGACCTCGACCGAGCCATCGAGGACGACGATCACGGTCGGGCCGGTCGAGGCGAACGCCTGGCTGGAGCCCGGATCCAGGCGGACCCGGTCGAGCGTCTCCGTGTACGGTCCGGGCGCGAACGGCCCGACGTCCGGCGACTCGAACAGCCGCTCGGACGTCGCCAACGGCATCTCGGCGTTCCGGCCACCGGCCGAGCGGATCGAGATGAACAGCCAGTCGTTCGAGCCGGGGCTCTGGATCGCCAGGCCCGAGGTGCCGATCAAGGCCAGCAGGGCAATCGAGAGCAGCCCAATTCGGGCCGGCCGGCGAGCCGCCAGGAGGACGACAACGCCGACCAGGAGGAGGAGGGCCACGGCCAGGAAGGCCCCGGCCGGAACATCCTGGACGTTGCGGTGGGCGTGGACCTGGCCGGCGACGATGAAGCCAGCCTGCCCTCGCGGGACGGCGACGGTTGGCCCCGTCGCGAACCCGATCGTGGCCACCCCGTCGAGGCCGTATGCCACGCCCGAGTACGTGTGGACGTGGGGTCCCAGCACCGCCCCCGGCGGCTGGGACAACTCGATCACGCTCACGAAATCCTTGCCGGTGGGCAGCGAGGCCACCGTCTGGCGGGCGACCTGGGTCGTGGTCGCCGGCGATGGGTCGGCCAGGCTCGACTCGGCCCGCAAGCCGGCGAGGACCAGGGCCGGCACGAGCGCCAGTGCGAGCCCGGCCACGACCAGGACGCCATCCCTGCTGGACGTCCTCTGCGGGGACGCAGGGTCCGGATCGATGGCGACCAGCGCGATCCCGGTTCGTTCGGCCGGCACGGCGACGCCCGCCCCCAGCACCAGGCCGAAGGCCAGCCAGGCGATCAGGGCCTCGATCGGTGCCCCGAGACCGAGCGGCAGCATCATCAGGGAGCCCCGCATCGGATCGGCCGTGGTCACGGTCGTGGCCGGAGCGAGGAGCCCGAGCAGGGGCATGAGCACGACCCCGGCAATCAGCCAGCACAGGATTCCGAGGCCCGCTCCGGATCCAATCCGGGCTGGCACCCGCCCGGATCGGGCCAGGGCGACGAACAGGCCGGCCACGAGCACGAGCCCGACGACGAGAATGATCCAGCCCGGCCAGGAACCAGGGTCGTCATGAGGCACCGCGACCAGGTTCAACATGGCGGCGGAGGCCAGTGATGGCAGTCCGAGAGCGGGGGCGACGGTCAGCCAACCCAGCCAGACGGTGGTGGCGGCAATGATTCCAAGAGCGGATCGAGACGACCAGGCGGACATGTCAGACCCCCTCGACGTGATTCCGATGAGCCGGCGCTGGCAGGGAATCTTGAACGGCGATTCGGCCCTGGCGACCGGCGAGCGGCTTGGACGCCGCCTCTTCTCCCTCGTTCCAGCCCAGCTCCGCTGCCGGTTCTGCAACGCCCCGTTCCGAGGCCCCTACGCAGGCCCGTTCGGCAAGCTCGGTTATACCCCATCGCGCAAGAACCCAAGCATCTGCGAACGCTGCATCGAGCGTGCCCCCGAAGGCGGTGCGCTCGTTCCCGTGAGCATCCTCTTCGCCGACGTGCGAGGCTACACGACGATCGCCGAGCGGATGTCGAGCGTCGAGACGACCGCCCTCCTGCACCGCTTCTACCAGGCGGCCTCGAAGGCCCTCCTGGCCAACGACGCGATCCTCGGCCAGATCGCCGGTGACGAGGTCATGGCGATCTTCGTGCCCGGCCTGGCCGGCCGGGAGTTTCCCCGCCAGGCGGTCCGGGCGGCCGACGCCCTCCTTCGCGCGGTCGGCTACGGGACCCACGATGGCAACTGGCTCGACGTCGGAATCGGGATCTGCACCGGCGAGGAGTACGTCGGCAACGTGGGCGGTGGCGGCTTCAAGGACTTCACCGCGATCGGCGACACCACGAATACCGCGGCCCGCTTCCAGGCGGCGGCCGGCGGCGGGGAGGTGGTCGTCTGTGCGGCGACCTATCGGACGGTCGAGGAGACCTACCCGCGGGCCGAGGCGCGCGCGCTCCAGCTCAAGGGCAAGCAGGTGCCGGTCGAGAGCTTCCGCTTCCGTGTCGGGTGACGTTCCACCCGTGGTTGCAACCCAGGGCAGCATAATTCCTCCCGCTTGTTTGCCCACCGGGATTGGGGCGGCGACCGGCTGATTCGTTCAATCTGGCGGTGGCCCGAGCGTCCGGAAGCCTGGAATCGGCGTGCTACACTCCGCCTCCGCCGCGCAGGAATCGCGGCAGTGATCGCTCCGGAGGTACCACTCGAACGTGCCGCGCGCCCAACGCGCCAGGGCCGGGGACCAGCCGATCCCGGACATCGCGACGATTGCCAGGGCCGGGCAGCTCGCGCTCGAGCTGCCGGCCGAGCTGCCCCACCTGGCGATCGCCCCCGAGTGGAAGGACCAGCAGCGCCTGTGGGGCCACACCTTCCACCCGATGTGCTCGTACCTGGCCAGCTTTCCGGCGAGCCTGGTCCACGCCTTCATCGCCCGCTGGTCGCGACCCGGGGACGTCGTGTTCGATCCGTTCAGCGGGCGCGGAACCACGCCCCTCCAAGCCTGCGCCGAGGGCCGGATCGGGGTGGGCAACGACCTCAATCCGTTCGCCTACCTGCTCACGGCGGCCAAGGTCGAGCCGGCCAGCCCGGCCGAGGCCCGGACCCGCCTGACGGCCCTCCGCCTGCGCTGGGCAAATGAGGGCTCGGCCTGGCTTGCCCTGTCGCTGCGCCTGCTCGCGCCGGCCGGTCACGAGGAGGTCCTGGTCCCGGCCGCTGGTTCGCTGGCCGGCCCGACCGAAGGCGTCGAACCGGTCCCGCTCGAGGTCCGGCTGGCCTTCCATCCGCGCACGTTCGGGCAACTCCTGTTCGTCCGGACGATGCTCCGGCTCGACGATCGGGTCGACCGCTTTCTCGCCGGGGCGCTGACCGGCATCCTCCACGGCAAGTCGGCCGGCTACCTCTCCGAGGTCATGCCCAACACCTTCAGCATGGCCCGCGGCTACGTGCGCGACTTCGTCGCCCGGACCGACTTCCAATCGCCCGAGCGCGACGTCTTCGCCTGCCTCGACCGGAAGCTCAGCCGGCTGTACCGCCAGCCGCTCCCCGCCGTGACCGGGATTGCCCTGCTGGGCGACGCCCGTGATGCCGGAGTGCGGGCCCGGTCGGCCCTTCGGGCGCGGGCCCTGCCCGAGCGTGCCCGCCTGGTCGTGATGTCGCCACCGTACCTGCGGGTCGTGAAATACGGCTATTACAACTGGATGCGGGCGTGGCTCGTCGGTGAGGATCCGGCCCGGATCGACGCGACGCTCGACGATGCCCACCACCGGACGGCCTACCTCCAGTTCCTGCGCGAGGTCCTCGACGGGCTGCGGCCAGCCCTGGCCGACGATGCCGTGGTCGTGATGGTGGTCGGTGACGTCGAGCGAGACCGCGGACGGGACCTGGCCGGCGGGGTGGGCCTGGCCGAGAAGGTCTGGGCCGAGGCCGCGTTACCGGCGGGCTATCGCCTGGCCGGGGTCGCCCTGGACGACGTTGCGGCCGGCCGGAAGATGACCAAGCTCTGGGGCAGCGAGGCCGGGCGGGCGACGAAGCTGGACCGAATCCTCGTCCTGGGCGCGACCGAGGCCGGCCGCCGCCGGGCCCTCGCTGGGGCCTCCGTGCCGGTCGACTGGACCTGGCCGGTTCGCCGCCTGCGCGCACTCTAGCCGGCGCCGGCCAAGTCGGGCCCGAGCGGCTGAGGCGACTCGAGCGCCTCGAGCCTGGACGACTCGCTCGCTAGAATGAGCCGATGCAGGAGATGTACGACCCGGCCGACCTGGCCGCGATGGATCCGCTGGTCCTGATGAAGAACCTCGATCACGTCCGGATGAGCAGCCGGCGCCTGAGCTACGTCCTCCAGCAGCAGGTCCACCTGTACACCCCCGAGGCGAACGACATCCGCGATCAGATCGATCGGTATGTCGAGGCCGAGCGCCAGATCGAAGGCGAGATGGCTCGCCGCAAGATCCGCGCCTGACCCACTCCCCCAGAGTCCGTGTCAGGGTCCGTGCGGGGCCGCCCCAGGGGTGCCCAGGCGGCCCTGAATCCAACGGCCCCGGTCGGATCCGACAGGGGCCGTTTCATTCCTCCCGTTCAGGCCCCCGTCAGTGGGCCACGACCGGGACGCCCGGGCTCGGCCGTCTGTCCGTTTCTTCGTGCGGACGGCGCTCCGATTCCTCCCGGACGATATCCGCTGCGACCCGGGCGAGGGCCGGCGTCTCGAACAGTGAGAAGCCGATTCCGTGCTCGGACAGCTCCTCCAGCCCCCAGCCCTGGTAGAGCCCACGGTTCGCAACGGCGCACATCTCGTCGTACAGCTCCGGCCAGCCGACCCGCTTGCGGTGGTAGCAGAACCGCACGAACTCGATTGCCTCCGGGGACAGGGTCGCCGGGGCAGGCGTGCGCATATCTGGCAACAGAGAGCCCTCCTCCTCTCGCGTCTACTGGGCGCGCTCGACCGCGGAAGCGGGCGGTCTGGCCGCATGGATTCGGGGTGGCGAGGGCCTTCTCCCGGGGCCCCTCAGCCCGTCCCCCAATAATAGGCCGAGGGCCGGACCGGGGGCAGGCACTTTGTCCACGTTCTCGTCCACCAAGTTGTCCACAGGCCGAGCTCCGACCCGGTCGAGGGTCAGTCCGGGCGGCGCCGAATCCCGAGACCCGGATCTTCCGTCAACCGCCAGCGGCTATCTGCACCCAGCTCGAGTCCCTCGAACGGATCGCCCGCGATCAGCAGGCAGCCGTCGAGGTCGATCCAGTCGGCCAGCCCGGCCACGTGGGCCGAGGCCGCGATTCCGAGCGACGTCTCTTCCATGCAGCCGAGGAACGTTCGGAAGCCGAGCGCCCGGGCCCGGGCCAGCATCCGCCGAGCCGGACCGGGTCCGCCGCACTTGGCCAGCTTGACGTTGACCCCGGCGACGACGCCGACGAGCCGGTCGAGGTCATCGATCGTGACCGCGCTCTCGTCCGCCACCAGGGGCAGCTCCGAGCGTTCCTGGAGCCAGGCCAACTGGTCGAGCCGGTGAGCCGGGAAGGGCTGCTCGATCAGCTCGACCCCGAGCCGGACGAGATCGGGGATCAGCGCGGCCCCCTGCTCGGGCGTCCAGCCGGTGTTGGCGTCGATCCGGATCGGGCCGGCGAAGACGCGCCGGACGGCTTCGAGCGTCTCGAGATCGGCCGGGCCACCGACCTTGATCTTGAGCGCCGGAAAGTGCCCGGCTCGCTCGGCCCGGGCGGCGACGACCGCCGGTTCATCGAGACCGATCGTGAAGTCGGTCGGGCCGATCTCGGGCGACAGGCCGAGCAGCCGACAGACCGGCTGTCCGAGACGTTTCCCAACGAGGTCGTGCAGGGCAGTATCGAGGGCGCACTTGGCGGCGCCGTGCCGGGCGATTGCGGCGTCGAAGCCCCCGGCGAGCGTCTCGAGCAGGCCCGCCCCGTCCTCCGGCGTGACCGCCCCCAGCTCGCCGGGATCAATCGTCGCGAGGAGGCGCGGCAGGACGACCGCGACGGTCTCGAGGGTCTCGCCGTAGTACGGATCCGGGTAGCCCTCGCCATAGCCGACGAGGCCCGGCCAGGCCGGGTGTCGGAGCTCCACGACGACCGAGCTCATCCCGTCGGCGCCATGCGCCCGGGCGATCCGGAAGGGCTCCCGGTAGGGCAGCCGGATCACCTCCTGGCGAAGGTCGAGTCCGTTGCCGGCTTCCGCGGCCGGGTCATCGCCTGAGCCCGGCGAAGGGCTCATCGGTCGAGCGCTTCGACGCCGGACTGGATCCCGGCCCACAGGCGAGCTGGTCCGAACCGGACCGGATCGTCGACCGGCAGGCCGGTCTGGGCCGCGATCTCATCGATCACCCGGCGGGCGTCGGCCTCGTCCGGGTAGAGCGACGTGTTCAGGGCGACGCCCACGACCGTCGAGGGTGCGACGATCCCGGCGACCTGTTCGTGGAGCTTGATGAAGCTCGAGAGCGGCTGGAGCGGGAACTCGCGGCCGTCGATGTGGTCCCAGTCGTGCTCGGCCAGGCCCGGCTTGTGAACCATGACCATCGCCTGGGGGGTGGTGCCGTGGATCAGCCCCAGGGTGACCGCGCTGTAGGCCGGGTGGTCGAGCGAGCCCTGGCCCTCGACGATGATCCAGTCGCCCTTGGACTCGGCCTGCTCGACGAGCCACTCCCCTGTCCCGTTCGAGAAGTCGCTGATCACCCGGTCGACGGCCACGCCCCAGCCATCGATCATCATCCCGGTCTGGCCGGTCGGCACGAAGACGGCCGCGAGGCCGGCTTCGACGGCCGCCCGCCGGAGCTCCAGGGCGACGCTCATCTTGCCGATCGCGCAGTCGGTCCCGACGGTCAGGATCACGTGCTTGCCCGGCGCGTGGCCCCGGCCGATCGCCGTCTCCTCGCGGGCCGGCGGACGGCGATAGTCGATGATCTCGACCCCGGAGGCCCGTGCGGCCGCGGCGAGCTCGGGATCGTCGCCCAGCAGGGTGTGCAGGCCGGACAGGATATCCAGGCCGGCCGCAATCGCCTCGAGGATCGTCCGTCGCCAGGCCGCCGGCAGCTTGCCCCCGGTCGGAGCGATCCCGATCAGGAGCGCTGTCGCGGCTCCCCGGCTGGGGGCCAGGGCCAGGCCGTCCGCGAGCGAGGCGACGATCGGGATGTCGAAGCGGGGCCGTTCATCGAACCACTCCCGGACGTTGCGCCCGGCGTTGGTCGAATCGATCACGGCCACGATCGGATCGGGTCCGTAGCGGATGACGCCCATCGCAGTCTTGCCGTCGTGGGGGCCGAAGTGGCCCTCGGCCAGGATGATCAGGCGACGTTCCGAGGGCGTGGTCACGGGGCCTCCCTGGGCCGTCGCCCGGTCCCAGCTCGAACGTCGCTGGTACCGCATACCGGATTCGAACCGGTGATCTCCGCCTTGAGAGGGCGGTGTCCTGGGCCTCTAGACGAATGCGGCAGGTTGGCCGGTGGCGTCGAGCGCCGGACCGGCCGGAATGATACCAGTCGGAGCCGCCGGACCGGGAGGCCCCTGCCCGGGACCTAGAGCCGGTTCGCCTCGAGGAAGGACCGGATCGTCTCGGCGACCTGGACGTGGCTCGACTCGCCCACGATCAGGCCGTAGTGGGAGTGGGCCCCGAATGGCTCGTACTCGGCCGAAAGCCACTCAGCGAGGCGCTCACTCGAGGGTTCCGGGACGTACCGGTCCAGGCCGGCCCCGATCACCAGGATCGGGATCCCGGCCAGGCGGGCCTGCTCGAGCGGGATGCCCGCGATCACCTGGCGCCGGGCGGCACCCAATTCGTGGGGCTTCTGGCCGAACAGGTGCTGGATCCTCAGGATGTCGGCCAAGGCGAGGTCCTTGTGGTCGCGCTGGAGCCGCTCGGGCAGGGTCTCCCAGCCGAGCAGGTCGCGCCCGTACACGTCGGGCACCTCGCGCAGCTCGTGGGGGTGGGCCGGCGGGCGAAGCTCCCGGGGCAGCTCGGACGAGAGGAGGATCAGCCCGCCGACCGGCCGTCGCTCGGCGGCCTTGAGGGCGAGCAGACCGCCCATCCCGTGGCCGACGACAACGACCGAGCTGCCCAGCCGCTCGATCGCCTCGAGCACGTCCTCGGTGTACGTCTCGAAGGTCAGGGTGGTCGGATCGGCCGTCTGCGACCAGAAATGGTTGCGCAGGTTGAGTGCGTGGCCTTCCCAGCCCCGGGCGGCGAAGTACTGGAGGTGCCGCTCCCAGACCCACGAACCGGCCAGCTCGCCGTGGACGAACAGGAGCGGTCGTCGGCGTGAGCGCCGCTCGGGCAGCCACGACTCGAGGTAGATCCCGCGCTCGCTCAGCTCGATCTCGTCCTTGCGGACCGGGCGGGTCGTCACGGGCGGGGCGGGCAGGCGCCCGCCGGTCGCGGTTTCGGTCATCGTCTCACCACTCATGGGGATTGATCACGAGGCCGGTCAGGGGCCTCGCCAGGTCCGCGCCGTCGGCCGGCGCCTCCACGAACAGGGTCAGGATGTAGTCGAACGCGGGGTCTTCCTCGCAGGAACGGCTCATCCGGCGCTCATCACGGTAGCGCAAGGCGGCCTCATAGGGCTCGATCCGACCGACAATCGTGACCGGTCCGGCGCCGACCACCTTGATCAGGGTCGCGACGCCCTCGGCATCGGGCCCATCGGCGGCCAGGGCCCACATCCGGTGCCGGACGCCCCGGTCGTCGACCAGGTCGATGAGGGGGCTCGTCCGGGCGGCCGCCTCCAGGACGCGCCCGGCGGCCCCGCTGGGATCCCCGAACAGGCCGACGATCGGGCTCGTGTTCACGCCGGTCGCCCGGAGCAGGCGGTAGCGCTCCTCGCGCGGGCCGGCTCCGGCCGGGCCGGCCGGATCGCCCGGCTCGGCCGAGATGACGCTGGCCGCCGGGTCCGAGCCGCCCGGGCTCGGCGGCTCGAGCCGGAGCCGGCCGAAGAAGCCCCGGCGAACCACCTCAGCGGGCGACCCCGAGGCGTGATCGAGCTGCTCGTAGGCGTACAGCGAGGGCCGGGGGTCCTTGCGGAGCGTCCCGTCCGAGCGCCACCCGGCCAGGGTCCGAGCCGTTCGGCGGTAGCGATCGTCGGGCTCGTCTCCCTGCTGGTCGATCGGCTGGTCGAGCCGGACGGCGTTCTTCGGGTGGCGGGCGGTCAGCTCGGCCAGGCGGGTCGAATCGATTTCGTCGCCGGGCGGGCTGACAACGGCCGCGAGGTCACCCACGACCTCGGGCTCGTAGCGCAGGGCGCGGAAGGGTCGGACTTCGGGCACAGGGGTCCTCGGACGGGGACGGGCGGACGGGCTGCAATCCTACGACACGTCGGCCCCGCCGGCGACAGGCCCGACCGACCCTCGGCCGACGCTGGTCACCAGCTCCAGCACGACCTGCCGAGACGGGCCGCCACAGGCGACCCGGCCGGACTGGTGGTAGCCTCGGGCAGTGCCCCGCTTGATCCCGCGCTCCGGATCGCTGCTCGCCCTCGTGGCCGGCCTGAGCCTGATCGTAGCCGCCTGCGGGGCGAAGACGGCCGACCTGCCGGCGCCCAGCCCGGCCAACTTCCAGGGGATCGTGTCGGCCCTGGCGGACGCCGGGATCACGGTCACGAAACAGGTCGCCGGCGATGCCGGCTGCAACGACGCAAAGCTCATCCCGACCGCGATCGGGTTCACCGCCGACGGACTCGACCAGGCGGCGCCGGTCCGGATCCACATCTACATCTTCGCCGACTCGGCGACCTGGAACCGCCTGTCGATCGAGGCGGCGACCTGCGCCCAGAGCTACGTGACCGACCCGTCGACGTACGAGTCGGTGAGCCCCTCGCCGTACATCGCCTCGGGCCAGGGGCCGTGGGGCGCCCAGTTCAAGGCGGCCATGCAGTCGGCCCTGACGACAGCCGCCGGGGACGGCGGCAATGGCAGCGACGGCGGAGGCGGCGGGAACCCCTAGACGACCCGCAGGTCGAGGATCCGTCGGGCGATCACGAGCCTCTGGATCTGGCTCGTTCCCTCGCCGATCTCAGTCAGCTTGGCATCGCGCAGGAAGCGCTCGACCTTGAACTCCTCGACGTAGCCATAGCCGCCATGGACCTGGATCGCGGCATTCGTGGCCCGGGAGCTGACCTCGGACGCGAACAGCTTGGCCTGGGCCGCGGCGAGGGTGTAGTCGCGACCCTGGTCCTTCAGCCAGGCAGCTCGCCAGACCAGCTGGCGGGCTGCCTCGATCTCGGTTGCCATGTCGGCGATCAGGAAGGCCACGCCCTGGAAGGTGCCGATCGGACGACCGAACTGGCGCCGTGTCCGGGCGTAGGGGATGGCCGCGTCAAGTGCCGCCTGGGCCAGGCCGACGGCCAGGGCGCCGATGCTGATCCGGCCGCCGTCGAGCGTCCGGAGGGCGATGTGGAAGCCGCCGCCGCGCTCGCCGAGCAGGTTGGCCGCGGGGACCCGGGCCAATTCGAAGATCAGCTCGCCGGTCGCCGAGGCGTGCAGGCCCATCTTCTCCTCGAGCCGGCCGATGCTGAAGCCGGGCGTGTCGGCCGGCACGATGAAGGCGCTGATCTCAGCCGAGCCGCCGCTCCCGGCGCCCTCGGTGCCGTGGCCGCCGCCCGGCCGGTCCGGGCGGGTGCCGGTCCGGGCGGTCACGACGTACGTTCCGGCCTGGCCCGCGTTCGTGATGAAGCGCTTGCCGCCGTCGAGAATCCATGACCCGCCATCGGGTCCGGCCTCGAACCGGGCGGTCGTCCGGGTTCCGCCCGAATCGGATCCGGCGCCGGGTTCGGTCAGGCCATAAGCCCCGATCGTCCGGCCCTCGGCCATCGGCACGAGGTAGCGCTCCTTCTGCTCGTCCGTCCCCGAGGCATGGAGGGGCCCGCAGCCGAGGCTCGTGTGGGCGGCCACGATCAGGCCGAGCGAGCCCCACACCCGGCCGATCTCCTCGACCGCGAGGGCATAGGCCAGGGTATCGAGGCCTGCCCCGCCTTCGGCCTCCGGAAAGGGGATGCCCAGCCAGCCCAGCGAACCCAGGCGATCGACGATCGCCCGCGGGAACCGCCTCGCCCGCTCGTGCTCGTCGACGACCGGCTCGACCTCGGCCCGCATGAACTCCCGGATCGTGTCCCGGAGCAGGGCATGCTCGAGTGACAGGTCGAGGTCCATCGGCCCGAGGGTACACCGGCAGGGACCGCCGAGGCCGGCCGGCGGTGCTCGCCTACCCGTGTTCGCCCGGTCGCCAGCACGAGCGTCCGGCCTCTGCTAGCCTCCCCCAAATGGGTGGCCCACAACCCGGAGATCCACAGGCGGCCGGAACGATCGCTCCGCCCGGCCATGCCGGCGACGCAGGGGCCACCGGTCACGACGGCCACGCCCCAACCCTCCGGCGCGAGCTCGTGCTGGCCCTGCGCACGGCCGGGCCAAGCTCACCGGACCAGCTCGCGGCGGCGGTCGGAGCGAGCCGGACGGGGGTCCTCCAACAGCTCCGGGTGCTCGAGACCGATGGCCTCGTCTCGCGCCGGACCGAGCGGCACGGGGTCGGCCGGCCACGCCACCTGTACGACGTCACGCCCAATGCCCAGCGCCTCTTCCCGGCCAACTACGACGGGCTGGCCGCCGGCCTGATCGCGGCAATCGATTCGATCGGCGGGCGGAAGCTGGTCGACCAGGTCTTCCAGGCCCGCCGGACGCAGACGGCCGAACGGATCCGTCGGCGGCTCGATGAGGTCGTCCCGGACGAGGCGCCCTTCCTCGATCGGGTGCGCGAGCTGGCGGTGATCCAGGACGAGCAGGGTTACCTGTGCGGAGCGGAGCTGTCGGCTGACGGGACGATCCGGATGCGCGAGCACAACTGCGCGATCTTCCACGTGGCGGCCGACGACCCGGCGGCCTGCGACGCCGAGCTCCAGCTGTTCCAGGACGTGCTGGGCGCCGACGTCACCCGCGAGTCGCATATCGCCTCGGGCGACCGCTGCTGCACCTTCCGGATCAGCCCCCGGCCCGACTGATCAGGCTTCCTCGCGCTCGACCTCGACCCGCCGGGCGGGCTCGAGGACCGACGGGATCACGTCGGTCACGTTCGGCACGAACGAGGCCGCCAGGGCCGTCTCGATCGCCTGGCGCTGGTCGTCGGGTGACAGGATCCCCAGCCGGCCGAGCGTCTGGAGCTCGTCCCGGATGTAGGTCTTGAGCATCTCCGGGCCGTCCGTGTTGATCGTGAACCGGACCTCGTTCCGGCGGAACTGGTCGAAGATCCAGCGGAACTCCTCCCAGCTGGCCACGACCCGGGTGTTCAGGTTCGAGGCCGGGCAGATCTCGAGCACGATTCCCCGATCGCGCAGCATCTCCATCGCCCGCGGGTCGTAGGCCGCCTTCACCCCGTGCCCGATCCGGTCGGGCTCGAGCAGCTCGATCACCCGGGCCACCTCCTCGACCGGGCCCGACTCGCCCGTGTGGACGGTCAACCCCAGGCCGAACTGGCGGGCCCGCCGGAAGAGGCGGCGGTAGTCGGCCACCCGGAAGGTCGCGCTCTCGGGACCGGCGATGTCGACCCCGACGACGCCCCGGTCGTGCCAGGCGATCGCCTTCTCGACGATGATCTCGTTGAGCTCGAACGGGAAGGCCCGGTCGAGGCAGAAGATCAGGCCCGGCTTGACTGGGTACTCGAGCGAGGCCCGGTCCATGCCCCGGACGGCCGCCGCGACGATGTGGTCGAGATCCTGCTCGCCGCCCCGGTTGCGCTTCATCGGGTTGAAGCGCAACTCGGTCGTGGTGATGTTGTTCTTGCGGTAGGCCCCGCCGACGACCTCGTAGACCGAACGCTCGACCGCCAGCGGCGAGGACTGGATCAGCTCGGTCCAGTGGAACAGCTGGAGGTACCCATCGAAGCTCCGGCCGCTCCGGTTCGACACGGTGATCATGTCCCGGAACTCCCAGTAGTCCTTCGTTGGGAGCTTGATCCCCTGGGCGTGGGCGATGCCCCACATGATCGAGGGTGTGACGGCCCCACCAAGGTGGCAATGAAGCTCGGCCAGGGCCGTCTTGCGGGAGAGGGTCGCCATGACCTGAGGATAGACCAGTCGACCCGCCCGGGACGCACTCAGGGACGGCCCGAGGGCGGGATCGGCACCCGCAGGTCAGGGGCGGCCGAGGCAAACCGACAGCGAGATCTCGGTCGGGCCCCCGACCAGGAAGTCGTAGCGCCCGTCGGGCCACGGGCCGCCCGTCGCCTGGGCGAGCTCGTTGATTGGCCCGGCGTTCGAGCTGGTCAGGGTGCGCGAGCTGGGCAGCAGCTCGATGTCGCGTGGCTCGTCGTGCCAGCCGACAACCTGCCAGCCCCGGACCTGGAGGTAGTCGCGGGGCGGGCCGGGCGCGGTGACGGCGACGACCTGTGCCCCCGACGGCAGGTCGGGCAGGCCCCGGCAGAGATCCGTGACGTTCACCCCGGTCAGCTCCGGATCCGTCCCCGGGGCCGGCATCGACGAGGGCTTCGGCTCGACCTGGGTCCAGACCGACCACGATCCATCGAGGGCGATCGAGATCACCGATTCCAGGTTGGCCACGGTCGCCAGACCGTTCTGCGAGCGCGTCCCGGCGCCGATCGCCAGGCCCCAGGTCTCGGCACGACCGGCCGGGTTGACGATCACCCGTTCCGTCGCCGAGCGGGCGAGGTCGATCGTCGGGCCAGGCGACGCAGGCGGGGACTCGCGGTTCGACTGCCCGGAAGCCGGCTCGGACGCGGGCGGCGGGGACTCAACCGGGACCGCGGGGCCGGGGCCGATCGCGCCCCAGGGCCGGAGGATCGCCGCTCCGACCAGGACGATCGCCGCGATGACGGCAACAACCCCGGGGTCGAACCGGCGTCGCTTGCCGGGCGAGACCCGGGCCGGCTCGAAGGCGACCTCGCCGGTTACCCCGCTGTCTGGACCTCGATCCTTGATGCGATCGTTCATACCGATCGATTCGTCGCTCCGACCCGCCTGGTTCAAGGCGGGCTCAGGCCCGCCCGGCCGGCCGGCCGGGCCGGCTCAGGATCGCGGGCTCAGCCGGCCAGGCTGTCCGGCAGCCGCTCGCCGGGGACGACCCGGCCCTCGGCGTCGATCGTCGCCCGCCGGCGGGCCCGGCGCAGCTCGGCGTCGGGGACCTGATCCCGGGCGTGGTAGCTCGAGCGGACGAGCGGCCCTGATTCGACATGGCGGAAGCCGAGGGCGAGGGCCTCGGCCTTCATCTCGGCGAACTCGTCCGGGTGGTAGTAGCGGACGAGCTCGAGGTGCTCGGCCGAGGGCCGCAGGTACTGGCCGATCGTGAGGATGTCGCAATCGACGGCGCGCAGGTCGGCGAAGGCCTGGCTGAGCTCGGGGCGGGTCTCGCCCAGGCCGACCATCAGGCTCGACTTCGTGTGGACCGTCGCGCCATCGGCGAGGGCGTAGGCCTTGGCCCGCTCGAGGACCGAGAGGCTCCGGCCGTAGCGGGCCCGCCGCCGGACGGGCTTCTGGAGCCGCTCGACCGTCTCGAGGTTGTGGTTGAGGATGTCCGGCCGGGCGTCCATCACCGTGCGCAGCGGGCCGTCGGTGCCGTTGAAGTCGGGGATCAGGACCTCGACGCCCATCCCCGGCGACTTCGAGCGGACCTGGCGGATCGTCTCGGCGAAGATCCCCGCTCCGCCGTCGGGCAGGTCGTCCCGGGCGACGCTGGTGATCACGACGTGCTCGAGATCGAGCCGGGCCAGGGCCTCGGCGACCCGCCGCGGCTCGTCGTCGTCGAACCAGGTCGGCCGGCCGGTCTTGACCGCGCAGAAGCCGCAGGCCCGGGTGCAGGTGTCGCCCAGGATCATGATCGTGGCCGTCCGCTGGTCCCAGCACTCGCCGATGTTCGGGCAGCGGGCCTCCTCGCAGACCGTGTTCAGGGACAGGCCCCCGAGGAGCGCCTTGAGCTCGTGGTAGTTCTCGCCCGAGGGGATCCTCGAGCGGATCCAGTCGGGGTGGCGGCGGACGGCCCCAGGACCGCTGCCGGGCTGGCCGGGAGCAGGCTGGCTGAGCGGACCGTCGAGCGCCGGCCCGCCCCCGAGGGCGATCGAGAGGCCGGCCGGGCTCGCCTGGTGGGCGTGGCTGTTGGCCGGCTCGAAGATCGGCAGTTCGCGTCCCATGGCTGCGAGTGTAGGCCTACGGCCCGAACGTGGCGCGCAGTCCGGACTCGAGATCGCGGGCGGTGAAGCCCGGCTCGCGCTCGGCCTTGGCCGCGCTCGCCCAGTAGGTCACGCCCTCTGCGGCCCGGATCGTTTCGGCCAGGTTCCCCGGCAGGCCGCCGACCGCCCCGAAGCGCCGACTGACCGGGATCAACAGGCGCAGGACGCCGGTCGGCAAGTCCACCCGGGGCGGCTGCTTGGGGCCGACGATGGCCGCGGCCCCGACTGCGTCCTTGAGCACGAGCGAGGGGCCGCTCAGGAGGTACGACTCGCCGAGGCGACCGTGATCAAGGATTCGAACGATTCCATCGGCGACATCGTCGATATAGGTCCAGCTCAGGCCGACGTCACCGAGCGCGAGGTAGCGCAACCTGCCCGCGTGGGCCAGGGCAAGCTGGCTTCCTGCTTCAGAATGGTCGCCCGATCCGTAGACCCCACTCGGCATCGCGATCACGATCGGAGCCCCGCCGCCGGCGCCGGTGACGACGACCCGCATCGCCGGGTCCCCTAGTAGATCGCCGTCTCGGGTCCGACGCCCTCGAGCCAGGCCTTCACGTCCCGCAGCAGGGCCGCGCCGCCGGCACCGTCGTTGGCTCGATGGTCGAGGCCCAGGACGACGTTCATGACCGGCCGGATCGCGATCACGTCACCCTCGGCCGTCTCGCGCACGACGGCCCGCTTGGTGATCGATTCCATCGTGAGGATGCCGACCTCGGGAGCGTTGATGATCGGCATCGTCAGGTTCGAGCCGAGCCAGCCGGTGTTGTCGATCGTGAACGTGCCGCCCCCGAAGTCGTCGAGCCGGAGCTTGTTCGCCCGGGCCCGGGCGGCGACATCGGCGATCGCCTGGTTGATCCCATGGATCGACAGCCCGTCGGCGTCCCGGATCACCGGCACGATCAGGCCGTCGTCGACCGCGACCGCGACCCCGATGTTGATCCGGCGCTTGGCCAGCAGGCCGGCCTCGGTCCAGTTCGCGTTGAAGTTGCCGTGACGCCTGAGCGCCTCGACGAGCGCCTTGACTACGAACGGGACGTAGCTGAGCGAGGTCCCGGCGCTCGCCTGGTAGTCCCGCTTGAGCGACTCCCGCAGGCGAACCAGGTTCGTCGCGTCGACCTCCATCTGGACGTAGGCGTGCGGGATCGCCAGGGCCCGGGTCATCTGGGCCGAGATCCCCTTGCGCATCTGGGTCATCGGCACGAGGACCTCGTCGGCCCCCGCCGGGAAGGTGATCGAGGTGCCTCCGCCGGGGGTCGGAGCGCTCGACCGGATCGGGGCCGCGGTTGCAGGAGCGGTTGAGCCGGACGCCCGACCTGGCCCGACCGGGGCGGCGCCGACGCCGCCAACCACCTGCCCGCCGACGCCGCCAACCACCTGCCCGCCGACCGGGGCGTTCGTCCGCTGGGTCTCGACGTAGTTCGACACATCGTCGCGGGTGATCCGTCCGCCGCCACCGGTCCCGACGATCATTGCCGGGGTCAGGCCGTGCTCGCGCAGGAGTCGTCGAACGGCCGGGGTCATCCGAGCGTCGGCGTCACCCGGCAGGGCAACCGGCTCGGCCACCTGGCTAGCGGCGGCCCGCTCGGCGGTTCCCGTGGCCGCGGCCCGCCCGGCGGTTCCCGTGGCCGCGGCTCGCTCGGACCGCTCGTCCGATCCAGCCGGTCCGAAGGCCGGGGAGGGCGCTCCGGCGTTGGCTGGAGCGGTCGGCGCGGCCTGGCTCACCGAGGCGGATGTGCTGGGAGCCGGTGCACTCGCACTGGGAGCCGGCGTACCTGCCGAAGCCCCGGCGCCGGCCTCGGCGGCCGTTTCAATCTCGGCAATCTCGGCGTTGTTCGGAACCGTGGCGCCCTCTTCGGCGAGGATTGCGACCAGGATGCCCTCGACCGGTGAGGGCACCTCGGCGTTGACCTTGTCGGTGATCACCTCGAGCAGGGGCTCGTACTTGGCGACATGATCGCCGGGCTTCTTCAGCCACTTGCCGATCGTCCCCTCGGCCACACTCTCGCCGAGCTGGGGCATCGTCACCTTGGCCACAAGATCAGTCCTCCTGGACGTTCGCGGTTCGAGTCGGACCCGGCGATCGGCCGCCGGCTCCGACGCACAGTGTCGCGCATCGGGCAATCATCGGTCGAGCCAGCCCGGTTGAGGATCGGGTGCGAACTCGAGCGCGCCGGCAAGCTACGAACCGCTTTGAGCCAGCCAAGCCCGTGATGATCCCTTGATACCGCATCGTTGAGCGCCGCGGGCCACCATTTGATCGTGGACGACCGACGGATCGGGCTGGTCATCCGCGCTCTGCGCCGACGCCGCGGCTGGCGCCAGGCGGATCTGGCGTTGGCGGCGGGCGTGTCGCAACCCTCGATCTCGCTGCTCGAGCGCGGGCAGGTGGACACGTTCTCGCTGGGGACACTCCGGCGAATCCTGCTTGCCCTCGAAGCGCGGGCCGACGTCGACGTTCGATGGCGCGGCGGAAGTCTGGATCGGACGATCGACGAACAACATGCCGGCCTGACGGCCGGCGCGCTCCGATCCCTCACCGGCCTCAGCTGGGAGCCGCTGCCCGAGGTGACTTACAACATCTTTGGCGAGCGGGGCTCGATCGACATCCTGGCATTCCATCGAGCGACCGCTTCGCTGCTCGTTATTGAGGTCAAGACGGAGCTCACGTCGATCGAGGAAACGCTTCGTCGCCTCGACCAGAAGGTCCGCCTCGCGGCGCAAATCGGCCAGCAGCGGTTCAGTTCGCCCATCGCCACCACGTCCAGCCTCCTCGTGTTGCCGGATACGGCCGCGGCTCGGCGCCAGTTCATGCGCCACCACGACGTGCTCGATCCGGCCTTTCCGGCCGGGAACGTCGCCATCCGGCGCTGGCTCGCGGCGCCGGTCGGCTCCCTTCACGGCCGCTGGTTTCTGGCGAATATCAGCCCCCGTAATCCTGCGCGGACCTTGGGCGGACCAAACCGGGTGATTCGACCAGGGCAGGTCGGGATTCGCGCCATGTCAAGCACGAATCCAGCCGGTTCCGACGCCCGACCCCAGCCGACCCGCCGAAAACCGGCTGAATCTCGGCGCAGCACTACGGGGGCTAATAAACGCCAGTAACCGGGCCCGGATGAGTGGCTGGGACGCAGCCACGCCCCGGCGGCCACGACCCGGCGGCCACGCCCCGGCGGCGACTCCCCGGCAGCCACGACCCGGCGGCCACGCCCCGGCGGCCACGCCCGCCGATCCGCTGCTGCCCCTAGTACTTCGCCAGCTTGCGGATCGCCGCGGCGATCTTGGTCGGATCGACCATGAACCAGTCCTCGAGGACGTGGTTGTAGGGCACGGCCGGGATGTCGGGGCCGGCGATCCGGGTGACCGGGCCGTCGAGGTAGTCGAAGGCCTCTTCGGCGACCGTCGCCGCCACTTCGGCCCCGTAGCCGCCGAAGCGGTTGTCCTCGTACACGACGAGGCACTTGCCCGTCTTCCGGACCGAGCCGATCACGGTCTCCTTGTCGAGCGGCCGAAGCGTCCGGAGGTCGACCACTTCGACGCTGATCCCCTCCTCGGCGACCCGGTCGGCGGCCTCCAGGGCGTAGTGGGCCATCAGGCCGTAAGCGATGACCGTGACCTGCGAGCCGGGCCGGGTGATCGACGCCCGGCCGATCGGCACGAGATAGTCCGTGTCCGGGACGTCGCCGCGGACGCTCCGGTACATCTTCTTGTGCTCGAAGAAGAGGACCGGATCGTCGTCCCGGATCGAGCTCCGGAGGAGCCCCCGGGCGTCGTACGGGGTCGAGGGGATCACGATCTTCAGTCCGGGCACGTGGGTGAAGAACGCCTCGACCGACTGCGAGTGGTAGAACGCGCCATGGACCCCACCGCCATACGGCGCCCGGATCGTCATCGGCACGCCCACCGCGTTGTTCGAGCGATAGCGCATCCGGGCCGCCTCAGACACGATCTGGTTGAAGGCCGGGTGGATGAAGTCGGCGAACTGGATCTCGGCGACCGGCCGAAGCCCGTTGACGGCCGCCCCGATCGAGGCCCCGACGATCATCGATTCGGTCAGGGGCGTGTCGATCACCCGGTCCTCGCCGAACTCGGACCACAGGCCGTCCGTCGCCAGGAAGACGCCGCCCTTCTTGCCCACGTCCTCGCCCAGGACAATGATCGAGTCGTCCCGCCGCATCTCCTCGGCGAGGGTCTCGCGGATCGCGTCGATGAACGTCCGGGTCGGCATCAGTCGGCCTCGCCCGGGCTGTCCCCGGCCTCGCCCGGGCTGTCCCCGGCCTCCGGCTCCTCACTGCCATCGCCAAAGCCCCACGGCGGCGGAGTCTCCGATGGCCAGTCCTCGGCAAAGACCCAGCGCATCGCGGTGGACGGAAGGGGATCCGGCTCGGCCTCGGCATGATCGGTCGCGTCGGTCACGATCCACTCGATCTCGGCCTGGAGGGTCGCCTCGATCTCGTCGGTCAGCACCCCGGCGGTCCGGAGCTGGTCCCGGAAATGGGGCAGGGCGTCGTGGCCCTTGCCGGCCTTGAGGTCTCTCCTCGGTCCGGTACTTCGTCTGCTGGTCGTCCGACGAATGGGCCGTCAGGCGAGTGACCTTGGCCTCGATCAGGGTCGGCCCGCCGCCCGAGCGGGCGAGCTCGACCGCGGTCTTCGCGGCCGCGATAGCAGGCCAGCACGTCGGAGCCGTCCACGACCACGCCCGGGATGCCGTACCCGGCCGCCCGCATCGCGACGTCGGGATCACCGAGATCTCGCGCACGGCCGGGACGCTGATCGCGTAGCCGTTGTTCTCGACCAGGAAGATGAACGGCAGCCGGTGGATCGCCGCGAAGTTGAGCGCCTCGTGGACGTCGCCCTGGTTCGAGGAGCCCTCGCCCATCGCCGTCAGGGCGACCTGGCCGGTGCCCCGGATCTTGGCCGCCAGGGCGATCCCCACCGCGTGGAGGATCTGGGTCGCGACGGGCGACGAGACAGACAGCAGGTTGTGCCGGCGATCGCCGTAGTGGCCGGGCATCTGGCGGCCGCCCGAGGACGGGTCGCTGGCCCGGGCGTACTGGGCGAGCATGATGTCCCGGGCGCTCATTCCGAAGGTCATGCACATCGCGATCGAGCGGTAGAACGGGGCGATCCAGTCGTGGCCCTTCTCGAGCGCCCAGGTCACCCCGACCTGGGCACCCTCGTGGCCCTGGCCGCTGATCACGAACGGAATCCGACCGGCCCGGTTCAGGATCCACATCCGCTCGTCGACTGCCCGGGCCAGGGCGACCATCCGGTACATCGCGAGGAGCTGCTCGTCGTCGAGGCCGACGTCGGCGCCGAGATCGCTCGGTGGGCTGGTTCGATGTCCGGTCGCGGTCATTGCCGCCTCCGTTGTCGGAACGTGATCGGTCGATTCGCGGCGAGTCGGCCCGGGCTCAGAAGTTGATCGAGCGGCCGTCGACCGCCAGGGCGGCCTCGCCGACGACCTCGGACAGCGTCGGATGGGGATGGGTTGCCGCGCCGATCTCCCAGGGCGTGGCTTCGAGGCTGAAGGCCAGCGAGGCTTCGGCGATCAGGTCGGTCGCGTGGGGTCCCACGATGTGGACGCCGAGCGTGTCACCGGTCTCGGTGTTGCCGATGACCTTGGCGAAGCCTTCGTACTCGCCCCCGATGATCGCCTTGGCAATCGCCTGGAACGGGACCTTGCCCACCTTGTACGGCAGGCCCCGCTCCTGGCACTGGGCCTCGGTCAGGCCGACCGAGGCAATCTCGGGCCGGCAGTAGGTCGCCCGGGGCTGCTCCGTGTAGTCGATCTCGTGGACGTCCTTCTCGCCGGCGATCGTGTGGGCGGCGACGATCCCCTCGTGACCCGCGGTGTGGGCCAGCCACAGCCCGCCGACGACGTCGCCGATGGCATACACGTGCGGCTCGCGAGTCCGCATCCGGCCGTTGACCTTGATGATCCCCCGCTCGACCTCCACCTTCGTCGTCTCGAGCCCGATCCCCTCGACATTCGCGGCCCGGCCCGTCGCCACCAGCATCAGCTCGGCTTCGAGCAATTCGGGCTCCTTGCCCTCGGGTCCAACCCTCAGGCTGACCCCCTTCTTCGACGACTTGACCGCGGCCGGATCGAACCGGGCGCTCGTGATCACCCGGATCCCCCGCCGGGTGAAGCTGCGCTCGAGGACCTGGCTCACCTCGCGATCCTCGAGGGGCACGATCCCGGGCAGGTACTCGAGCAGGGCGACGGCCGTCCCGAGGTCGTGGTAGAAGCTGGCGAACTCGACCCCGACGGCTCCCCCGCCGACGATCACGATGCTGGCCGGGCGGCTGGCCAGGCGCAGGATCTCGTCACTGGTCACGATCGTCGTGCCGTTCGGGCTGAGGCCAGGCAGGCTCTTGACCCGGCTACCGGTGGCGATGATCACGTCGGTCGCCTGGAGGATCCGCTCGCCGCCCTTGCCCGGCGTACCGTCCTCGGCGGCCTGGCTGACCACGATCCGGTTCGGCCCGTCGAGCCGGCCGCGACCGGCGACCCAGGCCACCTTGTTCTTGTCGACGAGCGATTTCAGCCCGGTCCACATCCGCTTGACCACGGCGTCGCGCCGGGCGGCGATTGCGGCGTAATCGACCCCGGGCTCGCCTTCGACGATCACGCCGTAGTCCTTGAGGTGGCGGGCGCGGTTCATCATCTCGGCCGACTCGAGGAGCGCCTTGGTCGGAACGCAGCCGCGATGGAGACAGGTTCCGCCGATCTTGTCCTCGTCGACGAGGGCGACCTTCAGGCCGAGCTGGGCGGCTCGAAATGCCGCCGTATAGCCACCGGTGCCGGCCCCGAGGACGACGAGGTCGAAGTCGTTACTGGAGCCGACGGCCATCGGGTGGGGCAACCTCTCGAGCGCTGACGGGAATCGGCTCGATGGTACGCGCCCCCTCCCGACAGGCGCAACCGATGGGCGGCGGGGCTCAGGCGCCGCGCATCGTCCGGAAGCAGTCGCTGCAGTAGACCGGCTTTCCGCTGGTCGGCCGGAACGGAACCTGGGCGTCCTTGCCGCAGTTGCTGCAGGTTGCCGTGAACATCTCGCGCGGACCCCGGTCGCGCGAACCGCCGCTGTAGCCACCGGCGCTGTACGAGCCGCCGGCGCCATACCCGCCGTAGCTCGACGAGCCGCTGTCACCGTACCCGCCGCCCTCGGAGGCGTTGCGTGCGGCCTTCCGGCTGGCCCGGCAGCTGCTGCAGCGGCGCGGCTCGGTGAAGTTCCGCTGGGCGTAGAAATCCTGCTCGCTGGCAGTGAAGACGAACTCCTGCCCACAGTCGGCGCAGGTCAGGTTCTTGTCGCTGTACACGAACGCTCCTCTGTGCAGTCGCGCGAGCCTGCGGTCCTCGCCGTTAGCAAGAGGAGCTCGGTTCTTGCGTACTACGTGCTCTCTGGCCGCGGCCCCGCTCCGCGGCAGTTGATGCGCGGGAGTCTAGGCCGGGATCGAGCGCGTGTACAGGGGCAATTGTCAGGAATCTTCGAGGGTCCTGGTCCGGCCGTCCCGGCCGTCCCCGGGGCCGGCCCCCGGTCAGCGGACCGGCGGGCGCCGGAGCAGGCTGGCGAGGACCACGATCGTGCCGCCGGCGATGACCACGATCGCGAGGGGCGACTGGAAGACGAACCAGCGGGCGCTGTCCGGCAAGACGGTCGTGATCAGCGAGATTCCGAGGACGATCGCCACGATCGCGCCGCCGACGAGCAGGACCTCGCGCCAGCCGTAGGTCCGGGCGGCTGCGGGATCAGGCACGATCGGCCTCCAGGGGAATCCCGATCGGGGCCACCAGGACCCTGCCGGCAAAGGCCGCGCCTCGTCGGGTCAGGAGCCCCGCCTTGGGCCGGTGGAACGTGACCGTGAGGTCGGCCCGGACGGCTGGTTCTGAGGCCTCCCCGCTGGTCAGGTCGATCGCGGTGGGGGTGTCGACCGCCACGACCGGCACGCCCGCCTCGGCTGCCCGGCGGATCAGCTCGACTGCCGCCCGGATCGGATCCCGGAGCTCGCCCCGGACACCAGTCCCGAGGAGGGCGTCCACGACCACGCTCGCCTTTTCGATTCCCTGGCCGACGATCGCGAGATCGCGCGGCGACGGAGCGTGGATCCGGGTGACCCGCGGCTCGTTGGCGAGGCGATCCCAATTCACCGTCGCGTCGCGCGTGCCGGGCTTCGGCTCGCCCGCGACGAACACGACCAGCACGGCCAGCCCGAGGTGGGCGAGGCGGCGCGCGGCCACGAACCCATCGCCACCGTTGTTGCCCGGACCGCACAGGACGAGGATCGGACCGCGGTCGAGCCGGCCCTGGTCGGCCGCGACCGCCCGGACGGCAGCAGCGACGGCCGTGCCCGCCTGCTCCATCAGCCGGCTGCCGGGCACGCCCAGCCGCTGCGCCTTCCGGTCGGCCCCGGTCATCGCCTCGGCAGCCATCGGAGGCAGGTCCCTGGCCGCGGACCAGTGCTTCACCAGGGCGGGCAGGCCAAGGGTCATCAGGGCCGGGTCATCAAGCGGCAGGACGATCCCGGTCCGGGGATCGACCGAAGCCGGAGTGACGGGCGTCGGAGCAGGCAGGGTCGCGGACACCCGCCAAGCGTAGCCCTTCAGGCGATCGGCAGGCGCGCCCGGGCCGGTTCGGCCGAGGACCCGTTCGCCGCCGGTTCGAACGCCGGACGTTCGAGCTCGAGCAGGCCCTCTCGCTCCATCGCCCGCAGCGACGTCTCGATCGAGGCGACGTCGTGCGCTCCGATCGGCTCGCCAAACGCCGTCCAGGCATCGCCCAGGGCATCGCGCAGCCGATCGAGAATCCGGCCCCTGAGCCACCGAGTCGTGTGCTTGAACTCCGTCCGCGAACGGTCGTGGCCGGGCCGCCCCTCGCTGTCCGCCGACGTGGTCCGAGCCGGGACCGGCCGGTCGCCGGCGGCGTAGCGGCACATCCCCCGGACCGGGCAGTCCAGGCAGAGCGGCCGGCTCGGCCGGCACAGGGTCGAGCCGATGTCCATCAGGGCATGGGTCCAGTCGTCCGGCTGGGTCGGATCGACCAGCTCGTCGGCGGCCTCCTGAAGGGGCCGGGCGCCGAGGGCCGTCGGGCTGCCGGCCAGGACCCGGCCGATCACCCGCCGGACGTTCGTGTCGACCGCGCCGACCGGCACCTGGAAGGCGATCGAGGCGACCGCCCGGGCGGTGTACGGCCCGACGCCCGGCAGGCGCTCGAGGTCGGGGACCGTCCTGGGGAACACGCCCCGGAGCTCGCCCACGATGATCCGGGCCGCCCGCTGGAGGTTGATCGCCCGGCGGTTGTAGCCGAGGCCCTGCCAGGCCCGCAGGACCGCCGCCGGGCTTGCCTCGGCCAGCGACTCGAGCGTCGGGAACTGCGCCGTGAACCGGACCCAGGCCGGGCCGCCGCGCGAGATCTGGGTCTGCTGGAGAATCGTCTCCGAGACGAGCACGAGATACGGATCGGTCGTGCCCCGGAACGGAAACGAGCGACCACGAGCGTCGAACCAGGCCAGGACGGCCTGCCGGAACGTCCCGACGTCGAGGTCCGCCAGGAGCTCGATCGCCCGAGACCCGTCGGCAGCAGTCATCGTGTCAGTGTCACGGTTCTACGGGAGCCACCGCTCTTCGTTGCCAGGTACCACTGGCAGTGCTCCTCGGCAGAGAATCGGGCGGGCCGAGTCCGCGCGAGCCGGGCACAGCCGCGACCGGTGCCTGGCCCACGCACGGAGCGTGCCCGGACTCCCGGACCGCGGGACTGACCGAGGCGAGACCGGGCCCGGGTCGCTGCCGAGGAGCACTCGTGGCGCTAGGCGGCAAAGGCCTCGTCCGGTCGGGTCGTCTTCGGATCCGGACCCGTTGCTCCCGAAGGTGCCCGCCCTCACCGACCTCCACGACGCCGAGCCAACCTCAACGTCACCGCGGAAGACCCGTTAGAGCTTGATCATCACGTGCTTGACGACCGTGTAGTCCTCGATCGCGTACATGCTCTGGTCCTTGCCGTAGCCCGACTCCTTGAAGCCGCCGTGGGGCATCTCCGAGACGAGCATGAAGTGGTCGTTGATCCAGACCGTGCCGAACTGGATCGCCTTGGCCACCCGCATCGCCTTGCCGATGTCGCTCGACCAGACCGACGCCGCCAGTCCGAACCGGACATCGTTGGCCCAGGCGATCGCCTGGTCCTCGTCGCTGAAGCGCTGGACCGTGACGACCGGGCCGAAGACCTCGTCCTGGACGATCTCGCTCCGCTGCTCCGGGCCGGCAATCACGGTCGGCTCGAAGTAGGCGCCCGGTCGCGCCGGGCGATGGCCGCCAGCCACGATCTCGGCCCCGCCCTTCGAGCGCTCGACCATGCCCTCGACCTTGTCCGCCTGGGCGCCGGCGATCAGCGAGCCCATCTCGATCTGATCGCCCTCGGCGGGATCGCCCCACTTGATCGTGCTGACCTCGTCGGCCAGCTGGGCCACGAACTTGTCGTAGACCTTCGGGCCGATGATCACCCGGCAGGCCGCCGTGCAGTCCTGGCCGGAGTTCCAGTAGCCAAAGAGCTTGATCGCCTCAGCCGCCGCGTCGAGATCGGCATCGTCGAAGATCGACGACCGGGGCCTTGCCGCCGAGCTCGAGGTGGAGCCGCTTGACGCGCTCGGCCGCGGTCCGGGCGATGTGCTTGCCGGTATCCGTGTCGCCGGTGACCGAGATCATCCCGACGCCCGGATGGGCGACGAGCGCGTCACCGATCGCGGCGCCCGTGCCGGTGATCACGTTGAGGACGCCCGGAGGCAGGATGTCGGCCGCGATCTCGCCCAGGATCACCGCGGTCAAGGGGGTCCGGGCCGATGGCTTGAGGACGACGGTGTTGCCGGCCGCGAGGGCCGGGCCGATCTTCCAGCCGGCCATCATCAGGGGGTAGTTCCAGGGCGCGATCGAGGCAACCACCCCGACCGGCTCGCGCCGGATCAGCGAGGTGTGGCCGGCCATGTACTCGTTGGCCGCCTTGCCCTCCATCACTCGAGCGGCCCCGGCGAAGAAGCGCAGGTTGTCGGCGACGACCGGGATCTCTTCGATCGCGGCGCCGACCGGCTTACCCGCGTTCCGGCTCTCGAGCCGGCCCAGCTCGTCGGCCCGGGCATCGATCGCGTCGGCCAGCTTGAGGAGCATCGTGCTGCGCTCGGCGGGAGTCGTATGCTGCCACGTCTCGAACGCCTTCGAGGCCGCCTTGACGGCCCGGTCCACGTCCTCGGGGCTCGAGGCCTGGACCTGGGCGATTTCCTGGCCGTTGGCCGGGTTCTCGACCGCGAGCGTCTTGCCGTCGGCGCTGTCCACCCACTCGCCGCCGATGAACTGCTGGTACGTCGTCGTCTTCTCGAGGGTCTCGGTCACGTCGGTGGGTCCTCCGGCAGGCTTCGAATTCAGGCGCGCTCGTCTTGTCCGGGCGATCCTGGCGGGGCGTTGCACAGCCAGGCCCAGGGGGCGACTCGATCGTCTGGGCATTGTGCGCCAGCATGGGAAGGTCGTTCCAGCCCGCGGTCCCGTGGCCGAGCCGGACGCCACCGCCGACCAAGGAGAGGGCCCTCGGTCAGGCCGTGACCGGCACGCCCGATCGGGCCAGCTGCTCGACCAGGTCCGCGGCTCGGACGGTCCCCGGATTGGCCTGGAGCCGGGTCGCAATCGCGGCCAGCCGCGTCCGGCAAGGCCCCGATCCGCGAGCAGGCGGTCGATCGCCCCGGTCAGCTCATCGGGCTCGAAGGCGTAGGCCGGCAGGCGGGCGCCGAAGCCCGTCTCGGCCAGGCGCTGGGCATTGTCGACCTGGTCCCAGAACAGGGGCAGGCAGACCATCGGCTTGCCGTGGTGGAAGGACTCGGTGACCGTGTTGTTGCCGCCGTGGGTGATCACGAGGTCGACCTTGGGGATGATCGCCGGCTGGGGCAGGAACGCCTCGCCGGCCATGTTCGCGGGCAGGCTGAGCTGTTCGCCCAGAGGGCCCTTGCTGACGACGACCCGATGGCGCGTCTCCGCCAGGACGTCGACGAGCCGCTGCATCAGCGCCACGTCGGCCGAGCCGAGGCTGCCCAGCGACAGGTAGAGCAGGGCGCCTCTCGATCCGTCGGCCCGGGAGCCAGCGAAGCGGGGACCTCGCCAGGTGTCGGTCGCGTCTCGCGCACGCACGACTCGAGCCGATGCCAGGTTGGGCCGAGCGGCCGCGCTCGGCGTAGTCCGCCTCGCCCGGGTAGAGGAATAGGTTCAGGTAGGGCGACTCGTGGATGAACTCTGGCCCGAGCGGCCCGTTGTCGAGGCCCGGGTGCACCGGACTCTCGCATGAACCCGTCGAAGCCCGTCCACAGCTCTGCGTGCGTCCTTCGGACCTCATCGAGGAACGCCCGCCACTCGAACCGATCCGCGCTCGAGTAGCCGCTCGAGAACGGCGGGATCGCCTCGTCCTTGAGCTCGGCCGGGTTGCAACTGACGATCCGGGCCCAGGGCCTGCCGGCGGTCACGACGGCCGCGAACCCGACCACGTTGTCCTCGACGATCGCATCGGGCCGGAGCTCTTCGAAGATCTCCCGCAGGCGGGGCTCGACGTATCGTGCGCCGTCGACACAGGGCCCGCCAGGTCGGCGCGATGAACTCGCCCAGCTGCTCGATCGTCGACTTGCGGAATACCGGCGCCGTATCGCGGATGAAGTCGATCCAGAACTGGCCGGGGATCTCGGGCGCCTCGGGCGCGGGTCCGAGGCGCATCAGCCGTTCCTCGAAGCCCTGGGCCTCGAGGCGACCGGCGAACGACTCCTCGACGATGAATACGACCCGGTGGCCCCGGGCCGCAGGACCTTGCCGATTCCGACGCAATTGTTCGTCGGACCGAAGGCACCTTCGGGGAAGAACACGATCGTGCGGCGGTCGTCCATCGCGGACTAGGATGCCATCCGGTTGGGGGGCCCGATGGAGGTGATCTCGGCTGATGAGCGCACAGGCTGGGCATTGGATCGAGGTTGGCGAGCGGGTCTTCACTCGCCGTTATCGGTTCATGCACCAGCAGATCGGGGCGATCCTGACCGAGGAGGGACCGGTCGTGATCGACACCCGGAGCACGGTCGGTCACGCCCGGGAGATCCTGGCCGACCTGCGCGAGATCACCAGCCGGCCGGTCGCTGGGGTGATCAACACCCATCATCACTTCGACCACACCTTCGGAAATCACGAGCTGCGCCCGGCCCCGATCTGGGGCCACGTCCGGTGCGTCGCCCGGATCCGGCAGAACCTCGAGGATCCGGCCGCCCACGCCCGGAACCTGGGCGAGATCGGCGAGGAGTACCCAACCATCGCGGGCGAGCTCTGACCAGGTGACGCTCGACCCGCCGGATCACGCGGTCGGGGACGGCGGCGCGGACGTCGAGATCGGCGGGCGCCGGATCGAGCTGCGCTGGCTCGGGCGGGGCCACACCGACAACGACCTCGTGATCCGGGTGCCCGACGCGCCGGTGGTCTTCGCCGGCGACCTGCTCGAGAACGGCGCTCCGCCCTGGCTCGGCGACGGCTATCCGCTCGATTGGGTGGGCACGATCGACGGGATCCTCGCGCTGTTGCCCGGGCCGGGCTCGGGCGGGCCCGAGGTGGCCGTCGTGCCCGGGCACGGCGATGTCGGCGACCGGGCATTCGTCGAACGCTCGCTGATCGAGATGACGGCGATTGCCGACCTGGCCCGGAGGGTCGACGGCGGCGCGGTCGGCCTGGCCGACGCCATCCTGGCCGCTCCCTACCCCGCGCCGGCGGCGACCGAGGCGATCGAACGGGCCGTCGCCCAGCTCCGCGGCGAGCTCGCCTGACCGCGTCAGCTACCGGGCGGAACCCCCGACGCTCAGGACGGTGATCCGGCCCCGGAGGCATCGGCCGACGGTGCCGGCGCACCGGGCACCGGCAGATGTGCCTCGATCCAGGTCGCGATGTCGGCCGCGACCTGGGGGCCTTCCGGCTCGTTCAGCGATTCGTGGGCGAGGCCGGGCAGGACCCGACGCTCGATGCCCGGCCGGGCCTCGAAGACCTCGGACGAGCTCGTCGGAACGAGGTGGTCGGCGCCGCCGTGGATCACCAGGGTGGGAACGCGGATCCGCCCAAGGTCGGCGATCGTCGGAGCCTGCAGCGAAAGGATGATCGCGCCGAGCCGGGCGGTCGCAAAGTGGACGTTGAGGGGATCCCGGACGTAGTCGGCCCCGACCGCCGGATCGCGTGACAGGATCGATCCGTCGAAGTCGTTCTTGATCCGGGCCCTGGGCGCAATCCGGCCGAGGACCGGAGCGATCGACCGCTTCCAGCCCGGCAGGTTGTCGCCCAGGGCCGGGGCGCTCAGGACCAGCAGGTCGGGCTGGGGCCGGTCGGTCTCGGCGTAGCGGCAGGACACGAGACCACCCATCGAGTGAGCGAGCAGGACGACCGGCCGGCTCAAGCCCTTGAGCAGGGCCATCTGGGCGGCCAGGTCGTCGAGCCAGACGTCGATCGTCTCAACATAGGCCCGCGGGCCTTCCGACGCCCCGAAGCCGCGCAGGTCCGATGCCCAGCAGTCGAACCCGCGCCCGGCCAGGATCCCGGCCGTCCGGTCGTACCGGCCGCCGTGCTCGCCCAGGCCATGGACGATCAGGACGCTTGCCCGCGGATCGCCCCCGGCGGGCCAGTGCCGGACCGCGAGCGAGACCCCGTCGCGGGCCTTGATCAGGGTGGACTCGCTCATTCAGCCAGGCGCACGATCCAGCGGCCATGGGCTTGGCCGGCGAGGATCCCGTCGAGGGCTGCCTCGACACCGTCCAGTCCGACCTCGCTCACGCGCTCGCCCAGGTTGCGTGGCCGAAGGTCAGTGGCCAGGCGCTCCCACATCGAGCGCCGCTCATCGATCGGGACCGCCGACGAATCGATCCCGATCAGGCTGACGTCGCGCAGGATGAACGGGAAGACTGTCGTCGAGAATGCCGCCCCGCCGGTATTGCCGGTGGCCGCGATCGCCGCCGCCGTGACGGAGCGTCCGAAGGAGATACGGCAGGGTCGACCCGCCGACGGAATCGACCGCGGCCGCCCAGCGCTCGGAGTCGAGCGGCCGGCTGCTCTCCGCCACGACCTCGTCACGGGCCAGGATCCCGCTCACGCCGAGGGCCCGCAGGTCGTCGTGGGCGGACGCCTTGCCGGTCGACGCCCAGGTCTCGTAGCCGCGCTCGAGCAGGATCGAGACAGCCATCCGGCCGACCCCGCCGCTCGCGCCGGTGACCAGGACCGGCCCGGAGGACGGCGTCAGGCCGCGGGCCTCGAGCCGGGCGACCGACAAGGCCGCGGTGAAGCCGGCCGTCCCGATGACCATCGCCTCGCGCGCCGACAGTCCGACCGGCAGGGGCACGACCCAGCCGGCCGGCAAGCGGTTGTACTCGGCCGAAGCCGCCATGACGCGACACGCCCAGCTCATAGCCATGGGCCAGGACTGCCGATTCCCGACGGCAGGTCCGGATCGTCGCTTGCGACGACCACGCCGGCCAGGTCGATGCCCGGGATCAGCGGACTGATCCGGGCCACCTTGCCGTTGGCGATCGAGGCCAGGCCGTCCTTGTAGTTGACGCTCGACCAGTCGACCCGGAGGGCGACCTCGCCGGGCGGCGAGATCGGCCGACCGGAACGACTCGCACGCCGCGCTCGACCCGGTCGTCGACCTTCTCGACGACGAAGGCCTGGAATGTCTCGGGCAGGTCGTTCATCCGCCGGATTCTACGGCCGGCAACCCCGTACCTCGGGCTTCGGGATTGACGGACCCGGCCGGCTCCCCGATGATCCAAGGCGTGAACCACACTTGCGTCTCCTGGGAGATGTGTATGCCCTGGCGGCCCCGCCGAGCGGAGGATGCCGTCTGAGGTCACGCATATCCTGATGATCAGGTAGCGGGACCCAGACCGGTCCCGGGGCCGTAGATCCAGAAGAGGATCTGCGGTCTTTTTGATTCTCCGCCACGACGCGACGGGTAGCCGCCGAAGCCACGACCCGGGGCCGCCCAACAACCCGTCGCAGCTCGGCTGGGAGCCGGGCCAGCCACCCACCCCAACGATCAGGCAACCAACACCCAGGAAGAGGAGCCTCCCGATGTCCGACGAGAACGCCCCCAAGCTCCATCCCGAAACGCTGGCCCTCCACGCCGGCCAGAAGGTCGACCCGACGACGAACGCCCGCGCCGTGCCGATCTACGCCACGACGAGCTACGTCTTCGACGACGCCGCCCACGCGGCCCGGCTGTTCGGGCTCCAGGAGTTCGGCAACATCTACACCCGGATCATGAACCCGACCACGGACGTCTTCGAGCAGCGCGTCGCGGCGCTCGAAGGCGGCGTCGGCGGCCCTCGGCCTGGCCTCCGGCCAGGCGGCCGAGACGCTGGCGATCCTCAACCTCGCCCGGGCCGGCGACAACATCGTGTCGCAGCTCCAGCCTGTACGGCGGCACCTACAACCTGTTCCAGTACACCCTGCCCAAGCTCGGCATCACGACCCGCTTCGTCGACGGCACCGACCCGACGACGTTCGGGCCGGCGATCGACGAGCACACCAAGGCGGTCTACCTCGAGACGATCGGCAACCCGCGCCTCGACGTCCACGACATCGCCGCGATCGCCGACGTCGCCCACGCCCACGGCGTGCCGCTCATCGTCGACAACACCTTCGCCCCGCTCCTCGCCCAGCCGATCGACCACGGCGCGGACATCGTCATCCACTCGGCGACCAAGTGGATCGGCGGCCACGGCACCGCGATCGGCGGCGTCGTCGTCGACGGCGGCACGTTCGACTGGGCCGCCTCGCCGCGGTTCAAGGAGGACTTCGTCGATCCGGACCCGTCGCTACCACGGCATCAGCTACACGGCGGCCTTCGGGCAACGCTCGCGTTCATCCTCAAGCTGCGCGTCCAGGGCCTGCGCGACATCGGCGCCGGCGCTCAGCCCGTTCAACTCGTTCCTGTTCCTGCAGGGCCTCGAGACGCTGCCGCTCCGGATCGAGCGCCACAGCGCGAACGCCCTGGCGGTCGCCCACTGGCTGGAGACGCCACCCGACGGTCGACCTGGGTCAGCTACCCGGGCCTCGAGTCGCACCCGTCCCACGAGCTGCGCCAAGCGCTACCTCACGGGCGGCTTCGGCGGCGATCGTGACCTTCGGGGTCAAGGGCGGCGTCGAGGCCGGCCGCAAGCTGATCGACGCGTCAAGCTCTTCAGCCTGCTGGCCAACGTCGGCGACGCCAAGTCGCTGATCATCCATCCGGCCTCGACGACCCACTCGCAGCTGAGCCCGAGGAGCAGCTGGCCACCGGCGTGACCGACGACCTCGTCCGGCTGTCGGTCGGCCTCGAGCACGTCGACGACCTGATCGCCGACCTCGACCAGGCGCTCGCGGCGGCGACCGGGAGCTCCGTCACGACCGGGGCCGCCGAGCTGGCCGGCGCGGGCGCGTGAGCGACGAACCGGGGACGGTGCCGAGCGGGGGCTCGGCTGCCGTTTCCGAGACGGATCGGGCCTCCGCCCGGATCCGCCGGGCGGACTGGAAGCGGATCCCGGTCCGCCTCCTCGTCTCGGTGGTGGCCGGCTGGCCACGGCCTGGATCGGCTCGTTCGCGCTGGAATCGGGCGCCGTGCTGCCGGACGTCTGACGGTCGCCTACCGACACGACGGCCGGCTGCCCGGCGCAGGCGCCCCAGGTCCTGGTCGTCCACGCCCTGACCGGCTCGGCCGACGCGGCCGGCGACTGGTGGGCAGCCCTCATCGGCCCGGGCCGGGCCCTCGACACCGACCGGGTCGGCGTGCTCTGCGCCAACCTGCTCGGCGGGCGCTACGGGACGACCGGCCCGACTTCGATCGATCCGGCACTCGGGCCGGCCGTACGGTCGCCGACTTTCCCGAGGTCTCGACCCGCGACCAGGCGCGGGCCACCGTGGCGCCTCCTCGACGCCCTCGGCATCGACCAGCTGGCGCTCGTCGACCGGCGGCTCGCTCGGCGGCATGGTCGCGCTCGAGATCGCGCTCGAGCGGCCGGCTGCGGTCGGCACGGTCGCTGCCGATGGCCGCTCCGGCGGCGACGGGCGCCCTGGCCATGGCCTGGAACCACATCCAGCTCGAGCTGATCGACCGGCTCGGCGAGGACGGGCTGGCACTCGCCCGGCAGCTGGCCATGACGACGTACCGGAGCGAGGTCGACTTCGAGAGCCGGTTCGGGCGGAACCGTCGAGCCCGACGGGCGCCTGTCGATCGCTCAGCTACCTCGACTACCAGGGCCGCAAGCTCGTCGAGCGGTTCGACCCGGACGACGTACCGGATCCTCGTCCGGGCGATGGACCTCCACGACATCGGTCGCGGCCGAGGCGGGCATCGTGGAGGCCCTGGGGACGCTGGCCGCGGGCGGCACCCGGCTGACCGGCCTGGGCATCGAGCGGCGACATCCTGTACGGGCCCGCCCAGGTCCGAGGCCCTCGTTCAAGCTGCGACCGAGGCGGGCGTGGACGCAACCTACCGCGAGCTCGTCTCGACCAAGGGCCACGACGCCTTCCTGGTCGAGTGGGACTCAGCTCGGCGCGATCCTCAGCGAAGCGCTCGACGGAGTCGTCCTGACCGCCTGAGCCGGGACCGCTTCAGGACGATGGCTTGGGCGACTGCTCGCTGCTCGGGCTTGCCGTCGGCTGGGGCGTGTCCTTGGGGCTCTCGCTCGGCGCAGGCGACGACGGCTTCGGGCTCGGCTTCGGGGTTGGCTTGGGGGTCGGCTTGGGCGTCGGCGTCGCGGCCGGGGCGCAGTTGCCCACGCCCGAGCCTCCCCCACCGCTCAGGGCCGGCGGGGCCAGGAAATCCTTGCTCGGCATCGTGCCTGGGGTCGTGAACAAGCTCGCCGCCAGGGCCCGGATCGCGCCAAGGTTCGGCAGCTGGATCGAGCCGCGATAGTCCGACGCGGGCTTCACGAACGGGTGGTCGATCACCGCCCGATACGTCTGGCTCCGGCCGATCCGGGCCATATCGTCGGCCAGGTCGGGCAGGATGCCCCGGGGCACGTTCGTGCTGAGGGTATTGCCGAGCGCTCGGAGCAGCCCGATCGGATCCTTCAGGAAGCCACCCTTGACGATCGCATCGCGCAGGCCGTTGATGATCTCCTGCTGGCGGGCGGCCCGGGTGAAGTCGGACTCACCCGAAGCCTTCCGGACGCGCGCATAGGCCAGCGCCGCGGTGCCATTCAGGTGGTGATGGCCGGCCGTGATCGAGAAGCCGTTCTTGTATCCGTACATGTCGTAGGTCGGGTCGCAGAAGGCGTGGGCAACGTTGACATCGACCCCGCCGACCGCGTTGACCACGGTCACGAAGTTCTGCAGGTTGACCGAGGCGTAGTAATCGATCTTGATGTTCAGGAGCGTTCCGAGGGCCGCCATCAGGACGTCCATGCCGCTCCCGTTCGAACCGGGGAACTCCTTGGGATGAATCCGGGCGAACGAGTAGAGCCCGTTGATCTTGCCGCTGAAGACGCGGCCGTCTGGCAGGGGCACGTTGACCATGTCCCGGGGGACCGAGATCATCGAGACCGTCTTGGTCACCGGATCGAGCGAGGCCACGATCATCGTGTCGGTCGAGGACGTGTCGCGACCGAAGCCCGAGTCGAGGCCGACCAGCAGGACCGTGACCCGCTGCGGCCCGTTCGTGGCCGATGGCGCGACGGAGGGCGCCTCCGAGAACGACGGACCCGGGCTCAGGAAGTCGCTCGGATCCGGGGCGACCGAGCCCTGGGGGGTCCACGCACCGGGGGCCACGGTAGTGCCTGCGAAGATCTCATCGGTTGCGAGCCGGGCCTCATTGGTCACGTAGCCGAGCGCGGCCTGCGGACCGGCAAGGAAGAGGAGCAAGACGCCGATCGGCACGACGTCGAGCGGCCGCAGCCGAGGCAGACCGGGAGCAAACAAGCTGGCTCCGGATGCCAGGACCCGCCAGACGAGGACGACTCCCTGGAGACCGATCAGCAGCGGAAAGACGTTGATCGCCTCGGCGGCCAGGCGTCCGCCCGAGGTGCCGGCCACGATCAACAGGCTGACCAGGATCAGGGCCAGGAACGGGATCCCGAAGATGGCGGCCAGCTTGCGCCGTCCGGCGACGAGGTGGCCGAGGCCCGGGAAGATCGCGTCGAGGACGGCCGGGACGTAGCGTGAGCGCCAGTTCGAGGGGGCCGGGGCGGCCGGACCCGGCGTCGGCGTCGTCACGGTCGGAAGGCTAGCAGAAGGCGCGAAACCGGGCCTGAGGCAGCTCCTGCGCGTCCGCTCGGGATCGGGCCGAAGCGTCCACCCGCCACGTTCTCGTCGGATTCCGCCCAGGACTGCACCGAGGCCCGTCGCGAGCGGCCGCACCTGCGACACCCTTGGTCCAGCAAGCGCGCGTGAGCACGAATCCAGGCCGGGCGCAGCCTCCAACGAGCTTCGACGAAGCCGCCACCGGCCTCGGTGCGGCCGTCAGCGGAATCTGACGGCCCCGCTGCCGCTCGGCTCACGGCCGCTCGGGCTCTGGCGGCGGGCGAAGCCGATCGGGACGGCGTCTGGGGTATCATCCCGACCGGCTCACTGGCGAGTGGCCAAGCGGTAAGGCGCCTGACTCTGGATCAGGAGATCGAAGGTTCGAATCCTTCCTCGCCAGCCAAATCCTCAAATCGTGCAGGGATTGCTCTCCTAACTAGACACTCCGAAGGTTGACCAAGTTAGCACGGCGGATGTAAACTGCCCTAACTGGACAAACCTTGGAGGGCTAGAACAGTGACCACGGAGATGCTTCCCGAGCTCAAGTTCGGGGATATTCGGGCCGAAGTCCCGCGATTTGTTCGTCACCTCGAAGCGGAGCGGAAGTCCGAGCGGACGATCGAGTCGTACAGCGAGTCGGTCCACCAGCTCATCTCGTTCCTCGAGTCGCACGGCATGCCCCTGGCTGCCTCGGCGATCCGTCGCGAGCACATCGAGGCGTACGAGTCCGACCTGACAGCGAAGGGTCGCTCTGGCGCCACGGTCGCCCTGCGCTATCGCTCGCTCCGGGTGTTCTTCAACTGGCTGCTGGACGAGGACGAGATCAAGGTCTCGCCGATGGCCCGGATGTCGGCACCTTCGGTCGCACTCCAGCCGGTACCGACGCTCGACCAGGACCAGATCCGGGCACTCGTCAAGGCGTGCGCCGGTCCAGAGTTCGAGGACCGCAGGGACGCCGCGATCATCCTCCTGTTCTACGACACGGGCATCCGCCTGTCCGAGCTGACCAACCTGACCCTCCCGGATCTCGACCTGACCCACGACCAGTTCACCGTGTTGGGCAAGGGCGGCTCCAGGCGAATCCTGCGCATCAGCGTGACCGTCTCTCGGGCGCTCGACCGTTACCTGCGGCTACGGGCGAAGCACAAGAGCGCGGGCATGACGTACCTGTGGCTGGGCAAGCGAGGACGGCTCCTGCAGAAGGGCGTCGTCCAGGTCGTGAAGCGCCGGGCGATTCAGGCCGGCCTCGGGTCGATCCACGTCCACCAATTCCGCCACAGCTTCGCTAACGAGTGGTTGAAGAACCCCGATGGCCAAGAGGGCGACCTGATGCAGCTCACCGGCTGGAGGTCGCGCTCAATGCTGTCACGGTACGCGGCGTCTGCCGCTGGAGAGCGAGCACGGGCTGCCCACAAGCGTCTGAGTCCGGCCGATCGCCTCGAACTGAAATGACTGAACCGTTGGTCTGGTTCCAGTGGGACACATCGGTATCGCCGGTCGAGGTTCGCTGCCCAAGGTCGCGCCACCGCCTCGGGCTACTGGTAACGACAGCAGTCGATGAGCGTGGAGAGACGGGCTACCGGCTGTATCTAGCGCAGGGCTTCGTCAATCAACGGAGTCGTCACCCTTCTGGGCATCCCTGGTACGCGAGGCCGGAGCATCCATCGCGTCGTGCCCTGCCGCCCGTTCGTCTGCCAGCAGTCGTCTTGTGCTCCTGTGGGCTCGAGCTGATGATCGCCAACCCGAGGATCTGGCCCTACGAGAAAGTTGAAGTGAGTAGCACGGCGGACTAGACTAGAGGCACAACAAAACACCGATCTCCGCCGCGACAAGTCGTCCTCGAGGACCAGAACCGCTGCGGACCACGGGCAGAGCGAACGACCTCCGATGTAGGCGCCTCCGCTCCCGTTCTTCCGGCCACCGGCAGGTGGCACGGCGGAAGGGACACGCGGATGGCGCCTCTTAGTGCCCGGCAGAGATCGATCAGGGCTCGAGTAGCTGCCTACGCCCTGCACGCACAGGGCGGTACGTCAACCCACGCGGCGAGCATGGCGTTCATGGCCAGGTTCGAACGCGAGGTCGATCCGGATGGCGTCCTGAGTGCCGACGAACGTCGTCGTCGTGCGGCGTGGGCACGCAAGGCCTACATGTCGTCGCTGGCGTTCGCCTTCGGCCGGCGCTGCCGCGAGGCGGGCATCGCCCAGAGCATGGGCTCGGTCGGCGACGCCTATGACAACGCGCTGGCCGAGAGCTTCTTCGCCAGTCTCGAAACCGAGCTGATCGACCGCTCGAGCTGGCGCACCCGGGCCGACGCCAGGCTCGCCGTGTTCGACTACATCGAGGCCTTCTACAACCCGCGCCGGCGCCACTCGGCGCTCGGCCAGCTCAGCCCGGTCGAGTTCGAAAGGAGGTACCGTCTGGCCCAGGAGATCGCCTGAGTTTCGGAGCCGTCAACCGTCCACGAAACCGGGGCAACTCCACACCATAGGACAGCGACCAACGCGATCAGCGCCTCCGCTCCCATGCCGACTCGCCACGAGTCCTATTGACCACACGGACTATATTTGTTGCGGCTGGCCCGCAGGCGCAGCCCTCGCAGCAGGGGTGGGTCCGTCATGCGGACGCTTGGCATTCGACTTACGGCCGTGATATTAGTGGCGGCCCTGGCGCTGGCTCTGGCAGTGGTCGCGCTCGGCGCTCAGGCCTCATTGATTCCCACGATCAGCGGGCCTATTCCCCACGTGGTGTGCCCGAGTGGCGTGACGCCCGCCCAAACATTCTGCCTCCTGCCAAAGCCCGCGGGCGCCCCGACAGACAGGGCGGTCCCACCTGGATCTTCCCAGCTTCCGGCCGTGCCTTAGCTTCAGTCGGTAATCGCCTTCGCCTTGTGCTGCCTTGGCATCGTTTGGAGGGGATGAGTCGTGCGCCGGAAGCTTCTCATCTACATTGCCGCGCTCGCCCTGGCTGGTTCGGGCCTACTCGGCTGGCGGATCCCCGCCGTTAGGGCCGACAGTTACAACGGCGCGTGTGCGCTGCCTCTGAGACCTCCTCAGAACAACTACCACTTTTTCGTCTGGCGTGGCAGCCAGAGTTTCGACAAGGCTCAAGGTCAAACCCAGATTGGAACGTATCTCGCCTGCACCTCCTCAACCGGTGGTGTAGGGCAGAGCATGACCATTATTGCCACGATCGAGGGCCAAACCACCGGGACCTGGAATGAAGCGCAGTGCGCGATCGGAAACATCACAGGGGAAGGTACCCACTACTGGTACACCGCCAACAATGACGGGGCATGGTTCCAGTTTCCAACGCCACCTCGACTCCAGCTCGGGGACAACGTTCAGTGCGCCATCTACAGCACCGGCACCGGCCACTGGTCCTACGCACTGACCAACATCACAACCAACCAGACGGTCTACGCGGCGTCACCCCGCAGCGCCTACGGCGATGAGGTGTGGTGGGGCCACGAGATAAACAACGACTACGATCTGTTCGGCGGCGAGTCCAGCGTTGGCGAGAATTCGCTCACAACTCCCATTTACATGTACGTGGGCAGCAATTCCGCTTGGTACGCGCTCGGAGACACGGGCTCATGGTGCTGCGGTACGTTCCGAAGTTGGATGAGCGAGTCGGTGGCTACGTTCGGCACCTACTCAGAGTCCGTAAATGCCTCCTCGACCACGCACCCCTAGCGGCGCCACCGCGCGCTCGGAGGCTGTTGCTGAGCGCCGTCTTCAATTTCGCTTGAGGAGCATGGAAATGCCCGCAAGTCGTTTAGGGGACATGACCTGCGGGCATTTGTGATTCTCGGGTCGGTCAGTCCAGGGCGCCTCGGACAAGCCGTCCGTCCGGTCCGAGGTGATCAAGCAGATCTCGCTCGAACTGCCGGGTGAGTCGTTCCCCGAGTTCGTGGTCCTCGAGATCCTTGTCGATCAGGGCGTCGGGAAAACGCCAGCGCACTTTGAGATCGCCAAGCTTGAAGTCGTGGTGCCGGTCGCCGGTTCCGATCTCGATCATCGTTCTGTTCTCCCTCCATGCATGCGAACCGTCCTCATTCGCCGGATCGTCAAGGTGATCGGACCGGTCAGGAGGCCGCGAATCGCGCCGATCACTAGCCCCGCTAGCACGACTAGACGAGGGGTAGACTTGGGCATGGGCCAGCCTCCGGGTTGTGCCTGTGAGGCGACCGGTCCGCAATCCCCTCCAAGGTTCCACGGATCGGTCGCCCTAAACCACGCTAGAGTGGCTAGGTGGAGAAGATACGCCCGATGGGTGCCCCTCTGTCAATACCCGAAGCTGCGGTCCTCACGGGACGCCGCGAGGATGTGATTCGCAAGTGGGTGCGGGAGAAGCGTATCCCCGCAGTGCGGTTAGGCCGTGACTGGTTTCTGGACGCCGAGGCGATCGAGGCGATCAGGGCGATGCCAACCCGGAACCGGCAATCCTCGAGCACGTGATTCGACTGCGGCGGGTCCCGCTCAAGGTGGCCGCCGCGCCGGTCGAGTCCCTGGTCGATGAACGGGAGTCCGCGCCAGACATCGAGTCCGTCCGGGTCGGGCTTACCATCCTCCAGGCACAGATCCAGGAGCAGATCAATGCCGGCGAACGGATCGAACAGAAGGCCATCGCCGCCATCACGATCGTGTTTGGCCTCGGCTTCCTCAGCGGCCAACGCCTGACAGGATCGCTCTGGGCGGTAATCGCGGTCGGCGCCGCGCTCCTCGCCCTTGCGTGCGCCGCCATCGTCCTGCGGAGCACTGGCCTGTACGTAGGCGCCGATGCCCCGCAACTTGCCAAGGCCACGAACCTCGACGTTCTTCGATTCAGTCAGGCCGCGATGAATGCCCTGGCCGACTCCATCAAGACGAACGATGCCGTGTTGCTCAGCAAGGGCAAGGTGCTTAACCTTGAACTCGTCCTCGCGGTCGTAGCGGTCTGTGCCATCGGCGGCCTTGCGATTGGATCGAGGTGAATCGATGCCCGACGAGCCAAGCAAGGTCCCGCCTGCGCCCAGTCAACCTCCGGAGCCGAAGGCCCCTGCCGTACCACCTCCACCCGAGCCGGCGCAGCCCTGGACGACGCCCAAGCTGAATCTCCAGCCGATCAGAAAGGCTGACCTCGATCCCGACACCGAGAAGCGCGGTTAGCAAAGGAACCTAACTGGAAGCAGTCCGGTCAAGCCACGTCAGGCTCTCACGCGGTCGAGCACGGCGGGTGCATCTGCCTGACTCTGGATCAGGAGATCGAAGGTTCGAATCCTTCCTCGCCAGCCAATCCCGATCACGAAGCCCCTGTTTCGGGGCGCCTCGCGGCGCGTCAAAGCAGTGCGGCTCGGACTCCGTGGGGCTGCTGACCCCAGGGACTATCCTGTCGCCGGTGACCTGAAGCCAGCCGTGGGAGACCAGCGATGGTGTGGTACGGAATAGGCTGGGGAGTCGGCTTTGGCCCGATACGGCTTCTCCTCCTCGTTGCCTTCATCGCCCTGATCGTCGGCCTCGTGCTGTTCCTCGTCCGGCATGGCAACCAGACCAACTCGTCCAGCAACTTGACATGGTCCGGACCACCGGCCAGCCCGCCACCGATGCCTTCTGCCCGCCCGGAGCCGCTCGACATCCTGCGCGAGCGGTTCGCTCGGGGCGACATCACGCTCGACGAGTTCGAGACGGCGAAGCGCGCCCTCGGCTATCCGAGCGGTCCACCACCACCGGGAGCCGGAACGCCGCCGACGGGCTGACGCCACTGCCGCCTCCCATTCGGCTCGCGCGCCGCAGGCTCGCATCCCGTTCCCCGAACGTGCATCCTGAGGGCGCGCGTCGCCGGGGAGGCCGACGGATGCGTCGCCAAGGAGGTCTGGCTCGATGTGCTGCGCGATCGCGCTGCTGGCCCTGATCGGCCCGCGCGCGGCGATCTTCTTCTACTGGCTGTTCGACCCAACCCGCTGGAGCCTGGCCTTCGGCGGCAGCTTCGTTGTCCCGTTCCTGGGCTTCCTGTTCCTGCCCTGGACGACCCTGATGTACGTACTCGTCTGGGCGATCGGCGGCCTCAATCCGGTGAGCTGGTTCCTGGTCGGCTTCGCCTTCGTCGTCGATCTCGTGACCTGGGCCGGTGGCGGATGGCGCAACCGGTACCGCGTGCAGACGTACTATCACTGACCATTCGCACCCTGATCGCGAAGGCCGGCCAGGCGGAGCGAGTGGCCGGGCGGTCGCCCACGAGTCGCTGACGGAGGCTGGGAGGCCGGGATGAGCATCCTGGATTTTTACAAGGCACAGCTGCGTGTCATCTGGGAATGGCGCGGCGGCCCGTGGGCCCTGGTCAAGCGGTTCCTGATCACGCTCGTCGTGGCCAGCATCGCGTTCGTGTTGACGGCCTGGATCCTGCCCCGGATCGAGATCGATCGGTACACCGACGCGGTCCTGGCGGTCATCCTGATGGCCCTGTTCAACGCCCTCGTCCGGCCCGTCGTCCTGGCCATCGTTGCGCCCCGGTCGCTGGTCCTGACCGGGATCGCGGTGATCGTCCTCCAGGTGGTGGCCTTCTACTTCGTCACCCAGCTCGTCCCGGGCGTCCACGTCGACACCCGCCTGACCGCCCTGATCGGCTCGTTCGTGTACGCGATCATCAACACGATCCTGACCTCGATCCTGGGGATCGACAGCGGCGGGTCGTTCTACGGCCTGCTGGTCCAGAGCCTGCTGGTCAAGTCCGGGGCGGCGAAATCGGACAAGCCCGGCCTGGTCATGATCCAGATCGACGGCCTGGCCTATCCGATCATTGCCGGCCGGATCCGGGCCGGGTCGGTCAACACGATGGCCGGCTGGGTCCGCGACCGAAGCCACAAGCTGTCGCGCTGGGAAGCGATCCTGCCCTCGATGACCTCGGCCAGCCAGGCCGGCATCCTCCACGGCAACAACGACGGGATCCCGGCCTTCCGCTGGTACGAGCGCGACCGCGAGCACTTCATGGTCTCGAGCAGCCCGGTCGACGCAGCGGAGATCGTCCGGCGAGTCTCGAACGGCGAAGGCCTCCTGTCGAACAATGGCGCGAGCATCTGCAACCTGATGACCGGCGACGCGACGCGGGCCTACCTGACCACCGCCGCGATCAAGGACAAATCACAGGGGATCGGTGAGAGCAAGTCGTTCCTCGGCTTCTTCTTCAGCCCGACTGGCTACCTCCGCTCGTTGACCCTGTTCCTGGGCGAGTTCAGCAAGGAGCTGATCCAGGCCCGGCGCACCCGCCGGTCGGGGATGCAGCCCCAGATGCACCGTGGCCTCAAGTACGCCGGGATGCGGGCCGCCAGCAACGTCCTCCTCCGCGACGTCAACACCTCGCTGATCATCGACGAGATGTACCGCGGGGCGAACGTGATCTACGCCGACTTCACCGACTACGACGAGCTGGCCCACCACTGCGGTCCCGAACGAGTCGAGTCGTTCGAGGCCCTGGACGGGATCGACAAGGCGATCGCGGTCCTGGTCAAGGCCGCCGCGGACGCGCCTCGGCCGTACCGCTTCATGGTCCTGTCCGACCACGGCCAAAGCCTGGGCGCGACCTTCAAGCAGCGCTACGGGAAGAGCCTGGGCGAGGTCGTCCGGGACCTGATGGGCGGCCGGGCGACGGTCATCCAGTCGGAGACGAAGGCCGAGGGCTCGACCTTCGTCAACTCGTTCCTGTCCGAGATCACCCGGTCGACCGGGGTGGGGCCGACGGTGGCCCGGGCGGCCCTGGCCAGCCGGACGACCGACGGCGTCGTGGACCTCGACAAGGAAGACGAGATTCCGCCGGTCGCCGACGAATCGACGATCCAGGTGGTCGGATCGGGCAACCTGGGGCTGGTCTACTTCACCGGCTTTGATCACCGGCTGACGGCGGAAGAGCTCGAGAAGCTCCATCCGAAGCTGGTTGCCACGCTGGCCGCCCATCCCGGGGTGGCGATGCTGATGGTCCGTTCGGCCGAAGAAGGCGCGGTCGTGCTCGGACCGAACGGGGTCCGCTACCTCGACCAGGACCGGGTCGAAGGCGAGGATCCGACGACGCTGTTCGGGCCGCACACGGTCATGAGCCTCAAGCGCGAGGATGCCATGGCGCACGCGCCAGACCTGCTCCTGATCAGCCAGTACGACCCGGAGATGGGCGAGGTTGCCGCGTTCGAGGAGCTGATCGGGTCGCACGGCGGCCTGGGCGGTCCCCAGAATGAACCGTTCATCCTCCATCCCATCGACTGGGAGCTGGACGAGGACGTCCCGCTCGGGGCGCCGGCCATCTACCGGAACGTCCGGCGCTGGCTCGGCTCGATCGGGATCCAGCTCGGCAAGGCGCCGTCGCAGGCGCCTGTCGCTCCGGAGCCGGAGGTCGCGGCGGCGACTCCCTCGAGCTGATCCACCCTGGCCGGTTCGTCACCGGCCTTAGTCCGCTTCGGTCGGCTCGCTCGGAGCCGGCTCGCCCGGGGCCGGCTCAATGGCCACGCGTTCGTCGGTGGCCAGCAGCCCATAAAGGTCGCGCCGCGTCGCGATGAGCAACTGGCGGGCCCGTTCGACGGCGGCCGGGCTGCCGACCTGGGCGACCTGCATCGCCGCCTGCATGACCTGTCCGGCGACTGCCCGGTAGTCCATCGCTTCACGCCCGCGCTCGGTGTCCCAGGGAGCCCCTCCCCGGGTGACCCGGGCGGCCTCCGAGCGACCCGACTCGGTCAGGGTGAAGACCCGCCGGCCGTCGCGCTCCTCTGCCTGGACGAGGCCTTCGTCCTCGAGCTGCTGGAGCGTGGGATAGATCGAGCCAGCGCTCGGTGCCCAGGCTCCCCCGCTCCGCTCGCGGAGCTCCTGCATCACCTGGTATCCGTGCATCGGCTTCTCGGCGAGGACGGCCAGGATCGCCGGTCGAACCTCGCCCCGACGCACGGCAGGGCCGTGGCCGAACCGGCCGAACCCACCACCGAAGCCCCGCCCCAGGGCGCGCATGTCGCGGCCGCACAAGGCCGGGTCGCGCCGGCCGCCGCGACGCGCGCGGCCGTCCGCTTCGGGATCGGGCCGGTGCCGCCGTGGCCGACCGCCCCGTGGCTCATGGCTGATGTGTTGATCGAACATCGATCGTCTCCTTGGTGCGGCTCGCGCCCTTCCTGGTCGCGTTCAATCCGCGACGCTCACGATATATCGCGATCATTCACCTGTCAAGCCCCTCGCCGGCCGAAGCCGTGCCGGCCAGGCCTGACCGGCACGGGGTCCGAAGGGATCCCGGCCGGGCGGAGACGCGTGGGCGCCCCGGCCGGGGAGGCTCCAGCCGGCCCGGGCGCATTCAATGCGCGCCAGGGATCCCGCCCATGGGCTGGCCGGGCCCGGCCGAGGGCGCACTCGACCGGGCCCGGCCAGGCCATGTGACAGGCCTCGGGCGACTCAGATCCAGATCAGGGCAGGCGCGAGAACCAGGCCAGCGAGCCGGCTCCGGCGACGACGGCGGCGACCAGGGCGGCGCCGACGAGCCAGTCGGTGATCTCGCGATTCTCGTGAACGGTCCCGACGGACGAACCGATGTCGGCATAGGCCGCCTGGACCTGATCCGCCGAGGCTGCGGCGAAGTACTGCCCGCCGGTCGTGTTCGCCACGGCCTGCAGGGCGGCACTGTCGACCGGCACCGGGATCGTCTCGCCCTGGACGACGACCGTCCCGCTGGCCGTGCCGAAGGCGATCGTCGAGACCTTGACCCCGGCAGCCTTGGCGGCTGCCGCCGCGCCGGCGTCCGGGCGGCCCTCGGTGGTCTTGCCATCGGACAGGAGGACGATGCTGCCGGCGACCTGGGGCGTCGTCGCGTCGGTCCCATCGGCCGGTGCGGTCGAAGCGGCCGGGGCGTTCGGAGCCGCGACCCGCGGCAGCTGGGCGAGGCTGGTGTAGATCGCCTCCCCGATCGCCGTGCCCGGGCCGAGCTGAAGCGACGCAATCGCCTGCTTGACCTGGTCGTGGTCGGTGGTTGGCTCGACCTCGACCGAGGCGGTCCCCGAGAAGGCCACCAGGCCGATCTTCGTACCCGTGGGCACGATGTCGACGAACTGGCTGGCCGCCGTCTCGGCCGCCTGAATCCGGCTGGGCGAGACGTCGGTCGCGTTCATCGAGTACGACACGTCGAGGGCGAGCATGATCGTCGGACTGGCCGAAACGTTCATCGCCAGGGCGGGCCGGGCAGCGCCCAGGACCAGCAGGCAGACGGCCGCAAGGTAAGCCGCGGCGGGCAGGTGCCGGCGCCAGCCCGGACGGTCCGGGGCGACCGAGTCGAGCAGGGCCGTTGCGGTGAAGCGCAGGGCATAGCGGCTCCGGCGACGCTGGATCAGGAGGTATCCGGCAGCGAGCAGGATCGGAACGAGGATGAGCGCGAGGCGCTCGGGGGCCAACAGGGTCACGACGGATCTCCAGGGAGTGACAGGCTCGATCGTCCGGCGACACGCGCCCGGCGACGCTGTTGCAGGAACCGAATCAGGGGATCAACCCAGGGCTGGTCGGTCCACAGCCGAAGCTGGTCGGCTCCGGTCCGGCTGATGGCGGCGGCGATGTCTCGCCGGTTCTGGTCGGCCGCAGCGGCGAAGGCCAGCCGGAGCTCGTAGCGGCCGGTGTCCACCGTCCGCCGCCGGCCGGTCTCGGGGTCGACGATCGTCAGGAAGCCCGTGTCGGGCAGGCGCATCTCACGCCGGTCGACGAGCTCGATCGCGATCGTGTCGTGGCGTTGGGCCAGGCGGGCCAGGGGCCGCTCCCAGGTCATCGGGCCGATGAAGTCGGTGATGATCACGGCCAGGCCGCGCCGCCGTCCGAGCGCACCGAGACGGTCGATCCCCTCGGCCAGGTCGGTCGTGCCGCCGACGCGCGAGAGCCGATCGGCACCCATGAGCATCGCGGCGAGATGGGCTCGGCCGGCCCGGACCGGGGTTGAGACCGGGCCGCTGCCGGTCAGGAAGACCGAGCCGAGCCGGTCGTGGCCGCGAGTGGCCAGCGTGCCGACGGCCGCCAGGAGGGCCTGGGCAAGGTCCACCTTGCGCCAGCTCCCGGTCCCGAAGTCCTGGCTGCCCGACAGGTCGACGAGGGCGAGCACGTCGAGCTCCCGCTCGGCGATCGCGTCACGGACATGGGCCACCTCCGTCCTGGCGGTGACCGTCCAGTCGATCCGACGGACGTCGTCGCCCGGGCTGTACGGGCGAGCCTCGCCGGCTTCGACCCCGTGCCCTGCGAGCAGGGCCAGGTGGTCGCCCTCCCGGAGGCCGTTGACCCGCCGGCTGACCGCCAGCTCGACTCGACGGAGCATGCCGGCGGCGGCCGGCGAGGTCACGTCCCTCACGCCCGAGCTCACGCCTGCGGGGACGGGACCCACACCGGAGGCTCCGGTGCGAGAGCCGCAGCGGCCACGGGCGGGGCCACCGGGACGGGGGCCGCGACCGGCTGGGCCGCGACAAGCTGGGGCACAGGGCTCGGTGCCGGGGCCACGGGAACTGGGGCCACGGGGGCCGGTGCCGGCTGGACCGCGGGCTGGGTCGCCGGCCAATCGACTGGCACGACCGGGGCCCAGACCTTCTTGAGCAAGGCAACGAGCACGTCGTCCACGGTCAGGCCGTCGGCCAGGGCGCGGTACGACAGGACAAGCCGAAGGTTCAGCACGTCGTAGGCGACGTCATAGACATCCTGGGGAACCGCCCGATCGCGACCGCGCAGGAGGGCCAGCGCCTTGGCCGCCCGAACGATGCCGAGGCTGGCTCGCGGGCTCGCGCCGTATTCGAGCAGTCCGGCCAGCTCCGGCAGGCCGTGGGCCCGGGGCTCGCGCGTCGCCAGGACGAGGCGCAGGGCGTAGTGCACCGTGGCCTCGTCCATCTCGACCCTGCGGGCCGCGGCCTGAAGGCTCACGACCTCTTCGGGATCGAGCAAGCGGCTGACGATCGGTGCCTGGTCTTCGAAGCGGTTGACGATCTCGCGCTCCTCGGCCGGTGTTGGGTAGTCCACGGGAATCCGCATGAGGAACCGGTCACGCTGCGCTTCGGGCAGCGGGTAGACGCCCTCGGATTCGATCGGGTTCTGAGTGGCCACGACGAGGAACGGCCGGGGGGCCGGCATGGTCTTGCCGCCGACCGTGACCTGGCGCTCCTGCATCACCTCGAGGAGGGCCGACTGGACCTTGGCCGGAGCCCGGTTGATCTCGTCGGCCAGGACGATATTGGCCAGGATCGGGCCTGGCTCGACGTCGAACGATTCGCGGGTCGGCCGGTAGATCCGGGTTCCCACGATGTCTGCGGGGATTAGGTCGGCCGTGAACTGGATCCGGGAGAAGGTCCCGCCCAGGACCCGGGCGAGGGTGGCCAGGGCCAGGGTCTTGCCCAGGCCCGGCACGCCCTCGAGCAGGCAGTGGCCCTCGGCCAGGACCGAGGTCAGGAGCCGATCGATCATCCGCTCCTGGCCGACGACCGTTCGCTGCAGCTCGACCCGGACCTGCTGGAGCCGGATGTGGGGAAGGTCACGCTCGTTCACTGTCCGCTCCCGGAGGTGCCGTTCGGCTGGGTCTGGCCGCCGAAGTACTGGTTGAAGAGCTGAAAGAGCTGGTCGAGATTCGGATCGGTGGAACCGCCACCGAGGCCAAATGGATCGATCTGGCCGCCCTGGCCGTTCGGATCGGTCGGGCTGCCCTGGCCATTCGGGGCCGTCTGCCCGTTGCCGAAGAGCTGGCCGAGAAGGTTATTCAGGTCGTTATTGCCGAGCCCATTGCCCAGGCCATTGCCGTTGCCCTGGCCATTCCCGTTGCCGAGCCCGTTGCCATTGCCCAGGCCATTCGAGCCGGCCCCGTTCGGATCGGTCTGGCTGCCGTTCTGCTGCGGGGTGACCGCGGTGCCGGCCTTGACCGACGCCACGAGCTTGGCTGCCTCGTTGATCGGTACGGCGAAGCCGACGCCGTTGCTGCCGCCGTCCTGGCTGGCAATGGCCGTGTCGATCCCGATGACCGCGCCGCTCTGGTCAGCCAGGGGTCCCCCGCTGTTGCCGGGGTTGATCGGGGCATCGGTCTGGATCAGGTTGCTCAGCTGGCCGGCTTCGTCCGTGATCGACCGCCCAAGAGCACTGACGATCCCGCTGGTGACCGTCGAGTCGAGGCCGAACGGGCTGCCGACGGCAACCACGACCTGGCCGACGCGCAGCTTGTCGCTGTCGCCGAGGGGCAGGGCCGTCAGGTTGCTGCCGTGGATGCTGACGACGGCGGTGTCAATCGAGGTGTCGACCCCGACGACGGTACCCGGGGTCGTCGAGCCGTCGGGCAGCGTGACGGTGACCTGGCTGGCCGACCCGACAACGTGTCCGGCGGTCAGGATCAGGCCGGAGGTGTCGACCACGAAGCCTGAGCCGAGGCCCTCGCTCGTCGAGATCTGGACGACTCCGGGCAGCAGCTTGGCTGCCGTATCGGCGATCGGCTCGGAACCCGACGAGCCCGAGTTGTCCTGCTGCGGCGCGGCGGTCGGAGCCGGTGCGGCGCCCTGGCCGTTGCCGGCCGGCGCTGTCGGAGCAGCGCCGCCACCGTTCAGGGCGGCCGGCGGCGACGTTCGCGGAGTCCGGCCGAAGCCACTTGGCTGGACCGACGCCTTGGTTCCGCCGAGGACCATGCTTGCCCCACCGACAAGCAGCGCTCCGATGAGTGCGCCGACGGCAAAGACTGCCACGCCACGCCGGCGCAGGCTGGAGCGCCGCGGAGCAGCGGCCGTACCCGCGAACGCGCCCGCCGGCCAGCTGTTGTCGGGCAGGACCGGCGCGGGAGCGAGACCCGGAACGGGTCCCAGGGGTGGGGCTGCCGGCAGGTCCCGCCAGGTCAGGTGGGTCCGGTCGCCGCCGAGCATCGAGTCGTCCATGTGCTTCGCCTCCAGGGCATCAGGTGAGTCCTGGAGCGACCGTAGCGAGCGGCTGCTAAGGCCAGCGTTCGGGCCGGATAAGGGCGAGGTAAAGGACGATTCCGGGCGGGACGGCGGCCTCCCCGGACTGGATCCGGGCCAGGCGGCTCAGGCGCCGGCCGGGCTCGCCAGCGAGCGGCGCGGCCGGCCGAGCGAGACGGCCCACAAGGGGTCGGGCGTGTCGGCGATCTCGGCCGGCTCGCCGGCGGCCCGATCCCAGGTCGGCAGCCAGACGATGAAGCTGGCCCCGGCGCCTGGTGCTGACGACAGGGCAACCCGGCCGCCGTGAGCCTCGGCCAGTTGGCGGACGAGGGCGAGCCCGAGACCCTGCCCGGTGCCCTGGGCGACCGGCCCACCATCGCGCCAGGCACGGCGGAAGACGAGGGGCTGATCCTCGGGTGCAATGCCCGGGCCGAAGTCGCGCACTCCGAACCAGACCCAGCCGTCCGTCCGCCCGGCGGCGACCAGGATCGGGGTGCCGGCCGGCGACAGCCGGACCGCGTTGGCAACGAGGTTGGCGAGACCGCGCCGGAGGGCCTCCCGGTCCGCCCGCACGACAAGCCCGGGCCGGGCCGAGGCCTCGATGGCGATCCCCTTCCCGGCGGCCAGGGCGCGGTATTCCTGGGCCGCCTCGTCGACGAGCATGGCCAGGTCAACCGGGTCTTCGTCGTAGTGGAGCGTCTCGTGGCGGATCGAGGCGAGCAGCTCGTCGACCGTCCGGGCCATCCGCTCGGTTGCCCGCCGGCTGACCTCGGCCGCGGCCCGCAGGCCGGCCATGTCGGCCGGATCCGCGAGGGCCACGTCGAGGCTCGTCCGGGTCGTGGCCAGTGGGTTGCGCAGCTCGTGCGAGGCGTCCTCGACGAACCGGCGCTGGGAGATCGCGCCGCGCTCGAGTCGTTCGAGCATCTCGTCGAACGTGTCGGCCAGGCGGTGGAGCTCGTCGTCGGGTCCCTCGAGGGCGATCCGGCGGGACAGGTCGGCCGCGTTGATCTGGCGAACCACGCTGGTCATCCGGTCGATCGGGCGGAGCACCCGGCCGGCGATCGCCCAGCCGATCACGAAGCTGATCGGCACGAGAGCCACGATCCCGATCACCGAGATCAGGTGCAGGTTGTCCAGCGTGGCGTTGTTGATCAGGGCGGTCGCGTCGGTGACCGCCCGGTCGATCTCGATGACCGGCGACATGCCGAGGGCGATCAGGGCGGGGTCGGTGATGATCATGGTCGAGACGACCTGGGGGCTGGCCAGCATCTGGCCGAGGGCCAGGTTGACCCCGCCGATCAGGATGGCCGCCACGGCGAACAGGGCCAGCGAGTACTGGCCGGCGATCCGGAACCGGACCGAGCGGAGCCTGGCCGGCCAGGCGACTGCGGTGGCCATCTCAGCAGGCCTCGAGCAGGCGATAGCCGACCCCGGTCACGGTCGCGATCGGCTGCGGTGCGCCGGGCCGCTCGAGCTTCCGGCGGAGGTTGCTGACCGTGACCCGGACGGTGTTCGAGAACGGGTCGGCCTGCTCGTCCCAGACGTGCTCGAGCAGCCGCTCGGGGGTCAGGACCTGGCCCGGATGAAGCATCAGGTAGCGCAGCAGGGCGAATTCCTTGGGAGTCAGGTCGACCATCCGGCCGTCGCGCCGGGCCTCATAACGGGCGGCGTCCAGCTCGAGCGAGCCGAGCCGGATCAGGGCCCCGGGATTGATCGAGTCGCGCCGGACGAGGGCCCGGATTCGGGCGCTCAGCTCGGAGAAGCTGTACGGCTTGGCCAGGTAGTCGTCGGCCCCATCGTCCAGGCCGCCGATCCGGTCGTCCAGCCCGTTCCGGGCGGTCAGCATCAGGACCCGTGGCGGCGGCTCGCCGGGCACCGCCGCCGTCCCGGCCCGGATCGCCCGGCACAGATCGCGGCCGTCGATGTCGGGCAGACCGAGGTCAAGGCAGACCAGGTCGTACGCGGTCGTCGTCAGATGCTCCATGGCGACCGCCCCGTCGGACGCCAGGTCGACGGCGTAGCCCTCGCGCCGGAGCCCGACCCGCAGCGCGGCAGCCAGGTCGGGTTCATCTTCGACGATCAGCAGGCGCACGCGGCAAACTCCGGACATCGTTTGGTCGATGTCCCGAGCCTAACCGAGCGATGGTTAAAACCCGGCTAAAGGCCGGCTCGATTGACGAAACCGGCCCACATTGCCCGGCGGGCGGATGAAGCGGCCGCTCGAACGGCGGGGCCGGCCCGCGGCTACTTCTTCTTGGCGGCCTTCGGTGCCTTCCGCTTCGGCCCGCGGACGGCCGCCTGAGCACCGAGGCCGGTCCCGAGGGCGGACGACCCGTCGGCGACCTCGGCGACGCCGGCCGCTGCGAGTGATCGTGCCTCGGACCTGGCCTGGTCGGCGAAGGCGAGCTCGGCCGCGCCAGTGGCGGCCCGAGCGGCGCCGGCTTCGGCCACCGCATCGGCGGCCTCGGCCAGGTCTTCCGAGGCGGCAACCTCGCTGGCACCCTCGGCGACCTCGGCCAGGCCGACGCTGGCCAGCCGGTCGCGCAGGTCGTCCAGGCCGTCGCTCAGGGCGGCCGCGGCCATCGCCCGGCCGATCTCATTCACGGCCAGCCCCCGGGCCTGGCGACTCTTCTGGCGCAGGAACTCGCTCAATACCGGCATCCCGATCAGGCTGATCACGTCGGCGGCTACCAGGATCTGGCCGGACATCGAGGCGAGGACCATGCCCCGCTCAAGGTCGTCCACGCTCACCGCTCCCGCCAGCCGGGCGACCTCATTGACCTCGTCGGCCGCCTCGAGCGTGTCCATCCCGGTCGACAGGTCGGTGATCCCCTTGAGTCCCGCCAGGTCGCTCAGATCGGCCAGGGAGGCCGCGTCGGCAAGCTCGTCCCGGCCACTGGTCAGGTCCGCCGCCCCGGCCATTGCGGCCTCTTCGGCGAGGTCCGACTCCATCGCCGCAGCGTCGAGATCGGCGTCAGCCGCGGCCACCTCGGCGAGGCCCTCGTCCACCAGCTTGCCGGCGTCCGCCCGGACCCTGTCGGCTTTCGTCGCCATCTCGCGTCTCCTGTCATTGCGGTCGTGACTGAGGGGGCGAACAGTATGCTCGCCGGAGCGATTCCCGGGCACGGCCGAAGCGACCCGAATCGCGATTGGATGAGATATCCCGGTCGCCGGCGAGGTAGGGTTCGGACTGGCTCAGCGTTCGAGCTAGCGGGAGGCAGTCAGGCGTGACCACAGGCGACCCTGAGCAAGGCGCGCTCGTCCCGGACTGGCTGACCCAGGCAACCAGCCTGGGCTGGCGCCTGCTGGTCATCGTGGCGTTCGGCGTCGTTGTGCTGGCCGCGGCGGCCGTCCTGAGCACCGTCGTCGGCTCGGTCATCCTGGGGGTCGCGGCCACGGCCGCCTTCGACCCATTGGCCGAGCGCCTGCGCGGCCAGGGCCGGTCGCCCGTCGCGACGGCCGGGATCGTGACCCTCGCCGTGGGCGGCCTCGCGGCGGCCGTGATCGCGCTCGTCGCCGTGGCCTTCGTGCCGGCGACGGTGTCGCTCCTGCACGCCCTGAACGCCGGCCTGACCGACCTCGAGAAGGCCCTCGAGTCGGGCGACATTCCGGCCCCTGCGGCGGCCCTGATCACGGACATGACGACCGCGATCACGAACTGGCTGTCGTCCACGGCGTCGAGCGTCGCAGGCTCGCTGGCCACGGTCTTCACGGTGATCCTGCTGGCCTTCTTCCTCGTGTTCTTCCTCGTCACCGACCTGGATCGAGCCGTCGACTGGACGCTCCAGGCCGCGGCGCCCTGGCAGCGGACGACGATCAAGGACGGCGTCGTGACCGCGCGAGCCCGACTGGGCCGGTCGCTCCGGCAGACGGCCCTGAACGCAACCGTGCTGGGGATCGTCGCCCTGCTCATCTCCGTCGTCCTGAACCTGCCGGCTCCGCTGGCCCTTGCCGTGGTCGTGTTCGCCGGCGGGTTCATCCCCCTCCTTGGCCCGGTCGCCGCGATTGCCGGCCTGGGCCTGGTCGCCCTGGGCAATGCCGGAGGCGTGGCCGCAATCGTGGCCGTCGGCCTGCTCGTCGCGACCGCGGTCTTCCTGCCCCGGATCCTCGGTCCCAGGCGCTGGTCGGGCAACGGGCTCCACCCGGCCGTGATCCTGGTTGCCCTGGCGGTGGGCGGCCTGGTCGGCGGCATGCTCGGGCTGATCCTGGCGGTGCCCGTGGTGATCGTGGTGATCGCCCTCGGGCCGGCCGTTGTGGCCAGCCTGAACGGCAGTCCGGCGCTCGAACCCGGCCAGGGGATCGTGCCCCGCTGGCTCGATCGCCTCGCCCAGTGGAGCTGGCGCCTGCTCGTCGTATTCGCCGTGATCGCCGTCGGCCTGTTCCTCCTCGGGCAGATCCCGCTGATCGTGATCCCCCTGATCCTGGCGGCCGTGGCGGCCGCCACGATGGCCCCGGGCGTGGCCATCCTGACCAGGAAGGGGCTGTCGTCGACCACCGCCTCCCTGGTCATGACGGTGGGCGGCTTCGGCACGATCGTGCTCATCCTCGTACTGACCCTGGCCTCGATGGCCGGTCCGGTCGACCAGATCGTGGCCAATGCCGGGATCGGGGCGGGCAAGCTCGACGGCTGGGCCAACTCCGGCGAGAGCCTGGCCTCGATCGTGGCCGCGGTCGCGCCGACCATCGCCCAGGCCGCGGCCACGGTCCTCAAGGGCCTGGCCGCGCTGGGGATCGCGATCGTCCTTGGAGCGATCCTGACCTTCTTCCTGCTCCGGGACGGCCGGCGCGGCCTGGAGGCCGCCACCAGTCCGCTGGTGAAGTGGCGCCGCGACGAGGTCGAAGGGGCGGCCGGTCGGGCGACCGGGGTGCTGGGCGCCTACATGCTTGGGACGGGCGTCATCTCGGCCTTCGGCGGACTGACCCAGGCCCTGATCATGGTCATCCTCGGCCTGCCGCTCGCCGGGCCGCTGGGTGTCCTGGCCTTCTTCGGCGGATTCATCCCGTACTTCGGGCCGTTCGTCGCGACGATGCTCGGGTTCCTGGTGGCCGTGGCCGTCGGCACACCCCAGGACGTCCTGATCATGTTCATCTTCACGATCGTGTTCAACATCGTCCAGGGCAACATCGTCGCCCCGCTCGTCTACTCCCGGGCGGTCAGCATCCATCCCGCGCTCGTCCTGCTGGCCATCCCGGCCGGAGGGGCGATCGCGGGGGTCGCCGGGATGTTCCTGGCCGTGCCGCTGCTCGGCGTGCTCGCCACGACCTGGCGGACGGTCCTCGGCGTGTTCGCCAGCCAGCCGTCCGGACGAGCGACGTCCGACACCACCGAGCCGGAATCAACCGGGTACGATTCGACGATCCAGCCGAACGTGGCCACCTGAGCCGGGATTGCCCCATCCAATGACTTCGCCAGATCCTCTCGAACCCGCGGTCCAGGACATGGCCCCGGGCAGCGACCCGGCCTCCGCGGCGGCGCCTCCGAACCGCCGGTCGGCCCTGATCCGGTCGGGCCTGATCCTGGCCGTCCTGTTCGTCGTCTTCGTGATCATCCTGCCCCGCTACATCAACTACAGCGACGTCCTCGAGGCATTCCAGGGCCTCAGCCTCCAGCAGATCCTGGAGATCACCGTGCTTGGCATCGTGGCCTGGGTCGTGAGCGGGCTCGTGTTCAGCGCGCTGATCGAGGGCCTGTCGATCGTGCGCGGGACGATGTCCTGGCTGATCCTCTCGGGCATTGGGGCCAGCGTCCCATTCGGACCGTGGAACATGGGCGTCCTGTGGGTCGTCGTTCGGGGCTGGGGTGAGAGCAATACCGCGGCGACCTCGGGGATCGCCCTGTACGGGGTGGTCAACGAGCTGAGCCGGCTGTTCCTGCCCTTCCTGGGGATCATCGTCCTTGTCCTGTCGGGCGACCTGGCCGGGACGACCAACTCGGGCGCGGTCTGGGCCATCGCGATCCTCAGCGCGATCGCCTTCGTGGTGGTCACCGGCCTGATCATCGGGATCATCCGGTCGGATCGGATCGCCGACGGCCTGGGCCACTGGGGCCAGCGTCTCGCGGAAGGGGTCCTCGACCGCCTCGGCCGGACCGGAAGCCCGAACATCGACGGCGCGATCCATCGCTTCCGAGACCAGCTCGGGGTCGTGATCCAGCGGCGCGGCCTGGCCGCCCTGATCGCGGCAATCGCCTCGCAGTTCGCCTGGATCCTCGTCCTGATCGTGGCCATGCGGATGTGCGGAATCACGGACAGCGAGCTCCCGGCGGCCGAGATCTTCGCGGTCTATGGGCTGGTCATGGTGATCACGATCCTGCCCCTGTCGCCGGGCGGCGCGGGGGTCCCGGAGCTGCTGTTCATCTCGGCCTTCTCGGCCCTGGCCGGCTCGAGCAACGAGGCGGCGATCACGGCCGGGGTCTTCCTGTACCGACTGTACTTCTGGTTCGTGCCGATTCCGCTGGCCTGGATCCTGCTCAAGGTTGCCCGCCGCGGCAAGTCCACCCTGCCCACGACCAACGAGCTGCGCGATTACGCCAAAGGGGATGCATGAGATTCAGACTGCTCGGCCTGGCGGCCCTCGGGGGCGCCTTCATCGTCTTCAAGCGGACGTACGCCGGACGCCGGGTGGCCTACCCGTCCGGGCCGCTCGCGCTCAAGGCCGAGGACGCCCAGGCCTACGCCGAGACCGTGGCCGGCCGGAGCCGGCCGGAGAAGCGCGACCTGGCGATCGAGTTCGCGCCGTCCAGGGCGACCCACGTCGAGCCGCTCCTCCACGGCACGGCCTACTTCCCCCGGATGCTCGCGGATATCGCCGCCGCCGATTCCTCGATCCACCTCCTGATGTACGGCTTCCAGCCGGGCGAGGTGGGAACCGAATTCCGGGACGCCCTCGTGGCCAAGGCTGAGGCGGGGGTCGAGGTCCGCCTGTGCGTCGATGAGATCGGCAGCGCGGTCCACCTCGGCTCGAAGGAGCTCTACCGGGACCTGGCTGCAGCCGGGATCCAGATCGTGGTCAACCAGGGCCTCTTCCTGGACGTCGAGGGCGAGCTCGGGGGAGCCCATTCGATCGACTGGCGGCTGGACGACTTCATGCACTTCGACCATCGCAAGATGCTGATCGTGGACGGGCGCGTGGCCTACGTCGGGGGGACCGGGATCGAGGACCACTACAACGACGAGCGCTTCTACGACGTCATGGTCCGGATGGAGGGGCCGGTCGTCGGCCAGCTCCAGGCCCTGTTCCTGGCCAGCTTCCGGCTCCATGACGGACCGCTTCCGAAAGGCCGGGGTGCGCTGGCCCACCTGTTTCCTCCGGTCGATGATTCCACGGCAGGTGTGCCTGCGACGGTCTTGGCCAATGTCCCGGGCGAGGGCCACCACCCGATCAGCGACGCGATCGAGGCGTCGCTCGACGACGCCCGCGAGACGATCGACATCGTCAATCCGTACATCGCCGATCACGCGATCCTGAGCCGGCTCGAGGCAGCCGCCGACCGCGGGGTCCGGATCCGGATCGTCGCCCCGGGCAAGCCCACCCCGCCCTACCCGGCGGCGGCCTTCCGCAACCACTACGAGCGCCTCCTGTCGGCGGGTGCGACGATCCTGCTCCACCCGGCGATGGCCCACGCCAAGGTCGTCCGAGTCGACGATCGGATCCTCGTCGGCGGCTGCAACCTCGACGGGTTAAGCCTCTACCGGAATATGGAGTTGAACGTCGTCTTCGACGACGCGGCCACGGTCGAGGCGTTCGAACGCGAGATCTTCGAACCGCTCGCCGCGGTCTCGACCCCGGCCGTGGTCCCGACCGATCCGAAGGAGCGCGCCTGGAACGCCGCGATGGACGCAATCGCGCGTCTCCTGTAGGCCCTGCCCTGGACGATCTGCCGGGCCTGACCGCGGCGGAGGTCGCGGAGCGCAGCGCCCGCGGTGCGACGAACGCGTTCCGCCCGTCGACCGGGCGCTCGACGGCGGACATCCTTCGCGAGAATTTCCTTACCCCGTTCAATATCACCCTCGTCTCGCTCCTCGGGGCCTTGCTCGTCCTGGGCCAGGTCGGCGACTCGTTCCTGTCGGGCGGTGCCGTCGCGCTGAACCTGATCGTCTCGCTCGTCCAGGAGTTCCGGGCAAAGCGGACGATGGACCGACTCGCCCGGCAATCGGTCGGCACGGTCCGGGTCCGGCGGGCCGGCGCGACGATCGAGATCCCACCCGAGGCAGTCGTCCTCGACGACCTGATCGACGCCCGCCCGGGCGACCGGGTCCCGGTCGACGGCCCGCTCGAGTCCGCCGATGCGCTCGAGGTCGATGAGAGCCTGATCACGGGCGAATCGGACCTCATCCCGAAGCATGCCGGCGACCGGCTCACCTCGGGCTCGTTCGTGGTGGCCGGCCGGGGCTTGCTGCGGGCCGAGCAGATCGGGGCCGACTCCTTCGTCAACCGGCTGGGCGCCACGGCCTCGGGCTATCGGGCCTCGCTCACGCCGGTCCAGCGCTCGCTCAACGCGATCATCGAGATCTCGGTCCTGCTCATGGCGATCTTCGGGCCGCTCGTCTTCGTCCAGGGCTACGTTGGAGGCGTCGGCCTGCCCGACCAGCTCCGGAACGCGGTCGTGATCGTGACCACCTTTGTCCCCCAGGGCCTCGTCCTGGCGACAACCCTGGCCCTCAGCTACGGCGCGATCCGGATCGGCCTCCGGCACGCCCTGATCCAGCGGATCAACGCCGTCGAATCGATGGGCAACGTGACCGTCCTGTGCTTCGACAAGACCGGCACGCTCACCCGGAACGAGCTGTCGGTCGACGACATCGTCGTCGTCGACGGCAGTCTCGAGGCCGACGCGCGAGCCAGCCTGGCCCGCTACATCGGCCACCTTGCCGTCGAGAATCCGACCGCGGGGGCGATCGGCAACGCCGTCGGACGCTCCACGCTCGGCCCGGTCAAGGCGACCGAGACATCCTTCAGCTCGGCTCGCAAATGGGGCGCGATGACCTTCGCCGACGGCCAGTCACTCGCGCTCGGCGCGCCCGAGACGATCGTTTCCGAGCCGCCCATCCGGGACCAGGCGGCGCGGCTCGCGTCGGGCGGCTCGCGGGTGATCGCCTTCGCCTCGACCCGCCCGTCCACGGAGGCCACCGGGGCGGAAGGAACCGCCGGGCAGCCGTCCGGGGTCCTGCCCGGTGGCCTGGGCACGGTCGCCCTGATCGTGCTGGGCGACGCGGTCCGGTCCGATGCCGGTCCGACCCTGGCCGGGCTGGCGGCCCGCGGCCTGCGCCTGTGCGTGATCTCGGGCGACAGCCTCGAGACGGTCCTGGCCGTCTGCCGGGAGGCCGGCCTGCCCGTGACCGGCCAGCTGACGGGGCCTGAGCTTGAGGCGCTGGCCGATCCCGACTTCGCCGCGGCGGTCGCCCGGACGAACGTGTTCGCCCGGATCTCGCCCGAGACGAAACGCCGGATCGCCCGGACCCTCTCGGACCAGGGCAACTACGTGGCGATGGTCGGCGACGGGGTGAACGACGTGCCGGCCCTCAAGGAAGCGCGGCTGGGCATCGCCATGGGCAACGGGGCCCAGATGGCCCGGGACGTGTCGGACATCGTCCTGCTCGACAACAACTTGGGGACCCTGGCCGGGGCCCTCGACGAAGGCGCCACGACGACCCAGAAGGTCTACGGGTCCACCCGGATCCTGCTGGCCAAGAACGTCTACCTGATCCTGGCCGTCATCTTCATCGGGTTCATGGCCCTGCCCTTCCCGGGCCAGGTCCGCCAGCTCTCCTGGGTCACCACGGTCACGACCGCGGTGCCCACGTTCCTGCTCGCCCTGGGCTATCTCCGGCCCGAGCCGATGGCCGACTTCCGACGCCAGGTCATCGGACCGGTGATCATCTCCGGCCTGATCGGCTCGCTGGCCCTGAGCGTGGCCTACGCCGGGGCATATTTCGGTTCGGGCAACAACGAGGGCGTGGCCCGGACAGCCCTGTCCCTGATGGTCCTGGGCTACGGGACGCTCGTGATGTGGGACGTGATGGGCGTTCAGCCGTTCGAGCCACGCTCGTTCGCCCGGCACCCGTTCGCCTCGCTCGTCGGCCTGACGATCGCGGGCATCGGGGTGGCGGTGCCGCTGGCCGCGCCCGACTTCTTCCGGCTCGAGCCCATGCCGCCCGAGGTCCTGGCCGGCCTGGCCGTGGGCTTCGTCCTGGTGGCCTTCGTCTACTGGCGCTCGACGTTCGCCCACCCGCGCCTGCTTGAGCCGATCCGGGTCCTCGTCCGGGGAGGCCGGGACTAGGACCCGGATCGCGACCAGCGGTCAGCCCGCAGTGGGCTTGTCCGCGTCGGCGGTCCCGGCTCCCGAGTCGGCCGCCGCGGCCGCCTCCTCGATCGCCTTGGCCGTGGCCTCGTCGACCGGTACGGTGTCGACCTTCTCGGCCGACTTCATCTTCGCCTCGACCTCGGGGGCCTCGAGCGCGGTCACCAGGGCCAGGATCCCGGAGGTGCCCGGGGTGATCGTGCCCGACAGGGCGTGCTCGACGTCGAGGCGGCGAGCCAGGTTGCGAGCCTTGCCGGCGGCCATCCCGGCGACGCCCAGGGTGGCGGCGCCGGCGATGATCGTGGCGGGCAGGAAGATCCCGGCGACGATCCCGCCGACGATCCCCCACTTCAGGCCGGTCCGGGTGCTGTGGTCGGTCATCTTGACGATCCGCAGCCGGCCGTCGGGATCGGCCTTGACCACCAGCACGCCGTCGATGTGGATCGACCCGGCCAGCTCGGTCTCGACCAGGTCCTGGTAGACGAGGGTCGCCGCCTGCTCGCTGGCGAAGCGGGCCACGACCAGGGCATGATCGCCCTGGACGGCGACTCCTGCCTCGGCCAGGACGCCCCGCTCGTCGGACAGCTGGGCCGCCGCGACGATCGTCTCGGGCTCGCCGGAAGCGGACGCCTGGTCGGTCGCGCCGGCCGGATTCTTGTCGTCGGTCATGACTGGTCTCCTGGGCTGTCCGGGGGTTGGGAAGACCGGGCTGTCGCGACGAAATTCGCGTTGACCGTGAACGCCAGACTGGCGCCAGATCGTGGACCCAGTGCTTCTGTTGCGTTACCATTCTACGTCCCATCGGAACGCACGGCGGAGGCCCTCGGGTGCCGTTGGCCGATGGCCGGACGCCGGCCCAGCAGATGATCCGGACGGCGACGCTGTCGACCCGCTAATGAGGAACCTCACGTGGAACTTGGTCCAGTCGAGTACGCGATGATCGTGTTTCCGGGCAACCAGTTCAACGGCGACGTTGCGCCGGCCCTCCAGGAGCTGACCGACAACGGGACGATCCGGGTGATCGACCTTGCCTTCGTCAGCAAGGACGCCGATGGCGAGACCTTCGCCCTGGAGTCGTCCGAGCTCGCCCCGGACGTCCAGGCCGTGTGGCAGGCGGCCGGGATCGAGCCGAGCGGCGGCCTCCTGAACGATGACGAGCTCCAGGCGGCCGCCGACGGCCTCGAGCCGAATACATCGGCCGCCCTGCTCGTCTGGGAGGACCTCTGGGCGGCCCGCTTTGCGGCGGCCTGCCGCGACTCGGGCGGCGTCCTGATCGAGCGGCGGACGATCCCCCACGAGCTTGCCCAGGCAGCCCACGACTACGCGGTCTCAGCCGGCGCCGACGCCCTGGCCGAGTCCAACAGCTAAGGAGCGTTCACGATGATGCGACGACGACGAGGTCCCGGTCTGCTTGGGGTGGTCGCGGTCAGCGCCGTGACCTCATCCGTGGTTGGCGGCCATCAGCAGAAGGCCGCGGCCGAGCAGGCCGCCTCAGCGGATGCAGCCCAGCAGCAGGCGTACGCGCAAGGTGCGGCGGCGGCCCAGGATCAGGCGGCGGCCCAGGCCGCGGCGCAGGCCCAGCAGCAGCAGATGGCCCAGATGCAGGCCCAGATGGCCGCGATGCAGGCCGCCCAGACCGCCCCGGCTGCGCCGGCCGCCCCCGCGGCCCCGGACATGGCCGCCCAGCTCCAGCAGTTCGCCCAGCTCAAGGCTGCCGGGCTGATCACCGAGGAAGAGTTCGAAGCCAAGAAGCGCCAGCTTCTCGGCCTCTGAGGGTTCCTGAGCCGGGTTCGCCCCCGGCTCAGCCCGATTCCGGCTCGCCCCCTGCGGTCGCTTCCGGCGATCGCAGGTCGGGCGGCGGGCCCATGAACTCGAGCGCGGCCTGCCAGGTCGCCGCGACCACCCCCATGATCGGGACGACCAGGAACATCCCCAGGATTCCGCCGAGCGCGTTCCCGGCCGGGATCGCCAGGAGGATGATCGCCGGGTGGATGTTGACGGCCTTGCTGAAGACCAGGGGCTGGACGACGTTGCCCTGGACGATGTTGAACACGATCGTGAAAATCAGCATGACCCCGATCGCCACGGGATTGCCGGTCGTGATCGTCAGGACGAGGGCCAGCAGGGTCGTGAGCATTGACCCGATGTACGGGATGTAGCCCGAGAAGACCGACAGGACGAACACCGGCAGGGCCAGGGGCACGCCCAGGATCACCATCAGGACGAACTGGGTGAACGCGCCGAAGACCGACACGACGCCGGTCGCGATCACGTAGCCGCCCAGGACGCTCACGGCCTTGCCGGCCGCCTCGTCGGCGACCTCCCGACGCCACGGCGCCAGGGTCGAGGTCACGGCCGCCCAGCCTGCGCGCCCATCCCGCAGGGCAACGAAGGTCAGGATGATCCCGACCCCCATCATGATCGTCAGGGCGGCCAGGCCGGCCGTCAGCGACACCACGAGCGAGGCGATGTTCACGCTGACGCTGTCGATGAACCCGGCCAGCGTTCCGCCCAGGCCACCGAGCGCGCCATTGGCCTGGCCCGCCCCGTCCGAGACTTTGTCGACGAGGCCGGCCGCGTTGCCGACCAGCACGGCCACCGCCAGGACGCTCAACCCGATCACGGCGCCGGTGAGCACGACGGTCGAAACGGCCGCGGCAAGGGGCCGGCTCCAGCCGCGTCGGACCAGCCCGGCCACGGCCGGGACGAGCGCCGGAGCCAGCACGGCGGCCATGATCAGGGGCACGAGCAGCATCGGGATCACGAGCAGGGGCACGATCAGGATGAGGGCCAGGGCCATCGCCACGAGCAAGCGCCAGGCCCAGGCGGCGTAGTGCTCGAGCCAGGGTGGCACGAGCTCACCCGAGGCCACGGCGAGGCTCGGCCGGATCTGGCGCTGGGCGGTCAAGGCCGCCAGCCCGCTGAGCAGGGCGACGACCACCGGGCCAGCCAGGATCAGTCCGAGGATCCCGGCGAGGTACGCCCCGACAAGCATCGCGACCAGCAGGATCGCCGGGTTGACGTGGGTCGGGTTCGGCCTCGCTGGCCCGTCATGGAGCCAGCGCGAGATCGCCCGCTCGATCAGGAAATCGATCACCACGATCGCGGCCAGCACGAGCACGGCCGCGGACGTCCCGGTTGAGACGATCACTGCCAGGAGGATCAGGCCACCCGCCACGACCGCTCCAAGGTACGGGACGAATCCGCTCACGAATACGAACGTGGCCAGGGCCAGGGCCAGCGGGACGCCCAGGATTGCCAGGGCGATTCCGGCCACCAGGCCGCGGACCGCGGCCACGATCGCCAGCCGGCGCAGGTACGTCCCGAGGTGCTCGACCGCCGCCGTCCCGACCGCGGTGGCGGTGGCCTGATCGCGGTCGCTCAGGCCGCGGATCAGCCAGGGCCACCAGCCGGTGTCGCTGGCCAACAGGTAGAACGTCGTGAACCCCCCGAACAGGAGGATCGTGAACACGCTCGACACCCGGGTCACGATCGCCCCGGCGTTCGCGGACAGCCAGCTGGTCGCCCCGTCCCCGATGTTCTTGATCGCGTCGACGATCTGGGGCGGGATGCCGCCGCTCGCCGCCTGCTGGTCGAGATCGGCCAGGCCGGTCCTGATCGCGCTGACGACCTCCGGTCCGTAGCGCACGAACACCGCGGCCGCGATGCCCAGGACCAGGACGATCGTGCCGAAGACGATCAGGGTTCCCACCCCGGCCGCCTTGGCGGCCCCCCAGCCGCGCTGGCGCAGGCGGCCGATGATCGGCATGACCGAGACGGATGCGATCCCGGCCACGATGATCGAAGCGGTCACGTCGCCGACCGCGAAGGCGATCCAGCCAAGGACCAGGCCGAGGGCCGCGATCACCAGCAGCCGCCAGCTGATCGCCCCGAGGGAGGCCAGCCAGAACGGGACGTCCTGTCCCGTGTCCCCCTCAGAACCCGTCATCGGCCGGGGCTCCTCCACCTGAGGGCCCGCAGCCGGGCCCGGGCTAGTCTGCATCATCGACCGCCCCGTCGACCGATCGATCGGTCGGCTCGCCGGCGGATCCCGGCAGGCTTGCCAGCCATGCCTGGGCGTCGCGATAGGCCGCTCGGCTCGACTCGCCGAGGACTGGATCAGCCAGGAAGACCCGCACGTTGTCCTTCGGATCGAGCCGGCCGGTCCGGCGCAACTGGCCGACCAGGGTCGGATCCAGGCCGGACAGGTAGAGCCGTCCACCCGCCGCCTCGAGCCGCCCGGCATAGTCGGACAGGACCACGACCGAGGTCGAACCGAGGTCGGTCCGGCCCCGCAGCCGGATGATCACGACCGGGGCGTCGACGCCGGTCGGGTCGGGCAGCTGGGCCTGGAGCGTCCGGGCGCCGGCGTAATACAGGCTGCCGTAGACATCGAGGGCGGTGATCTGGCGGTCTCCGAGCCGGGCCGGGCCGGGCCGCTCGACCAGGTGGCCGTCCTCGCGCAGCTCGAGCTCGACGACCCGCAGGTCGAGGGCCTCGCGGTTCAGCTGGAGGATGATCGAGAGGGCGACGCCCACGAAGACCGCCTCGGCCACCGGCAGGAGCAGGGTGGCTAGGAAGGTCGCGACGAAGGCGATCTGGGAGACCGGCCCGGTGCGCAGGATCGTCAGGACCGCCTGTGGGCGGAGCGACCCCAGGGCGGCCACGATCAGGATCGCCGAGAGCGTCGGCTCGGCGACCTGGCCAACCAGCCCGCCCAGGGCGAGCAGGATCACCAGCAGCCAGAGTCCCGAGAAGACCGCCGCCCAGCGGGTCCGAGCGCCGGAGCTCACATTGAGCGCGGTCATCCCGACCGATCCGCCGACGGGCTGCCCGCCGAACAGGCCCGAGGCGAGGTTGCCGATCCCCTGGGCAATGAAGTCCTGGTCCGCGCTCGAGGGTTCGTCGGCCAGGTTCGGCGCAGATTCCGCGACTCCAGCCCCCTGGACGAGGACGATCGCGGCGACGGCCAGCCCACCCGTGATCAGGGTCAGCGAGATGGCGCTCAGATCCGGCAGCTGGGGCAGCGGCAGGCCGCTCGGAATCACCCCGATGTCCGAGACGCGGGCGACCTCGGCCCCGGTCAGGCTGACCACGAGGGTCGGCAGGGCGATCGCCAGGAGCGAGGCGACGATCGAGTGCCGGGAGGCCGAGACCACGACCATTAGGAGGATCGCGAACAGCCCGACGAAGAGCGAGGCCGGCTCGATCCGGCCCGGATTGGTCAGGACGTCGAAGGCCTTGGCCAGCGACGTCGGGCCGATCGCGCCGGCCCCGGTCAGGTTCGGGATCTGGCCGAGGATGATGTTGATCGCGACCCCGGACAGGAAGCCGGTCATGACGGAGTTCGAGACGAACCTCGTGTAGCGGCCCAGCTTCAGGATCCCCGCCCCGACGATCAGGGCTCCTGCAATCAGGGTCAGCAGGACCATCGCCGCGGGCCGTTCGCCCGGGGCGATCGGGGCCAGGGCCGAGCCCGCGGCGAGGGCCGCGGCGCTGGTCGTCGTCACGATCATCCGCTGGGTGCTGGTCGTGAGCCCGCCGGCCAGTCGGCCGGTGAAGCTGGCGTACAGCCCGAGGACCGGGTTGACCCCGACCAGGATCGCGCTGGCCATGCCGTCGGGCACGCTGGCGATCCCGCCGGACAGGCCGGCCATCGCCTCGGGCAGGATCAGCTCGCGGGCCGGCAGGCTGGCCCGGAGGCCGCCGATCACGCCCTGAACGCTCACGGATCGCTTCGGGCTGTCGGCCACCGGCCGAGTCTGACGCGGCCGTCGAGCCGGTGCAACCCGGGATGAGCGCATCCGGGCCGGCCCGGATCGCTAGGATTGGCGCTTGGCCCAGGCCGAAGGCGATCGGCCGGCCCGTCCACAGGAGGAGGTGGATCTTGGCCACCCAGGCCCCAAGCCATCGTCGCGGGGCGCCGATGTTCTTCGGCGGGATCCTGCCGATCAACCCGGCCCTGGTCAGCACCGATGTGATCGCCGGGGCGACCCTGGCCGCCCTGGCGATCCCGGAGGTCATGGGCTACACCAAGATCGCCGGGATGCCGGTGATCACCGGCCTGTACACGATCGTCCTGCCGATCATCGCCTTCGCGATCTTCGGCTCGTCGCGCCACCTCGTGGTCGGGGCCGACTCGGCGACTGCGGCGATCATGGCCACCGGGCTGGTTGCCACGGCGGCCGTGGCCGGTTCCCCCGAATACGTCCAGCTCGCTTCGTTGACCGCCCTGATGTGCGCCGGCCTGCTGATCGTGGCCCGCCTGCTCAAGCTCGGGTTCATTGCCAACTTCCTGTCCCGGAGCGTCCTGATCGGATTCCTGACCGGGGTCGGGATCCAGGTGGCCATGGGCCAGGTCGGGGGCATGTTCGGCATCCCGGGCCAGTCCGGCGGCACGCTCGAGAAGCTCGCCAAGACGCTCCAGCTCATCCCGACCTCGACCAGCACGGCCACCCTGACGGTCTCGGTTGCGGTCCTGGTGATCATCCTGGGCCTGGGCAAGGTCAACAAGAAGATCCCGGGCGCGCTGCTCGCGGTCGTGGGCACGATCGCGGCGAGCTATGTCCTCGACCTGCAGGCCAAGGGCGTGTCGGTCCTCGGCACGGTGCCGGGGGGCCTGCCATCGCTCAGCCTGCCGACGTCGGTCGCCACCACGGCCAACCTCGAGATCCTCCTTCCGACCGTCATCTCCCTGGTTGTCGTGATCCTGGCCCAGAGTGCGGCGACATCCCGGGCCTATGCCATGAAGTACGGCGACAGCTTCGAGGAGAACGTGGACCTGGTCGGGCTGGGCCTGGCCAACGCTGCCGCAGCCATCACCGGCACCTTCGTCGTGAACGGCAGCCCGACCAAGACCGAGATGGTCGACAGCGCCGGCGGCCGGACCCAGGTCTCGCAGCTGACCGCGGCCGCGATCGTCGTCGTCGTCCTGCTCTTCCTGACCGGTCCCCTGGCCTACATGCCCAACGCCGTCCTGGCCACAGTGGTCTTCATCATCGGCGTGCGCCTGATCGACTACCGGGGCATGAATGACATCCTCAAGGTCCGGCCCGGTGAGTTCGCCGTCGCGGCCGTCACAGCCATCACGGTCGTCGTGGCCGGGGTTGAGCAGGGCATCGTCCTGGCCATGTTCCTGTCGATCCTCGAGCACATCTACCACTCGTATCGGCCCCACGACACGCTCGTTGTCCGGGACGATCGAGGCGAGGTGCGGAGCGCGGCGGTCGGACTGCCCGCCTCGCCCGCCCAGGAGATCGAGCCGGGCCTGATCCTGTACCGGTTCGGGTCGGGCATCTACTACGCCAATGGGACCCGCTTCACGAGCGAGATCATGGATCTCGCCGAGGACGCCAATCCGCCGCTCAAGTGGCTTGGCCTGGTCGGATCCGCGATCGGCGACATCGACTATTCGGGCGCCGATTCACTCCGCGTCGTCCAGCAGGAGCTCTCCGCCAAGGGTACGACCCTGGTCCTGGTCGACATCAGTGACCCGGTCCGCAAGCAGCTCGATGCGTACGGCCTGACCGAGCGGATCGGTCGGGCCAATTTCCACAACACGATCGAGGACGCCCTCGAGGCGTATCGGAAGGCGACCGCGGCGTCCTGACCGGGCCGAGCCCGGCCGGATCCTGCGCCCGCGGCCGATTCAGTCGGCCAACGCGAACCGATCGCCGGGGCTGAGCATGGGGATGACCACCTCCGGGGCGAGGCGCCCGGCCGCGGCCTGGAACCGCCGGCCCGGCTCGCTGAACCGGTCGGGCCGGACGAAGCGCATGCCGACCGGCCAGAGCGTTCCCCAATGGATGGCGATCGCGGTCTTCGGCCGGATCAGGGTGAGCGCCTGGGCGGCTCGATCGGGATCCATGTGGCCGCCTCGCAGGTTCGGGCCCCAGCCCCCGACCGGCAGCAGGGCCAGGTCGATCGTCGAGGCCAGCGCGGCCATCTCCGGGTACAGGTCGGTGTCGCCCGCGAAGTAGATCGACGGCTCGCCACTGATCCGGAAGCCGAGAGCCGGCGGCCCGCTGCCAACCGGGACCCGCCGGCCGTCGTGGACCGCCGGAACCGCCTCGAAGGCCACCCCCCGGATCTCGGTCGCCTGTCCCGCGCTCAGCTCGGTCACGTGGCGGAAGCCGTTTGCCCGGAGCAGGCCGCCAGCACCGGCCGGCACGATCAGCTCGACCGATTCGGGCAAGGCCCTGAGCGAGGGCAGGTCGAGGTGGTCGTGGTGCTGGTGGGAGATCAGGACGACGTCGACCGCGCCGGTGTCGATCGGGACGAGCGGGCCGCGGCGCTGGATCGGTCCGATCTTCGGGCCGAGGACCGGGTCGGTCAGGATGTTCAGCGAGCCGGTCTCGATCAGGACCGTGGCATGGCCGACCCAGGTGAGCTGCCGCATCGGCGCAGGATACTACCCAGGGGTATCCGGCTGTATACTACCGGGGAGTATGAATGACCCTGCCCCGGCGCCCGGCACCGGCCTGATCGAGATCGTCCTGCCGATCGAGGGGATGACCTGCGCCTCGTGCGTCAACCGGATCGAGCGGTTCCTCAAGCGGACCGAAGGGGTGGCCCAGGCCAACGTGAACCTGGCCACCGAGCGGGCGACCGTCCGACTTGACCCGAGCGTGGCGGGCCGGGCCGAGCTGGTCTCGGCGATCGAGGCGGCCGGCTATGACGTTCGGCCCGAGTCCCAGCCGTCGGTCGCTCTCGAGCTCGATCCGGACCAGGCGGTCCGGATCGAGGAGCGCCGTACCCTGCTGATCCAGGCCCTGGTCTCGATCGGCGTGGCGGCCGGCCTGGTGCTGCTCAGCCTGTGGCCCCAGTCGACCGTCCCGATGACCACGATCAACTGGATCGCCCTCGTTCCCGCCACGATCATCCAGCTGTGGGCCGGCCGCCGGTTCCATGTCGCCGCGATCCGGGCGGCCCGCCATCGGACGACGAACATGGACACCCTCGTGTCGGTCGGCACCAGCACGGCCTGGGCCTACAGCGTCTTCGTCACGCTGTTTCCGGGCGTCGTCGAGCGGGCCGGCCTCCAGCCCGAGACGTACTTCGAGAGCTCCACGATCATCATCGGGCTGGTCCTCCTCGGGCGCTGGCTGGAGGCCCGCGCCCGGGACCAGACAACCGGAGCAATCCGCCGCCTGATCGGCCTCCAGCCGGCCACGGCCCGGCGGCTCGAAGGCGGCCCGGCCGAGTTCCGGGAGGTTGACGTGCCCCTGGCCGAGGTCCTCGCCGGAGACCTCCTGCGGGTCCGGCCGGGCGAGCGAATCCCGGTCGACGGGATCGTGGTCGAAGGCCGGACGGCGGTCAACGAGGCGATGCTGACCGGTGAACCCCTGCCCGTCGACAAGGAGGCCGGTGATCTGCTGATCGGGGCGACCCTGAACACGGGCGGCACGGTCGTGATGCGGGCAACCCGGGTCGGGCGCGAGACCGTCCTCGCCCAGATCGTCGAGATGGTCCAGCGAGCGCAGGGCACCAAGGCGCCGATCCAGCGACTTGCCGATCGAGTCAGCGAGGTCTTCGTGCCCTTCGTGCTGGTCGTCGCCGGCGTGACCTTTGCGATCTGGTACCTGGCCGGGCCCGAGCCACGGCTGACCCTCGCCCTGACCGCGTTCATCGCCGTGGTCGTGATCGCCTGCCCCTGTGCGATGGGCCTGGCCACCCCGACGGCGGTCCTAGTCGGGACCGGCCGGGCGGCCGAGGCGGGCATCCTGGTCCGCACGGCCGCCGCCCTCGAACAGGCGGCCCGGGTCGACACGGTCGTGTTCGACAAGACCGGCACGCTGACCCTCGGCCGGCCCGCGGTCGAACAGGTCCTGATCGAGCCGGGCTTCGAGCGGCGCGAGGTCCTGGACCTGGCAGCTTCGGCCGAGCGGGCCAGCGAGCATCCCCTGGCCGCTGCGATCGTGGCCGAAGGCCGGCTCGACGAGCTGGGCTTCCTGCCGATCGAGCAATTCAGCACGCTCGCCGGAGGTGGGTTGAGCGGCGTCGTTGGAGGCCAGGCCGTCCTGGCCGGCAACGCCCGGTTGTTCGCGGAACACGGGATCGCCCTGCCCGAGAACGTCGCCGCTGATCGGACGAAGGTCCACCTCGCGATCGATGGCCGGCTGGCCGGTACGTTCCTGATCCACGATCCGATCCGGCCGGAGGCTCGGGCGGCCGTCGCCCAGCTTCGCGCGGCGGGGACCGAGGTCTGGCTCGTGTCCGGTGACGCGCCCGCGGTCGCCCAGGCCGTCGGGTTGGAGGCCGGGATCGAGCCGGACCGGATCCGGGGCGGAATGCGCCCCGCGGACAAGGCGGCGATCGTGGCCGAGCTCCGGGCCGGCGGGCGAGTCGTGGCCATGGTCGGTGACGGGATCAACGACGCGCCGGCCCTGGCCGGGGCCGATCTCGGCGTGGCGATCGGAACCGGGGCCGACGTTGCGATCGAAGCATCGGACCTGACCCTGGTCGGGGCGAATCCTCGCCTGGTAGCCTCGGCCCTGGGCCTGGCCCGGCGGACGACCTCGGTGATCCGCCAGAACCTGTTCTGGGCGTTCGCCTACAACGTCGTCCTCATCCCAGTCGCGATGGGCGCCCTCTACCCGGCCTTCGGAATCCTGCTCAACCCTGCCTTTGCGGCCGGCGCGATGGCCCTCTCGTCGGTGAGCGTCGTCCTGAATTCGCTCCGTCTTCGCCGGCTCGACCTTCAGGCCGGCCCGCCGTCCATGGCCCGGAGCTGACCAATGACGACGCCTGGCCGGACGCCCGGATCCGCCCCCGACGAACATGCCGGCCACGCCCACCCGCCCTCGGCGATCGATCCGGTCTGCGGCATGACCGTCGATCCAGGGGTTGCCCTGGCCCGTGGCCTGCAGGCGACGGCGGGAGGCGTCGAATACTTCTTCTGTGGCCGAGGCTGCCGACTGGACTTCGAAGAGGATCCGGCTCGCTTTCTCGATCCCGGCTACCGGCCCTCGATGTAGACGAGCCCGCCTCGCGCCACGCTTTTGGGGCCGCCCGGACCGGCCCGCGGACGGCCAACCAGTAGCCGGGCGGCTCGTTCAGGTGTTGCCCAGCCGGCCGGCGCGCACCGGGTCGGGCCCGCGCCGTTAGACTCAGCCAATCGTCCGGTACCGGTCCGGTCCTAGCCCGGTGTCGGCCTGCAACGCCCAGCGATTCAGTGTGCGGTCGGATGGAGTCTGCGCCGTTGACCGCCGTAGCCACCGGACTAAAGTCCTAGGACCAGCGTCGCTGTATGGCGAACCGGATTCATCATCCAGGAGCAAGTTTCAATGGCAAGGACTCGTTTTTCGAGGGCACTCATTGGACCGGCGATCGTCGGTCTCCTCCTCGTCACGGCCGGGGTTGCCTCGGCCCACAACCCGAATGCGTCGCTGTCCTGCAACAACGGCAGCCCCGTGCTCAACATCAACCTGACCCAGTACCAGTCGGCCTACACGAACACGGTCTCCGCCTCGATCGACGGGACGTCCGTCCTGGCCACGACCACCTTCGGCTCGAGCTTCTCCACGAGCATCGCGGCCGGCAGCCCGTACGTGGCCCACACGGCCCAGGTGATCGTCAAGGCCGGCGATGACCCGACCGGCTCGAAGGGCTGGAGCCGCACGATCAACCTGTCGAGCGAGGCCTGCCTGGCCCCGACCCCGACGCCCAAGCCGACCCCGACTCCGACGCCGGTCCCCACGCCGACGCCGACCCCTGTGCCAACCCCGACCCCGACACCGGTTCCGACGCCCACACCGACGCCGAGCCCGGTCGTGACCCCGACTCCGGTTCCGTCGGAAAACCCGACTCCAACCCCGACGGGCTCGGTCCTGGCCACGGCTTCGCCAAGCCCGTCCGCAAGTCCGTCCGGTGGGGTCGAGGCGGCAACTGCAACCCCCCGCGTGACGGCGCCTTCGACCAGCACGGTCGACCAGGGCTCGTCGTCCGGACCTGGTGGCAGCATCGGCTTCGCTATTGCCCTGCTGGCAGCGATCGCCCTGGTCCTCGCCTTCACCCCGCTCAAGCTTCATCGCCAGCCGGCCGGTCGCAACAAGCGCCGGAGCTGATCGAGCCGTCAGTTGACGGTCAACGGAACCACGAAGCGGGGTCGCCCTCCGGGGCCGCCCCGCTTTCCTGTTTTTGCGGCGCTAGTCCTGACGGCGCCCGTGCGACTCCGCCGCCAGCCGAGCCGCCCGAACACGCTCGGTCGCGCTCAGCCAGGCCAGGGTCGACTCGGCTCCCTGGTTCGCGTTGGAGCCGATCGCCGTCAGCCCATCGAAGCACCCCCCGCGATCAGGCTCGGCCATCATCGTGCCGGTCGTATTGAAGCCCCAGAACCAGGCGTACGAGCGCTCCATCTCGGTCAGCCAGGCCGGATCCAGGGTCGTCCGCCAGGCAGCGTCGCAAGCTTCCACGCACGCCGCGGCGTCGATCGGCTGCTGGTCGAACCGGGCGGGTTGGGCGCCCCGCGGCCACCAGCCCTGGTTGCCCACGAGCTCACGGTAGCCGTTCGGGCTGGTCTGGGCCGACAGGAGCCAGTCGAGGGTGGTCAGGCCCTGCTCGACCATCGACCGATCGCCGAGCCACGACCCGGCCCCGATCAGGGCCTGCGCGAGCAGAGCGTTCTCGTAGGTCACGACCGGTTCGGGCCACGGCCAATCGGGGTCAACCACCGCGAAGGCATCGATCAGTCGCCCCGCCAGCTGTTCGAGGACGGGCTGGGCCGCAAACGGAGGTTCCGGGCTGCGGGCCGCTGCCAGGCAGCCGAGGATCGCGTGGGCCCACGGACGGAGTCCCTCGAGTTCGAGCGCCCCGGACAGGAGCGCTTCCAGCTCACGCCGGGCCGACCGGCCCACCGGGCCGGCGATCGTCTCTCCAACGATCAGCCCGAGGGCCTGGATCCCGCGCGCGTTCGAGTCGGCCGAACCCTCGCTCTCGAGCCAGTTCCCGTCGGCATCGCGAAAGTTACGCAGGCGCCCGGTGGCCCGAACCCGCGCCGCGGCGATGAACGCGACGCTCCGCTCGAGCGATCCGGCGACCACCTCGTGACCGAGCTGCCGGCCATGGAGGAGGTCGACCATCGCTGCCCGGGCGACGTCGTCGGTGCAGTAGCCCTGGCCCTCGTTCGGCTCGCGGCCGCGAGCGTGCTGATAGATCCCGAACGGGCCGGTCAGCTCATCGAGATGGACCCGCACGGCTCCGGGGAGCAGCCCGGCCAGCGGCGGACCGGAGCGATCGGTTGAGCCGGGGATCGCCAAGGATCGCCCCGAGGCGACCTGGGAGTCAGCCAAGCGGCGCAACCCCGTCCTCGCGCTGCACGTTGCCCGTTCGCGCGATGGTCGTTGCGGAGTGGCGGCGGCCAGTTGACCGGCGGACGGCGCGGGTGGTCGAGGCGACCTCGACCAGGAGGTCGCGGTAGGCCGCTCCCACGTTCGGCCAGGTCATCACCCGCCCGTAGGCGTACGCTCGCCGGCGCGCCTCATCGCGGGCGACGCGATCCGTCAGGAACCCGCTGATCTCGCCTCCCAGGGCAACCCGGTCACCGAACGGAACGAGTCGGCCACGGCCGTCGGCAAGCAGCTCACGCGCGTACGGATACGGGGTTGAGACGAGCGCCTTGCCGGTGCCCAGGGCGTAGGCCAGCGTCCCGGACACGGCCTGGTCGGTGCCCGGATACGGCGTCACGAAGACGTCGGCGGCCTGCAGCCAGCGGCCGAGGGTGGTCGCGTCCACGAACTCGTCGACGAAGCGAACCGAGGCTCCGAGGCCCAGCTCGTGGACCAACGCCTTGAGCGAGTCTCGATACGCCTCGCCTTCGCGCCGGCGGAGCTCGGGATGGGTCGTCCCGAGGATGACGTAGCAGGCATCGGGCACGAGCCCGATCACGTCGGCCATCGCCCGGATCGCCAATTCATAGCCCTTGCCCGGGCCGAGCAAACCGAAGCTCAGAACGACCGGCCGTCCGGCCAAACCGACGAGGGGCTTGACCGTCTCGGGATCGACCAGGGCGAGGTCGGGTACGCCGTGCGGGATCACCTGGATCAGCCGGGGCTCGAGCCCGTAGGACTCGATCAGGGTGATCGCGGCCAGCCGGGACAGGACGACCAGGCGCTCCGAATGCTCCGCCAGCTCGATCAGGATCCGCCTCTGGTTGGGCGAGGGCTTGGGGAGGACCGTGTGGAGGGTCGTGACCACGGGCACGTCCAGCTCTCCGACCAGGTCCAGCACGCGCTCGCCATCCGGCCCGCCGTAGATCCCGAACTCGTGCTGGAGGAGGACGGCATGGACCTGGGAGCGGTTCAGCCGATCGGCGACGGCCAGGTAATCACTCGGCCGGGACGTGTCGAGGTGCCACAGGACTTCGTCCGGAAAGTCACGCTCCTGGTCGTCGGCCGCGACCACGCCCACCGTGGCCATCGGGCGGTCCAGCCAGCTCGCCGGTTGGGCGGCGTCGCGCCCTGCGGTCCGGTCGTCCATTGCGCCGGCCAGATCCCGGCCGAAGGTGGCGATGCCGCATTGGCGCGGCGGGTAGGTCCCGACGAGCGCCATCCGCAGGCGTCGGGCGGGAGGGGTCGCCATGATCGCGACCGGGGTTCGGCGGAAGGTCAACGTGGAACTCCGTGAGTTGCAACTGGACAATGCGACGCCGGCCCGGGCCGCCGCTTCTTGTGAATCAATACGAGGATGGTCGATCGACGGTTGCGGTCGCGCATCTGGCCGGAGCGAGGTGTTGCGATTCCATACCGAAACCGGACCGGCCCCCGGCAGGCCCACGATCCGGGCTGCGACGAGACTGAAATACGGGTCGTGACCCGACCAAGTCTGGACGCAAGACCTTGCTCGCTAGGTTAGTTGTCGTCGGATCGTCGTCAGGCGATCCCAAGCGCTCCAACCGACGGAGGCCGACCTTATGGATGTCAAGGACACGGTTCGAGACTTCAAGACCGACACGAAGGAAGCCCTCCGGGATGCCGACGGCCACCAGGCCAGGGATGATCTCGGAAATGCCGGTGACCGAATGAAGGACGACCTTGGCAAGGCCGGCGACCGGCTGCGCGAGGGCGCCGATGATCTCGACCGGGAGGCCCACGAGTCCGACGCCTCCGGGAGCGGGACGCCCCGCTGACCCGGCCACCCAGCCAGTGGAAGTCGCCGGCGGACGCCGGCGACTTCCGCATGTCTCGCGCCGCCCGCGGGGAGCGCCTAGTATCGAGGCGACGACCCGCGTGAGGTTGTTGCCCGGGAGGCTCACACGTGGCCAACCAGCCACTCGTGCTCGTCGCCGACGACGAGCCGAGGATCACCAAGCTTGTCGCCCTGACCCTCCACGACGAAGGCTTTCGGGTGGTCACTGCGTCGGGCGGCGAAGAGGCCCTGCGCAAGGCCGAGGAGATGCGGCCCGACATCGTCCTGCTCGACATCGTGATGCCGGACCTCGACGGGATCGAGGTCATGCGCCAGCTCCGCGAGTGGCGGCCGGTGCCGGTCATCCTGCTGACGGCCAAGGGAGCCACGGCCGACAAGGCCAAGGGCCTCGACCTGGGCGCTGACGACTACATCGCCAAGCCGTTCCATCCCGATGAGCTCGCGGCCCGGGTCCGGGCCGTCCTCCGTCGGGCATCGGGGGTCGCGCCCGGTTCGGGCATCGTCCATGTCGGAGATGTCGAGATCGACCTCGAGCGACGCCTGGTGACCCGCGACGGCGAGCTCGTTTCGCTCAGCCGGACCGAATGGCTCCTGCTCCAGCACCTGGCGGCCAACGCCGGCAAGGTCGTCCTGCACACCGAGCTCCTGACCAAGGTCTGGGGCCCCGAGTATCGCGACGACCTGCAGTACCTCCGGGTCTGGATCAGCCGCGTCCGGCGCAAGCTGGGGGCCGCCCCGGGCAGCCCTGGGCCGATCACGACCTTCCAGGGAATCGGCTACGTCCTCAACGCCGACCCACCGGAGCAGCGCTCCGATGAAGCTGCCGCGGCGAGCTCCGTCGCGGCCGGCTGAAATGGTTGCGACGATCGTCGAGGCCGCGGTCCTGGAGGTCGATTCGGAGCAGGACGGGCGAGTCGCGATCGAGCGGCTGGCGGCGCTCGGCACCGTGGTCCTGCTCGGATCCGGCGACGAGGCCACCCGCTGGACGTCGATCATCGAGCGCCCGGCCGATCAGTCGAGCGTCGTGATCGCCAAGTGGGCCGGCGTTGGCGACGGCCGAACCGGAGGCAGCTGGCAGCCAAAGCCTGGCGGTGGCCGAACGGTCGACCGGGCTGCTGTTGATCAGCTGAGCCAGCTGCGCGCCGAGCATCACGCGAGCTGGCTGATTGCCACGGACCGCACGCTGGCCAGTGCCCGGGCCTGCCCGGGCCTCCTGATTGCGTGTGTCGGGCCGGTCGCCGATCGATCCGACCCGGTTCGGCCCGATCACCAGGCGCACAGCCTCCTCGACGCGGTCCGCTTCATCGAGACGGCCCACGCATTTGGCTGAGACTCCCTCGCGGTCGGGCCGCCGAAGACCGGTCCCTCATTCCGAGCCGGGCTACGAGGTGGAGCGAGCTCCCACCGGGCTGAGCGCCGGCTCAACCGGGATCGGCTTGTCGTGGGGCCGAAGTCCGGCCGGGTAGTCCGAGCCCTGGTCCCACGGCGTCTCGTACAGGCCGGACGTAATCGGCGCGGCGTCGGTGGCCGGGAACGCGACCGTCGGTTCACCCGCCTGGCGGTCCGCTGGCGTGCCCATCATCGTCCCGCCGGTGCGCGACCGAATCTGGCCGGCGACGGCCGAAGCCCTGACCCGCACCGCGTCATTCCTCACGACCGTCCAGACCGCCATCGCCCCGGCGATCAGGGCAAACAGGGCGAGCGGCCAGCGGCGCGGCCGCGAGCGTTGTTCGACGCTGGCAGCCGCAGCCACCTCGGAGAGATGCCTGCCAAGATTGAGGTCCGGCAGGCGGGACTCGATATCCGTCAGTTGAATCACGGGACAACCTTCCTTGCTGCCCGGAGCCGCCAGCCAGCCGGCCAGCCCTGGATCGGGCGAGATCAGGATCGCTCGCCGAGGCTCATGCCCTCATCGCGACCCTTGGGCCCGTGCTTGCAGTGCCGCGACAAGTCGAAGCTGCGGGCGTGGTTCGACGACTCGTCGCTGGGACCCTGTTTCCCGTACGCTTCACGTGCGCAGCCTCGACGCAGATCGCAGAGGACGGCAACAGTGGTACGTCGAGATGCCCGGATCTGGATCGGTCCGGACGCAGCCGTCATCGGCGCGACGGATGGGGCGCTCGACCTCCTCGGGCTGAGCCTCGCGGAGCTCCAGGCCCTGCCTCCCGGAGGGCTCTCGCTCGAGGCCGACGTCCAGGCGGCGGAGGGCTTCGAGGCGGAGTGGCGCAAGGCTGGAGAGCGCCCGATCTTCGGATCAGGCACGGTCCGACTGCTTGACGGCCGGCTCGTGCGGGTTCGCTACGTGATCAATCCGCTCCCGGATGCCGGCTTCGAAGTGATCCTCGAACGGAGCCGCGAGAACGTCTCGGCGGCCCCCCGGATGTTCACCGCAGGCAGTGTCCTGTCCGCCTGGCGTGCCGCGGAGCGGCGGCTGGCCGAGATTGATCCGGATTCGCCGGAATGGCCCACGGCCAAGCGCGAATCGGATCACTTTCGCGATGAGTTTCGGCGGGTGACCCAATCAGGCACGAATGCCCCCGGCCCAGGAAAGCCCTAGGACTCGATCCCGGTCGGGGACGCGCTGGGGGGCGGGATGCTCCGCTCGAAAGCGGCAGTGCCCGATTGCGATGCCGATGCAAGAGCCGAGGCGGGCTTGGATGGACCGGGGGCCCGGACAGTGACGCAGGATCTCCTCGATCAGGCCGGATCGGCCTGCCCCAGGAGGAGAGACCAGGTGAACACTCGCACTGGCGGTGTCGGCATCATCGGCGTGATCGTGATCGTCCTGATCGTGCTGTTCGTCGTGGGCAAGCTCTAGGCCCAAGCGATGGTCCCCCGAGCCTGCCGATGAGCCAGACCCGGTCCAAGACCCGAACGAAACCGAAAACCGACAAGTCGAACAGGACAGGCCTGACGGCGCGGCTCTTCGACGCCGATCAACCCGACCGTGAAGTCGAGTTCGACGCCCAGACCGTCACGTCGCTGACGGATCGCCAGCTCCTCTGGATCGACCTCCAGCGGGAAGACCTCGGCGAGTTGCCGGACGATTTCCTCGGGTCACTGCCCTTCGACGTGGACGCGTTGGCACGGCAATGGGCGGCACCGCCTGGTCCGAAGCTGACGATTCACGGGACCTACTTCCTGGCGAGGCTGCGGGATCTCCAGCCAATCGACGGTCATGACACCGAGGTCGTGTTCGACCTCGGTGTCGGCCACAACGTGGTCCTGACGGCGCACGAAGGGGCGATCCCGTTCCTGGCCGAAATCAACGCCCGGTTGAACGCCGACACGAGCCTGGGCGAGATCGACGCCCTGGATTTCGCGGCCGTCGTGCTCGACGGCCTGATGACCAGCTACCTCGAGCTCAGCGACGAGGTCCTGGCACATGTGGATCGCCTGGACTCTGAGGCCCTTCGCTCGACCAGCAGGCGTGACCTGCTCGGCGACATGGTCGCCCTGCGCCACCGAATCGCCCGGATTCGACGGGCTCTCGTGGGCCATCGGTCGGTGATCCGGGCGATGGCCGGCGCAGATTTCGGGGTGATCACCCGGGACGACTCGGCCAGGGGCTTTGCCGAGCTGACCGACCGCTATGAGGCGGCGATCGCGGCGATCGACGCGGCCCGCGAGGCGCTCCTCGGAACCTTCGACATCTACATGTCGCGGACCGGGCAGCGCACGAACGACATCATGAAGGCGCTGACGATCGTCACGGTCCTCCTGCTCCCGACCGGGGCCATTGCCGGGTTCATGGGGATGAATGAGAAGCCGCCCTATTCGGTCGACAATCCGCTCGTCTTCTGGGTCGTCGTCGGCTTGATCGTCGTGATCGCCCTGATCTCCGTGGCCGTCCTGCGGGCTCGCCGCTGGCTGTGACCCGGCCACCCGGAGCGGGCTGTCAGGCTCCGCTCCAGGTGGCCGGTCCGGGCTAGCTCGCGGTCGGGCCCGGCGAGACGACTGGCGTCGACGGCGCCGGCGCGGTCGACGGCAGCGGGGCCGACGACGCGGGCGGCAGGGTGATCACCGGGACAGAAGGAGCGGCGGTCGCTCCAGGGGAGCAGGCAGCCACGGCGATCGCGATCAACCCGGTCGCGGTGACGGTCAGAAAGGCTTTGCGAATCATCTGCGCTCTCCTCAAGGAATGGGTCCTGTCCCGACCCTACGGCTCCCCGCGTTTCGGTCACCTCGGAGGAGCGGACTCAGCGCCTTGCGCCCGTGTTGCACAGTCCTCATGGGCTCGTGAACAGGTGAGCTGCCCGGGCTGCTTGAACGGAGATGCTCAGCCCTCGACCCGCCCCGCTCGTGCGCTGCAAGCCGACTGATATGAGCCCGGTCTGACCAGGACCTGTTCCCGCAAGCACAATCAGCCGAGACTGGCCCAACAACCGGCCGGTCAAGCAAGGCACGGACCGGCCCGCATAGACCGCCTTCGACCGCCAGCCTGTTTTGGGGTGCTGGGCCGGACGGAGGCGGTTCCATGTCAGCCGAGAATTGGTCCGGCAGCACGACCGCCCTCGAGGAGCCGACTCCGCGGACCAGCCTGACCGGTGAACCTTCGTCAGGCGGCGGCGCCGACGACGGCTGGAAACCCGCTCGAGACGATCGCCGCCACCGGACGAGGGTCGGGAGCGAATCCGGGCAGACCGAGGATCCAGGCCTCGATCCCCGGGATCGGGCAGTCCGCCTGGGCCCGGTAGCCGAGCACCACCTGGCGGCCATCAGGATGGTTGATCTCGAGCTCACCCGACTGGGCTCCCCCGGCGCGCAACGCAGTCCGCCCGGCCAGCCAGGACTCGAGCCCGGCGGGCGAACACAGATCCGCGAACGTCCGGCGCAGGATCAGCTCGGCCGGCATGCCGAATACCGCCTCCACACCAGGCGAAGCGTCCACGCAGCAGCCCTCGCCGTCGATCAGGAGGATTGCCGGACCCGGGGCGGGGACCAGGGACGAGCCAGGCGCAAGGCAGTCGTAGGTCTCGAAGCGCCAGTCGCTCATGAGCTCGAGAAACTCGGGGTCGAGGGTGGCGCCACGCCGTCTCATCGCGAACTGGTGCAGGGCAAGCCGGTCGCGCCAGACCGCCACGACGAGCAGGTCCGTCCGGTTGTCGATGACCCGGCGACCGACCTTCAAATCAGCGACACCGGCCAGGCCGACCTCGGGGGCCACCGCCCGAATCATCTCGTGGGCGCGTCCCTCGGCATGCTGGCTGACCGTTCCCCACACGATGCCCAGCGCGCCCCCGCCCCCGCCGGCCAGCTGGGACGGCTCATCCGCGGCCTCGAACAGGTCGACGGTCAGCCCCTCGAGCGTGCCCGCATGGTCCCGGCCCGGAAGCATCGCATCAGGAGGCCCGGCCGTGGCCGCAGAGATCGCCTCGATCGTCTGCCAGCTCGAGAGGGCCACAAAGCCGAGCCCCTTCTCGGATCGCCGGACGCCGAACGTGGCCCCGGAGAATCCGCGCAAGGCGACCTCGGCCGGGATCGACATCCCGCGCAATCGCTCGACCAGGTCGCGTTCCTGACCCCCAGCAACACGACCCTGGAGCAGTCGAATGATCAAGGCTGGTCCCTCGAGGGTCAAGGTCCGGCCGCACTCCCGGGGTGCGATTATCAAACGTGACCGAGGGGCTGTCCAGATGGCTACGGCCCCCGTCGTCGAGCTCGGCCTGTGACGGGGTGTCATTTGCCACGAAGCGACCGACGGGCCATTGTGAGTCGGGCTTGGTCCAGGGCTGGAGCCGACGAACCTCAGGGTGTCATGACCACTCGTCCAAGTCCGCCACTGGCGCCCGGCTCGGCCGTCGCCGCACCCAGGGGACCCTTCGCCAGGCTGATCGACCGGGTGCTCGCTCTCGGCCCGGTGGCCTGGCTGCTGCCGATCCTCGACATCTACAACGCGGCCGGTGGCGGCCTGCTCGCGGCGGGCCTTGCCTTCAGCTCCCTGTTCGCCATTCTGCCCGCGATCCTCCTGGTCATCGGGGTCGTGGGCGTGGTGCTCGGCGACACCGATCGGCTGAATGCCTTGACGACGAGCCTCGCTGCGGCATTTCCGCCGATGGCCGACTTCTTCACGGTCGCCCTGGCCAGCTTCGCCAGTGGCGCGACGACCTACTCGCTGATCGGCCTGGTCTTCCTGACCTGGGGGGCGAGCCGGTTTTACCAGTCCCTCGACGAGGCGATGGCCCGGATCTTTCAGAGCAGCGAGCGCCGAGGCGTGCTCCAGCGCAACGTCCTGGGCATCATCTGGGTCGTCGTCCTGACCGTCATCGTGGTCGGCCTGATCCTGCTTTCACGGCTCGTCGGCGACGATTCGGAGGTCGCCTCGGTGGCCCGGCTGGCCGGCGCACTCGGAGCGGCCCTGGTCAGCCTGATCGTCTTCAGCCTCGGTCTTGGCCTCGTCTATCGGCTTGTTCCGACGAATCGCCCCGACTGGCGCCACGTCCGCCGGCCGGCGTTGGTGGTTGGGACGTTCCTGACGGCGTTCACCGCGGTCTTCGCCCTGCTGGCACCGGCCCTGGTCGGCTCGCTCAAGGTCTACGGCGCGTTTGTGGCCGTCTTTGCGGCGATGCTCTGGCTGTCGATCCTGAGCCAGGCGCTCCTGGTCGGGGCTGCCTGGACCCACCACCGAGTCCGGCGGGCAGCAACGGTCACGCCCGCGCAGGGCCCAGGCCCGACTGGCTGACGAGCGGGGCCAGGATTCGACCGACCGCTCCGAACCCGTGGCGAGGTCAGGACTTGCCGAGGACCTGGTCCGCCTTGCGGTCGATCTTCTTCTCGTCGGCCGCCGACAGGTTGCCCTTCTTTTCCTGCTGCGCAGCCCGAGCCTTGGCATTTCGGGCATGGCTCTTGTCGGGCATCGGGTACTTGCGCTCCTCGGGCAGCCCGAAGTCGGACTTCGGTTCCGAGTTGCGCTTCTTCGTCGTGAGCTCGGCCATGTTCGGAGACCTCCAACATCGGCGCGAGCCGGCGCCCGCGACCTGGCCGCGATGTTGGCCGATTGGGCGTCCGCTCCGGCCGCCTGCCGAATTGGATTCCATTGCAACCGGGTTTCAAGGTCCGGGCGTTGCCTGCAGCCGGCGGGAATCAACAGGGCCGGCGGGATTGTCCACCGGCGCTGCGAGTTCTTGCGGCCGGCCACCTCGCTTGGAAGAGCCTGGGCCGAGTCCAGCAGCGTCGGGCTCAGTCTGCTGTTGCAAGACGGCCGACATGGACCAGGCCCGGTTCGATGTCGAAACCGACCGGCGAGGGCCATAGGTTGTCGGGATGGAACCAGACGTCGTCCGCGCTGTGCTCGCGGCGCCCGCCTCTTGAGTCGCCTGCCCCGCCGGCTCCGGCTTGTGTTCGGGCTGGGCGATTCTTCGGTCGAGGATCGTCCGGACGAAACTGGGCAAGGCCACGAGTTCGTGGCGTATGCCGCAGATTGTCGCGTCCTGGGCCAGCTGCCCCGGCAAGCGGGGCGGTTCTCGGACCTGCTCAATGCCCACGAGGAATTCGAGCTGGTCAATGTCCAGCTTGAAAGCCTGGCTGACGGCCACGTCGTGACCGAGGCATCGATCGTCCTGGCTCGCGATGACCTGATCGCGGTCCACGCCTCCGAGATTGCCGGCCAGTCGTCCGCCCGAACCCAGACCCGGGCGCATCGGATCGTCGTCCGCTCGGATCCCTACACGATCTGGGGCGACCTCCATGCCCTGCCGGGATCGGACCCGATCGCCAGCTTCCAGCATCGTCCGCCGATGGTTCCCCTCACCCAATCGAGGATCGCCTACGAGCTGGGCGGAGTCCTCGGCCAGTTCGAGCTGGGGACCTTGATCGTGAACCGGGAGCTTGCCGAGTCGGTCCGGGTGGTTGGCCGGGAGCTCGCCGAGTAGGTCCTCGTGGTTGCCGGAGAGCCGGCGAAGCGGACCAAGCCCAGCGCCTGGTCCTGCCTCGGACGTCCTCGGTTCGGCTCGGCCGACTTGCTATGCTGGGTCTCCCAACCGGCCAAGTCGGGAGCCAGATGCCGTCAACCTCGGACGCCCTTCGCGCCACTTCCGACGCGCTGCTGCGCGACCTGGAGGTCCTCGGGCAGCTCGAGGATGAGAAGCGTTCGATCAGCCCGGGTGATCCCCGTCTGGTCGAGCTCGCGGCGCAGATCGAGGAGATCGCCAAGCGGGTCCTGTCGGGCAGCCGCCGCGAGCACCAGCTGACCCAGGTCGCCAATGCCCAGGTTCGGATCGGGGCGGAGGCGGCCCCGAGCACGTCGATTGAGGCAACCGAGCGATCGCCCAGCGCGATCCTGGCCGAGTGGCGGGCGGCCGAGCGCCGGCTGGCGGCGGCTGATCCCGCGTCGGCTGATTGGACCGAGGCCGACGCCCTGGTCGACCATCTGCGCGACGAGTATCGCCAGGCTTCTCGAGGCAGCGGGGGCTAGCTCGGCAGGTCGCTCGCCCGGCGATGGTCGGGCTGGGGGCAGGCGTCGACGTAGGCCAGGACCTCGCTCAGCGAAGCCGTGGCGAGGGCCACCGTCGAGTCGGCCGCGCCGTAGTACAGGAACAGCCGATCGTCTTCGGGCCGGACCGTCCAACCGCAGGGAAAGACGACCTGGTCTACATCGCCTTCGCGCTCGTATGGCGCCGCCGGTCCGAGGACCCATTCGTCGCTCCGGCGGAGGACGATTGTCGGATCGACCAGGTCGAGCAGGGTGAACCCGACCCGGTAGATCGGCCCGCCGGCCGTCTGGTGCACGCCGTGGTACATCACCAGCCAGCCCTGGGCCGTCTCCATCGGCGGCGGGCCCAGGCCGATCTTGCCGGCGTCCCACCAGGCTCCGTCGCGAGCCTCGATCAGGAGCGAGTGGTCGCCCCAGTGGCGCAGGTCGGGCGAGTACGAGGCCCAAACGTGAGCGCCGCCGCGGAGTGGCGTTGGCCGATGGATCATCGCCCAGCGTCCGTCGAGCCGGCGAGGGAAGAGCGCGGCGTCCTTGTCCTCGGGTGGCATGGCCGGTCCAAGCCGCTGGACGGACCGGAAGTCGCGGGTCGTAGCCAGCGAAACGAGCGGCCCACGCCGGCTGTAGGCGGTGTAGGCGATCGCCCATTCATCCCGTTCAGCAAGCCATGTCAGGCGGGGATCCTCACATCCCCAGACCTCCTCCGGATGCCGCTCCGGCTCCGGGCTCAGGAGGGGCTCGGGGTCGTAGCGCCAACCATCGATTCCATTCTCGCTGCGGGCAACCTGGAGATGGGAGATCCCCCGCCGGTCCTCCACCCGCAGGAGCAGGATCGTCTGGCCGTCGACGATCGCTGCACCCGGATTGAAGACCGCGTTCGCAGCATATGGCAGGTGGTCCACGGTGATGATCGGGTTGGCCTCCTCGCGCTGGAAGAGCGGTGGGCCGGCCGGACCGAGGCGGTGGCTCATGCCTCGGGCTCCGGCGCAAGGGGCAGCCCGAAACCGACCTCGGCCCCACCGCCGGGTCGAGGCAGCGCCCACACCCGACCGCCCTGGTTTTCGGCCAGGCGCTTGCAGACGGCCAGGCCGATGCCCATTCCGCCCGCCATCTCGCGGGCGCCCTGGGCCCGGAAGAACGGGCTGAAGAGGTCCTCGGCGTCGGCATCGTCCGGCAGGCCGATTCCCCGATCGAGGACGATCACCCGCGCCTCGCCGTCCACGACCTTCAGCACGACCTCGATCGTCGACCCTGGTGGGCTGTACTTGTCGGCGTTCGAGAGCAGGTTGCCGAGGAGCATGTCGAGCGAGGTTCGGTCGGCATCGACCACCAGATGGTGGAGCGGTACGCTGGTGAACGTGACGTCTCGTCCGTGGCGCTTGCCGAAGGCCTCGACCGCAGTGCGCACGACGTGGACCAGGACCTGGGGCTCGACCTCGAGCGGGCGATTGCCGTCGAGACGGGTCAGGAGGAGGAGGTTCTCGATGACCGCGAGCAAGCGCTCCGAGTCGTCGGCAATGTCCAGGATCATGGCTGCCCGGTCGGCGGCCGGCAGCTTCTCGCCTCGGCTTCGGAGCAGCTCGGCGTTACCGTAGATCGTGGTCACCGGCGTCCGGAGCTCGTGTGAGACGAGGCCCAGGAACTCGTCCTTGACGGCATTCGACTGCCGGAGCGCCTCCGCGCTGGCCCGGATCCGCTGCTCGTCGTCGACGTGGGCGGTGATGTCCATCAGGACGTTGACCGCCCCAACGAGCTCGCCCTGATCGTCGACCAGCGGCGCCGGATAGGCCATGAACGCCCGGCGCGAGCCGTCCGGTCGCTCGACGACTGCGGCCCCGCTGACTGGCCGATGCATCCGGATCGTCTCGGCCATCGGACACTGGTCATGGGGCATTGACTCGCCGTCGGGCCAGAACAGTCGGAGTGATCCGCACCAGCGCTGGCGCGGTTCTGGCTGGCGGCCCCAGAAGTCGACGGCAGATTGGTTGTAGAACGTGATCCGGCCCTGCGGATCGGTCGTGTAGATCGGAACCTGGGCAGCATCGAGCATCTGCCTGAAGGTCGGCTCGATGCGCGAATCCACCTGGCGCGACTCCGATTGCGACTCGTGGGCGACCATCGTCCAAGTCTGGCACCATCCGGCGCCGGATGAGTGGTTCAGCTGGCCTTGAAGGGCGGCCGCCAGTTTCCGTCCCGGTAGGCGTAGACAACCTTGTCGGTTCCGCTCAGCTCGCTCGTCCGAAGTCTGACATTGGGGTACTTCGATCGCACCTCCGCCTCGACCGCGGCGACGTCCGCCAGCTCCCGGGCCGCCTTGCGCACGCAGCGACCGAACTCGTCGTCGGCAGCCGGAACCGGGACGATGCGGACGGATGACTGCGGAAGCGACCCAGGCATGCCCCGACTCTATGGATCGCGACCGGCAGCCGACGGTCGCCAAGGCCGGGGAAGTCTGGCATTCGCGTTACAACAGACGTCGGCCGGGCCTCGTCCTGGACTCGGCCAGCCGGTCGGCACGGCCATCCCCGACTGGCCGATCAGTCGGCTTCGTCCAGCTCGATGTAGTGCTGGATCTCGAATTCGAGCATCGACTCCTCGAGGCCGTCGAAGTAGATCGGACGTTCGAGCAGGTCCCGTCCGCCTGCCCAGGCATAGAGCGCGTCAACGGTCGCCCAGCGGCTGATGAAGACGAACTCGTAACTCTGGCCGTCGGCCTGGTTGCCCAGGTGGACGTCGATCACGCCGGGCACCTGGCGAGCGTCGGCCACCTTGGCCTTGGCCCGCTCGCGGAACATACCGACCGCGTTCGGCTCGACGCGCGTCCGAAGGATCCGAATGACCACGGCCAAACGATACGGCGGCTCACCCGGGAATTCGCGGGCGAGCGGGCGTTTGCAACGGACTTGCAAGGCCACTCGATCGGCGCTGGGCCGATCTCCCGCCCGGCGATCTGACATGCGGCCGTAACGATGGGGCAGCCGGATGGTGGCACCGCCGTAGGGCGGATGCGGTCATCGTTCGGCCCAGGACGGGGCACTCGTCCCCGAGTCGCGACGGATTGCCGTCAGGCGACCCAACTTGTCAGATCGAGGGTAGAAGCAATGGGAATCATCGCCTGGATCGTCCTTGGGGCGATCGCCGGCTTCATCGCAAACATGCTGGCCGGCGGGAATGAAGGGGTCATTGGGACCGTCCTCCTGGGCATCGTCGGGGCCGTGGTTGGCGGCTTCATCGCCGGCTCCCTCCTGGGCATTGTCGACGTGACCGGGCTCAACCTGTCCAGCATCCTGGTCTCGATCTTCGGAGCCGTGATCGTTCTCGTCGTGTGGCACGCGCTGGCCGGTCGCCGATCCACTGCCAGCGTCTGACCCCGGCGCGTTCCGGCGAACTTCTCTGCGGCTCGGACCTGCAACCTCCCAGCAGGCCGAGCCGCTTCTCATTTCGGAGGACTCCCATGAGCCCCAGCCAATCCACGAGCGCGGCCCGGGCCGGCCGCAATGGCCATACCCGCGCGCCCAACGGCAGGCTCTCGCCGGAGCCGAGGCTGGGCGCCCGAGGACCTGAGGTCCAGGCATTCGACACACTCCGCCTGCTTCCGATTGGGCTGGCCGCCGAGGCCCGCCAGCAGAGTTGCCAGCTCCTGAGCCAGATCCAGGCCGACTCGATGATCCTCGCCGCGATGTACAAGAAGCACCACTGGCTCGTCGCCGGCCCGACCTTCTACCAGCTCCATCTCCTGTTCGACAAGCACCAGGCCGAGCAGCTTGAGCTGATCGACCTCGTGGCGGAACGGATCCAGAGCCTGGGCGGGATCGCCGTTGGCGACCCACGCCACGCCGCAGAGCTGACCTCGATCGAACGGCCTCCGAACGGCGCCGAGGATGTGCCGGTGATGATCGGCCGGCTGCTCGACGCCCACGAGACGATCATCGAACACGTCCGGGCGGCGATCGAGGCAACCGAGGAATCCAAGGACTGGGGCACCAACGATCTGCTCATGGGCGACGTGCTTCGCTGCCACGAGTTGCAGGTCTGGTTCCTGGCCGAACACGTCGTCGACCTCCCGCTGGTTGCGGGCAAGAGCTGACGCCCCCCTTGAAGGAGAACCTGACCATGACCAAGACTGCCGATGCAACGATCGAGCTCGAATCAATCGATGAGCCAGTTGATGGCGCCGTTCACGTCCTCCGGGAGCAGGGCCGGGCGATCGCCGGCCAGGTTCCGGCAGCTGTCGACAGCGCTCGGTCCGCCTTCGGGGCGGCCGCGGATGAGCTCGACGGGCTGTCCGACCGAGGGGTCATCGCCGCCGTTGGCTTCAGCGTCGGGATCACGGCTGGCCTCTTCCTGGCCGGCAGCTCGAGGGCCGTCCTGGCCCTCTCGGCCGTGCCGATCGCGGTGACGGTTCGCTCGGCGTTCCGCCGCGGCGTTCGCTTCTCCCGCCTCGTCAACTAGTCCGGGCGGACCCTAGTAGGCCGGTCCGCCGCTGCCGTTGTTGCATGCTGCGACGACGATTGCGGCGACGGCCAGCAGGGTGCCGAGCAGGGCTGGCCGTGACGCGATCGCTGACCCGAGGGTTCGCCCGAGGATTCTTCCAGTGGGTGTTGGGCTTCATAACCTTGGTACGAGCCGGCGCGATCGGCCGGTTCTAGGGGTCCTCGACTGCAATGGCGGCGCAACGTCGGAGGGCTATCTCGCAGCGACATGGCCTCGGCCGGCCCAATATCCTTCGGGTGCGTCATCCGATCGGCCTTCCGCCCCGGATTGACAGCCTGCCGCTCAGCCGGCCGATCAGCGACGCCGGCGGGTCGATCCACAGCCCGACCCGCCGGCGGACCGCCGGGGCCCGCTCGATCCGGAGCTTCTGCTGGAGGTGACTGACCGTGACCAGGACGACCGACGAAGTCGTGGCCATCGAGCGCGGTTTCTGGACGACGGCAACCGATCCGAGCTATTTCACGGAGAACATGGCCGACGAGGCATTGTCGGTCATCGAGCCCCTCGGCTTTGTCGAGAAGACCCAGGCCGTGGCCTGGCCGGCCGAGACGCCCTGGCAGAACGTCGAGATGCTCGATGTGATCGCCCGGGAGATCGGCCCCGATTGCGTGATCCTGGCCTACCACGGACGAGCCGAGCGCGACGGCGCCGACAAGCCCTACCAGGGCAGCATCGCCTCGACTTACTGCCGGATCGACGGCCAGTGGCGGCTCGTCCTGACTTCGCACCAGCCGTGGACTCCGAGCAAATCGCCGGGCACGGCGGACGCAGAACCGGCCCCGCCCGACGCCGGCTAAGGATCGCCGGTCAGGCCGCTCCCAAGACGAGTGCGGCGTTCAGGCCGCCGAAGCCGAATGAGGTCGACAGGACCCGCCGGTAGTCCCCCGGTCGGCCGTCGCCGGCGTGGAGCAAGCCCGGCAGCAGACCGGCGACCTCGGGATCGGGCCGGTCGAGGTTCGCCGAGCCGGGCACCCAGCCGTCGCGGATCGCCAGCGCGCAGATCACGGCCTCGATCGCACCCGATGCCCCGAGCGGATGCCCGTAAAGGGCTTTCGTCGCGCTGATGGGCACGCCCGTCGCCCGTGGCCCGAGGGCCAGGCCAATCGCCCGGGCCTCGGCCAGGTCGCCGATCGGGGTGGAGGATGCGTGCGCGTTCACGTAGTCGATCTCGGCCGGATCGACCCCGGCATCGGCCAGGGCGATCGTGGCCGCCCGGGCGGCCTCGGTTCCGTCGGCTCGCGGCTGGACCATGTGATGGGCGTCCGATGTTGCGCCGTAGCCGAGCAGCTCGGCGTACGGTGTCGCTCCGCGGCGCTCGGCCAGCGCGGCGTCTTCGAGCACGAGCAGCGCGGCGCCCTCGCCCATCACGAACCCGTCCCGATCCGCGTCGAACGGCCGCGCGGCGCTGCCCGGGCGCTCGTTGTGGCCCGCCGAGAGGGCCCGGATGATGTCGAACGCACCGAAGGCGAGTGGGCTGAGGGGAATCTCGCAGCCACCGGCGATCGCCGCGTCGATCCGGCCCTCGCGCAGGTCGGTCATCGCCTCGCCCAGCGCGACGGCTCCGGAGGCGCACGAGTTGGCCGTTGACAGGATCGGACCGCGGACTCCGAGGGCGATGCCCAGGTTGGCCGGCGCAGCCCCGCCGAACACGGCCAGGGCCAGGTTCGGCGCGACCGATCGGATGCCCCGGGCGAGGTAGCGCTCGTGCTGTTCCTCGGCGTAGGCGATCCCGCCGAGGGCCGAGCCGAGGTAGATCCCGGTCCGTTCGGGCCGGGCGCCGCGGGCCGCACCGTCGCCTTCGACGGGTCGCAGCCCGGCATCTTCGATCGCCAGCTGGCCGGCGACGAGGCCGAACTGGCTGAAGCGGTCGAGCTGGCGAGCGGTCCGTGGTGGCATCCACGCCAGGGGGTCGAAGTCGTCCACCTGGGCCGCAACCTGTGAACGGAACGGGCTCGGATCGAACCGATCGATCCGCTTGACCGGCGAGATTCCGGCCCGGAGCCCGGCCCGGAATGGGTCACGGCCGATTCCGATCGCCGTGACGATCCCGATGCCCGTGATCCAGACCCGCCTGCGCTCGCTCACACTGCCTTCTTCGCCGGCGACGCGTCGGCGGACTCAATCTCCTGGATCGACTCCGCGATCGCCTTGAACGCGGTCAGTGTCCGGCGAGCGATCGGCCCGGTGAAGAACCGATCGACGAATCGGGCGAAGCCCGGCAGCCTGGGTCGGAAGTCATGCTCGATCGTGACCCGCGTGCCGCGGCCCGCGGGCTCGATCCGCCAAGTCACGTCCATTCCTTTCGTCGCCCCGGCGACGTGGACGAAACGCAGCTGGCGGGAGTCGGCGTTGCTCCAGGTCCAGGCCCGCCAGGCAACGGGCAGCTCGAGGCCGGGCAGGCCGGGCACGGGCCGGCGGGCAACGAACGCGACCACCAGGCCGTCCCCCTCAAGCGTCCGCACGACCCCCGACCGGGCATAGTGCGGCAGGAGGGCCGCCCAGCGCTCGACCGGCCGGGCGAGCCGGAACACGAGTTCAGGTGGGGCATCGACCGAAATCGACAGGCTGCTCAGCACGCAACGAGCCTCGCTGGACCGGCGCCGGCCGGACTGCCACAGGCGCTCATGGCGCGAGGAGCGCCGCGAGGTAGCGCGGGTCGAGCGCCCGGCCCGCTCCGACCAGGTCGCCGATCACGAGGCCCATCGTGGCCCGGGCATCGTCCCGAGCGGCCAGCCGCCGGGCGGCGTACTCAAATGCGGCCGGCCGGGCGAGGAAGGCCTGGACGATCCCCGAGACGAGGTCCTTGGCCAGGAACCGGCGCTGCATCGTCCGCTCGTAGGCCGGGAGTGCGTTGCGCCGCCCGCGCCCGTGGGCGGCAACAGCGGCCGCGGCCAGCTCGGCCGAGACGAGCGCCCGGTGGATTCCCTCCCCGGTGAACGGGTCGAGGAAGCCGGCGGCGTCCCCGACCAGCAGCCAGCCGGGGCCTGCCCGATGGGTGACCCGATGGCCGAGCGGCCACGCCCCGACGAGCGAATCGGTTGGTTGGGCGAAGCGCCATCGGGCAGGGTCCTCGGGCGTCGGCGGGATCGACCGAACGATCTCGTCGGCCACGACCCGGCCACCTCTCCGGGCGACCTCGGCCTGCCAGGACCGCCCGAGGACGATCCCGATATTGACCCTCCCGCCATTCGAGGCGTCCCCGGGCACCGGTGCAACCCCGACGTAGCCGTCGCGGAGCAGGCGCATCCGGGCATCCCGCCGGGCTGACCCGGCGTCCGGCAGGTGGAAAGTCAGGCCGAGCCGCTGCCCGACCCGGGCAGGTCGGGCCACGCCGGCCGAACGGGCCACGATCGATCGCGGGCCGTCGGCACCGACGATCAGGCCGGCCTCGATCGATTGCGCGGAACCGTCCGGCGCGCGGAGGTCGAGACGACCCCGGCCGAGATCGAGGCCGATCACGTTCCAACCCGGCCGGACCTCGGCCCCGGCGGCGACGGCCAGCTCCAGGAGGGCCGGATCCAGGCTCGAGCGGTCGAACCCGACGGCCAGGTCGTGCGGTCCGGGGCCGGATTCGTCGGCCCCGTAGGTCAGTCGAAACGTCGTCCCTCGAGGCGTCTCGACCCGCATCGCCGGGATCGGCCGGGCGACCGCGGCCAGGGTCTGCTCGGACATTCCCAGGCGGCACAGGGCGGCGGTCGCGGCCGGAGATGCGAAGACTCCCCCGGCTCGCCAGCGCCAGGCCGGCATCCGCTCGATGACCGTGACGCTCCGGCCGGTCCGGGCCAGGCGGGTGGCCAGGGCGGCCCCGGCCGGACCGCCGCCCACGATCGCGATCTCGACCCGTTTCGATCGATCGGCGCGCCCTGGGACTCCGCTCACTCGAACGGCTTGCCGACGACCGCGGCGATCGAGTAGCGGTGGCGGAATGGCGCCCGAAAGACCCGGATCGGGCGGAGACCGGCGGTCCCCAGGAGCTGGGCGACCTCGGGAACGCGGTAGGCCCGCTGGACCGACAGGGGCCCGTCGACCCGGGTGTAGGGATTGCGGGTCGCCAGGCGAGCGAGGGCCCGGGCACCGAACAGGTCAAGCCGGCTCCGGTCGAGGTCGTTGATCACGACGCCCATCCGGGCGACCCGGCCCATCTCCCGGAGCAGGGCGGCCACCTCGTCGGGATCGAGGTGATGGAGCAGGAGGGAGCAATGGGCGATGTCGAATGAGCCGTTCGGGAAGCCCAGGCTCAGCCCATCGCCGGTCTCGAGGATCAGGCCCCGGATGTTGCCAAGCTTCGGATTGACCCGGAGGGCCGCGGCCACGACCTCGCTCCGGCTGTCGACGGCCGTGACGGTCAGGCTCCGGCCGGTGTGCTGAGCGCGCTCGAGCAGGGCGAACGGGATGTCCGCCCCGCCGGTGCCCACGTCGAGCAGGGTGAGCACGGCCGCGCTCGGGGCAAGCGTTTCGATCGCCTTCGAGCTCAGGGCGACCCCGCCCAGCCAGCGGTTGACCCGGGCCAGGTCGCGCAGGTTGCCATCGAGCGCGGCCGGGTCGTCGAGCGGCCCATCGAGCAGTTCGCGCAGATCCTCGGCGCGTTCCATCGCCCCAGGCCGGGCCTTGGCGGACCAGGCTTCCAGAATGATCAGGCTGGGGGCGCTATTTCGCCTTTGACCCGGGGGCCCGGTATTCAGGGCTGAGCTTGCTCGCGGCGTCGATGTCCTTGGCCGTCAGCAGCGGCGTCGTCGTCACGCTGACCGACCCCGTCGAACTCACGATCAGGCTTGCCGCTGCGACGGCGGCCGCGTCAGGCACGTCGACGATTGCGTAGAAGTCGTTCTTGCCGAACGCCCAGTAGGCGCAGTCGACCTTGCCGCCGACGCTCTTCAGCAGTCGCTCAACGACCTTCTCGCGAGCCGTTCCGCCCTCGGCCAGGAGACCTTTGGCGCCAGCCGCGCTGTACGACGCTGAAAGGAGATACTTCGCCACCGTTGGGCCCTCCACGATCGACGACGTGGCGCCCTGGACGCCATCGAGTTCGCCGCTGGTCCATCGTACGCCAGGCCAGGCCGTCCCTTCGGATCGCTCGAACGGGTCCGAACGCACGGCAGTCGCTTACCGCGGCGCCACGCTTGGCGAGTCCGTGCCCATGGTGACACTCGACTGATGCCGGATGGACGAAGAGGACCGTGACCGCCTCGGCTACTCTGTCGCGATGACTCAGCCCGAGCCCGCGGCCATCGCCAGCGACGGCCTCTCCACGCGCCAGAAGCTCCTCCTGGCCCTGATCCTGACCGGCCAGTTCATGGCCGTCCTCGATGCCTCGATCGTGAACGTCGCGATCCCCACGATCAGGCGCGATCTCGGGGCGACCGGGGCGCAGCTCCAGCTCATCGTCGCGAGCTACGTGATTGCCTACGCCGTCCTGCTGATCACCGGCGCCCGCCTCGGGCAGCGCTACGGCTTTCGGCGAACGTTCCTGTGGGGCCTGGCGATCTTCACCGTCGCGTCGCTCGCCTGCGGGCTCGCCCCGACGAGCGAGGTCCTGATCGTCGTCCGGGCGATCCAGGGCGGCGGCGCCGCGTTGATGGTCCCCCAGGTGTTCAGCCTGATCCAGCGCAACTTCAGCGGTCCCGGCCGGGCCCAGGCGCTCAGCCTGTGGGCTGCGACCCTGGCCCTCGGGGGGTTGGTCGGCCAGGTCCTCGGCGGGCTGCTCGTCACGGCGAACATTCTCGGGGAAGGCTGGCGGCCGGTCTTCCTGGTCAACGTCCCGATCGGGATCATCCTGCTCGTCGCATCGCTTCGCCTGCTGCCGGTCGACCGGCCGGATCGAGCTCGCCCGCTGGACGTTGCCGGGCTCCTGGCGCTGGCCGCGGCTGTCCTCCTGCTGGTCGTGCCCCTCGTCCTCGGTCACGAGGAGGGCTGGCCGGCCTGGACGTTTGCCTCGCTCGTGGCCAGCGTCGTGGCCATCGGGACATTCGGCCTGATCGAACGGGCCGTCGAGCGGCGCGGCGGGGCGCCCCTGATCGCCGAGCGGGTCCTGCGAGCCCCGGGCCTCGCCGCCGCCCTCGTCGCGATCATCCTCGCCCTGGCCTCGTATGGTGGCTTCCTGTTCGTCTTCACCCAGCACCTCCAGATCGGCCTGGGCGACAGCGCCCTGGTGGCTGGGCTGACGTTCGTGCCGATGGCGATCGGCTTCGCCCTGTCGAGCCTGAACTGGCGCCGGCTACCGGCGAGGTGGCATCAGCGAGTCATCCCGACCGGCTGCGTGATTGCCGCGCTGGGCTATGCGGGAATCGGGCTCGCCGTGGCCGACGGTGGGTCGGGCGGCCTCGTCCTGCCGGTGGCCCTGTTCGTGGCCGGCCTCGGACAGGGCATGGCGGCCAGCCCGATCCTCACGGTGGCCCTGTCGAACGTCGCCCCGCAGGATGCGGCAGACGCGAGTGGCGTCCTGACGACGGTGATCCAGCTCGGCCTGGTGATCGGAGTGGCCACCTTCGGGAGCGTCTACCTGACCCAGGCGGCCGTCAGCGCGCCGAACGCCTCGGCCAGCGCGATCGCCCTGACGATCGGACTCATCGTGATCGCGGTGGTCGGCTGCGCGATCGCAGCCGTCGCCATGGTCCGGGCGCAGCGCCGCAAGGACCCGATCCTGGGCGCCGAGGCCGGAGAGATCCCGGCCCCGGTCGACGCCGCCTGAGTTCCGCGGCTCAGGCCGTCGCGGGCTGGTCCATCGTCGGGCTGGCCGGCCGCAGGACGGCGGTCGCTCGCTCGCGGATCCCGAGCATCTGGCGGCGGGTCATGGCGAAGACCCCGAACCCGAGGATCGGTCCGAAGACCGAGCTCGAGACCTTCGTGGGTGCCTCCAGCGCGACCCGGAAGCGTTCGATCAGCCTCGTCCCGCCGGTCTCGGTCGGTTCGAGGACGAACGCCCAGCTGGCAGCAAACTCCCCGGGAACCGCGGAGTTCAGGAACCTGCCGGTGGCCCGGATATTCGCGTCGGGTTCTGCCCGGGCCGGACCTTCGCCGTCGACGGACGGTCGATGCTGGGCGGCCTGGTCGCGGGCGATCGTCGAGTCCAGGTAGAGCACGAGGGCCCGGTCAGGCTCGACCACCTTGACGATGAAGCCGCCTTCGGGATGGGTCGGCATCACCTGGCCAACCTCGATCGCCTGGTACTCGGGCACGATCTCGCGACTCGAGCCCTGGTTCATGTCGATCGCGTCGTAGCTGTACCAGCCGGCCCGCTTGTAGCCCATCTGGACGAGCCAGGGCCAGACCTGCTCGGGCCGCGCGGCAATCTCGATGCTCCGCGTGTCGGTGGTCGTCGGCGCGGTCACGAGCTCATCGCCGGCCAGCCGTTCAGCGCTAGCGAACGGATCGACGCCCCAGCTTCGAAACTCGCGCCGGGCGGCCATGACCCCGACGGCCGATACGCTCGCGAGGGTCCCCAGGATGGCGATCTGCTTGAACATGTCGTGTACCTCCTGGCTCCATCCTGTCGGCCAGGTCGGTCGTTCGCCAGTGCCGGACGGCCCATCCTGCCGGTGGGCCGCCGCCACGCGTCGTTCAGGCGGTTGGAGGTCCGATCAGGCCGAACGCCTCCTTGACCCCATCGCTCATCAGGTAGAGCACGATCACGCCCGGCAGCAGCATCATCGCCAGGCCAATCCCGGTCCCCGGGTACTGGATCATCCAGAGGAAGGCCTCGAAGATCGCGAAACCGGCCACGACCATGGCCACGATCCAGGCCCAGGGCTGGAGAGCCCACAGGCCGAACGCGGCCAGGATCCAGCCGATCCCGCCGATGATGATCAGCCAGCCCCACAGCCCAACGTGCTCGAAGGCGGGCACGTCGCCGAATGCCCCGAACCAGTCGAAGCCGAGCAGGCGCAAGCCGAAGAAAAGCCAGCCAAAGCCCGCCATCGCGGCAAAGAAGCCGAGGACGGAGATCAGGATTGGTGGGTTCTTCACGGATCGCCTCCGACTCTGGTGAGGGCCTGGGTCGGCTCGGTCCATCCCGACCGTCTGGCGCCGCCCTGCGCTCGTCCATATTGGCACCCTCACGTCCCCGTGCGCGAGCGACTTTCGAGCAACCTCGGCCCGGCCGCAGGTCCCCTCCGGGCCGGCTCGATCAGCGAACGAGGGCGACGACCTGGAGCTGGCGCTCGACCTTCTTCTCGTACTCGAGGAAGAATGGGATCGCCGTCGTGTGGATCGTCCACAGCCGCTCGCGCTCGGCACCGGTCGTGATCGTGGCCGTGGCCCTGAACTTCTCGGTGCCCACCTCGACCGTGACGGTCGGGTTGGCGGCGATGTTGGCCAACCACTGGGGATGGTCGACCTTACCGCTGTTCGAGCCGACGACGATGTACGTGTCGCCATCCCGACTGTAGCCGAGCGGGATCGTTCGGGCCGTACCGGTCTTGGCGCCGGTCGTCGTGAGCAGGAGCATGTTCGAGCCGGCGAGCCGACCCTGGGTGATCTGCCCGGCGTGCTCGCGGAAGTCGGCAATCATGTTGGCGTTCCAGGAGAGCTCGCCCTGTTCAACTGGCATGGGGGTGCTCCTGCGTCGGTGATAACTCTCGGGCCGTTGGCCCAGGCGCCTGGGACCCAGAGACTAGCACGATCGTTGCCGACGCAACTGGTTTAGCCCGTTCGTGCTCAGCCTGGGCGATTCGGGACAACACGAGCTGCTGGCGCGATAGCGGGTCGATCGGGATGAAGTCGCAGGCGTCGTCGCCGGCAGCGAACAAACTCACCGGATGGACCGGAGCCATCGGTGGAGACCTGGCTCATTCCAGAGAATTGTCCGCCCTCGGCGACCGAGTCCGCGGAACCATCTCCCCCAAGTCCCCCAGGACTGGGCGGCTTGGCCGGTTTGTTCGCCTACCGCGACGCGGAACCGAGCTGTGGCGACGCGACGCGGAACCGAGCCGCCTGAGCCTCGAAGGTCAGCCGCGCAGCCAGCTGCTTGGCTCGTCGTTGGCGGGCAGCGCCGCGAGCAGGCCGAGGAGCGGGATCGCCTTGGCAAAGGTTGCCGCGAGCTCGGCCGGCAGGTTCGCCGAACCCGCCTCGGCGTCGGTCATCGTCCGGCCGAACGTCACGTCCTTGAGCTTGAGCAGCTCGAGGTCGGGGTCGTCCGGAGCGAAACCCATCGGCGGCCGCTTGAGCTGATCGCCGCTCACGTCTCCAAACTCGGCCCGAAAGGCGGGCGCGTCGACAACCGCGTGGACGGCGGTCCGGTCCTCGACGACCCTGGCCCGCCAGGCTGCCAGCCGGGCCGGGGCCGGGTGCCACATCCCGCCGCCGACATAGCACCGCCCGGGTTCGAGATGGAGGTAGCCGCCGACCCCGCCGCCATCGCCGGCCCACGGAAAGCTGGCGCTGAGAGCCGTCTTGTAGGGCGACTTGTCCTTCGAGAACCGGACATCCCGATAGATCCGGAATGGCGATCGGCCGGGATCCGCAGACAGGGGAATCGAGCGCTCCTCGAACTCGGCAGCCAGCGCCACGCACAGGGCTTCGAGCGGCTCCTTGAGCAGGCGCTCGTAGTCGCCCTTGCGCGGCTGGAACCAGGCTCGATCGTTGTTCAGGGCCAGGTCCACGAGGAACTGGAATGCCTCGGGCCTGAAGCCGGAGAAGCCGTCGGTCATCGGACGGCCATGATACGGCGCCGGCAGGGGGCGGGCGGACGGATCGGCGGGCATCGCCTGGCGATCGGTCGGCCGGTGCGCTACCGTCCCACTGGATGAACGATGCTCCGGAGCCGGCCTTCCTCGTCATCGCCGACATCAGTGGCTACACGAGCTACCTGGCCGGGGTGGAGCTCGATCACGCCCAGGACATCCTGGCCGACCTGATCGACGTCGTCGTCCGTTCCCTCCGGCCGACGTTCCGCCTGGCCAAACTCGAGGGCGATGCGGCGTTCGCCTTCGCGATGGGCGAGGCGATCGACGGCTCGGCCCTCCAGGACACGGTCGAGCGGACCTACTTCTCCTTCCGGCACCGCCTGCGCGACATCGGCCAGGCCTCCCAGTGCGACTGCAATGCCTGCACCCTGATGCCCCGGCTCGACCTGAAGTTCGTCGTCCACCACGGACCGATCGTTCGCCAGAAGATGGCCGGTCGCGAGGAGCTCGTCGGCCGGGACGTGATCGTCGTCCACCGGCTCCTGAAGAACTCGGTGGTCGAGTCGCTCAGGCTGCCGGCGTATGCCCTGTATACGGAGGCAGCGCTCGGCGCGGCGGGCGTGGGTGATCCGGCGGCAAGCAACCTGATCGCGCATCTCGAGGCGTACGAGTTCGTGGGCGAGGTCCCGGGCTGGGTGCGTGACCTCGAAGCCGCCTTCCGGGAGGCCGAGGCGCGAACCGAGGTGGTCGTCGGCGAGCAGGACGCGGCCTGGTCCGTCTCGTTCGAGCTGCCGGCGCCGCCGGCGACCACCTGGGACTGGCTGACATCGCCGATCCGCCGGCCGCAATGGCAACCGGGCCTGACCGCCTTCGACGCCGCCAGCCCGACGGGCCGGCGCGGCGTCGGGACGACGAACCACTGCGTCCACGGCCGAGATGCGGTCATCGAGGAGATCCTCGCCTGGCGGCCGCCCGAGCTCCTGACGACCCGGATGCAGCTGCCGATCCCGAACGTGCCCAAGTTCACCTACACGGAGTTCCTGGCCCCGAGCACAGAGGGGCCGGGAAGCACCTTGACGATGCGCTTCGCCCGCCCGGCCAGCGCCAGGGATCGGGCGGTCCTGGCCCGGATGGGCGACGCGCTCGCGGAGTCCTATGGTTCCCGGTTTCCGCCGCTTCGGGCGCTGCTCGAGGAGGAGATGGCCCGCCGGGCCGCAGCAGCGGCCGACGAGGGACCCGAACCGGAGCTTCCCGTCTCGTCCGGACGGAACATCCGCGAGCCGGTCGCGAGGTAACCGGCCACCGGCCGACGGGTCGCCGGACTTCGGCCGGCGGGAGCGCTAGGCGAGGTCGCCGATCGAGTAGACGATCGAGACGCTGACCGACACCTCGCTGCTGCCGGCCTCGATCGGAGTCGGGGCCGAGGCTGCGGCGGCCCGGAAACGGGCCACGACCGGATACGGTGCGATCGATCCGCTGTCGAGCTCGCTGATCGAGACGACGCCAGTGATCGCGACACCCGCCGCGGCCGCCAGGACCTCGGCCCGCGCCCGTGCATCAGCGACGGCCGCCCGGCGAGCCGCCGCCTCGAGCGGACCGGGCTCGGCAATCCGGAAGGTCAGCCCGTCGAGGCTTGTCGCACCGGCCTCGAGCGCGCCGTCCACGACCCGACCGAGCCGGCCGAGATCCCGAACTGTCACGGCGACCAGGTTCGTGACCAGGTACGCGCTCAGGATCGGGTCACGGTCCGGCTCGTACCGATACTGGGGCGCAAGGGACAGGCTCGACGTGCGGATGTCGGCCGGCTCGACGCCGGCGTCCCGGACCGCTTCGAGCACGGCGGTCATCGTGGCTGCAGCGCCGGCCCGCGCCTCGGCCACGGTCAGTCGGGTCAGGCCGACCCCGAGCCGGACGTCGGCCACGTCAGGTGTGCCGGCCAGGCTGGCGCTGCCGGAGGCGGAGATCGTTCGACGCATGGCTCGACTCTAGCGCTTGCTGCCGGAAAGGATCCCGAACAGGCCGCGCACCAGCGTGTTCGTTGTCGAGCTGGTCAGGACCCGCGTTCCGAGCTTGGCCGCATCCTCGAGGTCGAAACCGCCGGCTTGCTTCGCCGGCCGGCCGCCTCCCCCGCTGGTCCGCCCGCCAGAGCCGCTCCCGTAGCCGCTACCGGAAGCTCCACCCGGCATGGGCGGCGGAACAACCTGGCCGAGGGCCTGGTCGGCCGCCTGGCCCGCTGCCTGGGTCGCGGCGGCCAGCCGGGCGGCCAGGATCTCCTTGGCGGACTGCGGATCCTGGTCAGCCGCATATTTCGCGACGAGCGCCGAGCCGTTGACGATCGCGCTGAACGCGGCCGGATCGATCTGGGCCATGAGCGAACGGGGCGGCCGGAGCATCGCGTGGACCGTCGGGGTCGGGACGCCCCTGGGCGAGAGGACCGTGATCAAGCCCTCGCCGGTGCCCAGTGAAACGAGCTCCTTGGCGACGTCGTAGTCGGTCGTGGTCGGGAAGGTGCGGGCCGTGTCGGTGATCATCTTCTGATCGTCCGGGGTGAACGCCCGGAGGGCGTGCTGGACCCGGTTGCCGAGCTGCGCCAGAACCTTCGGCGGCACGTCCTCGGGCGACTGGGTCACGAAGTAGACGCCCACCCCCTTGCTCCGGATCAGCCGGGCCACCATCTCGATCTGGTCGAGGAAGCTCTGGTTCGAGTTTTCGAACAGGAGATGCGCCTCGTCCAGGAAGAACACGAGCTTCGGCTTGTCCGGGTCGCCAACCTCGGAAAGATGGTGGTATACGGCCGCGAGCAGCCACATCATGAACGTGCTGAACAGCGCCGGACGGTCCTGCATATTGGCGACTTCGAGGATGCTCACGACCCCTCGCCCGTCGGCGGTCGTCCGGATCAGGTCGCCGATGTCGAACTCGGGTGCGCCGAAGAATGCGTCGGCGCCCTGCTCCTGGAGCTGGACGATGTCGCGCAGCATCACCCCGACCGAGGCCGGCGAGATACCGCCGTACTGGGCAAGCGCCGCCTGGCCGGCCGGCCCGTTCAGGTAGTTCAGGGTCGCCTGGAGGTCGGCCAGGTTGAGCAGGGCCAGCTGGTTGTCGTCGGCGTACTTGAACACGAGCGAGAGGACGCTCTCCTGGGTGTCGTTCAGGCCAAGGACCTTGGCCAGGAGGATTGGCCCGAACGAGCTGACGTTCGCCCTCAGGCGGATGCCCTGGCCCCCCTGGTCGAGAGTCTGGAACTCCACCGGATACGCCCGCGGGGTCCAGTCGGTCACCCCGATCTGGCTCAGCCGGCCGGTGATGTGGTCGTTGACCACGGCCGGTGCTCCGAGACCGCTGATGTCGCCCTTGATATCGACCAGGAAGACCGGCACCCCGGCGTCGGACAGCTCCTCGGTCAGGACCTGGAGGGTCTTCGTCTTGCCCGTCCCCGTTGCGCCGGCCACCAGCCCGTGGCGATTGACCATCTCCAGGGCGAGCCGGACGACCGCGCCGGGGTAGGTCGTCGCGCCCTGGACCACCGCCCCGAACTCGAGCGATGGGCTGCCGGTCACATAGGCAGCGGTGATCCGCTGTTCGAAGTCGTCGGCCATCGTGAGCTGGGCACCTCAGGTCATGGGGGCGGCGATTGCGTCCGGGTCGAAGGCCTTGCCGCCTCGCGGCCCGGTCCGGGTTGGGCTCGGAGTCAGATCGCCGACGTGCAGGCCTTGCAGCGGGTGGCGTCGACGGCGTTCGCTTCCTTGCAGGCCGGGCACGTCTTCGTCGGTTCCGGCACGGGATCCTTGATGAAGGCCTTGGCGATCAGGTACACGACGAGAGCGACGATCACGAAGACGATCACCGCGTTGATGAACAGCCCGTAGCTGATATCGACCGCCGGGACCGGCTTGCCGGAGGCGTCGAGGCCGGCCGGCTTGAGCTGGATCACGAGCGAGCTGAAGTCAACGCCCCCAAGGAGGTAGCCGATCGGGGGCATGATGATGTCGTTGACCAGCGAGGTCACCACGGCACCCAGTGCCGCGCCGATGATCACGCCGATGGCCAGGGCGAGGGCGTTCGTCTTGAGCAGGAACTCCTTGAACCCGGCCACGGCAGTCCTCCACTTCCGTCAGAGCGCGCCGAGCGATCCTACATCGACGACCGAGCCGACCGGGGCCAATTCGACGAAGATATCGTCAGCGACGCCCTGCCAAAGCCGAGGTTCTGCCCATGTCCGCCGACGGCCCGATTGACCCGAGCGTTCCGCCCAGCGGCCCGGGCTGCGTCGAATGCACGGCCACCAACGGCTGGTGGTTCCATCTCCGGCGCTGCGCGAAGTGCGGCCACGTCGGGTGTTGCGACTCGTCCCCCTCGCAGCACGCCAGCCGGCATGCCAGGGAGTCCGGGCATCCGATCGTCCAGAGCTATGAGCCGGGCGAAGACTGGTTCTGGGACTACCAGCGCGAGCTCGACGGCCAGGGGCCGGTCCTCGCCCCTCCGCAGCATCATCCGCTGGACCAGACGGTGCCCGGTCCGGCCGAGCGGGTTCCGCCGGACTGGCAGGATCAGCTGAACTGAGCCCGGGTCAGCCGGCCTGATTCGTCGGGGCAGGAGCGCTGCCCGGCTTGCTCCATCGCCGGACCTCGGCAGCGAGGTCCAGGGGCAGGACGGCGCCGTGGTGCTCGAACTCGCCCCAGGCCTCGCTCGGTACCCGCCACATGATCTCGAACTCGTTGCCATCCGGATCGGCCCCGTAGAGCGACTTCGAGACGCCGTGATCGGAGGCTCCGCCGAGGGCGCCCTCGGCGGAGAGGACCGCAGCCGCGGAGGCCAGGTCGTCGATCGTGGGCACCTCCCAGGCAAGGTGGTAGAGCCCGGTCGAGCCGCGCGGCGCCCGGGGCGCATTCGGCCCGACCGAGAACAGGCCAAGATCGTGGTGGTTGTCGCCGCCGGCCGCCCGCATGAACACGGCCCGCCCGCCGAACGCCCTCTCGACCACCTGGAACCCGAAGACCCGGCCGTAGAAGGCGGCGGCGCTGGTCGCGTCGCGAACGTACAGGACGGCGTGATTCAGCCGGGCAACCGCGATCGCCTTGCTGGCGGCCGCCGGTTCCGGGCCGGCCGCCGGATCCTGGCCGGTCTTCCGTTCGAGGCCGGCGGCCGGTTCGCGGCCGTCCGGCGTCGTCACTTCGCCCCGACCGTCTGGGGAGCGCCGATAAGCTTCCAGCCCGACTGCCAGGCGCCACTGTGGGCGGCGTTCAGGGCGATGTTCAGGAAGGCCATCCCTTCGAGCTGGCGGGCCCGCGACAGGGAGCCGGCATCGACCGGATTAAGCCCGATCGAGCCGACCAGGGCAAGGACCTGGGCCTTGGCCCCGGGATCGTCGCCGGCCACGAAGCCATCGAGTGCCACGTCGCCAGCCAGCGGGTCGAGCTGCCTCGAGGCGAACAGGGTGTTGAACGCCTTGATGACATGGGCCCCGGGCAGGAGCGCGGCGAGGTCCTCGGAATTCGAGCTGGTCGTATCGATTTCCGGCCCATTCGGGCCGAACGACATCCGGTTGCTGACATCGACCACAGCCTTGCCGGCCACGAACGGGCCGATCTCGGAGGCGATCTCGGCCCCGCTGGTGAACGGGGTGGCCAGGACGACGATCTCGGCCCAAGCCGCGGCCTCGGCATTCGTGCCGGCGACCGTTGCCCCGGTCGAGGCGGCGACGCTCCCGGCGTCCTCCGGATCGCGCGACGCGATGACGACTTCGTGGTCGGCGCGCCTGAATGCCGTGGCCAGGGATCGTCCGACGTTGCCGGCTCCGATGATTGCGACCTTCATGATCCTGTCCTCCGGGACAACATTGCCTTGACGAGTTGGGTCTCGCCAATCAGTATTTGTTGACAGCACAACCGTATATCGCCTCAGTGCCCATGTCAATACCTGTTTGCGGAGAACCAACATGACGACCGAGGAGCGGCGCCGGCCGGCGGTCGGGGTCCAGATCAAGAAGTGGCGGGTCGAGCGCGGCCTGACGTTGGCCAACGTGGCCGAGCGGAGCGGGCTGAACGTCGGCTACCTGTCCCAGATCGAGAACGACAAGGCGTCGCCGTCGCTCCAGTGCCTGACCGCGATCGGCGCGGCCCTGGAGGTCCCGGCCGCCTGGTTCCTGATCGAGGACGTCCCCGCGCCGTATGTCGTCCGGGCCAAGGATCGCCCGGTCACGGAGTCACCGCTCGGCCGGGTCGCCCACGTCGACGGGCGCGGGTCCCGGGATGTCTCGATCATCGAGGTCACCTCGACCGAGCGGGGCGCGCGGGTCGGCGCCCACGCCCACGCCGGCGAGGAGCATCACCTCGTCCTGCGCGGCACGTTCCGGATGACCCAGGGCGAGCACGCGATCGAGATCGGCCCGGGCGACTACGTCCGCTGGGACGGCACGATCCCCCACGACGGCGAATCGACCAGCGACGATGGCGGTTCGATGCTGATCATCCGGATCCGGCCCAAGGACTGAACCCGCCGCCAGGTCGGCCACGGCCTGGAGCTCCGAGGCCGGCCAGGCTAGCTCGCGAGTGCCTCGACGAACTGGCTGTTGTACAGGTCGTAGTAGAAGCCCCGGGCGGCAAGGAGCTGTTCGTGGGTGCCCTGCTCGATGATGTGGCCGTGGTCCATGACGAGGATCGTGTCGGCGTCGCGGATCGTCGACAGGCGGTGGGCGATGACGAAGGTCGTGCGGCCCTTCATCAGGCGGGCCATCGCCCGCTGGATCAGGACCTCGGTGCGCGTGTCGACCGAGCTCGTCGCCTCGTCGAGGATCAGGATCGGCGGATCGGCCAGGAACGCCCGGGCGATCGTCAGGAGCTGCTTCTCGCCGGCCGACACGTTCGTGGCGTCATCGTCGATCTCGGTGTCGTAGCCGCCGGGCAGGGTCCGCACGAAGTGATCAACGTGGGCGGCCTCGGCGGCGGCCACGATCTCCTCCTCCGTCGCGTTCTCCTTGCCGTAGCCGATGTTCTCGCGGATCGTGCCGTGGAACAGCCAGGTGTCCTGGAGGACCATCCCGAACGTCTTGCGCAGGCTGTCGCGGGTCGTGTCGCGGGTATCCACGCCCTCGACCGAGATCTGCCCGGCATCGATCTCGTAGAACCGCATCAGCAGGTTGACCAGGGTCGTCTTGCCGGCTCCGGTCGGTCCGACGATCGCGATCGTGTGGCCGGCCTTGACGTCGAGGTTCAGGTCGTCGATCAAGGGCTTGTCCGGTTCGTACCGGAACGACACGTCCTTGAACGCGACATTGCCACGGGCATGGTCGATCAGGATCGGCGAGGCCGGGTCGGCGATCTCCTCGGGCTCGTCGAGCAGCTCGAAGACGCGCTCGGCGGACGCGGCCGCCGACTGGAGGACGTTGGCGATGCTGGCCGTCTGGATGATCGGGAAGGTGAACTGGCGGGAGTACTGGATGAACGCGATCACGTCGCCCAGCGACATCGCCCCGGAGGTGACCTGCAGGCCGCCGATCACCGCGATCGCGACGTAGTTCAGGTTGGCGATGAAGTTCATCGAGGGCTGGATGATCCCGGAGATGAACTGGGCCTTGTAGCTCGCCTCGTAGAGCTGGTCGTTCTCGACCACGAAGTTGGCCACCGCCTCTTCCTCGCGCCCGAACAGCTTGACGATCGCCTGGCCGGTGTGCATCTCCTCGACCTGGCCGTTGAGCCGCCCGGTCGAGGCCCATTGGGCGGCGAACTGCTTCTGGGAGCGCCCGGCGATCGCGATCGTGACCACGATCGAGAGGGGCACCGCCAGGAGCGAGACGAAGGCCAGGATCGGGCTGATGAAGAACATCATCGCCAGGACTCCGATGACCGTCAGGAGCGCCGTGATCAGCTGGGTCAGGCTCTGCTGGAGGGTCTGGCCGATGTTGTCGATGTCGTTCGTGACCCGGCTCAGGACGTCGCCCCGGGCGTGGCTGTCGAAGTATTTCAGGGGCAGCCGGCCGAGCTTCTCGTCGACGTCCCGGCGCATCCGGTAGACCGTCCGCTGGGTGACCCCGGCCATGATGTAGGCCTGGGCCCAGGCGAACAGCGCGCTCAGGACGTACACCCCGACCAGGACCAGGAGGACCTGGGCCAGGGCCCCGAAGTCGATCCCGACGCCCGGGGTGATGGTCATCCCGCTGAGCATGTCGGCCAGCTGGCCCTGGCCGGTCGCCCGGAGGGTCGCCTCGACCTGGGCCTGGGTCACGCCCAGCGGGAGCTGCTTGCCGATCGCTCCCTCGAAGATGATGTTCGTGGCGTTGCCCAGGATCTTCGGCCCGAGCACGGCGAAGGTAACGCTGACGATCGCGAGCAGGAAGACGAGGATGATCAGGTGGGCCTCGGGACGCAGCCGCTGGAGCAGCCGGCCGAAGGCGACCCGGAAGTCCTTCGACTTCTCGGCCGGCATCCCGCCCATCATTCCGCCCGGTCCGCCCATCGGGCCCCGGCGCATCGGCGGGCGGCCGCCCGGGCCGCCCATCGGGCCCGCGGGCGCGCCGCCGGAGCCGGCCGAGCCGCCCGGAGCGGAGCCTCCGGAAGGGATCCCCGGTCGCCCGCTCATGCCACCGCCTCGGCTGCGGACAGCTGGGAGTAGACGATCTCGCGATAGGTCTCGCAGGTCTCCATCAGCGCGGCATGGGTGCCCTTGCCGACGATCCGGCCGACATCCATCACGATGATCTGGTCGGCCTTCATGATCGTGCCGACCCGCTGGGCGACGATGATCACGGTCGACCCGCTGAGGTCCTTGCTGAGGGCCGCCCGGAGGCGGGCATCGGTGCTGAAGTCAAGGGCCGAGAAGCTGTCGTCGAAGATGAAGATCTCGGCCCGCTTGACCAGGGCCCGGGCGATCGCCATCCGCTGGCGCTGACCGCCCGACAGGTTCGTCCCACCCTGCATGATCGGTGCCTCGAGGCCCCCGTCGAGGGCCTCGACGAAGTCCCGGCCCTGGGCGATCTCGAGGGCATGCCACAGCTCGGCCTCGGTCGCTTCCTGGTCGCCGTAGCGCAGGTTGCTGGCGACAGTCCCGCTGAACAGGAACGACTTCTGGGGGATCACCCCCATCTTGTGCCAGACGTCCGCCTGGAGCATGTCCCGGACATCGACCCCATCGATCAGGACGGCCCCCCCGGTCGCGTCGTAGAAGCGTGGGATCAGGTTGATCAGGGTCGACTTGCCGCTGCCGGTGCTGCCCACGATCGCCGTCGTCTGGCCCGGCTTCGCCTCGAACGAGATGTCGAACAGGACCGGCGCCTCGGCCCCCGGATAGCCGAACTCCACGTTCCGGAATTCGACCAGGCCGGGCTGCTGGGAGGCCGCCGGCGCGACCGGATGCTCGGGATCGCGCACGGACAGCTCGGTCTGGAGGACCTCCTGGATGCGGCCGGCCGAGACGACCGCCCGGGGCACGAACACGAACAGGATGACGGCCATCAGGACTGCGAACAGGATCTGGGTCAGGTATTGCAGGAAGGCCGTCAGGTTGCCGATCGGCATCTCTCCGCTGTTGACCCGGGCGGCCCCGAACCACATGACGGCGACCATCGACAGGTTGATGATCGCGGTCATCACCGGGATCATCAGGGCGAAGAGGCGGTTGACCCGGATCGACGTCGAGAACAGGTCCTTGTTGGCCACGTCGAAGCGCTCTTCCTCGTGATGGGTCGCGACGAACGCCCGGATCACCCGGACGCCCGAAAGCGTCTCCCGCATGACCTGGTTGATCCGGTCGAGCTTGACCTGCATCGCCCGGAAGAGCGGGATGGCCCGTGACATCACGATCCCGATGACCAGGCCCATGATCGGCACGATCACGATCAGGAGGGACGATAGTGGGACGTCCTGGCGAACTGCCATGATCACCCCGCCCACGGCCAGGATCGGCGCCGAGATCAGGGCGGTCAGTCCAAGGAACACGACCGTCTGGACCTGCAGGACGTCGTTCGTGTTGCGGGTGATCAGCGAGCCCGCTCCGAAGTGGTTCACCTCGACCTGCGAGAAGCCTTCGACCTTGCGGAAGATCGCCGTCCGGACGTCGCGCCCGAGGCCCATCGCGGCTCGCGCCCCGAAGTAGATCGCGATGATCGAGGCGATCCCCAGGACGAGGGTCACGACCAGCATCAGCGCGCCGGTCTGGAGGATGTAGGCGGTGTCACCCTTGACGATCCCGTCGTTGATGATGCTGGCGTTCAGGTCGGGCAGGTAGAGCGTGCCGAGCGACTGGATCGTGAGCATGATCACGACCAGGGCAATTGAGCCGCGGTACGGCCGGAGATACGTGCGAAGAAGGCGGATCATCCCGTTTGCTCCCCCGCTGCGGCGATCATCCGGGCCTTCGCCGCGTGCATCGCCCGGAGCCCGACCAGGAAGCCGGACAGCTCGGCGGCACTGAGCTGTGCCAGGAGCTGCCCGAGGCGCTCGCGGTGATGCTCTTCGAGCGATCGGGTCACGTTCGCGCCGGCCTCGGTCAGATGGACCAGCACGACTCGCCGGTCGGTTGCGTCGTGGCGGCGTTCGACGACACCCCGGTCGACCATCCGGCTGACGATCCCGGTCGCGCTGGCAACCGACACGTCGAGTGCCTCGGCCAGCCGGCCCATCGAGATCGGTCCTTCGGCCTCGAGCACGCTCAGGACGTTCAGGTGGACGAGGCTGAGCGCCCCGCGATGCCAGGCTCGGAAGGCGTCCAACCGCTCGCGCGGAGTGGCGACCAGCTCTTCGATCAGGTCGTCGGCCAGCTTCCGACGCCGGCTGGCGGCCGACTGCTCGCTATGGCTCCCGCTGATATTCAATACCATGTTGACAATATACCCGATCTGTAACGGGTCTGCCCGCTTCGGCGGCCAGGGCCGAACCGGCCGCGACGACCACCGTCACCGGCGCCTTGACGGCCGCCCTACGATCGACCCTGTGCACGGGCTGGCAGCGGCCATGATCGGGGCATTCAGTGCGACCTGGGGTGGTCGAGGCGGGCCTGCGATGTTGTTTTCGGGCATGTTCGCCTCTCCAGACCGGCCCGGCTGGCCAGCCGGGGTCCAGGAAGAGGACGCGCCACGGTACGCCCTGGAGCACGCTTCCGGGCTGCGCTCCGGATCCGGCGACGTCGCCGGCAATCGGCTCTGGGTGGACCCCGACGAAGCCCAGGTGGGCGAGATCATCGAGCTGTTCAACCGACCGCTCGCCTAGGCCGGCGGATCCGCCCGGCCGGCCGGCCATCCGGTCGATCCCCGACCCCACATGGACGACCCCGATTGACGGCCGTCGCCAGCCTGTCATCCTGTGGGGAGGAGCTGTGGAGGAGCAAGGTGAGCCAGATTGATGGGTTGAGCCGGCCGGCCGCGATGTGCCTCGGCTCGGGCCACCTGGTCGTCTACGCCAACCCTGATTTCGTGGCGGCGTTTGGCGGCAGCGCCGTGGGCCTGCCGGCTCGCGAGGCCCTGGTCAGCCTGCCTGCCGCCGCCTTCGGGCTGCTCGATGCCGTCCTGGCCGAGGGCCGGCCCCTGGCCCGCTGGATCGTGATCGATGACCAGCCCTGGCGCCTGACCGGGATGCCCCGGCTCGATCCCGAAACGGGTGATCCATACGGCGTCTCGTTCCACCTTCGCCGGCGGTCGGACGTGCCGGTCCTGCGTCGTGGCCCGAGGCAGCCGAATCAACCGGCACAGCCCCGGGCCTGACGGTCCGGGGCTGGCAGTGATCGTGCGGCCTGGGCGACGGCTCGCCCTGGCGGACTAGCTCCGGCTGCGTCCCCGGCGGAGGTCGCTGGGAACGAGGAGGAGCGTGCCGGCGACCATGATCCCGAGACCGATCAGGAGCAGGATGCTCGGGCTGTCGGTCCCCGAGCCGCCCGCGACCGGCGTGGTCGAGGTGCTCGGCGGGGTGACCTTGGGCTTGCCGGTCGCGGCGCCGACGCCGCCCGTCGGGCTCGGGTCAGCCTTGCCCTTGATCGTGACCTGGACGAAGCTCGTCTTGCAGACCGGCTGCGCCTCGGCAACCTGCTCACAGACGGTGTAGCTGAACGTGTCGCCGCCGACGTAATCGGCCTGGGGCACGTAGAGGATGCCCGCGGCATTTCCGGAGATCTTGCCCCACTCGGGCGGGGTCTCGGTCAGGTCTGTCGTCCGGACGTAGGCGTCCCCGGGCTGGCCGGCCAGCATGTCGGCCTTGGGCACCTGGAGGCTGGTATTGACGTTGATCGTGTACTGCAGGTTTGGCGGCTGGACGAGGCCATCCGCAGAGACACCTGCAACGCTCCCAAGGGCAAGCGCCGTTCCGACCAGGCCGGCCGTCAGCCCGACGCTCACGCGCCGGCGAATCGTCGTGGGAAGTTGATAGGTGTTCATAGGACTATTGTCACGATCGCCGGCCAGTCGGCAAGTACCACCAACGTCACCAATGCCCCCAGATTGGGGCATCCGGGCACCGGCCCGGTCCGGCCGCGGCTCGGGTGGCTGGTCCGTCTGAGCGTGAAATCAGCCCACGGTCACGGTAATCCGGTGATGGCCGCGGGCACCGTCCGGGGCCGGATCGCTGAGCTGGTCGGTCTGGATCGTACCGGTACCATCGGTGGCCCTGACCTCGATCGAGTGCGGGCCGGCGATTGCCTGCCAGGGCAGGAGCCACTGGACCCAGGTCGCCTTCGAGATCGGCTGGCTGATCTCCGCCGGCTGCCAGTCCCCGTTGTCGATCTTGACCTCGACGCCCTCGATCCCCCGGTCGGGCGCCCAGGCGACGCCGGCCAGGTTGACCCTGCCGGGCGCCAGGTTCGAGCCGCCCTGGGGGACGTCGATTCGCGACTGGGTCAGGATCGGCCCGTCCTTGGCCCAGCCCAGGGGGATCCAGTAGCCGTCGACCGCCTCGCGCGTCGTCAGCTCGATCGAGGCCAGCCACTTCGTGGCCGAGACGTAGCCGAACAGGCCGGGCACGATCAGGCGGGCCGGGTAGCCGTGGGCGGCAGGGAGCGGGACCCGGTTCATGCCGACCGCGATCATCGGCTCACGTCCGTCGGCCATCGCCCAGTCGGTCGGAAAACCGACCGTGAAGCCATCGACCGAGCGGCCGACGATCTGGGTCGCTCCGGCCTGGATTCCGGCGGTCTTCAGGACATCCTTGAGGCGGACGCCCGTCCACAGGGCATTGCCAACGAGATTCAGGCCCGGTTGGTTGTCCGTGGCCACGTCGTTGCTGACGCAGGCGATCGTGACGTACTGCTCGAACAGGGGCATCGCCAGGAGCTCGTCGTAGGTGAACGAGAGCGGGTGGTCGACCATCCCCTTGACGTTGAGCTGCCAGCCATTCGCATCGACCTGGGGCGTGAGCAGGGTCGTGTCGATCTTGTAGAACTGGTCGTTGGGCATGACGATCGGGGTAATCCCCGGGACGCTGAACGATTCGGTTGAGGTCAGCGGCGGGACCGGATTCAGCACCGCCGGAAGCTTCGAAGTCGAGACGATCCCGGCCGGATGCTGTCCGTTCACGAGCGTCCGGCCGATGCTCCCGGCCACGACAGCCCCGCCCAGGGTGCCCGCGCTGGCGATCAGGAAACGGCGGCGGGTCCACTCGGGACTCCAGGAAGTGGCCGCGACCTCGGCGGTGGCCGGCAGGCGGGACTGGCTGGTCGCGGACGAGGGGCGGGCCTTGCTGCCGGCGGCGGCAGCCCGTCGGGCGGCCTTGCCGTTCGATGGGCTCCAGACCGGCTGCTCCTCGAGATCCGTGCTCGAGCTCGCTCGGGCGCTGGCGGCGACCGATGAGCCGGGCACGAGGCGGAGCAGCCCGCGCAGGGCGGCCAGCCCGATCCCGACGGCCAGCAGCGGGACGAGGATCGCCAGGACCTTCGAGGTCAGTGGGTCCTGGAACGCGGCGAAGGCGGACAGGAGGCCGAACCCGCCGAAGATCCAGACCCCGGTCTCGAACCGGCGGGCCGCCAGAACGCCGGCAAGCATCGCGATCAGCAGGGCGACGACAAGCACGGCCAGGTTCAGGGCGAGCTTGTCGTTCGTCCCGAACAGGCTGACCATGAGCTCCTTGGCCCCGGCCGGTTGGAGGGCGATGATCATCGTCCCGACCACCGTCACGAGCGACGGCGCGCCCTTGATCAGGCCGGCGATCAGCTCGGCCACGGCCAGGGCCAGGGCGCCCGAAGCAAGCCCGGCCAGGGCGCTCGCCCAGGCGGACGGGTGGCGTCCCCGGGTCGCCGCCGGGGAGGTCACTGCGGCGCGTCCGTCCGGGTTTGCCGTGGTACTCACGACTGAACCGTAGCGCGGGTGTGTGACGAACGCATGTCGGACCGGGCGCTCGCAATCCCGTCACAGCATCGTCACGGATCGATCCTTACGATGGCCTCACGATGCACGAGGACTCAAACCGGCCGATTCTCGTGGTCGACGACGATGCCAAGATCGTCCGGCTCGTCCGGGCCTACCTTGAGCGCGAGGGCTACCGGGTCGTCGGCGCGACCGACGGACGGGCGGCCCTCGCCGCACTCGAGGCGGAGCGGCCGGCCCTGATCGTCCTCGACCTGATGCTGCCCGAGCTCGACGGCCTCTCCGTCGTCCGGGCGATCCGCCTGGCTGCCGACGACACGCCGGTGATCATCCTGTCCGCCCGGGGCACCGTCGCCGACCGGATCAGCGGCCTGGCCAGCGGGGCGGACGACTACCTGCCCAAGCCGTTCTCGCCGGCCGAGCTCGTCCTCCGGGTCGAGCGCATCCTGGCCAGGACAACGGGTACTCCCGAGCCGCCCAAGGCGGCCGGATCGAGCGGACCGTCGGAGGTCCTCGTCCACGGCGACCTCGTCGTCGATCGGGCCCGTCACTCGGCCATGATCGCCGGCCGGGATGTGCCCCTGACCGCGGTCGAGTTCCGGCTCCTGGTCGCCCTGCTCGAGGCCGACGGCCGGGTCCTGACCCGGGACCAGCTCCTCGACGCGGTCTACGGCCATGACGCCGAGGCCGTCCTTGAGCGGACGATCGATGTCCATGTCGGACGGTTGCGCGACAAGCTCGACGACACGGCCGCCGAACCGCGCTACATCGCAACCGTGCGGAGCGTTGGCTACCGCGCGACGCCGTCCCGTTCCCTGATCGGACCCGCTCGATGACGAGGGCGAGTCGATGACCGGCCGGCCGAAGCGGAGCTCAGCCTGGTCGCGCAGCGTCGGCGCCCGGATCGTCCTGGTGGCTGCCCTGACGACCGGCCTGGCCGTGGCGATCCTGGCCTTCGGCGTGGTCGTCGTGGGCGGGGCCGTATTCGCCGACCTGATGATGAAGGACGGGGCGACGGCCGATCACGCCCACGAGATGTTCGACAACTCGATCACCCTCGTCCTGGTCGTGGCCATCGTGGCCGCCCTGGCCGCCGGGATCGGCCTGGCCATGGTCCTCGGCCGGCGGATCGCCCGGCCCCTGGCCGAGATCGGCTCGGCTGCCCGGGCCGTAGCCGGGGGCGACTACGAGGTCCGGGTCCCCCGCCGGGGCCCCGAGGAAATCGCCAGCCTGGCCGATTCGTTCAACCAGATGGCGGCCAGCCTCGAGAAGCAGGAGAGGATGCGGCGCGAGTTCATCGCCAATGCCGCTCACGAGCTGCGCACCCCCTTGACCAACCTGCAGGGCTACCTCGAGGCGCTCCGGGACGGGGTGATCCCGGCCGAGCGGGCGACGTTCGAGTCACTCTGGGATGAGGCCGAGCGGCTCGTCCGGCTGGCCGCCTCGCTCGATACCCTGGCCGCCGGCGACGCCCGCGGCCGGATCGCGACGCCGGTCGAGATCGACGTCGTCACCGCCGTCCGGATGGCCGCCGACCTGGCCGGGCCGAGCCTCGAGCGAGCCGGGCTCCGGCTCGAGCTCGAGCTGCCCGACCGGCTGACCGCCCGGGCCGACCCGGACGGCCTGGCCCAGGTCCTCGGGAACCTGCTCCAGAACGCGATCCGCTACACCCCGCCCGGCGGCCGGGTGGCGATCCGGGCCGAAGGCCGGCCGGCCGACGTCCTGATCTCGGTGACGAACACGGGCGAGGGCATCCCGGCCGACGACCTGCCCCATGTCTTCGAGCGGTTCTATCGCGTCGACAAGTCCCGCGACCGGGCCCACGGAGGGGCCGGGATCGGACTGGCTATCGTCCAGCAGCTGGTCGAGGCGGTCGACGGCCGGGTCGGTGCGGAGTCGAGCGAGGGGTCGACCCGGTTCTGGTTCGTCCTGCCGGCCTGATCTGGCCGGTCCGTCCGCCTGCGGGCATTCGACCGGTCGCGTAGAGTGGGCCGATGATTCCGGCCCGATGGCGCGATCGAATCCGGCTGGCGGCGCTGGCCCTGACGGCGCTCGTGCTGGCCCACGACCTCGTCTTCCTGTTCACCGACGGCAGCCTCTACGGCGTCGCGATGGCCCAGACGGGCCACGGCGCGCAGTGGACCGCGACCGTCCTGATCGTGGCCATCCTGGCGATCAGCCTGGCGGCCCTGGGCTCATTCCGGCTCGTCTCTCTCAGCCGCCAGGCGCGGGAGCTCGAAGGCGCCCGGGCCACGGTCCGCTCGGGCCGCCTCACCGACCTCGCCGGCCAGCTCGTCCGCTCCTGGCTGGTGATCCTGCCGGTCTCGCTCGCCTTGTTCGTCGTCGTCGAGAACCTCGAGCACCTCTCGGTGGGCCTGGCGGCGCCCGGCCTGGGCGTGCTGGGCTCAGTGCAGTACCACGGCGTGATCGGGGTGTTCGTCCTTGTCTCCCTGGTCGCGGCGCTGATCGACGCCCTGTATCGCTGGCGGCGGGACGTCCTGATCGCCCGGATCGAGGCCGCCCGGGCCCGCCTCGCCCGTCTGCCGGCCCGGGTCGCCCGGCGAGCCCTGCCGTGGGTCGACCTGCGTCATGCCGCGATCATCGGCAATCGCATCTCCGGGCGGGCTCCTCCGCAGCTGTCCGCTTAGCTGGCGCCTCGACCCGCCCGAGCGGTGGGTCGAGTTCGCTGCCATTCGCGAGACACGGGTTTGCCGGGCCCAGAGAACCGGCGCCCCCTGGAGGATTTGAGATGAGTCTGTTTCGAGCGCGGCGATTCGGCATCGCGCTTATTGCTTCAGCGATCGGCCTGATGCTGGTAGTCGGCATCGCCGACGCTCATATCGTCAAGACGTTCGGCAAATACACGGTGGCCCTTGGCTGGGTTCATGAGCCGACCTATGTCGGCGAGCAGAATGCCGTCCAGGTCGTCATCAAGGACGCCTCGGGCAAGGCGATCACCGACCTCAATGACGGCGACTTGAAGGTGACCGTCAGCGTCGGCGGCAAGACCTCGGATCCCCTCGACCTGCTCAACACCTTCGACCCCGACACCGGTCTTGGAATTCCGGGCGACTACGAAGCGCCAATCATTCCGACAGCGCCGGGCGACTACACCTTCCACCTGACCGGTTCGATCGACGGGACCGCGGTCGATGAGACCGCGACCTCGAGCGATTCGACGTTCAACTCGGTCGTCGATTCGACCGCGATCCAGTTCCCGAACCAGCTGCCGGCCCTGACTGACATCATCACCCGGCTTGACCGGATCGATGCCCGGCTCGCCGCCCTGCCTTCGCCGGGAACCGGGGCAATCGCGTCGACCGCTCCGTCGGCCAGCGGAACCCCGATCTACGATCAACTGGACGCGGCGAATGCCGCCGCCGCCAACGCTCAATCGGCGGCGAACCAGGCCCTGATCGTCGGTGGGGCGATCGGTCTCGTTGGCGTCATCATCGGGGTGGCGGCCCTCGGAGTCGCCCTGCGCGGCCGGCGCCAGCAGGCCTGACACCATGCTTAGCCGGATCAGGCTCATCAGTGTCGCGGCGGTCCTAGGGCTCGGCGCGACACTGAGCCTGTTCGGGGTCGCATCTGCGCACGCTCTGCCCCAGTCGAGCGTCCCCAGCGCGGGGGCCCAGCTGACCACGTCGCCCAGCCAGGTCTCGATCATCTTCGGCGAGCGCCCGGATCCGAAGCTGTCCACGATCAAGGTCCTGGACACGGGCGGGGCCGCCGTGACCTCCGGACCCACGACAGCCACGCCCACGAACCCGGTCCAGCTGGTTGTCCGGCTCAAGGCCAACCTGCCCGACGGGGTCTACACGGTTGCCTGGCGAACCGTTTCGTCGGTTGACGGCCACCTGGCCAGTGGCTCGTTCGCGTTCGGGGTCGGGGTCGCGCCGCCGGCGGATGGATCGGGAGCCGGCGGCGGCACGACCCCGACCGGCCCGTCGATCGGGGCGATCCTCGGCCGTTGGCTGCTCTACCTCGGGCTCGTCGGGCTGCTCGGACTGGCCGTCTTCGGGGCGGTCGTCGCCCAACAGACGCCAGCCTCGGTCAGGCGGGTCCTGCCGTTCGCCTGGCTGCTCGCGGCAATCGGCACCGTCCTTGTCATCGCGGTCGAGCTGAGCGACGCGGGGGTCGACCTCGGGAGCGTGTTCGGGACGTCATTCGGGACCGGGCTCGTGATCCGGACGGTTCCTCTTGTCGTGGCCGGGGGGGCCACGGCCATCGTCTCATTCGGCCATCCCCGCACGCGGGCCGTCCTGGTGGTCACCGGCCTGGCGGCCGCCGGTGCGATGGTCGCCGACGTCCTGCTCAGCCATGCGGCGGCCGGTGGCAATGTCGCGATCGCTGTCCTGGTCCAGGTGATCCACGTCGTCGCAGTCGGCCTGTGGCTGGGCGGGCTGCTCGGGCTCGTGGTCAACCTGCGCGGAACGCCCAACGAATCGACCGCCCTGCTGGCCCGGCGTTTCTCACGGATCGCCACGGTCGGGATCGCAACCGTGGCGGTGAGCGGATTGATCCGAGCGATCGACGAGGTGGGCTCGATCAACAACCTGGTCACGACTGACTTCGGCCGGCTGGTGATCGCCAAGACGGCCCTGCTCGGCGTCCTGGCCCTGCTCGGGGCGATCAACCACTTCCGGAATGTCCCGGCGGCCGGCCGCTCGATCCGCGGACTTCGCCGGATCGGCTCGACGGAGCTGCTCGTGGGCGCGACCGTCCTGCTCCTGTCCGCCTCGCTTGTGAACCTGGCACCGCCAACCGAGACTGGCGGCTCGGCAGGAACGCCGCCGGCCGGCTCGGTGTCCCTGATCGGATCCGACTTCGGTACGTCGGTCCATGTCCTGCTCGATGTGTCGCCGGGAGCCGCCGGCGTCAACACCTTCAAGGCGACCGTGACCGACTATGACAGCGGCGCCCCGGTCGGATCGGTGACCGGGGTCAGCCTGCGCTTCACGTTCCCGGGCCGCTCGGACGTGGGCAGCTCACGGCTCGACCTGCCGCCGACCGGCCCGGGCGTGTTCAGCGCGAGCGGCTCGAACGTGTCCCTGGTAGGCGCCTGGCAGGTGACCGCGACAGTGGTCAACGGAACCGCTTCAGTCGAAGTCCCGTTCGAGCTCATCACACGGACGGCCCCGTCGAAGATCGACGTGAACGCGGTCGCCGGCCTTCCCACGATCTACACGGTCCACCTGTCGGCCGGCCGGACCGTCCAGGTCTATCTCGATCCCGGCACGGCCGGCGCCAACGAGGTCCATACGACGTTCTTCGACCCGAGCGGCAACGAACTGCCGGTCCAGAGCGTGGTAATGGTTCTCGGACCGGTCGGACAGCCGGCCTCGAGCCTCGATCCGCGCCAGCTCGAACCCGGCCACTTCGTGGCTGACACGACCCTCCCGGCAGGCACGTATACCCTGTCGATTGCAGGTCCGGCGCCGAACGGCGACCAGCTCACGACCCAGCTCGACCTTCCAGTCGGTCCTTAGAAGGCAATGAAGACGTTCCAAATGAAGTCACCCAACGCCTGGAGCCCGGGACGAGCCCGGGCGATTGGATTGCTCATCCTTGTCGCCATCGTGGCGGGCTGCGGCACCTCGGCGACGACCGCGCCCCCAGCGTCCACGGCCCCGGCCTCGGCCGGCCCAAACCCCGCCGGCTCGCGCCTATCGTCCCCGGCCGTGGTCACGATCATCTCCCCGACCCAGAACCAGGTCGTGGCCGGCTCGACCCTGCACATCGTGATCGGGCTCCAGAACGCGACGATCGTGCCGGCGACCACGACGAACGTGACGCCGACCACCGGCCACGTTCACCTGTACGTCGACAATGTGCTCGTGTCGATGAACTACGGCCTGACCCAGGACCTGCCGGTCCATCCCGGCACGTACGTCCTCAAGGCCGAGTTCGTGGCCGCCGATCACGTCCCCTTCGACCCCCGGGTCTGGTCCGACCAGGTCTTCTTCACCGTCCATTGAGCGATCGAACCCGCCTGGGGCGAGCCCGGCTCGGGCGCGCCAGGATTCCGGCGCCCTGGCTTGTCCTCGGGGCGGGGCTGCTGGTCGTCCTCGCGGCCCAGGTCTTGAGCCCGGTTGCCGCGCCCCTGTATGACGGCCTGATCGTCCTCGGGCCATACCACTACCTCGACCCCGGGCCGGGCCAGACCGGCTCGCCCACCTCGGCGACCGTGACCGAAGCAGTCAGCGGGGGCAGCAGCCCGGGCTTCAACGCAGCCACGACCGAAACGGTTCCCCAGGCCCAGCTGATCGCGGCCCCCGGCGCGTTCGCCCTGGGTCCGGGCTCGACCTCGGTGACGATCTCGATCACCCCGGTCGAGCCCCAGGCGCCGTCGACGGTCGGGCCGATCCTGGGCAACGTCTACCGGTTCGCCGTGACCGACCAGGCCGGGACCGCCCTGGTCACAAGCCCCGGGATCGACGTCACGCTCGTCCTGCGGGCGCCCGATGCGACGAGCAACGCGGTCTTCGCCCAGTACTCCGCGTCGGGCACGGCCGGCTGGAAGCAGCTCAGCTCGTCTCCCTCGGGCACCCCCGGATTCTTCATTGCGATGACGGGCGGTGGCGGCGACTACGCCCTGGTCGAGGCGTCCGGCGGCTTCGGGCCGGTTCAGGCGGCGATCGTCACGGTCGCGGTCACAGCCATCCTGGCCGTGATCGCGTTCTTCCTGATCCGCCGCCGCCGTCGCGGTCCGCCGGCCGCGCCGGTCCCGGCCCCGGCCCGGGCCCGGACCAGCACGACCAATCGAAAGAAGCGCAAGCGCCGATGACCGGTTCGCGCCAAACTCTGCCAACACGGCCGCTCGGAGGGCACCCCATGTCGCCATTCCTTCGCCGCCTCGTCGTCGTCGCGGTGGCGGCCGTGGTGGCCGGCTGCTCGTCGGGCGGCCTCGGGTCAGGCTCCGCGGCCGTTGGCGGATCCGGAACCGCTGCCTCGGGCGGGACCCAGCGCGGGGCGGCCACCGGGGATCCGATCCGGATCGGGGCCGTCTTCCCGATCAGCGGCAGTGCCGCCGGCCTGGCCCTCCAGGAATTGCGGGGCGTGCAGCTGGCGGCCGACTTCGTGAACGCCGACGGCGGGGTCGGTGGCCGTCGAGTCGTGCTCGACATCCGCGACCTCGAGTTGGGCGATGCGGCCCCGGCGGCGATGGCCTCGCTCAAGGCCGACGGCGTGACGGCGGTCGTCGGGGCCTATTCCTCGGATCTCTCGATTCCCGCGGCGGCGGCGGCCGACCAGGCCGGGCTCGTCTACTGGGAGGCGGGCGCCGTGGCCGATCAGCTGACCGGCCGCGGCTTGCCGCTCGTCTTCCGGGTCGGCGCAAGCGGCTCGAACCTCGGTGACAACTCGGCCACGTTCGCCGCGACGGAGCTGGCCCCCCGGCTGGGCACGACGCCAGCCGGCGTCCGGCTGGCGATCGTGGCGGCGGCCGATCCATATCCCCAATCGGTGGCAGACTGCCGCGACCGCGACGGCCCGGGCGACCGGCCTCGACCTTGTCGACCAGCAGACCTACAACCTGTCCTTCCCGAATTGGCCCCGGGTGATGGCCGAGCTCGCGGCGGCCAGGCCGTCGATCGTGATCCTTGCTTCCGACATCGCCGACGGCGTCGCCTTCCGCCAGGCAATGCTCAAGAGCGGGCTCAAGGTCAAGGCCCTGATCGGCTCGACGATGGCCGAGTGCACCCCGGACTTCGCCGGGTCCCTGGGGGCCGACGCGATCGGGATCTTCGCTTCCGACCGCCCGACCGGCGGCTTCCAGCCGTCCGCCCTCGACCCGGCCGCCCGGACCCTCTACGACCGGCTGGCGGCGGCCTGGGCCAAGGACAATCCGGCAGCGGCACCTGATGACGCCTATGCCGGGTCCAGCCCAGCGACGGGTGGGGCGGGCTCGGCCGCCGGACCCGCCCCGGCGGGCTCCAGCCCGGTCATCGTTGGACCGATCGGTGAGACCTCGGCTGCCGCGGGCCCGACCGAGGAGGCGTTGTCCGGCTTCTCGGCCGCCTGGGTCCTGTTCCACGACGTGCTGCCGGGGGCGGCCTCCGCCTCGTTCCGGGCAACGGCGATCGCGGCCGCCGCCCGAAACCTCGACCTGCCGAGCGGCAGCCTGCCGAACGGGGCCGGCGTGCGCTTCTCGTCGGCGCCAGGCACGCTTGGCCAGAACACCCGGGCCTCGGCCGTGATCTGGCAGTGGCAGGGCGTCCAGCAGTACGCCTATGTCTGGCCGCCGGCCTATGCGACGGCGGCGATCAAGTACGTGCCGCTCTCACGCTGAGCGTGAACGCCGGGCCGGGAACGGGCGCACTGGGCTTGGCCCCGGGTGCCCTCGCGACTCGTTCCGACCGGACGACGGGCCTGGTCCGGGCCGGGTTGATCGCGTTCGCCCTGGTGATCGTGGTCGGCGCCCGCTGGGCGGCAACCGTGGCCGAGGCGCCACCGCTCGCCGCCGGCGCCCTGTTCGGCGCTGCCCTGATCGCGATCGCCTGGGCCGGGGGCTTCCGGCCGGCAGCGATCCGGCCGGCCGCCGTCGTGCTCGGGCTGGGCGGGGCGGTCGTCCTCGTGGGGCTCGCGGTCGGGGCGACCCGCCTGGCCGGCTTCCCGCTCCGAGTCGTGCCCCAGACCGACTTTGGCTGGTGGGCCCTGATCACGATCGTCGTGGCGACGGCCGAGGAGCTGATCCTGCGCGGGGTCCTGTTCGACGCGATCTACTCGGCCGCCGGCGGCGGCGGCTCGCTGGCCGAAACCCGGACCGCGGCCGACGCTGCGGCTCCCGATGAGCGGGCCGTGGCCGCCGGTCTCAGTGCCTTTGGCGAGCCGACCCGTGCCGATGGCCAGGTCGCGGCCGTGGCCGACGTTCGGAACCTCGACGGGCGGGCCCTGGCCGGGTCCGACGGCCGCGCGGTTGCCGTGGCCGTGCTCGCGACGAGTCTCCTGTTCGCCCTGATCCACGTACCGCTCTACGGCTGGCACGTCGTCCCGCTCGATTTCGGGGTGGGCGTCTTCCTGGCCGGCCTCCGGCTCGCCTCCGGCAGCGTCACCGCCCCGGTGATCGCCCACGTGGTGGCCGACCTCGCGACCTGGTGGGTCTGACGGGATCCACGTTCGGGCCGCACGTCGTCGGGTGCCGCGAATCGCCGGATTGGCAGTCCAGCATCGCTCGTGCGGCTCAGAGCGGCATCTGCCGAGAGCGGGCTAGGTGATGTGGCCAACGCGACTCTGAGCGGAATTTGCCGAGTGGCTGCGGCTGACGGCCTCCGCCGCCGCCCGTCCGGGCTCAGAAGCCGATCGACTCCGGGATGAAGACGACGTTGACCCGATCGGGCGAGACCTCGCCGTTGAGGATCACGATCTTGTTGATCCGGCTCGGGATCCCGTAGGCGGCCTGGAGGCGGGCCGACTCGAGCGGGTAGCAGTACTCCTCGATCCGGCGAAGAGCCGTCTCGAGGTCGGGCACGATCTTCTGCGCCCCCACGACGAGGACCACCTTGCCGGCGCCGCTTACGATCGGGCCGAGCTGGCTGCCCCCGAACGAGGCGATCAGCATCGTCCCCTCGGCGGTCACCGCGTGAACGCTGTTGAGCCAGACGTCGGGCGATGCCCCGAGCTTGCGGATCTCGGCGCCCTGGGTTGCCCGATCCATCGAACGCAGCCTGGGGCGAATTGCCTCGTACTCGCCGGACGCCTCGATCGCGGCGGTGACCCCGATGTCGTCGAGCGTCTTCGAGGCCCCCTGGCCGACCTCCGACCCGGCAGGAATCAGCTCGAGGATCCGCTGCCTAGCGTCGTCGCGATCGAGGGCGACCTGGACGTTGAAGCCGCGCCGGCGCATCGCTTCGGCCGTTTGCTTGATGGTCGAGACGTCGGCGGGCTGGGCGAAGTCCTCGTTCACGGCGGCGGTTGGCTGGACGGCGATCGAAATGGCCACGTTGGATGCCTCGGATGCGATTGGTAGTTGCTCGGGCAACAATACGCCGATCCACAGATCGTTGCACGCGCAACCTCCTGACGACCCGAAGGCCGCGCCCAGTGGCGGCCGATGTCGACCCGAGCCGGCCCTCGCTCAGGCGTCCGGGAGAACCTTGCCGGGGTTGAGGATCCCGAGCGGATCGAGGGCGGTCTTGACCGCTCGCATCATCGCCACGGCCCCGCTCCCCCGCTGGGTTTCGAGGTAGCCCCGCCGCGAGACCCCGATCCCGTGCTCGGCGGTGACGGTCCCGCCGAGGGCGATCGCCGCACGGTACAGGGCGTCGCACGTCCGGGCGAGCTTCGCCTCGCCGTCCGGGTCGTCTCGCTCGAGGATGACGTTCGGATGGAGGTTGCCATCGCCGACGTGGCCGAACGTGGCGATCGTCAGGCCCTGCTCGCGCCCGATCCGCTCGATCTCGGCCAGGAGCTCCGGCACCCGCCCGCGGGGCACCCCGACATCCTCCATCCGGGCGACCCCGAGGCGCTCCATCGAGTTGAACGCGAGGCGGCGGGCCTGGCGCAGGAGGTCTGCTTCGGCCTGGCTGGCGGCGACGATCGTGGAGCTCGCGCCGGCCCCCAGGCAGGCCGCCTCGGCCAGCTCGAGCGCTCGCGTCGCGGCGTCGCCGGGCAGGTCCGACTCGATCATCAGCATCGCGGCGGCGACGCGGTCGAGCCCCAGCCCGTGGTCATCGTCGACGGCCCGGATCGTCGTCCGGTCCATCAGCTCGAGGGTGCACGGCTCGACCCCGGTCGCTGCCAGCGTCGAGACGGCCGCGCCGGCCGCGACGAGGCTCGGGAAGAAGGCGAGGAGGGTCGATTTCGGCGGGGGCGTCGGGCGGAGCCGAAGGGTCGCCTCGGTGATCAGGGCGAGGGTGCCCTGCGAGCCGACGATCAGGGGGATCAGGCCGTAGCCGGCCACGTCCTTGGTCGTCTTGCCGCCGAGCCGGACGATCACGCCGGCCGCGGTCACGACCTCGAGGCCGACGACCGCGTCCCGGGTCACCCCGTACTTCAGGCAGCACAGGCCCCCGGCGTTCGTGCCCAGGTTGCCCCCGATCGTGCAGATCTCGGTGCTGGCCGGATCGGGCGCGTAGAACAGGCCCTCGTCGGCCACCGCCCGCTTGAGGGCCGCGTTGAGCACCCCCGGTTGGCTGACCACGACCAGGTTGGCTCGATCGATCTCGAGAATCCGGTTCATCCGCATGAACGAGATCGTCAGGCCGCCGGCGACCGACACCGCGCCGCCGGACAGGCCGCTGCCCGCGCCGCGGGGCACGATCGGAATTCGGTGCTCGGCCGCCAGCCGAACGAGCTCGGCCACCTCGGACGTCTCGGTCGGAAGGGCCACCGCCAGGGGCGGTGGCGGATTCAGGTAGGCCGTCTCGTCGCGCCGATACGAGTCGAGGTCGACCGGATCGGTCAGCAGGCGGAGGCCCGGCAGGCGGGCCTCGATCGCCGCCAGGAACGAAGTCCGGGTCGCCGCTTCCATCAGGGGAGGATACCGGCGGCGCTCGCTGCAGCCGCCGAGATCGCCTCGAGCGATCCAGCGTTCTCGAGAGCCGACAGGTCGCCGGGGTCCAGGCCCAGGTAGGCGGCCCGGGCCACCCGGCGCATCACCTTGCCGCTCCGCGTCCGGGGCAGGTCGCCGACGGCCACGATCGCCTTCGGCCGGACCGGCTTGCCCAGCTCGCGGACGACCCGTTCGCTCACCTCGCCGGCGATCGCCGGGTCCCAGGCGGTCCCCGGCCGGGGGACGCACAGGACGACAATCGCCTCGCCCTTGAGCGGATCCGGCACCCCGATCGCGGCGGCGGCCATGACCGCCGGGTGGGCCACGGCGCAGGCCTCGACCTCGGCCGGCCCGACTCGCTTGCCGGCCACCTTGAGGGTGTCGTCGGAGCGGCCATGGATGTACCAGTAACCGTCCGCGTCGGTCGCTGCGAAGTCGCCGTGGACCCACAGGCCCGGGACCTGGCGCCAGTACGTCTCGAGGTAGCGCTCGTCGTCGGGCTCGGCCCAGAAGCCCCGGGTCATGCCCGGCCACGGCTGACGGATCGCCAGCTCCCCGACCGAGCCGCGGACCGGCCCGCCGGAGGCATCGACGATGTCGGCGGCCATCCCGATGCACGGCCCGTTGAACGAGGTCGAGCGAATCGGCCGGAGCAGGTTGCAGCCGACGATTCCGCCGCTCACCTCGGTTCCCCCGCTGTAGTTCACGATCGGCAGCCGGCCCCCGCCGACAACGTCGAACAGCCACTGCCACGGATCGGGATTCCACGGCTCGCCAGTCGAGCCGAGGACGCGCAGGCTCGATCGGTCGTGGGCCCGGACCGGCTCCTCGCCGTGGACTCGGAGCGCCCGGATCAGGGTCGGGCTGATTCCCATGTGGCTGATCCGGTGACCGGCCACGAGATCCCACAGCCGGCCGGGATCAGGCCAGTCCGGCGCCCCCTCGTAGATCACCAGCCGGGCACCGAGCATCAGGGCGCCGCTGATCGCCCAGGGACCCATCATCCAGCCCAGGTCGGTGAACCAGCACAGGGCGTCGCCGGGCCGCAGGTCGAACGTGTGGGCCAGGTCCTGGGCCGCCTTGATCGGAAAGCCACCATGGACGTGGACCGTGCCCTTCGGCCGTCCCGTCGTGCCCGAGGTGTAGATGACCATGTAGGGCCGCTCGGGATCAGTCGGTTCGGTAGCGCCCCTGGCCGCGTCCTCGGCCGCATCTCCGGCACCTGGCTGCCAGGTCGCGTCCCAGGCGGTCTCGCGGGCCGAATCGAGATCCGGCGGAGCCCCCGCCAGCCGCTGGACGACGATCACCCGCTCGACGGTCGGGGCGAGGGCAACCGCCTCGTCGGCGATCGCCTTGAGGCCGACGACCGCGCCCCGGCGCAGGAAGCCGTCGGCGGTGATCAGGTGGGTCGCCTCGAAGGCGGCCAGCCGGGCAGCCACGGCCGGAGCGGCATAGCCGCTGAAGATCGGGCTGAACACCGCCTCGAGCCGGCCCAGGGCAAGGACGGCGATGACCGTCTCGGGAAGCATCGGCAGGAAGATCCCGACCCGGCTCCCCGGCCCGACCCCAAGGGCGGCCAGGTGCCGGGCCGCCACCCGGACCGCCTGATCGAGCTCGAGCCAGGTGTATCGCCGGACGGCGCGATCCTCGCCCTCCCAGGCAAGGGCCGGCTGGTCGGGCCGGCTGGCAGCCCACGGCTCGGTCGAGGCGACGGCATGGTTGAACGCCCCGCCGCCCCACCAGCGGGCCCGGGCCGGACCACCAGCCAGGTCGAGGATCGCCGTGGGGCGGCGCTGCCAGTGGACCCCGACATCGTCCGCGGCGGATCCCCAGAACCAGGTGGGGTCAGCCGCGGCGCGGACCTGGAGGTCGTCGAGGTTGCCGGCGCCCGCCCGCCGCACGAACTCGGCCAGGCGCACCTGATCGAGCTGGGCCGGGCCCGGACGCCAGTCGGCCGGGCTGTCCGGCCGGGCAAACGCCGGCCGGGCCTGACCTGGCGCGATCGGTCGGTCATCCACGGTTGTTGACGATAGCGCGCCGGCCCGGACCGCGAGCCACGCGCTGGTCGCCTGGCGGGAGGTCAGGATTCCCATCCCGTGACTACCGTCCTGTTCATCCGCCATGGCCTGACCGCGCTGACTGGTCCGGTGCTGACCGGCTGGACCCCGGGGATCCACCTGGACGAGCGGGGCCGGCGCCAGGTCGAGGCCCTCGGGGAGCGCCTCCGGCCGGTCGCCCTGGCCGCCATCGTCAGCTCGCCCCTCGAGCGCTGCATCGACACGGCCGATGCCGTCGCCGCCGGGCGCGATCCACAGCCGGCCCGCCACGTGGACGACCGGATCGGCGAGGTCCGCTATGGCAGCTGGACCGGCGGCGAGCTGAAGAAGCTGGCCAGGGATCCGCTCTGGGCGAGCGTCCAGGCCCACCCGTCGTCAGTCACGTTTCCCGAGGGCGAGGCACTCCGGGACACTCAGTCCCGGGCGGTCTCGGCCGTGCGCGACTGGAATGCCCGGCTCGGCGACGAGGCGACCTATGCGATCGTGAGCCATGCCGACGTGATCAAGGCGATCCTGGCCGACGCCCTCGGCCTGCATCTCGACCAGTTCCAGCGGATCGTGGTCGGGCCGGCCTCGCTGAGCGTCGTCCGGTACACCCGCCTCCGGCCGTTCGTCCTCCGGGTCAACGACCAGGGCGGCGATCCGATCGACCTCGTCGAGACGAACAAGAAGACGGGCCGGCGACGCCGGCCGGCCAGCACAGGTGCGCCCGCATGACCCGTCGGATCTCGAACTTCGACGCCCCGGACCGGTTCGTTGCCGGCACGATCGGCGAGCCCGGCCACCGGGCGTTCTTCCTGCAAGCCCGCCAGGGCGGCTCGATCGTCAGCGTCGCTGCCGAGAAGACCCAGGTCGCCGTCCTTGCGGCCAACCTCGATGCCCTGCTCGATACGCTGGCCGACCGCGGAGTCGAAGGAATCCCGGCCGACATGGGCGATCACCCGGTCGACGACGAGCCGCTCGGGGAGCCGCTCGTCGAGGCGTTCCGGGTCGGGGCGATGACGATCGGCTGGGACAGCAGCCGATCGTCGGTCATTGTCCAGGCCGCCGCCCTGGCCGACGATGACGACGAGGACGAGGACGAGTCGGTGGGCGAGGTCTCGCTCGACGATGACGACGCCGACCTCGACGGGCCGGACCTGCTCCGGGTCCGGCTGTCGCCGGCCGAGGTTCGGGCCTTCGTGGCCCGGGCGGCCAGGGTGATCGCCGGCGGCCGGCCGCTCTGCCCACGGTGCGGTGAGCCGCTCGACCCGCAGGGCCACATCTGCCTCCGTCCGACCGCCTACCTGAACTGACCCGGATGAGCCTGCCGGGGCTGCCTGGACTCGACCGGAGAGCGGCCCGGGAGCTCCTCCGGACCGGCACGCTCGAGGTCCAGGGCCGGCTTGTCGTGTCCTCGAACGCGGCGCTCTACTGCACCCTCCGGGCCGGCGGGCGCGAGCTGCCCGCGATCTACAAGCCGATCCGGTTCGAACGGCCGCTGTGGGACTTTCCCGATGGCACGCTGGCCAATCGGGAGGTTGCCGCCGCCCTCGTCTCGGATGCGAGCGGCTGGGGGATCGTCCCGCCCACGGTGCTCCGGGACGGGCCATTCGGGCCGGGCATGGTCCAGCTCTGGATCGAGACCGATCCGGCGGTCCACTCATGGGACCTCGTCCGGACCTCCGACCGGCGGCTGCGCCGGATGGCCCTGTTCGACGCGGTCGTCAACAACACCGACCGGAAGGGCGGCCACATCCTGCCGGTCTGCCTGGAGCCGGGACTCTCGGGCGAAGGCTCGGCCGGCGGCGCGACTCCATCGACCGGCCGTTCGGCCGGCCGCGCCACTCCCTCGCCCGCTGCGGCCGACGAACCGTTCAACGCTGCCGCCGAGCTTGGCGAGGAACCGCTCGATCACTCGTCCCGGCCGCTCCACCTCTACGGGGTCGACCACGGGGTGTGCTTCTCGGACGACCCGAAGCTGCGGACCGTCCTGTGGGCCTGGCGCGGTCAGCCGATCGAGCCGGCCGAGCTGGCGGAGCTGGCTGCCCTTGGCGAGGAGCTCCAGGGCAGGCTGGGCCGGCGGCTGGCTCGACTGCTCGCGCCGACCGAGGTGGCGGCGGCCAACGACCGTCTCGCCAGCCTGCTCAGCGAGCAACGCTTTCCGCTGCCCGACCCCGAGCTGCCGGCCGTGCCCTGGCCGCCCTACTGATCGCCGGGCAACGTGGCGCTGGATCGCCGGGCCATTGATCGTTTGTGGTGCGCCTGGGCGCCGCTCAGGCACGACCGGGTACGAAAGAGGTGGCCGAGCCGGTACCGACGGGAATCGACGTCGAGCGGGAGGAGTGGGACGCTCGGGGCGAACCGGGAGAGGCGCATGTCGATCCAGTTCGAGGCATACACGGCAGAAGGGATCAGGCACGGCCTGATCGCCGGGTCCGGCCGGCTCGGTGACCTGCTGGGAACCGAGGCCGAGCTGGCGGTCGCGGGCGGCCGGTTCAGCCGCCTTGACGGAGCGATGTCGGCGGTCAGCGGGGTGACCCGCCAGCCGATCGATGACTTCCTCGTCGTGGTCGCGCCGCCCGACCAGGCCGGCCCGAGCCACTCGGTCTGGCACGACGTCCGGATCCACGCCGAGCCGTACGTGATCGAGGCCCGCCTGCCCACCCTGCCCGGCTTTGACCCCGCCCGCGCCCTCGCCCGCCCGGCCGGTTCGTTCGTTCTGCTGGGGGATGTTCGGATCGGCCTCAGCGGGCGGCCCGACGACGGCGTCGACGAGCACGAGCTGGCCTGGGTGAACCGCTACACGGTGGATCGGATCGAAAGCGACCTGGAGCTCGGCTTCTTCTTCCCGGGCGCCGAATCGGTCGTCGTGCGCGGCTTCAACACCGACCTCGAGCCGGGCGACGCACCGCCCCAACCCGTGATCGAAGCCGCCCCCGAGCCGGTGGCGAAACCGGCGCGCGAGCCCCTCGAAGAGCTGCTCGAGACGGCCCTCCGCGACTGACCCGACACGCCCCGGATCGGCCCGTTGGTGCCACGAAGCGCCAATCCGGACCAACGGCCGGGGCCCGCCGGGACCAACGGCCGGTCCGCCGATATTCGCGCCGGGGGCGCCGTCGGCGATGATGGATTCATGCCAGATTCCTCGGCCCGGATGCGATGCTCGGCCTGACCCGAAGTGCCCCCGCGACAGGCCTGGCGAATTCGGCCAGCTGCCGCCAGTGCGGCGCTTCCCAGCCCAGTCCATCGGTCACGTTCTGCCGTCGATGCGGGATTCCGTTCGGCGCGGCGCCTTCCGCGGAGGCCCGTCTGCCGTCCTGTCCGGTCTGCTACCAGACCGTGGACGACCAGGGCCTGCTGCCCCCGCTCGGCGGCGCGGGACCGCGCCGCCCGATCTCCGATCACCTGGCCGACCATGAGCGCTACCCGGTCGGCGACGACGACTGGCTCGAGTCGCTCCGGGTCGGCGATCGGATCCGGGTCGGCGACGGCTGGGCCCCGTTCGACCTCGTCCGGCGCTATCTCGTGACCGGCCTGGTCGACGCCGGGCGGGGCCGCCAGCTCCTCCACGACGCCGTCGTGACGGCGATCAGCCAGCTGGCCCGCTGGGGCAGTGCCGAGGTCGATACCCTGGGCGACCAGGAAGAGTGGCGGGCGGCCCGGGAGGCGGTGACCCGGCTGATGGAGCGCTATCACCGCGATCGCTAGCCGGGGCCGGCGCTGGCATCGACCGGCCCCGATCTCGGTGGCCTGGGCGCTCGGGAGGCACGGTGTGCCGTCCGGACCACACGCGCCGCGGTAGGTTCAACGGATATCCAGGTCGACCGTGGCCGCGGACGGCGCCCGGGTCCCCGGCTCCCGGACCATCGGACGCCCGGACCTTTGGGGCGTTTGACAGAACGGGCGTTCTCGGTCACCCTTACCGATGTCAACGCCCGAGCGGCGTCGCAGGTCAGAGCACAAGAACCTTTGCTCCCGCGACGCGCCAGGCACCAAAACCGTCCGCTCCGACCCAACCGATTGCCGGGTTCGTTCGAGCGGTCAGAAACCAGGAACATTCCTCAATGCTTACTCGTACCTCGAACACCGGCGCGCCGATGCGCGCCCAGGCCATGCGCCGGCTGCGCCGACGTGCCGCCGCTGCTCATCCCCTGTTCTGCTCGACCAATGGTTGCGCAACGCTCCTCCGGCTCGACCCCTCGAGCGGCGTGGCGACCTGCCCGATCTGCGGCCTGAATCGCCGGGTCAACTAGCCCGCGCAACGAGCCTGCGCAGGGCGCAGGCCAACGGGCATGATGGTCCGATGACCGACCATCGGACCCTCGATCGCGCCCGCCTGGGCAGCCTCCTCGAACGCGAGATCCGGACGTTCCGGGACGACCATCCGAAGTCGCTCGCGCTCTTCGAGCGGGCCCAGGGGTCGCTCCTGGCCGGCGTGCCGATGAACTGGATGGTCCGCTGGGCAGGCGGCTTTCCGATCTTCGTCGAGACCGCCGCCGGAGCCCACTTCACCGACGTCGACGGGCACGACTACATCGACTTCTGCCTGGGCGACACCGGGGCGATGGCCGGCCACGATGCCGGCCCGACGGTCCGGGCGGTCGAGCGCCAGCTCCACGGCCGGGGAATCACCCTGATGCTCCCGACCGAGGACGCGATCTGGTGCGGCGAGGAGCTCCAGCGGCGATTCGGCCTGAAATACTGGCAGTTCACCCTGACCGCGACCGATGCCAACCGCTTTGCGATCCGGCTCGCCCGGATGGTCACCGGCCGGCCGAAGATTGCCGTCCACGACTTCTGCTATCACGGCTCGGTCGACGAAACGTTCGCAACCCTTGCCCCTGATGGCCGGGTGGTCGAGCGCGAGGGCAACATGGGCCCGCCGGTCGACCCGGCCGTCACGACCCGGGTCGTCCCCTACAACGACCTGGCGGCCCTCGAGGCGGCCCTGGCCCCGCGTGACGTGGCCGCCCTGCTGATCGAGCCAGCCCTCACCAACATCGGCATCGTCCTGCCCGAGCCGGGCTATCTCGAGGGCGTCCGCGAGCTGACCCGGCGCTACGGCACGCTCCTGATCATCGACGAGACCCACACGATCTGCGCCGGTCCGGGCGGCTGCACCCGCCTGTACGGCCTCGATCCTGACATCCTCGTAATCGGCAAGACGATCGGCGGCGGGATTCCCGTCGGAACTTACGGCTTCAGCCAGGAACTTGGTGACCGGATCAGCGCGGCGCTCGACATCGAGACCTCGGACGTCGGCGGGGTCGGCGGGACCCTGGCCGGCTATGCCCTGTCGCTGGCCGCCGTGCGGGCCACCCTCGGCGAGGTCCTGACCGAGGTCGCCTTCGAGCGGATGATCCCCCTGGCCGAGCGCTGGCAGGCCGGCGTCGAGGCAGCGATCCAGGAGCGCAACGTGCCCTGGCACGTGACCCGGCTGGGCTGCCGGGCGGAGTACCACTTCCTGCCCGAACCACCGCGGGATGGCGCGGCCCAGTGGGCGGCCGCCGATCCCGAGCTCGAGCGCTTCCTGCACCTCTACGCGATGAACCGGCGGATCCTCATGACCCCGTTCCATAACATGGCCCTGATGAGCCCGGCCACGACCGAAGCCGATGTCGACGCGCACAGCGCGGTCTTCGGCCAGGCCCTCGTCGAACTATTCAGCTGACCCGTCCCAGGTCTCGGCCGTCACCGGCCGGACCAGCTCTTGGCCGTCACCGGCCGGACTAGGATTGGGCTGCCGGCCCGACCTCGCGCAGGAGCCATACCGCGAGCGCCTGGGCGCAGCCAACGACTTCGTCGAGCGGAACCGATTCGTTCGGGGCGTGGGCGACCTCCGGCCGGCCCGGCCCGAAGATCACCGTCGGGGTGTGGCCCTGCTGGATGAGCAGGCGCATGTCCGCCCCATACGGTTCGGCGATGAAGGCTGGGCGCCGGCCGAGCGTGTCCTCGATCGCCCCGGCGAGGGCGACCGGCAGCGGGTGATCGTCGGCGATCTCGGCTGACGAGAACAGTCCGCCGACCAGCTCGACCCGGACCGGGTGGTCGCGCAGCCAGGAATCAGCGGCGCAGGCGGCCGAGATAGCCGCTCGGAGCTCCTCCTCGGCCTGCTGCCAGGTGTCGCCCAGGCGGACGCCGTAGCGGCCCTCGGCCACGACCCGATCGATCACGGTCGAGGCCCACTCGCCGCCGCTCACCTTGCCGATGATCGTCGGGTAGGGCAGGCCGAGCGCAGTCATCTTCGGTCGGTCCTCCGCGGCGTTGCGGGCGGCCTCGTCGGCGGCCAGTGCATCGGCCACGAAGGCCAGCTTGTCGAGGGCGGAGACGCCCTCCCGGCGCTTCGAGGCGTGGGCTGCCTTGCCGGTGATCGTCAGGCGGAAGGTGATCGCCCCGGCATGGGCCGTGACGAGATCGAGCGCCGTCGGCTCGGGGATCACGGCGACATCCCCGGTGACCCCGGCCCGGATCGCCGCCAGCATTCCGCCCCCGCCGTCCTCCTCGGAAGGCACCGTCACGAACAGGATCTCGCCGTCGAGCTCCGCCCCGGCACGGCGGACTGCGGTCGCAACGGCCCGAACCGCGGCGAGGCCGGCAACCACCCCACCCTTCATGTCGACCGCGCCGCGGCCGTACAGCTCGCCCTCGACCAGGGTCGGCGTCCAGGGCGGGCTCTGCCAGAGCGATTCGTCGCCCACAGGCACGACGTCGACGTGGCCAAGGACGATCGCCCGGCGTCCCCCTGGCCGGCCGGTCCGGCCGATGACGACCGGCAGGTGGGTCCGGTCGACCTCGCTCCCGGGCCAGTCCGGATCGCGGGCCAGGGTGAGGGGATCCGGGTCAGCCTGGTCCACGACCAGGCCCGAATCGACCATCAGGCCGGCCATCACGGCCTGGACGGCTTCCTCGCTGCCAGTGATGCTCGGAATTGCCAGGATCGCCCGGAGCTCGTGCTCGATCCGAGCCGGATCGACCGCCTCGACGGCCGCCTGCTCGAGGCCGCTCAGCCCCCCGGAATCGCCGGCGCTCATTCGTCTGTCTCGCGCCAGATCGGCCGGGTCAGGCAGGTCGGGCCACCGGACCCATTCAGGCCGATCTCCGTCGCGGCGTAGGTGTGGACCTCGCACCCGGCCCGGGCCAGGGCCGCGCTTGTCCGGGGGTTGCCCGCGGCGATGATCACGACGCCAGGCCGGACCGCCAGGACATTGCAGCCGAGGGTGGCGAACTCGGGCTCCGGGACATCGATCAGGCGGATCCCCAGCTCCTGGAGCAGCCGCCACAATCCAACCGGCAGGAGCGGCAGGTGGACGACCGCCAGGTCGTCGGCCACCGGCGAGATCACCGACAGGAGGTGGATCAGCTCGACCGGGCCCCGCCAGTACGGCAGGTCGAACGTCCGGACGTCACCGCCGACGAGCGCTGCGAGCTGGGCGGCGCCAGCCTCGTTCGTGCGCAGCGTCCGGCCGATGCACAGGAGGTCCGGCCGAAGCCAGAACGTGTCGCCGCCCTCGATCGTGCCCGGCGACGTGATCCTGCCGGCGGTCGGAATCGCGTGCTCATTGGCCCAGGCCTCGACCAGCTCCTCCTCACCACGGCGATTCGGCTTGCCGGGCCGGAGCGGGATCGCGCCCCGATCGCTGATCAGGAGCGGATCGAACTGGTAGACGAGGTCCGGGCTGCTGCTCTCGCTGCCGAGGTCGTGCACGGCTGGACCGAGGCCGGCCAGCAGCTCCACGAAGGCGTCGTGCTCGCGCTGGGCGACAGCCAGGTCGACCTGGTGGAGGAAGCCGTGGGCCGGATCATCGAAGGCCCGCCCGAAGGCCGGGCCGGGGCGCTTGACCAGGACCTGGCGGAGCGGGGCGGTCATGCTCTGCGCCCCGAACGGCGTGCCGAAGCTGCTTAGCCTGCGGTCGGGGGCGGTCATTCGAGCAGGATAGCCACCGGCCGTGATGACCGCGGCCGGATCGGCGAGAATGGACCGCATGACCAGCGAAACGCCGGCCGAGCCTGATTCTGGTTCCGAGGCGAGCCAGGCCAGGCCCGGTCCCGAGCCGAACCAGCCAACCGTCCGGCTCCTCGCCACCCTCAAGGAATCCGGCCAGCCGGTCTTCGAGGAGGTCCCCGTCGAGGTCCTCGGCAACGCCCGCTACCGGCTCCTGGCCTCGCCCGGGATCCTCGAGAACCTCGCCCGTGGCGATGTTTTCGTGGTCGATCCCGAGGCCGGCACGTACCGCGTCGAGGAGCACGGCGGAAATCTCTGCGTCCAGGTCTGGTATCCCGGCCTCGACCTCGCCGGTGCGGTCGACTCGGACCTGATGCCCTGGATCGGGGCCCTGGGCGGGACGCTCGACGGCCGCGAGCAGGAGCTCAGCTCGTTCACGATCCCGGCCAGCGCCGGGCTCGACCAGATCAAGCAAGTGTTCAACGGCTGGACGGCCTGGGCCAAGGGCTCGACCTGGTCGTTCGGGAACGCCTACGAGGAGGACGGCGAGACATTCCAACCCTGGCTCCAGGAGGCGCTCGCCGCGGGCTGATTGCTCGCGGCCGTCGATGCGCTCGGACCCCGTAATCCGCCGCCGGCTGAGCGCTCGCCGCCGTCGATCGCGCTCGGACCCGCAATCCGCCGCCTCGCCGGTCTCCGGCCGGCGCGCCATAAGCCCCAATGTTAGCGATCGTGCGCTTCGACACCACAGCGCCCCGTCTGAGCCAGGTTTGGTCGGGAAACCGGCCTTCTGACGTGTTTTCTATGAGCCCGGTTGATAGCCCGTGCGCCATGGCGCTGGAATTCGGCTGGATCCGGTCTCGAGATGATGCGAACGGCCGTCGGCTAACAGTCGGGCTTATACGTGTGGGCCGGGCCAACCGACCCGGTCCCTAACCGGCCGGGCCAGCCCGCCTGGGCCTGGACCGGCCTCGACATCGGATCGTCGCGGGATGGTCGTTGCGGACGCAACAAGTTGCGTTCCGGCGTATGATGCCGCAATGCCCCAGGTAAAGGTCAGGGATTCAGCGAACGAGCCGGCCCCGACGACGGATGCGTCGTCGTCGAGTCTCAGCGCGCGCGATCCGCGCCTCGAGACGTGGCGGGCGTTCCTGATGGCCCACGCCCTCCTGACCCGCCGCCTCGATGAGGACCTCCGGACCGAAAACGCCCTGACCCTCGGCGAGTACTCGGCGCTGCTCCAGGTGGCCGAGGCGCCCGACCGCTCGCTCCGGATGAACCAGCTGGCCGACGGGATCTTCCTCAGCCGGAGCGGGGTCACCCGCCTGATCGATCGGCTCGAGGCCGACGGCCTGATCGCCCGATCGAGCTGCACCTCCGACGGACGGGGCTCGCTGGCGGTCCTGACCGAGGCCGGGCTCGAGCGACTTCGGGCCGCCGCCGAGACGCACCTTCGGGGAATCGACCAATACTTCCTGGCCGTGGTCCCCGGATCCGAGCTGGAGCGACTCGACGACGCGTTTCGGGCGATCGGCGAGCGAATTCGGAAGGATGGCGACTCGATGATCACCGGAGCCGCCTGCGACCCGGCCCTCCCGCCCGCCAGCGGCGAGCCTGCCTGACCCTCGTCTGACGAGCCAGCCTGACCCTCCGTCCCGGATGGCCAATTCGCGACGTGATCGGCCTCGGGGGCGCCTCCGGACAGGGACGAGCGGCTTCGCCTATCGCGACTGGAGCCCGCTGTTCTACCCGGCCGGAATCGCCGGGCCCGACCTGCTCCGGGCCTATGGCGCGCGGCTTGACGCCTGCGAGCTGAACAACACGTTCTACCGCAGCCCGACCGAGTCGGCGATCGCCGGCTGGCTGGCCGCAACCCCGGACGACTTTCGGTTCGCGGTCAAGGCCCAGCGCGGGGGCAGCCTTCGATCGATGACCGTCGACCCGGCCCGCTCGGTCCCGTGGCTGACCGCTCCCCTGCGCTCGTTCGGCCAGCGCCTCGGGACTGTCCTGTTCCGGGTGCCGGACAACCTCGAGCGCGACGACGCCCGGCTGGCCGCCCTGTTGGCCGCCTGGCCCCGGGACCTGCCCCTGACCCTCGAGTTCCAGAATCCGAGCTGGCACGTCGACGAGACCTTCGCGGCCATGGCCGAGGCCGGCGCGGTGCTGTGCGCGACGGACCTCGACGAGCTGCCCGAGCCACCGACAATTCGCCGGACGGGAGCCTTCCTCTATCTCCGTCTGCGCCGGACGAGCTATGGGCCGGCCGACCTGGCCGCCTGGGCCAGCCGGATCGAGCCATTCGTGGCCGCCGGCGATGACGCGTTCGTGTTCTTCCGCCACGACGCGGCCGGAGCCTCGGCCCTGCGGGCAATCGAGCTGGCCCGACTGCTCTCCTGACGCTGACCGTCCGGGCCGCTGTCGCCGGCCGTGATCCACCCCGGCCCAGCGGCCGGTGCGCGAAGGAACCAGGCCGAGGGAACCGGCGCCGCGGCGCCGACGTCCTGTGGGTCAGCGCGGCCGAAGCAGGCCGTCGATCCGACAGGAGTCAGCCGCGAAATGCCGACGACACTGACCATCCCGAGCCCGGGCCGCACGGCCCGCCTCGTCGCCGCCGGGATCGGCGTCACCCTGTTCCTGGCGGCCACCAGCCTGCCCTCGTTCAGTCCTGCTCCGACCCGGGCCGTCGATCCGACGCCGACCGCGAACGAGCACACGATCTCGGTCAGCGGCACGGGTACCGTGACCCTCCAGCCCGACACGGCCGACCTGCACCTCGGGGTGCTGGTCAACCGGTCCACGGTGAAAGCCGCCCAGAACGACGCGGCGGCGGCCATGACCCGGGTCCTCGCCGCCCTCAAGGCCCTCGGGATCGATCCCAAGGACATCCAGACCTCGAACGTCTCGCTCCAGCCGACCTACGACTACTCGAACAACACGAATCCGCCGCGGATCACCGGCTACCAGATGTCGAACAGCGTGACGGTCACCGTCCACGACCTGGCCAAGCTGGGCGACACGATCGACAACAGCCTGGCCGCGGGCGCGACCTCGCTCGACAGCGTCAACTTCCGGGTGAACGACGAGGCCGGGGCTGAGGCCCAGGCCCGCCAGGCAGCCATGGCCGAGGCGAAGTCCAAGGCCGATACCCTTGCCTCCGCCGCGGGCATCTCGATCGACGGCGTTGCCTCGATCAGCGAGACGTCCGCCCCGATCCAAGTTCCGATCCCCTACGCCGCAGCCGGTGCGGCCAGCGCTCCCGATGCGTCCAAGATCGCCACGCCCATCCAGGCGGGTACGAACGACGTGACGATCACGGTGAACGTGGTGTACCTGATCAAGTAACCCGACCAGCCAATCTTCCGGAGGAGCCGGAACGCCGGGACCGCGAGTCGGTTCCGGCGTTCCACGTTTCGGCTGGGCGACGCCTGGACCGCAGTGGCCGGACCAGCCCGATCAGATCGAGGCCGGGTCCAGCTTGTCGGGGTCGAGGCCGAGCTCACGAATGCCGGTCTCGGCCTGCTTCGCGGTCAGGCTGCCGCAGCGGACCAGGGTGGTCAGGGTCGCAGCGACGATCGCCGGCGGATCGATCTCGAACAGCGAGCGCAGGTTCTCGCGGGTGTCGCTCCGGCCGAAGCCTTCGGTTCCCAGCGAGACGTAGTCCCGGGGCAGCCAGCGAGCGACGAGGTCGGGCACGGCCTTCAACCAGTCCGTCGCGATCACGACCGGTCCGCCTTCCGGCCCGAGGACCTGGCTGATGTACGGCACCCGCTCGGGCTCGCTCGGGTGGAGGCGGTTCCAGCGCTCGGCCTCGAGCGCATCGCGGCGGAGGAGCGGGAACGACGGGGCGCTGTAAACCTCGGCGGCCACCCCGAACCGGTCGGCCAGGATCGCCTGGGCCGTCAGGACCTGCTGGAGGATCGAGCCGCTGCCGACCAGCCGGACGCGCGGCCTCGCCTTGGCGGTCGTTTTGCCTGTTGTCTTGGCCGCGATCGTCTCGGGCGGCCCGGCGAAGCGATAGATCCCCCGGATGATCCCTTCGTCGACGCCCTCCGGCTTGGGCGCCATCGGGTAGTTCTCGTTGTACAGCGTCACGTAGTAGTAGACGTCCTCACCGTGGACGTACATCCGCTCGATCCCGTCCCGGATCACCACGGCCAGCTCGTAGGCGAAGGCCGGGTCGTAGGCCCGGATGTTCGGGATCGTCGAGGCCAGCAGGTGGGAGTGGCCGTCGTCGTGCTGGAGGCCCTCGCCGGTCAGGGTCGTCCGGCCGGCGGTCGCCCCCAGCATGAAGCCTCGTCCACGGGCATCGGCGAAAGCCCAGGCCTGGTCGCCGGTCCGCTGGAAGCCGAACATCGAATAGAAGATGTAGAACGGGATCGCGGCCAGGCCATGGGTCGCATAGGCCGTCCCGGCCGCCTGGAAGCTGGCCATCGAGCCGGCCTCGGTGATCCCCTCTTCGAGGACCTGGCCGTCCTGCGACTCGCGGTAGGACAGGAGCAGCTCGGAGTCGACCGGCTCGTAGTGCTGGCCGTGGGCGGCGTAGATCCCGACCTCCTTGAAGAGCGGATCGAGCCCGAACGTGCGGGCCTCATCCGGGATGATCGGGACGATCCGCGGACCGAGCTGCGGGTCCCGGATCAGGTTCCGGAGGAGCTTGGCGAAGACCATCGTCGTGCTGACCGGGGTGGCGCTGCCGGCCGCGAACTCCCGGTCGATCTCGGCCGGCACCCCTTCGAACAATGTGGCCCGAACGACCCGCCGGGGCAGGAAGCCGCCCAGCTCGTGCCGTCGCTCATTGAGGTACTCGACCTCCTCCGACTTCGGGCCGGGGTGGTAGTACGGCGCGTCCTTGAGCTCCTTGTCCGGGATCGGCAGCTCGAGCCGGTCGCGGAAGACCCGGAGCTCCTGCTCGGATAGCTTCTTGGCCTGGTGGGTCATGTTCCGGGCCTCGACCCCGGGCCCGAGCGTCCAGCCCTTGATCGTGTGGACGAGGATGACGGTCGGGCCATCCCGGAACTCGGTCGCGGCCTTGTACGCCGCATACAGCTTGCGGTAGTCGTGGCCGCCTCGGCGGAGGCGGGCCAGGTCGTCGTCGGTCAGGTGCTCGACCAGCCTGGCCAGGCGCGGATCCGGCCCGAAGAAGTGCTCCCGGATGTAGGCCCCGCCGGCGACCGAGTACTTCTGGAACTCGCCATCGACGGTCTCGTTCATCTTGTCGACCAGGACGCCCTCGGTGTCGCGGGCGAGCAGGTCGTCCCATTCGCGAGCCCAGATCACCTTGATCACGTTCCAGCCGGCCCCCCGGAAGACGGACTCGAGTTCCTGGATCACCTTGCCGTTGCCCCGGACCGGGCCGTCGAGCCGCTGGAGGTTGCAGTTGATCACGAAGGTCAGGTTGTCCAGGCCGTCCCGGGCGGCCAGGGACAGGGCCCCGAGCGATTCGGGCTCGTCCATCTCGCCGTCGCCGAGGAAGGCCCAGACCCGTGAGCCGGAGGTGTCCGCCAGCCCGCGGTTGGCGAGATATCGGTTGAACCGGGCCTGGTAGACGGCGCTGATCGGGCCGAGGCCCATCGACACGGTCGGGAACTCCCAGAAGTCGGGCATCAGCCTCGGGTGGGGATACGACGAAAGACCCTGGCCCGGGACCGACTCGCGTCGGAAGTGATCGAGCTGGTCCTCGCTCAGGCGGCCTTCGAGGAAGGCCCGGGCGTACATCCCCGGGGCGGCATGGCCCTGGTAGAAGACCTGGTCGCCGGCTCCCCCATCCGGGCCGTCCTTGCCCCGGAAGAAGTGGTTGAAGCCGACCTCGTAGAGGCTGGCGGCCGAGGCATAGGTCGACAGGTGGCCGCCGATGCCCGGGAAGCGGTTGTTCGCCCGGAGGACCATGGCCACCGCGTTCCAGCGGACGATCCGGCGGATCCGATGCTCGATCGTCTCGTCGCCCGGGAAGAACGGCTCCTGCTCGGGGCTGATCGTGTTGATGTAGCGGGTCTGGGTCAGGGGCGGCAGACCGACGTGCAGCTGCCGGGCACGCTTGAGCAGCTTGTACATCAGGAAGCGGGCGCGATTGTCGCCCTCTTCGCCGACCACCTGGTCGAGGGACTCGAGCCAGTCGGCGGTCTCGCGCTCGTCGCGGTCGGGAAGCTGCTGCTTGAACTCGTCGAAGTACATCTGCCCGGAGGGTAGCCCATCGAGCCTGGACGTGTCGTTGCGGATCGGTCGCGATCATCGGCCGGGACCCGGCGAGGCCAGGGGATGCCGGGACGGCCCGTCTGCGGTAGCCTCCGAGGGTCATGACCAGCGCGAACGACCAGGGCTACGATCGAGCCAGCGCGCTCCTCGTGATCGACGTCCAGAACGACTTCGCCGACCCGGGCGGCAGCCTGGCCGTGGCCGGCGGAGAGGCGATCATCCCGTTCGTGAACGACCAGGTCGCGGCGGCCCGGGCCGCCGGAGCGACCGTCGTCTACACCCAGGACTGGCATCCGCCGAGCACGCCCCACTTCGCCCGGGACGGGGGCATCTGGCCGGTCCATTGCGTGAGGTTCACCTGGGGCGCCGAGCTTCATCCGAACCTGCTTGTCGACGGCCTCCGGGTGCTCAAGGGCAGCCACGGCGAGGACGGCTACTCCGGCTTCTCGATGCGCGATCCGACGTCCGGCCAGGAATCGATGACCGAGCTCGACGCAATCCTGCGGACGGCCGGCGTCGGGCGGGTAAACGTGGTCGGCCTGGCGACCGACTATTGCGTCCTGGCGACCGCCCTTGATGCCGTCCGGCTGGGCTTCGGCTGCCGCGTCCTGCTGAGCGGCGTCCGGCCCGTGGACCTCGCCCCCGGCGACGGCCAGCGAGCCCTCAGCACGATGGCTGGAGCCGGGGTCGAGCTGGCCGGCCCAATCGCCGGGCGCCCATGATCCGCTGGATCGCCCGGATCGCCCTGCTGGTTCTCGGGGCGGCCGGCCTGGCCTGGGCCGTCGACCGCTGGCTCGGCGGCCGGCACCGCGGGGATGGTCCGGGCGACCTGCCCGATCCGATCCGGAGCAGCACCGAGATCGACGCGCCGATCGAGCAGGTCTGGTTCCGGCTCGCCGACATCGAGCGCCAGCCGGACTGGATGGTCGACCTGAAGCGCGTCGCGATCGAGACGCCCGGTCCGCTCAGGGTCGGGACGAGGGCGATCTCCACCGTGCGGATCCTGGGCATCGCCGTGGCCGATCCGGTCGAGGTGACCGAGTTCCTGCCGCCCCGCCGTTATGCGATCCGGCACGAGGGCGCCTTCCACGGAACGGGCGTCTTCCAGCTGGACGCCCTCGACGACGGCCGGACCCGGGTCACCTGGGACGAGACGCTCGTCCCGCCGATCCTGCCCAACCTCGTCTCGGCGGCCCTCGCCCCTATCCTCGGGCGGGTCTTCCAGGCCGACCTGGAGCGTCTCGCCGGCCAGCTCGAGGTCGACTCGGCGGCGGTCAGCGGCTAGGTGGAGATCCACCTGGTCGACGCGACGTACGAGCTGTTCCGGGCCTACTTTGCGCCCCGGCCGCCGGTCGTCGGTCGCGATGGGCGCAATCTCTCGGGCGTGGCCGGGCTGGCCGAGCAGCTCCTGTACCTGCTCCGCGATGAGGGTGCGACCCACGTCGGCTGCGCCACCGACCGGGTGATCGCCTCGTTCCGCAACGACCTGTACGCCGGCTACAAGACCGATGCCGGGATGCCGCCCGAGCTGCTCAGCCAGTTCCCGATCGCCGAACGGGCAATCGAGGCGCTCGGGCTGGTCCTCTGGCCAATGGTCGAGTTCGAGGCGGACGACGCGATCGCGGCTGCGGTCGCTCGCTTCGGGGACTGGCCCGAGGTCGACCGGATCCTGATCTGCACCCCCGACAAGGACATGGCCCAGTGCGTCCGGGGCTCGCGGATCGTGCTCTGGGATCGACGCCGTCGGATCGTCTACGACGCGGACGGCGTGCGCGCGAAGTGGGGTGTCGAACCGGCTTCAATCCCGGACTGGCTGGCCCTCGTCGGGGATGCCGCCGACGGCTTTCCCGGCCTGCCCGGCTGGGGCGCCCGCTCGGCGGCGTCGGTCCTGGCCCGCTACGGGTCGCTCGAGGAGATCCCCCTCAATCCCGGCGCCTGGGACGTCTCGGTCCGGGGCGCCCCATCCCTCGCCGCGACCCTTCGCGACCGGCTGCCCGAGGCGCTGCTGTACCGGACCCTGGCTCGCCTCCGGGCAGATGCCCCGATCCCCCAGGCCACGCCGGCCGAACTCGAGTGGCAGGGCACGCCTCGCTCGGCCTGGGATGCCCTGTGCGACGAGCTCGGGCTCGAGCAGCTCCGCTCCCGGCCGCACCGCTGGCGCGCGTAGTCCCGGGTTCGCTCCTGGCCTCGCCCTACGGGTTGCTGCAGGACACCGCCAGGGGGCGGACCGTGTCGCCCATCGTCGTGACGTTGGCCGAGAATGAGACCGTCCGGCCGCCGTCGATCCGGGGACTGTCGGCGTACGTGTCCTCGGGCCCCAGGCCGCCGATCGACGGGTCGTAGATCCGGCAGGTCGTGCTGCCCGCGGCGGTGCCCTGGTTCGTGACGGTCAGGGTAACGGCCAGCCCGGGCGGATCGGCCACGACCTCGGCGACGACGCCGTGGAACGGCCCGACCCCCTGGAGGGAGTAGCGGGCGACCAGGAACAGGACGACGACCCCGATGATGATCCCGAGGACGACCGTGCCGTGGGCCTGCGAGGCGGCCGGCTGCTTCAGCCCGAGCGGATTGCACCGCTCGCACATCCCGTCGGCGATCGGCACGGGCGCGCCGCAGCGGACACAGCCGTGGGTCGGTTCGGTGGCCGGGGCGAGGGTGGGCGGCATAGCCGCTCGATTGTCCTACGAACCGGCCGTCCCGGCCTCAGCCGAGATCGGTCTCGAAGATCCGGATGTCATTGATCGAGGCGGCATGGCCGTCGCCCCGGGTGAACTCGAGCATGCCCGCGGCACCCAGGCTGTCGAGGTCGGCTGGGAACCGGCGGACCATCTCGAGAACGACCTTCTGGATGCGGGCGGCATTCGTGGTGAAGACCTCGAGGACATCGTGAGCCGTCACGGCCTCGGTCCCCTCCAGGACGCCGGCGTCGTAGTCGGTGATCAGGCTGATGTTCACGACGGCCATGCCCAGCTCGCGGCACAGGTAGGCCTCGGGATACTGGGTCATGTTGATGACCTCCCAGCCGGCGTCCGAGAACCACTTCGACTCGGCCTTGGTCGAGAAGCGCGGACCCTGGATGACGACCACGGTGCCCCGCTCGTGGACCGTGATCCCGTGCTCGCGGATCACCTCGATCGCGATCCGGCGCAGCTCCGGGTCGTAGATCTCGGCCGAGCTCACATGGCTCACGATCGGGCCGTCGAAGAACGTGTCGGCCCGGCCGCTCGTCCGGTCCACGAACTGGTCGCACACGACGAAGTGGCCGGGCTCGACGTCCTTCTGGAGCGAGCCCGCGGCGCACGGGCTGATCACCGCCCGAACCCCCAGGGCCTTCATCGCCCAGACGTTCGCCCGGTAGTTCACCTTGTGCGGGGGCAGGGTATGGCGCCGGCCGTGGCGAGGCAGGAAGGCGACCTTGCGGCCGCCGACCTCGGCCAGGAAGAAGCTGTCCGAGGGAGCGCCGTAGGGCGTGTCGACCTTCACCTCGCGGACGTCATCCAGGAGCGAGTAGAAGCCCGATCCGCCGAAGATCCCGATCTCAGCCCGATCCGCCACGGTGCCATCCTCTCGTGGGTTCCGGGGGCGGGAATGCCGGGCCGGGGTGGTGATTCTAGCGGGCCGATGCGATCCGGACGGCCGGCTCTCGCCCACCGCGCTCCTCAGCGGCAGTCTGCATCAGATGATTGCGATCGGCGTGGGGCGACCGCCGGCCGGGCGAGGGGCGAAACGATCCCGGCGGTCGGCGCGGCCCGTATCCCCAATGGATATCGCGGCCGACCGGGGCAACGGACAGGGTCGGGCCGGAGAGGGCTGGACGCCCAGCCGGCCGCCACGGATACTCGAAAGGTGAGCGTTGAACCCGGGACGGAGCTCGAGCTGGCCGACTGGCGCCGCCAGGTGAGCGACCTGTACGCGGAGGTTCGCCGGCTCGCTGCCGGCGATCCAGCCGCTGCCCTGACGATCTGGCAGTCCGAGCGCGAGCGGCTGTACCGCGACCATCCGATGAGCCCGGTCCCCGAACGGGATCGAGCGAACTTCCGCTCGCGGCACTTCCCGCTGGATCCGAGCCTGCGCTTCGAAGTGACTGTCCGGCCCGATGTCCCGGCCGACCCACCGGCTGCGGCGTCCGAAGCTGCGCCACTGCTCGGCGCCGCCCAGCCACTCGGTGCTGCCCAACCGCTGACCCCGGCCCAACCGCTGGGCGTCCCCCGGCCGCTCGGCGGCCCGATCGCCCTGCCCAACAGCGGCGCCGACACGCTCTCGTTCCGGCGGATCGGCTCGATCGAGGTCCCATTTGCCGAAGGGCCGCGGACGCTCTCGCTTTTCTGGATGGAGGGCTACTCGGGCGGCCTGTTCCTGCCCTTCCGGGATGCGACGAGCGGTCGCGAGACGTACCCCGCCGGGCGCTACCTGCTCGACACGGCCAAGAGCGCCGACCTTGGCGGCTCGACTGATCGGAGCAGCCTGATCATCGACTTCAACTTTGCCTATCAGCCATCGTGCGCGTTCGACCCGAAGTGGGCCTGCCCGCTGGCCCCGCCCGAGAACCGCCTGGACCTGCCCATCCGGGCCGGCGAGCGAATCGACTGAGCGGGTGGCCGGGCCGGTACGATCGTTGAGCACCCCCCCGTACTGCTGGCGGGACCTCCATCGGGCGGTGCGCGGCGCATGATGATCGGGCCCGCTGCCTGGGCGGGACGGCCGTTGAACGGCGCGTGGCATTGGTCTTCGGGGCGGGGGCGTGCGCTTCTTCACCAACCAGCATCGAGGCGATGAGCGGCTGATCTGGTCGCGTGACGTCCGCTTCCTGCATCGACTGCTCGAACGGGTCCCTGACGGACGGCTGATCGAGCTCGCCTCGGGCGCCTGCCTGATCGCCCCGGCGGAGTCCCTGGGCGAGACCCTGGCCGCCGAGTTGGCGGGCCCGAACGGCGGACCCGACTACGGCCTGGTCCAGGTCGATCCGAGCCTGCCCGAATCGGAGAAGTACCTCCACGCTCTGACCGCCGCGGTCCAGCTGTCGGGGATCGCCGACCGGATCGGGATGAGCCAGACCGTCCAGGCTGTCCAATCCAAGCTGCTCGACCTGTTCTTCGCGATCCGGACCCACGAGGTCGCGTTCCAGCCGATCGTCGAGCTGGCGACTGGCGAGCTCCATGAATACGAGTGCCTGTTCCGGCCCCACATGCCTCACCAGCAGCCGGCCTCGATCAGCACGATCGTCGAGGCTGCGATCGCCACCGGTCGGGCCGTCGAGCTCGACACGTTCATCGTCCGGCTCATCCTCGAACGGATCGCCGATCTCGCCCGGCGCGAGGCAGTTCCGCCGGGGATCCGCTTTGCCGTGGCGATCAATACGACCCCGGCCAGCCTGCTCGACCCTCACTTCGAGGCGAAGTCCGTGGCCCGGATGGTCCGCCAGGCCGGGATCGACCCGCGCCAGGTCACCCTCGAGTGCACCGAGCAGCAGGCGGTCCGGGACATCGTGCCCCTGCAACGCCAGGTCAAGGCCCTGCGCCGTCTCGGGTTCGGCTTTGCCGTCGATGACGCTGGGGCCGGCTACGCCAGCTTCACCCTGATCGCCGCCCTCCGGCCAACGATCATCAAGATCGACCGCGAGATCGCCCATGGGGTTGCCGCCAACGAGGCGAAGCAGGCCCTGGTCGAGGCCTTCGTGTCGTTCGGCCGAAGAATCAATGCCCGCCTCGTGGCCGAGGGGATCGAGACCCACCGCGAGCTCGAGATGCTGCGCGCGCTGGGGGTCGAGTTCGGCCAGGGTTACCTCCTCGGGCGGCCGGCACTTGAGCCGGGCCGGCCGCGCTCGCTGGCCCCGCGACCGCCCAAGGGTTCGCGTTCGAGCGCCGGAACGCGCCGGGTGGCGGTCAGCCCGCCAGGCTGATCACGCCGGTCTGCTGGTCGATCCGGATCGGCAGCGAAGCGAGGGGCTGGTCCGTTGGACCGTCCAGGACCGCACCGCCGTGAGCCGGATCGAAGATCGCGCCGTGGCACGGACAGAGCAGGTGGCCCGAAAGCTGGTCGAAGGCGACCGTGCAGCCGGCGTGGGTGCAGATCGCGTCGAAGGCCACGATCGTGCCGTTCGACAATGCGACCAGGACCGCCGGATCGCCCGTAGCCGGATCCGTGAACGGCGTGGCTCGATGGGCCCGGACCGTGGCGACCGTCGTGATCTCGCCGGGCACCACGGTTTCGGCAGGAGCGAGCGATGGACCTCCCGAGCCGCCGCCGAGCGGCCCGGGCGAGCCAGCCGGAGGCTCCGCCACCGCGGAGCTTGAGCCCGGGTTCACCGCGCTGAGCATTGCCCCGACCCCGGCCACGGTCAGTGCCGCGGCTCCCAGGACGAGCAGCTGGAGCAGGTTCCGCCGGGCGGGATCGACGTCGGCGGTCTCGCTGCGGGCCGGCGGGCCTAGGCTGAAGGCCCGTTCGATTCCGGGACCAGCGACGTACAGACCACCGTGGCCGGCCAGGCCCAGGGTGACCCAGGCGACCAGGTAGGGCAGGTCCGCCCCGAGGTAGTACGGCCGGACGGCCCAGGACGCGGTCAGGAAGAAGGTGGCCGACAGGCAGGCCCCGATGAGCGCGCTCACCCGGTAGGCCAGCCCGGTCAGGGCGCCCAGCCCGGCCAGGATCTCGAGGCTGGCCACGATCACCCCGATCAGGATCGGATTGGGCAGGGCAACCGTGTTGATCAGCGGGGCGAGCGGCGAGTCCCGGGCGTACGTCGCCAGCTGCTCGCCGATCGAGCCCGGTCCGCTGGCCTGGAGAAACGCCGGGTCGACGAGCTTGTCGAGCCCGGCGAACAGGAAGGTGAAGCCCACGAAGAAGCGGAGCGGCAGGAGGGCCCCGTAGAGCGCTGGCTGGCGTTCCGGCGACATCGCTCGCCAGTTTGACAGTGCCCGCCCGAATCGGCCCCGAACCGGCCCTTGCGGCGGCCCGGCCCGGGTCGGCCCCGGGAACTCATGAGCTGACTCGGCCGTCCATTCGCGGACCGGCGATCGTTGCCTGGGCTACCATCCGGACATGGCCCAGACGCCCCATGTCGAGATCGAGCCGAGCCTGCTCGAGAGCGCCCGCGAGCTCCTTTCCAGCGGCCTTCGCTTCGCCACCGTCGCCTCCCTTGGTCGCGACGGCGGCCCTCACCAGGCCGTGGCCTGGTTCCTGTTCCGCGACGACGCGATCGTCCTGAACAGTGCCGACGGCCGGGCCTGGCCGGCCAACCTCCGGCGCGACCCGCGGGTCAGCGTCACGATCGAGGACGAGTACCGCTGGGTGTCGATCCGCGGCACCGTTGCGATCATCGATGACCAGCCGAGCGCCCAGGCCGACATCGCCGCGATGGCCCGCCGGTACCACGCCGATGAGCCAGACCGGGCAGAGACGATGATCCGGGAGCGGTTCGAGCGCCAGCAGCGGGTCTCGTTCCACCTGCCGCTGGCCGGCAGCCGCCTACACTTCGAGGAATGACCAGGCCGGGCGTTCGGTTCGGGGCCCAGCCTTGGTCGCAGGCGACCGAGTGGCCAGCCCTGCGCGAGGTGGCCCTGGCCGCAGAGCGGGCGGGCTGGGACGCCGTCTACACCTGGGACCACCTGATGGCGATCCAGGGCCCCTGGCGCCAGCCGATCTTCGAAGGATGGGCCGTGCTGGCCGCCTGGGCTGCCGTGACCGAGCGAATCCGGATCGGCCTGATGGTCGGGGCGAACACGTTCCGCAATCCGGGCCACACGGCCAAGCTCGCCACGACCCTCGACCACATCAGCAATGGGCGGGCGATCCTGGCCATCGGTGGTGCCTGGTTCGAGCGCGAGCACGACGCGCACGGGATCGACTTCGGTTCCGGACATGGCGAACGCCTCGATCGGCTCGACGAGGCCGTGGGCCTGATCCGGAGACTGCTCGACGGCGAGACGATCGATCACGCCGGGCGCTACTACACCTTCCATGAAGCCGTCCAGGCACCGCTCCCGATCCAGCCCCATCTGCCGATCCTGATCGGCGGCTCCGGTCCGAAGAAGACGCTACGGACGGTAGCCCGATACGGCGATGCCTGGAACACCAGCGGCGCGCCCGAGGAGTTCGCGGCCAAAGACGCGATCCTTCGCGAGCACTGCCTCGAGGTCGGCCGTGATCAGGCCACGATCGAGCGGACGGTCAGCTTCCCGATCGTGATCCGGGACGATCCCGAAGAGGCCCGGCGGGCCCTGGCAGCGATCCTCGTCCACAACGGGATCGACCGCCTGGAGGGCGTTCCGATCCTGCTCGGACCGCCGGGCCTGATCGCCGATCGGCTCGCTCCCTACCGCTCGCTCGGCATGGCCGAGGTCGTCGTCCGGCTGCCGGCGCCATACGACCGGGAGACGATCGAGCGGATCGGCGAGGTCCGGGCCGCCCTCGACGCCGCATGACCGGCGGCGCAGGACGAGCGCGGCATGGCTGAGAACCAGATCAAGGTCGTCGAGCTGGCCGGCGGGGTCGGCGGGGCACGCCTGGCCCACGGCCTCCAGGCGATCGCCGGGAGCGACCTGACGGTCGTCGTCAACACGGCCGACGACCTCGAGCTCCACGGCCTGCTCGTCTGCCCCGATCACGACACGGTCCTGTACACCCTGGCCGGGATCGAGGGTCCCTTCGGCTGGGGGATCGCCGGCGACACCTCGGCGGTGATAGGCCAGCTCGGGGCCTACGGCGAGGAGACCTGGTTCGGCCTGGGCGACCGGGATCTGGCCGCCCACATCGTGCGCTCGGCCCGGATCCGGGCAGGAGCCGGCCTGACCGAGGCGAACCTTGGCCTCCAGGCTTCGCTCGGGCTGGTCGCCACGATCCTGCCGATGGCCAACGAGCCGGTCCGGACGGAGATCCGTACCAGCGACGGCTGGCTCGAATTCCAGGAGTACTTCGTCCATCGCCGGCAGGAGCCCGCGGTGCTCGAGGTTCGCTTCAGGGGGATCGAGCAGGCCCGACCGACCGACCAGGTCCGGGCCGCCCTCCGAGAGGCCGAGGTGATCGTCATCGCCCCGTCCAACCCGATCGTGTCGGTCGGACCGATCCTGGCCGTGCCCGGGTTGCGGGCGGCCATCGAGGCGCCCCGATCGACTGGCACGCCGGTGATCGCGATCTCGGGCATCGTTGGCGGGCACGCCCTCAAGGGGCCGGCCGATCGGATGCTGGCCTCGCTCGGTCACGAGGCGAGCGCCCTCGGGGTGGCCCACCTGTACGCTAGCCTGGCCACGCATTTCGTGCTCGATCCGGTCGATGCCCACCTGGTCCCGGAGATCGAGCGGCTCGGCCTGCGCACGCTCGTGATCAACAGCCTGATGGTCGACGACCCGAGCCGGGCCCGGGTCGCCGCGGACGTCCTGGCCTTCGCCACCGGGGGGCTGGCGGTTCGATGACGAGCGGACGCGAAGCGCGCGGCGACGAACGCGCCGGTGCCGACCTGGGCCGGCTCGTCTCAGTCATTCCGGTCGGGGTCCTCGAAGGGGCCAAGAGCCGGCTGGGGCGATCGCTCGACGCCGAGGAGCGCCAGGACCTTGTGCGCTACCTGCTCGAGCGAACGATCCGGGCGGTCCGGGGCTCGGCGACGATCGAGCGCGGGGCGGTGGTCAGTCCCGATCCGGCCGTCCTGGCCGTCGCCGAGCGGTCCGGGGCGACCCCGATCGATCAGGTCGGGACGGGCCTGAACGAGGGGCTCGAGCAGGCCGTCCACTGGGCCATCGATTCCGGCGCGAGCGCCGTCCTGATCGTGGCCGCCGACCTGCCCTCGGTCAGCGCCGCCGCGATCGACCAGGTCGTGGCCACGGCCGCGGCCGCCGTCCAGCCCGGACGCGGCCTCGTGCTGGTCGTTCCCGACCGGCACGGCCGGGGCACGAACGCCCTCCTGCTCAGCCCGCCGGACGTGATCCGACCCTCGTTCGGCGAGGACAGCCGGGCCGCCCACGAAGCCGCTGCCCGGGCCGCCGGCGCGCTGAACATCGAGCTCGACGGACCGCTCGGCCTGGACCTCGACCTGCCTGCGGACCTGACCCTGGCCGAGGAGCTCGGCCTGCTGGACCCCGCCGATGGCGGATGACCGCGATGGCCTGGTCGTCGCCGCCCTCGCGGGGATCCCCGAGGTTCGCCCGGGCGACGACCTGGCCGACCTGCTGGGCGACGCGATCGAGCGCCTGCTCACTGATCGGACCGGCTTCGGTCCCCTCCGCTCCGACGACGTCCTGGTCGTCACCCAGAAGGTCGTCTCGAAGGCCGAGAACGCGATCGTCGACCTGACCACGATCGAGCCGCGGCCGGAGGCCGTGACCTTCGCCGAGCGCTGGCAGCGCGATCCGCGCCAGATCGAGGTGGTCCTGCGCCAGGCCCGCCGGGTCGTCCGGATGGCGAACGGGGTCCTGATCACCGAGACATCCCACGGCTTCGTCTGCGCGAACGGCGGAATCGACGCCTCGAACGTTGGTCCGGCGACCGGCTCGGTCGTGATCCTCCTGCCGGCCGATCCGGACGCCTCGGCGGCGGCGATCCGGGCGGCGCTTGCCCAGCGGCTCGGAATCGACCTGCCGGTGATCATCTCGGACAGCTTCGGCCGCCCCTGGCGCTGGGGCATCGTCGACGTCGCGATCGGCGCCTCCGGCCTCCTGCCGCTCGAGGACCTGCGAGGCACGCCCGATGCCGACGGCCGGACGATGAGCTCGACCGTCCGGGCCGTGGCCGACGAGATTGCCAGCGCGGCCGAGCTGACCCTGGGCAAGGCAGCCGGCCGGCCGGCCGCGATCGTGCGCGGAGCCCATCCGGTCCGCGGCGAGATGACGATCCGGGAGGCGCTGATCCCGTCCGAGTGGGACCTGTTCCGCTAAATTCGTCCCGGCGGCCCGATCCGGCTCGCCGGACAGGAGCCCAGGCGTGAAGATCGGCCTCCAGATCGATTCGTTCAAGTGGCCCGGCGGGCCGTCCGAGATCGCGCCCACCCTGGGCCGGATCGCCCGGGCCGCCGAGGACGCCGGGTTCGACTCGATCTGGGTCATGGACCATTTCTTCCAGATCCGGGGCGTCGGCCCGTCGACCGACCCGATGCTCGAGGGCTGGACCACCCTTGGCTACCTCGCGGCGCTGACCCAGCGAGCTCGCCTGGGACTGCTCGTCGGCGGAATCCACTACCGGACCGCCGGCCTGTGGGTGAAGACCGCCACGACCCTCGACATCCTGTCGGGCGGCCGGGCCTGGCTCGGGATCGGGGCAGCCTGGAACGAGGAAGAAAGCCGTGGGCTGGGCTTCCCGATGCCTCCGCTCGGGGTCCGCTTCGAAATGCTCGAGGAGATGCTCCAGATCACCCACGGCATGTGGACCGGGGAGCGAGGCAGCGAGGCCGCCTTCGAGGGCCGCCACTACCAGGCGGGCCGCCTGCTCAACGCGCCCCAGTCGCTCAGTCGGCCCCACCCGCCGATCATGATCGGCGGCGGGGGCGAGCAGAAGACACTCCGCCTCGTGGCCCAATACGGCGACGCCGCGAATGTCTTCGGGGATCCGCCCCGGCTGGCCCACAAGTTCGCCGTCCTGCGGGCCCACTGTGAGCGGCTCGGCCGGCCGTACAAGGAGATCGAGCGGACGACCCTCCAGGATCTCCGGATCAGTCCCGATGGCCGGAATGGCTCGCGCTCGCCCGGGCGCGTCGTGAACGACTTCGGCGAGCTATCCGATGCGGGTGCCCAGCACGTCATCGTCAGCCTGCCCGACCCCGAGGACGTGGGCCGGTTGGAGCTGATCGGGCGGGCTGTCATTCCCCAGATTCGGGGCCTGTGAGCCAGGCCGCCCGCTCCAGGGCGGATACTCCCAGGGGGTATCATTGTGGTGATAGGATGAGGTCATGACCGACGACCCGGCGACGCCGCCCGCCTCTCCCATCTCCTTCGACCCCAGCCCGATCTCGTTCGACCAGGGCCCGACCTCCCTGGCCTCCCCAACTCCAGCCGAAACGCCCGTGGCGGAAGCCGCGAGCGGCGAGCCGGTCGAGGGCCGGGTCCTGATCATCGGCTCGGGACCGGCCGGCCTGACCGCGGCGATCTACGCCGCCCGAGCCAACCTGTCGCCGATCGTCCTGGGCGGATCCGCCCCCGGCGGCCAGCTGATGATCACGAGCGACGTCGAGAACTACCCCGGCTTTCCTGACGGGATCCAGGGACCCGAGTTGATGGCCGCCTTCCGGGCCCAGGCCGAGCGGTTCGGGAGCCGAATCGTGGATGTCGATGCCGACCGGGTCGACTTCAGCAGCCGGCCGTTCCGGGCCTGGGCCCGCGGACTCGAGTACCGCGGCGACGCCGTGATCGTGGCGACCGGCGCCTCGGCCCTCTGGCTCGGGCTCGACAACGAGACCCGCCTGCGCGGCCGGGGGGTCAGTGCCTGCGCGACCTGCGACGGCTTCTTCTTCCGCGACAAGGAGATCGCCGTCGTCGGCGGCGGCGACACCGCCCTCGAGGAGGCCCTCTTCCTGACCCGCTTCGCAACGAAGGTCCACCTGCTCCACCGGCGCGACGCCTTCCGGGGCAGCAAGATCATGGTCGAGCGGGCCTACGCCAACCCGAAGATCGAGGTCGCCCTGAACACGGCCGTCGACGACGTGCTGGGTGACGCCCACGTGGAGGGCCTCCGGATCCGGGACACGTCCGACGGGGCCCAGTCGGACCTGGCCGTCGACGGCCTGTTCATCGCGATCGGCTACAAGCCCAACACGGACCTGTTCCGGGACATGCTCGACGTCGACTCCATGGGCTACCTGACCGTGCGCGACGAGACTGGCTCGAAGATCGAGGGCGTGTTCATTGCCGGTGACGTACACGACCACCGCTACCGCCAGGCGGTCACGGCGGCCGGCGACGGCTGCAAGGCGGCGATCGACGCCGAACGCTGGCTCGAGGTGAACCCCCTCCGGATCGCGACGCCCGCGCTGGCCGGCTGACCCGGGCCGCCTAGGTTGGAGACTTCGTGACATGACGATCAAGGAGGTCGTGATCCGCAACGAGGGCGGGATGCACCTCGTCGCGTCGACCGGGAGCGGCTTCCAGATCGAGTTCGACAGCGGCGCGGAGCGGGTCGCGGCCGGCCCGACCGAAGGCGTCCTGGCCGCGCTCGCCTCGTGCTCGGCGATGGACGTCATCTCGATCCTGGCCAAGAAGCGCCAGGCGTTCGACCGCTACGAGATCCAGGTGCGAGGCGACCAGCGTGCGGAGTATCCCCAGGTCTTCACCCGGATCGACGTCGTCCACGAGCTGGAGGGCCCGGACCTCGAGGTTTCGGCCGTCCGGCGCTCGATCGAGCTGTCGGCCACGAAGTACTGCCCGGTCATCGCCATGATCGGGGCCGGCGCGACCGAGGTCCACAACGCCTACCGGGTGATCCGGACCGGGGCCCTGCCACTCGATGAGTCGGGCGAGGTCTGCGTCATCGGCCCATACCGACGGCCGGAGATCATCCGCCGGGGCTGAGCTCCCGGTTCACCGGCTCGGCACGCCTCTGAGCCCCGTCCGTGAGCTCTGTCGGCCACCGGCTCGGCACGCCTCTGAGCCCGGTCCGTGAGCTCTGTCGGCCCGGATATCGTCCGGATATATCGGCCCGCACCCCGGTCCCGCTGAGGAAGCCGCGCCGCCACGCCCTTCCCCCGCCTGACCCTGAGGGAACAACGCCCGGACGAAGCCTAGTAGCGGAGCGGAGTCCGGGGTTCGACGATCCCCCGTCGCCAGAAGCGCGTCACCAGGCTGGGCGCCCACCAGCGCAGGAAGTACAGCCGGCAGCCGAGGCAGTAGCCGGTTGTGGCCAGGATCGTCTGGAGCGCGGCGACCGCGCCGGACAGGACCCAGCCCAGGGCCGGCAGCCCGACGGCGAAGGCGATCAGGGCCACGCCCAGGACGACGCTTCCGAAGACCTGGGCGAAACGCGGCGGATACTCGTGCTCCGGCTCGACCTTGCCCAGGTGGGCGAGCTTGACGATCCGACGCCAGATCGCGCCATAGATCGAATACTTCAGGCCGAACACGCCGCTGACGGCGATCGACAGGAACGCCAGCGCGACGCCCAGGGGTTGGTTCAGGATGAATGAGCCGACGATGATGAGCGCCGACACGCCCGCCCCGAAGCGGTGCCCACGAGGGTCGATCATCCGGGCGGGGGGCAGGCCCTCGGCGAGGCCGACCGGGATGGAATCTGGCATCGAACGTCGCTCCTGGCTGCTCGTCTTGGCGTCCTGGCGGGCCGACCTGGACGCGCCAAGAGGCGGAGTGTAACTCCCAGTACTCCGCTAGGACTAGTTGCCACGGAAGTCCCGTGCGGGAGCCGCCGGACGAGTCGCTCGCGGAAGTGGCGCAGGAGCTGCCCGGGCGTGGCCCAGGCGTGGCGCCGGCGTGGCCCATGCGTGGGCCAGGCGTGCCCGGGAATCGCCCCCGAGTGGCCCGAAACTGGCGAATATCAACCCCCGTAGTGCTGCGCCGAACCGAGGGTCGACATCCAGGCCGTGGCGGCTCGTTTCCGCCCTCGATCCGTGCACGAGCTGTGCCGACGATCCGTCCAGCGAACTCCAAATCGAGGCCGGTTCCGACGACCACCTCGGCGGCTGGCATTCGCCAGAATCGGGGCGTCGGTCGAGGCCCGAGGAGCGCCACCGACGCAAACCGATCCGGAGGTGTGGGCCAGGAATCCGTCAGCCCGCGGACCTGCGCGCCTGCGGGCTGACGTGGGTGGCCGTCCGGTGTTGGGCCGGTCGGCGGGGAATGTTCGGTTGTACAGCGCTAGATCGTGGGCCGGACGTCCTTCTCCCAGTCACCGCGCGAGTCGACGCCCCAGCCCTGCGCTGCCATACCCAATAGTGCGAGGATGGAGGTGAAGATGAGTAATCCGATCAGCAGGCTCACGGTCGATCTCGATAGGCTGCGGGCGACGACGTCGCTCGCGGTTGATATAGTGGTCTAGGCCAAATAGTAGTTGGACCATCAGACTGTGTCAACCACCAATCGCGGCCTCGACGTCGAGCGTGATTCGGACGTCCCGATCAGCACCCAGATCTTCTGGCAGATCGCCTACCAGATCGATTCCGGCCGGCTCCTGCCGGGGGCCCGCCTGGCGCCCGTCCGGGAGCTGGGCGGCGCACTGCGGGTCAATCCGAACACGATCCGGGCGGTCTACAAGCGCCTGGCCGATGCGGGCTACGTCACGAGCCGCCACGGCGCCGGGACGCACGTCGCCGACCGGCCGCCCCAGCGCCGCGGCCAGGAGGCCCTGGCCGGGATCGTGGCCGAGATGCTCCGCCGGGCGAGCGCCGCCGGGTTCACCGCCGACGAGGTCGCCTCGGCGACCTTTGCCGCGGCCGCCGAGCGCAAGCACCCGGGCGAGCTCGTCAGGGTCCTCTTCGCGGAGTGCACGAATGCCGATGCGGTCTACGACGCGGCCCAGATCAGCGAGGCATTCCCGGAGCTGATCGAGGCCGACGCCACCCTGCTCCACGAGATCCCGGAGCGGCTCGAGCGGTTCCACTACGACCTGATCGCCACGACCACGTTCCACGCCGACGAGGCCCTGGCCTACAGCGTCGGCCTGGGGATCCCGGTCATCGCGATGATCGTCGGGCCGGGCTACATGGAGCTCGTCCACGAGATCGCCGCCCTCCCGCCAGGATCCCGGGTCGGCCTGGTCTGCGCGTCGGAGACGGGCACGGACAACATCGCCGAGACCCTCCGGCTGTCGGGCGCGACCGGGGTCGACATCATCTCGGCCGTGATTGAATCGGAGCCGGCCCTCGACCTGATCGATGCCAACGCCGACCTCATCCTCCTGTCACGGGAGGCGATCGCCCTCGGGCTCGACAATCGATTCAGCCGGGTCGATCGGGTCCGGGCCTGGAAGTACGAATTCGACCCGTCCGGACTCGAGCTCCTCCGCCGGGCGATCGAGCATGTCCAGCAGGAGCGCCAGCCCACGTCACCGCCGCCAGCCCCGAGCGGCACCCCGACGCCGGTCGGCGCGGGTCGCTGAGGTGGCCGGTCGGCGCCGACCGCTGACGTGACCCCTCGCCGGCCCACCGCCCGGGATTTCCGGCTGGCCGGGCGGGCCCGGCGGCGGTACGGCCTCGATGACCTGACCCTCGCGCCCGATCCGGCCACGGCCCGGACGATCGCCGCCCGGATTGCCGCAGCCCGGCGCGACTCGACGGCCAAGGGTGACCCCGGTGACGGCCCTGACGTCGGCCCGAAGCAGGAGCGCGCGGTCACCCCGGGCGAGCTCCAGGCGGCCGGGATCCTGGTCGAAATCCTGGGCCGCCTGATCGATCGCTACCGGGATGACGCCCGGCCGGATCCCCTCGGACCTGCGGCCGGGGAGGCAATCAGCGAGGCGATCGGCGAGATCCGGCCGATCGACCTGGAGGCGACGATCCGGGCGTTCCCACTCGAGTTTCCACGCCGCCTGGCTGAGCCCGAGCCACCCGATGCGGACGGTGCGCTCGCCCAGCTGGTCCTGCTCGGGGTCCTCTCGGACAACCCGGCAGTGGCCCCGTTTGCGGACCTGGTCGACCTTCGTCCCTTGACCACCCGGGCCGCCAGGGCCGCCCGGGTGCGCACGGCCCTGGAGGCCACGCTCGGTCGCCAGCCGGCCTTTCCCGGCGATCCCCGCTCGCTGATCGAGCTGTTGCGCGAGCCGGCCCAGGCCGCGCCGGGTTCGCTGGCCGACCAGCTCCGCTACATCCGGGCGGCCTGGGGCGATCGCTATGGCGAGCTGCTGGGCGACCTGATCGAGCGCCTCCTGATCGCCCTGGATGTCCTGGCCGAGGAGAAGCGAGCGGCCGAGCTGGCCTGGCTCACGTCCCGGCCAGGCGGCCTCGCCGGCCAGCCCGACGCCCTCACCGACTACGGCGACCGCTCGGGTGAGGACTTCGAGTTCGAGCGGTTCAGCTCCGACACGGACTGGATGCCGAGCCTGGTCCTGATGGCCAAGAGCACCTATGTCTGGCTCGACCAGCTGTCACAGCGCTACCGGCGCGAGATCGCCACCCTGGACGCGATTCCGGACGAGGAGCTGGCGATCCTCGAGGCGCAGGGCATCACCGGCCTGTGGCTCATTGGGCTCTGGGAACGGAGCCGTGCCTCGGCCCGGATCAAGCAGCTCCGCGGCCAGCCCGATGCGGTCGCCTCCGCCTACTCCCTCGACGATTACGTGATCGCGGCCGACCTGGGTGGACCAGCGGCCCTCGCCGACCTCCGGGAGCGCGCCGGGCGACATGGGATCCGCCTGGCCAGCGACATGGTCCCGAACCACATGGGAATCGACTCGCGCTGGGTGATCGAGCATCCGGAGCGCTTCCTGTCGCTGGCCGAGTCGCCCTTCCCGGCCTACTCGTTCAATGGCCCCGACCTGTCCGACGACGAGCGGGTCTCGATCAGAATCGAGGACCACTATTACGACGCACGCGACGCGGCGGTCGTCTTCCAGAGGCTCGACCGGGCGACCGGAGAGGTCCGCTACGTCTACCACGGCAACGACGGAACGTCGTTTCCCTGGAACGACACGGCCCAGCTCGACTACTCGAAGGCCGAGGTCCGCGAGGCGGTCATCGGGACGATCGTGAGCGTGGCCCGGCAGTTCCCGGTGATCCGGTTCGATGCCGCGATGGTCCTGGTCAAGCGCCACATCGAGCGCCTCTGGTTCCCCGAGCCGGGGACCGGCGGGGCGATCCCCTCCCGGGCCGGGCACGGCCTCAGCCGGCGGGCATTCGAAGCCCTGATGCCCGAGGAGTTCTGGCGCGAGGTCGTCGATCGGGTCGCCGCCGAGGCGCCCGGGACGCTCCTCCTGGCCGAGGCCTTCTGGCTGCTCGAAGGCTATTTCGTGCGGACCCTGGGCATGCACCGGGTCTACAACAGTGCATTCATGAACATGCTCCGCGACGAGAAGAACGGCGAGTACCGCCGGGTCATGAGGAACACCCTCGAGTTCGATCCCGCGATCCTCGGCCGTTTCGTCAACTTCATGAGCAACCCCGACGAGAAGACCGCGGTCGAGCAGTTCGGCACGGGCGACAAGTACTTCGCGGTGGCGGCCCTCCTGGTCACCCTGCCCGGGCTGCCGATGTTCGGCCACGGCCAGGTCGACGGCTTCCACGAGCAATACGGGATGGAATTCCGGCGGGCCCGCCTCGACGAGCCGGTCGACGAAGGGCTCCTGACCCACCACGGCCGGACGATCTTTCCGCTGCTCCATCGCCGGGCCGAGTTCGCCGGGTCGGAGCAGTTCCGCCTGTACGACTTCGAAACAGACGGCGCCGTGAACGACGACGTGTTCGCCTACAGCAACCGCGGGCCGGCCGGCGAGCGCTCGCTCGTCCTCGTCCACAACCGCTACGCGGAGACCAGCGGAGCGATCCGCCGGTCGGTCGCCTATGCCGGGAGCGGGCCGGTCGGCGAGCGTGTGACGATCATCGCAACGGTCGTGGACGGCCTGGACCTGACCGTGGGGCCGGGCCGCTGGATCATCCTGCGCGATGCGATGTCCGGGCTGGAGGAGCTCCGTTCGGTCGAGCAAATTGCCCGAGAAGGCTTCCGGGCGAACCTGGCGGCCTATGGCTGCCGGGTCTACGTCGACCTGCGCGAGGTCGTCGACGAGCCCGGCCAGCCCTGGTCCGGGCTGGGTCGGCTGCTCGCCGGCCGGACCGTCTCGAGCGTGACCGACGCCCTGGCCGACCTGGTCCTCGCGCCCGAGCAGGAGGCCGTCCGGGCCCGCCTGGCGGCTGTCCTCGAGGAGCTCCCGGAATCGGCCCGGGCGCGTCCGGCTGCCGTGGCCGCGGCGCTTGGAGCCGCCCTGGGCGAGGTCGACATCGACCGGCTGCGGCTATCCGGCGTGATCCGGGCCAGCCTCGCCGCCGGCGGTCCCGGCCCCGACTGGATCTCCGAGGCCGAGCTCGACCGCTGGACGGACATCGCCCGGGCGCTGGCCGGTCCGGGCCTGGCTGGGTCCGCCGCCCGGCCCGGCTTCGGCGCTGGCACCGTCCGAGGCTGGTTCGAGGACCCGGCCGTCCGCCAGGCACTCCGGGTTCATCGCTTTGATGGTGCCGAGTACTTCGAGCGCGAAGCCTGGGAGGACTGGCTCGCCGCGGTCGCCGCGGCGGCCGGGCTGCCCCGATCGACCCGCCGCGGCGCCCTCGTCCGGGCGGCGTCTGATGCCGGCTACAACGTGGCGGGACTGCTCAGCCGCCTCTCGACGGGTCGTTCCAGCAGCAAGCGAGCCCGCCGCCGACGCTAGGCGCCCCGTTCAGGGCAGGCTGAATGGCCCCCCGATACGGCCTGAACGGCAGGTGGCCGAGTCTTGCTCGACGGGCACCCTTAGCCGAAACCTCGCTGGGAGGCGACCGTGGGCTACCAGATCGAGATCGATCACCGGAATTGCATCAATTGCGGCGTCTGCATGGACGTCTGCCCGGTCGAGGCGCTGGACATGTCCCGCCCCCAGGCCGGCGGCATCGAGGCCGATCCGGGCGGTGGCCCGATTCCGTGGCTGATGGAGCATCCGATCCAGGTGGGCGAGTGCGTCGGCTGCTCAATCTGCGTGAACGAGTGCCCAGTGTCGGTGATCACCCTCGCGGCCACCGGCGCCCAGATCCCACTGGCTCCGCGCCAGGGCCCGATCATCCGGCCCGCCTCGGCGCCGGCCAACGGTTGGATCCCGCTATCCTCGATCACCCGCGAGTCGCTCGGCCAGACCAAGCGCTCGCCCTTCGACCAGGTCGTCGGCTGGCGAGCCGGCGGCCAGCGGTCCGGCCCGGCCGGCCGGGGTCACGACCAACCGGTGGCCGAGGCCCCCTGCCAGGCAGCCTGCCCGGCCGGAACGGACGCGGGTCGCTACGTGGGGCTCGTGGCAGCCGGGCGATACGACGACGCCTACGCGGTCGCGGCCGAGGTGAACCCGTTCCCCTCGGTCTGCGGCTGGATCTGTACCGCACCGTGCGAGGCCGTCTGCCGGCGCGGCGAGCTCGACCAGCCAATCGCGATCCGGGGCCTGAAGCGGTTCGCCGTCGAGCACGGCAGCCTGCCGCCAATCGCTCCACCGGCCCGCCGGCGAAGCGAGCGGGTGGCGATCGTGGGCGGTGGCCCGGCGGGCATGTCGGCCGCCTACTACCTGGTCCGATTGGGCTACCGCGTGACCGTCCTCGAAGCGATGCCCGTGCCCGGCGGGATGATGGCGATCGGTATCCCCGCCTATCGCCTGCCGCGGGCGACGCTCCAGGCCGAGATCGCCCGGATCGTCGACCTGGGCGTCGAGCTGAAGCTGGACGCGGTGATGGGCCGTGACTTCAGCCTGACCGATCTCCAGCGCGACTACCAGGCGGTCTTCCTGGCGACCGGGGCGCCCCGGAGCCGACCGCTCGGTGTCAGCGGCGACCAGCTCCGGGGGGTGATCCCGGCCACCCGCTTCCTCAAGGACGTCAACCTCGGTCCGGCGCCCACGCTCAGCGGCGCGGTCGTCGTGGTTGGCGGTGGCAGCACCGCCTTCGATGCCGCCCGGTCCGCCTGGCGCTCGGGAGCCTCGTCGGTCACGATCCTCTATCGGCGCGGCCTGGACGAGATGCCGGCCCAGCACGAAGAGGTCGACGCCGCGCGGCGCGAAGGAATCCAGATCCGGACCGGGACGGGCATCACCGAGGTCCTCGGGATGGACGGTGCCGTGAGTGGAGTCCGGGTCGTGAGCCAGGCGCCGAGCGGCGAGGTCGTGGACGGCCGCCCGGTGTGGGCTCCGGTCGCCGGCTCGAGCGCCGACATTCCCGCCGAGACCGTCCTGGTTGCCATCGGCGAGGAGCCAGATCCCTCGATCCTGCCGGTCGGAGCAGGGATCGAGATCGGAGCCAGGGCCGGGATCGTCGCCGATCCACGGACCCTGGCTACCGGCCTGGCCGGTGTCTTTGCCGGCGGTGACGTGGTCTCGGGCCCAAAGACGATCATCGATGCCGTGGCCGCGGGTCGGCGCGCTGCCGGCGCAATCCACGAATACCTCGGCGGCAGTCCGAATGGCGAGGCCGAGATCTTCGCCACGGTCCGCTACCGAACCCCGCCCGAGCCGATCCTCAAGCTCGACCTGTCGCTGCGCAACCGCGCCAGCCAGGATCATCCGGTCGACCCAACTCGTTCATTTGAACCGACCGAGGCGGGCTTCGCCCCGGCCGTCGCGCTCGCCGAGGCCGGCCGCTGCTTCCGCTGCGACGCGCTCTCAGGCTGTCCAACCGTGCAGGTGCTGGCCGGGCGCGGCCCGGCCGATCGGCCAATCGCCGTGGCCATCCAGGCAGGAGGAGATCGATGACCCCGGATCAGGTACAAGGACTATTCGATGCAGGCGAGTCGTTTATTGAAGGCACGATTGCGGCGGCCCTCGTCGCCCTCTGGCTGCTGACCGTCGCGCTGTACCTTGCCCGGCCCTACATGGCCGCCAATGTCGGCCGGTTCTCCCTCCGCCTCGGAGCGGACCTGTGGTGGATCATCTACGTCGCCCTGCGGGACATCCTGCTCATCCAGGTCTTCCTGGGCAGCTTCATCTTCTTCTACCCCGACGTCGTGGGCGCCCAGAATCTGCCGATCACCGGCGGCCTGGCGGCCGTATGCGCCTTCTCGGTCCTGCTGATCAAGCTGGTGACCAGGGGGGACGCGGACCTTCGCTGGTACCGGATCCAGGTCCTGCTCCTGGGATTGGGGGCCACGCTCTACATCGTGCCCTACCTCATCGGGGTCCAGGTCACCCAGATCGGGACCGACACGGCGAACCAGCTGGCGGCGTTCTTCGTCAGCTCCCAGAACCCCGCCCTGGCGCTGCCGCTGTGCTACCTGTCCGGGGCCCTGGTCGGGATCCTCGCCCTCGTTGCGGTCATCTACAACCTGCGCCAGGGCGGCGCTCGAACAATCGGGGAGGAGTCCTGATGCCAAGTCCATCGCCGCTCAACGCCGACGACCTCGCGACCGCGCTCACGTCTGGAGGGGCCGGCTGGCTGGTCCTGTCGCTGGCCGCCGTCCTGCCGATGCTCTGGGCGTTCGCGATGATCATGCACTTCGCCAGGCCCTACATCCTCCGCTTCCTGGGCACGCTCACCCTCCGCTTCGGAGGCGATGTCTGGTGGCTGTCCTACGTCCTGATGCGGGATGCCCTGCTCACGATCACCCTGGCCCTGAGCGTCGTCTTCCTGATGCCGAACCTGTACATCGGACTCGGCCTGCCGCTGACCGCCCCGCTGGCGACGGTGGTCCTGCTGTGGGCGATGGTGGTCAAGCTCATTCGAAACGCCGACGACGACCGACGCTCGTTCCAGATCGTGAGCGTGTTGCTGGTCGTCTCATCCGTCCTCTACATCGTGCCCCAGATCTACGGGCTCGAGTCCGCCGACCAGGTCGATGCCCTGAAGGGAATCGGGCTGGACTGGGTCCCGGGCGCGCTCAGCGCGGTCGGCAGCGACGGCACGGTCAATGCGCTGGCCTGGCCGATCCTGATCACGAGCCTGGTTCTCTTCGGGCTGACCGGTGCGGGCCTGTTCATTCGCTTTGTCATGCGGCTGGGAGGTCAGCCCGAACCGGCGGCCGAAGTCGGCTCCTGATCTGCCCAAGAATCAGAGGCCGCCCCGGCAGGCGCACCGGGGCGGTCTCGCGATTCAGTGACCCTGGGCACCCCCGAGGACGAGCTCGCGCAGGAGCGACGGCGCGAGCGTCCCGTGGGCCAGGACCTCCTCGAGATGCCGGCGCTGGTTGAAGCCGGGCGTCCGACCAAGCCCGCCCGGGATGTCCCGCTCGACGACCGAGCCCGCCCCAGCTGGATCGCCCGATGCGGCCGCCAGGCGCCGCCGGACGTCCCGCTCGAGCTCCCACATCGCCATCGAGCCGACGAAGTAGGTCGACAGCTGGGTCGACGACAGGCGGGCCCGGTTGTACTTGTTGCGGGCCTCTGACTCCTCCTGGAAGCCGCCCTCGACCATCAGGCGGACTGCCTCGTCCTCGGTCATCGGCCCGCCGAACGAATCGCCAGCGTGGATCCGGACATCGATGATCGCGTTCAGGGCGGCCCGCAGGTAGAACTTCCAGTGGGTCAGCAGGAGGCCCGGGTCATCGGCGCCGTAGCCGGCATCGATCATCACCTGGGTCACGTAGACGGCCCAGCCCTCGGCGAACAGGCCGCTCCAGAAGACCGCCCGGGCGAGTGACGGGCAGCGGTTCGCGTAGGCCCCCTGGAGGTAGTGGCCGGGCACCGCCTCGTGGATCGTCAGGACCCGGAGCATCCGATGGTTGTCTTCGCGCAGGGAGCTCTCGGCCTGCTCGGGGGTGAAGTCGCCAGGGATCGGGGTGATCGCGAAGAACGAGGCCTGGCCCTTGTCCAGCGGTCCGGGCGAGTCGAGCATCGCCCCGCCGAAGGCGCGCAGGAAGAGCGGCGTCCAGCGAATGTCGAGGGGCTCGTCAACCAGGCCGATCAGGTCCTGCTCGCGACAGAACGCCTCGATCCGGGCCAGCTCGGCTCGGCAATCATCGAGCAGCTCGTCCGCGGCCGAATGCTCGCCGGCGATCGCATCGAGGACGCCCCGGACCACGGCCCCGTCATCGGCCGGGGCGGGCCGGTCCGGGCACCAGGCCGGCCATTGCTCGCGCCCCAGGCGGACCATCTCGGCCCGGACCGCTTCGGCCTCGCGGGTGGCCCGCTCGAGGACCCGGGCAGGCGTGAGCCGATCGTCGCGCAGGGTCCGCCGGAGCTTGGCCGCGAAGAGCTCCGGGCCGAGCCGTCCTTCGCCGGAGGCGCCCGGCAGGATCACGTCGCGGAAGACCTGCTCGGCTCGGGCCAGGGCATTGTCGGCGCCGGCGGCAGCCGCGATCAGCCGGGCCTGGACCGCGGCCACGGCCGGGTTCGTGGGGGCTGCCCGCTCGGCCTCGGCCAGGGCATCGCCGATCAGCTCGGCGATTCCCGGGAGCTGGGCCAGGGCGGTCTCCGTGTGCAGCCGGGAGACCGGCCGGCCGTCGGGCGTGCCGATCAGGACCGCCAGGGCGGCCTCAACCACGGCCGCCACGCCTTCGAGCCGGCCGGCCAGCGCGACGAGCCGATCCGCCAGCGGCGCGAATTCGCGGGCGATCAGGGGAAAGATCCCGCTGCCCAGGAGGTAGACCCACTCGAGCGGATCCCAGGCCAGTTGGCGCAGCTCGGTCTCGCCGAACTCGATCTCGTCGAGGACCATCAGCAGGAGCCGCCGGTCGATCGCCTCGTCGCGCTCGAGCTCGGCCTCGGGGATCGCCTCGAGGGTCGCTGTCCAGCGCCGGGCCGCAGCAAGCTGCTCCGCCCGGCCTGCCTCGCTCAGGTCCGGCCAGCGGCCGTCGTGGGCGTGCATCCCGGCGGCGGTGGCCGAGATCGGGTCGAGCCGGAAGAACTCCTCGAAGAAGGCGGCGGTCAAATCCGGGAACGAGGACATCAGTGACCCTCAGGCTGTCGTCCGGCGGGGCCGGGCGGGCGGCAGGTGGAGTCTAGCGTCCCGTACACTCGGCCGATGATGGCTCCTCCGACGATCGGGCCGGTGACCCTCCAGGGCCGGCATGTCCGGCTCGAGCCCCTTTCGCCCGCTCACCTGGACGGCCTGACCCAGGCCGGCCGAGATCCGCGAATCTGGCGCTGGATGCCGCTCGACGGCTCGACCCCGGCCGGCATGGCCGGGATCGTCGAGGCGGCCCTGGCCGCCGCCGCAGCCGGCACCGAGGTGCCCTTCGTCACGATCGAGCAGGCGACCGGCCGGGTCGTCGGGAGCACCCGCTACCTGGCCCTCGCCCCGGCTCACCTGCGACTCGAGATCGGCTGGACCTGGATCGATCCCGAGATGCAGCGGACGGCGGTCAACACCGAGGCCAAGCTGCTCGGGCTGGGCCATGCCTTCGACACGCTCGGCCTGCGCCGGGTCGAGCTGAAGACGGACGCCCTGAACGAGCAGTCGCGGAGCGCGATCCTCGGGATCGGCGCGGAGTTCGAGGGGATCTTCCGGAAGCACATGGTCATGCCCGGCGGGCGGGCCCGCGACTCGGCCTACTACAGCGTGCTCGACACGGAATGGCCAGCCGTCCGGGCCCACCTCCAGGACCGGCTCGCGCGCCACGACAGAGAGGAGGCCAGCCGATGATGGTCGGCTTTGCGGTCCAGACGATCGGCACGGCGATCGCCCTGTGGGTGACCTCACTGGTCTACTCGGAGATCAACTTCGGCAAGGACGCCAGCCCGGCCGGAATCCTGATCGTGGCGATCGTGGTCGGCCTGGCCAACGCCCTGGTCAAGCCCGTCCTGAAGATTCTGTCGTTGCCCCTCTCGATCCTGACCCTGGGCCTGTCCGGGCTGGTCGTCAACGCCGTCGTCCTGCTGGGCGTGGCCTGGGCCACCGAGCAGCTCAAGGTCAACTTCACCGTCGGCAACTTCCCGCCCACGATCGATCTCGACTCGATCATTGCCGCCGTCGTTGGAGCCGTGATCCTGAGCGTCGTGTCCCTGGCGATCGGTCTCCTGCCGTTCATGAAGACGAGTCGCTGAGACGACCGAACCGAGCCCAGCGCGGATGAGCGACGGCGACCGCCTGCCGGTGATCGCCCCAGCCCTGCGCGAGGCCGCCCGGCGCCACGGCACGCCGGTCAGCCTGACCGACCTGGCCGAGATCACCGCCGCCGCCGCCGAGCTCGAGCAGGCCTTTCCGGACCCGTGGCTCCGGCAGTACTCGGTCAAGGCCAATGACGTGCCCGCGATCGTCGAGCGGATCGGCTGGCTCGGCTTCGGGGCCAACGTCGTGTCCAGCGGCGAGTGGGCGGTGGCCCGGGCCGCCGACATCCCGAACGGTCGGCTGACCCTCGAAGGAATCGGCAAGACGCCGGCTGACCTGCGGGCGGTGGGACGGGCCGCCACCGATGGCCGGCCGATCCTGTGGACGGCGATCGAGTCGGCCGACGAGGCCGCCGCCCTGGCCCGGGTGGCCCGCGCGGCGATCCGGCGCGGTGGGCCGAAGCTCGATGTCTTGCTCCGCTACAACCCGGCCGTGGACCCCGAGACCCTGCCTGGCCTGGCCGTCGGGGCGGGGACGAGCAAGTTCGGCCTGGCCGACGACGAGCTGGGCTCGGCGATCGATGCCGGGGGCGGCCCGGACGGGCCGCTCAACTGGCGGGGCATCCACCTCCACGTCGGGTCGCAGCTCGGCGCGGTCGATGCCTGGCGCGACGGCGTCCGGCGGGCGCTGGCGCTCGTCGGGCTGCTCGGCGGCTCGCTGCCCGCCTTCGACACCCTCGATGTCGGGGGCGGCTTTCCCGTCTTTGACCTGGCCACGCCGGCGCCCGCACCCGGGCGATTCGCGACGCGAGCTGCGGGCCGCCCTCGAAGCCCTGCCCGCGGATCGCCGGCCGGCCCGGCTGGCGATCGAGCCGGGCCGCTTCCTCGTGGCCAGGGCGGGCTACCTGGTGGCGCGGGTCCTCCACGTCCGCCGGCGGGCCGGCCCGATGGCCGTGCTCGATGCCGGGATGACCGAGCTGATCCGGCCGGCCCTCTACGGAGCCCGGCACCGCGTGGTTGCCCTGACCTCGGGCGGTCGGGCCTGGCCACCGGCCGGGGTCGAAGCGAATGAGCGGTCCGGCGAGCTGAGCGAAACCGCGGTCGAGGGACCCGTCTGCGAATCGACCGATTCGCTCGGGGTCCATCGGCTGCCGTCGCTCGTGCGGGGCGACCTGGTCGTGATCCGCGACGCCGGCGCGTACGGGGCGTCGCTCGGCTCGTCATACAACGGGCGCCCCCGGCCACCCCAGGTGCTGCTCGAGGAGGACGGCCGCATCACACTCGGCCGTGAACGCGGCCGCAGCCCGGCCGTCCACTCCGCGCGGCCCTCGTAGGACCAGCCGATGACCCGCCTGGCCGGCCGCCTGGTCGCCGTTCGTCGGCCGTGGCTGCAGCTCTCGGTCATCGGCCTGTTCCTGGTCGGCGGCCTGTTCCTGGCCCCGTTCGCCCTGGTCGGCCGGGCAGCCGGACCGCCCTATCCGCCGCCCGTCGCCGGGCAGCGGGTCTACGACACGGCCGGCGTCTTCGACGCCGAGACGATCGCCGCGGCCGAGGCCACGATCGCGGGGATCGAGGCCCGGACCGGCGCCGAGGTCGTGGTCTACAGCCAGGTCGTCGGAGACGACGTGACGACCGATCAGGCCGAATCCGACGCCCAGGCCCTGATGGACCAGTGGGGCGTCGGGCGGAAGGGCTTCGATGACGGCCTGGTCGTCCTGTTCGACCTCGAGCCGGGCAAGTGCCACGGCCAGGTCCAGCTCTATGCCGGGCCGGGCTATCGGGCGGCCTACCTCTCGAATGACCAGCGCGACGCGATCTTCAACGACGACATGACGCCGTATCTCGAGGATTGCGACCTGTCCGGAGCCCTGGCTGCCGGCCTGAAGGAAGTCGACGGGGCGGCGACCCCGGCCAACGCCGAGGCGCTCTCCCGGGCCAGGATCACGAACGCCCTGTTCGGGCTCGTGATCGCGCCCCTGATCTTCCTGCTGGCCGTCGGCTCGGCCGCCTACGCCTGGTGGCGCCGGGGTCGGGACGCGGTCTACACCGACGACCCCTCGGTCTACCTGCCGGCTCCCCCGCCGGACCTGACGCCATCCTCGGCCGCCCTCGTCTACGACGGCCGGTCGAGCCGGCGGGCCCTGACCACGGCGATGCTCGACCTGGCCAATCGGGGCCAGCTCGAGTTCGACGTCGCCGACCCCGGCAAGCCGGGCGATCTGGCGGTCGTGACCGAGGTGCCGCCGTCGAACGATCCGGCGGTCGAGGCAGCTCGGGCCCGGGCCAGCCGCCAGCCCCTGATCGACGCCGAAAGCTACGCCCTGGTCATGCTCCAGAGCCTGGCCGGACCGGCCGGCCGGATCGAGCACGACGATCTGACCGGGTTCGGCCAGTACACGGCCGGGTTCAACGCGAAGCTCGAGGCGTATGCCGTCGAGCAGGGCTGGTTCGTCGAGGCGCCGGCCAAGGCAACCAGCCGGTACGCCACGCGGGGCGCGCTCGAGATCGGGGCCGGGATCGCGGCCTGGTTCATTCTCGGCCTGTTTCCGATCTCGGGCCTGGCCTTCATCGGGGTCGCCCTCGGCGCGGCCGGGGTCGTGTCCCTGTTCATCGCCCGGGAGATGCCGGCGCGGACGAAGAACGGGGCGATGATCGACGCCCAGCTCAAGGCCTACCGGCGAACGCTCCAGGCGACGATGGCCCAGGCACGCTCGATGGATGAGGTCGTTCAGGCGGCCAAGCTCAGCTGGGTCGACAGCCCGGACCTGGCCGTGGTCTGGGGTGTCGCCCTCGACCTGAACCAGGACGTCCAGGCAGTCCTGGGCCGGACGGTCGAAGACGTCCAGCGGGGTGTGGCGGCGCGAGGTGCCTACTTCCCGGCCTGGTACGGCAGCGGCGGCACGCCGTTCACGGCGGGATCGGCCGGAACCGGCGGCGCCGGCCTGTTCTCGAGCGGGCCGATCCCTGACATTGGGGGGATGATGGCCGCGCTGGGCACGATCGGCAATTCGCCCGCGTCGTCGAGCGGAGGCGGCGGCTTCGGCGGCGGTGGGTCGGGTGGCGGCGGAGGCGGCGCAGGCGGCGGTTTCTGAGGCTTCCGCCGGGGCCGCGCCTGGCGACGGCCGGTTCCGCGACGTGCGCCCGATCCCTGCTGGCGCCGGCCCAGCCCCGGCCTCGCCCCCGTGACGTCTGCCGGCAGTGGTCGCTTAAACTGCGGCCATGGGTGCAGTCGAAACGATGGAGGTCTTCTTCGAGCTCCTGAACGCTGGCGATCGAGAGGGCGCAGTCGCGCTCATGGACGAGCGGACCGAGATGCGGATCCATGTCGGCGACAGTGTCCAGACGCTGCGCGGGGTGGAGCGCGTCGGTGGCTGGTTCCTGCGCAGCGATCGCGGCCTGAAGATGATCCCGGGCGAGGTTCGCGACACCGGCAACACGTACGAGGCGGATCTCCTGGTCGTCCGGCCGGGAGCCAGCTCGCAGCACCTCGACGCGATGTTCCGGGTCGAGGCCGGCAAGATCACCTCGATCAACCTGGCCCCGCGCTAGGCGCCTCGGCCCTCGCGGACGGGGCGGGCGTCGCCGCGACCTCGGCAGGTTCCGCCTGAAGCCGCGTCGTGGTCGCTCCGGCAGTCGCGATGGCGCTCGGCCCTTCAACGATTGCGTTCAGCCCTGGGAGTGAACCGCAGCGCGAACCGCCACGGCGCGGCGGTGGCCGGAATTTGACCAGAGGCGGGCCGGCCTGGGCCGGAATTGAAGCGACGACCTGCCACCAGGCGGCGTGGGCGGAATTTGACAGGCGGACGAACGCCGCCATCCCGCCTGCACCCGCCGCCCGTCGCTGGACAACTCGCCAGCGGGCCTCAGGACGGGCTGGGCGATGCCCCGTTGATCACGTTCGTCGGGCCGGCCGCAGCCACGATCGTGATCTTGTCCCCGACCTTGATGCTGTTCGGGTTCTTGATCTGGGGATTGGCCGCCTCAAGCTGGGCCACGGTCAGCCCGAACTTCTTGGCGATCTTCGACATCGTGTCGCCGGCCGCGACGATGTAGATCTGGGCAGTCGGAGCGACCGGAGCGGTCGAGGCCGAGGGACCGCTCGAGGCCAGCGAGTTGGCCGACGGGCCGGCCGAGGCCGGCGGCGTGGTCGGCGTGCTCGAGCCGCCAAAGTTGAGCAGGAACGGCAGTGAGAAGATCACGACGGCGGCAATCACCAGGGCGCCGATGGCCAGGGCGATCCGGGGGATCGCGGGCATGCCCATCCGGGTCTTGAGGGTCGGATAGGCCTCATTTCGCCGGGAGCGCTCCCAGGGCGGACGGCTGTCGCGACTGGGCGGAGGCTGACGCCGGGAGACCTGGCTGGCCCGCCGGCCAGCGGAAGCCGTGGCCACAGCCGCAACGGCGGCATCGCGTTCGAGCAGGTCGGCGTCGGATGGAGCCGGGACGGGAGCCGGATCGCGAGCCTGGCGGGCTGCCTGGTCCGCCTGGATCGAGCGATCCAGGTCGTCCAGCTCCGGGTCATCGCTCGGGACGGCCGGCGCATCGTTCAGCCAGCGCGACCCGGCCAGGCCGGCCGCAGCACCGGCCGCCGCGCCGCCCGCTCCGGCGCTCGAGCTCGTGCCCCGGTCGGGCGACGGGGTCAGGAAGGCCGGCGCCTCGACCTCGCCCGGGGTGGCCGGATCGGCAGTCCAGACCGGCGGAGCAGCCCAGTCGCGCTTCGGGGGGCGGTCGGCGGAGTCGCCCGAAGTCGCGGCGGCAGCAGCGGCTGCGCCGGCAGCGGCTGCCTCATCGCCGGCACTGCCCGAGCGGCTCGGCCGGGCCAGGCCGGCCAGCTCGTTCTGATCAGCGGCCGCAGGTCCCTTGGGACGAGCCGCTTCACGACGGGCCCAGTCCTGGAACGTCGGGCAGGCGGCAAAGCCGGGTGACAGGCAGAACGCCTCCTGGTGGGCCAGGGCCCGGGGCGCGGGCCGCAGCTCGGCATAGCACCGATGTCGGTGGTCTGGGGTGTCGGCGCGGGCGTCGCGGTCCGCCTCGAACGCCACGAATGGACAGGCGAGCGCACCGGAAGGGGTCGGCTCCGTCATCAGCCGGATGATACCGCCCCGTCATGGGTCGCGGGCGATCCGTTGCCAGTTTGACAGGCACCCCTGCCACTCTGAGACTGCACACAACCCCACCCCGCGAAGGAGATCGCCGATGTCCCGAATCAGCAGCCGGATCGCCCGGGTCGTCGCCCCGCCGACCGTCGCCCACGCCCATTGCGACATCCCCTGCGGGATCTATGATCCGCATGCGGCCGAGCTGGCGGCCCAGACCGTCGCCCGGATGGTGGAGCTCCTGGGTGGACTGGACGGACAAAGCGCGGCCGACCGGAACAAGTTCGCCCGGTGCGTTGCGGTCAAGGAGCAGCACGCCGAGATCGTCAAGCACGAGGTCCAGGTCATCTGGTCGGACTACTTCAAGCCCGAGCACCTCGAGGCCAACCCGGATCTCCACACCAAGGTCTGGAATCTGCTGAAACTGGCGGGCAAGAACAAGCAGAATATCGATGCCGAGGCCGCTGCCCAGCTGCAGGCGTCGGTCAAGGAGTTTGCCGACATCTTCTGGTCAACCAAGAAGTAGTCGCCGCCCCCCGGGAGGCGCGTGCGACGGGGAGTTGACAGACGCTGACCATCGAGCGACCGCCGGCGGTGGAGCCGGCCGTCGACCCGAGCCCAAACGAGGCCGTGCCCTTTCGCCTCCCTGACCGGGCAGGCCCATACGAGAACGCCCGCCCCTGGCGGGTCATCGTCGCCGAAGGCTCGATGCGGCCCGCGCTCGAGCCGGGCGACTGGCTGCTCGTCGACCCGACCACGCACCACTGGCCGCGCCGGGGAGCGATCGTCGTCGTCCGCCAGCCGGCGAGCGGCCTGCTCGTGGTCAAGCGCGTCGCGGCCCGGCCGGGCGATGCGCTCAGCGTGGCCGGCCGCCGGGTTCAGCTCGGTCCGACCGAAGCCTGGCTGCTGGGTGACGCCCCGGCCGTCTCGGTCGACTCCCGGATCTACGGCCCCGTCACCCTCGACCACCTGGTCGGCCGGGCCTGGCTGCGCTACGGCCCGATGGGTCGTCCGCTCGGCCTGATCGACCGACCCGCGGCAAGCCGCCGGACCCAGCCCGGCTGACGCTCAAGCTCAGCCGGCGGCCACGACCTCCCGGCCGAGCAGGTCGATCATCGCCAGGTCCCGGGGCACGAAGTCCTGGAGCATCACCCGCTCGATCCCCAGGGCGGCCAGCTTGGCGATCCGCCGGCGGGCGTCGTCAGGCGTGCCGATGATCCAGGATTGCTCGTGCCGGGCGAACCAGGCCTCGCCGTCGTCGGGGACCCCGAAGCCGGCCAGGACGGCGGCCTTGCGCCGGGTGAGCTCCGCCTCGTCGACGCCGATCAGCACGCCGGTCATGACCGAGCGCCGGATGGAACGCGGGTCACGCCCGATCGCCCGGCAGGCCTGGTCGACTGCGGCCTGGCCCTGCCGGATCGCGTCCGGCTCGGTCCTGGTTAGGTTGAACTCGTCGGCGTAGCGGGCCGCAATCCGGAAGCCGCGCGGCGTGCCGCTGCCGCCGACAATGATCGGCGGGTGGGGCCGCTGGACGGGCCTCGGCCGGAACTTCGCGTCGCGGACCTGCCAGTGGCGGCCCTCGAATGACCAGCCGTCAGGCTCGGACCACAGCCCACGGACGATCTCGAGGGTCTCCTCCAGCCGGTCGCCCCGTTCGCTGATCGGCGGGAACGGGATGCCCATCCGGGCGTGCTCCTGCTCGTGCCAGCCCGCTCCGAGGCCGACCTCCACCCGGCCCCCCGACATCTCGTCGACGGTGGCCACGATCTTGGCAAACGGCCCAGGCAGCCGGTAGGTGACCGGCGACACGAGCGCCCCGAGGCGAATCGAGCGGGTCTCGCGGGCGATCCCGGCCAGGACCGTCCAGGCATCGGTCGTGGGCAGGTCGTCGGGGCCCGGGAAGCTCTGGTAGTGGTCGGAGCGGAAGAACGCCCCGAAGCCGGCCGCCTCGGCCCGCTGGGCCACGGCGAGCTGCTCGAGATAGGTCACCCCCTGCTGGGGCTCGAGCATGATCGCGAACTGCATCCGGGAGATCCTCCTGGGCTGGCCGGTTGCGATGGCGAGACGCACCGGCCGGTACTTGGTGGCCGTCCCCTGAATGTTCGGGAGAGCACCGACCATCAGGGTTGACACAACTGTTCTGGTGAGTATGATAGTTCACGTCATGCGAACTTCTGTCGATACCCGCGAAGAGCTGATCGGATCGATCCTGGCCGACGTCGGCCGTTCCCTCCGCGATCTTCGCTGCGCCTCGACCGAGCAATTCGTGAAGCAGGGCATCAGCATGACCCAGATCCACGTCCTCCGGCAGCTCGAACAGCATGGCCGGATGTCGATGACCCGGATCGCCGACGTCCTCGATGTCTCCCTTTCGAACGCGACCGGAATCATCGATCGAATGGCCGAGCACGGCCTGGTCGAACGGGTCCGGCCGCCGGACGATCGTCGGGTGGTCCTGGTCGAGCCGTCGGCCCTGGGCATCCAGGCGTTGGACGAAACCGAGGGGATCAAGCTCGATCGGGTTCGTTCGATCTGCGACCGGTTGGATGACGACCAGCTGCGCGGACTGAGCCGAACGATGGGTGACCTGCGCGGAGCGATCTCCGCCGAATTCGGTTTTGCCGACGAGACGGCCCCGGCAGCCGCGAACAACGGGAAGGGAAGGAATTCATGGAAGCGTTTCCAGTCACCGACGAGGCCGAAGGCCCGTCACTCGAGAACGATCCGGCCCTCGGGCTGTCGCATCGGGCCAAGCTCGAGATCCTCGGGGCGATCCTGCTTGGGCTCTTCCTGGCGGCACTTGACCAGACGATCGTCGGGCCGGTCCTGCCCCGGATCGTGACCCAGCTCCAGGGCGCTGACCTCTACACCTGGGTCGTCACGATCTTCCTCGTGACGAGCACGATCACCGTGCCGATCTACGGCAAGCTGTCCGACCTGTACGGCCGGCGGCCGTTGCTGATGTTCGGGATCATCGTCTTCCTGATCGGCTCCGCCCTGTCGGGCCTGAGCCAGACGATGTGGCAGCTGATCCTGTTCCGCGGCCTGCAGGGCCTCGGGGCCGGTGCCCTGTTCCCGATCGCCCTGGCCACGATCGGCGACCTGTTCAGCCCGGCCGAGCGAGGTAAGTACCAGGGCCTCTTCGGGGCCGTCTTCGGGATCGCCTTCCTGGTCGGTCCTGGCCTGGGCGGGTTCCTGACCGATACGCTCAGCTGGCACTGGATCTTCTTCGTCAACCTGCCGATCGGGATCGTCGCCCTGGTCGTCATCGCCCGGCTGCTGCCGAACATCAAGAGCCGTCGGCGGGACATCAAGATCGACTACCTCGGGGTCATCTTCCTGACCCTCGGCCTGATGCCGATCCTCATCGGGCTCACCCTGGCCGAGACCTCCCAGTGGAGCGACCCGGCGGTCTGGGGCACGATCGTCGCCGGCTTCGTCTTCCTGGCTTGTCTTCATCTGGGTCGAGTCGCGGGCCCCCGAGCCGATCATCCCGCTCCGCCTCTTCCGGAACCGGACGTTCAGCGCCTCGATGGTCGCGATCTTCCTGGCCACGTTCGGCTTCGGCGCCGCGATCATCTTCCTGCCGCTCTACTTCCAGATCGTCCAGGGCGCCAGCGCCACGGCCTGTCGGGCTACGAGCTCCTGCCCTTCCTGCTTGGCCTGATCATCTCGTCGATCGGCTCGGGCTACCTCGTCAGCCGGACCGGCAAGTACAAGGTCATCGTGGTCGGCGGGCTGGTGGTCCTGTCCATCGGCCTGTTCCTGATGTCCAACCTGCGGGCCGATACCCCGAACCTCGTCCTGTGGAGCTGGATGTTCGTGGCCGGCCTCGGCGTCGGCCCGACGTTCGCGGTCTTCACGATCATCGTTCAGAACGCGGTGCCGTTCCACGACCTCGGCGCGGCGACCTCGGACCTGACCTTGTTCCGCCAGATCGGTACGACGATCGGCCTGACCCTGGCCTACACGCTCTTCCGGGAGAACCTGTCCTGGACCTTGCTCCATGACCAGATCATCGCGGCAGGCGCTCCAGCCTCGGCGTCCCGAGCGACGCCCCCGCCGGGCTTCGACCTGAGCCAGTTGACCTCGGTCACGGGCAGTGGCAACCCGCTCGAGTTCGTCAGCCAGCTGCCGGCCGAGATGCAGGCGATCTTCATCCAGGGCTTCCACCAGGCCTTCACGATCGCGATCGCGAACTCGATGCTCCTGGGCGTCGGGGCCGCAGTCGGCGCGGTCATCGTCTCGCTCTTCGTTCGCGAGCTCCCGCTCCGGGCGACGACGTCCGAGGCGCCGGTCGTCGCGGCCCAGCCGGACGCTGTCGTCCCGACGGCCCAGCCGGTGCTCGACTGACCCACACCGTGACCAGTCCCGGCACATCGCGTGGCGGGACTGGTTAGGCTGATTCGATGGACCCACATCCGGCCGCGATCCCCCCGGGCCTCCTCGCGATCGGCTCGGCCGAGGCGGCCTTCCAGGTCGTCGCTCGACCTCACGGACCTGGCCCCCGGCACGATGCGCCGGGTGACCCGGGGCGAGCTGGACATCCTCCTCGCCCATACCGCCGAGGGCATCCTGGCGACCGACGATCGCTGCCCGCACATGTCCGCCCCGCTCTCGATCGGCGAGCTGGACGGATGCATCGTCGACTGCCCGCTCCACAGCGGGCAGATTCGACCTCCTGAGCGGCGAGACGGTCCGGATGCCCACGACTGGCGGCCTCGACGCGGATGGCCGGTACCACCCGACCTGGTCGGCAGCCGGCCTGCCGCCGAAGGAGGATCCACCGGGCAAGAAGGCCGAGGCGCGCCGGCTGACCCGGGTCCGGCGCCTGCGCTACTACCCGGTCCGGATCGTGGCCGGCCGGATCGAGGTGGCGATCCCGATCGGGGCCTGACGCCTCAATCGGCCGCTTCGCTCGGCGTTCGGAGCTCGAGCTCCTCGGGCGGATCGCCGTGATCGTTGCGGGTGTAGGCCCGGATCAGGCGCAGGACCTGGTCCGGGTCGTCCGTCACGTGGAACAGGCGGAGGTCTTCGGCGTTGATCGTGCCCGCCGGCAGCTGGACCCGGCGCATCCAGTCGATCAGGCCGCTCCAGTATTCCTGGCCGACGAGGATCACCGGGAAGTGCTCGATCTTGCCGGTCTGGATCAGGGTCAGGGCCTCGAACAGCTCGTCCAGCGTGCCCACTCCGCCGGGCAGGATCACGAACGCGTCGGCGTACTTGACGAACATCGTCTTGCGGGCGAAGAAGTAACGGAAATCGACGCCCAGGTCGACGTAGGCGTTGAGCGACTGCTCGTGGGGCAGCTCGACGTTGCAGCCGACGGAGATTCCGCCGCCCTCCTGGCAGCCCCGGTTGGCCGCCTCCATCACGCCCGGTCCCGCCGCCGGTGATCACCGCGAAGCCCGCCTCGGCCAGGCGCCGGCCGATCGCCCTGGCCAGCTCGTAGGTCGGGCTGCCCTCCCGGATCCGGGCCGAGCCGAAGACCGTCACGGCCGGGCCGAGGGTGGCCAGGGCGTCGAAGCCGTCGACGAACTCGGCCTGAATCCGGAGGACGCGCCAGGGGTCCTCGCTGATGAACGCCGGCCGGGTCGGTCGGGTGAGGAGCTTCTCGTCCTCGGTCATCTTGCCGCCTTCCATCCGGGCGTTCGTCCGGGGGTCGACGGTCACCCGGCCCCGGCGCCTGCGCTCGGGCGAGCCGGACAGCTCGGGATCACGTTCATCTGGCATGCGCCAAGAATGCACGACTGGGCGTTCAGGCGTCGCCCTCGGGCCGGGCGTCGCCCCTCGGGCCGGGCGTGGTCCCTCGAATCAGGCCTCGGCTCCGCGCGACGGGGCGAGCCAGCGCTTCCAGGCCGTCTCGTCACGGCCGGCGCTCAGCTCGTTGCTGGTAGCGCACGAGCGGCAGCCGGAGGAGGCGCTGATCGGCCAGCAGCCGTTCGATGAGCTCACCCTCGGTCAGCCGGAGATCGCCCAGTCCAGCCGCCCGGGCGACCCGGCCGTCCGGATCGAGGAGCGCCGCCGCGCCGAGTCGCTCGCTGAACCGGCGCAGCTCGCCGGGCGCGATCGGCTTGCGGCGCAGGTCGACGAAATGGATCTCGAGCCGGCGCTCCTTGAAGAATCGCTGGGCGGCCCGGGTCGGCTGGTCGTCGACCAGGCCAAAGATCTGGGCGGGCGGCGGGACCGGCTTGACCATCGCAGAATCGTAGCCGGTCCCGGGCGCTACCATCGCTCGACACGGTCCCCCGGAGGTAGCGCCGTGACGGTCTGGTTCACGGTCCAGCTCGACGATCAACCCGGCTCGCTGGCCCGGGTCGCCACCGCCCTCGGCGAGCGCGGGGTGAACATCACCGGGATCGTCGGCGTGGCCGAGGACACGGATGGCGCGCTGATGCTCACGACAAGCGATCCGGCCGCGACTCGCGCGGCATTCGCGGCCCTCAGCCTGCCGTTCGAGGAGCACGATCCGACGGGCGGCCTCGAGCCGGACCGGATGTCGGTCGCGGACCTCCGGCCACCCCGCCCGGACTGAGCCCGGGTTGCCTGATGGCCGCCGCCTGATGCGGATCGCGACCTGGAACGTCAACTCGCTCAAGGCCCGCCTCGACCGGGTCGAGGAGTGGCTGACGATCGCCTCGCCCGATGTCCTGCTCATGCAGGAGACGAAGCTGTTCGACGAGACGGCTCCGGTCATGCCCTTTGCGATGGCCGGCTACGAGCTGGCCCACCACGGCCAGGGCCGCTGGAACGGGGTGGCGATTGCCAGCCGGGTGGGCCTCGCCGAGGTCATCTCGAACTTCGGCGACGGGCCGGTCGTGGGCTGCTGAGACGGCGCCTCGCCGGCGACGAGACTGCCGATGACGGGCTCGGCCCGGAGGCCCGGATGATCTCCGCCCGCTGCGCCGGGATCCGGGTCGTGAGCATCTACGCGCCGAACGGGCGAGCCCTGGATACGCCGTTCTACGCCGGCAAGCTGGCCTGGTTCGATCGGCTCAGCCGCTGGCTCGAGGAGACCCAGGATCCGGCCGACGACCTCCTGATCGGGGGCGACTTCAACGTCGCCCCGGACGACCTCGACGTGTACGACCCGCTGGCCTACGTCGGGGCAACCCACGTCTCACCGCCCGAGCGGGACGCGCTCGCCCGGCTGCGCGACTGGGGCCTGGTCGACGTCGTCCGCCCGTTCCACCCCGAGGCCGGCTTCTACACCTGGTGGGACTACCGGGCCGGCAACTTCCACAAGAACCTCGGGATGCGGATCGACCACCTGTACGCGACCCATACGGTAGCCGCCCGGATCAGCGCCGCCGAGCGTGATCGAGATGCCCGCAAGGGCAAGCTGCCTTCGGATCACGCCCCGCTCTACGTCGACCTGGCCGGCTGACTTCCCGGCGAGCGGCTAGGATTCGGCCATGACCGACGGCGAGACTTGAACCGGGCCCCGATCTCGAGCAAGCGCTCTGCCGCCTACCTCGCCGCACAGCGGATGAGCCGCCGGCAGCTCCTCGAGCGAATCGCGGCCGTTGGTGCGGCGGCGGCCCTGGCCCCGGTGATCGCCGCCCTTGGCACGAGCCCCGACAGTGAGCTCAGGAATCCTGGGCCCGCCGGAGCGTTGCCGGCCGAAGCGACGCCGGCCGAGCCCACCACGCTTCCGCTCGCCGCGCCCGCGACGACTGTCGCCCCGGCCCAGGCGGCGGTCGCCCCGGCCCAGGCCCAGGCGGCCGCGGCGAGCTCGCACGTGATCGCCCGGATCCTGGCCCGGATCGTCCTCCGAGGCTGATCCTTCGGCCCCACCCCGTCCTGGCGCGCCAACATCTCGATCCGGGCGCCCATCCGCCACCGATGCCGATCCGTCACCGATGCCGATCCGTCAGATTCCGCCCAGCGCCGCGCGGCGGCCCTTCAGGTGGGCCTGCGGCATCGACATCCGCCGGCTTCGATCGCAGCTCGTGCTCGCCCCGAGGCTAGTCCGACGGGTCGCAGGATCCCACGACGCGTTTTGACCGCGCCCCGTGCGCGGCTCTGGGCGGAATTTGCCGAGTCGTGCGATCGCAACGGTGCGGCGAAGCATGCCGACCGCCCCCTGTGCCGCCAAGCGCGGGGTCTGCCGAGCTCCCGCGCGCGCCGGCCGGGTCCGGCGGGCCGGCTACTTGCCCGCGGCTCGAGCCTTGAGGCGCGCCTCGGTCTTGGCCGCACTGGCGATCCCACCCGACAGCTCGGTCTTGGGCGGCGGCGTGTCGTAGCGCTCGCGGACCGTCCGCCGCACCTGGATCCCGTCGTTCGCGTAGTGGTCGGCGCACATCAGGTCGAAGGCGTGGACGCTCGCCTCCTGGTTCGAGAAGCGTCCGGCTACCCAGCTGCGCGACTTCGTGCCCTGCTGCTGGAGCTCGCAGACGTGCCAGTCCTGGCGGTTCGTCATGTCCCAGAAGTTGTACGCGTCGCTCGCGTCGAAGCCGGGCATCGCCATCGTGGCCGGGTCGAAGAACCAGTCGCAGACGACCGTCGTCCGATCGACGCCCTGGGGCACGAGCCGGTGGACGAGCAGGTAGTCCGGGTGGATCGACATGAACGTGTTCGGCCACAGGACGTAGTAGTAGACCCGGCGCTCGTCGAGCGGGGTCATCCCGCTCATCGCCGGCCGGCCGTTCCGGTGGCCGCCCTCGAGGGCCATCGTCTCCGCTCCGGGGGCCAGCTCCATCCAGCCGCCCTCCCACGGTCCTTCGCTCTCGTAGTCGCCGCCCAGGTCGTACGGGGTCAGCTTGTTGAGCTGGGGATGGAGGCCCGGGCAGTGATAGCACTCGGAGTAGTTCTCGGCGATGAACTTCCAGTTCGAGCCGACCTCGTAGCGGACCTGCTTGGCCGAGCGGAGGGCCCCGAAGTCGAACCGGTTCCAGTGGGGCACGAGATCGGCCAGGTAGTCGGTCAGCTCGGGCCCGTCGGGATCGAGCGAGACGAACACGAAGCCCTGCCAGACGGCGAGGCGGACCGGGCGCAGGCCGAACGTGTCGAAGCTGAAGTCGTCGAGGTCCTCGGTGTGCTTGGCCCGGATGAGCTTGCCGTCGAGGTCGTAGATCCAGGCGTGGTAGGGACACTGGAAGCGGACGGCCTTGCCGCAGGCCTCCTCGACCACGGCCGTGCCCCGGTGCTGGCAGACGTTGTAGAAGGCCCGCAGGACGCCGTCCCGGGCCCGCACGATCACGAGCGGCTCACCGTCCTGCTCGGCCAGGAAGTACTCGCCCGGCCGGCCGGCGTCCGACTCGCGTCCGACGATCGACCAGTCCCGGTGGAACCACTCGCGCCGTTCGAACTCGTGGATCTCCGGGTCGTGGTAGGCCCGCCGGGGCAGGAGCGAGGCGGCCCGATACGGACGGCGGATCGAGGCGAGTTCCTCGGGGGTCAGGATCGACATCGTTGTCTCCAGCTAGCCGGCCGTCGCGACCGGATCGGATGAAGGTGGTTCGGTCGATGCGGTCGACGGCGCGCCTCCGGCCCTTGCCCGGCCGGCCGCCCGGGCCGTCGGCCGGTCGGCACCGGCGACCTCGGTCCGGCTGCCCCGGTCCGAGCGGATCCCGTCAGCGGCGTATCGATCGGCGACCATCAGGTCGAAGGCCTGCACGCTGGCCTCCTGATTCGAGTAGCGGCCGGCCGTCCAGCTGCTCGAGTGGGTGCCCCGCTGCTGGAGTTCGACGACGTGGTAGTCCTGCCGGTTGGTCAGGTCCCAGAAGTCGCGCGCCCCGGAAATGTCGAGGTCGGACCGGCCGACCGAATCGCGGTCGACGTACAGGTCGCAGTTGACGATCGTCCGATCCGGCCCGGCAGGCCAGGCCTGGTGGACCAGGACGTAGTCCGGGTGAACGCTCACGATCAGGTTCGGCCACAGGATGTAGTAGTAGATCCGGCGCTCGTCGGTCTCGTCCGTCTCATAAAGGAGCGGACGGCCGTGGCGCAGGCCGTCCATCGACATCGTCTCGCAGCCGGCCGAGAAGACCATCCAGCCGCCCTTCCAGGGACCGTCCGGGAAGAAGTCCTCGCCCAGGTCGTAGGGCGTGAGCTTGTTCAGGAGCGGGTGGACGCCCGGGCAGTGGTAGCACTCGGAGTAGTTCTCGGCCACGATCTTCCAGTTGGCGGCCACGTCATAGGTCAGCCGGGCGGCCCGGCGCAGTCGGCTGTAGTCGCGCCGGAAGCCGGCGTGGTGGTCGTGCCAGTCGACCATGTACGCCTCGAGCTCGGGCCCGTCGGGATCGAGCGAGACGAACACGAAGCCCTGCCAGACGGCGAGGCGGACCGGGCGCAGGCCGAACGTGTCGAAGCTGAACTCGTCGAGGTCCTCGGTGTGCTTGGCCCGGATGAGCTTGCCGTCGAGGTCGTAGATCCAGGCGTGGTAGGGACACTGGAAGCGGACGGCCTTGCCGCAGGCCTCCTCGACCACGGCCGTGCCCCGGTGCTGGCAGACGTTGTAGAAGGCCCGCAGGACGCCGTCCCGGGCCCGCACGATCACGAGCGGCTCACCCAGCTCGTTCGACAGGAAGTACGAGCCTGGGTCCGGGGCATCCTCGTCCCGGCCGATGCAGATCCAGTCGCGCAGGAACCAGCTGTCGCGCTCGAACTCCCAGACCGCCTCGTCGTGGTAGGCCCGTCCGGGCAGGAGCGAGGCAGCCCGGAACGGGCGGCGAATCGCTTCGATCTCTGCGCTGCTGAACGGGGCCACGGCCATCGACTGCGAGAACCTCCCGGGCCGAGTCTAGCGCCCCGCTCCGGGCCGGGCGCCCGAACGAAGGTCGCCCGGCGGGCGGGACCTCAGGCGGCCTTCCGCCGGCGCCGATCCCGGAGGATCTCGCGGGCCGCGTTGCGCCCGGGCAGGCCGGTCACGCCCCCGCCCGGGTGGGTCGAGGAGCCGCACTGGTAGAGGGCCTTGAGGGGCGTCCGGTAGTTGGCGTAGCCGGCCGCCGGGCGCATGTGGAAGAGCTGGTTCAAGGTCAGCTCGCCGTGGAAGATGTTCCCTCCGACCAGACCGTACTCGTGCTCCATGTCGTACGGGCTGATCACCTGTCGGTGGACGATCGAGCCCCTGAGGTTCGGGGCGAGGTCGTTGTATCCGTCGATCAGGCGATCGGCAAAGGCCTCGACCTCCGCCCGATGCGGCTCGGCATGCCATTCCTCGGGGACCCACTGGGCGAACATTGAGAAGATGTGCATGCCCTCCGGGGCGAGGGTGTGATCGAGGGTCGTGGCGATCACCCCATCGCAGTAGGGCTTGGCCGAGCCTCGCCCCTGGCGGGCGTCGTCGAAGGCCTGCTGGATGTAGCTCATCGAGTGGGCCAGCTCGATCGCCCCGGTGTGGTGGGGCTGGAGGTTCGTGCCGGGATGCGAGGTGAAGCTGGGCAGCTCGCTGATCGCGAGATTGACCTTGACCGTGCCGGAGCGGCTGTCGTAGTTGCGGATGTCGGTCACGAACTCGGCCGGCAGCTGGCCCTCCTCGATCAGCCGCAGGAAGGTCAGCTGGGGGTGGGCGTTCGAGATCACCAGGTCGGCCCGGATCTCCTCCCCCGACTCGAGCACCACGCCAACTGCCCGGTTGCCGTCGACCAGGATCCGGGCGACCGGCGCATTCAAGCCGGACCTGGCCGCCGTACTCCTTGACGGCCGCCGCCAGGTTCGTGCTGACCGCGCCCATCCCACCCTCGACGAAGCCCCAGGCACCGATTGGGCCGTCAGTCTCGTCCTCGTCGACGCTGCCGATCTCGTGATGGAGCAGGACGTAGGCCGTGCCCGGCTCGTACGGCCCGGCCCAGGTGCCGATGATCCCGTCGATCGACAGGCCGGCCTTGATCCGGTCGGACTCGAACCAGTCGTCGAGCAGGTCGGCCGCGCTCATCGTCATGATCCGGGTCAGGTCGGCCACGCCCCGGCCGCCGAGGCCGCGCAGCTTCCAGGCGAACCGGAGCTGGTCGAGCAGGTCGGGCAGCGAGCGCGAGCCGAGCTTGGGCGGGGTCATCCAGAGGAGGTGCCGGACGACCTCGGCCAGGCCGTCCTTCCAGGCGACGTAGTCGTCGTAGACGTCGGCGTCGTGCTTGCTGAACCTGGCCATCTCGGCATGGCGCCGCTCGTAGTCGTCGTACATCACGACGCCCGTGCCGTCCGCGAAGCCCATGAAGTACGGGCCCATGGGGTAGACCTTGTAGCCCCGCTTGGGGAGCTCGAGCTCCTTGACGATCTTCGGCGGCATCAGGCTCTGGACATACGACAGGGTGCTGACCTTGAAGCCCGGCCAGGGCTCCTCGGTCACCGCCGCGCCGCCGATCACGCCGCGCTTCTCGAGGACGAGCGGCTGGTAGCCCGACTTGGCAAGGTAGGCGGCGCAGGCGAGTCCGTTGTGGCCGCCACCCACGACGATCGCGTCAACTGGCTCTGTCATGGGCGGCATTCTGTCCGGGCGGGCTCGCCGGACGGCTCGGCGTCCCGTCTGGCGCGCCCGGTACACTCCCCCGGTGAGCACGTCGGGCGAGGTCCCACCGATGGTCCCGAATCTCCGCGAGCGGCTGGATTCGGGCGACTTCCTGATCGCGACCTGGCTGCTCCTGCTCGATCCGACCGTGCCCGAGCTGCTGGCCGGGAGCGGCTTCGACCTGTTGGTCGCCGACGGCGAGCACGGTCCGGTCGCCACCTCCGACCTCATCCAGATGCTGATCGCGACCCGGGCCGCTGGCGTGCCCGTCCTGTATCGCGTCGCCGCGAACGAGCCGGTCCGGATCATGCACGCGCTCGACGCCGGGGCGAGCGGCGTCGTCATCCCCCAGGTGCGCACGGTGGCCGACGTCGAGCGGGCCGTGGCCTGGTGCCGCTACCCACCGACCGGCCTGCGGGGCGTGGCTCCCCGGCGGATCTCGGGCTATGGCCGCCAGGCCGGGCAATACATGGCCCAGCGCCAATGACTCGGTCACCTGCTGCATCCAGATCGAGACGCGCGAGGCGCTCGACTCGCTCGATGCGCTCCTGTCCGTTCCGGGAGTCGACACGATCCTGGTCGGCCCGAACGACCTGGCGGCCTCGATCGGCCACACCGGCGACATCGGCCGACCCCGAGGTCGAGGCGGCGATCGGCCAGGTGATCGAGCGGGCCACCGCCCATGGGATCCCGGCCGGCGCCTGGACCCAGTCGACGGCCGTCGCTCGGCGGCGGCGCGAACAGGGCTTCCGGTGGGTCACGATCAGCGCCGACTACGGCTTCATCGTGACGGCCGCGGATGCCGCCGTTCGGGAGCTCCGCGAAGGCTGACGTTCGGGTCCGCCTGGCCCGGTCAGGCCAGCTCGACGACCTCGTGCCAGATCGGTATGTGAGTGTTCAGGCCGAGCGCCTGGATCTTCGGCTCGAGGGCGGCCTGGGCATCCGGGTCGCCGTGAACGATGAAGATCGTCTTCGGCCAGCCGGTGGAGCCGGGCGTCTTGCCCCGGGCGAAATTGCCGACCCAGGCCAGGAGCTCCGACTCGTCGGCGTGGGCGCTGAAGCCGCTGATCGAACGGACCTGGCAGCGGACCCGGCGAACCTGGCCATCGAGCTTGATCGTCGTCGCGCCGGCCTGGAGATGGGCCCCCAGGGTGCCCTGGCCCTGGTAGCCGACGAACAGGATCACTGCCCGCGGATCGTCGATCAGGTTGCGCAGGTGGCCGACAACCCGGCCGCCGGTCAGCATCCCGTTCGAGGCGACGATCATGTACGGCCGGGGCGCCTGGGCGATCGCCTCGGACTGCTTCACATCGTTCGTGATCGTCTGCTTCGGATAGTCGAGCGGGTCGTCGTGGGCGGCCAGCAAGGCGGTCGTCTCGGCGTCGTAGTAGTCCGGATGGTGGCGATAGACGTCGCTCGCCTTCGAGGCCATGGGCGAATCGAGGAAGAGCTGGAGGAGCGGGATCTTGCCCGCCTCGATCAGCCGATGAAGCTCCCAGACGACCTCCTGCGTCCGGCCGATCGCGAACGACGGCACGAGCAGGACCCCGTCATGGTCGGCCACGAGCCTCACGGCGTCGGCCAGGGCCTGGGTCGACTCCGCCTCCGGCTCGTGCTCGCGGCCACCGTAGGTCGACTCGACCAGGACGTATTCGGCGTCGGTCACGACGGTCGGGTCGCGCAGGATCGGAGTCCCGGTCCGGCCGAGGTCGCCGGAGAAGATCAGGCGCTGCTCCGGGCCGCCGTCCTGGTCGGCGACGCGCAGGCGAATGATCGCCGAGCCCAGGATGTGCCCGGCATCGACGTACGTCGCGTGGATCCCCGGGGCGACCTCGAACTCGGCGTCGTAGTCGATCCCCCGGAACGAGGTCAGGACGGCCTGGGCATCCTGGGCGTCGTAGAGCGGCTCGTCGAGGTCCGAGTCGACGATCGCGGGCTGGTTGATCAGGGCCTGCTCGGGGTCGCGGGCGATGCGGGGGGGCAGGCGGCCGGGCTGGGCGGCCCCGGGGACGGGGCCGCCACACCAGGCGGCCGCAGCGCCGCGGCCGAGACCGGAGGTCGTGGCTGAGCAGGAGCGGCAGCGACCGGGTCGGACGCCCCGCCGGCCTCCTGGGAGCGGCCGGTACGAGCAGGGCGGCGTCGAACCGGCGGCTGCCGAAGTGGGCCGGATCCACCCGGGGATCGTCGAACAACCGTCGCTCGCCGACCGGAATCGCGACCGGCGGACGGCCGCCGTCATCGTCGGACTCGCCGGCCGTGGCCGCCCGAGCCAGGGCCCGGTCAACCGGGTCGAGCGCTGCCGTCCAGCCCGTCCTCGGCCAGTCGCTCGGCCGCCGCGAGGGCATCGCTGTCACGCCGCTCGAAGGCCGCCGCCTGGTCCGGATCGCGTCGTTCCCGGCGGAGCCTGGCGCTTCGCGAACTCCTCCTGGAGCTTGCCCGAATCGAGCAGGACGAGGCTGGCCAGCTCGACCGTGCCCTTGGTCGCCCAGATCGGACCCTTGAAGCCGGCCTTGACGACGTGCGGGATCAGGCCGCAGTGATCGAGATGGGCGTGGGTCAGCAGGATCGCGTCGATCGCCTTCGGGTCGTAGGCCAGCGGGATCCGGTTTCGGATCGATTCGTTCGGGCTGCCCTGGAACATCCCGCAGTCGATCAGGATCGGGGCCCGGTCGGTGGTCAGCAGGTACTGCGACCCGGTCACGGTCGTGGCCGCGCCGAGGAATTGGAGGTGCATCCATGGAGTCTGCCACCGCCGCCTGGGCGCGGTGCGGTCCGGCTGGTCCGGGCAGTCCAAAATCCCGCACAATCCGGGCGATGGCCGACTACTCGTTCGTCACGATCTGGCGGATCGATGCCCCGATCCAGGCGGTACGACTACGTCATGTCGGGCGGGCTCGAGGGACTGACCCGGCTCTTTGGGGTCAAGGCGATCTCCGTGCGGAGGACGTAGCCGGCCAACGGCCGGCTTGTCACGCCGAGTGCAACGTCGACCACGTCGGCGCCCGGCTACGATCGGGCGATGCGCGAACGCTGGATCTCCCGCTCGGTGCTGCCCCGGCTGCCGGGGCTGATCGTCGGCCTGATCGCCTTCGGGCTGGGGATCGCCCTGATGGTCCAGGCGGGGCTGGGGCTCGGTCCCTGGGAGGCATTCCACCAGGGAATTGGGCGGCTCACCGGCCTCGAGATCGGCACGGTCAGCATCCTCCTGGGCCTGCCGATCCTTGCCCTGTGGTGGCCGCTCGGCGAGCGGCCCGGGATCGGCACCCTGCTCAACGTCGTCCTGATCGGGACGGCAACCAATGCCGGGATCGCGCTCCTGCCGGTCGCCGTCGGCTTGCCCGGAGCAGCTCCTGATGATGCTGGCCGGGGTGGTCACGATCGGGATCGGGTCCGGCCTCTACCTCGGAGCGGATCTCGGGCCAGGCCCGCGCGACGGGCTGATGACCGGGCTCCACCATCGATACGGCTGGTCGATCCGCCGTTCGCGGACGGCGGTCGAGCTGACGATCCTCGTCGCCGGCTACGTCCTCGGCGGCACCATCGGAATCGGGACCTGGTCTTCGCCCTCGGGATCGGACCGCTCGTCCAGCTCTTCCTGGGCATCTTCGACCGCGACGGCCGGGTCGCCCGCCGACGCAGCGAGACGCTCGAGGCGGACGTCACCGGAGCGGAGTAGGCGTTGGGTGGCTAGCACTTGACGTAGCAGTGCTCTCTGGCCGAGACCGGTCTCGAGGATGCCGCTTGCAGCTCCTTGGCAGCTCCGCGCGATCTGGTCGTGACCGGTTGAAGCAGGAACCGCTCCGTTCTCGTCGAGCAGGTTCGGTCCAGGATCGAAGCGCACCGAAAAGCCCCGCGGCCACCGGATATCCATCGGATGTCCATCGGCTGCCGGCAACCAGACCGGCCAGGCACGGATCGGAGGGGTCGCCCACAGGCACGCCGACGACTGGTGGCTACGCGTGACGGCCGACCATGCGGTTGTCATGCCCGGCGGGACAAAAGGCCGTTCCGGCAGGCCCAGAGGCTGCTGAGCCCTGGGCGAGGCCACATCGCGCGACCACCTCCTGCTCGGCCGAGCGTGGCTCGGACGGAACTTCGCGGCGGCGGGACCGCGAGACACCCCGGGCGGGGGTGAGATGCCCGTTTTGTCACGCCGGGTGAGACAAGGCCGACGCTCTACTGAGCACCCGCGCCTCCACTCAGCGCACGGGCGAAGCGCGGCGCGGGCACGCCTAGCCTAGCGGGCTCAGCCGACGGGGATCACCACCAGGGCGTCGATCGCCACGGCCAGCATCAGCAGGCTCAGGTACGTGATCGAGTACTTGTAGAGGCGGATCGCCTGGGCCGTCGAGCGCTCGGGTGAGGTGCCCTGCCGCCACAGGACGTAGGCCTGGCGCAGGAAGATCGCCCCGAGGACGACCGCGGTCACGAGGTAGATCGCGCCCATGCGGGCGACGGCCCACAGGATCAGCGAGATTGCCACGAGCAGGATCGTGTAGAGCGCCGATCTGGCGAGTCGTCTCGGGGATGCCCGCGCACGACCGGCAGCATCGGCACCCCGGCCGCGGCGTAGTCCTTGCGGATCCGGAGCGACAGCGCCCAGAAGTGGGGCGGCGTCCAGTAGAAGACGAGGAAGAACAGCAGGATCGCGGGAAGCTGCACCGAACCGGTCACGGCGGCCCAGCCGATCACCGGCGGCAGGGCCCCGGCGGCCCCGCCGATCACGATGTTCTGGGGCGTCGTGCGCTTCAGGATCATCGTGTAGACGACGACGTAGAAGGCGATCGCGAGCAGGGTCAGGAAGGCGGCCAGCAGGTTGACGAACCAGGCCATCAGGGCGAACGACAGCACGCCGAGGATGATCCCGAAGACGACGGCCCGGTCGGGATCGACCTCGTGGGCGGGCAGCGGCCGCCGCCGGGTCCGGGTCATCAGCAGGTCGATGTCGCGGTCGAGGTAGCAGTTGATCGAGTTGGCCGAGCCCGCCGCGAGCGTCCCGCCGACCATCGTCCAGAGGACGAGCCAGGTCCAGCTGCCGAGCTGCATGTCGGGCACCTGGCGGGTCGCCAGGACCATCGCCGGCACCGTCGTCACCAGGAGCAGCTCGATGATCCGCGGCTTGGTCAGGGCGATGTAGGCCCGGACCGAGTCGCCCCGGGTATGGCCGACGGTGCCGCGTCGGCTCGTCGGCCGCGTATCGAGCGCCGTCCGGGCGCTGTAATAGGACACCACCGCCAGGCCGATCATCAGGGCCCAGATGCTCGCCCCGAGGGCGACGTGGATCACCTGGGTCCAGCCGGACAGCTGGGTCAGGACCTGCAGGCCCCCGACCACGATCTCGATCGGCAGCGAGGATGGCTGCGAGGACGGCCAGCCGGACGATCGCCGGGTGGTCGCGCTGGCTGCGCCAGGCCACGATCCCGATCCCGATCACGATCAGCCCGACGATCGCCGCGACGTACCGGTGGAGGACCTGGGCCGACGTGGCCGAGGTGATCGCCGGGAAGAGCGTGCCACCCATGAGCGGCCAGTCGGGGAAGACGAGGGCGGCGTTGGGGTCGCCGTCACGTGCGAGCCGAACAGGAGCAGGGCGTACGTGGTGGCCGCTCCGAAGGCGGCCAGCAGGGTGAACCGCTGGCTCCCGCCCCGGCCGGGCAGCCGGCCCGGGAAGAAGCTCCGGGCGAGGATGAAGACGAGGACCCCCAGGAGCGCCATGGCGCTGGCCAGGTGAGCGGTGACCGATTCGCCGCTGTTCCCCAGCCGGACCGTCTCCTCGCCCAGCCAGGCCTGGAACCCGACCAGGACGACCGCCACGATGCCCCACCAGAACAGCGACCGGCGGTCGCGATGATCGCGCCACGCCAGGATCGGCAGGCCAAGGATCAGGATCCCGAGGATCGCCGCCACGTCCCGGTGGATCCATTCGAGCCAGGCCTTCAGGTCGCCGAAGGCGGGCACGACCTGGCCGTTGCAGAGCGGCCAGTCGGGGCAGCCCAGGCCGGCGTCGTTGACCCGCACGACCACCCCGATCGTGACGAGCAGGAGGGTGACCCCGACCGTGGTCGCCGCGAGCTTCTGAAACCGGGTCACCGGGCCTCCGCCGTCGTGTCGTTGGGGTCGTGGACTGCGACCGCCATTCTAGCCGATCCGCTGCCGGAATTCGCCGGTGCCGAGTACGATCCCGCCATGCGTCCCCCCCGTTTCCCCAGGTCCCTGTCCCTGCTTGCCGGGCTGACCATGCTCGCCGGCTGCAGCTCAGCCAGCCCGTCCCCTTCGTCCCTCGTCGTGGGCGGCTCGGGCGGCCCCTCGATCGTACCCGTGATCGCCTCGAGCGAGGCCGTCGTCGGGACGAGCCGGATCCTGCTCGGCCTGCTCGATTCCACCGGCACAACCCCGGTCGGCTCGCCCGACGACCAGGTCCGGATCGGCTACATCAACACGGACAAGGATCCCAAGACGCTGGCGATCCCGGCCGCCCCAGCCACGTTCGTCTGGGCGATCCCGAACCAGCGGGCGGTGTGGATCCAGGACGTCACGTTCGACGTGCCCGGCAACTGGGCGGCGGTCGTGACCGTGACCGCGCCGGGCAAGTCGGCCGAGACGACCGAGCTCAGCCTGCCCGTGACCGCCACCGGCAAGGCGGTCCGGGTCGGCGCCAAGGCCCCGATCACGGCCACCCCGACCTCGGCCTCGGCCAGTGGCGTCCTGGCCAGCATCACGACCGACCCGAGCCCGGACCCGGCCTTCTACCAGATCTCCGAGGACCAGGCGATCGCCCAGCACAAGCCGTTCGTGCTCGTGTTCGCCACCCCAGCCTTCTGCACGAGCCGGGTCTGCGGGCCAACCCTGGATGCGGTCAAGGCAGTGGCCAAGACCGAGCCGGGCATGACCTTCATCCAGGTCGAGCCATACATCATGAATTACTCGAATGGCACGCTCCAGCCGGTCCTCGGGCCGGGCAATACCCTCCAGGCGAACGCGGCCACGACCGCCTGGGGCATCCAGTCCGAGCCGTGGGTCTACGTCGTGGACAGCACCGGGACGGTCACGGCTTCGTATGAGGCCGTGATCGTTCCGGCCGAGCTGACCGCCGCGATCGACAAGGTCAAGACCGGCGGCTGAGCCGCCTGTCGCCCGGCCGGACTCCGGCCGGCTCTGCCCGGCCTAGCCGGCGACTGGCTCCGGCCGGCAGAACTCCGCGTCCACCAGGGACTGGCCCGGGCCGGCCGAGTCGGCCGCGAACGGCGTCCGGAAGGTGAACGCGGCCGGGGTCGGCCCGTCGCGGCGCAGGCGCTCGAGCCGGTCGATCGCCTCGGCGACGGTCGGGAGATGGCCCGGCTCCACCCACCACAGGGCCATGTGCGCCTCGGCCAGCCGCTCGAACCAGTCACCGCGCTGGCGCAGGACCTGGACATGGGTCGAGCTGTAGACGAAAGCCCGGAGCGCTTCGAGCGACTCCCAGACCGCGAGGTTGACCAGGACCAGGTCGTCGTCGAACGGGCGCAGGGCCGTCGCATCGCCGTCCTCGGTCTGGAGCCGCCAGACGAAGCCCGGACTGTCATCGGCCAGCCGGTTGATCGGCTCGAGGGCGGCCACGAAGCCAGCCAGGCGAGGTGCCTCAAGGGGTTCGAGGAGCCGGCCGATGTTGACCGTGGCCAGGTGCATCAGGCACTCGCCCCGGTGCTGCCAGGGGCGTGGAGCGGGGTGCCGTCGGCGCAGCGCGGACAGGTCGCCGGGCCGGGCTCGTAGGTCGGCAGGTCGAGCACCCACAGGGCGGCCAGGGGGTAGCTTCGGCCGGAGACCGGCGAGGTCAGGCTGGCCATCCCGCCCGAGCGATCGACCAGGACGTGGCAGGCGATGATCTGGCCGCCGAGATCCTCGACCGCCGGGATCATGGCCAGGAGCGAACCGCCGGTCGTGAGGATGTCGTCGACCAGGATGACCCGCTCGCCCGGCTCGATCGTGAACCCGCGCCGGAACTCCCGGCGCGACCCGCCCGAGCCGTCCCGGACCTCCTCTGCGAAGATCGCCCGCAGGCCGAGCTGGCGGCCCGTCTCGAAGGCCAGGATGACGCCACCGGTCGTCGGCCCGGCGACCAGGTCGAGGGTTGGCTGGCCGTCGATCCTCCGGTAGCCCGACGCCCAGAAGCCGCACAGCTCGCTCGTCGCGGTCGTGTCCTGGAGGACCTGGAACTTCTCCAGGTACTGATCGCCATGACGGCCGCTCTTGAGCAGGAAGTGGCCCTCGCGCAGGGCGCCGGAGCTGCGGAAGAGGGCCTCGGTCCGGGCTGCGATCGCCTTGCGGGCGGCGGCCCCGGCGGCCGTGCGAACGGTGGTCATCCGGCCAAGTCTACGTTGCGCTCCACGAGCCCGGGGCGTCCGGCGCGGCTCGGGCACGCCTGGGCGGCTGGGCTCGGGCCCGGCCGGGCGGCACGGCTCATGGCCGATACTCCACACCCTTGGCCGACGGCGGCGACGCCTGGCGGGGCAGGGCCGTCCCGATCAGGGGGGCGTACGAGTCGAGACCCAGCCGGCGGCATTCATCGGCCAGCTCGTCGACGAGCCGGACCGGCAGGGTCGGGTCGGCGAACAGGACCGTCCCGACCTGGACGGCGACCGCCCCGACGGCGAGGTAGTCGAGGACGTCGCCGATCGAGGCGATCCCGCCGATCGCGATCACCGGGATGTCCACGACCTGGCTGACCTCGTACACGATCCGCAGAGCGACCGGCTTGATCGCCGGGCCCGACAGGCCTCCGTACACGTTGCCCAGGAGGGGCCGCCGGCGAGTCGGGCCGACGGCGATCCCCGAGAGCGTGTTGATCGCCGTGATCGCGTCGGCCCCCGCCGCCTCGATCGCCCGGGCGATCGGCCGGACATCGGCCACGTTCGGGCTCAGCTTGACGAGCAAGGGCAGCTCGGTCGCCCGGCGGACGGCGGCCGTCACCGCCCCGGCGGCCTCGGCGTCGATCGCGAACTGGAGGCCGCCCCGGCCCACGTTCGGGCAGGAGATGTTGAGCTCGATCCCGCTCACGCCGGGCGACCCATCGAGACGCCGGGCGACCTCGACATAGTCGTCGATCGACTCGCCGGCGACGTTGACGATCACCGGGACGTGCCAGTCGCGCCAGGTCGGGCCGTACTTCCGGATCACCGCATCGACACCCGGGTTCTGGAGCCCGATCGAGTTGAGCATCCCGGCCGGGGTCTCGGTCACCCGGGGGGTGATGTTGCCGATCCGCGGGCGGAGGGTGGTGCCCTTGCAGCAGATCCCGCCGAGCCGTTGGACATCCACGACGTCGGCGTACTCCGTGCCGTAGCCGAACGTGCCCGAGGCGACCAGGATCGGGTTGTCGAGGCGCAGCCCGCGGGGCAGCTCGACCGAGAGGTCGACCCGGCCGCGGGGATCCGGACGCCCGGACGAGGCCGAGGCCGGAGAACGAGCCGGCCGATCGCCAGGCGGGCTCACCAGCCCGACTCCCAGTCAAGTTCGTCCGAGGCGAAGACGGGGCCTTCGCGGCAGACCCGCTGGGGCGCTCCGGCCGCATCCATGACCACGCAGCCGAGGCAGGCGCCCATCGCGCAGCCCATGTTCTGCTCCATCGAGACCTGCAGGAAGGCCCGCCGCCGGGCGCCGGTCGAGCCCGGCTCGAGCTTCTTCGCTCCCCCGCCCCGGCCCGGCTTCCGGCCAAGGCTCGCCACCCCCAGCCGGGCACTCCGTCCGGCAGCCAGCCGGGCCAGGGCGGCCAGCATCGGGGCCGGGCCGCAGGCGAAGGCCTGGTCGGCCCAGCTTTCGAAGTCCGGCACCAGATCGGTGACGTAGCCGGCGTGACCGAGCGAGCCGTCGTCGGTCGCCACGATGTACTCGACCTCGTCGGGCAGGAGGCTCGAGGGGTAGACCTCGGTGGCGCTGGCCGCGCCGAACAGGAGGGTCACCTCGCGGCCCGCCCGCAGCGCATCGTCGGCCAGCATCCGGACGCCGGCCATGCCCAGGCCGCCCGCGATCAGGAGCAGATGGCGACTGTGCGGGGCCACCTCGAACGGGCGGCCGAGCGGCCCGAGCATGTCCACCTTGTCCCCCACCCGGAGCCGGGTGAACCAGTCAGTGCCCCGTCCCACGGCCCGGAAATGGATCGTCAGCAGGCCGTTCGTGGTGTCGACGGTGTTGAACGAGAACGGGCGGCGCAGGATCAGCCCCGACAGGTCACCCGGCCGGATGTGGATGAACTGGCCGGCTCTCGCTCCGACGGTCAGGCTCGGAGCGAGATAGGTCTGGAGCCATTGGCCGGCGAGGATCTCGCGGCTCTCGACCAGCTCGGCCGGGACGAGCTTGGCGCTCACCCGCGATCGGCATCCTCGTCGGAGGCGTCGTCGTCGGGCTCGTCCTCGGCCAGCGAGTCGGTGGCCGTGGGGCTGAGCGCTCCGTCCCCGGTCACTTCGGGGGCGATCCCGGGGAAGGCCTCGGCCAGGGCGTCGGCCAGGTCGCCAAAGACATCGGTCGGATCGTAGAACCCGACCAGCTCCTCGGGCGTGGCCAGGACGAGCCAGTCGCCCGGCGACGCGCCGTCATCGGCCTCGTCCTCCGCCTCGACCTCGGCCCGGAACGTGCCGGTCGCCTGGAGGACGAGGCGCTCCTCGTCGCTCTCCACCACGAGCAGCTCACCCAGCTCCCCGGTGAACCGGCCCGCCGCGACCTGGAAGCGCTCGACGAGATCAGCCTCCGAGCGCTGGCTGCGCTCCTGGTAGGACAGGGCGAGGTCATAGAGCCGCCGGGCGGCATCCTGCTCGCCGGTGACCGGGGAGTCGTCCTGGCTGGCCGCCCATGAGTCGGCCGCACCGACGTAGGGGTCGTGGCTCCCGCCGGCCGCCTCCGGTTCCACCGAGCCCTCCTCCTCCTCGCCGCCTTCCACCGGGGCTCCATCGGCGTTCATCCCGGCTGCCGCACGGGCGGCATCGGTGAACGCGGTGAACAGCTCGGCCGGGCTGTACAGCTCAACCAGCTCGGCCCCCGTTTCGATCACCTCGGTCTCGCTGTGCCACTCGCCGGTCTCGTCATCGAGGTACCGGCTGCGGCTCCGGAAGCTGAGGTCGGGCGCGATCGCCAGATAGTCCGGGTCGTCGTCGATCAGGGTCAGGCCGCCGATCTCACGGATCGTCGAGGCATTCGCGTCGAGGAAGCGCTGGAACTGCTCGGCGGCCCGGACGAGGTAGTCCGAGCGCTCGAGCGAGGCGTCCCGGGCGAGGACGCTGAGCAGGTCGATTCGGGTCCGGTCCATTCGTCTCGCCTCCGTTACGGGTGGTACTCGAGATCGGTGCCCATCCGCTCCCGGAGGAACATCGAGTGGTGACGTTCGAAGATCCATTCGCCGGCCCGGTGACCGAGCGCTCGTGTCGCCTCGTCTGCCTCGAGCTTGTCGAGCGTCGCGTAGTCGGGCAGGTCGAGCAGGATCACGTTGTCGAAATCCCAGCCATGGGCCACGTTGTACCAGCCCAGGAAGCGAATCCCGTACTTCTGCTCGTACTCCCGGACCTGGCGCGGGAAGAGCGTGCGCATGAAGAACTTGAAGAACGGATCGCGGCCCCGGCGGACGGAGAAGTAGGTCGCGAGCACCGGCACGAGCAGAGATCCTCCAGTGTGGTCCCGTCGTCGGGCGCGAGCCCTATTGTCGCACGCCGTCCGAGCCGGCCGGGTGATCGGAGGGCTCCGGCGGCTCCCCTGCCGATCCGGCCGGCGGCTCGGCTTCGGATCCGGCCGGCTCCCGATCGCCCAGGCCCGGTTCGGCCGGCGGCGCATTGCCGGTCGGCGAGGCGACGGCCTCCGGCTGGCCGGACGCGCCAGCATCCTCGAGCTCGCCGACGGTCCTGGTGGCGCTGGCCATCGGTCGTCGTCGCGAGCGCCGATCGGCGGCCACCAGGCGCATCAGGAAGATCATCGTCTGACCGGTGAGCAGGAGCAGCCCGATGACGATGAACAGGAGCACCGCGCTGACCAGCTCCGGCCAGCCGGCGACGACGCTGATCGGGGTCAGGATGACCAGGATTGCCAGGACGATCAGCTGGAACCGGAAGCAGCCGAGCCCAGGGCCGCGTTCCGAATCGAGGTCCGCCCCCTTGTACTGGATCGTCGGCCGGTTGATCGAGCCCGGACTGGGGGCCGATGGCTGAGACGGTGCCTGGGACGGTTCGGTCACCTGCGCACGATACGGGCTGCGCCCGGATCCGTCCGGGCGATCATCCAGGCGGCCCGCTCCGAGCCGCTACCATCGGCTCGTGCACGACCCCGACGATGCCCGGCCAGATCCGCGGCCCGACCCGGCCATCCGCTTCGGCTGGCACCCCGAGCCGGAGCTGATCGGGATCGACGACGAGGGGCGCTCCCGGGCCGCCCTCGAGCGGCTCGGCAACGCGGCCTGGCAGGCCAGTCTCGACTACCTCTATCGCGAGGCATTCCGGCGCAGCATGGGCGAACCGGCCGGCTACGCGGCGCTCCGGCGGGTGTTCTACGGAGACGACGGGGCGGGCCAACCGGCCGGCCCAGGACTGGCCCCGGCGGCTCCGACGCCCTCGGCCGAGCTGATCGAGGAATTCCGGACCCGCCTCGCCCCCCACAACCTGAACGCCTACCACCCGCGGACCCTGAGCTACTTCACCCCGCCGCCGCTGATCATGTCGATCGTCGGGGAGCTGTTCGCCCAGGTCCTGAACCCGGGCGTCGACGTGTGGCACGCCGGACCGGTCGGCGCGTTCGTCGAGGAAGAGGTCGGCCGCTGGCTGGCCGACCTGATCGGCTACGGTCCCGAGGGCTTCACGGTCCTGACCTCGGGCGGGGTGATGGCCAACTTCATGGGCCTGACGATGGCCCGCGACATCCAGCTCGCCCGGATCCTTGGCTTGACCCGGCCGCCGCGGGGCGGGCAGCTCGAGGGGGTCCGGGTCTACGCCTCGGACCAGGCCCACTTCTCGATCGCCCGGGCCCTCGACGAGCTCGGCTTCCCGACCGACACGCTCCACATCGTCGCGGCTGATGACCTGTTCCGCCTGGGCGGACCGGCCGTGGCCGGGGCGATTGCCGAGGACCGGGCCCGTGGCCTGGTCCCGTTCGCGATCGCGGCAGTGGCCGGCTCGACGAACACCGGCTCGATCGACCGGCTCGAGGAGCTCGCCGACGTCGCCGAGCGCGAGCAGCTCTGGCTCCACATCGATGCGGCCTACGGCGGCGCCGTCCGGCTGTCCGCCCGGGACGCCCATCGGGTTCCGGGACTCGAGCGGGCCGACTCGGTCACGATCGATCCCCACAAGTGGTTCTTCCAGGCCTACGACATCGGCGGTCTCGTCGTCCGCCGGGGCAGCGAGCTGCTCGAGACGTTCCACCGCAGCCCCGAGTACTACCGGGGCGGCGAGTCCGAGGCAGACGCCCATCCCGACGGCGCGGGCCTGGGCTCGAACGAGCCGCTCAACTTCTACCAGCGCTCGATGGAGGGGACCCGCCGGTTCCGGGCGCTCAAGCTCTGGCTGAGCTGGAAGCACCTCGGGACGCACGGCCTGGGCCGGCTGGTCGAGGCGAACAACGACCTGGCCGCCTACCTCGCCCGGGCGATCGCCACCTCGAACGACTTCGAAGCCCTGCCCGAGACCCCCGAGCTGAGCGTCGTCTGCTTCCGGCACCTGCCGGCGGGACGGGCTTCGGCCGCGCCTCGATCCGGCCACGCTCGATGCCCACCAGGACCGGCTGCAGGTCGCGCTCGAGGCGTCGGGCGACGGCTGGCTGTCGACGACCCGGCTGGGCGGGGCGAACCTGGCTCCGGGCCGGGATCCTGAACTTCCTGACCGACGAGTCCGATATCGATCGGCTGCTCGAAGACCTGCGCCAGCTGGCGGCCGGGCTCTGATCGGCGGATTGGAACTGACCGCGCTCGGCTGACGTACCTGACCTGACGATGAGCATCTCCTTGCCCGACCCCGGATCCAACCCGAAGCGGGACGCGCAGGGCGAGATCGTCGAGGTCTCGGGCGAACTCCCGGACGCCGCAACGCTCGAATTCGGCCGGCTTGGCCGACGCTCGAGCCGGGCCGTCGTGACGGTTGCCGGGATCACCGTCGCGGTCGGGCTCGCTCTCGTCGTCGGCCTGGGCCGGTTCGGCCCGAGCGAACGACCGTTCCCGCCGTCACCGGACCCGGTCCGGCCCAGCCCGTCGAGCGCCGTCGGCCCGTTGCCGACGCCGGTCCCGGTCGTCCTCGCGCCGGGCATTCCCTCGACGGTCGACAACCTGAAGGTCAGCACCGTCGCGGCGGCGCTGGCGGCCGGACCGTCGGGCGGAGCCCGGACCGTCGCCCTGGGCGGCTACCTGAGCAGCAATCGCGCGATCGAGGGTTGCCCGCCCCAGCCGACGACCGACAAGCCGGATGCCTGCAGCGGGACCCAGCTCGTCCTGGTCGATCGGCCGGCCGTCGTCCTCCAGCCGAACGACGCCACGTTCCTGTACGACATCGCGGTACCGCCCGAGCTCCCGTCGATCCAGCCGGTCGTCCTGCCGGGCACGACCGTGGACGACCCGTGGGCCAACACCACGACCCTCGACGACCGGCTCGCCGCGCGGCCGGTCGTGCTGGTCGGGCAGTTGGGCGATCCTCGTTCGCCGGACTGCGCCCCCCGGCCGGGCGGCGGCAATGCCGGCTGCGACCGGTCGTTCGTAGTCCAGCAGCTCGCCTGGCTCGACGGCCTGCCCACGCAGCCGAGCGTCTTCGTCGGGCCGGGCCTCAAGCCGACCAAGGGCTGGCTCGATGCCGACGAGAGCGCCCTGGGCTGGTTCCTGCCCAACACCCAGCCCGCGTTTGTCTCGATCAGCTGCCTGCGCGCGACGGACGCGGCACGCCTGGCCGGGGTGAATCTCGACCAGCTCGGCGACCAGCTCGTGTGGGTCGTCCATGTCGTCAGCTCGCTGGCCGACGAACCGGCCAGCAGCTTCCTCGTCTTCGACGACCGCAGCCTGTCGCTGCTCGAGGTCAGCCCGTAGGTCCGGGCGGGGCCTCGAAGGCCAGATCGTCGACCACGACCGCGCCCGGCAGGGCGAGCAGGGTCGCCGGCGGAACCTTGATCTTCCAGGACCGGCTGCCGCCGCCCAGGATCACCTCCGGACGGCTCATCACCCGTCGGTCGATCCAGATCGGCAGCTCGGCCGGGAGCCCGAAGACGGTTACTCCGCCGATCGACATGCCGGTCAGGGACCTTGCCTCGTCCGCTGAGGCGAACGACGTCCGGCGCACCCCGAGCCGGGCCCGGACCGCCCGATTCACGTCGAGCCGGGTGGTGGCCAGGACGACGCACGCCGCGTAGCGCGGCGGATCCGACTTGCCGACGACCACGATCGTGTTGGCCGAGTCCTCGGGCGAGTAGCCGTAGGCGGCGCAGAACGCGGCCGTATCGGCCAGGGTCGGATCGCAGGCGATCAGCTCGTACGGACCGCCGAGGCCGGCGAGCAGCCGATCCAGGCTGGCCCGGACGGGTTCCAGCCCGGGCTCGAGGCCCGGATTCGGACCGTCGGCGGGATCGCCGCTCACGACCCGGGCTCGTACGCGACCCGGCCGCCGGCCACGGTCAGGAGGACCTGGCCGGGCAGCTCTCGCCCGAGCAGCGGGCTGTTCTTGCCCTTCGACCGCAGGGCGCCCGGCTCGACCGTCCAGCGGGCGGATCGATCGATCACGACGAGGTTCGCCGGTTCGCCCTCGACCAGGCCGCGGCGTCCCGTCCAGCCCCAGCCGGCGAGGACAGCGGCCGGGCCGGAGGTGAGCGCTTCGATTGCCCGGCGGAGGGGCAGCTGGCCGGCGTCCACGGCCGAGAGCAGGACCCCCAGGGCGGTCTCGATCCCGCTGATCCCGTTGGCGGCGAGGCCGAACTCGACCGCCTTGTCGACCTGCGAGTGCGGGGCGTGGTCGGTTGCGACGGCATCGGCGGTCCCGTCGGCCAGGGCGGCCAGGCAGGCCAGCGCATCGGTCCGGTCGCGCAGCGGCGGGTTGACCCGGAGCGACGAATCGTAGGGCGCTGCACCGGCCACGGCCAGCCAGGACGGAGCCGGCTCCTGCCAGGCCCAGTCGCGATTGCCGGCCAGCCACGCATCGCTCAGGCCAAGGTGATGGGGAGTCACGTCGCAGGTGACCGGCAGGCCGTCCGCCTTCGCCCGGCGGACGAGCTCGAGAGCGCCCGCCGTCGAGAGGTGGGTCAGGTGGAGCCGGGCGCGCGGCTCGTCCCGGAGGACGTCGGCCAGGATCGCCAGGTCCCGGCCGACCGGGCCGGACTCGGCCGCTGCCGGCCAGCCCCTGAGCCCGAGGACGGTCGCCACCAGGCCCTCATTCGCCTCGGCGCCCTCGGTCAGGCCGGGGTCCTCGGCGTGATCGACGACCGGCCGCCCGAGCATCCCGGCGTAGAGCAACGCGTTGCGCAGGATCGTCCCCGAGCCGATCGGGGCGCCGTCGTCCGAGAACCCGATCGCCCCGGCGTCGCTCAGCTCGCCCAGGGCCGCCAGGGTCTCGCCCCGCCGGCCGACGCTCGCTGCCCCGTAGGCGAGCAGCTCGACCGGCGAACCGGAAGCCCGGGCGGCGGCGAGGACCCGGCCGACGACGCCGGGCTCATCGATCGCCGGATCGGTGTTGGGCATCGCGCACACGGTCGTGAAGCCGCCATGGGCCGCCGCGGCCAGGCCGCTCGCGACGGTCTCGGCCTCCTCGAAGCCCGGTTCGCGCAGGTGGACGTGGAGGTCGATGAAGCCCGGGCTGACGATCACCCCGTCCGGCTCGATCCCGTCGGCTGCCCGACCCTTGAGCCAGGTGACGGCCGTCGATTCGGCCATCCTCGACGACGATCTCGCCCGGTCCCTCGCGCTCGGCACCCGGGTCGACCAGCCAGGCCCGGCCGATCTCCAAGCTGGCCAGGACCCTGCCGACCTCTCCGGCCGGGGTCGCCAGGGCCGCCGGCTCAGGCACCGATCGCCCCGGCCAGGAGGTACAGCAGGGCCATCCGAACCGCGACGCCGTTCGCGACCTGGTCGGTGATCACCGAGCGCGGATGGACCGCAACCTCCGGGGCGATCTCGACGCCCTCGTTCATCGGTCCCGGATGCATCACCAGGGCTTCCGGCCGGGCCAGGGCCAGCCGCTCGAGGGTCAAGCCATAGCGCGCGGCGTACTCGCGCAGCGAAGGCAGCAGCCCGGCCGCCATCCGCTCGCGCTGGAGGCGCAGGGCCATGATCACCTCGGCGTCGGCCAGGGCCCGGCCCAGGTCGCTGGTGACCTGGAACTGGCCGTGACCGGGGACCGTGCCCGAGGCGGCCGCCCAGGCCTCGAAGCCGCGCAGGAGGGTGGCTGGGCCGCACAGCCACAGGTCGGCCCCGGCTGCGGTCAGGCTCCAGATGTTCGAGCGGGCAACCCGCGAATGGAGCACGTCGCCAAGGATCACAACCTTGCGCCCCCGCAGGTCGCCGCCGGGCAGTCGCTGGCGGAGCGTGAACAGGTCGAGCAACGCCTGGCTGGGGTGGGCGTGCCAGCCGTCGCCGCCGTTCAGGATCGCCCCGGAGAAGTGCTCGGCGGCGAGGTGGGCGGCGCCCGATGATGCGTGTCGGATCACGATCATCCGGGCGCCCAGGGCTTCGATCGTGCGGATCGTGTCGATCAGCGATTCGCCCTTCGAGACGCTGCTCGAGGCAGCTGCGATGTTGACCACGTCGGCCGAGAGGTTCTTGGCGGCGACCTCGAAGCTCACCCGGGTGCGGGTCGAGGCCTCGTAGAACAGGATCGTCACCCCCGTCCCGCGCAGGGCCGGCACCCGGGCGATCGGCCGGGCGAGGACCTCGGTCATCGCCTCGGCCGTGTGCATGACCAGCTCGATCTCGGGTCGGCTGATCGTGTCCAGGTCGAGCAGGTGGCGGTGGGGCCAGCGGGTCGGCTGGCCGGCCGGTGCCGCGTCGACCGAGGGCACCTCGAGCAGCCCGGCCGCCTCCGGCGAGACGATCTCGTCCGCCACGGTCTCGCCCAAGACGGTCTCGCCCGAGCGAGCCTCGCCCGACGCGGCAGCGGTCATTCCAGGCTGCCGGCGATCGCGGCGACTCGCTCGATTCGATCGATGATCACGCCGTCCTCGGCGTCCGTCTCCTCGAGGTGGACCCGGACCAGCTCCTCGCGCGAGGTGGGCACGTTCTTGCCCACGTGGTCGGCCCGGATCGGCAGCTCGCGGTGGCCCCGGTCGACCAGGACCGCCAGCCGGATCGCCTGGGGCCGTCCGAAGTCGACCAGGGCATCCATGGCCGCCCGGATCGTCCGACCGGTATACAGGACGTCGTCGACGAGGACGATCGTGGCGCCGTTCAGGTCGAACGGCAGGTCGGTCCCCTTGACGATCGGCTGCTGGGCGACGAGCGACAGGTCGTCCCGGTAGAACGTGATGTCGAGGGCACCGACCGGCAGGCGGGCCCCTTCGTGTTCGAAGATCGAGTCGGCGATCCGGTGGGCGAGGGGCACGCCGCGGCGCTGAATCCCGATCAGGACGAGGCCGGCGGTGCCGGCCTGCTTCTCGACGATCTCGTGGCTGATCCGGATCGTCGCCCGGCGGATCTCATCCGCGGTCATGATCTGGCGACCGTTCATGCTCTCCTTCCCGGCCTCACAGAGCCGGTCGTTAAAGGTCGAGCCAAGTAGGGCAGGACAAGTCTAGCGCAGGGTCAGTAGACCGAGACGGTGACCTCGGTCAGGCCCGACGATGACGGGCAGCCGCAGATCTTGAAGAAGTCCGGCTCGTACAGGTCGATCAGCCTCGCCGGCTTGAAGGAGGCCGACGGCCCGTAGTCGTTGACGACCCGCTCGAGGCAGCCGCCGGCCCCGCACACCCGGATGATCGTGCCGGCCGGCAGGCGCATCGCAGTCGTGCCGTTGCTGTAAAAGCTGGCCACGCCCTTCAGGACGTACTTGGGGGCCTTGATCGAGGACTTTGCCGCGGGCACCGGCTGGCTCCGGGCGGCGACCTTCACCGGGGCGGACGTTCCGGCCGGAACGGCGGGCTCGTCGAACCGGGCCGACTCGTCCAGCACGCTTGCTGAGCTCAGGCCAGGGTCGTCCGCCACGGCCACCGGAGTGGCCGAGCCGGACGCGTCGATCTGCAATGGCTGGAACGCCGCTGCCTCCACGGCACGGACGGGGCTGGGGGTTCGCGAGCCCACGATGCCCGGTGCGGCGACCAGTGCGAGCGCGGCGCTGAGCACGGCGCACGCGACAAACTTCAGTCGCACTACCCGCAGGATAGCCCGAATCGCTGGTCGCAACAACCATTCGGCCTATACCCGGGTCAGTGGACGACGATCAGGGCTCCCCCGTTCAGGGGCTGGACCGTGGTCTTGCCGGCGTTCTGGCCGGTCCAGGCAAGGATGTTCAGGCGGCTACCGAGACCGTCCTGGCCGGCCGGGCTGGCCCACACGAGCTGGCCGTCCTTGAGCGTGAAACCGCGCTGGGCGGGCGTGGGCCCGAGCAGCTCCGGTGAGGTCGTGCTGGGCAGGCCCGTGGCCGGATCGATCGTGAGCAGGCTCAGGCTGCCCACACCGGGGTTGTCGGGGTCGCCGATCCAGGTGCCCAGGTGGAGCCCGGCCGAGTCCCAGCGAAGATCCCAGTCGATGACTCCGCTGAACGGCAGGGCGTGGCCGGCGGCCGCTCCGGTTACCGCATCGGCAGCGGCACTGACGACCGGCCAGCTGGCGATCTCGAGCTGGCCCTGGAAGGGCAGCCAGCCCCCACTGGCCGGATCAAAGGCGAGCGTCCCGGACCAGTAGGCGACCCAGCGACCCGATGGGTCGACGACCGGGCGCCAGCCGTCGAGTCCGGCGATCCGGGTTGCGTGACCACTGGCCGGGTCGATCAGGAACGCCGCCGGGGACGCCAGCTCGACCGGACCGGCCGGGCTGGCCGAAGCGGCTGTCGACGCCGGAGCAGGGCTCGAAGGCGCGGACGGGACGACGCTCGAGGCGGGGCTGGGCGAGCTCGACGGGCTCGGGCTGGGCGAGTCGGACGGGCTCGGACTGGCCGGGCTGGCCGAGCCCTGGGCTGACGATGGGCTCGGGCCTGTCTCGGGCATGGCCCGGCTGGCCAGGATCTGGCCGTTGATCCAGCCGGCGAAGACCGTTGCATGGTCGCTCGTGATCGCCCGGGCCGACGGCCAGCCGGCACGCCAGACATACACGTCAGGCCCGACGGCGCTGCCGGCCGGCCGGGCCGAGAAGGCGAACCACTGGCCGTCCTTGCTGTACGCGGCGTCATCGCCGACCAGCACCACGTTGCTCACGATCGCGGTCGTGGCCGCCTGGGATGGTGCCGACGTGGTGCTCGACGCCGGGCTCGCCGGGGCGGACGGTGCCGCCGTGGGCGAGCTCGTCGGGCGGGCCGTGGGCGAGGTCGAGGGCCGTGGCGTGGCGACCGGGCTCGGCGTCGGCGGCCCGCTCGGAGTCGCCGTCGCTGGAGCGCTGGTCCGGGGCGACGGGGAGGCACTGGCCTCGGACCCGGTCGAGGGCAGCGGCGACGCCGGGCTGGCCGACGACGCGGCGCTTGGAGTCGTGGTCGCCGGGGCGACGCTGGGCGCCGGACTCGGGGAGCCGGCCGGACTCTCGGGGACCGACAGGACATACAGGCTCGTGCCGGCCTGATCCTGGCTCGGACCCGCGGCGATCGCCTGGCTGCCATCGGTCGGCGACAGGGTCACCGCGCTCGGCACGGTCGGCAGGTTGCCCAGGCTCTTGGCCACGCCCACGACGGGCGCGCAGGCCGGCTCGTCGCCGGTCGGGCAGACCCCGGTCATGTCGGCGGTGACGATCGACGGTCCCTGGGGCCCCTCGGTCACGACCCACTGGACCTGGGCATCGACCGCGATCGGGGTCACCTCCGGCTGGCTGGTGGCCGGCCCGGCGGGGCCGGTCGAGGCAAGTGCGATACCCGGCGCCGGCCTTGGTCCGATCAGGGTCGGCCCGACGATCACCAGGACGAGGACCAGGGCCACCCCGGTTCCGAGGCCGGCCACCGGGCCCCAGCGGCGGGGCAGGCGCCGGGCGACCTTCGGTCCATGGGCGTGCTCGTGCTCGAGGCCGACCCGGGTGCGCGCCCAGAGGTCCCGTGGCGGCTCGATCGGCGGCAATTCCCGCAGGGCAAGCCGATCGGCTTCGTAGCCGGCGGCCACGGCGGTGCAGGCGGAACAGCCGGCCAGGTGGCCGTCAAGGGCCGCCTCGTCGGTCCCCGGCAGGACCTCGTCAAGGCGGCGCGCGGCGAGCGCCCGAGCCTGCTCGTGTCCGATCGGCCGGCTCATCGGGGCGCCTTCCGGTCCCCGGCATCGGCCCGGGCCTCGGCCTCGGCCTCGAGGGCCCGTTCCGCCGCCAGCTCGCGGCGCAGGCTGTCACGGGCCCGGGTCAGAAGCGCCCGGGCGGCGACATGGCTGATCCCCAGGACGCCGGCCAGTTCCTGGCCGGTCAAGTCGTGGAGCTCGGCCAGGAGCAGTGCGGCCCGCTGGCGTTCGGGGATCCGGGCGAGGGCCTGCTGGAGGTCGCTCGACAGGCGTCCGGCCAGGGCCAGGTGCTCGGCCGACGGTGCGGAGCCGCGCGACTCGCCGGTCCAGGGCAGGAAGCGCACGATCTTGCGCCGGCGAATCTCGTCCAGGGCGACGCGGTGGGCGATCTGGTAGAGCCAGGCCCGGGCATGAGCCGGATCCTGGAGCGTGTCGTGGGCCCGATAGGCCTTGATGAACGCATCCTGGGTCAGGTCCGCGGCGAGCTCCGGATCGCGGAGCATCCGGGTCAGGTAGGCATAGATCTCGGCGTGGTAGCTCTGGAACAGCTCCTCGACGAAGGCGTCCGCCGACGTTCGAGCCGGCGAGCCGGTCAAGAGGTGCCCCGCGGGCAGGCCGCGCGGCACAAGCTGGGCGATCGGGTCCACGGGCTGATGACGGCCCTGCCCGGGCCCATGTGACGCGGCCCGGTCACTCGGTGTCGCGTCGGCGGGCGGAACGAAGCAGCTCCTCGACGGCCTCCTCGGGCGAGACCGGATTGACGGGCAGGCCGGTGCCCAGCTCGAGCCCGGCGATCTCGCGCAGGCGGGGGTGGATCTCCCAGTGCCAGTGGTAGGTCGCGTCGATCCGTTCGCGCAGCGGCGCGGTGTGCAAGACCAGGTTGTGGGGCGGACCGCCGAGCGCGGCGAGCAGCCCGAGGACACGCCGGAGCGCCTCGGCCGTGGCCATCACCTGGGCGTCCGTGGCGGCTCCGAAGTCGGCGGCGTGGACCCTTGGCACGATCCAGGCCTCAAACGGCGAGCGCGAGGCGTACGGTGCGAAGGCGACGCTCGCCTCGTCCTGCCAGAGCAGGCGCGCCCCGTGGACCTCGTCCCGGACGAGGCGGCAGAACGGGCACTCCCCGGCCCGGATCACGAAGCGGGCCGCGCCGCCGATCTCCTCGGCCACCCGATGCGGCACCTGGGGCAGGTCGTACAGGTCGATGCACAGGTGGTCGGTTCGGGCGCCGGCCTGGGCGCCCCAGTTCTGGACGACCTGGACATAGGCCGTCTGGCCGGCCGCGGCCGATTCCAGGATCGCGTCGCGGCACGTCCGGAGCATCGTCGCGATCAGCTCGTCACCGACGGCCTGGAGCGGCCGATGCTCGCCCGGCGGTGCCACCACCGTCCGCCAGCTGCCCGAGGCGCGGGCCTGCTCGAGCGCGACCTGGACGAGGTTCCGGTCGAGCTCGTTGGCCTCTTCCTCGGTCCCGACGACGTGGAAGGCAAAGTCCTTGAGCACGCGCAGGCGGACGCCGTCGCCGGCAGGCTCCCGGCAGTTCTGGCAGCCGCCCTCAGGCTCGACCAAGGCGGCCGCCGTGGCGAACCGGTCCCGATGAAAGGCGCGATCGACGATCGTGGCGACCCACCAGCCGGTGATCGCGTCGCGGCGCAGCTCGAACAGGCCGGCAGCCATCGCCCGGCTCAGGCCGGCCGGTCGCCGACGAGTTCGGTCCGCAGGCTGCCGGGCCAGCGCCTCGACGAAGGTCGACCCGGCCTGGGCGACCGCCCTGGTCGAAGGCACCTCGTCGGGGTGCCCCAGCTCGGCCGCGATCGAGGTCGAGACCACGTCGGGCATCCCGCAGGCATCGAGCAGCTCGAAGTCCGCCAGGTCCGGATCGACGTTCAGGGCGACGCCATGGAATGAGATGCCCCGCTCGATCCGCAGGCCGAGCGCTCCGATCTTGCGTGGCGGAGTTCCCTCGGGCTTGACCCAGCAGCCGGGATGGCCCTCGCGCCGATCGGCCGGCACCCCGAAGGCGCGGCAGGTCTCGGCCAGGGCCGCCTCGAGGGCCCGCACGAAGGGCCGGACGAGCAGCTCGCGGCGGGCAAGGGCGACGATCGGATAGGCCACCAGCTGGCCCGGCCCGTGGTACGTCACCTCGCCCCCTCGCTCGACCCGGATCACCTCGATCCCGCGCCCCTCGAGCTCGGCCGCGGACGCCCGGACGTGGCCCTCATCGGCCTGCCGGCCGAGGGTCAGGACGGCCGGATGCTCGAGGACGAGGAGCTGATCCGGGATCGCTCCGGCCGAGCGTGCCTCGACCAGCTCGCGCTGGAGCGCCCAGGCGCGCCGATAGTCGATCCGGCCGAGCCAGCGGACCTCGATCAGCTGACCAGGCTCGATCGGCGGAGATTGCCGGCCCGCCAGGCCTTCCGGAGCCAGCTCGGAGCGCAGGGCGGTATCCACCAGCCCACGATAGCAGGCAAAGCCTGCTCGGCCGGTTGCGCGCAATCGATGCAAACTCGATGTGGAATCGAGCCCGGTCGCTTCTATACTGCCGTCCAGCCTCGCCGTGGAGGGCGGGGCCAGCCGGAGGTGCGATCGATGTCGGCGGGAGCGGCGACCCGGTGAGGATCTTCTACGCCACCGACGTCCACGGCTCCGACGTGTGTTGGCGCAAGTTCCTGAACGCCGGCGCGTTCCACAAGGCCGATGTCCTGGTCATGGGCGGCGACATGACCGGCAAGGCGATGGTTCCGATCGTGGCCAACGGCTCGGGCTGGGAGGTCACGATCCAGGACCAGCACCACGACCTGGCCACCGAGAATGAGCTGGTCGCGATGGAGAAGCGGATCAGCGATCGGGGCTACTACCCGGTCCGCCTGAGCCGCGAGGAGGTCATGGCCTGGGCGGCCGATCCGGCCCTGGTCGAGGTCCGATTCAAGGCCGAGATCGTCCATGGTGTCGAGCGCTGGATGGCCATCGCCGACGACAAGCTGCGCGGCTCGCAGGTGCGCTGCATCGTCTCGCCGGCCAATGACGACATGTTCGAGATCGACGAGATCATCGAGCGGGCGAACTCGCCGATCCTCGGCGAGGCGGTCCCGATCGACCTCGAAGGCCTGACGATGATCTCGACGGGCTGGACCAACCCCACCCCCTGGAACACGTTTCGAGAGCTGCCTGAGGATCAGCTCAGGGCCAAGATCGACGAGCTCGTCAAGGCGGCGCCCGATCCCCACCGGGCGATCTTCAACTTCCACGTTCCGCCCTACGGCTCGAACCTGGACAACGCCCCGAAGCTCGACGCCGCGATGAACTACGTGTCCGGCGGCCAGGCCCTGATTCCCGTCGGGTCGCACGCGGTCCGCGAGGCGATCCTGCACTACGGACCCGTCCTCTCGCTCCACGGCCACATCCACGAAGGGCGAGGTGCGGTGAAGCTCGGCCGGACGCTCGCGGTCAACCCAGGCAGCACCTACGAGGATGGCGTGCTCCAGGCGGCAATCGTCGACCTGGACACGAAGAAGGGATCGGTGAAGCGCTATTTGCTGATCAACGGTTGACCGCCGGCCCCAGCCGGCAGCTTGTCGGATCACGTCAAGGAGGGCTTCAATCAGATGTCGTCCGTCACAGAGGCACCCTCGCTCTTTCTGAGGAACGCGACCGGCCTGGTCAAGGGCTGGTCCGGCTTCGACGCCTTCGGCTACTCGTTCCTGTCGGTCAACCTCGTCACCCTGGGCATGTTCTACAGCCTGGCGGTGTTCGCCTTCGTGCCCGACGGCTCGGTCCTGTCGGCCCTGCTCCTGTCCGGGATCGTGATGACCTTCCTGTGCGTGACCTACGCCGGGTTGATCGCGGTCATGCCCCGGGCCGGCGGCGACTACGTCTGGCAGACGCGGATCCTCGACGGGGTCCCGGGCCTCGTCCTGGGCGCGGTCGTCGGCGGGATCACCGTCTACCTCGCGGCCCAGGCCTTCGGGGCCGGCGCCACGGGCGCCCTCCTGGGTGGCGCTGTCGGGGTCGTGGGCGGCGCGGCCCTCGGCTGGAAGCGGGGCGGGATCGGCTTCGTCCTGTCGTCCACCGGCTGGTGGTTCATCCTCGCCCTCTGGGCGCCGATCTACGGCTACATCCTGAACATCGAGGTCGTCCAACCCCTCGTGGCGATCGCCGGCTGGACCGACGGCCTGACCTTCTTCACCTCCGCCAACGGTGTCGTTCGCGGTCTCGCTGTTCACGATCGTGATCGCCTCGGGCGCGGTCGCCCTGGGCATGGCCGGCTACGCCCGGGTCCAGCGCTGGTGCATCTGGATCGGCCTGACCATGCTGGCCGTGATGTTCGTCGCTGATGCTGATCGCCTCCCAGGACTCGTTCCACACGGCGTTCGACCGCGAGGCCTCGAGCCTGTTCAACGTCAAGGACGCCTACAACCAGACGATCGTCAACGCGACCGCCAACGACGGCTTCGTGGCCGGTGGCTCGCCGCTCGAACTTCGGCCTGAGCAGCGGCACGCTTCCTGCTCCTGCCGTTCATGATGTTCTGGATCCTCTACCCGAACTGGGGCGCCACGCTGTACGGCGAGGTCCGCGGGGCGGGCGACTTCCGGAAGGTCCTCCGGGGCATGCTCGGCGGCCTGTGGGTGACGATCGGGCTGGCGGTCGCCTTCGTCCTCCTCGCGTCCAAGACGTTCGGCTGGGACTTCTTCAATGCCACGAACGTCGAACTTCATCAACTACGCCTACGGCTACGTGACCGTCGCCCCGACGATCCCGATCTGGGGCTACCCGCCGATGCTGGCCGCGTTCCTCATCGACAACCACATCGTCCAGATGGCGATCGTGATCCTGTTCGGGGCATGGTTCATCGGCTGGGCCGGGACCCTCTGGCTGTCCTCGACCCGGATGATCTTCGCGGCGGCCTTCGACCGGGTCCTGCCCGAGGCCGCGGCCCGGGTCGATGACCGGGGCGTGCCCTGGATCGCCCTCCTCCTGATCATGATCCCGGGCGTCGTCCTGTCCTGGCTGTACGCCTACCAGGCGCGGCTTCTCGGCGCTGACCCTCGATGCCTCGCTGGTCATCGCCGTGACGTTCTTCGGGACGTCGTTCGCGGCGACGATCCTGCCCTGGTGGAAGCGCGACCTGTACCTCAAGTCACCGATCGCCCGCTACCAGGTCGCCGGCGTGCCGATGATCAGCGTCGCCGGGGCGATCACCACGATCTTCCTCGGCTGGGTCGTCTACGAGTGGCTGGGCAACTCCCTCTACGGGATCGGCACCGGCAACACGCAGTCGATCCAGTTCCTGGGCGTCGTGTACGGCCTGGCGGCCCTGGTCTGGGTCCTCGCCCGGGTCTACCGCCGGAGCCAGGGGGTGGACCTCGACGCGATCCACGCGGAGATCCCGTCCGAGTAATCCCGATCAGTCGATCCGGTGGGTGGGCGACGAGCCTGCTCACCGGATTTCTTTTGCCCGGCGCGCCGACCCCGGCAAGTGCTCGAGCCCAGGCCCCGGCAAGTGCTCGGGCCCGGCCCCTAACCGGCTCGATATCACCCCCACTTTTAGGAAGCACGGTTCGGACGGCACACTGCGTCTTGCGAGCGCCCGCCAGGCGATGATCCGCCCAACTATGGCCGGGAATATTGCCCGGGCTGATATTTAGGCGGCCAAGGGGCCGTATTGGGCAGCCGGAAGGCCGAAACGGGCAGCTCGCGGAACCTGAGGAGTGCGCCAGGCCGTCGGCTAGTCGTGTGGGTTATATCCGGCCGCCCAGGACGGGTCGAAGCGCTTCGGCACTCAGGTCGGTGGCTTCCGGCTCAGCCGCCGAACCAGCGCGAGGGACCGGGCGCCGTGTTCTGGTAGATGTGCTTGGCCTCGCGGTACTCGTCCAGGCCGGTCGGCCCCAGCTCGCGCCCGATGCCCGATTGCTTGAAGCCGCCCCACTCGGCCTGGGGCAGGTAGGGGTGGTAGTCGTTGATCCAGATCGTGCCGTGACGGAGACGGGCGGCGACCCGCTGGGCCCGGCTGGCGTCGGCAGTCCAGACCGCTCCGGCCAGGCCGTAGGTCGTGTCGTTGCCGGCCTCGACCGCCTCATCCTCGGTGTGGAACTTCTCGATCGTCAGGACCGGCCCGAAAATCTCCTCGCGGACGATCCGCATCGACCGGTTGCAGTCGGCGAAGACCGTGGGCCGGACGAAGAATCCCTTCTGGAGGTGCGCCTCGGTCGGCCGCCCACCGCCGGCCACGAGCCGGGCTCCCTCGGCCCGGCCAATCCCGATGTACCGCTCGACCTTGGCCCGGTGCTCCTCGCTGATCATCGGCCCGGCCTCGGTCGTCTCGTCGAAGCCGTCGCCCAGCCGGATCCGGTCGGTCCGCCTCGCGACCTCGGCCACGAAGTCGTCGTAGATCGAGTCCTGCACGAGGGCCCGGGTGCCGGCCGAGCAGACCTGCCCGGAGTGGACGAACGCGGCGGTCAGGGCGTAGTCGACGACTGTCTCGAAGTCGGCGTCGTCGAACACGATGTTGGGGCTCTTGCCGCCGAGCTCGAAGGCGACCTTCTTCATGTTCCCGGCCGCCGCTCGCATGATCTTCCGGCCGGCATCGATCCCGCCGGTCAGGGAGACGAAGTCGACGTCGGGGCTTTCGGCCAGCGCCTGGCCGACCCGGTCGCCCGGTCCCAGGACGAGGTTGGCGACGCCCCGGGGCAGGCCCACGTCCTGCAGGATGTGCATCAGGTGGATCGCGCTGAGGGGCGTCACAGAGGCGGGCTTGACCACGAACGTATCGCCCGCGGCGAGGGCTGGGGCGACCTTCCAGGCCACTTGCAGGAGCGGGTAGTTCCAGGGTCCGATCAGGGCACACACGCCGATCGGTTCGTAGACGATCCGGCTCAGGGCATCTCGTGAGCCCGTGGCCACCAGCCGGCCGGCGTCCTTGTCGGCCAGCCCGGCGTAGTAGCGGAAGACCTTGACCACGTCGGCCACGTCATAGCGGCCCTCGCGCAGGGCCTTACCGGTGTTGCGGGTCTCGGTCCCGGCGATCTCCTCGGCGTCGCCCTCGAGCAGGTCGGCGATCCGGTCCAGGATCGCTCCACGCTCCGGGGCCGGTGTCCCGGCCCAGTCACCGTCGTCGAACGCCCGCCGGGCGGCCCCGATCGCCCGCTGGACGTCCCCGTCCGAGGCGATGCTCTACCCGCTCGATCTCCCGCCCGTCGAAGGGCGCGATGACCGGGCTCGTCTCGCCCGACGAGCCGGCGGTCCACTCGCCGTCGATGAACAGGCTGGCCCCGTCGTGGCACTCCCACGTCGTCGGTTATAGCCGACCCGGTACCGTCCCCGCTGGCCCGTTGCGGCGGACGGTCGGGCCCATCCCGGCCCGCAGCCGGGCGGAGATCCGGGCGGCCGCTGCCACGACCTCGGAGCCGATCCGCGCCTCGCTCCCGGCCGTCGGGAAGCGATAGGACGGGCCGTGGAGATGAACCGCGGCGACGATCTCGCCGTCCTCGTCGGCGACGGCCGCGGCGACCGAGTTGATCCCGACCGAGAACTCGCCGAAGACCCAGCCGTAGCCGTCCTGCTGGATCCGCCGGAGCCGCTCCCGGATCGCCTCCGGATCGATCACCGTGGCCGGGGTGAAGATCTCCAGCGGCGGGCCAGGTAGCGCTCGAGGCTGGCCGGCGACAGGTGGGCCAGGATCACCAGCCCCGACGGGACGGCGTGCATCGGGACCCGGGTGCCGGTCCAGTCGCGGACCGAGACCGGGTTGGGCGTGTCGACCTGGTCGACGTAGTGGACCTGGAAGCCCTCGGGCAGGGCCAGCCCGGCGGCCTCGCCGATCGCCCCGGCCAGGGCCTCGAGCTCGGGCCGGGCAAGGACGACCATGCTCCGGGTGGGCAGGACCGAGGCGGCCAGGGTCACGATCCGGGAGCCAACCCGGTAGCGGGTGCCGCCCGGCTCCTGTTCGACTGCGCCCTTCACGCTGGAGCGACGAGAGCAGGCGGGCCACCGTGCTCTTGGGCAGCTCCACGATTCGGGCGATCTCGGTCACCCCGAGCGGACCATCGGCGAGCGCAGCCGAGGACGGCAAACGCCCGCTCGATCGACTGTACCCGGCTCTCGGGACGGGCTATGGACATCCGGTCGTCCCACCGCTACGCTTCTGGTCTCTGTTCCATGATACGGCATCGTTCCGCATCGTGGAACCTTCAGGTCCGGTCGGCAGGCATGGTCGGAGGTCCGCTCCCGAAATGGTCGATGAGCTCCCGGAGATCGATCTCGCCGCTCTGTCCGATGACGAGCTGACGGAGCAGATGCACAACGACCTGTACGACGGGATGGCCGCCGAGGTGGTCGAGGGCACGAACATCCTGCTCGGTCGGGGCTGGACGGCGACTCGAAGGTCCTGGACGACGCCCTCGTGGCCGGGATGAAGATCGTCGGGATCGACTTCCGCGACGGGATCCTGTTCGTGCCCGAGGTCCTCCTGGCGGCGAACGCGATGAAGGCCGGCATGGCGATCCTCCGCCCGCTCCTGGCCGAGACCGGCGCCGAGCCGATCGGCAAGGTCGTGATCGGCACGGTCAAGGGCGACATCCACGACATCGGCAAGAACCTCGTCGGGATGATGCTCGAGGGGGCCGGCTTCGAGGTCTTCGACCTCGGGCATCAACACCGACGCCGACAAGTTCCTGGCCGCGCTCGAGCCAGCATCACCCGGACATCCTCGGGATGTCGGCCCTGCTCACGACCACGATGCCCTACATGAAGGTCGTCATCGACACGATGAAGGCGCGCGGAATTCGGGACGACTACATCGTCCTGGTCGGCGGCGCTCCGCTGAACGAGGAGTTCGGGGCGCCGTCGGGGCCGATGCCTACTGCCGCGATGCGGGGGTCGCGGCCGACCTGGCCCGGGCCCTGATCGAGCAGCCGTCGTGCCAGCGTCGCCTGATCCGGCGCCTCATCCCCGGACCGGCCGAGAGCTGGCGCCGCGGGTCCTCGTCATCGGCTGCGGCGCGCTCGCCAACGAGCTGGTCGAGCTCAGCCGGCGGCCGGGCTTCGAGCACGTCGACGTGACCTGCCTGCCGGCCTACGCTCCACAACCGGCCGGGCGGGATCCCGGCGGCCGTTCGGCGCAAGATCCGGGCGGGTCGATCGCGCTACGCCACGATCTTCGTCGCCTACGCCGATTGCGGCACCGGCGGCCTGCTCGACAAGGTCCTCGCCGAGGAGGGCGTCGAGCGCCTCGCCGGCGCCCACTGCTACGAGTTCTACGCCGGTCGGGCGGCGTTCGCCCAGATCACCGAGGACGAGCCGGCGACGTTCTACCTGACCGATTTCCTGGCCCGCAACTTCGAGCGCCTGGTGATCCGCGGCCTGGGCATCGATCGCCACCCGGAGCTGCTCGCGATCTACTTCGGCAACTACCGGCGACTCGTCTACCTGGCCCAGTCCGACGACTCCGGGCTGGAGCTGATCGCCCGGACCGCGGCCGAGCGCCTGGGACTGCGCTACGAACAGCGCCGGACGGGCCTGGGCGAGCTGGCCAAATCGCTCACCGCCCTGGCCCGCTCGACGGCCCCGGCCGAGGTCCCGGCGGCCGTGGTCGGGCCCGCCTGATGGGTGCCCTGACCGTCATCTGGTGGCGCGACATCCCGGCCCAGGTCGTGGCCAAGGACGCTCGCCGGGCATCGAAGGTCGTTCTCCATCCGCGCTTCCAGGTCGCGATCGACAAGGCCGCGGTGAAGGCCGGCCGGCGCGAGATGGACGCCTACATCGCCGAGTGGCGCAAGACCCAGCGACCGTGCGGCGATGACCTCGACGGCGAGGCGAACGCCGAGGCCAGCCCGGCTCGAGGCGGAGTACACCAAGGACGTCCTGGCTCGCCTGGTCGCGTCCGGCGGCGAACGGGTCGACGCCCAGCCATGACCCGGACCGTCATCGGCTCGGCCAGCCGGATCGTCGTGATCGGGCCGGACGAGCCGTTCGTGATCATCGGCGAGCGGATCAATCCGACCGGCCGCAAGCTGCTGGCCGAGGAGATGCGACCGGGGCGACTTCAGCCGGGTCGAGCGCGACGTGCTGGCCCAGGTCGAGGCCGGGGCGCATATGCTCGACGTGAACGCCGGGATCCCCCTGGCCGACGAGCCGGCGATCCTCGCCCGGACGATCCAGCTGGTCCAGTCCCTGACCGATCTGCCCCTGTCGATCGACTCGTCGATCGTCGAGGCGCTCGAAGCCGGGCTGGCCGTCTACCGGGGCAAGGCCCTGGTCAACTCGGTCACCGGCGAGGACGAGCGCCTCGAGCGGGTCCTGCCCCTGGTCAGGAAGTACGGCGCCGCGGTGGTCGCGATCTCGAACGACGAGACCGGCATCTCGGAGGATCCCGACGTCCGGTTCGAGGTCGCCCGGCACATCGTGGAACGGGCGGCCGACCACGGCATCCCCCGTGAGGATGTCGTCGTCGATCCCCTGCTCATGCCGATCGGGGCGATGTCGACGGCCGGCCGGCAGGTCTTCCGGCTGCTCAACCGGCTGCGCGATGAGCTCAAGGTGAACAGCACCTGCGGTGCCTCGAACGTGAGCTTCGGGCTGCCCAACCGGGAAGGGATCAACGGCGCCTTCCTGGCCATGGCCATGGCCAGCGGGCTGACCTCGGCGATCACCAACCCGCTCCTGGTCGAGGTCCGCCAATCGGTCATGGCCGCCGATGTCCTCCTCGCCAACGATCCCGAGTGCGGCCGCTGGATCCGGACCTACCGGGTCGCCCCGGCCGACGGCGAACAGGGCCGCCGGGTCAATCGCCGGCGCGACGCGGCCGCCTCCCCAACCGCCGGCTGAGGCCTGCATGTCGAACGCGGCGACCGAGGACGGCCAGGCTCCGGCCGGCGGCGATGCCCTGATCGTCTTCACCCCGTCGGGCCGGCGCGGCCGGTTCGCCCAGGGTACGACCGTGCTCGATGCCGCCCGCTCACTGGGCGTCGACATCGACTCGGTCTGCGGCGGCCGGGGAATCTGTGGGCGCTGCCAGGTCAGCCAGGGGATCGGCTCGTTTCCGAAGCTCGGATCAGCTCGAGCCCGGACCATCTCTCGGCGCCGGGCGAGCTCGAGGCGGCCTACCGCCGGGAGCACGGGCTGGCTGCGGACCGGCGCCTGAGCTGCACGGCGACGCTGCGGGGCGACGCCCTGATCGACGTGCCACCCGAGAGCCAGGTCCACCGCCAGGTCGTGCGCAAGGCGCTCGAGGTGCGCGACTTCGTGGTCGATCCGGTCGTCCGCCTGCACGAGGTCGAGGTCGTCCCGCCCGAGCTGGCCTCGCCCACGAGCGACCTTGTCCGACTGTTCGAGGCGCTCGAGCGCGAATGGGGGCTGACCGGGCTGTGCGGCCGACCTGGCCGTCATCCGGGCGCTCCAGCCGGCCCTCGCCGCCGGCCAGTACCGGGTGACCGTCGCGGTCCACGACCGGCAGCAGGTGACGGCGGTCTGGCCGGGCCTCCACGATCGGGCCTATGGCGTCGCCCTCGACATCGGCTCGACCACGATCGCGGGCCACCTGGCCGACCTGTCCGACGGCTCCGTCCTCGCTTCGAACGGCCTGATGAACCCGCAGATCCGGTTCGGCGAGGACCTGATGAGCCGGGTCTCCTACGCGATGATGCACCCCGAAGGCGCCGCGGAGATGACCCGGGTCGTGCGCAAGGCGATCGACGACCTGGTCGCCGGCCTGGCCCTCCGGGCCGGGATCAAGCGGGCCGACATCCTCGAGTTGGCGATCGTGGGCAATCCGATCATGCACCACCTCCTGCTCGGGATCGATCCGACCCCGCTGGGTGGTGCGCCGTTCGCCCTGGCCACCGACCTGGCGGTTCGGCTGCCGGCGGCCGAGCTCGGCCTGCGGGTCAACCCCGGGGCCCGGGTCTACATCCTGCCCTGCATCGCCGGTCACGTCGGGGCGGATACGGCCGGGGTGCATCCTGGCCGAGACGCCCTATCGGTCGGAGCGGCTGCCAGCTGATCGTCGACGTCGGCACGAACGCCGAGCTGGTCCTGGGCAACCGCGACCGGCTCCTGGCCGCCTCGAGCCCGACCGGGCCGGCATTCGAGGGGGCCCAGATCAGCTCCGGGCAGCGGGCTGCGCCAGGGGCGATCGAACGGGTCCGGATCGACCGGGCCACGCTCGAGCCCCGGTTCAAGGTGATCGGCAGCGAGCTCTGGTCGGACGAGCCCGGGTTCGAGGCCGCCGCAGCCGAGCTGGGGATCACCGGGATCTGCGGCTCGGGCATCGTCGAGGTGATCGCCGAGCTGTTCCTGGCCGGTGTGATCAGTGCCGACGGAGTGATCGCGGGCGGCCTGGACGAGCGGACGAGCCGGGTCGAGGCAGATGGCCGGACCTTCTGCTACGTCCTTCACGACGGGCAGCCCCGGATCGTGATCACCCAGAACGACGTCCGGGCGATCCAGCTGGCCAAGGCCGCCCTGTACGCCGGGGCCCGCCTGCTGATGGACCACGCCGGGGTCGAGGCCGTGGACGATATCCGGCTGGCCGGCGCGTTCGGCAGCCAGATCGAGCTGACCCACGCGATGATCCTGGGCCTGATTCCCGACTGCGACCTGGAGCATGCCAGCTCGGCCGGCAATGCGGCCGGCACCGGAGCCCTGATCGCCCTCCTGTCGGGGGCAGCCCGGATTGAGATCGAGGCCGTCGTCCGGACGGTGGAGAAGATCGAGACCGCGGTCGAGCCGCGCTTCCAGGAGCACTTCGTCGACGCGATGGCGTTCCCCCACCGGACCGCCGCGATGACCAACCTCGCCCGGGTGATCGACCTGCCGGCCCGCCCCGATGCCGGCCTCGGAGTCGATCCTCGGGCGGCCCAGCGCCGCCGGCGCGCTCTCGTGGCGGCCGGCAAGGAGGACCAGTGATGGACGAGCCACGCCACCGGAGCGGGGGCCGGGCGGCCCGCCAGGCGCTCCGGGCTCATAGCCAGGTCGAGCGGCAGCCGTTCCTGACCCGCAAGCTCGCCCCGTTCGAGGTCCTCGGCGAGGAGGGCCTGGCCCAGATCGAGCACAACGCCGACACGATCCTCCAGGAGGTCGGGATCGAGTTCCGGGGCGACCCCGACGCGCTCCGCCTGCTGGCCAATGCCGGGGCCGATGTCCAGGGCGAGCGGGTCCGCTTCCCCCGGGGGATGTGCCGCCAGATCGTCCAGGCAACGGCCCCCCACGAGTTCATCCAATACGCCCGCAACCCGAAGAACAATGTCGTGATCGGGGGCCTGAACACCGTCTTCGCGCCGAATTACGGCTCGCCCTTCGTGCGCGACCTGGACAACGGCCGGCGCTACGGCACGATCGAGGACTTCCGCAACTTCGTGAAGCTGGCCTACGCCAGCCCGCACATGCACCACTCGGGCGGGACGATCTGCGAACCGGTCGACGTCCCGGTCAACAAGCGCCACCTGGACATGGTCTACAGCCACATCCGCTACTCGGACAAGCCGTTCATGGGCTCGGTCACGGCTCCCGAACGGGCCCGCGACACGGTCGAGATGGCCAAGCTCACCTTCGGGGCCGAATTCGTCGACAGCCACGCGGTGATCCTCAGCCTGATCAATGCCAACTCGCCCCTCGTATGGGACGCCACGATGCTCGGTGCCGCCCGGGCCTACGCCGAGAACAACCAGGCAACCCTGATGACCCCGTTCATCCTGGCCGGGGCGATGGCCCCGGTCACGACCGCCGGGGTGTGCGCCCAGACCCTGGCCGAGTCGCTCGGCGGGATGACCTTCTGCCAGCTCGTCCGGCCGGGCGCCCCGGTCGTCCTCGGCTCGTTCGCCAGCTCGATGTCGATGCAGTCCGGCGCGCCGACCTTCGGCACACCCGAGCCGGCCCTGGTCCTGTACGTGATGGCCGCCCTGGCCCGCCGGCTGGGCGTGCCGTTCCGCTCCGGGGGCAGCCTGTGCGCCTCGAAGATCGCCGACGCCCAGGCGGCCTACGAGTCCGCCGCGACCCTCCAGCCGACGGTCCTGGCCGGGGTCAACTTCGTGCTCCACGCCGCAGGCTGGCTCGAGGGCGGCCTGTCGATCGGCTACGAGAAGTTCATCCTCGACGCCGACCAGTGCGGGATGCTCCAGGTCCTCGCCGGGGGCGTCGACATGTCCGAGAACGGCCAGGCGGTCGAGGCGATCCTGGCCAACGAGCCGGGCACCCACTACCTGGGCAGCGCCCACACCCTGGCCAACTTCGAGACGGCCTTCTACCGCTCGGAGGTCGCCGACAACAACAGCTTCGAGAAGTGGCAGGAGGACGGCTCGCTCGACGCCGCCCAGCGGGCCAACGCGATCTGGAAGCGGATGCTGGCCGAGTACGAGGCGCCGCCGATCGATCCGGCCGTCGACGAGGCCCTCCTCGAGTTCATCGCCCGCAAGAAGGCGTCGATGCCCGACGCGTTCGCCTGAGCCATCCGGGATGGTCTTCAGGCGCGGGTCCCGGCCCGCCGACCCGACCCACCAGGACGCCGTCCGGGAGGCCCTGATCCGGGCCGCCTCGAGCCCGAAGTTCGAGCTCCTCCCGCTCAGGAACCTGGATTCCCAGCTCGACTTCCTGCCGCCCGGGGCCACGGTCAGCGTGACCGCCTCGCCGGCCAAGGGACTCGAGGCAACGGTCGAGCTGAGCGCCCGCCTGGCGGGCCTCGGCCATCGGGCGATCCCCCACCTCGCAGCCCGGATGGTCCGCGATCGGAGCCACCTCGCCGAGCTCCTCGGCCAGCTCGAGTCGGCCGGCATCCACGAGGCGTTCGTGGTCGGCGGCGACGCCCAGGCGCCGGGCGACTTCCCCGACGGCCTGTCGCTCCTCCGGGCGATGGCCGAGATCGGCCACGGGCTGACCGAGATCGGGATCCCCTGCTACCCGCAGGGCCATTCGACGATTGCCGATGACCGGCTCCTGGCGGCCCTCCGCGACAAGCGGCCGTACGCCACTTCGATGACGACCCAGCTCTGCTTCGACGCCCGGGCGATCACGACCTGGCTGGCTGCCCGGCGGGCCGAGGGGATCGACCTGCCCGTCTACTTCGGGATCGCCGGGGTCGCCGAGCTGCACAAGCTGATCGAGATCAGCACCCGGATCGGCGTGCGCGATTCGCGCCGGTTCCTGTCCAAGAACACGGCTCTCGTCGGCCGGATCCTGCGCCCTGGGGGGTATCGACCGGACGGCCTCCTGGCCTCCCTCGGGCCGACGATCGCCGATGCCGCCGCCGGGGTGGCCGGGCTCCACCTGTACACGTTCAACCAGGTCGAGACGACCGAGGAGTGGCGTCAGGCGTACCTCGCCGGCCTGGCCGCCCCGGGCTCGGCCGGGGTGGCCCAATGACCGATCCGGCCGGCCGGCCGGGCGACCAGACGCCACGGATCAGTGAGCGGGTCGTCCTCGTGACCGGCGCGACCGGCGTCCTCGGCCACGTTGTCGTGGCCCGTTTCGCCGAGGCCGGTGCGCGGGTCGGGCTGGCGGGCACCCGGGTCAGCCGGCTGAAGGACGAGGCCCGCGAGCTGGGCCTGGCCGAGGACCGCTGGGTGGCAGCCGCGGGCGACCTGCTCCGGCCGGCCGATGCCCGGGCGATGGCCGCGACCGTGGCCCGGCGATTCGGGCGGATCGACATCCTGGTCCACCTCGTCGGCGGCTGGGCCGGCGGCACGCTAGTCGTCGAGCTCGAACGGGGCGAGCTGAACGGGATGCTTCAGCAGCACGTCTGGACCACCCTGAACATGGTCCAGGCGACGGTGCCGGCCATGGTCGAGGCCGGCTGGGGCCGGGTGATCGCGATCATGGCCCGGGCCGGGATCGACGGTTCGCCCAGGAGCGCGAGCTACGCCGTGGCCAAGGCGGCCGAGGACGTGCTCCTGCGGACCCTGGCCAGGGAGGTGGCCGGGAGCGGAGTCACGGTCAACCTCGTGACCGTCGGCACGATCGACGAGTCGCACCAGCGCGACGCGGCCCCGACCCCGAAGAACGCGACCTGGACGACGCCCGAGGAGATCGCCGAGGCGATCCTCTACCTCTGCTCGGAGGCGGCCGGCACGATCAACGGCGCGCGCCTGCCCCTCGACCGGCGCAGCTAGGCTCGAACCTCCTGGCGCATGAAGCCGACATAGGCCAGGCCGAAGATGCCCACGCTCAGGGCGATCAGGGCCACGACCTGGGGCCAGGCCAGCAGGAGGCTCTGGACCGCCGACAGGTTGGTCGGGAAGGCCTGCTGGTTATTGGCCTGATCGGCTGGGATGATCCCGACCGTCTGGACCGTCGGGTCCAGGATGTAGGCCGACGCCTCGGTGTACAGGGTGAACGGGGCGAGCTCGGACAGGTCGAGCTGGAGCTGGGCGTTGGCCGTTTGCTGGTCGAGGGTCGCGTTGGCGGGGACGGGCGCGAGCAGGCTGGCCAGGGCGCCGACCATGAACACGAAGATGATCATCACGATCCAGACCCCGATCGCGGCCATGATCGCGGCCGCCGCGCTTCGGAAGAGGACCGAGCAGAGCATGGCAAAGCCGAGCCAGACCCCGAAGTAGGCCAAGGCCACCACGAACCAGACGGCCACCCGGACGATCTCTTCCGGCCCCACGGTCACGCCGAGTCGGATGAACGAGACCGCCGAGACCATCAGGATGATCGCCAGCAGGACGCCCCCGATCACGGCCAGCCGGGCGACGAACTTGCCGATGATCACCGCGTCGCGGTAGATCGGCTGGGCAACCAGCCGGGAGAGGGTCCGGTCCGAGCGTTCCGAGTTGATCGCGTCGAACCCGAAGATGATCCCGAAGAGCGGCCCCAGGAAGCCCAGAGCGACCACGAACGAGGGCACCTGGGAGTTCGGATCCTGGTGGGCGAAGATCAGGACGAACAGGCTGGGCAGGGTCGCCGCACCCTCGGCGTTGCTGCTGACGTAGGCCGCGGTCGAATAGACCGTGCCGACGGCGACCAGCCCGACCAGGGCCAGCAGGACGAACATCCGGACGCTCAGGACCCCGTCGCCGAACTCCTTCTCGGCCACGACCCGCCAGCCGGACCGAGGCGGCCGGGCCTCGTCCCGGCGGACCGGCGCGTTCCGCTGGACGGGCTCCGCGAGGGCCTCGCCGGCGGTCGCCTCAGGCTGCGTTGCCATGGTCTCCCTCATCCCGGCTGAAGTAGCGCATGTAGATCTCGTCGAGCTCGTCGCCGACCCGACGGAGGTGTCGGATGCTGAACCCGGCGCTGGCCAGGTCACTGGCCAGGTGGTTGCGCAGGGACTGCGGACCGCTCACGAGCCACAGGCGCGGGTCGTGCGGATCGACCCTGACCGCGCTCACCCCGTTGACCGCGCGGAGGGCGGCTTCGACCGGCCCGGCCGGCCCGTCGACCCCAACCTCGAGCTCGAGCTGATCACCGGCGACGGCCTCGGCCAGGTCGGACATTCGACCCTGGGCCAGGATCCGGCCGTGGTTGAAGATCGCGACCCGGTCGCAGACCTGGTGGACCTGGTGGAGCAGGTGGCTCGACAGGAGGACGGTCACGCCGTGCTCACGAGCCAGCGTTTCGATGATCGCCAGCACGTCGGTCACCCCGGCCGGGTCGATCGACGCCGTCGGCTCGTCGAGGATGACGACCGATGGATCCTTGATCAGGGCATCGGCCAGCCCGAGCCGCTGGCGCATCCCCCGCGAGTACTCGTCAACCCGCCGGTCGGCCGCGTCGGTCAGGCCGACCTGGTCGAGGAGCAGGGCAATCCGCTCGTTCGCCGCGGGCTTGGCGATCCCGTTCAGGGCCGCCGTGTAGCGCAGGTTCTGGCGGCCCGACAGCTCGGCGTAGAAGCCGACGTCGTCGGGCAGGTAGCCGACCCGGCGCTTCACCTCGAGCGGCTTCCGGGTCGGGTCGAAGCCGAGGACCTCGGCCCGACCGCTGGTCGGCTCCGACAGCCCGAGGAGCATCAGGATCGTGGTCGTCTTGCCCGCCCCGTTCGGGCCGAGCAGGCCGAATATCTCACCGGTCCGGATCGACAGGTTCATCCCGTCGACCGCGACCAGGTCTCCATAGGCCTTGGTCAGCCGATGCGTCCGGATCGCCACCTCGCTCTCCGGCTCGCCGTCGGCCGTGCGCCCGCGACGGGCGCGCTTCCGAACCATCAGCGGCGGCCGAAGCGGCGGAAGACCCAGGCCAGCCCGATCAGCACGAAGGCGATCAGGACGAGGCCGATGAACCCCCACAGCGGCGATGTCTGGACCGTCGTCCGGATGTCGATGTTCGAGGTCGCCGCCCCGCTCGTGGCGGTGAACGTGACGTCATAGTCACCGGCCAGCGCGTCGCCGGTCGGCTTGATCGTGGCGGTCACGGTTGCCGTCGCGTTCGGCTGGAGGGTGGCCACCGTGGCTGGGGCAAAGGTCGCCGTCCAGCCGTTCGGCGAGGAGGCCGTCAGGGTGACGTTGGAGAGGACCGTCGAGCCGGTGTTCGCGACGACGAGGGCAACCGTGCCGGTCGAACCGGCCTGGACCGTCGCGTTCAGGACCTGGGTCGGCGTGGACAGGGACAGGGCGGGCGAGCCGGTGACATCCGCCTCGAGGGCGGTGTTGGCCGTCTGGGAACCGGCCGTGGCACTGACCTGGAGCGGATACGCTCCGGCCGTCGCGGTCGACGGAGGCTGAGCGGTGACGCTCAGGGTGTCCGTCGCCCCACCCTCGACCGTGTCGGTCAGGGCCTGGGCGTTGCTCGACGGATGGACCGAGACCGTCCAGCCGTCGGGGCCCTGGCCGACCAGGGTGTAGGTCTCCTTCTGGGTGCCCGTGTTGGCCAGGGTCACGCTGTAGGTGAACGTGCTCGAGGCCGCCCCGGTCAGCTGCGGGAAGTCGCTGGTCAGGGTGACCGCTCCGCCGCTCGTGCCCAGGACGCTCACCTCGACCGACAGGTGCCGGACGACCGGGCCGGCCGCGGCATCAACGGTGATCGTCGACGTACCGGCCGTGGCCGCCTGGGGAATCGAGATCGACAGGTCGACCCCGGGGCTCGAGCTCGTTCCGGCGTAGACGGAGCTGACGATGTTGCCACCGCCCCGGATGCTCGAGGTCCAGCCACTGGGTGTCCCGCTGATCGAGAGGCCGACGGTCTCGGGCGTGGGCACCGTGATGTTCAGGGCGAACGTGACCGTGTTGCCGGGTTGAATCGTGATCGACGGGTACGGCGTGGACAGGGTGAACGTCGCGGCCGACGCCACGACCGGCGCCATGCCAGTGATCAGCAGCAGGCCGGTCGAGAGCAGCAAAGCGGCCAGGCGCCTTCTCGTCATTGTCTCCTCACAGAAGCTGTTGATCGCTCGGCGCTGGCCATGGGCTGACTGCGCGAGCGAACGGTCCTCAAAGCTATCGTCGTCGAACGCCCGTTTAACCGGGATGGTCGGCCGATCAAGATTCCTTCACGTACTGCAGCAAGATCGATCCGACGGTTGGCCTGCCGACGACCGCACGGAGTATGCCTCCTTGGGCCCGGATCCGTCGGCCGCCCCGTGGGCCTGCTCTCAGCGGTTCATCGAACGGTAGCGTCGGACCCCGAGCGGGGCAAAGACAGCCACGATGATGACGATCCAGGCGAGGGTGACCAGGATCGGGTGCTGGGCCGGGATCCCGGTCGAGGTGAACGGGTTCGGATTGCCCCATAGACCACGGAGCGAGGCCGTCAAGGTGCTGACCGGATTCCATTCGGCGATCGGTTGGAGCACGGCCGGCAGGGTCGCGACCGGGACGAACGCATTCGACACGAAGGTGATCGGGAACAGGACGATGAAGACGGCCTGCTGGGCGACCTCGACCGAGGGGACCGACAGGCCGAGCCAGACCCCGATCCAGGACATCGCGAAGGCGAACAGGAGGAGCAGGCCGACACCCTCGAGGAGAGGCACGAAGCCGGTCCTGACGGTCCAGCCGACGACCAGCCCCGAGAGCATCAGGACGATCAGGATCCCGCAGCTGTAGACGACATCGGACAGGGTTCGCCCGACGAGCACGGCCGAGCGGGCCATCGGGAGCGAGCGGAACCGGTCGATCAACCCCTTGTGGACATCCTCGCTCATCCCGATCGCGGTGGTCGCGGCCCCGAACACGATCGTCTGGGCAAAGATCCCGGGCATCAGGTACTCGCGGTAGTTGCCCCCGCCGGGCAGCGGGATCGCGCCCCCGAAGACGAACGCGAAGAGCAGCACGAACATGATCGACTGGAGCACGGCGAAGATCGCGAGCTCGGGGATCCGCGGGATCCGCTTCAGGTTGCGCCAGGTGATCGTCAGGCCGTCGTTCGCGGCTTGGCGCAGGCCGCCCCTGATCCGGGGCGCGGCCGGCCGGCTGGTCGTGGTCATCCGTTCGACTCCGCTTGGCCCGTCTCCGAGGCGTGGCCGGTCAGGGTCAGGAAGACATCGTCAAGGGTCGGCCGGCGCAACCCGATGTCGTTGATCCGGATTCCCGCCTCGTCGAAGTCGCGGACGATCTGGACGAGGCCCTGGGCGCCCCGATCCGTCGCGACCGACACCCGCCGGGTGTGCTCGTCGACGTGGGCCGCGCCGATCCCCGAGCGGGCGACCAGCTGGCGGGCCTGGGCCAGGTCGGCCTGGTCGTGGACGACGACCTCGATCTGCTCGCCCCCGACCTGCGACTTGAGCTCGTCGGCCGTGCCCCTGGCGATGATCCGGCCATGGTCGACGACCGCGATCGAGTCGGCCAGCTCGTCGGCCTCCTCGAGGTACTGGGTCGTCAGGAGGAGCGTCGCACCCTCCCGGACGAGGCCCCGGATCACGTCCCACATCCCGAGCCGGCCCTGCGGATCGAGACCGGTCGTCGGCTCGTCCAGGAAGAGCAGGAGGGGGTGGCTGATCAGCGACCCGGCCAGGTCCAGCCGGCGGCGCATCCCGCCGGAATACGTCTTGACCACCCGGTCGGCGGCCTCGGCCAGGCCGAACTGGTCGAGGAGCTCGTTCGCCCGCTGGCGGGCCGCCCGGGATGGCATCTGGTAGAGCCGGCCGAACATCCACAGGTTCTCCCGACCGGTTAGGTTCTCGTCGACGGCGGCGTACTGTCCGGACAAGCCGATCACGGCCCGGATCTCCTGGGCCTGGTGAACGACGTCGAAGCCGGCCACGCTGGCTCGGCCGGCGTCCGGGCGAAGGAGGGTCGTGAGGATCCGGACGGTGGTCGTCTTGCCGGCGCCGTTCGGGCCGAGCAGGCCCAGGACCGTCCCGGCCTCGACCTCGAGGTCGATCCCGTCCAGGGCGCGCACCTCGTTCTTGCGCGTGCGATAGATCTTGACCAGGCCCTCGGCCGAGATGGCGGCAGGAATCGGCGTGCCTCCAGGGCGTGGGTCACAACGTCTGACCGCACGCTGAGTGAGTGGGGTCCGCTCAAGGTACCCGAACCGAGCCGGTCTCGTCTCGGCCTTGGCCCGTCTTCGACGCCCGCGTCCCTAGCCCGGCCGGCCGGACCTTCGCGGCCCGGCGTAGGCTGAACCGGTGCTGCCCACCCTGACCGGAGCGACCGTCGTCCTGAGGCCGCTCGTCCCGGCGGATCGCGAGCGGATCGGCTCGATCCTGGCCGAGCCCGAGGTCGCCCGCTGGTGGGGCCAGGGCGGGCCCGAGGTGGCCATCGAGGGCTGGTTCGAGGACATCTCGAACACGTTCGCGATCGAGGTTGACGGCACGGTCGTGGGGAGCGTTCAGTTCAGCGAGGAGCTTGACCCGGACTACCGCTGCGCGGGGATCGACCTGTTCCTGACGACCGCCGCCCACGGCCAGGGGCTGGGCCGGGACGCCGTCCGAACGCTCGCCCGATTCCTGCTCGAGGAGCGCGGCCATCACCGGATCACGATCGATCCGTCGGCCGCCAACGAGCGGGCAATCCGGGCCTACCGGGCCGTGGGTTTCCGGCCGGTTGGCGTCATGCGCCGATACGAGCGGGGCCCCGACGGCACCTGGCACGACGGCCTTCTGCTCGACCTGCTGCCCGACGACCTGACCTCGGCCTAAGCTCGACACCGCCCAGCCGGTCGGGGCCGCGATGCTAGGCTTGCGGCGATGGCGAAGATCGGCTACGCGGCGATGCTCGAGCAGTTCCATCCGACGGACCTGCTCGAGTGGTGTGCCCAGGCCGAAACGGCCGGGTTCACGGCCGGCTTCATGGTCAGCGAGCACTTCCACCCGTGGACACCCGACCAGGGCCAGAGCGCCTTCGCCTGGGCCTTCATGGGCGCTCTCGGCCAGCGCACGACCCTGCCCTTCGGCCCGGCCGTGACCTGTCCCGGTTTCCGCTATCACCCGGCCGTGATCGCCCATGCGGCGGCCACCCTCGGGGCGATGTATCCGGGCCGGTTCTGGCTCGGCCTGGGCGCCGGGGAGGCGCTCAACGAGCACATCGTGGGCGGCGAGTGGCCCGAGATCGGCGTTCGCAGCGCGATGATGTTCGAAGCGATCGGGATGATCAACGAGCTCTTCAGCGGGGCGGTCGTCCGCCATCGGGGCGAGCACTTCAAGCTCCAGAGCGCCAAGCTCTACACCCGCCCAGAGAAGCCCGTTCCGATCTACGTCGCGACGAGCGGCCCGCTCAACGCGAAGAAGACCGGCAGGTTCGCCGATGGGCTGATCACGGTCGGGGCGGCCGACGAGAAGATCGAGATGCTCTGGGCCAAGTTCGACGAGGGCGCCCGGGAAGCCGGGAAGGACCCCAGCCGGGCCCCCAGGCTGCTCCAGATCCACGTCTCCTGGGCAGCCACCGACGAAGAGGCGATCGACAACGCCGTCCGCCACTGGCCGAACGGCGGAATGCAGTTCGCCAAGCAGGACATCCGCCACCCCGACGACTTCGCGGCGATGGCCAAGCTGGTCACGCCCAAGCACTTCAAGGACCGGGTCCTGATGACCCGCGATCTCGAGGCCCACACCCGCCACATCCAGCACTACGTCGACATGGGCTTCGACGAGATCCACCTGCACAACGTCGGGCCCAACCAGTCCGAGTTCATCGAGGCCTTCGGACGGGAGGTCCTGCCCAACCTGCGACTCGAGCGGCAGATCGCCTGAACGACAGACCGCCTGAACGACAGACCGCCTGAACGACAGACCGCCTGAACGACAGACCGCCTGAGCGACAGACCGCCTGAGCGGCAGACCACCGTGCGTCGCCTCGCACGCCCGGCCCGGATTGCGGCTCTCCTGGCAGATTCCGCTGACGAGCGCCCGGAGGTCCGTGCCCGGGCCCGATCGCCGGCTCTCCTGGCGGATTCCGCCGACGAGCGCGTGGTGGTGCGTCGTTGGTCCAAATCGACGCCGATTCGTGCCGATCGACGCCGATTGGTGCCGATTGCCGCGCTGGTTCGTGCGTGGGCGCGCCGTTGGTCGAGGGAACTCCCAACCGCTTCAGTCTGCAGACGACTCTCGTGCGTCCGTCAGCGGAATCCGCCGGCGGGGGGCCAGCGTCGCCAAGGCGCCGTCGCTGGGCCGGCTGTGTGGCCGGTCGGGCGGGAGCTGGACCCCAAGTTGCGGATAGCAGCCGGAGTGCTGCTCGGCGAGCTCCTCGAGCTCCGGCCGGCCGCAGAAGGCTCAGCCTGAGCGCGGATGGGACCCGGTGAGCGGGCGGGAACGCCCCGGCAGCGCGCCGACGCATCCGGTCACGGCCTATCACCACCGGGGCTGCTATCTGGCGTGGGTCAGCCGCCGGTCGCAAATCGCCGGACCGACGCCGGGCGCCACCCCCGGAGCCGTCGACGGAAGCAGGATCCGGGAACCTAGAGGGCGCGCATCCGGTTGTTCTTCGGGTCGTGGGTCAGCTCGGCCAGGCCGAGGGCCTCGAGGAGGGGCGGCATGTACATACCGAAGCGTCCTCGGAGCCCCTTCTTCAGGCCATACCAGCCGCCGATCGGGTTGTCGGCGGAGCGGCCCCAGGCCTCCACGGTCCCTTCCGCCGCCGGTTTCTGCTCGTCAGCCGCACCGAGCGGCATCCAGTCGCCGTGGGCCTTGAGCATCGCGTGGAGATCCGCGATCGCCCGCAGGTCGTAGCCCAGCCGGGTGCCTCCGACCTGGCACACGATCGCGGGCGGATCGGCCGCCTCGTCCCGGTACATCGTGTACTCCGACGTGCCCGGCGGGGTGCGCAGGACCCACGGATCCGCCTTCGTCCCGGTTCCCTGAGCGGCCATCGCCTCGCCCTCCGTTCTACGCTCGCATCGTTCGGCTACCCGGGCACCGTAGCACGCGGGTCGGGACCCGATTGCAGCCGGTTGGACGCCGGCCGCGGTGGCGCTCAGGCCTGGACGTGGTCCGACCAGCAATGGCCCGGCTCGTAGCCGAGGAGCCTCCGGGCCGTGTCGATCGCCAGGAGCGTTTGGCGGCCTTCGATCGGGCGGCGGAGCGGCACGTTCGGGAACACCTCGGCCATCAGCTCGGCGCTCGGCCGGGTCATGACCGTGTCCGCCGCGGCGATGATCGCGACCTCGGCCCCCTCGACCGGGGCGGTCAGGGCCAGGCGGGCCGCGAGGGCCACGTCCCGGGCATCGACGTAGCCCCACAGGTTCCACTTGCGCAGCTGCGGATCGCTCCAGAACGAGGAGAACGCGGCGTAGTCGTCCGGCTCCATGATATTCGAGATCCTCAGGCCGACGAAGCCGATCCCGGTCCGCCGGGCGAATTGCCCGGCCATCGCCTCGCCCACGAGCTTCGACAGTGAATAGGACGACTCCGGGCGGGGCGTGATCGACTCGTCGATCGGGGCGAAGTCGGGTGGCCGGTCAAAGGGCAGGCCGAGGACCGTCTCGGACGAAGCCCATACGACCCGCTTCAGCCGGTGGCTGGCCGCCGCGGCGAAGACGTTGTAGGTCGACAGGGCATTGATCCGGAAGGTCTCGCCCTCGGACCGCAGCTCGGGCGCCGGGATCGCCGCGAAATGGACGACCGCTTCGGCGTTCGCGAGGACGTCCTGGGCCTGGCCGTAGTCGGTCAGGTCGGCGACCAGGCACTGGCCGTGCGGGCTGCCGTCGTGGCGGAGGTCGACGTTCAGGACGTCGTGGCCCTGTTCACGCAGGTCGCGGACGACCCAGCGGCCCCCTTTGCCACTCCCTCCGGTCACGACAACCCGCATCGATCCCTTGCCTCCTCAACCCGATCTGACCACCGCCTCGGCAATATACTGGGGGCCCCGTGGCACTCTCCGCCAGCCGCCTGCCCGCGCTCGCGTCGCGGCCATTCCGCATCTTCCTGGCCGGCGTCCTGATCTCGAACGTCGGCTCGTGGATGCAGGTCACGGCGCTGGGTTGGCTGGTCCTCCGGTTGACCGGCTCGGCCGGGCTGCTCGGCCTCGCCTCGTTCGCCGGGAGCGCGCCCGCCCTGGTCCTGACCCTGTACGCGGGCGTGCTGGCCGACAGCATCGACCAGCGCCGGCTCCTGCTGGCGACCCAGGTCGGCCTGGCCATCTTTGCCGGGACCCTGGCGATCCTCGTCCAGGCGGACGCGATCCTGTTCTGGCAGATCCTGCTCCTGGCGATCCTGGCCGGGATCGCCAATGCCCTGGCCGGCCCGGCCTTCCAGGCGATCGTGCCCGAGCTGGTCGACCGGAGCGCGTTGGGGAACGCGATCGCCCTGAACAGCGTCCAGTTCAACCTCGCCCGGATCATCGGCCCGGCGATCGCCGGAATCCTGATCGGCCTGGCCGGCGAGGCGGCCAGCTTCTGGCTGAACGCCCTCAGCTTCGTCGCGGTGATCGTCGCCCTGGTCGCGATCCGGATGCCCACCGAGCGCTCGATCGAGCAATCCCGGGCCGGCCTGTGGGCGAACCTCGGCGAGGGCCTCGGCTACGTCCGCCAGACGCCTCCCCTGCTGGCCCTGCTCGTCCTGTCGATCGCGCCGGCGATCCTGATCCTGCCCTACCTGGCCCTCCTCCCGATCTTCGCCGACAACCTCGGGATCGGGGCGGCCGGGCTGGGCCTGCTGACCTCGTCGATCGGGGTGGGAGCCCTGATCGGGGCCTTGACCGTGGCCTTCCGGCATCGAGTCGGCGCGAACGGGCGGACCCTGGCGGTGGGCCTGGCCGGGATGGCGATCACGGTGACCACGTTCGCCCTGTCCCGGAACACCGTCCTGACCTGCCTCGCCCTGGCCGGCCTGGGGGCCGCCCAGGTGGCCTACTACACGAGCACGAACACGCTGATCCAGCTTCTCTCGCCGGCCCGCCTGCGGGGCCGGATCCTGAGCATCTACGTGCTCACCTCGATCGGGGTCTCGCCCCTCGGCAGCCTGCTGGCGGGCGGGGTTGCCCAGCTGATCGGGGCCCCGGCCACGCTCGCCGGCGGGGGCGTCCTGACGGTCGTGGCCCTGATCAGCCTGGTCGCCCTGTATCCCGCCCTGTGGAACCTGCGCGTCGCGGGGATCGAAACCGAGAGCGGAGCGCTCCGCCCCCGAGGGTAGCCCTTCGACATCGTCGCCCCGGCCGTGGCACTCTCTCGAGATGGTTGCCCTCAGCCCGTTCCGGGCCGTCCGCCCCGAGCCTGGCCAGGCCGCCGCAGTGGCCGCCGTGCCCTACGACGTCGTGAGCACGCCCGAAGCCCGGGCTCTGGCGGCCGGCAACCCGCTCAGCTTCCTGCACGTCTCGCGGGCCGAGATCGACCTGCCCGACGACGTCGATCCCCACGCCGACCTGGTCTACGAGCGAGCCGCCGCCAACTTCGCCCGGCTCCGGGCAGCGGCGCCCCTCGTGGAGGACAAGCCGAGCCTGTACGTCTATCGGCTGCAGATGGGCAACCACGTCCAGACCGGGATCGCCGGCTGCTTCTCGGTCGACGAGTACGAGCAGGACGTGATCCGGAAGCACGAGCGGACGCGCAAGGACAAGGAAGACGACCGGACCCGGCACATCATCGAGCTTCGGGCGCAGACCGGCCCGGTCTTCCTGACCTATCGACGCCGCGGTCTCGATCGACCGGATCGTCGACGAGTCGACCGGCCGCCCGCCGCTCTTCGACTCTCGTCGCCGACGACGGCGTCCGGCACACGATCTGGCGCCTGGACGACGAGGGTCGAGACGCCCTGGTCGCCGCCTTCGCCCGCGTCCCGGTGCTGTACATCGCCGACGGCCACCACCGGGCGGCCAGCGCGATGCGCGCCCGGAACGCGCTCCGCGCTGGGTCGGGAGAAGCGGCTGGGTCGAAGCCGGCAACCGACGCCGACACGTTCCTGGCCGTGGCCTTCCCGCACGACCAGATCCAGATCCTGCCCTACCACCGGTATGTGACGGACCTGGCCGGCCACAACGCCGACGAGTTCCTCGGGGCGCTGGGCCAGCGAGCCGAGGTCCGGCCGTTGAGCGCAGCGCCGCCGGACGACGGTCCGCCCGACCCGGGCACGATCGCGATGTACCTCGCCGGCGCGTGGTACGAGATCCGCCTGGCGGCCCCACCGGACGACCCCGCCGCCCTCGCCGGCGAGGCGTCCGCCTCCGACCGCCTCGACGTGGCCCGGCTCCAGGCCCAGGTGCTCGAACCGCTGCTGGGGATCGCGACCCGCGGACCGACAAGCGGATCGATTTCGTCGGCGGGATCCGCGGCACCGCCGCCCTGGCGAGCGCTCGTCGACGCCGGCCCGGCCGCGGTCGCCTTCGCCCTCCGGCCGGTCGACGTCCGGGACCTGATGCGGATCGCCGACGCCGGGGGGATCATGCCGCCCAAGTCGACCTGGTTCGAGCCCAAGCTGCGCGACGGCCTGCTCAGCCACCTGATCTGATTGGAGCCGTGCTATGAAGGTTCTCGTCGCCGACCCGTTCGAGCAGATCGGGACTCGACGGCCTGGCCGCGGCCGGCTGCGAGGTCGATCTACGAGCCGGACCTCAAGGACGAGGCACTGGCGACGGCCCTGGCCGAGACCCGGGCCGACGTGCTCGTCGTCCGCTCGACCCAGGTGACGCGCCGCGATGCTCGACGCCGGCAACCTCGGCCTGATCGTCCGCGCCGGCGCCGGCTACAACACGATCGACGTGGCGGCCGCCTCGCGCCGCGGCATCTACGTGTCGAACTGCCCCGGCAAGAACGCGATCGCGGTCGCCGAGCTGACCTTCGGCCTGATCCTCTCGCTCGACCGCCGGATCCCCGACAACGTCGCCGACCTGCGCGCCGGGCACTGGAACAAGAAGGAGTACTCGAAGGCGCGCGGGCCTGTACGGGCTCGACGCTCGGCCTGCTCGGCTTCGGCAACATCGGCCAGGAGGTGGCCCGGCGCGCCCAGGCCTTCGGCATGGACCTCGTGGTCTGGTCGCGCCGGTTCGAGGCCGGCGAACGGTTCGATCCGGCCGACTACGGCCTCGACCCCGCCGCGCCGGGATGCCGCGGTCCGGGCCGCCTCCTCGCCGGCCGAGGTCGCCGAGGCGGCCGACATCCTGAGCGTCCACCTCGCCCTGAGCGAGCCGACACCAAGCGGACTCGTCAGCCGCGGAGGTGCTCGACCGCCTGAAGCCGGGCGCCTCGTTCATCAACACGGCGCGCGCCGAGGTGGTCGACTACGCCGCGCTGGCCGAGGCCGTCCGCGAGCGCGGCATCCGCGTCGGCCTCGACGTGTTCCCAGACGAGCCGACGAGCCCGACCGGGCCGACTTCGACGATCCGATCGTCGGCCTGCCCGGGCGTCTACGGCACCCACCACATCGGCGCCTCGACCGATCAGGCCCAGGAAGCGATCGCGGCCGAGACGGTCCGGATCGTGCGATTCGTTCAAGGACACCGGCCAGGTCCCGAACGTCGTCAACCTGGCCCGGCGGACCCCGGCCAGCCACACGCTGGTCGTCCGCCACCGCGACCGGCCGGGCGTGCTGGCCCACGTCTTCGAGCATCCTCCGCGCGGGCGGACATCAACGTCCAGGAGACCGAGAACATCATCTTCGACGGGGCCGAGGCCGCCGTCGCCCGCATCAACCTCGACGGCGCGCCAACGGCCGACCTGCTCGGCAGCGATCCAGGCCGGCAACGACAACATCCTGAGCGTCCAGCTCGTGAGCCTGTGAGGAGACCGCCGTGATCGACGACGAGCCGCATCTTCAACTTCTCGGCCGGCCCGGCCGTCCTGCCCCTGCCCGTCCTCGAGGAGGTCCAGCGCGACCTCGTCGCGCTGCCCGGCGTCGGCATGTCGATCCTCGAGATCAGCCACCGCTCGAAGACGTTCGAGGCGATCCTCGCCACGGCCGAGGCCGACATCCGCCCGCTGGCCGGCGATCCCCGACGAACTACCAGGTGCTGTTCCTGCAGGGCGGCGCCAGCCTGCAGTTCTCGATGGTGCCGATGAACCTGCTGACCGCGGGCCGGACGGCCGACTACATCGATGACCGGCGACTGGGCGGAGAAGGCGGTCAAGGAGGCCGGCGGGTCGGCACCGTCAACGTCGCGGCTCGACCGAGGCCGACAACTACGCCCGGATCCCGGACCGAGGCGGAGTGCCAGCTGACTCCCGGGCGCGGCCTACGTCCACATGACGTCGAACAACACGATCGAGGGCACCGAGTGGCAGCGCCTGCCCGACGTCGGCGCCGCGCCGCTCGTCAGCGACACCTCGTCGGACATGTTCAGCCGCCCGATCGACGTGACCCGCTACGGCCTGATCTACGCCGGCGCCCAGAAGAACCTCGGGCCGTCCGGCGTCGACCCTCGTGCATCATCCGCGAGGACCTGCTGGCTCGCTCGGCGAAGTCGCTGCCGACGATGCTGAACTACGCCGTGCAGGCCGAGAACGACTCGCTCTACAACACGCCGCCCGACGTTCGGCATCTACGTCCTCGGCCTCGTCGTCGAAGTGGCTGATCGGGCAGGGCGGCCTCGACGGCGATCGCCGCGATCAACGAGCGCAAGGCGGCCCAGCTGTACGCCGAGATCGATCGGACCGGCTTCTCGCGGCCGACCGCCGCACGCGGACAGCCGGTCCCTGATGAACGTGACCTTCCGGCTGGCGAGCGAGGAGCTCGAGAAGCCGTTCGTCAAGGAGTCCACGGCGGCCGGCCTCGACGGCCTGAAGGGCCACCGCTCGGTCGGCGGCATGCGCGCGTCGATCTACAACGCGTTTCCCGAGGCCGGCGTCGACGCGCTCGTCGACTTCATGCGGGAGTTCGAGAGCCGGGCCGGCTAGCAGCCAAAGCCGACCTGGCTCGTCCGCCCGGCCGCGGGCGGGCGGCTAGTAGCGGCGGCCGCGCTGGCGGGCCAGATCGAACGAGGCCGTGTCGGCGATCGCCATCACGGCCATCGTTCCGGCCTGGACCGGATCGGACACGACCAGGTCGACGTGCTCGCCGATCGAGCCGGCCATGTTCAGGGCGATCACCGGGATGCCCAGCTGGCGCAGCTCGTCGGCCGCCCGCGAGATCTCGCCGCCCATCAGCGAGCCGGCCAGGACGAGCAGGCGGGCCCGGGGCAGGTCGGCCACGGCTCGCACGGCCTCGGCGATCTGGTCCTCGCCCACGAGCGGGATCGTGTCGACGCTGATCCGTTCGCCCCGGAGGTTGTGCCGATCTGCCTCGCTCACGGCCCCCAGGGCCACCTGGGCCACCTGGGCGCCGCCGCCGATCACGATCACCCGCTTGCCGAAGACCCGGTCGAGGGCCCGGGTGACCCGGACCGAGCGGATCACTGGCACGTTCGACAGGGCGGCCAGGAGCGCTTCCTCGGCGACGCCCTCGGTCTCCAGCTCGACCTCGACGAGCGACGGCTCGCCGCTCGTGTGGCGAACGGTCGACCAGGTCCGGAGCCGGCCGCCGGCCGCGCCGATCGCGTCGGCGATCCGGGCCGGGGCATCGGCCTGGTCAAGGTGGTCGAGGCGAAGGGCGACGGGCATCTGGCGCCGGGAGGTCATGGCGGCGATGGTAGCGCGCCGCAGAACCCCGGCTGTGGTGGAGTCCGGCTGATCGTGCCACCGGGTGCGGCCTGAGTGCGGTCCGGAGGGGTCAGTCCACGACCCTGACGGGGCGTATCTTCTGTGGATGGATGTTCAAGCCGACCGAGTCAAGGCCTTCCGAACCCTCCACGAGTCGGGCTGTTTCGTGCTGCCCAACCCGTGGGACGTCGGCAGCGCCCGGTTCCTGGCCGGCCTCGGCTTCCAGGCCCTGGCCACGACCAGCTCGGGCTTTGCCTGGTCGATCGGGCAGGCCGACAACACGATCAGCCTGGAGCAGGCGCTGGCCCACTTCCGGGCCGTGGCGGACGCGGTCGAGATCCCGATCAACGCCGATTTCGAGGGCGGATTCGGGCTCGAGCCGGAAGACGTCGGAGATCACGTCGGCCAGGCGATCGGCACCGGCATTGCCGGGTTGTCGATCGAGGACTCGACCGGCGACGAGGCGAATCCGCTCGTCCCGTTCGAGCTGGCGGTGGATCGAATCCGGGCCGCCCGGGCGGCGATCGACTGGAGCGGGCGTGGCGTCGTCCTGACCGGCCGGTCGGAGGGCTTCGTGGTCGGCCGGCCCGACCTGGCCGAGACGGTCCGCCGGCTGCAGGCCTATGCGGCGGCTGGCGCCGACTGCCTGTACGCGCCGGGGATCCGGACGCCGGCCGAGGTCTCGGCGGTCGTCCGCGCCGTCGCCCCGAAGCCGGTCAACGTCCTGGTCAGCAGCAGCTTCACGACGGTGGCCGAGCTGGCCGGCGCCGGCGTCCGCCGGATCAGCGTCGGCGGCGCCCTGGCCCGGGTCGCCTGGGCGGGTTTCATCCGGGCCGCAACCGAGATCGCCGGGCAGGGCACGTTCGGCGGCTTCGACGGAGCGGCAACATCAGCAGCGATCGAAGGGGGATTTGGGGTGGCACGAGATGGCTGATCCGACCAGGTTCATGGAACGGTTCTTCAAGACACTCGAGGGGGGTCGGGTCGACCAGATCCTCGCGCTGGTCGGGCTCGACATCGTCTACGTCGACATGAGCGATCCCCGGCCGGTCACTGGACGGGCGGCCTATCGCGACGTCCTGGCCGGGATCTACGCCGGGCTGCCCGACTTCCGGGCCCACAAGTGGACCCTCGTGGTCCAGGGCGACCGGGTGGCGGCCGAGCTGGAGCTCGGGGGGACCCATCTCGGCCCGTTCCTGGGCTTTCCGGCCTCAGGCGCCGAGATCCGCTGGCCGGCCGGCGCGTTCTACACCCTGAACCATGGCCGCGACCAGGTCGTCCGCGAGGTGTGGTACCACGACATGGGCGCGCTCAACCGGCAGCTCGCCGCGCAGAGCCCGCTGATTCAGTCCGCTCGCTCGAAGTAGCCGGCCCGGGATCGGGCGGGGCTCGCGTCGCCCAATTCAGGACACGACCGGGCCGTAATCGAACCGTTCGATCTGCCGCTCGACCTCGGCCAGCTCCTCGGAGCTGAGGATCCGGGGCGTGCCGAGCTGGCAGGCCCGCCAGTACAGGGCCGCCAGCCATTCGAGCTTGACCGAGCGGTGGTAGGCCTCGGCCAGGTTGGCCCCCCAGGTGATTGCGCCGTGATTGCCCAGGATCACGCCCGAACGACCGGTTCCCGCCTCGGCCACCGCCCGGGCCAGCTCGTCAGAGCCGAAGACGTGATACGGCGCAACCCGGACCGGGCCGCCCAGGAGCACGATCTGGTAATGGATCGCCGGCAGCTCCTGGGCGACGGTCCCGATGACCGTGGCGAAGGGCGAATGGGTGTGGACCACCGCCCCGGGCTCGAACGCGCGATACACCGCGAGATGCATTGGCGTCTCGGTCGAAGCCGGCCAGCGGCCGCCGGCCGCCCGGCCCTCGAGGTCGACCAGGGCGACGTCGTCCGGGGACATCGCCTCGTAGCTCCGGTTGCGGGGGGTGATCGCGATCCGCTCGCCGGAGCGCCGGCTGACGTTGCCCGAGGTGCCGCTGACCAGCCCCTCACGGGACATTCGCCGAGCGAATTCCACGACCTCGGCGCGCTCGGTGGCGAGCTCGCTCATCGGCTCGGGCCAGTCATCGAGCCCATGGTAGCGAACGGTCCAGGGCGCCGGTTGATGTCGTAGGCTTGGCGCGATGTCCCCGATCAGCCCGGCCTGGATCATCGGGGTGGGCCGCCCGTGAGCGACACGCCACCCCCGCGGCGCCTCCGCGCGGCGGTCGTCGGGCTGGGCTTCATCGGCCCATTCCACGTCGACGCGGTCCGCCGGGGCGGCTACGGCGACGTCGTTGCCCTCGTCGGCACCGACCAGGCCCGGACCGAGGCCCGGGCGCGGGGCCTGGGTATCGAGCAGGCGACGACCGACCTCGGGGCGGTCCTGGCGGACGAGCGGATCGACATCGTCCACGTCTGCACCCCGAACTCCAGCCACGTCCCGCTCGCCCAGGCGGTCCTCGACGCCGGCAAGGACCTCGTCCTGGAGAAGCCGGTTGCCACGGACCTCGAGTCGGCTCGGGCGCTCGCCCGGCAGGCGGCCCAGCTCGGGCGCCACGCGATGGTCGCCCTGACCTACCGGGGCTATCCGATGGTCCTCCAGGCGAGAGCCCGGGTGGCCCGGGGAGAGCTGGGTGCCCTGCGCCTCGTCCAGGGCGCCTACCTCCAGGACTGGCTGGCCGACGAGAACGCCATGAACTGGCGGGTCGAGCAGGCTCTCAGCGGCCCGTCGCGCGCCGTGGGTGACATCGGGACCCATTGGCTCGACCTGGTCGAGTTCGTCTCGGGTGAGCGAGTCGAGGTGGTGATCGCCGACATGCCCACGTTCATCACCGAGCGGAACGGCCGGCCGGTCGACACCGAGGACGCCGCGACCCTGCTGGTCCGGTTCGGCAACGGCGCCCGTGGGTCGTGCCTGGTCAGCCAGATCAGCCGGGGCCACAAGAACTCACTCTGGATCGAGCTGACCGGCTCGGCTGAGACGCTGCGCTGGGAGCAGGAAGCGGCCGAGCGGCTGTGGTTCGGACGGAGCGACTCGATCTCCGTGGTCGAGCGCGAGCAGGATCCGTCCCAGCTGGTGGGTTCCCCGTCGCCGCCCGCGGGCCATCCGGAAGGCTGGCCGGCCGCCTTGCGCGACCTCCTTCGGCCGTTCTACGCGGCGATCGCCGCGGGCCAGCCGCCCCCGGCCCCGGGCGCCGAGTCGAGCTACCCGACGCTGTTCGACGGAGCCCGCAGCATCGCCCTGCTCGAGGCCGTGATCGCCAGCGCCCGCGACCAGCGCTGGACGATCGTCGGCTAGCGGGGCGAGGCCCTCAGGCCGCCAGCTCGATCAGCAGCCGGTCGGTGTGCCCGGCGTGGGCCAGGCGCCCGAGGATGCGATTCCGCGGCTGGGACTCATCGGCGACGATCGTCGAGCAGGCCAGCCACAGGCGGCCAGCCCGGGCAACGACCTGGGTCGGTGCACCGCACGAGCAGAAGGGTTCAACGTGGTCGGCGGCCTCGATCATCTCGAGAACGGTCTGGGTATCAATCATGAGCGGATCCAATGAATTACGATACGGTTCGTAGCGTATAGTACCAGGATGGAGCGAAGCCGGCAAGTCCCCCGCCGCGGCCGCCCGAGGAGCGATCGCGTCGACCGGGCGATCCTCGACGCAGCCCGGGAGATCCTGGTCGCCGACGGCTTCGCCGGGCTCCGGCTCGAGCATGTTGCGGCCCGGGCCGGGGTGGCCAAGACGGCAATCTATCGACGCTGGGACTCCAAGGAGGAGCTCTGCCTGGCCGTCCTCGAGGAGCTCGGCGCGCCCCACATCCGGATCGCCGAGACGGGCAACACCCGGCAGGAGCTCCTGGACGCCACGACCAACGCGATGCGGGCGGTGGTCGAGACCGACTTCGGTCCGGTCATCGAGGCGCTCATGTCGCAGATCGCGATGAACCCCCAGATCGGAGATCCCTTCCGGGCCACGATCGTCCAGGGCCGGCGGGACGAGATCCGGCGGGCCGTCGTTCGGGGGATTGCCCGGGGAGACCTGCGCCCGGATGTCGACACCGAGATCGCGACCGAGCTGCTCGTCGGGCCGGTCTACTTCCGGCTGATGTTCGGGGGTGAGCTGACCGACGACTTCGCCGAACGCATTGTCGATGCCGTTCTCGCGGGGTACCAGCGCCGACTTGACCCCTAGCCGGGCGGGGTAGCGGGCCGTACAGTGCGCGATAGCGCGCTGCAGGGAGGTTGGACTTGGACGTCGTCCTGGTTGGCTTCATCGTGGGCTATATCTACGCCGGCTTCCGGAGCGGGTTCCTGCTCCGCTTGCTGGGCATCGCCTTCCTGGGCATCGCCTTTGTCGCGAGCGCCTACATCCGGGTCCCGATCGGCCTGATCGCGAGCACCTTCTTCCCGAGCATCCCGCCGGACTACGCCAACCTGGTCGGCCAGGCGATCGCCTTCCCGGCGATCCTCGCCGCGCTCCACATCGCGCGCCACGTGGTGATGGGTGATGTCAAGGTCCACGGCATGGTCGCTGAGGGGACCGACAAGCTCCTCGGAGCGATCCTCGGCGGGGTCGAGGCGGTCCTGATCCTGTCGGTCGGGATCGTCATCCTCGACACGTACTTCGGGACGAGCTCGACCCTCGGACCCGAGTTCCACTCGGGCTTCCTCAAGTCGTTCACCGAGGCGGTCAACGCGTCCGAGACGGTCAAGATCCTGCGCGCGACGACCGTCCCCTTCGTCCTGGCGGTTCTCGGGCCGCTCCTGCCCAAGGACATCAGCACGATCTTCCCGAGCGGGCTGCCCACCCGCCTGCCGTTCCCGAACCCCTGATCCCGGACCGAGTCCGGCCGATCGACGCTCAGGTCCAGGAATCGACGTGCCCGGCGGCGTCGCCGGGCACGTCGAGCGGGAGCGCGACGTCGCTCAGGTCGTCTGCGGGGTCGCCGTGGGAGCTGCGGTGGGAACCTTGGCCGCGTGCCAGGGCACGCCCAGGAGGGGCAGCAGGTAGCGGTCGAGGCCGTACCAGCCGGCGACCTTCCAGGCCAGGATCAGGCCGATCGTGAAGGCGAACATCACCGGGTTGACCGAGGTTGAGCCGGCCAGCAGGTAGGACATGTTCATCGTTGCCCCGAAGAACGCGGCGACCCCGGTCAGGATCCCGAGCAGGAGCCCGATCCCCACGGCCAGCTCGCCGTAGGCCACCAGCCAGCCGAACCAGGACTGGGCGCCGTGGTCGATCAGGAACTGCAGGAACGTGCGATACCACTCAAAGGTGATCGCCGCGTGGCCCGTGGTCGGGATCGCGACGGCACTCTTCCAATAGCCGAGGAGCGCCGCGCCGCCATCGGTCCAGCCCGTCCCGGTGATCTTGTCCCAGCCGGCAACCGCCCACTCGAACCCGAGGAACAGCCGGATCGGCAGCCAGAGCAGGCCGGCCCGGGTGTTGCTGAACAGGTAGCGGGTGAAGGCCGGCCCCTCGATCTCGATCGTCTCCGCCTCGGGCGCCTTGCGATCCTCGAACAGGAGCACGAGGACGGCGATCATCAGGACCCAGAAGGCCACGGTGGAAATCGTCCGGGCAGTCGAGTCGGGCGCGGGATAGAACCACGGATTGACCATGTAGAACAGGATCACGGTGGCGATGATCCCGAGCGGGACTGCCAGAGCTCGATTGCGAGCCAACATCTTGAGCACGACCTCTCATCCTTGGCGGAAGGGTCGATCCTGGACTGCCCGGGTCGGGACCTGTTCCGTTGCGCACGAGAATGCCTCGGGGCGGGCTTGGCTCCGAGGGCCGAAGGTCACCCGGTTCCGGGACGTCACGCCTTGATGATCAGGGCGGCGACGCCGGGTGGGCAGGCTAGGATGATCGAATGCCAGCCCAGGACAGGCCGCTCGAGGGCGATCCGATGGCACCGAGCCATCCAGGGCCGGCCGGCCGGCCCTCCTTCGATGCCGAGGGCCGGAGAACCTGCCCCCACTGCGGCCAGGCCGTGCCGGCACTGCCGTTCTGCGTCCGCTGCGGTCGGGGCTTCGACCGGATCGACGCCCGGCATGAATATGCCGCGCACCCGGGCGAGAGCGCCCGCGCCCTGAGCCTCTTCTCGACCCTCTTCCCGCACCTCCGGCCGGCCGGCTACGACTCGTTCCGGCATGCCTTCTGGCTGGGCCTCCTGGTCGTGGCCGGCCTGGTCGTCACCGGCTTCTACCCGGTCGCCCTCGTCGTGTCCGCCCTGTTTGTGCCGATCCTGTTCGCCCTGTATTTCATCGACGTGGACCTGTATGAGCGGGCACCCCTGGCCGGGATTGCTGCCACCCTGGCCTGGGGGATCGTGGCCGGGGCCGCCATCGGGGTCATCGATCGGGCCGTCAGCGGCTCGGGTTCGGCCGACAGTGGGGCCGACCCGACGCTCAGCGTCCTGGCCACGGTCGGGCTGGCCCTGCTCGGCGCCGGCCTGGCCGCTCTCGGACCGCTCGCCCTGATCCGGCATCGCGCCTTCAACGACGTCCTCGACGGGGCGACGTTCGGGGCGATTGCCGGGGCCGCCTACGCCGCAACGTCAGGCCTCGTCCGAGCCGGCAGCCTGGTCACGGCCGGCCTGCGGCCGGGAGGCGATCCCCTGCCCTGGCTCGTCCGCCTGCTGACCCTCGGCGTGATCGAACCGCTCCTGCTGGCAGCCGTCACGGGCGCTGTCTGCGGCGCGTTCTGGCTGCGCTATCGATCCCCGGTCCGGGACCGCAACGCGCTCGGCCGGCTCGGCCGGCCCGCCCTGGCCGTCCTGGCCGGGCTGGGACTGATCGGCCTCACGACCTGGGCCCGGGCGATCCTCGATGTCGCGGGCGGACTGGTGATCGCCACGATCGGCGCGGCGTTCGGCCTGGTCTGGCTCCGGGCGACGATCCATGTCGGCCTGATGGAAGAGGCGAACGAGGCCGAGATCGGGCCGCCGCTGCGCTGCCCGAACTGCGGCCGGATGACCCCCGGGCACACGTTCTGCGGCTGGTGCGGGATCTCGCTCCAGGCCCTGCCCAGGACTGCCTCCGCGGCGGCCAGCGAGTCCGATCCAGCCGCGGTGGCTCCGTGACCGCGGGGGGCTGGGCGCCCGGCTCACCCGCGAACTGGTCGGCCCAGGAATCGCACTCGAGCAGTGCCTTCATCCGGCTCGGCCTGATCATGCTGGTCGTGATCGTCGTGGCCGTGCTGATCGTCGGTGCCCTGGCTCCGTCCACCCCGCCGGCCGAATGCCCGGTCACGTCGGCACCCTGCAGCGTGCCCCCGGCCCCGCCGGTCGTGGCCCCGGCTCCGCCGGCCGCCGGACAGGGCGGCCAGTCATCAACCGCCGAGCTCCTCGATGGGCCGGCCTGGTCGAGCTCGGACCTGGGCGGAGCGGTCCACTACAACAGCGCTGAATGGGTCGTCCAGGAGAGCGACACCGACCTGCTCCAGCTGGTCTCGCCCTCGGATTCGAATGGCTCGGAGCGGGATGACTGGGTGATCGTCGAGGTCGTCCCGGCCAGCTCCGCGACGCCCGACCAGCTGCTCAAGGCCCGGGTCGCGTCGCTGGCCAAGTCGGTCCCCGACCTGGCGGCAGATTCGGACCCGTACTACCGGATCAACGGCCCGGAGATCGGCAACGTCCCCGGCACGTCCGGGGTCTACGCCGGGACGCTCGACGACACCGACGGGACGCCGATCGCGCCGGTCCGCTACTCGATCGTGGCGGCCACCAACGGCCGGATCACGGTCGCCCTGACGGTCCGAACCCTGAACCCGGACGAGACCGCCGACCAGGGTCCGCCGGTCCTGACCTGGCACATGCTCTCGCGCCAGCTGGCCGACGTGATCCTGGAGGACTTCCGATGGCCGGCAGCACCGTAGGCCGGGTGGCGGGACGATCCCCCCGCCTGGCTCGGCGCAGCGTGGTCCTGCTCGGCCTGCTCGTCGGCCTGCTCCCGCTCGGCGGAGCGAGCCTGGCCGGGTCGGCTGCCCTGGCCTCGGGCCGCTCGGCCGCGGCCGGGTCCGGATCAGCCGGTGCCGCTTCGGGCGGAGCGGCGGGCGACGTCCGACAACGACCGGCCGATCCGGGCGAGGTGATCGACTTCCAGGCCGACCTGCTGATGCCGGGCTACAGCCGGGTCGCCGGCCTGGCCGCCGCCGTGGCCGACCCGACCAGCCCCGAGTACCGCCAGTTCATCTCGCCGGCCGAGTTCGGAGCCCGGTTCGGGCTGCCCATGGCCGCGATCGCCACGGTCGTCGACTGGTTCGAGGCCCGCGGGTTCACGGTCCGGACCGAGCCGGCCAACCGGAGCGCGATCGGCCTGCGCGGGACGGCGGGTCAGCTGCACGAGGCCCTGGGCGTCGACCTGGTCAACCTCGCCGACGGCGCCAGCGGCAGCCACCTGGCCCTGGCGCCGGCGGTCGTGCCGCCCACCCTGCGCCCGTACGTCACTGCGGTCAGCGGGCTGGACACGTCCGCGGTCACCCATCCGAAGCCCCGTTTCGGGCCGGCCGACGGGCTTCGGCCGGCCGATCTCGTGAAGGCCTACGGGCTCGCTCCGTTGCGCGCCCAGGGCCTCGACGGGTCCGGCCAGGCGATTGCGGTCGTCTCGTTCGACACGTTCGACCCGAAGGACATCGCCGCCTTCGACAAGGTCACCGGGATCAGCGGCCCGGCCGTCCAGGCGATCCGGCTGCCGGGTGCCGCGAAGAAGCCGGGCGACTCGCAGACCGAGGTTTCGCTCGACCTCGAGACGATCCGGGCGATTGCGCCGAAGGCTCAGATCTACGACTACGAGGCGCCCCAGAGCGCCGACTGGAGCGACATCGTCGACCGGATCGTCGAGGACCACAAGGCCCAGATCGTGTCGGTCAGCTGGGGCCTGTGCGAGCCGCTGGCTCAGCCCGCGGTCGGAGATCCCGATGACGTCGCGCTGGCCAGTGCCGAGCTGGCCGGCCTGAGCATCTTCGTCTCGAGCGGCGACTCGGGCGCCTACGATTGCCTGAACTCGGGCGACGGGAGTCAGCGGGACTTCCGGCTGGCAACCGACTATCCGGCGGTCAGCCCGCACGTGATCGCCGTCGGCGGGACCTACCTGTCGCTCCACCAGGACGGCAGCTTCCTGGGTGAGGCCGCCTGGCAGGACCCGCTCGGCCAATCGGGCTCGGGTGGCGGGACCAGCACGGTCTTCCCGCGGCCGTCCTGGCAGGCCGGCCCGGGTGTCGTGAGCTCGGCCTCGAACGGCAAGCGCCAGGTCCCGGACGTGGCCGGGCCGGCCGATCCGGCGAGTGGCTTGTTCGTGGTCTCCGGCGGCCAGGCCGAAGAGGTCGGCGGAACGAGCGCAGCCACCCCGTTCTGGGCCGGCTCGATGGTCCTGGCCGCCCAGCTCGCCGCGACGGACGGGATCACCGGGCTGGGCTTCCTGGACCCCGTGCTCTATTCGATCGCCACGGCCCACCAGGGCGATGGCTCGATGTTCCACGATGTCACCATCGGCGCGAACCTGCATTACCCGGCCGGGCCAGGCTGGGACTTCGCGACCGGCTGGGGCAGCCCCCGGCTGGACAACCTCGTCCCGGCCATCGTCGCCTACCTGCAGGCTCACCCGCGCTGAGATCGGACCCGGACCGCCGCCGGCGACCACGCCCCTCCGGTCGAGCCAGCTCAGCCGACCCTGAGCCCGTCCATCCCGCCGTCCACGGCCAGGAGCGTGCCGGTCGTCGAGCTCGAGAGCGGGCTGGCCAGGTAGGCGATCGCGTTGGCCACCTCGCCGGCCGAGACGAGCCGGCCCATCGGCTGGCGGGCCCGCAGGGCAGCGGTGGCCGCGTCACGATCGACCGCCTGGTCGAGCAGCCGCCCGATCCAGGGCGTGTCGGCCGTGCCCGGGTTCACTGCGTTTACCCGGATCCCCTCCCGGACGTGATCGGCAGCCATCGCCAGGGTAAGCGCCGCGACCGCCCCCTTGCTCGCGCCGTAGACCACCCGTTGAGGAACCCCGACCGTGGCCACGACCGAGCAGGTGTTGACGATCGAGGCATGGGCCGAGCGGCGGAGGGCAGGCAGGGCGGCCCGGGTCATCCGGGCGATCCCGACGACGTTCACGTCGAACACCCGGTGCCACTCGGCATCGTCGTTCGCCGCGATGTCGCCGACCGCCCCGATCCCGGCGTTGTTGACCAGGATGTCGATCGCCCCGAACTCGGCCAGCACCTGCTCGATCGCGGCCCGGACGGTCGCGTCCTCGGTCACGTCGCAGGCGAGGTCGAGTCGGTTCGGCCCGGCCGCGGGCTCCGGCAGGACTCGGTCGAGGGAGGCAACCCGGGCACCGCGGGCAAGGAGCAGGTCGACCGTCGCGGCCCCGATCCCGCTCGCTCCGCCGGTCACCACGGCGACCAGCCCGTCGAAGTCATTCATCGCCAGGTCCCTTCTCTGAATGGAGCGTCTCTGAGCGCCCGTCGTTCAGGCCCGCGGGTCGACCTGGATCTTCGGGCCCGGACCGGACCCTTCGGGCCGCCCACCCGCCAGCACCTCGCCGACCTGGTCCAGCCCGACCGTGGCCGCCACGAGCGGCCGGGGATCGACGGCGCCAGTCCGGAACTGCTCGACCGCGCCGGCCAGCCCGCCCGATGCGCTCAGGATCCCGACCGCCGTGACGTCCTTGAGGACGAGCTGACGAGTGTCGATCTCGCTGGCGGTTCGGGCTAGGCCGATCAGGACGAGCCGGCCGCCGGGCGCGACCAACTCGAGCCCGAGGGCCGGCATGCCGTTGTCGGTCGAGGCATCGATCACGCTCGCCCATGGCCGGCTGGGGATTGCGGCCGGCGAGGCGGCGACGGCGAAGTCGAGCTGCCTGGCGAACGCGATCGAACGGGCGGACCGGCCGACCAGTTGGACCTCGGCCCCCCGGGCGCGGGCAAGCTGGGCGGCCAGGATCCCGATCGTGCCGGCCCCAAGAACGAGGACCGGGTCGCCCGCGGCCAGGCCGGCGGCCTCGACCGCCCGGAGGGCATTGCCGCCCGGCTCGACGAGCGCGCCGGCCACGTCGTCGACCGTGTCGGGCAGCGCCACCAGGCCGCCGGCCGGCACGGCCAGGCTGCTCGGCCAGGGCTCCGGCATAGCCGCCCCGAATGCCGATCTCGAACCGGTCGGGGCAGACCCGGTGCCGGCCGGCCAGGCAGCTCGGGCAGGTTCCGCAGCCGATCATCGTGTCGGCGGTCACCCGCCTGCCGAGCCAGGCCGGGTCGACCTCCAGGCCGACCTCCGAGACCCGGCCGGACCATTCATGGCCGAGCCGGATCGGATAGGCCGCGTGGCCCTGGGCGAGGTAGGCCATCTCGCCCGTGTAGAACTCGACGTCGGTGCCGCACAGGCCGACCCGGGCCACGTCCACGACCACCTCGCCGGCAGCTGCCCGCGGCGGAGCGACCTCCTCGATCCCCGATCGACCCGGCCCGGTCAGGACGAACGCACGCATTCAGGCCCGCCCGCTGGTCACGACTCGACGGTCAGTGCGAGTCGCGACTGACCTGGTGGCCGGACGAGCCCACCAGGAAGTCGAGATCGGCCCCGGTGTCGGCCTGGCGAACGGTCTCGACATACAGGCGCTGCCAGCCGCGGTCGGGCGCTGCGAACGAGGCCACGGCGGCGGCGGCTGGCTCCCGCTCGCGCAGCTCGGCGTCGCTCAGCTCGACCTCGAGGCGGCGGCCCGGCACGTCAAGGGTGATCAGGTCGCCCGTCCGGATCAGCCCGAGCGGGCCGCCGACGGCCGCCTCGGGGGTCACGTGGAGGACGACCGTGCCGTAGGCCGTGCCGCTCATCCGGCCGTCACAGATCCGGACCATGTCCCGGACACCCTGCCGGAGGAGCTTTGCCGGGAGGGGCAGGTTGGCGACCTCGGGCATGCCCGGATAGCCCCGCGGCCCGCAGCCGCGGAGGACGAGGACCGAATCGGCGTCCACGTCGAGATCCGGGTCGTCGAGGCGGGCATGGACGTCCTCGATCGAGTCGAACACGAGCGCCCGGCCCCGATGCCAGAGCAGCTCCGGCGAGGCGGCTGCCGGCTTGATCACCGCACCGGTCGGGGCCAGGTTGCCGTACAGGACGGCAATCCCCGCCTCGACCTGGAGCGGCGTCGCCCGCTCGCGAATCACCTCCGGATCCCAGATCCGGGCAGCCTCAAGGGATTCGACCAGGGGCCGGCCGGTCACGGTCAGGGCGGTCGGGTCGAGCAGGTCGCGCACCTCGCGCAGGACGGCCAGGACGCCGCCGGCCCGGTACAGGTCGTCCATCAGGAAGCGGCCGGCCGGCTGGAGGTCGACCAGGAGCGGCACGCCGGCGCCCGTTCGGTCGAAATCGGCCAGGTCGAGCTCGATCCCCAGCCGGCCGGCAATCGCCAGGAGGTGGACGACGGCGTTCGTCGAGCCGCCGACCGCGGCCAGGGCGACGATCGCGTTCAGGAACGAGCCCCGGGTGATGAGCCGGCTCGGCCGGCGGTCGGCCTCGACGATCTCGACTGCCAGCCGCCCGGTGGCCTGGGCCGCCTCGAGCAGCCGGCTGTCCGCTGCCGGCGTGCCGGCCAGGCCGGGGATCGTTGTGCCCAGCGCCTCGGCCATGATTGCCATCGTCGAGGCGGTCCCCATCGTGTTGCAGTGGCCCCGGCTCCGGATCATCGACGACTCGGATTGAACGAAGTCGGCCTCCGAGAGGTTCCCGGCCCGGACCTCCTCGGACAGCCGCCAGACGTCCGTCCCGCAGCCCAGGGCGGTCCCCCGGAACGTCCCGCTCAGCATCGGCCCGCCCGGGACGACGACTGCCGGCAGGTCGACCGAGGCGGCGGCCATGAGGAGCGCCGGGATCGTCTTGTCGCAGCCGCCCAGGAGAACGACCCCGTCGATCGGATTCGCCCGGAGCATCTCCTCGGTGGCCATCGCCGCCATGTTCCGCCAGAGCATCGCGGTCGGCCGGACCTGGGTCTCGCCCAGGGATACGACCGGCAGGTTGAGCGGGATCCCGCCCGCCTCGTAGATCCCGTGCTTGACGCTTTCGGCCACCTCGTTGAGGTGGGCATTGCAGGGGGTCAGGTCGGAGGCGGTGTTGGCGATCGCGATCTGGGGCCGCCCGAAGGCATCCGCCGGCAGGCCCCGCCGCATCCAGGCCCGGTGGATGTAGGCGTTCCGGCCGCTCCCGGCGTACCACTGCGAGCTCCGGCGTTCGGGCACGACTGCCTGCCTTTCGGGAATCAGGTCGCGACGGTGGCCGCTCGACAAGGGTAGCGATCGGGCCCGGCTGACGCAGCCGTGCTGGCCGCTCGCAATGCGGTGCGGCCGGACACCGAATCGATAGGAGTTTCAGCGAGCCTGTGGTAGTACTTCTGGCCGAGCCTGCCGGCGGCTCATCGATCGGTGTCCGATCGGGGGCGGCAGGTAACCAGAAGGACGTGCCCGATGCTTGCGAGCCTGTTCGAGCGGCTCTCGCTAAACGAGGATGGCCAGGGACTTGCCGAATATGCCCTGATCCTCGCCCTCATCGCCATCGTGGCGATCATCGCCCTGCTGTTCCTCGGCGGCCAGGTCAGTACGATCCTCAGCGACGTGGGCAACTCGGTCTAATCCCGGCGGTCCAATCGACCGCCAGCTCGCCGCGGGGCGAGCTCGACCATCGTTCGAAAGCCGGCTCGGTCGAGCCGGCTTTCTGCGTCAGCGGATCAGCCCGACGAGGTTCGAGGCGGCCCCGGCCAGGCCGATCGCCACGAGCAGGGCGGCCGAGCCGAGGGCATAGCGCGGGAAGCGCCGAAGCACCCGGTGCAGGGCCAGGAGCATGACCACGATCGCGCCGGCCTTGAGCAGGGCCGGGCCGAGCGGGCCCGCGGACAGATACAGGACCTGGGCCAGGGGATTGCTCTCCGCGCCGATCCCGACCCGGGCCACGGCCGGGACGAACGTCAGCAGGTCCAGGAGCTGGGCGACGACGACCACGGCCAGCAGGGCCAGGTAGCGGCTACTGCCGGACGCTGGGCGGGCGAAGACGCCCGGTCGCGGCCCTGGAGCGATCGATCCGGTGTGCATTGACCCAAGAGTTCGCTCCCCGGGCGAGCCTGTCCACAGGACCTCCGTCCTGCCCGAGCGATCTGGTTGGCCGGGTGGCGCGTACCCAGGCCGTGATCGAGACGAGCTCGAGCGGGCGATCCACCGGCTGGGGGCTGGGCTTCCGCGGCCTGTACCGCATCCTGCGCCTGATCGACCCGTTCCTTCGCCAGGCCTGGCTGGCCTACAGCCTCGGCAACGTCGTCGAGGTCACGATCGACGGCCGGCGGAGCGGACGGCCGCGCCGGATCCTGATCGGGCTGCTCGTGGCGGACGGGCAGTGGTTCATCGGCCATCCGAACGGGGAGGCGCAGTGGACCCGGAACCTCGACTCGGCCGAGGGCGCCCTGCTCATCGGCTGGCCGGGCCAGCCACCGGTCCGATTCGAGGCGCGCCTCCTGCCGTTTGGCCCGGACCGGGATCGGGCGATCCGGGCAACCGGCCAGCACCCGTTCCCGGGCAATCTCATCTACTGGCTGGGCCGAGGTCACGTGGCCAGGGCCGGCCGCTACTATCGCCTCGAGCTCGACCCGGACGGCTGACCTTCGGGTCGGAGCTATCCGGGGACGGGCGCCTGGGCCGGCAGCAGGCCGGCGAGTGCGTCCTCGTCGGCGGCGGGCCGCTCGATCGCCGCGGGTGAGGGGCGGCTCCCTTCGCGACCGCTGGTTTCTATCGAATATCAGCCCCCGTAGTGTTGCGCGGACCCTCGGCAGACCGAACCGGGTGATTCGACCAGGGCCGGCCCGGATCCACGCTCGCTCAAGCACGAGTCGAGCAGATTCCCGGTCGCCGACCCCAGTCGACCGGCCGAAACCCGGCTGAGTTTCGGCGCAGCACTATGGGGGCTAATAAACGCCAGTTCCGGGGCCTGGATGAGTGGATCGGGACCGGGCAGGGCGACCCCATGACGATCGCAGGTCTCGGCCACCCGGCGGGCGCGTTCGATCACCTCGGGCGAAGCCGGTCGATCGTCGTTGTGTCCCCGCGAGCCGGGTGATCGACAGGCCGGTCCGGCCGAGGACAACCCGGTCGGTCGCCTCCACCTACGCCGGACCTCGGGCTCGTCCAGCCCCAGTCGGGCCGCTCCATGCGGAACCCCCGGGGTAGCTGAACGCCGCAATGGACTCCCGCTTCATCTCGATCGAGTAGCCCGGCGCCCGGGGCGCCCGGTAGCGCCCGTCGCGCACGACGACCGGGTCGACGAAGTGCTCGTGCAGGTGGTCGACATACTCGACGACCCGATTCTCCAGGGAGCCGCTGACGGCGATGTAATCGAAGATCGACAGGTGCTGGACGTACTCGCACAAGCCGACGCCGCCGGCGTGGGGACAGACCGGCACCCCGAACTTGGCGGCCATCAGGAGCACCGCGAGGACCTCGTTGACGCCACCTAGCCGGCAGGCATCGACCTGGCAGAACGAGATCGCCCGGGCCTGCAGGAGCTGCTTGAAGATCACCCGGTTCTGGCCGTGCTCGCCGGTCGCCACGCCGATCCCGTAGGGCTCGAGCGCCCGGGCGATCCGGGCGTGGCCAAGGATGTCGTCCGGGCTCGTCGGCTCCTCGATCCACCACGGCCGAAACGGGGCGAGCCGCTCGACCCAGCGGATCGCCGTGTCGACGTCCCAGACCTGGTTGGCGTCGATCATCAGGATCCGGTCCGGCCCGATCTCCTCGCGCACGATCGCCAGCCGGCGAATGTCCTCGTCGAGGTTGCGCCCGACCTTCAGCTTGAAATGGTTCCAGCCGGCGGCGACCCCTTCGCGGCACAGCCGTCGGACCTTGTCGTCGGGATAGCCCAGCCAGCCGGTCGAGGTCGTGTACGCGGGATAGCCGTCGGCCAGCATCTCGGCCTCGCGGGCGGCCTTTCCGGGCTCGTTTCGCTCGAGCAGCTCGAGCGCCTCGGCCGGGCTCAGGGCATCGCTGATGTAGCGGAACGGGATGCAGGCGACGAGCTCGGCCGGGGTCATCTCGGCCAGGAGCTTCCAGAGCGGCTTGCCTTCGGTCTTGGCATACAGGTCCCATACGGCGTTGACGATCGCCGCCGTCGCGAGGTGGATAACCCCCTTCTCCGGGCCGACCCAGCGCAGCTGGCTGTCTCCGACGATCTCGTTCCAGAACGCTCCGAGGTCGGCCGTCAGCGACTCGAGGCTGCGCCCGACGACGATCGGCGCGAGCGCCTCGATCGCGGCGACGCACAGCTCGTTGCCGCGGCCGCTGGTGAATGCCAGGCCGTGGCCTTCGAGACCGGCCGGGTGGTCGGTCTGAAGCACGACGTAGGCCGCCGAGTAGTCGGGGGCGACGTTCATCGCGTCCGATCCATCCAGCTCGTTCGAGGTCGGAAATCGGACGTCCGAGGCGATGGCGGCGGTGATCGTGACCGGCACGCTGGCTCTCCGGGAACGGCTTGGGCTGACCGCCATTAAACATCGCGCCGCGATGCTGGTTCGCTCGCGATGCCGGTCCGCCGCGCTGCTGGTTCGCTCGCGATGCCAATTCGCCGCGATGCCGGTCCGCCCTGTGCCGGCCCGCCCTGTGCCCGTCGGGCCGATTCACGGCCGCTGGTTTCCATCGAATATCAGCCCCCGTAGTGTTGCGCGGACCCTCGGCGGACCGAACCGGGTGATTCGACCAGGGCCGGCCCGGATCCACGCTCGCTCAAGCACGAGTCGAGCCGACGCCCGGCGACTAACCCCAGCCGACCGGCCGAAACCTGGCTGAATCTCGGCGCAGTACTACGGGGGCTAATAAGCGCCAGGATCCCAGACCCGGATGAGTCCATTGGGTACCGACCCGACCTCGGGCCACTCCCCCGGAGCTTGCGGCCGAGGGCGCCGCCGAGCTACCCGCGAAGGGACCCGTTCGCCCGCTCCCCGCGGCCGCTCCCGGCGGCCACGGACCCGCGAAGGGGCCCGGCCGCCGGCGCCGCCCGCCGGACGGTCGCAAACCTCAGTACTGGAAGAGGAGCTCGCGGTACTTGGGCAGGGGCCAGAGCTCGTCATCGACCAGCGTCTCGAGCTCGTCGGCCACCTCGCGCAGGGCACCCTGGGCCGGGATGACCTGGTCGCAGAAGACTCGTGCCTCGGCCTCGATCCCACCGGCCTCGTGGGCCTCGTGCTGGGCTTCGCGAAGGGCAGCGATCGCGTCCACCAGCTGGTCGGCCAAGGCCGAGACCTGCTCGCAGACCGCGTTGATCCCACGCGACGAGGACGCCCCGACCAGCTGCCCGAGGTACCGGGCGGTCGCCGGGAGGATCATCGTCGAGGCCATGTCGATCGCGCAGTTCGCCTCGATGTTCTGGACCTTGACGTAGCGCTCCCAGTTGATCTCGACCCGGGCCGCCAGCTCGCGCTCGGACAGGACCCCGAAGTCGGCGAACAGCTTCTTGGCGCGCTTGCTGGTCAGGGCCGGCAGGGCGTCGACCGTGGTCCGGTTGTTGGGCAGCCCGCGCCGGGCCGCCTCCGCGTGCCACTCCTCGGAGTAGCCGTTGCCCTCGAACAGGACCTGCCGATTGGACTTGACGATCGCCGACAGGATCCGGGTCAGCCCGGCAAAGTCGCCTGGATCGAGCTTCTCGAGCGCATTGGCAAGCTGGTCGAGGGAGTCGGCCACGGCCGTGTTCAGGACGGTCTGGGGCCAGTAGATCGGGGCCGACGAGCCGACCGCCCGGAACTCGAACTTGTTGCCGGTGAAGGCAAACGGCGAGGTCCTGTTGCGGTCCGTGGCGTCCTTGGGCAGGACCGGCAGCGAGGTGACCCCAAGGTCGGCCGAGCCGCCCTTCTTCGAGCCGGACATGGCGCCAGTGCCGAGCTGCTCGATCACGTCGGCCAGCTGCGAGCCAAGGAAGATCGACATGATCGCCGGGGGTGCCTCGTTCGCCCCGAGGCGATGGTCCTGGCCGGCGTCGGCGATGCTCGCCCGAAGCAGGTCGGCATGGACGTTGACCGCCCGCATCACGGCGACGAGGAAGGCCAGGAACTGGGCGTTGGCGTGCGGGTCGTTGCCCGGATCGAGCAGGTTCTCGCCCTCGTCGGTGGCCATCGACCAGTTGTTGTGCTTGCCCGAGCCGTTGATCCCGGCAAACGGCTTCTCGTGGATCAGGAACATCAGCTCGTGGCGAGGGGCTAGCCGCCGCATCATGCTCATCACGACCATGTTGTGGTCGGAGCCGACCGAGGTCGGCTCGAACACCGGGGCCATCTCGAACTGGCCCGGGGCGACCTCGTTGTGGCGGGTCTTGGCCGGAATGCCGAGCCGCCAGAGCTCCCGGTCGAGATCCATCATGAATGCCAGGATCCGCTCGCGGATCGAGCCGAAGTACTGGTCTTCCAGCTCCTGGCCCTTGGGCGACGGGGCACCGAACAGGGTCCGGCCGGTCAGGATCAGGTCCGGCCGCTGTTCGGCCAGGCGCCGGTCGACGAGGAAGTATTCCTGCTCGGGACCGATGTTCGTGAAGACCCGCTCGGCGGTCGTGTTGCCGAACCAGCGCAGGACCCGGAGGGCCTGCCGGCCGAGCGCCTCCTGCGAGCGCAGGAGGGGGATCTTGTGGTCGAGGGCCTCGCCGGTGTAGGACACGAACGCCGTCGGGATCGTGAGGGTCACCCCGTTCGGCTCGACCTGCAGGAAGATCGGGCTGGTGACGTCCCAGGCGGTGTAGCCGCGCGCCTCGAAGGTCGCCCGGATGCCGCCCGACGGGAACGAGCTCGCATCCGGCTCACCCTGGACGAGGGTCTTGCCCGAGAACTCGGCCAGGGTCCGGCCGTCGCCGGTCGGGCTCAGGAACGAGTCGTGCTTCTCGGCCGTCGAACCGGTCATCGGCACGAACCAGTGGGTGTAGTGGGTCGCGCCGTGAGCCGTGGCCCATTCCTTCACGCCCTGGGCAACCGCGTCCATGATCGCCGGATCGAACGGCTCGTGGCCCTCGATCGTCCGGCGCAGCTTCTTGAAGACCGGCTTGGCCAGGTACTCGCGCTGGGCTTCCTCGTGAAAGACGTACTGGCCGTAGATCGCCTCGCCCGCGTTTTCGAGGTAGTCCTGGGTGGAGGCGATCCGGTGGTTGGCGATCTCGGCGATGGCCTTCTGACGGGCGGTCATGGGTCTCCTGTCGATGCCTGGAAGGGGGGCGGACGAAGGTTCGTCCATCCTCTCAAACTCCGACGAGGAGAACGGGCAGGACAGGTTGCAGTTCAGTAGCGGCCGGCAATTCCGGCCCGGCTGAGACGTTCAGCGGTGGCCGAACCGGCGACCCTTGTGGGTCGGGGCGGCGGTAGCCGTCGTGCTCGCGTTCGCCCGGGTCCGGGCTGCCAGGATCGTCTCGATCTCGGCCCGGAATGATCGTCCGATCGGCGCACGGGCAAGCCACTCGAGGAAGTCCGGATCGTGCCGGGCGATCTGGCCGAACGACCAGCCGGCGTACCGGCCGAAGTCGAGAACCGTGCCGGAAGGCGGGCCGGGTGGCCGCCCCGCGCTCTGCGACCAGTCCGGCTCCGGCGTCTTGACCGGAGGCGGCGGAGCGGGCTGGCCGAGGACGCCGCGGCCGCGGTCGTAGACCGCCCGGGAACGTTCGTCCCCGAGGACCGACCAGGCCTGGTTGATCGCGACCATCCGCTCGGCCGAGCCCCCATCGACATCCGGATGGTATTTGCGGGCCAGGCTCCGGTAGGCGGCCCGGACCACCTCCGGTTCGGCCCGCGGGTCGACCTGGAGGATCCCGTAGAAATCCAGGAGCTCGAGCATCTTCGATGTCCTCGGGGGGCTCTCGCGACACCTGCTCGTGATGCAGGCCGGATCACCATAGGACCGACCCAGGACTGATGGGCCAGGACCGAAGTACTGGTCGGCGGCCTGCCGGTGCACCGTTGCGCCGGTGCCCGCCGGCACAGTCCTGCCCCAGGCTGGTACGAAGGTCCTGCCGATGGTGCGGTCCAGTGGCCTCCGAAGTGGTCGCCCACCGAGCGCGGCTCAGCGCCGCCCGAGTCGCCCAAAGGTCGAGGGCGGCGCGCCTGTTTTCTGCCAATCGGCCCGCACAGGTCGGGCGGAACGTCCCTTGGCGAGCAGGGCTGCGAGGTCCACCGTTTGATTGAAAGAATGTATCTGGAGGTCCGGCGATGGGACGCATGTTCGGCTTGGTCCTGGTTTCAATCCTTCTGTCCGTGATGGCAACGTTGCTGGCGAACTGGCTGTCGACGACCGTCCATAGCCACCGTGAGCACGAAGCCGCGTGATGACGATGAAGGCACTCGTCGTCTACGAATCGCACTGGGGTAGCACCGCCGCGATCGCCCGGGCGGTCGCCGAGGGGATTGGGCCGGACACGCCGGTCCTGGCCACCGATGAGGCCGACATGGTCGCCATCTCGGGGGTTGACCTGCTCGTGGCCGGAGCACCCGTGATGGGCTTCCGGCTGCCGACCGAAGGGGCTGAGCACGCGGTGGCGAACGCTGCCGAGAGGGCGCCGGCACCGCCCGATGTGGGACATCCGTCGCTCCGATCCTGGCTCCAGGCGCTGCCTCGAGGCCATGGTCAGGCCGCCGCGTTCGAGACCCGGATGCGCTGGTCCCCGGGAGGGGCGACCGGGTCGATCCAGCAGAGCCTCGAGCGGGCCGGCTACCGGACCGGGGCTCGCCCCGGCCGGTTCATCGTGACCGGGCGCTACGGCCCATTGCGCGACGGCGAGCTTGACCGGGCGCGGCGCTGGGGCGCCGAACTTCGAGCGGGGGTCGCCGAAAGCTAGCCGGGACTGCGCCGGCCGGCGCAGTCAACCGACGACTCACGAGGAGAGCGGCCCGAGGCCCTCCGCGGAGCGGGGCAAGGGCACGGCGATCACGCCCAGGCCAGAGAGGATCGTTTCCGCCTCGGCGGCCTCGGTAGCGCCGAGCGGATCGCCCGGGTCGAACAGGGCCTGGCGGGATCGGAGGGTCGTGGCGACCTCGAAGCTCGCACTGAGCCCTCGGGCCACGCCCAGGCTCACGTCGAGGTGGGCCCGGGCCGCCTCTGAGTCGCCGAGCTCGAGGACACACCAGCCGAGCGTCCGCTCGAGCTGGGCCTCCTGCAGGCCCGCCTCCGACGTGCGCACTCGATCGAGCGTCTCCCGGGCGACCACTTCGGCTTCGGCCGGCCGGCCGGCCAGGGCCAGGGCCTCGGCGACCCGGGTCCGGGTCTCGTCAACGTACCCGGCGGCCCCGATCCGCCCGAACCGGTCGACCGCCTCGTTCAGGAGCCCGAGGCCCCCATCGTGGCGACCGGCCCGGGCGGCAACCCGCCCGAGGTTGCTCGTGGCCAGGGCGATCCCGATCTCGTAACCCGCCGCTCGCCAGATCCGCAGGGCATCGCCGAGGAGGGCCTCTGCCGCTTCGTAGTGGCCCTGATCCGAAAGGATCTCGGCCTCGTTGTTCGACTGGACCGCGGCGTTGGCCACGTCGCCGGCCCGGGTCTTCGCTTCCTTGCTCCGGCCGTACAGGGCCAGGGCCTCGTCCCAGCGGCCCTCGAAGTAGGCCTCGATTCCGAGGTTGTTCAGGACGTTGCCCTGGCCGACGAGGTCGCCCAGCTCCTCGTAGATCGGCAGGGGCAGATCGCGGTAGCGGGCCGCCGCGTCGGCATTGCCCAGGACGCCGTAGGCGGCATTGAGCAGGTAGTAGGCATGGGCGAGGAGGGCCCGGTCGCCGGATCGCTCGGCGGTGGCGGCGGCCGGCAGGCAGACCCGGACGCAGTCGGCCCAGCGACCCTGGCGAAAGCGGATCCCGGCCCGGTCGAGCATCAGCCGGACCCGGAGCGACTCGACCCGATCCCCGTGGGCGCCCTCCAGCCGACGCTGACCTCGGGAGTACCAGGCCAGGGCCCGGCCGTAGTGCCCGGCCCGCTCGCACACGACCCCGGTCTTGCGCGCCAGCTGCGCCTGGACGAAGGCCGCCTCGGGCGCGCCGTCGCCTTGCGTGGCAGGGTTCCCGGCAATGAGCCGTCGCAGGCCGCGCGCTCGGGCGTAGCCGTCGAGCGACTCGTCGTAGCGCCCGGCCAGCTCGGCCACGTCGCCGCGTGCCTCGGCCACCGAGGCAACATCGGCGGGGGCGATCCCGCGGCTGAGCGTCGCGCAGGCCAGCGCCCGCCCGTAGAGGGCCGCCGCGTCGACATTGGCGTACCGGTCACGGGCGATGTCCCCGGCCCGGCGGGCATACCGGAACGCCGGGTCAGGCAAGCCGCCCCGCTCGAAGTGGACCGCCAGGGCGCTCGCGACCACGTCCGTGTCCGAACCCGCCCGGCGTTCGATCGCCGTCGCCAGCCGGGCATGGAGCGTTCGCCGGCTGGCATTCGAGAGGCCCTCGTAAGCGGCCACCCGGATCAGGTCGTGCCGGAACCGGACCCGGGTCGAGTCAACTCGGGCGACGAAGTCGTCGAGCTCGCTCCAGGCGGCGAGGTCATGGGCCACGTCGTCGTCTTCGAGCACTTCACCAAGAAGCTCCAGATCGACGGTCCGTCCCAGGACAGCAGCCCTCCGGAGCAGAGCCCGGCCTTTCCCGCCGAGACGGTCGATCCGGCTGGCCAGGAGGGTTTCCAGGCGGTCGGGCAGGTTCTCCATGCCGCCCTGCTCGGCCGCCGCGGTCGCCAGCTCGCGGGCGAACAGCGGATTGCCGGCCGCCCGCTCGGTGATCGAGGCGAGGTCCGCGTCGGACAGCGCGGCGTTACCCGACGCTGCGAGGGCCAGCTGGACCACGGCGTCCCGATTGAGCGCCGGCAGGTCGACCTGGGTCGCGGTCGCGCCGCCAAAGGCGCGAGATCCGGGGCGTTGAAGCCCGATCACCAGCCAGGGCTTGGCCGGGGCCGCTTCGGCCAACGCCTCGAGCATGGCGAATGACGCTTCGTCGGCCCAATGGAGGTCCTCCAGGACGAGCACGGCCGGCGTTTGCAGGGCGTGCCCGAGGACTTCGACGATCGCTGCCTGGAGCTGGCGCCGCCGGAAGGCCGGTGCCAGGCCGGCCACCTCGCCGGTCTCGGGAACGACGGCCCCGAATGGAATCCCGATCAGGGGCAGCCAGCGGAGCAGCCCGGAGGCCAGTCCGCCGACCCAGGTGCCGAGCGCCCGGCCGGCTGCAGCAGCCTCGGCATCCTCGGCGATCCCGGCGAGGTCGCGCAGGCCGGCCTGCACACCGCCGTACGGCGTGGCCTCGTCCGCCGGCGTGAACCGGGCAATCAGGCGCCCGGCGATCCGTTCGTCGCCCAGCAGCTCCTGGACGAGGCGGGACTTGCCGGCACCCGGATCGCCCACGATCGAGACCACCCGACCGTTGCCGCGGGCCGCCTCGCCCAACGCGCCGGTGAGCAGCGCGAGCTCCGCCTCGCGTCCGGCCAGCGGAAGGCGGGCAGGAGTCCGGGCATGGCGACCGACCAAACGGCCGACCCGATACGGCACGACCGGGTCGCGCTTGCCCTTCGGGGTGAACGCGGGCAGCGCCTCGTTCTCGAACTCGACCGCCGATCGCGACAGCACGTCGGCCGTGGCCAGGAGCTGGCCGGGCGCCGCTCGGGCCGCGATCCGGGCAGCCAGGTTTGTCGTGTCCCCCATGGCCGTGTAGGTCCGTCGAGTCAGCGCCCCGAGGTCACCGGCAAAGACCGGTCCGCGGCTCACCCCGGCCCGCAGTCCGAGGGCCGCTGCCTCGGGCGAGTCGAGGATCTCGCGCAGGACCCGGAGCATCCGCTCCTCGTCCTGGTCGGTGGCGATCGGAGCCCCGGCGGCCAGGAAGAGGGTCACGCCGTCCAGGGTCGCGTCGGTCCCGAGCAGGGTGACGCGGTGGCGATCGGCCGCGTTCGCCGCGGTCCGGTAGAGCCGATCGAGATCGGCCACGACTGCCTCCGGTTCTCCGGCCAGCCGGGCATCGAGGCCGCCGGCCAGGATGAAGGCGACGGTGGCGATCCGGTTCTCGCCCTCGAGGCCGCCGTCGGCGGTACCGAGGAATGGTCGCAACGGCGCGGGCAGCAACGCCGCCAGCTCGACCCCCGGAGCCGTGACCAGGGTCGCCGCCGCCTCGGCGGGCCGGGGCCGGATGCGGCGCAGCAGCCGGCCGGCTGGCTGGACCTCGCCCAGCCAGGTTGAATCGATCTGATCGGCCGTCGACTCGTCGAGCAGGATCTGGCCGGCCTCGGCAGCCCGCTCGAGCCGGACCATCGCGCTCGTCGTCGGGCCGGCCACGAACAGGCCACGGGCTCGATCGCCGGCCAGGACCAGATCGATCGGGCCGCTGGCCAGGCCGATCGACACCCGCAGGGTCACTGGCCCGGCGGAGGTCGTGATGGAGCCGCGCGCCGCGAACCACTGCCGGATCGATGCCGCGGCCTGGACGGCCCGGGGCGCACTGGCCGGGCCGTCGAACAACACGACCAGGGCGTCCCCGGCGAAGATCAGGACATCGCCGCCGCGAGATTCGAGCTCCCCCACGAGCGCGGTCAGGACGGACCCGATCAGCCCGGCTACCTCTTCGGCGCCGGCCCGGCCCCGACTGGCCAGCCGCTCGGACAACCGGGTGAAACCGGCGATGTCCGCGAACAGGAGCGTCCCGTCGACCTGCCGATGGATCGCCGGGTCGTCGGCGGCCAGCCAGTCCGCCGCGACCCGCGGCACGTACGGGCGCATCCGGAGCTCGGCCGATGCGTCGACTTGGCGTCCCTTGGTGCGTCCAGGCACCGGTATCTGGTCGGTCACTGATCCAGTGTCGCAAACCTGACAGCGGTGCACCGGATCACCGCTGGACAAGGCGGCCGTCGGGACCGTACCGTTCGTGGACCGGCCACGGCGAGGCCGGTCGAGACGTGCGTGGGAGTGGGAACGCCCGCCGAGGATCAGCCGCACAAGTCGTCAGCGCGGCCGCCCAGGCGCCGCGGTTGGAGGGTCGATCATCGTGGCGTCCCGTCGCCTGCTCCCGCGCGCCCTCGTCCTGGTCGTCTCCGGGCTCCTGGCGGCCCTCCCGGCCGGCTCGGGCTTGGCTGCGGTTGTGCCCAGCCAGGTCGCCCGCGCGGACAGCCCGGTATACCCGACGTGGGACGGCGCCCTGAATGGCGGTTCGTCGAATGCGGCTGCCCCGGCAGGTGTCGTCAACTTGGCCGTGCCGGCCGTCGTCGGCGAGCAGCCGGCCAATCCCGACCCGGCCTCGGTCACGGCCACGGCCGGGACCGGGGCGATCCAGGGCGCTGCGATCCTCCAGTCGGACCTGACCGGATCGAACCTGGCCGACACGCCCGTCGTCTCCCTCCACCTCGAGAACCTCCCGGTCCAGATCCCGCTTGCGACGATCCCGTTCAGCCGATCCACCTCGCCGAAGAACTGGCAGGACCTGCTCAGCAGCACGCCGGCGCTCGCCGGGGTCCCACTCCAGAACGTGACCTGGACCCAACTCACCCAGCTCACAACGCCTCCGGCTGGACTGGGCTCGATCACGATGGGCGACGTGGACTGGTCGGGCAGCGTCCTGGCCAACCTGCCGCTCGACGCGTTCACCTTCGGCGGTACCGACATCACGACGATCCAGATTCCGCTCCAGCCGGGCGAGCCGGGCACGGATACGTCCGCGGCCGACCGCTGGTGCTACGCCCTCAACCAGGCCCAGGCAGGCAGCTGTCCGAGCGCGGCCAGCCTGTCCGGCAAGTCCCTCCTCCAGGTGAGCATCCAGGGCGCTTCACTCCAGGACCTGCCGCTCCACAACATCCCCCTCCACAACATCGATCTGACGAACTCACCGTTGCACAACATCCCCCTCCACAACATCGTCCTCGAGGTCTCGTCGCTCAAGAACCTGCCGCTTCACAACATCGATATGGTCAATTCGCCGCTCCACAACATCCCCCTCCACAACATCAATCTGGCCACCTCGCCGCTGCACAACATCCCCCTTCACAACATCAACTGGGCCACCTCGCCGCTGCACAACATCCCCCTTCACAACATCAATCTGGCCACCTCGCCCGTCGGCGCGATCCCGCTCCACAACATCGCCTTCGCGGATGCGCCGCTCCATAACATCCCGCTTCACAACATCGACCTCGGGCTGTCGGGCCTGGGTGCCATGCCGCTCAGCGCGATTGCCTGGGGAACGGCCCAGATCGGGACGACCCTGCTCAGCCAGCTCACGATCGCCGGCGGACCGCTCGACCCGATCCTGCTCAGCGCGACGGCCAACCCGTCGAACATCGACGCCGCCTGCGCCACGGCCTGCCCGGCCGGCGAGACCCTTGGCCAGGCGGAGGGGAACCACGAGATCCTCGGCACGGCGACTCTGGCCGACATCGGCGCGAGTGCCTTCGGCGGCGTGACCCTCGGCCAGCTCCTGGCGGGATCGACGCTCTCGCCGACGTTGGGTGATCTGCGCCTCGACCTGGCCGGCCCGGGAGCCCCGCCTCTGACTGTGGCCGGGCTCGAGAACGCCCTCATCGGATCCCCGGCCCCGACGGTCCTGCTCGGCGACCTCCGCCTGGATGAGGCGACCGGGGTGGATGCGCTCGTCCTGGGCGACCTCTCCGATTACCTGTCCGATCCGGCTACCTTCGCCACGTACCTGCTGGGTGATATCGGCACGTACACCGACAACACGGGCCACGAGATCACCTTGGGCGAGCTCGGGATCTGGACCGACAACACCGGGGCGGATATCACCCTTGGTCAGCTCGCCCAGTATCTCGACGACTCCGTCTCGCTCGGTGACGTCCTCCTCGGGCTTGTGCCGCCCGACCAGTTCCCGTTCGAGAACTTCCCGATTTCCAGCCTCGGCTTGAACACGCCCGGGCGCTCAATGATCCGGCCCTCGAGCGGCTTCCTGGCCGGGTATGGCAGCCACTGCGGCACGAGCGGGACCGCGATCGGGTCCGGCTTCGTCACGAATCTGCCGACCTGCTTCTCCGGGCGGCTCCTTGCCACGGCGAACCCAGGCAATGCGCCCACTGATCCCGTGATGATCGACGCAATCCTGCCGGCGGGCGCCCAGTTCCTGTCGGTCCTCGGCCAGACCGGGTACATCGTCGGCAGTCCGCAGGTGTCGATTCAACCCGACGGTCAGCAGCTCGTCGCGTTCGAGTTTCCGTCCATCCCGTCTGGTGATCTCACTTCGTTCGAGTTCACTTACGAGAACAGCCTGACCCTCGGCGCGAATACGGTCCACTTCGACATGCGAACCCTGGGCGGGACCTTGATCGGGTCCCAGGATGTCTCCTCGCCCGCAGTCCAGGATGCCGCCGAGCCGAATTCGCCGATCGAAGATCCCACGATCTATGACTCGGGGCGAGATGATCGGATCCTGTTTCCCGTGGATCCCGACGGCTGCTCGGCGAGCTCGTCGACATGCGCCGGCCTGGGTTCGACCTACATTGACGCGATGGTCGCGGGCTACATCAGCTACCCCGGTGACCTCGACTGGTACACCCTGCCGAACGTCCGTGCCGGCAGCCGGATCAGCGCCGACCTGACCAACCTGCCGCTGGACGCCGACCTCGTCCTCTACGGACCGTCCGGGATCACGACGTCGCCCACCCTGTTCCCGCCGTCGACGAGCAAGTTGCCCGGGCTGCTCGTCGAGGACCCGGGCCTCGGAGTCGGCCAGGCGGCCCATTCGATCGCGACCCAGGCCCTCGGTGACCTCCGGCTCGACCAGGGGTACGTGTCCACCCTGACCGGTTCTCCAATGCCGGTCCCGCCGATGACCCCGATCTCGATCTCGCAGCACCGCGGAACTGACCCCGAGAGCGTCGGGGCGATCGCCCCGGTCAGCGGCGACTACGTCGTCGCCGTGACCGGCTACAACGGGGCGACCTCGAACAGCCCGTATCTCCTGCGGGCGCGGGTGACCGCCCCGCCGGCCGAGGCGACCTGCCCGGCCCGCTCGTTCACGACATACGGCGCCGCGGGCGCGATCCCGACGATCGGCTCCAACGTGAACGCCTTGTTCCTGACCGACCCGGGCCGGATCGTCGCGACCTACGGCCAGGCGGCCGAGGACAGCATCGAGGCGAAGCTGACCGCCCTGGTCACCTATCTGAACGGGAATCCGCAGCTGGGGGTGGTCCCGGCGGTGATCCCGGTCGAGGCATATCCCGGCGTCTCAAGCGCTTACCAGGCCTGGGATGCCAACCCGTGCAGCGTCGCCCTCGCGAACGCTGTGACCGCCCAGATCACCGGCGTCATCCACTCGATTCGGACGGGCGCCCCGGGGATCTCGTACGTCACGATCCTGGGCGGCGATGACATCATCCCAATGGGCCGCACCCCCGACCTGACCCGGGTCAGCAACGAATCCGAGTACGCCTCGACGTTCGATGTCACGAACCCGATCTCGGCCGCCGAGGCCGCCTCGGAGACCCTGACGGACGATGTCTATGGCGATCCCAGCCCGACCCCGACCGGCGACGGCAACAACCTGTTCGTGCCCCAGATGGCGGTCGGCCGGCTGGTCGAGGCGCCCGCGGACATCGAGAGCCAGCTCGCCTCTTACGTGACGAACAAAGGCACGCTTGACACGAAGACCGGCCTCGTCGCGGGCTACGACTTCCTGGCCGACGGCGCCCAGGCGGTCGCTGATCGCCTGGCGTCCGGGGACGGCGGGCGGACGATCGACGACATCGCTGATCGACCAGCCAGGCGCGACTCCCGGCTGGAACCAGGCCGATCTCCTGACTCATCTCTTCCCGACCGGCGGCTCCTCGCCGGAGATCGACTCGATCAACGCCCACTACGACCACACTGCGCTCGAGCCGTCGGCGGTCAACGCCGGGACGTCGAGCCAGCTCGAGGTCGACTCCGCCCTCGTCAATAGTGCGGCCGGCCAGCTGACGGGCCATCTCCTGTTCACGATGGGCTGCCATGCCGGCCTGTCCGTTCCGGATGCGTACGTCCCTGGCACGACCACCGCGGACAACGCCCTGAAGCTCGACTGGGCCCAGGCCCTTTCCGAAGCGGGCGTTTCGATCTATGTCGCGAACACCGGCTACGGCATCGGCGACACGACCTCGGTGGCCTACTCCGAGCGCCTGATGGGCCTCTACGCCAAGGAGCTCGACGGCTCGCTGACCGCCGGCCAGGCCCTGGTCTACGCCAAGCAGGCCTATTACGGCAGCCTCGGCGCGGTCGGCGTGTACGACCTCAAGGTGCTCCAGCAGGTTGCCTTCTACGGCCTGCCGTTCTGGTACGTCGGAGCGGCTCCGACCGGCAGCACGCCGCCTCCGCCGCCCACCGCACCGGCGCCCCCGGGCACGATCGGACCGGATCCGGTGATGTCGGGCTCCAGTCGACGTCGCTGACCGTGGCCTCGACCTTCACCCGCAAGGACGTGACCGGTAGAGGCATCGTTCTGGGTCGTGAACGGCCCGGGCAGCACGACCCTCGACCCCCAGGTCACCCAGTTCGAGCCGATCCAGCCGGCGACGAGCGAGTCGATCGTCGCGCCCGGGCTGACCGCCCACGGCGCCCTGATCACCGCCCTGAGCTCGACCGACGTGTCGAACGTCAACCCGGTCCTGAACACGCCCACGATCGATCTGTCGGCCTCGTCGCCGGAGGTCACGTCCGCGAACGCCGCGTGGCCGGCCAGCATCGCCACGATCACCAGCTCAACCGCCCCGTACGGCCGGGCCCAGGGCCTCGTCGTCGTGCCGGGCCAGTTCCTCGGCTCGACCTCGGACGGGACGGGCCGCCAGCGCTTGTTCGACAGCGTCGGGGTCAGCGTGCTGTACGGCTCGACCTCGTCGACCGACTTCAACCCGCCCACGATCACGACCACCTCGGCTGCGGCCGGGGGCAGCTCGGTCACGTTCACGGTCGCGGCCAGCGATGCGGAGGGCCCGGTCGCCCGGGTCCTGGCCGGCTTCCACGACTTCGACGGAACCTGGAAGTTCGTCGACCTGACCAACCAGGGGAATGGGTCCTGGTCCGGGACCGGCACGGCCAGCCATACGTTCGGCGCGAGCGACGGGATCGAATACTTCATCCAGGCCGTCGACGCCGCCGGCAACGTCAGCACGGCCTCGAACAAGGCGGCCAACTTCGCGGCGAGCACCGACACAACGCCGCCGACGATTACCGCAACCGTCAGCCCAGCCCCGAACGCGGCCGGCTGGATCAACGCGACCTCGGCAACGGTCACGTTCGCCTGCTCGGACAGCGGATCCGGGATCGCGCCCGGAGGCTGCCCGGCACCCCAGGCCATCACTGCCCAAGGTTCGACGACGGTCACCCAATCGGTCTCGGATCGAGTTGGCAACATCGCCTCGGCCACGGCCGTGGTCCAGCTGGACGCAACGGCGCCTTCGATCAGCGCCACGGTCAGTCCCCCGCCGAATGCCTCGGGCTGGAGCTCGGCTGCCTCGGAGACCGTCACCTTCACCTGCTCTGACGCCGGGAGCGGCCTGGCCACGACCTGCCCGGCACCGGTGACCGTCAGCACCGAAGGCACGACCCCGGTCAGCGGGAGCGTGACCGACGTGGCCGGCAACACCGCGTCGACCAGCGTCTCAATCCAGCTGGATCGGACGGCACCCACGATCAGCGCCTCGGTCGCCCCGGTCCCGAACGGGAACGGCTGGAACAAGGGGGCGTCCGCGACGGTGACGTTTAGCTGCACCGACGCCGGCTCCGGGATCGCCGCGTGTTCGCCACCGGTCACGATCTCGAGCGAGGGAATCGCGTCGGTCAACGGCAGCGCGACCGACCAGGCCGGCAACCTGGCCACGATCAGCGCTACCGTCCAACTCGATCGGACCGCGCCCACGATCACGGCGGTCGTCAGCCCGGCCCCGAACGCCTCAGGCTGGAGCAGCGCGGCATCCGAGACGGTGCACTTCTCCTGCTCCGACGCCCTGTCCGGGCTTGCCAGCACGGCCTGCCCCGCGGATCAGACGGTTGCGGCCGAAGGTTCGACCAACGTCGTCGGCACCGTCCTCGACATGGCCGGCAACAGCGCCACGAAGAGCGTCGTGGTCAAGCTCGACCGCACGCCGCCGACGATCACCGCCACCATCACGCCCAGCCCGAACTCCGCCGGCTGGCTCATCCTGCCCCTGGCCAAGGTGTCCTTCACCTGCAGCGACGGCGGGAGCGGCCTCGCCTCTGGCGCCTGCCCGGCCCCGGTATTCGTCACCTCCCAGGGCATCACCCAAGTCACCCGGAGCGTGACCGACCTCGTCGGCAACACCGCGTCGGTTACGGCCACGGTCCGGATCGACTGGACCTTGCCCGTCGTCACCCTGACCGGCTACCCCCTCCACCCGGTCTGCACCACGACCGACGCCCTGTCGGGCGTGAAGGTCGCCGCCAGCCTGAACCTCGCGACGGCCCGCGTCGCCGGGATCCCGGTGACCGTGGCGACCTGTCTCGGGGCGTTCGACGTGGCCGGCAACCCGGGCCTGCCGGTCGTCCGGACGTACGTGGCGCCGATCACCTTCTCGGGCTTCCAGGCCCCCGTGGTCGGGCCACCCACGGTCAACGCCGGCAGCGTGAGCAAGGCCTACCCGGTCAAGTTCCAGCTGCGTGACGCTGGCGGGGCGTTCATCAGCGCCCTGCCGGCGATCAGCTCGAGAAGCTCCCAGAGCGTCTCGTGTACGACCTTCGGGTCGACCACGAGCGCCCTGCCGGCGGGCACGAACGCCTCGACCAGCCTGGCCTACGACAGCAAGGCGAACCAGTACGTCTACACCTGGAAGACGCCCGGCGCGGCGGGCTGCTACGTCCTGACGATCGGCCTGGCCGATGGAACGTCCTACCAGGCGGACTTCAAGCTGAAGTGACCTGGTGCCCCGACGCGAATTCGAAGATTCATGTTGCGCCGGGGCACCAGGGTTGATAGCGTGTCGTCCAGGTTCGGGCCTTCCACCCAGTGCCCGGGGAAACGGAGGAGACCGATGCGGGGACGTACCCTCCTGCTCATCGCCATGTTCACGGCGTCCGGCCTCGGTGGGCTGACGCCGCTCCTGGCCCAACCCGTTGCCGCGGCCTCGTGCGGGGCCGGTTCGACGACGTTGATGAACGGCGGCTTCGAGACGCCGGTCATCGCCCCTGACTCGTTCTCGCTGCTCGACTCGTCGCTCGTGCCGCCCTGGAAGACGACCGACGCCCAGAACCAGGTCGAGATCTGGAGCACCGGGTTCAACGGCGTACCGTCGGACGAGGGCAATCAATTCGCCGAGTTGAATGCGAACACGCCGGGCACGCTCTACCAGGACCTGGTCACGACGCCCGGAGCGACGATGACCTGGACCCTCGCCCATCGTGGCCGCTCGGGCGACGACACGATGAAGGTCCTCATCGGGGATTCGACAACCGCCGATGTCACCAGCGACACCGGCTGGAACTACTTCTCGCCCGACCTCACCGACGGGACCGCTGCCTGGGGCAGCCACAGCGACACATACGTCGTGCCGGCCGGCCAGGTCTGCACCCGTTTCGCGTTCCGAGCCGTGAGCTCCGCCGGGGGCGACCCGTCGTTTGGCAACTTCCTCGACGCGATCAGCTTCCAGATCGGCCTGCCGACGAGCCCCGGGCCGAGCGCCAGTCCGAGCGGCGGCGTGAGCCCGACGCATCAGCCGGCGACTCCGCCGGCCACGGCCACGGACGCTCCGCCGGCCGGCCCGCGCAGTGACTCGGGTCTCCTGGCCACGGTTGCGATCGGCCTCGCCGCGCTGGTCGTCGGCGGTCGACTGTTCAACCGGCGAACACGACGGGCACAGGATCGCCGCGGCAGCTGACCCACGGGGACTCGTCAGCCCAGGACGAGGCCCTCGATCGCGGCGGTCGGGGCGACCTCGGGGATGCGCATCATCCGGAACGAGTTGATCAGCCCGAGCAGGCCGGCCAGGAGCGGCACGAGCAGGGCCACCTGCAAAGCGATATGCCGGGCGTCCGTGTTGATCCGGATGATCTCGGCCTGGACGTCGGGCGGCTGACCGGCCAGCTGCTCGGCCAGCTGGGTGTTGCTCATGATCTGAGCGTCCTGGTCCAGGGCGGTGGCGACCTGCTGCTGCTCGGCCGGATCGAGGACGAGGCTCGCTGCGCTCATGTTCGTGAAGGAAAAGGCGAGCGTGGCCATCATCACCCCGCCGGCCAGGGCCAGGCCGAACGACAGTCCGAACGAACCGGCGGCCGAGTTGACCCCGGCGGCCTCGCTGATCCGTTCCTCGGAGATCGGGGCCAGGGTGTAGTTGTTCAGCTGTGAGACGAGCAGGCCCAGGCCGGAGCCGGCGATCAGCAGGGGGATGGCCAGCCACAGGCCCGAATCGGCTCGGGGCACGAGCGGGATCAGGGCCAGCATGCCGATCGTCAGCAGCCCGAATCCGATCCGGACGATGCTGCTTGCGCGGCGTTTTGTACCCCGCCGTCCGGCCAGGATCGCGACAGCGAACATGCTCAGGGACAGCGGCGCCAGCGACAGCCCGGCCTGGAGCGCGTTGTACTCGAGGACCATCTGGAGGTAGATCGGCAGGGCGATCATCGCTCCGCCCAGGGCGACCTGCTGAAGACCCTGCTGGGAGATCCCGAGGCGGAAGATCTTCGACTTGAACAGGTCCGGGTCGATCAGTGGCAGCTTGCCCTGGCGCTTCTGTCGGACGAGCCAGCGGGCCAGCGACACGAGCGCGACTGCGCCGACGACGATGAACGCGAGGACCGTCTCGCCGCCCTCCTGCCAGACGAGGATCCCCAGCACCAGCCCGCCCATTCCCACCACGGACAGGACCGCCCCGACGATGTCGATACCGCGCGTCCCGGTGAAGGGCACGTCCTTGAGCGGCCGGATGCCGATGAGGACGATGACGATGACGACGATCTCGAGGGCGAAGCCGACCCGCCAGGACAGGAAGGTCGTGATGAACCCGCCGAGGAGCGGCCCGACCGCCGCGGCGATCGCGGCCGAGGCACCCACCAGGGCGTAGGCCTTCTTCTGGGCGGCGCCCTCGAAGTTGCCGTGGATCAGGGACTGCATCGCGGGCAGGAGGAGTGACGCGCCGAGCCCGCCCAGGATCGCCCAGAAGATGATGATCGCCCGGAGATCCTGGGCGATGGTCATCGCCAGGGCCCCGATCCCGTAGCCCAGGAGGCCCAGGATGTAGGCCTTCTTGCGCCCGATCAGGTCACCGATCTTGCTGCTGATCAGGATGAACGCGGCCGAGACGAGGGCCTCGAGGGCGATCGCCGACTGGACCCCGCTGACGGTCGTATCCAGGTCCCGGACGACAGCCGAGATCGAGACGTTCATGAGCGACGTGTCGACGACCAGGATGAACATCGCCATGGCCAGGACCACGGCGAGCCGCGGGCTGCCCGGGGGCGCCTCCGAATGGCCGGCGACTGCCGAACTCGTCAACCTGCTGCCTCCCTCGCCGCCCGACGCTCCTGCCGCGATTCCGTCCAGAGTATGCTCGATCGAACGGGCCGGCAGCGATCGATTTGCGGTCGGGCCGAGGCTGCCCGAGCACCAAGTCGAAGCCGAGCGAGGTTCGAACGGGATCCTGATGGCAAGCCCCGGGCCAGCACCCGCCTCCGACCCGCCCGCCCGTGACTGGTGGCTCGAGGGCGTCGTCTACCAGGTCTATCCGAGGAGCTTCGCCGACTCGAACGGAGACGGGATCGGCGACCTCGCCGGGATCATCGACCACCTGGATCATCTTGCCGGTGGGCCGGATTCGCTCGGTGTCGACGCGATCTGGCTCTCCCCGATCTATCCCTCGCCGATGCTCGACGGTGGCTACGACGTGAGCGACTACCGGACGGTCGACCCCGTGTTCGGGACGCTGGCCGATTTCGATCGACTGATCGAGGCCTGCCACCGGCGGGGGTTGCGGGTGATCCTCGACCTCGTGATGAACCACACGAGCAGCCAGCATCGCTGGTTCGTCCAGTCTCGCGAGGCGTCAAGCGGGCCGTTCGCTGACTACTACCTGTGGGGCGATCCATCCGGCTGGGACGACGCCGGGCAGCCCAAGCCGCCGAACAATTGGCTCTCCTGGTTCGGCGGTTCGGCCTGGGCCTGGGAGCCCGGCCGGCAGCAGTTCTATCTCCACACCTTCCTGCCCGAGCAACCCGATGTGAACTGGCGCAGTCCGGCCCTCCGGGCGGAGATGTGGTCGATGGTCCAGGGCTGGCTCGATCGCGGCGTCGACGGCTTTCGGCTCGACGTGTTCAATGCCTTCGTCAAGGCGGCCGGCCTGCCCTCGAACCCGGAGATCCCGTCGGACAGCTCGCTGCCCTGGGATCACCAGGAGCACCGCTTCGACAAGGACCAGCCCGAGATGCATGACCTCCTGGCCGAGTTCCGGGCGATCGTCGATTCCCGGCCCGGGAGGGCCACGGTGGGCGAGCTGTTCACGAGCGGGATCGAGCGGGCCGTCTCGTACTCGACCGGGCACCACCTCGTGTTCGACTGGATCCTGCTCGAGACGGCCTGGTCGGCGGCCTCGTTCAAGGCGGCGATCGCTGTCCGGGAGGCGGCCTGGTCCGGCGGCTGGCCGACGATCGCGCTGTCCAACCACGACCACTCGCGCCATGTCTCGCGCTACCTCGCAGAGCTCGGTCGCGACGACGGGCCGACAGCGGATGCCGTGGCCGATGCACTGGCCAACGCCGCCGCGACGATCGAGCTGACCCTGCGCGGCACGCCCTTCCTGTACTACGGCGAAGAGATCGGGGCCCGGGACATCAGCGTGCCCCGGGACCAGGCCCAGGATCAGGCGGCCCGCCAGATGGCCGGCTGGTGGAACCGTGACGGCTGCCGGGCGCCGATGGCCTGGTCCGGCGACCAGAACGGCGGCTTCACCACGGGTCGGCCATGGCTGCCCTTGCCACCGGACGTGGCGTCGCGGAACGTGCTGGACGGGCTGGCTGGGGCTGGCTCTGTCGTGGCCCACTACCGGCGGCTGATCGCCCTCCGGCGAAGCTCGGTGGCCCTGCGGCAGGGCGATCTCAGCCTGGTCGACGTGGGTGATCCTGACGTCCTGGCCTGGGTCCGGCGGGCAGGCGACGAGGTCGTGCTGGTGGCTGTCCGGTTCGATCTCGAAGCGGGCGAGATCGAGCTGCCCGCGTCCGGCGGGCCATGGCGGATCGTCCTTTCGAGCCACGACCCGGCGGTGGCCGCCGGTCCATCTTCCGCCGGTCCGTCTGCCGCCGCCGGCTTGTGGCGGGTCAACCTGCGAGGCCTCGAGGCGGTCGTCCTCCGGGCCGACGATCCGCCTACGATCTACCGATGAGCACGCCCACCTTCGAAACCGACCCGGCCCGGCTCGGAAAGGCTTTCCCCGCCGATTTCGCCTGGGGCTTCGCGGCCTCCGCCTACCAGATCGAAGGAGCGGCGGCCGAGGACGGCCGCGGAGCATCGATCTGGGACACGTTCGCCCGCCGGCCGGGCGCGATCGCCGACGGCACGACGGGCGACGTCGCCTGCGACCACTACCATCGCTACCCCGAAGACGTCCGGCTGATGGCCGACCTGGGGGTGCGGGCCTATCGCTTCAGCGTCAGCTGGTCGCGGGTCCTGCCCACTGGGACGGGCTCGGTCAACCAGGCCGGCCTCGACTTCTACCGGCGCCTCGTCGATCGCCTGCTCCAGGCCGGCGTCCAGCCGCTGATCAACCTGTTCCACTGGGACCTGCCCCAGGCGCTCCAGGACCGGGGCGGCTTTGCCAGCCCCGAGGTCGTCGGCTGGTTCACCGATTACACCGAGTTGGTCGCGTCGAACCTGGGCGACCGGGTCACGGACTGGATGACCTTCAACGAACCGGCCGTGTTCGCCTTCCTCGGCCATGCCGAGGGGATCCATGCGCCGGGGCTGCGGGACTGGCCGACGGCGATCCGGGTGGCCGATCACGAGCTGCGCGCCCACGCCGCCGCTGCCCAGGTCATCCGGGCCCGGGTTGGGCAGGCGAAGATCGGCCTGGCGATGGACGTCAACCAGGTGATGCCGGCGTCGGATTCCGATCGGGATCGGTCCGCCGCCGAGCAATGGAGCTCGGCCCGCGACGCGTGGTTCCTCGATCCGCTGTTCGGCCGGGGCTACCCGGCGCTGGGCCTGGCGGCCCATCGCGACGCGGGTCACCTCGAGGGCGTCGATCTGGCCGAGCCACCGGCCGGCGATCTCGATTACCTCGGCCTGAACTACTACCGGCGCGACTCGGTCAGGGCCCGGTCGGACCGCCCATTCGACTGGGAGATCGGCCCCCGGCCGGGCTCGGAGCAGACCCAGATGGAGTGGCACGTCGCGCCCGACGGCCTGCGCGAGACGCTACTCGAGCTCAACCGGGCCTATGCCCCGCGCGAGATCGTGATCACCGAGAACGGCGCGGCCTACCCCGACGTCGTCGATCCGGACGGCCAGGTCCGCGACAGGCAGCGACTCGAGTACCTGGCCCGCCACGTCGCGGCGGCCGGCGAGGCCCTCCAGGCCGGCGTACCCCTGACCGGGTATCACGTCTGGTCGTTCATGGACAACTACGAGTGGAGCCTCGGCTACAGCCGGCGGTTCGGCCTGACCCACGTCGACTTCGAGACCCAGCGCCGGACCCCCAAGGACAGCGCTCGCTGGTACCAGCGCCTCATCGCGCGCGGCTAGGGTCCGTCGGGCTCAGCCCTCTGCCTGGAGGCCGTGCCCGCGGGAATACAGCCCGCTGATCTCGACCGGCAGCCGGCCTGAGAACGGTGCCTCGCCCACGAGCGCGGCCGCCAACGCCTCCATCGTCGGTGGCTGGATGCCGTAGCTGCAGACATGGGTCCGGGCGGACGGATAGGCCAGGAGATCCCACGGGGTGCGCAGGGCAACGGTGACCGCCGGCCTGCCGGACGCGAGGACGGCCGAGCCAAGCGCCGCCTGCATCGGCTGGAGATGGGCCGAGAACGTGCCGGCGACGAGCAGGTCGAAGCCGGCCAGCCGATCCCCCAGGCCGGCCAGGTCGGCCTCGGTCGGCGTCGGCGGCAGGAGGATCTCCTCGACCCCGGCGAGCCTGCGCCGGAGCGCCGCCGCCAGCGTCGGCACGACGAGCGATGACGTGTCGGCCGGGGTCAGGTCGGCCGGCCTCGACTGGACGACGGCCACCCGAGCCCCGGCGGCCAGCCGCAGCGGCAGCAGCCGCTCGTCGTTGCGCACGAGCGTGATCGAACGGTCCGCCAGCTCGGCCGCAAGGCTCTCGTGTTCGGCGCAGCCGACGACCTCGAGCGGGGGCTGCTCGAAGTGTCCCAGCCAGCGGCGCAGGTCGTCCAGCCGGCGCTCCGCCGCGGCATCGTCGGCGGGGTCGATCAGGCCTCGCCGGTACGCCTGGGCGAGCCCCTCCTCGAGCCGAAGCAAAGCCGCATCGTCGACGGCCCCGAGGAGGACGTCCTCGCCGGCCCGGAGGGCGGCGATCGCGTCCACGATCTGGGCCGAGCCCTGGGCCAGGGCTTTCATGTCCAGGGCGTCGCTGACCGTCACCCCGTCGAACTTGAGCCGTCGGCGCAACAGGTCGCGCAGGATCGCCGGAGAGAGGCTGGCCGGCAGGTCGACGTCCGGGCCGGGCAGTGAGACGTGGCCGGTCATGACCAGCCGGGCGCCCGCGGCCAGGGCCGCCCGGAACGGGACCAGCTCCCGGGCAGCCAGCTCCGCCTCGGTCCGCGCGACCCGGGGCAGGCCGTGGTGAGGATCGGCAGCCGTGTCGCCGGCCCCCGGAAAGTGCTTGACCGTCGCCGCAACACCGCCCGCCTGGAGGCCTCGCACGGTCGCGGCCGCCAGCCGTCCGACCGCCTCCGGGTCGTCGCCGAAGCTGCGGATGCCGAGGGCCGGGTTGGCCGGGTTGGTCGCGATGTCGCAGACCGGGGCGTAGTTGACGTTGACCCCCAGGGCCCGCAGCTCGCGCGCCGTCGCCCGGGCGACTCGTTCGGCCAGGTCTGCATCGCCGGTCGCACCGAGGGCCATCGCCCCGGCGAACTGGGTCGTGCCGTCGCCCAGCCCGACGAGCTGGCCGGTCTCCTGGTCGGCCGCCACGAGGAGCGGCGGTGCTCCGGCCGGCCGGGCGTCCTGGATGGCCGTGGTCAGCCGCCGGACCTGGGCGGGATCGACGACGTTGTAGGCCCGGAAGAGGCTCACCCCGGCCACGCCCTGCTGGCCGATCCAGCGAGCCGCCGTCGGCGGCAGCGAGCTACCGCTGAAGGCGACCATCAGGCGGGCCAGGGTCACGCCGAGGTCTCCCGAGGGTCAGGACTTGACCGAGCCGGCCAGGATCCCTCTCACGAATGCCCGCTGGAGGACGATGAACACGAGCAGGGGCAGGGCCATCGTCACGAACGCGCCGGCGGTCAGGAGCTGCCACTGTCCGCCCCGGCTTCCGAGCAGGGCATAGAGGGCCGTTGGCATGACTCGCAAGTCGTTCGATGGACCCAGGAAGACCAACGCGACGAGCAGGTCATTCCAGACCCACAGGAACTGGAAGATGGCAAAGGCGCCCAAGGCCGGAACGGACAGCGGGAGCACGATCCGGATGAACGTCTGGAGGTGCGAGGCGCCGTCGATCGCGGCCGATTCGAACAGGTCACGGGGCAGCTGCGAGATGAAGTTGTAGAGCAGGAAGATCGCCAGCGGCAGGCCGAAGCCGGTGTGGGCCAGCCAGATCCCGAGGAACGTCCCGTACAGCCCGGCCCCGCTGTAGATCTTGAGGACGGGGATCAGTGACATCTGGATCGGCACGACGAGCAGGCCGACCACGATCGTGAACAGGATCGCCCGGCCGCGAAACGGGATCCAGGCAAAGGCGTAGGCCGCGAACGCAGCGATCGTGATCGGGATGACCGTCGACGGGATCGTCACGATCAGGCTGTTCAGAAAGGCCGGGGCCATCCCCCCGCTGGTCAGGACCTCCTGGTAGTTGGCCAGGGTCCACTGGCCAGCGGCGAGCGGGTTGAACAGGGACGTCCACCAGCCGGACTGGCTGATCAGCTCCGGGTTGCGGATCGAGGTCACCAGCAGGCCCAGGGTCGGGATCGTCCACAGGAAGCAGATCACCAGGACCGACAGCCGGACCGGCAGGCTGCGCAGGAGCGCCGGCCGCCAGGAGGAGACGGGCGCGACTCGGGCCTGGCCGCTCATCCCTGGGCCTGCTGTCGGCGGAAGTTGCGCAGGTTCAGGTACATGATCGGCAGGACCCCGATGAACAACAGGGTGGCCAGGGCTGCGGCCCGGCCGTCGTTGAAGAACTGGAACATCTCGTGGAACATCCGGTTGGCCACGACGTCATCGCCGAAGCGGCCACCGGTCGTGACGTAGACGATGTCGAAGACCTTCAGGGTCACGATCGCGATCGTGGTGGCGACCGTGATGATCGAGCCCCGGATCATCGGCACGACGATCCCGAAGAACAGCTGCCGCTCGTTGGCTCCATCGAGCCGGGCGGCCTCGAGCAGGTCGGTCGAGACACCCTTGATCGCGGCCGACAGGACAACCATCGCGAAGCCGGTCTGGAGCCAGATCATGATCACGATCTCGGCGAAGACGTTCAGCGGGTTGGTCGTGAAGAACGGGACCGCCTGGCCGCCGAACCCGACGACGATCGCGTTGAGCAGTCCGATCTGGGTCTCGCCGGCCGGTTCCCAGGCGTACATGAAGCCCCAGATCACCGACGCACCAATGAGCGAGATTGCAACCGGCAGGAAGATGAACGTCTTGGCCAGGGATTCGCGGCGGACCCGATCGAACAGGCCGGCGATGACCAGGCCGAGGATCACGCTGCCGCTCGTGGCCACGATCAGCCAGATCAGGTTGTTGCCGAGGGTCGAGACGAAGTCGGGCGTCGTCATCACCGTGTAGTTCGCCAGGGTGAGCTGGCCCTTGTCGTCGAAGAAGCTCCGGGCCAACGTGGCCAGCCCCGGATAGAGCAGGTACACCGCCAGGAAGACGAGCGCCGGGCCGACAAAGACCCAGGGCAGGATCCGGTCGCGCCAGACCGGCCGGAGCAGGCTCACGAGGCCGCCAACGCCGAGGAACAGGAGCCAGATCCCGCCGACGCCGACGCCGAGGGCGATCAGGGCGAGGAGGATCCGGGCGATCGTCTGATCACCGCTTCCGTTGCGCAGGTCGCTGGCGCCCGAGCTGTTGCCGAGCGCGTCGTAGATCGAGGCGAGCAGGTTCTGCGCGCCGTTATGGTCGATCAGGACGAGGATGCCGCCGACACACAGGCCGAGGGCAACCAGGCCGAGGATCGGCAGGATGAACCGAGATGGTGGTGGGGTTTCGATCCGCGGGCCTGCTGCCAACTCCCTCCTCCTCCGATTCGGAATAGTAGCGAGGCGCCTACCCGATCGGGCAGGCGCCTCGCAAGCTTGCGACGTCTACTGGGCGGGCCAGCTGTCGTCGATCGCCTTCAGGATCGTGTCGGTGTTCTTACCGTTGTTGTTCACCCAGTCGACGGACTTGGTCCAGAACGTTCCGGCACCGACGGCAGCGGGCATCGAGTCCGATGCGTCGAAGCCGATTCCAGAAGCCGTGCTGAGGACCGTGTTGGCGACCGAAAGCTTGTAGGCCCCGGCATACCAGGTGGCTGGAGTGGTGGTGTTCGGGGAGATGGCGCTGCCGGCCTCAATCCAGCGCTGGAGACCCTGGGGCGTGCCCAGGAACTCCTCGACGGCACGGACTTCGGGCCGGTCCTTGAGCATGAACATGGCGTCAGCCGAGCCCTCGACGTTGGCCTGGCTCGGGTCGATGGTCGGGAACGGGAAGATCCCGACATCCTGACCGACGACGTACTGGGACGGCTTGCCACTGGCGCGCTGGTCCGGGAAGAAGTCCGGGCCGTACCAGGTCGGGACCTTCTGCATCCAGCACTTCGGGGCCTGCAGGTTGCTGTTGAACATCGGATCCATCGTGGTCTTCTGGTCCGTGTTGATGATCGCCTGCGCGCCGCCGTAGACGTAGTTCGGGGTGAAGAAGATCTTGCCGACGTACTGGTCGAAGGCAGCCTTGATCCCCGGATCCTCGAAGGTGACCTTGTGGCTGGCCCAGTCGTTGTAGTACTGGAGGCCCTTGGTCTTCAGGACGACTTCCTCGACCCAGTCGGTGATCTGCCAGCCGGTCGCGTCGCCGGGGCCACCTGCGCTGACGCACCACGGGTTGCTGCCGTCAGCAACGATCTTGTCCGACAGGGCAATCAGGTCGGTCCACGTCTTTGGAACCTGGTAGCCCTTGGCGGCGAACGCCTTGATCGGATACCAGATCGTCGACTTGACGTCGGCCTTGTACGGGAGCCCCCAGATGTGCGAACCCGAGGTGTACAGGCCGATGGTCGCCGGGTAGGTCGTCTTGAGCTTGGCTGGATCCATGAACGTGGCCAGGTCGATGACCTTGCCCTCGGCCCCGTAGTTGAGAATTCCCGTCGGCTGGGCAAGCTGGGCGATGTCAGGCGGCGCGCCACCCTCGATCCGGCTCCTCAGAACCGTCTCGTGGCTGGTCGGGACGCTGTCGACCTGGATGGTGATCCCGGTGGCCTTCTGGAAGTCGGCCAGCGAGTTCTGGAAGTTGGTCAGCTCGCCCTGGGTCCACTGGACCTGGATCGTGACGGTCTTGCCCTTGTAGGGCTGGCTTGAACCGAGCGCGTTGTCGAGCTCGGTGAAACCGGTCGGAACCGCCGGCACGGCGGCCGCCGGAGCGGCCGAGGCTGCTGCGCTCGGCGCGGCCGAAGCGGCCGAGCTGGGCGCCGCGGCAGATGCGGCTGCCGTCGGCGTCGGGGCCGACGAGGCGGGTACCGGGGTCGTGCTTGCCGAGCAGGCCCCGACGAGCACCATGACGACCGCCGCCAGGCCGGTCGTCCTCCGGAATCTACTTGTCATCCGTTCCTCCTCCTCCGTTGAATTGCCATCATCATGGGTCCACGAGTGGGCCATTGCCAAGTCAGGTCAGGGACGCGCGTGCGACCACCTCCTTTTCCTCAGTACCTCCATGGAGCGGGTCCGGCGTGCCGTTCCGGACAAGGCTTCGCGCCAGGGCAACACCCCCCCAGGCGACAGGGTCGAAATTCGCAGGGAGCGCCCGGACGGAGCCGGGCGGGATCATCGTCGCGACCAATGGCGACGCGGCACGCAGCCGGTCGAGCTCGGCCGTGATCGGTTCGAGGAAGGTTGCGCCGGCTGCGGCGACGCCGCCTCCGAGCAGGACCAGCTCGAGGTCGCAGGTCAGGATCAGGGCCGCGATCGCCCGGGCCAGCGTCCGGCCGGCTGCCACGGTGACGGCCAGGGCGATCGCGTCCCCGCCGGCCGCCGCCTCGTAGACCGTCTCGGAAGTGATCGCGGGGGCGGCCAACATCAGATGGGTGTCGGCCGGCGAGCCGGCCTCCACGGCCCTGGCCAGGGCAGACTCGGCCCGCCGGGCGATGAATGGTCCGGCCGCGACCGTCTCGACGCAGCCCCGCTGACCGCACCGGCAGACCATGCCGTCCGGTTCGACGATCACATGACCGATCTCGCCGGCCATCCCTCGATCGCCCTGGTGCAGCCGGCCGGCGAGCACGAGGCCCGCCCCGATCCCGGTGCCCACCGCGACATAGGCCAGGCTGCGGGCTCCCCGGGCGATCTCGTGGCCGGCCAGCCCGGAAGCCGCCAGCCCGACGTCGTTGGCGATCCCGCAGGGCAGGCCGAACTCGTCCTGGATCAACCGGGCGAGGGGCAGGTCCTGCCAGCCGAGGTTCGTGGCCAGGCCGACCATGCCGGCCGCCGAGTCGATCTTGCCCGGGACACCGACGCCGATCGCGCCAAGATCAGGCAGGCTGGCGTCGGCGGCATCGAGCGCTGCCCGAACCGCCCGGACGACCGGCTCGATCCCGTTCTCGGAGCGACCGGCCATCGACCGGACCGCCCGGCCGCGAATCTGGCCAGCCTCGTCGACGACGAGCGCGGCCACCTTCGTGCCGCCGACGTCGATCCCAGCGACGAGGGATCCGGTCATGCCGGGACTCCCAGGGCGTCGAGGCCAGGCTCGACCGTGCCATCGGCGTCCTCGGCGGGGTCGGGCGGGAGCCCGGCCAGGCTCAAGCCCAGGGCGCGGGTCATCAACAGGGCGGTGGCTCCAAGCAGCACGCCATCGGCATGCAGCCGGCCGATCTCGACCGTCGTATCGTCGGCCAGGATCTTGAGGGCACTCGCCTGCATCGTCTCGCGAACGGCGGCCAGCCAGGGTTCGCCAAACTCGGCCACGCCGCCGACCAGCACGATTCGCTCGACGTTCAGGGCACCGACCAGCCAGGCGAGGGCGACCCCGAGCTCGCGGGCGGCGCTGAGCACCACGTCCCGGACGAACGGATCCCCGGCTTCGAATGCCGCGACCGCCTCTGGCAGCCGGCTGATCCCGTGGCCGGCCAGCCGACCCAGGATGGCTCGGCTGCTGGCGACCGTCTCGAGGCAGCCGCGCCGGCCGCAGCGACACATCTCGCCGCCCGGCCGGATCGTCGTATGGCCGATCTCACCGGCGCCGAACCCGTCACCCTGGAATGGGTGACCGTCGAGGATCAGTCCCGCGCCGATCCCCTCGCCCACCTTGACCACGACGAGGTTCGACGTCGGCGACTCGCCAAAGACGTGTTCGGCGAGGGCCGTCGCCTGGCTGTCATTCGCGACGTAGACCGGCAGGCCGGTTCGGGCCTGGAGGAGCTCGCCGAGGGGCAAGCCGCGCCAGTCGAAGCTGACCGCTTCGAGGATCGTCCCGGCCTCCGTGTCGATCAGGCCGGCCGTCCCGATCCCGATCCCGAGGATCGGCCGGTCGGTCAGTTCAAGAAGCCGGTCGACCAGGCCGAAGACCCGTTCGAGCGCTGCGTCACCGTCGCTGTCGTCGACCGCGACCTCGATGGCCGAAACGATCCCGCCGCGCAGGTCCACGATCGCCCCGCGGAACACGTTCTCAGCGAGGTCGAGCCCGACGAGGTGGCGGGCGTTGTTGGTGACGGCCAGCAGGATCGGTGCCTTGCCGCCGGTCGATGGGCCGCGCCCGATCTCGCCGGCCAGGCCTTCGCGGATCAGGTCCGAGACGACGTCCGAGACCGTCGTCCGGGTCAGACCGGTGGCCCGCGCGACCGCCGCCCGGCTGATCGGGCCATGGGCATAGATCGTGCCCAGGACGAGGCCCGCGTTGTGGGCACGAGTCTCCTGGTGGGTGGCCTTGCCGGACCGCTCGATCACGCGAATGGTGGGCCCTCCCCTTGTCCGAAGCGCCTTTGTCAAGACACTGGACGAACCTAACTTTAGGACCCTTTGTCAAGTCCCCTTACATAGATCGATCCGGCGAGGCACAATCCCGGAATGGCATCCCAGGCCGAGCCAGAGCGGCGTCTCGAAGGGTCTTTCGTGGACGGCCCGCGCGTGGTGCGGGGCGCGATCTCGATTCGGGACGGACGGATCGCGAGCTTCGCGGTCGAGCCCGCCGGCGAGCGGCGGCTGTCTCCTGGAACGGCCTTGGCGGGAGCGCGGCCGGAGGTTGCTCCCGAGCAGGTCGAAGCGCCGCTCGTCATCAGTCCGGGCTTCATCGATGTCCACGTCCACGGTGGAGGCGGGCTGAGCGCGATGAGCGGTCCGCTGGAGCTGGACAAACTGGCCGCCGTCCTCGCTGCCCGGGGAATCACGGCGTTCCTGCCGACCTCCGTCTCGGCCCCGCTGCCCGAGCTGGTCCGGTTCGCGACCGACGTCCGGGCGGCCCGGGCCGCGCAGGAGGCTCGTCGGACTGATCCGCAGGCGCCACCGGCGCTGGCCGGGGCTCGAATCCTCGGGGCCAACCTCGAGGGTCCCGCGATCGATCCCGCCCATCGCGGGGCCCACGACCCCGCTTCGATCATCGATCCGGCCGCGTTGCTCGCCGCCTGGCGGGCCGGCCCGGGCGAGTGGACCGAGGTCCGGATCGTGACCCTGGCACCGGAGCGACCGGGCGGCCCGGAGCTGGTGAGCCACCTGGTGGATCGGGGAGTGGTCGTGAGCGTGGGGCATACCGGGGCGACGTTCGACGAGGCGCGCGCGGCCTACCGGGCGGGCGCCCGATCGACCACCCACCTGCTGAACGCGATGACCGGCGTCGCGGCCCGGGCGCCCGGTGCCGCCGGGGCCGCCCTGGCCCAACCGGGGGTGACCGTCGAGCTGATCGCCGATGGCCTGCACGTGGACCCCGGCCTCTGGCCGGTCCTCTGGAAGGTCCTCGGCCGGCGACTCCTGCTCGTCTCGGACGCGATGCCGGCGGCAGGGCTGGGCGACGGGATGTACCGGCTCGGGAGCGTGGTCGTCTCGGTAACCCGCGGTCGGGCGACGACCGAATCCGGCTCATTGGCCGGCAGCACGATCAGCCTGGCCGAGGCCGTGGTCAACCTGGTCGCGGCCGGCCTGCCCCTGCCCCGGGCCGTCGCGGCCGCCACGCTCACGCCGGCGCGATTGCTCGGACGGCCAGACCTCGGTCGAATCCGGGTCGGGGCGCGAGCCGACCTGGTCGTCCTTGACCCAGCCGGTCGGGTCGAGCGAACGATGATCCACGGGGAGTGGCTGACCCCGACCGCCGGCTGAACAGCGCCGCGGCGCGGGACGGAGGCGACCCGACCGGGCGAGCCTCAGCGGGTAAGGGTCACCTTGCTCAGGCCGGCCGGCGCATCGGGGCTGAGGCCCAGGCTGGACGCGACGGCCTCGGCCAGGAGCTGGCCGGGCAGGATCAGGGCGAGTGGGCTAAGGCATTCGGGCAGGTTGGCCAGGGCGTCCAGGACCAGCGTGTCCGCGGCTTCGCCGCCCTTCGAGGCGCCCGCTTCGGGCCCGCCCACGATCCAGGGCTGAGCGCCGGCCGCCCGGGCCCGGCTGACTGCCGGGTCGATCGCCGCCCCCATCGGTCCGTCCGGCCGGAACACGAGGGCCGGGATCTCGGAGCCGGCCAGGGCGATCGGACCATGCTCGAAGTCGGCGCTCGAGTAGCCCTCCGCGAACACCCGGCTGGTCTCCTTGAGCTTGAGCGACGTCTCGAGGGCCGTGGCCAGGTTGAAGCCGCGCGAGATGACCAGGGCCCGGCCCGAACCGGCGATCGCCCCGACCAGGTCCGCCCCCGGACCATCAAGCCAGGCCAGTGATCCGGCCAGGGCCTGGCTGAGCACCTCGGGAACCCGGGCGAGGCCCCCGGCCAGCTCGGACTCGGGGGCCAGGGCAGCCACGATCCCGGCCAGTCCGGCCAGCTCAGCGACGTAGCTCTTCGTCGCCGCCACGGCGAGCTCGGGACCGGCCCGGCAAGGCACCGTCAGGTCGGCGGCGGCCTCGAGAGGAGAATCGGCCGTGTTCGTGATCGCCACGGTCAGGGCGCCGCCCCGCCGGGCGGCTTCGACCACGGCCACGAGATCCGGGCTCCGGCCGGACTGCGACACGGCCAGGATCAGGCCGCCCGACCAATCGCTCGGTGCGTGATAGATCGTGGTGACCGAGGGCGAGGCCAGGCCGACCGGCCAGCCGAGCTGCGTCTCGATCAGGTAGCGGGCATAGATCGCCGCGTGGTCGGATGTTCCCCGGGCGACGATCGACACCCAGCGCGGGCGCCCCAATCGAACGGCATCGGCGACCGCGGCGAGGGCCGCTCGGCCGTGGACGAGCTGGTCTTCGACCACTCGGGGCGTCTGCCGGATCTCCTGGGCCATGATCGTCATGGCGGGCTGGACCATGGGCTAAGGATGACCAATCGGAGGCCGGGGCGTCGGCGGTTGTCGAAGTCCTCGAACTCGTCCAAGATCAGGCTGGATGGATTCTTGCCGCGATGACTGACGGAACCTCGTTCCATGGCGCACCGACCACCCGCGGCCGGCGTGACGGACCGTTCGTCCTGGTCGTCGCCCTCGTCGTGGCCGGGATCGCCCTGGCAATTGCCAAGCCGTGGGGCAACGCCGGCGGACCAACCGTGCCCAGCGCGCCTGGGGCTGCCCTGGCCAGCCCGCCTGGGCCATCGGCGGCGGCTTCGGCCGATGGGCTCCGGACGTACGTTCCGGTCCCGGCGCCCGGCGGGTTCTCCGCTCCGGCAGGCTCGGGATCCTCGACCTGGTCAGGCCTCGCCTGGCAGCGCCTGGCACCCGGCGACCTCTTCGCCTTGGTCAGGACCGAAGTGACCGCGGGCGGGACCTCCGTGGCGATCGGAGACATCCCGGGGTCGACCTCGACGATGGTCTGGTCCTCGACCGATGGAACCCACTGGCAGCCGGTCGACAGCAACACTCCGACGACCTTCTGGCCCAACCTCTCGCTGATCGCCTTGGCAACCGTCAAGGGAAGGTTCGTCGCGATCAGCGAGATGAACGACTACCTGCTGCGGGACCTGCCGCCAGTCATCGCCTGGGCGTCCGACGATGGTCGAACCTGGGCGCCGTCGCCGACCCTCCCGGTTGATCCCCTCTCGAGCCCGGCGGGATCGACCGCGATCGTAGCCAGCGGGCCGAACGGCCTGCTCGTGGCGACGAGCGGGCTCGGTGCTCGCCTCGCCACGTCCTCGAACGGGTCGGATTGGGATGTCGCCCCCGCCAGGGCGTTTCCGGCGGACTTCGCCCTGGCCGACCTCGAAGGCAGCGGGAGCGGTTTCGTGGCGGTTGGATCCTGGACGAAAGGCTCGGGCCCGGATCAAGCGGCCGCCCTGTGGTCGGCGGACGGCCGGACGTGGCCGAAGGGGCCGACCCTCCTGCCGACCGCGGCACAGCGTTCCGGCAAGCCCACCTTCTCGAACGCGGTGACCCTCACAGTCGGCGATCAGGGCATGATCGCCACGGGCATCGGCGGCGCCCTGGGCTCGGCGCTCTGGTGGCAATCTGCCGACGGCCGGCACTGGCAGGGGCTCCCGGGATTCCCGCCGGTCGGACCGACCAGCTGCGGCGGCCCGAACTGCCGCCCTCAGCCGAACGGCACGCTCTTCGGCGATGGCCACCGGCTGGTGGCCCTGCGCGGTGGGACCGCCGGTGCCGGCTGGGTCTCGACCGACGGCCAGGGCTGGCAGCGCCTCAGCTTCTCGGGGGACCTCCCGGATGCGCAGGCGACCCAGGCCACCCTGCTGCCCGGCGGGGTCATGCTGTCCAACGGGACGACCACCTGGTTCGGCCAGGCCACTGGCCCCTGAGGTCGACGATAGGCGGACCTGGCGACCGGTCGGAGTGACGGGGTGCAATCAACTCTGGGCGCCCCGCTGGGGCAGGGACCGCACGGCTTCGCGCTCGATCGCAAGACCACGCCTGTGGCGCGCATAGAACTCGGCAAAGCCGCGGACATCTTGCGGGTCGGGCTCCAGCGGCCGGCCGATGCTCGCGCTGATTTGTCGGTCGAGGTAGTCCGCCAGCGACTCGTCCTGGTCGGCGCGGAGCAGGTAGGCGGCCAGCAGGGCCATCCCCCACGCCCCGCCCTCCCCTGCCGTGGTCGGAATGCTGACCGGAACGTCCAGCGCCGCGGCCATCAGCCGCTGCCCGGTGTCGCCGCCCTTGAAGAAGCCGCCGTGGCCCCGGATCTCCTCGATGACCACCCCTTCTTCGCCGGTCAGGACGTCCATCCCGGTCCGGAGGGCGCACAGCGAGGCAAAGGTGAGCGCCCGAATCAGGTTCTCGAGGGTGAGCCGGCTGTCCGGACTCCGGGCGATCAGGGGCCGGCCCTCGGTAAAGCCGGTCGCATGCTCGCCCGAGACGTAGTTGATCGCCAGGAGCCCGCCCGCGTCCGGATCGCCCCGGGCGGCCAGGGGCAGGAGCCGGCCGTACAGCTCGTCGAGCGTCACCTCAGCGCCAAGCGCCTTCGCCGCCTGCCCGAAGACCGCGATCCACGCGTCGAGGTCCGATGAGCCGTTGTTCGAGTGGACCATCGCCACCGGCTTCGCGTCGGGCGTGACCACCACGTCGATCGCCTCGTGGACCCGGCTGAGGCTCCGCTCGAGGACGATCATGGCGAAGACCGAGGTGCCCGCCGAAACGTTGCCCGAGCGCGGCCGAACCGCGTTCGTGGCGACCATCCCCGTCCCCGCATCGCCCTCCGGAGGGCAGAGCGGGCTGCCTGGCTGGAGCCGACCCGTTGGGTCGAGCAGCCTCGCCCCACCCTCGGTCAGGGTTCCGGCCGGACGCCCGGCCGGAACGACGGAGGGCAGGATCTCCCGAAGCCGCCAGGCCGGCCCGCGGGAGGCGATCAGGGCGTCAAAGGCAGCGACCCGGGTGGTGTCCCAGTCGCCGGTAGCCGGATCGATCGGGAACATGCCCGAGGCCTCGCCGACGCCGACGAGATGCTCACCGGTCAGCAGCCCGTGGACGTGGCCGGCCAGGGTTGTCAGCCGGGCGATCCGGGCCACGTGAGCCTGGCCCTCGAGGATCGACTGGTACAGGTGGGCGATGCTCGAGCGCTGGGGCAGGCCGAAGTCCAGCGCGGCCGTCAGCTCGGCGCAGGCCTGCCCGGTGTTCGTGTTGCGCCACGTCCGGAAGGGCACGAGGAGCGTGCCGGCCGCGTCCAGGGCCAGGTAGCCGTGCATCATCCCGCTGATCCCGATCGCGGCAACCCGCGCCAGATCCACGCCATGGCGCGCCCGAACATCCGCGGCCAGCGAGGCAAACGCGCCGGCCAGCCCCGTCCGGACGTCCGCCATGTCGTACGTCCAGAGCCCGTCGCGGAGCTGGTTCTCCCAGGCATGGGCGCCCGAGGCCAGCGGCGTCGAGTCGGCCGCGATCAGGGAAGCCTTGATCCGGGTCGAACCGAGCTCGATCCCGAGGATCGCCTCACCCGACTGGATCAACCCGGCGCTCAGCGGTTCTTCTGCCCGTAGTACGCGGCCGGGCCGTGCTTGCGTTGATGATGCTTCTCGGCCAGGAACGATGGGAGCTCCGGGGCGTCGGGATTCAGGCCCAGGGTCTGGATCGCCATCAGGGCGACCGTCTCGAGAGCGATCGCGTTGTCCGCCGCCTCAGCTGCGCTCCGGCCCCAGGTGAACGGGCCGTGCGACGCGACGAGCACGCCCGGCATCTCGTCCGCGCGGAGCCCGAGCCGGGAGAGCGTCTCCACGATCACGGCGCCCGTCTCGGCCTCGTAGCTGCCGCCGACCTCGGCGGGCGTCAGCTGGCGGGTGACCGGGATCGGGCCGTGGAAGTGGTCGGCGTGGGTCGTGCCGAGGGGCGGGATCGACCGGCCGGCCTGGGCCCAGGCGCTGGCCGCGCTCGAATGGGTATGGACCACGCCGCCGATTGTGTCGAGCTCTCGGTACAGGCGGAGGTGGGTCGGGGTGTCCGACGAGGGTCGGGCATCGCCGTCCAGGACACGGCCGTCCGCCAGGGAGACAACGACGAGCCGCTCGGCCCCGAGCTCGGCGTAGGGCACGCCGCTGGGCTTGATGATCAGGACCCCGGCCTCGCGATCGACCCCGCTCGCGTTGCCGAAGGTCAGCCGGACCAGGCCGGCCTCGACCAGGGCCAGGTTCGCCCGGAGGACCTCGTGGCGCAAATCCGGGAACGACAGCCCGTGCCGGCTGGTCATCGCCCCGGCTCCCTACAGCCCGCGGGCAAGGCGGTAGTAGGCCGCGTTCCAGCGCAACTCCCGGCTGAACTCCGGGATCGTGGTCCGCGCCCCGATCGCGAGGAACTCGAGCCCGGCGATCTCGGCGAAGTCGGCCAGCGGCTCGAGCCCGATGGCCCGGCTGAGGACCGTGTGGTGCGAGCCGCCGGCCATCAGCCAGGCCTCGGCCGCCGTGACCAGGCCCGGGCGCGGCTGCCAGACGGCCCGGCCGACGGGCAGGCGCGGCATCGGCTCGTCGGGCGGGACGAGGTCGACCTCGTTGGCCAGGAGCCGGAACCGCTCGCCCATGTCCATCAGGGCCACGATCACGGCCGGTCCGGTGCCGGCATCGAAGACGAGCCGGACCGGATCGCTCCGACCGCCGATCGAGAGGGGGTGGATCTCGCACGAGACCACTTGATCGGAGATCGTCGGGCAGACCTCGAGCATGTGGGCCCCCAGGACCTTCGGCCCGGCCGGATCGAGATGATAGGTGTAGTCCTCCATGAACGACGTCCCACCGGGCAGCCCCCGGGCCATCGTCTTGACCAGGCGGACCATGATCGCCGTCTTCCAGTCGCCCTCGGCCCCGAAGCCATAGCCCTCGGCCATCAGGCGCTGGCAGGCAATCCCGGGCAGCTGCTTGAGCCCGTCGAGGTTCTCGAACGTGTCGGTGAACGCCTTGCAGCCCGTCTCGGCGAGGAACCGGCGCAGGGCGGCCTCGATCCGGGCGGCTTCGCGCAGCGAGTCATGGTCGGCGCCCCCGGCGAGCAGGCTCGGCGCAACGCGATAGCTCGATCGGTATTCCTCGATCAGGCGATCGACCTCGGCCTCGGCCACGGCCCGGACGGCGTCGCCGAGCTCGCTCACGCTATAACCGTTGATCGAGGCGCCGAGCCGGATCTGGGCCTCGACCTTGTCGCCCTCGGTGACCGCGACATCGCGCATGTTGTCGCCGAACCGGGCGACCCTGAGCCCGTGGGCCTCGCGCCAGGCGCAGGCGGCCCGGGCCCACCAGCCAATTCGCTCGTGGACGGCTGGATCCTGCCAGTGCCCTGCCACCGTCTTGCGGGCGGCTCCCACCCGATCCTCGATGTGGCCGAACTCGCGATCGCCGTGGGCCGCCTGGTTCAGGTTCATGAAGTCCATGTCGATCTCGGCCCAGGGGAGATCGCGGTTGAACTGGGTGTGCAGGTGGAGGAGCGGCTTCTGGAGCGCCTGCAGCCCGCCGATCCACATCCGGGCCGGCGAGAACGTGTGCATCCAGGCGATCACCCCGACACATTCGTCCGCGGCGCTGGCCGCCCGGCAGGCGGCCGCGATGCTCTCGGGTGACCTGACGATCGGCTTGAACACGACCCGGACGGGGATCGAGTCCGAGCCATCCAGGGCTCCCGCGATCACGCCCGCGTTGGCGGCGACCTGGCCCAGTACCTCGTCGCCGTACAGGTCCTGGCTGCCGGTCAGGAACCAGACCTCGTACTCGCCCAGCGGCTTCATCCCTTGATCGCCCCGGACATGAAGCCCCGGACCTTCCAAAACATTCCGAACGTGCCGGCGCCATCCACCTTGGGCCGCGTCCTCCAGCTCCCTGGGCACTGCCTCGATCGAGACACGCATCATGAACGTTGCGAACGGCAGCTGGAACATCGTCATGACCAGGGCCTGCCGTTCAGCGCACGCTGCAATGCGCTCATACGCATTCATCGCTGTCGCCGACGGGTGGACCGCCAGCCGCTACGATGGCCGCTCAGCGTCGCGCCCGGCAGTGGTCCGATCTGGCGATCGGTGGTCGGCTCGCGATCGAGGAGGTCTTGGGATGGGGCGGTCGTCGACCGAGCTCAAGGAGGTCTGGACGATCCTCGATGGGCTGCCCATCCTGTATCGGACGAATGCGCTCGATCCGGGACCCGAGGCGCGCACGATCATCCACATCCACGGCTTCGCGATCTCGGGCCGCTACCTCCTGCCGACGGCGGCCCTGCTCGCCTCGGAGTACCGGACGTACGTGCCCGACCTGCCCGGCTTTGGCCGAAGCATCCACCCCCGCAAGACGCTCACGATCGACCGCCTGGGCGATGCCGTGGTCCGGTTCATGGACCAGCTCGGGATCGAGCGGGCGATCCTGCTGTCGAACTCGCTCGGGGCCCCGATCACCGGCCGGGTGATCGACCGGTACCGGGACCGGGCCGAGGCCGTCGTGCTCGTGTCGCCGGCCGGTGGCGTGTACAACGAGCCGATGGTCCGGGCCTTCTGGCAGCTCGGCCTGGCCGGCCTCCGCGAGCCGCTCGGGATGCTGCCGATCGCGGCCCGCGACTATTCGCGCTTCGGCGTCCGCTCGTCGGTCGCCCTGCTTCGATCGATGCTCGCCTATCCGGCCGCCCAGCGGGTCCGCGAGCTCACCCTGCCGACCCTGGTCGTGCTCGGGTCGCGGGACCCGTTGGTCAGCGAGCGCCACATCACCGAGGTCGCCGTCGACCTGCCGAACGTGACGGCGGTCGTGATCGAAGGGGCCGCCCACGCGATCAACTTCTCGCATCCTGACCAGCTCGCCAACGTCGTCCGGCTCTGGCTGGCGGGCCAGCCGATCGTGGGCGACCCGGCCGCGAAGGGCGCGATCCGGGTCTTCGGGACGCCGGACCAGAACGCTTCGTGAGCCGGGCCCGGCAGCGCCACGGGCCGGTCGTCTCCGAACGGGCCGGATCGGGCCCGCCGCTGCTCCTGCTCCACGGGCTGGGAGGATCGGCTCGCTGGTGGTCGCGCAACATCCTCGAGCTGGCCGCGGAGCACGACGTCCACGCCTTCGACCTGCCGGCCTTCGGCGAGTCGGATCGTCACTCGCGCTTCCGGCTCGATCGGATCCCGGCCCAGATCGTGGCCGAGATGGACCGGCTCGGGATCGAACGGGCGAGCGTCTTGGGCCACTCGATGGGCGGCCTGATCGCGGCCCGGATCGCGGCCGATTGGCCCGACCGGGTCGAACGGCTGGTCCTCGTTGACGCCGCCTTCCTGTCACTTGATCGGGGCTGGTGGCATCACGGGCCGCTCCTCGTCCTGCGGGCAACCCAGCCTTCCCTCATCCGGACCCTCGCCCGGGACATCGGTCGGGTCGGGCCGATCCGGCTGACCGAGGCGACACGCCAGCTGCTCGCCAGCGACTGGGGCGAGCTCCTGCCGCGGATCACTGCCCCGACCCTCGTCGTGTGGGGCGAGCTCGACAGCCTCTGTCCGCCGACGGTGGGACAGGCGATCGTCGAGCGGGTCCCGGGCTCGCAGCTCGTGACGATCGGCCGGGCCGGCCATAACCCGATGTGGGAGGTGCCGGTCGCCTTCAACCGGGTCGTCCTCGACTTCCTGGCCGATCGCCTCGACCCCGGTCCCGCGCTCGGCTGAAGTTCTCCCCGGGGCGCTCCCCGAGCCACCACGTTCGAGGGGCCCCGGGTTACCCTCTGGCGTGAACAAGCCACCCTTGAGGGCCAAGGCAGAGAATGGAGCCCGCCGCCGGATCCGATCCAGGAGTCGGGGCGAACCAGGCGCGGCGCGCGGCGACGAAGCCGTTCGAAATGGTGCTCGGCGCCGCCGCGATCGGGGTCGTCCTGTTCGCCGTCGGCTGGGCCGCCCCGGTCCTGGCCCCGCTCGGCCTGGGCCTGTTCCTGACTGCCTTGGCGGCGCCGTTCTTCGGCTGGCTGGAATCCCGAGGGCTGTCGCCCTCGCTCGCCCTGGTGATCACGATCGGGCTCGTCCTGACGATCGGCGGGCTGATGGTCGTCCTGGCATTCGGGTCGGCCCGCACGCTGACCGATTCGCTGGCGGGCTACGCGGCGGACCTCGACGCGCGGTCGGCGGACCTGTCGGCGAGCCTCCAGTCGATCGGCGTCCCGGCCCCGATCAGCCAGTTGATCCCGCCCGACGCGATGGTCGCCGCCCTGCGCTCGGTCATCGGGATTCTCGCCCAGGTCGGGGGCAGCCTGGCCTTCGCCATCGTGATCGCTTCGCTGCTCCTGCTCGATGGCCAGCGACTGACCCGGCTGCACGCCTCCGGTGCCGGCCGATGGAATCCGGTGACCCGCGAGGTGCCCGCCCTCGCCCGAGCCGCCGTGACCTACTTCATCGTGCGAATCCGGATCAACGCCGTGACCGCCCTGGGCCTTCTCGCCCTGATGCTCGTCCTGGGGGTCGACGACCCGATCCTGTGGGCAGCAGGGGCATTCTTCCTGAGCTTCGTGCCGTATCTCGGCCTGACCCTGGCCCTGATCCCGCCGACGATCCTGGCCTTTGCCGAATCGGGCCCCGGAGCAGCGATCGTCATGGTCGCGGGCGGGATCGTGCTCAACGTCGTCGCCGAGAATGTCCTCGAGCCCACGCTGACCGGGCGCGCCCTGTCCCTGGCGACCTGGCTCGTCTTCGCGATGTTCTTCTTCTGGGTCTGGCTCATCGGACCGGTCGGCGCCCTCCTGTCGATGCCGATCACGGTCCTCGTCGTGCTCGTGCTGCGCGATCGAGAGGAGACTCGCTGGCTGGCCGACCTGCTCGCCCACGACTGAACGACAGGGTCGGGCCAGCCTCCCCCACGGCCGGATCGTTGCCGTAGGCTGTGCCCATGGCAACGTTCACCAGGACCGAAGCCGCCCGCCGGGCGGGGGTCGACCAGGGGTTCTTCGACCGTCTGGTGGGGCTTGGGATCATCCAGCCAGCCAAGCCGGATCGCTGGTCGTCCGGCGACGTGCGTCGGGCGGCGATGGTGAGGTCGCTGGCCGACGGGGGCGTCCCGCTCGAGGGCCTGGCCACCTCCGTCCGCGCCGGGCGGGTCTCGTTCGACTTCCTGGACACGCCCGCCTATGAGCGCTTCGCGTCCCTCTCGGATGAGACGTTCGCCCAGGCCAGCGCCCGGACCGGAGTGCCGCTCGAGCTGCTCTCGATCATCCGCGAGGCGACCGGCCTGGCCGAACCATCGCCCGACGACCGGCTCCGCGAGGACGAGCTGCCCACCATTCGCTTCATCGAGGCCCAGCTCGAGCTCGGCTTCCGGCCCGTCGCCATCGAGCGCCTGCTCCGGGTCGAAGGGGACTGCACCCGGCGGATCACCGAGCAGGAAGGCGCCTGGTGGCAAAGCGAGGTGATCGCCCCGGCGATGGCCGCGGGGAAGGGCGCCGAGGCGATCACCAACCCGGAGCTGGCGACCCGAATCTCCGCCCTCGCCGAGACATCCGTCCTTGCGATGTACCACGCCCAGCAGGCGCGCGTCTGGACGACCAACCTGATCGATGGCCTCGAGGTCATGCTCACCGAAGAGGGCCTCCATAACCGCCTCGAACGGCCGCCCGCCATCTGCTTCCTCGACATCACCGGGTACACCCGGCTGACCCAGGAACGCGGCGACGACGCCGCGGCCGAGCTGGCGAGCACGTTGTCCCGGCTCGTCCAGCGAACCTCGATCCAGCACGGCGGCAAGCCGATCAAGTGGCTCGGCGACGGCGTGATGCTCTACTTCCGCGATGCCGGGCCGGGTGTCCTGGCGGCCCTCGACATGGTCGCCGGGATCACCGACTCGGGCCTGCCGCCGGCCCATGTCGGGCTTCATGCCGGACCGGTCCTGTTCCAGGAGGGTGACTACTTCGGCCAGACGGTCAACCTCAGCGCCCGGATCGCCGAATACGCCCGTCCCGGTGAGGTCCTCGTGAGCCAGGCCGTGGCGGACGTCTCGCAGGGCGGCGAGATCTCCTTCCAGGACATCGGCGAAGTCGATCTCAAGGGCGTGGGGCGGCCGATCCAGCTACTGCGGGCCCATCGAACGGAGGACTGACGAAATGTCACTGCTGGGTCGACTCAAGCGAGCGATCTCGGGCGCACCCGATCCGGTCGAGCCGGAGCCCCTCTCGCGCCACGAGCGGCGCGAGCTCGGTAGGGAGCGTCACCACGAAACGGGCGAGCCCGCCTGGGAGGCCAGCGACCGGATCAGCGAGCCGTCCGGGGCCGGGCAGGTCAACCCTGATGCCGCACCCGAGGTCCTGGGCGGCGGCTGATCGGGTTCAAAGCCGGCTGAGGATCTCGATCCGCTTCGCGGCGTACTCCGGCGGCGTTCAGCTCAACTCAGCGTTCGAGCCGGCGATAGGTGCTCTCGGAGCGGCGGGCGACCCGCAGGACCAGGACCAGCCCGTCCTCATCGATGAGGTAGACGATCCGAAGGTCACCGGTGCGGAGCCGCCAGAAATCCGAACCGGCGATCTTCTGCACGCCGGCCGGCCGCGGCTCGACGCCCAGAGCGAGGATCGGTCCGCGGAGCCGGGCGGCATCGCCCGGCGGGAGACGCCTGAGCTGACGTTGTGCCGCCGGCGCCAGGACAACCCGTCTCGCGGGCTCGGTCAAGAGCGATCGTCGCCGTAGGTCGCCTTCGTTTCCGCGGCCAGGGTGGCGAAGAACGCCTCGGCCGCCTCGCCGCCGCTCGATCGGTATTCGTCGAGCGCAGCCGCCGCGGACTCGCGATCCTCGCGCTCCTCGGCGGCTGCCAGCCAGGCCTTGAGGGCTTGGTCGACGATCTCCCGGATGCTTCGATCCGCCCGGGCGGCCTCGACCTTGACTGCGCGGTAGATCGAGGGCTCGAGATCGATGGTGACCTTCATCGAGGAAGCATACCAGCTTGCTGGATGGCTGGCGCTCCGCGAGATTCCCGGGCGTGCGCGCCTCGGCGTTGGGCCGGTTACTTCCTCGGCTTGTCGTCCCGCATTCGCGGGAACGACTTGGTCAAGGGCGGGAGCGCCTCGTCGGAGGGCTGCTTGTCAGGTGTCCGCTGACGGCTGGCCGAGGACACGACTGCAGTTCCGAGGACGACCGCACCGAATGAATGGCCATCCACGTCCTGGGCGTCGTCCGGGGCCGACGGCTCCTCGCCCGGCAGGTCGGTCTTGTTGTCTTCGGGCGCCATGACGTCTCCTTCCTACGGCTGGATTGCCGAGATCATAGGGTGGCCGTGGGGCCGCGGGTGTCGCCTGGACGACGCGCCGCGAGCCTACCTCGCGACGGTACGATGACCGAACCGCACGCTGGGAGACGCAATTGACCGCCGTCGAAACCCACCCGGTCGACCCGGGAGCCTTGATCCGGAGCCGGGGCTACATCGCCCTGCTCGTGCTGGCCGCGGTCATCGGAATCATCGTGTCGCTCGCCGGCTGGGCCTTCCTCGAGCTGACCGCCCGGATGCAGCGCTGGGTCTATCAGGACCTGCCGCCGGCCCTCGGGTTCGCGACCGTTCCCTGGTGGTGGCCGCTGCCGGTCCTCCTGATCGCCGGCGTACCGATCGCCTACGCGATTGCCCGGACGCCGGGCCGCGGCGGCCATCGCCCGGCGGCCGGGCTGGCCACCACGACCCCGACCCTGCCCAACCAGCTGCCCGGGGTGATGCTCGCCTCGATCGCCGGGATCGGGCTGGGCGTGGTCCTCGGGCCCGAGGCGCCGCTCCTGGCCCTCGGGGCAGGGCTGGGCCTGCTCACGGTCAACCTGGTCCGCAAGGACGCCCCCCAGCAGGTCAAGGTCGTCATGGCGGCCGCCGGCAGCTTCGCCGCGATCTCGACCGTCTTCGGCAACCCGGTGATCGGGGCGGTGATCATCATCGAGGCCGCCGGGCTGGCCGGCCCGACCCTGCCCCTCGTCCTGCTGCCAGGGCTGCTGGCGGCCGGGATCGGTTCGATCGTGTTCATCGGGATGGGCCAGCTCACGGGCCTGAGCACGACCGCGTATGCCCTGCCGGCCCTCAACCTGGGCGCGCCCGGTGACCTGTCGATCGCCGAGTTCGTGGCCGCGATCGTCATCGCCCTCCTTGCGGCGATCGTCGTCCGGCTCATCCTCGAGCTCGCCTGGCGTGTTGAAACCGCGGTCCTGGCTCGGCCCATGGTCCTGATCCCCGCGGCTGCCGTGACCGTCGGCCTGATCGCGATCGTGTTCGCCCAACTGACCGGGCAGCCCGTCAGCTACGTCCTGTTCTCCGGCCAGGACGCGATGCCCGATGTCGTCCAGCACGCCTCGACGCTGTCCACGGGCGTGCTCGTTGCCCTGATCTTGTTCAAGGGCCTCGCCTGGAGCGTGTCGCTCGGCAGCTTCCGGGGCGGACCGACCTTTCCGGCGATCTTCCTCGGCCTGGTGGGCGGCCTGCTGGCGGCGAGCATCTTCGGCCTGCCGGAGGCTGCCGTGATCGGGATCGGCATCGGCGCGACCACGGTGTCGATGCTCCGCCTGCCCCTGTCGTCGGTGATCCTGGCAACGGTCCTGACCCAGGGCGGGCTGGCGGTTGCCCCCCTGATCATCCTGGCCGTTGTCGTCGCCTACATCGCGACCGAGCTGCTCGGTGAGCGGCGGCGCCGGTTCGAGGAGTCGAGCGGGCCCGGGACGACGACCGCGACCGGAGGCTAGCGGTTGACCGTCGGGACCGACCTCAAGATCTTCCTCGTCTGCGTCGTGGCGGCGCGCCTGCGCTTGAGCTCGGGGACGCTCAAAGGGGGATCGGCTGTACGCGGCGATCACCCTGGCAGTCCTGGCGAGCTTGTCGCTCAGCCTGTTCGGCCCGCACTGAGTCGACTGGCGCAGCGGTCGCGGGCGAACCGCTTCCGCTGGTCAAACGTCAGCCCGCGGCGCGGATTGCCTGCGGCAGGCTGAAGCGGCCCTCGTACAGCGCCCGACCGACGATCGCCGCCTCGAGGCCCAGCGCGGCCAGCGCCGCCAGGTCGCCCACGCTGGCCACCCCGCCGGCGGCGATGATCTGGGCCTCGGGCAGGCGTCTCCGGACCTCGGCCAGGAGCGCCAGGTCGGGACCGCCGAGCATCCCGTCCCGGTCGATCGCGGTGATCGCGAAGCGCCGAACCCCACCCGCCCAGAGTTCGTCGAGCGCCGACTCGTACGGCACCGTCGGGCCACCCGGTCGCCAGGCCTGACCGACGGCGAGGCGATCTCGAACGTCGATCGCAGCGACGACTGCCGAGGCACCGAGGACCCGGACAAACAGCCTGGCAACGTGCGCCCCACCCAGGAGGGCCGTGCCCAGGACGACCCGATCCGCACCCGCGGCCAGGGTCAGGCGGGCTGTCTCGACCTCGCGCATGCCGCCGCCGACCTGGCAGGGCACGGCCGCCCCAGCGAGGATCGGGACAAGCGAGGCGAGCTGGGCCGGCTGTCCGGCGGAGGCGCCATCGAGGTCGACCAGGTGGAGGCGCTCGGCGCCCTGGGCGACCCAGCGCTGAGCCACCTCGAGCGAATCGTCGCCGTAGGCCCGCTGGTTCGCGAAATCGCCCTGGCGGAGCCGGACCACCTGGCCGGCTCGCAGGTCGATCGCGGGAATGACTTGCATGAGCAGCATGATAGCCTGTTAGCCTAGTAGCATGCTAATACGCTCGATCATCCTGTGACGCGCGATCGACTGCGCCTGGCCGTGCCCAGCAAGGGCCGACTGCTTCGAGCCGACGATCGCCCTGCTGCGGGACGCCGGGCTCGTCTTCGAGGACCAGGGCCGGGCCCTGGTCAGCCACGCCCAGAACGTGACCTTGGACATCCTCTCCGTGCGGACCGAGGACGTCGTGGAGTTCGTCGGTGACGGAGCGGCCGACCTGGGCGTGACCGGGGCGCAACCTGCTGGCCGAGTCCGGGGTCGATCTGCCGGTCCTGCTCGAGCTGGGCTACGGCCGCTGTGCCCTGGAAGCCGCCGTCCCGGCGGACTCGGCCGCGTTCGAGCTGGCCGACCTGGCCGGCCTGCGCCTGGCCACCACCCACCCCAACCTGACCCGGCGCCTGTTCGAAGAAGGCGGCATCCCGGTCGAGGTCGTCCAGGTCAGCGGGGCCGTCGAGGTCGCTCCGCGGATGGGCCTGGCCGACGGGATCGTCGACCTCGTGTCCACCGGCTCGACCCTGGTGATGAACGGTCTCCGTTCGGTCGGCCGGCTCCTGCCCAGCCAGGCGATCCTCGTCGGCGGCCGAGCCGGCCGGACGGGCACGGGCGATGGCGCCGGGGTCGATCCACGGGTCGACGAGATCGTGACGATGCTGGGCGCGGTCACGGCCGGCCGCCAGCGCAAGTACCTGATGATGAACGCCCCCACGACAGCCCTCGAGGCGATCGAGGGGCTGCTGCCAGGCCTTGCCTCGCCGAGCATCATGCCCCTCGCCCAGGCCGGCATGGCCGCGGTCCACGCCGTCGTCGGCGCCGACGAGGTCTGGGGCCTGCTCGGCCGGCTGCGAACGGCCGGCGCCACCGGGATCCTCGTCGTGCCGGTCGAGAAGCTCCTGCCGTGACGCCTGATCCGGCGTGTCTGCCTGGCCGACCTGTCCGACGACGAACGGACGAGCCTGCTCCGCCGCAACCCGCTCGCCGGGGCGGTCCGGGACGAGGCGCGGGCGATCGTGGAGGCGATCCGGCTCGGCGGGGATCAAGCCCTGCGCGAGGCGAACGAGCGCTTCGGAGGCGGCCTTGCCCGCCGCTCCGGCCAGCCCGCCCCGCTGCGCCTCGAACAGCGTGCGTTGAAGCAGGCGAAGGAGCGCCTGCCGGCCCCCTTCCGGGCAGCCCTGGACACGATGGTCGACCACGTCCGGGCCTTCCACGAGGTCCAGGTACCGGAGCGGGAGCAATGGGTGGCCGTGGCGCCGGGGATCGATGTCGGTCGCCTCTGGCGCCCGATTCGACGGGTGGCAGCGTACGTCCCGGGCGGCGCCGCGGCCTATCCCTCGTCGCTCGTCATGGCCGCCGTGCCGGCCCGCCTCGCCGGGGTGCCGGAGCTCGTCGTGGCCAGCCCGGCTGACCGGGACGGGCGCGTCTCGGACGTCCTGGCGGGCACCGCCGGCGTGCTCGGGGTCGACGAGTTCCTGGTCATGGGCGGCGCCCAGGCCGTGGCCGCCCTGGCCTTTGGCACGGACACGATCCGCCCGGTCGACAAGATCGTCGGTCCGGGCAATGCCTGGGTCACCGCGGCCAAGCTCGAGGTCGTCGACCGGGTCGGGATCGACCTCCCGGCCGGTCCGTCCGAGGTCATGATCCTGGCGGACGACACGGCCGACCCGCGGCATGTCGCTGCCGACCTCCTGTCCCAGGCGGAGCACGGTCCCGACTCGGCCGCGGTGCTGGTCACGACGAGCCGGGACCTTGCCCAGGCCGTCGCGGGGGAGGTCGATCGGCAACTGCCCACGCTCCCCCGCCAGGAGCACCTGCGGGCCTCGCTCGCCTCGGCCGGCTTGATCGTCGAGGCAACCGACGTGGGCGACGCCGTGGCGTTCGTGAACGCCTATGCACCCGAGCACCTCTCGCTCGTGGCCGGCGACGAGGCAGGCCTGCTGGCGGCCATCGACCACGCCGGCTCGATCTTCCTGGGCGCGTACGCCCCGGAGTCGGCCGGCGACTACGCCACCGGGTCGAATCACATCCTGCCCACGGGCGGGCTGGCCAGGGCGTATGGGGCACTCGGAGTCGAGGCGTTCGGGACATGGGTCCAGGTCCAGCGGGTCAACCGCGACGGGCTGGCCGGGCTACGTGAGACGGTCGGCGTCCTGGCCCGGGCGGAGGGGCTCGAGGCCCACCGCCGGGCGGTGGAGATCCGGTTCGAGGCAGCCCCTTGAGCGGGCGCACGGCGACGGTCCGGCGCACGAGCGCGGAGACGGACGTCTCGGTCACGCTTGACCTTGACGGCCGAGGCTCGACCGCGATCGGCACCGGCGTCGGCTTCTATGACCACCTGCTCGGGTCGCTCGCCCATCACGCCCTGATCGACCTGTCGATCCAGGCGACGGGCGACCTCGAGGTGGACGACCACCACACGGTCGAGGACGTTGCCCTCGTCCTGGGCCAAGCCATCTCGGATGCGCTCGGCGACCGGGCCGGCATTCGCCGCTTCGGCCACGCCGCCGTGCCGATGGACGAGGCGATCTCAACCTGCACCCTCGACCTCTCGGGCCGGTCGTACGCCGTACTGGACCTGGCCTTCGGCGGAGACCGGATTGGGGCGCTATCGAGCCAGCTCATCCCGCATGCCCTCGAGTCGCTGGCCCGGACGGCCGGGATGACCCTCCACCTCCAGGCGTCAGGCCGGAACGACCATCATGTCGCCGAAGCCGCCTTCAAGGCCCTGGCCGTGGCCCTGCGGGCTGCGGTCGAGCTCGATCCACGCCGATCCGGAGTGCCCTCGACCAAGGGCCGCCTGGGATGAGCGGCCAGGGACGATCGGAGTCCGCCAGGCCGGGGCCACGGACCCAGGTCGCCGTGATCGACCATGGGGCCGGCAACCTGCGCAGCGTCGTCGAGGCGCTCAGGGCCGTCGGAGCGCGGCCTGTCGTGGTCGATCGAGGGGCCGATCCGAGGCTCCTCGAGATGCCGGCCCTCGTCGTGCCGGGGGTCGGGGCCAGCGGTCCGGCGATGCGCCGCCTGCGTCGCCACGGACTGGACGCTGCGATTCGCGAAGTGGTCGCGAGGGGTGGCTGGTACCTGGGCATCTGCCTCGGACTCCAGCTCCTGTTCGACGAATCGGCCGAGGACGACACCGAGCTGCTCGGCCTCCTGCCCGGTCGGGTCGAGCTGATCCCCGAGGCGCCCCGGCTGCCCCACATCGGCTGGAATCAGGTCGAGCTGCGGCGGACCCATCCCCTGGTCCGGCACCTGGCCGACGGCACGCCCGCCTACTTTGTCCACTCCTACGCCGGCCGGCCCGTGGATGCCGAGGTCATCGTGGCCGAGACGGTCCACGGCGGCCGCTTCCCGAGCATCGTGGGCCACGGCCGCCTCCTCGGCACCCAGTTCCATCCAGAGCGCTCGGGCGCGGCCGGCCTGCGGCTCTTGGCCGACTTCGTCGAGCTCGTCGCCCAGGATGGCGATTCGGCCCAGGGCGGTTCGGCCCAGGGTGCCTCGAGGCGGGACGGCTCGACGGCGCCGGCGGCTGCCTGATGCTGCTGCGACGGGTGATCCCGTGCCTCGACGTGGCCGGCGGGCGGGTCGTCAAGGGCACCCGGTTTGTGGACCTGGTCGACCAGGGTGATCCGGCGGAACTGGCGGCGCGGTATGCCGCCGAGGGGGCCGACGAGCTGGTCTTCCTCGACATCGACGCGGCACCCGAGGCCCGGGGCACGCTCCTCGCGGCGATCCGGCGGACGTCACACCGGCTGTTCGTGCCCCTGACCGTGGGCGGCGGCGTCCGCACTCCGGCCGAGATGCGGGCGGTCCTGCGGGCCGGGGCGGACAAGGTGGCCCTGAACACCGCGGCCGTGGCCGACGACGCCCTGGTCGGGCGATGTGCCCGGCGGTTCGGGCGTCAGTGCGTCGTGGTCGCGATCGACGCCCGGGCACGCGCCCGCGTCTCCACGAGGGATCCCAAGTCGTGGGAAGTCGTTGTGCGGGGCGGCCGGACCGGGACCGGGCTCGACGTGGTCGAGTGGGCGAGCCGGGCGGCCGAGCGCGGTGCCGGCGAGCTCCTGCTCACCTCGATCGACCGGGACGGGACCCGGGCCGGCTTCGACCTGGAGCTGCTCCGGGCGGTGACCTCGGCCGTCGACCTGCCGGTCGTCGCGTCGGGCGGTGCCGGCGGGGTGGCGGACATGGTCGCCGCGGTCACCGAGGGAGGCGCCGACGCGGTCCTGGCCGCGTCGATCTTCCACCGCGGCGTTGTCTCGATCAGCGAGGTCAAGGCCGCCTTCGCCGAGGCCGGGGTGCCGATCCGCCTGGCCGGTGTCGCATGAACGAGCCGCGACCGGCCTGGGGACCCGACGGCCTCGTGGCGAGCATCGTCCAGGACGCCTCCGACGGGCGTGTCCTGATGCTCGGCTGGCTCGATGCGGAGGCCCTGGCAGCCACGATCACGACCGGGCTCGTGCACTTCCATTCGCGCTCGCGCGGACGTCTCTGGCGCAAGGGCGAGACCTCCGGCAATGAGCTGATCCTGGAGGGCCTCGCCCTCGACTGCGACGGCGACGCCCTGCTCTTGACGGTCAGGGCGGCGGGCCCGACCTGCCACACGGGCAGCCGCTCCTGCTTCGACGCGAGCGAGCCGGTGACCGCGGAGCGATCGGGCGAGCGTCCCGCGCAGGGATTTGCCTGGCTCGAACAGCTCTGGCGGACGATCGAGGAGCGGGCCACGAGCCGTCCCGCGGACTCCTACACGACCCGGCTCCTCGATCGCGGCGTCGACCAGGTCGGCCGGAAGGTCGTGGAGGAGGCGACCGAGGTCCTCATCGCCGCGAAGGACGACGCCGCGGCCGAGGACGCCGGGCAGGATCGCGATGTCCTGCGGACGGCCCTCGCGGGCGAGCTGGCCGACCTCGTCTATCACGCCCTCGTGCTGTGCCGGGAGCGATCCCTACCCCCGGCCGAGGTCGTCGGCATCCTCCGGGCCCGGGCAGGCGCTTAACCGGGCGGGTGAGTCGTTTGGCCCCGCCCCCAGGCGTGCAGAGATGGGTCGCGGCGTCAGGCGGTCGTCACGATCGCCCGGATCTCCACGCCTCCGTGCGTGTCCGTCGCCTCCGGGATCTGGCCGGCCAGGCGAATCGCCTCGTCGCGATCGGGGGCTTCGAGCAGGTAGTAGCCGCCAATGATCTCCTTCGTCTCCTGGAATGGCCCGTCGGTGACCGAAGGCTTGCCCGCCGGTCCGCGGCGAATGCTCACCGCCTGGGCTGTCGGTCCGAGCTCATCGGCGTCGAGGATCGCCGGCCCCGCCGCCTTGATCAGGGCTCGGTGGCGGTCGGCATTCGCTGTCTGCCAGGCCTGGGACTGGTTCGCCCACGTCTGTTCGTTGCCGTAGATCAGGACCAGGAACTTCATCAGGTTCACTCCACTCTGCGCTGCGCTTGATCCCTGCTCGTTCGACGAATCGGTCGCGACCAGATCGACATTTGCCTCCGGATCAGGCTGTCACGACCATCGCCAGCCGGTGGGATGATCGTCCGGTGAGCCTTCCGTTCACCCGCCTCGACTATCTCTACTTCCCGAGCCAGGACGCCGCTCGTGACGCCCGCTACTTCACCGACGTGCTCGGCGGCCGGCTCGTGTTCGCGATCGAGGCGATGGGCACCCGGATGGCGATGATCGAGCTGTCGGCGGCCGGGCCCAGGCTCGCCCTGGCCGAGCATCTGGATGGCGATCAACCGGTCTTGGTCTACCGCGTCGACAACCTCGAAGCAACTGCCATTGAGCTCCAGGCGCGCGGCTGGCAATCGGGCCGGTCGCTCGAGATCCCGTCTGGTCCGTGCCGGTCGTTCACGACGGCCGGCGGCCAACGGCCGGCCATCTACGAGCTGAGCCGGCCGGGTGTCGAGCAGGGCTTCGAGGGCCGACGCGACTTCTGACAGGGCGATTCCCGCAATCCTCGGCGGGCTCGCCTCAGGCGATGAACGAACCTCCCCAGGCGTGACGCGCCAACTCATCCGGATGAAACAATAGGTCGGTGGACCTGCCGGCGGCGCGGACGCTCACGTTCCTGTTCACCGACCTCGAGGGCAGCACCCGGCTGTGGGAGCGCTTCGCCGGACGCGATGAAGGCCGCCCTCGGCCGCCACGACGCGATCCTGCGCGCGGCGATCGAGGCGTCAGCCGGGCAGGTCGTCAAGACCACCGGCGACGGGATGATGGCCGTCTTCGGCAGTGCCGCCGACGCCGCCGACGGCGGCCTCGCCGCCCAGCTCGCCCTCGGCGGCGAAGCCGTGGGCCGAGACCGGCCCGCTGCGGGTCCGGATGGGGATCCACTGCGGCCAGGCCGAGCAGCGTGGCGGCGACTTCTTCGGCCCGACCGTCAACCGGACCGCCCGGATCATGGCCGCCGGCCACGGCGGCCAGGTCCTCCTGTCCGAGTCGGCCGGCGCCCTGGCCCGCGAGGCCCTGCCGGCGGGCCGAGCCTGATCGACCTGGGCGAGCATCGCCTGAAGGACCTCGGCCGGCCCGAGCACCTCTTCCAGCTCGGTCCATCCCGACCTGCCGGCGCAGCTTCCCGCCGCTGGTCACCGTCCGCCAGGCCGGGGTCACGCTGCCGGCCCGGGCGGCGCGGGCCTGATCGGTCGCCAGGCGGAGCTAGGCGAGATCCGGGATCGGCTGCCGGGACGGCGTCGGTCCGGCTGCTGACCCTGACCGGGCCGGGCGGCACCGGCAAGACGACGCTCGCGATCCGGGTCGCCGAGGACCTCGGTCCCGGCTTCCACGACGGCGCTGCTTCGTCGACCTGTCCAGGCGCCCGGGACACCAACGCCGTCCTCGTCGCGATCGCCCGGGCGGTCGGCCTCGGCGAGATCATCGACCGGCCGCTGGAGGACGAGCTGCATCGACAACCTGCGCGACCGACAGATGCTGCTCGTGCTCGACAACTTCGAGCAGGTGACCGAGGCGGCCGGCGTCGTCGCCCGGCTCCTGAGCCGAGTGTCCCGGCCTGACGGTCCTGGCCACCAGCCGCGAGACGCTCCACGTCCGGGCGGAGCGGGTCTACCCGGTGCCGCCACTCGGCCTGCCCGCCGGCCGGTCGCGGGAGATCGCAGCGCCCGCCGGATCGGGCATACGAGGCGGTCCAGCTCTTCGTCGACCGGGCGCGCGTCGTCCGGCCCGACTTCGAGCTGACCGACGACAACGCCGCCGGCGTGGCCGAGATCTGCCGCCGGCTCGACGGCCTGCCCCTGGCGATCGAGCTCGCCGCGGCGCACCTGCGCCTCTTCTCCGCCGGAGGTCCTGCGCGACCGGCTGGGCAGACCGGCTGGGGCTGCTGCGCAGCGGACCGCGCGACCTCCCGGAGCGGCAGCAGACGCTGCGGGCGACGATGGACTGGAGCTACGACCTCCTCGAGCCGGGCGAGCAGCGCCTGTTCGAGCTGCTGGCGGTCTTCGCCGACGCCGAGATCGCGGCGGTCGAAGCCGTGGTCGCCGACGTCGGCGAGATCGACGAGCTCGACCCTGGACGTCCTCGACGGGCTGGCCGGGCTCGTCGAGAAGAGCCTCGTCCGACATGGTCGACGAGCCGGGCGGCGAGCCGCGCGTGGCGATGCTCGAGACGATCCGGGAGTTCGCGGCGGACCGGCTCGACGCCCGCCCCGACAGGTCGCCGCGCGGGCTCGACGCGGCGCATGCCGTCTACTTCGCCGAGTCGGGCCGGCCAGCTGCCGGCCGCGGCTTGACCGGCACGCAGCGCGAGGCCGCCCTGACCGAACTGGGCGCCGATGTCGCCAACCTCCGGCTGCGCCTGGGCGTATCTGGGTGGCCGAGCGCGACCTCGAGCGGCTCGAGCCAGCTCGTCGGACCGCTGCTGATCCTCGACGACGCCCACGGCTGGTACCTCGACACGGTCGGGCTGACCGCAGGACATGCTCGCCGTCCTTGAGGCCGTGCCGGCCTCGCCGGACCGGCTCGGCCAGGAGATCGCTCTGCGGACGAACCTCGCCCGGGCGCTCATGGCCACCAAGGGATTCACGCCGGAGGTCGAGGCCGCGTTCGCCAGCGCAGTCGAGCTGTTCGAGCGCGGGCGCCGACGTGCACCAGCAGTACTCGCGTCCTGCGCGGCCTGGCCAGCCTGTACCTGTTCCGTGCCCAGTTCGACCAGAGCCGCGCGACTCGGGCCAGGAGATCCTGGCCCTGGGCGAGCGCGAGGGCGACACGCGGCATGCTGATCGACGGCCACCTGCTGGTCGGCGCCCGTCATGATGTCCTTCGACGACCTGCACGGGCGGGCTGGACCATCTCGACCAGGCGATCGCCCTGTTCCCGCCGATCGGGCTCGCCGCGCTCGGCGGAAGAGTCGGGAACGACCCGCGGGTCTCGTGCCTGACCACCTCGGGGATCACCCTGTGGCTGCTGGGCTAGCCGGATCAGGCGGCTATCGAGCGGATGGAGCGCGCCCTGGCCCTCGCGGCCGAGCTGGACCATCCCGTTCACGTCGGCCTACGCCCGGTTCCACGCCGGACTGCTCCGCCTGCTGATGCGCGACGGGAAGGCGCACTCGAGCTGGCGACTGGGCTGCTCGAGCTCGCCGAGGAGCACGAGTTCCGGATCTGGATGGCGGCCGGCGGCTGCCTGCTCGGAGCGGCGCAGGTCGAGCTCGGTCGGCTCGAGGAGGGCCTGCGCAGTCTCCGCGACGGGATGGAACGCTACCGGGAGCTCCGGTCGCCGCCGATCTTCTGGCCGTTCCTGCTGTTCCTCGACGCCCGGGCGTACCTTCGCGCCGGCGATCCTGAGTCCGGACTGGTTGCAGTCGAGGCGGCCGTCGACGTCCTGAGCCAGGGGCAGGGGGCGTCGCTGCTGTCCGAGGTCCAGATCGTGAAGGGAGACCTCCTGGCTGCCCGGGCGGCTCGCCCGGAACAAACGCCTGCGGCCGAGATTGGTACCGTCGCGCGCTCGATCGAGCTCGCCGTCTTGATGCCCGGACGCCATGGCTCCGATCGGCGACCAGGCTCGCCGGGCCTAGGCAGCCGGCACGTCGAGGCGGCCCGTGATGTCCGGGAGCCGATCTACAGCACCTCACCGAAGGGTTCTCGTCAGCGACCTCGTCGACGCCAAGGCGGCCCTGCCGACCTCGGCGGGTAGATGACGATGACGAGAGTCGATCAGGGATCAAGGGCGCTCGCGGCGCCCTTGGGCGGGGCCTGGTCGGGGCAATCTCGGGCCTCGGTCGGCGCCAGGAAAAGCTTCCCCTCGGTAGGGTCTGTGTGCCAGCGGTCGCCGCTGCGTTCCCGGTAGCGTTCCGCGGAAGATCGTCGCGGAGGTCGTGTATCGGCACGGCCATCGGCCAGCTCCCGGGGATTGCAGCAGCATGTCAAGCGCCTATGCTTCGGCCCTCGAGACGCGCAGGCAAGTCGCACACCGAAGGGACTGGCCCCCGACATGCCGTACCAGCGACTGGCGATGGCTGTCCTGGAGCAATGGCGCGAGACCGAACGGCGGGCCGAGGTGCCAGCGGACCGACCGAGGCGATGAGCTCAACTCGCGAGCTACGCTTGCGCGAGGAGTACCAGCACCATGTCGAGCAGGCGGCGACCATCACCGACCGAGCCGGCAGCATTCCCCCCCGATCGAGCCAGGCGAAGCTGGATGATCCCGCTCGTTCGACAATCGGTCGCAGATCGACATTTGCCGCGGTCAGGCTGTCACGCCCGGCGGCGGGCAGGGTGGGTCTGACGCGGACCCGACCAACGATCCCTGTTGGTCGGGCGAGCGGCAGACCGCTCTGGCGCTCCACCCTGCCCGCCCCGCGGCGCCAGTAGCTGAGGCGGACCTCGACCGGCTCAGGGTCGTCACGGCGCAGGATGAAGTCTGCGAGGAAGCTGAGCTCGCCTGCGCGGAAGTTGAAGAAGAAGTAGTTCAGGGCCGCTGGGCGCGAGGTGAAATCGTCCAGGGCGACCTCCACGTTCCTGGCTCGGGTGTGGCTAGTTCAGGGCCGCTGGGCGCGAGGTGAAATCGTCCAAGGCGACCTCCACGTTCCTGGCCTCAAGGCGCTGGTCGGCAATCGTCGGTCTCGGTAGACTGTAGGCCTCCCGAGCGGGAGTAACTCAGCTGGCAGAGTGTCTGCTTCCCAAGCAGAATGTCGCGGGTTCGAATCCCGTCTCCCGCTCCATCTTCCCCTCCCCTACCACGAAATCAGGCCCCGCCGCGCCCATGGCTGAGCGGCGACCAGGGCCGCGACATTCTGCGTCCTAGGCAGACGCTCCACGTTCACGAGGTGCTCGCGCCCCCGTCAAACTGGGTCGCGCAGGTCCTCAGGCCGGTGGGATAATTGGGGCCAACGGGGCGGCCGCCCAGGCAGCCCCAGGAGAAGAAAGGCTGGCTTACTGCCGAAGGCGAACTCCCAGGGATCTCGACCTGATCTCCCACCTGATCCTCGGCCATCCCCCGGCCGAGCCCGCGCCATCCGGCGCACGATGACCGCCCGCGCAGTCCGGGCCGGCAACACCAACGCCCTCCGCCACGGCGTTTACGCCGAGGCCGCCGTCCGGGCCGACGTCCTGGACGAGGCATCCCTCCTTTTCGCTCGAGCACCCTGGCTCGACCGCGTCCGTGACGGCGTGCTCGTCGAGGCCACGGCCCGGCTCGTGGTCCGCCTCCGTCGGCTCGATACGATCCTCGAGACCGAGCCGACCCAGACGCTGGCGAGCCTCAGCTACCGGCTTGAAGCCCAGCTCCTCCGCAATCTCGATGCCCTCGGGCTCACCCCGACGGCCGCCGCGCGCCTCGGGCTCGCGACCCTTGACGCCCAGGCGAAGGCCTCGGCCCTGGTCGACGCCCAGCTCTCGAAGTACCGCGTTCTCGACGCGGCCGGGGAAGACGAGTGATGGTCGCGCCGATCGTTCTCTTCGCCCTCGAGGTCCTCGGATTCCCGCTGTTTCCGAAGCAGGCCGAGATCCTCGCGGCCATCTACGCCGAGGGCATCCGGACGGCCGTCCTCCGCCTCGGGCGCCGGTCGGGCAAGGGCCGGATGGCCGCGGTCCTCGCGACATTTGAGGCTTCGGTCAACGCCGACGTTCACTTGGCCGCCGTTCGGCCCGGCGAGAAGGTCTACATCGTTGTGGTCGCGCCGAGCCGCGAACAGGCTCGGCTTGTCCACGGCTACATCCGCGAGTTCCTGCACCGTCCGGGTCTGGTGTCGTTGATCGCGCGCGAGACCGCAGACGAGCTGGAGCTCACCAGTGGGATGGTCATCAGCACGTTGCCGGCCAACGCCGCCAGCGTCCGGGGTCGGGCAATCGCCGTCGTCATCCTGGACGAAGCTGCCTGGTTTGCTGGCGTCGATGGCTCTCCACTTGATGCGCGCGAGCTCTGGGAGGCGCTTGTCCCGGCCACCGCCCAGTTCGTCGAGCGCCGAGTCGTCGTGCTCTCCACCCCGCACCTCAGTTCGGGCTGGTTCGCTGATCTGTGCGCCCGGGCGGAGTCCGGTTCCGACCCCGAGCTGCGGGCTTGGCACGCGACGACCGCCGAGATGAACCCAGACATCCGGGCAAGCTTCCTCGAGGGGGAGCGGTCGAAGGACCCCGAGGCCTTCGCCCGCGAGTACGACGCCGAGTTCCCCGTGGGTGACGGTGCGGCCCTCGACCCCTCGCTCGTGCGGGCGGCTGTCCGGGCCGAGCCCGACGTGATCCCCCCGAAACCGTACGTTCGCTACGTCATCGCCATCGACCCGGGCTTCTTCCGCGACGCCTTCGCCCTCGTCGTGGCCCACCGAGAAGGCGATCGCGTGGTCGTCGATCTCGTTCGGGGGTGGCATGGGACGCGCGCGGCGCCGGTCCCGCTCGAGACGACGCTCGACGCCATTGCCGAGCTCGCCAAGGCGTACAACGGGGCGCAGGTCATCACGGATCAGTTGGCGGAGATGGCGATCCGCGAGGGACTTACCCGGCGGGGCGTCACCGTCGTGGCCCGACCCTGGACCGCGGACCGTGCGGCGAGCGCGCTCGCTGGCGTCCGGCGCCACCTTGCCACCGATCGACTCGAACTGCCGCCGCACGAGATCCTGATCAACGAGCTCATCGGACTCGAGCTTCGCCCGTCGGGTCGGCCCCAGATCGGCGCGGCCGGCCGCGGGCACGACGATTTCGCCTCCGCCTGCCTCGCCGCCGTCGCCGAACTTGAGGGTTCGGATATCACCGAGGAAAGCATCCGCTGGGAGTACAACTCCTGGCCCTGCTGGGGCTGCAAGCGCGAGTTCTACTGGTCGGCAGGGCGGGCGTGCCCATACTGCGGGACCCGGGCCCCCGACACCTACGGCCAGGATGCTCCCCCACCAGATGCACCGATCGGCTAGGGCCGCCGTCGACGTGCCCGAGCCGCCAGGAAGGCCGCGAAGTCGGTCACCGTCTCCCGCTCGTCCGGCGAAAGCGCCTTGAACAGGGCATCGAGTGACGGCTCCGCCCCGCGCAGCCCGAGCTCGCCGGCGAGCCGATCCCTGGGCACGAGCCAGAGCTGTTCGAGCAGCTCGACGAACGGGATGCCCGTGACGTCGGATACGGCGAGGAGGTCCAGGGTGTCGGCCGGGCCCTGGGCCGCCCGTCGGGATCGAGCAGAGCGCCAAGGTAGCCGGGGTCCCGGCCCATCGCGATGCTCAGGCTGCGCATCGAGCGGCGTGACCGCTTCACCACCGCGCCAAGGGCCTCCCTGAACGCCGCATCAGAGAGCAACGGGGGCACGTCGGCTCCGCTTTGCCTGATTGCTTTAGACATCATTATGCCGTACTATGACGTCATGCTCGAGCGCCTCCTCCACCGTGGTGACGTCGGGGATCCCGAACGCCATGGGCGGGTGGGCGATGCGGACAGTCATCCATTGGGCGACGGACTCGCCGCCGCCCCGGCGCCCGTTGTCGGACCATCGCCTCATCGTCCATCCACCTCGTCGACCCCGATGACACGGCCAGCTCGTGGACCGACACCTCCACGTTCGTCACGACCATGCTCTATGACTGGGCCGGCCGTCCGAGCTCAGTCGCCTCAAGCTCGATCGACTCCGGGGCCGCGGCAACCTTCGCCTACCGCAACGACGGCCTGCTCGACACACGGGCCTGGTCGGGCACGAACGCGACCGCCTCGGTCAGCTACGACGCGGCCAAGCGCCCGACCTCGATCGCGATCAGCGGGTCCAGGGGTCGCCGCCGCGTCGATCAGCCAGTCCTATGACCGCAACGGCAACGTCGCGACCGAGGGTCGCAGCTTCTCCGGGATCAGCGGCGCCTCGGGCACCGGAACCGCGACGTTCACGAACGATCAGCTCAACCGGGTGACCGCCGACTCGATCTCGGGCGGCAACAGCTACGCCTACACCTACGACCCGGACGGCAACCGGACCTCGGTCACGATCAACGCCGGCACCCCGACCGTCTCGACCTACGACACGACCGACCAGCTCCTGACCCAGGGCCCGCGGGCGGGACGCTGCTCTCCTTCAACTACGACCCCTACGGGAACATGGTCCAGAGCGCCGAGACGTTCAACACCGGCGTCACGACCTACACCTACGATCTCGGCGACCGGCTCACGAAGATCACCCCACCGTCGGGGCTCTCGGGCGCCCAGACGTTCACACTCGATGCCCTCGGCCGGATCGCGACCGAGACGACCGGCGCGACGACGACGACCCTGTCCTATGTCGGGACATCCAAGACGGTCAGCCGCCTCGCGACAGGCTCAACGAACGTCGACTCGCTCCTGGGCTCCGATGGCTCGAGGCTCGCGACCGTCTCCGGCAGCTCGTTCGGCTGGCTGATCCCCGATCTCCACGGCGACATCGCCGGAGCATCGAGCGCAAGCCTCGGCCACGATCACCGATGCCCTCCGCTACGACGCGTTCGGCACGATCGCCGCCTCGACCACCTCGGCCCTGCCGACCCCCTGGCGCTACCAGGGTGAGCTCCTCGTCAGCCCAGCCGGCGCTAGCGACCTCTACGCCGATGGCGCCCGCTTCTATGCCCCGGGTCTGGGCGTCTTCACCCAGCTCGACACCGACCAGGGCTCAGCGCTCAACCCCTTGAGCCTGAACCGGTTCCTGTATGCCGCGGCGAACCCCGAGACGATGATCGATCCGAGTGGCCACACGACGATCGATGAGGGCGACGCCTACAACTCGACGATCGTCACAGACTCGACCCACAAGCACACGACGCTAAGCATCTATCTGGGATACAGAAGTATCCCGGCTGGAATTGGAAAAAGACCTACGCCACGCGAGCGGCTGAACGCAAGCAGCAGCTCGCTGACGATCGGGCCCACTTCGCCCAGCTCCGCCATACCGGTGAGGCCGGGATCGAGGCCCAGGACGTACAAACAGCATTCGTCGCTGCCGACCAAGCGTCGCAAGGCTTCGCATCGCAGGCTGCGGGCGACGTGGCCGGGTCTGATCCTCAACCTAATCAGACCGACCAAACAATTGCCGGAGTTGGAGATGCTCTTGGCGACTTTGTTGGTGGGTTGGTGCAATCGGCCCGATGTGGTGCTTCGATCGGGACTGGAGCCGAGCTCGGGGAGTGTGGCGGAATTGCGCTGGGGCTAGCAGCCGAAGCTTTCGATCCAGTCGGCACCGCTGAGACTATCGACGCACAACGACAAGCCGCCTTGGATTCCGGTGACAAGCGCGCGGGGGCGCGGGCCCTTACCGAAGATGGGCTCGGCGTTTTAGCACTATTCCTCACGCCATTTGGGGGCGAAGGCGCGGACGCGGCGGCGGCCGCCGAAGGGACGGAGCTATCCTCTGGATCGCTCTTTATCAATGGCACGAGATCTTTCAGCAACCTCACCCCGCGCCTGAAGGACATCGACGGATTGTCGTCGTGGGATACATTGGGAGCCGCAACCAAACCTGGAGGGACGGCTCAAATGCTTGAATCTTCAAGCCTCAGGGCAGGTGGCATGGGGGCTTTCAAGTCCGGACCACCCGGCCACTACAGCATTAGGCCCGTGTCGGCTGATGACATGGCTGAGTGGCTTCAGAGCCGAGCGAACGCCACATTTGAAACGAACCCGTTTACCAATTTCCTGCAAAGTATCGTCCAGCAGGTGAAGAACAGGTGATCGAAGACCTCCGACGGAACATCACTAGCCTGTTCGACAACTTCGGAGCTCGACTTGCGGCCAACTTCCTAGGCCTTCATTGGGCCACGAGCAGTTCCCCCAGTCGAGTCTATGCGCTAGGCGTCGTAATGTCCGTCTGGGAGGAGCACGATCGAGAGCGTGAGTTGGCAGTTGTCAATTTCTTGCTCGCGAAGGATGGCTCACATTGGGATTGCGACATGATCGACGAGGCGACAATGACGATTTCCGAGGTTTCCGGTGTCTTGGATTCGTCGGCTCCGGAAAACCAACAGCTGACTGTCGAGCAGATTGCCTTCTTCCTCGACGCTAGCCTCAGCGCCGTTGAGACCAGCGTCCGCGATGCCATCGGTACAATCTGAGGGGACTGCAGAGGTCGGCACCCAACGGGCTTCGCTCTCAACCTCTATCCCTGGAGCGGTTCCTGTGTGCCTCGGCTCCCGTACCCGGCTGCTAGGGCGAGTTCATTAACAGATCGCAGATGCGATTTGCGGGAATCCGAACTACGCCGGTGGCCCGATCAATCTCGTCACGTGCAACGGAGCGTGCGGGGCGGCACAGGTACTCTCAGAGATACTGGGAGTCCCAGTAGGGCCTTCGCGGGCGATGTCGACCTAGATGTGATCTCCACGGACGTTGTTGACAACGCTGAGGGGTGATCGCCCGCCGAGCGCAGTGTGGGGTCGTCCCCGATTGTAGAAGTCGACGAACCTGGGTAAGGCGGCCGCACGCTCGTCATTGGCGCGGTAGGGGCGGCCGTACGCCCATTCGCGCAGCAGGGTCAGGATGAGCCGCTCGGCCTTGCCGTTCGTCTGTGGTCGGAACGGCCTGGTCCGCTTGTGCCGAGCGCCCAGCCCATCGACAGCGGTCTGGTACCTCGAGGACCGATAACAACTGCCGTTGTCGGTCAGGACCCGCTCGATCCGGATTCCGAGGCGGGCAAACTCGAGGGCCGCGGTCTCCAGGGCTGCCACCGCCGAGGCGCTGGTCTCGTCAGGCACCGGGACCACGACCGCGTGGCGGCTGGTGTCGTCGATGACGACTTCGAGATGGTCATAGCCGATCCGGCCATGGCCTCGGTTCGTGCCGCCACCTCGACCCTGCGCCCGCCAGCCGCCGCCGTCCGGGATCCGTCCGAGCTTCTTGTGGTCCTGGTGGAGCAGCGCTCCGGGATGGCAGGCGACATAGCGGACCGGAGCCGTCGTGACCTGGTCGGCATCGCGCAGGCGACTGAGGCCTCGTCGAGCGAGGACCCGGTGGACCGTCTTGCACGTTGCGCTTCTCAAAGATGCGTGAGTGCCCTTGACTTTGATGCGTGGCTGGCCCACGCTTCTGCACGCATAGCAGTCGCGCGCACAGGAGAGCGTTGGTGGTCAGGACGCATACGACACTTGATCTTGACCGGGACCTTCTGCGCGACGCGGCGGAGGCGCTCGGCACAACCCGGACGACCGACACGGTCCATGCCGCCCTGCGCGATGTGGTGGCCCGGCGCCAACGGGCCTGGCTTGCGCGGCGCGACTTCTCTGAGCTCGAGCCCGCCCTGCCCGACCTGCGAACATCTCGCGGTGTCGAGCTCGAGCTCCCGTAGATGGCGACGGCGCCAGAAAGGCCGGATCTCGCTGACACATCCGTCTGGGCTCGCAGCCGCAAACCTGAGCTCGCGTGGTTCGCGCCGGCGCTCGAGGACGGCCGGATAGCCGTCTGTGACCAGGTCGTGATGGAGCTGCTGTGGAGCGCCCGAGACCTCGTCGACTTCAAGGCGACGGAGGCGGCTCTCAGCAGCTGCCCGTGGTTCCCGGTGGAACCGACCGACTGGGATGAGGCCCGACGGGTCTTCCGCGAGCTCGCCGCCCGAGGGCCCTTGCACCATCGGCAAGTGAAGATCCCCGACCTGCTGATCGCCGCTGTGGCCGCCCGGAACGGGCTGACCGTGGTCCACTACGACAGCGACTACGAGATCATCGCCAGCGTCACCGGTCAGTCCACCCGCTGGGCGGCTCCTCGCGGGACGATCTGAGGGTCTCGGGCCCCAAGCAGAATGTCGCGGGTTCGAATCCCGTCTCCCGCTCCACTCCCTCGATCTGAGCTCAGGGCGACACCTTGATCGGTGTCTCGCGCTCACCGGCCGCCTAGGGTTCGTCGTCGGCGAGGTGGCGCCCGCCCTGGCCGGAGACGATCGACTGCGCCCGTCCGGGGTGGCCTCCGAGCTGTCACGGCCGCACAGCCGGGACGAGTCGGGCCCCGCGGCGCGCGGCAGCGGAGACCAGTTCGACACCAGCCGCGTGACGAGCCCGATCGCGTGTCATCCTGACGCTGTGAGCCACGTCACGACGGGAGACCTCGGGGTCGGCTCGTGGGTCGAGCGGCGCGCCCGGATGACGCCGGACCACCCCGCCCTGGTCTTTGGCGCGCGATCGGTCGGCTATGCGGAGCTTGCCGAACGGATCAGGCGCCTGGCTAACGGTCTTCGTCGTCTCGGTGTCCGGCGCGGCGACCGGGTGGCGTGGCTTGCGCCGAACCACCCGGCTTTCCTGGAATCGCTCTTCGCGGTCGGTCAGCTGGGGGCCGTGCTGGCGCCGGTGAACCACCGGCTCGGACCGGAGGAGCGGACATTCGTCCTCGCGCTGACGGAACCGGTCGTCCTGATCCAGCACGTCGCAGTGGAGCCGCTGGCAGCGGCCTCAGTCCGGCACCGGATCGCCGTCGCCGGCGTGCTCGAGGGGATGCAGGACTACGAGGCGCTGGTCGCGGCGTCGCCGGACAATTCTATCGCCGAGCCGGTCGGCTTCGGCGATCTGCTGCTCCTGCCCCACACGTCGGGCACCACCGGGAAGCCGAAGGCCGTGATGCTCACCCACGGCAACCTGACCTGGAATGCCGTCAACCTCCTCACTGCCGCCGACTTCCGACGCGACGACGTGACGATCGCGGTCGCGCCCTTCTTCCGGGTCGGAGGGACGGGCGTGAACGTTCTGCCGGTCCTCTTCGCCGGCGGGACGATCGTGGTCCCCGACGACCCCAGGCCCGATGCGCTCCTCGGTCTCATGGAGCGGCACCGGGTGACGGTGGGGTTCGGCAATCCCGACCTCCTCGACGCGATCGCGCACGCCGATCAGTGGGCGGCGGCGGATCTCTCGAGTGTCCGGTTCGTGGTCACAGGCGGGGCACCCGTCCCGGAGCGGCTGATCCGCGCGTACCTCGAACGATCCGTGACCCTGCTCCAGGGCTACGGGCTGTCCGAGGCCGCTCCGGTGGTGCTCCTGTTGGGCGCCGAGCGCGCCCTCGAGAAGGTGGGCTCGGCCGGACGGCCGCCCCTGTTCGTCGAGATCCGCATCGTCGACGATGCCGGGGGTGACGTCGCCCAAAGCGACACGGGCGAGCTCCTGGTCCGTGGTCCCAACGTCATGGCCGGCTACTGGAGGGAGCCAGCGGAAACGCGCGAGGTTCTCATCGAGGGAGGGTGGCTGCGCACGGGCGATGCGGCCCGCATGGATGACGACGGCGACGTCTGGATCGTGGACCGCCTTACGGCCCGATTCGCCTCGGCGGGTGGGGTCGTCTACCCGGGCGACGTCGAGCGGATCCTCCAGATGCACCCTGCGGTGGCCGAGGCCGCGGTGGTCGGCGTCGCCGGGCCGGGTGATGGCATGGTCGGCGTCGCATTCGTGGTCCTCTCGCCCGGGGCGGCGGCGACCGAAGACGAGCTCCTCGCGTTCTGCAGCGGCCGGCTCACCGCGCACCAGGTCCCGACCTCGATCTCGTTCGTCGACGCGCTCCCCCGCAACGCGGTGGGCAAGCTGCGCCGTGACGAGCTGGCCAGGATGGCTTCCCGGGGGTCACGCGCGGGCGGCTGAGTCGCCTGACGCCTTCCTTTGACGAGGGCGAGCCCGAGTCACCCTTGACGAGCCGGTGCCGGTTTGCACGATGATCGAGCTCCTCGAGCGCCGTATTGAGCTCATGCCCGGACTGGGACGGCGTGAAATTTGGGCCCCACCACGCTCAGGCCGAGCGGCGATGATTGGCCGGGACATTCTGCGTCCCATGCGCGATCAAACGTCCGTCGATCCACCAGGATCGACGTCTTCAGGGCAGTTGCCGCGACCTGAACGACCTCAGCAGCTCTGCGACGGCCTGGATGGACAATCCAGCAGAAGCAGGCTCGGTGTGGCCTTTCACGAAGTGAGCCTGCGCGCCCGTAACAGTCGCCTCGTCGACTTCGGGCCGACTCGCGCACTCGAGGAGGGCATGAAAAGATCTCCCGGCTCGAGCAGGCGTAGCCGGCATCGCGAAGGCGCCGTAGGAAGGATCGAGTGGGCCTTCGTCGAGCCTTCCACGAGAGGGCGGCTTAGGCTGCCAGCCGGGTCATGGAGCAATCGGCCATACAACCGAAAGCGCCCGGAGGACCGTCGTAGGTCGCTCCGAGCGTCGTCCGGTCGCGAAGTGACTAGATCCCGAGAGCCTTGGCCTTCGCGGCCGCGAACTCCGCGTCGCTCAGGATCCCCTGAGTGTGGAGGTTCGCGAGGTTCTCAAGCTGGGCCATCTGCGGGTCGACCGGGGCTGCCGCAGAGGTGGCTACCGGAGCGGGTGCGACTTCGGCTACTGGTGCCGGAGCCTGCTGAGCGGCCTGCGCCTGCTGGTCGGCCGCTGCCTGCTTTTGGGCGCCCTTCTTGCCGGCGTGGTGAGCTAACGCTGCTGCGCCTAAGAGTCTTGGCATCTCTTTCCAGACCTCCGTGCTGCTCAGGGCTAGCGGGAGGCTAACGGTGCAGCTCGCTGAATATAGTCCCGCCCAGGGCGGCCAGCCGAGAGCCATAGGTCACATCCGATGGGTTCGCTCTGCCCTTCTACCTAGTCCTCTGCTGCCCCAAGGATCGGTTGATCCGGACGCCGGATGGAGAGCCAGGCCTCCGCCGCCCCTTCGCGGGCCGCAAGCGGTGCCTCAGCTTGTCGGCGACGGGCCGGGCATGGGCAGCGGCTCGGCCTTCCCGCCCTTGCCGAAGCGGAGGTCCAGGTAGCGCTCCGCCCAGCGGCGGATCTGCCGGTGGACGGCTGGTGCTCCGACGAGCTCCTCGTCCAGGGTCCACTCCGAGGGATGGAGGAGGAGCGGCAGGGTCTGGACCCCGCCGAGCCCGCCGTGTGAGCCGATCAGCTCCTCGAACGCCGCGACCTCCTCGAATGCCGGGTCGAACAGGCTGATCACGGAAATGTCCGGGCAGTGCTCGAGGGTGTCGAGACGGATGAGCGCCTCGCGCGACCGACCGCCGTACTGCGCGACCGGATCGTCGCCCTCGATCCGCTCCTCGTCCAGGAAGTTGATGCCCGATCGCCCGATGACCAGCGCGCCGTGCGCCTCCGACCGGATCAGGAGGGCCCCGACACCCGGGTGCGCGGCCAGCCCATCGACGAGGCGGGGATAGGTGGTCGCGAGCTGCTCGAACGTCACTCGACCGGGCAGGCGCGGGAAGAAGATCAGCCCGAGATTGCCCGACGCCACCGCGACCAGGTCGGGCCGATCCCCGGGCGCGGGCGACGAGGACTTGTCCACATCGGCGCCGGCGGCAGCGGCCGAGCCAACGTCGACGACGCCGTCGGTCGTCTGCGACCGCAGGGCCGTTCGGGCGATGCCCCCGGAAACGCCCTTGGCCTGGGTCAGCTCCGACAGGAAGGCGTTCGTCTGGCCGAACTCCTCCCCGCTCGATCTGTCCTCTTCGACGGCTGGATCGCCGCCCATCAGGCCTCGGACGACATCGCCGAGCGTCTTCCCGTAGCGCTGGAGGAACGTGGCCCCGAGGGTCTGGCCATGGTCGGACACGACGATGAACCGATAGGGACGGGGCGCGGCGCCGGCGGCCTTCTCGAGGGTCGCGATCGCGCCGTCGATCCCATCCAGCGCGTCCAGCGACTCTCCCCGTTCTGGCCCGCTGTGGTGGGCGATCTCGTCGTAGTCGGTGTAGTCGACGTAGATGATCGGCGCCCCGCGGTACATCTCCTCCACGACCAGGGCGGTCGAGAGGTCCCGCAGGGCCACGTTCGTGGTCGCCCTTGCGAACGGGTACGGCATCCCGCGATGCATCCGCGGGATGATGTTGGCCCGAACCTGCCGCGACGCCTGGTAGTACTCCTTCACCACCTCGGCACAGAACCGGGTGAGCGTGCCCAGATAGTTGTTCGGGCTGGCGAAGAAGGAGTAGAACGAGGTGCTCTTGCCCAAGCCCTGCGACTTGTCCTTGATCGTGGCCATCGTGATGTAGGACCGCGCGGCGTCACCCGAGAAGAGGTTGCCGACGCTCGCCCCATCGTTCGACAGAAGTCCCTCGCCATTCGAGATCCGGCTCTCGACGACCACCGCGTCAGCAGGATGGTTGGTGACCATGACTCGTCCCGCGTCCTTCTCATACCAGCGGAAGGCCGGGATGCCGTCGTTGTTCCCATGGAGGAGGCCCGCCTGGCTCGCCGGCGTCGTCGGTGGCAGGAGCGCCTCCCAGCCATCGAGGCTGTAGCGCCCGGAGCGCACCCAGCCAGACAGGTGCGGTGCCCGCCCGGCCTGGATCTGGCGGGTCAGGATCCGGCGGGCCAGACCGTCGATCTGGACGATGACGAGGCCTGGGGCATTGGTCCGGTGGACGTCCAGCCCGCGACCCGATAGCTGTTGGACCAGGATGGCGAAGTACGAGTCGTCGCTGCTGATCGAGAAGATCGCGACGAAGATGGTCGTCGCCAGGGCGTAGATCAGAGAGGCGACCAGGGCCGCGAACCAGCCGGACACCGCGAGGGTGTCGACGAAGCGCGGCAGGATGAGGAACGACACGACCTGGAACACGAGGGTCGCGATCGTGACCGCGATGACGGACACCGCGGCGAAGGCAGCGATGAGGACAGGGCGGATGGCGACATTGAGGATGCCCAGGGCGATGGCCGCCAGGAGCGCAGTGCTGAAGATCCCCGCGCCCGCCTTCAGGTCGACTCCCGGCGTCAGGAAGACGGCGATGCCGAAGGACAGGACACTGACGATCATCGTCGCCAGGATCCGGCGCAGACGCGAACCGGTACTCGGTCGCCACGTCCGCATGACGTGGACCTGGAGCCGGTAGAAGTCGATCAGGCGACGCATCTGGTCTCGCTCTGGCTGGCCGTCGAGCGACGCACCGGCACGAGGCGCGCGGTCTCCCGCTTCGATCGACCCGGATCAAACGCCATGGCGGACCTTGATCCGGCCGTCGATCTCGGCCTGGTGCAGCGCCTGGTAGTCGCGCCCGTTCTGCTCGGCATAGGCGACGGCGAATTGTTCGACCGCGCGGTCGAACTCATCGGTCTTGCCGAGGTAGCCGGCGATGGCCGATGCCGAGCCTGAGCGAGCATGGGCCTTGGCAAGAGCGATCGCGCAGTAGCGCGCATAGGTCGCCAGCCGCTGCTCCTGGTTGCTCTCCACTTCGTAGGACGCCTTCCAGTCGCGGAGCTGGCGGACGTAGAAGTCGTACGGACGGCCGAGTCGGCCGATCCGCAGCCAGCCGAGGAATCGGTCGCTCGCAGCCTGCATCAGCCGCTGACCCGCGACGACCCGCTCACCCTGCTCCTTGATGTTGGTCGGATCGGTATAGCGCGCCAGGACCGAAATCTGGGCTTCCTTCACCTGGAGGAAGAGAGCGTCGTCGTTGCGCTGGCCGATGTTGAGGACCACGAACGCCTCCGTCCCGACGGAGCCGACACCAACAACCTTGCGCGCGTAGTCGGCGAACCTGTACGCGTCCATGATCGGCTGCATGTCCCGGCCGAGCGACCTGCCGTACGCCGTGAATCCCTCTCGGATGGCGGCGTCGCGCTCGGGCGTGGCATCGTAGCGAACGATGAGCGGAGGATTCGCCCGGATCTGCCAACCAGCCTTGGTCTTCTCGGCGAGACTGCTCAGCGTGCCGAGGTTCGTTCTCGTCGAGGCCTTCTCGACGGCCTGGTGGGCAATCTTCCTGGTCCGGGCCGACCCTCGCTGCTCGACCTCCGCGAGCATCGCCGTGACGTCGATCCGGGTGTACCACGCATCCAGGAACGACATCGCGGCCAGGCTCCGCATCTCGGTCCGGTAGGCGGTGGCCGCCGAGCGGGTGATCGTGCGGACCGAGGCTCGCTGATAGCCGGCGCCGAGACCCGCGACCATGAGGCTGGCTGCAAGGCGCTTGACATCCCACTCAAAGGGCGCCGGGTGCGTCTCATCGAAGTCGTTGACGTCGAAGCTCAGGCGACGCTCTGGCGTCGCGAAGACACCGAAGTTCGACAGGTGGGCGTCACCGCAGGATTGGACGTAGATGCCGCTGGAAGGCAGGCGCGCCAGATCGGCGGCCATCACCAGCGCGGCGCCGCGCAGGAAGGTGAAGGGCGAGACCAGCATCCGGCCATACCGAATCGGTAGGAGATCCGGGACGCGCGTCTCGCCTTGCTCGATCAGCAGCGCAACCGGGTCGGGCCGATCGGCCGGCTCAGCCCAGTCGCCGTGGGCGCTGAGCGGCACAGTCGCCCGGGCCGCCCGACCCGATGCCCGGTGTTCCGCGGCCGTGTTGCCCTCGATGGGTCGGCGCCGGATGCGCGGAGGCCTGGGGTCAGCCTGACTGGTGGTGTCTGCTGAGTCGATCTTCGTCGCTGGTGTCATCGCTCGTCTCCTCCTGCCGGACGCGGATTCCGACCACTTGGTGATGGTGGACCCGATACCCCCTGCCCGACCTCCTCCTGTTCGGAGGATTACGCGGTGAGTCGAGGACGGCGGGAACCAGGCCCCCGCGTTGGCTTCCTCCGACGGGGAGGATGCGACCGGCCTCGATGTGGCCTAGCGTGACGAACGTCCAGGTCACCACCCTGCGGTCGACGCACCTGGACACGGCGGCGCACCGGCAATCTGCCCCTGGACGGGAAGCTCGCGGCGACCGCAATCTGCCGAGGGCACGGATGTGACAAGCAATGGGGCGACCCCCGAGATGACATCGGCCAGTGACGCCTTCGAGACCGTCGCCGTCCCGGGCCAGCCCAAGGACGATCCAGGTCCGGTCGCCGCGGGCGCAGTCGCTGCTCAAGGTCCCCACGCACTGATCGTCGCCCGTTTCGCGGATCCGACCCTGGCGATGAGCGCGTATGACGATCTCATTGATGCGGAGGTCGCGGGCCTGCTCGAGGTCGACGGTGTCCTCGTCGTTAAGGCGGACGACAAGGGCCAGCTCAAGGTCCAGAAGATGACCGACCACAGCACCCGCACGGGCCTCAAGTGGGGCATCGTCGGTGGGGTCGTCGCGGCAGTCTTCCTGCCGGCCACGATCGTTGCCGGGGCCGTCGCGCTGGGGGTTGCCGGCGCGGCGGCGGGCAAGGCTCGCAACCTCCATCACCGGGCCGAGGTAGAGCAGGAACTCGCCGGGGTCATCACCCCGGGGACTTCCGGGATCCTCGCGCTCGTCTCGGCGCTGGATGCCGCCGCCGTCGCCCAGAAGATGCCGGCGGCCGAGCAGGTCAAGACGGTCCCGATCGACGAGGAGACGGCCGGGGCGATCAAGGCGGCCGCGTCTGCGGCGGCGCAGGACAGCTCGGCTACCCCGGCCTGAGCTCGCGGCGGGCCAACCCGTTCGGCGGGCGACCAGCGCCGGACCCGCGAACAGGACCATCTCGGGGTAGCTGACGACCGCGAGGACAACGAGGAGGACCCGTGCCGCAGATCGCCATCGTCGCGCTCGTGATCCTCGGCTACACCCTCCTCGCGGCCCGGCTCGACCGGCTGTCTGTCAGCGGCCCGATGCTCCTCGTGGCGATCGGCGCAGTCCTCGGACCTTCATGGGTCGGAGCAATCGCGGCACCGGCGACTTCCACCCCCGTCCAGCTACTGGCCGAGCTGACCCTGGCCCTGCTGTTGTTCTCGGACGCCTCGTCCATCGGCCTCGACCAGGCTGGCAGCATCGCCTGGGTCCCGGCCCGGCTCCTTGCCCTCGGACTGCCCTTGACGATCGCCGCCGGGGCGTTGGTCGGCTGGCTCCTGTTCCCGGCGCTCGGCCTCGGCTTCGCCCTCCTCATGGGCTCCATCCTGGCGCCGACGGACGCGGCGCTGAGCCTGCCGCTCCTCGTGGATCGGGCGATCCCGGTCCGCGTCCGGCGGGCCATCAACATCGAGAGCGGATTGAACGACGGCATCGCGACGCCGTTCGTCACCTTGTTTCTGGCCGTCGTGGTCGCCGAGCAGGCTTCATCGAGTCAGCACTGGTTGATCGATGCCGCGCTCGAGATCGTCCTGGCGCTCGTCGTCGCCGTGGTTACCGGTGGATTCGGTGGGCGCGTCATCGCCCAGGCTCGCCGGCGTCGTTGGGCCACCCCGGCATCCGAGTCACTGGCCGTCGTCTCGCTGTCGGTCCTCGCCTATGCGAGTGCGACGACGATCGGAGGTAACGGCTTCGTGGCCGCATTCGCGGCCGGGGTCTTCTACCGGACCGCGACCGCGGCCGCCGAGCCATCGGTCGAGTTCGCCGACTGGCTGGGCGTGGCGGGGTCCTACCTGGTCTGGCTCGTCTTCGGCATCGGCTTCGTTGGTCCGGTGCTCGCCGCTGGCTTTGACCCGGCCGTCCTCGTCTACGCGATCCTGAGCCTGACGATCGTTCGGATGGGCCCGGTGGCCCTCTCGATGGTCAGATCGCCGCTTCGTGCGGACACGGTCGCGCTGATCGGCTGGTTCGGGCCACGTGGTCTCGCCTCCGTGGTCTTCCTGCTCGTCGCCCTCGACCAGATGGGTCCTGCTCATCCGGGAAGCCTCACGCTCATCCACGTGGTGACCTGGACGGTGCTCCTGTCGATCTTCTGCCACGGGCTGAGCGCAGGCCCGATCGGCGTGCTTTACGGTCGTCGGCTGGCTGGGGCACCGGCCGGCACGTGGGAGCTCGGGGAAGCAGACGAGCCGCAGCTCCGCAACCGGCCGTTGATGCCGGGGCGAACGGCGGCCGCTGCTCCTGGCAGGGCATCGTGACCCACCGCGGCAAGGGCCAACCTCAGGTCAGCCATTCGCTCAGGCTCAGCGACCTCTGACCTTCGCCAAGGCCAAGAGCTGGCGTCCGCCGTTTCGGATGATGACGAACCAGGTCGGCCACCGTACACATAGCTCAGGCATTGAGCCACCACCGCTATGAGGGACGGGTAGATGACATTCGTCGACGTGCTCTGGGACATGATCTTCTTCTTCTTCTGGTTCATGGCGATCTGGATCTTCATCCAGATCTTTGCCGACATCTTCCGGCGCAATGACCTGTCAGGCGGCTGGAAGGCAATCTGGATCGTGGTGATCTTCGTCCTGCCCTTCCTGGGCTGCCTGATCTACCTGGTGTCGCGGCCCAAGGTCACCGTCCAGGATGTCCAGATGGCCACCCAGGCCGACGCGGCGACGAAGGCCGCCTCAGGCGTCTCGACCGCCGATGAGCTGGCCAAGCTCCAGCAGCTCCGTGACGCAGGCACGATCAGCCCGGCGGAGTTCGACAGCCTCAAGGCGAAGCTGCTCGCCTGACGTCCTGCGGACGATCCCCGAGGGGCAGCCGAGGACACGCTCGGATCACCTGATCTCGGCGGAGGAGCGGAACCGGAGCGCGCTGCGCTCCGGTTCGATCGCGGTTTCGCGATGCCCGGCCGCATCGGCTCGCCGAGCGTGCCCTGACGACAAACGGGCTGCAGGTGATGCGCCGACGCCGCGGTGCCTGGAGATCGTTCGCAGCAACCTTGGTCGCCCGTTCCGTGAGTTGGACAAGGGTTGAACATGACCTACAGCGATGTGATGGAAACGATCGCGAAGGCCGTCGAGGTGGTCGGCGTAACGATCCTCGTGGTCGGGTCGCTGATGGCGTTTGTGCCATACATCCGAGCTGCTCTGGCAGGGCGCGGCCGGAGCGCCTATCGTCCGCTCCGGAACGACCTCGGTCGGGCGATCCTGATGGGCCTCGAGATCCTGATCGTGGCCGACATCGTCCAGACGATCACGGTCGACCTGACTCTGCTGAACGCCACGACCCTGGGCGTGATCGTCCTGGTCCGGACCTTCCTGTCGTTCTCGCTCGAGATCGAGCTCGAGGGCGTGCCGCCCTGGCGGCGGGGACCCACGCGAGCGTCGGACCAGCTGGATGGGAGCGATCCGGCGACCTAGGCAAGGTCATGGGGCCCCACGCCGGTACATGAGCACGAACCCGCCGACGAGGCGTAGGCAAGGGGGCTGCGGTGCGCCATACGCCGTCGTCTCGAGGCGGGTCGCCCTTACGGAGCTGGGCAGGTTGTTCCGAGTGCCGCCTGGACGCTTGACGCGTCGGTCTTGATCTGGGCGATGGCCGTTGTCACGGCGACGAGCTTGGCGCCAAGGGTCGTCTGGTCGCCCGTTCCGAGCGTGGTTTGGAGCCCCTGAACGGTCGTCAGAAGATCGGTGAGTGGCGGACCGACGAGGTCCTTGCCCGAGACCACGAGGGCCTGGCCGCTGGTCTTCACAGCGACGAGGGCAGCCTGGACACCGCCCGTACCGACTTGGGCGAGCTGAAGATTCGAGAGCGCGTCCACGGACGTCCGGAAGGCGGCCGCGTCTGCACACACCGCAACCGAGTTCGACGGCTGACCTGCCGTGGACGCGACTGGTGAGGCAGGGAGAGACGGCCCGGCGGCGGAGCTGGGTGTGGCCGACGGAGACGACGCTGCGCCCGATGGGCTCGTGCCACAGGCGGCAAGCAGTGCGCCAAGGAGCAACGCGGCTCCGAGAACGCGAAGATGGGTTGACATCAGATCACCTGAGGTTTGGGAGCATGTGGGCCTTCCGAGTCGCAGTGGGCAAGGTCGATGGTGGGCCGGAAGCGGCACAGCCCGCGGCCCGGGACCACGATGAGCCCCGGGCCGCTGGCCGCTCCTCCATCGCCTTCTCCGGCGACCGGATGCCGCTTAGTCAAGCGTCAGCCGGCCGCCTTGTCGCCGCCGGCCTTCGCGGCCTGCTTGACCGCAGCGGCCGTCTCGTCGCTGACCGGAGCTGACTTGACCACCTTTGCGTCCGGGATCGTCGCCTCGACGGCGTCGACCGCAGCCACCGACACGAGGGCCACGATGCCCGAGGTTCCCGGGGCAATGACCGAGGCGAGCTCGTCCGCCACGTCGCTCTTCAGGAGCTCGTTGCGGGCCTTGCCCACGGCTGCACCGGCGACCCCGACGCCGATGGCGCCGGCCAGGATCGTGGGCGGAAAGATCAGGCCGATGACCGCCCCACCGACGGCGCCCCAGAGGAAGCCGTTGCGGGTCTTGTGGTCGGTCATCTTCTGGATGTGGATCTTGCCGTCGTAGTCGGCGTTGGCGACCAGGACGCCATCGATGTCGAGTGCCTCGTTGATCTCGGCCTCGACCAGCATGCCGTAGGCAGCCTTGGCCGAGTCCATGTCCGCGAACTGGGCCACGATCAGGGCCTGGTTGCCCTGAACCGCGATCCCGCCGACGGCTTCGACGCCAAGGTCGTCACTCACCGCACCGACGGCCACGACCGGCTGATCCGTGGTCGCTGTGCTCTGCTTCTCGTTCGTCATCTGAGCATCTCCTTCATTGATCTCGGTTGACCCAGCGTTCCGGGTTCGGTTGGATTCCTCAGCTCACGCCAGCTGCAACCTCCTCGCCGGCGAGGATCGACGCGAGCGCCTCGTCGGCTGCCTCCTGCTCGATCATGTCGGCCGCGACGAGCGCGTCGACCGCCTCCTTGGCGGCCTCCCGCTCGATCAGGTCCGCCGCGATCATGGCCCGGACGGCCCGCAGGCCCGCGGCCGCCTCGACCTCGTCGGCCGTGGCCACGGCTTCCTCAGCCTCCTCCGTCGCCGTCTCCTCCACGTCGAGGGACATCCGAACGACGTTCTCAGCCTCGGCCTTGGCAGACTCTTCGATGAGCTCGGCCGCGAAGAGCGTGTCAACGACGTCCTCGGCAGCGGCGTCTTCGACCGCGAGCGCGGTGGCGACAGCGTCAGCCGCTTCGGCGATCGCCCCTTCCTCGATCAACCTGGCTTCGACGAGCGTCTGGGCGATCTCCATCGCCGCTGCCAGCTTGACCTGCTCGGCAGCCTCGATCGCGTCTTCGGCCTCCATCTTCGCGCGCAGCTCGTCGCCGACGATCGCGAGCGCATCCGGGGCGATCATCGCCTGCATCAAGGTCCGGCCGCCGGCGTCGACGATCGCGTCGCGCAGGTTCGCCGCCCAGTGGTGCTCGATCACGAGGATCGCCGCGGCGGTGCCGGCCGGGATCGACGCGGCGAGGTCCTGCATCCGGTCGATGGAGAGGCCGGCATCGCGCTCCGCGACAGCCAGGCCGCCGAGCTCGGCTCCCTCGACCATGCCCTCGACGCCGCCTGCATGGAGCCCGATCAACCCACCAGCGATCGAGCCGAGCCGCATCCGCTCACCTTCGGACAGGTCGGTCAGGTGCATCGAGTTCTCGATCGCGCCGTGCCGGTCCTTCTGAACAAAGATCACGTCGACCAGGCGGATCACTCCGCGCTTCCGCGCTCGGCGGAGCTCGGCCATGATCCGGCCGGTCGCCTCGAACTTGTCGAACCCGACCACGAACACCTGGATTGGTCCGGTGACGTGCTTGTCTGCCATGTCGTTCTCCTTCAACCCTGCTCCCGGGGTCCGGCGCCAGGTGCCGCGCCGGTTGTTCCCCGGACTGGTCCTGGTGTTGCCCGCTGAGGCGCGTTGGCCTTGCATGGGTGCGAGTCCACTGGCCTTGCCAACACGGTAGGTGGCACCGAATGCGGCCGCATCCTCCTAGTCGGAGGAGGCAGGATCAACTACAATTCGTCGCCTTGACGCCGGGGCTCGGTCGCTGATCGCGCCACCAAGGTGGTGAAGCGCATGCCCTCCTCAACGTCCACCGTCGACAGAACAACGGCCTTGCCCCGCGACCGGTCACGGGGGCGCGATGCTCTGCTCGAGGCCAAGCTGGTCGCGCCGCGCCGGCATGCTGGGACGCTGCGCCGGACGAGGGTTCTGCGCATGCTCCGCGCTGCCCGGGATCGCGCCGTCATCTCGATCGTGGCCCCGCCGGGCTACGGCAAGACGAGCCTCCTCGTCCAGTGGGCAATCGAAAGCCCTGGGCCAATTGCCTGGCTGACGGCCGACGACACCGACAACGATCCCGTTGTCTTCCTGACCGACCTGGCAGTGGCCATCGACCGCATCGAACCCTTGGGTGCCGAGCTCTTCAGAGCGATGACGTCAGCCACGATCTCGGCCCGAGCCGTGGTTGGCCGACTCCTGGCAGCGATGTGGCGCCATTCCGAGCCCATCTCGATCGCCATCGACGACGGGCACCGGATCACCTCCCGCCCGTGTCTCGACCTCCTTGCCGAGCTCATCGAGAATCTGCCCGAGGGGTCGCAGGTGGCCATCGTCGGACGCGCCCAGGTGCGCCTCCCCGTCTCGCGCTGGCGCGCCGAAGGCTTGCTGTTCGAGATCGGCTCCGCCGAGCTCGCGATGGATGAAGATGAGGCCAGCCGGTTGGGACGGGAGCTCGGGCTCCATCTCCCGGCCGAAACGGCGACGCGCCTGACCCGGGCCACCCAGGGGTGGCCAGCCTTGCTCACGCTCGCGATCGTCGCTTCCCAGACGTCACGGGGAGAACCGGATCGATCGAACGCCAGCAGCCAGGATCTCATCGCGGACTATTTGAGGTCCGAGGTGCTTGAGCGCCACTCCGAGGCTGAGATCGAGTTCCTGACCAGGACGGCGATCCTCGAGCGGCTGTCTGCGCCCGTGTGCGATGCCGTCGTGGGTCGTCGGGGCTCGGCCGAGGTCCTCCAGAAGCTTGCCCGCTCAGCCCTGCTGGTGGACGACTATGGAGGCTCGTACCGCTATCACGCGATCCTGCGCGACTTCCTCATCCACGAGCTTTCGGTTCGCGAACCGGATCGACTCGTTACCCTCCATCGACGCGCCGCGGCCTGGTACCGGGCGAACGAAAACATCGAGGCCGCCGTCGATCATGCGTTCGCAGCGCAGGATCTCGACCTCGTGGCGGCCCTGATTGGCAGCGGCTTTGTCTCGCTCCATTGGTCGGGCCAACGTGCGACCATCCGCGCCTGGGCTCGGCGGGTAGGCTCCGCCGGCCTCGAAGCCCGCCAAGGGCTCGCCGTCCTGGCGGCCTGGGAAGAGATCGCAGCAGGCGACGTCGCAGCGACCGAACGCTGGGCGGATATCGCCGAACGTGGAATCCCCGATCGGACCGATCACGAGGGAACTGCGTCGTTCGAGGCAATGCGCGCCATGCTCCGGGCCGCAATGGTGCGCAATGGGGCCGACGATGCGCTGGCGAACGCCACTGGAGCGGTCGAACTGATCGGCAGCGATGGAAGCTGGCGCGCCTTCGCACTCTGGCAGGCGGGCATCGCCCGAATCACCCTCGGCGATCGAGCAGGTGCGGACAGGGTCCTGGCCGATGCAGTCGTTGCCGCCTATTCGACCGGCGACGTGGCGATCCGCTACTGCGTCCTCGGGCACCGTGCCCTGGTGGCGGCCGACCAGGGCGCCTGGGACCTTGCGGCGGCCCTGATCAGAGAAAGCGATGCGATTGAGCCAACACCGCTGATCGACGGCTACCTTTCGAGCATCCCGTCACGTGCGGTCCGAATCAGGCTCCTGATTCATGAGGGGGAAATCGAAGCGGCGCGACGCGAGCTCGCTCGGGCGGCGTCGCTGAGACCACTCCTCACCGCTGCGGCGCCTGCCGCGGCCGTCCAATGCATCCTGGCACTGGCCCGCGCCAACCTCACCATTGATGACCCGGCGGGCGCACGGGCCCTCGTGACGCAGGCGCGCGACGTTATCGCGCTTCGACCGGACCTCGGCGTGCTGCCTGCCGAGGTGGACGCCCTCCGGGCGACCTTGAGCACGGCGCGCGCCGGAGGGGCGATGAGCCTCACCGTCGCCGAGCTTCGGGTGCTGGCCCTCATGCCCTACTACCTCTCGTTCAAGGAAATCGGGCAACGCCTCGGGGTGAAAGAGACAACGATCAAGACGCAAGCCCTCGCCATCTACCGCAAGCTTGACGCGGGCACCCGCAGCGCCGCCATCGACCTCGCCGTCGAGGCCGGTCTTCTCGAGCGTTTCTGGGCCGAAACAGGGCCCGCCCCCGCGCGCAGATCGCCCGGCTGGGCATGACGCCTCCGAGATTGATCGCGTCCTCCGACGGGGAGGATGCTCCGCCCGGCGAGAAGTGCTGTACTTGAGTTCGCGCGGAGGGAGCGGCGGTTCCGGATCGATTCCGGAACCGCCGCCGGCCGCCTTGATCCGATCCCGAAGAGCGTGATATCCACTAAGGAAGAGCCCGCCCATGCTGAGGCAGCTAGTTCTGGCGATCTTTGACGACGAGGCCTCGGCCGACGCGGCCGCCCAGGAGCTGACCCGGTCGGAGGGTCGCGAGTCCGCCCAGAAGACGTTCGACTCGAACCAGATCCAGGCGATGGGGGTCATCGTGCTCGACGAGCACGGCAAGCTCAAGACCGAGAAGCTCGGTCCACGAACCATCGGAGTGGGCGTGGGCATCGGGGTCATCCTGGCCATGCTCACGCCAATCGGCATGGCGGTCGGGATCATCGGTGGCGGCGTCCTCGGCGCACTCCATCACAGGAGCATGATCATCCCCAAGAAGGATCGCGAGCGCCTCGGCCACGACCTCACGGGCGGCAAGGCCGCTGTCGGGGTGATCACCGACAAGACTGGGGCGGCGGTGATCTCCGAGAAACTCGCCTCACTAGGCGGCGCTCCCGAGACCCACGACCTCGATGATGCCGCGGTCAAGGCCCTCAATGAGGCGGCAGCCTCGGCGCCCGCTGACGCAGCCGGCACGCCGGCCGTCTGAGCGGACCCGTCTGGCAGCTTAGTTACCGGACGGTCAGCGCCTCGCCGCGAGGACTTCGCGCAGGGGGACGACGAGGAAGACCGAGACCGCCAGGAAGCAGATCGCCCCGAGCGAGGGCAGGACGAAGCCGATGGCGGTTGAAAGCAGTAGCCCCAGCAAGCCCCGCGTCGATTTCGCGGTCAGCTCCGCGAGCTCGTCGCCCTGGGCGTCGTCGCGCAGGAGTTCCCTCGATCGCCGGGCATATCGCCAGAGCGCATCGATGAGGGCCGCAATGAGCAGCAGCGTGAGGCCATAGAACACGACCGCGACCCGCTCGGGCTCGCTGTTGCCGAAGTAGTCGGCGATCAGTCGGGTCGGGAACGGCAGGAACGCGACGACCAGAAGGAGCAGGAGGTTCAGCCGCACGAACAACCCATCGGCACGTTCCAGATGGCCCGTGATTGCGACGTGGCCGATCCAGACCCAGCCGATCGTGAGAAAGCTGATGACGTAGGCGAGGTAGGAGGGCCAGGCCGCGGCGAGTGCTCCGAGAAGATCATGCTCGGCCGCGAGCGGGATCACGATGTCGAGGACGAGGAGCGTCGTGGCGATCGAGAAGACGCCGTCGCTGAACGCCTCGAGGCGGTTCAGAGAGAGTCCGCGCCTCCGGCTGTTCAGCTGGCCCGACGCCGAGTCAGGCCTCGTCGTTTGGTCTGCCGCGCCCGACCGGGTGGTGGGGCTCCCAGTGTTCTCTTCAGTCACGTCCAACTCATGTTAGGCCGGGTGTCGCCGTCGGCGTCGCGGCTGGCGCGACGGCATCAGGGGCGTCGGCTTGGAATTCAGAGTCGCCGCTGGCTATGGACACTCTTCCGGGCAGGCCTCCGGTGAACGCGAGAGACACCAGGGCCAGCAGGCCCGCAGCCAGCAGGCCAGCCTTAAGGGCCCGGAGCTGCGCCTGCTCGTAGTCGTTGACGATCCCGGCGGTCGTGGCCGCGTCGAGCCCCGCCTTCTGCGCCGCAGCCTCGATGTCCGCGGAGGAGACAAAGTCGATCCCCGAGCTGACCGATGTGCCGACTTGCGCTGCAACCTCGGCGCTGATCCGTGGGTCCGACTGGACCTTCGAGACGAATGTCGTGGCCAGGCCGGACAGGACGATCGCGCCGATGAGGGCGACGCCGAGGGACGAGCCCAGCTGTTGACCAGTGAACTGGAGGCCGCCGGCTTCGGCGCGTCCGGAGGCGTCGACCGACGACTGGACGACCAGGCCGAGCTGTGACGCGATCAGACCCATCCCGACGCCGAGGACACCCATCGAAAGGGCGAAGGCGAGACTGGCGAGCTCGGGCTGGATGGTCGCCAGCAGGAGAACGCAGGCGAGGGCCGCGAGGAACAGGCCAGCCCGGGTGATCGTGCGTACGGCGAACCGGGTCGAGAGACGAGATCCCGCCGCGGCTGCACCGAACATCATGATCGAGACCGGCAGCATCCTGAGCCCCGTCTGGAGGGCGTTCAGGCCGAGGACCAGCTGGAGATACAGCGGGATCGTGAAGAACACGCCCATGAGGATCAGGTTCTGGGTGAAGAGACCAATCAGGCCCGATCGAAGCGGCAGGACCTTGAGCAGATCGAGGTGGACGAGCGGATCGGTTCCGATCGCCTCCCGGCGTCGCTGCCAGGCCACGAAGGCCCACATGAGCGCTCCGCCGCCGGCAATGACAAACGGTGTGAGAGCCAGGCCGAACGGCTCGACCGGCGAAAGCTTGGGCTCGATCAGGCCCCAGGTACTCGACTGGAGGGTCCCCAGGACGATCAACCCGAGACCAGTCGCTGACAGCACGGCGCCGACGACATCCAGGCGAGGCTTGGGCCCGCTCCGAAGGGCGTCACCGACGAACCGGGTCATGGCGAGGATCCCGAGCACCAGGACCACCTCACCGGCGAACACAACCCGCCAGCTCAGCACCGTCGTGGCCCAGCCTCCAACGATCGGACCGACGGCAATGCCGGCGCCGGCCACGCCGCCGATCACGGCGAAGGCGACCTTGCGGTCTTTCCCCTCGAAGTTCCCAGCGATCAAGGCAACCATGGACGGAAGCACAAGCGAGGCGCCGATCCCCTCGAGGACCGACCAGCCCAAGGTGAGAATGGCGACCGTGGGCGCGAGAGCAGTCATCGCCGACCCACAGGCGTAGATGACGAGGCCGACAGTAAAGGCCCTGCGGCGCCCGATGATGTCGCCGATCTTGGCCCCAGCCAGCATGAGCATGGCCATGACCAGGCAGTACAGCGTGATCACCGCCTGGATCGTCGTGACGGTTGTGTTGAAGTCGATCACCAGTTGGCTGATCGACACGCCCATGACCGTTTGGTCGAGGACCATGACGAACTGAGCGCCCGCCAGCGCGATCAGGGCAGATCGACCCTTCATTGACTCACCCATCCTCAGTAGCTAGGTCGGCCATTTTCGTGATCGCTCCGCTCCCCCGTCAGGGCGACCCGTCCATCGCCGATCGCCGCGAGATAAGGCGGTGGTCGCGGGCGTCCTGGTCAGCGTAGGCCTCGGCGAAGTAGCCCGCCAGGGAGGAGGATCACCGCTCGTCAACCCTGCCCGAGGCCGGTGGCTCGGTCAGCACGCTACGTAGCGTCGCGGCAGCCACGCATCCTCCCGTTCGGAGGAAGCGGCCGTCACGGTCGCCCGAATCCGGGCTCCGTCGCTCGGTGGCTCCGTTGGCTCCGTGGCTCGGGGGACCTTGTGCTGAAGGCCGAGATCGAGCCTCTCCTCCGATCGGGAGGATGCTCAGGGTCGTCGCGTTGTGCTGCAATCGTGGTGGCGCAAGGCCAGGGACGCGTCCGCAGTAGGGCGAGACCCATTGACCGGTGGCCCGACCGGGGAACCGACGATAACCTGCGGGAGATCGTGCGGCCACCGGGAGGGTTCGGTCCCAATCAAGAAGGGATGGCTCCCATGGCTGACCTCTCCCCGAAACGGATTCGCGAGTTCATCGATCCGTTTCGCGTCGATCACGGTCGGCGGGTCCGCTTGCCCCAGGACTTCGACCCGTCCGGAACACGCAAGGTCTCGACTCGCGAGGCGAAAGAGATCCTGCAGGAGGGGGTCGCGCTACTCGCCGAGTACCAGCAGCGACTCGCCGCCCAGGACACCTACGGCGTCATTGTCGTCCTCCAGGCCATGGACGCGGCCGGAAAGGACGGGACGATCCGCCACGTCATGAGCGGGGTGAACCCGCAGGGCGTCCAGGTCAGCGGCTTCAAGATCCCGACCGCCGAGGAGCTCGACCACGACTACCTCTGGCGCTATGCCAGGAAGCTCCCCGAGCGGGGGAACATCGGAATCTTCAACCGGAGCTATTACGAGGAGGTCCTCGTTGTCCGGGTCCACCCGGCGATCCTCGCCGGGCAGAAGATGCCGCCGGCGTCGAAGCGGGGCGACGTCTGGGACCGACGCTTCCGCGAGATCAACGACTGGGAGCACTACCTCACCGACCAGGGCTACGGGATCGTCAAGCTGTTCCTCAATCTCTCGAAGGAGGAGCAGCGTCGGCGGTTCCTCGCCCGAATCGACGAGCCTGAAAAGAACTGGAAATTCAGCGCCAACGACGCCAAGGAGCGGGCATACTGGGATGACTACCAGAAGGCCTTCTCCGACGTCCTCTCGAAGACGAGCACGCCGTGGGCGCCCTGGTACGTCATTCCAGCTGACGACAAGCCGTTCGCCCGGGTCGTCGTGACGGGAATCCTGGCGAACGCGCTCATCGACATCAACCCCAAGTACCCGGACGTGGGCGCGGAGGCAAAGGCGGCCCTGCAGGCGGCCAAGGCTGAGCTCGAGGCCGAGGCGCCGAGCGGCGCGCAGGCCGATCCAGTCGAATCCGCGGCGGCCGGCAAGTCCGCTCCCGATGCGCACGGAGGCACCGGCGGGAAGCACCACAGGAAGGGCAAGAAGTCGTGACCGCAGCAGCTTCATCGGCGGCGCCTGACACGGCCGCGAGTTCCACTTCCTGGTTTGCCCTCACCCCCGACGACGTCCTGCACAAGCAGGGCGTGGAGGTCGACAAGGGACTGACCTCGGCCGAAGCCGATGCCCGCCGCGGCAAGTACGGCTCGAACACGTTCACCTCGGCCAAGACGGTGTCGCGGGCGCAGCTGTTCGTCGGCCAATACGCCGACCCGATGCAGATCGTCCTGCTCGTCGCGGGCATCGTCTGCCTGTTCCTTCCCGGCCAGGTCTTTACCGGGTTGATGCTCCTGCTCCTGACTCTCGGCAATGCGCTGATGGGCCTGAACCAGGAGAGCAAAGCGTCGGCGGCGGCCGACGCCCTCAGCCAAAAGCTCGCGGTCACCGCCAAGACCCGCCGGAACGGCGAGCTCGTCGATCTCCCGATGGACCAGCTCGTCCCCGGCGACGTGGTCAACCTTCAGGCAGGCGACCTCGTCCCGGCTGATGCCCGGATCCTGTCGGCCGCGACCCTCGAGATCGACGAATCCGCGCTCACCGGCGAGAGCGTCCCGACTCCCAAGCAGGTCGACGCGGTGGCTGCCACTGCGGCCCTCGGGGATCGCGTGGACATGGCCTTCATGAACACCCAGGTCACCCGCGGCTCCGCCACGATCGTCGTGGTGCTGACCGGCATGGACACCGAGGTCGGCCACATCAGCGGGATGCTCCAGGCCACGACGGCCGAGGAAACACCGCTGACCAAGCAGATCAACGGACTGACCCGCCAGATCCTGATCCTTGCCGCCTTCGCCCTGGCCGCCTCGATCCTCCTGGGCATCGCTCGCGGCGTCCCGCTCCAGGAACTCTTTCTGACGGCGGTCGCCTTCATGATCGCGGCGATCCCGACGGCCCTCCCGGCGATCGACACAGCGATCCTGTCCAAGGGCTCACAGATGCTCGCCTCCGCCGGCGCGATCGTGAAGCAGCTCCGATCGGTCGAGACGCTCGGGTCCACCTCGGCCCTCAACTCGGACAAGACCGGGACCCTGACGATGAATCAGATGACCGCGGTTCAGATGTCCATCGTCGGGCGCCGCTACAGCATCAGCGGCACGGGCTACTCCACCACCGGGCAGATCACCCAGGCGGGCGGCCAGTCGGCCGTCCCCCTCGAGCCGTTCCTCCTGCCCATGGTCCTCTGCTCGGATGCCGAGATCCGCGATGACAAGCTCACCGGTGATCCGACCGAGGGCGCCCTCGTCGTCCTCGCCGCGAAGGGAGGCATTGATGCCGACCTGACCCGAGGCGCGCATCCGCGCCTGGCGACCCTGCCCTTCGACGCGGCCTACAAGATGATGGCCACCTTCTACGATTGGACCGACGACAGCGGTCGAAAGGTCGTGCGGGCTTACATCAAGGGCGCCCAGGACCAGCTCCTCAAGCGTGCCGTGTCGGTCCACGGCCCCGATGGGACAACGGTCCCCATCGCGCAACTACACGACGCCTACCTGGCCGAGAGCGACCGGATGGGCAAGGCCGGCCTGCGCCTGATGGCCACGGGCCTGAAGGACCTCGACCCGGCCACCTTCGACCCGGCCGGCGACATGCTCAAGGCGATCGACGGGCTGACGCTCCTGGCCCTCGTCGGGATCACCGATCCGCCCCGACCGGCGGCGAAGGATGCCATTGCGACCGCTCAGACCGCCGGCATCCACGTCCGCATGATCACCGGCGACACGGCCCTGACCGGCTCGGTCGTCGCCCAGCAGCTGGGGATCCAGGGCCGGGCGATCACCGGCGCTGAGTTCGCGGCCATGAGCCACGACGAGGCCCTCAGCCAGGTTGACGGGATCGGGGTCATCGGCCGGGTTACGCCCCAGGACAAGGTCCACCTCGTGGACGTTCTTCGTGAGCAGGGCCACATCGTGGCGATGACCGGCGATGGCGTGAACGACGCGCCCGCGATCAAGAAGGCCGATATCGGAATTGCCATGGGCATCACCGGGACGGCCGTCACGAAGGCCGCCGCCGACATGATCCTGACCGACGACAACTACGCCACGATCATCAAGGCGGTCAGCATCGGCCGCAACGTCTACGACAACCTCCTGCGCTTCATCCGCTTCCAGATGGCGGCCTGCTACGGCTACATCACGGTGTTCCTTGGTTCGTCGCTCCTGAACATCCTGGGGGGCGTCCCGTTCCTGCCGCTCCAGACGATGTGGCTCAACTTCACGGTCAACGTCTTCCAGGCGATGGGACTCGGCTTCGGAAAGCCCAGGGAAGGCCTGATGGAGGAGAAGCCGCGGCCGAAGGATCAGAAGATCCTGCCGCGTCGGCTGACTGCCTGGCTGATCGTCCAGGGGCTGGTCATGGGCGGAGGCACGCTGGCCGTCATCGCCTGGGCGACGGGCGCCTTCGACAGCGACCTGATCGCCCGAACCATGGGCGTCACGACCTTCTCGCTCTTCCGGATCGCCTCATCGCTCGAGACGGCCGACGAGGAACGATCCGTCTTCAGCGGCTACATCCTCGGGAATCCGGCGCTGCTCAAGGCGACCGCGTTGTCCATCGTCACGATCGTCCTGGCCACCGAACTCCACATTCTCCAGAACGTGCTCCAGATGACCAGCCTGACCGGCAGCCAATGGGCCGTCTGTATCGGCGTCGCACTTGCCCTGATCGTGGTCGAGGAGGCGAAGAAGCTCCTTAAGGTCCAGACGGGCAACGAGCCCGTGGCCGATACGGCCGCGCCGTTGGCCGCCTAGGACCGGCCCAGGTGCTGTTGGCGTCTCCAGGGACCACGTCGATGACCGAGGGTCCGTCGCCGAGTCGAGAGCCGGCCACTGAGCCGGAGGTCGGTTCGGCGATCCCCGGCGATCCTCGAGCCAAGCCCCCGAGCGATCAGGAACGCCGGCAACATCGGCCCTCGGCCGTTACGGTGGTCGCCGTCACCTACCTCGTCCTGGCGGTCGCCTGGGCGGTGCTCACGATCCAGAGGTTGGTCGCGGTCCAGATCTTCCTGCCGCCGGGCGGCGGGATCCTCGACACCGAAGCGATCCGGCGCAGCTTCACCCTCCTCGGCGGCATCGTGGCAATCCGCCAGGTGGCGGTCGGGGTGACGGCATTCGTGGCGGCGATCGCCTTGCTCCGGATGCATCCGCGCGGCTGGCTCCTGGGCATGGTTGCCGCGGTGATCGTCCTGTCGGTGCAGCTCATCTCGTGGTATGACACGACGCCGAGCTACCCTCTCATGGCGATCACGGTGGCGGTCGTGCTTCTCATGAACCAGGCCGAGGTACGCGACGCCTTCGGCGAGGACGTGAGCCCGTGAGAACGCAGCGATGACCCCGGAAGCGCCTGCCAAGCCCCCCGCCCCCGGCACGGAACCCGCCACGGACCGGGAAGCAGACCTCGCCCTCCTGCGCCGCTTCGAGCCAATCGTTCACTTCACCAAAGGTGAGCTCTTCTTCCCCACTGAGGTCGACGACTACGTCGCCCGAAGCTCGCTCTGGACCCATCGCCCGAGCACCGGCCGGAACGAGCTCCTGGTGCCGGCCGGCGGCCTTTCCGTCGACAATCTGGCCGAGCCACACACGACAGAGTTCGGGGCCGTCGAATTCCTCCGACGGGTCGAAGATGTCGACCTGGCGACTCAGGCCCGGGCCCTGATCGCCGGATCCGCTCAGGACCTGCCCGACTCCGAACGGTTCCACCCGGGAGCAGGACGCCTCGCCCGGGTGGGCTACGTGTCGCGCCTGATCGACGCGATCTTTACCCTCAGCCTGCTCGTCCGAGGGCATACGCCGGGCGCCGTCGTGGCGGCCTCGGCGCGCGCCTACCGCGCGGCCCTCGCGGAGAACGAGCGGTACGTCTACTACGGCCGGGTGGTCCGGGCCGGTGGCTGGGTCGCCCTGCAATACCGCTTCTTCTACTACTTCAACGATTACCGCTCGACCTTCGACGGAGTCGACGATCACGAGGCCGATTGGGAGATGGCCCTCGTCTACCTATCGACCAACCCGGACGGGGAGCTCACCCCGGAGTGGGCCGCCTATGCCTGCCACGACTTCAGTGGCGACGATCTGCGGCGGCGCTGGGACGACAGCGAGGGTCTGATCCGGGTGGGCGAACACCCGGTGATCTTCGCCGGCGGCGGGTCCCACGCGTCGTACTTCAAGCCGGGTGAGTACGTCCTGCAGATTGAGCTGCCGATCACGAAGTCTCTCAGGCGCCTCGGCGCTGCTCTCGGCCGTTTCTGGAGCGGGACCCTCCGCCAGGGTTCGTCCGGGCGCGGCAGCCTGAGTGTCTTCACGGTCCCCTTCGTCGACTACGCCCGGGGCGACGGACTGGCGATCGGGCCCGGTCAGGCAAAGACCTGGACGCCGGTCAACCTCGATCCGGTCCCCGATTGGGTCACCAAGTACCGCGGACTGTGGGGCCTGTTCACCGGAGACCAGCTGGGCGGTGAGGACGCGCCTGCCGGTCCGATGTTCAACCGCGACGGTACGGTCCGCCAGGCGTGGTACGACCCGTTCGGCTTCGCCGGTCTCGACAAGGTGGCCCCGCCACGAGAGGTCCTGCCACTGCTCGAACGCCAGCGGAGCGAGCTGGTCCTGGCCAACGACGCGCTCGCCGGTGAGACATCCACCAAGACGGACGAGCTTCGGCTGCAGAACGAGGAGCTGGGCGCGCTCGCCGCCAATCCGTATGTCGAACGCGAGTTCGACACTGTGTCGGCGCGGGTCAAGGAGCTTGCCACCGACCTCCGGAAGCTTCACCGGGCGGGTGCCGAGAACACCGCGAGCCTTGAGGCGATCGACCTCAGGATCGAGCGCCTGAGGGCTGGCGTCAGGGACGACCCGAAAGCTCACATTCGGCACGCCAACGAACCGAGCACGGCCCGCAAGGCTCGATTTGGCCGGGCCGCGGAGGTCTGGGCCGGGATTAGCATCGGCCTCGTCCTCGTCGCCCTCGTCGCGGTTGTCCTGTTGGCGCCCGAGGAATTCCTGCCGACAGCAGCCTTCCTGATCGGCCTGACGTTCTTCATCGACGCCCTGTTCCGGGGCGTCGCCGAGGAGTTCGTGAACACCCTGGCGGTGGTCCTCACGGTCGTCACCGCCGCGATCCTGCTGTGGACGTTCTGGCAGCTCCTCCTGCTGGCGCTGCTTCTGGTTGCCGGGATCTACCTGACCTGGGAGAACATCCGGGCGGTCGCCGAATGATCGGCCCGCGACCCGAAGCTCGGGCGCCCCTCGTGCCGACCTGGCTCGGCAACGCGGCCGCGATCGGCTGGCGGGTGCTCGTGGTGCTGGCACTGATCGTCGTCCTCGCCTCACTGGCGGTGACCCTTGGAACGGTTGTCGCCTCGATCCTCTTCGCCCTGATCGTCGCCGTCCTGTTTGCTCCGGTGGCGACCCGGTTGAGGGGCCGCGGCTGGTCCCGGACGAAGACCGCGGGCGTGGTGACCCTCCTCGCCGTATTCGTGATCGGTGCGATCGTCTTCCTGCTCGCGGTTGCCGTCGTGCCTCTCGTTCCAGGGATCGTCGTGACGATCCAGACGGGCCTGCTCAGACTGCAGGCCGATGCGAACGCGAGCGGACTGGGCGGTTCGCTGGCCGATGGTATCGGCCAGATTCGATCGAGCGCGGAGGCGTGGATCGCCAGTCAGCTGGCGAGTGTCGCGTCGTGGTTGGCCACGGCCGTCACGGTCACGATCCTGGGCAGCATCCTGACCTTCTTCCTCCTCCAGGACGGTGACAAGGCATGGGTCTGGGCACTCCAGGCCACGGGCGATCGCAGAGGTGAGCTGATCACCTCGAGTGGCGATGCGGCGCTGACGGGCGTCGGGACCTGGCTGCGCGGCACCGCGATCCAGGCAGGGATCGATGCGGTGACCGCCTTTGCCTTCCTGTCGGTTCTCGGCGTGCCTGCTGCCCTCGCCTGGTCGATCCTGGCCTTCTTCGCCGCCTTCATCCCGTATCTGGGCGGCATCCTGCTGATGGCCGTCCTGCTCACGGTCACCTATGCCTCGGGCGGCCTCGCGGCCGCCGTGGCCCTGTTCATCGCGGTCATGGTCGTCAACGTCTTCCAGTCCTATTTCGTCGCGCCGAAGGTCTTCCTTGGAGCAGTCCGGATGCCTCGCCCGGTCGTCTTGATCGCCCTTCCCATCGGGGCAGCGATGGCAGGATTCGTGGGCCTGTTCCTGGCCGTGCCGGCCGTGGCCTTCGGATATGCCGTGGCCGGTTCCCTGATCGATGTCCTCGGGATGGACGTGAGCGGTGCCCCTGGCACCTCGCCCTCGATTGTGCCGTTGTGGCTCGACCGACTTGCGCAGTGGAGCTGGCGGATCCTGACCGGACTCGCGTTCCTGGGTGTGGCCGTTGTCCTCGCCGTCCAGGTCCCGATTGTCCTGATCCCGCTCACCCTCGCGGTCATCCTCGCCGCGACGCTTTCGCCGATCTATCGTCGGCTCCGAGCCCGCGGCTGGAGCGCGACAACCGCAGCTATGACGGTAACGGTCACGGCGATCGTCATCACCACCGTCGTGGTCGTCCTCACGGTCGTGAGCCTAGCGACGCAGATGGGGCCGATCGTCAAGGCCGCCAGCGCCGGTGCCGGGCAGGCGATCGGCTCAACGCCGCTGCTGGCCTGGCTGCAGCCGCTCGTGGCAAGCTCATCCGGCTTCCTCGTGCAAGCGGCCCAGACCGTCATCGCTGGATCCATCGGGCTGGCGGTCGTGAGCATCCTCGGGGTATTGCTGACCTTCGACTTCATGCGCGACGGTTCGAAGTTCTGGTCGGCCGCAACTTCCCGCTTGGCCGACTGGCGCCGGGCGGAGGTTGACGCCGCTGGCGGTCGGGCAGTGGGGGTCCTCGGCGGCTACATGATCGGGACCGGCGCGATCTCGACCTTTGGCGCGGCAACCCAGTTCCTGATCATGGCGATCCTCGGCCTTCCGCTCGCACTGCCCCTCGCGGTGCTGTCATTCTTCGGCGGGTTCATCCCCTACATCGGCAGCTTCCTGACCACGGGCCTGGCGTTCCTCGTGACGCTGGCCCTCGGGACCCCACAGGACGCGGCGATCATGGGCGTCTACACGATCGTCCTCAACGTGGTCCAGGGCAACTTCGTGGCACCCGTGGTCTACGGCCGCGCGGTCAACATCCATCCAGCCATCGTCCTGCTCGCGATTCCCGCCGGCGCGGCCCTGGCGGGGATTGCCGGAATGTTCCTCGTCGTGCCGTTCATCGGAGTGATCGCGACGACGTGGCGGACAGGACTCCTGGTCCTGGGCGACCGACCTGTGGCCGGGGGTCTCCCAGGCGATGCCGGCGGTCATCCATCCGGGCCTGCCGGGACTGCCTCTACCTAGCCTCCATCGGCCCGGATCGCCCCACGGATGTATCGGTTACCCGCACCTTCTGGTGGGGCTTCCGCCAAGGCTCGAGGGCGGCATCGCTGGCTCAGGCTGAGGTTTCGTGCGCCTGCTGGGCCGCCGCGACTGCGGCAGCCTTGATGGCGTCCGCGGTGTCCTGGTCAACCGCGACCGTCTTCATGTCTTGAACGTTCGCCATCTTGAGTCGGACGTCGGCCACAGCCATCGGCGAAGCGAGCGCGATGATGCCCGACGTTCCGGGGGTGATGACGCCGGCGAGCTCTTTCTCGACCTCGGCCCGGTGGTGAAGGTTGCGGGCTTTGCCCGCCGCCGCGCCGGCGACCCCGAGCGCGACGGCCCCGGCGACGATCGTGGCCGGCAGGAAGACCGCCGCGACCACGCCGCCGACGATGCCCCACTTGAGGCCCGTCCGAGTGCTGTGGTCGGTCATCTTCTGGACGTGGAGCTTGCCATTCTCATCGGCCTTGACGACGAGGACTCCGTCGATCTCGAGCTGGCCATCGACCTGGGCCTCGGACTCGAGGAGCTGGTCATAGACCGCGATCGCGGAATCTGCGTCCGCAAAGCGGGCCACGAGAAGGACGAGGTCGCCCTGGGTCGCCAGATCACCATCGGCAGGAGCACCTGCGTCGACCACCTTCGCCGCGGGGGTCGGCTGCCCTTCGGTCATCTCGATGCCCACCTATTGCGTGGTTCGACGCCAGCTTCCGCCGCCATCTGGACGGCGCCAAGTATGGGTGGCGTCGAGGCTGGCCACATCCTCCGCTTCGGAGGAAGCCCTCGGCTGCGGGGCTGACGCCCGTCGGGTGTGATCGGCGGTGAGTGCAGGCGAGGTTCCTCGTCACGCGTGAGCGTTCATGCGTGAGCGTTCTTGACTCACCGGCCAGCCCACCCCGCTGGGCCGTCCCCCGCGGAACCATCTGAGCCTCTCGTTCGCGAGCCGGGGCCAGCACCGCTCGAGCTCCATCGGGCAACCGGCCAGGTGACTGCTGCGAGCCAGGCGTCGCGCAGCTTGCTCAGCTCGACCTGGACGCCATCGCTCCAGTCCGCTCTACGACGAACCGGCCTGAAGCTCAGGCGTGATCTCCGACGCGAGCTCGGTTGGTTCGGGCTCGGGGCGCAGTCGCTTCGCGGGCAGGAGCAGCGAGAAGACGAACCCGAGCAGGACGAAGCCGGCCGCCACGAACCCGGCCCGGCGGGTCGCATCGACGAAGGCCTGCTCAACCGGCCCGGCCGTCTGTGGCAGCGCCTGCAAGAAGGCCGGGTCGCGGAAGCAGGCGAGCTGGGCCGGGGGCAGGCTGGCCGCCTGGCCGGCGAAGTCCGCGGCCGACGCCTCGGACGGGTTCTTGAGCACCGGCAGGATCTGGCCGGCCGAACCATCAACGAGCTGGACGACCAGGTCGACACACACCGGCGACATCTCGGGTAGGGCAGCCGTGATGTTGGCCGAACTGCCCGAGACCAGGTTTGTGAACAGGACCGTGCCCAGGACGGCGATCCCGAGGGCCGAGCCGACCTGGCGCAAGGTGGAGTTGGCGCCGGAGGCAATGCCCGACCGCTCGACCGGTACGTCCGAGAGGACGATGCTCGTCAACTGGGCCGTCGCGAAGCCCACCCCGATGCCGTAGACGAACAGCGGGACAGCGAGCAGGAATCCGGTCACGGTCGGCGAGATCAGCAGGCTGGTGGCAATGATTCCCGTCGCCTCGAGGGCCATCCCCAGGGTGACCACCCGGCGCGGACCGTAGCGCCGGGCGATCGTCGCCGCGCCGGGCGCCGCGACGAAGGCGCCGATCGCGAGGGCCAGGAAGACGAGGCCAGTCTCGAAGGCCGAGTAGCCGATCACCGCCTGAAGGAACAGCGGCAGGGCGAACAGCAGCCCGAATTCGCCGAGCGAGACGATCGTGCCGGCCAGGTTGCCGTACCGGAAGCCCCGATAGCGCCACAGGGTGAAGTCGAACAGGTAGAACTGGCCGCGGCTCCGTCGGCGCGTCTCCACCACGGCGAATGCCACGAGGGCCAAGCTCCCGGAGACCAGGGCGACCGGGATGACCGACACACCCTCGAGCGGCCAGGTCCATCCCAGGACCGTGAACGGATGATTGGGATCAGGCGCCCACCAGCCGTACTGACGGCCCTCGATCAGGCCGAAGACGATCGCCCCGAGGCCCAGCGTGATCAACAGGAAGCCCGGCAGATCGAAGCCTGGCCGGGCGTGCTCGTCCCTGGACTCACCGATGTAATGAATCGTTCCGGCGATCGCGACCAGGCCGACCGGCAGGTTGATGAAGAAGGCCCAGCGCCACGACAGGTAGGTCGTCAGAAATCCACCCAGGATTGGTCCGACGGCGGCAAAGCCGCCGATTACGGAGCCCCAGATTCCGAACGCGATGGCCCGGTCGCGACCCTGGAAGTTGGCGTTCAGGATGGCTTGCGTCGCGGGCAGGATCATCGCTCCCCCGACCCCCTGGAGGATCCGGGCGACGATCAGCAGATTGCCCGTCGGAGCGAGCCCGGCGAGCATCGATGCGGAGATGAACAGGACGAGGCCGATCAGGTACAACCGGCGCCGACCGAAGACGTCGCCGAGCCGGCCGAGCGTGATCAGCAGGGCGGCGAAGACGAGGGCGTAGGTCGTGTTGATCCACTCGGCCTGGGTGGAATCGAGGTCCAGGTCCCGAATGATCGATGGGATCGCCACGTTCACGATCGTGGCGTCGACGATGATCATCGCGACGCCCATGCTGAGCATCGCCAGGCCGATCCAGCGGCCTCGGCCAGCTGCCTGGATGGCGGGATCGTTTGGCGTGGTCGTCATGCGACCTCGGCGCGGGTCATCTGGGCGATTCTCCATGGATCGTCTGGGGGCTGCGGCGGCTGATTCGCGGTCTCGGACTGTCCGGATCATCCTCGCACTCGGGGGCGCGGTCGACGACGGCGACATGCAACGACGTTCGGGCGATCGAAACTCGGTTCGATCCCCACAGCGTCCATAATCGGCGGCGTGTTGGACGATTCGACGTCTGGTGTAAATGGCACGCCATTCCGCGTAGTTGATGGCGGTGCCCTCGACCCCCTCGTCGGACCCCAGTGTTCGCTCGCGGTCCAGCTGCGCCGAGCGACCGGCGCGATCATTGGGCGGAGCACCGAGATCGAGGCAATCTCCCAGGAGCTGCGCGAGGCCTCCAGCCGCCTTGCCGCGGTGACCCTCGAGGGCGAGCCCGGCATCGGCAAGACCCGCCTGCTGCTGTCCGCCTCCGAGGTTGCGTCCAGGAGCGGGTTCACCTGTGTCGCCATTACGGCCGACGAGGAGATCCGCGGGGCATTCCTCGTCGCTCGCAGCCTGTTCAACTCGAGCGCGATCCAGGCCACGGCCGCGGGGACTCCCGCCGAGACGGCGGTCAGGCGGGTGGTCGAAGCCATTTCCGGGCGCGACGAGCCCGGCTTCGAGGCGCTGTCGCCGGACGCCAAGCTCCTGCGGGCCTTCGACCTGGCCGGCGTGGCGGTCTCGGCGCTCGCCGAGATCCGCCCGCTCGCGCTGCTCATCGACGATGTCCAGTGGGCCGACGACGACACGCTCCGCCTGCTCCGATACGTCGTCCGCAGCGATGCCGATCGACCGATCTTCCTGCTGCTGACGGTCCGGCCGGACGAGCTCGCTTCGGTCAACGAGGCGGTCAACTTCATTGCCGACATGGAGCGGATGGGCGTCGTCCGGCGACTCAGGCCGGGACGATTCGGATCGGTCGAGACGGCGGAGCTCCTGAAGCGGGTGCTCGGTGGTCCAATCGAAAGCGCCTCCGCGGCCGCGATGCACGTCCAGTCCGAGGGCGTGCCCTTCATCGTCGAGGAGCTTGCCCGGACCCACCGCGAGGCCGGGACCCTCCAGCAGGTCGACGGCGAGTGGCGACTCGGCCGCAACGCGGCTCGGCTCGTGCCATCGGCGGTGCGAACCCTGATCGATCGCCGTGCCGCGCGCCTCCCGGCTCAGACCCGGGCTGCGCTCGGCGATGCCGCGATCCTCGGCCGCAGCTTCAGCCTGCGTGACCTCGGGGCGATCCGGCAGCGGGTCGGCGCAGGCGATATCGCGGCGGACGTGCTGCGGGGCGGCCACGCCGCGGCCGTCGAGGCGGCTGGACCGGGCGAGGCGGCGGGCTCCGGCAACGAGGCGGACCGGCTCGCCGACGACCTCGGGCCGGCCGTGGCGGCGGGCCTCCTGCTCCCGCAGGCTCAAGGCGAGCCCGCGGACTACACGTTCACCCACGAGCAGATCCGCCAGTTCGCCGTGAACCAGCTGTCGGCGGCGCGTCGACGGCAGGTCCATGCAGCGGTGGTTGACTTGCTGCTGGAAGGCGGCGATCCGGATCCCGCCGGACTGCCGATGCTCGCCCAGCACGCGCTGGCGGCCGGTGACACGGTGCGGGCCGCGCGCTTCTCGATCGACGCGGCCACGGCGGCGCTCGCGGCCAACGCACCCGAGGAAGCGCTCCGGCTCGTCGAGCAGGCACTCCCGGCCGTGTCGACGCCGGCCGACCGGCGGGTCCTCCTCACGGCCCGCGACGACGCCTTTGCCGCTCTCCGCCGGACCGCTGAACGGCTGGACGGCCTGACCGAGCTGGCGGCCCTGGCCGAGGCGATGCGTGATCCGGCGATCGAGAGGGACGCCCAGCTTCGCCGAGCCTCGGCCCTGCGGGTGAGCCATGACGAGGATGCCGCGGCAGAGCTGGCCCGGCGGGTCCGCACGCGCGCCGGCGAGCAGGGCGACGTCGCCATGGAGCTGCGGGCGACGCTTGAGCTCGGCCAGGACCTCCTGCGGAGTCCGCTCGGCGAGTCGTACGGCGGCACCGCGATCGAGACCGACCTCGACGGTGCCGAGGAGGCCTACCGTCGGGCCATCGTGCTCGCGGAGCAGCTCCACGACGACCGCAGCCTGGCCGCCGCCCTGCGCGAGATCGGGATGATCGACTTCGCCCGCGGGCGCGCCTGGTTCTCCGGCGAGGTGCTGGCCGGGCGAGGGAACGAGCTGGTCGCCGTGCTCACCGCGGGCGCCAGCGTCGAGGAGATGCTCCTGGCGTCGCCGATCGGCCCACTCTTCGTCGAGCTGAGACAGGTCCTCGAGCGAGCCCTCGGCATCTTCGAGCGGCTCGGCGACCGCAGCGGCGTGATGTCGACGGTCATCGCGATGGCCTACGCGCAGTACGGGCCGGTGATGCACCTGACGTCATCGGCGCTCCATCTCGAGGAGATCCGGCGGGTGACAAGCCGCCTGTCCGAGCTCGTCACCGAGAGCGAGCGGGCCCGGCTGGACCTCCAGATGCTGTTCGGGGTCCACGTCTACTCCCGGGCCAAGGTCGTGCCGGACCTGGCCCTGTCGCGCGGCGAGGATGCCCATCGAGCGGCCAGGCTCCAGGGCGACCGGACGATCGAATTCCACGCCGCTGGCGGCGTGGCCCTGAGCCTCCTCGAGCTTGGCGACGTCGATGGCGCCGAGCGCTGGATCGGGACGGCCACCGCGGCAGCCTCGATGGCTCCATCGCCGTCGCGCGCCCGTCAGCTCGAGATGTGGCGCGGGATGGCCCGAGCCGGTGCCGGAGATGCGCCGGGCATGCGCCAGCACCTCGAGCGTGCTGTCGCGTTGGCGACCGAGTCTGGTCGGGCGTCGGCGCGGTGCGAGGCCCTGGCCCGCCTCGCGATCGAGGCAGCCCGGCTTGTCACGAGCGGCTCTTCCGGTGGCTCGACGGCCGCCGATGAAGGCCGGCCGGACCCGGTCCTGGCGGACCTCGTCGAGCGGTCGGCAGCGCAGGTGAAGGAGCTGCTGCCGGTCCTGCCAGGGCACGCGCCGTGGGGCGCCCAGGCCGACGCGGCGCTGTCCGCCGTCGCGCTCGCCCGAGGCGACACCGGGGCCGCGGCCATGTCCGGCGGCGCGGCCCTGCAGGCCCTCCAGGCCGGGCTCCACGAGGACACCAGCCTGGAGATCGTGGTCCCGGCCGCACGAGCCGTGCTCGCCGGCGGGCCGCCGGAGATGCAGGGCTTCGTCCGTGGCTTCCTCCAGCAGACGCTGTCGCGGATCGCCCAGGGCACGGCGGACGAGAAGGTCCGCGTCGCGTGGCTCACCGGGCCAGTCGGGCGCGAGCTCGTGGCGCTGGTCGGCCCGCTGGACACCTCGGCGACCTCCTTCGCCGTGACGGGCGAGCTGACGAATGCGGCGCCTGGGCCGGCGTCACCAGCCGGGCCAAGCCTCGACGATGCCGAGCGCCGGCTGCTGCGGCTCCTGACCGAGGGCCGGACGAACGCCGAGATTGCTGGCGAGCTCGACCTCGACGAGGTGGGCGTGGCCCAGCGCCTGGCGCGATTGCAGGCTCGGCTGGGGACCTCGAGCCGCGCCGAGGCGACCTCGCTGGCGTTCCGCGGGCTCGCCGCGGTTGGATCGAGCTGATGGCAATCCGGGCCCGAATCGACCGCCACAAGTGCGTTGGGGCGGGGAACTGCATCACCCTCGCCCCGACGGCCTTCGACTGGCTCGCGGGCGACTACGGCAAGACCGACGTCGTCGGTGCCGACAGCGTCGACGAGGAGATCCTCCGCGCCGCCGCCTTCGCCTGCCCGACGGCCGCCATCGTCCTGGAGGACATCGAGGAGCTCCTGCCATGGCAGCTTCGGGGCAAGACCGGTCCGGCCAGGCGGGTCCTGAAGACGTTCATGTTCACCGACATCGTCGGCTCGACGAACCTCGTCGAGGTCCTGGGCGACGAGGCCTGGGAGGCGATGCTCCGCTGGCACAACACGGCCCTCCGCGAGGTGTTCCTGGCCCATGGCGGCGAGGAGATCTCGACGACCGGTGACGGGTTCTTCGTGAGCTTCGATTCGCCGGACCTCGCGGTTGCGGCGGCCATCGCCATCCAACGCCGACTGGCCGAGCAACGCTCGACCCAGGGCTTCGCACCCCAGGTCCGGATCGGCCTCCATGCCTCCGATGCGACCCGGGTCGCCGGCGATTTCCACGGCAAGGGCGTCCACGAGGCCGCCCGCATCGCGGCGCTCGGTGGAGCCGGCGAGATCGTCGCGAGCGTCGCCACGGTCGGGGAGTCGCACCGGACAACCAGTCTCCGAAGCGCGACGCTCAAGGGCCTCTCCGAGCCGATCGAGGTCGTGAACGTCGAGTGGCGCTGACGGGGGCGCTGCCCCTCCACCCGCTGGACCACCCGCCCTTGCTGTGATTCCCGCGTACGTTGATGCCAACGCCGAGCCCTCCCCAGGCTTGGGGTCACGTTCCGAGATCAGCCTGGCCTCCGAGCGCGGCCCGGCCGGTCAAACGCTTCTTTGAGGAAGCATTATTCGGGTTCGCGGCCCGAGCTAGCTGTCGGAGGGTCCTTCAAGCCCGCTCGCAGTGTTCGGCCAGGCTCAGGTTGGGCAGCGCTCGAACGCCTCTGCCAGCTGTGAGCCACTCCGAGTCGCGACAAGGCGTCTTCTAGGAAACGTTTGACCGGATGGGGCTGACCGACCTCGTCAACAGCGTTTCCGGATCCGCTGGGCCGCTAGTGCCCGACGCCCTCCGGGATCGTCGCCGTAAGTTGAATGACCCGGCCGTCGATCTCGCCGGCGTCGGGGTAGCTCTCGTGGTGAGCGAGCCCCACCTCTCCCAGGTCCAGCCCGGCGGCCGCTGCGTCGGTGATCAACAGGTATGGCTTGTAGCCGATCTGATCGCGAACCGTGTTCTTCAGCAGGCGATGGGCGACGGTCACGGCTGGACCGAGCAGGTCGCTCCCCGAGCCGACCGACTGGCGCACGGCGTGGCCGCGATGGAGCACGACCTTCAGGTCGAGATGGGCCACGGCGGGGCAGGCGATGCAGATGTGGTCATTGGCCGGGATCGCCCGGGTGCGCCGGTCGATGAACGACTGGTACATCGCACCGACCGTCTCAAGCACGTCGTCACCGCGCCCGTCGAGACGGGCTGCGGGGGCTGCGGCGAAGACCGCGTCGCCCTCGAGCTTGACCAGCCCGAAGTCGGGCTCGACGCCTTCGACGACCGCGTCGAGCAGCGCGCCAAGGACGGCATAGGCTGCCGGGATCCCGGCGCTGAAGTCGACCCCGTGCTCGTGCTCGACGCCGGTCATGAAGCCGGTGTAGCCCGAGATGTCGGCCAGCAGCAGGTAGCGTTCCCCCGCTGACGGCTCGGGGGCCGCCGTTCCAGCTTGATCGGACTGCTCCAATTTTCGTCCTCCTGCCGGCCTCGCCTGACCAGGGACTCTCGACCCTCGCGGCCGGGTCTGCACTCCTTGAGTATGCGCGAGGGCCGGCTCCACGAGGTACTTTTGCGAAGTCGGGGCATCAGCTGTTCTCGACCCGCTGTACGCTCGCTGTCTCGCCTATCTTTCCGAGGATGCCCGTGAACTGCTCTGTCTGCGGGTCGCAGAACCCGGCCGGGGTCAAGTTCTGTCAGGAATGCGGCTCGCGGCTCGGCACCACGTGCCTTGTGTGCGGTGCCGGGCTAGGCGCCGCCGCCAAGTTCTGCGGCGAATGCGGGACACCCGTCGCGAGCGGGCCGGCTGGTGTCACACCGCGGGTAGTGGCGACCGCGCGCCCGATCGAGGAGGCCGCCCCGGCGCCGGTCGCTGAGCGCCGACTCGTATCCGTACTGTTCGCCGACCTGGTGGGGTTCACCCACCTCGCCGAGGGCCGCGACGCGGAGGACACCAGGGACCTCCTAAGCCGCTACTTCGACCTGTCCCGAGACGTCATCGGCCGCTACGGCGGCATCGTCGAGAAGTTCATCGGTGATGCGGTCATGGCCGTCTGGGGCGCGCCAACCGCCCACGAGGATGACGCGGAACGGGCCGTCCGAGCCGCCCTCGAGTTGCTCCATGCTGTCCAGTCACTGGGCACCGGCATTCAGGCCAGGGCGGGCGTCCTGACCGGCGAGGCGGCCGTCACGATTGGCGCCACGAACCAGGGCATGGTCGCCGGCGACCTGGTCAACACGGCCAGCCGACTCCAGTCGATCGCCCTGCCCGGGACCGTGCTCGTCGGCGAGGCGACCCAGCGCGCAGCGGCCGCCGCCATCGCGTTCGAACCGATCGGTGACCAGGTGCTCAAGGGCAAGGAAGCACCAGTCCCGGCATGGCGCGCGCTCCGGGTGGTGGCCCAGGTCGGTGGCCGCAATCGTTCTGAGACCCTCGAGGCGCCCTTCGTCGGACGCGACGACCAGCTCCGCCTGCTCAAGGACATGTACCACGCGACGAGTCGGGATCGACGTGCCCGCCTCATCTCGGTGATCGGCCCGGCCGGAATCGGAAAGAGCCGGCTGGCCTGGGAGTTCAGCAAGTACTCGGACGGCTTGGTCGAGCGCGTCTGGTTCCATGACGGCCGGTCCCCCGCCTACGGCGAAGGGATCAGCTTCTGGGCTCTCGGAGAGATGGTCCGGCGGCGGACGGGGCTGCTGGAGACCGACGACGAGGCGACAACTCGGGCCAAGGTCGCGGAGACACTCGAGACCCATGTACCGGAACCGAGCGAGCGACGCTGGATCGAGTCGGCCCTCCTGGCCCTCCTCGGCGTGGAACCGTCAAGCACCGGTCCCGAGCAGCTGTTCGCCGCCTGGCGAACGTTCTTCGAGCGTCTGGCGGCCTCGGCTCCGGTCGTCCTCATCTTCGAGGACTTCCATCACGCCGACACCGGCCTGATCGACTTCGTCGACCACCTCCTCGAATGGAGTCGCAACGTCCCGATCTACGTCCTGACCCTGGCTCGCCCCGAGTTTCTCGACCGCCGCCCCGATTGGGGCGCCGGCAAGCGCAACTTCATCTCGCTCTACCTCGAACCCCTCCCGGAACTCGCCATGCGCGACCTCCTTGGCGGACTCGTGCCCGGATTGCCACCTTCGGCGGTCAAGGCGATCGTCGAAAGAGCCGGCGGGATTCCGCTCTATGCCATCGAGACCGTCCGGATGCTCGTCGCCGATGGACGCCTAAACTTCGAGGCCAATCGCTATGTGCCGGTCGGTGACCTGACCAACCTCGCGGTCCCGGATACGCTGACCGCGCTGATCGCCAGCCGGCTGGACGGGCTCGCTCCCGACGATCGGGCCCTGATCTCCGACGCCGCCGTCCTCGGCCAGGCATTCACCCTGGCTGGCCTCTCGGCCGTCTCGGGGGTCGCCGAGGAAGCGCTCGAGCCCCGGCTGCACGCGCTCGTCCGACGGGAGCTGCTGACCCAGGAAACCGACCCGCGCAGCCCCGAGCGGGGGCAGTACTCCTTCGTCCAGGCGTTGATCCGGGAGGTCGCCTATAACACCCTCGCGAAACGGGATCGCAAGGCACGCCATCTGGCCGCAGCCCGGTTTTTTGAAAGTCTCGAAACCGACGAGATCGCCGGCGGTCTCGCGGGTCACTATCTCGCGGCTCATGCCAACGCATCCGACGGGCCGGAAGCGGAGGCGTTGGCAGGCCAGGCGCGGATTGCCCTGCGGGCAGCCGCCGAACGAGCCATCGCGCTGGGTGGCTACGGGCAGGCCCAGACGTTCTACGAGCAGGCGCTCACGGTCACGACCGATCCGCTCGAGGTGGCGGACCTGCACGAACAAGTCGGCAAGGCGGCCTCGATCGCCGGCCGTCACGAGGTCGCGGAGGATGAGCTCCGACGGGCGATCGAAGCGCGCCGGGCCCTGAACGACCGGCCCGGCATCGCCCGGGCCACGACCGCCCTGGCCGGGGAGCTGATCGCCGCGTTTCGGGCGTCGGACGCCCTGGCCCTGCTCGAGCCGGCCTCGTTGGAACTCGCCGATCTCGAGACCGATCAGGTCGGGATTGCCCTTCTGAGCGAGCTCGCCCGGGCGCTGTACCTCCTCGAAGAGGTGCCCCAAGCGCTCGAAGTCGCTGAACGCGTGCTCAATTTGGCCGAACGGGCCGATCTCCAACCGATCATCGCCGATACGCTCGTCACCCGGGGGACCGCATTGGCCCTCGTCGGGCGGGCGTACGAGGGGCTCGGGGTGATCCGGGCGGGACGTGAGCTGGCCGAGTCAATCGGTCTCCAAACCACGGTCCTGCGCGCGCTCAACAACCTGAATTTCGTCGGCGCCGCGCGGGATCCCCGGTCGGCCCTGGCGCTGTGCCGCGAGGGGACCGTCCTGGCCCGGCGCCTCGGCCAGCGGACGTGGGTCCCGGGCATGCTGGACGGCGTTGCCGAGGGTGGCCTGCGCACGGGCGAATGGGTGGCGGCCCTGGCCGAGATCACTGAAGCACTCGACGACGACTGGGAGCCGGTGGACCGGGTCTGGTTGCTGGTCGATTCGATGATCCTTCTTGCCGTCCGTGGTGAGGACGTCGAGGCGACGCGCGAGGAGATCGCCCGCCTGATCGGCGAATCCGACGACCTGCAGACGCTGGCGAATTCGGCTCACGCGAACGGGTTCGTCGAGCTTGCCAGGGGAGATTTCGTGGCGGCCCGGGCGTCATGGCACAAGGCCACCTCCCTGTCCATCGGGCAGCTCCTCTACGCCGGGCCACGCGCGGCACGGGCAGCGCTGTGGGCGGGTGATCGCGCCGCCACCGTCGCGGATCTTGAAGCCCTGGATGGGTCGGGTTTCCATGGCCCGGCCCTCGAGGCCGATCGACGGACGATCCGAGCCGGGATCGCCGCGGTTGACGGCGAGACTGCCGAAGCCCTCGCGTTGTACCGCGAATCAATGCGAGCCTGGCGGGATCTGGGTCTGCCGTGGGATGAGGCGCTCTGCGGCATCGACATGGCCACCCTGCTCGACCCGAACATCCCCGAAGTCAGAGCCGCGGCCGATTCGTCCATGGCGATCCTCGTCCGGCTGGGGGCGGTCCCATTCATCGCCCGGCTGGAAACAGTACGTTCTCTTGAGCGGCCAAGCGCCGGGTCGCCGGGGCCGGATTCCAACCCGGCAGTGACCTCCGCCCCGATCCGGCGCTGACCTGCGAGCACTGGATGAAGAGGATCGGGTTCCTGTCCTTCGGACATTGGTCGAATTCGCCCTATTCTCAGGTTCGGTCGGGCTCGGATGCGCTGATCCAGTCGATCGAGCTGGCCGAGGCGGTCGAGGACCTGGGCGGCGATGGCGCCTACTTCCGGGTCCACCACTTCGCCCAGCAGCTCGCCTCGCCGTTCCCGCTCCTGGCCGCGGTCGGGGCGCGCACGAAGCGGATCGAGATCGGCACAGCGGTCATCGACATGCGCTACGAGAACCCGCTCTACATGGTCGAGGATGCCGGAGCCGCCGACCTGATCGCGGGCGGCCGGCTCCAGCTTGGGATCAGCCGCGGCTCGCCCGAGCAGGTGATCGACGGCTTCCGCTACTTCGGCTACGAACCGGCCGAGGGACAGACCGACGCCGACATGGCCCGCCGGCACACTGAGGTCTTCCTGCAGGCCCTGTCCGGGGCAGGCTTCGCCCAGCCAAACCCGTCCCCGATGTTCCCGAACCCGCCCGGGCTCCTCCGTCCCGAGCCACACTCGGCTGGGCTGCGCGACCGGATCTGGTGGGGCGCCGGATCGCGGGCGACCGCCCAATGGACCGGCCAGCAGGGCCTCAACCTGATGTCGTCGACCCTCCTGACCGAGGATGCCGGCGTTCCCTTCCACGAGCTCCAGGCCGACCAGATCCGGCTGTTCCGCGAAGCCTGGGCCGCCGCCGGCCACGAGCGCGAGCCGCGGGTGTCGGTCAGCCGGAGCATCTTCGCCCTGGTTGATGAGCGCGACCGGGCGTTCTTCGGGCGGGGCAACCAGGAGCACGATCAGGTCGGCTACATCGACGGCCAGACGAAGGCGATCTTCGGGCGCTCGTACGCCGCCGAGCCCGACGTCCTGGTCAGGGAGCTGGCCAAGGACACCGCCATCGAGGCGGCCGACACCCTCCTGCTCACCGTTCCCAACCAGCTCGGGGTCGAGTACAACGCCCATGCGATCGAGAGCATCCTGAAGTTCGTGGCCCCGGAGCTCGGCTGGCGCTAGCCCCGATAACGCGCCAGCGCATGTGGCCGGCCATCGAGGCGGGTACGCTGCCTCCGTGATCCAGCCAGGAGCGACTCATACCGCGACGTTCCTGATGACCGACATCGCCGGTAGCACGCGCCTTTGGGAGGAGCAGCGCGAGGCGATGGTCGGTGCCCTGGCCAGCCACGATGCGCTCCTCCGGACGGCCGTCGAGGATGCCGGCGGGACGGTCTTCAAGACGACCGGAGACGGGCTCCTGGCGGCCTTCGAGCGGCCGGGCGGAGCGATTCGGGCGGCGATCGCCGGCCAGCATGCCCTGCGGGCCCACGCCTGGCCGACCTCGGCCCCCCTTCGCGTCCGGATGGCGATCCACGCGGGCGATGCCGAAGTTCGCGATGACGACTACTTCGGGCCTGCGTTGAATCGGGTGGCCCGCGTGCTCGCGATCGGCCATGGCGGCCAAATCCTCGTGTCAGCGGCCGCTGCGGCCCTGGTCGCCGACGATCTGCCTCCCGGCGCGACGTTGCTCGACAGCGGTGAGCACACCCTCCGCGACCTCGCCCGCCCGGAGCGGATCTACCAGCTCACGGCCCCTGGACTCGGCTCGGACTTCCCGCCCCTCCGGTCCGGCACCGCCGTGCCCACCAACCTGCCCGTCGAGCTGACCACGTTCATCGGTCGCAGCCGGGAAGCGCGCGAGATCCACGATCTCCTTCGAGCGCACCGGGTCGTGACCCTGGTCGGGGTCGGGGGCACCGGCAAGACGCGACTCATGCTCCACGTCGCCGACGAGCTGGCCCACCGCCACCAGGACGGAGCATGGCTGGTCGAGCTTGCCTCACTGCGGGAGCCCGAGCTTGTCGCGGCCGCCGTGGCCCAGGCCCTCCGGATCGAGGTCTCGCCCGCCCAGCCCGCGCTCAATGCGGTCACCGACTACCTGCGGGCCAAGGACCTCCTCCTCCTGGTCGACAATTGCGAGCACCTGATCGAGGCGGTCGCCGCCCTCGTCGAACACCTCCTCGGGAGCTGCCGTTCCCTGCACGTGCTCGCCACGAGCCGCGAGGCGCTGGGCGTGCCCGGCGAGTCGCCCTACCAGGTCCCCTCGCTGACCGTGCCCGAGACCCTGGGCGAGACCGATCTCGAGGCCGTGGCAGCGACTGAAGCGGTCCGCCTGTTCGTCGAACGGGCCACGACGACCCTGCCCTCGTTCCGGCTCGACGAGTCGAACATCGCCAGCGTGATCGAGATCTGCCGGCGGCTCGACGGGATCCCCCTGGCCCTGGAGCTCGCCGCTGCCCGGGCGAATGTCCTCTCGACCGCGGAGATCGCCCAGGGCCTGGGCGATCGTTTTCGCCTCCTGACCGGCGGCCGCCGGACCGCGATGCCCCGCCAGCAGACGCTCCAGGCCTTGATCGACTGGAGCTGGGACCTCCTGACCGAGGCGGACCAGCGGCTGCTCCGCCGGCTGTCGGTGTTCAGCGGCGGCTGGACCCTGGACGCCGCCGCCGGAGTCGCCGGCGACCACGATGACCCCGGGGCGCCGCCGCCCGGCGGCCTGTCCCGCCTGGACACCCTGGACGGGCTGGGTCGCCTGGTCGACCGTTCCCTGGTCGTCGTCGCCCCCGCGGACACGACCCGCTACGGGATGCTTGAGACGATTCGCCAGTACGCCAACGACCGACTGGTGGGAAGCGGTGAGGCGGCGGCCGAGCGGACCCGCCACCTGGCCTGGTTCCGACGCCTGGCGGCGGACGCGACGGCCGGCATCGCCGGCCCGGACATGGTCGCCTGGCTGGACCGGGTCCAGGCCGACATCGACAATCTCCGGACCGCCCTGGACTGGGCCTATGAGACCGATCTGCCGATCGCCCTCGAGATGGTCGCGTTGCTCGGCGCCTACTGGCGGACGCGTGGCCTGGGCTCGGAGGGCGTCGACCGGATGCGCGAGGCCATCGCGGTCCTTCGAAGCTGGCGATCCGCCCCGTCGGCGATGCCCGAGGCCGAGCGAACGCTCCTTGCGGCCCGAGTGATGGTCGCGGCCTTCAACATGTCCGGCTACGCGGGCTGGAGCGCCGTCGACTCGATCGGCGATGAGACCCTCGAGGTCGCGCGTGCGTCGGGCGATCCGGGCGTGATCATCGATGCCCTCGTGCTCAGGATGCAGACCGAGATCATGACCCGTGGTGGACGGGATATTGCCGCGCTGCGAAGCGCCGGGTCGGAGGCGCTCGGGCTGGCGACCGAGCTCGACGACCCAGCCCGGGAGTCGACCGTCCTGACCGGGCTGGCGATGATCGACGCCCAGGTCGACCCGGACGCCGCGGGGGTCTGGCTCGAGCGCGCGTCGGCCGCCGCCGAACGGAGCGGCAATCCGGCGGCCATCGCGGGCATCCTCCAGATGCGCGGGCGGGTTGCCAGTCGGGCTGGTCGGGACGTCGAAGCCCAAGGCTGGTTCCGGCAGGCAGCCGAGCGCTACGCCACCGTCGGCGACGTCCGATTCACCTTGTCGTCCCGGAGCGAGCTGGCCCACGCGCTGCGCCGCGCGGGCGCGATCGAGCAGGCCGAGGCGGAGTACCGCCAGACGATCCTGGGCTGGCAGCGCACCGGCAACCGGGGTGCGGTGGCGAATCAGCTCGAGTCACTGGCCTTCACCGCAATTGCCCAGGACAAGGGGCCGAGGGCGGCCCAGCTGCTGGGCGCCGCCGAGGCCTTGCGCGAAGCCTCTGCCGACCCGATGACCCTCGATGAGCACGCCGAGTACGACGCTGAGGTCAAAAGCCTTCGCGGGCTCCTTGACCCACAGGAGCTGCGGGCGGGCTGGGCCGAGGGCCGGGCGATGACGGCCGCCTCGGCCGTCGCCCTCGCAATCTCGGTCTAGTCGCCTGGCCGGCAACCCGCCCGACCTCGGCCTTCGATCGTCATCTTCCGCTCCTCCCCGCAGCGCCGGATGGATGATCAGAAGTCGAGGCCGGGCAACCGTGCTCGATCGACGAGCCAAGGATAGACGTGGCCGCGATCCGCTGGAGCTCCTCTGCGGCGCCCTGACCCTCTATCGTTGCCGAGACGCAGAGCAAGCCCGGACGAAGGCTGTTGGGCGCCGGGACGTAGCGAGGTAGCGGGCATGCGCCGGTTCCTGGTCGGGGTCGTGGTCGACGCGCTGATCGTCTTTATCGTCCTCGGGCTGCTCAGCCTGCTCAGCGTGCCCCAGCCGTTCCCGTTCGGGACGACTCGGGTGCCGATCGTCACGATCAACGCCGCTGGAATCTGGACGTTCCTGGCCGCGGGGATCGCCATCGGGCTCGTCAATCGGCTCGTCCGACCCGTTGTCGTCGCGGTGACCGGGCGCCTCGTCCTGTCGACGATGGGCGCCTTCCTGATCGTGATCAACGCGATCCTCCTGTGGATCGCCTCGCTCTTTGTCGGCTCGCTGGCGATCAGCGCCTCGCCCCAACTCCTGTGGTTCCTCGTGATCGCCGCGATCTACACCCTGCTGGCCATGCTGATCGGCGCGCTGCTCGGGCTGAACATCCCGGACATCGACGAGTCCGGCCGCGGCCGGCTGATCTGGCGGATCCTCGACGCGATCCCGACGCCGCGACGCAGCCAGATCATCGAGAACGTCCGGCTCCAGCAGGTCTACGACACGATCTACCAGTTCGGCCTGGACGTGGCGATCGAGTCGACCCCGGTCGGGCGGTTCCGGGCGGCGTTCCAGCACCGGATCCTCGGCCGCCCCGCGCCCGAGGCGGCCACCCCGGAAGCGAAGCTCCGGATGATGCTCCAGCAGCTCGGCCCGACCTACGTGAAGCTCGGCCAGATGGCCGCCAGCCGGTCCGAGGCCCTGCCCCCAGCACTCGTCGACGAACTGTCCAAGCTCCAGAACGATGCTGCCCCCTTCAGCTGGCAGGAGGCTGAGACGATCCTCGTCCACGAGCTCGGCGGGCCGGTCGATGAACGATTTGCCACGTTCGAGCACGAGCCTTTTGCCGCGGCCTCCACCGCCCAGGTCCATCGGGCGACGCTGCCCGACGGACGGGTTGTGGCCGTCAAGGTCCAGCGGCCCCGGATCGTCGCCCAGACGAAGGCCGACCTGGGCGTCCTCGAGGAGCTCGCCTCGGTTGCCGAGCGCCGCTTCGAGCTGGCCCATCGCCTCGGGGCCCAGGCGATGGTCCGCGAGTTCGCGAGCGGCGTGCTCAAGGAGCTCGACTACCAGAACGAGGCGTATCACGCCCTCCGGATCGCCGAGGCGATGCAGGTCTTCCCGGAGATCCACATCCCGGTCGTCGACCCTTCGCGCTCCACCTCACGGGTCCTGACCGCAGAGTATGTCCAGGGGATCAAGATCTCGGACACGGAACGCCTGGCGGCGAGCGGGGTCGATACCCATCACCTGGGCGAGGTCTTCATCCGGGCGATGATCAAGCAGGTCCTCGTGGACGGCTTCTTCCACGGCGACCCCCATCCCGGCAACGTCTTCGTCGACCCGATCGCGGGGCGGATCATCTTCCTCGACTTCGGCCTCGTCGGCGAGCTTCGGACGGACCAGCGGACGACCCTGATCCAGCTCCTCCTGGGGCTCAAGGCGAAGGACAGCGGGGCGATCGGCGACGCCCTGATCGGGCTCGGCCAGCCCGGGCCGGACTGGGACGAACGGGCATTCCGGCACGACATCGACCGGGTCGTCCGGCAGCACCTGATCTACGCCCAGGTCGACTCGATCGGCGAAGGGATCGGGGCGGTCCTCGGCGCAGTCGTCGATAACGGCCTGCGCCTCGATAGCGACCTGACCCTGGCGATCAAGGCCGTCGTCCAGGCCGAGGAAACGGCCCGGGCACTGTCGGTCAACGTCGACATCGCGGCCGCCGCCTTCGACCAGGCCAAGGCCGCCGTGTTCGAGCGGCTCCAGGGCGATGCGCTCGAGAAGTTCCTGTCCGGCCAGGCGATTCGGGTCGGCCAGGAGCTCCTCCGCCGGGTGCCCGAGCTCGAGGCAGCGGCCTGGTCGTGGCTCGACCAATTCGGCAAGGGCCGCCTCGTCGTGACGATCGACACCTCGGACCTGAATGCCCAGATCGGCAAGGTCAGCGACCTCGGCCGGCAGGTCGCGATCGGGATGCTCGTCACGGGCCAGCTGATCGGGACGGCGATCCTCGCCGCGGTCCTCCTCCAGCCAACGGTGTCGAACGAGTTCCAGACGTTTGGCTACATCGGGCTGATGGCCTTCGGGGTCAGCCTGATCGTGAGCATGTACGTCCTGTTCCGCCAGCTCCGGGTCCCGAGCGCTGACGGTTGACCGCTCGTCGAAACGCCCACGACCGCCGGCCGGGCGATCAGCCCTTCGGCTGGACGACCGCCAGGACGTTGTTGCCCGGGTCAATGAACCAGGCCGCCCACGAATGACCCATGTCGGCGATGCCGCCGGTCGTGACCGGGTCCGGGGCCACGTATTCCTCGATCCGGACGCCGCGGGAGCGCAGGTCGGCCACGGCCGCCTGGATGTCCGGAACACGCCAGGCCATCTGGGTCTGGCTGTCCGACGTCCCGACCGTGCTCAAGGTGACGACCAGCTGGGTCCCGCCGCCGCAGCGGAAGACGATCCGATCATCGGGATCCTCCCGTGCGATCTCCAGCCCAAGCGTCCCGTGGTAGAACGCCCGGGTCGCGGCAAGGTCCTTGGAGAGCAGGATCGGGAAGACCGGAACGTCGCTGAGCATGGGCTTACCCTCATCTTCGTACGCCAGACGGGCCACTCGGCCGGGGACCGATCAACGGTGATCGCAGGCCACCTGCCGGGACGATCAGGATCATCGCAGGCTGGATGACGGGCCGCCGGACGAACGGCGGGCACCCGGGCCGACCACGATCATCGTAGGCTGGTTGGCGTGCACAATCGGTTACCCGAGCGCCTCGAACCGCCGACCAACCTGGTCGATCCCGGCGAGCAGCCGCTCGTCCGGCTCCGGCCGGGTGGCAGCCGGAGACCGATCGTCGTGGCGGCCGGAATCCTGGCCTTGCTGGCCGCCCTCGTCTGGCAGCCCTGGGGCCGGCCGGCCCCGCCGCTCGCCGCGGCCGCCGCAACTGGCACGCCCGGCCCGTCTCGCTCCGTCGCAGCCCTGGCCTCCCCCGGCCTGTCGGTCGGGCCGGTCGGCTCGCCGGTCCCGGTCCAGGCCGGTCCCGCAGCCTACCTCTCGCTCGTCGACAACGAGTGGACGGTGGTGGCCCTGCTCACACCAAACGACGCCGGACCCGCCGAAGAGCCCGCCCTGCCCCACCCGACCGACCCGCAGGCCGGCTCGGGACCGCTCCTCGTCCTCCAGCAGGGCGTCAATGTCAGCACCAGCCCGATCGAGCGAGCCGGTAAGCCGACCCTCCCCTGCCAGGCGAAGACGGTGCCCCGCGACCAGCATGCGGTGCCACTCCCGACCGGGCGGGTCCTCTATCTCGGGGTCACGTTCCCGGGGATGAGCCCGCAGGCCAAGGTCACGGCGTCCGATCTCGGCCGGACCGGCTCCGTCCTGACCCGGGTCCACTCGCTCGTCGTATCGCTCAGCGGCCAGGCCCCCGATGCGAGCTACAGCCTGCCCAGCGCAGGACCGGGCGCGGCCGTCGTCTTCGCCCTGCCCCGCGGCCGCGTCCTGCCGGACAGCGCCTATCGGTTCGAGATCCAGGCGCCGGGCACGGCCGAGCCCCGCTACGTGTACGCCTGCGTCGGGTTGGGCTCGTGAGCGGCTGGCCGGTCCAGACCGACGCCTCCGAGCGGCTCTTCGCCCGGGCCAGCGCGGTATCGCCAGGCGGGGTCCAGGGCGAGGGCCGGAGCGCCAGCCCCTACCCCCTGTTCATGACCCGGGCCCAGGGCGGGCGAATTTGGGACGTCGACGGGCACGAGTACATCGACTTCCATTCCTCGTTCGGGGCTGTCCTCCTCGGCCACAACGACCCCCGGGTGAACGCGGCCGTGCGCCGGGCGATGGACGAGCACGGGATCTCGTTTTCGACGGCCAACCCGCTCGAGGTCGAGCTCGCCGAGCGGTTGGTCACGATGATCCCGAGCGCCGAGAAGGTCGTCTTCAGCTGCTCCGGGAGCGAGGCCACCTACCACGCGATCCGGCTGGCCCGGGGGTTCACCGGGCGGGAGCGGATCCTCAAGTTCGAGGGCAACTACCACGGCTGGCATGACTACGTCGCGTGGAGCCATCACTTCGCGATGGACGCGGACAGCGGCGACCTGCCCGTGCCCGTCCCGGCCTCGGCCGGGATGCCGGCCATGGTTCGCGACCTCGTCCTCGTCCGCGAGTACAACGACGCAACCGGCGTGCGCGACATCCTGGCCCGGGAGGGCGACACGATCGCGGCCGTGATCGTCGAGCCGGTCTTCCACAACGCCGGGGTCGTCCTGCCCGAGCCGGGCTTCCTGGAAGCACTCCGCGAGGCTTGCAGCCGGGTCGGGACGCTCCTGATCTTCGACGAGGTGATCACCGGCTTCCGCCACGGGCCGGGTGGCGCCCAGGCCCGGCTCGGGATCACGCCCGACCTGACCACGCTCGGCAAGGCCCTGGCCAACGGCTTCTCGATCTCGGCCCTGGCCGGTCGGGCCGAAGTGATGGACCACCTCGGGCCGGCCGGCGACGTCCTGTTCGCGGGCACCTTTGCCGGCCACACCCTGAACGTGGCCGCGGCCCTCGAATCAACCCGGATCGTGCTCGAAGGGGACGTCCACCGGCACCTCGCCCGGCTCGGCCGGCGCCTCGTCGAGGGGATCGGCGGAGCGATCGCCGAGACCGGGGCCCGGGCCCAGGTCCACGAGAGCGCCGGCGTCTGGGCGATCTACTTCACCGACGAGCCGATCCGCCGCTTCCGCGACTTTGCCCGGTTCGCGATGGACAAGAACGACCCCGTCCAGCGGGCCTATCGGCACTGGCTGCTCGAGCGGGGGATCTACATCCACCCGCACTACGTCGTACGGGGCTACCTGACCGGCGCCCACACCGATGACGACATCGAGCAGCTGATCGCGGCGACCGGCTCGTTCCTCGCCGACAACCGCGGGCTCAGCGCGGCCGGCCATGATGGCGCACGATCGAGGGCGTGAGCGGCCGGCAGAGACGGCCGCTCACGCTCGTGATCGGTCGACGCCCTACGTCCGGACGTCCGGGTTCGGCAGGACGATCTCGTCGACGGTTCGGACGAGGTCCCAGTAGGAGCCGATGAACGTGCGCAGGGTCCGGACCGTCGCGCCGTACCCGTCGAACTCGGCGATCGACAGGCCGTCCGGCTCGTAGGCCCGGCCGAAGTCGGGGATCCGGGCCAGGAGCTCGTCGACATACGCCGAAGGCACCGGATCGTCGAAGCGCGGCCGGACCTCGACCGCCGAGTCGTTGAACCGGCGCTGCCAGGAGTACGGGATCGTGAGGGTCACGTCGCCCCCGATCAGCTCGGACCAGTGGAGCTGGTGGCGATAGGCGGCCGCCAGCAGCCGGGTCCGATAGCCGCGCTCGCGATACAGGGCGGCAGCTCGCTTGAACACGGCGATCCCGGCCCAGTTCGGGGCGGCCGGGTCGACGATGATCCCGTCGCGCTCGCAGATCGCCTTGAGCCAATCGTCGAGCCGGCCGATCATGATCGTGCAGACCGGGCTCATCGTCGCGCTGTCCTGGCCCGCGGCCGACCGCCGATCGAGGCCGCGCTCGACGGCGGCCCCGACTGCGAGCGCCTGGGGCAGGGTGAACGAGACGGTCGCGTTGATCGAGATCCCGAGGGCGGTCGCTTCCTCGATCGCGACCAGGCCGGCCGCGGTCGTCGGGAACTTCACCTGCATGTTCGGGGCGAGGCCGGCGAACCGGCGGCCCTGCTCGACCATCCGCTCGGGGTTGCGGTACTGGGTCGGGTCGGTCTGGATCGAGAGCCGGCCAGTCCGGCCGTCCGTCCGCTCGAAGATCGGGGCCAGGATCGCCGCCCCACGGACTGCCATCTCCTCGATCAGCTGCCAGGTGATGTCGAGGTCGGAGGCGGCCGGCCGCTCATCGCGGATCTGGCGGATCCTGGGCAGCCACCGGTCCAGCTCGTTCTTCAGGACCTCGCCCACGATCGTCGGGTTGGAGGTGGCCCCGACGGCACCGTTGGCGACCGCGTACTCGAGCTCGACGGTCGAGCACGAGTCGTTCCAGTACCGGGTCGGGGTCGTGCGGGCCATCCGGCCCAGGGGCGTCTCCACTAGATCCCCAGGCCGCGCAGGTACTCCCGGTTCGCACGCTGGCCGCGGACAACCGATTCGGGCGTATCGGACGAACGGAGGGCCTGGTCCTGCTCGATCACGAGCCAGCCCTGGTAGTCGTAGGCCCGGAGCGCCGCGATCACCCCGTCGACGTTCGAATCGCCCAGCCCGAGCTGGCAGAAGACGCCTCGGCCGAGGGCCTCGTCGAGACCCTTGCCCTCGGCCTTGACCTCGTCCATCACGGCCGTTCGGCAGTCCTTGATATGGACGTGGCGGATCAACCCGTGGTAGTCGTGGACCGCCTGGGTCGGATCGGCTCCGCCGAACCGGAAGTGGCCGGTGTCGAGGCACAGCCCGATGAGCGACGGGTCGATCGCGTCGAGCACCCGCGCGATCTCGTCGGCGGTCTCGATGTACGTCCCGGCGTGGGGATGGAGGACCGGCTCGAAGCCTTCGCTCCGGCACAGCTCGGAGGCCCGGTGGAGGTTGTCGACCAGGGTCCGGAAGCGGGCGTCGGACAGCCAGGTCTCGGGGTGGTCCTGGATCCGGCCCGAGAACGCCCGCCGGTCAGCCTCGTCGAAGTGATCGGACAGGACGGCGAACGGACGGGATCCCGCCGGCGAGCCGTCCCGGATCAGGTGCAGCTCCTCGCGCAGCCAGGCCCGGTCTTCATCGGCCTTCTCGGCCCGGCTGAAGTGCTGAGGCAGGAACGCCCCGACCAGCTCCAGGTTCCGGCTGGTCAGGCGCTGGTGGACCTCGGCCGCGTCGCCCATGTAGCCGGGCGAGCCGAGCTCGGTCCCCTCGAAGCCGATGTCGACCATCCAGTCGAGCATGTCGTCCGGCTGGGGCATCCAGGCGTCGTCGACCAGGATCTCATCCACCCCGAACGAGACGGGGGCGCTGGAGACGCGAAGCGGGCTGGGCATCAGGGGTCCTCCAGGACGTTGCTCGGGCGGTCCGGCCGGACCGGTCACTGGGCTCAGGGCTTGATCACGATCTTCACGGCCTCGCCCGAGCGGATCCGGGCGATCCCGGCGACCGTGTCGTCGAGCGGGATCGAGGCGGTGATCATCGGGCGGAGGTTGAGGGCGCCGCTCTCGACCAGGCGGATCGCCGCCGGGAAGGTGAAGTTCGAGATGTACGAGCCGAGGATCGACAGGCCCTTCTCGACGATCTCGACCTGGTGGACGTTCGGGCGGGCGTTGCCGTTCATCCCGAACATCACGATCCGGCCGCCGACGGCGGCCGCCTCGATCGCCTGGGGCAGGACGCTGCCCACGGCATCGACGACGACGTCCGCGCCGTTGGGCAGGAGCTCGAGCCGGCGGGCGGCCCACTCGTCGGGCGTGACGACCTCGTCGGCCCCGACCGCCCGGGCCACCGGAGCCCGCTGGGTGCTCGGCTCGACGGCCACGATCCGGCTCGCCCCGGAAGCGCGCAGGACGGCGATGAACAGGCAGCCGATCGCGCCGGCCCCGAACACGGCCACGGTCTCGCCCGGCCGAAGGCCGGCCCGGTTCGTCCCGTTCACGACGCAGGCCAGCGGCTCGACGAGGGCGGCCAGCTCGGCTGGGACATCCTCGGAGATCGGGTAGACGCTGTTGGCCGGGGCGGTCACGAAGTTCGCCAGGGCGCCGTCGCGATAGACCCCGAGGGCCACGATGTTCGTGCAGTTCGCCGGCCGGCCCGAGCGGCAGGAGATGCACTCGCCGCACTTCGGGTCGGGGTCGACCACGACCCGCCGGCCGATCCCCGGGTCGCGGACCGCCGAGCCGGCGGCCCGGATCCAGCCCACGAACTCGTGCCCGATCGTGACCGGCGGGGTCGAGGGGTGGCCGGGCGGGACGTTGATGATCTGGACATCGGAGCCGCACACGCCGCAGGCTTCGACCTCGATCAGGACCTCGTCGGGCGCCGGAATCGGGTCCGGCACGTCCTTGACGACCAGCCGTCCCTCGCCCTCGTAGACCGCAGCACGCATGAACCTGGACCTCCCTGGCGACGGGCGTTCGACTCGCCGCGGATTCGCTACTTCAGCCGGATGCGATACCCGGTCAGGACAGCCGCTCGCGGACCGGCCCGGCCAGTCGTTCGAGCGTCTCGATGTCGAGCGGCGTGGGCAGGTCGACCACGACCTCCTCGGCCCCCGCTTCGTGCCATGCCCGGAGCAGCCGAGCCACGACTTCTTCCGTGTCGGCCAGGGGCGAGCTGGCCGCCCAGGCCCGGGCCTGATCGGCGGAGCCGCCCTGCCGGACGAGGATCGCGGCGAGCGCCTCGACCGCCCCATCGCGCGAGCCGCGGATGCAGATCGGCGGGATGCCGACCGTCCGCCGGATCGCGCCCGGATCGCGGCCGATCTCGCGGCAATGCGCGTCGAGGATCCCGTTCCGCCGGCCGAACGTGGCCGGATCGCCTTCGCCGTTCCAGATGTCGGCGTCGCGGGCCACGATCCGGAGGGTCCGCTTCTCGCCGCTGCCGCCGATCAGGAGCGGCATCCGGTCCTGGACCGGCGGCGGGTCGTTGCCCATCGCGGCCGCCCGGACCCAGCGTCCGTCGAACGTGACGGCCTGCCCGTCGAGCAGCCCGCGGGCCACCCGGCTGGCCTCGTCCAGGCGGCTGATCCGGTCGCCCAGGGGGAGCATCTCGTAGCCGAAGGCGCGGTGCTCCGGCTCGTGCCAGCCGGCCCCCAGGCCGAGGATCGCCCGGCCGGCGGATGCGTGGTCGAGGGCGGTCGCCATCTTCACGGTCAGCCCGAGGTTCCGGTAGCCCACCCCGCAGACCATCATCCCGAGCGGCACCCGGCTCGTCCGGGCAGCCCACGCCCCGAGGGTCATCCAGCCCTCGAAGACCGGCCCGCTCGAGCCGAGGACCGGCCCGTCGGCATCGCCCAGGATCGGCATCAGGTGATCGTTCGCGAACAGGCTGGCGAAACCAAGCGACTCGACCCGCTCGCCCGCCTCCATCAACTCGTCCCACGTGGCGGCCTGGCCCCAGACCTGGAATCCGATCCGGATCGGATCGGCCCGATCCGGGCGCGTGCCGAGCAGCCCGCTCAACCGCTCCGGCTCATGCCGCCTCGTGCCGGCGCAGGCGGCGCGACCCGCTCAGGAGGAGCGAGCCGACCGCGACCGCGCCGAGGCTGACCACGAGGATCATCGTGGCAATCGCGTTTACCTCGGGCGTCACCCCGAACTTGATCTGGGTATAGATAAACAGCGGCAGGGTCTGCTGCGGGCCGATGAGGAAGAACGTGATCACGAACTCGTCGATCGAGAGGGTCACGCACAGCAGCGCACCGGCCAGGATCGCCGGCGCGATCAGCGGCAGGACGATGTAGCGGAGCGTCCGCCAGGGGCCCGCTCCAAGATCGGCCGCGGCCCATTCCAGGCGCCGGTCGAAGCCCTGGAGACGGCTGGCCACGATCAGCACGACGAACGGGATCGTGAACACGAGGTGCCCGGCGATGACCGTATCCAGGCCGAGCTGGAGGTGGAGTGCCTGGCGGAAGAAGATCAGCAACCCGAGGCCGATCAGGAAGCCCGGAATCATGATCGGAAGCGTGAACCCGAGGCGCAGGGCTCCGGGGGCCCGGACCCCGTGACGCACGAGCGGAAAGGCGACCATCGTGCCGATGATCGTGGCGATGATCGTCACGGCGACGGCGACCTCGATCGAGGTCAGGAGGGCGCCCTGGATCTCGCTGTCGGAGAACAGCACCTGGTACCAGTGCAGGGTCAGGCCGGTGATCGGCAGGCCGGGGGTTGCCGCGTCCTCGAATGAGAACAGGATCAGGAAGGCGATCGGCAGGTACAGGAAGAGCAGGACGAAGCCGGCCAGGATCGTCAGCCCCCAGCGGGTCTGCCGGGAGAATCGGCTGACCGGCATCGTATCCATGGGCGTGACCCGCTTAGCCACGGGTGACCACGTCCTCGACCCGGAACGACTTCCGGAACACGATCATGATCGTGGTCACGAAGGCCGCGATGACGATTGCCAGTGCGGCGCCCTCCGCGAATTGGTCATTCCGGAGGTAGTTCACGACGAGGTTGGCGATCAGGCTGCTCTGGGCGCCGCCAACCAGGGTCGGCGTCAGGAATTCGCCCAGGATCGGGATGAACACGAAAATGGAGGCGGTGATGATCCCGGCCCGGATCTGGGGCAGGAGGATATGCCGGAACGCCTGGTCCGGCCGCGCCCCGAGATCCTGGGCTGCGTTGAGCTGGGTGTAGTCGAACTTCTCGAGCGAGGCATACAGGGCCAGCAGGGCGAACGGGAAGTAGATGTAGGTGAGCACGACGAACACGCCCGGATCGTCGTAGTTGAAGATGTCCAGGGGAACCTTGATGACCCCGATTGCCTGGAGGATCTGGTTGAGCGCGCCGTGCTCGCCGAGGATCGCCTGCCAGGCATAGACCCGGACGAGATAGCTCGTCCAGAACGGGACGATGACCGCCAGGAGGATCACCCGCTGGGCCAGCTTGCCCGTGTAGCGGACGAGGAAGTAGGCGAAGGGCAGGCCGATTGCGAGGGCCGTCGCGGTGACGAGGGCGCCCATGATCAGGGTCTTGATGAAGGTCCGCAGGTACGTTCCCTCGAGGAAGAACCGGGCGTAGTTGCCGAGGTTCCACTCGGGCACGACAACGAAGTCGTTGTTCGTGCGCCAGAAGCTGAACACGAACATGATCGCCATGGGCACGAGGAACAGGAACAGGAGCACGGCCAGGCCGGGCAGGGCCGGCGCGGCCCGGCCCAGTCGCCGGGCAAGGCTGGACGAGGACCCGGCGGCCGGGGCCGAAGCCCCGGCGTCGGATTCCACGGTCATGGCAGGTACCGAGTGCCGAGTTGCTGAACTACGAGCCGAACACGTCGTTGAAGGCGGCGATGGCGGCCTGGGTCGAGGTACCGGGACCCTTGAGGGTCATGGTGTTGACCAGCTCGGGATGGGGGTAGAGCAGGTGATCGGCGAGCTCCTGCTGGCCCTGGTTGATCAGCAGCTTGTAGGCCGCCTCACTGAAGAGCGGCCGCCGGTTGATCATGAAGTTGGCCGCAACGTACTCGGCCTGCTCGTGGACCTCCAGGAAGGGAAAGAGCAGGTTGTTGTTGACCCCGCCGTGCACGAGCATCTCGGCGTCCATCCAGCCGATCGAGCCCTCCTTCGGGTTGAACGTCGTCAGCTTCGGGCCGCCCTGGTCCATGACCGCCGTGTCGGCGCCGAGGTTGATCGTGGCGATCCAGGCCTCGCCGTTCTTCAGGGCGGCGACGGTGTCGGTGGCCTGCGGTGCGAGACGCAGGATGTTCGGCTTCAGCTGGACGAGAAGCGCCTTGGCCTGGGCGACCTCGGCGTCGGTCATGTTGTATGGATCCTTGACCCCGGCGGCCTTGCCCATGTAGGCCATGACCTCGACCGGCTGGTCCTCGACCACGACCCGCTTCTTGTACTTCGGGTCGAGCAGGAGCTGCCACGAATCGGCGCCGGGAGTCACGTGCGCCGGGTCGTAGGTGATCTGGATCGGCGCCCAGCCGTTCGGATAGCCGAGGTAGCCGGCGGGCGTGTTCCAGATCGAGAATTCGCGGGCGACCGAGTACAGCTGGCTGGCCACCTTCAGCGAGTTGATGTCGAACGCGTCGATCAATTGGTGCTGGTAGAAATACGGCACCCACAGCGCGTCTTCCGAGACCAGGTCGACCTGGCCGCCGACCTGCTGGACCTTGGTGTAGGCGTCGATGTCGTCGCTGAAGCTCGTGATGTTCGCCTTGATCCCGATATCGGCCGCGATCTTGTCCATTTCGGCCTGGTACCAGTGGTCGCCCCAGGTGAGCCAGTTGAACGTCCCGGTCGGCCCGGGCGTCGGCGCGGCACTGGCCGGGGCCACGCCGCTGGCGCTGCCGGCGGGCGTTGGAGCCGCCGTGGCCGGAGCGGTGGTAGCCGCCGTCGAGCAGGCAGCGAGGAAGCTGCCGACGCCGACCGCGGCGCCGGTGACGCCCGCGGCCTTGAGGAATTTGCGTCGACTGAGTTCAGTCCTTAGATCAGCCATTCCACGCTCCATGTGTGGCAGATGTGAAGGCCATTTCTAGCCCCCGATCAATGCTGCGTCGTCGGGTCGCCACCAAATGCAAACCTCCTCTCCAAGCTCCTCCAGGTTCGCCGATCGAATGCCCGTTCCATGGGGCAGGGTGGTCATGAGATCGCCGGCCGACGTCGTCACGGTGACCCGGGTGTGGTCACCGAGGAAGGCAAGATTGACGATCTTGCCGGAGATCGCGGCGTCGTTGCCGGCCGGTCCCGCGGGCCGCAGAGCGAGGAATTCCGGTCGGATCATCAGGGTTCCCGGTCCATCCGTGGCGCCAGCTGGGGCCGGCACCCGCTCGCCGCCCGGCAGGACGAAGAATGCTCGACCGTCGGACGTGGTCACGGCTCCGGCCAGGAAGTTCGTCTCGCCCACGAAGCTGGCGACGAACCGGTTTACCGGCCGGTCGTAGACCTCCCGCGGGGTCCCGACCTGGCTGACCTTGCCGCCGGACATGATGGCGATCCGGGTGGCCATCGACAGGGCTTCTTCCTGGTCGTGGGTCACGAACACGAAGGTCGTGCCCACCTGGCGATGGATTCGCGACAGCTCGATTTGCATCTGCTTGCGCAGCTTGAGATCGAGGGCGCCCAGCGGCTCGTCCAGGAGGAGCACGGCCGGTCGCTTGGCCAGGGCTCGGGCGAGGGCGACCCGCTGCTGCTGGCCCCCGGACATCTCCGTCGGCCGGCGCTTTTCGAAGCCGGCCAGGCCGACGAGCTCGAGGTACTCGCTCGTCCGATTTTTCACGTCGGCGCCCGGGAGCTTCTCCATGCGCAGCCCGAAGGCGACGTTCTGGGCCACGTCCATGTGCGGGAACAGGGCGTAGTTCTGGAAGACGGTGTTCACGTTGCGCTTGTGCGGGGGCAGGTCGTTGACGGTTCGGCCCTCGATCCGCAGCTCGCCCTCGGTCATCGGGATGAACCCGCCGATCAGGTTCAGGGTCGTCGTCTTGCCGCAGCCCGACGGGCCGAGCAAGCAGAAGAACTCGCCGGGCTCGATGACCATGGAGACGTCATCAAGGGCGACGGCGTCGCCATACCGCTTCGTGGCATGGCGCAACTCGATGGCGGGCGCGACGTCAGGCAAACGGGTGACAGCCGCGACGTCCAGGGCCTGAACGGAGCATCGGTCTCCCTACTTGTGCAACCGTTTGTCCGATGCTAGCGTCCGACCCATGACCCGTCAATACATCGCCCGGGCCGCATGACCCGGGCGACGAACCTGGGTCGCCCGGTGCGCTTTGACGAGGCCCGCAACAGCACCCTCGAGCAGGCGGCCGGACGCTTCCATCCAGCCTACCGAGGAGCCCTCGAGCGACTGCCCGCCGGCCGGCACGTCTTCCACGGTCTGCCCTTCGAGCTTGGGCCCGACGGCCGCTCGCCTCGCTGGATCCTGCCCGATCGCCCGGTCGCGATCGACCTCACGATCGGGAGCGCCCGGCCGCGTGCGACCACCAAGCCTGGCCCGCTCGCGGAACCCGGCGGACCGGCCCGCTACCTGGTGATCGCCCACCTGTGCGATGCCTGGCGGGACGATCATGGTCGGCGCCCGGCCGGCCTCGCCGTCGGCCATGTCGTGCCGGTCGGCGAGCTTCTGGCGCGCTATACCGTGATCGGCCGCGATGGCAGCCGGCAGTCGCGCCCTATCCGCCGCCGGTTCGAGGTCGCCGACGGGATCCTCGGCTGGGGATCGTCCGCGTTCGGGGCGATCAGCCACGTCGAGAACGAGGTCGTCGACTGGCGTGGGCCCCATCCGCGCCAGGAGCCCGGCCGGTACGCCCCGCCGGGCCAGTCGGGCTCGCTCACGATCATGCCCGGGATGTACGGGATGGCCCAGACCGGCGTCACGGACTTCGTCCCGAGCGCGACCGACGATGCGCTCCTGTGGCTGTTCACGTTCGAGCTCGCACCGGGAGCGGAACCGGCCACGCTCGAGATCGAGCCACTGGCCGGCGGGCGGCCCGGGAGCGACCTGCTGATCGCCGGGGTCACCCTGTTTGACGGTCAAAGCCATCCCCTCGCCCGCGGGCCGCGCTTCCAGGCCCGGGTCGAGGGCCTGGACACGACCGCGCCGGCGGCGGAACGGCTGACAGTCGATCTCGGCACGGTCATCCGGACCCGTCCAGCCCCCAGCCGCGAGGTCGCCCCGCGGATCGCGTCCGACTCCGGGGATCTTCTCGGCTGGGGCACGCCGCGAAGCGAGGGTACGCACGGCCCGGCGGGCGGCCCGGCGGACGGCCCGGTCGGCGCCCTGATCGTCGACCTGGCCCTGACGCCCGACACCCGGATCGAGATCGAAGGTTGGGCCGTCACCGGACGCGAGTTGCTCACGGGCGTCGTCCAGCGGGAGCCGGCCGGCCGTCGCTCGATCGAGGTCCTGCCGGCCGCGAACGTGCCGGTCGAGGTCGAGGTCGTCGACCAGGCGACGGCCGAGCGGATCCCGGCCCGGGTCCGATTCACCACCTCCGACGGCCGCTACCTCGCGCCGTCGGGTCACCGCGACGAGGTCAACCCGGGCTTCTTCGAGGACACCGGGGCGGATCTCGTCCTCGGCTCGGCGACCTACGCCTACGTCCCCGGCCAGTTCGAGATCGCCCTGCCGCCGGGCGAGGTCGAGGTCGAAGTCGTCGGCGGCTTCGATCGCCGGCCGTATCGGACCCGCCTGACCATCGGCCCGGGCACGAACCGGATCGAGCTGCCCCTCGAACGGGCGATCGACCTCCACGCCGGTCGCTGGGTGACCGCCGACTCGCACGTCCACTTCCTGGCCCCATCGACCGCCCTCCTCCAGGCGGCGGCCGAAGATGTCGACCTGGTCAACCTGCTGGCGGCCCAGTGGGGTGACCTGTTCACGAACCTGACCGACCTGCCGTGGGGGTCGATGAGCGATCCGGCCGGACGGCGGGTCGTCGTGGTGGGGACCGAGAACCGCCAGAACATGCTCGGCCACGTGGCCCTCCTGGGCGCCCATCGTCCGACCACGCCGCTGGCCAGTGGCGGGCCGCCCGAAGGCCGGCTGGCCGGTGCCCTGGACGCCCTCCTGGCCGATTGGGCCGACCGCTGCCGGGCGGCCGGCGGCCTCGTCGTGGCCGCCCACTTCCCGCTGCCCTATGCCGAGATCGCGGCCGATATCGTGGCCGGCCGGATCGATGCGCTCGAGAGCCAGGCGCTGTCGCCCGGGCTGGACGATCCGGCGATCCTCGAGTGGTACCGCTTCCTGAACCTGGGCTACCGCCTGCCGATCGTGGCCGGCACGGACAAGATGTCGTCCGAGGTGCCAATCGGCGCGGTCCGGACTTACACCCACCTGCTCGACGACGAGCCGCTGAGCTTCGATCGGTGGGCGGCTGCGGTTCGGGCCGGCCGCACGTTCGTCTCGTCCGGGCCGGTCCTCGAACTCCGGGTCGAGGGTCGGGAGCCCGGTGACGTGATCAGCCTGCCCTCGGCCGGCCGGCTCGCGGTCGAGGTCCGGGCGCAGGCCAGCCAGCCGGTGATCGACGAGCTCGAGCTCCTGGTCAACGGCCGGATCGTGGCATCGACCAGTAGCCTCCGGACGGGCGCCGGGCCCGGCGGCGGGACGGACGCGAGGCCAGGCAGCGGGTCGGCGGCCGGCCCGGGCGGCCGGTCCAGCGCCGGGCCGGGCAACCCAAGGGTCGCGGGGAGCTCACGGCTTGGCGGCGGGACGAGCGACGGGCCGGACAGCCCCGGGGTCGCACCGAGATCGCCCTCCGGCTCAACCGAGCTTCGCCTCGACGAGACCGTCGAGATCAGCGCCGGGTCGTGGATCGCCGCCCGTTCGCGCAGTCGGCGGGTGATCGAGTCGGCCTTCACAACGACGATGGCCGCCCACACCTCACCGGTCTACGTCGAGGTGGCCGACGCCCCGTTCGTTCCGGCCGAGGCCGACGCAGCGGCGGTCGAACAGGTCATCGAGGGCGCCCGGTCATGGGTCGCTGAGCTCGCCCCCGTCGCCACGCCCACTGAGCGGGCCCGGATGGTCGCCTTCTTCGACTCGAGCCTCGAGACGCTCCGGCGGCGGATGCTCCGGGCCGACTGACCGGCCCGCTCCATGCCCCGGTGCCTCGCGGCCGTTGCTCAGCTGGCCTGACCCCAGACGACCGGGTCCCGGGCCACTTGCCCAGCTGGCCGGACCGAGGACCGGGTCCCGGGCTACTCGCTGAGCTGGCCTGACCGACGACGGGGTCCCAGGCCCACTCGCTCAGCTGGCGTGACCGGACCGATTCCGGCTGCATGGTCGCGGCGCGCTCAAGCGCGACGGTAAGGCTCCGTCCGGCATCCGAAACGGCGGGAGAAGCCTCAGATCCACGCTCAGTCAGCGCACCGAGCGAGACAATCCGATCCTCGGATCGCGACAGCTGGCCCCAACGGCATCACCTTGTGCAGAGAGTGACCATGCACCCGGAGTCGCGGGGCCTAGGCCGGAGTCGCGGGGCCCAAGCCGGAGTCGCGGGGCCCAAGCCGGAGTCGCTGCGATCGGAGTCGCCACGGGGCAGCGCGCCCGGGCTGGCCGGCGAACCGCCCACCGTTCGGGCCGGGCGGCGGTTCGGGCGGCGCTGGGCTCGACCCGAGCTCGCTCATCAGGCCGGGTGGTCGAGGGTGACCTCGTCGAGCCGGATCGGCCGTGCCTCTCGCCAGCTCCGCCGGGCGGCGATCGCCAGGCGAAGGGTCTCGAGCGCCTCGTCCGGCCCCGGCGCCGGGATCCGGCCCTCGGCCAGGCAGGCGATGAACGCCTCGAGCTCGAGCCGGTAGGCCGCCTCGAACCGGTCGGGAAAGTTCTCGAAGTGATCGCCCTCGAAGCCGAACCGGCGCGAGAACGTGACCGGCGTCTTGATCGGCGCGTCGACCACGACCTTGCCGGCGGCCCCGGCCACCTCGGTCCGAATGTCATAGCCCCAGGCCGAGTGGCGGGACATTTCGACGACGCCCAGGGCCCCGCTCCGGAAGCGGAGCATCGTGACCGCCGTGTCGACGTCGTCCCCGTCGGCAAAGCGCTGGTCGACCAGGACCGAGCCCCAGGCCGAGACCTCCTCGACCTCGCCCACGAGGAACCGGGCCAGGTCGAAATCGTGGACGCTCATGTCGAGAAAGGCCCCGCCGCTGTCCCGGATGAACTCGGCCGGGGGCGGATACGTGTCCCGGGAGTAGGCCCGGAACTGCTCGATCCGGCCGAGCTCGCCGGCCCCGATCAGCTCCCGGGCCCGGACGTAGCCGGGATCAAACCGGCGCATGAAGCCGAGCTGGACCGGCAGGCCGGTCTCCCGCCAGAGCCGGACGATCCGGTCGGTCTCGACCAGGTCGAGCGCGATCGGCTTCTCGCTCCAAACCGCCTTGCCCGCCCGGAGGGCCGCCTCGATCAGGCCGGCGTGGGTCCGGGTCGGAGTCGAGATGACGACTGCCTCGACCGCCGGATCGCCGATCGCCTCGAGCGGATCCGCCGTTGCCCATGCCGCCGGGGCCGCCCGGCGACCAAGCTCGAGCGAGGCTGGATCGGGATCCGCGACGACCGCCACGTGTACGTTGCGCAGCCCGGTCAGGGTCTGGATGTGCGTCCGGCCCATCCGCCCGAGGCCGAGGAAGGCGACGCCGATCCGGTCCGGATCCCGGACCAAGAGTTCAGCCACGGGCGTCAGGCACGGCCATGGAACGGGCGACGGGCGGGGCGTCAGGCACGGGGGCTCCGCTTGGCCGAGGGCATCGGAAGCGCATGGGTGCTCTCGCGGATGATCAGCTCGGGCGAGAGCAGGACGGCCTCGGGTCGGGGCCCACCCTGGATCGCCCGGATCAGGGAGGCGGCCGCCAGGCGGCCCATCTCACCCGCTGGTGTGGCGACCGTGGTCAGGCGGGGATTCGAGATCGCGGTAAATGGGATCCCGTCGAAGCCGACGATCCCGATGTCGTCGGGGACCCGGATCCGGAGCTTGCGCAGCTCATCCATCAGGGCCAGGGCGAGCTTGTCGTCGTAGCACACGAGCGCGTCCGGGGGGTCCTCCGCAATCAGGGCCGCGAGATCAAACGGATCGCGCCAGGTGTCGCCAGTCGCCGGGAAGATCCGGACCGGCGTCTTGACGCCCCGGCTACGAAGAGCCGCTGCGACCGCCTCGAAGCGGACCTTGTTCGTCGGCCCGCCCTGGCCCTCGACGTAGGCGATCCGGCGATAGCCGCTGTCAACGAGGTGGTTGACGGCCGCCCGCAGGCCGCTCGCATCGTCGGTCAGGATCACCCCGGCTGGGTGCGGGCCTTCTCGCCGGGGCAGGCTGCTGTGGTCGGGCTGGACGAGGACGAGCCGGTCGGGATCGACCCGCTCGCGCGCCTCGCGAGGGGAGATCGCGCTCGACACGATCGCAACCGCATCGGCGCCGTGCTCGGCGAAGATCTTGAGGGCGACCCGCTCTTGGGCGGGCTCGTTCTCACCGGCGACCATGATCACGCAGTAGCCGCTCCGGCCGGCCTCCTCCTCGAAGCCCGAGGCGACCTGGGCGTGGACCGGGTCGCGCAGGTCGGGGATCAGCAGGCCGAGCGTCCGGGTGTGCTTCATCCGCAGGCTGCGGGCCGCCGCGTTCGGGACGTAGTTGAGCTCGGCGGCGGCCGCCTTGACCGTCAACCGGGTCGCCAGGCTGATCCGCGGGTCGTCGGCCAGGGCCCGTGAGGCCGTGGAGCCGGAGACGTTGGCCGATCGGGCCACGTCCTTGAGCAGGACCCGGCGGCGCGGGCCGGGGGTGGCGCCGTTCGTTACCAGAGCGCTCGAGCCCACGGGACTCCCCCTTGTGCGAGCAACCGATTGCGCTCGACCGTAGCATCGGCCTCCCGGTGCGTCAACCGAGTCGTCCAATCAGTCCTTGAGGTTGTCCCGCAGGACCGCCAAGAGACCCTCCGCGACCGCCTCCGGATCGGCCCGCTCCCAGTGGACCGGGCTGTACAGCTCGTTGTCCCACCAGCCGTCGAAGCCGGTCGAGCGGACCGCCGCGACCCACTCCCGGAGGGGAATCTCGCCCTCGCCGGGCCACACGCAGCGGCTGCCCTGGTCGGGATCGGGCGAGCCCGGCCGGCCGAGCGAGTCGGAGAAGTCGACCCCACTGATCAGGCGCGGGTCGAGCCGGGCGACATCGTCCGGGGTCACCCCGGCCTGCCACAGGTGCCAGAAATCGAGGACGAGCCCGACGTTGTCGCGCTCGGCGGCGTCGACCGCGGCGACGGCCTCACCGAGGGAGGCCAAGGGCGTCCAGGCGATCGGCTCGAGGTAGTAGCGGATCCCGAGCGGCCGGCCGAGGTCGGCCACGGCCCGCAGTGCCGAGGCCGTTACTCGCCGCCGCTCGGCCGGCGAGAGCTCGCCCGGCCCGCGGTACGGCCCACCGGGCTGGACCGGACCGCTGAGCAGCTGGATGAAGCGGACGCCGATCGATGCGCCAAGGGCGGTCAGCGCCTCGGCCTCGCCGAGCATCGCCGCTCGCTCGGCCGGCCGCCAGCGCTCGACATCGGCCAGGGCCCCCAGGTTGACCGGCTCGAGACCATCCAGGGCCTCGCCAAGGCTGGCCGCGCTGTAGCCCTGGTCGAGGTAGCGCCGGACGTGCTCCTCGCGCAGGAAGACCCCGTCCCAGCCGGTCTCCCGGGCGAGTCGGATCTGCTGGAGGACCGGCAGGTGCATCGTGGAGTTCGAGTTGTAGACGAGTCGCATGACCTGCTCCTAAACCTCCGGCTGATCGATGAGCTAGCTGGCGAGCGCGCCGAGGACGGCGATCCCCGTGGCGACGAAGGCGATCCCGGCGATCTGGAGCCGGGCCAGGCGTTCCCGGAAGAGGACGAACGCGGCGATCGCGGCGATCGGCGGGTAGATCGAGCCGAGGACCGAGGTGATCGCGATGTCCTGGCGGGCGCCGATCGCGAACGAGACGAGGCCGACGACCTCGGCCGCGCCGACCACGACGATGAACTTCAGGGCCGGGCGCGGGACGCGGAACCGGCCCAGGGCGATAAGCGGCAGGGCGACCAGGACGATCCCTGCGGCCCGGCCGGGCAGGATCACCCAGGTCGGTGGCAGGGTGGCGCTGGCCTGGCCGGCCAGGTACAGGCCGGCCCCCAGGAAGAGCGCCGCACAGGCGGTCAATCCCGCCGCCCGGAGCGAGCGTTCGCGGCTGATCGCGACGCCCTCCTCGAGCTCGTGCCCACCGCCGGCCGCGGCCAGGACGACCCCGACGGCGATGACCGCCAGGGCGGGTCCCGAGCCCGGGGCAAGGGCCTGGCCGGCCAGGACCGAGATCACGGCGGCGATCGCGCCCTCGGTCGATCCGATCGTCGAGACGACCCCGACCGTGCCGATCCGGTAGGCCGCGTAGGCCAGGAGCAGGCCGGCCACATTTGCCGCGCCGGCGACTGCCGACCAGCCGAGAGCCGCCCAGGGGAACGGAGCCGGGTCGGCCGGCAGACGCGTGGCGACGAGGCAAATCGGCAGGAGGAGGATCGTCCCAACGACCATCACCCCGGCCACGACCGCGGCCGGGTCGGCCATCCGGCTCGCCCGGGCGCTGGCCAGGGTCGAGATCGCGTACGCCACGGCCGTCAGGACGCCGGCGACAACCGGCGACATCAATGTCCGAGCGGTCGGGCGACCCGTTCGGCCGTTTCCCGGCAGCGCTGGAACAGGGGCAGGCAGGTCCCGCGGGCGATCACCTCGGACCGGGTTAGGTCGCGGGTCAGGGCCGCCCCCCAGATCCCCCGGCCGGCCAGGAAGCCCGCGGCCCCGGCCGTTCCCGCCAGGCGGACCTGTTCGAGGAACACATCGTCCGGGGCGCCGGCCCCGAGCAGGACCCAGGGCGTGCCGGCGCAGGCTTCGGTCAGCGCCTGGCAGGCGGCCAGCGCGGCAGCCTCGCCGGCCGCGGCCAGGTCGGGCACGGGGAACGGCAGCTTGAGGAGGTCGGCCCCGAGCGGCTGGAGCCGGCGGACCGCGCCGAGGACGAGGCCCGCGTAGGCCGCCGCGTAGTCGTCGCTCGATTCGGTCGACCAGCGGTAGGCGACCGGCTCGACCACGAGCGGCAGGCCGAGGGCATGGCACGCGGCTGCGGTCGACCCGACGAGGGCGTCCTGCCGGGCAGCCGATTGCCCGTCATCAACCCGGTAGGGCAGGAGCACCTTGCAGGCATCGGCGCCCGTGGCCAGGGCCTCCGCCGGCCCGAATTCCTCGAGGAGCGTCGTGGATCGGCCGTCGCCGAGGGATTCGTAGCCCTGCGCCTCGAGGGGCATGATCAGGCCGATCGAGTCGGGCACGGCGCCGGTCTCGAGGGCCAGCCGGCCCAGCTCGAGATCGAGCATCAGGGCGGTGGCGGCCGGGGCGAGGACGAGGGTCAGGGCCCGTTTCAGGGCCTGCAGCTCGGCCGCTTCGGGGCTGCCCAGGCCCCGCTCCTCGAGGATCGTCCGGAGGCTGTCGCGATGATCGATCGCGATCCCCGCGATCACCCCGTCCGGACCGGCCAGGCGGGCCAGCCGCCGGTGCCGGCCGATCCCGGCCGACGGCTGGATCACGGCCGGTAGTAGGGCAGCCGCGGATCGGGTCCGAGCGCCGGCCACAGCTCCCGGACCCAGGCGAGGTCGGGGTCGTCGGTGTTGGCCATCGTCCGCCGGTCACCGGCCAGGGCGTTGATGAAGTAGGCGTCGTAGCCGGGCGTGGCGATGAACGGGTGGTAGCCCTGGTCGACGATCACGAGGTCGCCGTGGTGGACCGGCAGGAGCAGGTCGCGCGAACCATCCCGGTGGTAGATCCGCTGGATCGCCCAGCCCTCGGGCCGGCGGAACTGGTAGAAGTACGTCTCCTCGAGGACGGCCTCCCGGGGCGGATCGTCGACGTCGTGTTTATGGGGCGGCCAGCCCGACCAGTTGCCCGATGGCGTGATCACCTCGCAGATCAGGAGCCGGTCCGCCGGGAAGTCCGGCATCATCATGTTGTTGACCTGGCGGGTGCAGTTGCCGGCCCCGCGGAGCTCGACCTCGACGTCGTCCGGGCCGACGACGATCGGTTTCGTGGCAATTCCGCCCCGACCGGTCAACGGCGCCTGGGCCAGGGCGACCACCGAGCGCTGTCCGGGCAGGGGTCGGCCGATGATCCGGCTCGTCGTGCCGGCCGGCAGGTAGGCACTCCAGGGCAGTCCCTCGAAGACCGACGGTCGGCCGGCCAGGTGCAGGCTCGAGCGGTCGTCGAGGGCGATCTCGACGCCGCCGCCGGAGATCGTGATCAGGGCGGCTTCCTGGTCCGGCGCATCGAGCAGGGCGACCTCGCCCTCGGCCAGGCTGAACGACCGGAACGACAGGTAGCGCCAGCCCGAGCGGGCCGGATTCGTCGCGACCACCCCGTCCGCGCCCGGCTTGATGTGGAGCATCTCAGGCGGCAGCCGCGAGGGCAGCTTGGCCGGGTGGATCTCGGGTTCGGCCGCTGGCCGGGGCTGAGTCATCGTCGAGCCTCCACTGGTCGGGCCGCCTGGCCCGCGATCAGAGCATCGATCTCCCCCGGCCTGGGCATCGCCGTGCTGCACATGAGCCGCGAGGCCACGATCGCACCCGCGGCGTTGCCCCGCTCGAGAGCCGCCAGCGGCTCGAGGCCCCGGAGCAGGCCGGCGGCGAAGGCGGCGGTCAACGCGTCGCCGGCGCCGAGGGCGCAGGTCACCTCGACCGCGATTCCCGGAATCAGGCCGGCCGCGCCGGCCGTCAGCAGCGATACCCCATCCTGGCCGTGCTTCAGGACGACGATCCCCGGCCCGTCGGCCGCCAGGTCGTCGGGTCGGACGGCGGCGGCGGCAAACTCGGAGTCGCTCCCGATGACGACGTCGCCCAGCGCAACAGCCTGGCCGATCAGGGCCGGGTACTCGCCCGGATCGGCCCACAGGGCCGGCCGCCAGTCGAGATCGACGATCGTCCACGACCCGGCCCGGCGAGAGCCCCCGGTCTTGGCGGGGGTCTTGCCGCCGGCCTTACCGGCGGCCTGGCCGGCGGCCTTGCGCGCGGCCAGGATCGCGAGGGTCGTCGAGCGGGCCGGCTCGGCTGCCAGGAGCGTCCCGGACACGATCACGAGGGGCGCCTCCCGGAGCGCGGCCAGGGGCACGTCGGCCGGCCGGATCAGGCTGTCGGGCGCCGGCTCCGGCCGGTAGAAGGTGACCGGGAAGTCGTCCGGCGGCCAGGCCTCGAAGAACGCGACCTGGGTCTGCGCGCCGGGCTGCACGGTCAGGGCGGACACGTCGATCCCCTCCCCCACGAGCGCCGCCCGGACGTGATCGCCATGGCCGTCCGGGCCGAGGCTCGACACGACGGCCGTGGCGATCCCCAGGCGGGCCAGGCCGAAGCCGATGTTCCCGGTAAAGCCCCCGACCGAGCGGATAAATCCGTCGGCCGCGGCCAGCGTCGTTCGCGGCCGGCTGGGCGTGAGATCGACCCCGATCCGGCCGACGACGAAGGCCTCGATCACGGCCGGTCCCCGTTCATGCTCGCCGGAGCTCGCGGCGGCGGAGCTCCCGGGTCACGCCAGGTGCTTGTTCACGGCGTCCCGGAACGTCAGGGCGCACGTTCGCGCCTCGTCGGCACCGTCGCGCATGCGCAGGCCGAACGGCGCCAGGTTCGCATCGCGGACTCCGATCCCGATGCTGATCGAACGGCTCAGCAAGGCATCCGTCTGGGGCAGCAACCCGATCCGATAGTCGCCGTGCGAATGGCCGGGGATGTCGCAGTTGAACGGACAGCCCTTGCCGTTCACGGTCCGCCGCTCGAGCACGTGGTTCATCTTGCTGTAGACATGCCAGCCGGATTCGGACAGGGTGATCGAGCCGACCTCGGCCGCCACGTCCCGGGCGATCTCGGCCGTCGGCAGGACGACGACCAGGTGGGTGGCCAGGTCTCCCTCCGGGTCGGGCAGCGTCCGGAAGTCGATCTCGGGCGATTCCTCGAGGAAGGACTGGACGATCTCCTTGTTCGCCCGGAGATGCGACGTGATCAGGTCGAGCTTGCCGACCTGGCCGAGGAGGACCGCCCCCGACAGCTCGGTCATCCGGAAGTTCATCCCGAGGAACGGCCGTGGGGCGTACTTGGACTCGAGCCGGTCCGGGGCGTGGCCCTGGTCGTGCATCGCGAAGAAGCGCTCGTAGAGCGCCTCGTCGTCGGTCACGATCATCCCGCCGTCCCCGCAGGTGATCGTCTTGTACTCGTTGAACGAGAAGGTCCCGGCGTGGCCGATCCCGCCGACGCCCTTGCCCTGGTAGGTCGCCCCGAACGCCTGGGCACAGTCCTCGATCAGGGCCAGGCCGTGCTTGTCCGCGATCGCCTTCAGCTCGGTCATCCGAGCGGGACCGCCGAGCATGTGGACGACGAGGATGGCGGCCGTGCGCGAGGTGATCTTCGCCTCGACGTCGGCCGGATCGAGATCGAAGCTCTGGTCGACCTCGGCCAGGACCGGGGTGGCCCCGGTGTAGACGATCGCCGAGATCGAGGCGACGAAGGTGAAGCCGGGCACAATCACCTCGTCGCCGGCCCCGATCCCCAGGCCGAGCAGGGCGATCCACAGGGCAGCCGAGCCGCCGCCGCTCAGGCCTAGCCCGTAGCGCACGCCGGACAGGCGGGCGACCTCTTGTTCGACCCGGTGGACCTTGGCCCCGAACGCCGGGTTGTCCGATGGGCCGTACCGGCTCAGGAAGCCACTCGACATGACCTCCAGCACGTGGGCGGTCTCCTCGGCCCCAATCAGCTCGACGCCGGGTCCTGGCATGGATGTCTCCTTTGGGCTACGCGCCTTGGACGACGCGATGCGGGCGGTTCAATGGAGGTCGAGGCGCTGGAGGGCGAGCGATTTCTCGTAGGCGCTCCGGGCAGTCCGAACGGACTCCTGCTCGCTGGCCGCGGCGACGGGCACGTCCCACCAGGCCTCGAAGCCGGCGACCCGCTTCTCGGGCTCGGTCGGGATCAGGATCAGGCTGACCCGGTCGCTCGTGCGTGCCTGGGCGAGGGCCGCCCGGATCTCGTCGGGCGTCCGGGCCAGCAGCCCGAGCGCGCCCATGGCCTCGGCGTGCTGCCGGAAGTCGACCGGGACGTACGGCCCGTCGAGGCGGTTCGTGGCCGGGTTTCGAAAGCGCAGCTCGTTCCCGAAGTCGGGCACGCCGACCGAGCGCTGGAGGGCCAGGATGCACTGGAAGCCGTGGTTGTCGAGGACCACGATCGTCAGCTTCAAGCCTTCGGCCACCGCAGTCACGATCTCCGAGTTCAGCATCAGGTATGAGCCGTCGCCGACCATGACCACGATCTCGCGCTCGGGATCGGCCAGGCGGACGCCCAGCCCGGCCGCGATCTCGTAGCCCATGCACGAGAAGCCGTACTCGACGTGGTAGGCCTTCGGGTCGTCGACCCGCCACAGCCGGAGGAGGTCGCCGGGCAGGCTGCCGGCGGCACAGATCACGGCGGCCCTGCCCCCGACCGCGTCGTTCACGATCCCGATCACCTCGGCCTGGCCGAGGTCGCCCGGCTCGCCGTTGACCTCGCGCAGGCCGGTCACGGCCGAATCCCACTCGTGCTTGAGCGCCGCGAGGCGCGCCCGATATTCGCCCGAGGTTCCGCCGTAGCCGGCCGCGGTCAGCTCGGCCTGAAGGGCGCGCAGTCCCTCCCGGGCGTCGGCGACCAGGGGCACGGCCCGCATCTTGTGGGCGTCCATCGGGCTGACGTTCAGACCGACGAAGGCGACGTCCGGGTTCTGGAACGCGGCCTGGGAGGCCGTCACGAAGTCGCCCATCCGGGTCCCGACGCAGACCACGAGGTCCGCCTCGCGGACCAGCCGGTTGGCGGCCAGGCCGCCGTTCGTGCCGGCCGGACCCATGCACATCGGGTGGTCCCAGGCCAGGGCGCCCTTGCCCGCCTGGGTCTCGACGACCGGGATCCCGAAGCCGCTGGCGAACGCGGCCAGGTCGCCGGTCGCCTCGGCGTAGATCGTGCCCCCGCCGGTCACGATGACCGGCTTCGTCGCCGCCCTGATCAGGCGCACGGCGTCGGCCAGGTCGGCGGCCTGGGGCAGCGGCCGGCGGACGCGCCAGACCCGCGGTTCGAAGAAGCTCAGGGGAAAGTCGAATGCCTCGGCCTGGACATCCTCGGGCAGCGAGATCGTGACCGCGCCGGTGTCGACTGGATCGGTCAAAACCCGGAACGCACTGACGAGCGACGAGAGCAGCTGCTCCGGACGGGAGATCCGGTCGAAGTAGCGCGAGACCGGCCGAAATGCGTCGTTCACGCTGAGGTCGCGCTCGACCGGGTGCTCGACCTGCTGGAGCACGGGATCCGGGGCCCGGTTCGCGAAGTAGTCGCTGGGCAGGAGCAGGACGGGGATCCGGTTGACTGTGGCCGTGGCCGCGCCGGTGATCATGTTCAGGGCGCCGGGACCGACCGACGAGGCACAGGCAAAGGTCCGGAGCCGGTTGCTCTGCTTGGCGAAGGCGGTCGCAATATGGACCTGGGCCTGTTCGTTCTGGGGCCGGTAGTACGGCATCTCGAGCGGGCCGCCGAGCTCCTCGAGGGCCTGTCCCAGCCCGGCCACGTTGCCATGCCCGAAGATGCCCCAGAAACCTGCGATGAACCGGTGCTGCCGACCATCCCGCTCGACCTGCTGGGCGGCACAGAAGCGGACAACTGCCTGTCCCACCGTCAGCCGGACAGTGTTCACCGCTCTCTCCTTGCGCAACCGATTGCAACGAAGGTATCATCGCGCCGCGCCCCACGTCAATATCGGTCGGAGGTCGGCGGATGACCAGCGGAGGCCAGGCAGCGGCAACGGCCCTGGCGCGATCGGTCGACCTCTCGACATCCTGGAACGCGACGAACGACGAGGCGGCCGCTCGGCTCCACCCGCTCTATCGCCCGGCCCTCGAGCGCCTGCCCGAGGGCGAGGTCGTTCTCCGGGGCCTGCCCTTCCGCCTCGGCCTCCGGGCGGCCGGGAAGCGCTGGATCATCGTCGAGCGGGACCTGACCCTCGATCTGGGCGACCCCGGGCGGGCTCCGGCGGACCCGATCGGCAGCCGGGGGCCGGCAGAGGCGCGGAGCCTGGGCCGGGCCAGCCACCTGGTCGTGGCCCACTTCTGTGACAGCTGGCGCGACCCGGCCGGCAAGCGGCCGGCGGGCCTGCCGGCCGGCTGGGTGATGCCGGCGGGCGAGCCCCTCGCCCGCTACGAGCTCGGCTACCCCGACGGGCGGACCCGGGCCCTCGAGATCCGGCGGCGGTTCGAGATCGACGACGGGATCATCGGCTGGGGCTTCCTGCCCTACGCCGCCCTCAGCCATCATGCCGACGAGCCCCTCGACTGGCGCGGGCCGGTCCCGCGCCAGGAGCCGGGCCGCTATGCCCCGGCCGGGCACGCCGGTCCGCTCACGATGCTGCCCGGGACGTGGGCCGCGGCCCAGACGGGGGCGGCCGACTTCGTGCCGACCGCCGAAGACGACGCGACCCTCTGGCTGCACGCGATCCCGATCGAGGGGGACATGCCGCCCAGCGAGCTCCGGCTCAGTCCGCTTGCCGATGGACGGAACGGAACGGCCGTGATCGTGGCCGGCCTGACGTTCTTCCACGGACGGGCCGACCCTCTCGTCGCGCGGCCGCGGCGGCAGCTCTACGTGACCGGCGCGCTGGGCGAGCGTCCGAGCGTCGACCTGGGCCTGGCGATCCGCTCGCTGCCGGCGATCCCGCTCGACGCGAGCCCGGCCGATTCCAGACCGGTCGGCTGGGGCCGGCCGGTGGCCGAGGGAGCGCCGGCCTCGGTCGTCGATGTCAGCGCGGCCCCGGATGCCCGGATCCGGCTCGGCGCCCTCGCCGTCGACCTGGCCGATCTCGAGCCGTACGCGCCTGGGGCGGCCGGATCAACCTTCGGTCCCGGCGGCGCCGGAGTCTCGATTCGAGAGCTGCCCCGACCGAGCATCCGGACCACCGTCCGGATCAGCTCCGGCGGCCGGGCGACGCCGGCCCGCGTCCGGTTCGTCGCGGGAGACGGCCGCTACCTCCCGCCGCTCGGCCATCGCGACGAGGTCAACCCAGGGATCTTCGAGGACACCGGAGCCGGCCTGATCCTCGGCCGGGACACGTTCGCCTACGTCGAGGGCGAGTTCCAGGTCGACCTCCCGGTCGGACCGGTCGAGGTCGAGGTCGTCAAGGGCTTCGAGCATCGCCCGATCCGCGAACGCCTCGTCGTGGAGCCCACCGGCCGCGAGCTGTCCTTCGATCTCGAGCGCGTCCTGGACCTCGGCCGGGACGGCTGGCAGACGTCGGACTCGCACGTCCACTTCCTGGCCCCGTCGACGGCCCTCCTGCAGGCCGCCGCCGAGGACCTGACCTTCGTCCATCTCCTGGCGACCCAGCTGGCCGACTACTTCATCAACGTGTCGGACCTGGCCTTCGGCTCACAGCGCGACCCGACCGGCCGGCACGCCGTGATCGTGGGCACCGAGAACCGCCAGAACCTGCTCGGCCACCTGGCCCTGCTCGGGGCCAACCCACCGGTCCTGCCGCTCGCCTCCGGGGCGGCCCCGGAGGGCCGGATCGGGCAGGCCGTCAGCGAGCTGCTGGCCGATTGGGCGATCGCCTGCCGGGCCGCCGGCGGGCTCGTCGTGGGCGCCCATTTCCCCCTGCCCTACGCCGAGATCGCGGCCGACATCGTGGCCGGGCTGATCGATGCGGTCGAGATCCAGTGCTTCGCCCCCGGCCTCGACAATCCCTCGATCCTCGAGTGGTATCGCTACCTGAACTGCGGCCAGCGTGTCCCGCTCGTCGGCGGGACCGACAAGATGTCGGCCGAGGTGCCGGTCGGCCAGGTCCGGACGTACGCCGACGTCGGCCGGGCTGCCGAACCGACCTTCGAGGCGTGGTCGGACGCGGTCCGGGCCGGTCGCACGTTCGTGACCTCGGGCCCGATCCTCGAGCTGACCGTCGAGGGAACCGGGCCGGGCGGCGTGATCCGCCTACCGGCGGGCGGCGGCCGGCTCGAGGTCGTCGTCGAGGCGCGAGCCGTGCAGCCGGTGATCAGCAGGCTCGAGATCGTCGTCAACGGGCAGGTCGTCGCCCGGGAAGCGACGGCCGGTGGGGCGACCAACCTGCGCCTGGCGACGAGCGTCACCGTCGAGGCCGGATCGTGGATCGCCGCTCGATCGCTGAGCAACGATGAGATCCGCTCGGCCTTCGCCACGAGCATGGCCGCCCACACCTCGCCCGTCTACGTCGAGGTCCCCGACCGGCCACTGTTGGTGGCCGACGACGCCCGGGCGATCCTGCCGATCATCGACGGGACCGCGCGCTGGCTCGAGCTGATCGCGGTGATCGAGGACCCGGCCAGCCGGGCTCGAATGGCCGCCCAAATCGCGGCCAGCGGCGACGAGCTCCGGCGCCGCCTGGCTCACCCGTCAGTGGAGGGATCCCCAAGGTGAAGATCGCGCTCGACCCGTACATGCTCCGCGACCGGCCGTTCGGTGAGGTCTGCCGGATCGCCGCCGAGATCGGCTATGACTCGATCGAGCTCTCGCCGCGGCCGGACTTCATCCCGTTCTTCGTCCACCCCCGGGCCGACCGGGCGAAGGTCGTCGAGTTCCGGACCGCCCTCCTGGAAACCGGCCTCGAGCTGGCCTCGATCCTGCCGCTCTACCGCTGGTCGAGCCCGGACGAGGATGAGCGCCAGGCGGCCGTCCGCTACTGGAAGCGGGCGATCCAGCTGGCGGTCGACGTCGGCTGCACGACGATGAACTCCGAGTTCAACGGGCGGCCCGAGCAGGCCAGCCGGAGCGAGGCCCAGTTCTGGCGCTCGATGGAGGAGCTCCTGCCGATCTTCGAGCGGGAGGGCATCCGGCTCAACCTGGAGGCCCATCCGGACGACTTCATCGAGCGCAACGGCGAGGCCGTCGATCTCGTCCGGGCGATCGATTCGGACTTCGTTCGGTACGTCTTCTGCGCACCGCACATGTACTACCTGGGCGACGATGTCGGGGCCATGATCGCCTACGCCGCGCCGCTCCTGGCCCAGGTCCACGTGGCCGACGTCCTGAACCATCGGGCCTCGTCGGGCAACCGCTACATCGTCAACCCGCCGGGCTCCGCCGCCCGGGTCCACCAGCACCTCGATATCGGCCAGGGCGAGGTCGACTGGGAGGCGTTCTTCGGAGCGCTCAAGGCGATCGGGTTCGACGGGATCCTGACGGCCTGCGTCTTCGCCTGGGAGGAGCGCGCCGTCGAGTCGTCGCGCTTCATGTATGAGCGGATCCGGGACTACCTCGGGGCGGGGGCCTGAAGCAGGCCGGCGATGAACCCCGCCGCCTCGCCCACGCCGTCGGCTTGGGACGAGAACGGATCTTCCTGCTCGATCGAGAGCGAGTCGTCGTAGCCGACGGAGTCCAGGGCACCAACGAACTCGCGCCACCAGGCCTCGGAATGGATCCGCCCGACGGTCCGGAAGGTCCAGGCCCGCTCGGCCGGATGATCGAAGCTTCGGTTGTCGAGGACGCCGGCCAGGGCGACCTGCCCGGGCACGATCTCGGTGTCCTTCATGTGGACGTGCTGGATCGCCGGGCCGAGGGCCCGGACGACGGCGATCGGATCCATCTGCTGCCAGAACAGGTGGCTCGGGTCGAGATTGACCCCGATCACCGGACCGATCGCCGCCCGGAAGTCGAGCGCGGTGGGCACGTTGTAGACCAGATGGAGCGGGTGGAGCTCGAACGCGATCCGGGTCACCCCGCAGGATTCGGCGAGGCGGGCCTTATCGGTCCACAGGGCGACACCGAGGTCGCGATTGCGCTGGCCGAGGGCGACCGCGTCGTCCGGCCAGGGGTACCACGGCCAGTTGAACGTGCTGGCCCCGGGACCGTCGCCCGGGCAGCCGGCCATCGACACGATCTTCGTGATCCCCAGCTCCGAGGCAAGCCGGAGGGTCTTGTCGATCAGCTCCGAGTGGGCCTCGCCGACGACCGGATGGAGCGGCCAGGCCGAGCAGTTCAGGGCCGAGATCCGCAGGTCCCGGCTGGAAAAGGCGGCGAGGAACGCGGCCCGCGCGCCGGCCCCGGCGAGCAGGGCGTCGAGATCGAGGTGGGGCGCGCTCGACTGGCCACCGGTCGCGATCTCGATCGACTGGACCCCGCTGGCCGCCGCGATGTCGAGCGCCTGCTTGAACGAGTGGTCCGTGAGCGAGTCCGTGTACAGACCGATGTCCACCTGTCGAAACCCCTCCTGGCCCGCCTGCCGGCTTGCTTGTTGCGTGTAGGATGCTCGAACGTGCCAACGTTTGCACGGGAGGTGAAAACGCCATGCCCAAGGCCGAAGCCCCGGTTCTGGAGAACACCCCGATCCCCTGGGATCCCCTCTTGCCACTCGAGGATCCCTATCCCACCTACCGCCGGCTCCGGGAGGAGGCTCCGCTCTTCCACCATCCCGGCCGGGACGTCTGGGCCTTCTCGCGCTTCGAGGACGTCCAGCGGGCGGCCCGCGACTGGGCGACCTACTCGAGCCGCGAAGGCAACGACCACGACGACACCTACCAGCTGTTCGCGCCGGCCGGCGACCTGGCCGGGGTCGACCCGCCGGTCCACACCCGGCTCCGGAACGTCTTTCGGAGCGCGTTCAATCCGACCGCGATCCGGGACCGGTTCGAGCCGGCGATCCGGGTCAAGGCGACCGACCTGGTCGACCGCTTCGCCGGGTCGGGCCACGCCGACTTCGCCCAGGACCTCGCCCGGCCCTTGCCCGGCAGCATGATCTGCACCTGGCTCGGCTTTCCGGTCGAGGACCACGATCAGCTCCTCGGCTGGTTCGGCCACCTGCTCGATCGGGTGCCCGGCCAGCGCGAGCTGCCGCCGAGCGCGATCGAGGCCCGCGACAACCTGCGGGTGTACATCGCCGCGGCGGCCGCCGAGCGGATCGCATCGCCCCGGGACGATCTCCTCGGGACGATGGTCCAGGCCCAGCAGGCAGGCGTCCTCAGCCAGGATGAGATCCAGGGCAGCGCGATCCTGCTCTTCCTGGCCGGGATCACGACAACCGCCGGCTTGATCTCGAACGCGCTGTTCCACCTGGCCAGCCGCCCCGACCAGTGGCGGCTCCTGCGCGACGAGCCCGAGCGATTGCCCGATGCGATCGAGGAGTTCCTCCGCTTCGACCCGCCGATCCAGACCCTGATGCGGGTCACCTCGAGCAAGGTCGAGGCGCTCGGCCAGGTGATTCCGGAAGGCGCTCACGTCAGCCTGATCTGGGCCTCGGCCAACCACGACGACCGGCGCTGGCCGGACCCCGACCGGCTCGATATCAGCCGGGAGCCGGCCCGCCACCTCGCGTTCGGCGAGGGGATCCACCACTGCATCGGGGCCCCGCTCGCCCGGCTCGAAGGCCGGATCGCCTTCGAGGAGCTGTTCCGCCGGATCCCCGACTACGAACTCAGCGGTCCGCCGGTCCGGATCACGACTCCGACCGACCGCGCCTTCGAGCGGCTGCCCGTCTCGTTCTGACGGGCCCGACCGGGCTCAGGCAGCCAGGTCCAGGTCCATGAACACGACGAAGTCACGCATCTCCGCCGGGAAGCCCGGCGGCGGCTCGACGAACCGGAAGCCGGCCCCCTGGTAGATCCGGTGGGCGCTGGTCATCGTGTGATAGCTGTCGAGGACGACCCGCCGATAGCCGATTGCCCGGGCCTCCTCGACGAGGCGGCCGACGAGGAGCGCGCCGAGATTTCGGCCGCGAAAGGCCGGGCGGACATAGAGCCGCTTGAGCTCGCCGACGGTCGCGTCAACGGGCTTCAGGGCCACGCAGCCGGCCAGCTCGCCATCGACGAGCGCCGCGAGCAATCGGCCGGCCGGTGGAGCGTAGGGGCCGGGCAGGCCGGCCAGCTCGTCGTCCAGGCCCCGGAACGTGGGGGCTTCGTCCGAGCGCGAGTCGAGGGTGAACGCCCAGGCCAGGTATTCGCGCAGCAGGTCCCGGACGGCCTCGATCCGGTCCGGTCCGGCCTCGACGATCTCCATCACCCGGGCGCCCCGGCGAGGGTCTGCTGGGCACGCTCGTCGGAGGTGTCCCAGACCGTCCTGAGCGGATCCGACTGTCCAAGCGCCAGGAGGGCCACGAAGCCGCCGATCAGCCCGACCAGGCCGCAGAACAGGAAGGCCGAGCTCAGACCCGATAGGTAGGCGGCGATGTACGGCCGGACATCGGCTGCCCCGATCGTGCCGGCCAGGTCGTTGAAGGCCGGCGTGCCGACCGCCACGAGCACGTTGCGGAAGGCCGCGATCGCGGCGCTCGCGTCGGCCGCGGGCAGGTTCGCGACCGACGAGGTGTAGGCCGCCAGGGCGACGTTGGCGACGAGCGCGGTCACGATCACGACCCCGATCCGGCTGCCGACCGAGATCGAGGCTTCGTTCAGCGCGGCGGCGGTCGCCGGCAAGCCCGCCGGGACGCTGGCGAAGATGATTGCCGTGCGGACGGTCGTAGCAATGACGAAGCCGGCCCCGATCAGCAGGCAGGGCAGGACGAAGGACAGGTAGGGGGTGTTCGTCGAGGCGACCGCCCACAGCACGAGGTTGCCGGCCCCAACGACCATGACCCCGCCCCCGACGAGCCAGCGGGGCGAGATCCGCTCGAGCAGGAAGCCCGCGACCGGCCCGGCCACGACGAGGGCCGCGAAGAGCGGGGCGACGGCAATGACCCCCAGGGTCGGGCCGTAACCCAGGACGAACCGGAAGTAGAGCGGCAGGTTGAGCATCGCCGCCGTCTGCGAGATCGCGATGACGACGCCGACGAAGAGCGCCACGGAGACCCGCCGGCGGACGATCTTGCCGGGCGATCCGGCCCGGGCCGAGCCGAGCAGGTTGTAGCCGAGAATCGTGACCGGGCCGCCGATGATCATCGCCAGCCGAATCGGATTGTCGAGGCCGCCGTTGATCCAGGTCAGGCCCACGGTCAGGGTGATGATCCCGAACGCCCAGACGGCAACGCCGACAACGAGCGGGCGCTCGGCCACGGTCGGGCGCTGGAGCTCGAGGGTTCGCCGCGACGCGAGCCGGATCGCAATCAGGCAGGCGGCGATCGCGGCGACGAACGCCGGCCACTGCTCGCCGGGAATCAGCTGGAGCAGAATCGGGGCGGCGGCTCCGGCCGCGCCGTACGCCCCGTAGGCGATCCCGATCGCAGTCGCCCGGACAACTCCCCGATAGCTCGTCGCGACCAGGGCGATCGACACGGGCACGATGAAGGACGCGCTCGCGTGGCCGACCAGTCGAGCCGCCTCGAAGATCGGCCCGGCCCCCGCCAGCATCGCCACGGCCGCCGCGACGAGCTCGCCCAGCAGGCCGCCCAGGATGATCGGCCGGGCCCGACGCGAATCGCCAATCGCGCCGCCCAGCAGGATCAGGCCGGCAGAGGTGATCGACGCCAGGAGGAGGAGCGTCTCGAGCTCCGGGTTCTCCCGGACCGCCGCCTGGACCGAGGGCAGGCCGGGGCTCCACGTCTGGGGATCGAGGGCGGCCGCGAAGAGCGCGACCGAGCCCGCCAGCAGCGCGCCGCGGGCGACCGGATCCACGAACAGGTCGGCCAGGAATGCGGGCAGGGGCCGGCGCTTCACCGCGCGATGGTAGTCCCCGGGCATGACCCTTACGGCACGCTCGAGCCGGCGACGGATTTCCAGGCGGCTTGGCCGGGCTCGCGGCCGGACGCCGCCGACGGTCGTACCAGTCCGATCGGTACGACTGCTTGACGGCCAGACCTCGGGCGGCCGCCGACAATGAAGGCCTGATGTTCATCGTCTATGCCCTTGCCGTCGGGCTGCTCGTCGGCGCGCTCGCCGGCGGCCAGCTGTCGGGGATTGCCGAGATCCGGTTCCGCTGGACCCTGCTGGCCGTGATCGGGCTGCTGTTCCAGCTGGCCCTGTTCTCGCCACCCGTCGCCGAGCGAATCGGCAGCCTGGGCGTGCCCCTGTACGTCGGCTCGACCGTCCTCGTCCTGGTCGCCCTGCTCGGCAACCTCCGACTGACCGGGATATGGATCGTCGCCCTCGGGGCCTTCTCGAACATGGCCGCGATCGCCCTGAACGGCGGATATATGCCGGCCGCGCCGGGTGCCCTGGCTTCACTCGGCTTCAGTGCCGGGCCGGGCTACTCGAACAGCGCCGTCGTGGCCCACCCGGCTCTCGAGCCACTGACCGACGTCTTTGCCCTGCCCCGGTTCATGCCCCTGGCCAACGTGTTCAGCATCGGCGACGTCCTGATCGCGGTCGGGATCGCCGCGGTGATTGCCACGGCGATGATCCGGGCCCGGCCATCCCGCAGGGTCTCCCGCTCGGCCTGAAACAGGCCGGCGGGGCGTGGCACGATTCAGGCCATGGCCCACCACCATTTGCCGGGCGATCCCCCCGCTCCTGCTCGTCGCCGCTCGTCGGCCGAGCTTCGCCTGGTCCTGATCGGTGCGGGCTGGATCAGCGGCTATCACCTGGCCGCCCTCGACCGGCTCGGCCGGACGAGCCTGGCCGGGGTCCTGTCCGGGCGGCCCGAGCGAGCCGGGGCGATCGCCCGGCCGCGCGGCGCTCACGCCTACGGGCCCGAGGCGCTCGAGCGGATGCTCGACACCGAGCGGCCCGACCTCGCCATCGTGTGCGTCCCGCCGGCGCAGGCAATCGGCCTCCTCGACCCGCTGGTCGAGCGCCGAATCCCGTTCCTGACCGAGAAGCCGCTCGCCGCGACCGACGGCGCGGGACCCGAACGCCTGGCCGCCGCGATCGAGGCGGCCGGCCTCGTGGCAGGTGTCGGCTACCACCTGCGCGGCCTCGAGGCGCTGACCGAGGTCCGGGAGCACCTCCGGGACCGGCCGGCCCAGCTCCTCGCGGCGCGCTGGCTGGGCGACACCCCGGCCCCGGCGTGGTGGCGCAGCGCGGCCACAGGCGGCGGCCAGGTGGTCGAACAGGTCACCCACTTCTACGACCTGGCCCGCCTCCTCCTGGGCGAGGCGACGGTCGTGGGCGCGCTGGCGACGATCGACCAGCCGTCTGTCCCGGAGGGAACTGACCTGGCCGACGGGACCGTCGCGATCCTCCGATTCGATTCGGGCGCGATCGGCACGATCGCCAACAGCCGCCGGCTCGGGGCGCCGGCAGCGATCGAATTCGAGGTCGTCAGTCCTGGCCAGCTCGTCACGATCCGCAAGCTGCCCGAGGCCCAGACGACATGGCGGGTCAGCTTCGATGACGGCGGTTCGGTCCGGGTCATCCCGCCCGGCCGCGATCCGTACGAGATCCAGGACGAGGCACTGCTCAATGCGGTCGAGGCCGGCGACCCATCGCGGGTCCTGTCGAGCTACGCGGATGCCCTGCGAACCGACCGGCTGACCCGGTCGGTCGTGGCGGCTGCCGGCCGGGAGTGACGACCCCGGCACGATCGCTGGAACTTGCCGCTCCGACGCCCTGGGCGCTTCGCTGGCTGTACCTCTCGATCGGAGCCTGGACCGCCGCGATCGGGCCGTTCGCGGCGGTGATCCTCAAGGCCCACGGCTTCGACCCGGCCGTGATCGGCCTCCTGTCGGCGGCTGCGGCGGTCACGGCCACTCTCGTCGGTCCCGCCCTGGGGCACCTAGGCGATGCGGTCATCGGCCGGACGGCCGCCTATCGTCTCGCGCTGACGATCGCCGGAGGCGCTGCCATCGTGCTGTTGCTGCCCGTGCCGGCGTGGCTGTTCGCCCCGGTGGTGACCTCGTTCGCGGTCTTCGTAGGCCCGTTCCTCGCCCTCAGCGACTCGCTCGCGATGGGCGCGTTGGCCAGTCCCGAGCGCCAGTACGGGGCGGTCCGGAGCCTGGCCAGCCTGGCCTTCGCGATTGGCGTGGTCATCGCCGGGCTGATCTACGACCAGGCCGGCTATGCCGCGGTGCCCCTCGTCGGGCTGGCCTGGACCGTGGCCGTGTGGCTGATCGTCGGGCAGGTCCCGGACCGGACCCGCGACCGGGCCAATCGGCTCGAGCAGGCGGCGAACGCGGGCCCGCACGAAGGCCGGTTCGGCTCGGTCAGCCGGGTGTTCGCGGCGGAGCCCCGGTTGTACCTGCTGTTGCCGGCCCTGACCCTCGTCTGGGCCGGGATCGAAGGCGGGGTCCTGTTCATCGGGATCCGGATCGTCGACCTCGGTGGCGAGCCATCGGCCGTTGGCCTGTCGTTCGGGCTGTCGGCCGTCTTCGAGATCCCCGGCCTGCTCCTGGTCGGCTGGATGAGCCGTCGGATCGGGTTGCCGGCCATCGTTCTCCTGGCCAGCGTCGCGTTCGGCTCGTGCATCCTGGCCTGGGCCGAGCTGACCGAGCCGGCGGCGATCATCGCGACGCGGGTCGCCACCGGGATCGGCTATGGGGCCTTAACCGGGGGGCAGGTCCTGGTCATCGCCAGGCTGCTTCCCCTGGAGCTCCAGGCGACCGGCCAGGGCCTGATGGGGGCGGCTTCGGTCGGCCTCGGAACGGTCCTCGGCTCGATCATCGGCGGCCTGCTCTACGGAACCTTCGGCGCAACGACGTTCTTCGTCGTCGCCGGGTCGATGACGATCGCCGGGGGGATCCTCGTGTTTGCAACGCTGGCTCGCGGCGGTGCTGGCGCCGAGCCTGCTTCGTAGCGAAGTGTGTCAGGCGAGCTGACGCGGGTTCGGGTGCATCATTCGCCCAATGGGCACATCGGGGGCACGCCTGCGGGGGTTCGGGATCGTCGCATCTGTCGCGATCCTGGTCGCGGCGTGCGGTCCGAGCACGATCCCGCCGGGTGGGCAGCTGGGGGCCGGACAGCCGCCGGCCAGCACCCTGGCGGTCCCCTCGAACGTCCCCGACGGATCGTCGCCCGGCCCCGTCGCCGACCCAGGTTTGCCCGGGTTCGGGTCGAGCGCGCCCGGCGCGACGCCGACCTCTCGACCGACGGCAAAACCGAGGCCGGTCGCCACGCCCCGGCCGTCGGCTTGCCGGGGCACGATTCCGACGTCCATCGCAGCGCTCGAGGGTCCACTCCGCCATCCGATCGGGCCGACCACGACCGGTCACCTCTGGTATGTCGTCGACGGCGACACGATCCGGCTGACGAACGGTGTGTACGTCCGCCTGATCGGGATGGACACTCCCGAGACGGTCAAGCCGGGTACGCCGGTCCAGCCCTACGGTCCGCAGGCAAGCGCCGACCTGAAGCGGATGCTGGCCGGTCGAACCAGCGTGATCCTCGAGAAGGATGTCTCGAACACGGATTGGTACGGCCGGCTGCTCCGGTTCGTCTGGATCCAGGCTGGCCGGGGATGGCTCCAGCTCGACTACGAGCTCGTCGTCCGGGGCGATGCCCGGATCGACACGATTGCGCCCGACGTTCGGTATGCGGCCAACTACGCCTCAGCAGAGCGGGTCGCCCAGGCCGACCACGTCGGTCGCTGGGCGACCTGCTGACTCAGCCCCCGGGCGACTCCCGATTGGACGGGACCGTGATCATCGTCGCGAGCATGACCGCGACCTGCTTCTCGCTCGCCCCGGCGATCGCCACGACCTCGCCCGAACAAACGGTGATCGTCCGGCCGGCGCGGACCACCCGCCCCCGGGCAATGAGTCGCTCGCCCACTGCCGGCGCGAGAAAGTTGACCTTGTACTCGACGGTCAGGGCCTCCGTGCCCGGTGGACCCAGGCTGATGGCGCTGTAGCCGCAGGCGCTGTCCACGAGGGCCGTCACGATCCCGGCGTGGACGTAGCCATGCTGCTGGGTCAGGCCTTCGCCGATCGGCGCCTCGATCTCGACCTCACCGGGCGAGACCCGCACCAACCTGGCGCCGATCGTTGTCATCAGGCCCTGGCGCTCGAAGCTCGCCCGGACTCGTGCCTCGAACTCGGGATCGCGGGGGATCCTTGTGACCATGGCCAGATGATGACAGCGCTTATCAGGCCGTCGTATCGCCAGCCGGACTGCCCGCTGCCATCTGCCGCCGGATCCAGACGCCGAAGTAGATCGCCACGGTGGCCGGCACGGCGAACATGACCACGAGAAGCACCATCAGCCAGCGAATGACCGCGACCGTCGTCCCCAGGCTGTCCTGGATCTGGCCCGAACCGACGATCGCGTCGACCTCGCGAAGCTGGACGGCCACGTCAGACAGGCTCGCCCCCAGTGCAACGAGGTTGGCCTGGTTGTCGGCCAGGTTGTCGTGGAGGGTCGAGACCTGGCCCTGGAGCGCCTCGAGGGTGTCGGCCAGGGCGCCGAACCGACCCGCCAGCGAGGCCAGGGGCGTTTGGCCGAGGATGCTCACGCCGGCCGCCGTCGACTCGATCTCATGAAGGGTTGTGACCGTGGCGGACAGCGTGTCGTCCACCTTCTGGAGGGTCGGCCCGGCCTGGCCGATCGTGGCCGCGAAGCTGGCCGAGGTGGAGCTGGCATGGTCCAGCGCAGTCGCCGTCTTGTCGATCGTCGCCGCTACCGTGTCGAGATTGTCCGAGACCCGGCTCACGGTGGTATCGAGCTGGCCGGTGAGCACGACGATCGCGCCGAGCATGAGCACGGCGAGCACGATCCCGATGGCGCCATAAGCCATGAGCCCGCTCGACAGCCGCCGGAGGAGTCGGTTCGATTGGGTGCTCATCACTGCCCGATGACCGGTTGAGCTCTCACGCCTCAATTGTGCTCTTGTGTCGGGCGATCCCTGGCGTCGCGTTGGGTCGCGATCCAGGAGTCGAGCACGCGGCGGTGGCGGCCCTCGAGCTTGACCAGGGCCCGCTTCGAGCGGAGCAGCTCGCTCGCCTCTTCGAAGCTCAGTCCGTCCTCGCGCATGAGGTACGCGGCGACTACCGTCGCCGAACGGCCGCGGCCCTTGGCGCAATGGGCGAGCAGCGTCCTGCCATCGGCGAGCTGGGCCTCGATCCAGTCGACGGCGCCGGTCAGGACCTCCTCGCTCGGAATGTCCATGTCCGGGACCTGGAATCGCCGGTAGGTGATGCCGTGGTCCGCGTAGAACCCGAGGTCGGCGGTCCGCTCGGCCCGGACGTCGAGGACGGCCGTGATCCCGTCGGCGAGCAGGGCATCGTAGTCACGCCCGTACGTTGGTGCTCCCCCGAGCCACAGACGGGGCTTGACCTCTGAGAACCAGGGGTTGCCGAAGATCCGTTCGTGGCTGAACCGGATCGCCGGATACAGCTTGTCGAACGCCCGGTGGAACAGGTCGAGCTGGTCGAGCTCCTCAGGGGACGACAATGGTCAGCGCCGATCGGAGGACGTCGATCTTGACCGGCGTCCGGCCGACGTACTCGCCGTCCGTCCAGACCGGCTGATCGGGCTCGGCCTGGAGCGATACGGCCCGCGCTTGACGGTAGTAGTGCGACTCGTTCAAGGCGGGGATGTCGAGCAGCCGCGCGGCAGCCGCGGCGACGCTGTCGAGGTTCCGAACGTCCAGGGCGAAGCAATCCAGGAGCCCGTCGTCAACGGCGTACGTGTGGGTGATCTTCAGGCCGGTCCCCATCATCCCCGAGTTCACGACGTAGATCGTCGAAGCTTCGAATTCGAAGCGCTGACCGTCGAGGTCGGCCACATAGCGGCTTCGATTGCCGCCGGTCGCCCGGCCGGCGAGCGAGACGGCATAGGCGAAGACGCCGTACTTGTCCTTCAGCTCGCGGCTGGTCTGCTGCTCGGGCTCGACTCCGATGTACAGGCGCTGGATGAACCAGCGGTCCGCGACCGGCGCCCGGGCGACGCTGACCAGCCGGCCCACGTCGATCGCCCGCGTATTCGAGCTCGTGCACAGGACCGTCGTCGCCTCGCGGAGCGTGCCCGGGACGCCCATCTCGCGGGCGAAGCCGTTGCCGGTGCCGCCCGGAAGGATGCCCATGGGCGTGCGCCGCCCGGTTTCGGCCTGGGCCGTCAGGACCGCGTTCGCGACCTCGTGCTGGGTACCGTCGCCACCGTATCCCGCGACCAGGTCGACGCCATCCGCGATCGCGGCCCGGGCCTGGGCGTTCGCATCGCCGTATTTGTGGGTCAGGCTGATGTCCCAATTGACGCCGTGTTCCCGAAACACGTCATTGAGGACATTCAGGATGGGCTCGTCCTTCCCGGATGCCGGGTTGATCACCACGTGGATCCGCCGGTACGGTGCATTCGTCATCGCATCCCTCTCACACCGAATCATACGGGCCTGGCCGACCAGAATCGGGCGATTCGAGCCTCGCGAGTCGGTCAGGGTCAAGCAGGATGTCGATCTCGGTGATGCCGGCCGGCCCGAAGCTCATGCCGAGGACCGCGAACGGCTTGCCGGCGGCGGTCACGAAGAAGCCCGGTGCGCCGTTCACGAGGACCCGGCGCGCACCCGGCGCGAGGTTCCGGAAGGCCGCGGCCTGCTCGGCCACCTCGCGGGCACCGTGGATCGTCCGGCTGGGACCGAAGGGGGACGGACCGGGGCCGACGTCGGCTCGAGCGATCACCTTCGGATCCAGCACGCGAACGAGCCCTTCGAGATCGCCTTCTCGGGCGGCTGCATAGAACGCCTCGACGAGCTCCCACTGACGGGCGAGCGACACCTCTTCGACCGGCGCCGCGCCGCGGACCCGGCGACGAGCCCGGCTCGCGAGCTGGCGCGTGGCAACGACATCGCGCTGGATGATCGGGGCGATCTCAGCGAACGGCAGGCCCAGCGTGTCGTGGAGGACGAAGGCGAGCCGCTCGGCCGGGCTGAGTGCCTCGAGGACGATCAACAGGGCGAGGCCGACCGAGTCGGCCAGCAGCGCCTCCTGTTCCGGGGTTGAACCGTCCGGATCCGAGATGACCGGATCCGGCACGACGACCTCGAGCGACTCCTCGCGCCGGGCCGTTCGAGCCCGCAGCCGGTCGAGGCAGAGGCGCGCCACGATCGTCGTCAACCAGGCACCGAGGTTGTTGACCTTGCTCGCGTCGGCCCGGCTGGCTCGAAGCCAGGCGTCCTGGACGACGTCGTCGGCCTCCGCCAGCGAGCCGAGCAAGCGGTATGCGGTCGCGCGCAGGCGTGGGCGGTTCGCTTCGAAGTCCGCTGCCAGGTCATCGTCGGGGATCCCTGACGAGGTGCTCATCGGTCGGTCACGTTGCTCCAGTTCGATCCGTCATTGATTCGACGTACCCGCGGCACACTACGTGACCGATTGACGCTTGACCGAGGAGTCCGCTCATGACCCCCGCCCTCCAACCTGCCAACAGCAACCCCGAGCCTTTCGTCCCGCGCGCCGGCGGGCGGGCTCCGCTCCTCGTCCGGAGCACGAACCGGCTCACCAGCCGGCTGCTCCGGGCCGGGCTGCCGATGGGCCCGAACACGGTCCTGACGGTCCGCGGCCGGACGAGCGGCCAGCCGCGCTCGGCACCGGTCGCGATCATGGACACCGACGGCCGGCGCTACGTGATCGGGGCCTACGGCGACGTCCAGTGGGTACGCAACCTGCGGGCCGCCGGCGAGGGCACGATCCGGGTTCATCGCCATGAGATCTCGGTCAAGGCGCGTGAGCTGGACCACGCCGAGGCGGTCACGTTCTTCGGGGTGATCCTGCCGGGCTACGTTGCCCGGTTTCCCTGGTTCGGTCGGGCGTTCGCCCGGTTGCTCTTCGGGCTCGTCGGCAAGGAGGTCCTCGACGACCCCGAGAAGGCGGCCCGGACCAGGCCGGTCTTTGAGCTGACTCCGACCGAAGGCTAGACGAGGCCCTCGGCCGATCCCGATCAGCCCGGCGGCTGGCCCAGGAAGATCCGGCTGGGACCCGCCGGGCGGGCGATCCGGCTGAAGGCGACGACGGGACCGCCGCCGGGGCGGATGGCAAGCCCGGAGAGGTCGCCGACGCTCGTCACCTCGCTCCAGGTGAACGCGCCGCTCGGGAATCCGGTTCCCAGGCTGATCTCCCCACCGAAGGCCGGCTGGATCGCGACATCGAGCCGCCCGGCCGGGTCAAACACGGCATATGGCACGGCGCTCGCCGGGACCATGATGAGCGGCGTCGTTGCCCACGTCCCCGCTGCGTTCGTCGTCAGGTCCACCTCGGATCGGCCATTGCGACGCTCGACCAGGTCGATCGCTCCGCTCGGGCCGATCGCGATCGACGGTCCGATGAAGGACTGGTTCGTGGTTGGAACGTGGGATAGCGACCAGCCCGATGGGCCAGGCCGGGCGAGCATGATCCCCGCGTGCGGACCCGCCAGCAGGGCGAAGGCGATGATCGGTTCGCCCGACGGGTCGGTCGTGATCGTCGCAGTCGAGGCCGGCGCGGCGAGCGCGGCGACCGACTGTGGGCTCGTCCAGACGCCGGCGGCCGACCGCTGCTGGTAGATGAGCTCGGTCCCGGTGATCGCCGAGGAGACGTAGGTGAGGTCGACTCGACCTTGCGGATCAAGCGCGATCGAGGGCCGCGACACGAAGGCGAGCTGATTGCTCAAGGCAACCGTCGTCGATTGCCAGCTCCCGGAGATGTCGTTGCCGTACACGATCCCGTAGGGCGTCTCGGAGGCGAGGTGGAGGTGGCCCGCCGGATCGAATGCCGGACTGGCGTTCCAGACTGGCTCGGGATCACCGGTTCCAAGCTGCCGGACCGGCCAGACATCGGGCTGCGCCGGCGGCACCCAGCCGGTGACCGGCACGGGCAGGTCGAACAGCTGGGGGACCGTCACGAAGGTGAACCCCCGCTGGGCATACGAAGCGATGATCGCCGGCAGGGCGAGGGGCGTCAGGGCCGAGCCGCAGTGCATGAGCACGACCGAGCCGTTCGTGCCCTTGGTCGCCCGGGCGACCTCGGCGGCAACGGTGTGGGCCCCGGTCTGGTCGCCGGAGTCGACGTCCCACCCGACCATCACCGGGTAGCCTGCGTCTGCGGCGACCTGGGTGACCAGCGCGTTCGAGCTGCCGTAGGGCGGCCGAAAGACGTTGATCGATGGGCGGCCGGTCGTCTCGTCCAGGATTCGCCGGTCAGACTCGAGGTTCTGGGCGAGGTCCTGGGCCGACAGGCTGGTCGGGTCATGGTGGGTCGTCGTGTGATTGCCGATCGGAAAGCCAAGAGTCGCGACCCAATGCCAGAAGCCGGGGTTCTCGCGGACGTACTGGCCGTTCGGGAAGAACGTCGCGGTCGCCGCCTTCGCGAGCAGGGTGTGGACGATCGAGATGCAGGCCGGGATGTTGAAGCCATCGTCGAACGTAAGCGCGACCACCTTGCCCGGGCCTGTTCGTGAGCCGTGGTGGTAGTAGACCGCCGGGGCCGGGCAGCTTCCGGCGCACAGGCCGGACGGCGAGGGCACGGGTCGGGCGGCGGCGGGTGACGGTGAGCCGGTCGCGCCTGCCGGCGGATGCGCGACGGTGGGCGGTGGGGGTTTCGGGAGGGGCCCGGCGCAGGCGCCGACCAGCAGGCCGACCACGAGGAAGAGGCGTGCTGGAATGTGGCGGTTCGCCTGCCTCGAACCCTCGAAACGCATCGACCTATCCTAGGTCGATCGCCGAGCGGATCGATTCGGAGCTCTCCGGCGGAAGCCGCCGGGCCTGATGACCGGGCTTCAGATGTGCGGCGCGACGCCCTCCGCCAGCGCTTGCATCAGCTCCAGCTGGGTATCGTCGTCGAGCAACGGGAAATGGCTTCGGGCAACGAACTCGACCGGCACCCCGGCCCGCGTCCGGATCCCGAGCAGGGTCTCGACCAGCTCCTCGGGCGTCCCGGCATAGGTCGCCCGGCCGCGGGTGAGCAGCCCTTCGGGCCCGTCAAAGGCGGGCGGCGTCACGGCCGGCAGCGGCCTCGTGGCCGAGGCGCCCATGTCCGAGTACTTCCATTGCATCGCCCAGGCTGCCTCGCGGTAGCGGGCGAGCGCTTCGGCCCGGGACGCTCCGGCCATCAGGACCGAGTAGTGGATGAACTGGAAGCTGGCCGGATCGCGCCCGATCCGCTCGCATTCGTCGAGCACCCACTGGACCTGCTCGACGAACCGATCGGCCGTCGTGCTGACGAAGATCCCGTCGGCGAGCCGGGCGGCGCGCCGAATCGCCGGCTCGGCTCCGCCTCCGATGAGAACCGGGATCCGGGCCGAAGGCGCCGGCCGGACGGCCAGCGTGGGCAGGTCGTAGACCGCTCCCGCATGGGTGAACGGCTGGCCGGTCCAGGCGAGCGGGAGGATCTCGAGGATCTCCTCCATCGCCGCGCCGCGCCGACGCTGGTCCGCGCCGAGCCCGCGGAATTCCACCTCCGACCAGCCCAGGCCGAGGCCGAGGATCAGCCGGCCGTGGCTCAGGAGCTGGACCGTTGCCGCATCCTCGGCGAGGCGGATCGGGTGGTGGAGCGGCGCGAGGACCACCCCGGTGCCCAGCTTGATCGTCGAGGTCGCCTGGGCGAGGGCCGCCCCGACGACGAGCAGCGAGGGCATGTAGCCGTCGTCGACGAAGTGGTGCTCGGTCGTCCAGACCGAGCTGAATCCGAGCCGCTCGGCCTCGACGGCCAGGCGGATCGTATCGTCGTACGCCCGGGTCCAATCCGTCTCGCCCGGGCGCAGCTGGGCACTGAGAAGTCCAAAGCCGAGTCCCATGCCAGAACGATACCGCGTGTCGGTCGCCGGGCGAAAATGGAAGGCCGACAGGACGTCTAAAGTACGGCGATCGGCGAGACGTTTGCGTCCCGGACCGAGGTCGCCGCGCAGGAGCCACGCGCCTGATCGCGCACCATGGGCCGGGATCGCCCGAGGAGGCTGGATCGAGATGAGCGTGCTGCGCTGGGGAATCCTGTCCTGCGCCAACATCGCCGTCGGGAAGGTCATTCCCGGCATGCGCTCATCGAAGCGATCCGAGGTCGTGGCGATCGCCTCGCGCGACAGCGCCCGGGCCAAGACGACAGCGCGGTCGCTCGGCATCCCTCGAGCCTACGGCTCCTACGAAGCGCTTCTGGCCGACCCGGACGTCGACGCCGTCTACATCCCGCTCCCGAACCACCTCCACGCGGAGTGGGCGATTGCCGCGGCCCGGGCCGGCAAGCACGTCCTGTGCGAGAAGCCCCTGGCGATGACCGCGGCCGATGCCCAAACGATCGTCGACGCCGGCCGGGACGCGGGCATCGTCCTGATGGAAGCGTTCATGTACCGCCATCACCCGTCGTGGGTCGCCGTGCGGGACCTCGTGGCATCGGGTCGGATCGGCCGGCTGGTGGCCGTCGACTCATGGTTCTCGTATCACCTCGAGGATCCGACCAACATCCGGAATATCCGGGAGGTCGGGGGCGGAGCCCTGTATGACATCGGCTGCTACTCGGTCAACCTTTCCCGGATGCTCTTCGGCGACGAGCCCCGGTCGGTGGCCGCGACGATCGTGCGGGACCCGCTCAGCGGCGTCGACATCCTGACCAGCGCGATCCTCAGCTTTGCCGGAGGCACGGCCACGTTCACCAGCGCCACCCGGGTCGAGCCCGACCAGCGGGTCAGCATCTACGGCACAGGCGGCCGGATCGAGATCGAGATCCCGTTCAACATCCCGCCCGATCGCCCATCGCGGGTGTTCCTGATTGCTGGCGGCGACCCGCCGGTGGCACCGGCGATCGAGACGCTCGAGTTCGCCCCGGCAGACCCGTACGGCGTCCAGGCCGACCGGTTCGCCGAGGCGGTCCTCGATGGAGCCCGCGTGGCCATCCCGGGGGAGGATTCGGTGGCGAACATGCGAGTGATCGAGCGCGTCTTTGAAGCCGCTCGCGACGCAGGTTGACCGGCGCGATCCTGGCTCAGCGATCGACTTCGCCGGCGGACGCAGGGCAAGCCATTACTTGAATGACATCGTCCCGGTGTCGCTCAAGGTGATCGTCAGCGCGTCATTGGCGATGGCGTAGCTCGCCGCCTTCTCCAGGCCGGCCAGGAAGATCGAGTCGAGCGATCCAGACGGACAGGCCGCGAGGGTCGTCACTCCGAAGGAAATCGTGAGCGAGCTCCCTGTTTGCTTGTACGTCCCGTTCACGTTGTTGCAGTCCGCCTTGACGTTGATCGAGCCGTCGGTGTTGAAGGTCGCTGTGTAGCTCCCGGGATCCGGGACGACGCCGGGCATCGGCAGGCCTGGATCAGCACTCGACTGCCATTGCCAGGCCTTGCCGGTCAGGCCGCTACCGCTCGAGGAGCTGCAGGCCGAGATCGCCATCACCGAGATCAACAGGAAAGCGACGATCCGCTTCAAGCGATTCTCCTCACGCTGGGCCGGCCAGGGCATCGGTCGGCGGTCGGCTCATCATAGGTCTGGCTGGGTGTCGACGAGCACGACGGTTCCTGTCTTGCGCAGGTGTCAGGACTGGAGCGGGTCGTCCGCGCGCCAGATGTAGGTCGGGTCCAGGTGGTGGCTGCCGAGGGCGATGGCCAGCTCACCGCCGTGGTACGCCTCATGGGTCAGCAGGCGCTGGAGGATCGACGTCCGCGAGTGGACCTGGCGCACCTCTCCGTATGAGCGCTCGACGGTGTCCAACATCATCTCCGACGTCCAACGGTCGAGGGCCGCGTCAATGATCGCGAACGTTGCCTCGAGCGCGCTGACGACCTCGTCGGCACTGCGAGGGCGATCGAGATCGTCCTCCCAGCCCTCGCCGGCCGGATCAGCGAACGGCGTCGTCTCGGCTCCCGGCTCGCCCAGGACGTGGCACAGCCAGTAGACCCGTGTCCCCGCCACGTGGCTGGCGATCGCCCAGACCGGCCAGTGCTCCGGCGCGGCCCGCAGCGCGAGCTGCCCAGGCGTGAGGTCGCGGATCGATTCGACGAGACGTCGCTCGTACTGCGGCCAGCGGTCATAGAACAGTCGGATCGTCATCGATCGACCCTGCCCATGGGCGTCTCCATCTGGTCAGTGGACGAGCTGGGCCGATGCCACGTCAAGATCGCCCCCGGACGCGATCGCCGGGACGCGACCGGAGACGGACCGCCGGGAGGGGTGATTGACGTGGGCGACCCAGGTCGCGATCTCCGCCCGGCGGCGCATGTCGAGCTTCCCGAGGACGTGCTCGACGTGGGATGACACGGTCTTCGGCGCGATGGCCAGCTCGGCCGCGATCTCGGCGTTGGTCCGGCCGGCGCCGATCAGGCGGGCGACCTCGAACTCGCGGATCGTCAGGGGTCGCCAGGGTTCAGCGACGCTCGTGTGGCCGCGCGCCTGCCGTTCGAGCGCCGCGGCCCGCTCCAGGAGCGGCCGACTGAGCAGGTCCTGCGCCCGCCGGCGTGCGTCGGCCAGCATCCCGGACGCATCGCCATGGCGATTGGCGCGGACCAAGGCGCCGGTCAGGTCGAGTCGGACCCAGGCCCCCTCCCAGGCTCGGTCCCGGGCATCCCAGCCTCGCATCGCCCGCTCAAGGCCGGCTCGAGCCGCGGTCAGGGAGCCGGCGGCGAGGGCAACGAGCCCATTCGCATGCTCAAGGGCCGGGGCCGCCAGCGAACCCGTCCCAGCCAGGTGCTCGGCGGCGGCCTGGGCAAAGCGGACCGCGTCGTCCGGCGCGCCGGCCTCGATCCGGGCCCGAACGCCGGTCACGACGAACGGGACGAATCTGGCCCGCTCGCCGCTCGCGACGGCGAGCTCGAGGCCGCGCTGACTCAGCTCGACGGCGTCATCGACGTGGCCTGCCAGGAACGCCAGCTCGGCCAGGCCCCACATGGACGCCAGCTCGAAATCGGGCAGGCCGCTGCGCTGTCCGAAGGCCGCCGCGATCTCAAGGTGCCCCCGCGCCTCCTCGAAGTCGCCTCGACCCATGGCCACATAGCCGAGGGGCCAATGGGCCATCCCTGAACCCTGCGCGCAACCAGGCTCGGTGATCGACTGCAGGCCGAGCCGAATCGCGTCCTCCCAGCGACCGGTCGCCCAGGCGACGAGGCTGCCCGTCGAGCGCATGACGTGGGCGCAGTGCGACTGCTGGATGCCGTCTGCGTAGCGCAAGCCTTCGTCGATCCAGGCCTGGGCCCGGCCGTGGTCCATCAGCCGGGCGGCGAGAACCGAGGCGTTGCGGTAGGCCGTCACGCCGGTGTCCTCGAAGCCCTGGGTCCGGGCCTGGAGCGCCGCGGCGCCGATCCGATCCAGGCCGTCCTCGATCTGACCAGAGAGGGCCTCGAGCATGCCGCCGAGCGAGGCGGCATCGAGGCCCAGGGCCTGGTCGGCTGCCAGGAGCGCAGCCTGCCGGGCCGCGGCGAGCGCGCCCGCGGCCCGGGCCAGATCGAGGCCGTCGAGAGCGGCCTGGGCAAGCTCGAGCTGAAGCGCGCCGCGGACCTTAGCGGCGTCTCGGCCCGACGGCAGGGCCTCGGCCTCGGCGAGGGCCGCTTCGATCGAGGTCAGCCGTTCGTCGAGCGGACGGGCCTCACGGCGATCGATCCCGATCAGGATGGGCAGGACCTGCCCGGCGCCCAGGGCATCGCCGACGCCTTGATAGCGCGAACGGGCATCGTTCGCGGCAGTCACCGCGAGCTCGTTTTCCTCGATGGCCGCAGCCTCGATCGCATTCGCGGCGAGGATCGCCGCCGCTTCGATGACGGGCAGATCCTCGGGCATGTTGTCGAGCGCTCGTCGGTACAGGTCGACCGCCTCGCGGTGCGACGACAGGGCGGCGGCCTCGCGGGCACCGTGAAGGGCCGACCGGAATGCCGGGCCGCGCAGTCCCGCCCGCTCATAGTGGACAGATGCGTGGATGACCGACGCACCTTCGAGGGCCCGTCCGTACTCCGCGGCGCGGGCATGAAGTCGCCGGCGTTCTCGCAGGGTCAGGCGCGAGTAGAGGGTGTCGCGCAGGACCTGGTGTCGATAGTCGAAGACCCCGCGGAGTCCCGGAGGGACCAGGATGTGGCACTCGACCAGCTCGCCGAGCGGAGCGTCGAGGGTGTCGACCGGCACGTCCATGATTTCGGCCAGGACGTCGGGCACGAAGCACCGTCCGATGACCGACCCGGCCCGCGCGACGGCCTGGGCCTCGGGCGAGAGCTGGCTCACCCGCTCGAGGACGGCATCCTCGAGGGTGTCTGGGACAGCCGCATCGAGGATCGCCCGGCTATCCGCGCGCAGCTCAGGTGGCAGCACGGCCAGCAGCTCTTCGATATGGAGCGGCACGCCATCCGTCCGCTCGTAGAGCGCCTCGACGACCGACTGGGGGGTGGGCCTCCCGCTCGCGAGGATCAGGTCGGCCATCTGTCCGGTCTGCTCGAGGTTGAGCGGCTCGAGCCGCGTCTCCTCAGCCAGTCGCTGGGTCAGCAGCCGCGACCGCCACTCCCGCAGGAGCGATCCCGGCGTTGTCGCATCGCTCCGATACGCGCCGACGAGCAGCAGCCGGCGGTCGAGGGCGACTCGAGCGAGCTCAGTGAGGATCTCGAGGCTGAGGTCGTCGGTCCATTGGAGATCGTCGAACCAAAGCATCGTCGGTTCCGCACTCAGCCTGGCGATCCGGTCGACGACGCTGTGCACGAGCAGACGTCGTCGGGCGTCGGGCGCGCCGATGGCCGTCCCCATGAGCGCGAGCAGCTCCGTGCCGAGCTCGGCGAACTGGTCCATCCGGGCCATCGATCGGGCCATGTCGAGCAGGGAGGCCGCCGGGACGTCGTGATCCTGCGGCGCCACGGCACCATCGACGGCCTTGAACCCGGCCGCCATCGCCCTGAGCTCGATCGCGTCCATCAGGCGCGACTTGCCGATCCCGGCCTCGCCCGCCAGGAGCAGGAAGCTGCCCCGGCCGGCCAGGGCGTCCTCGAGGTGGCGCTGAGCCGTGTCGAGCAGCTCGTCGCGCCCGACGAGGACCGGAGAAATCAGCTGGCCGAAATGTGCCATGACCGAAATCTACATCGCGATTTGCCGGCCGCATCGGTCGAATGACCGATGTCCGAGGCCGTGGAGCCCCGGTCGCCTCCGAATTATCGGACTGGCCGTGTGGGTCGCCCCGCTGTTCGACCGATGACGCACATCGGGCCGGGCGTCAGCTTGGACGAGTCGGAGCGAACCGACCCGGATCAGGAGCCTTCAGATGCATCCAGACACGATCTCGTCCCTCGCCTCGCTTCACCAGCGTGACCTCGACATCGAGGCGAGCCGAGCGTCGCTCGCCAAGTCAGTCCAGAGGCAGCCGGCTGCGGGGCGCAGCCAGCGGATCGCCGGGGTATGGAGCCGGCTCCAGGCCATGCTTGCGGCCCACGCTCCCCGGCTCCATGGTCGTTCGCTCGCCGGCCGGATCCCCGCTGCCGTCGGTCAGTCCGACGGTCGAAGCGGACCGCCAAAGGCTCGTGCATAGTCCCTCAGTCTCGGAGCGGGTAGGTCCCGAACTCGAGGGCGGCGTCGACCATCGCCAGGACGTTCTCGGCGGGGACCTCGTTCATGACGGTGTGGACCGCCGACAGGAGATAGCCACCGCCGGGCCCAAGGGTGGCGATTGCCCGGCGGACCTCGGCCCGGACCTCTTCGGGAGTCCCGTTCGGCAGGACGTGCTGGGTGTCGATCGCACCACAGAACGCGAGGCGGCTGCCATAGCGGCGCTTGACCTCGGCCAGGTTGCCGAGCTTGCCTGAGCCCGACTGGACCGGGTTGAGGATGTCGACCCCGATCTCGACCAGGTCGTCGAGCAGGTCGAACACGTCGCCGTCGGTGTGAAAGAAGACCTTGGCCTTCGTCCGGGACTTGATGAATGCGATGTAGTCGGCGTGGATCGGCTTCAGGACCCGGCGGTACATCGCCGGCGACATCAGCAGGCTCTGCTCGGTGCCCAGGTCGTCGCCGATCTTGATCATGTCGACATCGTCGCCGAGGGCATCGAGGAAGTGGCCCATGAGCGCCTTGCAGCGCTCGCCGATCTTTCGCAGGAGCGCCTCGGCGAAGTCGGGCTCGAGGGCCAGGTTCATCAGGAACGTCTCGAGGCCCTGCATCGCGAAGGCCCGCTCGAAGGGGAACAGCAGCCACGGCGTGGCCAGGATCGCGTAACGACCGTCGGCCGCCAGGGCGGCTGCGGCGACCCGGACGTGGGCCACCCGTGAGGGATCGTCCATGTCCGGCCAGGGATAGGCCTCGATCGCCTCGATCGTGCTCGCCTCGGCCAGCGGATGGACCCCCGGATACCAGGTGCCATCTTCGACCTCGACCTGGCCGCTGCCCCAGTCGTCGATGAACGGGGCATGCGGCGGGCGGTCGGCGTTGCGGGCCAGGGTCGCCGCGGGGAAGCTGTCGAAGACGCCCCGGACGTCGGCGTGGAGACGATCCAGGACAGCCTCGTCGGGCAGGATCGTGCCGAGCTCCGGCCAGTCGTAGATGTAGCGGTCTTCGCTGGTGATCCCGAGGAGCTGCTTGAGGCCGTGATACGGCCTCGCCTTCAGGCCGGTGGCATTGCTCGCCCCGATGACGATCGGGACCCGATCGGGCTCCTCATGATTGATCGCAGCCAGGACCCGCTCGCGGCCCGTCATCGTCATCCACCGCCTCTGGGGGCAAGAGGATTCGCCACAGCCACCGTCCCGTCGGCCAGGCCGAGCAGGCGGCGGGCAACCACCACGGCCGCGCCGGCATCCTGGGCGAAGCCATCGGCCCCGATCCAGGTCGCGAACTCCTGGTTGACGGGGGCGCCGCCGACCAGGATCCGGGCTCCTCCAAGGTCGGTCCGCCGGAGCGCGTCGACGATCGAGCGCATCGACGGCATGGTCGTCGTAAGGAGGGCCGACAGGCCGACCAGGTCCGGCTTGTGCTCCCCGACCGCCGCCACGAACTGCTCGGCCGTCACGTTCACCCCAAGGTCAACGACGTCGATCCGGGCGCCGCGCCACATCATCGCCACGAGGTTTTTGCCGATATCGTGGAGGTCACCCCGGACGGTCCCGATCACAGCCTTCGCCTCCGGCCGGATGCCGGCCCCGACGAGGATCGGCTCGAGCTCCGCCATCGCCTCGCGCATCGCCCGGGCGGACACGAGCATCTCCGGGACGAAGATCAGGTTGGCCTGGAACTGGTCCCCCACCTCGTCCATCGCCGAGGTCATCGCCGTGAGGATCGACTGCGGGGGGAGCCCGGCGGCGATCGCCCGTTGGGTGAGCTCGACCGCGGAGTCGCGGTCGCCGCGTTCAATCGCCGCGCTGAGCTCGTCGAGGTCCGCCATTCGCGAAGTGTGGCCAGAAGCGCCGGATCGCGATAGGGACATATGGCCCGATGGCGGGGTCTCTTTCGACCGAGACCCTCGGCCCGGTCGAATTGTGGCGATGAGCCGAGGGAATCGCCAGGCTGGGCCGTCCGTCAAGCCGAACTGGGCACCCTAGCGGCGACGGCCACCTTCGCCCCCGAGATTCTCCCGGGGATCGCCGTCCAAGGCTGACCGCGGGGCGCTCCCAGCGGATCGCTCAGGCATGAGCGGCGTCGAGGGCGGACTGGAGCGATTGCGCGTACGCCTCGCTCGTGTACGTGGCCCCCGAGACCGTGTCGATCTTGGCGCTCTGGGCGGCGATCGCCTCACCCTTCAAGATCGGCTCAACGGACTGCGAGATGAAGCCCGAGCGACCCTCCGTCGGAAGCTGTACGGCGGTGACGCCGGTGATCCGTCCCGCGAGGAGCGTGATCGAGACCTGGACCTGCCCGTACGGGTCTGGGATGACCGCACCGAGATACGTGCCGCTGCCCGTCGCCGCTCGCTGGGCGGGGCTGGAAACACCTGGGCTGGTGCGAACCTGCGCGGCGGGCTGAAGGACGACGCCGCTTCGGGCCGGCACCTTGAAAGCAACGAACAATGCCAATGCCAAGATCGCGACGATCGGGTAGACCGCAAGCCGCCAGCCAGCCGATTGGTGCGGCGGCAGCCAGTAGTCGGCCGGGATGGGGCGTGATCGAGGCCCGGGGACAGCGGCCCTCGACTGGTATCGCGGCCGTCGTGGATTGCTCATCCCGGTGACCGTAGTCAGCCGAGATGAGATTCCTCTGACAGCGTCGCTCCAGGCAGGGATATACCCGTATCGGCCGACGATTGTCCTCCAGGGGGCCTGCGGACATCACGATTCCGACGGATCACCAGACGCAGCGCCGACTGGACGGCCACCTGGCGCCGGGTCGTCATTCGCGCAGCCAGAGCGAGACGCTGCTGGGCTCCACCGTTTGGCTGACCGTGGCGAGGATCTCGGCCCGAAGCTGCTCGAGATCGACCTCGTCGCGAAGGCGACCAGCAAAGGCGCTGATCGTCCGGTCGGCGTCGTATCGGGCGCGGTTAAACCGCAGGTCGACGAATCGCTGGACCCGGCGCCGGATCGGCTGGAAGAGCGCGAAGACCAGCAGGGTCGAGGCGGCGACGGCCAGCTCGTTCGAACTCGTCACTGGGGCGAGCAACGTCTGGACCACGAGAATCGCCAGGACAAAGCTCGCGCCAAGGACGACCGTCACCGCGGCCCAGCTGATCGTCCGGCTTACGAGCCGGTCAATTTCATACAACCGGTAGCGCAGGATGGCGATGCCGATTGTGACTGGCATCAACGTGAGGCCTCCGATGGCAGCCGCCCAGGCCACGTTGGTAAAGATCGCCATGGGCCCTGTCGTCGCGCCGCCGGTCACAATCGCGAGCAGGAGCGTGGGCACAACCACCAGCCCGACATAGGCGAACCACTTGAGCTGGGCCCGTTCGACCCCCTGGGCCCGCCGGTAGCGCACGACGAGCGAGGCGATGACACCGAGGAGACCAACCACACCGAGGACAACTGAGACCGGGCCCAGGAGAGCGACAAACTGGCCGCCGATGCCGTTTAGGGCGAGCGGGTTCGTGACGTCTGCCGGGTAGGTTCCCGCTGGGAAGGGCCCGAAGAGGTTCGTGATCACTGGTGACAGCGTCGGAACGATCGCGATCAAGGCCACCACCCGCCACCGTGGGGACGGTAGCTGGCCTGTCGGAAAGTAGAGTGGGACGAAACCTCCGAGCAACCCAATGAACGTTCCACCGGTGGCCCCCGCGATGATCGCGAAGCAGACGGCGCCGGGGACGCTACCTGGATGCTGGTTTAGCCCGTAGTCGGCCAGTCCACCAGCGGCCACGGAGACGGCGAGCGAGAGGCCGCCGGCGAGGAGCAACCAGCCCACGATGTGGCCAGGCAGCCGATTGACAAGGACCGCGCCGACGGTGACCGTCGAGACGACGAGTGGCAGGGTCACTCCGACGAACGCGGCATTGCTGAGGTTGGTTTGGAGCGACTCCAGGAAACCGACCAGGACCAGAACGACTGCGATGATCCATGCCGCCGACAAGGCAAGCATCCGCAGCCGCAGCCGCGGGCGGCCGGCAGACCGAGCGCTGGTGCCATTCATTCGCGCAGCCACAACGAGACGCTGCTGGGCTCGACCGTCTGGCCGACCGTGGCCAGGATCTCGATCCGGAGCTGCTCGAGATCGACCTCGTCGCGGAGGCGAGCGGCAAACGCGCCGATCGTCGCCTCGGCGTTATAGCCCGCCCGATTGAAGCGCCGGTCGACGACCTGCTGGACCCTCCGGCGGATCGGCTGGAACAGCGCGGCAACGAGCAGGGTGGAGCCGGCCACCGCGAGCACGTTTGATCCGGTTAGCGGGGCGAGGAGCGCCTGCGACACGAGGATGATGGCGACGAAACAGGTCCCCAGGATCATGGTCACGGCCGCCCAGCTGATCGTCCGGCTGACCAGCCGGTCGATCTCGTACAGGCGGTAGCGGAGGACGGCGATCCCGATTGCGACGGGCAGCATCACGAGGCCCCCGATTGCACCGATCCAGGCAACCGCGACGATTGACACCAGCGGCCCCGGCGGCAACGTGCTGGCTACGATCGAGATCAGGAGCGTCGGCACCACGATCAGCCCGACATAGGCGAACCACTTGAGCTGGGCCCGTTCGACCCCCTGGGCCCGCCGGTAGCGGACGACGAGCGAGGCGATGACGCAGACGAGGGCCACGACCCCGAGGAGATTCGCAAAGGCGCTCAAAGCCGCTACGAGCTGGCCGCCGATTCCGTCCAGGGCGAGCGGGTTCGTGACGCCGGGCGGGTAATCCCCCTCGGGAAACGGGCCAAGTACGCTCGTGATCACGAGTGTCACCGTCGAGACGACCGCGATGAGGAGCACCGGCCGCCAGCGCGGCGAGGGCAATTGCCCCGTGGGAAAGTAGAGCGGGACGAAGCCCCCAAGAAAGCTCGACAAAGATTCCCGAGGTCGCGCTCGTCAGGATCGCGAACCCGACGGCGCCGGGGACGCTGCCGGGTTGCTCGTTGAGGCCGTAGTCGGCCAGTGCCTGGCCGGCCGTGGAGACGGCGATCGACAGGCCCCCGAGCAGCAACAACCAGCCGATGATGTGGCGCGGGAGCCGGCTCACGAGCACCGACCCGACCCCGACGGTCGAGATGACCAGAACGGTCGCCAGCCCGACATAGCCGGCGTTGCCGAACCCTTTGGGCAACGCCTCGACCAGCGCACCGAGCATGAGCGCGACAGCCGCGATCACCGCCAACGACAGGGCAAGAACGCGAGATCGAGCGCCTGCGCCGACGCGAGCGCTGTTGGTGGTTGTCATTGGCGCAGCCACAGCGAGACGTTGCTGGGCTCGACCGTCTGGCCGACCGTGGCCAGGATCTCGGCCCGCAGATGCTCGAGATCGACCTCGTCGCGCAGGCGCGCGGCAAAGGCGCTGATCGTGCGATCGGCGTCATAGCGGGCACGGTTGAAGCGACGGTCGACGAGCCGTTGGACCCGACGCTGAATCGGCTGGAACAAGGCAAAGACCAGTAGGGTCGAGCCAGCCACGGCAAGGTCATTCGATCGAAGCATCGGTGCGAGGAGTCCTTGCAGGGCCAGGATGCTGCCCGCGAACAGGGCGGCGACGAGCACGGTGATCAGGGTCCAACTGATCGACCTGCTGATCAGCCGGTCGATTTCGTACAGGTGGTAGCGCAGGATCGCGATCCCGATCGCGATCGGGATCATCGCGAGCGCGAGGAATCCGAGCGTCCAAGCGAGATTGTCGATGGTCGCAAGTGGTCCGGTCGTGTTGCTGACGTTCGCGGCCGCGAAGATGAACGACCCGACCGCGATGATCCCGACAAAGACGAACCACTTGAGCTGTTCCCGCTCGACGCCGCGCGCCCTGCGGTATCGAATGACGAGCGACCATGATGCGAGGACCAGCACGATGAACAGGACGAGGTCGACCAGGTTACCCAGAAACGCCAGGGCCTCCCCTGCCGACCCACCGATTTGGACCGGGTTGACCACGTCCGGTGGGTAGGTGCCTACGGGAAACGGGCTGACAGCTGCGATGCCGGCACCGAGGCCGATCGCGCCGACGGCTGCCCAACTGACGACTCGCCAGCGCGGCGAGGGCGCACGACCGGTCGGGAACAGCAGCGGCAGGAACACCGGGAGCGTGACGACGGCCGGCAGCCCGATCCAGGCGTTGACCCAGCCAATCCAGATCGCTCCCGGGATGCTGCCGGGATTGGACGTCAGGCCGTGGTCCGCCAGGCCCTGGGTCACCCTCGTCGTTACGATGAGCATGCCGCCGATCCAGAGCAACCAGCCGATCCTGTTCCCCGGCAGGCGAGTCACCAGGATCGCGCCGGTGGTGACGGTCAGCGCTCCGGCCAATGGCGCGAGAATCGTGGTCGGGCTCAGGTCGCCCGTGGCGACTGCCAGGAGGATCATTGCGGACGTCAGAAGCGCGAGCGATCCGCCGGCGACCCAGACCAGGGCGATCGAGAGGGTCGTCGAGCGAGGTCGCGGTCTCATTGCTGATGCCGGAACTCGCGGCGGAGGGCCGACCTCGCCGCCCACACGCCGCACATTCCGTGGACCCCGCCGCCGGGCGGAGTCGAGGAAGAGCACAGGTAGATCCCGCGGGTCGGCGTTGAGTAGGGATCGAGCCTGGCGACTGGCCGGGTGAAGAGCTGTCGGACGTCCTCGATCCCGGCGTTGATGTCGCCGCCGACGTAGTTCGGGTTCTCGCGCTCGAGGTCGGCCGGCAGGCGGACCGAACGGGCCAGGATCAGGTCGCGGAAGCCCGGGGCGAAGCGCTCGACCTGGGCCTCGATCCGATCCGAGATGTCGAGCGTCGAGCCATTTGGGACGTGGGCATAGGCCCAGCCGGTGTGCTTGCCGGCCGGCGCTCGGCTCGGGTCGAAGCGGCTGGCCTGGACAACGATCACGAACGGTCGTTGCGGGTGACCGCCGCGGGCGACTTCGGCCTCGGCCGCCTCGATCTCGGCCAGCGTTCCACCCAGGTGAACCGTTCCGGCCCGATCGGCACCTTCGGCTCGCCAGGGAATCGGCCCATCGAGGGCCCAGTCGACCTTGACCACGCCCGGGCCGTAGCGGAAGCCGTCCAGCCTCCGGCGATAGCCACCCTTCAGCGCCGACCCGGCAATCGAGACGAGCGCGCGGGGCGTCGTGTCGAACAGGATGGCCCGGGCGGCAGGCAGCTCGCCCAGCGTCGTGATCGGGCGTCCGCTGACGATCTCGCCGCCGAGCGCCCGGAGCTCCGCCGCGAGGCCGTCGGCCAGCCGCTGCGTGCCGCCACGCACGACTGGCCAGCCGAAGGCGTGCGCGGTCATCGCCAGGACGAGGCCAAACGAGGCGGTCGCGAGCTGGTCGAGGGCGACCATCGAATGCGCGCACAGTCCGCCGAACAGGGCCTGCGCTGGTTCATCGCGGAAGTGGCGGCGGGCGTACCGGGCAGCCGGCCAGAGTGCCCCCAGGCCGAAGCGCGCCACCGCGACGGGATGGCGCGGTACGCGCAGGCTCGGGCCGAGGATGAACGGGAGGGTCTGGCCGGCCTCCCGGACGAGCGGGCCCATCAGTCGCTGGTAGGCGGAGCCGTCGACCCCCAGCTCGGCCGCGGTGGCCTGGACCGACCGTTCGAGGAGGGCAACCCGGCCGTCGTCCAACGGATGGGCCAGGGGGATCCGCGGGTGGACGAGCTCGACCCCGTACTTCGTGAGATCGAGACCGGCGAAGAACGGTGATGCGACCGACGTCCCCTGGACGGTCGAGCACACGTCGTGGATGAATCCGGGCAGCGTGAGCTCGGCGCTGCGCATGCCCCCACCGACGGTTTCGGCGCCCTCGTAGACGACCACCGAACGGCCGGCCCGGGCCAGGGTGATCGCCGCAGCGAGGCCATTTGGCCCGGATCCAACGACGACCGCGTCCGGGGCGTCAGCCCTCATCGATCATGGCTTCGCGCTGCGGTCAAACCAGGCCCTCGGATGGGTCAACCGATAGATGGTCGTTCGGATCGCGGCATTCTGGCGAATGTTGCCGGCGTAGCGCCACTGGCGCCGGCGATCGACACAGATCCGCTGCAGGTCGACCGTCGCGTCCGGGTCTCCCAGCCTGGCGGCCAGCGCCTGGAGCGTGGCGACCCAGAACCGGTCCTCCATTCTGTGGCCCACGATCGGCATCGACAGCTCGTAGAGCGGATCGCTGGCCCGCATCAGGGCCTGGACCTGGATGACCGGGGCCGGGTCGTCGCGATAGGAGGAGAACGTGATCCAGGCCGCGAACTGGTGGCCCTCAGGGGTCATGAACGCGAATGACTCATCGTCGGCGTAGATGACCAGGACCCCCGTCGATAGGGTCATCTTGCCCGGCATCGCCAGGTTGAGCACGGCGACCTCGCCCGGTTCGAGGCTGGTCAGCGGGCCGTAGAAGCGATTGCCCTTGGGCCAGAACTCGCCGAAGTGATCCTTCCAGGTCCGGATGATCGCCTCGGGGGTCAGGTCGGCATCGCGCAGCGCAACCCGATACGTCTTCTGCCAGAGCTGGCCGAAGCCCTGGACCGGCCCGGCCAGGCGCCGCCCGGCGACGTTGAGGTTGAGGGCGGCCGTCGGGACCGTGCCCACCTCGAGGCGGGCGACCGGCGCCGCCCAGTTCGAGGTCTTCGGCACGTCGGTGGCTGTCGGATCGGCCAGGTCCTTGCCCGGCTGGTCAGTCTCGGTCGTCATGGCTGGCACCTTTCACGGGTCGCTCAGGCACTGGTGGCGGCCAGGGCGGCCGCTTCGGTGTCGTGGATGCCGATGGCCTCGTCGAGCCGGGTCAGCTCGAAGATCTGGCGGTAGTGCTCGGTCAGCCCATAGGCGAGGAGCCGCTGGCCCTGGCGCTGGACGCGGACGAGGAGCGTCACGAGCAGGCCGATCCCGCCGCTGTTCATGTAGTCCAGGCCGCTGAAGTCGAGCACGATCGAGCGCGTTGCCGGGTCGCTGGCCCGACTGTAGGCGTCCATCAACGCGCCCTCGGTGGCCGACGTGATGTCACCCTGGATCGCGATCGTGCTGACCGTCGGCGAGAGCCGACGGACCTCGATCGTGGTTGTGCTGCTGGTCATGACCTGCCTCCCGTCGTGGCCCTGATGGCCGGAGCCTTGGCGCTCGCTGCATCGTCGAAAACCTGCATGTAGTCCGACAGCCGAGTGAGCTCGAAGATCTCGGCGTAGTGCGGGCTCAGCCCGCAGGCCCTGATCTCGCGGTGATCCCGCCGGCCGTCGGCCAGGAAACGGACGATCAGGGCAATGCCGGTGCTGTTGATGTAGCCCGCACCGCCGAAGTCCAGGACGATCACGTCCATGTCGGCGGCCGCGAGGTAGGCCGCCGCCAGGCCGGCCTCCGCTTCCCGGTCGATGTCCCCCGACAGGACGATCACCGCCAGGCCCGGCTCGACCCGGACCTCGGCCTCAAACCGGCTGGCCGGCATCGTCGTCTCCTTCCAGGTGCAGGGTCAGGATCACGGTCTGGGCTTCGCCTTCGGTGACGACCTCCATCGCGTCGACCATGTGCTTGATCAGGAAGAGGCCCCACCCTCGAGGCTTCTGTTCGCCGGCCAGCTTGGCCTCGAGGCTCGGCTGCTCGGCATCCGGGATCGGGCCACTCAGGCCTCGATCCCTGATGCTCACCAGGAGGTCTCCCTGGGCGACCCAGACCTCGATCTCGACGGGAATCGCGGGGTCATTCCGGCTGCCGTACTCGATCGCGTTCATCGAGGCCTCGCTCACGGCGGTCTTCAACCGCTCGAGGCGGGCGGGCTCCAGTCCGAGCGGCGCCACCGCCTCGGCGACCCGGGCCATCGCCGTTCGCTCGTTGCCCGGCTCCCCCGGCAGCGACAGGCTGAGCAGGACCTCGCGATCATTCGCGGCGGTACCGGCCAGGTCGGGCCCGTCGAGGAGGGCGGATGGACCACCCCCGGTCCGCTCAAGGGCGACCAGGGTGATGTCGTCCTCCTGGTCCCAGCCGCGCCCGACGAACTCGTGGAGCTGTTCGAGCAGGTGGTTCAGCAGCTCGCTGCTCGGGTGTTCCTGTGCCATCAGCTCGCGCAGGCGCGGAAAGCCGAACATCTCCCCATCCGGCGCGTGGGCCTCGATCAGGCCATCGCTGTAGAGCAGGACGCTCTGGCGCGGGTCGATCGTGGCCTCCTTCTCCTCGTAGGCCATGCCCGGCAGCAGGCCCAGGGGCATGCCCGTGGCCCGCAGCTCGACGACCCCGTCGACGGTTCGGATGTAGGGCGGCAGGTGGCCCGCATTGGCGTAGACGACGTGCCCGGTCGCCGGCTCGAGGACGAGGTACAGGCAGGTCACGAACATCCGGGCCGGCATCTCGGGCAGGAGGATCTCGTTCGCCCGCCGCAGGACCTCTCCCGGAGAGCCGAGGCGGGGTGCCTCGCCGCGCAGGACCGACTGGGTCCGGGCCATGACGAGGGCCGCCGGGACGCCCTTGTCGGTGACGTCCCCGACGACGATCCCGATCCGCCCGTCCGGCAGCTCGATGAAGTCGTAGAAGTCGCCGCCGACCGCCCGGGCCGGTCCGTAGTAGGCGGCCACCTGCCAGTCCGGGAGCTTGGGCAGCTCGTGGGGCAGGAACTGCTGCTGGATCAGCGTTGCGACCCGCATCTCCTGCTCCAGGCGCTCGCGGGCCTGGATCTCGCCGGCCCGCTCCTGGACGAGCTCGGCCACCCGGACGGCCGGAGCTGCCTGGGTGGCCAGGCTCGCGAGCAGCCGCCGGTCGTCGGTCGAGTACTCCTGCTCGGAGAGCCGCGGACCCAGGTTGAGCGTCCCGATCAGCTCGCCCTGGCTGATCAGGGGCACGACCAGGGCGATGCCCGCCTCGCGCAGGTCACGAACGGCCGGCGAATCGAGCTCGAGGCCGGCCAGCTCGACCGGCCCGGGTGCCGATTGCAGGTAGGCGAGGAGCGGGTCGGCGGCCGCGATGTCGACCTGGGGGCCCGCCTCGAGCGTCGGCTTCGTCGGTCGCTGGGCGTCGGTCACGGCTTGTGGAGCCGCGGTCGGCGCCTCGCGCCGAAGCGATCGTCGGAGTGATCCGATCAGTGCCATGGCCGAGTTGTACTCCTTGATCGTCCGGGAATCGTTACGGATCGCCGGAGCCCGGCAAGCACAGAACGTTACGAGACTCCCGGCACCCCTGTACCGTATCGCCATGCCGTCCCGGCTCAGGCTCGAGCTCCTCGGCCCCGTGCGGGTCCAGGTCGATGGTGCACCGCTCGTCGTCGACACGCGCAAGGCAATCGCCCTCCTCGCGTACCTTGCGATCAGCGACCGTCCGGCGAGCCGCGAGAACCTGGCGGCCCTGCTCTGGCCCGATTCGGACGAAGCCGGGGCGCATGGCGCGCTCCGACGCACGATCTCGGTGCTCAAGGCGGCGCTCGGCGGGATCGGCCTGACGATCGACCGAAGCTCGGTCGGCCTTCGGTCGGAGGAGCTCGAGGTCGACGCGGGGCGGTTCCGCAGCGCCCTCGAGCCGGGTCCGCGGTCATGACCACCGGACCGACGCCCGCTGCGCCGAGTGCCTGGACGCGCTCGACGAGGCGGTCGCGCTCGACCGGGGCGAATTCATGTCCGGCTTCGCCGTGCGCTCCAGCGAGTTCGACGCCTGGCAGGCGGCCGAGGCCGAAGCCTACCGGCGCGAGCTGACGGGAGCGCTGGAGCGGCTGGCCCGGGGCCGGGCCGCGACGGAGGACTGGGCGGCGGCGATCCGGGCAGCCCAGCGCTGGCTCGAGCTCGATGGGCTCCACGAGCCGGCCCACGTCCTGCTGATGTCCGTGCTGGCCGCAGCCGGCGAACCCTCGGCGGCTCTCCGGCAGTACCGCGAGTGCGTCCGGATTCTCGACGCCGAGCTGGGGGTCGCCCCGCTCGCGGAGACGACCGCCCTGGCCGAGGCGATCCGGGACGGGCGATTCGCGCCGCCCTCGACGACCGCTGACACCCCGCGCAGGCCCGTTTCGGCGGGTGCCCCGGCTTCGGCTCCGCCTTCGACCCAGCCGCGCCCGCTCGTCGGGCGGGACGCTGCCCTCTCTGCCCTGGTCGAGGCGTACCGGGCGGCCGGTCCGGACGGCCGGCTCCTCGTCATCGAAGGCGAAGCCGGGATCGGCAAGACCCGCCTGAGCGCCGCGCTGGCCGAGCGCGTCCAGGGCTTCGGTGGGGTGGCCCTGGCCGCCAGGAACTACGGCGGGGAGGAGGCGATTGCCTTCGCCCCGATCGTCGAGCTCATCCGGGCGGGCCTCGCCCGACCGGGCGGAGCCGGCCGGCTCCATACCCTGAGGCCCGATGTCGTCGGCGAGGCGGCCCGCCTCGTGCCCCAGCTTCGGGATTCGGGACGGCCCAGCGGCATCGCCCGGAATGACCCATTCGGACGGACCCGGCTGTTCGAGGCGCTGGCCGAGGTCCTCGTCGCGCTGGCCGACGGCCCGAGCCCGGGCCTGCTCTGGCTGGACGACCTGCACCGGGCCAATTCCTCGACGATCGAGCTTATCGCGTACCTGGCCCACCGCCTTCGGGCCCGACCCATCGCGGTCCTCGTCACCTGGCGCCCGGAGGAGCTGGCGACCGGCGTCATCGAGCAGATCGTGGCTGTGCCCGAGGACGACGGGCGGGCCCTGCGGGTCACGCTTGGACGACTTGATCGGGCCGAGGTTGGGGCGCTGGCTCGGATCACCCTCGGTGAACCGCTCGAGGAGAGCGACGTTGATTCGCTGTTCGAGCGCTCAGAAGGCCTGCCGCTCTACGTCGCCGAGGTGCTCGCCGCCCCGGGCTGGGACGAGGGCCGGATGCCCGAGGGAGTCGTCGCGCTGCTCAACGCGCGGCTCGACGCCCTGGGTCCGATCGCCCGCCAGATCGTGTCGGCAGCGGCCGTGATCGGTCGATCGTTCGATCTGGCGACCGTTCAGGCGGCCAGCGGACGGACGGACGGGGAGGCGGTCGACGGACTCGACGAGCTCGTCCGACGCCGCCTGATCCTCGAGGTCGGCGCCGATGAACGGGGCGACATTCGCTACGACTTCACCCACGGACGGCTGCGCGATGTCGCCTACGAGCGGCTCAGCCTGGCCCGCCGCCGGCTGCTCCACGGCCGGGTGGCCGACGTCCTGGCCCGGCCGACCGCCGGCCGGTCCGACGTCGGGCGCTGGTCATTGATCGCCTACCACGAGGCCCTCGCCGGTCGATCGGCCCGGGCCGCCGAGGCCCATCGCGAGGCGGGAGAGGCGGCTCGCCGGGTCTTCGCCAACGGCGAGGCACGGGCCCACCTCGAATCCGCCCTGGCCCTGGGACACCCGGCGGTGAGCCGAGATCCACGCGGCCCTGGGCGACGTCCTGATCCTGCTTGGCGACTACGACGGGGCGCTCAACCACCTCGAGACCGCCCTGGGCCTGGCTGATCCCGGGCAGGAGGCGTTGCTCGACCACCAGGTTGCGGTCGTGCTTGCGCGACTCGGCGAGCGGGACCGGGCAGATCGCTACCTCGTCGCATCGCTCGCGGCGCTTGGTCCGTCGGGCGATCCCGGTGTCCGGGCCGGGGTCCTGGTCGATCGCAGCGCGATCGCTCAGCAGGGAGGCGACTCGAAGCGAGCTGAGCTGCTGGCCGGGGATGCGCTCAAGCTGGCGGAGATGGCCGAGGATCCAGCGGTTGTCGCGCGGGCCGAGGATCTCCTGGGCATCATCGCCCGCAGCCGGCGCGACCTGAGTCTGGCCCAGGAGCACCTGGAACGGGCGATTGCCGCCGCCGAGCTGGCCGAATCCCAGTCGCTCGACCCGCGGGCCGATCGTCCGCCGGCCAATCCCGGCGTCCGGATTGCCGCCCTCAACACCCTCGCCCTGGTCCACGCCGATGCCGGAGATCGGACCAGGGCGATCGAGCTGACCCGCGAAGCGCTCCTTGCCTGCGAGCGCCAGGGCGACCTGCACCGGCAGGCGGCGCTGGAGAACAACCTGGCCGACCTGTTCCACGCGGAGGGTCACGAGGCCGAGTCGATGGAGCACCTCAAGCGCGCGGTCGGCCTGTTCGCCGAGGTCGGCGCCCGGCCCGGCGACCTGCAGCCCGAAGTCTGGAAGCTGGTCGAATGGTGAGGGTCGCGGGGCGGGCTGCTGGGCCGTTCGGCAAATTCCGCCTGCGCGAGCACGAAGGTCGCTCGTGCTGCCCAACCGCCGACGCGCGCACGGGCCGTTCGGCAAATTCCGCCTGCGCGCGCAGGAATGTCGCTCGAGCTGCCCAACAACCAGGATTCGTCGAGATCGGATCCAAGCCCACGCTCAGGCGGGGTCGCCGGACGCCGGTCTCGGCTCGACGGCCGCCGTCGACCGTACAGACTGCGGCTGTCACCGGAATGTGCCGAGTCTGGAGCTGATCGGGGCTCGTTGTGATCCCCGGGCGAGTTGTCGACGAGGCCGGTCTGCCCCTGGCCCGGTCAAACGCTTCCTGGAAGGCCCCTTATGTCGACTCGTCAGCGGCTCGCTCAGACCGAGGCGGTAGAGCGCTGCCCAACCTGAACACGGCCGAGCATCGCGAGCGGGCGTGACCGACGCGCCGGGAGCCGAACTCAGGCGCAAACCCGAATGACGCTTCCTCAGAGAAACGTTTGACTGCCCGGACCCCAATCGGAGGCCAGGCGCATCCCTAGACCGTGAACTACGCGGGAATCACACCTGGTCAGGCGGCCACGGCACGTGCCCGTGACCGCCTGGATCCTCCCCCGGGTCTAGAAGCGGCGGCGGCCCGGGGTGACGACGGCACCGACGACGGCCGCCTTCGCGATCGGCGATGGACCGGGCGTGACGGCGGCACCGACGACGGCCGCTTTGGCGACCGGCGACCGGCCGGGTGAGACGGCGGCACCGACGACGGCCGCCTTGGCGACCGGCGACGGGCCGGGGGTGACCGCTGCGGTTACGACCGCGGCCTTGGCGACGCGGGAAGTTCGAAGAGGCATGTCAGACTCCTACGGGTTCGAGGCTCTCGTCGGCCTCAATCGCGGCGATGATCGCCTGGACGGGGATCCGCCCGTTCGCGATCAGCTGCCCACCGGCGCGGCGAAGGGCCGATCCGAAGTGGGCGGCCCACAGGTTCTCGTAGACGAGGACGGCGCCCATGCTGCCGGGGGCCATGACCTCGCCAAAGGCCAGGACGTCTTCCTCAGCCAGGGTCTCGGCAAGCTCGGCTTCGAGCCGGGCGAACTCGCCGAGCTCATCGAGGTCGCCCAGCTCCTGGGCCATCACGGTGCCGTCCTCGCCCTTGCCGATCAGGACCAGGTCCATGATCCGGATGGTCCCGGAGTCGTGGAGGCGGAGCAGCTCGTCAGCGGCTTCGCCGGTGAAGTTCTGCTGCCCGACGGGGAACTCGACGACCAGGTAGTCGACGGGCCCCAGCTCGTCGATCGTTCTGTCATCCATTCAGCTCTCCTTCTGCACGAGACGACCCGTGCGCCTCGGCCTGCGTGCAATCAGGCTCCGGTCGGGGCGAGTTGGGACTCGATCTGGCCAGGATGTCGCCGCCGCACGGGCCTCAGAGATGGAGGCCGGAGGGGGCGGGCGTTACGGCTGGCCGCGACCATCATCTTACTCGCCGGTGATCAACCCCATGACCATCGCGCCCTGATTCGTCCAGATCTTTGGATGCTGCGCCGGCCACCGCCTGCGACGAGCCTCGGTCTGATACCCGTCTCGGGCTAGAACGGGCCGATGCCGCCCAGGAGGTTCTGGATCGGCGATTGCTCACCGTGCTCCTGGGCTTCGACCCGTTCGAGGGCGATGACGATCGCCAACCCGAGGGGCACATCGAAGCCAGGGGTGATCTGGATGCCATAGGCGTCGTGGATGCTGAACCAGGCGCGGGAAGCATCGATCACCACGACGCCGGCCTGGTCCTTGACTTGGAACTCGCGGTTCATCCAGTCGCCGTGGACGCTCAGCGTGAGGCCGCCCCCGGCGCTGATCGTGAACTTGTCGCCGCCGAGGTGAAAGATCGCCTCCTGGACCGTCGCCACCGTCTGCCCAGCCCGCGAGATATCGATCGTCTTGTGCATGTGTGGGGTGAGCGGAGTCGAGACCTCGTAGAGCGCCTGGCCGTTGAGATCCTTGAGGACGTGCGTGCCACGCAGGCTCATGAGCGAGCCGTCGACTTCGAACAGGTGATTGCCCTGGCCGTCTTCGATCCAGAGATCACCCGTGAACGAGATCAGCTTCTGATTGATGACGTAAATCTGAGACTGGCTCGCAGGGACCGCGGTCGGTTGCGATGGGGCTGGTGTCGGGGCCGATGTCGGGGCCGCGAACCCCGGGCCGCTCGACGGCGCGGTCGGCACCTGCCCGGCGCCCAACCCCGCAGCGGCCGGCTCCTCGGGCGCATCCGGGACGTCGGGCTGCTTCACCTGGGTGAAGGAGGTGGCTCCGCACTGGGGACACTTCGCCGCCGCCCCGAGCTGCTGGAAATGTGCCTTGAGCGCGACCTGGTCGGCGAAGTTGCCCCCGATGAGTGAGGCCATCTGACCGCCGATCGACTTGAGGTCCGGCCGTTCCTCGGCGATCGCCGTCGGGACGATCCAGGCGTGCTGGCACTTCGTACAAGTGCGCTGGTACCCACCGTCGGCCATATCACCTCCAGGGCACTGCGAGTATACGGATCGCGTCGCGAACCCCTCATTCCCAAGCGGCGTCCGAGCAGGCGGCGGTACCGTAGGCTGAGACGTCAGGAGGAGCCTCGATGCGAATGGCCGACATCAAACCCGGCTGGGTCGTGCTTGGGAATGATGGTCGTCCCGTGGGCAAGGTCCGAGAGGCGAGCCAGAACTACCTGCTCACGAGCGTCGGCGGGCTCGGGGCCGACCTGTACATCCCGGCTTCGGCGATCGCCAATGTCGAACACGAGGTGGTCCACCTCTCGTATCCGCAGCGGGATGTGGCCCAAATGGGCTGGGGCCAGCCGCCGCGGGTCGACGACGCCCCAACCGAGTCGCCCGAGGGAGACCTCCACCGGCACGTTTGAGCCGGTGGAGCCAGCCCGGCCCGAGCGACCGTGGCAACACATGGCTTCGGGCCGTTGACGAGGGACGGAGTAGCCTTGCGGCACTGAGCGCCGCCGCCGATCAACGCCGCCTGGGCGGAGCCACTGTGCGACCTCACGCGACGCTGGCCCAGGTGGAGGCGCTGGTGAACAACCTCCTTTAAGCCCGGCTCCGCCTTGGCTGGCGACTGGCCGTTCGCCTCTGAATCCAAGAGCCGGCGCCAGCCATCGAAGGTTGGGCACCGGCTCTCGAAGACCTGTCCCTCTAGTGGCCGAGGAACTCGTTCATCGTGTGGACCTGGACGTGGTCGCTGGTGAAGCCGAGCTCGGACAGCCCCCAGTCGTCCTCGATCGTTCGCAGCAGCGAGTAGTGGTTGTACGCGACGCTGCTGGCGTAATGATGCGGACCACTCGGATCGATGACGATCGCGGGAACCAACGCGCCGCCGTAGAGGCCACCTGGCCACGCCGCATTGATGTCGGGATCACCTGCGGGCAAGATCGGCGAGTCGCAGCAGCCGGCAGGTGAATCCCAACCGCCATTCTCGGTCACGCCGGTGTAGTCGCCTTCGTCAGCGACGATGAAGATCGCGCTGTGACGGGTCCACGCTCGGCTGGTCGTGATCGTGTTGACGGCCGTCTTCACGAATGCGTCGGCATTCGCCTTCAGCTGCTCATCGAAGGCGTCACCCAGGGTTTTGCTGTACGGGCAGGGGGTCTCGGCGTAACCCGGAACCGCGCCGTACACCCCGCCGTGCATGTCGTTGCACTGGTCCGGAGTGATGAACACGAAACGCGGGGCCTTCGGGCTGTTGAGGTCGCCCGCCAGGGAGGTGTACGGCTTGACGTTCGCCAATCGAGACGGGCTGGCGAGAATGTCGCTGAAGAGCACGAACGGGTTGTGCTTGGAGGCATAGAGCGGATTGCCGCTCGAGGGCCAGAACGAGATGGTCGATCCGGCCGCTGGTAGGGCCTCCATGTAGGCGCCCCAGCTGATGTGGTTGGCGCTCAGCTCGTCGACGAGGTTCGTGTGGTCGAAGACGTTGGCCGGATTGTCGTTGTTGATGTACCAGTTCGAGCCGGAGATCATCGCCACGTAGTTCGGCTCGCTCGGGTGGGTGACTCCGTAGTAGTTGGTTGCCTGCGCGTAGGTCTTCGCCAGCGACGTGATGTATGGCGCACTGGGGTCGCCGATGACGCTGTTGAGACCGTGGTTCTCGAGCATGATCACGTACACGTGGTCGAGGTAGACACCGTGGTCGCCGCCGCCTCCTCCACCACCCTGGTCGGCCGCGGTACTGGCGACCAATCCTCCGCTCAGCGCCAGGGATAGCGCTCCGCCGACCGCGATCCACTTTGTCCTCCGGGCTCGCAGGGACATGGGAACCTCCGTCGAGATCGGGCCGGTGCCAGGTGCCCGGCCACCTCGATGGAATCTACGTCCGTGACCCAACCCGTCGCCAGGGTCTCGTCCACCTCTGTCGCATCGCCGCGCACCGATGGTGCACCGGTGCACCAGAAGCTTCGAACGGCACCAACCGAATTCGGGCAATGCGGGTCGGCCGATCCGTCTGTACCCGCAGGAACCCACGCAGTAGGCTGGGCGATAGCGCGCAGGAGTGGGGGTCGTGGCCGTGGGCAGGCACACAGCGTCGCGTCGGTTGACCCTTGGTCGTTCGACCCGTTGGATCGTCGTCGCCTCGATGGCGGCGCTCCTCGGGGCCTGCTCGAATGCATCCTCGCCGAGCCCCGCCGCCGAGCAATCAGCAGGATCGAGCCCGGTCATCTCGGCGGTTTCAAGCCCATCCGCGCCGCCGAGCGTGACGAGCCAGGCCAGCCCCACGCCGACCCCGGTGCCGACGGCGACGCCCGGACCGTTGGTGATCAAGTGGCAGCGCCAGACCGGACCCACGACATCGACGTCCGATGGCTGGAGCCTGATGGCCGACGCGACGGTCTTGGACGATCACGGGACGGCGATCCTGAATGTCGACACCGGGGGTGACGGTCCCCAGGCCTGGATCTCCGCTGATGGCCGGCACTGGGGTGCTGCCACGGTGCCGGATCCTGTCAAAGGGATGTCGATCAACGATTCGCTCAGCTTGAGATCGATCGCCGTTGGTGGGCCTGGCCTGGTGGCTGTCGGGGAGTTTGATGACACGCTCGACGACACATCGACCTCGGTCGTCTGGACGTCCGCTGACGGGCGCTCGTGGGATGTCGTCCACGATCTGACGATCGCCCAGGGGCTTGGCTTGCAGTGGGTCGGGTCGGTCGGCGGCAGCCTGATCGCCTTCGGTGCCGTGTCGAACGGTAGCGTCAACGCAGCCCAGGACTGGACGTCCACGGATGGGCTCCATTGGCAAGCTGGCAGCAGCGCCTCGGCGGCCCAGGTCGCCAACGGCCTGATCGACCTCGAGTCGGTCAACGGCGTGCTCACCGCTTTCGTCGGGCCACCCACGGACACGAACGACAACTTCCTCAACGGCAAGTCGATCGAGGTCTGGCGCGCGACCGATGTCGGCAACTGGCAACAGGTCGGCACGCTGCCGGGATCCACGAGCCCGGAGGTCCACGTCGCCCAGGGTCCGCTCGGGTGGATCGCGACTGGGTTCGGGGCGAAGGATGCCAGCGTCGCCTGGCTGTCGGCCGATGGCGCAACATGGCGGGCCACGGGCGAGCCGCCGGTCGGGGCCGAAGGCGGGCTCGTCGTCGACGCATCCGGGTTCATCGCGACCGGCTTCCGGAACACGTCGCAAGGCTGCGTGGCGGTGGACAAGGACAACATCGGCGAGACCTGGACGTCGGCCGATGGCCGTCTCTGGCGCCAGATGCCCGAGGATCCCCAGTTCAAGGGAGCGGCCATCCAGGCGATGCTGATCCGGGACCGCACCCTGATCGGGATCGGCCTCGACTGGAACCCGAAGGCAACAGGTTCGGTGGTTTGGACAGCCCAGCTGCCCACGGCGAGCACGGCCGCCGGGCCCACGCCGGTGCCCAGCCAGAAGCCGGTGTCGGTCGGCTGCGGCGATTGAGCTCGAGATCGGCCAAATCCCCGCCGCCCGGCATTCTTTGAACCATTCGGACGCGAATCCCGCCAATACGTAGATCGCCGGCCTGCACCGGTGATCGGGCACGAAGGGCGAGGGTCAGGTGACGAACTCGGATCTGGTTCGATTGGCGCGGGACGGGGATCGAGACGCGTTCGATCTCCTGATGACCGCGGCGATCGACCACCTCTACCGGATCGCCCGCCTGATCCTTCGGGATTTCGACAGCGCGGAGGACGCCGTTCAGGAGGCGCTCGTCCACTGCTGGCGTGATCTGCCCGGACTGCGGGATCCGGACCGGTTCGATGCCTGGCTGAACCGGCTGCTGATCCATTCCGTGACCGACGAAGCTCGCCGCCGACGTCGTGCCGGGGCGAGCCTGTCCATCCTCCGAATCGAACCCTCCCAACCGGATGGCGCGAACGCGCTCGCCAACCGCGACGAGCTGGCCCGCGTCTTCGGCCGGCTCTCGATTGAGCATCGAACGATCGTCGTTCTCCATCACTACCTCGGACTGACCGTGGACGAGGCCGCCGCAACGATCGGGATACCGGTCGGGACGGCCAAGTCGCGGCTGCACTACGCGACCGAGGCTCTGCGTGCCGCGCTCGAGGCGGACGCGCGGAGTGGCTTGGTCGGAAAGGTCCTCGCATGACAAGCCGACCCGATCAAGACCCCGAAATCGCGGCCTGGCTCCACGACGAAGCTCCCGTCCGCGCGCCGGAGCACCTGCTCACGTCGTCGCGCGCCCGGATTCAATCGACCAAGCAGCGCCGACCCTGGTGGCCGGCGCGGAGGTCGCCCGACATGAACTCCCAGATCCGCCTGGTCGGCACGCTGGCGGCGATCGCCGTCGTCGTTGCCGTGCTCGGCGTCGTCCTGATCCCGAGCGTCGGTGGTCTCGGCGGTCCACCGACTCCAAGCGCGACGCCCACTCCGAGCGCCAGCCCGAGCCCGCCGGCGAGTTCAACGCCCAGTCCATCGCCATCCTCGTCACTGGCGGTCATCAGCCCCGGCCAGGTCTGCTCGGCGACGGCCTGCCAAACCGGCGCGCTCGAGGCTGGGACGTACTCGTTCGCGGCGGTTCACTCGCCACGGGAGCGGTTACGCCCGCTATGCTCACCTTCACCGTTCCGGCAGGATGGACGACCGACCAGGGGTACGTTCGCAAGAACGCCGTCTCGACCCACCAAGGATGTGGGGAACCTTGGGCCGAACGAACTGTTCTTCGCGACCTGTCCCGATCGACCAACATCTTCACCGACGCCTGCCATCCGAACACGACGCTGGTCAGCGCCGGGACGACCGTCGACCAGCTGACGAACCAGCTCGTCGCCCAGAAGGGTGGTCGAGTTGCTTCTGCCCCGACGAACGTCACCCTCGGAGGGCTTCCCGGCCAAACGGATCCAGTTCACGGTACCCGCCAACGTCGGCGGGCAACGTGCGACAACGGAGTCGGACTGCTCCATATCTGGCCGGATCCAGGCGGGAACGTCGGACGGCGGCATCTGCTGCGCGCCGGTCGGTTCGACCGATGTCGTGTACGTCCTGAGCGTCGCCGGCCGCAGCGGGTCATGGTCCTGACCCGCCAGGCTGCAGGTGCCACTCCGGCTGACCTGGCCCAGCTCAATGCGATCGTGGCCTCGATCAAGATCGCGGCACCGGGGGCGAGTCCATCGCCGGCCGGGGCGTCTCCATCGCCGGCCGGGGCGTCTCCGTCGCCCTGACGAGCCGGCTAGGCGTGGTGGACTCAGTCCGGGTCCACCACGCGAGCCTCTTGGACGGTCGGCTGACCGAGCTTTGACGGACGTCTACGGGCTCGGGCATCAAGTTCGACGGCGGCCGGTCCACCAGGTGCCATGGTGGCGCTTGTCATGGCGGATATCCCTCGGATATCCTCCTGCGCCGCCGTCTTGGCGAAGCGTGTCATCCAATACCCCGTTCGTGGCCACGACGAGCTGGCCCGTCGGCAATCGAGCCGACACGATCGTTGGGCCTGCCGGGGACTCCGGACGGAGGAGCAGGCGACTCGGCGCCCGGTTCGTCGCGAACGGGGAACAGTGCGCTACGCTCCGACGATGCGAGAACGGCCCCGATGATCTGCGCGAACTGCGGCACGGCCAATGATGCCGGACGCAAGTTCTGCATCGAGTGCGCTGCCCGCCTGGTCAGTCGCTGTCCTGTCTGCGGCACCCAGAATCCACCCACCGCCAAGTTCTGCGGCGAATGCGCGGCGCCCCTGACCCCGCCAACGGCACCGGCCGCTGCCTCAGCCGAGGTTCCGGGGACCGCCGCTGGCGACTCGGTCGAGGCGCCAACCGCCGAGCGCCGCCTCGTCTCGATCCTGTTCGCCGACCTGGTCGGCTTCACGACCCTGGCCGAAGGCAAGGATGCCGAGGACACTCGCGAGCTCCTGAGCCGCTACTTCGAGCTCGCCCAGGAGGTCGTCGGCCGCTACGGAGGAACAGTCGAGAAGTTCATCGGCGACGCCGTGATGGCCGTCTGGGGTGCCCCGACAGCGCACGAGGATGACGCCGAGCGAGCCGTGCGTGCGGCCCTCGAGCTGGTCGATGCGGTCCGCTCCCTCGGACCATTGATTGCCGCCCGGGCCGGGGTGCTCACCGGTGAGGCCGCCGTCACCCTGGGTGCGAGAAACCAGGGCATGGTCGCTGGCGACCTCGTCAATACGGCCGCGAGACTGCAGTCAGTGGCCCGGCCGGGGACCGTCCTCGTCGGGGAGGCAACCCAGCGCGCGGCCAGCCGGGCGATCGCTTTCGAGCAGGCCGGCGAGCAGGAGCTCAAGGGCAAGGCGGCCCCCGTCCAGGCCTGGCGGGCGATGCGGGTCGTCGCCGAAGTTGGCGGTCGGAACCGGGCCGACAGCCTCGAGGCGCCGTTCGTCGGGCGCGACGACGAGCTCCGCCAGCTGAAAGACCTGTTCCACGCCACAAGCCGCGACCAGCGCGCCCGCCTCGTCAGCGTGATCGGCCCAGCCGGCATCGGCAAGAGCCGGCTCGCCTGGGAGCTCTCGAAGTACCTCGACGGCCTGGTCGAGACGGTCTGGTTCCACGACGGACGGTCGCCGGCCTATGGCGAGGGGATCAGCTTCTGGGCGTTGGGCGAGATGGTCCGCGAACGCTGCCACCTGCTCGAGACGGACGACGCCCCCACGACCCGGGCCAAGGTCTCCGAGACCTTGATCACTCACCTGCCCGATCCCGACGAGCGGCGCTGGATCGAGCCCGCCCTCCTCGCCTTGCTCGGGATCGAACCGTCGACGACCGGCTCGGAGCAGCTCTTTGCGGCCTGGCGGACGTTCTTCGAGCGAATGGCGGCAACCGCCCCGGTGGTCCTGATCTTCGAGGACTTCCACTTTGCCGATGCCGGCCTGATCGACTTCGTCGACCACCTGCTCGAGTGGAGCCGGATGTTGCCGATCTTCGTGGTCACCCTCTCGCGTCCCGAGCTGCTCGATCGCCGGCCGGACTGGGGCGCCGGCAAGCGCAACTTCACCTCGCTCTACCTGGAGCCCTTGACCGAGGCCGCAATGCGCGAACTGTTGGCGGGCCTCGTCCCGGGCCTGCCCGCGACAGCGGCCAACGCGGTGATCGCCCGGGCCGACGGCATCCCCCTCTACGCCGTCGAAACGGTCCGGATGCTCCTGGCCGAGGGCCGATTGGAGCTCAAGGGCGACCGTTACATCCCGGTCGGAGACCTCACCAGCCTGGCGGTCCCGGAGACCCTGACCGCCCTGATCGCGTCCCGCCTCGACAGCCTGGCGCCCGAGGACCGAGCCCTCGTCTCGGATGCCGCCGTCCTCGGTCAGAGCTTCACCCTGGCCGGCCTGGCCGCCGTCTCCGGCAGCGACGAAGCGGCCTTGGAACCGCGCCTGCGCGCGCTCGTCCGGCGTGAGCTGCTGACCTTGCAGGCCGACCCGCGTTCGCCCGAACGCGGCCAGTACGCCTTCGTCCAGGCGCTGATCCGCGAAGTCGCCTACAACACCCTCGCGAAGCGAGATCGGAAGACCCGCCATCTCGCGGCCGCCCGGTTCTTCGAGGCGCTCGGCTCGGATGAGCTGGCCGGCGCCCTGGCCGGTCACTACCTCGCCGCCCAGGCCAACGCCGCCGGTGGGCCCGAAGCGGATGCGCTCGCAGCCCAGGCTCGCGTCACCCTCAAGGCGGCGGCCGATCGGGCGGTCAGCCTTGGTTCGCTCGCCCAGGGGATCATCTTCCTGGACCAGGCCCGCCAGGTCACGACCGACCAGCTGGAGGTCGCGGAATTGCTGGAGAAGGCCGGCTGGGCCGCCTACCTGGTCGGACAGGGCGAAGTCGCCGAGGATCGCCTCGGCGCGGCGGTCGCCCTCCGTCGGACGATGGGTGATTCGGACGCGATCGCCGGGGCGGTGGCGATGCACGGCGCGGTGTTGATCTCCACGCTTCGCCACGAGGCCGGATTGGCAATGCTCCAGCCCGTCGTCGCCGAGCTGCTCGGGGAGGATCGAGAGCCGGCCGGACCCGGCGAGGTCAGGCTCCTCGCCCAGCTCTCGCGGGCCTACTTCTTCACCGACGACCAGGTCCGCGCGGTCCAGGTCGCGGATCGAGCCCTGGCCGCCGGCGAGCGGCTGGACCTGGTCGAAACCGTGTGCGACCTCCTGATCACCCGGGGTTCGGCCCTATGCCACGTCGGCCGCATCTACGAGGGACGCGGCGCGATCCGGGCCGGGGTCGACCTGGCCGACGAGCGTGGCCTGGTTTCGACAGCCCTGCGCGGACGGTTGAACCTGGGCGTCCTGGCCGGCGATCCGAGATCCTCGTACGAAGCCGCGCAGGAGGCCTACGAGATCGCCCGGCGGTACGGGCTCAGCGGCTACGTCCGGACGATCCTGATCAACATGGGCTCGGCCGCGATGGAAGTCGGCGAATGGGACCCCGCGTTACGCGCGGTTGAGGCGTTCCGAGCGGAGAACACGGTCCCATTGACCGAGATGTACCTGCGCTGGGGAACCTTCACCTTCCGGGCCTGGCGCGGGGAGGACCTGACGCTCGAGGCAGCCGAACTGAGCGAATGGGCTCGGAGCATCGGTGAATCGGCTTCCGACGCCGCGGTCTTCGACCTCCAGGCCCAGGTGGACTATGCCCTGGGCAGCTTCGCAGCCGCCGCCGATGGCTGGATGGCCTTCGCACCGACCGACCCGCTGAACGCTCCCTCGGCCTATCTCGAGGCGGGGACCGCAGCGATCCTCGGATCGGACATCCCCCGGACCCGGGCTGCCATCGCCGGGCTCGCTGACGCGATCGGTCGGGGCCGTTACTGGGCCCTCAATCTCCGGTTCCTTCGAGTCGGCCTGATGGCCCTCGAAGGCAGCTCGGCCGAGGCCCTCCGCGAGGGCCGGTCGCTGATCGCCGAATATGCCCGGCTGGGCGTGCCCTGGCGCCAGGCCGTTGTCACCCTGGCCCTCGTTCATGCGCTTGGACCGGGCGACCCCGAGCTACGGGAGCTCGCGGGAGAGGCCCGCGAGATCTTTGCTCGCCTCGGCGCCAAGCCGTTCGTCGCCTGGCTCGACGAAGCGCTCCACGATCCGTCACCGAAGGACGACGCGGCGATCCTCAAGGTCTAGCCGGGCTCCGGGATCTCGATCCCTCACGCCACAGTCTTCGCGTCTTCGCGTCGGTACGGGACGTCGAGGACGACGATGTCACGCCGCCCGACCAGCTTGTCGCGAATTCGATGGGCATTCTGGTTGTAGAGAGCACGGTCCCACCAATGGCGCGGCACATAGACCGGAATGAGCACGATCGTGACGTCCCCGGGAACAGGGCAGCCGGAGTCGCCCGAGTGCTCGACCGGATGGCGTGGCCGACTCCTCGACCACCAGCTTCGCGGTGAGGATGCCCGGGGCGTCATGCCGGAAGTAGCGAGCGTCCGGACGCTCGACCAGCAGACGGCGATCGCCCGGCTTGCGGCCTGCCTTGGGACTGGGTCGATCGCTCATGCCATTCGCCTGTCGTCCGCCAGGTGGGAGCGGTCGAGCCCGACGATCAGAGAGTCAGGCCCCGGCGCTCATCCTGGGCTTCGATCATTGCCGCCACGAAGACCCACGTGGCCGCGGCGACCAGCCCCAGGATCAGGAGACCGAGGCCCCGGCCTCCCGGGATTCGATGGAGTTTGCTCTCTTGCATGACGCCTACCGGCTGAGCGGGCCTGGTCCTGAGTAGAACACCTCGAAGAGCGCCCGGATCACCAGGGCGGCGATCACAACCACGCTGAGGATCAATTCTGGTGACATTCCGACTCGGCCTTTCCGGTCCGGCCGCCGGTGACCTTCACCGAAGGTCGAAACCTTCTCGCACTCAAGGCCCCGAGGTCTCACCGCGAGTTTGACCTCAGGCCATCGGCCAGTCGAGTGCCGTTCGTCGTGATCGACTGGACCCTCGTTCCTCCGGCCGGGATCGGGAAGAGGCTCAGTCTCGGCGCGGGGTGCCTCCCGAACTCGAGACGGCCGTATTCGGGCCCTTTGGCCCTAGGCCCTTGCAGTTGGGCGCTGCATGTTCGATGAGACCACGCAGGTGGAGGGTTCGAGATGCAAGTTCTTGTGGCTTACGCCAGCCGCCACGGCGCGACCCAGGGGATCGCCGAGCGGATCGCGGCCCGTCTCGCCCATGATGGCGTGGCCGCCGAAGCTGTCGAAGCGGCCAAGGTCCGGGACGCCGCGGCCTACGACGCATTTGTCATCGGCAGCGCTGCCTACATGTTCCGCTGGCTGAAGGACGCCGAACGCTTCGTGAAGCGGAATCGGACGGTGCTCGCGGCGCGGCCGGTCTGGATCTTCAGCAGTGGACCGCTCGGGTCGTCGCCGGTCGATGCCAAGGGCCGAGACGCCCTGGTGACCGCCGAGCCAAGGGACTTCCAGGAGCTACGGGCGACGTTGCACCCGCGCGGCGAGCGAGTCTTCTTTGGTGCCCTCGACCCGAGCGCACCGCCCGTCGGCATTGCCGAACGCTTCATGCGGCTCATGCCCGTCGCCAGTGACGCGATGCAGGTGGGTGACTTTCGCGATTGGCCGGCGATCGACGCCTGGGCCGATGAGATTGCCGGACAGCTCGCCAATCCGATCGCCTCGAATCCCGATCCCGTCAGCCGAACCTGATATCTCGGCCGAACCAGACATACCACATGCCAAGCTGCGCACTACACGTGTCGCCTGGTCGCGACAAGCCCGATGTCTGAACCCGATGTCCGAAGGAGATTCCACATGGCCAGCTGGGCCGAGTTCGCGCTTGCCACACCGGAAATCGAGGCCGCCGGGCGCCGGTTGATCAGTCGAGCCGCCGGCGGGACCGCGTTTCTGGCGACCATCCGGGGCGACGGCCTGCCGCGGATCAATCCGGTCACCGTCGAGATCATCGACGGCAGGCTCGTCTCGTTCGTGATCGTCGACTCAGCGAAGTTCGCCGACCTGTCCGCTGACGGACGGTACGCGCTCCACGCCTACCAGGATCCAGCGGCACCGACCGAGTTCCAGGTCCGGGGCAGAGCCCACGAGGTGACCCACCCCGGACTCCGCGCCGCGGCCGTCGCCAGCTGGAGGTTCGACGCCGACGACTCATATCGCCTCTTCGAGTTCTCGGTCGACCAGGCGGTCCTCGGCGAACGGAGCGGTCCCGACGAATGGCCGCCGCACTACACCGCCTGGAGATCGCCGGCCCAGAGGGCAGTCTGACGCCCCCGATCAGGGGCGTTGGTGGGCCGGCGTCGCGATCCACCTGGCCGGCGCAGCTCGTTCCAGCGTCCGCCTGTTGACTGGACGAGTCTCGGAGGGCCATGCTTCCCGCGAGGCTGTCCAGGCGCTCAGAGGTGGAGGACCCATGACCGGATCTCAGGCGGGCTATCACCGACCCATCGGGGTCTCGATCCTGGCACTCCTGGCGGGGCTCGCGGCGCTTGCCGAGCTCTGGCGGATGCTGGTGTTCCTGGGGATCGCCAACTTCACGTTCGTCGGGAAGACGGTCTCGTTCAGCTCCGCCCAATGGGGTCAGGCGATCTGGGCCTTGATCCTTGCCGCGATCTGGGTGTGGGTCGCGATGGGGTTCTGGAACGTCCGGGCGTACGCGGTCCAGTTCGGCATCTTCATCAGCCTGTTCACCATGATCTTCGGCTTCATGGCGCTTCTATTCGGCTCGACCGTTGAGGCCGAGACCGTCCCCTGGCTGCTTGCCGGGGCGATCTTCTTCTATCTGTCGTACCCGGGCGTCCAGCAGAACTTCGTCGCCCACGAGATGGCGCTGATGACCCCGGAACAGCGAGCCGCGTACGAGCAGATGCAGGCAGCGATGACGGCATCCATGAAGGCCAACGCCGCGGCCATGGGGCAGGCTGCCCCGGCGCCTGCCGCCCCGGCGCCTGCCGCTCCGGCTGCGGCCCCGCCTCCGCCGCCGCCGACCGAGCCCGCGCCTTAGTCCGCGCGAGGCGCGGCACCCGGAGGCAATTTTCCGGGGTGCCACTCGGCTGATCCTGACGCTCCCGGTCGCAATGACCGGCACGGCGCGCCCCGCGTACGGCTGGTGCTTCCCGTGGGGCGGCTTCGCCGGCCGCGGCGCCCCGGGCTAGTGTTGCCAGTCGCCCCAGCCGGTCCCCGCCACGAGCAGCTGGGCGTTGGAGCCGTCGGCATCGACGCTCCACAGAGAAAGCCCCACGCTATTGCTGTCCAATCGCGCGAACAAGATGCGGTCGCCGTCGGGTGAGAACCCCTGGATCTGGACCATGCCAGTCCCGCTCGCGCTGGCCAGCGGCGTGACCGTTCCACTCGCCACGTCGACGACGCTGATCTCGTCCGGTCGGATCCCGTTGGGCCCACTCGGGTACGGCGCGCTTGCGAACGCGATCCGATCACCCGTCGGCGACCAAACGGGCCTGAATGCTGCCGGCGCGACCCCGCTGGGGACAAGCACTCGAACCTGGAAACCATCGGCCGCGGCAACCTCAAGCGACCCGGTGGGGCCGGTATAGGCAATGCGCGCTCCGTCCGGCGAGTCCGCCCACGTCGTGCCCGTTCGCGGGTCGGTCGTCGGGAGGCGCGCGGGGGTCTGACCGTCGACCGGCAGGTCACACGACCGGCCCACGAGCGATTTGCCGTCGGGCAACCACCGGAAGTCGAAGTCACCCGCCGCGGCGCACCCAGCAGGGACGGCGAGCAGCGCCTGGCGGACGCCGTCGACACCGTAGATACCGACCGTGTTGCCGAGATCGATCCACGTCGCAACTTGGCTGGAGTCAGGGGACCACGAAAGGATCCAGCCGTCTCCGGGGAACGACACCGATCTCTTCGTCTCCGTGTCGTAGATGACGACGGCCGAGCTACAGGAACTTCCGGGGGCCCACCCCGACCGATAGGCGAGGTAGCGGTCGTTGGGCGACCAGATCCCTCCCTCACCCCCGTAGCCGCCCTCACCGCTGGAGCCGCCGCAGGCCGAATTCGAGCCGCCGTCCGTGATCCTGACGGCGTTCCTGCCATCCCAGTCGGCGATGTACATGTCGCCGTTCAGGCCGTAGGCGAGCTGACCGAGCGGGAATGGTCGCGGTGGCGGGGGCTGGAGGAGCCGCGCTCCGACCAGGATTGCTCCGCCGAGGAGGGCCAGGATCAGCACGAGCAGGAGGAGTGCCGTGGTCAGCCGCACGCCCCACCAGGGGATCGTCCGGGCGACCGCGCTCACCTCGGCTTCGGGCGCCCCTCCAACCCAGTGGCTGCCAGGACGGGCGAGCCAGGCCGGCCGGGGCCGGCGGCGGCGGGTGGCCTCGAGGACCTTCTCCAAGCCAACGGCGGGCGCGGCCGAGGGCGCCTCGGCCTCGAACCAGCCGGCGAGCGTGCGGTCGAAGTCGTCGTGTCCGGTCATGCGATCGACCCCTTGGCCAGCACCGGCGTTCGCTCATCGGCTTCGAGGGCCGCTCGAAGGGCGACCGTCGCGCGGTTGAGCCGCGACTTGAACGTACCGAGGGCGATGTCGAGAACGATCGCCGCCTCAGCATCCGGCAAGCCGAGGTAGTGATGGACGACGAGCACGGCGCGTTGCTCGACGGTCAACCGCCGAAAGCCTCGCTCCAGCTGGTCGCGCACCGCCGTCAGCTCCTGGGCATCGCCACCGCCGGGTAGATCAGGCGCGATCATCTGGATCTCCACGATCTCGCGGTGCTTGACCCGCCGAGCCTCCCGATAGCAGGCGTGGACGAGCAGCCGATGGAGCCAGGCGTCGAACCGATCAGGGTCCCGGACGGCACGGATGTGGAGCCAGGCCGCCACGAGCGTCTCCTGGACGGCGTCGGACGCCAGCTCATCACTGCGCGTGATCAGTCGGGCGGTGCGCTGCAGCCGGTCGAACGCGCCCGCGGCGAGCGCGGTGAAGGCGTCGTGGTCGCCGTTGCTTGCCCGAAGGACCAGGTCTCGCTGCATCGGACATCCGCTCGTTGGCGGCCCGGTGGCCGCGCTCACCCATCATGAGTCGAGGCGGCCCCGGAATCGTTCCATTCGGGCGGGATGGAACGACTGAACCGGTTGGGGACTCATTGCATGCGGAAGCGCCGGAGGTGCCGTCGCTCTGCGGAGGGCTCAGTCCGTGAACAGCATCATCAGGATGGTCGTCGGCGCTGCCGCGGTCGTGGTGGCCAGCGCGGCCTGCAGTCCCGCGGCGACAACGCCGGCGTCCCCGGCGACCGCTCCAGCGTCAGCAGCACCTCCGGCCTCGGTCGCGCCGTCGGCCGCGGCGATCTCCTCGCCGCTCGCCAGCCCCGGCCAGCAGGCAGTGACCCTCACAGTCGCCGGATCGGACGTGACCAGCTCGCCGCTGTCGCTGACCGTGATGCTCCCGCCCGGCTGGGAGTCGTTCCACTTCGGCGCGGACAACGGCACGTCGAGCCCGCCGGCGGGGATGGCCTTCGTCGTCAGCCTGGTCTACACCACGTTCACGAATCCGTGCGTCCACGTCCCGCCGAGTCCGACGATCGGTCGGACGGTTGCCGACCTGGCGACGGCCCTCGGCAAGATTCCCGATACGACCGCGACAAAGCCGGTCCAGACCACGATCGCCGGGCTCAATGCGACGTACATCGAGGTGGCGATCCCGGCAAGCCTGCCGTGCACGCCGAGCGAGTTCGACTTCTGGCAGGACTCCCCGGGCGGAGATTGGTGGGTCCAGGGCCTCAACGAGACGGCCCGGATCTGGATCATCGAGGTCGACGGGCACCGAGTCGCCTTCCTGACCCACGCTTATCCAGGCTCTGCCGCCGATCCCAAGAGCATCTTCGAGGCGATCCTCAACTCGGCCGTGTTCAACCCGACCTCGACTCGGCCCAGTGCGAGTCCGGCGGCATCCTATTGAGCTGGGTCGGCGCTGACCGGAGGCTGGGCGGCTCGACTAGCTGAAGGCGCGTTCGTTGCGGGCCGCCGCTTCGGCGACCTTCGCGATCCGGTCGGACCGCGTCTCCTGGCGCAGGGCCAGGGCAATCCGGCTGAGGAGCAGCTTGCGGGCCGAGGCAGGGAAGGCGGCGAAGTTCGCCGCCGCCGGGGGACGGCGGGCGAGGGCGGCTGCCAGGTCATCGGGGATCTCCAGGCGCTCCGCCGAATCGAGGACCTCCCACGACCTCGTCCGCCAGGTGACGAGCCAGGCGCCCCGTTCGGCGGCGTGGTTCGCCTCGAGCCACGCTCGCCAGGTCACGCGATCGTCGGCGGTGACCTGGGGCGCATCGTCGAGGGCGGACATCGATCGGAGTCTAGCGGCCCAATGCGCCGACGGGCTCCTGACGGTCGTCGGTGCGAGCGCCGCTGAACGCTGCAGTTACGACGCCGTCGTTCACGGCGAGCGAGACTTAGGGTGTTCATCCTCCGCCGGGAGCGCGCCGGTGGGTCGGGGCTGCAGCCTGAGGATCGAGAATCCCAATGAGCGCGAATCCGAACGAACCTGATCTGACGCCCGGCGTCACGCGGCTCGACTTCGAGTTGCCTTCGGGACGCCTCCGCGGCGAGGTCCGCGGGCCCACGGTGCGACCGTGGTGATCGCCGTCCCCGGGCTGTCGGCGAACCTGCGCGGCTTCGACTTCCTCGCCGAGCGTCTCGCTTCACGCTTCCGCGTGGCCGCTCTCGACCTCCGGGGGCGGGGCAACAGCGAGGTGTCGCCTCCAGGCACGTACGGCTGGGCGAACCATGCCCGCGACGTCATCGCCGTGGCCGACGCCCTGGGCGTCGACGATTTCGTCGTCCTCGGCCAATCGATGGGTGCCTTCGTCGCGATGGAGGTCGCTCGCCAGGCCCCCGTTCGGCTACAGGCGGCGGTCTTCCTCGACGCCTGCGGGCTGCCCGATCCAGAGACGATCGCGCCGATCCGGGCGGCGATCGAGCGACTCGGGGCCGTCTACCCCTCGTTCGAGGGCTACCTCGCCGTTGTCCAGCAGCTCGGGACGATCCGGCCATGGAGCCCGTACTGGGAGCGCTACTTCCGGTACGAGCTGGCTGACGTGCCCGGCGGCGTACGGGCCCGGAGTGATCGTGGCGCGGTGCTGGAGGACGCCGACTACGGCGAGGCGCATTCGCCCGACCACCTGTGGCCGAACCTCACCATGCCGATCCTCCTCGCGCGGGCGACCCAGCCGCTGGTCGGTGCCTCGGGGTTCATCGTTCCGGTCGCTGAGCGTGAGGCGTTCCTGGCCGTGGTCCGGTCGGCCTCGCTCGTCGAGGTCGACGCCAACCACTACGGGATCAACACGCACCCTGCCACGGCCGACGCGATCGAAGCCTTCGTCGCTGCCCTGTGACAGGGGCTCAGGGCGTGCCAAGCCAGGACGTGTCCTGGCCGGCGAACAGGATGCCGTTGGGCAGGAGCATCGGAACCGGGTACTGGTCGGCCAGGAGCGCCGTGGCATCCTGGCCGCCGATCGCCGGCCGCGACCAGTGCACGCCGTCCGTCGAGAGCCAGTACTGCGCGGTTCCCGAGCTGTCGTCGGCCGGGCTGATGCCCTTGCGTCCATAGAGCAGCAGGTGCAGGCCGTCCGACGTGATCGTGCCGGCGGGGCTGCCGACGCCTTCGCCCGACGTGATCGTGCCGAGCGGATCGCCCGAGAAGCCCTTCCAGGCTCGGCCGTCGGCCGAGGTCAGCAGGGATTCCGGCCCGGGCGTCGCGTTGTTCGTCGATTCCAGGGCCACGAGCCCATCCGACCCGGCGTCCACGGTGACGAAGCGATCGCCCCGGGTTGAAGGAGTCGAGACGGCCGACCAGTTCAGCCCATCGCTCGACCACCAGGCCAGGAGCTTGCTGTCAGGGGCCTCGACGTCGCCTGACGCGCCGACGGCCGCGAAACCCGACGAGCTTGCGACGAGCCCGGTGATCTGGGCGACCTTGGGGCCCGGCAGGGCCACCCTTCGCCACGATCGGCAGTCGGTCGACACGTCCATGGCCGTGCCGGTGGGATCGCCACCACCCGTGTCGACGTTCGCCACGGCGGTCGACCCGATCGCAGCGAGCGTTGCGTAGCCCTCATTGTGGAAGGCGATCTTGGTCCAGCTCGAGAGGTCGGTCGACCACCACAGCCAGACGTGGCTGTCGCCGTCGACCGTCTCGACCAGCACCCCATTGCCACAAGCGGTCGCGCCGTTCAGAAGCGTGTTGCCGGTGGGGTCGTCGAAGCCGAGGGTCGAGGCCGGAAGCTCCGCCCACGATTGGCCGTTGGTCGAGCTGAACAGGCGCTCCGGCCCGTCGCTCGTCTCCGGAGCGATCGCCAGGTCGCCGCCCTTCCACTCGACGACCGTGCCATTTGACGGTCGCGGCGGCGAGAGGGCCACGATGGAGAGGCTGGACCAGGCGCCGGGCACGGGCGCGGCGCCGACCGGTGGCGCCGACGAGACGGCGGACGGGGTTGGCGAGGCCGATGGCGCAGGACTAAGCGCCGACAGCCCGACCGTTGGGGCGGCCGACATTGACGGGGATCCTCCCGGAGCGACCGACGGCGACGAGGTCGCCGTGCACCCGGCCAGGGCACCGACTCCGAAGACCCCGGCGAGCGCGACCGTTGGCACGATCCCGGGCGATCGCCGGTGGGTCCTCTTGAGAGTCTGCTGTTCCATCGCCCATTCCCTCACGTCGTGCCCCGGCCGCATCCTCACGTCCGTGCCGCCGACGATCGCGCCTCTGCCGGGCGGACGAAAGGGGGATCTATCGCGATCTGTGCCCGGAGGGCTCCCCTCCCGCTCTACGGGCCGATTCGGATCACCTGGCCTACTGCCGATTGACCGGCCCGTGACGCGCGGGCGACGCCCGGTCATGGGACCTTGGCCGCCCGCCGGGCCTGGTTCGCCGCTAGCTGTGCTTCCCGCGTAGGTTGTTGACGGCGGAGCCCTCCCCAGGCTTGGGGGTCCGTGGCCCGGGCTGTCAAACGGTTCGTTGAGGAAGGGCTACTCGGGGTTCGCGGCCCGAGCTCGGTTGCCGAGCGTCGGTCAAGTTCGCTCGCGGTGCTCGGCCAGGCTCAGGTTGGGCTGCCCTCGAACGCCTCTGCCAGCAGGAGCCGCTCCGAGTCGACCCAAGGCGTCTTCCAGGAAGCGTTTGACCGGATCAGGCCTGACCGTCCTCGTACAACGTCTCTGGGAATTACAACTACCCTCCACGGGCGGCGCGAGCGGCCTCCATCAAGGCGCCCGCCCGGGCCGGATCGACGGCGTTCCAGGTGATCCCGTCGACCTTCAGGCTGGTGCCCACGATCGCTCCGTCAGCCACCTGGAAGATCTCCCGGATCCGGTCGGCCCGGACCCCGGTATTGGCCACGATCGCCATCTCCGGGGCGGCTTCCTTGGCGGCGCTCAGGTCGCTCATCGCGAACGGCACCCCGGCGGCCGGCCCGCTGATCAGGATCGCGTCCATGCCCAGGAAGGCCGCGCCGCGGGCCCGATCGGCGATCGTCCGGCTACCGACCGCGCTGCTGAACTCCGGCGAGATGTTGTCGAAGAAGGCCACCCCGTCGGCCCCGATCGCGGTGCGGTAGCCGGCCAGGTCGCCGATCGCCGGGGCGATCATCCCGAGGTCGCTCTCGTAGACGCCGGTCAGGACCTCGCGGATGAAGGTTGCTCCGGTGGCCCGGGCGAGGGCCAGGCTGGCCCGGGCATCCCACAGGATGTTGACCCCGAAGGGGATCCGCACGTCGGCGCGCAGCTCGCCGATCACGGCCGCCATCGCCGCCGGGATCTCGGGGCCAACCTCGAGCTGGTACGGAATGTCGTTCTCGTTGCAGAACAACAGGCCGTCGACGCCGGCTGCCTGGAGCGTGGCCAGGTCGCGTCCGACCACGTCGACGAGCTCGGCCCGACCGGCCACCCGGTTGTGCCGGGGCCGGCCGGGCAGGCCCGGGAAGTGGAGCATGGCGATCACCGGCTTGGCCGTGCCAAAGCGGTCCGCGAGCAGCGCCGTCATGAGAGCTCCTTCCCTGGATCGGGTTCACCGCCCGATCCGCTTGCGACGGTCGCGGTGGCGATGACGACCTCGACGCCGAGATCGCGCAGCCGCTGGAGGTGACCCGGATCGGCACCCGGATCGGTCACCAGGACGTCGACCGACGAGGCTGGCCCGACGGCAGCAAAGTTGACCAGGCCGAGCTTCGAGCCGTCGGCCAGGACCATCACCCGGCTCGACTGCTCGATCGCCTGGCGGTGGATGTCGGCCTCGTCGTCGATCATGTCGGTGATCCCGGCCTCGGCCGACAGACCGGCTGCCCCGATGACCGCGATGTCGAATCGGTAGCGGGCCAGCGTTGCCCGCGCAGCCGGACCGACGCAGCTCAGCTCATCGCGACGGACGGCACCGCCGAGAACGACGGTGTGCATTGCCCGGGTGCCAAGCTGGCTGGCGATCGGCAGCGAGCCGGTGACGACGGTCAGGTCGGGTCGAGCCCGGACATACCGGCCGAACTGCTCGCAGGTCGTTCCGATCCCGATGAACAAGCTGGAGGCCTCGGAGACCAGGCGGGCGGCAACCATCCCGATCAGGCGCTTCTCGCGAGCCGACTGGAGCGCCCGGGCGTTGAAGGCAAGGTCGAGCGAACGGGTCAGATGGGCGGTGGCCCCGCCATACGTCCGGCGCAGGAAGCCATCGCGCTCGAGCCGCTTGATGTCCCGCCGGATCGTCATCTCGGAAACGCCAAAGCGGCTGGCGAGCTCGACGACCTGGATCGTCTGCTCCTCCGCCACGGTCTCGAGGATCTTCAGGCGTCGATCAACGGCCAGCATCGTCCCACCTTTCGGCTGACACTATCGCGCGCCATGGTGCCGCGATCTCACAAGCCGTGCAAGGGAGAACCTGTCCGATCATGTGAAATGACCGTGGATTAGGCATTGCGGCCATGTCGCTCGACGAAGCCGATGATCGCTTGATTCCACGCTCCGGGGTTCTCCCACATCACGGCGTGGCCACCGGACACGGTCGCCCATTCGGCATCAGCCAGGCGCTCGAGCAGCCGGGCCGACAGCTCCGGCCGGATCAGGATGTCGCGTTCCGCCACCAGCACGAGGCTGGGTATCGAGACCGCCTCGAGCCGGTCCCAGCAATCGTGGTCGTGGAGGACGGCCAACTGGGCGGCAAACGACTCGGCCGTCTGGGGCGTCTGGACCATGTCCTCGATGAACCCGGCCAGGACGGCTGGTTCCCGCTCGTGGAATTCCGGGCTGAAGATCCAGGGGGCCATCTGGCGCATCACGGTCGCCATCCCGCCCGCCTCGAGGATCGCCGACCAGGCCTCGAGCACGCCGCGGGTGTAGGCATCCGGGGCGGCGTACGTGTTGGCCAGGACGAGCGAACGGATGCCCTCGGGATGGGCCAGGGCGTATTCGAGGGCGATCAGGCCACCCATCGAACAGCCGACGAGGTGGAAGTCGCTGAGTCCCAGCGCGGACACGACGGCGAAGGCGTCGTCGGCACCCTGCCGGCTCGTGTACGGACCGGGTGGCCGGCTCGACCGACCGATCCCCCGGTTGTCGAAGCTGACCACCCGCAACCCGGCCCGGAGCAGATCGGGGGTCTGGAGCAACCAGGCCTCGAGGTCGTCGCCGATGCCGTTGACCAGGACAACGGTCTCCCGACCGTCGCCTTCGACCCGATAGTTGATCTCGATCTCGCCATGCTTGGCCGTCGGCATGTCTGGGCTCCTCCGGCGGTCAGTTCGTGGCCAGTCCGCGGTCGGCGATCGCCCGCCGCCAGTACTCGGCGGATGCCGCCAGGTCGGCCCGCAGCTCATCGTCGGGCTGCTGCCAGCTGGGGATCACCTCGAGAATCAGGGCGACGTCCGTGGCCCCGCTCTGAGCGAGGGTGTCGAGCACCTGCCCGGCGTCGATCCGGCCCTGGCGGTTGTGCTCCGGAGTGAAGGCCCAGTGGTGGTCGTCGGCGGCATCCGACTGCTGGAGCTGAACCTCGGCGAGCTCGGCCCCGAAGCGGGCCAGCCAGGCATACGGATCGAGCTCGCGGCCTTCCGCGCCCGGTACGCACTCGTGGCCCAGGTCGACGCACAGCCGGATCGGGACGTGATCGGCGTCCCCCGGCGTCAGCAGGTCCGCGACCTGGCTCATGCTGGAGGGCTCCCGGACCGGCACGAGATTCTCGATCAGGAAGTGGTCCAGCCCGCTGCGCCGGGCATACTCGGTCAGCGTCTCGAGGTCGAGCTTGAGCTCGGCCCAGCGCTCGGCGCGAGCCTGGGGGTCGCGCCACTCGGGGGCGCTGATCGCGCCGACGTGGCCACCGGTGCCCTCGAGGCCGAGTTCGGCACTCACGTCAATGACGGTCTCGTACCATCGGACGGCCTCACGCCGAGCCGCGGGATCCGGGTGAAGGAGCAGGTTGCGCGAATAGGCGGCCAACCCGGTGAACGTGCCCACGGCGGTCAGCCCGTTGGCCGCCAGCGCCGCCCGGGTCTCGTTGACCGCCCTGCGCCGGACGTCCGGGGCCTCGATCCCCTCGAGCAGGTCCAGCGACAGCTCGACCAGGTCGAGACCGAGGTCATCGCGGACGACGGTCGCCCAGTCGACCGGACGCGGCCAGCGCTTGACGGCGAAGCAGGTGTTGATCCCGAGCCGGACGCGCATGCCTAGTCCGCTCCGCCGGCCGGGGTGTGGATGGCCGCCGATGCAACAAGCTCGCGGTGGGCGGCGTAGAGCTGGTCATAGCGGGCGTGGGCCGCCGGGTCCGGCTCGATCGGCGGGTCGGCCCGCTGGGTGACCGACACGGCCTCGGCCGGGTCCCGGTAGAGCCCGACGCCAAGGCCGGCCAGGAGCGTGGCCCCGGCGGCGGTGGCGTCGCCGGGAACCCGGATCACCGGGATGCCCAGGACGTCCGCCTTGATCTGGTTCCAGGTTCCAAGGCGAGTGTCGCCGCCCGAGACGCGTAGCTCCGAGGCCCCTGATCCGGCCGCGTTGAGCGCTTCGACCCGAGCCCGGATGCCGTAGGCGACGCCCTCGAGGACCGCCCGGGCGAGGGCCGCCCGCCCATGGCGGAGCGACAGCCCGACGGCCGCGCCGCGCAGGCCCGGATCGTCCCGCTCGCCGTCGCCCAGGACCGGCACGACCTGCAGCCCATCCGCACCGGGTGGGACCTGGCCGGCTTCGGCGTCGAGCCGGGCGTAGTCGGCAGGCCCAGGCCGCCCGCCCCGGCCGGCGTACGCCAGGCCGGCCAGCCAGTCCACGGCCTCGCCCGTCGTGTTGATCCCGACCTCGGTGTAGTAGCCGCCGTCCGGGAGCAGGTTCGGGTAGTTGGTCACGTCGAGGTCTGCGACGGGCGAGGCCACGACCGAGTTGAGACAGGACGAGCTGCCGGCCATCTCGCTGATCGGCCCGGGTTCGATCACCCCGGCGCCAAAGGCGCAGGCGAGCGAATCGCCGCCGCCGATCACGACCGGGACGGGGTAGGCCAGCTCGAGGCGGGCCCGGACCGTCGGCCGGAGCTCGCCGACAACTGACCACGATGGCCAGGCGGCCGGCAACATCGCCTGGTCGATCCCGAGACCGGCCAGGACCGTTGCGTCCCAGTGCCGCTCGCGAATGTTGAACAGGGCCGACGCCGTGGCGATCGTCCAGTCAGTGACGTGCTCGCCGGTCAGGGCCAGGGCGACGAGGTCGGAGGGTTCGACGAAGCGCCTGGTTGCGGCGAACGCGGCCGGTTCGTGGTGACGCAGCCACAGGATCTTGGCCGCGACGTGGAACGCCGCCGGCAGGTGGCCGGTTCGGTCATGAAGCAGGCGATCGCCGAACATCCGCCGGATCTCGAGGGCCTCGGCGGTCGCCCGGTTGTCGCGGTAGATCAGGCCCGGCCGAAGGGGTTGATCGCGATCGTCGAGGGGCACCACCGAAGGGCACTGCCCGGTCAGGCCGATCGCCAGGATCCGCCGGCCCGGCCCCACCGCCCGGGCGAGTCCGGCCAGGGCCGACAACGATGCCGAGCGCCAGCGCCGGGCGTCCTGCTCGGCCCGACCGTCCGAGCCCAGCTCCGTCGGATAGGAACGACGAACCTCGGCGATCGGCCGGCCGCGAAGGTCAAAGGCGGCCGCCCGGGCGCCCGAGGTCCCGACGTCGATCGCGACCAGCAGGTCGGCTGCGTCGCCCCGATGGCCCGGAACGGTCCGGGCGGATTCGCTGGCCATCAGCCGCGGACGAGCTGGTGGGCGCTGACCTTGTCCTTGTCGAGGGTGATCAGGGCGCCGTTCAGGGCGCCGGTCGAGTAGTCGCTGCCGGGGTTGATCACGACCGTCCGGCCCAGCCGGCGGATCCCCGACGACTCGTGGATGTGGCCGTGGAGGCCGAGCAGGGGCTGGCGCTCGAGCTCGAAGTCGCGGACTGCGGTGCTGCCGACGGCCGCGAACTGGACCTGGCCGAGGCTGGCCACCACCCGCCGGTTCTCGTCGAGCTTGGGCGCGTCGTCGAGCTGGGTGCCATAGGGCGGCACGTGGACGTTCAGGACGGCCCGCTCGGGGCGGCTCAACCGGCCGGCCATCTCGTTCATCGCGGTCGTCAGCTGATCCTCGGTCTGCTCGCGATGGCTGTGCCAGGGGGTGATGTTCGAGAAGCCCCACGAGATCATTTCGTGCTCGTCGTCCAGCCACACCACCTTGCCCTCGTCGTGGGTGCCCCACGGGGCCGCGTTGAGGAGGCTGGCCAGCTCGACCGGATCGTCGTTGCCGAGCATGAAGTAGAGCGGCCGGCCCGAGGGCCGGAGGCGCTCGTCGGCGAGGTTCAACCAGCCGCTCAGGCGCTCGGTCATCAGGCCCAGGAACAGGGCATCGAGCGTGCCATCCGCCTCACGGGCCTCGAGCTCGCCCGGGTCCGCCCGATATGGGTAGTAGCCGTGATCGGAGATGAGCTTCTCGAGCTCGGCCAGCTCGTCGTCCGTCGTGATCGTGTAGTCAGTGCCCACGAAGGAGCAGGTCCAGGTCCCGTTCGGGCCGCGGACGATCGACTGGATCGCCTTGCCGGCGATGTCACCGCCCAGGATCATCACGTCGGCGTTGTAGATCGGCCCGGCATTGATGAACTTCCGGAAGCACTTGCTCGAGCCGTGCAGGTCGCTGACGAAGTAGAGCCTGGTCTTGGCCAAGGGTCAGGCCACCTGGACGCGATCGCGGCTCGCTCGGACCGCGTCCATGAAGCGCAGCGCCCGATCCCGATCGACCGGGTTCCAGGTGACGCCGTCGCGCTTGAGGCTCGTCCCGACCAGGGCGCCATCGGCGACGGCCAGGATCTCGGCCACGGTCTCTGCCCGGACGCCCGTGTTGGCCAGGACCGGTGTCTCGGGAACGGCCGCCTTGACGGCCGCGACGTCAGCCAGGTTGATCGACATCCCGGTGATCTGGCCGCTGATCAGGATGACCTCCACCCCCAGGAAGGCAGCGCTGTGGGCCCGCTCGGCGATCGTCCGCGTGCCCAGGCTGCTGGCGAATTCGGGGGTGATGTTGCCGAACAGGGCGACGTCCTGGGCCCCGATCATCGTCCGATAGGCGGCGATCGCGCCGAAGTCGGGCTGCATGATCCCGAGGTCGCTCTCGTACACCCCGGTGAACACCTCCCGGACGAAGGTCGCCCCGGTCGCCCGGGCGACGGCCAGGCTGGCTCGCGGATCCCACACGATGTTCACCCCGAACGGGAGCCGGATCCCGGATCGGAGCTGCCCGATCACGGCGGCCATCGCGGCCGGGATCTCGGGGCCGACCCGAAGCTCGTAGGGCAGGTCGGCCTCGTTGCAGAACAGGAGCCCGTCGACCCCGGCCTCGTGGAGGATCGGCAGGTCCTGGGCCAGGCTGTCGACGATCCGGCCGATCCCGGCGTCCGGATCATGGCGGGGCCGGCCGGGCAGGGCGGGCAGGTGGCACATCGCGATGATCGGCTTGTCGGTGCCGAACCGGTCGCGCAGGAGAGAACCGGTCGGGCTGTTCAGCACGCGGAGTTCCTCTGGTGGCTGGGTTCGTTTTGCTCGACATGTTCGAAGTCAACAACTTTGTCGTTTCGTCGTGACAAGAGCATTGACATCGTGTGTTCGATCGTGTTCAACTGTTGCATCCGCGAAACGGGCTGTCAAGGCAGTTCCAGTAGCCAACCGGAGGGTGGCCGTGACGGGTGTAAGCAGGCTGTTTGTACGAAACAGCACTGGCTTGGTGCGGGAGGCCTCGGCTTTCGACGCGACCGTGTTCAACGCCGCAATCTCGGCGCCGGTGGGCTCGACGATCGCCTACTCGATCTTCTTCACCCTGGTCGCCTTTCCCGGCGCCGACGTCGCTGGGGTCCTGCTGCTCACGATCTTCCTGAACATCCCGATCCTGATCATGTTCGCCTTGATGGCCTCGAGCATGCCCCGGGTCGGCGGCGACTATGTCTGGGTCAGCCGGATCCTGACTCCGCCGCTCGGCCTGATCTCGAACGTAGCGATGGTCTTCGGTGCACTGGCCGGTGCGGCGTTCTTCGCCAAGTTCTTCTCGGTCCTGGCTCTCGGACCAGTCTTCGCTTCGCTCGGAATCCTGGCCAACAACTCGACCCTCCAGGATTGGGGAACCGCGTTCGAGACGAACAACCTATGGATCCTGGTCGCCTCGCTGGCGATCGTCCTGCTCCAGACCGTGATCCTGATCCGGGGCTCGAAGACGACATTCCGCTGGCAGAACGGCTTCTTCATCATTGCCATGTTCGGCACCCTGGTCGCGTTCCTCGCCCTGTTTGTCGGCAGCCAGACCGACTTCTTCAACCACTTCAATACGATCAATGCCCAGTTCGGCGGCGGAGACGTCAACGCCGTCATCGCCGGAGCGAATGCCCAGAGCGTCGCGCCCGACCTGGGCAACCTCAGCGCCACCCTGCCGACCCTTTTCGCCATCGAAGGGTTCATGATGTGGAACTTCTGGTCGGTCTACATGTCGGGTGAGCTGAAGAGCGCATCGAACCGTGGCCGGCAGCTGTCGATCATGTTCGGCGCCCTGTTCTGGGACGGCCTGCTGCTGATCATCGGCGCGCTCGTCCTGTTCCGGATCGCCAGCTACAACTTCGTGTACGCCGTGAACTTCACGCCGAACGCCGCGTACGCAATCCCTACCGGCGCGTTCTATCCGTTCCTGGCCTCAATCGTGTTCAACACGCCGATCCTGACCTTCATCATCGTCGGCACGTTCATGTTCTGGAGCCTGCCGTCGATGATCGCGAACACGTATATGCCGATCCGCTCGTTCTTCGCCTGGTCGTTCGACCGGCTGATGCCGGAGAAGCTGTCCGAGGTCAATGAACGGTTCCATTCGCCGATCCCGGCGATCCTGCTGGCAAACGCGATCATTGCCGTGTTCGTCATCTGGAGCGTGTTCGGCAACACGTTCCAGATCCTGCTCGGGTTCATCGTCCTGGCAGGAGCGCTGGCCGTGATCATTGTTGCGGCCGCGGCCCTCGCCTTCCCGACCCGCCGGCCGGACCTGTACAAGGCATCGCCGGCCAACGTCAAGTTCCTGGGCATCCCCGTGCTGTACATCACCGGAGTCTTCTCGATCGTGTTCTTCGTCGCGATCGTCATCATCGGGACGCAGTACCCGGCCCTGGTCATGGGCGGCGATCCGACCAACGCCTGGTGGATCCCGGCCTTCTTCGCCGTGATGATCATTCTTGGCCTGGCCCTTTACTACGTGCCCCGTTTCGTGCGGAAGGGCCAGGGCATCGATATCGACTTCGTGTACAAGGAGTTGCCGCCTGAGTGATCGAGGCGGTCCGGATGGGACCACAGGACGGCCGGTGCGTGCTCGCCGGCCGTCCTTCTTTGCTACGGTTGCCACGCGATGACCGGACTGGGCGGCGTGACGGCCGAAGATATTCGTGATGAGGCCGCCCGACTGGGCGGTCTCATCGGTGTCGCCGGGATTCCGGCCCGGCTGATGGGCGGACTGGCGATCTGGCTGACGAGCCCGAGCGTCCGCTCGGGGCCGTTCGCCCGCTCGTACGCGGACCTCGACTTCGTCGTCGCGGCCAAGGGAGCTGTCGGGCTTAAGACGTTCTTCGTCGAGAACGGCTACTTGCCCGACCAGTTCTTCAACGCCCTCCACGGTGCCACTCGGCTGTACTTCCAGGAGCCGGCCGGACGCTGGTCGGTCGATGTCGTCGTCGACGAGCTGGCGATGTCCCACAAGCTCGACCTGCGCGGCCGGCTGGCCGGGCCGGGCCTGACGATCAGCATCGCCGACCTGCTCCTCACCAAGCTCCAGGTCTGGGAGATCAACCACAAGGACCTTGGCGACGCCCTGTGCCTGCTCGCCGACCATCCCTTACGCAGGAAGGGCTCGCCCGGAGATCCGGATCCTGCCGCGATCGACCTGGAGCGGATCACCGATGTACTGGGCTCCGACTGGGGGTTCTGTCACACGGTCGAGCGCAACCTCGTCAGCGTGGCCGAGCTGTGGGCGGCCGAGCCGCTGGCGGGCACAGGATTCGATGTCGCCGCCCAGGTGGCCGACCTGCGCGACGCGATCGACCGGGCTCCGAAGTCCCTCGGCTGGCGCAGTCGGGCGAGGGTCGGCGAGCGGGTCCGCTGGTACGAGACCCCGGAGGAGGTCCGCCACTAACCCGGTCCGGGGCGCCGACGCACCACAACCTCCGTCCTCTTGAGCGAACCCCACTAGTCCTAGTGGATTAGTAGGACTTACACTTCTGGTGCCGACGTCCACGTCGTCCCGCAGATTCCAGGAGCGATTGATGTCCCACCGTAGCCCCGCCTTGATTCGCGGTGCCTCGATCGGAGCCGCGTTGGCCCTGGCCGTCGCCGCCTGCGCCTCCAGCGCAACGTCGGCACCTGCCAGCGGCGGTTCGAACCCGAGCGGGGCGCCGAGCTCGGCCCGGGCCGGGGCTTCCGGGCTCACCAGCCAGTACCAGGGTCCGCCTGTGACTCTCCGGCTCGGCTTCTTCCCGAATATCACCCATGCCACCGCGATCGTCGGTGTCCAGGCAGGCATCTTCAGCCAGGCGCTCGGGCCGAACGTGACCTTCAAGACGTCGACGTTCAACGCCGGTTCGTCGGCCTCCGAGGCGCTCCTCTCGAACGCTATCGACGCCACGTTCATCGGCCCCAGCCCGGCGATCAATGCCTGGTCGAAGTCGAGCGGGGCGGTCAAGATCATCTCCGGGGCCACGTCCGCCGGCGCCCTGCTCGTGGTCAAGCCGGGGATCACCTCGGCGGCGGACCTCAGGGGCAAGAAGCTGGCCACGCCCCAGCTCGGCAACACCCAGGACGTCGCCCTCCGGACCTGGCTGCTGGGCGAGGGCCTCAAGACCGACCTGCAGGGCGGCGGCGACGTGTCGATCGTGCCCCAGGACAATGCCCAGACGCTCCAGGCCTTCGAAACGGGCGCGATCGACGGTGCCTGGGAACCCGAGCCGTGGGCCAGCCGGCTGATCCTCGAAGGCCACGGCACGGTGCTCGTCAACGAGGCCGACCTCTGGCCGGGCGGCCAGTTCGCGACCACGGTCCTGCTCGTCCGGGCCGAC